>NZ_FOFI01000014.1 GCF_900110605.1 Epilithonimonas lactis
ACCTTTTTGATGGGCCCATATTCGTGTCATTCTTATCCTGCCGGTCCTCTGCGCTGCTCTCTTAAAGCGGTTGCAAAAGTAGGAACTTTTTCCGACCCCACAAACTTATTCCAATATTTTATACAAAAAACAAACTAACTCGATCACTATCAATGAGATTCATTTGCATGCGCCATCGCGATATCGACCGATCAGCTCATCATCACACCAACACACGCAATAGGGTTAGTAGTGGAGATCCCTTTTTTTAAAGAGCCTGCGAAGGGAAAAAAGGGGCGGAAGTTTATTAGAATAATGAAATATTGAAAATTTAGAATCATACTGTGCTAAGATCGTTCGCCTAAATATTTTAAACCATCTCACAAAATGATACATGGCCTATGTAACTTCATGGATAATAATTCTACAATTATCTTTGTGAAGATCGATCTGATATTACGCTTGTTGATCTATAAGTATTATTTTGTGATCTCACGAAAAGTACCAAATAGGGTCATTGGATATATCAGATACATACATTATTGACCCGTTTTACAATAGACATCTGGGCTTGCAAAATATATTGGTAAAAAAGAGATGACATATTGGTCTTTATATTGATCACCCCTACAAAAATAAATACTAGATCGCTGTTCAGAGGTCAGGTCTCATCTTTCGTTATCTTAAAGAAAATGCCCGAAAAATCGGATCGACATAAATTACGAAAAGGTCAAATTTCACCGATCATTTTTTATCAGAGATCAACCAAAGATATGTGGTTATAATGGCTTGAACGTCATTTGAAGCTTACCTCAAAAAAGTAACATCAATTGGTCATCTCATGTCACGCATCCAATGTCCTTTAATTATACTCGCATCTAATGTGTTAAGATCAGGGTTCACATCTGTTCATGGGCCTTGTTTGGTGGATATCAGCCTAAAGTGAGAGGTGGTACTTTAATCTTCACCTCTTGACTGCACGTGTTCTCACCCTTCCAATCAAGCTAATGGCATTTCAATTTGGGGTTGATGTCAGGAGGTCCTCCAGTTATTTGAATGAACCTCGCAAGTATGTCGTTTGCCTTGCCACTTTCGGTTGGTATTCCTTTGGGTATATATCAAAAAAAACGCCCATCAAGTGAATGATGAGCGTTTTGAAAAAAACTGGCGGCGACCTACTCTCCCGCTTT
>NZ_FOFI01000013.1 GCF_900110605.1 Epilithonimonas lactis
TTAATTAGTAGTCTCGGGCAGGCTCGAACTGCCGACCTCTACATTATCAGTGTAGCGCTCTAACCAGCTGAGCTACGAGACTTTGTTGTTTTTAGTTGTCGGTTGTTAGTTGATGGTCGTTAGCGAACTAACTTCTAATATCTAACCTCTAACTTCTCAAACTAAAAATCTCTAATCCCTGATACTAATCTTTAGGGGTATATTGTTATATAAGCAACCAAAGTAAACCAAAGCTTTTTCAAGTATAAAAAACTTAATTTTGTTTATCGTCCTTAAGACGCTCTAAAATGAGATGTTCCAGCCGCACCTTCCGGTACGGCTACCTTGTTACGACTTAGCCCTAGTTACCTGTTTTACCCTAGGCAGCTCCTGTTACGGTCACCGACTTCAGGTACCCCAGACTTCCATGGCTTGACGGGCGGTGTGTACAAGGCCCGGGAACGTATTCACCGCGCCATGGCTGATGCGCGATTACTAGCGATTCCAGCTTCATAGAGTCGAGTTGCAGACTCCAATCCGAACTGAGACCGGCTTTCGAGATTCGCATCCAGTCACCTGGTAGCTGCCCTCTGTACCGGCCATTGTAGCACGTGTGTGGCCCAAGACGTAAGGGCCGTGATGATTTGACGTCATCCCCACCTTCCTCTCTACTTGCGTAGGCAGTCTCACTAGAGTCCTCAACTGAATGTTAGCAACTAGTGACAGGGGTTGCGCTCGTTGCAGGACTTAACCTAACACCTCACGGCACGAGCTGACGACAACCATGCAGCACCTTGAAAAATGTCCGAAGAAGGGTCTATTTCTAAACCTGTCATTTCCCATTTAAGTCTTGGTAAGGTTCCTCGCGTATCATCGAATTAAACCACATGCTCCACCGCTTGTGCGGGCCCCCGTCAATTCCTTTGAGTTTCATTCTTGCGAACGTACTCCCCAGGTGGCTAACTTATCACTTTCGCTTAGTCTCTGAAGCGCAAGGCCCCAAAAACGAGTTAGCATCGTTTACGGCGTGGACTACCAGGGTATCTAATCCTGTTCGCTCCCCACGCTTTCGTCCATCAGCGTCAGTTAAGACTTGGTAACCTGCCTTCGCAATTGGTGTTCTAAGTAATATCTATGCATTTCACCGCTACACTACTTATTCCAGCTACCTCAATCTCACTCAAGACCTGCAGTATCAATGGCAGTTTCATAGTTAAGCTATGAGATTTCACCACTGACTTACAGATCCGCCTACGGACCCTTTAAACCCAATAAATCCGGATAACGCTTGCACCCTCCGTATTACCGCGGCTGCTGGCACGGAGTTAGCCGGTGCTTATTCATACTGTACCTTCAGCTACTTACACGTAAGTAGGTTTATCCCAGTATAAAAGAAGTTTACAACCCATAGGGCCTTAGTCCTTCACGCGGGATGGCTGGATCAGGCTCTCACCCATTGTCCAATATTCCTCACTGCTGCCTCCCGTAGGAGTCTGGTCCGTGTCTCAGTACCAGTGTGGGGGATCACCCTCTCAGGCCCCCTAAAGATCATTGACTTGGTGAGCC
>NZ_FOFI01000012.1 GCF_900110605.1 Epilithonimonas lactis
GAGTAATTTTTCACTGTAATTTAATTGATTAGTAACCAACAAGTTACGGAAAATAAACAACATAAACAACTGACAATCAGTTTTTTTATAAGATTATTTTATAAAATAAACGCCATACGAATTTTTCTAATTTAATTTTTAAACAGGCTCTTAATAATGCACTACTAGTATTTAAAACTTAATGTCAATGTATAATATCTTCCATTACCTCTTACATATTCAGCATCTCTTGCAGTGTACATAGATGTAGGAGTAAAATAGGTTTTATTAAACAGGTTTTCTACTCCCAGCCCTAACATTATAAACTGATTAAATTTATAACTTCCCTGAAAGTTGAATAGATTGAAAGATTCTACAGGCCCTTCTCCTTCTTCATATTTCCCAGATTTATCCGGAGAAAACCGATCCCTTTTGAATGAGTACATATGATATAGACCTAAATTCAGTTTTTTATCATCTGACATCCATTTAACATAAGAATTTAGTCTTGGCGGAGCAATTCTCAACCCGCTCAGATATTTTTGATAGGTATTGTCATTATTTACATCTACCTTCCCTTCCTGATAAGTATAATTCACGCCTATATTCAATCCTCTTGCCGGATAAACATTCATTACAAGATCTACTCCACTAATATATTGTGGTGCTCGCAATGGTGTCCAAAAACCATTCACAGAAACTAAATCTGCACCAAGCTTAGAGTAATTATAAAAATAACTTGCAGAAAAGTCTATAACTTTACCTATTTTACTATTAAAACCTATTTCGTAGCTGTCTACTACAACGGGTTCTGTGTTAATTTCGTTTAGCACATTACTTTTAGCATCTCTCAGTACACGTCCAAGATCATAAATGTTGAATCCTCTGGAATAGGATGTAAATGGCTGGAAATAGCTAAAGGCGGTATAACTAAGTCCGGCATTGTATGAGAAGTTTTTATACTTCAGACTTCCTCCCTGTACATTAAAAGCACTGTCTTTTCCGGAAGGAAGCGTTGTATAATCCGGAACTTTTATATTCATTAAATCCCAACGGCTTCCCATTTTTACTGTTAAATCTTCAGTAAGATATAGCTTACTTTGTATAAATGGTGCAAATGCCATCATATTCAATTCAGGAACCCATACTCTGCCATCTACTAATGGCTGCGTAGTATGTTCATTCAGTAAATCTATACCATAAGTAAGTGAAGCTTTTAATATACCTTCTTTTCTGAATTCTGTATTAAAGTCGGTACGAACGCCATATTTCTTTTCCAGAATTGCAGATTGGCCACCTGTTTTCCAACGGGGAGCTTCTCTGTAGTCGTAAATTGTATAAAAGTCTTGAAAATAAACGGATGCATTGAACGATGTATTACGGAATATAGAAGTATTGCTATATTTCAAATAAGCGTTGTGATTATATTTAGTTCCTTCTTTTACACCAAGACTTTCTCCTATTTTACCAGTTGACGGCCTTTCACCATACTTTCCTTTATCCAGGATATATTTGGAATCCTGCAAACTAGAATAGTAATTGTACATCAATTCTATTCTGCTTTTGTCATTGAAGGAATAACCCAATTTTGCAAAGGCATTATTTACCTTTGTTTCACCAAGTCCATATCTGGGGTTTTGGACTAAACCTTCTCCATCTATCTTAACGCCATTCTCTGTGAAGGTTCCGTTTACCAGATAATCAAATTTGCCCAGCTTTCCATAAAAGCTCTGTGATATTCTATATCCGGCTCCTCCCTCAGATTTAAACATCTTGTTATTGAATAATTCATGCCCCGTAAACCCCAGGACAGTTTTTCCGGATATTGACTTTTTCGAATTATCTTTTTGAGTTATATAATTAATAATCCCTCCTTCTGCACCATTTCCATAAATAGATGTTGCTCCTTTAACAACTTCAATTCTTTCAAGTACAGAAGGATCTATACTTCTAATCTCTCTGTCGTTATTCCGAAGCGGGCTGGATTGTGGAATTCCGTCTATCATTATCAATACATTTCTTCCTCTTAATGTTTGCCCTCTGTTTCCGACCAGATTATTTCCAAAAGCCAATCCGGGAACCTGATAAGCAAGGATGTTACTAAGATCCGGAGAAATTGCAGCTTGCTCTTCAATTTCTTTACGGTTGACAATGTGTACTGTTGAGGCTGTTTTCTTTATTATCTCTGGTGTCCTGGTTACTGTTATAATGACTTCATCAAGCCTTCCTTGTTTAACAGAATCATTTACCTTAATAACATTTTTCTGGGCTTTTGCAATTCCCGATACAAGGAATACACTCCCTAAGCATAATAGTGTTTTTTTCATTTGGTAGTAGTGTGTAATTATTTTTATTTAGAATAAACAAAATTAAAAATTATTCATAATCTCGCAAAAGAAAATCTAATTATAATTTTACAATATAATAAGAGCCTGTTTAAATTTTATTCAATAAATTTTTTATAGCGGATAATTTTACCATATTTTCAGAATTTTCCATTAGTAATTCGTAATTCCTGCATAATCTCCTGTCGTTATCAAACCAGGAAAATGTCCGTTCAATAATCCATCTTTTAGAAAAGGGCTTAAAATCTGTTTTCTTTTCATCATTTCTCATCACCACATTGATTAGATAA
>NZ_FOFI01000011.1 GCF_900110605.1 Epilithonimonas lactis
CCAGCGACCACGTTAATTTTTTTATGTGGTTTTTGTGTGGGTGATCACCCTACTACACTCGGGTGTAGTTTTTAAGGATAGAGCATTAGGTTTGAAGAATAGAGTGAGAGACCAGAACCGTAATTCTAATCAAATATATTTTTAATAAATTGCACAAAGATTTTGACGGTTGAATGGGTTTATTGAAAATAAGTATAGCCCACTACACATGTTTTCAATCGCTACGCTTTTGAAAACATGTGGTGGTCTCTCCGAGGGTTCCCATACCTATGCTGAATCGGGGAAGGTAGTTTTGCTGCAGAAAGAAAAAATATAGTCGGAAAAAACAAAAAAACAGAAATGAGTTACGCAGTTTATCACGTAGAAAAAGGAGCTGTTTCTCCTGGAGGAATCGGAAAGCATATTGATCGGGAACCAGGGGCAGAACATACCTACCAACATGCAGACCCTGAACGCATCCATTTGAATGAACATATCACAGTAACCCCCCATTGTGATAAATCCCTTCATATCGCCATATCTGACCGAATTAAAGAGGGTTACAATGCTAAAAATAAAGCGGGAGAATTAAAAGAAATTCGGAAAGATGCGGTAAAATACACGACGCATATTCTAACCGGATCACCGGACTTAATGGAAAAAATAGAAAATAATTCTAATCTCCGGAAAGAATGGATCAACGCCAATTTGGAATTTATAAAGAAAGAATTCGGAGAAAAAAACATAGTCCGGTTTTCAATCCATCGCGATGAGAAAACCATGCACATACACGCTGTAACCGTACCATTGACCAATGACGGCAGACTTTCAGCCAGAGAATTATTAGGAAATCCGAAAGAAATGAGCCAACGCCAGGATCGCTATGCGGACCAGATGAAATCATTCGGATTCCAACGAGGAATAAAAGCAACTGGTGTCAAACATGAAGATGCAAAAACCTATTACGCCCGAATTAAGCAAGCGCAGAATAGTATTTCCCAAAACGATTTTAAGCCTGAAAAAAACCTTTTAGGCGTTTACAAGTCCGAAAGTGTGGAAGAAATGCAAAACGTCCTTAAATCGCAAAAAACCGCCCTCAAATCAAAAGATTTAGAGATCGCCAAACTCAAAGAACAGCAGAAGAAAGATTCTGAATTTAAAATAAAGATTATAGAAAGCCGTCAAAACGTCGAAAAGGATCTTAAATACAGTCTTTTGAGTGATGAATATCGAGAAAAAATGAAAGAAATTAAAATAAATGAAGTGGGTAAAAAATACGGCTATGACGTAAAACTGAAATTTCATTTTATTAGCCATTCGATCCAGCAAAAAGGGGATCGAGAAATAAATGAAATGGTTACTTCAGCTGTTAAAAAAGTAGCAGAAGAAAAGCAACTATCCCCCGTAGATACTGCGCTTTTAATGAGGTCTAAAGAATTTAAGGAAGTAGAAAAACACCTCCAAAACGAAAGAGAGCGAAGAAACGAGCTCGACCAGAGGAGAGGGCAGAACCGAGGACCCAGACTCTAAATGTTTTTTCCGACTATATTTTTTCTTTCTGCAGCAATTAATCGGCTAAAGCCGACTCAAATAATCATCATAAATTAAAATTTAATCTGATTATTTTCGGTAAAAAGAGTGTTTTTTTTCTATCCTTTATTTGGTAAAATCCCTTTCTTTTGGTAGATCCCAATAAGGTAAGCCACAGATTTATCTATTTTCAATTTTCCGCTTCTTACTTTAGCATTTAAGTCGGTTATAAGCTTGTCAAAGTCTGCTTCTTTTTCTTTTTTTGCAATTAATTCCGCTTGATCTGGAGAGACACCATAGTGTGCAATTTTGGCAATATATTTCTGATTATCGACACTGATATCAAAATTAATTTCGAGCTGCTTAGGGATCTTGGTGTTGATATGCAGGGTTACCCAATGGAATGAACGGCCACGTTTTTTTAGTTCAAAATCAATGTCAATATCTGTATTTTCATTGATTTGCTTTTTTGCGATTTCTAAAACAGATATTTTAAATTCTGAAATCCTTTCAAATTGCTCATTCCCTTTTTTATCGATCAACCCAAGCATCTTTTTTAGCTCAACGATTTCAAAGCGTTTACTACCCACACTTCGCCATTGACAAGCAATTCCGTACAATCTTTTGGCGTATTTTGATGAACAATTTAGCACCGATTTTAACTGCATCGAAGTGAAATTATTTTTAAGTTCGAAAAAATAAGGGAGAGCGCTATGGTTAAGTTCAACCACAAAAGAACCAGTTCCATACAAATATTTGATACGAGAAAACAACCAAATTTGGTCTAAACTTTCTTTTGTTTCAATCTCAAACATTCGAGAACCAATAGCCTCTGTAGCTTCTCGCAATTGCTTCAAATTCCATTTTCTACCGGTAATAGTTTCAATGTCCTGAACGTAAATATTATATTCTAATTTCCCAACTTCAAGACCAGAGAGCACCATAAAAAGCACGTCCATCATACAAGCGGAGTAATCATAACGACCAGAGGTAATAGCATTGTGTTGCATTATGTTCTTACTCTCACTAACATCCATCAATTCCATAATTTTAAATTTTGATAAAACAAAGATATGTAAAACAACATTAACAAACAATACATGTTTTCATATAATGTAGCACGCTTATAAAAACTTGTTTTTAGCTTATGAAAACTTGTTTTTAG
>NZ_FOFI01000005.1:0-111288 GCF_900110605.1 Epilithonimonas lactis
GACAGTTCTTTCAGGTATGTTCCATTTTTTGGAAAATTCTGCTACTGATATATATTTCATAAGATTCTAGATAGCCTTCATCGGCAAAAATTACACAATTTTCACGATGCAAATATAAGTTTTTTTGCCGTTATTGGCATAATAAATAATAAATAGCACAACCCCTAATTAAAAAATCCAGATATATTTACGGGAAACCTTACACACAATTTAATTTTTGTTCTTAGTCTAGAACACTAAAAGAATTATTTCTACTATATGATATTTAAATTTTCTGTCATTAAAAATATTAAAACCTGTAAAAATTTTATACTATATTTATCAACATAAAAATGCAGAGGCCACGCTAAAAAATAGGATTATACAACCCATGATAATTGAAGAAAATTTACATTTAGATTATGACGCATTCTTGCGATCAATTAAAAGAAATATTGATGTCCCCCACTCCTTTCTTCTTGGCGCTGGAGCTTCAATAAGCTCAGGCATACAATCTGCGTACGACTGCATTTGGGAGTGGAAGCGTGATATTTATATTTCAAAAAATATAAATGCAGCTGAATACTACAAAAATCACAAGAATGAAAATGTACGGATAAGTATACAAAAATGGATCGATAACCATGGAGGCTTTCCGAAGATTGATGCTTCGGAAGAGTATTCTTACTATGCAGAAAAGGCCTATCCTATTGCTGAAGATCGAAGAAAGTATTTTTTTAGCCTCATTGAAAACAAACAACCATATATTGGTTATAAACTATTATGTTTCTTAGCAGGACAAGGCATCGTGAAGTCAGTGTGGACGACGAATTTTGACGGTCTTATGGTAAAAGCCGCACACCAAAATAATCTAACACCGATCGAAATCACGCTTGATAATGCTGAACGCATATTTAGAAACCAAAGTACAAAGGAATTAATGTGTATCGCATTACATGGTGACTATAAATACTCAACATTAAAAAACACTGATAATGAACTTGACTCACAGCACGAAATTTTCCAAGAACAACTTGCAAACTACCATTCGGATAAAAATCTTATTGTCGCTGGATATAGTGGCCGTGATGTCTCACTAATGAATGCTTTGAAGTCTGCATTCTCCAAAAGAGGCACTGGCAGATTATACTGGTGCGGGCATGGTGACAATATGAATATTGAAGTACAAGAACTTATCGAACATGTGAGAAAATCTGGCAGAGAAGCATTTTACATTTCTACAGATGGATTCGACAAAACCTTAATTCACCTTACTAAGACAATTTTTGAAGACAATAAGGAAATCTCTGACAAAATTCAAAAAGTCCTTGAAATATCTGACGATCAGGAAACGGTAAATACAGATTTCAAACTAAATTTCACCAAAACCGATAAATACATAAAAAGCAATCTTCACCCTGTTGTGTTTCCCCGGGAAGTATTTCAATTTGAAATAGATTATAAAAACGAAAGACCGTGGGCTTTCTTAAGAAAAATTACAGAAAACACAAGTATTTCAGCAGTTCCATTTAAAGGTAAAGTTTTTGCACTGGGTACATTAAGTGAGATTAATTCTGTATTTAGAGCTTACCTTAAAACTGATATTAAAAGGGAACAGATTTCACGTCAAGATGTAGAGAACGTCACTGTTTTTAAAAACCTGATGCTAAATGCCATCTTAAAATTCTTCTGCTCTACTACGCAGGTAAACTCAAATTACAGAGATAAAATTTGGATGAAGACTCACATCAGCCAACAAGGTGACATAACTGTTCATAAAGCGATTTACATCTCGCTCTATTTTGACAAGAACTCTGGCTTCGGTTATTTAGCTATTGCACCGACAGTTTATTTAAACTCCACCAAAGAAATTTCAAAATCTCTAAAACAGCAGATCAGTAAGAACATTCTAGAAAAGCTTTACAATCATAAATATGACGAGGAACTGCAACTGTGGAACGGACTATTATTTAACAATAGAAAACTGATTTTTGAATATCCGCCAAATTCAGGAACAGGTTTTGAATTTCAGATCAGCTCAAATACAGCGTATGGAGAAATCGACGTCATCGACAACAAATATCGTTCATATGCTCCACAGAATTATAATGGAAAGCAGACTCAATTTCGAGGAGTACAATTCTTGGAACCGCAGTTGATCTTTAAAAATACCTCTAGCGACAATGATTTCAAGGACTATCATCCAATGCGGGGACTTATTAATAATCGTCCGTATGATGTGAACCTTAATGGAATTATTCATTCAAATGAAATTAACCTTTCAGTTGTATGCGGAGGTAAATACTCAGAAAGATTTTTCAGCTTCCTTTCAGCCATTAATTCACGACATTCCACACAAAACATTAATACGGACTACCTGATAGATTATCCAGGGTTTGTATCGGCGTTTAATATTCCCATTAATATTCCGGCAACCAATGATAACACCATGTGGATGAACATTGAGTTTGTAGCGGAGAACTCAAAGCAGACTCATGAAAACGCAATCGCTTTGGCCAGACTTATAACAGACAGAATCCAAAAGATTTCTGCTATTCAAAGTTCGAGTACAGTTGTAATATTCATACCTTTAGAATGGCAGCCATTTGAAACATATATAAATGAAACAGAGAGTTTTGATCTTCATGATTATATCAAGGCTTTTGCAGCATCAAAAGGAATATCAACCCAACTTATTAGAGAAGATACGCTTGATGACAAACTGAAATGTCAAATATATTGGTGGCTTTCACTTTCATTTTATGTAAAATCACTAAGAACGCCTTGGATCTTAAATAATCAAGAAAGAAAAACTGCTTATGCGGGCATAGGTTACAGTGTTTCAAAAATCAAAAACAAACACGAAATTGTAATCGGCTGCAGTCACATATATGATTCTAATGGTCAGGGATTGAAATATAGACTTTCAAAAATCGATAATTATTTTTTGGATAAACAAAATAACCCTTATCTTTCTTATAAAGACGCATTTCAGTTTGGAGTATCAATTAGGGAACTTTTTTACGAGTCTTTAGATTCACTTCCTGAAAGGGTAGTTATTCATAAGCGCACACGATTTACCGAAGATGAAATTAATGGTATAAAGGCAAGTCTTAATCAGGCTGGTATCAAAAAGATTGATCTGATAGAAATTAATTATGATACTGACGCAAAATTTCTTGCGATGAGTGTTTATCAGAATAATCTTCAAATTGATAAGTTTCCAATATCAAGAGGTACTTGCATTGTCACTAATAAAAAGACGGCATTGTTATGGACACATGGAATAGTTCCTTCTGTAAAACAGCCAAATTACAAATTTTATCTTGGTGGCCGAAGCATTCCTGCGCCTGTTAAAATTACTAAACACTACGGAGAATCGAATATAGATGTAATCGCTACAGAGATTCTTGGTCTAACAAAAATGAATTGGAACTCACTAGATCTCTATTCTAAGTTGCCCTCTACAATCGACTCGTCTAACCAAATTGCTAAGATTGGTAAGCTACTGTCTAGATTTGAGGGTCGAAGTTATGATTATAGATTATTTATTTAAAGATATACAGAGGCTAAGCATTTTGCCAACTTAAAAATCAGTGGACGTGCGGACTTGCATTCATAAAATAAATAGAAGTTTCGATCGATACAATTATTCTGCTAGATCAAAAAATGCGTTGTTTTATGGTTATTGTTTTGTTTAAAAAGCATTGCTGCAGATTTATTATAGCCGTATATTCTGTTAATTCTTCTTTAAATATTGCCAGGCAGGAAGTATAAATAATTCAAAGGAATGATATACCTATCCGAGGTTGTATTAGCGAGGTAAGGCGAACCAAAATGTACTGCCTTTACCCAGAGTACTGTCTGCCCATATTCTTCCATTATGTCTGCTTACGATCTCATGGCAGATATAAAGACCGATACCCAAACCTGAAACTTTACCGTTGCTGCCTTCAACACGGTAATATCTGGAAAAAATATTTTGCAATTTTTCTTGCGCAATGCCAATCCCATAATCTTCGACACCTAATTTTATTTCATTAGATGCTTCAATCAAATATATTTTTAAACTATTGCTATTGGGTGAATAACGTATGGCATTGGTCATAAGATTTATTACGACCTGCTCAATTCGGTGCGAATCGCCGTTGACGATACATTTGGGACTTGCATTCTCAAAAGTTATACTATAGCCAGGATTTGCGTGGATAATCATATCGATAGCTTCTTCAATAACCTCCTTAAGATCAAAATCCTCTTTTTCGAAACGCATCTTACCTGCTTCAATCTTAGAAACATCCAGAAGATCATCCACAAGTGAAGAAAGTTTCTTTAACTGATGTTGCAACTTATCTACAAATGTTTTATTTTTTACATCCTGTTCCAGTCTTGCGAGAATTTGCAAATAAGCGCTCATGCTGGTGAGAGGTGTTTTGAGCTCATGGCTCGCAAGCGCTATAAAATCATCTTTTTTTGCATTCAGCACTTTCAGATGCTCATACAATCTAGCAGTTTCCTGCTGTGACGCCTGCTCCGCACTAATGTCTCTAGCTATCTTAGAAGCCCCAATGATATTGCCACTTTCATTGATAACCGGGGACACCGTTAAAGAGAGCGGCACCAATTTCCCATCTTTCGTTTTACGGATCGTTTGAAAGTGGTCGACTTTTATACCTTTGCTAACTTCTCCAATAATGTAGGTCTCTTCATCTAACCTGTCATCAGGAATAATGAGCGAAATATGTTTACCGATGGCTTCATCTTCTGTATAACCAAACATCTTTATAGCAGCAGGATTCCAACTGGTAATAATTCCTTGTAACGTTTTACTAATGATTGCATCATCTGAGGCGGAAACAATGGATGCAAGCATTGCCTGTTTCTCACGGGCTTTTTTGCGCTCCGAGATATCACGTGCAATTTTTGATGCACCTATAACCTTCCCGTCTCCATCTAGAATTGGAGATATAGTCAGTGACAAGGAAATAAATTTGCCATCCTTCGCCATTCTGACAGTTTCAAAATGTTCGACTTTTTCTCCCGCTTTTATCTGGCTGATAATAAAAGCTTCTTCATCTAATCGATCATCAGGAATAATTAGGGAAATATGTTTACCAATTGCTTCATCTTCTGTATAACCAAACATCTTTATGGCAGCAGGATTCCAACTGCTAATAATTCCATCAAGTGTTTTACTAATAATTGCATCATCCGTAGATGCGACAATTGCAGCCAGAATCGCCTGCTTTTGTTCCATAGGACTAAAATCAGACAATCGTAATTTCGGTAATTGAGCGTCTCCCTCCATAGCCGCAAATTTAGATATTTGTATATTATCATACAACTTGGCACTGTTTGAAATGCGTTATCGCGAGTATTTGCCACGTTAAATTGCCGGCAAGTTCTCAATCCTCAAACTGTTTTGAGCTGCCTCTATTTCATAGAAATTCTCTCATACTCATCTTAATTTTTCATCACACGAATACAGTAGGAATACAACATCGCCAATACAGAATTACGAGACAGTGTCTAGTATTTTCCGAAAGTTCCAGTTATTTCTTAAGAAATTCTCTTTTTGGAGATCAAATAAACTTCCTAATATATTATAATAATCGACAAAAAAACCTTCCTAGCCTTTCTACGATTTGCTTATTTAGATTTTAAAGCCTCTCTTTCGAATAACACATATCTTGTTTCGGAATCAATGATTTTTTCATTAATATCCATCATTTCATATCCTTGCCTTTTTAGCTTAGAATGAGAACTTTGGGGCAAACATTGAAATCCCAAACGAGCATGAAGAACTTTTGGAAACCCGGAGGCGAATTACTTTCGCTAAAAAATTCCTAGAAAATGAGAAATCATGATAATAGATGCATAATTACAATTAACATTATTTCGTTTATAACAGCCTATAAGTCATTTGGGAAAGAAAATAACTTTTAAGTACTTGAATTTTTTACAAGCAACCGGTAAAAAGGCAGCTAAGGTATATCGGTCATCCAATTCTTAATCCAGCAAAAAGACTACGGCATAAACGGTTTCCTCCCTAAAGGTACCCTCCAATTATTCCGTTTCCTTTTGGCTTCCCTCTTTGTCCGCTAAGATTATCTGCTTTCTTTTTTCCGGTTTTTCTTTTGAAAAATATTCAGCGAAGCCTGAAAGGCTTTTTGGGGACGGGTCGGAGAAAAGATTGAAAACAGATCAAAATGTACAATCTTAAAAAACCTAGGGTTATGAACATTATCGGAAGACTGACAAGGGATGCGGAAGTGCGCAACTTGTCCAATGAAAAACAGGTAGTTAATTTTTCAATTGCTACGAATGACAATTATCGCAACAAACAGGGCGAACGGATCGAACAGACCACCTATTTTGAGTGCGCCTATTGGATCTCTCCAAAAGTGGCCGATCTTTTAACAAAAGGCACTTTGGTAGAGTTAAGCGGAAGAGCCTACACCTCTGCATGGTTGGGAAAAGACGGAGAACCTCACGCAGGTCTGAATTTCCACACCTCACAGATCAAAGTTCACAGTAGTGGTAAAAGAACCGAAAACATCTCTACTAAGGCGAACAAAACAGATAGGAAGGAAATTTCCAATTCTAAATCCAACGACACTGACAAGGATGATGACCTACCATTTTAAAACAATCAACCAAAATTCTCTAACAATCAAAATATCAAAATCATGGCACATAATTTAAATTTCAACAACAGAACAGGAAAATATTCATTTTTCAGTGTAAGGGAAAAAGCATGGCACAACTTGGGGCAGGTCGTAGAAGAATACCCAACAAGTGAAGAAGCCATCAAATTTGCAGGACTTGACTACGAGGTAGAAAAGTCTCCCCTATTTACAAAAGGTGCAGGCATTATAGAAAATAGCAACGGAATAGAAATGATCGATTCAGAATTGGAAGTTTCTAACTATTTTGCTAATATCCGCACCGATAACAACACCGTTTTAGGCGTGGTCGGTAGAGACTACCATATCGTACAAAACCGTGAAGCCTTTTCATTTTTTGATGCTATTGTAGGCGGTGGAAAAGGAATCTTGTACGAGACCGCAGGAGCTTTAGGAAATGGTGAACGCATTTTTATCACCGCCAAATTACCCGATTACATAAGAGTTGGTAACGGTGACGATATTACAGAGAAATATATATTCCTTACCACCTCGCACGATGGGAGCGGAAGCATCACCGCCGCATTTACCCCTGTCCGCATTGTCTGTCAAAATACCTTGAATGCTTCTCTAAAAAATATAAGCAATGTGGTACGAATCAGACATACAGCAGGAGCAAAACAACGCTTGGAAGATGCCCACAAAGTCATGGGATTAGCGAATAAATTGAGTAATGAATTAGAAAGTACCTTTAACCATTGGGCAAAAATTACGGTCGGTGATGATGAAATGAAAAAGTTGATCCAATTGGCACTGTGTCCTAATAAAGTAATGCTGAACCATTTACAAAAAGGAAATTTTGATGATCTGTCAACCATATTTAAAAATACCGTTGAAGATGCATTTGCCTATGCGATGATCAGCGAAAGCCAACAAATGGAGACAACGAAAGGAACTTTGTTTGGTGCTTACAATGCTGTTACAGGTTACTTTCAGAATGTCAGAAATTACAAGGATAACGAAGCCAAACTTCAATCCATAGTCTTAGGAGGAACCGCACAGTTGAAGTCTCAAAAGGCTTTTGATCTTTGCGACAAGTTTGCCCGATCTGGCGCAGAAACTTTAATTATGAATTAACTATCAGTTTTAAAATTTAAGTACGGGAAATTCAAGTCTCTGCCGTACAAGAGCAACACCTATGAAATTCAATATTGTCAACGAGATAAAATTAAGTTATTCCAGAAAAGGAAATTCTGAGAAATTGGTCGGTAGTTCAAGAGATGCCGTTGAGGTATTCCGCGAGTACTTTGACCGTGATGAAATGGATTACAGAGAATCTTTTTTTGCGCTGTATCTCAATCAGGCTCACAAGGTTTTGGGAATTAGAAAAATTTCTGAATCAGGAATTTCTTCCACTGTTGTCGATGTCCGTATTATTATGCAGGCGGCACTGCTTTGCAACGCTTCAGCTGTGATACTGGCACATAATCACCCCTCCGGAAATTTAAAACCTTCTGCCGAGGATCTGAAAATTACGCAGAGCATTAAGAGCGCATCAGAATTTTTAAACCTTAAATTACTCGATCATTTCATTCTGACATCAACCGATCATTTATCATTTGCCGACGAAGGTCATTTATAAATGGATTCTGTAATTAATAAAATACACGGCAATATTTGAATTGTCGTGTATTTTCAAACACGGCGAAAAGACAATTCCTTCCGCTGGTCGGAAACGTCTTTTCGCATTAATAATGATACAACCCTTTTGATACGCCTTCTTTGTCCTTCTTTATCAAAACAGTTGCGGAAAGTTTTTTATGTCTTTCTTGAAAGACGGAGAAAAGATTATTTCTTTCTGCGGGCGAAAACATCTTTTTCAACCAATCGAAGCAACACATTTGAATTTCCAAAACAAAGATCTTCACTATTCAAAAAAGTTGCTGATTAGAATATCCATTTAATATTTCATTAAATGATGTAAAGATTCCTCAGTATAGGACTTTCTATCATCTGTATGACTTTTAAACCTTGGGTATTTTATAGATGAGCATTGATAGTACCCCAAACCCGTCATCATCTCTTTTATTCGGGATGATGAAATGAAACCCTCATTATTGTAGCTAAGAAATATATGCTTAAAATCAGCAGTATTGAGTATTTCCAGAAGCGCTTTATCCGCTTCTTTTTTCAGGCAGAATCTAGATGTTTCATAAGATCTTATTCCGGTCTTGCCTTTGGGTTTAAATTTGGTATCATAAATTGAAATGGTATTGAGCAAATGATAGTATGATCCGTATTCTCTAGCATTGTAAGGCGGATCCAAATATAATATGTCTCCTTTGATATTTTTAATCAGCATATTGCTATCATCTTTGTGGACTTTATATTCTATTAATCTCACAGCCCTTTTAATGGGATTTAGTTCAATAGTAAACGTCGCTGTTTTTTTCAACTTTTTTAAGTAAGCGCAATAAACAGATGCAGTGTTAGCAATCTTATCTGCGGCGACAAGAAGTGTCGCTATCAACAAAATATACAAGTCCTCATTTATTTCAGAACATTGAAACAGTTGTTCAATGTTCAGCCTCATCGCATCAATTTTCTTTCCATTGTTTGCGGAGAAATATAATCTCCCTGCCGTTCCTGATTCCGAGTATTCCTGAAATATAAATCCTTCCACCCCTTCTAATTGATTGAGTTCGTCAAGTACCAACTGGTATTGCCGCCCGCCTACTTCACTGTAAAATGCGGAATTGAGAACATAGCTGTAATATT
Source organism: Epilithonimonas lactis (assembly GCF_900110605.1). Lineage (GTDB taxonomy): Bacteria > Bacteroidota > Bacteroidia > Flavobacteriales > Weeksellaceae > Epilithonimonas > Epilithonimonas lactis. The sequence goes on from NZ_FOFI01000005.1 coordinate 9,384, forward strand.
CACGGTCATTGTACCCAATACTCTTAACTTTATTATAAAAACAATTCCCCACTGCTCCTGTTCCTGCGAACAGATCGAAGAAACTGCAATCAGACAGTTTCTGATCTACAGAGTTTGATATGACATTGTAGATAAAACTTGACAGTCTTATTTTAGATCCCAGATAATTCATTTTTTATTTGCAATCTCCTAAATGAAGAGGCTGAAACTTTATTCAGTCTGTTATTGACCTGATTTTGCTCTGAATGTCATTATGATTTTAGTTATGAAAAAACGGCTTGGTTTTACACCAAGCCATCTACAAGTTAACGTTATTTTTTACGACGCATTGTCAAATTCAAAATCAACCTTCCGTTCGTTTCCAAAACTATCTTTGATCCAAATACTGAACTGATGGGATTCCGAAGCTTGAGAGGTGTAGTAAAGCCTGAACTGCTTTTGCTTTAATGGATATTCGTCATTAGGCAGGTAGGGCTCATCGTTGTAATAGCGAAGTTGACCGGAGCCTTCAAACTGAAAATAACGGATTCGGTACGAGGTTCCATCAAAATTGGAAGAAGTGAGGAGCGAAATACGAATTTCTACGGTTTCCTTCTCTGCTATTTTCGATGGAACAGGCAATATTTCAACCTCGAATGGGAAGTCCTGCTGGATTTCCAGATCGTTGTCTTGACAAGAATTCATTAGCAAACTGACGATAAACATGAGCAACGAATACCTGAACAATATTGATAATTTACGTTTGATGACATTTTTCATTTTGTAACATTTTAAAAATTAAATCGCAGTCCAAAACCAAACAAAGCGTGAAGCTGTCCAAGCTGACTATTCTGCAAATAGCGCAATTGACCATTGACCAGAAAAACCAGTTGTTCCGTCAGGTAGCTTTCCAAGGACAGCTTACCATTGGCACCGTAAATAAAATTCCCGGTAGAATTAATAATAGAGCCATCATAGATCATTTCATTTCCCTTATTGATTTGTTCATAACCTGCGAGCCCGCCTATGCCTAGATTTAAATTGACATTTCGCATCAGGTCTCCCCACAGATAAAGGCTATATCCTCCATTGAACAAAAACGTATCAATCGGAATATCGTAATGGGTATATTCGCTATATTGTCTGTTGTATTCCGCATATCCGAAAAGATAATTACCGTTTTTAGCATAGGAAATTAGACCTGCACTTAATGCATAATTGTATTTCTCAGGAGACTGCGGAAATACGGAATACGACACTTCTAAACCCTTTTGCTTCAGGATCATTTGCTGAGCATAAGTCATAATATTCATCAGCAGTGCTATTATTATTAAAAATATCTTTTTCATCATACCTCTATTTTATAGTTAAACCGCTAATCAATCTTGCATTGATGAGATCTTTATTTTCAAGTTCTACTTTCTGATGCCGTCCACCATTTTTTTCCAGAATTTCGATTTCTAAAACCTGATCTTTCAAAAGCGTAAACTGATCCAATAAATAAATTCCCATCAGGTCGGAATGGTGAGAAGCTGAAGTAAGCGGCATATTGACCCGAATCGGCACTAATAATTTGTCCTGAACAACGGTTCTTTTTAAAATCTTCTTGTCGACAATTTTGAAAGTGACCCATTCGATTTCATAGGCTACATTACTGCTGTTGTTAAGCTGTAAAGTAAAATAGTATTTGTTGTCATTGACATGGAGTGCTCTCACTGAGAACTGAATTCCAAAGCTCTTAGAAGCAATGTGTTTGATCGTTCTATGGCTTTTTTCATACAGATTTTCCATGATCAGTTCTGTTAGGGAAGACGAACTTCCCTTGAGGTCTTCAAACAAAACATCCGTAGAATATTGTTGTTCCATGCTTCTTTGCTGCTTTAACAAATCATAACTGAGCACGTCCGGAAAAGAACTGTAATAGACATCAAAGTTGTAAAACTTCCCATCCTCTGTGATTACCGAAAAATTCGTTTCTTCTTCAAAATCCCTGACGGCAGATTTGACACGAAGAACATTTCCGATAGGATCAGCCTTACTGGCGATCAACAGATCACTTCCGAGGTCAACGTAGCGGATTCGTGAAGGAAACAGCAGATGGGAAGTCTTGTTGTACGTGACCTGCATTTTGAAGGATTTTAATTTTGCCTCTTCCAATGGCAGATGACTTGAGATAGAATCCTGAGCGGACGATCTGCTCGCAAAGAGCAGAAACAGAATTATCAAGAGATAATGACTTTTATTTTTGTTCATTTTTCTTTAATTTTTGTTGTTATTTTTTAGATATCAGAAATACCTGGTGACCAGACTTTACAGTGACTTTGGGCTGTCTGACTCGTTTTTGGAAATAGCCCGACAAGCCTTGCAACACGCCCCTGCTCATGTCTGCAGCGATCTGTTGACCTGCTGATTGGGTCATCATAATGTTGGTGCCCGAAGTTTGCCCCATACTGCCCACAATGTCGGTTACGGCATTTTGTTCCGGTGAATATGGAACATACAAACCTGGCTGACCATCATTGTCATAAACATTGATTTCTACTGGGTAGATACTGCCCTGATATTCGATGGATGAAATGATAAGCTGCAGTCTCCCACCTTGAAACTTTCCTGTAGCTTTAAGTGAGATTCCGGCGAGAATCTCCTTGCGGCCGAGGCGCATATTTTCCACAAGTCTTATGGATAAAGTACTTTCAGAAGTCACTGTCTTTGTTTCCTGTATAGTGCCTTTAATCGCATTACCGACTTGCCTGTCATCCTTAATATCATGGCCAGATCCAAAAAAACGATCATTCAAACTTGTTATAAATGCACTGTCTGACGGTTCCCTGTACAAGGATGAGACAACATTTTGACGGACTGGTTTTGCTGCTGTGAAAAGCGGATCCTTTTGAGTAGATGGTTTCACATCATCTGTTCCAGATACTGATCCCTCCTCCTTATTATTGACAGGGAGATACTTGGCAGCCATCTGGTAGGATTTCTCCATCAGTTCCAGCTGGTCATTGACGCCCATACCTGCAGGGACAGCATTGTTCTGAAGAGCCTCATTCTTTAATCTGGAGATTTCATTTCTGAGGTTATTTACTTCACGATCGTCACGACTGTAGAAGGAACTCAATGTTTGCTGCGCATTGCGATAACTTTTGACAGCATTCTGATCAGACGGTGGAAGGCCGTCCGAACTGCCTGTCAGTGGATTTCCGTCGGGATTACTGCCTTGATTGTTTTCGTCAGACCAGTAATCCGATAAAGTGGTGATCGCATTTCTTTTCGCTTCATCTTTTTGCTCGAGGAGCTGCTGTTCATACGCTTTTTGTTTATCAGATTGCAGCTGATCATCTTTGGCCTGCGGGATACCCGCATTAAAACCGGAATCATCAACAATTGTATTCTCCTTAGGCTTAAAAATGAGGTAAAAACAACCTGCACAAAACGCTGCCATCAAAAAATAAATGACCGGCTTCTTTAGTCGCTCCCACTGTGAATTCTGAAAGTTTTTTGGTTCTTGCTCAGATTGCGGTGAATCACCTTCAGTGATCTTAATTGTATTTGAATCTTTCATAAGTTTATCTTTTAATCGGGGCATTCGTGCGGTTATCATTTGCAGTATTTCCCACATCAACGCGGTCTGAAAAGGTGGTGATGTGACTGATCGAGATGGTGTTATTCTTATTTCCAGTCGAAATGGCTATGCTTACCAGCACAGCAACTGTAAGAACGACATAACATCCAAAAAAAAGCTTAGTCATTAACCGCTGCTGCACCGTGGGTAGCGCTTTCCATTTTTGATCTGCCTTTAAGACATGGCGTTCTATTATATCTCTTATTTTTTTCATTGTTCTTATTGTTAACGTTCAACAGTTTCAACATCTTTGTTTTCAACGACATTGAATTTTTCAATGGTAAATCCCTGGGGATTGCTGTCTGACCGCACGGAGTTCACTAATGAACAGTTGGTGATTAGACTTCGTATCGTCAGATTACTGGACCTGATAATGAACTGTCTTGCATACGTCTTGACCGAATATGGATAATTGTTAAAATCAGCCACCACACTGTCAACCTCGACCCTCTGCTGGATGTTCCCTGAGATGATCCTATTATAATAGCCCTTCTCCTGAAGGTCTTTATAATAATCGAATGCAGACTGGTCTGCCAGATTGAAAGCTCTTTTGACATTGCTTTCAATGGCATTTTTATCCGGTGCAACAGTGAAGAACAATTCATGGAATCGTCTTACATGCTCTCTCGCTTCAACGGGTCTGTTGATCGACATATCCTGCGAGAGTGCTACCATCAGCGACTTGCCGTTATCCAATACATAGATCTTCTGACGTTGCTCTTCAGCAAATTGGTAGGACTTGATAACAACAACGCCCACTACTGCAAAGCAGAGTACCGCAAAAACAAAGGTGAATAAGCGGATCTGCTTGAAGCTGCTCTCTATATTTCTTAAAGTTTTAAATTCCATTGGATCGTATTTTTATTTTAATAGTCTGCCTGAAATATTCCCTGTTGCCGAACCCGCTGCCGCTCCTGCAATGTTGCCTGATTTTGTAGCGGTCTGGTTGACATTGCGCATAAAGTTTCCGGCACCACCTGCCTGAATGATCCATCCTGTGACAGTTGGCACCGTAAAATATCCGACAACACCGATGACCATATAGATGATGTAGACGGTATTAGAAGTATCAGGAATGAAGTTCGGGTCTGCCAGCATTTCAATATCTTTCTCAATGATGAGTGTTTGAATTTTGGCCAGTATGGCACTGAAAATATCAGCAACCGGCAACCATAGATAAACACTGATATATCGCGTCAGCCATTGCGTCAGTGTGGTCTGAAAACCATCCCATACAGAGATGGCAAATGCAATGGGTCCCAAAATAGAAAGTACAATGAGGAAAAAGGTCCGGATTGTATCAATCACCAACGCTGCGGACTGGAAGAGGATTTCTAAGAACTCTCGAAAACCGTCCCTGATCTGCTTCTTAATATCAAACATTTCTCTCTCAATGTACATTCCTGACATCGTGACCAGATCAGATGGCGACCAGCCTAGCTCGTCAAGCTTTTTGTCAAATTCCTCATCCGAGATCAGATACGCCATTTCGGGATTCCTGAGCATGGCCTCTCGTTCGAGAAGATCTTTTTTTTGCTGCAATTCGTTCAGATCCAACACCTGATTCTCCAACATTGAATGGCTACCCTGAACGATCGGGCTTAAAACACCGTTAATACTTCCCAGTACCAATGTTGAAAAGAACATAATGCAGATGCCGATGGCAAATGGTCTTAGCATTGGAAACAGGTCGATCGGTTCGGCACGGCTGAGTGACTGCCATACCTTGATGGCCACATAGAACAAGGCGCCCAGGCCAGCCACGCCCTTTGCGACCGCGGCCATATCGGCACACAATGGCATCATCTCATCATAGACCGAACGAAGGACTTCGTGTAAATTGCTAGGTTCCATCTTACCAGTATTTTTGATTTGATGTACCGTAAAGATCCAATACCCTTTGGGTATTGTTCTGTTTTTTTGCTCTCAAATAGCTGACAGAAATATTCTTATTTGTGTAGTATCTTACAAGATTATGGTACTCTTTGACCTCTTTGTACACTCGGTCGATCACATCCATTCTTTCTTTATCATTGAGCGAAAGGCCATTTGCCGTAATGATCTCTTTTAGCTCTTTCAGCAGTTCTGTACTTTCGGTCAGTAATGCTGAGTAGCCGTTTGCGATCGCCGTCAGCTCCTGGGCATTGAAGTTGGGATCATTGAGCATCTTGCTGAAATTGGTGACGTATATTTCTGATACGTCTCCTACCATCAGAACGGTCTGCTGAACTTTTCGGGCATCTTTGACCAGATTATTGATGGCTTTCAACTTATCATAATATTCCTTACCCTGCTCATATACTTTCTTAACTTCGTTGAAGTTCTTGACGACATTGGAAACGGTTGATGAGGTCTGCACAATTTCATTGGCGGAGTTCAGAATTCCTGATGCGAGGTTAGCCGGATCGGTCACTACGAATTGTGCTTTTGCGTAAGTTGCGGTTGCGAAAATTGCTACCATTGCTGTTTTGATGATGAAATTTTTCATTGTTTTTAAATTTTAATTGATTGAATAATTAATTGTCTTTGTTCGATTTGATTCTTTTTAAAGAAATCCTCTTGATGGCATGTTCTACATTGCCGTCAAGTTCCGAAGCGAGATTCATGACTTCCATCTTCTCTGTTTCTTCAGTGGTATAAGCTAGATATTCTTCGGTCGAAACCTCCGTAGCGTAGACCGCAGAGTGCGTTCCGCCCAGTCCGATCCAGACTTCTTTGTAGAGTCTTCTCGGATCGTTGTTCATATTGATGGAAAGCACTTGGGATTTTTCCTTGTCCGTGAGCCCAAGCATCGCCTGTATATCATCGAATTTGTTCATGTACTTACGCTGATCCAACAGGATCTTGCAGTCTGAATTGTTGATGATACTTTCCTTGACAATCGGTGACTGGATGATGTCGTCCACTTCCTGCGTGACCACAATAGCTTCTCCGAAGAATTTTCTTACCGTTTTGAATAGGTACTTGATGTACTCTGCCATACCCTCTTTAGCAATCGCTTTCCAGGCTTCTTCGATGAGGATCAGTTTTCTGATGCCCTTGAGTCTTCGCATCTTGTTGATGAAAACCTCCATAATGATAATGGTCACGATCGGGAACAAAATCTTATGATCTTTGATGGCATCAATTTCAAATACGATAAAGCGCTTGGACAACAGATCCAGTTGCTTTTCCGAATTTAACAGGTAATCGTACTCTCCACCTTTATAATATGGTTCCAATACATTGAGAAAGTTGGCGATATCAAAATCCTTTTCCCGAACTTTCTTATGGTCAAGGATTTTTTGATAATCATCCGTGACATAGTCATAAAAGCCATTGAACGATGGAAATTGATCACTGCGTTTGATCTGTTCAATGTAGCCGCTTACTGCATTGGATAAAGCCACCTCCTCTGAGCGCTTGGGTGGCTCATCATCCCGTTTCCACAAAGTCAAAATCAAGGTTTTGATACTTTCTCGCTTTTCAATGTCAAAGACGCCGTCATCGGTATAGAATGGATTGAAGGCGATCGGATTGTCTTCGGTATAGGTAAAATACACGCCGTCTTCCCCTTTTGTCTTGCCCTTGATCAGTTCACACAATCCCTGATAAGAATTTCCGGTATCAACCAGCAGCACGTGGGCACCTTGCTCATAGTACTGTCTGACCATGTGGTTGGTGAAAAATGATTTTCCGCTTCCTGAAGGTCCCAAAATAAATTTGTTCCGGTTGGTAATGATCCCCTGCTTCATCGGAAGATCGGAAATATCCAAATGAATAGGCTTTCCGGTCAGACGGTCAGCCATCTTGATCCCGAAGGGTGATGGGGAGTCCTGATAATTGGTTTCTTCTGTGAAAAAACACAAGGCTGGTTCGATGAACGTGTAAAAGCTTTCCTCACTCGGAAAGTCACCTGCATTTCCCGGAATACCCGCCCAGTAAAGCGTTGCCGTGTCGGTGGTATTATGTCTGGGCTTGCATTCCATCAAAGCTAAGGCACTACCGGTATCATTCTTCAGCTGTTTCAATTCTGAAGGATTATCAGACCATGACATCACATTGAAATGTGCACGGACGGATTGCAGACCGTATGAATGGGCTTCATTCAAATACTTTTCTATCCATTCCTTATTAATCTGGTTCGCCCTGCTGTATCGTGCCAATGAATGCATGTTTCTGGCAGACTTTTCAAATTTACTCAGGTTCTCTTCGCTGTTGTCAATAAACAAATATTGGTTGTACATGTGATTGCAGCTTAATAAGAGTCCTACCGGAGATGCGAAAGACAATAGGCAGTCACTTCTGTCGGTGCTCAGTTTTTCATATCGGCTATGAGATGAGACCGTCCCAGGCAGATCATCCGTATCGGATAAAGTATGCATACTGATACGGTTGTTGCCGATACGCATTTCTTCTGATCCGAGTTTGATGTCCTGCAATGATGGATTCACTTCTCTAGACAAGGTCAGGTACTGTTCCAATATTCCAGACTGTTCAGCGGTTCCTGAGATCTCATCTTCGGTCATTCTTTTCAAATGGATGTAACCGCTGTCGTTTATAATTCTTTCGAACTGGTCGACAGCTTCCATAAAGCGGTTGATCACTTCTTTGTCCTTGATCTCCTTCGGGATCAGCTTACCCTTGCAGAGGGACGAAAAGTTGCTCTGCATCCGCATTCGTTCTTTACTGGTTTTCGTGATGAACAGGTAACAGTAATGGTTTAAAAAAGGTCTCTCATTGAAATGTCGTTCAAAGGATTTTGACAGAAAACTCTGGTCTTCTCTCGAAAGATCAGGATTGTAGTTTTCTTTGATAAATCAGTCTTGCTTATGCACGACCGTAAAGTCAGGCAGGGTCTTGATGGCCTTGAACCAGGCTGAGTGCATCGCTTCATATTCTGCCGATGCGACAGTGAATAGTTCAGGAAGTCTGACCTTGAAGCAAACCGTGACATCCGCATCTTTTGAAATAATACAATCGTTCTCAATCGCAAGCAGTGGAAATTTACTCTCCAGCGTTGCGGCTTTGGAGGTATTTCTCATGCTGAAGTTTTTTGAAGGTTACTTTTCAGGTAGCGATAGATGCATTTGCGGCTGATGATGTATTTTGGATGCTTTTTTTGAGCGCCTAATTTCATCAGTCCGTGCTCGCCGTATTTTCCATTCAGCGAGAAGGTCTGCCAGATTAGTATGGCACTACTTGCTCCGCCAATCGTAAGGCAGAGATAGGTATTGACACCAGCCATATACATGACCATTACGCTTACGAGTATCCCCAATAATCCTCCTGCAAAAATGAACAGGTATTGGGCTTTTAGCCCTTTGAACTCTACCGTCCTTCCGATGCCTTTGTTGATATGATAGGTATTCATGATCATCATTTTAAAGGAAGAATGAACGAAGGATCGTTGCTGCCACGATCAGAAAAATACACGCACCAAACCAGCTGGCAGCAGTCTTGCTAGTGTCGGGATCACCACTACTGAACTTGTTGTAAACCTTAACCCCACCGATCAGTCCCACGACAGCCCCGATCGCATAGATGAGTTGTGTTGCAGGCTCAAAATAAGAGGTGACCATCTGGGTCGCTTCGTTGATTCCTGCCGTACCGTTTCCCTGGGCGAAAGCGCAGGAAGCAAAAACTATTGCTAACATCGTAAACAGCAGCTTTTTTCTTTGTTTTTCCATTTTACAAAATTTAGTTGGTTACTGAGAACTGCACTCTGCATTACTCAAAAGCAAATTTGTTATGGAAAAACGGGGTGTTTTTTAACTGTCTTTGAGGGGTGATATTTGGCGCTTTATGACCTAATTGCTTTTATAATTTTGTATTTTAGCAATTGATCTCATAATGTTATGAGGTATATTATATAATAACATCAAAGAATAAAGTATAATGGCCAATATAAAACGTCCCATGTTTACACCTTCCGTCTTAGAAGGATTATGCAAAACAATCGGTGACACAGTTGATGGTCTGACAGGAAGTGAAATTGGGCATATACTTCTAAATGCTGATATTGCAGACATTGATCCCACAGCGACCAAATGGAAAAGACTTTACGCAGCGTTTGTTGACTGGCAAAATAAAAATCAATGTTCAAATCACATACTTCGATTTGTACAAGACGCTTTACAGCCGGTAAGATACCTACAAAAAGAGGAATTATTTCACAATCGTAGGCTGGAAGTCAACAAACGTTTACTTTTTATTGGTGTTGAACTCTCTGAAGAAGGAAAATATAGGATTGTAGATAAAGCAACAACTATTGCTGAAGCTGAGCAACGTTCAAACCGTTTGAAGCAGAAATTAGAAAATAGAAATACCCATATAAAAGTTTTTGAGTATTGTACTGCTGAATTATTGGTTGAAAACTATTTTCATGCAGTTTTTGAAGCTACAAAAAGTATTGCTGACAGATTGAGAGATATGACGGGTTTGCACACTGATGGTAATGCTTTGGCAGATACTTCATTTTCTACCACGCAACCATTGATAAAAATTAATAATTTTTTGACAGCAACTGATAGAAGTGAACATATCGGTTTGGGGAGTTTTATAAAGGGAATTTTTGGTTTAATCAGAAATTCGACCGCTCATGAACCGAAAATCAAATTTGATATCAACGAGGAAGAGGCTCTGGATATTTTAAATACTATTTCCTATATCCACAAAAGACTTGATAAAGCATTATAAAAAAAGGGAGTCCATTTAAATGAACTCCCCAATATCGAAACCTTCTGCACCATCTTTATGCTTGAAAGAAATTCTCTGATCTTCATTCGAAGTACTATTACTCAACAAAGCGGCAATTCGTTTTGAAGCGTCATCCAATGAATTTTCTAAAAGATCAAAAAGCTCGGTTCCCTGAATTTTTTGAATAATGGTAACTGCTTGTTGTTCTAAGTCAGGCTCCAGCACATCTTGCTGAAGCAACTGTCCCGCAGTACTCAATTCCTGAAAGGTAACCCCTGTAGCAAACCCGCTTTCTATTTTAGAATCATCCTGATACTGCCAGTCCTCTTCCTCGTCTTCCCAATCATTATTTATGACAAGTATCTCGTCAAGTTCTTTCTTTGAAGCCGTATTTTCAATTACTTCCTCTTTGGTTTCTGAATCAAAATTATTTGCTTTTGTTACGACAGATTCACCTTGGCCCTGTTCGGCATTAAATGGCTGTAACTTTCTTTTTTCCATCCTTGTTTTCCCCATAATAGAGGGCAAAGCTTGGTGAGTTTCAGTACTTTTTTCCTTAGGATGGTGATTTGTAGATTTCCTCTCCCACATTAGTAGGATAATTATGAGTAATAATGCTATGATGATTAATTGTTCCATAAGATGATTAATTAAAAGATTGGACGGTATTTATTGTTGAAATCATCGGTGATCTCTCTTTCAAACGTTTCAAAATGGTACGCCAAAATATTATCGAGATAAGCATATAAAGGAATTTGATCTTCGGCAATGATCTGGATGATACGAGAAAGTCGTTCATGATATTCCGGACGGATGTAGATACTTTTATCACCACGCTTGGTCATGGTGTGATGCGTAAGAAACTGCTCAGCATAGGTATTTTCAAGACTTTTTCGGTTCTTCAGTTTTGGTTTCGTGATCGGCTTTTCCTTTTCAGAATCACGTACCTCGTTCTGCGATTCCTTCTTTGTATTTCCTGCCATGATAGACATTAGATATTGTTCATCGATATTGTTTTCTTCGTTGTTCTTTTTATCACTGTCCATCTTTTTACAATTTTACAATTCTTAAAAACTCATCCATAAACTGATCCAATCGGCATATGGTCATCAACTTAGGGTCTGCCGGCAGTAATGTCGAACGGAAAACAGTTTTTGCAACCGTCTCCCCTTCTTTACGAAATCTCTTGCTGTCTGTGATGGATGTTTCCATCAATTGAAGTCCCAGATCTTTGATTACCTTGTTGTAATTTTCATACAATGGTGTTTTCTCCCTGCCATCGACCTGGTTCCAGAACAGCTGTATGCTTTTGATCTCAGTATGCTTTTTCTTCACCAAGACGTTGGTCAGGACATCCGTAAAACTCAGGGTGCTTTCAAGAACAACCCGGTCAGCCGTTATAGGTGAAAAGATATAGTGAACATTGGCAAGTGTACTCAAGATGCCAGCCGTATTGACCGTTCCGGGAAGATCCAAGAAAACGATATCCGGAACAACTTCGGAATTATCAACATACGCTTCAAGCTCTTGCAAAACCGTATCAGTTTTGCTTTGGAAAACAGGGTAGGCTTTTTTGTTGATGCTGGTGAACTGCTTATGAGCCATTTTTTTTAACACCTCATTTTGCATCACTGTTTTAAGATCCCTTTCCCTCATTTGTATCAAACTATATTGCGGGAAGTCACAATCGAACACTGCGACTTGATAACCCAATCGATAATGAAGAATACTGGCTAAAAGCGCTGTGAAAGTACTTTTTCCCACGCCTCCTTTTTGAGTGGAGAAGGCAATAATGACTGGTTGTTTTTCTGTTTTCATTTTTTTGATTTTATAGTTGAACATTGGTAGTCGGTATATGAGTAATAACATTTTGCCAGCAGTCTTAAACTACATCTGGATCTCCGGGAATCTGACTGGGCTGAAAGCACTATTGCCATCCAATCTTACGGTAAGAATTCAATCATTCAGTTGGTCTTTCTTGCTAGAATCCTATATGTACGCATATCAGGTCATACTTCCTGACTGATCTTTATCCTGCGGGAATTCCGGATGTCCGAAAAGCTTGAATTCCTGAATTCCAGAATGTTTGCCTTCAAGATCTCAAACAGTTTTGCCATACATCAGTCCTGCCGACCTTCTTGTACAAATAAATAACATCCTTTTGTATTCAGCTTCTGAGTGGTTGTCTTTGACTCGCAGTGGTCTTGTTTGGCCTTATGAACTTCAGAGAATCTGTGAAGCATTGTGGTTTACTTTGTCAAAGGATGATTGAATGGATTTAAGCTCTAAATTTTTACACATAGTAAGAGCATGTAATGCTGGATTGGATCCATTGTATTGTGGATTTAGCCTTTCACCCGAAGGGGCAAGTTGTGTTTTGAGCATCTCGAAACGTTTTCGGATGCTCAAAACAACTTGCCCTGCCGGGAGCTGAAAAACAATCTCCGAAGTCGATGTTTTAATAATTAATTAGATAGATTATGAAGGATCATAATGGTAAACCACAGAAAAAAACAGGACGCCGTCCGAAGGCTGATCCTGCCAAGATTCGATATACGATCTCATTTAATGAGGTGGAACATACCCGCTTTCTTGAACTTTTTGACGAGTCGGGAATGAAAGTTAAGGCTCATTTTATTACGTCTTGTATTTTTGAAAAAAGCATAAAGACCATTAAAGTAGATAAAGGAACTGTGGATTTCTATATGAGACTGACCTCATTTCACAGTCAGTTTCGTGCTGTTGGCGTTAATTATAATCAGATGGTTAAGCTTTTATACACGCATTTTTCAGAGAGAAAAGCAGCGGCTATGCTCTATAAATTGGAAAAACAAACTATAGAAATGGTGGAAATTTTCAAAAAGGTAATGCAGCTGACAGAGGAATTTGCCCAAAAGCATCTGAAAAATTCAGAATAAAATGATCGCAAAAATTGGAAGAAGCAGCAATCTTTACGGTACATTGTCCTACAATAATCAAAAAATTGAAAAGGAAAATGCTGAGATATTGTTGATGAACAAAATGATTGAAACTGTAGACAGCAAGTATTCTGTTGCCCAGTTGGCGAGGTCATTTGAGCCTTACCTTTTAGCCAATCGAAATACAGAAAAGCATACGCTGCATATCTCATTGAATCCTGATCCTAAAGATAAGGTCTCTGATGAAAAATACAGGGAAATCGCCCAGCAATATATGGCAGAAATGGGCTACGGAGACCAGCCTTTTGTTGTCTTTAAACACACAGATATTGACCGTAGTCACATTCACATTGTATCGGTTTGTGTAGATGAAAAAGGAAAAAAGATCTCCGATAAATTCGAGAGAATGCGGTCTATGGATATTTGTCGTGAACTGGAGAAAAAATACTTACTGACAACCGCAATCGATAAGGTTAGGAAGAGTTATGACAAGATCTTCCGGCCTGTAAATTATCGTGCAGGCGATATCAAAAGTCAGATAGCCTCAGTAGTTCGCCACCTGCCAAACTATTATCAATACCAGACTTTGGGAGAATATAATGCTTTACTTTCCCTTTTCAATATTACAACAGATAAAACCGAAGGCGAACTGCAGGGAAAAATGCAGCAGGGTCTGTTGTATATCCCCTTAAATGAAAAAGGCGAAACAGCCGGACATCCTCTCAAGGCTTCCCTGTTCGGAAAGAACGCAGGACTGCCAGCATTAGAGCTGCAATTTGCTAAAAATAAAGTGTCTTTAAAAGGCTACTCCTCAAAAACTAAACTTATAAATGCCGTCACCACTGCTTTGAGAGCTACGATTAGTGAGTGCGAATTCAAAAAGAATCTTGTCGGACATAACATTGATACAGTGGTCCGCAGAAATGAGACAGGACGTATTTACGGGATCACTTTTATAGACCATCATTCCAGAACGGTTTGGAACGGTTCACGTTTGGGTAAGGAATTTTCTGCCAATACCTTCAATGAACATTGGAACCATTATAACCCTGACATTTCAAAGACAGTGGAAAAACTACCGAAACCATCTCATAAAGATGATTTAGATCTTACTGTTGAAGAACCGCACCAATTATTCAGTTTCCTTAATAATGATGACAAACATGAAGATGATATTGCTGAAGCATTAGGAGGCTTTCTTCCCGAAGCTTTGGGTGAAGATCAGGAGGAACATGATTTTGCGAACAGAATGAGGAAGAAAAGGAAACACGGGAGAAATCGGAGATAGAGATCAGAGTCACAAAATAATATTTTGACAAATGTTTGAATATTCTATCAGCATACTGCCATGCACTTCCACTAAAATCCACATTCCTGAAGTCGCTTGCATTAAGCTCATAAATTTACGCCCATAAATAAAAAAAAACAATATAATGCAGGGAGAAGACGATTTAAGAGGTTTAGCCAAAATAATGGCTTTTATGAGAGCAGTTAGTATCATAGTGATATTGATGCATCTTTACTGGTTTTGCTATGGCTTTTTTGAACAGCGTAGCTGGAACTTCGAAATTGTCAATAAGATCCTGCAAAATTTTAACAGGGCGGCAGGACTCTTTGGCAGCACAATATATTCAAAACTTTTTGCTGTTGTATTGTTGGGGCTGAGCTGTCTTGGAACCAAAGGGGTGAAAAATGAAAAGATCACTTGGCCGAAAATATCTGTAGTCTTAGCATTGGGTACTGCCCTATTCTTTTTCAACACACCTTTATTGCTGATCTCACCAAATCCTTTCACATTGCTTTATATGATTTCAACTGGTTCGGGCTATATCTTATTGATGATAGCCGGTGTATGGGTAAGTCGTCTTCTGAAACATAATCTGATGGATGATGTTTTTAATAGTGAGAATGAAAGCTTTCTGCAGGAGACCAGACTGATGGAAAACGAATATTCCGTCAATCTCCCCACAAAGTTTTACTACAAAAACAAATGGAACAGTGGTTGGATCAATGTGGTCAATCCATTCAGGGCTACTATAGTTCTTGGTACGCCTGGATCAGGAAAATCCTATGCTGTTGTAAACAATTATATCAGGCAGCATATTGAAAAGGGATTTTCCATGTACATCTACGATTTTAAGTTTGACGACCTTTCCCTTATTGCTTACAACCATCTGTTAAATCATTCGGAGGGTTACAAGATCAAACCGAAATTTTATATTATCAACTTCGATGACCCCAGAAAAAGCCACCGTTGCAATCCGTTGAATCCAAACTTTATGACGGATATATCAGATGCCTATGAAGCAGCTTACACAATTATGCTCAATCTGAACCGAAGTTGGATCCAAAAGCAGGGAGACTTTTTTGTGGAAAGCCCGATCATCCTTTTGGCAGCGATCATTTGGTTCTTGAAGATCTATCAAGATGGTCAATACTGCACTTTCCCGCACGCCATAGAATTGCTCAATAAAAAGTACGAGGATGTGTTTACAATACTTACCTCCTATTCCGAACTTGAAAACTACCTCTCCCCCTTTATGGATGCCTGGCAGGGCGGTGCGCAGGATCAGCTGCAGGGACAGATTGCTTCTGCAAAGATCCCTTTGTCCCGAATGATCTCCCCGCAACTCTATTGGGTGATGACAGGAGATGATTTCTCACTGGACATAAACAATCCGGAGGAACCCAAGATATTATGTGTAGGCAACAACCCTGACCGTCAGAATATTTACTCAGCCGCACTGGGACTTTACAACTCCAGAATTGTCAAGCTGATCAACAAAAAAGGGCAGCTGAAAAGTTCAGTCATTATTGATGAGCTGCCCACCATTTACTTTAGGGGACTGGACAACCTGATCGCAACTGCCAGAAGCAACAAGGTTTCGGTCTGCTTGGGATTTCAGGACTTTTCTCAGCTGACAAGAGATTATGGAGATAAGGAAAGCAAAGTGATTCAAAACACCGTGGGAAATATATTCAGTGGACAGGTGGTTGGCGAAACTGCAAAATCACTGTCAGAAAGGTTTGGGAAAGTACTGCAAAAAAGGCAAAGCATATCGATCAATAGAAATGACACGTCAACGTCCATTTCAACACAACTGGACAGCCTGATCCCGGCCTCGAAGATCTCAACGCTCACACAGGGATTTTTTGTGGGTGCCGTTTCTGACAACTTTGATGAAAGGATCAATCAGAAAATATTCCATTCTGAGATTGTCGTTGACACCGTTAAACTTTCTGCGGAAGAAAAAAACTATCAACCAATACCTCACATCCGTTCATTTGTTGACGAGAACGGAGCCGAGCGTATGCGGGAGGAAATTACAGCCAATTATAAAAATATCAAAGCGGATATCCTGATGATTATTACGAATGAAATGGACAGGATCTCAAACGATCCCGATCTGCAGCATTTGATCAATAAAGAATAAAAAAAACCTTGAATGCAGACTGACAGGCATTCAAGGTTTTTAAACCGATCACTCCCCTTCAGTATTCAGAAAATGCTGGTGAAGATGGTCACTGACCAGATGCAAAAATTTTGTCGGCCCCTGTTTACGGTTCCGGATCTCAAAAATGGTTTTGTGGAAGTTGCCGAGGTCTGTGTCCAGAGATCTTTCCACAAACTTAATGACCTCACTGAGCTCGATATTACCGCCATTGAAACATCGCATCTGGTAAAGCGCATAGACCAATTCGATCAGGCCGACCTTTGATGCAGACCATACCAGTGGTGAAAAGCTTTTACCAATGGGATGATCACCAATATTTTCGAGCTGTTTTTTTTAAATATTGGTCCATTTTCTGGCTGGCAAGGAACCTCGCGATCATCTGATCGTGAGAAGTGGTAAAACTCGTGTCAAAATTGTAGAAGCCAAATGATAATTTCATTTTCAGGTCGTAGGAATTTCTGACAAATATCTTCTGGTCAAGATAGGTGGCTTCCCTCCTGTAATAACTGTAAAATTCTGCCTGCTCCTCATAAAAGGTTTTCAGCTTTTCCTGTTCTGCCTCGTAATACTTTTTCAGAGCCTTGTTTCCCGCATTAGGTTTATGGGATTCGATGTCAAGAATAGTGGAATAATAAATGAATTTAGAAATAAACTGGGGCTTCAGTGTTTTAAAGAAGTAGACTTCTTCAGCAACCGTCTCAAAATGATGCGGGGAGATCATCTCCTTTAAATTTCTGACCGATTCATCGATGAGTATAAGAGATTTCTCAGCGATCTTAACCATGTCTTCGTCGTCGTCATACACTTCGTTGATCTTCAACTCCAGGTCGTCATTTAGTTTTGTGATTTTTCTAAAAATAGTTTTTGTTACCATGTCCTTTTTTTAGAAATTTACAAAAAATCCTTTATTGATGCCTAGTTAGCTCAATCCCAATTCTTTTTTTCTGTTCCTGATGTAATCAGTCGGTCTGATACCATTGATCTCATTAAACAGGCTGGAGAAATTTTGGCGTGCCGCTATGCCGCACTCCTCTGCCAAAGCTTCGATGGTGTAATGGAGGTATTTATTGTTGGTGTTGAGAAGATTGGTAATATAGTTGATCCTAAGTTCAGCGATATACCTGTTGAAATTCATGCCTTTGTTCTCATTGATGTAGATGGAAAGATAGTGGGAATTCGTACCTAGTTTTACGGCTGTACTATGTTGCGTCAATCCCTTTTTCCGGAATTGATGTTCATCTTCGAACTTTTTTAGTTTTTCTGTGATCTTCTGCGCCATCTCATCGGTCAGAAAAGTTTTTCTGATCGAATATTCCGGTGCCTCATCAATGACGAGGTCGTCTTTGGCAATTGATTGTTCTGCCAGTTTTTTTTGAAGGAATAAATACTGCTTTTTAATTGTTCGGTCTTTCCGGTAACGGACTGTGAAAATAATCAGGATCAATAAGACAAGTCCTGCAAGGAATTGAGCGTAAACAGTCTTTTTTTTGCTGACCTGCTCCAGCCTTTCCTTCTCCTCTACCAGCATGCGGCGATCAAAATCCCTGTGAAGCTTTGACGAGAGATAAGCATAATTCTTGGTCAGCAGGCTGTCAGCTTTCAGCAATTGGTTGGTATAGTACAACTGTCTTTTAACATCTTTATCTTTATAATGTTCGATCAGAAAGTTGTAGCTTTTATAGACCTCGGGTAATACAAAGGCGTGAACTTCAAAGATAGAATCGATCTTCGTATAATATAAAATGGCTTTATCGGTATCGTTTTGTGCCTCGTTGATCTTGCCCAGATAGTAATACACCACAGAGGCCCAGGCGAAATCATTTCTCTGGACTATGACTGGTAATGAACTTTCAAGGTCGGCCTCAGCACCTGAGTAATCCTTTTTTATATATTTTGAAATGCCTCTGCACTTTAGAAAATAGCTGTGCTCTAAAGCAAAATCGTCATCATTTAATGTAAGGTCATGTCCCAACTGGCTCAGACTGTCGCTCTTCTTGTAGTTTTTAAGATACCGGCAGGTGACCGTAAGCTGGTGGAGGCTGTTTAGATAGGCCTTTTTGCGGTTAAACTTTTCGTTGAAATGAAGTTTCGCCTCTGTTTTTTTTCCATAATAAGCAACGCACTCATCAAAATGCTCCTGAGCCTCCTCATAATAACCTAAATGTAATTTCACAACCCCTAAATGATAGATCACCTTATGATGAAGATATTGGTCATATGACCTTTTGGAAAATCCATAGGCTTTTAGATATTGGTCCAGTGCAAGTTTATAGTTTTTGTGATAGAAATAGTAAATGATACCCTTGCTGAGATAATCATTACTGATGTCGTCCTTAGATCCATATTTGATGCTGGCTGCGATAGCACTGTCCGCATAGTTGATCTTATGCGGAAGATCGAACTGCCGGCCGTCCCGGTAACCCTGGATCAGCTTTGAGAAATTGGATTCATCCTTTGCCTTTAGGATAAAGATCCTCACATCAGGCATCGCACTGATGTCATCAATGGTTTTCATCTCATACTTTCTTCTTATTTTCTCAAAGGTCTTTTCTTTCTTTGGCTGTGAAAATGTAAGCTGCGATAAAAAGGAAAAGAGCATGAGAAAGCCGTAACACTTTTTCATATGCTTATTATTAGAACCTCACCATCTCAAAATTAAACATTTTCCCATTAAATAAAGGATTTCTGTGCGGCTTGATGGTCTGTCAAACGGAAATTGTTCCTAACTCTCATGACTAAGGGCTTAATACCTGAAAATGAGTGGTACAATTTTAAAATTGATACGTCTTCATTTTAAAATAGCGCCACAGCAGGCTTTTTTTCAATTCCCGACGACTCTACCTTTGGTCTCAGAATTCTAATATAATCCGGTCGGAATAACCATTTAAAATTATTTAAAATGAAAAAGTTATTGCCATTTTTAAGTCTTATCGCATGCGCATTTGGTGTGCTGAATTGTGCAGAACATGATGATGCTGTGTTACCGAAAACCGAAACTGATGATCTGAAACCTGCCGTATTTCTGCGTGGGGACACGATCAGAAAAGACAATCCACCAGTATATCCCGATCCACCTGTGAGAGATGGTGACAATTGGCGGACTGTTCCAATAAATAATTAAATTCTATATCCTATGATTCCCCATACCTCCATATCAGTTGTCACAGGCTTACCATGTCCGGAAAGCGGCATCTGGGAAAGTATGGGGAATTTTAAAACCACCTGTCCGATTATGAAAGGCAGCAAGATGCCGGATTATTGCGGATTGAAAGTTAAATGGAGACTGTTGCGGTCCAGTTAAATTCTAAAAATATTGGTGATGAAAAATTATTTGAATATCTTCATTTTAATAGTCAGTTATTTTTTTATTCTGCTGTTCGTCTATGCGGGTATCAGTAAAATTCTTGACTTTGAAAATTTCCAGGTGCAGATCGGGCAATCTCCATTATTAAGTTCTTATGCAGGTATTGTTTCTTATTCAGTGATCATTTCAGAGCTATTTATTGCTTTTCTTCTCATATTTTCTCAATACAGAATAATAGGATTATACGGCTCACTGGGTATAATGACATCATTTACAATATACATTTACCTTATTCTCAACTACAGTGAATTTATACCATGTTCTTGCGGAGGCATATTAGAAAAATTAGGATGGGAAGAACATCTGATCTTTAATGTTTGCTGTGTTGTCGCTGCTGCTGTAAGCATTTTCATTCTTGAACATGTAAGGAAGCATTGGATCAAAACACTGGTTTCAGTTACAATCATGATCATTCTAAACTGTGCCTTGGTCATGATTTTATTTTTTTCTTCAGAACAGATGATAAAGAAAGGAAATAGTTTCGTGAGACGATTTCCCCATCATCTCATTATAAAAGAGAAAAGCCTTGACCTGAAGGTCAACTCTTATTATTTTGCGGGTGTGAGCGAGGGAAAAATCATTCTTGGCAATTATACAAATCCAATGATAATAACGGAGGTTGACCCATCAATGAACAATTACCGAAAACAGATGATCAAGCTTGATAACTATGATCACGGATTTAAATTTCTAAAGCTGTATGTCCAAGGTTCTGAATTTTATCTTGCAGACGGGACGGTTCCAATTATTTACAGAGGAACTATCAAAAGCCATTATGCTGAGACCGTTAGCTACAAAAAATTCTATTTTGACCAGATAGCGGTCATTGATTCAGTAAAAATTGCATTCAGAACCTTTAATCCTAAAACGATGGTCAGATCTCTAGGAATCTTAAATACAGCAAGCGGAAAGTATGAATTGAATCCGAATATCATTCAAAAGCAGAAGGACGGTATTTTTGATACAGATGGTTATCTCATTGCAGACAATCAAACGGATCAATATTATTATAATTACTTCTACCGTAATGTGATTACCAGCGCTGATGCGGATCAGCTTTTCAGCAGTCAACATACCATAGATACAACCAGCATTGCCAAGGTTCAAAGTAAGATGATGACCAATGGTAAGATCAAAATGAACGCACCACCCGTGATGGTAAATAAGATGGGAACCGCAGTTAATGGTTTCTTATTCAACCAGTCCAATCTGATGGGGAAATATGAAAACCGCAATCAATGGAAAACCAATTCAATCATCGATATCTACAATACAAACAATAAAAGCTACAGAGGAAGTTTCTACATTCAGAATAAGGGCGATGACAAATTGATCCAAATGTTCGCTACATATGAATACTTCTACACGCTTATAGGAAATGAGATTATTCGTTACCGCTATGCGCAGGCGTTTGCTAGCGATCTCAGGAAAGGGAATGCCGAAAACCTTACATTAGAGTAGGCAGCAACAAACAAACTTAATATTATGAAAAAGTTCATTATGCCTGTCGCGATTGTGATGATAGGCGCAACATCAGCTTTAGCTGGCAATTTAGGAAAAGGCAGCGATAAAGCAATTGTAAACGGTTTTGCATTCCATAATGCAGAACCAGTAGTAAAATGTATAGACAGCAATGTCTCTTGCAGTACAACGGGATCTGTTACCTGCATGGCTAATTTAGGCAGTGGTCCGGAACAACTCTATGAGAAGATCGATGATACTTCTTGTCCGAACCCTCTTTTCGTAAGACCATAAATTTAAAAAGGATGCTGAAAAGCATCCTTTGTTATTTTTGATCCATCCATTCTTCAATATCCGCATCTTTGAGATAATGATCAAACCAATCACTTATTTTCCCTGCAATATCCAGCCTGTTTTTTCTTTTTAGAAAACCGTGGCCTTCATCGGGATAAAAGAGTGCAACACCTTCTTTTTTATTTCGTTTTAAGCCAACATAAAATTCCATGACCTGGTCCCAGGCAATATTCTTGTCCAGCATTCCAGCCCACAGCAAGATGGGAGCATTGATTCCGGAAACATTGTAGACAGGACTATTTCTGATATAAAGCGCCTTATTATCTTCAAAACTTTGCGGCATTTCATATTGTCCATCTTCAAACTGCCAGTAAAAAGGTTTGAGAAAATTATAATTAAAAGAAAAATAAGATCTTACCAGATCGCTGTTTCCTGCTCCTGAAGCATAGGCGGCAAACCTTTTGGAGTGTGTGGCAATAAAATTAACTTCATAACCACCGTGCGAATGTCCTATCAGCCCTATCCTGCCAAAATCAATGGCAGAAAATCCGGTTAAGGCATCTAAACCCCGGTTGACACAGTCAAGTGCTGAAAAACCGGTTCCTGACTTACCATAAACAATATCAGGTAAAAAAACAAAATAGGATCTTTCAAGATAGGATCTGATGTTCAGGCCTTCTGTCCGTTCAAAAAAACCATCCCTAAGATACTCATTCCCGTATTTGCTCTGCCTTTGGTAGATGCTGACGATCATAGGGTACTTTGCAGCAGCCTTATAGCCGACAGGAAAATAAAGAATCCCAGTAAGCCTGACACCTTCTGCGTTGGTATAGGAAATCCTTTCGCTGTGAATCGATGGCAGCAATCGGTCATCGCCATTGCTTTTAAAAACCGTTTTCAACTTTTTCCCTGAAATCACGTTAAGATAAGGTGGTACGCTATAATCTTCTGCAACGTAGCTTATCAGATCGCCATCTTTTTGGACGATTGATTCAATCCTTTGCCTTGTGGGCTTAACCAGTATTTTTATCTGATGATTGAAGTAGGAAATCACAGCCGTCCTATCTTCACTGTGATCATACATCTTCAACAGAAGTCTTTGTTCAGGATCATAGATATTCTGCGATGCGTCACCCGAACTCTGCCTTTTTTGAGCGGCATTTAAAATAGTTGGAACATAGCCCTCCAATAGTCGGATCCTTTCTGTTTGCCCGTCGTTGATCCTGTACCTCATCAGACCTTCTTTAGATGTGAACATTATAGATTGGCCGTCTGAAGAGAAGAATCCCTCATTACTGCTTTCGATACCGAGTTTTTTTACAGCAAGTGTCTCTACATCAAACAGGATCCACAGACCATTGAAATCAGACAGAAAGTAACGGCCTGTCTTTCCGTAAATGACCTTTGAGCCTCCTGCACCAATGAATTCCCTACTTAGGTTCCTGCTGTCATAACGGTAAAAATCGATTTCAGGATAATATTTCACATAATCCTGGTTCAGAGAAGGGTCAAATGTTATAAAATAGTTCTCATGGCCTATACTGACCGCAGTGGTAGATGGTTCTTCAGTTATTATTTTGCTAACACGCCTGACCGGATTCCATATCAGGGAGAGACTTTCAGATCCATTGTGAAATTTCTTTTCCAATTTCCGGTTAACTGTATTCCAGATATCTGGATCAGAAGATCCTTTGGAGGCTTCACTTTTAAGGCTCAGGGTGACAAAAAAGCAAAGGCTGTTAGGAATAGGCATTATGCTGGCAGAGCGGAAATCCTGCTTTATATCGTCCTTGATCCTAAAAACCTGACCATTCTGATCAATATAGACCATATCCCTACGCCCGTCTTTTTGCTCCTCGACCCAGGCAGTTTCACCATTGTCTGTCCAGGTGAGGTCAACTATCTTCTGATCCGTTGTCAGGATCAGTTTATCAGTTTGTTGACCATCATGCAATGTCGTGTGACCTTCTTTTAGTCTGGTAAAAAACAACTGATCGTTCTTAATAAAAAACTGGTCCACATTTTCGTATCTCTTCAGCAACCGGTCCTCTGACCACACTTCCAGATCCTTTTCTGCATCTTCTCTTTTTTGCAAAATGACCAGCAGGTTTTTTGATTTCAGATATGCTGCTTTTGCCATCTGAGACCAATGTCTCACAGTTCCGGAATGCACGTTGATAAGCTCCGCACTGCCGCTCCTGATGAGCAGCAGTTTTGAGCTTTCTGTAAAATAATACTTTGCTATTCCGGCGTATTGTCTGTTAACGTTAGGATCTTTGTGGCTGACCACCATCAATGTATCCTGTTCATCGTATATCTTACGAAATGCTGTCCATTGATGATCGGGTGAAGACACCTGCATCCCGATCGTATAACGGCGATTATGCTGCTCGGGTACGGTGCCCTTCGGGTAAACTCCGGACTGACAATGAAGTTTAGATGACAACAACAGGATAGCACAATATAACAGTTTAATAGCCTTCATTCTGGGGGTTGAGGTTGGCGTTGAGCAACAGTTCACTGAGGGGGATCGGCCACAGCTGATTAAAATTATTCCAGTTCGGCTTCACTGCTTTGAGATCCTGCAGCCTTCCGAAACGCTTCAGATCATAAAAACGCTGCCCGCCTTCGGTAAAAAATTCACGGCGCTTTTCCTTTATTAATTCTTCTAAAAACTGATCTTTGGAAAGAGTGCCCGGCAATGCTGATAAGGCGGCTCTCTGCCTTACAGCATTGATATATGGCAAGGCCTCACCTACCCTGTTCTGCTGTGCCAGTGCTTCTGCTACAATAAAGTAAGCCTGTTCCAATCTGAACAGTATCGAATATTCTGTGGTATTCGGTGACAGGCTTTTGTATTTGTAAGGTCTGTACCAGGTCTGCTGATTGAAGGTGACAGGCTTCATCCAGTTTTCTTTCCGCAGGTCTGTATTGGAGAAAGCATTCACAAGACTTGTGGAAAGCGCATAGGATGGCGGTGCGGCATTATCGAAATAGTAGAGCTGTGCCTCCGCTGTCCCGTCATTGATATTTTGCGGTTTTAACTGCCACAGAATATGTTTTCCTAATTTTAAAAATGCTTTCTTAATGTCTCCTTCGAACAAATACAATGGGCTGTTAATGACCTCTTTGGCCGCTGACTCTGCCTTCTGCCATTCACGTTGTGTCAGATAAAGGTCAGCCAGTACCATATGGACTACTTTTCGGTTGGGGTAAAGGCGTTCAGCATTGGTATAGTTATCTTCCAGAAGCCTCGATGATTCCTGCAGGTCTTTTTCAACCTGGATAAATATTGCATCGGCTGTCATTTTTTTTAAACGCTTGTTGATCTCAAAATCGGTTGTGTCCGTGTAGGGAATGTCACCGAATATACGCTGGAGATTAAAATAAATAACCGATCGAATAAGTAAGGCAGTACCGCTGATCCGCTTGCGGTCAGCTTCCGGTATGGATGAACTTTTCAGTCCCTCAATAATTGCGTTGGCCATATAGATCTCTTTATAAGCATTTTGCCAGGTTGATTCGACAATGGTATTTCCTGCCAGCGGCTGATTGTTGTAAATATCCATTGAAGCATTGATGTTATTGATGTAATAGCCATCAAGGTCATCGGCATAGCTTGCCAGCAAAGCGCCCATCCCCCGGTTTCCACCAGACAAAAGCGAATTATTTCTGATCTCTGCCAATAAATTGGCAAGTGCCGCATCTGCGGTGTTGGTATCCTGAAAAACGGCGGCGGTACTGATCTGATTATTTGGTGCGTCGATCTCTACCAGTTTTTCGCAGTTCAGCAAAAAACCTAATGAGATCAATGCTGTAATTAATATGATATAGTGTTTCATAATGTTGTTATTTAAAAATTCAACTGTAGTCCAAAGGCAATGGTTTTAAGCGGTGGCAGGTAGCCCGTTACACTGAATTCCGGATCCAATCCAAAATATTTGGTCCAGGTCCACAGGTTTTGCCCCTGCACATAGACGACCGCATCCTTAAAGAACCTGTCGGAACTTTCAATACGGTAATTCAGCTGTACATTTTTCAGACGGATGAAGGAAGCGTCACCGATCGCTGCGGTACTGTTCCTGAAATTATTCGTCAGTGTATTGACTTGCGTGTTGGTACCAGTGGAATAAGGCATAATGATCCCGCCCGGATTTTCCACAGACCAAACATTGACAAACTCCGCCGGCAGGTTGCTCATGGTTCCTGGCGTCGGCATATTCCTGGTGTAGTTCCAGTTTCTCTGTTTCACAAAATAGAAAAGAAATGACAAGCTTATATTCTTGTAGGAAACCTGGTTTTGCCATCCACCAAAATATCGGACCCCAATATTTTCTACCGCCTGCGTATCATCAGGCGCACTGATCTTTCCGTCACCATTAAAATCTCTAAAAGTGTAATTGCCTGTCACAGGATCGATCCCCTGATATTCAAATACTTTGACGATCGAGGTTGGATAGCCTACTTTGTAAGTGTTGGCATAGGTAGAGCCTTCCAATCCTGGAAATGACAGCAGTTTATTCTGTGGAACGGTCAGATTCACACCCGATTCCCACTTCCACTGCTCAGACCTTACGATATTGGAATTCAGGGACATTTCCCAGCCTGAATTTTCGACCGTCGCACCAAGATTGGCAAGGACATTTGAAAACCCTGTGGTCGATGGCAGTGGGATCCCTACTAGCTGATCCGATGAACGGTTTCTGTACCAGGACGTCGTCAGCATCAGTCGGTCTTTAAATAAACCCAATTCCAAAGCGGCCTCCAGTTTTTTTGTCTTCTCCCAGCTGTAGTCAGGATTATAGAGTCTTGAAGGATATAATCCCGTGATACTGTTGTAGCCTATATCATTGATCGTGTAGGTATCCAGATACTGGTAATCGCCGATAAAGTCGCTTCCTGTAATCCCATAGCTTCCACGAAGCTTTCCGTAACTCAGCCAGCTGATGTTTTCGAAAAAAGATTCTTTCGTGAATAGCCAGGCAGCTCCTGCCGCACCGAAATTGGCGACCCTGTTGTTGGTTCCAAAGCGACTGGATGCATCACGGCGTCCCGTCAGGTTGACAATGTATCTGTTGTTATACTGGTAATTCAGACGTGTATACAAGGCGGCGTACTTGTAAGGCGCATTGACCTGATCGGCTACGATCTTTGTCGTTGCGGCACCTATGTTGGTGATCAGGGCATTGCTGGCAAAACCTACTCCGATCATCGAGGACTGCCTACCGTTGGTTTCCTGAAAAGAACCTCCTGCAAGTACATCCAATTGATGCAAGCCTATATTTTTCTTCCACGACAACTGAGGTTCGATAATGTACGAAAACAGGCTGTTATTGCTTTTCAGGACAGAAGAACTGGCAGGCTTAATGCCGTAGGCGGGATTGTACATATTGCTGGGCTTCAGGGATAATTCGTCCAGATTCTGATAATTGATGCCGCCATTTATTTTGAACGAAAGGTCCTTCCAAAATCTGTAGGAGAGATTAACATTGGTATTCCACTGTGAGATCTTATTTTCATAAGTACTTACCAGAGAAGCCACAGGATTTGTAAAGGTGTTATTCTCCCAGTTGATATTTCCTGCAGAATCATATAGTGCAGGAGCATTGGGACTCATACCGAGTGCCTGCGTGGTCAGGTCGCTGTTCACGACATTATTTGAAAGTGAAGAGAACATATTGGAAGCCTCGATGCGGAATTTCTGATCCGACGACACATGGCTGAAGGAAGAATTCAGGATGTTGGTCTTGTAGTGGTAATCGGCTGGAAATACGCTAGACTGGTCGTTGTGCGTAAAGCTTACCAGAAAACTGTTTCGGTCTGTCCCTCCACTGATACTGGCCTGCGTCATGCTTCCCGCAGCCTTCCGTCCGATCAGTTCCTTCTGCCAGTCCGTATAACGATTTTGATCCCATGTGCCATTCACATCATAGGCCGTAGCAGGCAGTGTGGCGATTCCGGCATTCTGATAGGCCTGCCTTCTCATTGACAGATACTGTTCTGTACTCATCATATCCATATGACTGGCGACACTGCTCAGGCTGTAGCTGGTATTCAGGCTCAGCCCCAAAGTACCCTTCTTCCCTTTTTTGGTCGTTATCAATACCACTCCGTTTGCACCCCTCGACCCATAGATCGCGGTGGCATCGGCATCCTTCAGGATTTCAATGCTCTCAATATCATTGGGACTGATGGCATTGAGCGGGCTTATGCTTCGCAGAGGCATAATGGTCACGGAATAGGCGGAATTGAGCTGACCTCCCAATGGTACACCGTCGATGACGTAGAGCGGCTGGTTGCCATCCACACTGCTGTTGACGCTGTTGCGGAGACTGTTTCTTCCACGTATCTGGATATCATAGCCACCACCAGCCACACCTGAATTCTGGGTGATGCTGACGCCGGGCATTCTTCCCTGCACAGCTGACAGAACATTGGTCACGGGTTGGTTTTCTATGTCTTTTGCTGAAACTTTGGCGATACTACCGGTGCTTTCTTTGTCTCTGACCTTGTAGTAGCCTGCATTGAGAATAACTTCTTCGATTCCCTTTACGTTTTCCTTTAAACTGATATTGATGACTTTCTGATTGGTAGCGGTGATTCGCTCTTCTGAATAATCAGGGTGTCTGAACAATAGGATGGGATTTTCTACTGAAACCTGTAACGTATAGGTTCCATTTTCGCTGGTGGTGGTTACCTGGTCACTTCCCTCTTGGGAGATCATTACTCCTGAAAGGGGTTTGTTGGATGAAGTAACGGTACCGGATATGGTGCGTGTTTGGGCGTTTGTGTTACTGCTGACAGCGGTCAGCATAAGGCCAAAGAAAATACCTCCTATATTAGAATAGGAATTTTTCATAGATTTGTAAAAGGTTTTTTAATTGTTCAGTAATTACTAAGCTTCGCTCTTTCCCTAGGTCGTCAAACTGTATGGGAAGGGGCTTTTTTGTTTTTTGATCTTTTGTAATTGTAGTAGTGGCTTCATTGATAGTTAAAAACTTTCCTAATGCCCTTTGGTGTGAAAAAGGACTGGTGAGGATCTGTAAGCAGTGACCGCAAGGCACCGGAAAGAATTTGATATGAATGAAATCTGTGTCCCGAGTGAGCTATTTAAAGCCGCAATAGGTTGTACCTTCCTATTGTATCGTGTAGTCTGATACTGTATTTTAGGAAGCGGGCTTAGATTTTTTGTAGAAATGAGCGAACTGCATTGAAAAAAGACGGCATGGGTACTCTACATTATCAGTAATAGGGGTACTGGTATACCTTACACACAGATAAGGGGAAGAGACCCACGCCTAGGTCGTGAGCCGCTTACTTATCGTCTTGTGTGTTTAAAAATTACCAGTTTTCTATTACAAGATTCTAAGCAATAGCTTCTATATTTCTTTGAAGTATCGCAAAGTTACATTTTCTGTAACCTCTTTTACAAATATAATAAAAAAATTCTTATTCGATACAAATTTGTATCGAATAATATTATTGAATATTTCAAATTTTACTATATGCAAGAATATAGTAATGAAGAAATTGACTTTTTAGCCTTACAGATCGGCTGTATAGTTAGAGTTGAAAGACTTAAACAAAAAATATCCCAAGAAAGTCTCGGACTTTTGATCGGATCTAATAAGACTACTATTGGTAGATTGGAGAGATATGAGCATTCTACAAGTTGGAAAATACTATTTAAAGTTTGTCAGTCACTAAAAATCGAATACAATCCCCTGTTTATATTACAATCATTGGATTATGTCCTATCTATAATTAAGGAATCATTTAATTTGGAAGAAAAACTAACCGCTGAAAAAGAACTATTTTACAAAAACTTAGAGATTGATGCTAAAGAAAAATTTAATAAAATAAAAAAATGATACTTTAGGATAACTTAAAAAACAAATCCTGACGGTTGTCAGGATTTGTTTTTTAAGTTCAAGTAGTATAGATAGATTCAATACAAAAATCCCCAATAAATGGGGATAAAAACTAATAACCATGAAAACTCATTTATATGAGAGATCATGCAAATGTATTTATTTATTTTGAAATAGATATTTCCTTATAGTACCTATCAGAACATTGCAGCAGAACTTCTTCTGTTTCCTTAAGCACTTTTTTGGTTTTGTCGTGCTCTTTGATGGTCTGATAAAGACTTATTGATAATGCGATGATTGCAATAGTAGCAATTACACTGTAGATTTTTAGTGTTTTCATATTTGTGGTTTTTGTAAAGTTAAGAAAAATTGAAACGTCAAATAGGGTGATATCTTGTATATTTGAATTATAACGAACTTTTAATAACCATGATTAATACCCTAGATTATCAAAAATCTTTAAATAGAGAATTAGACATTGTAAAAAATAGAGTCAGAAATTTAATCGGAGATGCACACTGGGGTGAAGATGGAAGATATAAAGAAGAAAAGCTAAAATCTCTTTTAAAAACAAAATTACCTAATAATTTATCTGTTGGAACAGGTTTTATACTGCATCAAATTACACCAACAGAAAATGTTTTATCAAAACAAATAGATATTATTGTTTACGATAATAATTATTCTAAAATATTTGAAGAGGGAGATTTTGTCATTGTTACGCCAAGTTCTGTAAAAGCTATTATCGAAGTAAAATCAAACATATCATCAAGTCGTACAGACAAAAATGGTCTATCGAAAATTGTGGAAAATTTTAATTTTATTAATCGATTCCCAACATTATGTCGAACCGATGAAAACAGAATTTTTAGAGGATTAATTTCCTTCGATTATAGAGGTAAAATAAACTCTAGTGTTATTGACGATTCAATACGATTATCTCGTGGAGTAATTAATCATATTTCACTGGGAGGAAATATTTTTATAAGGCACTGGATAGACGGTATAGGATTAGATCCACCGGTTGATGCAAACTGCAATTCGAATTTCTATAATTTATACGAACTTGAAGACTTATCCCATTCTTACTTTATTTCAAATCTTATTCATATGACAACATCAGTTGATCTATCAGACAGATATTTCATGGATTTTCCGATAGAAGGTTCTAAAGAAACTAAAAGGATCAGAACAGTGTGTCTATAACAATTAAGCTACTTGCAAATGTCAGAAATGAACTTTTTAGTAACAGATAAATTTGGTAATTATCCCGAAAATACAAAAAATACAATCCTATTAACTTGGGACGATTGGAATGATTATTCATATTACACATTATTCGGTGTTGAGTATGTCGATTCCGAAGGAAAAAAATGCACAATAGGGGCTGTTAGAATCGCTTATATTGGCCAGAGAAAAGGTATTGATCAGAAAAAAATTAAGATTGGAGAGTCTTTCCAAACACTTGATGACAATCATTTTTCTGTAGGTACTGAAGATTCTTACTACGAAACTTTAAATGAATTACCAGAAGAAGTTAAGTATTTTGTTTTAGTTGGACTTAATGATATCGCTCTAAATAGTGACAAATTGAATCTAGCAATAAATGAAGAAGTAACTACCGATTCTCTTCTGAGAGATATTTCATATTATACAATAGTTAATCAATTTAAAAGAATTGCTAATGGAGGAGCCAGGCTAAGTAACTACAGTTTTACTTATTCTTCGCAAACTGAACATACTCCGCCAATAGGTTTCGATATAATTGCAGAACAATATCCTCCAACAAATATTCAGATAATTATAGGTAGTAACGGAGTAGGAAAATCATACCTGTTGAACAAAATGGTTAATTCCGTTTTACAACCAAACAGTAATTCTAACGACGGACAGTTCATTTTTAATACACAGTACCAAAGTGACAAATTTTCTAATGTGATTTGTGTGACTTTTAGTACAAATTTGATAAAAACATACATGAGTCTGAATTATCTAATCCTGAAGGAGAGCCTGAATTAGTCATAACTCAGCTTTTCAGAAGGTATTTGGAGCCATTCTCATTTTTCGATTATGCAAAAATAAAAGAGGATGAAAATCTAAAATTGTTTTCTCTTTTACAAAACACAGGATTTATAGTAAAAAATTTAAACAAACCCATAAAAAATGAAAGCGACATCTATCAGCAAGTGAAATGGATTTTGGGTCTGTACTATCCGAGCTGTAGACTTAGAAATAAAGCTTCGTTTATACAAGAATTCAAGGCCTACAATCCAGATATTTTAATCCCTGAGATGAAAACCGCAATAGAATATAAATATGTGGATTCAGCGAATGATAATATTGATGAATTTATGGATCAAATAAAAATTGATGCAACAAATTACGTTAACGATTCTAGATACGAAAATTTTTATGCTGTTATCTACATTGAAGATATTTCAATATCAACACCTGAAAGTATTGAAATTGCGTGGAAAAGTAAACATTTTCCAAATAATTGGAACTTAGTTTTAAGCGGACATACAATTAAAAATAAAAAATAAAAGCTACATACAAAATGTTAAATTTTGCAAAGCGCGACTTGAAATATTGAATAATATTTATATAAATTTCGGCATTGGAACGATGTTTTCTGGCGAAGTCTGATTAACATTTCCACAAATGTAATATATAATAGTAGCAATTAATATAAGAACGAGCACTATAATCCAAAGGGTGGTATACCATTTTTTCTTTTTCTTGATATATAATAGATCAGAATTATGTTCTTCATCATTATTAAGGATACGGGCAATATCTTCTTCAGTTAATAAATCAGTATATCTTGTTTTAAAATCTTTATAACTTTTTTTAAATCTAATTTCTTGCTCATTCAGTTCAAATCTTGAAATTATCATGTAAACTGATGTTATTCCAATAAATACTATAGTTATTAGAGTACTGTACATAATAAAATCAGAATTGTTTTTTGGAGTAGCCAGAATTCGCGTAACTATTAAGGAAGAGAAAAATGTAACTAATGAAAGTGCAGACTTTTGAAATCCGTTAGCAAAATTATCTGTAAAACTGGCTACGCGCTTACCATAATCTAAAATTTGGTCGGACATTTTATTTCTAACTTCAATGTATTGTTTTACATTCTGTTTTTCATAAATTTTATAACTGGATTTTAAAGATTCAAATACATCTCCCTCAAGCTCCAAACTAGAGTTCTTTCTTAAATGTAACGAGATTAAGTTTCTAGCTAATCCAATCTTATCTAAAATATTCCCGCTACTGTATATCCATAAATATATATTGTAAAAATCATCTAAATTTTTAATAGTAATATTATCTTCATCTATGGATTCACTGATTGACTTATAACCATTAACTTATAAAAAAAACTTTCTTTTGTTAAATCAGTGATATCAAAAACTGATGATATTATAAGAATTTTCGCTAACCTCTGAAATCGTTCCAATGTTGACAAATCAATTTCACCATTACCGCTGAAAATAAAATCTTCTGGAAGAACATGTAGTTTTCCAAAAAATGATGAGTGATTATTAGAAACTATATTACTAATTCTTTTTTCAGGATATTCATAATTATCTTCTGTAGGTTGATATTGAGCCGAAATAAAAAATTTATTGCTGTTTAATGTACCAACAAAATCATTTATAAAGATATATACCTTTGAATTATGATTAAAAATATTGCTGGAGAAAAAGTTTGCTAAACTTAAACTGTCAAATGATTTTATATAATTGAAAAAACAGTCTTTTGAGTAAAAATAAAATTGATTATCGTTTGAATTCTTATAAACATTGAGTTTAACATTGATCTTTTCTCCCTCTTCATGACTTACCAGTAAATTTTTTAGATCGTTTAAACCTGATGTAAAATTATTATCGTCTTTGATTACAACAGCTTCACCCTGCTCAATAGATAAATAAACAGAACAAATATCTGAACCTCTGATTTCTGTAAAAATATCTTTGAAATTCTCTTCTGTAGGCATTAGGATTGTAGGATATGAATATTCTACAGTAAATTCACTGAAATCTTCTTCAAAAATTTTAATCTCATTAGGAGTTCCAATACTATTTAAAAAAGAATTATATTTCATACTTCTAAATATTAACCACCAAATTCGTCAAAGCCTGTTGAGGTTTTGATAAAGATACCTTTTTCTTGTCGGCCATTCCGAGCACTTTCTATTGTACCAGGATTTACTTCCCCTTTAAGAACTAAATCAATACTCTCATGTAAACTAATAGTTTTCTTAATTTTCGCAGTAATTGCCTTTTTAACTAAGCTAAACTGAGGATCAAAGACAAACTTTGTAGGAAGCTCTCTAGCCTTAAGCGCAAATTTTTCAATATCTAAATCTTCCTTCTCTGGAACATATCCATCCAAACATTTTTCAATATAGTCTTGTATTTCAAACTCCTCATTGGAGCGGAAATAATGAATAGTAGTATTTCTTAAGTTCCAAAAATCAGTATTTGATTCCTTTCTAATAATATTGAGAATTTTAGATTCTATAATAGAAAATGCTTTTTTCGTATTTTCTTCATCTTCATATTTTTTTGCGAGTTCTAAGAAAGTATCCCACCAATATTTTGATATTGATTCATTAATATCATTAACATAAATCTCTTCTATATTTTTATCATTGTCAAAAGTAATTTGGACAGATTTAAAAATCTTTTTCTTTAATGGAAATCCATCTTGTTGAGTAAAGGTTGTCCTTTCTATATAGGAAAGAGTTTCAGCTTTGCATATGATAATTTTTTCAACATTTCGATCGGTAATATGCGAAATGATAAGCAAGCCTTCATGCAGTTGTTTACCTAATCTTGAAATTTTTTCCTGGGCTTCAACTTCAATTCTCAATAATCTGTCGGCAATTGCTTCTACTTCACTAAAATCTATATCATTATTAACAATTTGGCTGACTATATTAATAACCTCAGTATGCATGCTATTACATATAAACTGTCTACCTCCTTGTGTTGAAATTTCGTGAACAATGCCATGAATAAAATTCATGTAATCTGCTTCATTATCAGTTGCTTCTAAACTTGTATGCTTGTTAGCATCTAAATCCAATGTATATGAACCGATGCTATGAAGCTGAAGGTCGCGCTGTGGAAAAGCAGCTTCCTGCTGTAAATCGTTATTGTCTGCCATTTGAGTAATTGAATGAAAATACAACTTTAATGTATTATGGTTAATAATTTTTGCTAATGTTATGATTTATAACATAATTGCCAAATATATTAAAAATACATTATCAGTATTTACGTGTTTCCGTAATTAAATGGAAAAATCATATAGTACTATAGAACATTCGTTGAGACAATGTAAGTATTAATAAAACTAAGTATTAACGGTATTGATTAAAATTCAGACAATTTCCTCTCACTGTCACTTAAGAAAATAAGGTTGTCGGGCTCTGACATAAACCACGCAAAGCTCCCCCAAGCTAATTCAGGAACGGTTTTGCGGAATGGTTGTACCTGTCTGTCCCTATAAGCAGTAACGAATGCAATATTTTGTCGTTTGAAACCAGCCTTGTCACTGAGTTCATACAAAGCTTCTTTTCTTCTCTCGGAAATTGGCCCATCAGAGGCAACAACTTCAACAAATACCAAAAGCGGATCGGGTGTACCCAGATCTGCTAAGATCAGATCTGGCAAATTTTTATCTGCTTCGATTTCAAGGCCTATGGTTTTAGCAATAGCATCATCTACAAATGTTACTTTAGCGTCACTTGTGCTTAGCCATAAAACAGCTGGTTCTTTTAAAAATTTTTTGGAAAAAACTTCCACAACAGCTTTAGATATTTCCGAACTTGGACCAGCACTTAAGTTTCTTGCTTCACCATTCGGAAACGTCACCAGAACTCTCCCATCAGTTACATTTCCAGTGCGGCTTGCTAACGATAATCTCGCTCTTGCGCTGGCTGATAAATTGGTACTCTGCCATGATTTGATTTCTGATTCCAATTCCTCTTCCGCAATCGTTGGGTTGAAAAGATTTGCAAAATCATTCTGAAGTGTATAGCGAGGTCGGCTGGACGTAGTAGGTAGACCAGCTCTAGTAATAACCGCTCCTACAGGAATCAATCCTTCTCTTAAAGTCTCGTCTCTGATAGGTTCTCTCGTATTATCTGCATACCATCTTTTGCCTTCGGGCTGAAAACCTTTCGATAATGCTTGGATA
This sequence comes from Epilithonimonas lactis, assembly GCF_900110605.1. GTDB lineage: Bacteria > Bacteroidota > Bacteroidia > Flavobacteriales > Weeksellaceae > Epilithonimonas > Epilithonimonas lactis. The sequence goes on from NZ_FOFI01000005.1 coordinate 45,242, forward strand.
CCATACTGCTTACGATTCAAATCATCAGAGAGGACTGACTGCTCAGTTGTCATCCTATATACATGAACAGGACCGATAAAAGTGTCATTTCCATCAATCGCACCAACATAAAGCATGGTAAAAATCGTACTGGCAGCCATCTCCCTAATAAGATATGTTCTGTTGGGAGTACCTTCAGGAAATATCAAAGGAAGACGCTCATGGATTAATTCTCTTGTCACGTATGGAGGCAATTGACTCATTTAGTTTTTATTATATATTTTTGTGCATTCTTTTTCTATAAGATCAGAACTTGCATTATTATTGATTAATGTATTTAGGCGTTTCAATTTTAATGGTTCGGGTAATGGTAGTGATTCTAATTCATACGCAGATACCGCAACGCTCCCGCTGATTGTCGTGAATGCATCGTTAACAACTCTGCTATTTAAGAAAGTTGATAATGTTTTAAGGTTTACAAGAGGATTAGCGACCGTTGCAATAATCATATTCAAATGATTTTCAATAATTACCGCTGTATATTTTTCAATCAATTCATCTGGAAGTACCGATGTGATCAATCTTTTCTCCTGCTCTTTAGAAGTAGTTCGTTGCAACAAAACACAAGAGTTTTTGGTCTTCAGGAAATCCTCACCATCTTTAGATTGGAACCATTTTTTATGATTTTTCTTCTCTGCTTTAAGCTGAAAATTCCCATCCTTTGAAACGGCTTCAGCCCAAATTATGGGAAAAGAATTTCCGTTTTTTTTATCAGATAATTGTTTTTTATGTCTGTTCCAAACCAATTGCCCCGTGCTTACTTTATATCCGTAAGTAACAAGACTATCGTTCATGTTGGACATTGATGCTACAATTTTAGCATGTTTTATATTTCGTGGTAATATCCATGGAGAGCCTTTATCAATAGGTAATTCATACTTACCAGCCGAAGAAATCTTTAATTTGCCATTAGGTAAAGTCGCAATCTCGCTAATCTCTACAACTGGGATTTCGTCAGACAATTGACTTTTCTTTTTATACACTGCCAATAGGGTTTCTTGGAGCACATCTTCAAATACTCCCTTTCTACCAGCAACAAAATCAATCGTTACAGGGCTAGTTTCTTTTCGAATGAACATTCTCAATTTTTTAAAATATTCACCAGAAAGATAACTCGTAGGTGTAAGATACCCTATAACCCCACCGGGTTTAACAAGATTGATCGCTAAATGAGTAAATATGCCATATAGATTTGCGTGACCAAAAAGACTGTCCTCGTATTCTTCTCTTACTTCTTTAGTCAATGTCAGTTTACCGTAAGGGGGATTTCCAATGACAACATCAAATGCTCTTCGGTTGGCTTTATTTGAAAAAAAAGTGATTGTATCACAGATCGTTACCATAGATTTGATACGACGACCCGCTAAGTTCATAATATCTTTTACTGCAATTTGTAAAAATATTTCTGTTAACCATGCTGAAAATGGGTCAATTTCATAACCCATTAGGTTTTGTTCCAGATGTTGTAATTGTTCTTCAGGTGACAGATAATGAATTGCAGAGAGTATACGAAGAGCTATTGGTGCCAAAAATGCACCACCCCCGCATGCCGGATCGGCTACAGAACAAGATGCCCAATCTACTCCAGCACTTTCCACACCGTTTAATAGTCTGTCCGTAAGTGCAGGTGGAGTATAAAACACACCGTTATCTGATCTCATTTTTTCCGGAAGGATACTGGTGTATAAATTTCCTAACTCATATGAGGCTTTAATTACGTCTAGTTCAGCGGCAGCCTTGCCGATAACGTTGGCAACCGCTTCGATACTATCGTCAAATTCAACAAATGGTAACTCAATTCGACTGAGTTGTATCGGAAAAGATTGTAAAGAAAAATTTCGATTCGAATTCCAATATGAATTAATAACACGTTGCATGAAGTATTGCACTGTGGGGAGTCTTACCTCATCTTCAAATTGTTTTACCCAAGCTTTAGCCATAACCCTCCCACTGACCAAAGTTTTTGAAGGGTCTTTATCTGTGTTATTCAAAACAGCTAAAATCTCCTTTGTGATAGTTGATTTAACTGTAGTTTTTTTATGGCTTAATAGAGTACTCATAATATATTTCAAATATAGCTAAACTGTAATCTTTGGACAAGAAACTTCTTAAGAATCGTCTTTTGCAAAGCTAGGTTCCTAATGCGACAAATTATGACGTATTAAATAAATATTTTTATCATAAAACTAATCGGGCGAATAAAAACAGTCGTAAACCATCAACTAATATCATGAAATATATTTAATATTAAAATAGCCTGTACACCATAATTCTATTTACCGATTACTCAAGAAGAATTTCTACAGAAGATTCTCTGCTGTCTTTATACAGAAACCATGAGATGTTGATGATTTTGAGATAATCATTTTGGGCTCCAAGCTGTTTATGTTGTTTTTCGGATAAAAGTTCAGTGGTTGAAATGTATTCTCCAATATGGGGAAGGAATGGGAGGTCCCATTTGATTTCCACTGATGAATGTTTATAACATAAAAACACTTTCATATTTTTTTATTCTAAGATACTTATTTTCAAAATAAATTTAGTGATCTGGGAATTCAAATATGGTATGGTGATCCTCTTTCAAAACGATGTAGGCACTGAACTGTTTGCCGTTTTTGGCCTTCATATTTTTGATGAGCGAGGTTTTTCTGTTGTTGATCAGTGAAGTGATCTGCTGTATGTTGAGCGTTATTCCACAAACGTTTCTGAACTGCACCCAGTTGCATTGCTCATCAGGACATTTGATGATATTATCTTTAATGATGAGGTTGTGCTGTTGACATCTTGGGCATTTGAGTTGGGGGATATTTTCTTGAAGGATGGATAGTGACAATAGTTCTTTGGTGATCTCTTTTGTGTAGTCTTTAATATCCATGATGAATTGTTTTGAATTGAGCTCACCTTTCTCGATCTTGTCCAATGCCATCTCCCACTCTGCGGTCATATGGACGTTGGCTATTTTTTGGTCTTTGACAAGATCAAAAACTTTCAGTCCTTTTTCGGTTGGAATTAAAGCTTTGCTTTTTCTGATGATATAGCTCCTGCTAAGCAAAGTCTCAATAATAGAGGCTCTTGTGGCAGGTGTGCCGATCCCTGTACTTGAAATGGCTTTTTGCTGTTCTTTATCTTCAATTGTCCTTCCTGCATTTTCCATCGCCGACAACAGATCGGCCTCACTGTATAATTTGGGAGGTCGCGTTGTTTTTTCCGAAAGGTCCGCTTGTGAGATCTTGAGTTCATCTCCTGCCTTGAACTCAGGAAGGTCAATGAGGGGTTCTTCAACGCTATTGTTGTTATGATTATTGGGGACTTTGCTGTCCTCAGTTTTATTGTCGCTGTTTTCTGAAACGATGCCTTTGATGGCCCGCCAGCCTTTGGTCAGTATTTTGGATCCTTTAATAAGGAACTCATAGTGATGTACTTTGACCATAATATGGCTGACCTCTTTGGAACAATGCTCTGAGAGTGATTCAAGAAGACGGTAGGCGATCATATCGTAGATGGCTTTTTCTGTTGCAGTAAGCGCGGATGGTATCTTCGTAGTGATCAATAGTCCGTGGTGGTCGGTCACTTTCAGGTCATTCACCATCCGTTTGTTAAAACTGCCAAATTTCAGGGTTGACACGGCATCTTTGAATTGATCGACGGTATTCAGGATCCTGACCAGTTCCGGGATCTCTGCCCAAAGGTCTTCGGGAATATATTTGCTGCCGGTTCTCGGATAGGTGATGAATCGCTTTTCATACAGCGCCTGAGCAGTCTGCAGAACCTCGTCAGCAGACATACCCAGCTTTCTGTTGGATTCCTTCTGAAGTTCGGTCAGGTCAAAAAGTACGGGAGATGATTCTTGTACTGTCTTGACGGATACATCTTCAACAGTAGCTTTGCCTTCCCGCTCTATAGATTTTAGGATCTGTTCTGCCTGCTTTTTGTCCTCCCATTGTTCATTGGACTGGCTGGTAAAGTCCAGATAATCTTTGCGGTGCTTCAACTGGATCTGCCAGTATTTTGTGTGTGTGAAATTCTGATGGTCTTCGAATCTCTTGCAGATCAGGGCCAGTGTCGGGGTCTGTACTCTTCCCAAAGAATAGACATCCAGATGGGCGGCAATGCTCAAGGCCTGCGTAGCGTTGATTCCGACCAGCCAGTCTGCTTCGCTTCTGGATTTGGCGGCATTATATAAGCCGTTGAACGCTGAACCTGGCTGGAGCTTTTTAAAACCGTCCTGTATGGCCTTTTCTGTCAGAGAGCTGATCCATAATCTTTCAAAGGGTTTGTTGCATTGGAGATAGTGATAAATATACCGGAAGATCAACTCTCCTTCCCTTCCTGCATCGGTTGCGACAATGATGCTGTCGCATCGATCAATGACATTTTGTAAGATCTTTAGCTGTTTCAGTGCGGAAGGATCAGGCTGATAGCCTTTTTGATTTGGCTTTTTAATGAGTCTGGGTATCAATAGGAATGGGTCTGGAAAGATTGGCAAAGAGGCTTTGTCAAAGCCTCTTATACCATAATCCTCCGGCATTTCCAATGATACCAAATGACCCAATGCCCAGGTCACGCAATACCCGTTGCCTTCCAGGTAACCGTCTTTTCTTTCATTGGCATTTAATAATTGTGCGATCTCTCTTGCGACACTGGGCTTTTCTGCGATGATAGCTTTCATATCTTTGGGTTTATTGTGGTTGGAATTGTTTTGATTTTTTGGTTACATCTTGCGTCCTTTAGATCTGACCGGTTTCTTTTGCTGGGCTTCCTGTTGCTTGTTGGCAGGCTGTTGCTGTTTGGAATCTAAAGGCTCTTTGAGATTCTTGGTGGCTTCATTCGTCTTGCCATCGGAATTGACCGCTTTCTGGGTCTTATGGTCTTCTGATGTTTGGGCTTTTTCTTTCAATTTGTTGGGGTTGGTAAAAGAAAAATCCGTTTTAGATGTTTCCTTGTTGAAGGTGATATAGCCTTGATAGGCTTTTCCTTTGCCGTCTACAAGACCATCCACATACACCGTCTGCCCCGCTTTGAATTTGTCGTATTGTGCATCGTCCAGCTCTTTTCCTCGGAATACTCTTGGGGCTTCCCCATCATTATTCTGAGTTTGCTGCTGTGATTGGTTTTGTTGCTGTGATTGTTGCTGGTTCTGATTGTTGTTAAAGATGAATTCGACATAGCGTTTGTCAGCGTTGAACTGTACAGTAGCATCAAACAGTTCTCCTTTTTTGGAGGTCATTCCTTCCAGATAAAGTGGCTTACCTTCGAGTAAGGTCTGCTTCTGGTGATCATCCAGCTTGATGCCCTTGATCTCATCCGGGATCTTCATATACTCTGCCCTGTACGCAACCAATTCATTGGTCAGTCGGTCACGGCTGATGACTGATGGGATGATCTCATCGGTCTTGGGGTTGACCAGATCGACGACCCTTCCCATATTGCCACTTTCTTTAAGGTTTTTCTTGTCTTCATCGGTGAACTCGTGACCGAGGAACTTGAGGTTGTAGTTCGGCTCTTTGCGAATGCCGTGCAGGTTAACGGCTACCTCGCCGTTGTCTGCTGTCTGAAGGGATAGACGGACATCCATTTTGCTGACCGCTGTTCCCAGATTGATCGTCACGGGGATGAGCGTATTGGTCTTGAAGCCTCTGAGAAGTGGATCCAAAGCATTCATCTTTTCGAGCTTTTCCTGATTAAGCCCGAATTTTTCCATTGTCTTCCAGTCGATCTGTTCCGGCTGAAAACGGTATTCCTGAGTTTCTGTGTTGTTTTCCATTGTATTCTGATTTTTTAATGGGTTAGTATTGTTTGGTAAGACTTCGTATTCCTTCAGCTTTTCTTTTTCTTCCGGGGAGGCCTGATCGATATACTGCTGAAGATCCTTTGCTGTATTGACAGCATCGTATTCCGAGACCTTGAAGAAATTAAATTGCGACGGGTTCTTCAGCTGCCTGTAGAAATTGGAGAAGAAGTTGGAGAACAAATCGCCGTGCTTGTCAACCCGGATCAGCTGGTCATTTTCCTTCATCTCTTTTGGCGGAACCTTTTGCAGACTTCCATCCTCGCTTACGCCTTTGACCATCTCGATTTTATTGGTGTCCTTCTTCATAACCAAAAGGGTGTCCGATACCGGTTTGATCGCATTAGCGTTAGCGGCTGGCTTTGTTATTTCCTCCATCACAATTAATTTTGATGAGACGAAAATAAGTGCACCTGCGGTCAAACTTTAAATAATGGTATTGGAGATGTTTTCTTGGCTGTTGATGTCTCTGCTCAATTACGAACTAAGGCATTCCCTGATCAGCTGATGGACATCGGACAGCTTGTAATAGAGTTTGCCGCTGATGGTGTAGTACGGTAGCTTCTTATCGGTGCGGTAGCGCTGCAATGATCTTGAACTGATCTTTAAGAGTTGCAACACGTCCTGATTGTCAAGCAGCACTTCGCCGTCGATCTCTATGAATCTGGACTGGCTGGATGACACTTGTTCTTTGAGGATGTCGAATCGTTCCATGATCCTTTCCATCCAGGCTATAAATTCTGTTCTTTCGGTATTCATAACGGTGAATTTTTGATGTTAAATGGTATGAACAGTTGATCAACTTTTTATTAGGGTAAAGTTGGAAATTGAACATCACATAAAATCACTACCTTTTCGTAGTACCGAAAAGATTTATATCGCTAAACATATTTAATTAAAACATAACACATTGATTATTAATTTTTTGTACATTTATATTGAACCAAAAAAACTAACCCCATGAAAAAACTATTCTTCCTATTTCTCGCTATGGCGGGTCTTTCTCCAGGTCAGGATGTTTTGCTTTCAGATATTGATCCATCCAATTTTAATCAGGATTTCTCAAAATACGATCAAAAGACGGCATTGTTTTGTGCGCAAATTTCCGAAGTTGCCTATTAGAATGAGCGCAATATTGAAATTCTCAAGCAACAGGTCAATCAAAATTATCCGGAAAACAAAATTACTTATGCCTTAATTGATGATTCGTATGGTATACATCACAACCAGGTTTTGTTATGGGCAAACAAGGATTTTATGGTTATTGCTTTCAGAGGTACCGAACCTTCTGTTCTTAAAGACTGGCTCACGGACTCAAAATATTGGAATTATGAAAATTCGAAAGGTTTTAATGACGAGTTGTCCAATATGCCGGCAGGACACGGTGGGTTCAGAAGGTCTCTGATGCGTTTGATGCAAAAGGAAAATTTGGTCGAGAAGATCAAAAATAAAATTATGGAAGTGGATCCACAAGCTGATACGAGAACTTTTCCTATCTATTTAACAGGGCATTCTCTTGGTGCGGCCTTAGCACAGTTATTTATTCTTCCACTCCAATATCATCAGCTTAACTTTAAAGGTGCTTATCATTTTGCACCACCTTTGGCTGTTACCTGTCAGATCAATGCTGAATTGCGGGAGAAATATGGTTCTATCGTCTATGATATTGTTAACTATAAAGACTATGTGCCCAGAGCAGGTCGTAATGGAACAGCACATTTCGGAAAGTTCTACCGGATCTGTGATGACGGCTATGTTTATAAAGAACAGGAAGCCTATGTCAAATTCATTTTCTCCGAATATTTTACTGAATTTAAGTTACACGCCCTGAAGAGTCATATTGAGATGCTCAGAAAAGATGAAAATACGGGTGTACTGATCGATCAAAGGTCAGCAGGTCATTTTCCATGTATCGAGCTCAAGGGAAAAGTAAGGGAATTATGTCAATATTTAGCTGATCTTTTATTTAAAAAAATAATACCCGGATCCCTATATAGCCATAATTGTCATAAAAAATCCCCAAATGATATGGGGATAAAAACTAATAACCATGAAAACCTTTTTACAAGTATTTCCTTTGCAAAATTATGGAAACTAAATACATTTGAAGATGATCAATGGTGTTAATTGTATTTTAAAAAAGACCTGATTATCTTAATGTTTCCTAAAAAAGCAATCATTTTTCTTGTCATCAACTGATCTTTGATGACAAGATCTATTTCTGAATGAAATGGTCTATATCAATTTCAATAATTCCTCTGCCACTTTCTCAGATGATGCAGGATTCTGTCCTGTGATCAGTCTTCCGTCAACAATCGCATAAGGATTCCAGTCTTCGATCTTACTATAAAGGCCGCCATTCTCTTTCAACATATCTTCTACCAGAAAGGGAACAACATCAGTCAATTGTACTGCCTCTTCCTCAGTATTGGTGAATCCAGTCACATTTTTATCCTTTACCAGATACTCACCGTCTATTTTCACATCCTTCAGAACTCCGGGTGCGTGGCAAACGAATGCTACAGGCTTACCGTTGGTATAAAAATCAACTATAAGGTCTTGTGAAACCTTATCTTCAGCCAGATCCCACAAAGGACCGTGTCCACCAGGATAAAATACCGCATCAAAATCTTCACTTTTAACCTCCGATAATTTATGGGTGTTTTTTAATTTATTCTTTAAAACCTCATCATTGTCCATTCTGCGTGTGGCATCCGTTTGAGATGAGGGATCTTCACTTTTCGGATCGATCGGCGGTTGACCTCCCTTTGGAGATACCAGTGTTATTTCAACTCCTTTATCAGACAGTGCATAATAAGGGGCAGCCAATTCTTCGGTCCAGAATCCTGTCTTCAAACCAGTATTTCCTAATTCGTCGTGACTCGTTAACACGAATAAAACTTTTTTGCTCATTTTTATATCTATTTAATTTAGTACTACAAAGTTGGAATTTATCTGTGTTTTAAACACAGGACCCAAATCACTATTTTAATGTGATCTGGATCACACTAGTTTTGATACGCAGACAAATGAAAATTATCTTATGTGTCATAGAGTTCCTTTATTCTGGAATACGCTAAGACCTTCTATCTTGTTATTGATGGTCTTATATACGATCTCAACTGAAAAACTTGACAGCTCATACAATACAAACTTTAGTCCATCCTTAGAGGTTTCACTGATGACCCTTCCTTCGGCCAAGGCCAATTCGTATTGAGATTGAGTGGGTAGATTTTTAAAATCGTAGTAAGAAATAGACATATAACTATTATTTAATTTTATTTTTTATGATATTATAGTTCACTGATCAATCGGAATGTTAGATTAATACGTTCCTTCATACGTACAGTAGATTTGGCGATCCGGTGTTCCCAGTTTTCCTGCAGGTCACCTTTCATAATAAGGAGTGAACCATTAGGAAGCGGCAGACCGTATTTGCTTTGATGATGGTCTTTTTTTCTAAAATCAAAGTTTCTTGTTTCGCCTAAACTAATGGATGCAATAACAGGACGCTTTCCATACCTGCTTTCCTTATCCCTATGCCAGGCCACGGAATCATTATTGTCCCGATACAGGTTTAATAGAACCCCATTGAACTTATAACCGAATTCTTGTTCAATTCTTTCTTTTAATGCCAGCAACTCCGAAGTCCAGGGATTGGTACCGAATGTATTATTATCAGCCGATTCGTAAGATTTTTTGTCATCACCATACCAAGCGGTCAGTCGTGGTGTTATGACCGTCTTATCATACATCTTCTGAGTTCGCTGTTCCCATGGCGCTGTTTGAAGCAGATGATCTTTTAACCGATCTGCCTCTTCCTTGTTCAGGAAATTCTCCCGGTACTCCAAAAGGTCTTTTGGAAACTCGTAAAATTCTTCTGTATCAAATAAACTAAGCTGCATGGGAATATTGATTGAAAAAAATTATTTAATGGAAGAGACTTTGTCATCCAGTTCTTTGATACTGGTTTTAAGTTCCTGCAACACTGTATTGATATAGGTCTCATTTGTCTTTCCAGGTTTATAATTTTCCGGAAGGATCCCACGCACATATTTCCATACCTCAAAAACATTTTCAAGAGGGATCTCGTAAGGCTCATAAAATGTATTGTCAGCCGAGACAATAACTGACTTTTTCGTCTGCTTGACCAATGTCTTGTAAGTGATGCCTTCTGAAGTGACGAAAATATATTCCTTCCCAGGTTTCAGGTCGGTCAATTGTTCTATGTATTCGCCTATAATATAGGAGCCGTCTGCAAAAGGAGGCATCGAATCACCATCCGCCAGAAAAGCCCTGTATTTTCCATTCTTCAAAAAGGGAAGTTTCATTCGGGAAAGCTTATCAATATAATCTGCATCACTGAAGCCTTTCAGATAACCCATCGATGCTTTCTGAGGTACGATCTCGATAAAATTCTCCCCTTCAGAATCTACGGTGATCGGCAATACCACCCTGTTCTCCGGTAGCTTCATCATATTGTCCACCGGATATTTGCTGATATCAAGGGTCAGCAGCAGATCGATGCTCACATTGAAGAATTTGGAGATCCGGATTAGGATCTCGTAAGGTGCCTCTGAACGCCCGTCTTCGTATTTTGAATACCGTACTCTACTCATCCCTAGACTTTCTGCAAAGCTCTGCTGAGATAAATTTTTCTTATGCCTTAGAAGCCTGATGTTTTCTGAAAATATTGACATTGATACAATTTGTATCTGCAAATATAATAAAAAAGATACATAATGTATCTAATTTTGTCAAATGGAAAGAGCAACAGAAATTAATATAAGTATGCATGAAAATTCATCCATCACTTCATACAAATTACTTGCATATACCAATGCTGTGGTAACCTATAACATCAAAGGAAGTAAATAATAAAAAATATATTGTAATTTAAACAATCTGAAAAAGATATTTTTAACAAAAATCCCCAGATTAATAGAATAGCATACTTGTAGAAAACAATAATCCTTCTAAAGTTTATTGTTAGAAGGATTGTTATTTCTAATTAATATGAATCCCTAATCATTTTAAGACCAGATAGAGCGCTTTCAATATTTTCTATTATATCTTCCATTATAATATCCGGGTCTGGAAGATTATTAAAATCAATTAAGTTTTCATCCTTGAGCCAAATTATATCTAGATTTGTTTTATCTCTGAGAATAATTTCATCATATGAGAACTTTCGCCAACGACCATTTGAGTTGTTTGTTGACCATTCTTCCTTTAACTGTTTTTCGTCTCTATTTTTATAGCAATCTATGAAGCCTAATAAGTGTTTTATTTCAATAGGATTATTTTTAGGCGTGTGGTGTATATTGGTTCGATAATCATAAATCCACAGATTTTGTGACGACTTTACAGAATCTAATTTTTGATTTTTTTCAAAGAAAAGTACGTTTGATTTAACACCTTGCGCATAGAATATTCCTGTTGGCAACCTAAGAATAGTATGAAGATTTGTTTCGCTAAGCAATTTTTTGCGTATAATTTCCCCTGCACCTCCTTCAAACAATACATTATCTGGAAGCACAACAGCAGCTCTTCCATTTGATTCTAACATAGATACAATATGTTGTAAAAATGCTAATTGTTTATTGCTAGTTGTTACCCAAAAGTCATCACTCAGGAAGTAGCCATCCCTTTTAGCTAAATTTTCATCAGTTGTGGGTATATCACTACTACTTTTTCCAAAAGGAGGATTTGCAAGCACAATTTTAATCTTTGGAACCTGTTTATTTATTTTATGTGGATTTAAACTGTATGAGACATGTATATCAGGCGTTTTTTGTAAGTCACCAATGCCATGAAGGTAGAGATTCATTAAACAAAGTCTAGCAGTCGATTTTTCGATTTCCCAGCCATGGAAAGTTTTAAATCTTAAAAAATCTTCCTGTTTAGTACTTAATTCATTTTTTTCTGCGATATGATTTAATGCTCCTAAAAAAAATCCTCAGTTCTACAAGAGGGATCAGCAATAGTTTCATTAGGTTTAGGATTACATTCAAGTAGAGGGGTAATATCAAATATATTTTGTCTTTTCCAAACACCTTCATTATCCTTAGTTTTAAAATATAATTAATGATGTATTTCAGGCGGAGAAATATCTTGATCTCCTGGGACAATAATTGTACCTGATACAAAATAAAGATAATTATGAATTTCTTCATCGTTATGTATTATTTTGAAATCTGTTAATGTTGCAAAGTTGGCAACATTAATTGTAGATTTTGTTTTTCTAAATATATAAATTTTTTCTTGAGAACTCGTTGGTATAATATTATGCTTACCAATACTGATAAAACAGAAGGAGTGATTGTAATCCAGTCAGAGACACAAAATAAATTCATTTTCTATATGTTAGATTGTACAATCACAGGACAAGATATCAGTGTGGACAGATATAATATTGGCGGAGGCTGGTTTATGACCAAAATTTTCTCGCAAAATTGGAATACGTCAACCAGAAATATGACGGATATCCTTCAACCAGCATCAAAAAAGATGGTGAATTCAAAGGTTTTATGATGGAAGCAGTAATCTCTTTTTAAATATTTAGTTAATAGTGGCAGAGGAAACTCCAGGGTTTTCTTTGCTTTTTAAAACAAGCGTCATGAAACTTCTAAATTTGCTTTTCGTTTTATGTTTTCTTTTTGCAAACGCCCAGGAAAACTTTGTAAAGATCAATGGCAGTAAGAATGTCAACAGTTTCCAATGCATCAACAAAAAGTTCAAATCAGAAATAGGTCTTTATCATTTTTTCGATAAAAAATTACCCTATATCATTCTGAATGTAAAAGATTTTGATTGCGGAAACAAGATGATGACCAAGGATTTTCAGAAGATCCTGAATGCAGAAAAATATCCTGAGATGACCATCAGATTCATCAACTTCAGTAAAACTCAAAAGAACTTTCTTGCGGTGGTAGAAGTGAAAATGATGAACCAGATCAAACGTTACAACATAGAATTCTGGATAGAAGACAGCAAAATGATAGGAAGAAAAAATGTAAAGTTCAGTGATTTCAGGATCACACCACCAAAAAAAATGGGCGGAATGATCGTTGTGAGGGACGATCTTGATCTCCTCCTCAGTTTATCAACGAAAATTTAAAAAATTCAGTCTGATTAGAATTTAATCTATGTGGTAGCATTTTACTATTTATAAAGATGAAGTGCTTATCATTAATTTAAAATCATTCTTAACGAAACATTGCATAATTTTGATCTGTGAAAAAGTGGGTTTCCATATTATTGCTTTCCTTATATCTGGTTTCAACAACTGAGCTTAATCAGTTATTGAAGCTGCCTATTCTTGTAGAGCATTATATTGAGCATAAAGGGCTCAATCCGGAAATGACCTTTACTGAATTTCTGAAAATACATTACGACCATCCTGTTAAAGATTCGGATTATAAGACAGACCAAAAATTGCCTTTTGCAGATCACTCTTTTCCACTCGCTCTCGTTTTTACGGTGAATCCTGATTTCAGTGTAGAAATAAAAAAGCAAATACCCTGTGATCACCCGAAGGTAACTTTTTCTTACAGCCTGGTTTTCTATCATAAAGACGCGGTAAATTCTATCTGGCAGCCGCCAAAAAACTGTTAATCAGCCTTTTTATTTTTATGTTACAACACGTCTTGTGTTGAGCTCTCCCCTGCTTCTATTATTCATCAACAAAAGAAAAATCAGGTCTGTACTTACTGGTAAGCACAGCGATTTTGTAGAACATCATTGACAGGAATAGGGAGCAAAAACTATCTATTTAAAATTAAGATTTAACAGAATTATTTATGCTAACAAAAATCATTGAGTTTTCTGTAAAGAATAAACTCATTATAGCATTATTGGTATTCGGGTTGATAGGCGTAGGTGCTTATCAGGTCACGCAACTACCAATAGATGCAGTGCCTGACATAACCAATAATCAGGTTCAGGTGATCACAACTGCTCCATCATTTGGGGCGACAGATATCGAAAGATTGGTCACTTTCCCAATAGAACAAGCCAACAGTAATATTTCGGGGATGAAAGAGATCCGGAGTTTTTCAAGGTTCGGGCTTTCATTAGTGACCATTGTTTTTGATGACAATGTTGATATTTATTGGGCAAGACAACAAGTTGCAGAGAGACTGCAACAAGTTCAAAATCAAATTCCGCAAGACGTCGGAACACCTTCTTTAGGACCTATTTCTACGGGACTTGGTGAAATCTATCAATACGTTGTCCGTCCGAAAGAAGGATACGAAAGCAAATACGATATTACGGAACTCAGAACGCTTCAGGATTGGATTGTCAGAAGACAATTGCTTGGTGTAAAAGGCGTTGCAGAAGTCAGCAGTTTTGGTGGTAAACTGAAACAATATGAAATTTCCGTCAATCCGGATAAACTCAATGCTTACGGAATCACCATTACCGATGTTTTCGATGCGTTGAAAACCAATAACCAGAATACAGGCGGTTCTTATATAGAAAAAGGACCTACTGTCCTATACATACGAAGCGAAGGATTGGTCGGAAATCTGTATGATATCAAAAACATTGCGATCGCCAACAAAAACAATGATGTTCCTCTGTTTATAAGAGATATTGCAGAGGTGCGTTACGGTTATGCGACAAGATTTGGGGCAATGACTTATAATGACAATGGCGAAGTTTCCGGTGCGATCGTGATGATGCTGAAAGGTGAAAACAGCAGCGAGGTGATCAAAAATGTAAAAGCCAAAATCGCACAGATTCAAAAAACCTTGCCGGAAGGAGTTGTGATTGAGCCATTCTTAGACCGAACCAAAATGGTGAACAACGCCATTGGTACTGTTGAAAAAAACCTGATGGAAGGCGCATTGATTGTCGTTTTTGTACTGGTTTTATTTTTAGGGAATTTCCGTGCAGGTCTATTGGTCGCTTCTGTTATTCCATTGGCAATGCTTTTTGCGGTTTGTATGATGAATCTCTTCGGCGTCAGCGGAAATCTGATGAGCCTTGGTGCGCTGGATTTTGGGCTGATTATAGATGGTGCCGTGATTATTGTAGAATCTGTAATGCATCAGTTTACCCACAATTCAAAATTCCGGAAGGCGCTATCAGTTTCAAAACAGGAAATGGACACTATTGTCATAGATTCTGCTGGAAAGATGATGAACAGTGCGGTTTTCGGGCAAATCATCATACTAATTGTATATCTGCCTATTTTAACATTACAAGGGATTGAAGGTAAAATGTTCAAACCAATGGCACAAACAGTTGCCTTCGCTTTATTGGGCGCGTTTCTGCTTTCGCTGACTTACATTCCGATGATGAGTTCTATCATTTTAAGCAAAAAAATAAACCACAAAATGAACTTCTCAGACCGATTAATGGCGAAGGCTGAAAATCTTTACCGAAAAACATTACTAAAAGTTTTAAGAATACCGAAAACCATTTTCAGTATTGTGATTGTACTTTTTGTCCTTTCAGTAGTGGTTCTAAGCAGAATGGGAGGCGAATTTATACCATCCCTGGAAGAAGGAGATTTTGCTGTTGATACCAGAGTTTTGCCCGGAAGCAACCTCAAAACCACAATTGAAAGTACGCAGAAAGCAGCTCATATTCTGAAAACCCGCTTTCCGGAAGTTCAGAAAGTAGTTACCAAAATAGGAAGCGGAGAAGTTCCCACCGACCCGATGCCGATGGATGCTTCGGATATGATGGTAATCCTGAAAGATAAAAGCGAATGGACTTCCGCCAAAACCTTTCCGGAGCTTTCAGACAAAATGAGCAAAGCGTTGGAAGATGTTCCCGGAATTACCGTTGGTTTTCAGTATCCTGTGCAGATGCGTTTTAATGAATTGATGACCGGCGCAAGACAGGATGTTGTTTTGAAAATATTCGGAGAAGATCTGGAAATATTGGCGAAAAATGCCAATCAGCTTGGTAAAATAATCAATACCGTAAAGGGAACTCAAAATCTATATATCGAGCCTGTTTCTGGTCTTCCGCAGGTGATTATCCAATACAACAGACCGGTGATTGCACAATATCATTTGTCTATCGGAGACATCAACAGAGTGATCAATACCGCTTTTGCAGGGCAAAGCACAGGTCTGGTTTTCGAGGGCGAAAAACGTTTTGATATGGTCGTCAGATTAAACAGTAATGACCGAAAGAATCTGGATGATGTCAGGAATTTATTAATTCCCACGCCGTCTGGTAATCAGATTCCGCTTTCTCAGCTTGCCAATGTCGAGATTAAAGATGGTCCGAACCAAATCCAGCGTGAGAACGGGCAACGGAGAATTGTGGTAGGTTTTAACATCAAAAACCGTGATGTTCAGGGAATTGTAGAAGAACTTCAAGCCAAAGTTGACAAACAATTGAAACTTCCTACAGGATATTATGTCACGTACGGAGGTTCTTTTGAAAACCTCAAAAATGCCAAAAACAGACTGATGATTGCAGTTCCTATTGCCTTGGTTTTAATTTTTGTACTGTTGTTTCTGGCGTTTAATTCGGTGAAAGAAAGTCTTTTGATTTATACGGCGATTCCGCTTTCCATTATAGGCGGTGTGCTGTTACTGGCTGCAAGAGGAATGCCTTTCAGCATCAGTGCTGGTGTTGGATTCATCGCGCTTTTCGGTGTGGCTGTCCTTAATGGAATTGTACTGATTTCAGAATTCAACAGACTGTATAAAGGTGGCATTAAAAATATTGTCAGAATTGTGGTAGACGGCGGAGAAGCCAGATTAAGACCAGTGTTGATGACTGCTTTTGTGGCTTCATTAGGATTTATCCCGATGGCAGTGAGTAACGGCGCCGGAGCAGAAGTCCAAAGACCATTGGCAACCGTTGTCATCGGCGGACTTTTGATTGCGACATTGCTCACCCTTTTTGTGCTTCCACTGCTTTACGTAACTATTGAAAAAGGATTAAAAATGAAAAATAACCGCAAAAATATAATAACGCCTGTTCTCATTATTTTCTGTGTTTTAACAGGAAATATGATGAATTCTCAAACCAAAGTTACTTTAGATCAAGCGGTTGCCATCGCTTTGAAAAACAACAGAGGTCTTAAGAATGAGAAATTAAAATCAGAATATGCAAAAGCACTCATCAAGACTTCTTCTGACATTCCTCAGACAGGAATTTCTGCGGATTACGGGCAAATCAACAGCGCTTACAGTGATCTGAAATTTGGGGTTTCCCAGAGCATTGCATTTCCCACTGTTTACAAAAAACAGAAAAATCTGTACACAGAAGAATGGAAAAAAAGCGAGCTGAATATTTCATTAAAAGAATATCAGCTGAAAAAAAGCGTGACACTCACCTTCTACAACATTCTGTATTGGCAGGAAAAGAAAAAAATTCTGAATGAATCTTTGGATTTTTATGCTCAATTTCTGGATAAGGCAACTTTAAGATTAAAAAGTGGCGAGAGTAATATTTTGGAAAAAGCAACTGCTGCCAATCAAAAATCAGCTATTGAAATTCAGATCAAACAGGTGAAACAGGAACTCAGAACTTTGCAGCTGCAATTGCAATGGCTTCTGAATTCAGAAACTGAAGTAATTCTTGATGGAGACCGTATTTTTTCTCTTTCCAATCTTCAAAATGACGTTTCCGGTAATCCTTCGTTAAAAATATTGGAACAGCAAAAAAGCATTGCAGCACAACAAACGGCTTTGGAAAAATCCAAATTATTGCCGGGTTTACAATTCGCTTATAATCTCAACAGTTTCCGTGGAATGGGTGCGGATGACAAAGTGTACAATGCTTCACCACAGTTTCATTCGGTTCAGGTTGGTGTTTCAGTTCCCATATTTTCGGGCGGACAAAAAGCGAGAATTGAAGCTTCAAAAATTGCAGAATCTGTGACCGAAAATGATCTTCAGAATGCGGAGTTTACATTAAAAAATCAGTATAAAAAACTATCAGAAATTCAGCAGAAAAACCTGGAAATTGTTTCTCAGTACGAGAAATATGAACTTAAAAATGCCGATACGATTCTGGAAACCGCTCAAAAACAGTTCATCAACGGAGAAATTAATTATCTCGAATTCGTAATGCTTGCCAATCATGCGATCAGCATCAAAAATAATTATACAGATGCCGTTTGGAATCTTAATGAAAGTATTGTTGAGCTGGAATATATCACTTTAAATCAATAAATTATGTTAAAATCAATTCAAAATAAATATTCGGTTTTATTAATACTTGCTCTCTTTTTTTCGGTTCAGTGCCATCAAAAAGAAGAAACTATTGCAAAGCCAACAGCTCCTAAAGATGAAACTACGGTTACATTGACCGATGCTCAGCTTAAAAATACGACTATCGAAACAATGCCATTGTCTGAGAAAAATATTTCTACGGTGCTCAAGATCAACGGAAAAATAGATGTACCACCACAGAATTTGGTTTCCGTAAGTGTTCCGTTGGGCGGCTATCTGAAAAATACCAATCTCCTTCCGGGAATGCGGGTAAATAAAGGACAGGTGATCGCTGTGATAGAAAATCCTCAGTTTATACAGCTTCAGCAGGATTATCTGATGGCTAAATCGAAGCTTCATTTTGCAGAACTGGATTATAACAGGCAAAAAAAGCTGAACCAAAGCCAGGCAAGCAGTGATAAAGTGATGCAGATGGCGCAGTCTGAGATGAACAGCCAGAGAATTATGATGAATACTTTGGCAGAACAGCTTAAGATCGTGAACATCAACGCGGGCAGTCTTACTTCGGGGAACATCAGGAAAAGTGTTCCGGTGTACAGCACGATCAACGGTTTTGTGAGCAAAGTGAATGTGAATATCGGAAAGTTTGTCAATCCTTCTGATGTTTTGTTTGAACTCATCAATCCCAATGACATTCACCTGAACCTAAAAGTGTATGAAAAAGACCTGCAAATGTTGAAAATCGGACAAAGATTTACCGCCAATACCAATACGCAGCCGGATAAAAAATACGGTGGCGAAATTATCCTGATCAGCAAAGATATCAATGCAGACGGAACGGCAGATGTGCATTGCCATTTTGAGCAGTACGATCACAATCTGACTCCAGGGATGTATATGAACGCTGAGATCGAGACTGAAACATCCTTTTCCAACGCGCTACCAGAGGAAAGCATTGTTAATTTTGAAGGTAAAGATTATGTTTTTGTTGAGGGGAAAAAACAAACTTATAAAATGATTCCGGTAACGCTGGGAGAAGCTGAAAACGGTTTCATTCAAATCAAAAATTTTGAAAATTTTAAGAACAGAAAAATCGTTACCAAGAATGCGTACACGCTTTTGATGAAGCTAAAAAATACGGCAAGTGAAGAGGAATAATTCCACTCAAATAAATATTAATCCAAAAAAAAATAAAAAATTATGAATAAGTCAATTTTAAATTTAAAAAATATTTTAACTGTACTGTTGTTGCTGTTTATCGGTATTCAGTTTATTGATGTCCAGAAAAACATCAGTCAGAGTCAATCTGCCAACGCTATCGAAAATCACTATAAAATACCTGAAAAAGTTCAGGCAATTTTGAAAACAAGTTGCTATGACTGCCATTCCAATAATACCTCTTACCCGTGGTACAGTAAAGTACAGCCTGTGAAATGGTGGTTGGCAGATCACGTGAATTCAGGTAAAAGACATTTGAACTTTGATGAATTCAATTCTTACAGCCGCGAAAAAAAGCTTGAAAAACTCGATGAGATCGTAGAAACCGTCAAAGAAGGCGAAATGCCGCTTGCTTCCTATACAGTTATTCATCAGGATGCAAAACTATCTGCTTCTACTCGGGCTGAAATAGAAAAGTGGGTCAGTGAAATAAAAAAGGAAGTGAAATAACTGATTACATACTATTTAAAATCATTCTTAACGAAACATTACATAATTTTGATATATGAAAAAATGGGTTTCCGTAGTTTTACTCGCACTGTTTCTCTTTTCAACAACTGAACTTTATCAGCTGTTGAAAGTTCCGATTCTTGTCGAGCATTTTATGGAACACAAAAAGCTGAATTCAGAAATGACATTTGAAGCTTTTCTTAAAACCCACTATGATAATCCGGTAAAAGATGCAGATTACAAAACAGATAGGAAACTGCCTTTTGTAATACATTCTACCCCACTAAATCTTATTTTCACAATAAATCAGGTCTTTAAACTTGAAGAAAGAAATATTTTTTTTGGACATATTACACGTGAAAAAATAGCATCATCAGATAATGATTTCTTCTTTAAAGGTTATTTGCACTCTATCTGGCAGCCACCAAGACTGTCTTAAAATACTTTACAAAATATTAGGATCTGAATGAATTTAACATCATTCAGACACAATTGGTTCTACAATCTAATTTATACACATTATGAAAACAATATTTACAGCCATTTTTTTGGCTCTATTCTCTGTACTAGCAATTGCACAAACACGTTTTGAAAAAGCAAAGAAAACAGCTTCTGAACAAAACGAATTGATTCTTCTTAACTTTTCCGGCTCAGACTGGTGTATTCCGTGTATCAAGCTGCATAAGAATATTATTGAAACCGAGACATTCAAACAGCTGACAACCGATCATATTTTGGAGTATGTCAATGCAGATTTTCCAAGAAGTAAAAAAAATCAACCTTCCGCAGAGATTAAAAAAGAAAATGCTTCTCTGGCCGAGCGATACAATTCTAAAGGTCTTTTTCCGTTCACCCTTTTGCTCAATTCTGAAGGAAAAATTCTGAAAACCTGGGAAGGTCTTCCGTCGGAAAGTGCAGTTTCTTTTAGCAATGAAATAAAAAGTTTTTATCAAAAGAAGTAAATGATGCTGAAAGAGTTTCGAAAATCCCAAAAACTAATGGGAAATATCTTCGAGATCACTGTTGTGGATGACAGTGAAGCAATTGCTTTTGACCATATCGAAGCTGCAATTTCAGAAATCCAGAGGATCGAGAAATTGCTCACGACTTACAGCGATGACAGCCAGACCAGTCTTATCAACAAAAATGCCGGTATCCAACCTGTAAAAGTAGATGCAGAAGTTTTTCAGCTGATTGAAAGAAGCTTAAGGATCAGCCATATTACAAATGGATATTTTGATATTTCTTATGGCGGAATCGATAAAACCTTCTGGAATTTTGACCGTGAAATGAAGCAACTTCCTGATCCCGAATTGGTAAAAGAGCATCTGAAACTGGTCAATTACAAAAATATTCTTTTAGATGGGGAAAGCCAAACGGTTTTTTTAAAAGAAAAAGGAATGCGGATCGGTTTCGGCGGTATTGGCAAAGGTTACGCTGCCGAAATGGCGAAAAGAATTCTCCAACAAAGAGAGGTTGCTTCCGGAGTCGTTAATGCTTCCGGAGACCTTACGACTTGGGGATTACAGGCAGACGGAAAACCGTGGACGATCGGTATTGCAGATCCCGACAATGCTGCGCTTCCGTTTTCTTATATGAACATCACCAATACTTCCGTAGCAACTTCCGGCAATTACGAGAAATTCGTAACGATAGACGGTAAAAAATATTCCCATACCATCAATCCCAAAACGGGAATGCCGGTTTCGGGAATCAAAAGTGTGACGATGATCTGTCCGAACGCCGAGATTGCGGATGCCATGGCAACGCCAGTAACGATTATGGGAATAGAGGCTGCAATTGGTCTCGTGGATCAGATCAACCACTTAGAGTGTATTATTATCGATGATCAAAACAATATTCATTCATCAAAAAACATCAATTTCAAATAATGTCTTTGAGAATCTTTGACATTAAACAAGTAAAAAAATCCTAATGAAAAATAGTGTAATAAAAATAATGATGGGCATTTTTATATTCTTTGCCCTTTCATCAGTTCATTCCTGCACAACAGTAAAAGAATACGAAAAAAGCAAGCTCAACGATGCTGAGATGGTTCTTGGCAACCGGACAATTGAAAAGACAGAACTCAGTTTCCAGTCTTATCGCGAAGGCTCTTCAGGAGCTAACGCCGGTAAAGTGGGTGGTGGATGCGGATGTAATTAACATAATAATTACTAAAACCTAAAATGAATTAAAATGAAAAAAGTAATTATAAGCATTATCGCCCTTTTTGGATTCTTCAATGCTCAGGCACAGGAAAACACCAATACTGAAGCCTCCAAAAAATTAAGTCTGGATGAGATCAATCTTGTATCGAGTTATTATAAACAAGACGGAAATAATTCTGCGGTAACGGGCGGTGTAGGATCAGAAAAACTCAACGATATTTCTAATTCGATAGACGTTGTCCTTGTGAATTATGACAAGAAACTAAGAAAGAACAAATATACTTTGGATGTCGGGATAGACCATTATACGTCAGCCTCATCAGATATGATCGATCTCAAGGCCAACTCATCGGCTTCACACGCAGATACAAGGATTTATCCTTCTTTGGGATGGAGCCGTGAAAACGAAGCCAAAGGGAGCACGATAATGGCCGGCGTTTCCTATTCGGGAGAGTTTGATTACCAGTCTATCGGAGCCAATATTGGATTTTCACAGAAAACACCAAACAGAATGGGAGAATTCACTGCCAAGTTTCAGGCTTTTCTGGATCAGGTAAAGCTTATTGCTCCGATCGAACTTCGGACTGGAAGTACAGGCGGAGGAGAACACGAAGGTTATGGAACCAGCGGGAGAAATACCTATGCGCTTTCCTTATCTTATTCTCAGATCATCAATAAGAATTTTCAATTGGAATTGATGACAGATGCCGTTCAGCAGACAGGTTATTTGAGTTTACCTTTCCACAGGGTTTATTTTACGGATGGATCTGTGCATCAGGAAGCGTTGCCGGATAAGAGATTCAAACTTCCTTTGGGACTTAGAGCAAATTATTTCTTCGGAGATAAGGTGATCCTGAGAGCCTATTACCGCTATTATACCGATGACTGGGGATTGAGATCCAATACGATCAGTCTGGAAACGCCTGTGAAGATATCACCTTTTGTTTCGGTGAGTCCTTTT
This sequence comes from Epilithonimonas lactis, assembly GCF_900110605.1. Taxonomy (GTDB): domain Bacteria; phylum Bacteroidota; class Bacteroidia; order Flavobacteriales; family Weeksellaceae; genus Epilithonimonas; species Epilithonimonas lactis. The sequence continues at coordinate 68,021 of NZ_FOFI01000005.1, forward strand.
TACAGGTATTATTCTCAGACGGGTGCCAAATATTTTTCACCTTATCAGCAGCACACGGCGTTTGATGATTTCTATACCAGCAATTATGACCTTTCAAAATTCAGCAGCAACTTTTACGGGGCGGGCATACGCATCAATCCTAAAAATGGACTGTTCGGGATAGAAAGACTCAATATGCTGGAGATAAGGTACGGACATTATACCAAATCAATAGGGATGAAATCAGATATTATTTCCTTAAATTTAAGGTTTAAGTAACTAGCCATGAAAATAGTAACAATCATTGTTTTAACCTGTTCCAATATTTGTTTTGGACAGGTTAAATCTGATTCAGCCGAACTGAAAAAACAAGATATAGAGACTTATGGTGATAAAGTATATCATCCAAGCTACAAAAAACTCATTATTCCGACTGTGTTTATTGGCTTCGGAGTGGTCAGTTTAAGTTCTGATGCGCTCAAAAATCTGAACAGTTCCACAAAGTATGAGATCGGAGAACATCAACCTAAACACATCAAACTGGACAACTATACTCAATATTTGCCTGCAGCAATGGTCTACGGATATAATCTTACAGGCATAAAAGGAAAGCATAATTTAAAGGAGCGGACCATTATATACGGAACCTCACAACTGATTTCTGCTGCGATTGTTTTGCCTTTAAAGCATCTGGTAAAAGAGGAACGTCCGGATGGCACCAATCATCTTTCTTTTCCTTCAGGACATACCACGACCGCTTTTTCTTCGGCACATTTTCTGTTCAGGGAATATCAGGATGAGAACATCTGGCTCGCCATTTCAGGCTACCCCATTGCCATTTTTACGGGAGTATACAGAACCCTCAATAATAAGCACTGGGTAGGCGATGTGGTCGCAGGAGCCGGATTTGGTATTTTAAGTACTGAGCTGGCCTATTGGCTTTTTCCTACCGTAAACAAGCTGTTCAATAAAAAAGAATCCAATACCATAACAATGATCTATCCCGTACTAGAACCTAAAAGTCTTGGAGCAGGATTGGTCTTAAACTTTTGATATGCATCATCTATTAGAAAAACATTATGTCAACAGAATGGGTTGGCTCCGTGCCTCGGTTTTAGGTGCCAATGACGGATTGTTGTCCACTACAAGTATCGTGATCGGCGTTGCTGCAGCACAGCCGGACCGTCACACTATCGTACTTGCAGCACTGGCAGGAATGATCGCCGGGGCTATGTCTATGGCTGCCGGAGAATATGTTTCGGTCAGTTCACAGGAGGATACTGAAAAGGCTGATCTGCTTCGTGAAAAGAGAGAACTCGAAGAAATGCCGGAAGTTGAACTGAAGGAATTGGCAAAGATCTATGAAAGACGAGGCGTCAGCAAAGACACTGCCTTACGGGTAGCAACGGAACTTTCAGAGCACGATGCTTTGGCTGCTCACGCACACGATGAGCTGGGAATAAATGAGATCACTCAGGCCAAACCTTTCCAGGCTGCTTTTGCTTCGTTTGGTTCATTTGCCTTGGGCGCTTTATTACCTTTTGCAGTTTCAATGTTAGCACCTATCAAAGAAATGGTGTATTTCCAGTATGGATTTTCTATTGTTTTTCTGATGGTGTTGGGAGCAATCTCTGCAAAGACCGGAGGTTCCAAAATAGGAGTGGCTGTTTTAAGGATATGTTTCTGGGGAACTGTCGCCATGGGAATCACTGCAGTCGTAGGACACTATTTTGGAGTGACGGTCTCATAATCAATGGGGCAGATTATTTCTAAAATATCCATAGACCCAAGTTCCGAGAACAGCACTCACCAACGTAATAATAACCGCAAAAGCTCCTGTTCCAATCTGTGCGAATAAAGGTCCGGGACAAGCTCCTGTAATTGCCCAGCCAAACCCGAAGATCAAACCTCCGTAAATTTGTCCTTTGTTAAAAGTTTTAGGAGCGATGGAGATTTTTACTCCATAAATGGTTTTCATTTTGAATTTTTTGATGATCCAAACGGAAATCATCCCAGTCACAACTGCGCTTCCAATCACGCCGTACATATGAAATGACTGCAAACGGAACATTTCCTGGATTCTGAACCAGCTGATGATCTCAGCTTTTACAAACACGATCCCGAATAAAACACCAACTATTAAATATTTCAAATCGTGGTACCATTTGTGTTGAAGATGGCTTTCGTTGGTACAAATGGTGTCCTGGTGACGTATATCTGTTTCTTTTTTCATAGTTGATAATATTATAGAGATAAAATAATTGGAAGAATGACATTGGCCATTAAAAAACCGCCGACCATAAAGCAAATCGTTGCTACTAAAGACGGCCATTGCAGATTGGAAAGCCCCATTATCGCGTGTCCGCTGGTGCAGCCTCCTGCATATCGCGTTCCGAAGCCAACCAAAAATCCACCGACAACCATCAGAATGAATCCTTTTAACGTCAATAAACTTTCAAAATTCATCAGTTGTGTCGGGACAAGATTGCTATAATCTGTGATCCCATAGGTTGCCAATTCTGCTTTAAGGTTTGGATTGACTGTAATTTCTCCGGGAATCATCAGCAAATGAGCAGCGATCATTCCTCCGAAGAAAATTCCTAGTACAAAAAACAAATTCCAGGATTCTTTTTTCCAGTCGTATTTGAAAAAACTCACGTTTGCCGGAATACAGGCTGCGCAAATATGTCGCAATGATGAACTGATTCCGAAAGATTTATTGCCTAAAATCAGCAAAGCCGGAACAGTAAGACCAATTAGCGGACCTGCAATATACCACGGCCAGGGTTCTTTTATAATATCTAACATTAATTTACTTATTTAATTCAAAATTACTTCAAAACTTTACTTTGACATACAAAATCGCTTTTGGGAACATCAGTTTGTGCGATGGCTTTAAATCCACCTTCAATTTCGGTAAAATTTCTGTAACCTCTTGCCTGAAGGATACTTGCCGCCATCATACTTCGGTACCCGCCTGCACAGTGAAGATAAAAATGTTCGGTCGGTTCAAGATGGTTAACCCACTCATTGATGTAAGCCAATGGTTTGTTATAGGCTTCATCGACGTGTTCTGCTTCGTACTCACTTTCTTTTCGTACATCAATAATTTTCACCTCTTTATTTTCAATTTCCTTTTCAAAATCTGTAGCAGAAATTCGATGAACTTTGTCAATTTCTTTTCCGCTGTTTTTCCAGGCTGCAAAACCACCTTTCAGAAAACCTATAACATTATCAAAACCTACCCTGCTCAATCTTGTGACCGTTTCCTGCTCTTCATTATCATTGGTAATGAGAAGAATCGGTTGCTTCACATCTACGATCAAAGCGCCGACCCAAGGTGCAAAATCTCCGTCTAATCCAATATTAATTGATTGGGGAACAAAACCTTTTGCAAAATCTTCATTATTCCTTACATCCAGAATCAAAGCTCCTGAATGTTCTGCCATTTCCTCAAATTCTTCAGGAGAGAGAGCGTGGAGACCTTTAGACAAAACCTCATCAAAACTGTCGTAGCCTTTTTTATTCATCGCTACATTCATCCCAAAATAGGCAGGCGGTGGAAGAAGTCCGTCTGTAACAGCTTTTATAAAGCTTTCTTTGTCTTTTTGATTGAGCGCATAATTGGTTTTCTTTTGATTACCCAACGTATCAACGGTTTCTTTCTGCATATTTTTTCCGCAGGCAGAACCCGCTCCGTGCGCAGGATAAACGATGATTTCATCGTCCAAAGGCAGAATTTTTTTGTATAAACTTTCGTAAAGAAGTCCTGCCAATTCTTCCTGGGTCATATTCGCCGCTTTCTGAGCCAGATCCGGGCGACCTACATCGCCAAGAAACAAAGTGTCTCCACTGAAAAGTGCTTTTTCCTCTCCGTTTTCATCAATTAATAAAAAAGAAGAGCTTTCCATTGTGTGTCCCGGAGTATGCAGAACTTTGATTTTGATTTTCCCGATTTCAAAGATCTGCCCGTCCTCAGCAATGATGGCTTCAAACTCGGGCTTTGCAGTTGGTCCGTATATGATTGGTGCATTTGTCTTCTTACTCAGATCAACGTGGCCACTCACAAAATCTGCGTGAAAATGCGTTTCAAAAATGTATTTGAGTTTTACATTGTCTTTTTCCAATCTGTCGATGTATGGCTGGGTTTCTCTTAAAGGATCAATGATCACTGCTTCACCGTTTGAAACAATGTAATAAGCTCCCTGAGCGAGACATCCTGTATAGATCTGTTCTATTTGCATTTTAATATTGTTTTTAAATTTTAATTTGATATAAATTTCCGGGTTTGAATTTTGTTGTACAGCTACTTTTGTTACACAAGAATTTTTAAAGGAAAAGTTCTTTGATGATGATGTAAATCCCCACTACCAAAATGAACCATCCGAAAGCAGGCTTTAGTTTTTTACCGTCAATCTTCTTTGATAATTGGGTACCGATGAGAATTCCTCCAATCGCAATGGCAGAGATGGTTCCCAATAAATTCCATTGAATTTTCATTGCATTGAATGTTGAAAAAAATCCGATCAGAGAATTAAAAGAAATGATCACTAAAGAAGTTCCTATCGCAACTTTCATAGGTATTTTCAGAAGGTTGACCAGTGCCGGAATGATCATGAATCCGCCGCCTGCGCCAACTAAACCGGTGAAAACTCCGACTATTGAACCTTCTCCTGCGGCCAAAAGCGTTTTGTGGTTTTCTGAATGATTGATTTCAGTTGTAATTTCAACTTGTTTTTGAATCATTTTATAAGAGGCAATGATCATTAGGCCTGCAAAAATCAACAGCAGAAATAGATTCTTGGTGACTATGAGGTTTCCAAGACTGAAAATATCATCAGGAATCAATGGCAAAAGGTATTTACGGGTCAGAAAAATAGAAACGATGGAGGGAAGACCAAAGACAAAAGCCGTTTTAAAATTGACCAATCCTTTTTTGAAATAAGAAGCCGAGCCAACCATACTGCTTACACCGACAATGAAAAGCGAATATTCTGTTGCCAGAAAAGCATCTACACCAAAGAGATAAACAAGGACAGGTAAGGTAAGAATACTTCCACCACCACCTATTAACCCTAAAGAAACTCCTATAAAAACCGATGCGATATAACCGTAAATTTCCATTCTTTAACTTTATAAGGCAAAAATGGAAATATCTCTGAAGCTGCACCGCTACTTTTGTTACAAAAGGGAATTTAAATAGAATCTGAAAGGATAATTTTGTTTCTTCCTAACATCAATTTTCCGGAATCCTCCAGCTGTTTCAGAAGTCTTGACACCACTACTCTAGCCGTTCCTAGCTCATTGGCAAGCTGTTCGTGGGTAATGATAATGGTTTTAGATCGGGAAATTTCATATTTTTTATGGAGCAGATTGAGTAGTCTTTCATCTACTTTTTTGAAGGCGATCGCATTGATAATATCGAGCAATTCTTCAAAACGTTTGTGATAAAGCCTGAAAATATAATCCAGCCATTCAGGATATTCTTTGATGAATAGTGTGACCTTATCTATTGGTAAAAAAAGGATTTCGGAATCCTCTTCCACTTCGGCTTTTACAATGCTTTTCTCATTGTGCATACCTCCCAAAAACGACATAATGCAGCTTTCACCAGCTTTGATATAATAGAGTAAAATCTCTCTGCCGTCTTCTTCCGTCCTGATGACTTTTAACAATCCTTTCATCACAATCGGAATCGAACGTATAGAAGCATTTTCATCCAGAATGATATCGCCTTCGTGATAGGTTTTCAGTATACCATTCTGGTAAAGTTTATCCTTTAAATCAGGAGAAGAACTGAATTCAGAGGAAAAAAGAAGACTGTCCATTATTAAAAATTTATAACAAATTTAAAGATATTTGAGGAAATTGAACTGACCATTGATCATTCAAATTTTTTAATTGAATGATGTTGATGACCTATATCTCCCACTTCAGAGATGGAAGATTTTATAGATGACGATGAAAGAAAAGTTTTAAACATAAAGTTTAGTTCTTCCTCAAATGTACTCTTAATAAAATGGCTTATGTTACATAAAAAAATGATTTAGTTTTAAAAAAATGTACATAGTTAACTATTATTTTTCACTAAAATAACCGACAGAATTTTTGCTTTTATGAACATTGGTGCAGCAATTGATTCAAAATAAAAAGACATTAAAAGACAAATAATACGAACATACGTCGAACTTACTTCCCTCATAATTGCCAATCATAATTTAATTTAAATCAACGACAAGAAATTAAATATGATGAGTGCTTATGAAAAAGATTTCTTCACAAAAAAGCGATCGGAAAAATGAATCGCAGGATAGAATTATAGACTTTTCGCAGAATACTTTAAAAAAAGTTTCTTTCGAAAGATCTAAAAAGATTCTCACGGAATCTGGGTTAAATCCAACAGATGACGAAGTCAGGAGTATAATGGATTTTGCACATCAGTTGGCAGATCTTATAATTAAAAACTATATTTTAAAATAAATTTTACTACATTAGCCTGATAGCCACAATGTTAACATCAAACCTACCACTATGCTAATAGCAGATTTATATATTAGAGTTTCTACAGATGAACAAGCTGACAAAGGTTATTCACAGAGGGATCAGCATGAAAGATTAGAAAGATATTGTAATCAAAACCAGATCACGATCGGTCAGGTGATCTTTGAAGACCACTCTGCAAAAAACTTTAATAGACCGGAGTGGACAAAATATATCAATCATATTAAAAAAAGAAGTCTAAAATCCAATTTAGTTCTATTTACAAAGTGGGATCGCTTTAGCAGAAACGCTGGTGACGCTTATCAGATGATTAAATTGCTGCTAGGTAACAACATTTCCCCTCAAGCAATTGAGCAGCCTCTTGATATGTCTATTCCTGAAAATAAGATGATGCTGGCAATCTATTTGGCAGCTCCGGAAGTTGAAAATGATCGCAGAGCCTTGAATACTTTTTATGGAATGAGAAGAGCTCAGAAAGAAGGCAGGCTCATGGGAACAGCATCGTATGGTTATGTTAATAAGTGCACCGAAGATGGTAGAAAATATGTTGGTCTTAAAGAGCCGGAAGCTTCAAATATGCTCTGGGCATTTAATGAGATTGCTAAAGGCAAATACGCCATCAATCAAATAAGGCTGAAGATGAATGCTATGGAGGGTGCAAACATTAGCAGTACATCATTCTACCGGGCAATCAAAAATCCTATGTACTGTGGTAAAATATTTATTAAAGCTTATAAAGACGAAGAAGCCTGTCTTGTTGAGGCTACCCATGAAAGTTTGATTTCGGAATCACTGTTTAATAAAGTACAGAAAGTAATAAGTGGAAAAACTTGGGAAGAAAGACCACAAGGAAAAATAATTGCTCATAATCATTTTCCATTAAGAGGTTTTTTAAAATGTCCAAAATGCGGAGGTCATATTAGCGGTAGCGGATCGAAAGGTAAAAAGAATGTCTACTATTATTATCACTGCAAATCCAGATGTGGATACAGATATGGCTCTGAAATGGTTAATGACGCATTTATAAAAGAGTTAAAAAAATATGAGTGTCATATTGGATTTAGTCAACTTATTAAGGAAATACTTTTAATCAATTTTAAAAATATTCATCAAGGTCTTGACGTGAAGAGAAAAGAAATCTCTTCAAAAATTATCAACTTAAACAATCGTCTAAATAGTGCCAGAGAAAAATATTTAGAAGACAAATTGGATTTTGAAGATTATCAATTGATAAAAAATGAAAGTAAAAAGAAAATTGATGCATTAGAAATGGAACTACAGAATCAAAAGCTGACTGGTAAAAATACCGATATTAGAACAAAACTTGATCAAGTGCTAAAAGTATTACCGAATCTCTCGCAACTCTATACTACAGGGGATTCTGAGACTAAAAAAACGGTAATGTGTTCGATTTTTGCCGAAAAACTCGAATTTTACGAAACAACTTTTCGAACACCCCAGATCAATTCTGCTCTATCTTCTATCTTGCTTATTAACAATCAATTACAAAGGAAAAAAAAAGGAAAAATCACTCCTAAAAGTGATTTTTCCCGCCAAGTGACCTCGAAGGGATTCGAACCCCCAACCCTCGGAGCCGAAATCCGATATTCTATCCAGTTGAACTACGAAGCCGTTTTTTATAAATGATAATCGACAAGTGATGAATGATTATTTATCTATTATCATCTATCAATTATTTTTAGAACGTAATCTTCACACCTCCTACAACCTGTGCTCCCAAAACTTTGTAGCCCAAGTAATTCTGATATTTGGCGCCTAGAAGATTATTTCCGAGTGCGAAAATACTGAAATTTTTGTGAAGTTTGTACTCTGCAGACAAATTTAAATCTGCGTAGCCGCCAACTTTCTCATTTATATTCTCTTGCTGCGAAAATGCAGGAAAAGTCGTCCCAATAGAATACGAGTTTGCAGTCCTGTCCGTTACAAAATATCCTTTGAAACCTAAAGCTAATTTCTTTTCGAGCATTGTGTATTTTGCGCCGAGATTGAATTGTACCAAAGGCTTGTAATAAACTTCTTCCAGGTTGTCCAACTTATATTTCATAAAATGCAAACCTGCATCAACAGTCAGATTTTCCATTGGAAATGCCTGCAAATCACCTTTGATTTCCATCAATGTCCCGTTATCATAAACCGAACGGAATGTATTGGCAAAATCGTATCCATCTCTACCGAGATTCAGATCTACACCCAGTGGATTCGGATTGGGCAAATACAATAATGGGTTGCTGACAAAAAACTGCGCGTTATTCACTTTGCTGAATCCTGCGTTCACATCGTATTTGAACATTTGGTTGATGTCACCTTTCAAACCGAAATAGAAATGGTATTTATTTTCAGTTGGTGTCAAAAGCAAGTCGGAGATCAAAAATGGATTGTCCTCCAACAGATTTCCATAAGTATTCAGCTTCAAACCGCCATCGATTCCTCCATAGAACTTGAATTCATCTGCGGCCGCAACCAAAACTTCCGCTCTTGGGAACCAATAGAATTTGCTTCCTTTATTTTCTCCCGTAAAATCGGATAATTTTGAATTAAGAAAACTAAAATCCGACCCGATCAACAAATAAGATTCGCCTTTGTAGAAAGTGACTTTTGGAGACAGAGTGAAATTCAGTTGGTTGGAATTATTTTGATTCAGCAATTCGAATTTTGAATTAACGGTTACCAAATCGATTCCCAGATCTGCGTTTGCCGTGATGTCATTGCTAATTTCAAAATCGTGTTTTGACAAATTCAGTTCAACATCAGCATAACTTTCTTTCGCATTGAAATGATCACTAAGGAAATACGATCTCACTTTTACATTATTCAAAATCTCATTGGAATAATGGTCGTACGAAGCATTCACACTGAACTTATTGACTTTTTGCTGTAGATCCAGATCAGAATTTGTTGGCGAAAACGCGTAAATTCCGTAATAATTGTAATTATTAAAACCATAATTCGCGTCCAGATTGTACTTGCCTTTTTCCGCGTAGATGTTCGCATAAGCGCCAATTTTTGCCTGACTGCTTTTGGAATCCCAATCGTAATCTTTCTTCAGTCCAGTCGTTGACAAATAATGAACGTCCGCTCCTACTTCCACATTGTCCTGAACTTTTCCAGAAATATTCGCATCTGCCAGGAACTTTCCATAATTCCCGTAACCCAATCTGAAATAGTTGGACTGAAAATCATTGTTGAATTTTGGAGAGATATCTTCGCTTTGGATCTCGGTCGTTTTGAAGTCAGAAACCGGCGGAACATTCACAATATCGTATTTCAGATTGAGAGAGTCTTCCTTCTTTTTGTTTTCCGGCGGATAATTTTTTTCCTGGATCACAGACGTTTTTTTCTTCTCGATCTTCTTAACTTCAGGTTCACGTTTTCTGTTCAGGATCAGTTGCTCTTCTTTGATCTGAGCTCCGATTTCCGAAATTCCGAAAGTTCCTAAAAATGCCAGAACGGCGATATATTTCAGTTTGTTCATTTATTTTTCTATTTTTTAAAATTTCATCAAAATTATTTCCCCAACCCTAAAGGGAGTAATTTTGATGAAATTTTTAAAGCAATTCTCCCTTTAGGGTCGGGGTAAAAATTGATTTAAAAATTTGTAACCTTTATCTTTACTTCTTGATCTGCGCTTTCACTTCCTTCGCTTCCGCCACAACTTCCGGGAAATCACCGTAATTATTGATGATCTCGTCCAAAGTGTAACTCGCTTGGTAATTGTCCTTCAAAGCCAAATAATTCTTTGCCATAATGACCAAAGCTTTTGCGCCCCAATATTCTTCCGAAGCGTAATTATTTGCCAATTTGAAAATCGTTTCGTTGGATGATTTGAAGGCTTTTCCTTTGTTTTGATAGAAGGCTTTTGCATAAAGAGCTTCCGCCGCAACTTCTGTATTAGAGGATTTTTCTAGAGCTGTGTAAGCTGTTTGCGCCTCTTTATCTTTCGATTGTTGCATCAGACTTCTTGCTTTGATGACTTTCGCCTGTTCCAATGTGGCTGCAGAATTTTTAGAATTCGAAATCACGGCATTGGCGAATTTCTCCGCTTCGGCAAAGTTCTTTTCGTCCGCGTAGATTTTCATTAATTCAATCGAAGCAAAGTTTTTGATATTGACATTCGGGGAGTTGGCAACTTGTTCCAGATATTTTTTCGCATCCACAATTTTGTCTTGCGAAATATAGATTTGAGCCAATCGAACTTGCGCATCTTGCTGATAATCATTCTGGAAATCGGCAACATTTTGCAACGGCAACATCGCTTTGTCAATTTGTTTTAACTGATAATAACTTTCGCCCAATTCATATTGAGATTTGAAGAGATTATCACCACTCGGACTTTGCTCCAGATATTTCTCGTAGTAAGAAACGGCTTTCGCATAATCTTTCTTAGCAAAACTTTCCTGCGCCAGATTGAAATTAATCTCATTGATCTCTGAAGTGTCAACTTTCACATTCAAAGTTTTAGCAAATTGTTCGTAACCGGCAACGTCGCCTTTTTTCACGAAGGCAGGTTTGGAAGCCAAAACGATTTTCTCTGCAAACGCTGTATTTTTATATTGATTGGCCAAAAGCTGGAACTCAGCAATCGCTTTGTCCGTTTGGTCTTGGTCGATGTAATTCTGAGCCCGGTAGATCTGGGAATTTGCAACTAAGTCTTTGTCCGGACTTGATTTGATAACTTTATCAAAGTATGAATTTGAATTATTGAAATCATCATTCTGCGCATAGGCCGTTCCGATTTCGTAGTTCGCATCATCCACATATTCTGAATTTGGATACTTTGAGATCAAGGTTTTCAGCTCCGTAATTTTCGCAACCGTATCACCTTTAAAACCGAGAGCTAAAGATTTTTGATATAATGTGTAATCGCTCGCGTTTTCGGTTTTGTTATAAATCTCTAAAGCTTCATTCAACTGATTGTTAGCATAAAAAGTATCCGCCAAACGCAATTCTGCATCCGCCTTGAATTCTTGTTTCGGGAATCTCAAATATTCCTTAAAATATTCCTGCGCCGACGCAAAATCCTTAGCCTTGAAATAAGCATAACCTAAATCGTAATCCAATTGCTCACGCTCTGGGAAACCCTCTGCTGTTTCGTTCTCGAGTTTTGTGTAAGTCGCGATCGCTGATTTGTAATCTCCTTTTTGATAGTAAGTCTGACCCAACCAATATTGCGCTTTCTTGTAAAATTCTTTGTTTAAATTAGATTGAAGACTTTGTTTGAAATATTTTTCAGCCACATCAAAATTCCCTTTGTTGAATTCCTCAGAACCCAAAAGATAGGAAACCTCCTGCTCTATTTTCTTGGTCTCGTTCGTTTTCTGGTCGAGCTTTCCGAGTGCTTCTAAAGTCGCTTTGTAATCTCCGGAATACAGATAAGATTTAACCAGAAGCGATCTCATTTCCTGAATCTTGGTACTCTTCGGATATTTATCAATGTATCTCTGAATGACTTTCGATGAATTCTCAAACGGATTTCCCAGTTCGTAACTCAATTTCGCGTATTGTTCCAAAGCCAATTGCTGAACTTTCGGGTCATAATTCATTTGTGAAGAATTACGATACGCCGACAAAGCTTCCTGCTTTTTCCCCGTTTCCAAATACGCATTTCCCAATTGGTAGTAAGCGTTCTGCGCCAACGGAGAATTGCTGTTGATCAATTGGTTGTAATAGCCAACCGCTTCATCATTTTTCTTCAGTTGAGCGGACACAAATCCCATCTCATAAAGGTCAGATTCTGAAGGCGTTTGTTCCTTATCCAAAAATAATTTCAGATGCGGATAAGCCGATTGGTAATCGCCTTTCATAAAATAACTTTCACCAACTATCTTATGGATTTCCGTATCGTAACTTGTTGATTTTCCATTATTAAGAAGCTCATTCCCTTCCGAAATTGCAAGGTCATAATTCTTCTGATTGTAGTACATCTGAACATAATAAGGCTTCACGAGATGCGCATATTCCTCATTATTTTTAATCTGGTCAAAATAGATAAAGGCATTATCATTCTGTTTGTCAGCGTAATACAAATGTCCGAGCATATAAGAAATTGCAGGTTTGCTGGTCTCGTCCGCCGATTTGAAAGATTCTTCCAAAGCCTCGATTGCACCAGCAGAATCGCCGGTCATAAACTTGGCGTAACCCAACTTCATAATATGTTGCGTGTTTTCCTCCTTGCTCAATTGGTATTGATTGACCTTCTGCAAAGTTTCCAACGCTTTCTCAAAATCTTTTTTCGCCAGATAATAATCCGCCAAAGGTCCATTGGCCTGTGCAAAGTATGCCGAATTTGGATATTCTTTCATAAAAGCGTTCAAGCCCTCTTCCGCATATTGTTGCTGCAGGATCACGCCGATCACATTGCTGAAAAATGCCGAAGCTTCCTTTCTGGAATTGCTGAGATTCTTGTTGTAGAAATATTGTTTGGAATATTCGTATTGCGAAGCGTTGTAGATCTTGGTCTGGTAGAGATTATCTGCCAAACCGAAATGATAATCTTCGTTCTTTGTAAAATATTGAGATTGTTGCGCCTCGGAAATCCCATAAAGGGATAACATCGAAGCGATTATTATTTTTTTTGAATTCATATAGATTTTCAAAATTAATGTCATTCTGAGTTTGTCGAAGAACGGCTTCAACAAAGTTTATTCCTTTTCAACGAAAATAGCGAAAAGATATTATTTAAAGGGCATTAATTGGGAATATATTATAAAAAAAGCTGCTCAAAAGAACAGCTTTGTTGATTCTCAAGATCAAAGTTAATGGATGATGATTTTCATGGAAATATCATTGAGTGTCAAAATATAAACACCTTTCGAAAATCTGGATTTTGGAATAGTGATTTTATCTGTTTTGCCGAATATATCATTAAAAACGAGCTTACCACTTACATCGAACATTTTGACAATTTGTTCATTTTTAAGATTGTTAGTCTCAATGATTATCTGTTGTTCGGTTTGATAAACTACTGGTTTTATCGATTTTAAATCTTCTACTGTCAAAGCGATGTTTTCGGATGATTTTTGCAAATATGTACCACTTTCAGTTTCTACTGCAACTTTGAAAGGTTTGTCTTTAAAATAATTGATTTCCTGTTGAGATAGTGTGTAAGTGATCGTACTATTGTCCACAACAGCATGCGTTCCACTTGGTAGTGCTAGAACATTGGAATTTATATTATAGAAAAAAATCCTAACCACTTTTGACAGATCATCAGCTTTGATTGTTAATTGGCCATTGCTGTAGGTCACGTTTTGAAGAATGTAAGATTTGGCGGTACTTAGATTTAATTTTGACAAGTAAGTTTTGTCAGAAAATGTGGTTGACAAAAAAATATGGTTCTTGGCAAACATAAGGGAGTTATTGAGTACACTGGACGGACTTGCTCCATTTCTTCCCAAAGAATATGTATTCTCAGCTGTTCCGTCTGAGCAAATAATCTCTTTGCCTCTATAAAGTGAACCATAAAAATATAATTTGTCTCCTTCCACAAAAACCTTGAATTCTTTGAGTGAATTAGAATTGGCAAAATCCATATCGATCACTTTGAAAGCCTGCAAAGTTCCAGTTGTTGTCCCATCGGATTTCCACACCTGATAATTGGAATTATCACCTTTGGCCAAAAAGAATAATTGGGATTTGAAAGGGACGATGTTACTCATAAAATTAACAAATGAGGCAGTCGTCGTGTTACTAAGTTTTTTCACAAGGACCGTTCCTGCTTCTGTTCCATTGGTTTTCCAAAGACCTGCCGTATTTCCAATCTCGTCGTTGAATCTAAAATATAACTCACCATTAAAATTAGTAAAAGAGACCGCTTCCTGATGAACCGGCTGATTGTTCTTGGCAAATCTCTTGACCTCAGTGGTACCTTCGACAGTTCCATTGGTTTTCCAGAGAACATTTACATTGCCAACGCCTGTAACATTGCCACTCACCCAGAAATAAAGATAGCCATTCAGAACGCCCACATTCTCGACGTAGTTGGTGACTGTGTTATTCTTATAGATTGTTGGTTTGAATAATGAATTAGGTGAGCTTGGATATGCACTCTGGTAGAAGGTTTTCATATTCACTAGATTCACCATGGTTTTTTCTGTCTCGTTGAAACGGTAGATGTTGTAGTTATTGTTACTATAAAACATCTTAATGCCATTCGCCGAGCCTACGAAAATAAGGTCGACATTAGAAATAGAATTGCTGGCAGAATAAAGTAAGTCAAAAGATAGGTCAGACTTATTGATTTTAAAAAGTTGCTCAGATCTTCCAATCAGAAGCGGATTTCCATCAGTTGTTTTTAAGGGATGACTGAGACCTCCATACTCCGTGATACCAAGTGCAACCTGCGTATTGGTTGTGTACGTCAAAGTATTGCCATCGGTTTTGAAAACCTTCTTGTCAAAACCCGAAGAATTACCACAGTTATTATAAGTATTAACAATTCCATAGAAATTAGCTCCGTCGGAAAAAACGCCATCTGGCTGAGCCGAACTTGTGAAAGGAGCAAAGAAATTGTAATTGCTCATAGTGGTGCATGGATCAGTAAGCTGTTTCGTCTCTCCTGTCAAATAATTGGAGCTGAAAACCTGAGTGCTACTTTTGGAGTCTTTTGCATCATAAATAAGGTTTCCATTATCAAGCATTTGCAAAGAAGATAAATTTGAATAATTATTGTGGACAACAACTGTTTGCACTTGTCCAAAATGAAAAGTAGAAAGAAATGATAATCCGAAAAGAATAATTTTAGTTTTCATAGTTCCGAGTTTTTATTTAAACAAATTTCTCCAATAGAAACAGATTTGGCAATACACCAAAAGGAGTATTTTTTTAGTAATATTATTTCTAATAATGCCATTGCTGCCTAACTATTCCTTCTAAATATTGATTTTCGTTTAACAATTTTTTAACGAAATCATCATTTTTCATTACATTTGTTTCTTTCATAAAAATCTCAAGCTTTGATAAACTCACTTTTCAGAAGAAAATCTACTAATGCGATTCTAAACCAAGGCGGCGATGGCGAACATTCTGCACTCAATAAAGTTCTTACTGTTAAGGATTTGACATTCTTCGGGATTGCGGCGATTATTGGTGGCGGAACATTTAGTGCCATTGGTAATGCGTGTTTTTCCGGTGGTCCTGGCGTTGTCATTTTGTATATCATTTGCGCCATTGCTTGTGGATTTACCGCAATGTGCTATGCAGAATTTGCATCGCGCGTTCCCGTTTCTGGAAGTGCTTACACTTATGCTTACGTTTCTTTCGGGGAAATTTTTGCGTGGATCATCGGTTGGGCATTGATCATGGAATATTCCATCGGAAATATTTATATCGCCTTTTCCTGGAGTGGTTATTTTACCAATTTGCTCGAAACTTTTCACATTCATCTTCCCGAATGGTTGACCATTAATTATCTGTCTGCCAAAGAAGCTTTTACAATGAACAAAGGCACTGAAGGTCTTGCTGCCTGGAAAAATGCACCAGTGATTGGAAATGTGAGAATCATCTTCGATCTACCTGCCGTTATCATCAATGTTTTGATCACGTACTTGGTTTATAGAGGCGCAAAAGAATCCAGAAACTTCAGCAACGCAATGGTTTACATCAAATTAGCAATCATTGCATTGGTAATAGTTGTGGGAGCTTTTTATGTTGATATTGAAAATTGGACACCATTTATGCCGAATGGTTTTGGTGGCGTGATGGGAGGCGTTTCTGCTGTTTTCTTTGCCTATATTGGTTTTGATGCCGTATCAACTTTGGCTGAAGAAAGCAAAAATCCACAACGCGATCTGCCAAAAGGGATGATTTATTCTTTGGTCATTTGCACCATTGTCTACATCATTTTGGCTTTGGTTTTAACTGGAATGGTTTCTTACCAATTACTCGGAGTAAGTGATCCCCTGGCTGAGATTTTCGCTTTGAAAGGTGTAAAATGGATGCTTTTCATTGTTTCGATTGCGGCTGTAGTGGCGATGACCAGTGTAATGCTAGTTTTCCAATTAGGGCAACCTAGAATTTGGATGACAATGGCAAGAGATGGATTGATGCCTAAAAAATTCGCAGAGATCCATCCGAAATTCAAAACGCCTGGGTTTGCAACCATTGTTACTGGACTTGTCGTTGGACTGCCGATATTTTTTACAAATGAAAATTTGGTTTTGGATTTCACGAGTATTGGGACTTTATTCGCTTTTGTCTTGGTCTGCGGCGGTGTTCTGATGCTATCGCCACAGAGTGAAGCCGAATTGGCAGAACGCGCGACAAAAGGAAAATTCAGAATTCCTTATATCAATTCAAAATTCATATTTCCTGCTTTAATCATCGTTTCTGCAGGGTTAATCCAATATTTATTTCCTACATTTTTCTCGGATACATTTAGATTTTCCGAGGAGCACTTTGCAACCAATATTTCGATGGTCGTGTTTTTCATCCTTTGCATTGTGATGTCCGTGCTTGCCTTCGTCAAAAATCTGTCTTTGATTCCATTGCTAGGACTGGTTTCTTGCTGCTATCTTCTTACCGGAATGGCCGTTTCCAACTGGAAGTGGTTTGGCATTTGGCTTGTTATCGGATTGGTGTTTTATTTCCTTTATGGTTATAAAAACAGCAAGCTTAACAAACTTAAAAACAATTAGTTTTTGAATCGATGAAAAACTTTTTAAAGAGTAATATTTCCCAAGATTCTCTTGTTCTTTTATTAACGCAGGCTCCCATTGCTTTATCAATGCTGATGGGAGACGATTTCGTAATCCAGGTAGCCAATCCTCAAATTTTGGAACTCTGGGGAAAACAGCCAGAGATCATTGGTAAAAGATTGATAGATGCTTTGCCAGAGATCAAGGACCAACCGTTTATCGATATTTTAACAGACGTCAAAAAAACGGGGACACCGTACAAAGGCTATAAACATCTCGCCTATATTGTACGAAATGGAGAAACCACGGAATGCTATTTCGACTTTATTTATGCACCGATTTATAATGATGATGAATCGGAGATCATCGGTGTAAGCGTGGTCGCAACAGAAACTACCGATCAAGTTCTGGCGGAAAGAAAAGTTGCTGAAACTGAATACAAATTTTCCAATCTCATCAAAGAATCAGATTTCGCTATCGCTATTTACAAAGGCGAAGACTTCATCATCGATATGGCGAATGACAAGATGCTTAAAACCTGGGGAAAAGACAAATCAATCATTGGAAAAAGAATAGAACAGGGAATTCCAGAATTGGTGGGACAATCTTTTCTAGGACTTTTAAAGAAGGTGTATGAATCTGGAGAGACCTACGCCGCGAATGAAGACCGCGCTGATCTCGTGGTGGATGGGAAATTACAGACTTTCTATTACAATTTTTCTTATCAACCACTCAAAAATCACAATGGAGAAGTTTACGCCATTGCCAATGTTGCCGTAGATGTCACAGATGTTGTCTTGACGAAAAGAAAATTACAGGAAAACGAAGACAAATACAGGAATCTTGCAGACAGCCTCCCAATCATCATCTGGACGGCTGACAAAGATGGAAATATAGATTATTACAACAGAAAATGGTACGATTATACTGGTTTTACCGGTATCGATACCCGAGAAAATGCAACTCAGAAAATCCTTCATCCTGATGATATTCCAAAGGCTACAGAACTTTGGAAGATCAGTAAAGAAAACAAAAGAGGTTATGAGATCGAGTACCAGTTCAAGGACAGAACCAAGGAAAATGGGTACCGATGGTTCCTTGGCAGAGCGATTCCAATCAAAGATCAGGATGGCGAAGTCGTGCAATGGATTGGAACTTGCACTGATATCGACGAGTTCAAACAATTTCAGCAGCAGAAAGACAATTTTCTCGGCATTGCCAGCCACGAGCTAAAAACGCCGCTGACAAGCCTTAAACTCTACTCTCAATTTCTGGAAAAAAATCTCAGAAAAAGAGAAGACGATAACAATGCCGTGGTCGCTTTGAAAATGGATGAGCAGATCAACAAACTCAATAATCTCATCAACGACCTTTTGGATGTCACGAAAATCCAAAATGGAAAGATCCTTCTAAACAATTCTGATTTCGATTTTGAGGAACTTGTGACCGAAGTTGTGGAAGAGCAACAGATGAGTACCAGACACAAGATCGAGGTAGAATCTGACAACTCTGTTGGAACCGTTTACAGTGACAGGCACCGCATTTCTCAGGTCATCAGCAATCTGATCAGTAACGCTGTAAAATATTCTCCTGACTCTGATAAAATACTTATAACAAGCAAATTAACAAACAACAATACCATTCTTTTTTCCGTTAAGGATTTTGGAATCGGTATTCCAGAAAATAAAAAAGATAGAGTTTTCGAACAATATTACAGGGTCAGCGGAAGCAAGGAGCACACCTTTCCGGGACTCGGACTTGGACTTTATATCTCATCTGAGATCATCAAGAGAACTGGTGGCAGGATTTTTGTAAATTCAGTTGAAGGGAAAGGGTCTGATTTTTGTTTTGAGATTCCGAAAATGAACAAACCTAACTAAATTATTACAAAACTAAGAAAATGTCAAAAAAATATATGTTGTAGATGATAGCCCAGCCATTTTGGATTCAGTAAAATTGATGCTAAATATGGAAGGTTATGAAGTGGACAATTACGAAAGAGGTTCGGAAATGTTCAATGCACTTTCAACTTCTTCGAAACCCGATGTTATCCTAATGGACATGTGGCTTTCTGGCGAAGATGGCCGTGACATCTGCAAAATGATAAAAGCACACCAGGATTTTAAGAACATTCCTGTGGTCATTATGTCTGCAAGCCGAGGATTGGGCGACACAGCAATAGAAAGTGGTGCAATAGATTTCATCCCAAAACCTTTTGACCTGGGTGAAATTGTAGAAAAAATTAGATATTATTCAGAAAAAGCTGGATAATTTAAAGACAAAAAAAAGCAGTCTGATATTACTATCGAACTGCTTTACTTTATTGTATTATTGACTTTAAAAATCAACAGTTTCTGGATTCAAACCAGAGAAACCTGTTTCTTCCAAGGTTTTCAGTGCTTTCATATCGGTCTCTGAAATTTTGAATCTTTCGAAATGCAAATTATTTTTGATATTTTCGGGATTTTCAGATTTCGGCAAAACGACCGTGCCACATTGCAAACAAAACTGAATACATAGAATGGCTGGTGAAACGCCATAATTATCTGCAATAGCTTTCAAATCCTCATCTTTCAATAGTCTTCCGGAACCAATTGGACTCCAGGCTTCTATCACGATTCCCTTTTCTTTGGAGTAGTTCACCGTTTCTTCTTGCGTATATCCTGGATGAAACTCAATTTGATTGACTGCAGGAATCACTTCCGCTGTTTCCAACAAAGCTTTTAATTGTGGCAGCATAAAGTTGCTCACACCAATTGTTTTCACAACACCAGACTTGTTCAATTCTTCCATCGCTTTCCAGGTTTCCGCATTGATCTCTTTCCAATTTTCAAATTGTTTCGCATTAGCAGGCCAATGGATCAAAAGGAGATCGAGATAATCTGTCTTAAGTTTTCTAAGCGATTGTTCTACAGAGTGTTTCACACCAGCTGCTGTTCTATTGCTGTTCCATATCTTGGTCGTTAGGTACAAATTTTTCCTATCAATCCCAGATTGTTCTATCGCCTCTCCTATTTCCGCTTCATTTCCGTAGATGTCCGCCGTATCAATATGTGTGTAGCCTGCTTCCAATGCGGTCTTTACAGTTTTTTGAACGCTTTCTGTAGTTTGCCAGGTACCAAAACCAATTTCTGGGATGTCGGTCCCATTATTTAGAATGACTTGTTTCATCTTTAAAATATTTTTGAATTTAAAAGCCAAAATTACGCCATCGAAATCGGTTCTTAAAATAATTCAACTGATGGAAGAATCAAAAAATAATGATGAAAATTCTAATGATATTTTATAAATTTGACCTATGGAAAAACAGGAATTCGGTTTACTAGGCAAGAATATTTCGTACTCATTTTCAAAAAAATACTTCGAAGAGAAATTCAAAAAACTATTTTTGAAAGACTACAGTTATAACTTTTTTGATATTCCCGAGATAGAAAACCTAAAATCTGTCACAGAAAATCCAAATCTTGTTGGGATGAATGTCACGATCCCTTACAAACAGGCCATTATTCCGTTCCTTGATGAATTAAGTGACGAAGCTTCACAGATTGGCGCCGTGAATTGCGTAAGCTTTCAAAATGGAAAAAAAATCGGATATAACACCGACGCTTTCGGATTTGAGAAAACGCTTCTCATCAATAAAAAAGAACACCACAAAAAAGCCTTGATCCTTGGAGATGGCGGCGCTGCAAAGGCCGTGAGATACATTTTGGATAAGCACCACATCCAACACGTCACAGTTTCCAGAAAGTCGGAGATCAATTTTGAAAACCTTTCTGAAGATCTGGTAAGAGATTCGTTGGTCATTGTACAAACCACTCCAGTCGGCACTTTCCCGAATATTGAAGACGCAGTTCCTTTTCCATTTGATGCGATCACGGATAAACATTACGTCATCGATTTGATCTACAATCCGTCAGAAACAGCTTTCTTGCGAAGATCTGCCGAAAAAGGCGCAACCACTTTAAATGGTTTTTATATGCTGGAGCAACAAGCTGAAAAAGCGTGGGAAGTATGGAACAAATAGATTAGGTAGAAGGGATTTTGATTGAAATAATCACTGTTTTGAATTCTTTCAATAAAATCCTATAATTCCCTTTTCCATATTTTATTTCTGATCTGTGAACCATAAAATTTTCTTGATTAGATAAATTTAAATCATCTCTTTCAAAAAATGATAGAAAAGCACTTCGATAGGCGGAAAAAAGTGGAAAATCACTTTTTGAAATTTCAAGATAATGTGTGCAGATCTCTCTTTTCATTTTTTTATCCTTATAGAATTTGAGTTCTAAACTTTTGTCATCGATTTTAATAAAACGATGATATTCCTTGTCTTTCCAAGTATACTTCTTACTGAAAATATTTTCTAATTTGCTTTCTCCAAAGTAAGTGAAATCAAAATTGGATGGTGTCCTTTCGTTCTTATCAACATTAAAAAAATAAGATTTTCCATCGGAATGTGAAACCAAATCTCCAAAATACCTACCATCAACCATCGTTACAACCATCTGATATTCTGAATCTTGCGAACTAACAAATATCATTTTATCTTCTTGTCCTTTCTCTGTAACTTTTTGATAATGTAGTAGATGATCAAAAGTAAAGATTTTATCAGATGGATTTTGACCAAAAATGAATGTGGAAATTATGATCAAAACTAATGGTAGATTTTTTTTCATAGACAGGTTTTAATTTGTTCCCAAGATAGAAATTTCTCCTCAAAACTCACCGTATGAAGTGGACTTGTAGAAGGTAAAACCACAATTGGAATTTTGAAGTTTTTACCTAGAATTTTCAGCAGATTTTTATAAGATTTTTGTCCGTTGCAAAATATCGTTTTGATGTTGGGATGATTTTCAATCAATTGCGGAATGTCATTATCAATCTCTGCTTTGATCTCAGTGTCGCTACTACCCTTTCTTTCACAGCTTTCTATCACATCCCAAAGTCCGATATGATTTGCTTTGATGAGATTGATCCTTGTCTCATAATCGTTGGAAAACTCCGCGTCAAAAAGATGAAACATAATTCTCCAAAACTGATTCTGCGGAAAGGCATAGTATTGATTCATTTCCAAAGACTTGGCACCAGGCATCGATCCAAGAATTAATATTCTGGAATTTTCATCTACGATTGGTGGGAAAGAATTTATTCTGTTCATTATTTTAATTGTATTCGAGAGCCTCAGACTGAAAAATCACAGTGTTTTCCAGATTATACTTTTATTTCAAATTATCCAATACCTTAAACAACGCATTGCTAATACTTCCACCCTGATAATTATTAAGGATGATGGAAAATACATATTTCTTTCCAGTTTTAGAAGTCTGATAACCGGCGAAAGATTTGCTGTCTTTGATGGTGCCACTTTTCATTTTTATGCCATTTTGCGTCGGAAATCCTTCATAGAAAACATCGAAATAATTTTGTTTTTTCGCATACAACAAAGCTTGCACCTGCGCTTTCGCCGAGACATAATTTTGAGGTGAAAGTCCACTTCCGTCAGCAAAATTGATCATATTCGCATTGATCCCTTTTGATTTCCAAAAGTCTTTCAAAAAGTCAATTCCCGTTTCAAAAGTAGGATTGTTGCGTTTCTCTTTTGCCATTGTTTTGATGAGCGTTTCTCCATAGAGATTGACACTTTTTCTTAGAAACCAATAGACTATTTTATCCAGCGTTGGCGATCTGTGTTCAAAAATTAGATTTGAAGTCGGAGCTTTTGCAACAGATTTTCCTTCTAATTTTTCATTATAATAAGTAGACACTTTTCCGGAAACCAAGATCCCATTTTCTTCAAGCGTTTTCTTGATTTCAATAGCTAACTGCATTGGAGGATTGGGTGTTGCACCAGAAACAGTTGTAACTTTTCCTGCGGGCAACATGCCGTTGACCATCGCAGTTTCAGAATGTGGCGCAGTGAAAATGAGACTTTGGTCGGAGCTTCCTCCAGTTTTCAATTCATTGACCCAATTCACATTTTCCAGATCATAAGAATAGTTCTTGATTTGATTGCCATTGATGTTGATATCAAACTGATTCTCTCTCCAATTCACGCCAAAAGTTCCAGCGCCGTAATAATTCCCCAAATCGTTCCAAGGCCAACCGCCAGGTGTACTTTGGAAATCAAAATAAGAATCATCAATAATTAGATTACCAGAGATTTTTTTGATGCCCGATTTCTTGACCGCTTCTAATAATTTTTGTTTAAAGTTTTCTGGTTTGTAGGATTCGTAGCGCCAACTTCCCAAGGTCGGATCGCCATTTGAAGTGATGTAGAAATCGCCATCCAAATTTCCGTTCGATATTTTGCCTGAATAAGAAGCTGTAGTCTTGAATTGATAATCTTTCCCTAAAGTTTCCAAAGCTGCCACAGAAGTAAAGATCTTCTGCGTACTTGCTGTCGAAAGACCTTTATTGCCATTGAATTCATAAACCGGATTTCCATTCTCATCTGAAACGTAGAACGAAAGATTGGCTGCCAAAGCGTTTGGCGCCGACATCATCTCTTTCACCGATTTATCAAGGTCAGCAGAAACCGATTGTGAGAAAAAAGTTTGCGAAACAAGCAATGGAATTAAAAGGAAAGTCTTCATTCGGATTTTTTATCAAAACTAATGATTTTTGAGCTCAGAGTCAAGACACAAATTGTAAGTTCTTTATGCCAACGACAATTAAATTCTTGTTAAAACTGCAAACATCTTTCATCAAAAAAACTTTAATAATTAACTTTGATAAAAATCAAATTATGCCGAAGAAAAACCGAAAACAAGAAGAATTCTACAATGTCATCACCCACGGTTTAGGTGTGGTTTTGTCCGTTGTTGCTTTGATTTTGATGATTTACTATTCGGTCATCAGCGAGAATACGATTGCGATTGCGTCATCATTGATCTTTGGAATCAGTTTGATACTGCTCTATTCTGCGTCAACAATTTACCACGCTGTTTACAGATTGAAATGGAAAAAGATCTGCCAAAGAATAGATCATCTCAGCATCTATGTTCTGATTGCCGGAACTTATACGCCAGTAGCATTATTGGGATTGAAAGGTGTTTGGGGATGGAGTATGTTTGGTTTGATTTGGGGAATGGCTTTGATCGGATTTATCTTCAAATTCTCGCCGCTCAGAAACAACGAGAAGATCTCGCTTTCGCTTTACGCTTTGATGGGTTGGGCGTCGATTATCGCTATCAAACCGATGATTGAGAATCTCTCTACTGGCGCATTATCATTGATCATTCTTGGCGGATTGTGCTACACTTTTGGGATTTATTTTTATGCTAAAGATAGAAAACCATTCTACCATCCGATCTGGCATCTTTTCGTTTTAGGTGGTAGCATTCTTCATTTTTGTGCCATTTTCTTTTTTATTCTGCCATAAATTTATTTTTTTACGCACTAAAAAAGCCTTCCAAATCAATGAAAGGCTTTCAAAATTATATTTTAGAAATATTATTTTTTAATGAATTTGTGAGATGTAGAACCTGCTTCAGTATTTATTTTCAATACATAAGTTCCATTCTGCAATCCTTTAACATCAATTTTAGAATCAACAATTGCTGGTGATGCAACCAACTTACCGGAAAGATCATAAACTTGTGCTGAATTCACCTTTTGAGAGAAAGTTAGGAAATCTGTCGTTGGGTTTGGATAGATAGAAACTGATTTTTTGTTGACATCTGAAACCGATAATGTATTAGTTGTCTTAACAGAAACATCATCCAAAACTAATACAAATTCATCATAGGTATTTCTGTGATGAAAAGAAATGTAAATATTTTGCCCAATATAAGCATCCAACGAAATAGTATGATTTGCTGTTCCTTGTTCAGGTAGTGTTTCAGTATAAATAGGAGTTGCTGCTATTATTGCCGATTGCGAATTTACTGTTGTTACTATAACATCGTATGTCTCAGCAAAATAATCAGGGTCTGTTCCGGAGCCTATCAAATAATTTAAGCTAACACCCGTTGCTTCTGCTGGGATAGAAATAAGGGGTAATACAATTATGTTATCAGCATTTACCGGAATATTGTTACCAACTCCGGTGATGTAAGATGCTGAAATTAAAAAATTACCGCTATAGTAATCTCCCATTGGTTGTGTCCAATCAGCTGCCTTTGACAATCCCCAATTGTATGTATCTGAATTTACATCATAAGAAGTAAATCCAGTTGGAATCGTAGTACCTTTCCCTACATTTGCAGGAGCGGTGTAAGAGTCAAAATTGTCTTCAAACAAAGTTGTTTGTGCATTTGCAAACCCAAATGCTAAAGTTGAAACAAGAAGTAATTTTTTAATCATAACTAAAAATTTTAATTGGTTAACTACTCAAAAATAGTTATAATTTTTGAAAATACTTTAATACAATTTAAATTTTAACATTATTAATTTAGCATTTAGACGAGACCCATTATTAATCATCAAAATTATTACATGTTAATTTATAAAATAATAAGATTTTAAGGAATAATCACATATACTAAGTTTTATTTTTAATTTGCTAAATTATAATTAAATTTATTCGTCTCAATTCAAAATACAATCATAACCATATAAGTGATAATAATTTCATATTAATATTGCAGTATTATTAATTATAAATAAATTTCAACATTTATTTTTTAGGTTGTAAATTTGTAAAAATCAAAAATTAAAATTTATGTCTAAAGCCATTTCTCAAGTGCCTTTTGCACAAAACGAACCCGTAAATTCTTACGTACCAGGTTCCGACGAGGTAAAAAGCCTTATTTCTACTTATAAAAAAATGTGGAAAGAAAAAACCGAAATCCCAATGGTGATCGGTGGAAAAGATATCAAAACAGACAAAAAAATAAAACTGAGCTCGCCTCAGGATCATCAGCACGATTTCGGATTCTACTATGAAGGCGATATGTCACACGTTGACAGCGCTATAGAAACCGCATTGGCTGCTAAAAGCAAATGGAACGCCCTAGGTTGGGAACACAGGGCAGCCATCTTCTTGAAAGCTGCTGATCTTCTAGCCGGACCTTACAGAGATGTGATCAACGCTGCAACAATGATTGGACAATCCAAAAACGTTCATCAGGCAGAGATCGATGCAGCTTGCGAATTCATAGATTTCTTGCGTTTCAACGTTGAGTTTATGACGGATCTTTATTCTGAGCAACCAGTTTCTGACGCTGGAATTTGGAATCGCGTGGAGTACAGACCTTTGGAAGGTTTCTGTTTTGCAGTGACGCCTTTCAACTTTACAGCGATCGCAGGAAACTTGCCAGCTTGTATGGCGATGATGGGAAATGTGGTCGTTTGGAAACCATCTGACAAACAGATCTATTCTGCAAAAGTCATTATGGACGTTTTGAAAGAAGCCGGACTTCCAGACGGTGTTATCAATATGATCTTCACAGACGGAAAAGAAACTGCTGAAAAAGTTTTGGCTCATCCAGAATTTGCAGGTCTTCATTTCACAGGTTCTACAAAGGTTTTCCAAGGCATGTGGAAAATGATCGGCGACAATATCCACAACTACAAATCTTATCCGAGAATCGTTGGAGAAACTGGCGGAAAAGACTTCGTGATGGTTCACCCATCTGCGAATATAGAGGCAGTCGCAACTGGTTTGGTAAGAGGTGCTTTCGAATATCAAGGTCAAAAATGTTCCGCAGCTTCAAGAGCTTATGTTCCAAAATCCCTTTGGAATGAAGTTAAAGCAGTGATGGAATCTCAAATCAAATCCATCAAAATCGGTTCTCCAGAAGATCCATCAAACTTCGTGAATGCCGTGATCGACAAAAATTCTTTC
This sequence comes from Epilithonimonas lactis, assembly GCF_900110605.1. GTDB lineage: Bacteria > Bacteroidota > Bacteroidia > Flavobacteriales > Weeksellaceae > Epilithonimonas > Epilithonimonas lactis. The sequence continues at coordinate 94,940 of NZ_FOFI01000005.1, forward strand.
GAAAAATGCAAAGGCTACATCGACAGAGCTGAAGCGGCAAACGACGCAACAGTGGTTATTGGTGGAAAATACGATGACAAAAAAGGCTGGTTCGTGCATCCAACCGTTATCGAAACCATCAATCCTTACTACGAAAGTATCGTGGAGGAGATCTTCGGACCAATCCTTACCGTTTTTGTTTACGAAGATGAAAACTGGGAAGATACTTTGAAATTGGTTGACACTTCGACGCAATATTCTTTGACCGGCTCTATTTTCGCACAAGACAGATATGCCATCGACGAGGCTTACAAAGCTTTGGAAAATGCTTCCGGAAACTTCTACATCAACGACAAACCTACGGGTGCGGTGGTTGGACAGCAACCTTTCGGTGGTTCTAGAGCTTCTGGAACCAATGACAAAGCAGGTTCTAAAATGAACTTGACGCGTTGGGTTTCCGTAAGAAGTATCAAAGAAACTTTTGTTTCTCCAAAAGATTACAAATATCCATATTTAGGCTAAAAGCCTGAAGTCAGAGGTCAGATGACGAAAGATTTCAATTCGAAAAAAAACTTCGTGTTGAAAACTGCCGGCATCTGACTTTTCTCTTTTAAAAAAATTAGGAGCTATTTGACTACGTCGAACAGTTATATTATTTTAACATGGAGCTGTTTCCCGCTATCCGCTACTACTCCTCGCGCCAAGGCTTTTCCCGACGCTTGCTGTGGGGTAACCGCTACTATCGGGGCTATAGGTTTCGACATTTATCCAACTTCGGTCTTCGGACATCCGACTTCCGACAATATTCTAACAGATGAAAAAAGCATTAATAGTAGTTGACGTTCAAAATGATTTCTGCGAAGGTGGCGCATTGGCGGTTCCGGAAGCAAATAGTATCATTCCGTACATCAATGGCCTGATGGAAGACAATCAATACGACGAGATCATTCTGACGCAAGATTGGCATCCGGCAAATCACAAAAGCTTCGCCTCCAACAACGGAAAAAATGTTGGCGAAACCATTACATTAAACGGCGGTGCACAATTTATGTGGCCAGACCATTGTATCCAAGGAACTTTCGGAGCTGAGTTTCACAAGGACTTGAACCGTGACAAAGTGACGCACATCATTCAAAAAGGAAAAAATATAGAAATCGACAGCTACAGCGGTTTTCAGGACAACAATCATTTTGTGAAAACAGGATTGGAAGATTATCTGAAATATCACGATATTCAACTGGTCGAGATTGTTGGTTTGGCTTTGGATTATTGCGTGAAGTTTACCGCGATTGACGCTTTCAATGCAGGATTTATCACTTGTCTCCACTTCAACGGAACAAAAGCGGTGAATGTAAAACCAGACAGCGCAAAGAATACGATTTATGATTTGGCTGAGAAAGGAATTACTATTTTAGCTTAAATAAAAACCTTTATAAAGTCTTCGACTCCGCTCAGACTGACAATGTTAAATCTGTCACACTGAGCGGAGTCGAAGTGTTTTACAACTTTAATTTAACTTACGAATTGTTCATTTCATCTAGGATTGAATTTTCTTTTAATCCTGGTTTTATGTCTGGAATAATGCGTCTGGTGACTGTCTTTATCAACGGACATCACGCTGATATTGCCATCAACTTCCAGAATCGCCAACTTCACTTCAGAAATTGTCTCGATGCCGTGTTCGTGGATGGATTCTTCCAATTCGTCTTCCGAGATTTGGACTTTTTTCAAAACATCAGTGAACACCTTTCCGTCTTTGACCAAAATATAAGGATGATCTTCTATCAATTCTTTCACAAACTTGCTTTTGAAGATGAATTTCTTGACAATGAAATTTGCAACAAACAAAACCGAGGCTGCCACAATTCCGCCAATCAACGTATTATTAGGACCAACCATCGCATTCTGAACCGCGTTGCTAATCAACAATAATAAAATCACATCGCCAGCATTGAGTTGTGACAATTGATTCTTACCAAAAACGCGCACTGCAATGACCATAAAAAAGTAAACGGCAAGCGAACGGAGAACAATATCAAGAATTGGATTCAAAGTCTGAAAATTAATAGATTAAAGATAGACAGTTTTGGGTTACGGTTGAAAACATATTTCAATTTTAATTGTGGTGCGAAAGTGATTTTTACTTAATTTAGAAATCAATAATGAAATTTCAGTTATTGATAAAAACTTGACCCATGACAAAAACATTGTTGCTATTGCTTCTATTTCCGCTTCTGATGTTTGGAAATATGGCAAAACCTTGGAGTGATGGTTCTGAACATTCTGTTTTGTTCGGTTCAGAAAATGCCTCTGTAAAGCGAGAAACCATTGATATCAATCTGAAGTACAACGCTTTGGATAGGCACTATTTTGCAACATACACGATCAGATACATCATCAATTCCCAGCAAAAACAAATACTTCCACTGCTCTTCATTGCGATCAACCTCAATGAAAATAAGGAGATCAAGGTCAATAATAAAATCAGCAAGATCATTCCGCTGGATCTCCGAAATACAGCTTATCCATTCATCGAAAAAAGTGGGAACCAGACATTTGTGAAGTATGACGACGCGCATAAAGTGTATGTCAACCAAAATGACCTGCTGTACTTCGCTGCCGATTTGGAACAGGGCGACAACATTATCGAGGTCAAGTATGATGCAGAATTGACTTACAACACCTTTGGATTTATCACAAACTACGAATTGGAATATTCATTAGCACCATCCAAATTTTGGAAATCTTTTGGACCTATTGATGTCAAATTGATATTCGGTGATGAATTAGAGTTCAAAGAGTCCAATCTAGGGAAAGGAAAAGAAGATAAAAACACCTTGAAATGGACCATCGCACCACAAAATAGAGAAGACCTCAAAATTGTAATCAGCGAGAAAACATCTTTTATCTCGAAAGTGTTGCTATTCATTCAGCCTATTGGAATCTCTGCCATTGCACTTTTGGCTATGTTTGTTCTCCATTTGAGATTGATAAAAAAGAAGCCGAAAAAGTATGTGATGATTCTGGGAATATTGCTTGTTCCAATCCTCTTTTACGTCATTTACTTTCTTTCCTATGACCTTATTGATTTCAGCTTGGGAAAAGATCATACAAAGCATGGCTATGTTTTACTTTATGTCTTTACATATCCTTTTTTACTGTTGATATACGGGCTGTTGGTGTGGTTTATCTACAAACGCAGAAAGGTAAAATCAGAAAACCTAACCAAAACCTAACTGAACTTCATTATCTTTGAAATAGAAAATCAATACTATAATTATGATCAAGAAATTATTAATCGCATTAAGTTTTATTTCCGTATCTCTAATGTTTGCGCAGAAAAACAGCGACCAACAAGCCGTTGCCGACGCCTCAGAAAAATTAAGACTAGCGATGCTCAGTCGTGACAAAAACGCTTTAGAATCTCTAATTCTCCCGGAACTTACTTACGGACATTCCAACGGTCACATTGATGACGCGAAAGAATTTGTAGAAAAGTTGGTCAGCAAACAATCCAATTTCCTGAACATAGAAAACACGAATCAATCCATCCAGATTGTTGATAAAACAGCGATAGTTCGCAATCATTTGTACGGAAAAACAGCAGACCTTGGAAAAGAACCAGGCGAAGTGAATTTGGATATTTTATATGTTTGGTCTAAGACTAAAAGTGGTTGGAAATTGTTGGCGAGACATGCTGTGAAGGTGGAGAAAAACAAATAAGTCAAGAATAAACGAAAATGAAAGCCAATTTAATACTTTTAATTTTCCTATCTATAAACATTTTTGGACAAAAGTCTATACTAATTTCTAGTGGCCAAATGTCAAAATCAAAGATTGTCAAAATTAATTCTATAGATTTTGATTTAGTTTTGAAAAATAGGGATACAATTTATTTAGCAACAACTGATAGTAGATTTATTATTAAAGAAGGATTAAATGTTGGAAAAAAAATTTCAGAACTTCCTTCAGAAATAAAGCAAAACTTAACTAAAGAAATTGGTTGGGGCTATTTTTATAACTTACCTTCAGGTTGGTCAATCGCGTTCTGTGAAGGAAAATCGTGTACTGAAAATTATCCCACAGAAAATTCAAAAATAAAGTGGATTTTCAAGAGAAAATCAAATTAATAAAAAAAATCCGCTGTGAGGCGGATTTTTCTATTTCGATTTTCTTCTTTTCAATTCTTTATCAATTAGTCCCAATTCCCGACCGGTTTGTCCGGCAACAGACGTATTTTCCTGCGCTCTTCTCGTAAGGTATGGAACAACATCTTTCACAGGACCATAAGGTAGATATTTGGCAACATTGTAATGTTTGTCCGCCAAGTAATAAGTAATATTATCACTCATCCCGTAAAGCTGTCCAAAATAGATGTGCGGATTGTTGTGCTCCAGATTGTTGGCTTGCATTTTATCCATCACCAATTCGGAGGATTTCTCGTTGTGCGTTCCAAAGAATGCTGAAACTTTATCGAGATTCGCCATCACAAAATCAATTCCTGCATTGTAATTATCGTCGGAAGCTTGTTTGGTTGGTTGGATTGGGTCTGGGTAATTTTGTTCCTCGGCGCGCTTTCTTTCCTTCTCCATATAAGCGCCACGAACAATCTTATAACCAATGAAATAGCCTTTTTCTTTAGCTCTTTCAAGATGTGCGTTCATATATTCCAAACGGCCGGTTCTGTACATTTGAATGGTGTTCCAAACGATGGGTTTTTCCTGATTGTACTTTTCCATCATCTCCTCACAAAGTTGGTCGGCCGCGTCTTGCATCCAGGATTCTTCGGCGTCCACCATTACTTTTTTGTTGTTCTCGAAACAGAGTTTGCAGACTTCATCAAAACGCTTCACTACTCTATTCCATTCTTCTTTTTGGCTGGTGGTGAGTTCTTTGCCTTTCCCAACTTCTTCATAAATATCGATTCTTCCAAAAGCCGTCGGTTTGAAAACGATAAACGGAATCGCTGGATTTCCAACAGAAAATCTGATGATATCTTTGATTTCTTTGCAAACCGCATCAAAAACTTCCTCTTCTTCTTTCCCTTCAATGGAGTAATCGAAAATGCTTCCAACGCCACGTTTGAACATCTGTTTCACGACAGACATACTTTCCTCGCGGGTTTCGCCACCACAAAACTGTTCGAACAAAGTTTGCTTCACGATGCCGTCCACAAACGGGAAATTGTTCTTAACAGTAAAATTGAGCAGTGAAACGCCAATATTCGTCAATGTAGGCTGTTCGATTGCCTTGAACATCCAATACGCTTTTCTCAGCTGAGCATCCGTTTTATCGGCAAATGCGAGCTTTGTATCATTGAAAATACTCATATCCAGAATTTGTCCCAAAAGTAAATATTATTTCGATTTCAAGATGAATTTTTAGCCGAAATTTTATCATTAATTTAAAATTAACTGACAAGAAAATCAATATCTCAACATAATTCTAAATCCATCAAACGAACGATAATTTTTCAGACTAATTTTTATTAATTATTAAAAAAAAACCCTTTCGAAGTCAGACTCTGAAAGGGTTATATTTTGTAAAAACGTTGATTTATGTTGAATCTGCAGCCCGACTTGAGCGGAAATCCTTTTTTGCTTGGATTAAAGTTCTATTTAGTGTGAAATCGTCTGCAAAAAAGATTGGGAGCGGAAGGCGGAAATAGCTGCCCAAATAATATCAATGCAAGAAATGCCTCATTCCCGTAAACAACATTGGGATTTGATGCTCATTCGCCGCTTCAATAGAATCATTGTCTCTCATACTTCCACCCGGCTGAATAATCGCCTTGACGCCTTCCTGCGCGCAGAAATCCACCACATCTCGGAAAGGGAAAAATGCATCCGAAGCCAAAACCAACTCACCATCGAATTTCTCTTTGGCTCTTTCAATCGCCTGTTGTGTTGCCCAAATCCTATTCACTTGTCCACCACCTATTCCAATGGCTTGAACGCCGTTTGAAACCACGATTGCGTTTGATTTTACATATTTCACCACCCTTTGAGAGAACAGTAATGCTTTTCTTTGTTCGTCTGTTGGAGCGCTTTCTGTCACTAATTTAATATCGTCTGAGAATTGGTCGTCGGCGCTTTGAACCAACATTCCGCCATCGATTTTCACCCAGGCTTGTTTGTCTGTCACCTGATTTTTGATTTTGATGATTCTAAGATTTTTCTTTTTTCTAAGGATTTCCAAAGCATCTTCGTCAAAGTCTGTTGCCATCACGATTTCGAGGAACGTTTTGTTCAATTCCTCAGCCGTTGCCGCATCAACTTTATAATTCATTCCGATGATGCCACCGAAGATGGAAACTGGGTCGCATTCGAATGTTTTTGTATAAGTTTCCAAAGCTGTAGTTCCAACCGCAACACCACAAGGCGTTGAGTGTTTTACGGCACAACAAGCCAATTCATCCTTGAACTCATTAACCACTTTCCAACACAAGTCCATATCTCTCAAATTATTGAAAGACAATTCTTTGCCTCCCAAAATTTCAAAATCTTTCATTGCACCATTTTCGAAAGTCGAAGTGTAATAAGCCGCAGATTGATGCGGATTTTCACCGTAACGTAAGTCTGAAACCTTTTTGTAAGAGGCGTTCAGATAAGTTGGATATTCTTCATCTAAAAGCATTCTGGAAATTGCTGCATCGTAAGCAGAAGTTAGATTGAATACTTTTCCAGCCAATTTTTTTCTCGTTTCGATGGTCGAATCGCCATTTTCTGACATTTCATTTTTGATGATTTCGTAGTCATTCACGTCTGTCAAAACCACAACCGAGTTAAAATTCTTAGCTGCAGAACGCAACATAGAAGGTCCGCCAATGTCGATGAATTCTACTTTTTCGTCAAGAGAAATTTCTTTGTTCACGTTTTCGAAAAACGGATAAAGATTCACGATGACCATATCAATCAGTCCGATTTCGTACTCCTGAACGGTTTTCATATGTTCCTCGTTGGAACGAACCGCCAACAATCCGCCGTGAACTTTCGGGTGCAGAGTTTTTACTCTGCCGTCCAGCATTTCTGGAAAATCTGTGACTTCATCGATTTGAATTGGGCTCAATCCGGCGTCTTTCAAATGTTTGAATGTTCCGCCAGTGGAAATCAATTCGTAGTTCTGTTCTTCGAGAAATCTTGCGAAATCCACCAAACCGCTTTTATCAGATACGCTGATAAGTGCTCTCTTTTTACTCATACCTTCTCTTTCAAATTTTACTTTTTACAGTTTTATCCAAACTGTGATTTACCGGTTCTTTCACCTCCGGATTTACTTTTTATTTACTTAGATTTTATATTTAATTTATTAAAGTTATTTTTAAATTAAATATTATAAATTACTATATAATAGATATTTATAATATTTTTACTAATTTTTACTTTAACTAAATAATATCATTTATTTAAAACCATATCTATGGCTTTCGGAAAAATATTGTATTCAACAAGATGAACTTTTTCCGCAACTTTTTCCGCAGTATCAGTTTCATCAATCTCAAATTTTCCCTGCAAAATCACCTCGCCTTCATCGATGCCTGAGGTCACATAATGAACGCTTGCACCACTTTCTTTCTCGCCTGCTTCGATGACCGCATTGTGAACGTGATGTCCCCACATTCCTTTTCCACCAAATTTTGGTAATAATGCCGGATGAATATTAATGATTTTGCCTTCCCATTTTTCACAGAAATCCGGCTTCAAAATAGATAGAAAACCTGCCAAAACAATCAAATCTGTATTCTCAGGAACAGCTTGTTCAAGATTCTCAGCGAAGTCTTTTCCGCGTTTTATTAATTCATTCGGGATTTGATGTTTCTGCGCTCTTTCCAGTCCGTAGCATTTTCTGTCAGCAATGACCTGGATGATTCTTGCATTTCGGATTTCTCCGTTGTCAATGCAATCGATAATCCTTTGAAGATTGGTTCCTGAACCTGAAATTAAAATGGTGATGTTTTTCATTTATAAATGTAACAATGTATCAGTTTAATAATTTAACAATTGAACAAATTGGTAAACTGGTACATTATTAAATTGCTAGATTGATAATTTTATTTTCTCGCTTCCTTCCGTGATTTCGCCCACTACATAAGCATCTTCCAAAAGGTCAAGGATTTTATCAACGTGATTTTCATCGGTCACGAGCACCATTCCAACACCCATATTGAACGTTCCGAACATCTCCTCTCTTGCGATATTGCCACGTTTTTCCAATTCCTGCATTACGGTTGGAATTTGGATTTTTGAAGCATCGATGGTTGCGCAAAGTCCTTCTGGGATGATTCTAGGGACATTCTCGTACAATCCGCCTCCTGTAATGTGCGCGATGCCGTAAAGTGGTGCTTCTTCCAACACTTTATGAATGTCCTGATAATATAATCTCGTAGGAACCAAAAGTGTTTCGTACAAAGGTTTTCCTTCAAATTGCTCTTCAAAATCCGGGAATATCTTTCTCACCAGTGAAAATCCATTGGAATGAAATCCAGAACTTGGAATCACAATGATTTTGTTTCCTGCTCTGATTTTGGAACCGTCGATGATTTGGTCTTTTTCCACAATTCCGACGCAGAATCCTGCAACGTCGTAATCGCCTGGCTGGTACATTCCTGGCATTTCGGCAGTTTCGCCACCAATCAATGCACAGTTGTTGTCTTTACAAGCTTTTACCATTCCGAGAACAATCTCAGCGGCAATCTCAGAATCGAGTTTTCCGCAAGCTAGATAATCCAGGAAAAACAAGGGTTTTGCACCGTGGCAAAGAATATCGTTTGCACACATTGCAAAACAGTCGATGCCGATAGAATCGTATTGTTTTGTATCCAACGCGATTTTCAGCTTGGTTCCGACGCCATCTGTTCCGGAAACCAATACGGGATTTTTGTAGCCAGCAATCTCATAGAAAGCGCCAAAGCTTCCAAGATTGTTGAGAACATTTTTGTTGTGGGTTTCGGCAACGGCAGATTTGATTTTATCTACGGTTTTGTAGCCTTCTTCTTTATCGACTCCGGCGGATTTATAGGTATTGCTCATTTTTAGATTTTTAATTTCATTTATTCTTATTCATTGGATTGAAATCCAATGCTGATAAATCGGTCGCCACGCTTTGGCTTGTTTGACTTTTTTTCTCTCTTCATCAACTCTTTCAGGTTTTTGAGGCCTGAAAGAATATCAGAATTTACTAGATTTATTTCAAACTTACTTCTTCAGATTTTTTAAATAAAAAAGCCGACAATCTTTTAGATTATCGGCCGTTATTTTAGTCCACAAGTTCGGAGGTGCTGATGTAATTCTCTTGGCAAGAATTAGGATATTTCTCAAAATGAACTTGTTGAATTTTCATTGTCCTTATTTGATGGCAAAGTTACGCATTCTTAATATCAATTTCCAAAATCTTATCCAAAAAAGTTTTTAACAACAGATAATTTTTCTTCGAACTCCGCCTTTTTCTCCGCATTCACAATCCCCTGTTCTGCATCAAAACTCTCTTTGAATTTTGGTAATGTAAAGCTTTGTAAAATATTGGCTCCGCTGAAAGGTGCTCTCGCTTCAAACGCTGCTACCACATTCTTACCACCTCCAGGACCAGGTGCAGTTGCCAAAAGGAAAACCGGTTTTTCGCCAAAATGCTTGCGGTCTTTGATTCTTGAAATCCAATCGAATACATTCTTAAAAGCAACGGTATAAGTGCTGTTATGCTCGGCTAAAGAAATGATCAGTAAGTCTGCGGCATCCACTTTCTCAGCAAATCTCAATGCTACAGTTGGAATTCCTTCGTGCTTTTCTCTGTCTGTGCTGAAGAGTGGCATCTCGAAATCATTAAGATCAAGGACTTCCACTTCTGCTCCTGTAAATTGTTTTGCTGCAAATCCAGCTAATGTTTTATTGATCGAATCTTTGGCGTTACTTCCGCCAAATGCTAGTATTTTCATTGTTTAATTTTAAAGAAGCAAATGTAGAGACTTTTAGTAGGACAAAGCTTGATTTATGATATGATTTTCATTTGTGGCGATGTGTTATGATGCGATTTATGTTCGATAATGAATTTTGGCCAATAGGTATAGTAGAAATTGGTCTTAAAATTGATAATGAAAATTCAAACCAACTTCATTATTGATTGATAATTCTAAATCTGTAACGCTATGATCTTCGACAAAAATTTTATTAAGCCAAGTAACGAGAGTACTTATCACGTTTACCAAGAAGAATCTGGAAATGCAGATTTTGTCAATCCCTATAATGATAGTCCATATCTGATCAGCTCGCTTCAAAAGCTGAAAAGTAAAGTTGTTTGCAAAAGAAAGCGGAAAGCCATCAATGAGTGTCTCAACAATTACAAAGATGACATGGTTGCAAATCCCGAGATCAATGTCTTTAAAAACGTGGATGAGATGAATACAACAGCCTCATTTGCAGATTACGCCAGAGCATCGTATTTGAAAGTCTTAAAGGATCTGGAAAACATTCAAAAGCTGATTGACAAATTGGATATCAACGACCCAGACAATGTAAGGATCATTCAATAATGAGCCATTAGATCAAATCTTCAAATCGATATATTTTTAATAAAGAGACCTGAGTAATTTCAGGTCTCTTTTTATGCTTTTAGAATGAACTTAATATGAACAAATCATACTTTTGTAAAAGCAAAACAACATGCAAATAATTGATTTAATTCAAAAATCTTTATTTTCTCATAGTGGGATAATAAAGATTTTATTACATTTGTCAACAACCACTAAATAAATTTTATGTTAAAGAAAATTGTCTTTCTTAGTTTTTTAACACTGACATATGCGGCTTCCACAGCCCAAACCAAAACAATCCCGACCTACCTTGACGATTCCAAACCCGTAGCCGAAAGAGTGAAGGATGCGCTTTCCAGAATGACCCTGGAGGAAAAAGTGGGAATGCTCCACGCACAGTCGAAGTTCAGTTCGGCAGGTGTCCCGAGATTGGGAATTCCAGAATTCTGGACCACAGATGGTCCTCATGGTGTACGTGCCGAAGTGAAATGGGACGAATGGGACCAGGCCGGATGGACCAATGATTCAATCGTGGCCTACCCCGCTCTTACCGCACTATCTGCGACATGGAACAAGAAAATGTCTTGGAACTACGGAAAAGCTTTGGGTGAAGAAGCAAGGTACAGAAAAAAAGATATTCTACTCGGACCTGGTGTCAACATCTACCGTACGCCGCTTAACGGAAGAAACTTCGAATACATGGGAGAAGATCCGTTCTTAACATCAAAAATGGTCGTTCCTTACATCCAAGGTGTACAATCCAATGGCGTGGCCACTTCTGTAAAACATTATGCTTTGAACAATCAGGAAATGTTCCGCCACACAAGCAATGTCACAGTTGATGACAGAGCTTTGTACGAACTTTATCTTCCACCTTTCAAGGCAGCGGTGACCGAAGGTGACTCTTGGACGATCATGGGTGCGTACGACATGTACAAAGGACAATATGCGAGTCAAAATCAATATTTACTGAATGACATTCTCAAAGGTGAATGGAACTACAAAGGTGTGGTGGTATCAGATTGGGGCGCAGTCAATAACACAGAGCAGGCTATCAAAAACGGCTTGGACCTGGAATTCGGAAGCTGGACCAATGGACTTTCTGCCGGAACCAAGAATGCTTACGACAACTACTATTTGGCTCAGCCTTATCTTGACCTCATCAAATCCGGAAAAGTGGGCACCAAGGAATTGGACGATAAAGTGACCCGACTTTTGAACCTAGCCTACAAGACCACAATGAACAAAAACAAGCCGTTCGGAAATGTGGCTTCTGAAGACCACAGAGCGGTGGCAAAACAAGTAGGTGAAGAAGGAATTGTATTATTGAAAAATCAAAATAATATTCTTCCAATCGACCTTACAAAAGTGAAAACCATCGCAGTGATCGGAGAAAATGCCATCAAAATGATGACCGTTGGTGGCGGATCGTCTTCCCTGAAAGCGAAATACGAAACTTTGCCATTGGACGGAATCAAAAGCCGATTTGGTAAGGAAGCGGAAGTAACTTTCGCAAGAGGTTACGTGGGTGACCCAGGCGGCGAATATAATGGTGTAAAATCCGGACAGGACCTGAAAGACGACCGTGCTCCTGAAGTCATTCTGAATGAAGCAGTTGAGCTGGCTAAGAAATCTGACTTCGTGATCTTTGTTGGCGGACTGAATAAAGCAGATCATCAAGATGCTGAAGGCGTTGACAGAACAAGTTATGGATTGCCTTATAATCAAGATAATGTGATCTCGGCTTTGGCTAAAGCGAATAAAAATCTAGCAGTGGTTCTGGTTTCCGGAAATGCGGTGGCAATGCCTTGGATCAAAGAGGTGCCCGCGATTGTAGAATCTTGGTATCTTGGTTCTGAGGCAGGAAATTCATTAGCTTCTGTTTTGGCTGGTGATGCGAATCCGTCTGGAAAATTACCATTCACTTTCCCTGTGAAGTTGGAAGATAATTCCGCGCACCAACTTGGTGAATACCCTGGAAACAAAGAGGAATTGGCTGCTGGCAAAGGCAAAGACCAGAAAAACCCGATCAACATCACCTACAACGAAGGCATCTTCGTAGGTTACCGTTGGCATGACACGAAGAAGATCAAACCTCTTTTCAGTTTTGGTCACGGTTTGAGTTATACGACTTTCGAGATTGGAAAAGCTAAGGCAGATAAAACGACGATTGGTCAGGATGATAAGATCACATTTACATTCACTGTAAAAAATACAGGAAAAAAAGCGGGTGCCGAAGTGGCCCAACTTTATATCTCTGACTTGAAATCTTCCCTTCCAAGACCAACCAAGGAGCTGAAAGGCTTTGAAAAAGTATTCCTAAATCCTGGCGAGGAAAAAGAAGTGAGCATCACTATTGACAAAGCAGCCTTGAGTTTCTTCGATGCTGATAAGCATGCTTGGGTGGCTGAGCCAGGAGACTTTGAAGCTTTGATCGGGAATTCTTCCGATAACATCAAAACCAAAGTGAAGTTCACTTTGAAATAATTACATATTACTGAAACTACAGAAGTCATTTGTTGGCTGAGCGTAGTCGAAGTCATATTTACAATAAAAAGCCTGAGAGATTCTTAGGCTTTTGTTTTTTTGTTATGATTACCATAGATTTAACATACGGCTACTCACATTGAACACTTCGGTTTTTTAATTATCTACAATACTGTCAGGCTGAGGCTCTCGAAGCCCAATCAAAAATAAAATTCCTTTTAAATTCATTATCCATCACTTACAGTGAATCAGATTAATGTTCTTTAATCACCTAAAACCTTGTCAAGCTGAGGCTCTCGAAGCCCAATCAAAAATAAATTCCTTTTGAATTTTCGATAGAAGGAATCAACATTGATTTACACCAAACGTGTATTTTGCAACCGAAACCCGCAGCCCGACCTGAGTGGAGCTCTTTTTTGCAGCTGGAAATGCTTAGGCAAAAAAAAGCGGGAACGGAGGGCGGATAAAGCTGCCCCGAAAATCTTGAGAAACAAAAACCCCAGAAGCATAAACTTCCGGGGTTTTAAGATTAGTTAATCGTCTCTAAAAGATTAGTCAACGATGATCTTTGAAGATTGGTTTTTAGTTTTCACCAAATAAATACCTTTTGGTAGTTTACGAAGGCTAACTTTCCCTTTGTTCTCCACTTTATCGATAGTCTGAACCAATTGTCCGTTCAGGCTGTAGATCTTTACAGTCTCACTCTTATCGATTCCATTGATGTAGAATTCTTGATTTTTCACAGGGTTTGGATAGATGGAAAGCTTTTGGTTTTTAGACGCGACATCATCCGTTGCCAATTTTGAGTAGCAAGTCCAAGACAGGTTATCAAAAGAAACACGGTTGTTGCTTGTTTCGTCTACCAATTCGATCACAACATTTCCTTCCACGTTGATATCGTTGATCGTGAAAGTGCCAGCTGTTTTGGAGTAAGGAATTTGACCTTTTACTTCACCGTTTACTTTTAGGGTATAATTTCCGTTTGAGTCGGCGAAAGGCAAATAAGTTTTCACAGTCAGTGATCCGATACCACCTGAGATTGTAGAAGATTTCAAAGAACCTTGTCTGATACAAATCGCTTTGTTGTTGTCTCCGTCGATGTAGATCTGCTTGTCAGTTCTAGCTTTTGTAGCATTCCAAACAATCCCTTGGTTGGACCATTCTCTCTCGGCATATGAAGAATTGGCAGCTGGTAGGCTTTCAAAATCCTCAGTTCCACAGGTTGTTCCTGTTCCTGGCGTAGTGCCATTATCAGTTGTGCCTTGTACGGTTATGCTATTTCCAGACTTGTTTCCTGCTACATCTCTTGCGATCACGTAGAAAGAATACAATGTTGCAGCGTTCAATCCTGAAACTGTTGCGCTGTTGGTGCTCACATTCGTTTTGAAACTGTCATTCACATAGATATCGTAACCGCTTACGCCGATATTATCTGTAGAAGCTGTCCAAGCTAATGAAATACTAGAAGAAGTTTTTCCAGAAATGCTAAGGTTCAGTGGTGTGGATGGTGCTTCTGTATCCGTTGTTGTTCCACCGTTGAAGGTATCTGGCCATGTGTTCTGAGCTGCTGGCCCACCCCAGATCACTGTTGCTAAATAAGCATTGTCGATGAAAGGGTTTCTATTATGTTGAATACCTGAAACCACATTGTTTCTTTGTCTTTCGAAATCAGAAACGGGATCTTCCACATTCCATTTTAGTAGGATATCCGGGAAATCAGGAGAATATGTGGATGGATTCATCGTGATGTTCAATGGAAGACATCTCGAGTTGTATCTTACGTACATGTACATCAAGATCCTAGCGACATCGCCTTTCCATTCGTCACCTGGGTACCATCCGCCACGGCTTGTTTTGTAAGCTGTTGCGCCGGTGCCGTCATCAAAAAGAAGACTTCCTCTTGTGCTGTTCAAAGTATTGTCAGCAGGACGCAAGTGGTGACCATCAGAACCTGGACCTGATTCTCCCAAGTTAGGCGTTCCTTTGGATTTGGCATAGACGTGCTCACGGTTCCATTGTCCCGTGTACGGTCTACTTCTTTGGTGCGTTCCAGAACTCTGCGAGCCGTAGATCAACAACATGTTGGATGGATTTTGTGGATCCGCATCACTCGTTTTGAAAAGAGAGGCCAATCCTGCAGAATAACTGATCGTCGACGTGTGAGTGCTTGTGATAAGGGTAGCAAGGTCATTTTTCAGTTCGTTCTTCGTCTTATTGAAGTTGACACCAGAATAATACGAAGGCGCCGATTGTGCAAAAGCGACAAACGAAACAATGCTTGCAAAAAATGAAAATTTTAATTTCATGCGATATGATTTAATTAATTGTAATAGTTGCTGTAGAATGGTCATCGAAGTAAATCTCCAGATGGTGGTCCTGAATGGCGATCGAAACTGGCGCCTCGAACTCGAGATATAAAATACCATCGAAAAGATAAAGAGTCGCGATCATATCAATATCTGTGACCGATGAATGGATACTGACCTCAAAGCCTTGCTCTGCTCTCTCAGAATCCAGATCAAGATTGCCTGGGTTGAGTTGTGCCTGCGAGAATGACAATACTTCGCTCCAAAGACCGGGATGCTTCTCACCAGCGCCTACAAAAAGCTGATTGGTCTCTTCATTGATCCCGATGACGTACAAAGGTTCTTGCTTTCCACCCACATTGATGCCCTTGCGCTGACCCAATTTGAATTGGTCAACACCTTGATGTTCACCCACCAAAAAGCCATCAAAAAGACCATAATTTCTCTTGGCCACTTTGCGAGTGAGCTCATCTTTCTTATTATCGAAAACCACCTCATCGGTTGCATAGATTACGGAGCTTGCTGGTATTTCGACGATTTGACCTTTAGTAATCATTAATAATGGATTATTTATTATCTCTAATTCCGAAATAGTCCATTATTTTTAGTTAATAGACAACGGGGGCGCTAAAGTAATTAATTTTATTTAAATGAAGCACGCCATTCCTAAAGATTTACAAAAAGATAACACAGCAGGATTCGAACGCTTTCTAGTCCGCCTTTGGTCATCATTAAAATCCTTTTTGTTTTTAATTTTGACAAACATAAGATGTTAAACAAAAAAATCTACCGTCAGTTCGAGTAGCGAAGCGTATCGAGAATTGGGTTACGTAGGAAAAACTTCTCGATACGATCCGACTGACGTCGAATCACTCGAAGTGACGGGAGTCGACGCTCCTAGTTTTCGTATTCTAAATTTAAATAACATTGCACCGTCAGTTCGAGTAGCAAAGCGTATCGAGAACTGGGTTACGTAGGCAAAACTTCTCGATACGATTCGACTGAAGTCGAATCACTCGCAGTGACGGGGTTGGCTTCGGCTACGCTCAGCCACC
>NZ_FOFI01000005.1:111753-319960 GCF_900110605.1 Epilithonimonas lactis
GTCGAATCACTCGAAGTGACGGGAGTCGACGCTCCTAGTTTTCGTATTCTAAATTTAAATAAAATTGCACCGTCAGTTCGAGTAGCGAAGCGTATCGAGAACTGGGTTACGTAGGAAAAACTTCTCGATACGATCCAACTGACGTCGAATCACTCGAAGTGACGGGAGTCGACGCTCCTAGTTTTCGTGTTCTAAATTTAAATAACATTGCACCGTCAGTTCGAGTAGCAAAGCGTATCGAGAACTGGGTTACGTAGGAAAAACTTCTCGATACGATCCGACTGAAGATGAATCACTCGATGTGACGGGAGTCGACGCTCCTAGTTTTCGTGTTCTAAATTTATATAAAATTGCACCGTCAGTTCGAGTAGCGATAGCGTATCGAGAACCGTGGTTGCGTAGGAAAAACTTCTCGATACGATTCGACTGAAGTCGAATCACTCGAAGTGACGGTGTTGGCTTCGGCTACGCTCAGACACCAACCATTATTACTCGTCAGTTCGAGTAGCGAAGCGTATCGAGAACCGGGTTATGTAGGTAAAACTTCTCGATACGATCCGACTGACGTCGAATCACTCGAAGTGACGGACAACCATAAAAATAATCTAAAAACAAAACACCCTATTTATGCAACTCATAAATACTTTCACACTCTCTCACTCCAACTCTCTAACTCTCTAACTCTCCAACTCTCCCACTCCCAAACCCTCCAACAAAAAAAAGACCCAGGCAAACCCAGGTCTTAATATGATGTAATAGAAAAACGCTTAAAGATTCTGATCTTCGTGTTTTCCCTCATTGATCTCCTCTACCATTTTGGCGTTGAAGGCGGGTAAATCTTCCGGCGTACGGCTTGTCACCAAACCATTATCTACCACCACCTCACTGTCTTCCCAGATTGCGCCAGCGTTTTTAAGGTCAATACTGATCGATTCTACCGAGGTCATTTTTCGGCCTTCTGTAGCGCCTGCACTGATGAGGATCTGAGGACCGTGACAAATGGCGGCGACAGGTTTATGTTGTTTGAAGAACTCCTGTACGAAAGAGATAGCGGCTTGATTGGTTCTCAGTTTATCTGGATTGATCACACCACCGGGAAGCACCAGCGCATCATAGTCGGAAGCCGAAGCTTCATCCAGCGTCACATCCACCTTATATTCCTTTCCCCAATTTTTTTCAGCCCAGGCTTTGATGCTGCCATCTTGTGGACTTACGATGTGGGCGGTCCAGCCTTGTTGTTCCAAATATTCTTTTGGAGAGCTCAATTCACTTTCTTCGAATCCGTGGGTTGCAAGTATTGCAATTTTCTTTGACATAATATAATATTTTTTGGTTGTATGTCATCAACCAAGAAAATATGATGCCGAGTAGGGTTTGGGAAATTATAAAAGTTTGTTAAAGGCGGAAGTTTAGAGTTCATGGGTTGTGGGTTGCAAGTTTGTATGACAATAGGTGAAATTTTCTTGCACCGACCCTAAAGGGAGGAAATTATGATTGCTAAGTTGCGAAATTTTCTTGTCTGCACATTCTTAAAGGGAAGAAAATTAAAAGTGTATGTGGCAAAATTTTCTTGCCCCAACCCTAAAGGGAGGAAAATTTCTGCTTGAAGAGATCTTTTAAAATTAAAATGAGATTGTTTAATTTTGCTGAAATGAAAGAAGACAATGACAGTACAGGAGCTGGTGGGTAGCTATGCAGTTGAAGGCAGTAATCAGGAGGAACGTGGACATTCTTATCACGGGATATTGCAATTGAATCTTGACGAGAACCTGCGTATCATCGCCCATTGGACCATTGGCGACCATATCCAGAATGGAACCGGATTTTTCAAAGATGATATTCTGGTCATCAATTTCAGTTATGATGGCGATGATATGCAAACCTACAAAGGTGTGGCGGTCTACCGTTGTATCAACAGCGATACTTTGGATGGCTTCTGGTCCGAGAAACATGGGAATCCGCTTTATTTGGGGAGTGAGTCTTGTGTGCGGATTGCTGCTGGTGGGATGTTGAATTGATGAATCTCTAAATTAGATTCGTTATTTTAGTTTAACATATTGATTTCCATAATTTTTACATTCAAATTATGGACAGATTTCATTTAGAATAAACCCTTCCAAAACCAATTTCCCAAGTTGTGCTAATTCCCAAGATTCCTCTGTGGGCTCAACGTAGAGGATTTTAACCATGGAGGATGGCTGCAATGCAGATATTTCAGTGGCTTAGTAGACATCTTAATTGATTTCACTAACTTCAAGTAATTTTAAAATTTGATTACCGATTGCAAAATCCAATTTTTGTTATACGTCAAATATCAAAATCTTCATAAGAGAGTAAAAAATTTTAAAATCAATCGACAGAAACTCCCACTTCAGATATAAACTCATTCCAAATTTCTTCTGCAACTTGATGAGCTGTTAATCGAATATTGGATTGACTTGAAAAATTAAAACCTTGTGAATTCTTACTCCAGAATTGATCATAATCATCATTATCAATTCGAAAAACTTTACCCATTTGAATAGAGTTTGTAGTAACCTGATCAGAAAACGAATAGCTTAAATCACCAAAATGCCTTTGTCCATCACCTCCAACTTGTACTGTCAAAAAGCTACTTTGATTGTTGGCCCTATTTGAAATTAAACAAGTGAAAAATCCTTTGCCTTCATTGGTAAAACGAGATTGTAGATTTTCCACAGAATTTAATTCTGAAATGGAAGAATGAAAATATGTTTTAATTGCTTCATAACTTTCTTCCTTAAAATTAAAACTATCTACCTCACTAAAGTATCTTTTCACTTTATAGTTTCTTCTTAAGTTCTCCTTTGTCTGAGGCTGTTCTGCTATTACAGAAGATGGCGGAGAGATTTTCTGAGTTAAACGTCTAAGTTCATCAACAACATTTAAAAATGCAACGTTCTGATTAGTATATTCACTAATTGGCTTTCCATCTTTAGGAATAGCTTTTAAATTACCAAATGGCGTTCGTTGCCAATCACATGGTTCGACAATTATAGGAACTATAATAATCTTGCCGTCTTCCTGCATTCTCTGAGCCGTTTCAAACTCTTTGTTATAACAGTAGTTTGAAGCTATATAGTCTGGACTCAATAATGCCAAAAATAGTTCTGAAGAATTTAGCGCATCACTTATTATATTACTAAGACTTCCTCCTGCATGTATTTCTTCATCTGTCCACTCAGTGATCACCTCATCTCGCTTCATCTGAGCTAAATGGACTTTTAATCGCTCTAAATAATTTGAGTCTTTATGACTGTAAGATATAAATGCTTTCATATTTGTTTATTTTAATTTATCTCTTCACTCTTCTCCAGCTCACTCACAATCTCTCTGAAACTTGCCAATCCTGCTTCGATATTATCAATAATCTCCAATGCCAAAACATCAGGATCCGGCAGGTTATCCAAATCAGTCAAGCTTTGGTCTTTTACCCAAAAGATATCCAGACTGGTTTTATCTCTTGCAATAATTTCGTCATAACTATATTTTCTCCAGCGACCGTCTGGGTTTTCTTCGCTCCAGGTTTCTTTTCTTTTGTTAATGTTGGAAGAATTGTAGCATGCTACAAAATCTGATAAGTCAGATTCTGCCAACGGCTTTTTCTTTAGGGTGTGATGAATGTTGGTTCTGTAATCATAAAACCAAACTTCTTTGGTCCACGCCTCTTTATTGGCAGGTTTATTATTAAAGAATAAAACATTTGCCTTTACACCATTGGCATAGAAAATACCTGTAGGCAAGCGTAGAATCGTATGCAGTTCTGTTGTTTTTAAAAGTTGCTTTCTGATTTCCTCTCCGGCTCCGCCTTCAAACAAAACATTGTCAGGTAACACCACTGCCGCTTGTCCATCAATCTTCATTAAGGATTTAATGTGCTGTAAAAAGTTCAGCTGTTTATTGCTCGTTGTTTCCCAGAAATCCTGACGGTTGTAGCTGATATCTTCTTTCTCAATATCTCCATCTTCATTGGTAACCGTCATTCCGCTTTTTTTACCGAATGGTGGATTGGCTAAAATATAATCGTAAGTTTGACTTTCTGCTGCAATCAGTGCATCGTTTGATTTTACCAAAGGCTCTGCATCTATTTCTCCGATACCGTGAAGATACAAATTCATCAGACACATTCTACGAGTGCTGGCTACAATTTCATTGCCGTGAAAAGTACTGTTCTTTAAGAACATCTTTTCGTCTTTATCCAGTTTATTGTTTTCGGTAAGCCAGTCGTAAGCTGCCAAAAAGAAACCGCCAGAACCGCACGCCGGATCTATTACCGTTTTCATAGGTTTTGGCTGTACACAGGCTACCATTGTTCTGATTAATGCTCTTGGTGTAAAGTATTGCCCTGCACCTGATTTGGTATCTTCGGCATTCTTTTCCAGTAAACCTTCGTAGATGGTTCCTTTCACATCAGCACCCATTAAGCTCCAGTCTTCTTTGCCTATCATCGTGATGATGCGCTGCAGATTAGACGGGTCCTGTATTTTGTTTTGGCTCTTCACATAGATTTGCCCCAACATCCCTTTTTCTGTCCCTAACGAACGCAGTGCCTGAATGTAAAAAGATTCAAGTTCTGCACCGTTTTTTGAAGTCAAATTCTCCCACGAACAAACTTCTGCACCTTCCACTTCTTTTCCTTCTACATCTTTAAGTCTTGGTAGTTTCAGGTTTCTGTTGTAAGGTGGCTTATTTAATTCATCCACCATTTTAAGAAATAGCAGATAGGTGATTTGTTCAAGATAATCTCCATAACCAACTCCATCGTGGCGCATTACATTTGCCAGATTCCATATTTTTGATACGATTGTTGCTTCTGTCATTTATAATTCAATTATTTCTTCTGTAAAGTCTTCTGTAAAGTCTTCTGATAGTTCATCTGTTATCTCTCCTTCCACAGCGTCTGGATGTGGATAAGTACTACAAAAATCTTTATCTAATTGCCATCGTTTATCTAGAAATTTTAATAATTCTTTTTCTCTTGTTTTAATTTTTTCACAAGTCCAAGTTTTATTATTAGCAGTGATATCTATTTCTGAGTAGGTTCCGTTTGCGTATTTAGAACTTTTAATATTATATGCAGAATCTCTTAAACTTGAATTTTTATCTGCTGAAATCAAGACCAAATTACCAAGTGAGTGTAAATGTTTTTTTAGCTCATCTTTTTTTAAACCTTTAACTTCTTCTTTCCAATGTGCTTTATAATTTTGAGGAAGAATATGTTCGATGCTTTTATTTTTTTTGCTTGCAAATTCATAATCAACCTTTACGTCTTCATTATTTCTTAAACTTTCCTCGTATTCATAAAGAAAATATACTAATCCAGACCATGTATAATAGCCTTCTTTTTTAGATGATGTAAATAATTCTTCAATTTCTAACTCAAATCGGTCAGTGTCTCCATGGTTATCAATGTACCATGCTAAATACCACTTTGCCAATTTAATTGTATTTTCGGAATCGTATGTAGTGTAGAAGAAGTTACATTTCCTAAATAAATCATTCTTCCCTGTATCAGAACGTTTTTTATTCATTGAAAATAATCTAAATGAAAATATCTCAGCTAGTTGAGCTAATTCCAATAAGTCGGTAGGCTTTGTTTTCATTAAGCCAAAAAAACTTAATAATACGGGTCTTACAGTACTATTGCTTAACCTATTTAATTTATCAAAAACACGTTGGATTTTTTTTCTAGTATTTATATCTTCTACTTCTACAAATGCGTTTTGCTCTCTTGGAAAATTGATAAATCGCCAGTGTAAGGATGTAACAGCTAAAGAATTTACATAATTATTAATGTTAGAAATCATTTCAGATGGGTTATCAACCATCTTTTCAATGGTAAATTCCTTATCAAGAATTTCTGTTTTAGTTTGGTTGTCTTTTGACCAACCATTATATATAGTCCAATGATTACTTAAAAAAGTATTTTCATTTAAAACTCTATTTGGTAATGTGAGATTACGTAATATTTGAGCCCACTTAGTATTAATATTATCGATTGTTTGTAAGGAAATATGCTCCTCATCCTTTATGTTAATTTTTGATGTAAGGTAAAGCAATCGATTTTTTACAATTTCCAAATCAGAAAGACCAACACCCCGATTATTCATGGTTTCAAAAACAACTCCAATATCCGAAGTCGATTCTACAATGTACTCATTGAACTTAAGTTTGTCTTCAATTGCAACTAAATATTCTAATTCTTTGCCTTCGTTTTGTGGCTCTTTAAAATAATCTTTGATTGCCTTTTTTCCATTCTTTAAGTTTCTTGTATATAAATTTTCATCTAAAGTGGATAAATCTTCTTTTTCGAGAATAATTGACCTAAAGAACATTTCGCTGACTTTGTCAATTTGATACCTAAATAAATAACTACCTTTATTGATGATGTAGTTTGCTTCCTTTTCCGTAGCATCTTCCTCTAATTCTTTAACATCTTTTAATTTTTTAATCAAATATGAGAGAATTAGAGTAATTGTCGTAAAACGCTGTTGACCATCTACGATATGAAACAATTCATATTGCGACAAACCGATGCGCTCTGTTTCCTCTTGTTTATGTATTGTAATAGTACCAGTATAATGATTTGCATCTAATTTGATTGCGTGTTTTAAATCATTTAATAAATCGTAAATATGCTTTTGTTCCCAACTGTATCCTCTTTGATACGGTGGAACAATGTAAATTCTCTTGTTATAAAAATGACTAATTGGTTTTAACTCCATTGCTATTTGTTTTTTTAGTTTTTCTTACTTCTGCTTTTTCGGGAAAGGAACTACCGTTCCATAACCTGTTGGTACTATTTCATTTTTATGCATCCATTCAATCGCTTTGAAAAAACGTTCTCTTTCAATCTTTAACTTTCGCTCAGACCAGTTTTCTCTTGATTCATAAACGATTTCTTCATCTGATGGATTTGCATTTCCATTAAGAATTAAATTGTTCCATCCTGCGTAAGTGGTGGCGATAATTTCTGAAACCTCTAAATCAAACTTTATAAACAAAGCAATTAAATTATTCAACTGCCTGTTCTTTTCATCTGAAAGTGCAGACTGAAATTTCTCGATTGCCTTATCTGAATTTTTTGCCGAAGAATAGGAATAGCCAATCTCCTTCTTTTGTATGGCAAAATAGTTAGCCATTTTTGCACGGTGTTCTATTTTCTTTAAATGTGGATAATCATCCGGACCTGCAGCGTCTTTTACAGGCTGTCTGCCTAATGGAATCTGCAAATGGTACTCAACCAAATGGGCAATCTTTTCACATTTAATGTGACTTAATTTATCTATTGATGCGGCATTTTCTTCGTGAATTTTAATCACTTTGGCTATTAAACCTGCGTGAATGTCTGCTGATATTTTTGCAACCGAAGTTTCTGTTTTAGCCACAACTAAAGGTTGAGCCACTTTCTTTTTGCTTTGTTTAGCCGTTGCTTTGTTCTGCTCTGCTTTTATCCGCTCCAGCAATACACTTGCAGGTTCATAATCTGCAGCTTGTTTACATTCTGCCAATTCCTTTGCGGTTAACAAATTACCTTCAAATGCTTTTTTAAGAATGCTTTGGCGCAAGCCTTCCGCTTTTACTAAACTTTCTTTAATGTTTTGTTCTATGGAATCACAAACGGATAAACGGGATTCGATTTCTTTTACGATGAGCAGTTGGTCAGAAATTTCTAAAGGTAATTTTACTGGTATCTTACAAAGATTAAATTTTGTCAATTTTGGCTGAGCAGTCCCTGTGACATATTCATTTAAACTTAGTGAATTAAAATATGCATTTAAATATCTAATTGAAATATTATCATTTGGTTTAAAAATATGAGCGTGGTTATTAACCCAAAATTTCCCATCAACAATAAATGAAAGCGGTTTTGACTTTGATAATAGATTTGCACCATCTTCACCAATTAGCAAAAATTCTCCATCGAAAATGTAATCATCAATATAATCTACAATTTCAGTTGCTCCATAATAACGAAATTCTCCTTGTCTTTTCTCTCTTGTCGCCCTATTTAATGGAACTCTTTTCCCATTAAAACTTACAGTACATTCTTCAAATCTTTTAGTTATCCAATCACTATTTGTTTTCGTCAACTCCCCCTCAAAAGCCTTTTTCAAAACCGCTTGCCTGTAAATTTTTAATTGCTGTTGTGCTTTTTTTAAATCGGCAACACCGGCATCTAAACTGCTAAATAAAGTTTCTAATTTTTTAACAATGGCTCGTTGTTCGGGAAGAGGTGGTAATAAAATCTTATATGCCCGTACTGTAGCTAATCCAACATTTTTTATAGTACTTCCAGTTGCATTCTTTAAAGCATATTGAACAAAACCATTTGTTGTTAAATTTAATCTGATAAATTTTTTATCAATTTGTGAACTTAAGTTTATGTAGCAGGCACTTTTTCCTAAAACAACATTCTCGTTATCATAAAAAGCTGTATTACCAATTGTTCCATTAATTGATAATAATATTGTTTGTTCGTTTAGCTTTTTTTGATATTTCAAAAATTCACTAACATCAACACGTTTAGTTTCTGGCTTAATATTTATTCTACCATCATTAAGATTGTTACCGTTTATAAAATAGTAATCACCATCTTCGTTATAAATCGGTGTTCCGTGTAATCCGTCTCCTATTATATCTGTAATTTCATTAAAAGTACATCCTATCCAATCTTCTCTCATTATGCAGCTAACGCTTCATTTAATTCATTAATAATACTATCCATTTCGTTACCAAACAATTGGTACATCTTTCCTCTTCCGCCTTTGCTGTCAAACGGGTTGTAATCTAAATCGTCCAGCTCAATATGGTACGAACTTACAATGTGGTCTTTTATCATTCGCAGCCATTCCATTTGTTCGGTGCTAAAGCGGTTGTGCTGTCCGGCATTTTGTGCAAAAATCCAACGCTTAAAATTCTCGTCAATGGTCTTATCAAAAGGTTTCAGTTCTTCATCTATGCCACACACTTTTCTAATCAAAGATACTAATGCCGTCAGTTCATCTTTCGGGCAATCGCTTTTCACTTCTTCTATACCCGCATAAGCACTCCAAACGTGAGCAGGAGCCAACAGCGGTTTTTCCAGTTTCAGTTTATCCATTACTTCTTTTATCATTTTAAAAGTAATGTTGCGGCGGTTGTAAGGCTGGTCGTAGAAAATACTCAGCGCCTGTATCTCGTCTTTATTGGCTTTCAGGTATTCGCTGAAATCGTTAATCAAGGCTTTGGCTTTGTCCACAGATTCGGTATCCCATTCTGCTTTAGTCACCTCATCCAAATTGATGTGGTCAATAATCTGGTCGTGCTGTTTGCGCACATTATCAATATGGTCGTTCAGTTTACCGTTAAAGGTGAGTGATGCCGTTTTCAGCAAAGCTTCCTGCGCTTCTGCTCTGGCTTCTGCTTCTTTGGCAGGCGTACGTTCATCAACCGGGATTTGTGCAATAATGGCATTCGCTTTATCGGCAATGACATCGGCATCAAAAGCCTCAATTAATTCACGGGTCATCTGCTTTAGACTTTTCCCTTTTGCCAGTTCCTGTATCCTCTCTTTTTCGGCATCGGTCAATTGTTTTTCCAGACGGATAAGACGGTTTGCCAATGAAAGATACACATCTTCTTCCTGCACACCCATTGTCACGGCCTGCAACAAATCTTTCAAGGGAATAGTTGGCTGTCGCTCCAGCGGACGGCTGTCGGTCTTTTTAGATTTTGTGGCACCCACTGCATCTACAATCACGAAGTGTGTTTTTGCATCGGCAGTTTTGGTGACCAGTTTTAATTTATCGGCAGAAATGGTACGGGTACCTCGTCCTTTCATCTGTTCAAAATAATTGATACTTCTTACATCCCGCATAAACAGCAAAACTTCCAGAGGTTTCACATCGGTTCCGGTTGCAATCATATCAACCGTTACAGCAATACGCGGATAATAGTCGTTCCTAAAACGGTTAAGCACCGATTTCGGGTCTTCTTCTATTTTATAGGTTACCTTTTTACAGAAATCATTGCCTTCTTCAAATACTTCTCTGATGATGTTGATGATGTCATCAGCGTGGCTGTCGGTTTTGGCAAAGACCAAAGTTTTCGGCACTTCATATTCACCATTTTCATCAAAACGATTCGGGAAAATATCCTTTCTCAACGCATCTCTATAAGCCGTAATAATCGTTCTGATTTGGCTGATGTTGACTACCTTTTTATCTAAATCATTTCGCAGATAAGCGGTGTCTTCATCTTCCTGTTGCCAACGTTTGGCTCTTGATAATTTATCTCTTCTGTCCACAAACCAACCTTTCTCTATCAAAGCTCCTTTATTGGAAATATCGGTTTCTATTAAATAAACATCGTAAGGAACGTTCACTCCGTCAATCACCGATTCTTCGTATGTATATTGGCTGACAACATTTTCATTAAAGAAACCAAAGGTTCTTTTATCGGGCGTTGCAGTTAAGCCCACCAAAAAAGCATCGTAATAATCTAATACCTGTTTCCAAAGATTGTAGATAGAACGGTGACATTCATCAATAATAATAAAATCAAACTGCTCAATGGGAACTTTTGGATTGTAGGCAACCGGAATGGCATCTTTTTTTGCCAACTGTTTTTCTATCCACGATGAATTTTCATTGGGATTGATTACATCTTCATCCTCCTCCATTTCTTCACCCTGCAAAATAGAATACATCCGCTGTATAGTAGAAATACAAACCTGACTTTCATCGGCGATATAGCTCGACGTCAATCTTTGTACGTTATACAACTCTGTAAACTTGCGGTTATCATCCTGTGGCTGAAAAGCTCTGAACTCCTGCTCGGCTTGCTCTCCTAAGTTTTTGGTATCGACTAAAAACAGAATGCGTTTAGCCTTTGCAAATTTCAGTAAGCGGTAAATAAAAGTGGCGGCAGTAAAGGTTTTTCCGGCACCCGTCGCCATTTGAATTAATGCTTTTGGTCGGTTGCCTTTAAACGATTTCTCCAAATTATTAATGGCAATAATCTGCGCCGGACGCAAATTTGTTTCATCCAATACGGGATAATCAGCAAATCTTCCTCTCAAACTTTTTTCTCTCTTCGACCATTCCAATAAAGTCTCCGGCTTATGAAAACTGAAAACATTTCTGCCCCGAGGCTTTGGGTCGGTATAATCGGTAAAACGGGTAACAACACCCGTGCTTTCGTAAATGTATTTTAATCCTTCTGTATTCTTGAAAAACTTCAGGTCAGCCGTTGCATATTCTTTTGACTGCTCTTCAACAACGGTAAGCCGATGTCCTTCATCTTCCTTTTTGGCTTCTATCAATCCCAAAGGTTTTTGATTGACAAACAGCACATAATCTGCAGGACCGACACTGGTTTGGTATTCACGAATAGCCACACCCACTCCAACACTGAAATCAATATTATTCTTTGATTGTACGTGCCAGCCAGCCTGTTGCAGCATTGCATCAATCTGGTCGCGGGCTTTTTGCTCTGGGTTTTGATTAGGTTGGGTCAAAGTTTTTTTTAGTTTTTTTCAAATATAAACAAAAAACAAAAAGATCACCGTACGGTTTTCCTTATTCCAAGAAAAAAACTTAAATTTAAATAATAGAAAGGTGTGTAATAATGTACCAATAAACAAATCACTATGTAAGGCAAACATTGCACCTTTAGTTGAGTAGCACCGTAATCATAAATCACTATACCGCATTCCAGATGACTGAGCGGAGCCGAAATAACATTTTAAATCAAAAAGTATTTGATTCTTTCACTCTTCTTTTTCACTCTTTTTCTCCTCCTGCGCAGCATCCCAAAAAGCATCCACAAATCCATTTTGTTGACGCCACAAGGCTTCGTCACCTCGTTTGACGTAACCCGTCCACTGGTACCAAAGATTAGTCCATTCTTCATAGTGCAGCACAAGATCTGCATGGTCATCAAAATATTGACTCACAGGCGAATCCTCATAAGAGCGGGTCTCCCAAAGGTCTTGATCTTTATCGACCTGCACTTCACGGAAAAGATTATGAAATTCAAAGATCAGGTTACCACCACGGTCATCCTTTTCCATTTTGATGGCTTTAAGTTTAAAAAGATTGAGTGCCAGACCACCATGTTCATAGACCATAATATCAGGTTTTTAAAAGTTTAGAAATAAATTAAAATAATAGGAAGCTACTAGTTGACTACAAAGTCATTCCAGACCTCTACCCAGGTCTTAAAGTTCGCATCCAAATCCACCATATCTTCATAGTATTGCAAGACAGGTTCATTCCGATAGGACCGCTCTACCCATCGGCCACTTTCGAGCTCCTCCATGAGAATGATGGCGTTATTGAATTCGAATATCAGGTGACCGCCATCTTCTTGCGGCTCCATCCTGATGCCTTTCAGATCATAAAGATGAATGGCAATACCATTGTGTTGATGTATCATAAGTGTTGATTGTTAAATTGGATGACAAAAAAAATCAAAGGTTTATTGAAAGACCAAAACGGTTGTAATCATTTGTTTTTAAAAAACTTATAAGGAGGCTAAAGCTGAACCAAGCTTTCTAAAAATTGACCTTTAGGTGCAAAATTGAATTTCATAATAGTTGATGTTTATTCTCTAAAAATAAAAAAAATAATCAATTGATATCCGTTCAGTAAAATAATTAAAGAAATACAACCACAATTTTAATTAAAATAAAATCCACAAATACCACAAATCCCCCTACCAAAAAAGATTTTAAAAACTTTAACCTTAAAAAAATAAAAAAATACGTCCAAAATATTTGCTATGTAAAAATTTTTATTAATTTTATTTCAACAAAATACAAATAAGATGAAAAAAAGATTACAATCGGAAGAGGCTAAGAAAATAGCAATTTCCAGCTTAGGCTATGACCATGGGATCAATCTAGATGATATCGATCTGACAAGAGATTTGATGACCGACAAAGAGGTAGAGAAGATTTTCGGTATTTCTTACAGGACCCTTTGCAACCACAGAAAGAAGGGCTTGATCAAATACTTCAAAATGGGAAGCAAGACCATGTACATCAAACAAATATTGACGATGGACATTCTCAAGATCTATAATGATTAAAAACAGATGTCATTAAAAAAAAACCAAAGCAGGCCCCCACGCCTGCTTTTTTTTATCAAGATCATCAAATTTCAAATTAACCCAACCAATCATCTACACCCACACCTCTCTAAATCAATCTTCCACCCTTTAGGGTTGGGGTAAAGAAAATTAATGAAACAATTACCTAAACGCGCATTTCCTTAATCAATTTTCCACCCTTAGGGTTGGGGTAAAGAAAATTGACGAAACAATCACCTACACCACATTTCCTTAATCAATTTTCCACCCTTTAGGGTCGGGGAAAAGAAAATTGATGAAATCTTTACACTACCCATTCCAGAATAATCCAAAACCAATCCACGACACAAAATTCCCCTCCTCTGGAGGGGTGCCCGCTCGCGGGCGGGGTGGTTCATACGAATCCCCATTTAAAATCTACAACTCTCTCTCACTTCTAACCTACATCCTCTCCCTATCGAACACTCATCGAACAGTCAATACCCACCACATATACAATCTACCTGCAAAGAACGACAAGAGGATAAATAACTGTCAAAAAAAACCCTTCTAAAAGACATCCAGCATCGAAGAATGGATGCATTGGTCTGCAATTAATGTCACTTTATTGCACATCACGAATAGAGAAAAGAAATGTTTTGCAAAGTTTAGCAAAGTCGGTCACATAAGTCTGGTCATTCAGATTTTTCTTCAACTTTACATCACTAAAAAAAAAGTATCATTATGGGCAAACTTTATGATTCACTACTTTCAGGCACCTCAGGACGCACAGGTCGTATAGTGGTAGCCAATGTCTTTGGCCACGAGTTCACTAAGATCCGGCCAAGGAAAAGAACTTCCCCACCCACCATCAAACAAAAGCTGATCCAGGACAGGATGAAGGATTGCGCTACATTTATGCAGTCTTACAGGGGTTATGCGTGTAACTATTTTGGAAACCGCATTGGGATGAAATCCAGTTACAATCTGGCCATGACCAATCTGATGAACAATTTCAACATCGATTTCGTTGCATCTACGGTCACGGTCAATTATCCTGGGATTTTATTCTCAAAGGGAAGTCTTTTGTCTCCTGTCTCCAATCCTTTAGCACTGCCAACCGCTACGACATTGGAGGTCTCTTGGCAAGACAATTCTGGAACAAATGTAGAGCGACAGCAGGATCAGGCACAAATCCTGATAGCGGCGGAAGATGACATCAACACCACCTTTATCGAGAATGCAGCGGTCAGGATGGATGCGAGCTACACGGTCAATCTTCCAGTTCATCTGCAAGGCAAGACACTCCATGTCTGGATGGCCTTTAAGAATCAGGACGAGACCAACGCCTCAAACTCCCTCTACCTCGGAAGTATCTAACCAAAGAAAAGCACAGAGTATTCTGTGCTTTTCTTTTTTATAAAACTTTCATTTCTTAATGGATTCTGATCATCTATTTAGAGGAATATCAAGAAAACTTACTCTCAATCCCCGCCGCTTTCAAAATCTTTTGCAATTCCCGGATATAAGTGATGACTTGCGTCTCGGTCTCAGAAACGAAGGTCATTCGGGTCGTAAAAAGGGTAGTTCGGCTGGATTTTCCATTTTTCAGGTCAATGCGCATGGTGCCACTGTAACCACCCATTTTGGGATTGGATTTCACCGCACGAAACACCACTTTTTCAATGTCTTCTATTTTATATTTTTTGAAAAGCAGGTTGTTTAAGATCAGATAATCATCTTTGAGAAGGAATGGATGCACCTTCACATTGCGGAACAGAAAAGAGATGACGTACACCAACACCACTGCACCGAAGATCAGCCAATACGACCTGTACCATTCATTGTTCTTATCGGTCTTGGCTTTCAGGATGGTTTCGCTCTCTGCCTCGGTGATCTTGTTGGTTCTGCTTAGATTCCTGATAGCATCTGGACCTACTCTGCCAGCACTCGCCAAAGATTTGAGGGCATTGATATCCTTGATCTCATAAATCGAAGAAACCATCAACTGCGAACTGCCGAGGTCATCAAAGTAAAAATAACGGTTGCCTGCCTGCCACACACTTCCTTGTTGGGAATCTGGATGGCTGATCTTTTTGAGACTGGCAGCCTGTACGCCTTTGAGTTCCAACAGATGTGTCGTTCTGCTCTGCAAGCCTCTATTTCTTGCCCATGATTCGGTAGCCTTCAAAAAGTAAATTTTGTTGCCACTGGTAAATACATCCGGTGCAATCTCCCGAAACTGGTTGTCTTGAAAAGGATTGTCACCTGCGCGCTCCACTTCTTCAGTTTCGGTGTTATAGAAATACAGAGCGTCTTTGGAAACAAACAAAGCCTGGTAAGCGTGTTCCAGACTCATTCCCAGGAGTCGGTATGGGGCTTTCGATTCATCAAACGGTTTTCCATCGACATAGACCATTCCATTTTGGGGATTGATGAGATAATTACTTCTGGAAGGCATATCGCCTTCGATTCCTATCTGACAGATTTTGTCGTTGTAGGCTAATGGCAGCAGGTCATTTTGGTAATAGACCTTTTTGCCGTCTGTGAAATAGTCATTACTGTTCCTAACATCGCGGTCCCAATAATGGATCTTAATTGGCCGAATGGTCTTGGGATTGGACTCCTTCATTTCCTGCCCTTTGAAAAAAGCCACCTCATCATTGACCGCTATGGCAAAGCCTGGTTTGGGCTGGTAAGTTTTACCTCCCGCAAGTTTTTGGAAGGGATACCAATAGCTCTGCGGTTTATCTCCCAGTCCAAGACCTTCCCCAGCCAAACCGATGATAAAACCTACGCCACTTAACGCTTCGTTATTTTCAGAATTGCGGGCACAGTAATAGGTCGTCGTCCCATCGGTGTAGTAGTTGTTTCCAAGAACTTTCAGACCTTCTGGTCTCAGGCCTTTCAAAATGATGTTCCCGGCATAGACGTGCTGGTTATCGTAGCCGATCTGGTTGTCGGCATAATTGCCACGTATCACCTTAAAGCTTGCTGGATCAGCGCCTTTTACCTCATAATGGCCGTTGCTGGGAACCAGCGCATAGACCTTCCCGTCATACACTGAGAAAACTCCATTGAGGTCCTTGGTCTTTGTATTGTAATTGATGGGATCATCTTTTGAAAATAACGAGATCGACATCAGCCCAAACATCAGCATAAAGAGCAGAATGAAAAAGCCATAGATCAAGAACCGGTATTTGTACATCATAGTTTATGTTTTTAAACAATAGTATTTCGACAGCTAAAAGCTTACCATTTGTGAATGTGGTTTCTAAGATAGGGATTCTTACGAAAACTTCGTCAGTTCGAGTAGCGAAGCGTATCGAGAACCGGGTTGCGTAGGAAAAACTTCTCGATACGATCCGACTTAAGTCGAATCACTCGAAGTGACGGGAGCCGGGGTTTCGGAAATGCCTTTTCACATTTTGTAAATCCATCAGTAGCAAAAACTGTGGTCAAGTCAATTAAAAAAAACATTTGCTATCTTTAGGGAAACTAAAATGCACAGTCCATGAAAACCATATTCTTTATTGTCCTGATGTTGTTCTGCACTTCCCTAAGTGCGCAAAACAAATCAGAGATCGACCTTTGGTCTGGCAGTTATGCCATCTACCCTAAAAACGATGAGGTTGCAGCTGACACTTTGGTGATTAAAAAAGTCAAAAACCTCACCGCCGATCAGGTCCCTTCCAAACTTGAAGCCGACCTTGCCCGCTGGGAAGTTGCCTCGACACGGGATTCCAAAAAAGAAGCAATCACCATAAGACGTTTCCTATCCAATGACGAGGATGATGAATACAAAGAATTTGGATGGACAGCCCTGCACAAGTCTGGAAAGATGAATTGCATTGATGGCGGCCACTTTTTCATCTGCCAGACCTAAGCGAAAACATCGGTAGAACTAAAACGCGATAAGCCCTTCTATACCGAGTCTGGTATCTTCGGGGTTTGGCTGCATTACGGTCTGGTGACCATCAAGAAAATCAAATAAGGGCTGATCAGCATCATTCTTGCTGTAAAAATCTCAAACTATAACCACGACCTATGAGAGGCCACTCATCTCTTTTCGTAGTATCGATACTCTTGTTGACCAACTGCGATTACATTCCGAAGGATGACAAACATCCAGAGGTGCCTTTTTTTGAAGACATCATTCAAGATAAAAGCATCTTCCAACCT
Organism: Epilithonimonas lactis; assembly: GCF_900110605.1. Taxonomy (GTDB): domain Bacteria; phylum Bacteroidota; class Bacteroidia; order Flavobacteriales; family Weeksellaceae; genus Epilithonimonas; species Epilithonimonas lactis. Next base: position 129,007 of record NZ_FOFI01000005.1, read on the forward strand.
GTGGTAACAAGAGATCCCGCAGTGCACGATTCGCACCAACTTTTTTTTCTGAACAATGGTAAATATATATCTGTAAAGGAGACTCTGGAAGAAGTGCCTGGCAATGATGAAGACGGCGTCAAAAAGACCACAAAACACCTTAACGTCTACAACGTACTGATCGAAGATCTAAACAACAGACCCTTTTTAACCAGAATAGTAAAGACTGATAAGTACAGTCCTATCATTGTGGATAAAGATGCGAATCTCTATCTGGATGGTAACTTTTACGGATCACCAGATTACAAGCTGTTAAAGAAGCTCAAGCTCATCAATATCACAGATAGTCTAGCGGCACGAACTCAAAAAGAAACTTCCACCAACATAGACTCTTTGAATCAAGTTCAGCTATCCATCCTCGAACGAAAATATCACTTCAAGCAAAAAAATGATGAGGATTACATCATTCAGAATGACCAACTTATCCTGTTCAGAAATACAGATATCATTGTGGATGCCTTACATCAGCAGAAGGTTTTTGATGAATTCGATGACAGCATTCTGATAGAATATCGCAATGATAATCGGGCTTTCCCAAATTCGTACTATTATTACTACTACAACATTGGAAAAATCAAATTCAAATATTTTGATGGAAAGTCGGGAACCACCAATCCGACCAAAATTGAATTTGGCGGACAGACCTATATGTACCATCCAAAATTCGGGATCTACAGGATCATTAAAAAGTGACATTAAAACCAAATGTATTAGAAGATGACCATAAAAGATAAGCTCAATTTGCTCAAATTTTTCAGTACCCTGTTGATCGTGATCCTGGTACCGATAGCGCTGTTCTATATTTTCCTGATCATTCCAGAATATTGCGCTTGCAGTCAAGTGCAGTACGAAGGTGAAAAAGGCATTGACATCTATGGCAGCGAAATCGACTGTGGCGGTGAAAACCAGGCTTTTTCAGAAGCTTTTTTCCAGATGTTCTCCATGATCACTGGCGGGATCTCGTTAGTTATCATTATAACTAATATCTTCTACTACCGCTTGAAAAGACAACTTTAACCAAAATAAACCAATGATGAAACATAAAATATTGGCTTTCTTGATATTCATTTTATTCGTTCAATTTTTCAGTGCTCAAGCCTTGAAGGACTGTTCTAATTGCGCGACAAAAATCATTAAGCAAGAACAAATTAAAGATCTAAGTCTCGATGAAATAAGATCACTTACCAATGAGATATATGCCAGAAACGGCTATGAATTTGATAACCCGAGATTCCAGCAACACTTCGAATCCAAACCTTGGTACAGCTCCAAAAAAGACAATAAAAAAGTAAACCTCAATGATGTTGAGAAGAAAAACACCACCCTTTTCCAGAATCAGAGTAAACAGTTAAAAGCGGAACGAGAACTCATCATCAGTCAACTGAAGTCTTTAAAAAATCTGGTGCTTGAAAATAAGATCAATGAATTGAGATCCAAATTCAGCTTTACCTATGATGCGCAATATGGAGAAGAAAACCAGAAGTTGCTAAAGGAAGTTTTGAGTAAAATCGATTTGGATGACATCAATAATTATAAAAAGCAAGGTTTATATTCCGTCACGGTGGATAATGGTTTCATGAAGATTCTCTACGAAGTTTCTTTGGATGGTAAAAATATCAATCTGTTTTACAACCGTATGGCTCATTCCAACATCATCGAAGACTTTGATGAATTTACGGATTACCATTCTGAGAACGAGTTCATGTACAACTGGCAGTTTGAACTGAAAGGTAACCAATTAGAATTTATCCGATTGGCCATTGCAGGTTAAAACTTTAAATAAAACTACTATGAGAATCTTGATTTTATTAATGATCATTCTGACCGTCATTTTCGGTTGCAAAGACAAAACGGAAACAGTTTCGCCTGCAAAAACTGAAATAAAGGACACCGTCAAAACAGAAGTTAAAGATGACCCTGCAATCATCCAGAAAAGCGGCATCTCGTTTTATGATTGGTACTTTAGCAATGGTCTTACTGATTATAACATCATTAAGAATAAAAACTACAAAGCCCTTCTCGACACGGCCACTTATTTCAAGAAATTAAGAGCTTTGGGAACAATCTCCGAGAAATTCATTAACAAAGAAAAAGAAAGAACATCGACCTGCGGGAAGTATCTTGCTACCAAATATTACGATGACTACGAAGCAGCAGATGCCTACACGTTTGATGATTACTGCCCGGACATGTACTATATGTATTGGATCAAAAGTCAGGAAGTTCCAGATAAATACATGGCAAAGAATGTGAAACAAATCGACGGCAAAAATGCAACGGTAGATATTTACACTAATTATGGCGGACAGGACGAGCCACTTTCCAAAATCATCCTGGAGAAAGAGCATAACATTTGGAAGATCACCGATATCCAATTCATCAACCGAGAAGAAGCGAAAATATTAGAAAAAACACTTCCTGGGAATTGGCGCAATGCCATGGTCACACTCCATATTGGAGACGACGGTCTCGCCTTCGAGTATCACGGCCAATGCATGTACTTCTATCCTATCAAAAAGATCAGTGCCACGGAATTTGAGATGATCTGGTCACGGGATATGGATTGCAAGTTTGACAATGGTACAGCGAAAACCTTTGGACTGAAAAAGGTGCCTGTGATCGGCAAAGCTTTTGCAAAATTCACTTTGACCAAAAATGTCCTGAAAGCTGACTACTACTATCCTGAATGGGTGAAGCGCTATACGGAAAAAGTTCAGGACAATGTCTTCACTGAGGATTATTTCAAAGATAAGGAGGCACCATAAAAACTAAAACTATGAAAAGACAGCAAGCATTTTTATTTTTAGGATCATTAACCTTGATGATGATCCCAAGTGTTCTAAAAGCTCAAGCCTTTGAACAAGAGCTGATATTTCATGGCCCTGTTAAAACCATGACGATGGAAACCCCCGACTACAGCGATGAAGCCAAAAAACTAAAAACAGTCTGGGAATATGACCAAGGGCAGAGGAAAATAAAAGAGATCTCTGCTTACAATTCCAATACAGAATACTATTATCCCAGCAAAAAGGATAAAAAACATCTGTTCAAAAAATGGTACAGGACGGAAGGTGCCAAGGAAGAAAGCTTTGAAGTAGAACAGCAGGATGCGACTGGACAAACACTTCTGAGTGGCGACCTGAAAGGCGGTAACTGGAATTACTACTACATACACGACTACAAACCTACCCTGCACACCATAAAATGGTTCACCGATGGCGAGATCTACCTGCAGAAAACGGAAGAAACCATCGACCTAAGCAATTTCCGTATCCCAGCGGGATTTGTACCCTTTGAATGGGACAGAAAACTCTCCACCGGAAAGATCATTAAAAGTCAGGAATACACCGCTGACAGATACGATCACGCTGTCATGTTTGAATTTGTTGAAAAAGGTCATCCCAAAAACAAGATCACATTCCATTACAACGGATCCGATGTCTATGATGCGGGCAAAGGGTATTGGCACCGCTACGAGGATGACAAAAAAATAGAAGAACGCTACATTTACAATGCTTCCGAAATCTCGGACTTCGGTCATCGCTACATTTACACGAGTTTTGGCAAACTGAAAAGCGACCATTATGGTTACTTCAGCAAGATGCCTGACCAATATATTCAAAGACATCTGTACACCTACAATGAAAATGGCGACTGCACCAAAGAAACCGTGGATGCTGAAGGTGAAAAAACGAGCATCACACTTTATAAATATACTTATGACGACCATAAAAACTGGACCAGCAGAACCTCGGTCTATGAGGATGGTTCGGGAAGTACTATCAAACGGAATTTCACCTATTACAAACCTGGAGAATCTGAACTCAAAAACTCGCTTTCTGAGACCAGTTATAATCAATATCTAAAGGAGTTACAAGCCTACAGACCGGTTGCAGAGAATCAATTGAAAAATTACAAGATTGCCAAAACAAAAAAGGAAAACACCCCTGACGACAAGACCAATTATAAAACTTTGCGCTCAGCTAATTGGAAAGATTTCTTACCGAAAGGACAAGTTGCGGATAGTATCACAAAAGGCGATTTGAACAAAGATGGAATAGATGATCTAGTAATGGTCTATCAACCTGAAAAATTACTAAAGAAAGAAAACAATGCTATCCGGACCTTGCGAATCCTGCTCATGCAAAATGATGGCAAATATGCACTCGCGGCAGAGAGTAATGGCGCCATTGCAGGAGAAAATATAAACAATACCTTTTTCAGAGACACCGAGATCAAGAAAGGACTTCTCATCATCAATCACGATTATATCCGTGGCGGATCCGTCCACAAATACCGCTATCAGAATGGTGGTTTCTACCTGATCGGTGCAGAAAGCACCATAGGTGACAGCTCCTACTTTTCCACCATCGATTACAACCTGAGTACAGGAAAATACATTTACATCTACGAAAACACGGATGACGACAAGCAGCAGCCCAAGTCTTCCAAAAAAGAAGGCGTCAAAAAACCATCACGCTTACCAAACATTGAAACTTACGAGTTGAATACCGTAGATGTAGAAGGCTTCAGTCTTTAAGATCATTAAAAACCTTAATTATGAAAAGATCATTTGTTCTTATTTTATTAATGTTCCTCTTTGTAAATGTTCATTCCCAGACCAGTCAGAGCAACTTTCTCCGAAATCAGGTTTTGAAACAGCTCAACCTGAAATTGAGCAATATCCATGAGGAATTTTACAGAGAGAAAAAATTACCCAACAAACCTTCTCAAACATTGGTCGTGATTCCCAAATACAGAACAAATGAAACAGATAACGAAGGTCACTTCTTCCTGGAATTGGATGCGTATATCGTCATCGCAGACAGCTCAACCGGAAAAATCCTTTACAAATTCGTTGAGGAGAACGCATGGTCATCAGACGCAATGGTGTTAACGGAAATCAGTATTGATACGGGTCTTTATCAGCTTAATGAAAAAGACCGTGCCTTCGGGATCCGGGTGAGTTATAGAGGAAGCAGCAATCCAAATCCTTATTCTTACACCGACTTGTCATTGTTCATCATTCAAAACAATGTGATGAAGAGAATTCTCACCAATTATCAGATCACCAGATCTAGTGGAGAATGGGACACGCGATGTGCGGGAGAATCTGAAGATATCTTTGGCACTATCGATATGGATAAAAACAAGACCAACGGTTTTAAGGACCTTATGATCAAAAACGAGATCACACAGACCAAAACCTTTAATACCAATGATGGCTGCGACGAGAAAGTTACCACCAAAAAAGCTACAAAATATCTGAAATACAACGGAAAGGAATACCTATAATGCTAATCTAAGCGTGATGAAAATGAAAGCAATAATGATCATAATGATGACCTTGGTGATCTTGGCCATTGGCGTAGTGTCTTTGTCGGCACTCAAGTCGTCATCAGCAAAAGGCAAAAAGCAGAAAATATCAAATTTCTTTTTAAAAACAGAAATCTACAAGAGTAATGATAAACTCACAAACACCATCATGAAGCTGGATTACAAAGATTCCACTTTTAGCTATCAGGAAAAGTACATCTTGAAACCTGGCGATGATGTTGGCTACGAAACGGAATCCAAAGGCAAATTCAAAATGAATCATGACACGCTCATCTTCTATTCTGAGATGCCGGAAAATGCTCAATTGGATTTCGGGACCCATGAGCTCACGGATGAGGAGATCGCGAAAAACAAATTCTCCTACATCTACCCGATTGATGAAAAAGTGGATGATAATCAAGTGAAAATTTACTTTGACAACATTGCCGAGATCCAAGAATACAAAGCATTCACCATCATTGACCATCAATTAAAACCAATAAATATCATAGAACGAAAAGAGCTAGACGAGTCCAAATTAATAAAGACAAAAACAAGCAATTTCTTTCTTTTTCATTATCTAATTATCGAAATGCCAAAGAACAATCAGTTGCTCATCATAGGCTCCAGAGACGAAAGTTTTCTTTTTGATTTTAATAAGATCCCTTACCGATCTTTCCATTTTTACACGAGAGTCTACTGGGGTTTTATGGATCTCACTGGAATTAAATTTCAAAAAAACGACAAGACTTTGAAACGTATCCAATCTGCGGATGACAAACGCTATCAGTCGAGCGGCGCATTGAATCTAGATTTCATTAAACAATAAAAAAAACATGAAAAAAATAATCAATATCGTCTTGATGACTTTGATGATCTGCTGTCAGGAAAAGAAAGATGTTTCCATTGAAGTAAAGGAAGAAGAACAAATCGCTCAAAGCCAAAAAACGGAAACTCCAAAAGGGAAAGTAGCCAATGAGGATTCCACAAAGACCATCGCGCCACCCAACGCAATTCCTGTGAAAGTACCAGAGATTCCACCTCGAAAGCCTATCGACTGTTTTCCGCCCAAAAGTATCGAGTGCAAAGACAAAGGCGGCGATATGGAAAATGGTTTCATCACAGAATGTCTTTACAAAAATTATTACCTTGAAGAAGCTTACAACGCTTTCAGGGAACGACATAAAGCCGGTGACGAAGGCAAATATCTGGAAAAGAAAATGCCTGGATCGAAGCACATTGCGCGCTTCAAAGATTATCCGATTTCCGCCACTTACACTTATCCCCAACAAAATACTTTGAAAGTTGAGATCTTGTTTCCCGGTGGCGTCACGACTATGATCTTCAAAACAGAAGAAAATGACGTGATCATCACTACAAACAATTCCCCAGATTAATAAAAAAAAACAATAACTATGAAAAATTATTTGATGCTAATGATATTCGCCAGCAGCTTTCTGTTTGGTCAACAAAACTCAGATAAACGATACAAAGAACTGGCCGGAAGATATGGCGGAAACGATGGCATCTGTCTCTTCGAAGATGGCAAATATATGCTTTATGGCTACGCCACAGCAATCTTTGGAACATACACTTTTGAGAAGGACCAACTCAATTTTAATCCCGACAAACAGGAATTATTCATGATTTTCGGAAGTCAAAATCCTACGCTTGGAAACGCGGCAAGACTCTACTTTTCCGGATTTGAAAGAGGCGGAGCGGCCGTTCAGTTTGACCAGGAAAAACCACGAGCGGTCTTCAATGATGACGCTAACTGTTTTGCTTCGCCGTATGTCTATGAAACAAAGACCAAACCTACGCAGATCATTCTATCCGATTTTGTAGATGGGACTTGGCAGCAAAGCAAATTCACGATCCCAAAAGAATACAATGACCTGGCAATCGTTCACAACGAAGCAAGCAGATATGAGGAAAACTTCACTGGAATTTTAAAATCTGAAGGGGAAAAAAAAGTGCTCACCATCTCTATGTCCGACAGAGGTTTTAAGAAGAGCAATGAGGACAAAAATGACAACAACTGGAGAGAGATCTTGCAAATGAAATCAGAATACTATTTAGCGAAAGACAGTCAAAAAAACGGCGTTTTCTTCAACAAACATTACCAAAATTTCCCAACACCTGCGAGTTCGACTTACACATTGGATCAAAAAACCAATCAGTTCATAAGCAAAAATGCCGAAGACAACGAAGCATATTTCCGAAACGATCAATACAATGACAACCGCTATTTGAGGAAATATCTGAAAGTGGAAGGACAGATCATTGCTGATCAAACTTTCAACAAAAACAATATTTCGACCAAGAGTCTATTCTTTACAACCTGTGATGAAGGTTCGGAAAAATCTTACAAGTACGATGGAATCATCGAATATGAAGACAAAAATGATGACCGTCAACCAATGCGAACATTAGAACCTGTGCCGGCACCAAAGTAGCTATTAAAAACAATACTAATTCGGAAACTCGATTTTGAAACCAACGCCACGCACGGATTCAAATCTAATTCTTTCATCTCTTTGAAGGTACTTTCGGAGCCTTGTCATGAAGACATCCAGACTTCTGCCGAGGAAATAATCGTTTTCGCCCCAGATATTTTCCAGGATCTCTTTTCTATTGATGATTTTATGGTTGTTCTTCGAAAGCAGGAGCAGAAGTTCTGATTCTTTCTCGGTGAGCTGAATTGTTTCTTCTCCAATAACCAACTGGAATTGCGAAGGCATAAAGATGTATTTTCCAATCTTTACAATATCATTAACTGGCTCCGTTTGTCTTTTCAGAATATTTTTGATGCGCAGAATCAGTTCTTCCGGTTCGCAGGGTTTTGTGATGTAATCGTCGGCACCGAGTTTTAAACCTAAGATTTTATCAATACTTTGACCTTTTGCGGTTAGAAATAAGAAAGGAATATCAGAGGTTTTTCTGATTTCTTTTGAGAGTTCGAAACCGTCCATAAAAGGAAGCATCACGTCCAAAATCGCCAACTGATAATCTTGGATGATTTCTTTATTATCAATGATAATTTCAGGATTCGGAATCCAATTGACCTCGAAATCTGAGAATTCCAGATATTGTTTCAAAACCATTCCCAAGTCTGCATCGTCTTCTACCAAAAGGATTTTAGTTTTCATTTGGAATCTGGATTTTGAAAGTTACACCTTTGCCAAGATTGGATTTTACAGAGATTTTCCCTTTGTATTTATCAAGGATGGATTTCACTAAGAATAATCCAACGCCCAAACCATTGATGTTCAGATTTTCGGTTCGGGAAACGCGGTAATATTTATCAAAAATAAATTTCAAATCGTCCTTTGGAATTCCGATTCCGTCGTCGGAGATTTCGATTTCAAGATTGTCATTAATGATAATATCAAGATTTTTTGCGCCGTATTTTACAGAATTATCGATAAGATTATCCATCATTTGAACGAAATCATTTTGACGAAAAACTTTATTCTTAATTAAATCTACATTAATATTAAAGTTAATGTCTTTATAAGTTTTTTTGATATTCGTAAAGTAATTTTCCATTTCCATCTTATCCATCAAAATATCTTCTGAATCCGAATGGTGAATGGATTTTACAATATTTTCCAGACGTTTGATTTGACGTTCCAGCAAAGCTTTGGTTTCAGAATCTGAGGTTTGGACGATGGAAAATTTCAACGTTGTGATTGGTGTGTTCAGTTCGTGTGCGATGGAATCGATAGTGGTGTGAAGTTGCGAGATTTTCTTCTCTTGTCGATTTAAGTTTTTAATACTGTTTCTGAACAAATAAATAATCAGAATTATAATCAACAAACTAATGATAATTAAAGGAATAATTTTCCTCAAAACCAAATACTGAATATTCAACAATTGATACGTCGCTTTTGACTTCACCAAATAATTATAACGTTCATCAACATTCAAATCAGTATTGGTTTTTGATTGGTGGCTTGACCAAATACTTTCCGTCAGCGACATCGGTTTTTCAACCTTGTTAATCGTTTGGAAGAGCGTAATCGATTTACCTTTTGGAAGAAGTTCTTCATTCTTCAATTCGTCCAAAACAGAATAAATCTCATTCTTCATCGCCATTTCAAATCCGGAATTTCCAACATTTTTCTTTAGTAGAGATTCCATTTTTTGACTGTATTGGATTTCTGATGAGTAAATCTTATCGGGAAATTTTATTTGCTCATCCTGAAAAGTAACTCCCAATTTTAACCGTTCAAAATCACCCACAAGTCGATTGTCATTGGCATTGGTGTCGAATTTGTCCATTTCGTCCATTACCTTACCAGCGATTTCTTTCGCTTGCCTATTATAGTCCTTCTCTTCCAGTCTGTACGAGTTTTGGATGTAATACGCCTGAAGCGCAACCAAAATAATCAGGCTGAATGTGAACAAAATGATGGTGATGTTTCTCTTGCGATTCATAGTTTATCCTAGGAATGAATTCCTATGTTGGGATATGGTCGTCCCGATGGGACTTTGGTTGGTTAAAATTTCCAAGTTCAAAAATACAATCAAATTTCTTTCAAAAATAGCATTAACCGTCCGTTAACCCTTCATTAACAAAACTTTGATGCAAACTGTCTCAATTTTGGAGAAAATTAATGAAATGAAATATTACATCACAATTTTACTGATATTCCCAATTTTGGTTTGGAGTCAAAGCATCAAAGGACATCTTGAAAATGAAAATCAGGAGCCGATTTCGGACGGCATTATTCAAATTAATGAAAATAAAATTTACAATTCTGATGAGCAAGGAAATTTTATGATTGATGGAATTTCGTCGTTTCCAATTTCATTAATCATCAAAAAATCTGGTTTTCGGGATTATGAATTGACGCTCGAGGAAAGCGATTTGGCTTTGAATATTATCCTTAAAAAAGATACTTTGAACAACATCGAAGCTGTGACCATCAAAGCAAATAAACCTTTGCTGAAAAGGAAAATCGACCGACTGGAATTCAATATCGATAATACGCCACTTCAAAATCTGAATGCTTGGGACATTTTGAAAAGCACGCCGAATGTCTTGGTGAAAAATGAAGAATTGAGTGTTCGTGGGAATTCGCAAATCATCGTGACCATTAATGATAAAAAAACTCTGATGACGCAGGAACAATTGAAACAACTTCTTGAAAACACCGATGGAAGCAACGTTTCGTCCGTGGAAGTCATCACCAATCCGCCTGCGAAATATGAAGCTCAGGGAAGTGCGATTATTAATATCAAGATGAAAAAAAATGTGCTTTCTGGTTACAAAGGACGGATTTCGACGCGTTACCATCAATCGATTTATGCGAAAGGAAAGATTGGAACTTCACAATCTTATAACACTGGAAAATGGCAATTAAGTGGAAACTATGACTTTGTGACCGGCGATTATGTTCGGAAAAATTTCGATGTTGTGACTTTCAACAATGACAAAACCCGCTGGGAAAGCGATATGACGCGGAAAACGCACGCACACGAGCAACATATTTACAATTTCGCTGGACAATACAGTTTGGATAGTTTGTCATCCGTTCAGTTTGGTTTTGATGGTTATAATGCGCCGAATAACAATGGTCATTACAAGGTTCCAACGAATATTTATAGTACGGAAAACGGTCAATTGCAGTCCAATTATTTGACGTCGAATCAGAAAAATCAGTTTAATAATAGTTTTAATTCTTATTTGGTTTTTGATAAGAAATTTGGTGACCAGAATTTAACCTGGACCAATAATTTCAGCACGAAAAAATATAAGGAAAATCAGGATATCGAGACACAACTCAATTTTGTGGACCAGCCTGAAGATTACAACCGATTTGGAAGTAAGAATATGCAGAATATTTCGCTGTACTCTTCGCAGTTGGATTATCGATTGACAAAGGAAAAATTCACATTGGAAGGTGGAATTAAATATAGTTTTGTACACAATGAAAATGACCTTGATTTTTTTGATGGAACTCGGGAATCTATCATCTATAATCCGTCGAAAAGCAATTTGTTTGATTACAAGGAAAATATTTTTGCCTTTTACATTTCCTCAGAATATAAATTGAAAAAATGGGAACTGAAAGCTGGATTAAGGTCGGAAACAACCGCTATCAAAACAAAATCTGACAATCCAACCGTTGAAAACAACAGAACGCGAACTGGACTTTTCCCCACATTTTATGCGATGTACACTTTGAACGATGACCAGCAATTGGGATTTTCTTACGGCAAAAGAATCGACCGACCGAATTATGATTTCCTGAATCCATCGCGGTCTTATTATAATTTGTATTCTTATTTTCAAGGTGATGCGAATTTGAAATCGACGATTATTGACAACTTGAGTTTGACTTACACGGTGAAAAACTGGAACTTCGAAACGTACTTTTCTTACATCAAAGACCCGTCGATGGAAATTTCAATCCAAAATCCTGAGACTTTTGAAACGGTCTACAATTTTACGAACATCGACCACGGAAAAAATATGGGCGCGAATGTTTCTAAAAGCTTCTCGATAAAGTCATATTGGAAGCTGAATGTTTTTGCGATGGGAGAATATCAGGAAAATTATTTTATGGGCGTGGACCAAATCCTTTACAAAAATGATGTGTTCTTCTACAATACGAATCTATCAACGCAAATCACTTTGGACAAAGCAAAAACTTGGGATTTGAATGTGGGTTATGTCTACAATTCAAAGACGATTCAAGGTTCTTTTGACATCAGTTCTTCGCAAAATACTTACGTTATCATCAATAAAAAAATGTTTGATAAGAAGTTGGAAGCGGGATTGGTTTTCAATGATATTTTCAAAACGGACAGAAATACCATTTCGACAAATTATGCGAATCAGAATCAATATTTCAAGGATTATCGGGACACGCGGTATTTCATCATCAATCTGAAATATAATTTTGGAAATCAAAAAGTGAAAGAGGCGAAGGCTGGAAACAAGACGGAAGAGCAGAAGCGACTTTAGGAATCGGAATCTCTATGAAAGCAAAAACACTATCAAAATCTGATAGTGTTTTCTATATTTAGTTAGCGTAGGCTGATTTGTTTTGGAAGACGTTCATAGACGCAATCCTGTTATTTTTATTATAAACAATCTCGACGGTGAAAGACGAAATCTCGTACAGAACAAACTTGAGTTCATCTTTGATGGTTTCGTTCATCAGATGACCTTGGTTCAAAACGATGTCACACTGAGATTCATTCGGCAAATTTTTGAAATCGTAGTAAGAAATATTCATAGTGGTCAGTTTTAAATTGTTAGTTATTAAGTACATAATGGACTACACAATTTCTTTGCCAATTCTGTGGAAAACTACCCTACTTCAATATTATTTTTCAAAAAATTAATAATATGATATCAAAAATATGAAATTAAGACGAAAGATCTTGCTGATACTTCATCTTGTTGATCACTGGATTTGCGTACATCGCCAGAAAACTTTCTTTTAGGGCAGAATCAAAACTGTCGATTCGCATTTCTAATCTTCTGATGAACAGTTGTTTTTCTTCTTCTGTGTAACGGTCAGCAAATTGATCGGTCTTGTGAAGCAAATCGTAGGCGATATATTTCGTTGGCCAAAGTTTATAATTCTGGATAATAGAATCATCGATGATCTGAGCGATGGCCTGAAGTTGTTTATTTTTATTATCAAACTCGTTGGCGATGTTGTCCAGCTCTGTGTTCAACACTTTTCCGGCGTGGAGATGGATCCGTTTTTTCTGTCCCAAAACGCCGCTTAGCATTGTGGTGAAATCCTCATTATCATTTTTCACATAGACCTCATTTCTGGATTTGGCCATCAGTTGTGGCATCTTCAAAGAATCTGTCGGATCATATTCGTAGGAGATGGACAATGGAACAATTCTTAAGCTTTTGAAAAAGTCAGTCAATGTTTGGTCTCCAGCTGCCATGGCGAGCATTTTGAGAACGCCTTGTTGGGTCATATCGTTTCCGTCCTTGGCTCTTCCTTCACGCTGTGCCATCCAGACAGAGCGGTTTTCCTTGGTCAAAAGGTTGTGGATATATTGTGATAAAGTTTTGGAACTATCCAGTTGCTCGCGGATCGAAACACTTCTTTGAACCAGAAAATTTCGGTTCAGTTTTGCAAGAACGTGGAGAAAAGGTTTTTTGACCAGATTATCTCCAATGGCCGATGACGTCATTACGAAACCGCCATTCAACAATGCCAAATTCAATAGTGAAGTATCCAACACAATGTCTCGGTGGTTGGAGATGAAAAGATAGGATTGATTTTTGTCCAATTGGTCAAACCCCGAAGTCGTCAAACCTTCTGAACTTCTTTCCAAGATCTGAAGAACGGTCTGAGAAATAAACTGACTTTGAAAATCTTTGATCGAATGAACATTTTTGAATTGCTCGAGCCAAAAATCCTCATCTCGGTTAGGAAATGTAAAACTCATTAAAGCCTTCATCATTGGATGCCTCGCAACACTTTGCAAAGCGCCATTCACTTCATCATCATCATAAGGCCTTATATCATCAAACTTAGACATATTTTTATTTAAATTAACAATTTGCAAAACAACGAAAATTAATTGAACTCAGCTTATGAATTTTTTGAATTCAATTCTCAACAAACTATTAAAAAGGATAGCCGATTGCAATATTCAATATCAAGTTATCCTTTCTCCAAGCGCTATCTCCAAATTTCACTCTATCCAGCACCCAACGGTCACCTTTTTCGTAATAAGGAACCTTCAAAGGCATTGCGAGATCCAATCTCAAAACCAAGATCGAGAAATCCAATCGCAAACCGACTCCACCGCCAACTGCTACCTCACTCAAGAAATCTTTGGAGAATTTTCCGCCAGGTCTCACAGGCTGTCCGTCGGTATTTAATTCTTCGTTTACCATCCAGATATTTCCTGCATCCACGAAGGCGGCCACATTTAGGAATTTGTAGATATTGGCTCTGTATTCTGCATTCATCTCAAGCTTGATGTCACCTGACTGGTCAAAGTAGAAACTTGCATTTTGAACTCTCGGATCATAACTTCCCGGTCCTAATGTTCTGGCTCGGAAAGCTCGGATACTGTTACTTCCGCCCACAAAGAACTGTCGTGAGTAAGGCACAAATTCTGAGTTTCCATATGGATAGGCAATTCCGGCAATGATTCGGGAAGCAAAATTTGTCTTCTCATTGAATTTGTGGTAGAACCTGAAATCGTGTTCCATCTTCGCATATTGACTGAATGGAACGCCGAAAATATTTTTCTGGTCACCTTTTTTCGCATTGGCTCCGGTTACAAGTCCAGTGATATTTCCCGCCAGATCCAACATTCCACGGTAATAGATCGTATTGGTCTTTGGCGAAGTTGTATTGGTATAAGTATAAGTGTAAGTTGGTCCAAAGATCAATTGTTTGTCCACTACCCTTTGCAAAGTTGGATTCGCAGGAATTCCATTTTCAGGATCTCCTTCTATTTGTTGGCGATACTTATCTGTTATCGTTTGAGGCGCAACCATTGTGATATCAATGACCTTCAAATCGTGTTCTTTTCTGACGTTCTCTTTCCAAACGTAACCAAATGACGCATTGAAGTTGTGAAGTGTGTACAATTCCGTACGGCTTTGATATTCATAACCAAGGTTGATATTGGTCCTAGGAACGAAAGCACTGGAAGAATTAAATCTAAATGGCGCCACAATTCTCGGAATGGAAAGTTGTGTGTTCGCCCCAACTCGGATGATGTTGTTCGCATCTTTCGGTCCACCCAACTGAACATCGAAAGCACCATAAACAGCCGCTTTGAATTGCTCAGCACCTCGGAAGAAGTTTCTGTGCGTCCAGTTTAGGTTCACCTCGCCTCCACCATAATTGGCCGAGTTGGTTCGTCCCAAAGTTTCCAAACGCAACGACTGGATCTGTCTTGGTGTCAGTAAATAGTAAGCGTCAAACTTATGATTCAAAGAATCTGAAACGACGAATTCATTCTTCACAAATTTGAAAACGCCTAAACTGATCAATCTGCTCAAAGTCAAATTGTGGTCTTTGCGATTGTAGACATCGCCTTTTTTAAAGTACAAAGCGCGGTCAAAGATCCTTGGTTTGAATTTATGATCCGGGTCGATCACGTAGATATCTTCGTAAGCATATTTGGAAAGGGAATCTTCGTTCATCGGAACAGTGTATTTTCCGTCTTTCACATCACGAATGTTGTAATTCGGGAAAACCACCACTTTATCAATGGAAAATTGCTGCGTTGCAAGGTCTGGCGTTTGTTCTTTCAGTTTTACATTTAGTTCCACCTTATGATTTTTTGCCACCGTACTGTCTGCCTGGACGATGATATTATCTGGATGGAAATAGTAGAAACCTTTCTCCTTCAATCCATTGTCAATCCTTTCCCGTTCGGCTTTGATGACGCCGAGATCAAATGGATTTCCGACTTTCAAAAGAGACTTGTCTTTCAAATTCTGAATTTCCTGATTGACCAACGTCGAATCTTCCTGGAATTTGACCTGACTGATCAAATATTGATTTCCAGGCTTTACTGTGTAAATGACCTGTGCTTTTTTATTCTTCGAGACCGTGTCGTACTTCGCTTGCGCATTGAAATAGCCTTTGTTCTCAGAATAATTCACCAGAATATCTTTGTTGAATTCCTTATCGACATCGCCCAGCAAGACTGGTTTTTCTCCAAATTTATACTTCAACCAATAGTTGAATCCTTTCTCCTTCTTAGGTTCTTTCGCAATATTGTACGCATACAACTTTGGTCTCAGTCCAAGAAAGCTTGAGTTGGGTTTTGGCGTCAGATTTTCTTCGAGTTCAGCCTTCAAAGCTTTCCTTTGCTTCTTCGGAATGCTGTCGTTTTCGATCTTAACTTCGGCGCCTGTGTAAAGCATTTGTCCTTCTTTCAGAAATTTGGTATTGCTGCAAGATGAGATGATCGCGATGGATGACAAGGCAATGACTGGCTTAAAATGGATTGGAAATCGGCTCTTCATTATTTAAAATCTACTACTTGGTTATTGTTTTTTTGTCTTTCTAATTTTCTTTTCTCACGCTTGGAACTTTGGAAGATCTCACGGAATTTATCATAATCCAAAGTGATGATGAAACCAACGCCTGTTTCCACGATCTGTCCTTGCAAAGCGACTTGATATTCGTTCTTACGGTAAGCTCTCAGCATATATCTGCCATCTCTGGAAAGGCTGTAGTCGATTGTGACATCACCTGCGATATTGGTCGTATTCTCGTTTTGTCTGGCATCGCCTTCCAATCCGAAGTTACTTCCTACAGACACTTTCAATCGATCATTCAGTAATTTTTTACTTAAGCCGACATTCAGGTCTGTTCTGGTGTTTTGAGATCCTGTGGAATAATCTTCGGAGGATTCCAGATCGAAATTAAGGTCAACACCTTTTATCAGATCGGAAGCCAGATTATTCAATTGTTGCGATAGGATCTTGCTCACACTTTGTCTCGCCAAAGTTTCCGTGGAAAGTCCAGCACTATTTTCAAACGGATTTTCACCGATAAATCTATTTAATAAAAGCAAAGCAAAAACCTGCTTGTTCATTTCGTTTTCTTCCGTTCTTAGTTGGGCTAATTTTTGGTCCACCACATCTTTGACATTGGTCGAAACAGAATTATTTTTTTCATCCGTCGTAATATCAAACGTGATGACCGGTTTCAATAGTTCGCCTTTCATTTGAAGCAAAGTATTGAATTCCATTCTTTGCTTGTACTGATTGAGCATTGCGGCACTTTCTCCACTGATCTGCTGCTCCACAAGATCTAGCGGCGCAGTTTGCGTTTTATAGACAGCCGTGATGTCGAGTGTCGCTGCGGTCGGTTCGCCCGTCCAGGTGATGGTACTTCCTTTTTGGATCTCGAATTTACGTTTCAGTAAACTGACGGTCATATCGTAACTTCCCTGCTCTACTTCGTAAACGCCCACCAAAGTGGTTTTCCCAGATGGATCGATTCCGCCGGTCAATTCTGCTTCACCTTGAAGTTTCACAAAATCACCATTGGCTTTGTCGATGACCACAGACATTTTCGCTTCTTTGCTCACCTCGATGTTCACGCTCACGTCCATTCCTTTGATCTGGTTTTTGGCAGCCAAAGAATCTGTAACGATGGTTTTGTTCAAGGCGATCTGGTCTTGGTCAATGAATTCCACTATGCCGTCTCTATCCTGCAACGATGGACTTGATTGAGGCAAAACAAACGTAAAATCTGTATCATCAGAAACCGCTAATCTACCATCAACTTTCGGAAGGTCTAAGTTTCCTCTCACTTTCAAAGCAGCGTCGATAGACAAAATCCCGTACATTAAAGCGTCATTTGATTTTTCTGAATTCACGACCTTGAAATCTTTGGCATTGATGTCAAGATTGAAGGCAAAATCCCTGTAGGTCTGAGTCAAAACCTGACCGTCGATCTTAAGTGAATTTCCGTCTTTATCATTGATCTTGAACTCATCAAACTCAATTCCTCGGTTGGTGAAAGCGATTTTATCATTGATCTTTCTGAAATCACTTCCCGTTTGCGCAATCATCAATCCGACATTATTCATTTTTACATCGCCGAGAATTTTCGGTTCAGTCGTGGTTCCTGTAATTTTCAGATCACCTGAGAGATAACCTTCTGTATTGGTGATCGCGTTCATAGAAAAGCCTTGTAGCGTTTTCATCTGAAGTTGATTCATCGCCAGATTTAGGTCAAAACTACTTGCTGCAGTGTTGTAATTTCCAGTGATCTTCACATCATTTTCGTTTTCGGAAAGCGCAATATCTGCATTGATGATATCGGCCGAAGTATTATTGGCCTTCAAAGAAAGATTCCCAACTGGACTTCCGTAAACAAAAAGGTCGGAAACATTGATGTCTGCATTGAAGTTCATTTTCTTGTTCAAATCTCTCAACTGCGCTGTTCCATTGATCGTTCCTTTTGCCAACAGCGAATCTTTTTTAATGATTTCTGTAATGGTTTCGATCCTAAAATCTTTCAAAGTGACATTCAAAGGACTGTTTGGCGACGTGTTTTCTGACTGAACCAAGATCTCGCTTCCGGAATTAGATAATCTGAAATTATCCGCAAAAATTCCCTGACTTCCGATCTGGATCTTGTTACCGTCAGCAACGGCCCAATCCATATAATTCAACTTCAAACCATTCGGGTTCAAAGAGATTTCTGTAATGTCATTAATCGATTTGGCGTTACCAGCAATCAGGAATTGTGTAGCATCTTTATCATCTTTTGTCGTGATGTTATAATTAATGATATTATCGGCGACATCACCGTTGATATTGACTTTGTTCAAAGCAAAACTTTCGCTCTTCAAAGCCACAACATCCAAATTATATTGTAAAGCTTGATTTTCGTTCGTGATCTTCAAGTTTGTATTTTCAAGCGAATTGGTGCCATACAAAACCTGAGGGATTTTTGCATCAAGTTCTATCTTTTGAGAATCAGCGTTGTAGTTCCCAGTGATATTGATGGTTTCAAAGCTTTTCAATTCCGGAACGAACTTTCTGATCAAATCGTCGTTTTTGATCGTAGCATTGACCGTGAAAAATTGTCCAGCATCGATTTTCGCCGCTTTTCCAGGTTTTTGGAATTGATAATATTGATTCATCGTTTGCGACAAAGCCCCGAAGATCTGGGTCAGTTTGTATTTTCCATTCAGTTCCACATCCGCAATCTGAGAATTGAATTTGATCTTCGTTGAATCCGCTGTAGAAACGGCCAACAAATTCACTTCCTGAATTGGATAAACTTCCTTCGTATCAGAGATGGCGAAGTTTTTCAGATTCAAATATCCATTGAGATTGTCCGGATCAAGACTTTTAAAATCACCATCGATTGCGCCAGCCAAAATCATTGGCGAACTGTAAAAACCAAGTTTGTTCAGATCTAATTTATTGATATTTCCATTGACTTTCACCGTTGGATTCTTGTCGTCGTAAACACCGGAAGCTGTCAATTGAAGGTTTGCATTCGGGTCTTTGGAATTGAGGACTATATTATATGCACCACGGTTTATCTTGCCCACCAAATTCATATTTTGATAACGATAACCTTTGTAAGTCGCGGATTGTACGTTTCCTACAAGATTCGCATTTGCATTTTTGAAATCAAAACTTTCTCCTTTCGCAGAGATCTGAGCCGTAATTGCACCGAGATCTTTGTTCTGAATGATCTTTCCGATCTGTAGATTTTGTAAGTTGGCTTTCACATCGTACAACTCACGGTTTTTTCTACGCATATCAACTTGCGCTTTGATTCCCGCGTTTCCGAGTGTGGAATACAAACTAAGATTCGTATTCACAACTTTGGTCGTGCCTTTTGCAAAGCCTTTGATGCTGAAATGCGAAGGCAAAGAAATATTGGATGGAATCGTCCCTTTTGGAACCAAATTGAAAATTGTTCTTCCAGATGAAGCCAGTTCGCCGATCTTCAAATCGTAATACAAATTTTCAGGATTCATAGCATTTCGGATTCTTCCAGATGCATTGACACGCAATTGATCAAGACCAGAAACTCTCAGTTCGTTGATCAAAAGATCATTTACCAAACCTTTTACATTGGCATTGACGGACAGAATTGCGTTTGGATATTTGTTGAATGGCGCGGTATTTCTAAGTGTTGGAACCAAATTCAGAATATCAGCAAAACCAATTTTGGAATCTTTGATATTTGCAGAGATCTTGATTGCGCCGGGATTGGCTGATAATTGCTCGATAGAATTATAATTAAGGACAACCTCGTCTCGCAAAATGGTTTTAGAAGTTTGCAGATAAAGGTCTTTCAAGTAAGCTTCTTTGTCCGAGTACACAAAATCCGTATTGAATTTTTGAATATCCAAACCTCTCGCTTCCTGAATCTCAGCCGATTTCACACTTCCTGCGAAACCATTATTTTCCATTTTGAAATTACGAACGTCGACATTCAGTTTTCCAAAATTAAGATGGTTGAAATCCATTCCAGTTTTGGTTGGCGCCACAGCAGTATTGTTGTAAGCGACTTTCACATCATTGAATATCAACTTTCCGAGAAGGACTTTCATCGCTTTTTCCTGCGCACTATTTTTTGAAACTTCAGGCGTTTTTTCCTCTTTTGGATTCGCGTTTGAAGTTGGAAGGAACAAGTTGGCGTTTATGTTTGCGCCCGTCAAATAAACGTTTCCAACATCGTAAGCATTATTTTGAAGGTCGAGATTGTTGACTTTGGTGCTCAATTCATTAAACAAAACCTTCGCGAAAGTTTTAGAATTATCGTCGCCGTAATCGATATCGAAATTCGTTAGTTTAATTCCGCTCAAGCCCAACTGCATTGGTTTTTTCTGATTGAGAGAATCCACTTTTTCCTCCACATTTTTGGAAACTTCCTCGATTAAATCTTGTTTCAATTTTAATTTTAAACCATCAAGATTGATATCGTTTACCGCGTATTTGTTATTTTGAAGGTCGAAAGTTTTCACCCGCGTATCAAATGAATTGAAGTAAACCTTGATGTCATTTTTCGACTGTTGGTCGTTGAATGTAACGCCGATATCTTTTAGATTAATTTTATCAAGAGAAATAATGAACGGTTTGGATGGACTTTCCTCTTTTTCCGAAGTCGCAAACGCATCCATGATGTAATCAAAGTTGAATTTCCCTTGCGGATCACGAACTACATTCGCACGAACGCCTTCCAGATCGATTGAAGTCAAATCTGCTTTTGATTTGATCAATTGCCACATATCCAATCCGACATCGAATTTTCTCACCGCCAATAGTGTATCGACTTTTTGACCTTTCAAATATAGATTTTCGATGACCAAGCTGTTTGGAAAACCAATGTAAACCTTTTCCAGACTCACTTTGGTCTTGATCTTACCTTCGAGGTAGACGATCAATTTATCTTTAATTAAATTCTGAACGAATGGCAGCCTTAAACTAAATATCAGCAACACAAAAAAAACCACAATCGCAATGATGGTTCTGATGAAACGTCTAAATAGTTTTCCTTTATTGAGTTTTTTCAAATCTTAAAATGTTAACAAAATTAGCTATATCAAATACCGTACTATAAAAGGTTATCATTAAAAATAAATCAATTTTTAATCGAATCACAATTTACAAATAATATATCTATCGAAGATTTTGTATAATTTTACATGACTATACACTATATGAAAACAGGCTTTTTCGCACTCACATTATTGATTTCCGGCTGCTACGCATCTCAAACAAAAGATACATTAGCAGAGAAATTACTGGTCTATCAATTGCCGATCGGCGCTTGGGGAAAACAACTGAATGACGGCAAAGCTGTAGATTACAAATTGCGCATTGATAAAGCTTTATTGGAGAAGATAAAAGCCACCGGAGACGACCACGCCACAATCGATAACAATGCGACGACCAGAGAGATCACGATGTTGGTCAAAGCTTATAAAACAACGAAAAACCCAGCCTATCTTTCTGCTGCAGAAAAAGGGATTCAATATCTTTTGATGATGCAATATGAAAATGGTGGTTTTCCGCAATATTTTCCTAACAAATCCATTTACAGAAAGCAGATCACCTACAATGATAATGCGATGATCAACGCTTTGACGGTTCTTTATAATGTATCGGAGGGGAAAAATGACTTTGATGTTTTGAATGCTGAATTGAAATCCAAATCGAAGATTGCACTTCAAAAAGGAATTGGATCCATCCTTAGAAATCAGGTTTTGCAAAATGGCATTCCCACAATTTGGGCAGACCAATACGATGAGATCACTTTGGAGCCAGCCAAAGCCAGGGCCTTTGAACCCATTTCTTTGGCCACTGGCGAATCTGTAGGAATTGTGAGATTTTTGATGCTTCAACCAGTCACGCCTGAAATTGAGAAATCCATTAGAAGTGCTGTAAAGTGGTTCAGAGAAAATAAAATCGAAGGTTACAGTTACAAAGTAATAAAGCAAAATGATAAAGCTGTTCGCGTTTTAGCAAAGGAAAAAGGTTCTGTGGTGTGGGCAAGATTTTATGACCTCAAAACCAACACACCAATTTTTGGCGATTGAGACGGCAGTGTAAAATATAATTATCTGGATATTTCCGAAGAACGACGCAACGGATACAGCTGGTACATTGACTTCGCAGAGAAACTGATAGAAAAAGAATTCCCTAAATGGCTGACCACGAACCACCTTTCTGAGTAGGATCTTGTTTTAATTAATGTTAAAAAAATAAATTTGTTTGGTACTTAGGAAGTTTTAGTTGTAGTTTTGCTAACGCTGTTAGAAAATAGAAATAATGGGCTTACATGAACGTCGTCAACGAGAAAAAGAATCTATCCGTGCAAATATCTTGCAGGAGGCTTTCAACTTGGCAAAGACTGAAGGTTGGGCTTCCCTTTCTATCCGCAAAATCGCTGATGCGATTGAGTATAGCGCGCCGGTAGTTTACGATCATTTCGAGAATAAGGAAGCAATATTGTATGAAATTTCACTGAATGGATTTCATCAATTGCAGATCGAATTATTGAAAGCTCAGAAGAAACATGAGACACCAGAAGATCAATTGACTGCAATTGTGGATGCCTACTGGAAATTTGCTTTTGAAAACAAGGAATATTACCAGTTGATGTTTGGCTTGGGAATGCAATGCAGCGGAAAAGGTTTGATGAAGGAAGAGTTTTCCTCGTTCCAAGACATGCTTTACGAATCCACTTTGGAAATCATCAATAAAAAAGGATCTAATCCTGATAATGCCTGCCACTCTTCTCATGCTTTGTTTTCAGCCGTACACGGATTGATCTCTATTATGATGATGAGAAATGCGGATATTCCGTCGACAATGAACAAGACGACATTGGACGAAACGGTTTCTGCTTTTATAAAATCCTTGTGATTTTTTTTGTTCTAATAAATTAACACCGTTAGGAAAATTAACAATTAATTAATTTACGCTGATTCAAATAATGATTTAAAAAGAGTGACAATTTGCCTTAACAAATTAACACTGTTAGATTTATTAACAGTTAGGAATAAAATTTAATTATCAATTTAAATAAACGATTATGAAAACTAAAATCTAAATGTAATCAAACATTATATTTTTTTGAACAAATCATTAACACTGTTAGGAAATATAACTTTAAAATTAATCAGAACATATCTAACTTAATCTATAATTCAAACTTCAAATGAAAACTATTACACAACTAAAATTTATCGTACTTCTATCGAGTATCATACTTTTACAAAACTGCACAAAAGCAGCGGAAGGTGTAGGCGCTTTGCCACCAGCTCCTGAATTGCCAGTATATACGGTGATCACTTCTAACACTTCTACGTTCCAGGAATTCCCGACCGCTTTGGAAGGTAAAAACAATGTCGAGATCAGATCTCAGGTTGATGGTTATCTGGACAAGATCTATGTGGAAGAAGGCGCTTTCGTAAGAGCAGGACAACCATTATTCAAAATTGATTCAAGGTCTTATGGCGAACAAGTGAATATGGCAAGCGCCAATCTACAAGCGGCCAACGCCAACATTCAGAAAATGAAGGTGGAAGTTGACCGACTAACCACTTTGGTTGCAGAGAAAGTGGTTTCTGACGTTCAACTGAAAACGGCAAAAGCCAATTACGCTGTCGCAGTGGCGACCGCAGCTCAGGCAAAAGCTTCTTTGAGCGGTTCCAGAATCACCAATGGATTCACGACCATCACAGCACCTGTCAGCGGTTATCTTGGTAGAATTCCTTACAAAAAAGGAAGCTTGATTTCCAGAACTGACGCTACGCCACTAGCTTTCGTATCTGATATTAGTGAGATCTATGC
This sequence comes from Epilithonimonas lactis, assembly GCF_900110605.1. Lineage (GTDB taxonomy): Bacteria > Bacteroidota > Bacteroidia > Flavobacteriales > Weeksellaceae > Epilithonimonas > Epilithonimonas lactis. Next base: position 153,164 of record NZ_FOFI01000005.1, read on the forward strand.
TTATTTCTCCATCAGTGAAATCGATTTTATTGCTTTTCAAAAGAAATACGTCGGCGCAACGCTGGAAGAAAAAATGAGAAACATGCCTTTAGTAGATCTGGTCATTGCTGATAACACGACCTATTCCGAGAAAGGAAAAATGAAAATGATCGATGGACAATTTGATAAAAGTACTGGTGCGATAACGGTTCGTGCAACATTCCCAAATCCGAACGGAACCTTGAGAAGCGGGAATACAGGAAAAGTGAGAATGCCTCAACTATTATCAGATGCAGTTGTGATTCCGCAAGAATCAACTTTCGAAATTCAGGATAAAACTTACGTCTATGTCCTTGGAAAAGACAAAAAAGTGACCAGCAAACCGATCACAATTTCCGGAAAAACTGACAATTACTATTTCATTTCCGAAGGGTTGAAAAAAGGTGATCAGATTGTCTTCACAGGTTTGGGCAGCTTAAAAGACGGTGCATCCATCAAACCAAAAATGATCTCTTCTGACAGCTTAATAGCAGCAACACCATTGTAAATAGCTGATGGCGATTAGCTTCTTGCTATTGGCTTTTATGACAAAAGTTTCTAAAGCCATCAGCCAAAAGCTAAATGCTATAAGCCAACTAAAACTAAACTTCTTATGCTAAAACAATTTATAGAAAGACCGGTACTCTCAACGGTCATTTCGATCATCTTATTATTATTGGGAGCACTTTCGGTATTTCAATTACCGATCACGCTTTTCCCAGATATTGCGCCACCAAGCGTTCAGGTCACTGCATCGTATCCTGGTGCAAATGCCGAGGTTGTCGCCCGTTCCGTTGCGAATCCAATCGAGGAAGCCGTGAATGGTGTAGAAAATATGACCTACATGACCTCGAATTCCAGCAACGACGGATCGATGACATTGAGTATCTTTTTCAAACAAGGTTCAGATCCGGACAACGCAGCGGTGAACGTTCAAAACCGAGTTTCCAAAGCCATGAGTCAGCTTCCGCAAGAGGTTGTTCAGGCAGGGATCTCGACTCAGAAGGTTCAGAACAGTATGATCATGTTTATGGGACTTTCCAGTAACGACCCAAAACAATACGACGAATTATTCTTACAGAATTATCTTAAGATCAACGTCATTCCAGAAATCCAGCGTATTCCCGGCGTTGCGCAGGCTCAGGTTTTCGGCGCCAGAGATTACTCGATGAGAGTTTGGCTAAAGCCAGACCGATTGGCGGATAATGGTCTTTCTCCTCAAGAAGTTTTGGCAGCCATCAGGAACAGTAATCTTGAAGCAGCTCCCGGACGATTGGGACAAGGAAGCAAGGAAACTTATGAATACATTTTAAAGTACAAAGGAAAACTTAACCAAAACACAGATTACGAAAACATCGTGATCAAATCCAACAATGACGGTTCATTTTTGAGATTGAAAGATGTGGCAAGAGTTGAATTTGGTTCTTACAGCTACACCGCATCCAACAGAGTTGACGGAAAACCGGTTGCTGGTTTCGCCATTCTACAAACAGCTGGTTCCAACTCCAACGAGATCATCACAGAGATCGAGAAGCAAGTTGAGCAAATGAAAACGACGCTTCCAAAAGGTGTGGAACCTATCATCATGTACAATTCCAAAGACTTTTTGGACGCCTCGATCCATCAGGTTGTGGAGACTTTGGTGATTGCATTTATCTTGGTTTTCATTGTGGTTTATATCTTCCTTCAGGATTTCAGATCGACCTTGATTCCGGCGATTGCAGTTCCAGTAGCGATTATCGGGACATTTTTCTTCCTGAATTTATTCGGATTCAGTATCAATATGTTGACCTTGTTTGCCTTGGTATTGGCGATTGGAATTGTCGTCGATGATGCAATTGTGGTTGTGGAAGCTGTCCATTCAAAGATGGAACACACAGGTTTGCCAGTTGAGCAAGCGACGAGAGAATCGATGAGTGAAATTTCGGGCGCCATTATATCCATCACTTTGGTCATGTCAGCGGTTTTCGTTCCGGTTGGATTCATGCAAGGTCCAGCAGGTGTTTTCTACAGACAGTTTGCCTTCACATTAGCGATTGCGATTTTAATTTCTGCCGTTAATGCATTGACATTAAGTCCAGCGTTATGCGCACTTCTACTAAGTGATCCTCAAGGTGAACACGGCGAGCACGGTCAGAAAAAAGGTTTTGGAGCGAGGTTTTTCAATGCTTTCAATGTGGCCTTCAACAAGATGACTCGAAAATATATCTACAGTCTTAAATTTTTAATTAAAAACAAATGGGTCGGTGTTGGCGGACTCGTATTGATCACCGCTTTTACAATTTTCTTAATTAACAAAGCGCCAACAGGATTTATCCCAACGGAAGATCAAGGTTTTGTTTTGTTCGCTGTCAATACGCCTCCAGGTAGTTCATTGGAAAGAACACACAAAGCGACTTCTCAAATCGATAACATCATTAATAAAGAAGAATCGACAAAACACCTTTGGGTGGCAGATGGTCTGAATTTCATCAGTAATGCCAACGCATCGCCTTACGCTGCAGGTTTCATTAAGCTAAAAGATCTCGACAAAAGAGGTGCTGTGAGTGACCCAGACCAGATTGCTGCGGCATTGACAGGGAAAGTTTCGCAAGTGAAAGACGCGAGTACCTTCTTCTTCAACTTCCCTACTGTCCAAGGTTTTGGTAACGTTTCCGGATTCGAGTTTATGTTGCAGGACAAGACCAACGGTTCTTTCGAACAATTGGGAACAACGACTCAGGCTTTCATTGGCGAATTGATGAAACGTCCGGAGATTGCGTTTGCATTCACCACGTATGCGGCAGGAAATCCTCAATACACCATTGAAGTGGATGCTGACAAAGCCAATCAATTGGGCGTTTCAGTAACCGACTTGATGCAGACGATGCAGATCTATTACGGAAGTAGTTTCGTTTCCGATTTCAACAGATTCGGAAAATATTACCGAGTGATGGCTCAAGCCGATGTTCCATACAGAACCGATGCTAATTCATTGGAAGGAATCTATGTAAAGAACAATCAAAGCGAAATAGTCCCAGTAAAAACTTTGGTAACCTTGAAAAGAACTTTCGGACCAGAAACAGTGACTCGAAATAACCTTTTCAACGCGGTGACAATCAATGGAACGCCAAAACCTGGTTACAGTACTGGAGATGCGATCAAAGCGGTTGAGGAAACTGCGAAACAATCATTGCCAAGAGGTTATGGTTACGAATGGACAGGAATCACGCGGGAAGAGATCAAAACGGGTGGACAAACCGGGTTTATTTTCCTTCTAAGTATTTTGTTCGTGTACTTCCTGTTGGCAGCGCAGTACGAAAGTTACATTTTGCCATTTGCGATTATTTTAACGATTCCAACTGGTATTTTCGGTGTATATGCTTTCACAGGTTTGGCTGGAATTGACAACAACATTTACGTTCAGGTTGGATTGATCATGCTTGTTGGACTACTAGCAAAAAATGCCATTCTGATTGTGGAATTCGCGGTTCAAAGACGAAAAGCTGGTAAGACTTTGATTGAATCTGCGCTTCAAGCTTCAAGGTTAAGATTGAGACCAATTTTGATGACGTCATTTGCCTTTATCATCGGAATGTTGCCATTGGTTTGGTCGCAAGGTGCGGCGGCAAAAGGAAATCATTCGATTGGAATCAGTACAGTTGGTGGGATGTTTACGGGCGTTGTATTCGGGATTTTCATCATTCCGGTGATGTACGTGATCTTCCAATATCTGCACGAGAAAATGCCTAGCAGAAAGAAACGCAAACTTAAAAAAGAAAAAGCGGCTTTGAATTATATTTAGACTGATAACATTTGACGCATTGTTTTGGGCAGCTATTTCCGCCTTCCGTTCTCAAACCTAACGAAGTGGTTCGACGTAGTCAATCTTTTTGCCCCGGCTTTTCCAGCCGCAAAAAGGATTTCCACTCAAGTCGGGCTGCATAAGATTCTACGATCCAAAACAATGCTTAAAATAATTAATAATAAAAGAAAATCAATGAACATCATAACAAAAATAAAAGAGATTTTGGTAGCAACAATCGTCGCAGGTGGCGCGGTTTCCTGCATGCCAAAATTAGCTTTGGATAAAGTAAAACCCGAGTTGCCGGAAACTTTCAAGTACACTGCAACAGCAGATACAGCAAGCGTTGCCGATCTGCAATGGAGACAATTCTTCAAAGATCCAATCTTGCAAAACCTGATCGAAAAAGGAATCAAAAATAATTATGACCTGCAGATCGCTTTGAAACAAGTGGCTTCCTCGCAGGAAAGATTACTTCAGGCAAAATATCTGCAATATCCGGACATCACTTTTGGCGTTTCGGGACAAATTTCGAAGCCTTCAAAAAACAGTATGAATGGGCAAAGTCTGAATCTGTTTTTAGGGCAAAGTCATGTTGAAGATTACAATGTAGTGTTCAATCTTGGTTGGGAAGCTGACATTTGGGGAAAGATTAAAAATCAACAGGAGATTTCCAGGGTTCAATATCTCCAGACTTATGAAGCTTCGAAAGCCATTCAAACACAAGTTGTCGCAGCAATCGCTCAAGGCTATTACAATCTCTTGATGCTTGACAAACAAATGAATGTTGCGAAATCCAATTTGGAACTCAGCAAAAACACGTTGGATGTGACGGAGAAGATCTGGAAAGGTGGCGAAACGACTTCATTGGGCGTTCAGCAGGCAAAAGCGAGAACAGAATCTACAGAACTTCTGATCACGCAATTGGAACAGAATATTGCAATTCAGGAAAATGCATTGAGTATTTTGGTAGGTGAAAATCCAGATAAGATCAGCAGAACGATTGAAATGTCCGATTCATCCTTACCACAAAATATCTCAGCGGGAATTCCAGCAGCGATGGTGAGCCGTCGTCCGGATGTTCGTCAGCAGGAATTGGTTTTGTTGGAATCCAATTCTTTGGTTGGAATTGCGCAAGCGAATATGTATCCAGCTTTGAAGATCACAGCCAACGGTGGCGTGAATTCATTTAAAATTGATAATTGGTTTCAGATTCCTGCCTCATTGTTTGGGTCTGTTTTGGGCGGAATCACACAACCGATTTTCCAAAAAAGACAGTTGAAAACGGATTTGAATGTAGCTAAAATACAGAGAGAAAAGAATGTTTTGGCTTTTCGTCAATCTGTCCTAAATGCTGTTGGTGAAGTGTCTGACGCTTTGGTTTCCAATGAAAGTTTAAAAGCTCAGGAAATAAAAGCTTCGGAACAAGTGACGACCTTGAAAGATGGGATCAAAAGCGCCGAGCTGCTTTACAAAGGCGGAATGGCAAATTATCTGGAAGTGATCACGGCTCAAGCCAACTCACTTCAGGCAGAACTGAATCTGGCTTCCATCAAGAGACAAAGACTCAGCAGTATTGTTGACCTCTATCGTGCTTTGGGTGGCGGATGGAAATAAATAAAGTTTAAGTTATTTTTTGTTAAAAGTTACTTTCGGGTAACAGAAATGGTCGGAAAAGTTCCGGCCATTTTTTTTATTTAACATTAAAAAAGCCATCTCTTTCGAGACAGCTTATGTTTATAAAAAGGAAACTTCAATTATTTCAAAGCACTTACAGCTTCTGCATAATTTGGTTCTTGTCCAATTTCTGGAACTTGCTCCGTGTAAAGCACTTTTCCTGTTTCGTCCAAAGCAACTACTGCTCTACTCAACAAACCTCTCAATGGAGAGTCGCTAAGTGTAACGCCATAATCTTCACCGAAATTCCCTCTGAAATCTGAAAGAACCTCTACATTATCAAGTCCTTCTGCTGCACAAAATCTGTTCAATGCAAATGGCAGATCTCTGGAAACATTGATGACAACTGTATTTTCCAATGAGCTAGCTTCCTTGTTGAATTCTCTTGCAGACGCTGCGCAAACGCCAGTATCGATGCTTGGGAAGATATTAAGCAACACTTTTTTACCAGTGTAATCTGCCAAATGCTTTTCTGAAAGGTCTGCTCCTATCAACGTAAATTCCTGAGCGATAGTTCCAACTTCTGGCAAATCCCCAACGGTATTGATCGGACTTCCTTTGAATGTAATTTGTGACATTGTTCGTATAATTTATTTCTTCAAAGTTAATGGTTGATTTCTGAATTCTCAAACAATTCATTCTACTTTAATAAAATTTAACTTTTACTATAAATAAAGAAAGATTTAATCATTATTTGAACAAAAATCATATTCCCACTATTAGAAAATCATTATAAAATATGTATTTTTGTGATTCAATACGAAATAAAATCAACTAAATAATGTCAGAAAAATCAAAAATTATTTACACGCTTACGGACGAAGCACCGATGCTTGCAACACATTCTTTTTTGCCTATCGTAAAGGCTTTCACATCTGTTGCAGACGTTGACATTGTTGCTAAGGACATTTCTCTCGCTGGTAGAATTCTTGCCAATTTCCCAGAGTATCTATCAGATGATCAAAAGATCGGAGATGCATTGGCGGAACTAGGACAATTGGCTACAACGCCGGAAGCGAACATTATTAAATTACCAAATATCTCTGCATCTGCTCCTCAATTGGAAGAAGCGATTGCAGAATTGAAAGCTAAAGGTTTTGCTTTGCCAAACTACCCTGCTGAACCGAAAAATGACGAGGAAAAAGCAATCAAAGCCAAATACGCAAAGGTTCTAGGTTCTGCCGTGAATCCTGTTCTTAGAGAAGGAAATTCTGACAGACGTGCACCAAAAGCAGTTAAAAATTATGCTAAAGCAAATCCACACAAAATGGGTACTTGGGCATCTGACAGCAAAACCGATGTTGCCAATATGGAACAAGGTGATTTCTACGGAACAGAAACTTCTACAACTTTGGAGAATGATTCAAAATTCAAAATCGTTTTCTTTGGAAATGATGGTTCTGAAAAAGTGTTGAAAGATTTCGCAAACCTTAAAGCTGGTGAAGTGATCGACTCTTCTGTTTTAAATATCAATTCGTTGAAAGCTTTTGTTCAGGAAGCAATTGAAGAAGCTAAACAAAGAGGTGTTATCCTTTCCGCTCACCTGAAAGCGACAATGATGAAGGTTTCTGACCCGATCATCTTCGGAGCGATCGTTGAGACTTTCTTCAAAAATGTTTTTGATAAATACAAAGAGACGTTCAAGGAATTGGACATCAACCCAAATAACGGATTGCAAAATCTTTACGATAAAATTGCCGGAATTCCACAAGAAGCTGAGATCAAAGCTGACATAGACAAAACTTTGGCCGATGGTCCTAAAGTAGCGATGGTAAATTCTGACAAGGGCATCACCAACTTCCACGTTCCGTCTGACATCATCGTTGATGCTTCTATGGCTGCATTGATTAGAAATGGCGGAAAAATGTGGAACAAAGCTGGCGCCGAAGAAGATACAGTGGCTATTATTCCAGATCGTTCTTATGCAGGATTCTACCAGGCTGCAATCGATGATATGAAGAAAAACGGAGCGCTTGACCCTAAAACAATGGGTTCTGTTCCAAACGTAGGATTGATGGCTCAAAAAGCTGAAGAATACGGATCTCACGACAAAACCTTCCAGGCAGAAGCAGACGGAACAATCAAAGTTCTTGACGAAAATGGAAACACTTTGCTTGAGCAAAAAGTGGAGAAATTTGACATCTTCAGAATGTGTCAGACCAAAGATGCACCGATCCAGGATTGGGTAAAATTGGCTGTCAACAGAGCAAGATTGTCTGATACACCAGCAATCTTCTGGCTAGACAAAGCAAGAGCACACGACAGAGAAATGATCAAAAAAGTGGAGAAATATCTAGCTGATCACGACACGACTGGACTTGACATCAAGATCCTGGATGTGAAAGATGCGATGACCGAAACTTTGGAAAGAGCAAGAGAAGGAAAAGATACCATCTCAGTTTCTGGAAACGTGTTGAGAGATTATTTGACCGACCTTTTCCCTATTTTGGAATTAGGAACTTCTGCAAAGATGTTGTCTATTGTTCCATTGATGAACGGTGGCGGATTGTTCGAAACCGGAGCTGGAGGTTCTGCGCCTAAGCACATCGAGCAATTTATTGAGGAAGGTTATTTGCGTTGGGATTCTCTTGGAGAGTTCTTGGCTTTGCAGGCTTCGTTGGAACATTTGGCTCAGACTCAAAACAATACAAAAGCGCAAATCTTGGCAGATGCATTGGACGAGGCAAATGCTAAATTCTTGGCAGAAGACAAATCTCCAGGAAGAAAATTGGGAACGATCGACAACAGAGGTTCGCATTTCTACTTGGCAACTTATTGGGCAGAAGCTTTGACCAACCAAACCAAAGATGCTGAGATCGCTGCTAAATTTGCGCCTGTTGCAAAAGCATTGACAGAAAACGAAAGCAAGATCAACGAAGAATTGATCGGTTCTCAAGGTCAGCCAAAAGATATCGATGGTTACTACAAACCAGATTTCCAAAAGACAGATGTGGCAATGAGACCATCAGAAACACTTAATACAATTGTGAACGGGATTTAATTTCCGCTTTCATATTGACTCAAAAGCTCCTTATTTAAGGGGCTTTTTTTAATTTTCAATGATCACTTTTCTGTGTTCTCTTCCCCACTCTATCATTTCAGCAATGATCTTTCCAAATGTCCTGCAGTAGCTTGTTGGTTCATATTCTATCAACACTGGTGTATCGGGGTAGACATTTCGTTTTACCAATTTATTCAGTTCCATATCTTTCAACTCTTTTGAAAGCATTCTTGTCGTAATTCCCGGAATGCTTCTCTCAATTTCCCGAAAACGCTTGTTTCCATTACAAATAGAATTGATAATTGGAATTCTCCACTTTCCTCCTATGAAATATAGGGTGTCTTGTAATGCTCTTAATTCTTCGTTTTGGTCTCTTTCCATAGCTGCAAAGTTAAATGATATAATGAATGATACTGATATACTCCGTGATACTGGTTACAAAAGTATATCAATTTGAAATAACTTTGTCAAAAATTTTAGAACAATGAGTAGATTTAATAACAAACTAGCCATCGTAACTGGCGGAAACAGCGGAATAGGTTATGCAACAGCAAAAGAACTAATTGCTGAAGGCGCAAAAGTAATTATTACAGGACGACGAAAAGAAGCCATCGAAAAAGCGGCAGAAGAATTGAAAGCAATTTCTTTCGTAGCTGATCAAGGAAACTTAGAAAATATTGAAGCCTTACGGAATGAAATTCAAAGTCAGTACGGAAAAATAGATATCTTATTTATCAATGCAGGCATTACAGGGATATTAGGTTCAATTGAAAATATGGATTCGAAAAATTTTGATAATGTGATGAACATTAATTTTCGTGGTGCCTATTTTACATTAAGCAATTTAATTCCATTATTAAACGACGGCGCATCTGTAGTATTTTTATCTTCAAATGTCGCAACGACCTACAAACCGAACAGCTCCGTTTATCAGGCCAGTAAAGCAGCGCTCAATTCTATTGCGAAGACGGCAGCTGCGGAATTGGCTCCAAGAAAGATCCGCGTCAATATGGTGAGTCCAGGACCTACCAAAACGGAAATAATGACCAAGGCCGGACTGGACACAGAAACCTTGAATGGAATCAATGAATGGCTGATCAACGAAATTCCCCTGAAAAAAATGGGAAGTGCAGAAGATGTTGCAAAAGCTGTTGTCTACTTATCAGACAATAACATAGCAAGTTTCATGACTGGAACAGAAATTCTAATAGATGGCGGAATGATTTTGTAGAAAACCGTGTTAAATATTACATAAAACCCTCGACAAATGTTGAGGGTTTTGTGTTTTAATTCTATTTTTGGGCAGCTTAATCCGTCTTCCGCTCCCAATCTTTTTTCCCTCGCCAGTGCCAGTGCAAAAAAAGGATTTCCGCTCAAGCCGGGCTGCAATCAATCCAGTGTTAATTAAAATGGTTTGTGAAAACACTATTTTGTCATTCCGCAGGAATCCAAACTGTTAAGATTCCTGCAGAATGACAAAATAGAGCAGATTCATTTTAAATATTAACAAAATAATTAATTAAAAATCAATTATAATAAGCTTTTTGATATGAAAAAAATCTTCATTTTTTTTCTTTATGTTTTGGGAATGTCTCAGCTAAATGCACAGGACAAAATAGATAAGGCCATCCAAAATCTGGAACAAAATTATCCGCAGGAAAAAGTCTATTTGCTTCTGGACAAGGACAAATATGTGGTTGGAGACCATATCTATTTCAAATCATTTGTCTTCAATGGTTACAACCGTTCGGCCATCTCAAACACGCTTCTTGTGGAATTGTACGACCACAACAAAAATATGGTCGACAAGAAAACTGTCTTCCTCAAAGATGGCGAAGGTGACGGCACTTTTGTACTCAATGATTTCCTTAATGAAGATATCTATTTCATAAGAGCCTACACGACTTGGATGGCAAATTTCCCAGAGGAATTCAATTTTATGAAACAGGTTCCGATCTACAATCCGAATTCTGAACAGAAATTGGTCCTTGATAAAAACACAAAATGGACAGCGAACGCCTTTCCGGAAAGTGGAACATTCATCGAGAACATCCCGACCAAATTCGCGGTGAGATTATATTCCCAAGGAACTCCACCGACCGCTTGGAGTGGCTACGTCATCGATTCTGAAAAACCGAATGAGAAATTGACAACATTCAAAAATATGGATGAAAATGTAGCCGTTTTCAACATCACTCCAAAAGCTGGAAAAACATACAAAGCCATCGTTGAAGATAACAAAGGTGCAAAACAGACGGTTGCTCTACCAACAGTTTCTAATTCCGGGATCAATCTTCAGCTGACGAGCGACCCAAAAGGCATTAATTATAAGATCAATGGAGCCGGTCTTTCTCAAGGTTTGCAAGGATACAGCATCATTGGGACGATAAACAACCAATTGGTGTACAGAGCAAACATCAAAACAACAACGAGTGAGGCTACTAGCCAAATTCCCAACAAGGTAAGCAATGACGAAACAGCCGTTCTGAACATCACCATTTTTGATGAAAAGCAAAATGTGGCAGCACAACGACTCTTCTTTCTCAATCCAAAAAAACTTGATCTAGATGAGCCAACTTTGGCCTTATCGATGAACAATGAGCCTAGAGCTTTCAACAGTTTTGATATTGAGCCAGATGGAGACCACACGCATTACACAGTTTTGGTACGGGAAAATAATCCGTCTGAACTTAAAAATGAAAACACTTTACTGAGCGCCAAATGGTTGACAGGCGATTTTACTTCCGCCATATTCGATCCGGCACAATATTTTGAAAAGTCGGCAAATCCAGAAGCTCTTGACGCGATATTGATCTCAGAAAAATGGAAACGTTTCGATTGGGAATCTGTGCTGGCAGGCAAAACGCCAGAGTTCAATTACAAGCCTCAGAAAAATCTTTCTTTCAAAGGAAAAGTGACCAACAATGGAAGATTCCTTCCCAATAAGAATATCAATCTTCTGATGAAAACTGAAAATTCTGACAAGAACTTTGTTCCCGCGGTGACAGATGACAATGGTTTCATCTATCTGGATAATATCTATTTTGATGAGCCTTTGACGGTTTCATATTACCTTAACAAAGACAAAAAACAAACCTCAGATTCTGATAATATTAATTTGAGTTTCCAAGCTTTGGTGACAAGCATTCCATTGAAAAACCCGTTACCATTTACCAATTATCGTTTGGTCAATGACAAAAATGCGGCTCCAGACCCAAGCGTTGCAAAAGCACTTCAAAACAGAAGGAACAACAAAGGAATTGATGATTTTAAAAAGGAAACATTAATTGAAGAAGTACAAGTGACAGCGAAAAAAGTGGATAAAAAAGCCGAATTGGACAAGGAACTTTCCAGTGGCCGATTCAGCAGTATGAATGCTACCATCTTCGACATGGTGAATGAGAATAAAGACGCACAGTCTTCCCAAAACATTTTGCAGTGGTTACAAGGTCGTGCTGCGGGACTTACATTCACGATGGACGGTTCTGGAAACTACATTCCAAGCATTAGAGGCTCACAGGCCAGTTTGTTCCTAGACGAGATGCCTGTGGATGCAAGCATGATCAATTCTTTACCGATCAGCAACATTGCGATGGTGAAGGTTATGAAGAATGATGGTTTGGTAGGCAACGCTGTTGCAATCTACACACGTCGCGGAAATATGATCGCGGAGGAGGATAAAGATAAGGAGAAAGTCAACAAACTTGTTTTGAAAGGCTATGATCGATCGACCGAATTTGAGCTGCCAGATATCACAGGTGACGCTTACAAAAGAATAACGATGGACACACGAGAAACACTCTACTGGAATCCAAAACTTTCCGAAGAAGGCGGACTGGCGCCAAGAGCAAAATTCTTCAATAATGATGAAGCTAAAAACCGCCAGATCATCATCATCAGCTTTGATAAAGAAGATAAAATGCTTTATTACGATGAGATCATAAAGTAATGTTAAATAAATAAAAAAAGACTTTCTGGCTAGAAAGTCTTTTTTTATGGTCTGATGTTTGGATAAAAAAATTCAAATATTAATATCAAAAATTTAACATTATGCCTTACATCACAAAAGACATCGACAAAAATTACAGTGTTTATTACGAAGATCACGGAACAGGACAGCCAGTGATCTTGATCCACGGATGGCCACTCAGCGGGAAATCTTGGGAGTTGCAGGTTCCAGCACTTTTGGAAGCTGGATATAGAGTTATTACTTATGACAGAAAAGGATTTGGAAACTCTCAGCCTTCTTTGAATGGATACGATTACAATTCATTGACGGAAGACCTTTTGGAATTGATCACACAATTAGACCTCAAAAATGTAGTTCTTGTCGGCTTCTCGATGGGAGGCGGTGAAGTTGTCCGTTTCTTGACCAATTACGGTTATGACAATGTTGATAAGGTTGCTTTGATTGCATCCATCATTCCATTGGTGAAACAGAAAGATGACAATCCTGATGGCGTTCCGGAAAAAGACCTCAACGAAATCCTTGATAATCTGAAAAAAGACCGCGTGACTTTCCTGGAAGGTTTCCACAAGAATTTTTATAATTATGGACTGTTGTCACAGACAGTGAGCCAGGCGCAATTAAACTACGATTGGAGCATCTCTTCCCACGCCTCTCCTATCGCGACCATCAAATCTGCTGAAAGCTGGGCGAATACAGACTTCAGATTGGAACTTCAAAATGTGACTGTTCCTACTTTGATCGTTCACGGTGACGAAGACCAAATTGTACCGATCAAAACTGCTGGCGAGCAGGCTGCAAAAGGCATTGTAAACAATCAATATCACGTAATTTCTGGTGCACCTCACGGATTGAATGTGACTCACGCAGATGAATTAAATAAAATCTTGGTCAACTTCCTCAATAGTTAGACTCAGTTAAGATAAAATTTCAAAACAGCATTTTTTAGAATGCTGTTTTTTTTGTTTGGATATTATTCATAATTTAAAGAATTCTAAAGGACCAGACTATAAACAATCAAATTGATAACCTATGAAAGGAATTTTTACTGCAATCATTGTGATCTTCAACTTTCTGATAATGGATGCTCAGAGCAAATTGGACAATGCGATCACGAATCTCGAGGAAAATTATTCGCAGGAAAAAGTTTATATCCTTTTTGATAAAGATCAATATGTCGCCGGAGACCAGATACTTTTTCAATCATTTGTTTTTGATGGTTATAACTTATCTTCTATTTCCAAGACCTTGTATGTAGAATTGTATGATCAAAGTAAAAATCTAATCGATAAAAGAACGATTTTAATTAATAATGGAAAAGCTTCAGGATTATTCGAACTCAGTAAAACACTGACTGAAGATGTCTATTTTGTGAGAGCTTACACGAATTGGATGGCAAACTTCGACAACGAATGGAATTTCATCAAACCAATCCCAATCTATAATTCGACATCGAAGAAAAAATTGGTTCCATCTGTAACTTCGAAATGGTCTGTTGTGGTATTTCCAGAAGGCGGAACATTCATTGACAAAACCTCTACCAAGATTGCCGTGAGAATAAATCACCAAGGTAAACCAGCAAAAAAATGGAGCGGATATTTGATAGACTCTGAGCTTCCGGATAACAAAATTATAAGTTTTCAATCGCTTGATGAAAATATTGCCATATTTCAAATGACACCTCAATTTGGGAAAACCTATAAAGTTGTGGTGGAAGATGGTGAAGGAAATTCACAGATCAGTACTTTACCAACCGTGACGGATAAAGGAATCAATCTGAAAATAACTTCTGATAAGTCAAGCATTAAATATACGATTAACGCTGTCAAATTGGAAAATAGTGTACAAAATTACAATGTCGTAGGAACTATCAATAATCAATTGGCCTACAAAGCAAAGATCAAATCGACCAATTCGCAGGTTGCAAGTGTGATTCCTACAAAAGAAATCAAGCAAAATGGAATATTACAGATCTCGATTTTTGACGATAGAGACCATCTTGTGGCGCAAAGACTTTGTTTTCTAAATCATTCTGATTTAACGGGAAATACGATTGCCATCCAAAATTCAAATTTTAATAATCAGCCTAGGACCTTGAACAGTTTTGACATTAATGAAAATCCCAACTCCGGGAATTACACTGTTCTAGTAAAAGACGTGACGGACATTGATTCTTCGCAAGACGATATCCTCAGCAATCTCTTTTTGACACAAGATCTAAAAAATCAAATAAAAAATCCCGCTCAGTATTTTACCAAAACTGCGAATACTGATGCCTTGGATGCTCTTCTCATCTCCGAAAAGTGGAAACGTTTTGATTGGACGAAATTACTAGCTGGTCAAAAACCTCTGATCAAATATAATTTAACGGATAATGAATTCATCTCCTACACCGCAAGACTTGCACTCAATAGTCGACCACTGCCGGACACGCTGTTGAATCTGGTTTTCAAGACTGATGATGGAGAACCACTTCTATCACAGTTGACCACTGATAAGAATGGTGACATTTTGATAAGTAATTTGAACTTTGACGACTCTTACTTCGTGAATTACTTTCTCAATTCAAATGATAAACAACAGACCAATCTGACCTTAAAACTAAAACCAGTGATCGATTCTAATAGTACAAAACTTAATTTCCCTCGATCTGGATATGAACTGATAGAAGCAAGTAATGATAACAGTTTGCCACCCGCAGTTGAGAAAGCTTTTGCAAATGCGCAGGTCAGACAGAAAATAGTGCAGGATGAAACACAGATAGAGGAAGTGAAAATCGTAAAGAAAAAAAGCGATGCCATTAAAAAACTAAATGACGAACTGACTTCCGGAATGTTCTCCAGTATGAATGCCACTATTTTTGACTTTGTGAATGATAATCAAGATGCCTTTGCTTCCCTAAATATTTTGGAATGGTTGCAAGGACGTGTTGCCGGTCTCAGTATCATGATGGTTGAACCAGGAAAGTATATGCCTGTGATCCGAGGCGTTGAAGCAGGAGTATTTTTAGATGAGATGAACGTAGGTCTGGATGCCGTACAGACGCTTAGTATCAATAGCATTGCAATGGTAAAGATAATAAAGGGTAGTAGGCTGATAGGTAATTCTATTCTAATTTACACGCGCACCGCCAATCTTAAAACACCAACATCTAAAGCATCTAATAGTACTAACAAAGTTGAAATAAAAGCTTATGATAAAATAATTGCTGGCAAAATGATCGATTATTCTCAAGAAAAATACAGATCATCCGTTAGCGACTGGAGACAGGTCCTGTACTGGAATCCAGAATTCACAAATTCAACAGTCAATTTTTATAACAATGACAACGCAAAGAATCGTGAACTTACTATTATTGGTTTTGATAAGGAAAATAAACTTTTGTACTACAACCAAACCGTCGAATAATTGATGACATGAAATAAAAACTTTCGAACGTGGAAGTTTTTTTTTGCAAGTGTAACTTAACGAGTACGACCAAATTATTGATTATCAAATAGGTTTAATTGTAAAATGATTTGTCCACCCGATGTCCACCTTATTTTTATCGATAATTCATTGATAATCAATTATTATTTTTAGATTTACAGTCTAAAATTAATATACATGAAAAAAACTAAACTTTTTCTAATTGGAACAGTCATGTGTTGTGCAAAATTGAGCGCACAGATTGAACCATTCATTGGACAAATTATGTTTGTACCGTACACTTTTGCACCCAAAGGCTGGCGTGATTGCGATGGTAGCCTTTTGCCAATCGCTCAGAATCAAGCCTTATTCGCCCTCCTGGGAGTAACTTACGGAGGTAACGGACAGACAAAGTTTGCTTTACCAGATATGAGAGGTAGATTGGTAATCGATGATGGAAATGGCGCCAATCTCAGCACATATCAATTGGGACAGATTGGCGGACAAGAAAATATCACCTTAACAGTTGCCCAGATTCCAGCTCATAATCACGGTGTCACAGCGACCAATTCTGACGGTAATGCGAATTCACCAGCGAACGCTTTTCTTGCTAACACAAAAGCTTTGGACAAGGAATACTCTAATGCAACTTCAGATTCTACCATGAAAGCAGATGCATTATCTACAGCCGGCGCATCTGCACCCCATTACAATATGATGCCCACAACTGCTATGAAGTGTGTCATTGCAACAGAAGGTATCTTCCCACCACGAAACTAAGAAACTATGAGAACAATTAAATTATTGACATTAACGCTTATCTTAACAATAAGTTCAAAATTAGCCGCACAAGCTGATACACCATATGTTGGTCAAATCTTGTGGGTACCGTACAACTTTACACCCAGTGGTTGGGCAGAATGTAATGGCGCACTTTTACCAATCTCAGGCAATGAAGTACTATATAGCCTTTTAGGTACACAATATGGCGGAAATGGAATGCAGACATTTGGATTACCAGACCTACGAGGAAGAGCAATCATTGGATCAGGCGCTGGAACTGGACTGACGCCACGCTTCAACGGCGAGATGATAGGCACACCTACAGTCACCCTCACTTCTTCACAGATACCTCAGCATACACATAATATCAATACCGTGACAACACCGGGAAACCAAAATCTTCCGATAGGTAATTTACCAGCTAATACAGGTTCTGCCGACCCAGAATATTCTAATCAGACACCTGATGTCACTCTAAATGCCCAAATGATACAACCAGCAGGACAAAATTTACCGCATAACAACATGCAGCCGTACACAACCTTGAAATGTATCATTTCTTTATACGGCGTTTATCCTTCACGTCCATAAACAAATTTAAATCAACTTATGAAAATGAAAATCTTAATTATATTTTGTTTGATATTTACATCAGCAAAAAGCTTTGCACAATACGACCCGTTTTTGGGACAGATTTCCTACGTTGCCTTTAATTTTGCTCCCGCAGGTTGGGCAGATTGCAATGGTCAAGAATTATCAATTGCACAGTATTCGGCATTGTATAGTTTACTAGGAACAACATATGGTGGCAATGGAACCAGCACTTTTGCTGTACCCAATATCCAAGGACGCGTCATGCTAAGCAACGGACAAGGAGCAGGATTGCCTAATTACCCACTAGCATCAACAGGCGGAGAAGAAGGCCACATCTTGACTGTGGCGGAAATGCCACAGCACACTCACTTGCTAAAAGCAGTTTCCAGTGATGGCAACGTTAGCAATCCATCAGGCGCTTTACCAGCCAATACCAAAACGCTTGACAAGGAATATAGCACAACACCTCCAACATCAGGAACCATGAATGCCAGTATGACAAGCATTGCAGGCGGAAACCAACCTCACCCGAATATACAACCCTACGTAACCTTCAAATGCATCATCGCCCTACAAGGTATTTATCCATCCAGACCTTAATATAAAATAATCATGAAAAAAATATATCTTTTATTAACCGTAATGGTAGCTGCAAATGCTTTTGCACAAGACATTACCTTCAGTGGATGCCCCAATCTTTTTGAGACCTCCAATTACGTTTTCACCAAGCAATCTACGCCAGACGCTTACGGAAAAGGAATCTACATCACATCTCCCGTTACTGGCGATCAACCTTGTGGCGGATTGGGAACTTGCGAGTTCAAGATCCAATGGAACAATACAGCTTCCAGATGGGAATTTTTGGCAGATGAGGGCGATGGAACTTTCGCAGCGCCTTACCTGATCTACTACAACTCGACCGGAAGCGCTTCTGCAGCCAATCCTCCGAGCAACAGCATCGGTACATGGGTAGAGAATACTGCTATTACCAATGGCGACTGTGGCGGAAATCTTACCACTTCCAACTCAAATCTTTCTGGCGATGTACACACGACCACTTTGGGAATCAATGACATCAACAGCGAGAAAGCATTATTGTTCCCGAATCCTGTGGTAGACTATATCACTGTTCTGGGCGTTGCCAATGCTAAAGATTATCAGATCTATGGCATGAGCGGACAACTGGTAAAGTCTTCAAAATTTGATACGAAGATCAATGTGAAAGACCTGCAATCCGGCGTTTACCAACTGGTGATCACCACGGCGGATAATAAAACCCATCAATTCAGATTTATCAAGAAATAAAGCACAAGTGATCATAAGTTTCTGGCCGGGAGAGTTTTCTTCCGGCTTTTTTTATTAATTTTAGACAATGACAAATCAGAACGCATCAATAAAATAGGGACCAATGCAGGATTTCAAGAAGAAAGAACTGAAAGATCTAAAAAAACTGAGAGCCATAGCCATCGGGTTTCTGGTGTTGGTCAATTTTATCATTATCGGCTTTTTTATATATAATTTTTATGACGTCTATAGATCTCGGAATTTAAAAGAAAATTTTATCACCTATGTTTTTCCAACTGTAGTTTCCATTCAATTAGTTTTGGCGTTTGTATTTGCTCCATTAATTATAATAATTTTCAGAAGATCGTCCAGCGTCCTGAGAGAAATTGAAGCGTTGAATGATGGTTTTACGTTTCATTATCAGCGTTATAGACAATTTATCTATAGATTGTTTCCGACCGTTCCGTTATACTTGATCTCGCAGAAAGGATTGTTCATCTTTAGGAACCTCAAGACAGAATTGATTCCGCCAAACTCGATTAAATATGTAGAAATCAAGAATATCAATATGGGACGTTTTAGAAGATCCCTAATTAACATTTATTTGAACGATGGTTCAAAATCTAGAATAACCTACTACACAACGTATCCGAGAGCGGCTGAATTTTTCCATGATAATATCCATTTGATCAATGACAACGTGCGGGTTGAAAATTTATTTTAATCAAAAATAATTGGACGTGAAAATTCTTATTGTTTGCCTAATGTCAATTTTCGTACTGAGTTGTGATTCCAAAGAGCCACAGAATATCATCATTTCAAAAGTTCATTATAAACCGAATTCAAAGATCATTGATACGCTTTGGATTTCTCAGAATGATTCTACAGTTTTCAAACGTGAGGAAGTTCTGACACGAAATCACCATCAAACACCAAAATTTGAAACAAGATATGAATTGAAAGATCCCAAAAATGGCGTTTACTATTTCATTCACAACAACTCCGGACAATTGATCTTGGAAGGTCAATACGATTCGGAATTCACTTACGAAGATCATATTAACAAAAACGGAAATTTTTATAATTCCAAAACGTACCGATACAAAAAGAACGGTGATCTGGAAACCATTCATTACATGGAAGATGGCAGAAATCTGAAAACCGAACATTTCGATAGAAAAAAGAAACTTACCAAAATAAGATACATCGATAAAAAATCAGAAAGCACCACCAAAATCGAGATCTATGACGATGGCATTTTGGATGAGACAAGGGTTTACACGAGTTTTGATAATTACTACACTGTGAAAGGCGCAACCAAACCTTAAAGCACAAAAAAAAGTGAAGCACTCCTGCTCCACTTTTTTTATTGATGAAATCGACTAAGATTAATATCCGAAAATCTCTTCCAAACTTACTTCTGTGAAAGTTCCCATTTTGTTGATGGATTCCATATTCAGGTTTTCTTTTTTCCCGATGATGGCTGTGTTGTAAGACAGCGGCTTCACTTCGGTGTTGTAGAAATTAGTCAGTTCTGGCAGTGTCAATTTTTGGATCTCTGCATAGACATCTTTTCTAAAGTCATAATCCACACCCAATTTTTTCAGCGATAATTGATTGTAGAAGATAACGGTCCTGTTGATCCTGTTGGAGGCGATCTGCTTAAGCGCTGAACCTTTTGCATTCTCAAACTGAGCCGGGATTTGCGGAAGCTCTACCATCAATTCGCTCATCGCTGCAACCGCCAAAGGCATTTTGTTGGCTTGCGTTCCGATGTAGTTGGTCACGTAATTCGGTTTGTTGATCTCTGTTGCATTTGCATAAGAAACGTACGCCGAATAAGCCAAAGATTTACTTTCTCTTATCTCCTGGAACACGATAGATGACAATCCACGCCCAAAATATTCATTGAAAACACTGGCTTTTCCGAAGTTTGCCAGATTTACATTTCCAGCTTTTGCCACTTTGGACATCTCCATTTGCACCATGTCGTAGCCGGTAAAGTACACTTTGCCATCAGTCGCCAATTCTTTGTATTCTTTCGCTTTCGCAGGCTGAAGTTTTGTAGCGGAAATGTAAGGCTTCACTGCTTTTTCCAGACCTTTTTGATCTTCTCCGTAAAGGAAAACCTCGTAAGGATAATCGTTCAAGGTTTTGATCTTGGACATCAAATCATTAACATTGATGCTTTGCAAACGTTCTTTGGAGATTACATCCGTCAGACGAGATTCTTTTCCGTACTTGGCGTAATTGGTCAAGGCTGCCATTATTCTGGTCTTGTCTTTCTTGGCAACTTCTCTGGATTCCAGGATGGTCTTCACCGTTTGATCGTAGATGGATTGATCCGCTTTCACATTGTTGATCCAGTGATCCATCAGCTCCACACCTTTTTTCATATTGCTTTCCAGTCCGCTTAGCGCAATGATCATTTGGTCATTGGTTGTTCTGAACTGATTGGTGATTCCCAATTTATAGAACTCTTCTTTTAATTGTTCCGGCGTGTATTTGTCCGTTCCAAGATATTGAAGAACCGTAACACCCAATGCCAGTTCTTTGCCATTATCTGTCCCAAAAGGAAAAACATAGTTCACCTGCGCAACTTCGTTATATTTGTTTTTAACGAAACTTACTTTCTTATCTTTAATGGTTGACGTAGCAATAGCAGTCTTAAAATCGATGAACTGAGGTTTGATGTCCGATGATTTTGCATTGATGATCTCTTTCAGGAAAGGCGATTGCGCTTCTCTGTTCAGCTTGATCGGCGTGATACCAGGATTCTGAACACGAACCAATTTATCATTCACTCCTTTTTCCTTATAAACTACCACGTAATTATCTTTGAAGAAGTCATTCGCAAATTTCACAACATCCGTTTTAGAGATTCCTTCGTATTGGTTGATCTCATCCAGCTCCTGTTCCCAAGTTCTGTTGTTGATGTACGTTGAATAAAGTGTTGTCGCCAGTCCATCAGCAGTTTCCCAACCTTTCATCCTTTGAACTTTCATATCGTTCACAATCGCATGAAGCATCCAATCTGGGAACTGTCCTTTTTTTACCAATTCAATTTGGTCCAACAACAATTTTTTGGCATCCTCAAAACTTTGTCCATCCTTCGGAACCACGCTTAGAACAAATGCGCCGTAAGTTTTGAAAGCCGACTCGTAAGCGCCAGCTCCTAATGTCTTTTGTTTTTGATTGATGTTGAGATCAATGAGACCTGCGTCGCCATTATTACTCAAAATTTCTGCAACCACGTCCGCCAATCTCGCATCCTGAGTTCCGTAGGAATCGGTTCTCCAGGCTAAGGTCATTCTTGGCGTAGATGGACTTTTTACAGTTCTGGAGATCACGCTTGTCATTGGTTCTTCCGACACCATTTTCTTCATCGGAAGTTCTTTGTATTTGAAGGTTCCAAAATACTGATCGACCATTTTGATGGTCTTATCAAAATCCAAGTCTCCAACTAGAACGACCGCCATATTATTAGGCACATAATAAGTATCGAAATATTTGTGGATTGCCACCATAGACGGACTTTTCAAATGTTCTGAAGTTCCAATCGTCGTTTGCTGACCATTTGGATGTTTCGGGAAAAGCGCTTCCATCATCGCGTAATTCACAAGACGACCATCGTTGTCCTGAGCGCGGTTGAATTCCTCATAAACAGCTTCCAATTCTGTATGGAACAACCTAAGAACCAATTCTGAGAAACGTTCTTTCTCCACTTTCAGCCATTTCTCCAATTCGTTGGACGGGATGTTGTTTTTGTAAACCGTTTCGTCCAGCCAAGTGTGAGCGTTGGTTCCCGTTGCACCAAGAGATGAGATTGCCTTGTCATATTCGTTGGCGATCGCATATTTGGAAGCTTCCTGAGAAACCTCATCAATTTTTTTGTAAAGTGCTTTTTTCTTTTCCGGATCTTTTTCTGCTTTGTGCTGTTCATAAAGATCAGAGATCTGCGTCAGCAAAACTTTTTCCTTTTCCCAATCCTGAGTTCCCAAGTGCGAAGTTCCTTTGAAGACCATGTGTTCCAGGTAGTGCGCTAATCCTGTATTGTCGCTTGGATCGTTGTTGGAACCTGTTTTTACAGGAATATAAGTTTGAATCCTTGGAGCGTCATCATTTTTTGCGAGATAGACTTTGAGTCCGTTTTTTAAAGTGTAAACACGTACGCCAGATTGGTCATTCTTTACAGTCTCGTAAGTGTAGCCAGCTGCGTCGGTTTTGGTTTGTGTTTCAAATTTCTGTGCCATTGCATTCATCATAAATAAGAGTGAAATTGAAATGAATAGTTTCTTCATACTATACTTTTATTTTTTTCTGGAGCGTAATTTACGCAACATTTCATTAGTCACAAATTTATGGACAATGTTACGTTGAAAACTACGCAAGTATATATGCTTTGAAACTTCGAATTTCAAAAACAATCCAAATATCAATTCAGAAATTATCTTATGTTAATTTTTATTATTAAGGAATGTAGAATTCTACAATATAAATACACTTTTGATAATTCAACACATCAAAACATCGAATACAATATTTTGAAAATCAATAAATTATAAGTTATTGCAAGATTTCTAAATATTAAAATAATTAGTAAATAATCGTTTAATTAAAAAATGAATTATTTAAAAAAAGAATTAATAAAATATCAATTAAGTAATCATATTAAATTTTGATTGAAATATGAATAAAAATAAGCGATTATAAAAACCATTTTAATTGTAATTAATTTCATTATTTATCAATTTAATTAGATTTAATTACGATTATCACAACATATAACGAATATTTTTACAAAATAATTTTATATTTCAGTTATTTTTTACTAAATTTGAGTATAACCATCCTTAATAAAAACAAATGCCAATGAAACCAAATTTAATCATCTTTGATGAGCCCGTGTTCTATACAGAAGGGCTCTCCAAACTCCTCACTGAAAGCCGAATCTTCGATGTTGTGAACATTTGCAACAATCAAGAAACGCTTGCTGACCACCTCAACTTTCAACCTCCAGAATTTCTGATGCTAGGATCAAACTCGATTGCTCTTACCGAAATGTACAAATTGGTGCAAGAACTGGTAAGTCAACATAAAAATATCAAGATCATCGTTATCGGAAATTTTTATGAAGTGGGCGATATTCGGAAGTTGTTTGAGAAAGGAATCAAAAGTTACCTGGACAGAACCTGTGGATACAACGAATTTGTAAAATCCATTGCAGCGCTCAGTTCCAGCCTTGTTTACATCTGCGATTCCGCAAAAGAGAGAATGATGGATTTCCTAAGTCACAAGCAGGTCCATCAAAGACATCAGATAGAATGTCTCACAAAAAGGGAAACGGAAGTTTTGAAACTGATTTGTGATGGACTGAGCAGCAAAAAAATATGCGAAAAGCTCTTCATCAGCATCAATACTGTAGAGACTCACCGCAAAAAGATCCTTATGAAATTAAATGTGAAAAATTCCGCAGGTGTCGTAAAATATGCCATGGAAAATCACATGATCAGTTAAAACCTTTCATAAAAAAAAAAGAATTTCAAAAACCTTTGAGCCGGCCATGAAATTCTTTCCTACCACAAAAAATTGCAATATATTTTTTATTCGAAATCCGGCATTTCTGCATTCTCGAACATCACTGTTCTTTCCAGGTCGGAACCTGTACCGCTAAGGTCAATCGCCATCACATTTTTCTGTGAAATCCCATCATTGGAAGTATTAGTGAAAATGATCTGAGCATTGTTCGGTGAGAATCTTGGATCTAGATCATTGGTCCCATTTACCTTTTCACTTTCGACAGAAATATCGCGTACTGAATTATCCATCAAATTATAGATGAAGATATGGGAATCCAACTGTCGGTAATTGCCATCCTGATAACCAGAAACATCATGGGCGTAGACCAAATAGTTACCATCAACGGAAAAATCCAGACCGCCTGTTCCGCCCGCAACTCCCGTCAATATAGTTTTCAAAGTCGCACCTAGCATATCGATGATGTAGATCTTCGTATTATAACCATTAAAATCATTGGTTTTGAGAGCGATCTTGCTACCATCGTAACTCCAGTCGCATTCGGAGATCAGACTTCCGTCGGGCGTTGTGTAGATCAACTCCTGCCCGCTTCCATCTTTATTGATTCTGTAAAGCTTATCAAAATTGGCATATATGAGTTCTTTACCATTGGTTTTCCACGCAAAATCCAATTCGTAATTGTTGAATCCAGAAAGCGGAACCGTGGTCACTTTGAAAACATCAGAACCATCTGGTTTGGCTGTAAAAATATGGGTGTTACCGCCTTCTGTTCTTAGAAAAGCGATGAGTCCTGCATTGTTGCTTTTTCTTGGTCGCCAGTTGTTGTGAGACGATGTTGTGAACTGAAAATTGACACCCGCGTCATCACTGGATACGATGTATAAATTACCAGCTTGTTTTCTCACATAATGAAATCTATTTGCAGGAACCTTATTCGTGGTAAATTTATTCACCGCACTGAAAACCTCTGGATGGATTTCATCCGCAACAGCCACTTGCCAGAAATAACTCACGCCAAATTTCAGATCCTTCAAAGTGTAATGATTTTCCTTAAGGTCCTTAACTTCCAAAATATCGGTATTAAGATTATTTTTCACGATCAATCGATATTTCAGAACATCCAAGCTGTCCGGGTCGGTAGCATTCCAAGTCAGCTCCACAGATAGCGGTTGGTTTTCTGAATTATCTGTAGGACTGATGAGATTTGGAACCGTGGGAGCAGAATTCAGGGATTCATCATCTTCCATTTCAAAAACGATGGTGACCAGTTGACTTTGATCTTGCATATTGACACTCAAAAAATTTGCGAGATAGCCAGAAAGTTCAGCTTTCACAGAGTAATTGCCAATCGGCATCTCAGATATTTCAAATGTTCCATCTACCGCGCTGAAAATCGTTTGAGTGGTTGGCGTAGTAAAGATCTTCACATTTGCCAAAGGTTCATTGGTTCCGCGTTTCACTACTTTGCCTTTTAATATTCCGGTTTGTGTTTGTTCTACCAATTCCTCGTTACAGGAAATCAGAAAAATGGAAAAGACAAGCAGTACTGTGATTTTTATAATTGTTTTCATGATCGTAGTTTTTAGTTTCCGATGTAAATATTGATTCCCAATCCAATACGAATCGCGTGATCATCATTGTTACCATGTACAAATCCGTCCCAGCTGTCTTTAAAGCCAATATCATATTGAGATGATAGTCGGACAGCAATATTCTTATCAATGAGATATTCCAGTCCGCCACCAAATTGCGCTTTGTAATAATTGGAACTGTTGAAGAACATCGTTCCGCCACCAGCATAGATGAACGGGGAAAATTTAAAATTGGGAAGGATGAGATATTCCAGATTGACCTCCGAGACAATAAATGTCCTCTTAATGATATTTTCATTTTCTACAGTCAAAACTCCAGCATTGAGTTCTATGTTCACGTGATCATTCAAAAAATATTTGAAGCCGGCTTTTGCACCGAAATTAGCTTTTGGATTTACGTAATCGCCTTTGATCTGCTGACCTTCCAGATTTGCAAAAAGTGCGAATTTTCCCCGATCGTGATTGGGATATTTGTTTCCAAGAATCCTTTTGTCATTATCTTTTTCTTCAATGGTGTAATTGTCGATTAAATTTTTATAACCAGCAGGATCAGCTGCCTTTTTCCCCCAAATATTATCACGAATTCCCTCAACAATCAATGATTTCACTGCTTTTTCTATGGCCTCGGTAACCGCCAGTTGGACAGGTTCATTTTGAGTGTAACCGACCTCAGCTTCCATCAATCTTTCGGTATCGATATATCTGAAGAAATTTCCATTGACACTGGTGGAAAGTATTGTTTTTGAAGTATAGACCGTCTTCAGAATTTCGCCATTCAAAGTAGAAACCGCCCGCAGATAGATTGTGATACGATCTTGTCTGTACTGCGTTGAAGCACCGATGCCAAAATATCTTGCACCCATTCCGCCTGTCATCACATTGCTGTCGTAAGAGATGACACCACCTTCCAAAAGAATTCCTGCATACAACAATGGTGGCAAAGCTGGCGCAGATTTATCATTATCTTTTATATATTCTTGTCTGGTAGAGCGAATGATCTGTCTTTCATTGAGGAGATTGGCAATGTTCTCTCTTTCTATCGGAACAAACCATTTGCTGTCTTCCAAAGCTTTGATAAGAATTGTTGTCGTTCCTTGAGGAACCGCCGTACTCCAGTTATTACCATTTTCAGATGGTTTGTACTGCCCGGTTTGGTCGCGAAATTTGTACACACCAATCACGATCTTTTCTTTCGGCGGCGGCAGACTTTCTAGCTCTTTGGTGGAAGATGTGATCTCGCCCATCGTTGATTTCTCTTTATTCGATGGTAAATTAAATATAGAGCTGCAACTTTGAAGGAATGACAATAACAGCACATAGAAAAATCTATGATCAATTTTAGTTTTCATGAGCTTGGTTTTTAGTTTTGTTTATTTCGGGATCACAATCTCCGACTGCTGCCCGTTGCTTGTATCCAAAATATTGATGAGCAATCCTTGAGACGACTGCGTGATCTCCAAATAAAGAGAACCAAACATATAATTCCCAGGTTGCAGTTTTCCATCTCCAAATTGGTCTTCAAATAATTTTTGAGACAATTGACTCAGAATCTGCCTGTTGAGACTATCGGTAAAGCTATCCATAGAATCGAGGCCATCCAGCAGGCTGTTGAAAGCGCTTTTGTCATCATCAAATTGATTCTGCGCATTAGCGGAACTCAGAAGCCATTGATAATTGAACGTGTCACCACCAAATGCCGGATTGATAGGCTTATAAACTAATTGTTGAGACTTTAAAGACAAGTTTCCCAACATCGCGAATAGTAATAAAAATAAGGTTTTCATGGCTGTGTCTTTTTTAATACAAGAATTCGTTTTTGATCAGATTTCGTTTGGCATTGTAATCCTTGATGTAGCGGAAGGTCATAGCCAGCTGTTCTTTTTGATAATCCTCATTTGGATTGGTCATGAAGCTGTAGATCTGTTTATCTTCTATAATGATGTTGATCTGGCCATTGGTCCCTCGGGAAGGAAGTTCCGAAATTGTGATTGTAAAGTTGCTCTTCTCTGGCAACTGGCTGTACTGCAGATAGAATGCATCATAAAAATCCTTTCCTACTTTACTTTTGGTCTCATCGATCGTAAGCCCTCTCAGTTCGAATGATTCCTCTTCTTCTACTTTACTGAGCTTCTTTCGGAAAGAATTATGATTGATTTCCAGACTGTCCTTTGAAACTAATTTGTGCGTCTGCTCATCACGGATATAGAGAAAGGTCTTGAGAGCATCTTTATCAGAGATATTGACGCTCATCTCTGACAGTTTTTTGGTCTCGTTAGGATTCAGGGAAAATTTTCCGCTCTGTTTGTTATTAGAAAGATTACCGCCATTCCCTTTTTTGATAGAAACCAGCAGATAATTGAGTTCCTGATAGGTTCCAGAATTATTGGTTGCCATTGCACTCATTTTGAGTTGGCCTTCTGTGTCTTTGGTTTCTATTTTCGCAACAACCTTCTTCTCATCCTGACCTTTGACCTTCAGAACTGGAAAAAACATGGTCGCTAAAATCAATAGAATATATAGTTGTTTCATTTTTTCAGATTTTAATAGTTTCTCATGAAGATGGTCATGTTGTCACCTTTGATGTTCATTTTCATATTTTCAGAGATGCTGTTGCTGCCTGTGATGTCTATGATATTGTTGTGACCTTGTGTCGTGATGGTGTTCTTCACTTCTATGTCGGTGAAAGAATTGACGTAGAAAAGCTTGTTATGATCTCCAATTTGACTTAGTGACACGCTTGTTTTTTCATTAATGAAAAGTTGTGCGCTGTTATGATTTCCAATCTGGACCGTGGATGTGTATGTACCGATATCAGGATTTTGACCAGCTATGATATCCATTATATTAGCACTGTTGATCTGTCCCCAATCGACTTGTTGCGATCTGATGTTCGAAGAAAAAAAAATCAGAATCAGAAAAGGTAATATGTAAACTAAATTTCTCATCATTTTTTTTATAAAAGTAATTGAATGTTGGTAGAGATAAAACACCGTTAATAGTTACTGAGAGAAAATCACGGTTTTCCGTGAGTTACAATATTTGTAGAAAAAAAATAGGAGAAACCGAAGTTTCTCCTATCCACTTTCAAGGTTAAAAAACTTGTATTGATTAGTTAGACTGGGTCACAACCAAAGAATTATTATTACCAACTTGTAAGCCTGCATGGAAGTGAGAATCTCCACTTTGAGCAACCATTGTGTAATTGTTGTTACCAATTTGGCCATCCATAGCAATGTTATCATCACCAGTTTGATATTGACCCAATTCGTTTCCATTACCAATCTGTAATCCCATAGCCGTGTTGTCGTCTCCAGTTTGATGAGAGTCGGCGTCATTGTTATTACCAGCTTGTAGGTGTGTAGCACTGTTATCGTCTCCATCTTGCAATTGGTGGATGTAGTTGTCAGATCCTACTTGTACAGCAGTTGCTTCATTTCTTCTACCAATTTGGTCTTGATAGATCTCATTGTCAGAACCTACTTGCAAGGCGGTAGCTACATTTCTATTACCATTTTGATCTTGGCTGATGTAGTTATCAGAACCCCATTGTGTTGCAGAAGCTTCATTTCTATTACCAGTTTGAAGTTGCTCTACCTCATTGAGAAAACCAACTTGTAAAGTGGACGCTTCATTTCTATTACCATATTGGCTGGTTGTATTGGAATTTCCAATTCCCCACTGATCTACATCTATAGAGTTACGATTTCCCATGCTTAAGGCAACGTTGGTGTTCGCCCAACCTACTTGGTCGATATCTGCATCGTTGCGATTACCGTCTTGTAACAAGGCGTTGAAGTTCAAGATTCCTGTCTGATCAACTGTTGCAGTGTTCAGATTTCCAATTTGTGCACTTAGATCGATGTTGGATTGTGCAAATGAGAAGCTCATGGTCATTAGTGCAAAAGCACCAAAAATAAATTTTTTCATAATACTAATTTTTATTGGTTAATAATAGAACAAATGTATCATGAAGACCCATGCAAAAAACCATCATAAAAGTGTAATTTTCAAAAATCACGGTTTGTAGTGATTTGATTTTCACCTAATAAAGAATCACATACACTTCAAGTATTTTTTGTCGCGCACAATTATGCTTGGCAGTTTTAATCTAATAATATCAGCGAAATTATCATGACTAAATAGATGTCACAAACATTTATCAAAGAATTGAAAATTTCAACACAGCAATGAATTGCAATTGAAAATTTCAACATCAATATGACTATGCAATTCCGACTATAAGAACAAGAATTTTATTTTAATGCAAAAATGGTTGGCTTAGCATCGAAGAATGTCCAGAAATAAAGCATCGGAGAATGAAGTCTTTATAAAAAACTTGTTTCTACAACACTTCGAAGGTCTAAAGTTTGCTATCAAACCAGGCTTAATTGCAATGAGATCATCTCAATATTCATCGGCATTTTCATAGTAAAAATCCGAATCACAGCTATTAATTAAAATCAATCAGAAACTTTAAAAATCAATAAAATTATGCAAAACATAAGACAAACACTCACGCGCTTCAGCGCTCCAATATTAATTGCCGCATTCGCAATATCCGTTCAATCTTGCGCAGAGCCAGCTGACAAATTTTTCGCCACCGCCATTTTGAATACGAACACCATCAGTGATTTTGGAACGCCGATCTTGGCAAAACACATCAATGATGAAACGGTGGAATTTCCAGACATCCCATCCAGCAAGAAGAATGGCGATGAAGCAGGAAAACTCATCAGCAACAATATCTTGTACATGGAGAAGTCACTCAACGACATTAAAGCTCTGAATGCCACGTCGGACGATAGAAAGGCCATTAAAGAAAAATCTATCGCTTTGTATGAATTTGTGATCCCGGTCTATAAAAATGAGTACACCAACTATGCGAAACTCTGCGACAGCAAGGCTGACCAAGCACAGAAAGATGCATTGGCCAATTCGATTGAACAGAAATATGCAGCCAAGTTCGAAAAAATGTACATCGACCTCATGGAAACTGGGAAAGCCTTCGCTGACGAGAACAAACTAAATGTCGATTGGAAATAAAATCATTATTAATCAAATAAGTCTTAAATGGAATTTTACAGAGACAAAAAGAAATCAATGAACATGATCCTGATATGCGTAGGATTATTAGTGGTCTTCATCGGAATATTCCTTTACAGCATTGGCTTGTTCGATGGACAGGTGGGACCAAAATTAGCTGCTGTTGCGGGAATATTCAGCATCGTTTTAGCAGTTATTATTTTAAAAAAATTGTTTACACTTCGGGACACCTCACCGCTTGTGATAGTTAGCCTTGAAGGCATTATTTCCCAAACAACTGCCGTGAGCAAGGCCGCTGGTTTGATTCTTTGGAAAGACATTAGCGATGTCCATCTAGAAAAAGTGGGCGCTGATACATTGATCACGCTTACGGTTGAGAATCCGGAACGCTATCTTCCATTAATAAAAAAGAAATTATCCAGCATGTTCACCAATGGACTGGTTACGGAGGACGGAAATCTACCGATCAGCCTCACAGCGTCAGAACTTGATACAGATGCGCAGGAGCTCTATAATGTGATCACAAATTCCAGAAAAAAAGTTGGATGACCACCGTCTTGCCCAAGTTGGAATATGGATTGCTTAAGATAAAACTCAAATCAATTAATCACACCAAATCACAATTCATATGGACGATCAAATCACCAGAAGAGAAGCACTGGACAAATTAGTCAATATCATCACGCCAGAAGAATCTCTGGAAAGTCAAGAAAACGATCAAGAGGAAACTCTGAAGAACGAAGAAAATCCCCACTTACAGGACCCAACCACCAAGCATCCCAAACCACCATTCAACAAACAATTCCAGCCTTTTCCAGGATTGGCAGCTAAGATGGACCCTGTCCCAGATCATGGAGAGGAAAGCTATGTCGGTTCTGGAAGATTGACCGGCAGAAAAGCGCTCGTGACTGGAGGCGATTCCGGAATTGGCCGTGCAGCAGCAATTGCGTTTGCGAGAGAAGGTGCCGATGTGGCCATCAACTATTTGCCAGATGAAGAATCGGATGCTGCAGAAGTTATTGATCTGATCAAAAAAGCTGGCCGGAATGCAGTGGCCATTCCAGGTGATCTCCGTGACGAGGCCTTCTGTAACAGACTGGTCTCGGAAGCGGTAAGTCAACTTGGAGGATTGGATATCTTGGTCAATAATGCCGGGCATCAGAAAAGCAATCAATCCATTTTGGACATCAGCACAGAAGACTTTGACCGCACGATGAAGACCAATATCTACGCCCCATTCTGGATCACCAAAGCGGCTTTACCTCATTTGAAACCAGGCTCCAGCATCATTGGATTATCATCTGTACAAGCTTACGACCCTTCTGCAGACCTTTATGATTATGCACAGACAAAAGCGGCGACAACCAGCTACGTAAAATCTCTGGCAAAACAATTAGGACCAAAAGGCATCCGTGTAAATGGCGTTGCGCCTGGTCCAGTCTGGACGGCCTTGGAAGTGAGCGGCGGACAAACCCAGGAAAAGCTTGTAGAATTTGGTGGTGACACGCCTTTGGGAAGACCTGGACAACCTGCAGAACTAGCATCAATATTTGTACAGTTTGCAGACAACACTGGAAGCTTCGCAACCGGTCAGATCTATGGTTCTGCTGGCGGAAGTGGGCAACCGTAAAAAGAATTAATCTATTTTATGAATAAAAAGAGACCGTAATGTATGTTACGGTCTTTTTTTCTCTATTGTTTGTTAAATATCATCTTATTACTACGAATGAAAATACTGCTAAAGATATAACAGATACAACTGTGAAAATCAATGTAAGAAGTTTAAAAATATCTTTTTTTTCTGCTTTTAACACCGTTAATTTGCTAATAAGTAAAAATAAGCCGTATGAAAACATAATAGCGATAATGTCTATGATAATTTTATAAGCAATTTTTGCAATGATGATTTTCGTGTAATTTCTTTGTAAAGGATCGTTAGATAGTATAATAAAATTGACGCTGACGAAAATGAAAATACATATCGCAATAACAGCAGTAAAATATAGAAATGTGACGAAATTTTTCAACATTGTTTTAAATTAAATCACACTCAGAAAAGCCATCGTATCCACATCATCCGCATAGGTGTCCAAAGAAGGATTCTGCGTTTCCCCAAAACCAATAGATTCTAATCCCAACTCAGGTTTCGCAACAATTGCTTGAATCTCTTCTCTGTTATCTTCCACAAATTGTTTCGCTTCGTCCAAAGTTTCGTAACGTGAAAAATTGACCACCGATAACGGACTGAACAACTTCTCATCCTCTCTCAGCATCACAAAATTATTATCCCAGAATAAGTCTTGATTTAAAAGATAAACCGCACGATTGTAATCGTAATTGTTAGCGTATTTATTATGATTAATGACATCTTGATATTTAACAAAGTTTTCAAATAATCCGTCAACCTTCATATCTTTTGGAAGCAAAAGTTTGGTCACATTTCTGCAACCCAATCCGAAATATCTGAAAATATCATCCGCCAAAAGCTGAAGTTCTTCTACTGTTTCATCACCTTTCAAAACAGCGATGGATGTTCTATTTTTTCTAATAATACTCAAATGATTTTTGAAATAATACTCCAAGTATCTCGCCGTATTATTACTTCCGGTTGCAATCACCGCATCGAAGTTTTCAAGTCTATCAACAATTTCAAATTCAATCTCGTTATTTGAAAATTCTTTCCATAATTCTAATAGAAATGGCAACATCAATTTATCCTTCGAAGATAATTTGATGATAGGAATATGATTGCTCAAAACCACAGAGATGATATCGTGAAAACCTACAATCGGGATATTCCCGGCCAGAATCAGTCCTACCCTTTTTGGCGTATTTGATAATTCATATTTGGACAACCAGTTCTCAATATTTCCTTTTGTGAAAAGGCCTGCCCATTGTTTCAGATTATACCGTTGATTTTCTAAAGTAAACCAAGGATTTTCAATCTCAGAACGCTTCATCAGATAAGCCAATCGCTCTTCTTTCTCATTGTAATTTTCATCATCTTTTTGAATAAATTCGTTGATGAAATTTCCTAATTTTTCGAGTCCCAAAATTTTGTTTTCGTTCAGCATAGCTGGCTTTTTTTTTGTAATTTTGCACAAAATTAAAAATAAAATAGCAATGGCTATCAAGATAACTGATGAATGTATCAATTGTGGCGCTTGTGAACCGGAATGCCCGAACACCGCCATCTATGAAGGAGCAGTAGATTGGAAAGCATCCGAAGGCACAGAACTGAAAGGAATGGTGGTTCTATCATCCGGACTTTCTGTGAGTGCAGATGCCGCACAACAACCCGTTGCAGACGATTACTACTTCATTGTAACAGATAAATGTACAGAGTGCAAAGGCTTCCACGAGGAACCTCAGTGCGCCGCTGTTTGCCCGGTTGACTGTTGTGTTCCAGACGAAGACAATGTGGAGACCGAAGAACAACTTTTGGCGAAAAAAGCCTTCCTTCACAACGAGTAATAACTTGCTGATGACAATTGGCTATTAGCTTTTTGCTTTAAAAAAAGTTATTAAATCTAATTTCTAAACTCTAACTTCTAATTTCTATCAATAATGAAAAAACATAATTTCAGCGCAGGTCCAAGTATTTTACCACAGGAAGTTTTTCAGAAAGCTTCAGAAGCAATTCTTAATTTTAATGATTCAGGATTATCGCTTTTGGAAATTTCGCACAGAAGTAAAGATTTTGTTGCAGTAATGGACGAGGCTCGTGCTATCGTAAAAAGATTGATGAATCTGGGCGACGATTATGAAGTTTTGTATTTGCAAGGTGGCGCAAGTCTTCAGTTTTTGATGGTTCCTTACAACCTTCTTTCGGTTGACGGAAAAGCAGCTTACACCAACACAGGAACTTGGGCGGCAGGCGCAATCAAGGAAGCTAAGATGATTGGAAATGTAGATGTAGTGGCGACTTCCAAAGAAGCTAACTATTCATACATCCCGAAAGAATTCAAAGTAGGTTCGGAATATGATTATTTCCATTGTACATCCAACAACACGATTTTTGGAACGCAGATGAAGGAGTTTCCGAAAGTAGATACGCTTTTGGTTTGTGATATGTCATCTGATATTTTCAGTAGAGAATTGGATTTTTCTCAATTTGATTTGATTTATGCAGGTGCTCAGAAAAATATGGGTCCAGCAGGTGCAACTTTGGTTGTGGTGAAAAAATCGATTCTTGGAAAAACAGGAAGAACGATTCCAACTTATCTGGATTACGCTGTTCACATCGATAAAGAATCAATGTCCAACACACCTCCTGTTTTTGCAGTCTATGCGTCTTATCTGACATTAAAACATTTGGAAGATAACGGAGGAATTGCAGCTGCTGAAGCAAGAAATAACGCCAAAGCGAAATTGCTTTACGACGAGATTGACAGCAATCCAAATTTTCAAGGCGTTTCTGCCATCGAAGACCGTTCTTTTATGAATGTAACTTTCACTTTGACTGACGAATCCAAACAAGAAGCCTTTGATGCAGCTTGGAAAGCAGCAGGAATCAGCGGATTGAATGGCCACAGAAGTGTTGGCGGTTACAGAGCGAGCATCTACAACGCAATGCCGATTGAAAGCGTGCAGGTTTTGGTGGATGTGATGAAAAGTATTTAAGATTTTCTTATCATAAAATTAGAAACGTCTTCAATTTGTTTGAAGACGTTTTTTTGTTAATTGAATGTTAATTTGGGAAAATATCGTATCTTAGCACACCTTGAAATTTACCTCAAACATTTCAAGGAAACTCAATTATAAAAGCATTTTTGAATTAAACATGATTGTATTAGCCAATGATGGGATTTCCGAATCGGGAATTCAACTTTTGAAAGACGCCGATATCACGGTTTTGGAAAGCCGTGTTTCGCCAGAGCATCTCAGCAAATTCATTAATGAAAATAATGTGGATGTTCTGCTGGTAAGAAGCGCTACGCAGGTAAGACAAAATCTGATAGACGAATGTCCAAACCTCAAGATAGTTGGACGCGGCGGCATCGGGATGGATAATATTGATGTGGAATATGCCATTGATAAAGGGCTTTACATCATCAACACGCCAAAAGCTTCGTGCAAATCTGTTGCAGAACTCGTTTTTGCGCACTTCTTTTCATTAGCGAGATTTCTTCACGAGAGCAATCGATTGATGCCTTTGGAAGGTGAAACTCATTTCAATGCGCTTAAAAAATCCTTCAATAATGCTTCAGAACTTTCCGGGAAAACATTGGGTGTTGTCGGGATGGGAAACATCGGAATCGAGGTCATCAAGATTGGTATTTCTTTGGGAATGAAAATCTTAGCTTACAACAGAACTCCGAAAACAAGCAATATCGAAATCAGTTTCTTCGATGGACAAACCGTAAATTTCGAAATTAAATCAGTAACTTTAGATGAAGTTCTGGAACAGTCGGATTTCATAAGCCTCAATACGGGATTGACTGACGAATATCTAATTGACACCAATGAGTTTGCAAAGATGAAAGAGGGCGTGTTCATCGTCAATACTGCAAGAGGCGGCGTCATCAACGAAGTCTCTATGATCGATGCGATTGAAGATGGAAAATTAGCCGGAGCTGCACTTGATGTTTTCGAAAAAGAACCAGCACCAGAAGTTGAAATTCTTATGAATGCAGGAATGTCATTATCTCCACACGTTGGAGGAAACACGATTGATGCGCAAAACAGAATTGGGGAAGAATTAGCAATTCAAATTATTAAACTGAAAGACCAAATATAAATATGCCAGTATTTAAACCATTTAAAGGAATCAGACCGAACCACGATTTTGTGGATATTTTTCCGACCTATTCCTTGGATAATTTCACTCAGGAAGAGATCAACAAAAAGTCTCAGCAGGAGAACTCATATATTCAGATGATCAAACCTGCTGTCGTAAGCAAATCTAAAGATATTGACAGAAACTTCAGAAAGATCAGATCGAACTATGAAGAACTTCTTGAGGAGAAAAAACTGACGCAAGATGATTCTGCCTATTATTTATACGAGCAAACTTTGCCAGACAAAACAACTTTCCGAGGACTTCTTGGCCTTGTAAGCGTGGATGACTTCTGGGAGGGAAAGATCAAAAAACACGAATCTACGATAACAGAACGAAGAATGAAAATGGCGCATTACCTGGAGAAAGTCAACATCCAGGCAGAGCCAGTACTACTCACCTATCACGCAAATTCCAAAGTAGAATTGTTGATGACACATGAGCAGAAGAACGTTCCGATCATCAATTACAAAGATGAAAAAGGTGTTAAACACAAGATTT
This sequence comes from Epilithonimonas lactis, assembly GCF_900110605.1. Taxonomy (GTDB): domain Bacteria; phylum Bacteroidota; class Bacteroidia; order Flavobacteriales; family Weeksellaceae; genus Epilithonimonas; species Epilithonimonas lactis. The sequence goes on from NZ_FOFI01000005.1 coordinate 190,133, forward strand.
GGAAAATCGATAACCGATTGAAACTTCAGCAGTTCAAGGAAGTTCTTGATCCTATCGATTCTTTTTACATTGCGGATGGACACCACAGGATCGGATCCGTTGCAGAGTATGCGAAAAAGCAAAGAGATAAATACAAAAGGTCTCACGGAACAGAGCATTACAATTTTGTTTACAGCTTTATCGTTTCCAACCAATCTATCAAGATCAATGATTACAATCGCCTTTTGGATGACCTCAATGGTTTGTCTGAGGAAGAAATTCTTGAAAAACTGAAGGAAGATTTCCAAATCCACGATAAAGGAGAAGCAGCCTATTTTCCTTCTCAAAAATTCCACATCAGCATGTATTTGGGTGGCAGATTTTACAGTTTGCACGTGAAGCATAATATCCGTGAGGAACTTAAAAACGAAAATGACCTAGATCACCATTTGGTGGACAAATACATCTTCGAGAAGATCTTCGGGATCACCAACGCAAAACACACAGACAAGATCACTTACTTGAAAGGAACTTCCGATACACAAGGCATTACAGAAATCAAAGAAAAAGTAGATTCTGGAGAATACAAGGTTGGATTCGGGATCTATCCGATCAGCTTCAACGATCTTCTGAAGATCTCTGACAAGGAAATCAAAATGCCACCGAAATGTACTTTGATCGAGCCAAAACTGATCACAGCTTTGATGATGTATGACATGAAATAAATAAATTTACTCCCTTTATAAAAGACGTTGATGAAAATTGACGTCTTTTTTTATTTTCATTAAATAACTAAAAATTATACCTCATTTGCAATCAAATAGTTATACCTTTCATTCGCGAATTGTTTTGTTGTGGAAAAATCAACTAAAAAAAGATTTTTTATTTATATCTTTACATCATTAACATAAGTATATTTTTACTTTGGAACCAAAATGTATATCATCAAATAAGTAAGGAAAAAAAATGTATCCAAAGGAATATATTAATTGCGATCAGGAACCGATTCATATCTGTGGAGAAGTTCAAAAATATGGATATCTTTTAGGTGCGAAAGATTCAAAGATCACTTTTTACAGTGAGAATATTCTGGATCTATTTTCTCTGGATTCCCAATCGATAATAGGGAAAGATATCAAAGTTTTATTTGATGAATTTCAACTTGATATTAACTGGAATAATTTTTCTCATAATCAGGAACTTGCAATCCAGCATATCAATTTTAAAGAAGAACAATACACACTTTCCATACACACCAATGAAGGGTTTACTTTTTACGAGATCGAAAAGGTAATTCCCAATCACAAGATCAATCAGGAATATCAAGCGATTCAGAATATTCTCAAAATGTCCAATGATGAGAATATCTGGAAACTATTGTTGCAGGAAGTTCAAAACATTATCGATTTTGACCGAGCAATGATCTATCAATTTTTGTATGATGGCAGCGGCGAAGTGATCGAAGAATCGGTAAAACCCGGTTTGGACAGCTATCTTCATCTTCATTATCCAGAATCCGATATTCCAGCACAAGCAAGAGCACTTTACTTAAGAAATACTGTGAGAATTACCTCTCACGTTTCTGGCCAGACCTACCCTATTTTTGGTATTCAGAAAGAAAACATCGATTTGACCTACAGCGTTACACGATCTTCATCGCCTGTTCACCGCCAATATCTGAAAAATGCAGGTGTAGAATCCAGTTTCAGTACTTCGATCATTGTAAATGGCGTTTTGTGGGGAATGGTCGCGTGTCAAAATGCGGCACCCAAACACCTTGACCTACAATCCAGACTTTTGGTCGAAACGCTTACCAGAACTGCTGCAAACGCCTACGGTTCTTATCGGTCTCTGCAAACTTTAGAAGATTATCAAAAGAGTAATCTCAGTAATATTTCGCTTCGTCAAAATCTTTTGAGTGAAGAGAATTTTGCCGTGGCCTTGGAAAGTAATATCGAAGATATTATGAATACTTGTGCTGCGGAAGGCATGATCATCAAGATCAACAATGAGGTTCTGACGCACGGTAATGTTCCAAACCACTCTGACATAGAGAAGATCATCAATTGGAGCAAGGATAACAATCAGGATTTTGAAGAAAATATTTTTATCTCCAATACCTTTTGTCAAACCAGCGGTTTAGAATTAGACAATTCTGAAATCAGCTGTGGCATTATTATCAGCGTCTTAGGCAACAACACATCAGACATGCTGATCTGGCTGAGAAAAGAGCAAGGACAAAAAATAAAATGGGCTGGAAACCCAGAGAAGAAAACCGTCTCCGAAATAAAAGATGGCGTAGAGATCATCAAATTCTCTCCACGAAAATCTTTCGAAGTATGGAAACAGTACGTGAAAGATACGGCTCTACCTTGGAAGACCAGAGAGATAGAATCTGCAAAATGGATCACTTCTGTCATTCTGAAAGCTTCTCACACCAAATCTTCCCAGATCTTAGATCTCAACAATCAGTTGAAAGAACTAAATGAAGAATTGGACTCATTCTCATACACCATTTCTCACGATCTGAACACACCGCTGACCGTCATTAAACTAAATGCTCAGCTGATGAAAAGACTGCAACAACCAGATGAAAAATCTCAGAAATTTCTGGATACGATCATCGGCCAAGTAGATTCTATGAGCGACATGATCAAAAATGTGTTGGAACTGAGCAAGATCAAAAAATCTGAGATAGAACTTAAAAGAATAGAGATCGATCCACTAATCAATAAGTTGGCAGACGAATCTAAGATAAGTTTTGATTCGCCTCACACAGAAATCATCATCGAGAATACACCGGAAGTTTTGGGAGATCCAACGATGGTTTATCAAGTTTTTGGGAACGTGATTGGGAATGCGATCAAATATTCTTCAAGAGCTTCTAAGCCAACTGTAAAAATCATTGGTGAAGTTTATGAAAATGAGGTAACTTATAAGATATCTGACAACGGGATCGGCATTGATAAAGAAGATGCTGGCAAGATGTTCAAGATCTTCAGCAGGATGAGTAATGCAAAAGCGTTCCATGGTAATGGTGTTGGTCTTAGCATCGTTCATCACCTAATGGAAAAAATGGGTGGCGAGATCACTTATGAAAGCGAAAGTGGCATCGGAACGACCTTTATATTAAAATTTCAAAAACCTGACTATGATTTCAGTATTTCTTAAAGAACAAACCAAACAACAACACGACGATACAGAGGCAAAACTACAATCCCAAAAGATCTTTGATAAATCCTATACCCTGGATGATTACAAGACGCTTTTAATCCACAATTACAAACTGATCAGCAGATACGAACCTCAGATCCATGATCAACTTCAAAATTATCCAGAACTGAAGTTAGAATTAAGAAGCAAGATCGAAGCCCTTAAAACTGACCTTGACAACTTAAATATCAAAACCGAAAACGAAGTTCCCACACAAAACCTGGAAAACGAAGCTGAGGCCTTCGGCGCTCTTTACGTAATGGAAGGTTCAACACTGGGTGGAAATGTCATCGCAAAACAATTGAAAAGAAATCCGGAATTCGAGAATGTAGAGTTCAATTACTTCGGAGTTTATGGCGAGAATACTGGACCATATTGGCAGGAATTCAAATCCATTATTGATGAAAAAATTACCGAAGAACATTACGATGCTTGCGTAGCTGGTGCGAAGAAAGCTTACCAATTACTTTCATAAAAGATTTTAAACTATAAATAAAAAGGAGTGAAAAATTAATTTCACTCCTTTTTTATTTTGTTTGATAAGACCTGGAATTATCCACCGATCTTAACCAATTCTACGTCAAAGATCAACCAAGAGTTTGGTGGGATCACACCGCCTGCTCCTCTTTCTCCGTAACCTAAAGCTGGTGGAATCAATAATGTTGCAGTTTCTCCTTCTTTCAATAGAAGAATTCCCTCGTCCCAACCTTTGATCACCTGACCAACACCGATTGGAATATCGATTGGCGCATTTCTTTTGAAAGAGTTATCAAACTCCTCACCGTTGATCAACTTTCCTGCATAATGTACAGCAACTGTTTGACCAGGCGTAGGCGTAGCACCAGTGGTAGTTTTAGTGATTTTATAGTAAAGACCAGAAGGCGTAGATTGCATTCCAGCTTTCATATCGTTGACCAATTTTTCCTGGTTCGCAGCGAACTCAGCCAATTTCTTAGCTTTCTCCTCTTCCGCTTTTGCCAGATATGCTCTGTTTTTTTCTTCAATCTTAGCTTTACCTTCAGAGAAGATCTTCGCTGCATCGTAATGTTTGTAAGCATCACCTTTTCCAAACACTGCAACTTTTGTCAAAACAACGTCTGTTTTAGGTTTGTCTTGAGGTCCTTTTTCTACGTTTGCGATAGAATCGATAGTTGCTTCTCCACCTACCACTTTTCCGAAGATCGTATGTTTTCCGTCCAACCAAGGCGTTGCGATCTCTGTAATGAAGAACTGAGAACCGTTGGTATTTGGTCCAGAATTCGCCATAGAAAGGATTCCTTTTCCTGTGTGTTGAAGGTCATTTCTCTCGTCAGCAAATTTGTATCCAGGATCTCCCATTCCAGTTCCTTGTGGGTCTCCACCTTGGATCATAAAATCTTTGATCACTCTGTGGAAGATGGTACCATCGTAGAAAGGTTCCCCTTTTTTCTTAGCTTTGTTCTCGATCTTACCTTCCGCAAGTCCAACAAAATTGGCAACGGTTACCGGAGATTTCTCGTCCTCGAATTTTACCAAGATCTCTCCTTTGCTTGTTACAAAATTTCCATAAAGCCCGTCTGGCAGACTTTTATAAACTTCTTTGTCTATTTCCAATGTTTTACAATTTAATAGTGTTAATAATGTTATAGAAAGTGCTATAATTTTTTTCATTTTTAATATAGTCGTTAGTTATAATACTTTTACTTTGATGATGAGAGGCATATCGTTGCTGATCTTCTTACCATCGCCATAAGTTCCATACGCCAAAACAGAAGGCACCAGGATTTCTGCTTCCTCTCCTTTTTTAAGATAACGAATGACATCTTCTACCGCATCCATCTCTTTGAAATGACCAAATTCCACATCGGTATTTTGAATGGATGAATCATACAACTTGGTTCTGTCAAAATCGTAGATATCATATTGGTAAGAAACTTTTTCGCCATTGTTTTTGCGAGCTTGCTTCTCCAGACCTTCTATGTTTACCCAATAGTTCATTCCCATCGGATAATATTTGATTTCTTGTGACTTGATCCAGTCTTGGATCTGGGTCCTCTCGAGATTATTGAGGTCTTTGGTTCTGTTTTTGGAAACTTCCATCTCGCTTGCAGACAGATATTGCTCACCTTGTATAGGTGTAGGATTTTGCTTTGCGCAGGATGCAACGATAGCGAATGATGCGATGTAGATCAGTTTCGTCATAATAGAATCGTTTTTCTGAAAGATAAAATAATTGATCTGGAAAAACTTTGGCAAAATTAAGAATTTTCAAAGACTTAATTGTTATTAAAACAAAAACCGGAAGATAATTTCCGGTTTTGCTTTTCAATTTACTTTTTATTTAATTCTATACACTGTATACATTTTCTTCCACCAATACTCTCCATCCAAAAGGATCCTCTGCATTGTTGGTCTGGATATTCACAAGGTCATTCTTAAGTTGTGCTGCAAAACTCTCTTCATCAGAAAGTCTAGGCAACTCAAGATGCTCACCTTGATAACCCAACGCTTCGAAGATACTTGTTACCACAGCAGTTCCAACGCCCCAAACCTCTTTCAAAGTTCCGTTTCTTTGTGCCTCGATCACGTCTGTCACCTTCACATTTCCTACTACTACTTCAATTCCTCTTCTTTCAGCAAGTTTCAGGAAGCTATCTCTAGTAATTCCATCCAAAATTTTATCAGAAGTTTTCGGTGTGTAGATCGTATCGTTGATTCTAACAAAGACATTCATCGTTCCACTTTCCTCAAAGTACTCGTGGGAACAATCGTCTGTCCAAATGATCTGATCATAACCTTCCTCTATCGCCAATTGCGTTGGATAGAAGGAAGCTGCATAGTTTCCAGCTGCCTTCGCTGCACCTACACCGCCACTAGCCGCTCTGGAATAATGGTCTGATATCTTCACAGAAACTGGAGCTGTATAATAACTTTTTGCAGGCGTTGCCACAATGGCAAACATGTATTTTTCGGAGATCCTAGCTTTCAATGCTTCTTCTGTTGCGAACAAAAGCGGCCTGATGTACAAAGACATTCCTTCGCCTTGCGGAATCCATTCTCTATCGATATCTACCAAAGCTTTCAAGCCACCAAGGAACATTTCTTCGGAAATCTCAGGAATAGCCAATCTTTTTGCGGATTTGTTAATGCGTTCAAAGTTCTTTTCTGGACGGAAAAGGAACACTTGCCCATCATTATCCTTATAAGCCTTCATTCCCTCAAAACACGCTTGTCCGTAATTGACCCCCATCATCGCAGGGGTAAATCCGATTGGACCATAAGGAATCAACTGTAGATCCCCCCATTTTCCGTTCTCGTATTCGCAGATTATCATATGATCGATAAAAGTGTTTCCGAAAGAGAAATCGCTTGGATCAAATGTTGAAATTCTTGGGTTGGTAGATTTTTGAATTATCATTTTTTAATTTTTTGTTGAGGTATTACAAATATATAATAAATATTTAATAATAAAAATTTATGTTAAATTTGTAAAAAATTAAGGTGAAAAGAGAATTAGTTACCACAAAAGACGGAAGCAAAACACTGCTAATCAATGGATTAGAAGAAACATACCATTCCAAACATGGCGCCTTACAGGAAGCCAATCATGTATTTATCGATAATGGACTTAATTTGATAAATGATCATGATATTAATATTTTAGAACTCGGTTTTGGAACAGGTCTTAACGTTTTGGTAACAATTGATGCATATTTGAAAAATAATAGAGATTACAAAATCAATTATTTTGGAATCGAAAAATATCCGATTTTTTTTGAAGAAGCCTCAGAACTTTCGTATTCCGAATTATTTTCGAACAATTTTGTCAAAGATTTGTCATTGAAAATCCATGAGTTAGATTGGGAAATATCAAATGAATTGACAACGAATTTTCATCTAAGTAAGATCAAGAAAGATTTTTTCGCATTAAAAGAGACCGAATTACCACCAATCAACCTAGTCTATTTTGATTGTTTTGGCGCCAGAGTCCAGCCTGACCTGTGGGAAATGGAATTGCTTGAGATTGTCGCTTCAAAAATGTCATCCGGAGGTTTGCTGACCACCTACTCTTCAAAGGGAAGTGTGCGAAGGAATCTAATCGAACTAGGTTTCAAAGTTGAAAAAAAACAAGGACCACCGGGAAAAAGAGAGATGATGATTGCCTGGAAAAAATAATTTTGCCTAATTTAGACACACCAAATCCCAGCTATGATAGATAAGATCAATATTCGGGTTTACGCCCTTTGTATTAAAGATAATAAGATCCTTGCCTTGCACGAGGAATATGCAGGAGATTTCCTCATCAAATTGCCAGGCGGCGGATTAGAATTCGGAGAAAGTACAATCGAATGTTTGAAACGTGAGTTCCAGGAAGAGTTGAATCTTGACATCAATATCAAAGAACATTTTTACACCCAAGATGATTTCCTTGTTTCTAGATTTCGTGACAATGAACAATTAATCACAATCTACTATCTCGCAGAAATCCTTAATGAGGAAGATCAATTGATATTGGATCCTTGCATCGAAAAGACCGAATGGTTTCCTTTGGATGGCGAAAATCCTTTCCCACTACCGATTGACAAACGCGTTTTTGATCTAGCAAAAGAAAAATTCCTGAAGTAACTTTCAGGAATTTTTTATTAGTTTAATATTAGGCTCATCATTAACAACTATAAGTTCCAAAGAAGCTCCTCGTATTTTTTCATAATAATATCTTTGGAAAAACGTGATTTTATGGAGGTTTTGATATCTTCTCGACTGCTATTCCTGTGAACGGCGTGCTTTATCTTTTCTGCAAAATCATCATAGTTCTCAATATTCGCAATTTCACCATTGATCCGATCGATGATGATCTCATCTATTCCGCCAGGACAATTGTTGGCCAACGCATAAATACCACAAGTTCCCGCTTCCAAAAGTACATTAGGAAAACCTTCATATCTCGACGAAAGAACGAAAAGATCCGCAAACTTTAGATATTGATACGGATTGTTTTTTCTTCCGTGAAAGATCACGTGGTCCAGACCCAGCATCTCTTTCATCTGCAAAAGCATTTCTTTATCCCTTCCATCACCGAGAATATGCAGCAGAATATTCTGATTTTTGAGTCGTGAAAAAACCTTCAAAAGATTATCAAAACCTTTTCTAGCAGACAGATTTCCTATTGCTACAACATGTTTGTATTGCGGCGAAAACTCTGTGGGTCTTTCAGACTGCTTCAATTTTTCTTCAATGAAATCGATATCTACAGGATTATTTATCTTGATCAATTTCTGCTTTCTGATTCCAAAATTATTGATCAGATCTGCTTCCATATCATTGCTTTGTGCGATGATGCGGTCATAATTATTATAAAATTTATAGAAAAATCTGATCTCTTTTCGCGTCACATGTTGGGAAACAACATTCGTTTCTCTGGCTATAAATTTTGTTTTAGGAAATAGCTTGATGAATAATGATAAATAAGCATTCACCTCTCCAAATCCAGAAAAGACAATGTCTGGTTTTCGGCGTTTGATCTCCAGAAGTATCGGCTTCAAAGAATGTCTGATCCTAGGCGTTTGAATATCGATGATCTCCACATCAGGTCTCAAAAAATCGAGATACGCACCTACTTTCCTCAATAGTAAAATGGAAGGAAAAAATCTGTCTCTTGGAAGATGGTTCGCAATCGTTGTGATGATGCGTTCTGCACCACCCGTTTCCAGATCTGGCAATATGAAAATAATGGATTTTTTCATTACTCAAAATTATGGAAATTTTAATAATAAACCTCCAGAACAAATACTTTCTGGAAATCACAAACGCAACGCATCATTGGTCTATTAAAATCGTCGTTCGTCGATTTGTCATTTTTATCCTGACACTAGCAGAATATCTTTGAACCATAAAATAAAGATATTATGAAAGTTAAATTTTTTCTATGCCTGCTTTCCGCAGCGACCTTAGTTTTAAATTGTAAAAGTGATGACGACGAAGTCATTGAACCACAACCAGAAGCCTTCACTTTTAGCGCATCTGCTGGGATGAGTACAGGAAACAAATCGGTAGCTGGAACAATTGCTCCTGGAGGATACAATTGGAGTGAAGTGAAAACCCCTCAATCCACTTGGGGACTGAATGGAACCATCACCGACCGTATGCTTGCAGATGATTTTCAAATACCAGCCGGCGAAAAATGGAAAATTGAGAACATCTATTTCTATGCCTACCAAACGGGGTTTTCGGGAACAACATTTCCTGTAAGTGAATTATATTTTGAGATCTATTCTTCTGACCCAGCTGTTGCAGGCGCTGTGAAAGTCTATGGAGACATTACCACCAACCGATATGTCACTGCAGAAGAAACGAAGTATTACAGAATATTGCAAGGTCAGCCTGACAACACAACACGAAAAATCTATAAAATGAAGACCCAAGCCACAGACCTGAATCTCACACCAGGAACGTATTGGATCAAATGGGGATCTAAAACATCTTCTGGAACTCACTTCTATCCGCAATTGCCACACGATGGTTCAAAGTTCAATAATGCACAACAATTTGTAGTGGCTACTTCCACCTGGACCGACCTGGACGATGGCGGACAACGGGTAAGTCTTCCATTTGAGATCACAGGAACCAAACTTCCCAATCCATAAGAGTATCTCAAATTTTTCAATCCTCAATATTAAACTAATAACCAAAAAGAATCCGCCTCAAAACTGAAGCGGATTTTTATATTTAATATGATTTTAAATTAAATTTAATTGGCAATATCACTGATGAATTTGATTCTCAAAATTCTCACTTCTTCATCTGTAAGGTCATCGCCGTATTCCGCAAGAAGCGTTTTCATGCTGTCACTTTCCGAGTTTTTCATGAAGTCCATGAATTCTTCTACGATATCCTCGTCAAAATTTTCGTTGACGTAATAATCGATATTCAGTTTTGTGCCTTGGTAGATGATGCTTTCCATCTCGGACAGAAGATCGATCATCGAGATGTTTTTTGCTTTTGCAATATCCTCCAGATCAATTTTCTTATCCGTATTTTGAATAATGAAAACCTTGTGGCTGGACTTGTTTGCCACTTGTTTTATGACTGTATCCTGGGTCCTTTCGATATCATTTTCTTCCACATATTTCTTGATGAACTCAGCAAAATCTTTCCCATATTTTTTCGCTTTTCCTTCACCAACACCATATATTTTAGCAACCTCTTCTACAGAAATCGGATATTGAACTGTCATATCCTCAAGACTTGGATCCATGAAAACCGTGTATGGCGGAATCCCGTGTTTCTTAGCGACCGTCTTTCTAAGTTCTTTTAATTGTCCGAATAACAGCTGGTCCAATCCACCTCCAGCTTGAATCTGAACTTGTTCATTGTCCGCTTTTGTTTTTGATTGGGCAAGATTATATTCTCTATCTTCCGCAATTTGGAAAATATTCTTTGACTTTCCATTAATGACGTCCTGTCCTTTTTCAGAGATCTTCAGAACACCGTAAGTTTCGATGTCTTTTTTAAGATAATCCTGAACAGTCGCTTGTCTAATGATGGATTTCCAGTAGTTATCACTTTCAGATTTTCCGAAACCGAAATATTCCGTCTGCTCTAGTTTATAAGACTTGGTAACTGCAGATTCTTTTCCAGTTATTAATGAGATCAGATCTTTGGTTTTGAATTTCTCACCTAGAACTTTTATCATTTCAAGGACTTTCTTAAGGTCTTTCGTCGCATCTTTTAAAGTTGGTGGATTTTGAGAATTGTCGCACATCAAAGCACCTTCACCTTTTACTGGGTCAAATATTTCTCCAAAGTAATAAAGCAAATATTGCCTTCTGCTCATCGATGTTTCTGCGTAGCCAACAACTTCATTTAATAATTGAAGTCCAATCTCTCTTTCGGAAACCGGTTTTTGAGCAAGGAATTTTTCAAGTTTTTCGATGTCTTTTGGATCATAGAATGCCAGACAATAACCTTCACCGCCGTCTCTACCGGCACGACCAGTTTCCTGATAGTAACTTTCCAAAGATTTTGGAATATCGTAATGGATCACAAACCTAACATCTGGCTTATCGATTCCCATCCCGAATGCAATCGTCGCAACGATCACGTCTGCTTCTTCCATCAAGAATTTGTCCTGATGCAGAACTCTTGTTTTTTGGTCCAAACCAGCGTGGTAAGGCAAGGCATTCACGCCATTCACCTGCAAAAGCTGGGCAAACTCCTCTACTTTTCTTCGGCTCAGACAATAGACAATTCCGGATTTTCCTTTGTGTTGGTTGATGAATCTTACAATTTCCTTATCAACATTCACCTTTGGACGGATCTCATAAAACAAATTGGCCCTGTTGAAACTTTCTTTGTAGACCAACGCGTTATTCATTCCCAAAGTTTTCTGGATATCATCCTGAACTTTTGGTGTTGCCGTTGCTGTCAATGCAATTACGGGAACATCTGCAATTTTATCAATGATGCCTTTCAGATTCCTGTATTCTGGGCGGAAATCATGTCCCCATTCCGAGATACAGTGCGCTTCGTCTATTGCAACAAAAGAGATCTTTACATTTTTGAGAAAATCAACGTATTCTTCTTTTATCAGAGATTCCGGAGCTACGTAAAGTAATTTGGTTTTCCCAGCCGTGATGTCGTCCATCACTTGTTTTGTCTGGGTTTTATTCAATGACGAATTGAGAACATGCGCAACGCCTTCGTCCGAAGACAATCCATTCACAGCATCGACCTGATTTTTCATTAAGGCGATCAAGGGAGAAACTACAATCGCAGTTCCTTCCGAAATAAGTGCTGGCAATTGGTAACAAAGTGATTTTCCGCCACCGGTTGGCATCAGAACGAAAATATCCTTACCATCCAGGAGTTCAGTGATGATCTGTTCCTGTTGGCCTTTAAATTTAGAAAATCCAAAATATTTTTTCAGTTCGGCAGATAAGTTGATGTCTTTTGTGTCCATCCTTTGATATAGTTTGCTAAATTTGCATTGTTATAGGTCACGCAAATTATAGATAGTAATTTTTTGTTTTTTTAGATAAAAAAATGAAGCCTAAAACTTCATTTCGTAATTTCAAATTATTGAAGTGAAGATACAAAATTAATATTATTAAAAAAAATAATAAAACATTTTAAAATTTTGGATCCAAAAGAAATTCTTTCCAATGCGCACCAGGCGCTCGATATCGAAATAAGCGAACTTACCAATCTTCGAAACCGCCTGAATGACAGCTTTATAAAAAGTGTTTTGACCATCAACGAAGTCAAAGGAAAATTAATTGTGGTTGGCATAGGAAAATCTGCTCACGTTGCCAATAAGATCGTCGCAACACTCAATTCCACAGGAACACCTTCTCAATTCCTTCACGCTGCTGAAGCTATCCATGGTGACCTTGGTGTGATCCAAAAGCAAGATGTCGTCCTATGCATTTCTTACTCTGGAAACTCGCCGGAGATTGTCAATCTTTTGCCTTTTCTGAAGGAATATTCATCTGCACTCATCGCGATGACAGGAAACACGGAAAGTAAACTCGCAAAAGCAGCAGATATTGTCCTCAATACCCATGTTGATAAAGAAGCTTGCCCAAATAAACTTGCGCCAACAAGCTCTACGACAGTTCAAATGGCTTTAGGCGATGCACTTGCGGTTTGCCTGATGGAACTCAAAGATTTTAAAGAAATCGATTTTGCGAAGTTTCACCCAGGTGGAAGTCTTGGAAAAAATCTAACCGCGAAAGTCGAGCAATTTGTCTCAACCAACAAGCCGGAAGTCAGCCTCGAAACTTCTATCAGAGAGGTTATCATTTCTGTCAGCGGATCCAAACACGGCATTACTGTAGTTGTGGAAAACGGGAAAATTGTCGGCGTCATCACAGATGGCGACATCCGAAGAATGCTCCTGGATCAAGATGACATATCCAAAGTAAAAGCGTCTGACATCATTAGCAAAAATCCTAAGACCATCGACAAAAATCAGCTTGCCAAAGAAGCAATGCAGATCTTGAAGGAGTTCAATATCGGACAGTTGGTGGTGACAAATGATGGGCAATATTACGGTATCATAGATATTCACAAATTGCTGGATGAAGGAATTAATTAAGAAAGTACAGAATAATAAAGATAAAAGGTTAATTTCGTTCTAAGAAAATCTTTTATCAATAATCAATTATCATTAATAAATAATGAGTGAAGAAAAAGAAATGTCCTTTCTCGGGCATATTGGAGAACTAAGATCACACTTGGTAAGAGCCATTTTAGCCATTGTCATCCTTGCGATCGTTGTTGGTTTTAATATCAATTGGGTCATGGACCATATTTTTTTCGGGCCTACAAGGAGCGATTTCTTTACCTTCAAAGTGGTGAATCATTTTTCCAGAGAGCTTACAGGTGTCGATAGCTTCATTATGCCAGCCAAATTCAGTGTTCAGCAAAAGCAGCTATTCCAACAGTTCAATGTGATGATGGCGGTTTCTATTTTTTCGGGCGTTGTCTTGGCTTTTCCGTACATCGTCTGGGAGATCTGGAGATTCATCAGCCCAGCATTGATGCCTGCAGAGAGAAAGAATTCTATTTTTTATATTAATTCAGTTTGGATATTGTTCATGCTGGGCGTTCTGACAGGTTATTTTTTGATCTTACCGTTTGCGATCAATTTCGGATTGTTGTTCAAAGTTTCAGACAATATCGTTCAGCTATTTGACCTTTCGGATTACACGACGCTATTCTTACAAGTTACGATGGGAATGGGTGTGGTTTTCCTTTTCCCGATTGCCGTTTACATTCTGACATCGATTGGGATTCTAACACCGAAATTCCTCAGAACTTACAGACGTCACGCGATTGTTCTGATCATGGTCGTAGCAGCTATCATCACACCAGCCGACGTTTTAAGTATGATGGCCGCAGCACTTCCTTTGGTTTTACTTTACGAGATCAGTGTGATCATGTCCAACGTCATTTACAAGAAAATGCAGAGAAAACTTCTGAATAAAGATTTGGTGAAATAATCATCACAAATCTTAAAGCATAAAAAACGTCCTGAAATTTCAGGACGTTTTTGTTTTTTATAATTTTCAATAAATTAAATTGCCAAAGCCTTTTGAAAAGCATTCTCGATACCAGCGAGATTCTTTCCGCCAGCAGTAGCAAAACCGGGATTTCCACCGCCACCACCTTGGATCTCTTTCGCCAATTCTTTGACGATATTTCCAGCGTGATAACTTGCTTCCAAATCTTCAGAAACGCCGACCGTTACCATTGGTTTTTCATTAGCATCAGAGATAATGATAATGACAGAATTTGGCGTTTCTTTTTTCAGTTGGAAAACGATATCTTTTACAGAACCTGCGTCGAGAGATGTTTTCTTAACTAATAATTTCTTCCCGTTCTTTTCTTCGAATTCATTTTTCCAGTTTTGGATCTCGCCTTTTGCTTTCTCTTTTTTGAAAGAATCAATTTCAGATTTTAAAGCTGAATTTTCTTCCAATAATTTCTCAATTGACTTAATTAAATCTTTTGATTTTAACAATTGTGAAATCTCAGAAACTTGAGTTTCCAAATTCTTAAAATATTCCTCAGATTTTTCTCCGGAAATTGCTTCAATCCTTCTGATTCCAGCTGCTGTTGAACTTTCCGAAGTTAATTTGAAATGTCCAATTTCGCTCGTAGTTTTCACGTGAGTTCCACCACATAATTCTTTCGACGTTCCGAATTGGATCATTCTTACATTATCGCCATATTTCTCTCCGAAAAGAGCCATTGCACCTTTGTCCAAAGCTTCTTGGATCGGAATATTTCTGAACTCTTGAAGCGCTAAATTCTCTTTGATCTTCGCATTCACTTTTTCTTCAACCAAAGCCAATTCCTCCTCGGTCATTTTACTAAAATGTGAAAAATCGAATCTCAAATAATCAGGACCAACGTAAGAACCTTTCTGCTCAACGTGCGTTCCAAGAACTTCTCTCAAAGCTTCGTGCAACAAGTGCGTCGCAGAGTGATTGGCTTGAGAATTTTTCCTATCAGCAACATTCACTTTTGCATAGAAAATTGCACCTGCATCTTTCGGAAGACCATTAATTAAAGAAATGATCAATCCGTTTTCTTTCTTAGTTTCAAGAACATCGAAGCTTTCGGTTGCATTTTCAAGAACGCCTTTGTCGCCAACTTGTCCGCCACCTTCCGGATAGAAAGGCGAATTGCTCAAAACAATTTGATAAAACTCGCCGTCTTTGTTTTCTATTTTTCTATATCTTGTGATGTACGTTTCAGTTTCAAGAACATCGTAACCAACGAAGGTTTCAGGCTTTTCCTCAAGAACAACCCAATCGTAAACTTTTGCCGCCGAATCTTTTTTGGAACGTTGTTTTTGTTTTGCCATTTCCGCTTCGAAACCAGCTTCATCAATCGTTAAGCCTTTTTCCTCCGCGATAATTCTCGTTAAGTCATCAGGAAAACCATAAGTATCGTACAATTCAAAAACTTCTTCACTTGGCAATACTTTTTGACCGTTAGAAATCGTTTGTTGAATTAATTTCTCAACTCGGATCAAACCGTTTTCAATGGTTTTAAGGAAAGATTCCTCTTCGCTTTTGATGACTTCTGTAACCAAAGTTCCCTGCTTCTGAAGCTCAGGGAAAAATGCGCCCATCTGATCTTGAAGAACAGCCACCAATTCGAAAAGGAAAGGTTCTTTTCTGTCCAAAAATCTGTAAGCGTAAGAAATTCCTCTTCTTAAAATTCTTCTGATCACGTAACCTGCGCCACCATTGGAAGGCAATTGTCCGTCAGCAATCGCAAACGAAACCGCACGGATGTGATCCACAACCACACGAATGGCGATGTCCTTTTCGTCCGTTAAAATTCCTGTATATTTTTTACCCGAAAGTTCTTCCACCTTAGCAATCAAAGGTGTGAAAACATCGGTGTCATAATTAGATTCTTTCTTTTGAAGCGCCATACAAAGACGCTCGAAGCCCATTCCTGTATCGATGTGTTTCGCAGGCAGATTTTCCAAACTTCCGTCTGCTTTTCTGTTGAATTGCATAAAAACGAGATTCCAGATCTCCACAACTTGAGGATGGTCATTGTTCACCAATTCCAATCCAGAAACTTTCGCTTTTTCTTCCGGAGTTCTCAAGTCAACGTGGATTTCGGAACAAGGCCCACAAGGTCCGCTCGCTCCCATTTCCCAGAAATTATCTTTCTTGTTTCCGTTGATGATTCGGTCTTCGGAAATGAATTGTTTCCACAGATCGTAAGCTTCCGTATCGCGGTCAAGATTTTCTTTTTCGTCACCTTCAAAGATGGTCACATAAAGATTTTCTTTCGGGATTTTATAAACTTCTGTCAACAGTTCCCAAGCCCAAGTAATCGCTTCTTTTTTGAAATAATCGCCAAAACTCCAGTTTCCCAACATCTCGAACATTGTATGGTGATAGGTATCACGACCAACATCGTCCAAATCGTTGTGTTTTCCGGATACTCTTAGACATTTTTGCGTATCGGCAATTCTGGAAGATTTCGGTTCTTTGTAACCTAAAAAATAATCCTTGAACTGTGTCATTCCAGAGTTGGAAAACATCAGCGTCGGGTCATCTTTCAGAACAATTGGCGCAGAAGGAACGATCAAATGTTCCTTGCTTTTGAAAAAATCTAAAAATTGCTGTCTTATTTCTTGTGAAGTCATAGTCTTGTCTTTTGGCTAATTGCTTTTTGCTGCTGGCTTTTTATTGGATGCGAATTTAAGAAATTTTGGATTAAATATTGTTCTGAAATAGTGAATTATAACGCAAAGATTTTTTGTAATTCTTCTGATTTTAAGTGAGCAAAGATTAATCAATAAATTGATTTGATGAAGTGTGATTTTACCATTTGTATAATTTGGATTCTATAAAAACATCAATCGTCATTATTCAAAAAAGTTTACCCATAAAGATGCAACGATTTCTGTGAAAATTCTGATATTAGGTGAGCAAAGCTTAAGCAAAGTAGTGAATCGATTTGATTAAGCTTATCTTATAATTTATTTACGATTCTATGGATTCCATCTTTTAGAAGTGGCGTATTGAAATTTATTAAAAGTGCAAGCTTGAGACCTGTTAATTTCAAATAGGTATTTGTTTGAAAATGGTCGATTGGATTCAATTCACGCACGGCTTTATTTTCAACTATAAGTTTATTTTCGATTATCATATCCACTTTGTAGGCTTTGTCTATCTTGATACCTTTATAAATTGTTGATAGAAAAACTTGATTTTTTACATCCAGACCTAATTGTTGTAATTCATAAAGAAGTGCAGATTCGTACGCACTTTCAAGCAATCCAACTCCTAAAGTTCTGTGAACTTCAATTGCTGCTCCTATAACTTTATAGGATAATTCGTTCTCAGTCATAATATTTTGTGTTTTTAATTTATTACCTTCATCAATGCAGATTCATCTGCCTTTGCTTCCTCAAATACAAGAATCCTCTCAAATACCTTTGCGTTTAAAAATTTTCATCAAATAACAGAACAATATCAATCAAATTTAATTAAAAATCCACATCAAAACCGGCTTCCTAGAATTGTTAATCAATGGATCAATTTTTTTGAAAGCATTGTTGGAAACTGTAGGGCAACCCCAACCTTCTGGTGAACCTTTTGGATAGATTTCAGCATCGCTCATCATTTCCCAGGAATGAAAAACGATGATTCTTTTGAGCGCATTGTTGTTGGTTTCTTCCAAGCCGTGCATCAAATATTTGATATTGACGCCCCAATTGCTGTAACCTCTGGCTCCTAGTTTATATTTTCCTAATGACGAAAGATGGCTATTGTCTTCGTTGCTGAAACTTGGATTTTCTTTTGTATCGTCTGCACTCCAAGATGAAGTTCCGCAACCGTGACCCACCAAATATTGCTGAGAGATCTCGCTCTTTTTGAAATCATAAATGAAAAATCGTTTCACGCCAGAATGCAAACTCATGTCTATCAGAATGCAAAAATCTGTGTTGAAGTTTTTGGCTTTACAAAATTCTAAAGCTTCTTTGGCTTTCTGATTTGTTTTCGAAATATCGATTTCTGGTTTTGTATTCGTAACTGAATTATTGGCAATGGGGATTGGAGCTTTTGAGTTATCTTTTTGACAACCTAAAATGAAGATTAAAAAAAAAAGACCGAAAAATAATTTCATTTTTATTTATAATGTCTGAAAATCCCAAAGTCTGTCGGCGTCCAAAATGCAGCCTTTTGTCCAGCTACTTTTAGTCCGTCATTTGCCCAAGTGTTGCAAGTGTATGTGAAGTTGTAGCTTCCTTTTGCATCGTAGAAGGCATCATTATTTCCGTACACGGCGTCAGTTTTTATGAATTGATAATTGCTGGAAGCATCTTTGTCAAATTTGTCATCAATGAATTTTATCAAAGCCTGATATTGCTTTTCGGTCAGCATTATTTTTTTGCAGTCTTCTCCAATCTTCAAATCGTTGTAATATGTGCAGTGCATGGCAGACTCACTCAACCAGAATGCGGCATTGAAGGCTGTTGAGAACTTGAGGTCGGCCCAAGTTGGCGTGTTGAGATAAAATCCCTTGTCGCCCCAGCCAAAAGAGATAAACTTGAAGTTTTCTTGCTTGGATTTTGTGTTGCTGTAAGGTAATTTGCTGCTCCAGTCGATAAATTCCGTTTTCACAGGAACCACCAGATCGGTATGAACGCCATTGGTCAAGATGTAGGCTTCGATGACTTTCGGATCACTGGTTTTTTCCGCAGAGACGGGAATTAATGGAAGTACAACTCCCAGAGTAATATACAAAAAAACGGCTCCGAGTATGAAGCCGATTATTTTTAAGGTTAAAATTAATGTTCTTTTCATCTTATTGGGTTTCCCGAATCGTGCGAACTATAAAGGTAATAAAATTATTCAAACAAAATCAAGTTGTTAATTTTTTTTAATAATTCTTGGTTTTATGGAATTTTATGATGAAATTTAATAGCGAAAAAACATGAAAATATGCCGAAAAATCGCCAATCCAACAAAAGAAAAACCATCAGAGTAAAAGTTGCCCCAAAAAGAGTTCAGAAAAGAAAATAATGGTGCAAGGAATTTTATTCTGACAGAAAATCAAGATTCCTTTTAAGTCCAGAAAACTTAGTTCTCTTCACCGCAGACTTTTTGAAAACCGAGGAAAATATTTCTTGGGTAATGTCCTTCCACTCTTGTTTTGTGAAGTTTTTGATTTCGGAATTAGGCCGGAATTTCTCTTCCAAAGTTGGTGCAGAAAATCTGTTCCAAGGACAAACATCCTGACAAATGTCGCAGCCGAACATCCAATCTTCCATCTTATCTTTGAAGAAATCCGGAATATGATCCTTCAACTCTATGGTGGCGTAGGAAATGCATTTGCTACCGTCTATGATTTTATCAGAAACAATGGCCTTTGTTGGACAAGCATCGATGCATTTGGTGCAGCTTCCGCAATGATCTGTCACTTCAAAATCTTGAATTAATTCCAAATCACAAATGATCTCTGCCAAAAAATAAAACGAACCATTCTTCTTGGTGATCAGATTGGAATTCTTCCCAACCCAACCAATTCCAGATTTCTTGGCCCACGCCTTTTCCAAAACAGGCGCAGAATCTACAAAAACACGGAATGCAAACTCGCCTATTTCGTCCTGAAGTTCAGCAACCAACGTTCTCAATTTGTCTTTGATCACATCATGATAATCTTCCCCGTACGCATATTTTGCAAGCTTGAAGTCAGGATTGTTTTGAAGTTCTTCTGGAAAGTAATTATAACTTAAGGAAATCACAGACTTGGAACCTTCAACCAACAATCGGGGATCCAAACGTTTATCAAAATGATTTTCCATATAGCGCATCTCTCCATGGAAATTGTTTTTGAGCCATTTCTCCAAGCGTGGCGCTTCCTCTTCCAAAAAATCTGCTTTGGAAATACCGCACGACTGAAACCCGAAAGCCAAAGCTTTGGATTTGATAAGTTCGCTGTATTTCTCTTTGTTGTCCATTTTACAGCGCAAAATTAATGTTTTAAAATTTGATATAATCAATCAAAATTCGTTTATCCCCAACCCTAAAGGGAGCCAAATTTTTATTTGAGATTAAAAATTTATATTGTAATTTTGTTAGTATTAAAATGTAAAAAATAAAAAATTATGGCTTTAGAAGATGTATTAAGAGCAGGAAATTATCACTTGATCGATGTGCGCGAACCATTGGAACTAGAGATGGACGGACATATCGAAGAAGCTCAAAATATCCCATTGGGAGAATTGGAAGATAGAAAACAGGAAATCACCAACCTGAATGGAACTAAGATTTTCTTCTGCAGGTCAGGAAACCGATCAGGCAAAGCAGCAGAATATTTCAAATCTGAAGGATTGACCGATGTTTACAACGGTGGTGGCTATGTTGATCTAAAAGAGGTTTTGGATAATCTCTAGAGATCAGATCCTTTAAAATAAAAAAAGCGTCCCGAAAATTCGAGACGCTTTTTTATTTAGTTTTTACCCCTTGATAATAACCATAATACCAAAGCGACTATACCGACTACGACGATGATTCCCCACCACATACCGGCTTTGAAAATGGTTTCGACTGTCTCGCAGCTCGTCAACATTCCTGCTAATAAAAACAATGGAATGAAATTCATATATTTTTTCATAGTAATAAAATTTGTGAGTTAAATTCAAACTTTGCGCCAAAGCCTTTATTTTATTGACAAATGCTGATTTCCACAATGAGTAGAGCAACTAAAAAAGCCACCTTTTCCGGTGGCTTTTCTATGCTTTGGCAACTGCTTTTTCTTGTGATTTTTTGGCTTGCCTTTCTTCGAATTTCTTTACGACATAACCAATGATAAAGGGCGCTGCCCACGTCAATACTGTTCTAATCAATCTCGGGTTCATAATTTTAAATTTTCAACAAAATTGCAAATAGTGAGCCAAGATCAATTTTCATTTTCATAATTATTAAAAGCTTCCTTCAGACTTTTATGGATTCTCTGCTTTAGCTTCCTCGGTGCCAAAACTTTGATGAATTCTCCCATTCCTAGGATCATTCTTTCCAACTCAAAATTGAGCTGAACACAGATCTTGAAAGTCGTTCCCAATTCATCTTCCTCCATGATCACTTGACTGTGATGAAAAGGCTTGGTTTTCACGTATGGTGCGTGTTTTTTGGTGATGAAGAAAATCACATTCTGAGGCCTTTGAGTTTCCGAAACGGTCGCGCCAATCACTTCTCCGAAATATCGGTCAGCATTGAAATCCTTGTCGATATATTCAGATTTATCATCGATTTCAATTTCCTCCATTCGATCCAAAGCCAGGTTCATAATGCTGTTCTTGTGATAACAGATGAGAAACCAACGGTTGTTGTATTCCTTTAATAACTGCGGATGAACGGTCAGAATATTCATTTCCCTTGCCTTGAAGCTCTTGTAACAGATCTTTAAAACCTTTTTGTTCAAAATACTTTCGTACAAGATGTCAATGTGTTCCAACCCTTTCAACTGCTCATTTTTATCCAGATGAATGATGGATTTTTGACTCGTCGACTGTATCGAATCTTCCAGCTTCTGGATCACTCCATTCATCTCTTTGAACATCGAAAAATCTTTGAATTGCTTCAGGATTTGCACCGCATTATTCATCGCCTTCAGATCATTTTCATTGACTGAAATCTGATGGATACTATATTCCGGGTCGCTGTATCGATAAAATCTTCTTTCATAAACCTCGATTGGCGCTTCATAACCGAACTTCTCACTTCGCATATTCTGCAGATCGAGCTGAACGGTCCGTTTGCTCACAAAAGATTCTTTGCCTTCAAACTCAAACAAAGCTTCGGAACATTCTTCCATTAGATCTTCCAAAGTGTATTTTTTGTACTTGTTCTTCAGACATTTGTCCAGAGTTTTGTAACGGATCAATGCGTTTTTGTTGGATGACATTTTGTTGGATTTAGATTAGCACAAGGGCAAAAAAAAATGTAATTTATATTGATAGCCTATTCGACTCTTTAAAATTTATCGAAGATAAATCCTAGTGCCTTAAAGCATTTAGTTTGCAAAATAAACTTAGTGCCTTTGTGTTTTAAAATTTTTACTTTCTCTTCAAAGCTTCACCTTCAAACGATATCCCATCCCAACCAAACGTCATAAAGTTTCGGATATTCTGATGGTCATCACCCTCCGGATTCTGCAAAACATCTGTTCTGTAAAAGTCGCCAAACAAAGCCAAAGTCTCTTCCTTAGAAAGCGCATTCAACTTTGCAAAACTGAAAACCTTGCAAGAGCCATTATTCTGGTCGGCCTCATTCACTGTGTTTCCATTTGTAAATTTAGTAGGCGTAAAATCGTAATGTTCATCGATGAATGCGATAACATCTTTAAACTGAATCTCGCCCGCTGATTTTTCTAATTGTTCAAATATCATAGTAATTTTTTATTTATTTTTTGAAGTTCATTTTCTAAATTCTGCCAAACATTCTGGCTCCAAATTCTGACGTACTCAAACCCCGAATTCTTCAACACTTTTTCTTTGTGCAGATCTTCCAGATAGCCCAATTCATCGTCGTATTTTTCTTTGCTCATACATTCTACGACCACAAATCTCTTTCCTTCTTTTTCAATCAAAATATCAAATTGATAACCACCAAAGTCAATATTTTTTGAAAATTTGTGATCTGGAAAATCCCTTTGCAATCGGTCAAAGATATGGTCAATAAACAGATTGGAATTGCCACTTTCATTAGCTTGTTTTGAATATCCAAATTGATCCAAAACATTCAGAATCTCAATTCGTCCATTCTCATTTTCTTCGCTCACCGCCTTGCAATAAGCCAAATAAGCATAGAAAACTGCCTTCCGATTGTTGGAACCTTCTTGTTGCAATGCGTCTTTGTAATTGGAAAAAATCTCATCTGGAATCGAGTTGCAGAGGTAGATCTTTTCTTTGGCTCGCGTAATGATTACGTTCAGCAATTTGTAACCTTTGGTATGATTCACCGGTCCAAAACTCTGAATGAATTTTCCACTCGCTTTCCGCCCGTAAGTCGTAGAAATGATGATAATGTCGCGCTCATCACCTTGGATATTTTCAAGATTTTTAATGAATAATCCTGCAGATTCCAATCCTTGGATTATCTCTTTGAAATGTTCATTTTCAGGCAAACTGGCTTTCTGCACGATCTTTCTTTTGATGTAATTCCGTTGCGAAATATTGAACGTAGCAATTCCCACCGAAGGATAACTGCCATCACTTTTAGGCTGAATATGTTCCAAGATTTCCAACACTTTATCAGTTTCTTCCTTATTAGTATGGTCATCAAAAACACCATCAATTTGGAAAAACTCAATCGGCTTATTTTCAGACTTTGTCGGAAGTGGTTTCAACCTCGAATTGTAAAACGCGTGGTTGGAAAAGTCGATCAAATAAGGATGTTTGGAACGGTAGTGGAAATCCAGATGGTTCTTTTCATAATTATTTTCCATCGCATAGTCCAACAGCGATTCGATGTTCAACATTGCATTTTTATATGTGATGACTTCGGTTTCAGATTCGATATCATCCTCGTCCTCAATAGTTCCATCAAATACTTTGCTGAAATAATTGGAAGGTGGCATTTGATGTTCGTCGCCTGCAATGATCACGTTTTTCCCTTTCAAGATCGCTGGCAGATTGTCTTCCAGTTTCAACTGACTGGCTTCATCAAAAACGACATTGTCAAAATAAAAATTCTTTCCCTGAAAAAGATTACTGCAAGCATCTGGCGTTGTCAAAATAATAGGAAAGAAATGTGTAAAAAGGTCAATATCTTTCTGAACGATTTGTCTTAAGGTCAGCCTTTTGTGATTGATACTGCTTCTTTTGTTATAAAGATTCGCAACCGTAACATCTTTGTTATTTTGCTCAAATTGCTTCACTGAATTTTGCTGGGCAACGTTCCAGAAAAACTCCACAAAGCTCTTCTGAGAAATTCCCAATTGCTTGATTTTCTTTTCTATTTCCTCATAATTTTTCTCGCTGAAATTCAGTTTTGGATCAGAATAATGATTGAGCAACAACGGATAATAAGCTGAATAAAACGTCGGTTTCCAATTGCTGGTCGGATACAATTTTTCCAAAATCGACTTCTGAAAATCCGAAAGCGAATAATAAAAAGTAAACCAGCTAAACTCTTTCAACAAAGGATTCTCTGGATTGTTTCTGTAAGTTTTATAAAGATTTAAAGTGTGATCAATATAAGTTTTGAAGTTTTGATAAGTATTCCCAAAATCCAGATTCTTCACCCAATGATTATTGGAGATTGCCTTCCGCAACTGCTGGATCTTTTGCGAGATCATTTCGGTTTCCCTTCCAGAAATAACGGGATCAAAGGCATTAAGAAAATCAATCTCTTCAAAACTTGTTTCTAACTTCGAAAGAAAACCCGACTGAATTTCCTGAACTTTCTGCCTGTAGTTAATGATCTCATTTCTGTTATTCCAAAGGTCATCAGACAGATTGATGGCCGGAAAAAACGCCTTCAGACTAATTTTCTTCACCAATGAACTCAACTCCAGCAATCGCTTCTGGGTCTTGATTTTATTTTTCTTGCTTGATGAAAATAGCGCCGTTAGTTTATAGAAAAATCCATTCGTGATTTCAGGATGCAATTCCTCCGAATTTTGATTTAAAGTCGAGGTCAAAACTTCGGTTTCATTGATATAATTGGAAACGTCATGCAGATTCTTCCCAAAATCCTGCTTCCGCTTTTCCTCAAAGATCGGTTTGAAATCACTGATCAAACGCTGAATTTCCTTCCAAGAATTATCATAATTCTGAAAAGCCGAATCCAAATTCTGCTGACTGCTATGAAAATTATCTTTGATCAATTTTTCAGGATCGATGAACGTTGAAGCTTCAAAAGGTTTAAAATCTTGATACAATTCTTCCCCATTTTTCAGAACATTCTCAATGACTTTTACCTCATCTTCAGAAAAATAAAACTTCAGATCTTGCAGATTGATATTTTCCTTAGAATCTTTGTAGCTCAACAGATTTCCGACGATCTCCGTCCAGTTTTTCCCCGGAATCAATTCAGAATTCAAGAGCTCGTGAACTGCATTGATTGTATCTTTATGCCGGGAGATTTCCGTCAGTTGATTTTGCAACGATTGCTCAGAATAAGGCTGGATCAGTTTTTTAAAATCCGCCGAGTCGATTGTATTTCGAACAGAATCTACCACTAACTTTCTATCAGTCGAAGCATCTTTGATCATAATGCAATAGCGTCCCAGACCCAACTTTTGCAACGCATTGTAAAGCACTTCAAGCGCCGTTTGCTTCTCGCAGACCACGATGGTTTTTTGTTTATTCTCCAGGGCATTCAGCAAAACAGCGGTCAAGGTCTGACTTTTGCCCGTTCCCGGCGGACCTTGGATCAAAATCTTGGATTGTGATCTCAACGACTCCAAAATCCCTTGTTGCGATGGATCGGTTTCTACGGAAGTGATACTTTGGAAACCAGCTTTTGTGAAATGCTCTAGCGGTTTGAATTCCTTCTTCAAAGTCTCATAATCATTGATAATATTCTGCTTCTGAACCTCGAAAATGGAAAAGACACCAGACTTCATGATCACCGAATCACCTTTATTCGGAACTCGGTTTTCGTAAGAGGCTTTGGCTTTGATGAAGGGAATCTCTTCATAATTATTGAGAATGAAATCCAGATTCTGCGTGATCTTCAATTGATCCAAAAGGCTCTGACAGATGTTCAAAAGTTCTGGCTTGTCGATTTTTCCATCGGCCAGCATTTCCTCCGAGATCTGCTTGATGCTAATGCCAGAATCACTTTGCAGATGGTTGATGAGCACCTCATTCACATAGATCGGGTCATCTTCCGTCCTGCTGATCTCCCAGGTATTCATCTCGTTGACGGCTTTTATCGTCACAGACCATATCAGGATGGGTGACGCCGAGATCTGTCCGTCCATATCTTTCCGGATCAGAATTGGGAAACCAAAACCCAAAGAATTCACGCCTTTCTCAGACTGGATCACCTCATTTTGAAAGATCAGATTTTCCAGGCTGGTCGTCAGCTTATCCAACGCGCTCAGTTGATTTTTCTCCTGGGGAACTTCCGCAATCGCAGAGTTGGGAAACAGTTCTTCATTGGTTTTCCCCTCGTCCTCCAAGAGATAACTGTCATTCTTAGGCTTCTCGGTTGTTTTTTGGTGGACAGAGAATTTGAAATTCACATTTTTCTGCGTCAACAGATCGATGATGAAATGCTCCGGCAGACTTTTGCTGATCTCCGACAACCGAGCAAGGTCGAATTTATACCTCGAGTTTCCGGGAATCGCATTCAGGTGAACGCCTCGCCTGTTTCCGGTTTTGAGCTTGTTTTGAAAGGCCTGAAAGAGCTCCGAATTCAAATTCTCCATTGTGCTTTTTAAAAAATTTTCATTAAATGTATAAAAAATTTAAGATACGCAAAAACATTGCGCACTCACCCTTTTACTTTGCATCACCAATTACAACTAACTAACTAACTAACTAACTAACTAACTAACTAACTAACTAACTAACTAACTAACTAACTAACTAACTAACTAACTAACTAACTAAAACAATGACTACAATCACAGGAAAAGAATTGATCGCATTAGGATTCACACCAAAGAAATGGTTTGCAGAAGCCTTGGAACACATCAGCGAAAATCAATTAAGCGAAAACGAAATGTTGGACTATCTGGAACAATTCCGCGCACCAGACCCGATCCCACTCCATTCCGAGCCACAGGAGTTCATCATCAACATCAAAGCGGAAAACGACAGCGAAACCGACAACGTGGAAAAAGTCATCAACACGATGAAGGTCTTGATGAAAACCCCAACCTTGGTCAGCGGTGCCATCATGCCAGATGCTTGCCCTACAGGTCCCGAAGGTCACATCCCCGTGGGCGGTGTGGTGGTTGCGAAAAATGCCATCCATCCTGGATTTCACTCTGCAGACATCTGCTGTTCCGTGATGTCGACCGATTTTGGAAAGGCAGACCCGAAAACGGTTTTGGACACAGCGCATTCCATCACACATTTCGGTTACGGCGGTAGAGACCGAGGGTCGCAAATGCCAATGTCGCAGGAATTGATGGATGCCTTCCGGGAGAATTTCTTTTTGAACGACGAGAGACTCATCAGCATCGCCCGTTCGCATATGGGAACGCAGGGCGACGGCAACCACTTTTTGTTCGTCGGGATTTCCAAAAATACAGGAAACACAATGTTGGTAACGCACCACGGTTCCAGAGCGCCTGGCGCAATGTTGTACGACAAAGGGATGAAGGTCGCCAACCGTTTCCGAATGGAACTCTCACCGGAAACCTTGAAGGAAAACGCGTGGATTCCCTACGAGACTGAGGAAGGAAAACAATATTGGGAAGCCTTGCAACGCATCAGAGATTGGACGAAGGAAAACCACGAGTCCATCCACAACGCTGTTTTAGAAAAACTCAGTATCGAAAAACAAGACCGATATTGGAACGAGCATAATTTTGTATTCAGAGATGGTGACCTGTTTTACCACGCGAAGGGCGCAACACCACTAGACGACAAATTTTTGCCCGACATCACAGGCCCGAGGTTGATTCCTCTGAATATGGCGGAACCTGTTTTGATCGTTTCCGGGACCACCAACGGCAGAAATCTGGGTTTTGCGCCACACGGTGCGGGAAGAAACTTCAGCAGAACACAACACAAAAAATCCCTGGCCCACAAAACCATCGACGAAGTGTTCGCCGAAGAAACGCAAGGTCTCGACATCCGTTTCTTCTCCAACGACATCGACATCTCCGAACTCCCAAGCGCCTACAAAAGCGCCAAAAACGTAAGAGCCCAAATTGAGGAATACGGTCTTTGCGAAGTTCTGGACGAAGTGATGCCTTATGGTTGTATTATGGCAGGCGATGTGGGGAAGAATGCGCCTTGGAAGAGGAAGAAGAAGTTTAGAAAATAACTAATAGTAAATTTAAAATATAATTCAAATTTTAATAAGTAGATTTGGAAAAAAACTATTATATGGAACCAATTTCAACAACTGCAGCCATCACAACTTTATTATCAACATTTAAAGATCCAATTGTTAAAAAGTTTAACAACTTAACAATTGAAATAGATCATCTTTTTAATAATTCACTAAATAATTACGTAACTAATTATTATAATAAATATTCTAAGACAAAGACATTTATATACAGAGACGAGAAAATCGATTTTTATGAAGTTTTTTACCCTGTTACAATTAAAAATTCATCTAAAATCTGTAAAAACACTGATGATTTAAAAAAGATAATATTTGAAGAAAAATTTATTACAATTATTGGTTCGGCGGGATCAGGAAAAAGTATGTTGATGAAACATATTTTCCTATCATGCATACATCAATTTTACACTGTTCCAATTGTTGTAGAATTAAGAAATTTGAATGATTTAGACATTACAATATTTGACTATATATCTTCTGTTTTAACAAAAAATAAGTTAGCTAAATCAGATAAAATTTTAGAAAAAATACTGCATGAAGGAAACTTTGTCTTTTTACTAGATGGTTATGATGAAATATTCTCCGACAATAAAAATAAAATAACAAATGAAATTGAAGAACTTGTTGATTTATACCCTAATAATGCATTTATTATAACCTCAAGACCTGGCGCTAATGCTGAATCTTTCCAAAGATTTAATAATTTTTTTGTACAACCACTTAATTCAAAACAAGTAAATGAGTTTGTTAATATCCAATTTAAAAATCATGAAAACAAAGAATCTATTGGTAAAATAATTTCAGTTATTGAAAAAAAAGAAAATAAACATTATTTGGATTATTTTACAAATCCATTGCTTCTCTCAATGTTCATATTTACATTTAGTTCTCATCCAGAAATACCTAAAAATAAGAGTAAATTTTACTGGAATGTTTTTGATACTTTGTGTACTAAACACGATACATTTACTAAGAAAGGATTTTGGCTACATGAAAGAAAGTCTAAATTGAAAAATGAGGAATTAGAATTAATTCTCAAATGGTTTTCCTACATATCATTATTCAAAGGCAAATATAACTTTGATGTAGAATACTTAAGACAAACTTTAGCGTCGATTGTTGAAAAATTTAAGTTAAATTGTGAAGTAGATGATTTGATTTACGATTTCTCTGTGTCTATATCTATATTAATCCAGGATGGAATTGAATATAGTTTTCCGCACAAATCACTTCAAGAATATTTTGTATCAATGCTAATACAGTCATTAAATGATGAACAAAAAAAAGCGATCTACACGGAAAAATTTAAACTCTTAAGGAATAAAACTACTGGCGGAAATCAAAACTTTTTCAAATTATGTGAAGAAGTAGATGGACCAGCATTTCTTAGATATTTTCTAATTCCATTGGGTGAGGAATATATCAATTTAGAGCCAACGGGAATAAATCATAATGACAAATTAAAAAACTTCTTTGCATTTTTTGAGATGAGAATCATTTTGAGAAAAATTGAATCAAATTTAGTATTTGTGGGAACTGGCTATCGTGTGAGACCAATACATACATTTTTAGAATTCTTTAATAAGACAAATGTATTTGGAGATTTTGACTACAACAATTTTAGCTGTTTATCTTTATTGGAAAAAATCAAGTTGGAATACATAAGAGAGGAATCTTTTGATGATGATGATGATGATAATGATGATAGCCAGGAATTGGAAATATTTTTACATAAAAATTTTGAGGATGCTCTCAGTTATATAAAATGTAGTAAACTTATTAATGCTGAATCTAATTTTAATAAATTCATGGTCGAAAAAATCTCCGAATTAAATACTCAGATTAAAGAGGAATTCCTAAGCACTTCACAATTATTAAATTTATAGATAATAATAGCATTAAAAGTTAGCTCAACTATCCCAGCCCAATAGCGCGCATTTACAATCCGTGCTTCCCACTATCAATATAAAAAAACAAACCCCCAGCCCCCAAGCCGGGGTTTCTCATCCCCAATTTAACATAATATTCAATTATTCACAATTATTACCCCAATTTATTGTCATATTCAAAATAAATTTTATATTTGAAAACAATAATTCAAAAACACAAATATTATGTCAAGCACCTCAGAAGTAGGCCACGCTAAAAACGTAGCCAACCTACAAAAACTCACAGAGCAAGTTTCCGTTTACACCCTTTACAATCCACCCGTAGCAAGATTGTCGGTCGCAAATCTCCAGACTCTCTACACCACTGCCGTTGCCAAACTCAGCGAAGTAGAAGAAAAACGTAACGCCAACAAAAACGCCATCGCCCTGCGTCAATCCGCTTTCGAAAACCTGAAACCAACCGCCACAAGAATTATCAATCTCTTAGACATTTTAGGTCTGCCAGAAGGAACGCTCAATCAGGCAAAAACGTTAAACCGTACAATCCAAGGCACCAAAAACAAACCAAAACCACCAACAGAAAATCCCGAAAACGGACAACCATCATCCAACAATCCAATTTCTACTTCCCGCCAATCCTACACCCAACAGGCAGAGAATTTTGGGATTCTTTTGCAGTTGCTGGCAACCATCCCCAGCTACATACCCAACGAAGAAGATTTAAAGTTAAACAACCTCAACACCTACCACGAATCACTAGTAGCCACCACCCAACCCGTAGACCAGACCGAAGCCGAACTCAACGTCAAACTCATAGAAAGAAACCAGATTCTATACACAGAAGGCTCCGGACTTTATGACATCGCCCAAAACGTCAAAAAATACGTCAAAGGCCTTTATGGTGCTACCTCAGCTGAATATCTCAATGTCGCAGATATCAAATTCACTAACCGCAAATAATATTCTCAATAAGTAAAAGCATATTAGAGCAGGATAAACCAACATTCTTGCAATGTAAAGTTACATTCTCGCGATGTAACTTTATTTTTTTGTAATGTAATTCTATATTGGCACGATGCAAACGCATATTTTAACGATGTCAATTTATATTCTCCCGTTGCAACATAATATTGTCACGATGTAACTCAATATTTTAGCATAGAAATAGAATATTCTTACGCATTCATATAATATTCTTGAGGTAAAACAATATTCCCAATCCACAACTACTCCGTAGGAGCAACCTGTTAATAGAAACGCCCAACCCACTAACAAAAGAGTGCCGGAGGTACGCCCCAACCAAGTCATCCTGAGGCTCTCGAAGGACAATAAAAAAATAATTCCTACTAAAAAAAACAAAGCTGTCACGCTCAGAATCCACATATAAAAAATCCCCCGAGTTATCGGGGGATTCAATATAATTAAGACTTAATCTTATGCTTCGTTCAAAGGCTTGTGCTCTCCTGGTTGGTCTTTACCTTCAGGGTTCACTTGACTTTCCGGTCTTGGTTTTGGTGCCGGTTTTTCTGGTCTTGGCAACAATACCTTTCTGGAAAGTTTCATTTTTTTACGGTCATCATAACCCATAAATTTCACCTCCACTTGGTCACCTTCACTATATGGTACTTTATCAAGACGTGCCCACTCGATCTCAGAGATGTGTAGAAGTCCTTCAGTTCCCTTAGCGATCGCTACGAAAGCTCCGAAATCCATTACTTTCACAACTCTACCTTGGTAAACTTCACCTACAGTTGGTACAAAAGTGATCTCGTTGATCTTCGCGATAGCCTCGTTGATCTTCTCTCTACTCACACCAGAGATCTCGATTCTTCCGATCTCTCCAACTTCCTCGATAGCGATCACGGTATCCGTATCTTTCTGCATCTGCTGAATGATCTTTCCACCAGGTCCGATCACCGCACCGATGAAATCTTTAGAGATTTCTAGCATCACCATTTTCGGAGCATGAGGTTTCACGTCTTCTCTTGGTGCAGAGATGGTTTCATTTAATTTATCAAGGATATGCAATCTTCCGTCTCTAGCTTGTAGAAGGGCTTTTTCCATAATATCCATAGACAATCCTTGGATCTTGATATCCATCTGGCAAGCGGTGATCCCGTCTGCAGTTCCAGTTACTTTGAAGTCCATATCTCCCAAGTGATCTTCATCACCCAAGATATCAGAAAGCACTGTGAATTTTCCTGTTTTGATGTCCGTTACCAATCCCATCGCGATACCAGAAACTGGTTTCTTGATCTGAACACCCGCATCCATCAATGCTAAAGTTCCTGCACAAACAGTCGCCATAGAAGATGAACCATTAGATTCCAAAATATCAGAAACGATACGGATCGTGTAAGGATTTTCTTCCGGGATCATATTCGCCAAAGCTCTTTGAGCAAGGTTTCCATGACCAACTTCTCTTCTTGAAGTTCCTCTCAAAGGACGAGCTTCACCAGTAGAGAATGGTGGGAAGTTATAGTGTAGGAAGAATCTCTCGTCATAGTTGATCATTACGCTGTCAACCATATTCGCATCTTTCACTGAACCAAGAGTTACAGCTGTCAAAGATTGAGTTTCCCCTCTTGTGAAGATAGCAGAACCGTGTGCGCCTGGCAAATAATCGATCTCACTCCAGATCGGACGGATTGTTTGAGGATCACGACCATCAAGTCTGATCTTATCATTAAGGATCATCTGACGCATCGCTTCTTTCTCAACATCGTGGTAATACACTTTTACGAAAGGTGTTACTCTTTCCAATTCTTCAGCATTATCAACATATTGAGCCAAGAACTCTTCACGCACCGCTTTGAATTTATCGCTTCTCTCTTCTTTACCTGAAGGCGATTTCGCTACTTCATATACTTTATCGTAAGTTTCTTTCCAAACTTTCTCACGGATTGCTTCGTCGTGATTCTCGTGGCTGTATTCTCTTTTCGGGAAAGATTTACCAACTTTTTCAGCCAATCTCTCCTGAGCTTCAACTTGTTTTTTGATCTCAACGTGAGCGAAGTTGATAGCCTCCAGCATTTCTGCTTCAGAGATCTCCTTCATCTCGCCTTCTACCATTACGATAGAATCTTTAGTTGCACCAACCATAATATCAAGGTCAGCGATCTTTAGGTCTTCTAATTTTGGATTAACAGAAAGTTTCCCATCGATTCTTACCACTCTTACTTCAGACATTGGTCCGTTGAAAGGAATGTCCGTGATCGCGATTGCTGCAGATGCTGCAAAACCAGCCAGATCATCCGGAATGGATTGTCCATCGTAAGAGATCAAAGAGATCATTACCTGTACTTCCGCGTGGAAATCTTCAGGGAACAATGGTCTTAGGACTCTGTCCACCAAACGCATCGTCAAGATCTCCTGATCAGATGGTCTAGCTTCTCTTCTGAAAAAGTTTCCAGGGATCTTCCCACCTGCGTAGAACTTTTCTCTGTAATCTACTGTCAATGGCAAGAAATCTACGCCATCTTTTGCTTCTTTGCTGGCTACAACAGTTGCTAAAAGCATTGTTCCACCCATTTTTACTACTACAGATCCATCAGCCTGTTTTGCCAATTTCCCTGTTTCGATTGTGATCTCTCTGCCGTCTGCAAGAATGACCGTTTCTGTAATTGCTTGAGGTATACTCATAAATTGTTTTGTGTTGCACTCCGTATTGAGTGCTTTAATTAATTATATTTCGTCTAAAAATTTGGTGCAAATTTACAGTTTTTGTTTGGATTTTCTGAAATTCCATTGAAATATAGATTTTAATATTCTATTTTTACAATTCATTTAATTAAAAGAGCTTTAAAAAATCTCTTTAACCGAGGTGAAAATGTTTGTTTTCACATCCAAAATTCCCCTATGAAAACCGAAACTTCTTTTCTGAAAAATCCCTTCTTTATCTCCTGGATATTGGCCTTATTGTTCTATACATTGGAATATGCGATTCGATCTTCTCCCAGCGTGATGATTGGCGACCTCAAAGAATCTTACGGCGCGACCAGGACGGAAGTCAGCTCGATGATCAGCGCCTACTACATCAGCTACTCCATCACGAGTTTGGCTGCGGGATTATTTTTGGACAGAATGGGCGCGAGAAAACCAGTATTCTTCGGTATCTTGGTTTTGGCAATTGGCTCATTATTATTTGGAGGTTCTCATTATGTGGTTGGATATGCAGGAAGATTGATGCAGGGCGCAGGTTCAGCAATGGCTTTTCCGGCCGCGGTTTACATCGCTGTGAAAGCTTTCTCCGGGAAAAATCTAGCCACAGCAATTGGAATAACACAAACTTTAGGAATGCTGGGAGGTTCTGCCGGACAGAAATTAAGCAACACTTATTTGACCAATGGAAATAGCGTTACCAGCATCTGGATTTTTTTTGGTATAACTTCATTGATCTTAGCTTTGCTGGCATTTTTGTTCACACCCAAAACAGAACCAGGAGAAAAGATTGAAAAGCAAAAGAATTTTCTTGATAATTATAAGATCATCTTCGGAAATCCACAAAGTTATTTGTCAGGTTTGGTTTCGGGATTATTATTCGCTCCGACAACGATTTTCGCGATGATCTGGGGTGTAGATTTTCTTCAAAAAAGTCGAGGTCTTTCCCACGAAACTGCAACAGTAGCTTGCGCTTTAGTTCCGATTGGTTGGGCAATTGGATGTCCGCTTCTAGGTTGGGTTGCAGATAAGATCAAGCGCAGAATTCCGGTCATTATCGGAGGTGCGGTTTTGATGATTTTGAGTTTATTACAATTAGCGTATTTACCGAATTTGATGTCAGTAAATATTTCTCTTTTATTGATGGGAATTGGTTCTGGCGCCGCGATGATTCCTTACTCCATCATCAAAGAAGTGAATCCCGACAAAGTGAAAGGAAGCGCAACAGGAGCTATCAATTTCTTGACCTTTGGTGTGACGACACTTTTAGCACCTTTGTTTTCTAAATTGTATGGTTCAAAATTGACGAAGAGTTTAGATGCTGATTCCCTGTTACAACATTCACTGTTATTCTTTGTAATAGGAATTTCCTTCGCGATTGTCATTTCTATTTTCTTAAGAGAAACAGGAAATTTAAAAGCAGAAGAAGTGAATTAAAATTTTAATCTTAATATCTATTTTCGGGTGATTCTCAACAAAAGAATGATCACCAAAACAACTGAAAATACAAATCCCAAAACAGCGACCAAAGACATTTCACCAACTCTTGGTCCGGATTCTGAGACGAAAACGATGGATGTTGCAATGATATTTGCACCCAAAACCATCGCTAAAATCAGATTGATTATACTCGATTTGATGAGTTGATTGGTCTTCTCAATATTTTTAATTTCACTCGAAATGGTGAATTTGTTATCATCCAATTTCTGCAGAACGGAGCGCAATTCTTTTGGAATTTCATCAATGTTGTCTGTGAAATTCAGCATTTTGTCCATTCCGGATTTGAAGATCTTTTTCGGACTGATCTTTCTGGATAAAATTTTCTTGGTATAAGGATGCAGACTTTGAACGATGTCCAGATCAGGATTGATGGTTCGCCCAACGCCTTCTATCAGACCAATACCTTTGAACAACAGATAAAAATAATCCGGCATATAAAGCTGATTGTCCTTCAAAACGTCTTTCATTTTATTAATGATAATATGCGGATCGATATTTTTCAATGACGTGCTATGGACGAAATTCAGAACTTCTTCCACATCATTTTCAAATCGCCTGTCATCTGGAATCTCGTAACTGACTGCCATTTTCTTCAATGACCTTACGATCTTATTTGAATTTTTCGCGACAAAAGCCACGATCAGACTTTCAAGAATCTCCTTGTCATTCGGCTGGATTTTCCCAACGGCTCCAAAATCAATGAAAACCACTCTCCCATCTTTCTTCACCAAGATATTTCCCGCGTGTGGATCGGCGTGGAAAAATCCGTAATCCAAAATCTGAGAAACGAAAAGCCTCAAACCAACTTCCGAAATGACAACTGGATTGATATTATTATTAAGAAGTTCAGCTTTATCGGTGACTTTAATCCCGTCAATAAATTCCATACAAAGAACATTATTATTGGAAAATTCGTCGTAGACAATTGGAACGTAGGTTTCCTTATTATTTTTGAAATTTAAAGCAAACTGTTTGATGTTATTGCTTTCATTGACCAAAGAAACCTCTTCTAACAAAGACTTTTCAAAAGTAGCAATGGCTTGTTTTAAATTTAATTTTGAAGCAATTTCAGAATAAGTTGAAATTAATTTGACCAAATCTTTTATTAATAGCAAATCATCCTCGATCACACTCAGAACATCCGGTTTTTTGACCTTTAAAATCACTTCTTCTCCAGTGATCAAAGTTGCTCTGTAAACTTGTGCAATAGAAGCCGTTGCCAAAGGTTTGGAAACAATTTTAGAAAAATATTCTTTGACCAAAATATTGAATTCATTTTCCAGGATCTCCTCAACATTCATATCAACAACTTCTACTCTATCCTGAAGTTTTTGCAACTCCTGAATCAGCTCTTGCGGAAGCAGATCTTCCCGATTGCTGAACGTCTGCCCGAGCTTCACGAAAGTCGGACCCAATTCTTCCAAAACCAATCGAATCCTCTCATAAACAGTTCCTTTGGAAATGATCTCATCAGAATTCACAGAACTTTCTTCCGGCTTCTTCCCCATTCTGGCAATCATATCTTTGAAGCCGTACTTGCTGAGAACGGAAATTAATCTGGCAGAACGTTTTAGTTTTCGTTGTTGTTTATCGAACATAATTTATAAAAATAAAGGAGCTACAAAGTAACTCCAAAAATTATTCCTACTAATAAAAAAAAAGTCCTCGAGAACCTTAAACTGACATCTGATAGTATTTGATTCTGCTCCGACTGATATTAAAATAGAACTTTAAAGTAAAAATCTCGCAAATTTTGCAAATCAAGCAGATCTAAAATCAGAATCTGCAAAATCATCACAATCTGCGAGCGCATATTTTCAGATTTTATAATTGAACTAAAATCTCTTTTTCTTAGGATTGAGGAATGTTGGGAAGATCATCACTTGTTCTCCAAATCTCATATTGATCCTCTCTTCCAAATTCAACATTTCGCTTTCCATAAATTGATCTCTCATCTCATCATTATCAAAAACCAAAAACAGATTCGTATTTTTTCCCTCGCTCACCATATCGGATTGAACCTCGGAAAGAATGTACTGTTCCACATCCAAAAGATTTTCCACCATGTCATGCAGATCACTTTCCACATAGATGTCCCATTCTTCAATTTTATTTTCGATTGTATGAAATGTAATACTTAGGATGCTCATTTTTAATATTTTTTTATGATTAATGTTGATAAATTCAGAATGCAAAAATCGTATTTTTTTTGTAAATTAGCCCGTTATAAAAAACAGAAAAACTTAAAGGGTCAGAATGTATTTTAATATTCTGATTTACAATAAATTAAAAAATATTTATGCATAAGGAAGGAGAAAGGTTAATACCGATCAACATTGTTGACGAGATGAGAACCTCTTACATCGATTATTCGATGTCAGTAATCGTATCAAGAGCTTTGCCAGATGTGAGAGACGGACTGAAACCCGTTCACAGAAGAGTTCTTTACGGTATGTACGGTCTTAATGTCTTTTCTAACAGAAAACATTTGAAATCTGCGAGAATTGTTGGAGACGTTCTAGGTAAATATCACCCGCACGGAGACAGCTCTGTTTACGATGCAATGGTAAGAATGGCTCAGCCTTGGAGTTTGCGTTATCAAATGGTTGACGGACAGGGTAACTTTGGTTCTATGGACGGCGATCCACCAGCAGCAATGCGTTACACCGAAGCAAGACTTAAAAAAATATCTGATGAGATCCTTGCCGATCTTGATAAAGAAACCGTAGATTTCCAAAATAACTTTGATGACAGTTTGACAGAACCAACTGTTCTTCCTACAAGGATCCCAAGTCTTTTGGTGAACGGAGCTTCCGGAATTGCAGTTGGGATGGCGACGAATATGGCGCCTCACAACCTATCCGAAAGTATTGATGCGATCTGCGCTTACATTGATGATAAAGAAATTACCATCGATGAGCTGATGAAGCACATCATTGCGCCAGATTTCCCAACAGGTGGAATCATCTACGGTTATGATGGCGTGCGTGATGCTTTCCATACAGGAAGAGGCCGTATCGTCTTGAGAGCGAAGATCAACTTCGAAGAGATCGGGAACAGAAATGCGATCATCGTAACAGAAATTCCTTATCAGGTCAACAAAGCAGAGATGATTGCCAGAACTGCTGAGTTGGTAAAAGATGACAAACTTCCAGGAATCTATGAGATCCGTGATGAGTCTGACAGAAATGGTATGCGTATCGTTTACGAACTTAAGAACGATGCGATTCCAAATGTTGTCCTAAATCTATTATATAAATACACTTCATTACAAACTTCTTTTTCAGTTAACAATATCGCCTTGGTAAAAGGACGTCCTGTACAACTGAATGTGAAAGATATGATCCTACATTTCGTAGATCACCGTCACGAAGTTATCGTAAGAAGAACAAAGTACGAACTTAGAAAAGCGCAGGAAAGAGCCCACATCCTTGAAGGCTTTATGAAAGTAATTGGCACTCAGGATTCTTTAGACAGAGCGATTGCCATTATCCGTCACAGTGCAAATCCACAGGCTGCGAAGGAAGGATTGATCGAGGAATTCGAACTTTCCGAGATTCAGGCGCAGGCAATTCTAGATCTTCGTTTGGCTCGTCTTACGGGAATGGAATTGGACAAGATCCGTGCTGAGTACGACGAAATCATGGCCTTAATAAAAGACTTGGAAGACATTTTGACGAATGAGCCAAGACGTTACGAGATCATCAAAGAAGAACTTCAGGAGATCAAAGAAAAATACGGCGACGAAAGACGTTCAGAGATTGATTATACTGGTGGAGAATTCTCTATCGAAGATATGATCCCGGATGAGAAAGTTGTTTTGACCATCTCTCACGCTGGTTACATCAAAAGAACACTTCTTTCCGAATACAAAGTACAATCCAGAGGTGGCGTTGGAAACAGAGCGGCAACGACAAGAGATGAGGATTTCTTGGAATATATCGTTACAGCCACCAACCACGAATATCTATTATTCTTCACAGAAAAAGGAAAATGTTTCTGGCTAAGGGTCTTCGAAGTTCCGGAAGGTTCTAAAACAGCGAAAGGAAGAGCGGTTCAGAATTTAATTAATATTGAACAAGACGATAAGATCAAGGCTTACATCAGAACAAAAGACCTTAAGAATCAGGAATATATCAACCAAATGAATGTTGTGATGATCACCAAGAACGGTACCATCAAGAAAACATCGTTGGAAGCTTACTCCAGACCAAGAACAAATGGTGTAAATGCTATCGAGATCCGTGATAATGATGCTCTACTAGGTGCAAGATTGACAGACGGAAATTCCCAAATCATGATCGCTACCAAAAATGGAAAATGTATTCGTTTCCCTGAAGAAAAAGCGAGAGCAGTCGGCAGAGGATCGATCGGTGTAAGAGGTATTTCCCTTGAAGACAGTGACGAAGTTATCGGAATGATTGTTGTTAATGACTTAGAAAATGATACAGTTTTGGTTGTATCAGAGAGAGGTTATGGAAAAAGAACAGCAGTTGAAGATTACAGAATCACAAACAGAGGTGGAAAAGGTGTAATTACTTTGAACATTACTGAGAAAACTGGAAATCTGATCGCCATTCAAAGTGTGACAGACGAAGATGGATTGATGATCATCAACAAATCTGGGGTTGCCATCCGAATGAATATGAACGAAATGCGCGTGATGGGTAGAAATACCCAAGGTGTGAAAGTCATTAATCTGAAAACCAAAGACGAAATTGCAGCGATTGCAAAAGTAGAAATGGACAGTGAAGTTGTGGAAGAAGAAGATGGAGAAGTTGCAGAAAACGACAGCAACAATCCGGAATTCAAAGTGAAACCTCAAACTGGTAATAATCAGATCAACATCGGCGATGAAGAGGAATTGAAGAAAATCGAAGACGAGGAAGCCGCGAACAACGCTGAAGAATCAGAAGACAACGAATAAAAATAAAAGTTAAAAATAATATGGAATCGCTCGCGATCACATATGACAATCAAACAATCAAAAGTAACATATGAAAAGATTAATTTTAAGTTTAGCTGTTTTGTCTGTAGCGTTCATCAATGCGCAGAAAAAAGAAATCGCTAACGCTGTAAAAGCAGTTGATTCAGGAGATCTTGCAACTGCAAATTCTGAGATATCCAAAGCAGAAGGTATTTTTGGAGATAAGACCTATCTATTGGAGCCTTCTCTTCTTGAGCAATATTATTATGCCAAAGGTTTCTCTTTGCTGAAAGCAGGAAAAAACACGGAAGGTGCAGAATACTTAGCCAAAATTGCAAATCTTGGTAAAGAGCAGATCTATACAGGGAAAGATGCTGAAAAGAACAAAGTTTATTTTGTAGGGAAAGATGCAGCAGACAAATTGGGTGCTGGACTATCTTTGAAACAAGATAAATATACGCCTGCTTTAGGCGATAAGTTGAGAGAGGCGATCAATCCACTTTTGCAAAAAGCCAACGAGGTTGCAACGAAAAATTATAACGACAAAAAATATGACGTTGCAGGAGAGAAGTTTGCAGAAACTTATTATCTCTTCAAAGCTGCGGGACAGGATGACAAGAATTATCTTTACTACGCTGGTGTAGCCTACGCACAGACAGCTGATCACAAAGATAAAGCTGCCGACATTCTAAGTTCTCTTATTAAATCCGGATATACTGGCGTTGAAACAGTTTACACAGCGAAGAATTCCAAAACTGGAAATAAGGAGAATCTTGATCAGGTTGCATATGACCTTTATAAAAAGACACCCGGTGGTGCTGGTTACTCAGATTTCAAATCAGAAACTACACCTAGCAAGCTAGAAGAACTTTATGAAATAACTTCATCATTATTATTCGAACAAAAGAAATATGATGAGGCTGCAGCACTTTCGGATGAAGGATTGAAAAAATTCCCAAACAACCAATCTCTTTCTCAAGTTCAAAGCAACTCTTATTTCAAATCTGGTAAAACAGACGAGTTTGTAAACAATTTGAAAGCGAAGATCGCTAAAAACCCAGCAGACAAAGAAAGTCTTTATAATCTTGGCGTAATGCAAAGTAAAGACCCTTCAA
Organism: Epilithonimonas lactis; assembly: GCF_900110605.1. Lineage (GTDB taxonomy): Bacteria > Bacteroidota > Bacteroidia > Flavobacteriales > Weeksellaceae > Epilithonimonas > Epilithonimonas lactis. The sequence goes on from NZ_FOFI01000005.1 coordinate 231,420, forward strand.
AACAAGCTGATGCTGAGGCGACCTACAAAAAATTGGTAGAACTTGACCCTAAATATCCTAATGCGCTCAACAATTTAGTTTTCACGATCATTGGTGAAGATGATGCAAAATCTATTGAGGAATACAAAGCATTGAGAAAAGATGGTAAGATCGACGCCGCCAACAAAGTTCTTGAGCAGAGAAGAGCAAGATTCCAAAAAGCCTTGCCTTACGCAGAGCAAATGTATCAGGCAGATCCAAACAACAAAGAAGTTGTAGGCCTGCTGAAAGGTATGTACATGACAACGCAAAACACTGCAAAGTACAACGAATTCAAAGCGAAAGAAACTACAATGAAATAATCATAAAGGAGCCTTCGGGCTTCTTTTTTTTATCATTTTTATTAAGCAAACTAAAATGTATATTTGTGAGCAACTTTCATAAATATTAAACAAATAAATTTTTACATATGAAATTTTTTATCGACACAGCCAACCTGGAACAGATCAAAGAAGCACAAGATCTTGGAATTTTGGATGGCGTTACAACCAACCCTTCTCTAATGGCAAAAGAAGGCATCTCTGGCAAGGAAGCGATCAACAAACACTATGTTGACATCTGCAATATCTCGGATGGTGATGTTTCTGCCGAAGTTCTTTCCACGACTTACGAAGAAATGATTAAGGAAGGTGATGAGCTAGCTGCACTTCACGAAAGAATCGTTGTGAAGATCCCGATGATCAAAGACGGGATCAAAGCTTTGAAGTATTTTTCAGACAAAGGCATCAAAACCAATTGCACCTTGATCTTCTCAGCAGGACAAGCACTTTTGGCAGCGAAAGCAGGCGCAACCTATGTTTCTCCTTTCTTGGGAAGATTGGATGATATCTCTGTGGATGGTCTTAACTTGATCGAGGAGATTCGTTTGATCTTTGACAATTACATGTTTGATACAGAGATTTTGGCAGCATCTATCAGAAGTCCTATGCACATCATCAACTGTGCGAAGATCGGGGCAGATGTGATCACTTCTCCTCTACCATCGATCCTCAACCTATTGAATCACCCATTGACAGATTCTGGATTGGCACAATTCGTTGCAGATTCTAAGAAATTAGGTTAAAATTATTTGGCGCCTTTATCCGCCCTCCATTCCCGCTTTTTTTGCCTTAGCTTTTCCAGCTGCAAAAAAGAGCTCCACTCAGGTCGGGGCGCGCTTCGCAAGAACGAAAGGTGGTCCTCGATACAACTTTAGAACATAAAAAAAACCGTCTCACTTATTTGAGACGGTTTTTTTTTATTTATTAATTTCTAATTATTGAGGGAAGAAAGTCTCTTTCAAAAGATAAAGGTTCAGAACGATAATAATAGCACTGATGACAAACGCCAGGATTTTGAGCCACATTTTATTTGCAAATTCTCCCATCTTCGCTTTGCTGTTTGTAAACATTACCAATGGAACCACCGCAAAACTCAACTGCATCGACAAGATCACCTGACTGAAAACCAAAAGTTCAGCCGTTCCTTTCTCACCATAAATAATAGAAATGACCAAAGCTGGAATGATCGCGATTGTCCTCGTGATCAATCTTCTGACCCAAGGTTTTAACCTAATATTAAGGAAACCTTCCATCACAATTTGTCCGGCCAAAGTTCCTGTTAAAGTAGAATTCTGTCCGGAGGCCAACAAAGCAATTCCAAAGAAAATACTCGCCAAAGTCGTTCCCAAAAGCGGTGTCAAAAGCATATAAGCATCGTTGATATCAGCCACATCTTTGTTCCCCGACGTATGAAAAGTTGCCGCAGCAATGATAAGAATTGCCGCATTGATGACGAAAGCCAGCATCAACGAAAGACTACTATCAATGCTCGCAAACTTCAAAGCTTCTTTTTTCCCTTCCGTAGTTCTTGGATAATTCCTCGTTTGTACAATACTGCTGTGTAGATAAAGATTATGAGGCATCACTGTGGCGCCCAGAATTCCTATCGCAATGTAAAGCATCGATGGATTTGTAATGATCTCTTTCTTCGGGATCAAGCCTTCCAACAATGGGAAAATATCCGGTTTACTCAGAAATATCTCGTAAAAGAAAGCGATGAAAATAATAAATATCAATCCGCCAACGATACTTTCAATATATCTAAAACCTTTTGCTTGCAGGAACAAGATCAGGAACACATCGACGATGGTTATCACAACACCCACACTCAACGGAATTCCAAATAATAAATTCAATGCAATAGCCGACCCAATCACTTCGGCAAGATCACAAGCGGCAATGGCGATCTCACAGAAGATCCAAAGCACAAAATTGACCGCCGGATGGAAATGGTCCTTACAAGCCTGAGCCAGATCACGCTCCGCTACGACACCTAACTTTACGGAAAGATGTTGCAACAAAATGGCAAATAAGTTTGAAATTAAAATGACCGAGAGCAACGTGTATCCAAACTGCGCTCCACCGGCAATATCTGTGGCCCAGTTTCCCGGATCCATATAACCAACTGCGACCAATAATCCTGGTCCCATGTAGGCCAATAATTTCTTTTTGAAACTCCCATCTTTGGGAATGTTGACGCTGGAAAAAACCTCATTGAGTGAATTCGAACTTTTCTCGGTTCTCCAGCCTGTATTATGATTTGATGGATTCAATGATTTTCATTGTTAGATTAGACTAACAAAAATAGTTATACTGTACTTAACTCGCAAGTTAACAATAAAAAAACTGCCAATTGCTTGGCAGTTCCTATTTAATTTGATATTAATTTTATTTTGTAAATCTAATAGAAGTTTTTCTATCAGCTTCTCTTTCTTTATCAGTTGCGTCTGCAGAAACTTTAGCAAATTTGGATCCGTAACCTTCTGCTTCGATCACTTGTGCAGTGCTTAATGCAGATTTTACAGCAGCAGCTCTGTCACCAGATAATTTCAAGTTTGTAGCAGCGTCGCCTTTGTTATCCGTATAAGCTCCGATTTTGATTTTAGCATCTGGAAATTCAGCCAAGATCGCTTTTAAGTTGTCTAACTGAACTTGAGATTCAGGAGTTAATTTCGTAGTCCCAAATTCAAAATTAAGATTATCAAAATTGAACCATCTGTCTTTTAGTTGTGCTTCCGTAGAATTTTTATACTCGTCGGATTTCAAGAAAGCTACGATTTGATCTTCGATTCCGCCTTTGTAAGCTTGCAATGTTTTTCCGCTAGGCAAAGTAACTACCAAAGTTTCTCTTTTGGTAACCACAGAATCACCAACTGGAGCGGTAGAATCTGATACTACAGCAGTAGAATCAACTGTTGTCACAGGAACTGGTTCTACTTTTTTATCACATTGTTTCCAGAAGAACCAACCTAGCAATAGCAATAACAGCAATGGCAATAACCATTTCCAGATACTTCCACCACCAGAATTGTCAGAAACGATTTCATGTGTACTTCCACTTCTCGTAACATCTACTTTTGGCGTGTCTGTCACAACAGCTTTCGGCGTTTCAGGTACAATTGGTCTTTCTGTAACTGGTGTCACTGGATTTACATCTGCCAAAGGTGTTTGTAATGGTTCAGGAACAACATTGATAGGTTCTGCATCTACAGATCCAAACCAGTTGCCTAATCCTAAAGATGCAAAACTGAATCCTGCAGGCAATAATGAAGACAACATCCCTTTTTGGTCACTTAGTAGATTTCCAAAAGAAGATGCGTCAAGATTATTATCGATTGCATATTTCCCAAGCGTTCCGGCTGTAGCACCAGTCACGAGATTCAATAAAGAATTTGTTGATTCTGTTTTGATGCCAGCGTAAGATGACACTGCATTTGTAATAGCAGCCAATTTATCGCCATCTCCAAAGATCAAGCTTAGGATTTTAGAAATCACAGAATCGCTTCCGTTTAGATTTCCTAATAAGTTGGATAGGACGCCAGATGAGGCAGCTTCTTTTACCGTTCCCAAAAGTTCGCATTGTGTATTGCTGTTTGCAAAACCTCCAACCACAGCAGGTAATAAAGCTGAGATCGCTTTTGAAATTCCAGATTCACTTTCTCCAAGTTGAGTTGCAGTTTGAGAGACCGTAGCTGGTCCTAGTTGACCTTTGATCAGGTCGATTAAGTTAATTGACATAATAGTTTATTTTTTAAAGTTTGATGTTTTGTAATGTTACCAAATATTAATCCACAAATTTTCATTGATAAAAATTTTAATAAAACTTTAACTAATTATGATTTAACTTTTGAATTTCGAATTAATTTTAAAACAAAAAATCCGAAGAAATTCTCCGGATTTTAATTTATAGAAATATAGGATTAATAAGCCTTTGCGAATACAACTCTCTGCTTGGATGGTTTCCCTGATATCAATGAAACCCCATCTTCCTGCTCATTGTTCAAAGGAATACATCGGATGGTCGCTTTGGTTTCCTGCTTGATCTGCTCTTCCTCCTCTGCAGTTCCGTCCCAATGCGCCAAGATGAATCCACCTTTTTCCGCAAGGACTTTTTTGAACTCTTCGTAAGAATCAACTTTCGTGATATTTTCTTCTTTGAACTTTAAAGCTTTATTATAGATATCACTTTGAATTGTTTTCAATAAGTCTTCGATGTAAGCATCAAGACCTTCGATAGAAACTGTTTCTTTTGTCAAATTGTCTCTTCTTGCCAACTCTACGGTTTTGTTTTCAAGATCTCTCTGTCCAAGCGCAATTCTCAAAGGAACACCTTTCAATTCATATTCAGCGAATTTCCAGCCTGGTTTGTTCTGCGTGTCATTATCAAATTTAACCGAAATTCCTTTCGCTCTCAATTTACTTTGAATTTCCAAAGCCACTTCACTGATCTCCGCCAATTGCTCTTCTCCTTTAAAAATTGGAACAATGACAACCTGAATTGGCGCCAAAGTTGGAGGCAAGACCAAACCAAGATCATCAGAATGCGTCATGATCAATGCGCCCATCAATCTTGTAGAAGTTCCCCAAGATGAAGCCCAAGGATATTCTTGTTTTCCTTCTTTGTTGGTGAATTTCACATCAAAAGCTTTCGGGAAACTTTGGCCCAAGAAGTGCGAAGTTCCTGCTTGTAGAGCTTTCCCATCTTGCATCAAAGCTTCGATACAATAGGTTTCATCCGCTCCGGCAAATCTCTCAGAAGGTGTTTTGATGCCTCGGAAAACCGGGATTGCCATAAAGTCTTCGGCAAATTTTGCATATACTTCCAACATCTTCTCAGTTTCCTCTAATGCTTCATCTCTTGTAGCGTGTGCGGTGTGGCCTTCCTGCCAAAGGAATTCTGCAGTTCTAAGGAACAATCTTGTTCTCATTTCCCATCGCACAACATTCGCCCATTGGTTGATCAAGATTGGAAGATCTCTGTAAGACTGGATCCAGTTTTTATAAGTACTCCAAATGATCGCCTCAGACGTTGGACGTACAATCAGTTCCTCTTCCAATTTAGCGTCTGGATCAACAATCAATTTAGCTGGATTGTTTGGGTCTGTTTTTAATCTGTAGTGTGTAACGACAGCACATTCTTTGGCAAAACCTTCTGCATTCTTCTCTTCAGCTTCGAATAAGCTCTTGGGAACAAACAGCGGGAAGTAAGCATTTTGATGTCCGGTTTCTTTGAACTTTTTGTCCATCTCATCTCGCATTTTCTCCCAGATTGCATATCCGTAAGGTTTGATAACCATACATCCTCTCACGCTAGAATTCTCTGCCAGATCAGCTTTAACAACCAATTCGTTATACCATTTGCTATAATCTTCTGCTCTTGATGTTAATTTTGCCATATTTTTTTAAAACTTTTTTTAACTTTTTTAACTTTTCCTAATCTAAATAAAAAGCCTAATTTTACGCTACTTTGTAAATAATTACTGGTACAAAATTTGGTTTCTTTTAAGAATACAAATATAGCAAACTTAATACTTCTCATAAAATGAAAAATATCAACAATAATCGCTTTTTAAATCTGATCAGATCCAAAGCTTTGATCTTGATTGCCAGCAGTTCTCTTTTGACCTCTTGTGTAATCTACACAGGTGGTTATTCTGAAACTGACGGTGTTTACTACGACCCAAATAGAGATTCTTTACCAGCGGGAACATATTCTTACGGTAACAATCAAGTTGACAACTACTACAATTATCAAGATACCTATCCAAGCATCTATGATAACAACCAACAAAACATTCAGGATCAGGACAATCGTTATAATCTAGCGAGCAGTTCTTCTGACTGGGGAACTTTTACAGGTTCTGAAACCAATTACACAAGCTTCAACAACTGGGGCTATGGTGGCTGGGGAATGGGCTTTGGATGGGGAGGTTTTGGTGGCGGCTGGGGATATCCTGGCTACGGAATGTACGGCTGGAACAGTCCTTTCAACTCTTGGGGTTGGGGAATGGGATTTGGATGGGGTAACTCCTTCTACTCGCCTTGGGGCTGGGGCGGCGGATTCTATGACCCATTCTGGGGCTATGGCTATGGTGGCTGGGGCGGCGGTTACTATGGTGGCGGATACTATCATCCAATCAACTATAACAGGTCAGGTAGACTTGGCGGCATGATCTCTCAAAATAGAGTCGGCGGTAGAAATGACAACCGTTTCCAAGGTATCAATAATAGCAGAATCAGAACAGCTGGAAATATCAGAAATGATGTTGGAACTAGAAATAGTGCCATCCGAACTGGTAATAATGGAATGAGAAACCCAAATGGTATTAGAACAAATAATGGCGGTATGAGAACATATCCAAACAATGGAAATGTTAGAAATAATTATCCAAATAACGGAGGAATCAGAACCCAGACTTATCCTAATAATGGTAATGTGAGAACTTCTCCCAACAATGGTGGTTTCCGAAATGAATCATTCTCACCTAGTAGATCTGGAAGTTCTGGAGGTTTCAACTCTGGTGGCGGAATGAGATCTGGTGGTTCATCTGGCGGTGGCGGAATGAGATCCGGCGGCGGCGGCGGAAGAAGATAATCATTAATTAAAAAAAAACATTTCATACAAAAATGCTAAAAAAGACTTTATTACTACTAAGCATTCCCATTTCTTTTGTTTATCTGAAAGCTCAGGACATTTCAGTACTCACAAATACGGTAGATGTCTACTCAGCTAATCCGATCAACGGAACGGCAAAATATAATTCGATGGCAGGATCTGTAGGCGCGTTGGGTGGTGACATCTCTTCTGCGAATGTGAATCCAGCTGGGATAGGGGTTTTCATCACGAACGATTTGAATTTAACGCTTGGTGTGAATAGCAACAAGAATGCAACAACTCTGGCTGGTAATTCTCTTAATTATAAAACCAATAATACGGATATCAGTAATTCTGGTGGCGTATTGACAATCAATTTAGGTGATACAGCTTCCAAGTGGAAATTTGTAAATGTAGGAGTCAACTATTCTACAAGGTCTTTGGATAATTATTCTGAGTCACCTGCCAATGGTAATATCAAAATTGTGGACAATCTATCCACACCTGGTACACCGATCAACTACACTTTTCGAGGCCATGCGTATGACCGATATGGTGATCAGTCCAAATTGAACTTTGCAGTTGGAGCCAATTATGACAATCGAATTTATTTAGGAGCAGGGCTTAATTTTCATAATTCTTTCCTGACACAAAATGATACAGCAGGATTTTACTCTGATTATGACAATACTTCTCTCGCCTACAGCAAGCAGTACACCGGTTTTGAAGAACATTCTGATGGATTCTCTGCCAATGTAGGTGTGATTGCAAAATTAAGCAATCAATTCCGAGTTGGTGCAGCGTTGGAATCCCCGACCTGGTGGAGTATCGACAGAGTTTATAATCAATACTATTATAACAGTAATCAGGCAGACGTCTTTGGTGAAGACAGAAATTTGGTAACGCCAATGAAAGCGACTTTGAGTGCTGCATTCGTTCCTAGTAAAAATTTCGCTCTTAATGTCGATTTTATCCAAGGTATCACTAAACCTAAGTATAAAGAATATGGCGATGCAGAAAGAGAATTGAACGATTTCTTCAGTGATTCTTACAAGAATTCTTCTGAAGTAAGAGTTGGTGCAGAGTACAGAATCAGTGCATTCAGGTTGAGAGGTGGTTATGCATACCAAGGAAATAATTTTGATAATTTATCTTTATTAAGTTATAATGACAATGGTTCAACATCTAACCAATCTTATTCTAACCTTTTAGTTGGGAAACGCAATACAATCGGTGCAGGTTTGGGATACGACTTTCAGGCCTTCTACATCGATGCATCATATCAAAGTATCACTTCTGAGTATAGCAGTCCATTCTTACAAGGAAATATAGATTACAACTCAGGATATTTCAACGGTGGTTTTGATGTCAACAGTGAGGCTTACGCTGTTTCTAAAGTGAAGAATACACGAAATAATTTCTTTGTAACTGTTGGTTGGAAATTTTAAAGTTTCAATTTTAAATAAAATAAAAGTCCTGTAAATTAATTATTACAGGACTTTTTATTTTTAGTTTTGATTCATCTCTTCTGCTTCTTCCATCAGTTTGAGATAGGTAATGTATCGGGTCTCTTCTAATTCGCCGGTTTCCAATCCTTGCAGAACGGCACATTTCGGTTCGTTGATATGCATACAGTTGTGATACTTGCAACTCCTACCCGCTTGGAAGATCTCAGGAAAGTAATGCTGGATCTCTTCTTTCTGAACGTCTATCATTGCAAATTCCCGAACGCCTGGCGTATCAATCACCGAACCTCCAAAATCCCAGAAATGCATCTGAGCGAAAGTTGTGGTATGTTTCCCTTTGAGTTGAGATTCCGAAATTTCTCCAGTTCTGATATGAAGATCAGGTTGCATTGCATTGACCAAAGTTGATTTCCCACAACCGGAATGTCCGAAAAATACAGATGTTTTATCTTTAATCTTATCAATTAAGAAATTGAGATTCAGTTTTGTGTAGGATGAGATGTTTAACGTATCATAACCGATGTTTTGGTACATTGCCTCGATGTTTTCTACAATTTCCTTTTCCTCGTCATTCAAAGTATCCATTTTGTTGAATAATATCAAGGGCTTGATGTTATAAGCCTCGCAGCAAGCAAGAAAACGGTCCAAAAATCCTAACGAAGTTTCAGGGAACTTTAAAGTGTAAATGAAACAGGCAATATCAACATTGGATGCAATGATATGAGCTTCTTTGGAAAGGTTTACTGATTTTCTGATGAGATAGTTTTTTCTCGGAAAAATTTTGGTGATCCAGGCCACATCATCTTGCTCCAGAGAAAATTCGACCTCATCTCCTACTGCAAGTGGATTTGTAAGTCTGGTTTTTATCAGTTTGAATTTGCCTCGGATCCTGGCTTCGTAGATAGTTTTAGATTCTGCTTCCAAAACCTGATACCAGCTTCCCGTAGATTTGATGATGATTCCTTTCAAAAAATAGATTTTAATATTTCACAAAGTTAAAGCTTTTATCGTGTTGACAAATAAAAACCCTTTCAGAGTTTGAAATCTGAAAGGGTTATTTGTATTTGATTTGACAAAACGTGTTCTACGTTGAATCTGCAGCCCGACTTGAACGGAAATCCTTTTTTGCTTGTCCTCATGTTCAATTTGAACTGAAAACATCTTGCAAAAAAGATTGGGAGTGGAAGGCGGAAAAGCTGCCCAAATAATTCTGGTCTTCGAGAACCTCAGACTGACAATGCCAAGTCTTCGAGAGCCTCAAATCAACAATTATTTGTTGACCATAATGCCGTTCTGAACCTCGATGCTTTCTTCGTGGATCGCTTTGAAGACTTTCTCGATGAAATCCTGGGACATTCCTGTTTCACTCGCCTTTTGATTGGCATATTCTGTAATGACTTTCCAACGTTCTGGCTGGAAGATCGCAATGTTGTTCTCTTTTTTTAAAGTTCCGATCTTTTCGGAGATCTTCATTCTTTGGGAAAGCAACTCGATCAACTGGAAATCCATATCGCTGATGAGTGTTCTGTGTTTTCCCATCTCGTCCTCGTAGCCTGAGATATCGGAGTTACGAATCTGAAGATTGCTGATCATCTCTGCCAACACTTCTGGCGTGATCTGCTGAGAAGCATCGCTCCACGCATTGTCTGGATCTTCGTGACTTTCTATGATAGCACCTTGGTAACCTACATTGAAAGCTTCCTGCGCTACGCCAGCCAAACCTGTTCTGTTCCCACAAATGTGAGATGGATCGATGAATAATGGGATATTCGGGAACTGATTTTTGAAATCCAAAGCGATCTGCCAGTTCGGAATATTTCTGTATTTCGTTTTTTGGTAAGTGGAGAAACCTCTGTGGATCGCACCAACATTTTCAATCCCTTGACCTAACAATCTTTCCAAAGCGCCGATCCAAAGTGCAAGATCTGGATTCACTGGATTCTTCACCAAAATCGGTTTGTTCGTTCCTCTCAACGCCTGAGCGATCTCTTGAACTGTAAATGGATTCACTGTGGAACGTGCGCCGATCCAAAGGATGTCCACATCTGCTTCCAACGCTGCGAAAACGTGATGCGCGTTTGCCACCTCAGTTGCTGTTTTGAAACCGTATTCTTCTTTTACTTTTTTCAGCCAGTTGAGACCGATTACGCCTACACCTTCGAAACCGTTTGGTTTTGTTCTCGGTTTCCAGATCCCAGCACGGAAAGCGGAGATCTGCGCACCACTTTCTTTCAGTCTTTTTGCGGTCCCAAGCATTTGAGATTCACTTTCTGCGCTACAAGGTCCTGCGATGATCATTGGGTTTGCGAAGTCGTTTACCCAATCATTTGTCAATTCGTTTAAGTTCATATTTTTAATTTTATATATTTTAAATTAATGCAATAGTATATCTGTTATAAATGTTTATTTATAATTCTTTTCCAAAAAAATGACGTTTAAAAATTTTAAATGAGATACGGACAGCTGAATGTTTCCGTAGATTTTTGAGAAAGAAATTTTTTAGCTAAACCAATAAAATCGGTAATAGGTTCTAAAATTTCTATAATAAGATCCAAAAAAGCTAAATGATCCACCAAAATACTCGGCAGATGCAAAAGTTGAAAGATATGGAAATTGGATTGATTCCATTTGTAAATGCCTTACTGGAAGGCTTTTTTAGCTTGATTGGGTTAATTGATTTCTACTGTTGTCAGCGAAATCTTGAACAAATATATAAATTAATGGGAAATGAGAACTATTATTGGGCAATTAATTTTCATTAACTGATAAATGTTGTAGTAAAATAAAATTGAATCTACTTTGATTTTGTTTCATTTTCAATTTTCACTAGCATTTCTTTGGCGTTAGAATTATCCGGATTTAGCTCCAAAGATTTCTGATAATTTTGTTTAGAAAGCGCATACTCTTTATTATTAAAATACGCTTCGGCTAAACTGTCGTAAGGATTTCCAGAGTTTGGAAATTCGGAAACATAAAGTTGGAATAGTTTGATGGCTGATTCTACTGCTCCACTTCTCATCAATTTGTAGCCCAGATTGTTCAATTCAGATTCATCAGAAAAGTTGTAAGAATCGGGTTTATTTTTCTTTAATTCTTTGTAATAAGCAATTCCGGAATCTATATTTTCAAAGGATTTTTTCTCGATTTCTCTTCCGATTAATTTTTGTCCAAACGGTTTCAAATCGTCAATTAGATTTTGGACAGCATTGTACAAATTCCCATAAGTATTTTCGCCACCTTGATTGGTGATCACAGAAATACCGATGTTATAATCCGGGAAAATCCAAAACAAATTCTGCGTTCCAAAAGCACCACCGTGTTTTCTGGCATTTCGACCGTTGTGATTGACGGTCACTTCATCCCAAAAATAAGCGTTCCAATAATTTTTATTATTAAGCAAATCCCGTTGCGATTCCTGAACAAATGAATTATTTTTATCCAATTCAAATTTCAAAAATGTAGTCAAATCCGTTAGATTAGACTTCAAATATCCTTGTGCGCCCCAAAGTGAGTATGGCAAAAATGGCATCAGAACGCCTTTTCCGTCATAACCATTAGCGATAGATTCATTTTGATTGATGTGAAGTTTTGTGTGATATAATTTTAATGGAATTAAGATATTTTCCTTCAATAAAATCTCATAGCTTTTTCCATAAACATTTTCAAGAATATGCGCTGTCAGTTGTAAAGTTCCATTGTTATAATTATAGACAGTTCCTGGTAAAGTCTCTACTTTGATTGATTTCAAATCTTTGAAAAACTGCTCTTTCGTGTAAGCTTTTTCCAGTTTTTCAACTTTGAAAGCGGTGCTGTCATTCCTTACTTTCATCACTTCACTTCTGTCGGGCAAATCTTTATTAAAACCGGATTTCAATGAAACCAAATCTTTAATCGTAACCGGCGTTTCATTAAACTGAAGATTCGGATAAGAGCCGGTAATGTATTTTCTGATGTCGTCATCCAAACTGATTTTCCCATCCAGAACAGCTTTCGCCACCAATGTTCCGGTAAATAATTTGGTAACGGAAGCGATTTCAAATAATGTCGAATTATTGGCTTTATTGCTTTTCCCTTTGTCAATTTCGCCGTAATGTCTGGTGTAAGTTTTTCCTTCTTTTACGATTCCGATGGAGAAAGAATTCGCTTTTGATTCTTTCAAAAACAATTCTGCCTGAGCATCCATTGCTGAGTAAATTTGTTTTTCAGTTAAAGTTTTTTGGGCAAATGCTGAAAATCCGACAATTAATATGATGATGATGGAAAGTAATTTTTTCATTTTTCTAATTTAATTATTTTACTTTGAAATTTCTTTCTCAATTTTAGAAAGCATTTCTTTTCCGTTTGCGTTCTTAGGATTTAGTTCAATCGATTTTTTATACATTTCTATTGACTTTTTTTTATCTCCTATTTTTAACAATACTTCTCCATAACTGTCATAGGCATTCCAGCTTTTAGGAAATAGATAAACATTAAGTTTGAAGATTTCCAAAGCCTCGGTTTGCTGATCATATGCCATCATTCGGTAGGCCCAATTATTCAATTCTACTTCTTGAGGCTCAAATTCGGGGTTTTTCTTTTTCGTGTTTTTTGTGAAATCAATAGCCTTATCAAATCCAATCTTCCGCAGATTTTTCCTCAAAAATGTTAAAGGATCAGCTTCTAAAATATCCGCATTATAACATCCTGCAATCTCTTCTAGAAAATCTTCAGGAGCACTTCCGCCTAAGTTGGTCAAAACAATGATTGCCAATTTATCATCCGGATAGATCAACAATGCGGACCGATTTCCACCAGACATTCCTATTGCTTTGTGGTTTTTTCTAAATTTTGCAATTCCCCAACCTCGTGTCCAATTGGTCGGATTTCCATTGTTGAATTTGCTTGGTGACCACATCAAATCTAATGTTGAAGATTTTTGAAATAACTGACCATTTTGCAAAGCAATTATCCAGTTTGCCATATCTTCAGCTGTACTATTGACTCCCGCTCCGGTTCTTGTAAAATCTGGAAATTCTGTATAACTATTTACCAGTTTCTCATCAGTTTTTTTACCATCAAAAAAATTTCTGTAACGATAAGTAGGCGCAAATTGCGGAATCAAATCTCTTGAATCTCCAAACAATGTGTGTTTCATCCCAACAATTTCAAACTGTTTCTGCTCGAAATTAGTAGCAAATGATTGTTTACTGACTTTTTCGATAATCTTTCCTAACAGATAGTAATTGGTCTGATTGTAACTGAATTGCTCGCCTGTTTTAAATTCTAAAGGAAGTGTTTTCAGTTTTTCCCAAATGGCTTGTTCGGTTTTTAAAGGACCTATGTTACCGGTGAGAGAATCAAGAAGTTGTAGGATTTCGGGCAATCCTGAAATATGCGTCAGCAATTGGTCAACCGTTATATTTTGCCATTCTAAAGGTAAATCATTCAGATATTTTTTGATAGGCGCATTGAGTTTTATTTTACCTTGTTCTACCAATTGCATTACAGAAACACCAGTGAAAATTTTTGTATTAGAATTAATTGGAAAAATGGTCGTGTTTCTGACTGGGATATTATCTTGGATATTTGCAATGCCGTAACATCTACTCAAAACAATTTTTCCACTTTGAACAACCGCTAATTGCAATCCAGGAATTCTTCTTTCCTTCATTTCACGATTGATAATTTCATCAACATTTGAATTTACACTTTGTGCGAAAATGCTTAGCGATAAAAAAAGAAGGATAATCAGATTTAGTTTTTTCATTTTATAAGTTTTCGAACTTCATTTGTTTTCGAATACTATGATGACAAACTAGACTGTGGTTTTGTTACATCGAAAAGTTAATTGTATATAAACTTAAAATAATTAAGTCAAATCGAAACGCATCAAATCGTCCAGATCTTTCAGAAGCGGATTAATCTCAACAAATTTTTCGAAGATCTTACGCTTGGTCAAAACTTCTTTTTTGATGGTCAAATCTGTCTGATATTCGATTTCAATTTTGAAGTTGCTGACTTTGTGTTTGAAATGGTTGAAGAATTCAATGCTCAATCTGTCGAATTCCGACTTTGCAAATTCGGAAGAATATTTGACCGTGATCTGATGTTCATCGGTTTTTTCTAACTTGAAACTGCTGATGGCGTTGTAGACGAAAGTATTGGTTCTGGCAAGATTTTTAAGGAAAATATCCCATTCTCTATCCACATCGGTCTGTGAGAAATGGTTGGAAGGCAGATTTTCATCCTTGATCTCAGCAAACTCATCTTTCTTGATTTCCTCCTTTTGTTCCAAAGCCGCTTTGATGCTGAATTTGGAATTGGAAGAACTTCTGGCAATCGGTTCAGATGCTTTCTGAATGACCTTTTTAGGTTCTTCAAAAACTGATTTTACAGGTTCTGGCTTGCTTTCTGTCTGAGGTTTTGGCTCAGCAGAAACTGGTTTTTTTTCGGAAATTAAATTAGCTTCAAGAAGTGGCGCTAATATTAAGAACTTTTTTTTTTAGCTTCCAAACCTGCCGTGAGACTTGACAATTGCATCAAGGCAATCTCAACAGTCAAACGTGGATTTTTGGAATTTTTATAATTGATGTCGGCGAAATTACAAATCTCAATGCCGTCTATCAATTCCTGAGCTTTCCATTTTTGAGATTGCTCAGCAAATTTGGATTTAGTTTTTTCTCCAACTTCAATCAGATTCAAAGTTTTTGGATTCTGAGCCATCATTAGATCTCGGAAATGATTTCCCAATCCGGCAATGAAAATATGTGGGTCGAAACCTTTTTTTACAATTTCGTCGAATGCAGTCAAAACACCTGGAATATCATTTTCCTTCGCTAAATCAGCGATTTTCAGATATTGGTCGTAGTCCAGAATATTGAGAACTTCTGCTGCTTTTTCGAGTGTAATGTTTTTCTGAGAAAAAGTACTTAATCTATCAAAAATAGATAAAGCATCTCTCAAAGCACCATCAGCTTTCTGAGCAATCAGGTAAAGCGCATCATCCTCGTAAGTGATATTTTCCTTCTCAGCAATTTTCCTCAAATGCTCCTGAATATCCTCAATGGTAATTCTTTTGAAATCATAGATCTGACATCTGGAAAGAATTGTAGGAATGATCTTGTGTTTCTCAGTCGTTGCTAAGATGAAAATCGCGTGAGCTGGTGGTTCTTCCAAAGTTTTCAGGAACGCGTTGAAAGCAGCCTGAGACAACATATGAACCTCATCGATAATATAAACTTTGTACTTTCCGACTTGAGGTGCAAATCTAACTTGGTCAATCAATTCACGAATATCATCAACCGAGTTGTTGGAAGCGGCATCTAATTCATAAATATTGAATGCGAAGCCATCATCATCTGCAGCTCCAGATTTTTCATTGATCTTTCTTGCTAGAATTCTGGCGCATGTTGTTTTACCAACACCTCTTGGTCCGCAGAAAAGCAGAGCCTGAGCCAATTGACTTTCGTCGATGGCGTGTTCCAAAGTATCAGTAACGTGCGATTGCCCAACAACAGTGTCAAACTCTTGCGGACGGTACTTGCGTGCGGATACGATGAAATTTTCCATTGCTCAAAAGTAAGGATTAATTGTGAATTTTGGAAATGGTTTTTAAATAATTGTTGGTTGGTTTTGGAGAAGATTTAAACGCAAAGAGCGCAAAGATTTCTTTGAAATTATAGAAAATATTTTTGAGGCGCAAAGACGTAAAACTCATCAAAGGAATGTAATTATATTTCTATAAGTCTTTGATTCGGTACAAAGCCTCTTTGAGTTACTTCGTTCAATCATCGAATTATTACATCACTTCATTGATTAATTACGTTAAGTCATTGATTCATTACGTTAAGTCATTGATTCATTACAATGAAGCAGTGAAGCATTACGATAAAGCCTTGAAGTATTACGATGAGCTGGTGATTCATTACAAAAAGGCATCTTCACGTATCCATCGGCATTCCGGTAATATTAATAATCGTCATCATCCTCATCCAAAAAGTTCAATTCGTCATCTCTTTGAATGTAATCAGGCGAAATTCCAGGTGGATTGAACAATCCCCAATCATCAACGATGTAATGTTTCTGATTAAAAGTTCCAACCCAATCGATAAACAAAAGTCTAAATTCGTCAACTAATTTTCTGACAAGATGATAATATTTTGCATCGGAAAAACCAAAGTGTTCCAAATTGTTACCACCAACCATTATATCGCGCGCCGCTTTCCTAATGATTGCGGCATTCTCCATTTTTATGTCATACAACTTCACCGCTTCTGCGCCACAAATCTTTGCTTGAATTATCATGCTTTCGCCCAACAAATGGTGCTTGACGGTTTGTAGATGATTATTGTCCTCTGGAAACAAATCAGAAATGACTTTCAAAGTTTCGTAGATTTCCTGTGATTTTTTGTAAAGTGGTAACTGAAAGCAATCCATCATAATTTAATTTTATGATTAAATATAAAAAAAAGAGAGCAAAAAACTTGCTCTCTTTTTTTTATAATATTGAAATCAATTACAATTCCAAAGCTTTTCTTTCGTCGCCATCCATTAGGAATTCTACTGGATTGTCGATTGCTTCTTTTACTGCAACCAAGAAACCTACGGATTCTTTTCCGTCGATGATCCTGTGGTCATAAGACATTGCAACGTACATCATTGGTCTGATCACAACTTGTCCGTCAACCGCAACTGGTCTTTGGATGATGTTGTGCATTCCCAAGATCGCAGATTGTGGCGGGTTGATAATTGGCGTAGATAACATCGATCCGAAAGTTCCACCATTAGTGATAGTGAAAGTTCCGCCAGTCATCTCGTCAACAGTGATTTTTCCATCTCTTACTTTTAAAGCAAGGTCTTTGATGTTAGCTTCAACACCTCTAAGAGACATGTTTTCTGCATTTCTAAGCACTGGCACCATCAAACCTTTTGGTCCTGAAACCGCGATAGAAATATCTGCGAAATCATAGTTGGTTTTGAAATCACCGTCGATAGAAGCGTTCACATCTGGATACAATTTCAATGCTCTCGTCACCGCTTTCGTGAAGAAAGACATAAATCCAAGACCAATCCCGTGTTTTGCCGCGAATTCTTCTTTATATTGTTTTCTGATTCTGAAGATCTCAGACATATCAACTTCGTTGAAAGTCGTCAACATTGCAGTTTCATTTTTCACTGAAACCAATCTTGCAGCGATCTTTCTTCTAAGAACTGAAAGTTTTGTAGTCGATGTTCCTCTGTTTCCACCACTTGCACTTCCCATTGCAGGAACCGAAGCAGTTACAGCGTCATCTTTTGTAATTCTGCCATCTCTGCCAGAACCACTTACCTGACTTGGAGCAATTCCTTTTTCGTCAAGGATCTTCTTAGCAGCTGGAGAAGGCGTTTGAGCAGCGTAAGTTTCAGTTTTTGGAGCCTCAGCTTTTGGAGCTGGTGCTGGTTCTTCTTTTTTCTCTTCCGCTTTAGGCTCTTCTTTTGTTTTCTCTGCAGCTGGCGCAGCGCCACCGTCTGGTTTTGCAGCATCCATATCAATAAGGCAAACCACTTGGCCAACCTGAACCACTTCACCTTCTTCAGCTTTCAAAGTGATGATACCACTTTGCTCAGCAGGAAGTTCCAAAGTTGCCTTATCAGAATCTACTTCTGCAATTGGCTGATCTTTTTCTACGTAATCACCGTCTTGTACTAACCAAGTCGCAATTTCTACTTCTGTGATAGATTCTCCCGGTGAAGGAACTTTCATTTCTAATATTGACATACTCTTTTTTGTTTTTAATTACAGAACAATCTGTGAGGATTGTTATTCTTTATAGTTTATTAATTTTATTAAGCTGTAACTGGTCTTTTTACAGGCTCATCGTTACACTGAAAAACAGAATTGATGATCTTAGTCTGGTTTTTCTCAAACATCTTGTGACTTCCTGGCGCTGGCGTTCCGCTCGCAACTGGAGAGATCAATTGGATATTGGTATGACGGAAGTTTCTTAGGATGAAACTCCAAGCTCCCATATTTTCAGGTTCTTCCTGAGCCCAGATCAAGTCTTTCTTATTATTATATTTATCGAAGATGGCTTGAATTTTTTCAAAATTTAAAGGATAAACTTGCTCAAGTCTTACCAAAGCTACTTTATCATCATTCAATTCTTCTTTCTTAGCCAATAGGTCGTAATATAATTTACCAGTACAAAGTACCAATCTTTCCACTTTTGCTGGATCTGCCGTTGGATCGTCCAAAATTGGTTGGAAACTTCCTGTTGCAAGGTCTTCCAATGGAGAAACTACTTTTGGATGTCTCAACAATGATTTTGGCGTCATGATCACCAATGGTTTTCTGAATCCGAATTTCATCTGTCTTCTCAGCAAATGGAAATAGTTGGCTGGAGAAGTTATGTTCGCTACGATGATATTCTCATTTGCAGCAAGCGTCAGGAATCTCTCTAGTCTGGCAGAAGAGTGTTCTGCACCTTGACCCTCGGATCCGTGAGGCAACATCATGACCAAACCGTCCTGGATCTTCCATTTTTCTTCAGCAGCAACCAAATATTGGTCAACGATGATCTGAGCACCATTTGTAAAATCACCAAACTGAGCTTCCCAAATCGTCAATGTTTTAGGAGCAGCCATGGCATAACCATAGTCAAATCCTAGAACACCATATTCTGAAAGGTGTGAGTTGTAAACATCAAATCTTTGTTCATTGATGTGTCTCAATGGGATGTATTCTTCTTCTGTATCTTCAGTTTTTACTACGGCGTGACGGTGAGAGAACGTTCCTCTTTCCACATCTTCTCCGGAAAGTCTTACATTGTAACCTTCTGTAAGAAGTGTTGCGTAAGCCAACAACTCTCCTGCTGCCCAATCCAAAGAATTATTCTCAACCATCTTCACTCTGTTTTCGAAAAGACGGGTAATTTTATTGATGAATTTTTTGTCTGCAGGAAGTGTAGAGATCTTAACTGCAAGTTCCTTCAGTTTTTCAAGGTCGTAAGTCGTGTCAATATTAGCATTTGAAACGCAACCTTTTCCACCGATCGGGAAATCTATCCAGTCATCTTTCATGAAGACGTCCATCGTATTTCTTTCAATCTCTTTGGAAGCATCAAAATTCTCATCTAACAAAGCTTTGAATTCCTTCTCCATCTTGCTCAAAACTTCATCAGAAACTACATTTTCCTTGATCAAAAGGTCTTTGTAGATCTCTCTTGGATTCTTATGTTTTGAGATCAGTTTATAAAGATTTGGCTGAGTAAATCTCGGCTCATCACCTTCGTTATGTCCGTATTTTCTATAACCAAGAAGGTCGATATAAACATCCTTACCAAATTTCGCACGGAAATCCGCTGCAAATCTGATCGCGTGAACTACAGCTTCTACATCATCAGCATTGATGTGCATTACTGGAGAATCTGTCACTTTTGCAATATCTGTACAATAAACAGACGATCTAGCATCCAAGAAATTGGTGGTGAAAGAAACCTGGTTGTTCACAACAATGTGAACTGTTCCGCCTGTTTTGTAACCTTCCAGATTCATCATCTGAGCGATCTCATAAACGATACCTTGACCCGCAATCGCACCGTCTCCGTGGATCACGATCGGTAAAACTTTGGAGTAATCGTCTTTGTAAACATTATCAACTTTGGCTCTGCAGATTCCTTCTACAAGCGCAGCTACAGTTTCCAAGTGAGATGGATTCGGCGTTAAATTAATTCTAACTTCTTCTCCGTTTGCTGTTGTTATTTTTTTGGATGATCCCAAGTGATATTTAACATCACCGGAGAATACATCTTCTTCAAATTCTTTTCCTTCGAACTCAGAGAATATTTGCTTGTATGATTTTTGGAAAACATTGGTCAAAACATTCAAACGTCCTCTGTGGGCCATTCCTAGAACAACCTCATCAACGCCAAGCTGAGAAGACCTTGTGATCAACTGATCCAAAGCTGGGATCAAAGATTCACCTCCTTCTAGAGAGAAACGTTTTTGACCTACGAATTTCGTGTGAAGATAATTTTCAAACGCCACCGCTTGGTTCAATTTGAAAAGGATCTCTGTCTTTTCCTGGGCAGAGAGTGTCGGATGGTTTTCGTTCACATTCACCCATTCCATGATCCACTTCTTCTCCTCCACATTTTGGATATGCATGTATTCTACACCGATAGAATCACAATAGATGTTCTGAAGGTGTGTGATGATCTCTTGCAGAGTTGCAGGACCAGGCATTCCCGTTTGGGTAGCAGAATTGAATTTCTTATTCAGATCCTCTTTCGACAATCCGAAGTTTTCTATATCAAGCGTTGGAAAGTAATGTCTTCTTTCTCTTACAGGATTCGTTTTTGTAAAAAGGTGTCCTCTTGACCTGTAAGCTTCGATCAGGTTGACCACCTTGAATTCTTTCGAAATATCTTCTGAAACCGCATTATTGGTGACAGCTTGCTGAGCATATTGAACAGGAGCAGAACCAGAAGGCGCTGCAGAAGCCGAATCATCATCGCCATAGTTTTCTAAAGCGAAATCAAAACCTTGAAAAAAAGATTTCCAAGAAGGCTCAAGAGAATCCGGGTATTTTTGGTATTGCGCATACATGTCATCAATCAATTGAGCATGTACGGCATTTAGAAATGAAAATTTATCCATTATTACAGATTATCTGTTAATTTTTATTATTAAATAATTGCCACCAAATTTACTAATTTTTTGTGGATTAGCATCTAGTGTATCAATTTATTCCCGTAAATATACGTGATATTTATCAGATTTGCTAGCGGTAAACCGGAAGTGATAATTTCAGTTTTACATCCTGAACGTCAGTAGGTTCTTCGAGGAACTCTTCCATCAGCTGTCCATTTCGTAGCGTGTCTTTTTTCGCCTTTTTCAGTAGTTCCTGGATGTTTTTCAAGCGGTTGTTATAATTTCCCTGGAAGTAGATGACGTAAACTTTTGAAGCGTTCAAAGTCTGGAAATTAAAATTATTATCGCTCACGGAAACTCTTTTCGACAAAGGAATTCCATAGAAATAGGAGATCTCTTTATCTTTTAGATTAGCTGGATTCGTCAGAAGAACCGGCAAACCGATCTCATCGTCTTTTTTTGCAAGGTCTGATTTTACGAAATTGAGCACTTTGTTGTGATTCATCAAAACATTTTTGAAGATGATCTCCTTTGTGTTTCTTGTACTGACATTCACGCCCAAAAGAATTCCGCCTTCTCGGTTTTCCACCATGATGCTGTCGTATTTCACCGATGCCAATTGCTGATCCTTATCTACTTTGTTACCCAAAAGTGAGAAAAGATTCTTCATGCTTTTATCAATATTCTCAACAAAGAAATCTTCCGCAACCAAGTTCAATGACCTTTCCAGATAACTTCTTTTTGGTGTGTGGATATTCCAAACCAATTTGGTCTTGTTGCCAGCCGGAATGAATTTAACATCGATCAAATAAGGATTTTCACTTTCGCCTTCAAAGAGTTGATAACGCAAGGTTCTGTTGACATTAGAGTATCGAATGAACATATCACCGAAGTCATTGTTCTTTTTGTCAGAGAATTTCATCGAACTTCCCAAACCATCATAAGGCGTAAAGAAGCTGTAGCTGATGTCTTGTTTTTCATTGAAGAAATCATTCCAGGTTGTGAAGTTCTGAAGGTTGTTGAATTGAGGAAAAACTTTGTCCACAGGATAATTGATCTCAGAATGATGGACAAAACTTTTGCTCTCATCCACAAAATTCATTGAAATAGAATAGACTCCGAATAAGCAGAGAATGATTATGATGATAAATTTGAGAAAACGCATTTTTGAAAATAAATTTAGAATGGATATCCGATTGCGAAGTTGATGGTTGGCTTCAATGGTTGAATTTTGTCAATCACCCATCTTTCGCCTTCTGGCTGATTTGGATCGTGTATTTTATAAGCCATATCCAATCTCAGATTCACGTACGCAATATTCATTCTAATACCAAGTCCACTACCAACACCCATTTGGCTGATGAATTTTTTGAACTTGAACTGATCGCCAAAACCATTATCCTTCAGACCCCAAATATTACCAGCATCTGTGAAAAGTGCCGCTTCAAAAGTATCTGTAAGCGGGAGACGATATTCTACACTGGTTGTCAGTTTCACATTATCCATCGCATAAGAACGCACTCTCTCGTCCAATTGGGAATCTGCTGGTCCCAATCCACCAAAGGCGACCCAAGCTCTAATATCATAAGCGCCACCATTGAAATAAGACCTTACAAACGGCATCTCACTAGAATTACCATAAGGAATCCCAACGCCAACGAACTGTCGGAATGCTAGCGTATGAGGTTTCGCACGGTCATTGAAAAATGTAAAATATTTTCGGAAATCAAAATCAAACTTAATGAACTGAGAGAATGGGATCTTGAAAATGGTTTTCGTGTTTCCATAGAGCAAATAGTTCTCTTCTTTTTTGGTGATCAGATTCAGGAAATTACCTGCAATCTCCACCTTTCCAGTAAATGAAAATGGATTTTTGTAGTCTTTTTTCCCGATCTCATTATAAGTGAAATTATAGATCAAAGAAGAA
Organism: Epilithonimonas lactis; assembly: GCF_900110605.1. Taxonomy (GTDB): domain Bacteria; phylum Bacteroidota; class Bacteroidia; order Flavobacteriales; family Weeksellaceae; genus Epilithonimonas; species Epilithonimonas lactis. The sequence goes on from NZ_FOFI01000005.1 coordinate 254,376, forward strand.
ATAATCACATCCTGCGTCTGGCGCTCCTTATTGTAGATAGATTGCATGTAATTGTACAGCAAACCACTGTCGGCTGCAAGAAGATTGGTAATGAAAGGTGTATCGCCTAAAATGATCGCAGAGATCTGATCATAGGAATAATTGTTTTCTGGAGTGATCTCCGGATGATCAATTTTATAGAGATCGAAGATATTTTGTCGATATTCATTATCGGCCGGGAAATAGTCGTAATATCTGTCTTTGTTCTGTGTTAAACTCAATTGTGTATTGAACAAGGTCAATCTGTGTTGCACAAGGCCGTCATTTACATTGGCGTTGTACGAAAGTCCAGTGTTGAAGTTGATCCTTCCTAGTCCGATATTATTCTGAACAGACGCGCCAAGATTAATACTCGTCGTTGGCGAATATCTTTTTGGAACCAACTTATAATATCTTCGGATCGGGACCAACAATCTCGGAAATTGGAGAGACGTCTGGGCAGAAAGTTCGTAAGCATTGAAGAAAGCATTTGGATTTTTTGGATCTTTCGTGGTTCCAATAATTCCGGAAAAACTGGTCACCAAGTTTTCTGCACCACCAAACACATTCCTAGTTGTGAGATCGACAGATGGTGAGAATCCAAAATTCAGGATTTGAGAATAATGGATATCTGTGGCTATATTGAACTCGTACTTCGGCAACGGCTTCAAGACATATTCTACATCTATGATACTGTCTCTCTCCGCAGCGGTACCTTCTTTTCTAAGTTCATCGGTAGCTTTCAAGACTGTGAAGTTGTTCATCGCGATCAGGTTTCTTCTGGTAAGATCCAGATTGGCCTGTTTATAGACTTCGCCTTTTTTGATCGTGATAGGTAACCAAAGAGAGTTCAACGTGTAAGCACTGTCTTTTCTATTAATGGAAATCCCTCTGAGACTATCTTTAAGTGGAAGTTTTTCGGTATTATTTATATTTCTAGCAACAGAAACTTTGATATTTCCAATTGTTGCTTTTCGATAAGGCGTATCCACAGAATCTTTATGAATAGACATGACCACAGGAACATCCTTTCTACTTTTCAAAGAATCTGCAACAAAATATATATCCTGATTGTCATTATTGAATTTATAATAACCTTCATTCTTCATAAGTTCGTTGATCCGGGTTATTTCTTTTTCCAGAACACCTTCATCCAGGATCTGACCTTTTCGGACAAGACTTTTATCCAGTTTGTACTCATACAAAGCTCTGATATTTGGATCAGGAATATTGTAATAATATTCTTTGATGTAGGTGGGATCTTTGTGAGTGATGACATATTCGACTTCCGCTTTTTTCGCTGCGGAATCTTTCTCTACATTGGTTTTCACTTCAGCATCCCAGTAGCCTCGGTTGATCAATCTATTGTTGATACTTTTCGCACTCTGTTTTGTTTTGGCATCACTCAGGATTACTGGCGGGGTACCAACAGTATGGAAGAATCTGTTCCAAAAGAGATTCTTGCCGACATATTCCGGATGGTTGTATTTGACCGCAAGAGAATCTCGGAGTTTCTGATTTCTCATCTCACTCGGATAGGTCATATATTCTTTCAGGATCGTATCATACTTCGGATTGGCTGCATTGTAGAATACCAAACCTAGTGGTAGGAATAGTAGTGTGTTTTTATTTGGCTTTTGCGCCACAAGATCAGGCAGTTCATCGCCAAGGACTTTGCCATCTGTGTACTCGAATTTGTTTTTTGTGAGAAGAAATTCTCCGTCAGGAACTTTTTTGGTGACATTACATGCGTACAAAATCACACTTAAAATTGCGGAGTAACAAAATATATGATATTTTTGAAAATATTTGTTGATATGCTTACGGCTCATACTATAAAGACTATACAATCTCTGGACAAAAAGAAATACAGGCAAAAATACAATTTGTTTTTAGTTGAGGGTAATAAAATTATAAAAGAACTACCCAATTCTGACTACGAGATTGAAAACCTTTATTCCACAGATCCGGAAAATATTACTTTCAAAACGGTCAATATTGAGAAAATCTTGCCTACAGACCTCAAAAAGATAAGTTTCCTTCAGCATCCGAAAGATTCTGTGGCTGTTTGCAAAATTCCGGAAAGCAAAATTTTAAAGGACGTAAAAATTCAATTGATCTTGGATGGGATTCAAGATCCTGGAAATCTAGGGACGATTATCCGATTGGCTGATTGGTTTGGGATAGAACAGATCATCTGTAGCAATGATACCGTAGATGTTTATAATCCAAAGGTAATTCAGGCGACAATGGGTTCTTTTTTGAGAGTGAATGTGTTCTACACAGATTTGGAAGAATATCTTAAAGAATATCAATATCCGATCTTCGGAACAGACATGAATGGCGAAAACATTTACGAAACAGATTTTCCAGAGAGGTTTTCTTTGGTCTTTGGAAATGAAGGAAATGGATTAAGACCTTCCACGGAAGATCTTATTTCCACTATGATCACCATCCCAAGATTCGGAAGATCACAGTCAACAGAGAGTCTGAATGTTTCTATGTCCGCCGGGATCATCTTAGGAGAGATATTTTCTAAAAAATAAATTCTAGATCAATTTTTCCAAGCTCGAGGCTGTCTGGTTTTTCTGATATTCATCTAATTTTTTTCTGATGAATCTCAAGGCGTAAGGTGCAAGATACACCAATGCCAAACCAACTGCTTTTCTTTTCCAATTCTTATTCATTACACTTTTTTTTGCAAAATTACTTACTAGCGCCACGGTTCCCATTTTGATGGTTGTTTCCAGCAATCCGGATTTTACGCTATCATTTGCCAAATTTAGAACATTTTTCCGGGATGCAGTTTCCTTCATTCCAGAAGAGATTTCCCTCATGATATTTTGAGTGTCGAGTGAGAGCGATTTTTCACCTTCTTCGTTCTCTGTCTCTTTCAGAAATTTGTCGGTCAATCCGCCGGTCATTGCACTTAGGCTATCTTTTTTACTTTTGAAGGTCAGAATGTCCTCCAACTCGCCAATTTCCTGTTTCAGAAGTCTTTTTTCACTTCTCAGTTCATCAAGATTAGTATATTTTGTTGCCATAAATTATTTTTTTAGAAAATCAATTACCTGGTTTGCGATAGATTTCACAATTAATTTCTTTAGGAAAAAAACAGCGATCATCAAGACGAAATAGAATCCCGCGACAATCAAAAATCCATAACCTGTATTACCCAATGATTGACCAATAAGGAAAGCGATTCCAAAATTAAAAAGAATGATAAAGAACGAAAACGCGATCACCACTATAGAAATGAATGCGATAATACCTGCTGAAAGAGAGGATTTCTCCGTGAATTGGAGTTTGATCAGATCCAGACGCTTGGTCGTATAATCTTTTATAATATCAATCATATGTATCTTGTTAAATATAAAATTACACTTTTATTTACAAAAAAAGGAATTTAGTTTCTAAATTCCTTTTCGAGAATGCTGAGATATCAGGCTTATTTCAAGCCGTCCAATTCAGTTTCAACGTCTTTTACAACGTCAGATGTTTTGGAAACGATCTGATCTTTATATTTGTCATAGCTGTCTTTTACAGTAGAAGCTACATTTTGAGCTGTTTCTTTGAAAGTTGAAGACAAAGAGTTGTACTTGTCTTTCACGTTGTGAGAAACTTCAGAATATTTGTCTTTTACAACTTCAGATGTTCTTCCGTATTCGTCAACAGCTTTATCTTTTAAGTCGTTTGCTTTGTCCTTGATTTTTTTTCTGGTTTCCTTACCTTCTTCTGGAGCATAAAGCAATCCTAAAATTACACCTGTTGCTGCTCCTGCTAGTAATGCAGCTAAAACTGCTGCTGAGTTTGATTTTTTTGACATTGTTATTATTTTTAAGTTAATTTATTGATGATAATAAATTTACAACTAAAATGCCAAAGAAGGAAATCGTATTCTTAAAATTTTGTTAAAACTTTTTGATATAGGATAAAATCAACTCTATTGTCTCTTCTTTATTGATAGTCGTATTATCAATTAGGATTGCGTCATCTGCCTGTTTCAGCGGAGAAACTTCCCTTTCGCTATCAATTTTATCGCGTGACATCAAATTTTGTTTTACAGTTTCGATGTCTGTTTTTTCTCCGGCAAGTTCCAATTCCAGGAAACGTCTTCTGGCACGCTCATCCTGACTTGCTGTCATGAAAAATTTGTAATCCGCATCTGGCAGGACAACCGTTCCGATATCTCTACCATCCATGATTACACCACCTTTCTCAGCAATGTCGCGCTGTGTTTTTAACAAGAAGTTTCGGACTTCGGCTTCCTTTGCCACTGGGCTCACATTGTCAGAAACTTGAGGAAACCTGATTTCCCTATCGATGTTGTTACCATTAAGGAACAACTGCAGTTCACCATCAACATTCTGAAACTGAAGATCAATATCAGGAAGTGATGAGATCAACTTATCTATATTAATGGACCTGTCTTCGTTGATACAGTTTTGAAGTGCAAAATAAGTGATACCTCTATAGAGCGCACCCGTATCCATATGGATCAGGCCAAGCGTTTTTGCAATGATTTTAGAAATGGAACTTTTCCCTGTGGATGAAAATCCGTCGATTGCGATAACCGGTTTTTTTGTCATAGCACAAAATTAAAAAATTCTGAGATTTTGACATTATGAAATTGAAAGATTAAGAAATTAAGTTTCGAATCTTAGATCTTGATACTTTTTTCTTGAGTCTAATGCTATCTCCTATTTCCACCAAGCTGAACGAGGTCCAAAGTAAGCCCCAACATATTTACATTGGAAGCATTGTGATAGCGCATGTGAGAATAATCGAAACGGAAAGATGAAATCTTTAAACTGAAACCTGCGGACAAACCTGTAAAACTTCTTTGATCAAGAACCGCCAATTCTCCTCCTCTTTTCACATTATACCCAAATCTGATATTGAAAGCCTGTCCTGGGAAAAGCTCGGCACCAAACGAAAGGTGATCCAACACTTTTCGTCCAAATTTGGTTGGCTGACCATTGATGTCAGTAGTGGCTGAAATGTTGGGTTGCTGAAGGTCGTGCGCTGTGATGGTAAGCGCAGCAGGAAATTCATCCAAAATCTTGGTGTAACCTAGATCTACCCGGAATGGCAATCTTTCCCGCACGCCGTTGTAAGGCTGGATCTGATAACCAAAATTCCTAAAGACCAAAGCTAAAGTTTCATTGCTCTTATCAAAATAATAGGTGACACCTGCATTGGCCGTGATAGCAGAAGATGAGTAGGTATCGATTTTTGAAGTGATATAATTCACGTTGGCTCCGATCGTCCAGTTATCTTCGAATTGATAAGCGTAGCCAAGTCCTACAGAAGCATCCATTGCAGAAAAATTCCCGTTGATGATAGAATTTTCATCTGTTCTTGGCATCGAACCATAATCCATATACCTCGCATTGAAGGACATCAAATGGCCATATTCCAGATCGCGGACGTAGCTGATGCTTCCAATTTTTGTATCGGCAAGATAGGAGGCATAATTCACAGAGATCATATTGTCCATCTCGATATTCATCAAGGCTGGATTGGCCGCTGTAAAGTTGACATCACTATCACGGACCGAAACTGCATCTCCCAAAACCGCTTGTCTAGGCGAGATCGGAATATTCAGGAACTGATAAACCGTGGTTCCCGTTTGAGAGAAAACCACACTGGAAACTACGATAAAAAAGAGATTGTAAAACTTCTTCACACTGTATTTTAGCTTTGCAAAAATAATCTATTTTGATGCGTATCAAAATTTTTGAACGACTATCTTTTTCATTAACGTAATTCTTTTCCTTTCATTATATTTGCACAGTCAAAATTTAAAATAAATTTGAAATATTGATAATCCATGTTTCAATAGACCCAGACAAAAAAATAAAAATATAAATGAAATACAAAAGAATCCTTCTGAAACTGAGTGGTGAAGCACTAATGGGAGAACGCCAATACGGAATCGACAACGACAGACTGAAAGAATATGCAGTCGAGATCAAAAAAGTTGTGGAAAAAGGTTGTGAGGTCGCAATCGTGATCGGTGGTGGAAACATTTTCAGAGGATTGGCAGGTGCTGCAACCGGAATGGACAGAGTCCAAGGTGATTACATGGGAATGTTGGCGACGGTCATCAACGGAATGGCATTGCAAGGTGCTTTGGAAGATGCAGGGATTATCACAAGATTGCAATCTGCTATCGAAATGGACAAAGTAGCTGAGCCATTTATCAAAAGAAAAGCTGTTCGTCACCTTGAGAAAGGAAGAGTGGTCATCTTCGGTGCTGGAACAGGAAATCCATATTTCACGACTGATACTGCGGCGACACTTAGAGCAATAGAAATTGATGCTGATGTGATCCTAAAAGGAACAAGAGTGGACGGAATCTACGACAGCGATCCTGAGAAAAATGCAGACGCAGTGAAATTCAATAGCCTGTCATTCGACGAAGTGTTTGAAAAAAACCTGAAAGTAATGGATATGACCGCTTTCACACTAAGTCACGAGAATAAATTACCAATCATTGTTTTTGATATGAACAAGGAAGGTAATTTGGAAAAACTGGTAGATGGTGAAAACATCGGAACGCTGGTGAATGTGTAAATCATAGATGATAAACGATGGTTGATAAATGATTTAAAACCTTGTTTTATTTTGGAATGTTGAATCTTTTTGCAGCCCGACTTGAACGGAGCTCTTTTTTTGAAAAATAAGCTGGGGATCTTGGAGTTGGGATTTTTCAAAAAAAAGCGGGAGTGGAAGGCGGAAATAGCTGCCCTAACAAATCATTTATCGCTTATCAAATATCATTGATTAAATAATATATGTGTCAATTATCAAATTTTAAATATACAATGGAAGAATTAGAACTCATTGTAGCCTCCGCAAAGCAAGAGATGGATGCTGCAATCAAGCATTTGGATCATGCGTTCCAAAAGATCAGAGCCGGACGTGCTTCTACATCTATGGTTCAGGACGTGATGGTTGAATATTACGGAGCGCCAACGCCTCTAAGCCAAGTGGCAAACGTGTCTGTAGTGGATGCGATGACGCTTTCTATCCAACCTTGGGACAGAACGGCAATTGGTGCGATCGCAAAAGGAATCGTGAACTCGAACCTTGGATTTGCACCTTCTAACAATGGCGATGTGATCATCATCAACGTTCCGCCTTTGACCGAGGAAAGAAGACGTGAATTGGCAAAACAAGCTAAAGGTGAAACGGATCAAACGAAAGTTACCATCAGAAACGCAAGACAGGAAGGTAACAAAGAACTGAAAAGACTTGATGGAATCGCAGAGGACCTGATCAAAGGTGCTGAGAAAGATATCCAGGACCTGACAGATGCTTATGTAAAAAAGTCAGATGACGCTTACAAAACAAAAGAAGCGGAGATCTTAAAAGTTTAAGTTTCTGTTTTTAAAATTAATAAAACCTCGTTTCAATTTTTGGGACGAGGTTTTTTGTGGATTAGGCATTAATAGTAGTAATTATGAATTCCAACTAAAAAGATTAAAGAATTAATTTTAAAGAATTTATTAAAACTTAATATTGTCGAATCTTATTTCTTAGTATTTTTATGATCGACATTTAGTTTTAAATTTATAATTCTAGCTTCACCAAAAATAAGTAAAAATGAAAAAGATCTTACTTGCTTTAATTGCTACATCAACCATTCTATCTTGCACTAGAGATAATGATACAGAAGCAGCAACAGAAAATCTAGCCGGCAGATGGAATTGGAAAAGCTCTTACAGCGGACTCGAAGGTTCTCTTGTAACGCCAGAATCTTCCGGAAAAACCGTCATTCTCGAATTTACTAGTAAGCGACTGAAATATTATGAAAATGACCAATTGGTTTCCGAACACACCTATACGATACAGACGAAAAAAGATGCGCTTGGAAATGATAAGAAAATGATCGTTTACCAGCCTTACAGAAAGGAAGAAACCTATGTCGTACAAGATGACAAATTAGTGCTTACCAATCAAACGATGATGGACGGCGCCACGTCGGAATACATTAAAGTTAAAACAGGAGAATAAAGCAAAGTCAAATCTACTTTTCTAACAGATTAAAAAAAAGACTTATTTCGAATAAGAAAAAATCTCTGAAATTTCCAGAGATTTTTTTATTACTTTATTTTATCGTAGATCAACTTCGTGACCACCGCGCCAAAGAGATAGTAACCTACCGTCATGACCTTTTTTTGTGTAGTTTCTGCGACTGGCGAATCATCCAATCCCATTTTCTCAGGCAACAACACCGCACCTACACCTGCTGCGACACCGGAAACCAAGTTGAAACTACTGGTTGCCGTAGCAGCATAATAAATACCGTTGCTTATCACATCGCCGGCGAGTGTGGCCGCATAGAGCTGGTCTTTGTCAGTGATCTTCATATCCACAGTCTCCAAGGATTTGTTAAGCGCCTCCTCTCCTACTTTGTTCACTTCTGGGACATTGTCAAAATTGTGCCTCACGATCTCGTGCAAAAGGTTCAGGGCAATCGCGCCGCCCAGACCTGCTAATATTTTATTGTACATTTTGTATTGATTTTGGTATTAAGCTTACTTGCACAAATTGAGCCACTACACCAAATTAGTTTAATAATCTGATAAAATAAATAATTCCCAGAATGTGCTAAATTGCTGTAGCGAAAGCGAAAAGACCAAAAAATATCCCGGGAGAATTGGCAACCACGATTGGCCAGTCTCTTTTAGGTTTTTTCATGAAACCATACGTTACCCATAGGCTACAGTTGATCCCAGCAACCAACGGTTGAAGCCAATCGCCCTTATCACCATTCAGGTTATGAGAGATTTGTGGAATATAGGAAAAGTACATGGCCATGGCTGTCACTGTTGCAACCCATCCTAAAACTTGCATAAATTTACTTTCCATCTTGTTCTTTGTTTTAATTAACAGCAAACCTTGAAATTATCATACCGAAGAGGCGAACATGATAATTTGGAATCAAATGATGCAAATATCGATGCTAGATCGCCTGACGTGTTGGGATGTCCTGATGAAAATTATTATAGGTGATGTACAAATCGTAAAAATAGATGTCTTGATCTACGTAATCATTCAGTACTTTTTGATTACGATTGGTATTTGGTGCTAAATAATAGAGATGCTCTCTTTTGTGGTTGGCTTTTTTTGAACAGGTGCAATATCGTTGGTCATCTTTGATATGCTCATGCAAATCGATTGTTTCGATACCACCTTCTCGACGTTGTACTGACTCTTCAAATGTTTTCTGATCCAGCGTAAACCATGGTTCGCCGTGGTAGAAGTAGTGATCGACGATGTCGGGATGGTTGATATTTTTAGGGTTTAATACTGTTGAAGAATAATATCCGTTGCAAGCATCGCAATGTGCCAATTGTAATTTTAGAGCCATAGTTTGTAATTTGATATGACGTACTTATCAGAATTTGTGCCATTGGATGGGCGTTTTGAGCAGAATTTTGTTACCTGTTGTTAATGTAAATCAATATTATAGCTTCACCGAATTGATCTAAATAATTATCATTAAGTCTTTTAGCAGTAGAACATTTCATATTAGAACAATAAAAAAAGCTTTGCAAAATGACAAAGCTTTCCATATTTTAAATCAATAGTGATCATCCTTCGTATCCAGAATCTTTACTGAAATTCACCATCCAGTAAACCCCGAACTTATCTTTGAAACTACCGAAATAGTCGCCCCAGAATTGGTCTTCCATCGGCATTTCCACTTCGCCGTCAGCAGATAATGTGTTGAAGATTCTGTCCGCTTCTTCTCTGCTTTCCGGGAAAATTGAAATATAATTTCCGTTGCCTTGGTTTAAGCTTTGTTCCATAGATGGAACGATGTCCGACGCCATCAAAAGGTCTTTGCCGATTGGCAATGCGATGTGCATCACTCGGTTTTTCTCGTCTTCCGAGAGATTCTCAGTTCCAGGCGCATTGCCCATTTTCATCACTCCGCCGACAAATTCTCCACCAAAAACGGATTGGTAAAATTTGAAAGCTTCTTCTGCTGTTCCATCAAAATTGAGGTAAGGATTTAATTTTGGCATAAGTTAATTTTTATTAATGATAATTGATTAAGAATTGAAATCTGTCGCAATCAGCCTTTTGCAAATTACTTTGTAGAATCTGCTACATCTGCCAGATATGCAAGGAAAATCTAGTAATTAATGCGTCTGCACTATCGCTGGGTCGTCATAATTCACCATCCATTGGATTCCGAATTTGTCTTGCCACATTCCGAAATAAGCGCCCCAAAACGTGTCCTGAAGTTCCATCGTCACTTTTCCACCTTCGGAGAGTTTGCTAAAAAGATTCTGCGCTTCTTCTCTTGAATCTGTGTTGATGGAAATCGAAAAATCATTTCCGTTTTTATATTCGCCCATGCCTGGCAGAGAGTCGCTTCCCATCAAAGTTGTCTCTTTGGAAATCGGGAGCGAGACGTGCATGATCTGGTTTTTGAATTCGTCCGCCAACGGTGGCATTCCTTCTGTTGGTGGCATATCGCCAAATCTTCCCCAAAATGGGACTTTGGTGCCGAATGCAGATTCATAGAATTTAAAAGCTTCTTCACATTGTCCGTGGAATGTGAGATAAGGATTGACTGTTGCCATAGTTTTTTAATAAATGATTAATTATAAATGATAGTTGATTAATATTTCAAGTCTTTATCGAAATCGTATTTCATTCCTTCATAACCGAGAATCCTGCGCATCAAACCAATCTGTCCGCAGAGATAATCTTCTCTTCCAATGCACATTCCGATGAAATTGAGAACATTCTCTGGAAAGAAATCGATGTTCATTCCCATCGGAAAAGCTTTTTCTAAATCCTCATCAGAAATCTCCAAAAGTTTGTTGTAAATCAATGGTGAAATTTGATGAAAGTTTTCTTTCAATTCTTTCAAAGTGGGATAATCAAGGTTTTCATCGAGCGCTTTTCCTTGGAAAAACAAATCGTTGTGCGGGTTTTTCAAATCTAATCCTAGCACATTTCCCAAAGCGTAACGCATATCCAGAAAATTCCCAACCATCCAAATGATGTGATTGGTCCTGCCTTCGATTCTCTTTTTGGCATCGTCGTCAGAAATCCCATCCAAAACGAGCAGGAAATTCTGAGAATGACCTCGGAAAGCGGGAATGATGATGTCTAATCTTTTTGATTTTGGTGTGTCCATCGTTTTTATTTTTCCGATAATTCTTTGATGATTTGCAGACCTTTCGTGAATCCGTTATCGAACATTTCTTTGTAGTTTTCATCGGAATCCACTTCCACTTTCAAAGTTGTTTTGCCATTGTTTTCTTCGAGGTAATAAGCTTCTTTGCTTCCGCTCCAAACTTTCACTTTTTCACTTTCGGTGTCTTCCACGCCATCGGTTATTTCTCCCAAATGTTTGAAAATCAAATATTTGTTTTCTTCAATTTTATCAATCGTGCTTACCATTCCATTCTTCTTGCTGGCATCCGTAAAATAAGTTCTACCGCCCACTTTCCAATCGGTCACCATCTGGGAATCTGGACTGAAAAAATGGGTCCATTTGGAATATGTGTCTTCGTTCCAAAGGATGTCCCAGACTTTCTCCGCTGGAGCATCGATTTCTGTTTGATACTTAAATGTTTCCATAACTTTTTGATTTTAAGAATTAAAAGCGTCTTCAATATCTTGGATATTAATTTTTTTCATTTTCAGCATTGCGTCAAAAGCTTTTTTGTTTTTCTCGGGATTATCTGTGTTGGTGAGTTCAATCAATTTTTTCGGTGTGATTTGCCAACTGAAGCCATATTTGTCCTTCAGCCATCCGCACATACTTTCTTCGCCATCTGCCGTTAGTTTGTTCCAATAAAAATCGGTTTCTTCTTGACTGTCCGTCATCACCACCATCGATGTTCCTTCCGAAAAATTGAATTGATGTTGATGCGAGCTGTCCATCGCCATCATCGTGTAGCCATCAGTGATAAACTGCGAATGCCCGATGTTTCCTTCTGGTTCGCCTTGTCCAGCGGGATATTCCATTATGCCTTCGATTTGGGAATTTGGGAAAATTGAGGTGTAATAGTTCAAAGCTTCTCTGCATTTTCCGTTGTTCTTTCCTGTGAACATCATCACGGGCGAGAATTTCTGTTTCGCTTTTTCCGCGCCGTAATACAGTTGCCACGAGATTCCGAACTGGTCTTCCACCCAAGCGTACTTTTCGCTCCACGGATAAGAATCTAATTCCATCATTACTTTTCCGTTCTCAGACAATTTTTGATAGTAATCTTCCACCTCATCTTTGGAATCGCACATCATCATCAACGATACTGTGAGATTGGGTTTGAACATTGGGCCAGCGTCCAGAAACATCAATTTCTGACCTTCGATTTCTATGTTGATGACCATAGACGTTTCCTGTGTGATGTTAGAATTTCTAAAAATCGAGGTGTAGAACTTTGCAATCTGACTGCCGTTTTGGTTGGTCCAGATGCAGGGAAAAATATCGTTGTTCATAATTTATAATTGATGAATGATAAATGATAAATGATAATTGATAATTGATGTCCTGAAATATTATCTGCTTTCCGAATATTTTTTGAAATTATCCAAAATCGCTTGCCAGCCATCTTTTTGGAAGTCCAGCGGATTCATATTTTCTGGGTCGAAGTTTTCTGTGATTTTGGTTTTGTTATCAGATAGTTTTTCAAAGATAACTTCGATATTTCTATGGTCTTCGAAATGGTATTTGAGACGTTCGTTTTCTACAACCTCATCATAAATCCCAACCAGATCGAAACCGAAACTTCCGTCTTTGGCTTGCATTCTCACTTCCAATTTTCCACCAACTTTCAAATCGTTTTTTGCGGATGGACATTCCCAGCTCTCGTGTGCAAAGTTCCAATTCACGATATGTTCTGGATTGTTGAAGAAATCCCATACTTCATTCAAAGGTTTATTGATTTCCGAAGTTACTGTCAGTTTTTGCATTTGTATTTGTTTTGAATTTGTTTATTTCAAAGTTAAATTTCTTTTCGATTCCACAATTTCAATTGACAAAAAAATTTTTATGCAAAACAAAAAATCACTCCTAAAAGAGTGATTTTCAATATATTATTTTTCAAATTTTATCGGATACTTGACATTGGCATAACTGTCTATACTTGCCTTGAGCGATCCTACGGCGAGTTCTGCTTTTATCAATACTGGCACTTTATTCTGATCATTGGTGACCCACATCGTCACGCCTTCTTTATCCTTAAAAACCCTTCCACTTACAACGGAAGGAATAATTTTAAGACAATTGACTTTACCAAATTTTGTTGAGATCTTCTCCGTTCCGACCACTTTCAATTGAAATGGGAACAATTCGTCATCGATCCAGACACTCATTTTCAGTACACTTCCGACTTTTAAATTGTCAACGCTTCTCAAATAATAGAAACAAGATAAAATGTCCTGAACATCGTTTGGAACTTTTACCGTTTTCGCCGGTCTGTCCGTGTGTTTCTTATCGACCAGGACCAAAGTATTGTTGTTTGTGTTGAACGTGCTTTGAAGATGCTGCGTGTAGCTGCCTTCCGAAACATTCCTCACATAGAACAAAGGCTCCTTCTTTTCACTGATATAACTTTCGTAAACATCTTCTACTTTGAAAAAGGCCTTAGCAGCACCGCTGGTTTTTCCCACACCTCTCACGTAGAATGCAGGCTGACCTTTATATGAAGTTTTGGTTGTAGATAAAGTAGCGTTACCGGCAGTGATGAATCCATAATGAATCCTAAAACTGATGCTCTCTCCAGCGTTGATATTATCAAACTGCGCAGAAAGTGCAGAGAACACGAAAACACCGATAAATAAAAATAGATTCTTCATTAAACTTATTTGAAATCTTGTAAGACAAATTATTTGCCAAAATTAAAAAACAAAAACCCTTCTAGGCGAAGGGTTTTATAAAAAGATATTAATATTACATAATATTGGTTCCATCTGGGATTACTGCATTTTTCTTGATCACTACGATTCCTTCTTTGATCGAGTGTGTATCGTAGTCTCCGTCTGGATGATGTTTTCCACCAATGATCCTTACGTTGTTTCCGATGTAGCAGTTCTTGTCCAAAATTGCTTTGTCTATATAACAATATTTCCCAATGCCCATACTTGTGATGCCATCTGCTTCATTTTGTACCACTTGCTGAGCAGTCTGATAGTAATCTGCTCCCATCACATAAGAATTGACAATCGTAGAACCGCGATCGATCCTAGTTCTATTGCCAATGATGCAATTCTCCACTTTGTCTGCCATAATGATACAACCATCTCCAATAATCGTCTTACTCACGTAAGAACCATTAATCTTCGACGGCGGAAGCATCCTAGCTCTTGTATAGATCGGATTGGAACTAAACAGATTGAATTGTGGAAGGTCCTGAGCAAGATCCAGGTTTGCTTCATAAAAAGATTCGATAGTACCAATGTCTGTCCAATAGCCATCGTATTGATAGCTCAAAACACTGTAGTTTCCAATGGCCGCCGGAATGAAATCTTTACCGAAATCGTCACCTTCGTGCTCATCAAACAGTTTTCTCAACACATTTTTTGTAAAGACGTAGATTCCCATCGATGCAAGATATTCCTTGCCTTTTGATTTGCTTTCGTCGCTCACCTCGGATTTCCAATCATTCAAGACCTCGTAACCTGGTTTTTCTGTGAAAGAAGTGATATTTCCCTCTTCATCGGCTTTCATAATTCCAAATCCAGTAGCATCTTTTGCATTCACAGGAATGGTTGCAATGGTGATATCGCCACCTTGCTCTTTATGAAAATCTATCATTTGTTGGAAATCCATCTGATAAAGCTGGTCTCCGGAAAGAATCAAGATATATTCATATTCATATTTTTCCAAATGCTTCATTGTTTGACGAACCGCATCGGCTGTTCCCTGATACCAATTTTCGTTCTCAACATTTTGCTCAGCAGCTAGAATATCTACAAAACCTTTGCTGAAGATATCGAAGTGATAAGAATTTTTGATGTGAGAATTGAGTGATGCAGAATTGAACTGGGTCAAAACTAAAATTCTGTTAAGTCCAGAATTAAGGCAATTTGAAATTGGGATATCTACCAAACGGTACTTTCCTGCAATTGGAACTGCTGGTTTTGATCTTGTATTGGTCAATGGAAATAATCGGCTTCCTCTTCCGCCTCCTAAGACAATGGAGATTACACTTTCTTTCATAAATGAGTTTTGGTTATTTTATGATTTTGTTATCGATTAAAGTTAATCATTCTTTGCCAATATTAAGCCAATGTGAATCGAAATCACTAATAATTATAAAGATTTTCATAATTTTTAGCCGACTTTTCCCAAGAGAAATCAAATGACATATTATTATAGATCAATCCCTTCATCAGATTCTTTTGGCTGTAGATATGCAAAGCCCGTTTGATGGCGTGCACGGCATCTTCTGCACCGGCATTTGTAAAATTAAGCCCACTTCCGCCACTGGATATATCCTGAACTGTATCTCGCAGACCGCCGGTATATCTTACAATAGGAACAGTTCCGTATCGCATCGAGTACATTTGGTTAAGTCCACAAGGCTCTACTCTGCTTGGCATCAACAAAAAATCTGCCGACGCGTAGATCTGATGAGATAAATATTCTTTGTAACCCAAATCGATTGCGAAGTTGACATTGAATTTATATTGCAATTCTTTCAGTTTGTTTTCAATATCCTGATTTCCGGAACCTAAGACTATGATATTCAAAGCACCATTGGTTTCCTGGATGCTTCGTTCTACGATCTCTGGCAAAAGGTCTGCTCCTTTTTCACCTGCAAAACGGCCGATGAATCCGAAGAGTGGAAGATTAGGATTAAGGCCGTACTCTGCACAGATCACCCTTTTGTTTTCCCACTTTCCTTCTTCTGCGTAATCTTTATTATAATTGAATTTCAGCATTTCATCTTTCTCAGGATCCCAAACTTCCATATCAATTCCGTTAATGATCCCGAATGCTTTTTGTCTTTCTTGATCCATCAATGGTTCAAGGCCTTGGAAACTATAGAACAACTCCTGCAAATAACCGCCGGAAACAGCATTGAAGGCATTACAACTCTTGATCATCGCTGCCATTGGATTGATCCTTCCGTTCCAGTCCAAAATCCCAGATTTCCAACCGTCGAAATGAGGTAAGAAGCTGGACATCTTCCAATCCATACTTCCCTGATATTCGCCATTATGAATCGTTCCGATGGTCTTAACGCCTTTCAAATAGCTAAATTCATAGCAATTGTCGATCATAAAAGGAACCAAACCTGTGTGATAATCGTGGCAATGGAAGACATCCGGACGGATCTGCATCGCACTCAGCCAATGCAAAACACCGTGCTGGAAGGCAATGAACTGCTGACTCTCGTCCCAATAACCATAAACACTTTCACGGTCCAAAAGTCCTGGAATCTTGACCAAATAAAGGTCAAAACCGAGAACATTGCTTTTCTCTTTGAAAACTTGGACCTGGTACATATTGAATGACTGATGGATAAAGCCATCAAAGACCACTTCAAAGTCATGGTTATAGAAAAATGGTTTGTTGTACCAAGGCATGATCACGCTGGCATCCAATCCCATTTGGTTTTGATATTTTGGTAGAGCTCCTACCACATCTGCCAGTCCACCGACTTTTGCAACAGGATAACATTCCATCGAGAGGTGAAATATCTTCATATTTATTTTTTCTTTTTAATAAGACCTTTGTCTTTTGATTTTTGTTTGATGACCTTGTTCTGTTTCAAAACCACACCAGACAATGGCGGCAATCTCAAAATGATTGAATTTTCCCGATTATCCCAGCCTTCATCCAGTTCTTGAGAAATGACCGCTTCTACTCCGCTTCCGCTATATTTTGTATCATCGGAATTGAGAATCACTTCCCATTTTGTGTCTTTTTCTACGCCAATTCTGTAGTCAAAACTGTTGGGTGTAAGATTGAGAACCGTCATTAGAACTTCTTTATTTTCTTTACTTTTTCTAAGGAAAATAAAAATCGAGTTATCTTTGTCATCAGCATTGATCCATTCGTATCCGTTTGGTGAGAATTGTTGCTCGTACAATGCAGGATTTGATCTGTAAAGCAAATTGAGGTCTTTTACAAAATTCTGAAGGTCTTTGTGAACCGGATATTCCAGCAAATGCCAATCGAGGGAGGTTGTAAAATTCCATTCGTTGGTTTGGGCAATCTCATTGCCCATGAACAATAATTTTGCGCCTGGATTTGTGAACATATAAACATACATCGCACGCAGATTAGCAAACTTTTGCCACTCATCACCTGGCATTTTATAGATCAAACTACTTTTACCGTGAACTACTTCATCGTGAGAAAGTGGCATCATATAATTTTCATTATACATATAGACACTTGTGAAAGTAATCTTGTTGTGATGATATTTTCTTGCGATTGGATCTTCCTTGAAATAATCCAGCGTATCGTGCATCCAGCCCATCATCCACTTCATTCCGAAACCAATACCGTCTTCGTGGACAGGTTTTGTGAGCCTTGGAAAATCTGAACTTTCCTCGGCGATTGTCTGTACATCGGGAAATTCACCATACACAGCGACATTAAAATCCTGAAGGAATTGTTTCGCTTCCAGATTGACATTCGTTCCGTAGATATTCGGTTCCCATTCGCCTTCGTTTCTGGAGTAATCCAGATGAAGCATCGATGTCACCGCATCTACCCGAAGTCCATCCGCGTGATATCTATCAAGCCAAAAGATAGCATTTGAAATTAAAAATGATTTGACTTCCGGTCTTCCATAATTGAAAATGTAGGACTTCCAATCCGGGTGGAAACCTTTTCTCGGGTCTTCGTGTTCATACAAAAATGAGCCGTCGAAAAAGTGTAAACCATTGGCATCTCCTGGAAAATGCGAAGGCACCCAATCCAGGAAAACGCCAATGTTATTTTTATGAAGTTCGGAAATGAGGTACATCAATTGCTGTGGCGAACCAAATCTGTTCGTTGCGGCGTAAAATCCAGTGATCTGATAGCCCCAACTTGGGTCATAAGGATATTCCATCACGGGCATCAACTCTACGTGAGTGAAATTCATCGCCTTGAGATATGGAACTAATTTGTCCGCGATTTCGCCATAACTAAGATAGCGTTCTGGATTGCCAGGATCGCGCATCCAAGAACCAAGATGGACCTCGTACACAGACATTGGCGATTCCAAACTGTTATGCTTTGCGCGATCTTTCATCCAATCTTCATCCTGCCATTCATACCAAGTGGTGCAAACGACAGAGCTGGCTTGCAAAGCTTTTTCAAAACAAAGTGCATACGGATCTGCTTTTTCTAGCAAAATTCCAGTATTGGTTCGGATGCCATATTTATAAACTTCACCAAAATCGAGACCTGGAATAAAACCTTCCCAAATCCCAGATTGGTCCCAGCGTCCTGCCAATTGATGGGAAAATGAATTCCATTGGTTGAAATTCCCGATCACGGAAACCTCTGTTGCCGTTGGTGCCCAAACTGAAAAATAAACGCCTGAAACGCCGTCCACTTCAACTTTGTGAGAGCCAAACTTCTCGTAGAGTCTGGTGTGTTTTCCTGAGCGGAAAAGATAAATATCGAAATCGGAAAATAGAGAATAAGGCTGAACGGTCATAGAATATTGGTGATGATTGATAATTGATAAATGATTTTTAATCAAATATTACAACCTTACCAAGATAAAGAAATTAATCGATACATAGTAATTTTTTTTGTTAATTTGATATTACGTGATAGATCGGAGGTGGTCTTAGTTACTTTGAAGTTAAATTCTTCATTGTGACCGAAATCATTTTGATGATAACCCAGTCCATCCTCAAGCAGATATCGTTCCATTGGTAAGAAATATTTTGAAGTGGAAGGTTTTTGCAATGATAATATTGCTTTTCTCAAACTTAAAAAGAAGGATTTTTTAGATATCAGGGATTGACCGTTTGTGCCCACAGGTAGGTTCCGACATTTTTTTCCGTCTTTTCGAGTTGTGTTTTGGTGGACTCAAAATCCAATGTTGCGATGATGAAAAGCCATTTTGTATTTTGTGGGACGCTAAAAGACCAATCTTGTGCTGGCACATTTTCTTTTTCTCTCAGCAATAGCGATAAGGACGAAAGCACTTCGACATCCACCATTTTAAAATTCAGATTGGTTGACACGGCGTAAAAATTAAGTTTTGCGGTGGTGGCATTTTTCGGTGCTCTTACCTGATCTCCCCAAGCTAAAGCAGGAAGGCTAATGCTCATTGTTTGATCTACAATTTCATTATATTTTGGATAGAAGTTGGTGTAGCGCTGCCACTCTACTTTCGGGTTGAAGTTGAAGCCAATCATCGCTTCGGGATCCTGGAAACTAAGGAGCATCGTTCCGCTTTCGGTGACTTTGCTTGAAATCGTTTTGAGCAATCTTGTCTTGTGCTTTACTGCTTGGTATTGATGGGAAACCAGACCTATTTTATCTTTCAGAAGATCTCTATACAGTTTTTCCTTCACTCCAGCCAAAGCAAACTTTTCGGCTTCTGCTTTAGTATTTTTGGTCTGTTTTGGTTTGTTTCCTTTTTCGCGGACGTAAACTCTATCGCCATCATTGACGAAAACCAGATTGCCTACGGCACCGCTCAAGTTGCCATTCTTTTTCAATCTTGCCATTTTTTTGTGTTTTTAGGTTATGGTTTATGGTGGTACTGTTAACCCACCGTTCGATTTTAGAGCAATGTAAAAGTAACAATAATCCGATACAGATGTAATATTTTATTGGACTTTTATTGGAGTTGTGATGGATCTGTATTGGAGAAGCTTCGTAGGAAATTCGGAATTGTGAGATTTGATCGTCTCGGTAGGTAAAGTTAATGAATTTTTGGGATTCTTTTTCTTCTCAGCTTATAAAAAATCCAGCGGGCTTTTTACCTTGGTTTTAGAAATATCGGTAATGTGTGTATAAATCTGTGTCGTTCTGATAGAATTGTGCCCCAGAAGTTCCTGCAGGAAACGGATATCGGCTCCACTTTCCATCAGATGTGTCGCATAGGAATGGCGCAAACCGTGCACACCAATGCTTTTGTTGATCTTTGACTTCCTCATTGCTTGTTTGAAGACGCTCTGAACACTTCTAACCGTGTAGGCCCCGCCATATTGCCCTTCGAAGAGAAAATCTTTTGGGCGATATTCTTTGTAATAACTGCGGAGCAGTGTCAGGATAGACTCGGGCAAATTGGTATATCTGTCTTTTTTACCTTTGGCACCTGCAATGAGAACCAGCATATTCCCACTATTGATATGTTCGACTTTTAGATTCACAATCTCGCTTACACGCAATCCCATCCCATAGGAGAGCTTGAGCATCAGGAGATGTTTCTGATTTTCGGTGTTCTCAAATATTTTTCTAATCTCTGCCTGTGACAGCATTTTCGGAAGCTGTTTTGGGGTTTTGGGGCGCGGGATGTCAAAGAACATTTTGGATTTTTTGCGCACTTGCTCAAAATAGAATTTCACAGCATTGATCCTGCTATTCAAATGGTTTTCCTTGATTTTTTCTTTGTCGAGACAATAGAGGAAATAATCTTTCAACCTATCTTCTGAAAGATCGTCAACTGAAATTTTTTTTAGAATTCGTAGCAGATGTGCAAACTCTGTGATATAGGTCCGGATGGTATTCTTGCTGTAGGCCTTTAATTTTAAGCAATCCACATAATCTGAGAATGCTTTTTGGTTTACCTGCTCTATCTCGGATCGTATTTGGCTTCCCCACTCTTCCCGATCCAGCTTGAGTGCGTCCCTCAAGGTTGGGAGATCTGGCAAGTGCCAAGCCTTGTTGGTATTGCTCCACTTAGAAGATGGGAATGCTTTTCGAAGTTCCTGGATCAAGACATCCTTCTTTTCGAAACGGATCCAAATGACGTTTTTGTCTCTATGATTTCCGAAGCTGAAATTGTATAAATCTAAATTCATCACTTAAAATATTGTTATTCGCATTTTCAATAGATATAAACAGACCTAAAGCGAGGAGGAGAAAAAATCTATTCATAATGCGAAGTATAAAAATAATAAAAAAACTAATGATTTCACCTATTTGTTGATAATATCAAAATAATTTGTGGAATTGTTAGACTTTCGTATATTTGAGTGTTAGCGGTAATTTTAACCAAACACCCTAAATAAAATGAAATTATTTGAAATTGGAGACGGACTAAAATCTATAAAAGTATCGAGCAACTATTTTGCAGAAAGAGAAAATGATGGAACAGTCATTTTATACGACCCTGAAATTGATTTTGCAGAAATCAGAGTTAGTGTAATTACGGTTGAACCTAAAGATAACTCGGATTTGCAGGCAATGTATAGAAGAGTAATTGAATTAGCTAAAGAAAAGGAAATCGAAATAAATATTATCGATGAGAAAAGTTATTATAGTTATGTTGAACAAAACCAAAAAGATGGCTTGACAATTTTCTATTTTGAAGTTGGCTATCTTAACCACCTTATTATAATTAGTGTTACAACTAACGCTGAGTATGCTCAAAATAATGAAGAGAATGTTGAAAATGTATTGAGTGATATTAACAGTTTTATATCTACTATAAAAGAAACAAATCTTGAAAGTCAAAACATTTTTGAACCAATATATAGTGATATTGATGATATAAATGAAAGGATTAAAAAAATATTAAACATTAGTGAGGACGAAATAGATAACTATCACAATACCGACAAAACAATTCCTTTAATACAAAAAATCATTAACGAAAATACATTTCAAGCTGACAATATATATGAACTTCAATCTTTAGGAATTGCTCTAGGAGATTATATTTCTCACAAAAATAATGACTTTCATTGGGCTGTAGTTAGAGATGAGTATGGAAGAGATATTTGTTTGCAATATAAAACATTAGCATTAACCATTTTTCCACTGACGATGATTTCCAAAAGAATTGAAGATGGAGAAAATGTGAATGTATCAGAATTATATTCTAACCTTTTGCACAAGATTAATGAATTATCAATTAGTGGAGATTTTGCAGAATTAGACCATAATAATTAAAAACTACCGCTAACAAGGGTTTTGCAATAGTGGGGCGAAACTGCAAAGTTCAACGGTAGTTCTTCGATTCAACTTTTGTGCAAAATTGAAGTTTTGTGCTTCGATTGCCCCACCATCGCAAAGCCCCGAAACGTTAGCTACAATATTATTAAACGCCGTGTTAAAAAGAATTTTTCAGATTTTTGTTTTATTATTCAATTCATTTTTGTTTGGACAAAATGAACAAATTGCTATTACTGAAATTATAAAAATGAGTAAAATCCCGACATTCAACACATTTATTAATTCTGAGATTTTAGTATACAAAAAACAAGACTTAACAAAATCTATTGCATTTACTTTATATGATTATTACTATTGCGATGTAAATAAAGCTAACGAAATTCTAAACATACAAAAATTCAAGTTTGATTTTGAAGATTTGCCGATTTCTTATGAAAATGCTGAGACTGAAAAAGGTCTATTAAAACCAAAATTGAAATTCGATAAAAGATTTTTAAAAAAGAATCAAAAATATATCGTTACAGTTTTTGAGTCAATAAAAGTTTCTGATTTTGAATATATAACAAGAATTAACTATTCCGAAAAATCTAAAAATTATATAACAACTAATTTTTATGTGCGAACAAATAAGTCAAAAGTCGTTGATATTTGTGAGCAAACAACAGAATTCTAAAAATACTGTAGCTAACAAGGGTTTTGCAATAGTGGGGCGAAACTGCAAAGTTCAACGGCAGTTCTTCGGTTCAACTTTTGTGCAAAATTGAAGATTTTTGCTTCGATTGCCCCACCATCGCAAAGCCCCAAAACGTTAGCGGCAAGCACAAAACAACACTACAAAAGTATACAAATCACAAAATGGAGAAAATAATTTTTGAACTATCAAACGAACAACGACAATATTTAGGACTTACACCAGTTGAAAATAACTGGGAGCTTGTGAAATTATTTGACAGTTATGTATATTTTGATGGAGACATTATCCGTAAAGAAATTACTGTTAATGAACAAGCCTATACCGAACGTGACCTTAATGAAAAAACAGCTGAACACAGAACCATTCTATTACCAAAAACAGAAAAAGGAAAACCAAAAAAGCTCAACTATACTGCTACACAATCCTTTAAAGGAATAGGTGTTTATTTTTCATTCTCAAGTGATTATCTGACTATCTCGAACTATACAACACAAACAACTTATTACTCAGAAAATTTTGAAGATAAAAAACTTGACTACCTAAAAATTTGGTTAGAAAAATGGATTTCTGAGACAACTAGTGGAGATTTAGCGGAAATTACAGCTTTTAAAAATGCAGACCGCAAACACTGTAAATTTCAGGAAGGCGACTTTTTTGCCTTTAAAATTGACAGAAGGAACTACGCTTTTGGTAGAATTTTAATTGATGTTTCTAAACGAACAAAAACCGATAATCTAAAAGAAAATAAAAACTATGGCCTAACCCACTTAATGGGAAAAGCGCTAATTGTAAAACTCTATCACAAGATTAGCAATAATCTCGATGTTGATTTGAATGAATTATCAAAGACATTAGCTTTGCCATCACAAGCGGTTATGGATAATCAATTTTATTATGGAGAGAAATTTGTAATTGGACATAAATCACTTGAAATGTCAGAATATGATATGCTTATTTCTTACAGCAAAAGCATTAGTTCTGATGAAAAAAATCTCATCTATCTACAGTACGGATTTATTTACAAAGAAATGAATATTTCAAAGTTTGATAAGTATTTAAAAATAGAAGATAAGAGTTTGTATGGTGGATACAACGAAAATCCATTTAGAAAAGAAGGAATCGGATTTGGTTTGGACATTGAAGAACTTAAAGAATGTATCGCAGAAAAATCTAATAAACCATATTGGAATAGTAACCATAGATATGACATCAAATATGATTTGCGAAACCCAATCAACCTTGATACAAAAAGAGAAATATTTTCGGCTTTTGGACTTGATGCTGACAAAACGTACGAACAGAACTTAGCGCTAACAAAATGACCGAAATTGCCAGCCGATAACAGGGGTTTTGCAATAGTGGGGCGAAACTGCAAAGTTCAACGGTAGTTCTTCGATTAAACTTTTGTACAAAATTGAGGTTTTGTGGCTTCGATTGCCCCACCATCGCAAAGCCCCGAAACGTTATGTGCAAGCTACAAAAAACACGCAAACAGACATTGACAAATTAAGATATGAGAACAGATACCGAATATGTTGATTTAGATTTTGAAGAATTTCAGAAAATAAATTCACCGTATGAACTTCATAAATTGGCTATAAAATGCTACTTCTACATACAAGAATGGATTGTAGAAAGCAAAATTTGTAGTGAAGCAACTGCACTAATGTTGTTTTGGAACAACAATCCCTTTGAACATATTCGCATTGGTTGGAAAACAAGAAAAGGAACAAATGAAAACTTTGACCTAATCAAAACGATAATAACAAATTTTGAAAAAGGATTTTATCTAAAAACCGATATCAGTTACGACCCATCAGAAAAGATTTCACAAGAAGAAAAAATTCCAAATATTGTATTACAACCAAGCAATGGAGAAGAACCATTTACTTATTTGGAAGAAAAAGAAGTGCATAGTTGGTTTGGAGAGTATCTACAAACACAAATTCACCGTTGCGACAGCACAATAGAATTATATAATATTGCATTATTTTTGAAGCACAGAGAATTTAACGTCTATACAACAATAATTGAGCACAAATTCTGTGATAAAGCGATTGCTCTATTAATCTATTGGCGACTTGAAAAATATTCCTCTTTAAGTTTGTATGCTGAAGATTGGTTTGAAATAAAGCCAATTATGGAACAAATAATTAAAAAACTTGAAAGCAATGAATATAAAGACGTTTTAGCTTATGACCCAAACATAGAAATAAAGCCAATTAAGTGGGAAATCCCAAAGTATTTGTTTGACAAGATAATTTAAATAACAAAATATGGGATAAGCCTGCACATAACAAGGGTTTTGCAATAGTGGGGCGAAACTGCAAAGTTCAACGGTTGTTCTTCGGTTCAACCTTTGTGCAAAATTGAAGTTTTTTGCTTCGATTGCCCCACCATCGCAAAGCCCCGAAACGTTAGCCGTCATATTATCCAGACTATGTACACTATTGGACAAACAAACCCTTTGACAGAAAGCGACATTCAAAATATTGAACTGTTGACACCAATACCATTACCTTTAGATTATAAACAATTTCTAAAAAGTTATGGTTTTGGCAGTATAAATGAAATATTAATGATAACACAACCAGATGAGCAATACATAAAATTGAACTTTGGTGATTATTTGGACTTATGGAATTTGACTGAAATCGAAAAGGAAGAAACATTAAATGGACTTACAATTGCAACAACAATTGATGGAGATATAATCATTGTAGTAAACAGTAAAGAAAATCCAATTAAACTATTGCCACGACATTCAAAAAATCCTTTACATTTTGATAATTTTCAACAGGTTATAGACCATTATGACAATCAGTACCAATTCTTGAACGATTTGTACTTTGACACCTATTATAATTATGAACAAGAAAACATAAGTTTCATTAGAAACGGAATACTCAACAAAGCTCTATTCAAAATAATCTATCAAAATATTCTTAATATTGTTTCCTACGAGAAAGTTTACAACCTTGAAAGCCAACCAAAATATATTATTCAAAAAATTGGTGGTTGGATATACTTTGACAATATCAGTAAAAGCTCTATAAGAATAAAATTCCAAAGACAGCTCAAATCAGAAGCAGACAAAATAATTGAGTATATTAATACCGAGATTGACAAATACGACGGCTAACAAGGGTTTTGCAATAGTGGGGCGAAACTACAAAGTTCAACAGTTGTTCCGCGGTTCAACTTTTGTGCAAAATTGAAGATTTGCGCTTCGATTACCCCACCATCGCAAAGCCCCGAAACGTTATAGGCCATTTAAAGACACACTTCCATAACATAGACGAATGAAAACAAATTTTGAAAACTGGAATACAGAACTTGAAAAAGTTTGGAATTTAAAAACAGAAGAAGATTGTGTAAAATTTAGTGATTTAATGTATTCATTAAATGGCGATGAAGATGAGACTTATCTAAATAAGCTAATTGACACTGTAAGATTAAAAGAAGATTTTGGACTTTATGAAAGTTTGTATAATGCAGTTTGGGCGTTCCCACCAGAATTGGTCGGGCAGATATTAGCCAAACGACTTCCTGAATTTCAAAAAAGAATAGGAAAATCTGACCAAGTTTTTAGATTTTATATTCCAATTCCGAATAATGAAGATACATTGAACGGTTTTATAGAGGAAGCTAAAAATTGGACTACAACTGAAAAAAGAACTTCATTATCTGCTATAGAAAATTGGTTTGTAGAGGATGAAGAGTGGGAAACTGTTTTAAAAAAACTAGGCAAAACTATCTCAAAACCTAAAGAAGATGCTATTCCTGAATATTGGGAGGAAAATTGGAAAAGAAGATTTGAAGATGGTAGAAAAAAAGGTGGAGAATATTCTATAAGTGGTATATTTTGGAAAAAGGGAAAGAAGGAATGGCTTGAAGATTTAGATTTCTTAATGGAAGTTTTAGCTTTAAATCTTGGTAAAGATTGGCGACAAATCGACACGATGACAAACGCTCTCTGGTTTTTTGCCAAAACTACAGTTTATCCAATTTTTGTTCAAAAACTAAAAGAATTATCAATTGAAAAACAATCAAAAATTCTTGACAACATTAAGAAAGTTAATAAAAAGAAATTTAAACAATTAAGTGAAGAAATAAACGGCATATAACAAGGGTTTTGCGATAGTGGGGCAAAACTGCAAAGTTCAAGAGTTGTGCTTCGGTTCAACATTTGTGCAAAATTGAAGATTTGTGCTTCGATTGCCCCACCATCGCAAAGCCCCAAAACGTTGGTGGCAATATTAACCGAACAGACCTTAAAAACAGAAAAAATGGAATTACCGAAATTTAGATACAGTCCTAACGCATTCGAACTTGACATTTTCGAAAATGTAGAAGGAACCTGTTCTGTCTGCAATGAAAAAAGACAAATCAAATATACAAGTTCATTTTATAGCGTTGACGAACCCGAATATATTTGTCCTTGGTGCATCGCAGACGGAAAAGCATCGGAAAAATACGAGGGAGAGTTCAATGATTATGAAGGAATTGAAAATTCAGAGAATATTGAAAAAGAACTTTTATTACAAGCAAGTGAAAGAACGCCAAGTTATACAAGTTGGCAACAAGAAGTTTGGCTAACACATTGTAACGAACCTTGTGCTTTTGTTGGGTATGCTGACACAAAGACGATAGAGCCTCTAATGGAAGAATTAAATGACGATATTGAAAATAATGGCTATGACCCTGATTTTATAAAAAGTAGTTTAACAAAAGACGGAAGTTTAGTTGGCTATTTGTTTCAATGTGTAAATTGTAACCAACACCGACTTCACGTTGACTGTGACTAAATGAATAAAAATACTGCTACCAACAAGGGCTTGGCAATAGCGGGCTGAAAGTACAAAGTTCACGTTTTGTGCTTCGGTAGAAATTTATATTTTAGTTGAAAGTTTCCGCTTCGGTTTGCCCGCCATCGCCAATCCCCGAAACGTTAGCGGTCAGACTTAAAGAACGTAACGAGAACAACCTTACAAGACATTGAATGAAATTTTGGATTAGAATAATTTTACTGACAATCATTGATTTTGCAATAATTTGGTTGTGGGTTAAACAAATGAACCCTGACCCAAGCGTTTCAATTGGAATTTTAATACTTGTTCCGTTTGTTGTTATCTTGAATTTGATTATTGCTTTGATTTTATACTTTATCAAAAAAGAATTTGTTTCTCTTTTTTTAGTCAATTCAATCATTGCTGGAATATTAATGTTCTATTTATTTGGTAAAGGCGTTGACAGATATCAAAATGAAAGACTAGAAAGTTGGAACTTTAGATTGCAAAATACGACCTATAATATTACACACTGGAAACTCGAAAACACTTTTAGTATGAGTGAAAGTAATAATCCCGGTTCTTCAACAGGTTTTTTAGACGGAAAATTTATTAAAAAGGGAAACGAATATTATCTGCAGACAGACACAACTGAATTTATTATCAAAAACGGATATTTGTATAAATTTAGAAATGAAGGTGACAGTATAAAATTGAACAAAATTAAAAGATAATCACATGATTAAAAGCCCGAACCGCTAACAAGGGCTTTGCAATAGTGGGGCGAAACTGCAAAGTTCAGCGGTAGTTCTTCGGTTCAACTTTTGTACAAAATTGAAGTTTTGCGCTTCGATTGCCCCACCATCGCAAAGCCCCGAAACGTTGTGAAATATGCTAACCAAACTTTCATCCAAATTTGAAACGATAAAAAACCAAATGAAAAAATTATTATTACTATTTACATTATTAACTACACAAATTTTTGTTTTCGGACAAACAAAAGACCCTGAATTAATTCCTGTAAACGACAGAAAAGTTGGTCAACTTGGATATTATCTTGAGGACGGGACTAACGTTGTAAAGCCGCAATTTTGTTCGGCTTCTTACAATACGAACGGATATTATATTGTATCAAAAGCAGAACATAAATATACAGCAGATGGAAGAAGAATTGAAGAACATATTGAAGGAACTGAAAAATACGGATTACTTAACAGCAAAGGACAGTTTATAATCAATTTTGACAATGACTATAGTTCAATAATTGTAAGTAATGGAGTTATTGAAGTGTACAAAAATGGATTTGTTGGAATTGTGAATGATAAAAATGAGATTATAACTCCTATAATGTATGAAGATATAAATCCTCTGAACTCCTCATCAATTATTGCTACAAAACATAAAATGACAGGAGTTATTAATAGTTTTAATAAAATAATAATACCTTTCAATTACGATGTAATTTGGATTGGGGTTTTTGAAAAAAATAAAGTTCATAATTTTATTGTAAAACAAGGAGAAAAATATGGCGTAATAAATCATAAAGGAGAAAAAATAATTCCACTAAGTAATAACAAGATAATACATGTTACACCATCTTCGATAATTGTAGAAAAAGACAATCAATACGGAATTTTAGATTATAAGAGAAAAGTATTATTAGCTTTTAAGAAGTATGATAATGTAGAATATTTTGGAGGCAATGAAATCAAATTCATTAAAAATTATGAGGAGTATATTTACGATACTAAAGGTAATTTTATAAGAAAGCAAAAAATAGAATTTTTAGAAAAATCAGCTTTTTAAAATGAAGTGAAAGCACAATCGCACAAAAGGGTTTTGCAATAGTGGGTTGAAACTGCAAAGTTCCAAAACTGTGCTTCAGTTCAGCTTTTATGCAAAATTGAAGATTTGTGCTTCGATTGCCCCACCATCGCAAAGTCCAGAACGTTATGCGATATTTTATGAAAACAACGTCAATGAAACAAATTTTGGTGATTTTTATAATATTAAATTCATTTGCTTGTAAACAAATGAATAAAGTTCCAAATAGAATAAACTCTATCGATGTCAAAATTTACGAAACAAATTTTATGACTAATAAAATCAAAACGTCTGAAATTCCAAAAATTGAGAAAAAAAATAGTGGAGTTAAGTATACAAAGCCTATAAACAATTATCTTTCTAAAGATTACTTCCCTGATATAGATAAATATGATTTCGCACAACCTATAATTTATCAAAGAGATACACTAAATCTCAATACTGAAATTTCATATTATTTTACAAAAAAAGACAGCATTGTTCGTTTAATTGAGTATAGTTGGAATACGAATTGGGAAATAAAAAATCAAAAACCATTTATTAATGATTTGTACTCTCTTAACAATTCATTTATTGCGAAAAAAATGAAACAAAATAGTAAAGAAGAATTCCAAAAATTTAATAATGGTTGGAGAAAAAGTAAAAACTGGGAAAATCAAAAAATAAATATATATATAGTTTTGTTTTAGGTTCTGATAATGAGGGCCATAGAACAAGAGTTATAGTTCAACAGAAATAAAAAAAATATCGCATAACAAGGGTTTTGCAATAGTGGGTTGAAACTGCAAAGTTCCAAAACTGTGCTTCAGTTCAGCTTTTGTGCAATATTGAAGATTTGTGCTTCGATTGCCCCACCATCGCCAAGCCCTGAAACCTTACCTGCTATGTTCAGAGCGATCGTTAAATATAAGACCTTGACAAAAAATATTAATAATAATTTAATTGACATATGAGTTTTGATCTAGTTATTTGGAAACGTTCCGCAAGGACAAAAACCGCAATGCTTCAAGAATGTTATGACGCAATTATCGACCACAAAGACCATTCTGCTATGGATTTTTTTGAAGAAGACACTTTTTTGAACGACTTTGAAATTGAGTTTGGTAAAAGACAGAAAGAACATTTTGGTAGCGATGTTGACAACTGCCCTTTTTTATTTTCTACAGGTCGTGGACAATTTGGAAATTGGGTTTTTATGAATTTAAATTGGTCGACACATCAAGACACGAAAAACAAAATAATTCCCATTGCTTTAAAACACGGACTAATGGTTTATGACCCACAACAAAAAGCTGTTTGGGGTAACAAAAGACCGCCAAAAATTGTGACCGAAAATAACATAAAATAATAGACAACATTTTGAAATATATCATTCTTTGACAATCCTACGAAGAATAACACAGCAGGTAACAAGGGTTTTGCAATAGTGGGGCGAAACTGCAAAGTTCAACAGTTGTTCCGCGGTTCAACTTTTGTGCAAAATTGAAGATTTGTGCTTCGATCGCAAGCCCGAACGCAAAGCCACGAAACGTTGGCCGTAATTTTATAAAAAAGCGCTGAACCAATAAAAGAAGAAAATAAAAAATGGACGGAATAACTTACATAGAGAACTTTATAGACAACCCAACAGAATTATTCAATATTTTGATAACTAATGTGAAATGGGATGAACGAATGACTGCGCGAAAAACTGCAAGTTTTGGTAAAGCCTATAATTATTCACAAATTGACTATCCATATCAAGAATTTTTACATGAACTAAAAGTAATTATTGAGAAATTGAAACCAGTAATTGGATTTGAACCAAATAATTGCTTAGTAAATTTTTACATGGATGGAAAATCTAGTATGGGTTATCATTCCGACCAAACTGACATTTTAGAAACAGACACAGGAATTGCAATTGTTTCCATTGGAGAAGCAAGAGTTTTAAAATTTAGGAATATTGAAAACCCGGCGCAGTTCTTAACTTATGAATTAACAGCAGGTAGTTTAGTTTATATGACACAAGAAATTCAAAAAATTTGGAAGCATTCAATTCCAAAATCGGACACTGAAAATGGTAGAATTAGTTTAACTTTTAGACAAATGAAATAAAAAAACTACCGCTAATAAGGGTATTGCAATAGTGGGGCGAAACTTCTAAAATTCACGCTTTGTGCTTCGGTTAAAATTTGTAGTTTAGTTTAAAGTTTCGGCTTCGGTTTGCCCACGATCACCAAGCCACAACTCGTTGTACGATATGCAAACCACCATCACGGACAAAGACTATGGATGATAAAAAACCGACTGACAGAATTGTTGAAATCATAAAACCATATATTGAAAGCAAAGGATTTTTATATAAAAAAGGCCAAAAAGATTTTGTGCGAAAATTTAAATTAGGCAGGCAACGATTTAGTTTCAATTTTGACGGGCGAGGTGGATTAACTACAGTAAACTGCGGATTTTCATCTACTTTGATGAACTCATAAAACTCTTCATAGAAATATTTGATAAAAGAACAGGCGATTGGAATTTTCAAATCGGTGCAAATAGATTAAAAGGAATTGACACAATTTTCGACGGAAATATAGGCTTTCTGTTTGATGAGAAATTCGGGAATATGCCTCTTTCTGAGAAATCAAAATATAGTTCTTATGAAGTACATCCTGAACACAAAATAAAACAAGGAACTGATTTTATTATCAAAGCATTTGAATTGGATGCCGAGAACCATTTTAACACTATTGACAATTACGAAACTTTGTACGAAGCCTTTATACACGCAATAAAAGTAAGAACCGGAAAACTCCCACAAACAACACCTTTTCTCAATCTAAATCTTCGGTATGATGATGAAAATTTGCTCTACTATTCTTTAATTCTTGCTTTATGCCTTAGCAAAGACACAACCGCAATGAATGAACTTGCAGAAAATATTTACAAAAGATATGTTGTTGGTATAAACGAAATTAAAGAAAATATACAGAAAATATATAACTATGACAGAGCAGAGAACTTGAAGAATAGGCTATCATAAAAGCACAGTCGCACAACAAGGGTTTTGCAGTCGCAGGCGGAAAGTCTAAAATTCACGCTTTGTGCTTCAATTGATATTTTGTATTTTAGTTAAAAGTTTTTGATACGATTTCAGCTACATCGCCAAGCCAAAAACCGTTATCGGCTATTATTCAAAAACGAACGTGACACATGAAATGGGTAAATGACATAACGAAATTATTAGGCATTGACTTTCCGATTGTTCAAGCACCAATGTTTGGCGTCACAACACCAGAAATGGTTGCTAATACTGCAAACATTAACTGCTTAGGTTCACTTGCTTTGGGAGACCTTGACGCTGAAAAAAGTGTGGAGGCTATTCGCAAAACGAAACGACTCACGAGTAAACCGTTCGCAGTAAACTTTTTTGCTCACAACATTCCCGAAATCACGGATACTTTGAAAGCTGATTATGTAAAAGCAAAAATATTTGTAGAGCAATTAGCGAAGCAAAACAACTTGATCATAACTATTCCTGAGCTGGACGAATTAAAAATCAATAGTTATGATGAACAAGTTGATGCCATCATTTCCGAAAATTGCAAAATTGTAAGTTTCACTTTTGGCAATCTTGACAAGCGAAGTATTGAAAAATTGAAAAGCAGTGGAACGGTTTTAATTGGCACTTGCACTTCAGTAGCCGAAGCAATGATTTTAGAAAAATCAGGAATTGACATTATTTGTGTACAAGGTTTGGAAGCAGGCGGACACAGAGGAAGTTTTGCTTTAGAAGATATTCCTAAAATTGGTGGTTTATCTTTATTGGCACAAGTAAGTGAAGCTATAAAAATACCAATCATTTACGCAGGGGGGATTTACAACTCAAAAACGTTATTAGCTTCAAAAACATTAGGTGCAAGTGGCTTTCAAATCGGAAGTTTGTTGTTGGGTTCTGCAGAAAGTGCGTTGGCAGATTTTGAAAAAAAACGATTGAGAAAAGTGAACGAATCCGAGATTATTCTGACAAAAAGTTTTTCGGGACGTTTTGCAAGAGGAATAAAGAATACATTCATAAATGCAACCGAACAAACAGAATTCATTTTGCCTTATCCCTACCAAAACAAACTAACAAGTGAATTGCGAAGAGTAGCAAAATACAATAAAAATGCAGACTTCGTGAATATCTGGGTTGGACAATCTATCAATGAATTTAGTGGACAATCAACAGCAAAAATCATCCAAAACTTAATTGAACAAACAGAATGTGACAGTCGATAACAAGGGTTTATCTCATTATTATCTATTGTTTTTTTAGGTTTCGATGATTGCCTTGCAGTTTGCATCTCGCGGGCTAAGTACTAAATTCAACGGTAGTTGCTCAATCAAAATTTTATCTTAACTTTATTAATAATAATTGATGACGATTTTCGCCGACTTTAATTTTCAAAGTGATAATTGATGTAATAATCCTTCATTAATCATTAAAAATTTGAAACACTTTAAACACAACGAGATGGAAAAAACTAAAACTACACTAAGAGGTTTAGCGACCATCAGCTTCTTTGCTGAAAATTTACAGGATGCAACAAACTGGTACACCGAACTTTTAGGCATCGAACCTTACTACACTTTTCCAGACAAGGAAAATCCTGCTTATGTTGAGTTTCGTATTGGAGATTTAGAGCACGAATTGGGCATCATCGACAAGAAATATCAGCCCAAACTTGCTTCGGGCAAAATTGGTGGCGCAGTTGCCTTCTGGCACGTGGACGATATTCAACAGGTTCTTGAAAAATTAATGAAAATGAAGGCGAAAGAATACGAAAAAATCACCGAAAGAGAAGACGGATTTATTACGGCCTCTGTGATAGACCCGTTTGGTAACATCTTAGGAATTATGCACAATCCCCATTATTTGGAAATTTTAAAATCATTGAACAAATAAAAACGGTAGCGCAAAAATGGTTATCAACAAACCGTTAAAACATTTCATTTATCAATATCATTAACAACAATAAAAAACACACATTATGATTATTTTTGGAACAAGAGCCAGAACATTGGTCCCAAAGGAAAACAAATCCTACGACTGCGATTACTGTCAGACAAAAGGCAGTGTCACATTTGCTTTTATCGCGCGCTATTTTCATATTTTTTGGATTCCGGTTTTTCCAATCTCGAAAAAAGGAATCAGCCAGTGTAGTCACTGCAAACAAGTGCTGTACGAAAAGGAAATGAGCCCAAGGATGAAGCAAGATTACGCCAATGCATCTGCGAGTGCAAAAAGACCGATTACCCACTATTTTGGACTGTTCATTATTGGCTTAATTTTCTGCACCGTCATTTACGGCATTACCACCAATTCTATCAATGAATCCAAATATTTAGCCGAGCCAAAGGTGAATGATGTTTATGAAATCGAGAAAAATGGTTCCTACACGCTTTACAAAATTTCGGAAGTAAAAGGTGACACCTTGATTTTCAAACCGCATAATATGGTGGCGGAGAAATATACGAAACTTTCCGAATTGCAGAAGAAACATAAAAATGACTATTCTGAGGAAACGATAAAATTTACCAAATCTCAAATCAATTCGATGAAAGAAAGTTCTAAAAGTGATTTTGGAAAGATTTATAGTATTAAACGCGAGTAGAGCATTTATCTAAACTGTAAACCTTGATTGAAATCAATTTTAAAAGAAGCGCTTTCAACACCAGCATTAGTCTTTTTGTTGGCGCGATTCTCATTTGTTCCTATTTAATCTACAAAGAATACAATATTCCTGAAAGAATTGCACTGAGTTTGTTTCTCATTGCTACTGTATTTGTCTTAATATTTAGATTAAAACAATTGCACAAATTGTACAGTTCAGGAAATAATGTTGCGCTGAAAATTGATGAATTCGGTATTGAAAACAATACGCAAGCTAAAAGTTATTTCATCAGCTGGAGTGAGATTAGCGCCTTTGAAATCGGACATTTCAGAACCCGCCAAATCTATATTAAACCAATAAATCCAAATCACTTTCCGCGCAAAAAATATTTTGGATTTTACTTCACTTCCAAGCCGGAACTTTTGTGGATTGACAGCGATATGATTGATATTAAACGAGATGAGTTAATTAACATTTTAAATAGAGAACTTCATAATTATAATAACAACAACAATTCCGTTAATACAAATCAATCATAAAAACTCAAAACATCAAAAGATGAAAAAACTATTACTAACTTTATTTTTTTCAATCAGAATTTTCGCTTCTGCACAAGAATTGCCAACCGAACCAGCAAAAGGTTTTGCCTTCCCTATCGGAACAAAGTTTACAATCAAACTACATCCTACCGACTCTACTAATTTTGATTTTTCAATCATCGAATTTGAACCATTTCAAGAAATAATCGATAGTTGGGAAAAAAGTAAACTGTTTAAGGAAAAAGGCCTGGATGGAACGATAGAATTTTACTTTTGTTTAGGAACACACGGCAAGACCGAAGAAGAGAAACAAAAAAATATGAAAGTGTTGCTTGTGATGAAGAACAGAACAAAATATGCTCTTTCCTACAAATCAGATATCCAGACTGTTGAGGATGGAGAATTCAAAGAAACATCGAATGTCGGAACTTTTCCCAATGCACAAGGAACAGAAATTTGGCCATATATGATTCAGCAAATTGGTTTGCACGATTTCGCGATAATGAAGCAGTAAAATAATTTCCCAGAAGAAAATTCTTCACACATTGCCAGAACAAACAATCCCATTCTTGGAAAGCATTTTGCTGTTCCTTTCCTAAAATGAAAGTTATGAGAATCCTTTGTTTTTCAATTCTATTTTTAGCAATTACCTCTTGCGCGACGAAAAAATACACCAAAGCCAACTTACTTCCAAAAGGCATAAAATCTGCAACGGAAGAAGTCTATGACGTTTCAAATGGTCAAAGAAAACTTCTCCAGAAAAAGGAAATGGTCTTTACCAAAAATGGCAGAATCAAATCTTCCAAAACCGTTGATTCTGACGGAAAATTGTTGCAAACCACCGAAAAGAAACTTTGGTTCACGGTGGAAAGATATCCCGACAAAGATTCCTACTATTGCAAAACGCGATGGAAACCGAATCAGCGGGAACGCATCAGTTGCTACACGCAAAAGCAATACAAACAGAACGAAAGCATCTACCATTACAACAAAAATGGAAGCATCGACAAAATAGTTGACAATTTTGACACCTTCCACACGCGTCAATTTCATTATGCTAATGATGAACTTTCCAAGATTGTTATCACCGGAAAAGACAATCAGAAGATTGATGAGCTATCGATAAAATGCATCTCAGAAGACGAAAAAGGAACTTGCCTGAAACAAACCAGAGCTTCTATAAAATCAAACAAAAAAGAAGAAATTTTGATTAATCCGAAATATGATTAAGAGCCTGTTTAAAAATGATTCAAAAATAAACTTCTCAAAACGTTTTCTTTCTCCTAACCCTAAAGTGGAAAAACGCCTTTTGAATTTCATCAAAATTACTCCCTTTAGGGTTGGGGAATAATTTTGATGAAATTTAAACAAACTCTAAGTTTAACTATTAAAACTTAAACAAACTCTTGATAAAATCCTTGTTCAAAAATTTGTCCAACGGATAGATTTTCAGGAAGTAATTTCCGATGAAAAGCAGAATCAAAACGACGCTTGGTTTGTAGAAAAGATTTAAAATATTATGTTCGAAATCTGGCAAAAGAATCGCCACATTGATTGACAGAAATCCCAAAATCAAAGCGTACATCATCTCGATTCCCAATGGAAAAACTTTGAATTTGACGTAATTAAAAGTGATTTTGGTGATGTTGTACAAGGAAAGAGAAATGGCATAAGCAAGTGCAATTCCGAGAATTCCCAAATCTGTGTAAGTCAGGAAAATCATATTAAGACTAATCGTAAGAATTGCTAAAATCAACATTACAACAATATTGAATTTGTAAAACTTGGATAATGAGATAATATGACTGTTAAAACCTGTCGCCAAATCAAACAACATTGCAAATCCTAGAATCCAAATGATAGGCTCTGCTGTTCTTAGGTCTTCACCATTTTTCATAAAGTCTGCCAAGTACGGAAACCCAACAGCTATACAACAGAACAAAACCAAACCAAGAAAGAATAGACTTAGCGAAGTTTTTTTGTGAAACCTATCGAGTTCTTCGTAATCGCCGTTCGCAAGAACTTTGTTGATAATTGGCGCAGAAAGATTGAACAATCCCATTTGCGGAACAACGATTAAGGAAATAATAGAATAAATGTTATTATAAATCCCGTTTTCCTCAAAGTTGATAAACTCGCCAATCATAATACTATCAATCTTAATGGCTACGTAGCTACCGATGTTTCCGAGAAAACCGAACAAACTATAAGTAAAAATCTGTTTGTAAAAATTATCTTTTTTAAAATATGCTACATCAAAATCTGGTTTTATCTTTTCTAATTTATTAGTGTAAAATCCGTAACCGAAAAGTGAAATCACAAACATCATAAAGAAAAATCCATAAGCACTTTTCTCTGCAAATCCCATAAAAAAGAACAGACAAAACGCACCAAGATTCGCAATTTTTGGGACGAAATTCTCGAAGATATTTGGAATTACTACCCTTTTATAATTGGTCAAAAACTTGTTAAAAACTGATGACAAAGCGAGAACCAAAGCCAAAGGTAAAATCATTTTTTTCATCTCCCAAATTTTAAATTCTTTCAAACTGGGAAAAATATATGCAAGAAGAAAATAGATTCCGACAATAATAGCAAAATTAATAAAAATCGCCAGCAAACTG
Source organism: Epilithonimonas lactis (assembly GCF_900110605.1). Classification (GTDB taxonomy): domain Bacteria; phylum Bacteroidota; class Bacteroidia; order Flavobacteriales; family Weeksellaceae; genus Epilithonimonas; species Epilithonimonas lactis. Next base: position 292,570 of record NZ_FOFI01000005.1, read on the forward strand.
AGCGACAACATATTGTGGTGTTTCCCATCAGCATTCACTTTGCTGAAGAATTTAACGTTGGAAAAACTGAGTCCAAAAACCACGATTGGAACTATCATTTCGGCAGTTGGCAAAATGTAACGGAGCTTTCCATAAAACTCCATATCGTACGGAAAAATGAAAATCGCCGAAAACGTTCCCAGCAAAAAACCGAGATAACCAATGATGGAATATTTTATACCTTGTCTTGCAACAACACTCATAGTTTCAGTTTAAAGTTCTAAGTTTTTGTCAGTCTGTGGTTCTTGAAGACTTGGTAAAAATATGATGTTATTGATGTAATCTTTGTAATTCTTCACGTTGTCAGGATTTTGCTGATTCAGAAATTCTTCTGTCAAAGTTTTCAACTTTAGAGATTCTCTGTCGAGATAATTGACGGAAAATCCCCACTCGGCAATTTCGGAAATCAAAGTCCATAGATTGTCGTCGTGATGGCGTTGTTCCATTTCCACCATCAAAATTGGCTTGAACTTCTCAATCGTTTTTTTCGCGCCACGCAAAGTCTGCATCTCATTGCCTTCCACATCAATTTTGACGAAATCGAGCTGTTGAAAATTCAATTTGTCAGTCTGAGCATTTCGACTTCGCTCAATATAAACTTCGTCGAAGACCAAGTCATCCAAAGGCTTCACCTCTACTTTTTGAAGAATCGTGTTTTCCTCATTTTTCTCTTTGATAGAAGTCTGCAAAGTTCCTCTTGTATGGATTTTTTCACCATTGATGACAGGAATTTTGAACTCGGCGATTGTGGAAATATCAGACAAGGCAACTGACGACAAATTGACTTTCGGGAATAATCTTCCCAATCTTTTGAACAATTGCGGATTGGGTTCGAAAGCGTAAATATTTTCTGGTTTCAAGTGGTTTTCCAAAGTGAAAAGATAGGCGCCAACATTTGCTCCAACATCCATAAACACAGCATCTTTCGACAGAATATTTTTAATCCAAAGAAACTCAGGTTCCACTTTCCTTGCCAACAGATTATGAGCATCCAGACCTTTCAGTTTTTTGAAAAATCGGCTTTTGTAGAAGGTTGGCGAAATGTATTGTAGATTCTCAGCAAGCTTACTGTAAACGCTCATAAAGTTGTTTCATAAAGAAATGAACGGCAAAGAAAAGGGATTTATTTTACAAATCATAAAATTTTGTTAAAATAATAAAGTCGAAGCAGTGACCATTTATTTGAAAAAATTATTTTTTGCGATGTAATCTGTACTGATTTTCAAGCTTTCGAAAATATCTTTATCGCTGGAATCCTGTTCTAAAAACCAATGTTTCAGTCCAGCTTTTTCTCGCGCTTCGAAAATAGTTTTGAAGTCAATCGTTCCGTTTCCGATTTCTGTAAAATCTTTGGTTCCAGCTTTCATATCCTTCACGTGCCACAGCGGGAATCTTTTGTGATATTTTTCAAAATAATTGAGAGGATTTAATCTCGCTTTCGCCATCCAATAAAGGTCGAGTTCCATTTTGACCAAATCAGGAGACGTATTATCTAAAATGAAATCGTAAACAGTTATCTCATCAAACTTTTCAAATTCAAAATCGTGGTTGTGATACGCAAATTGGATTCCTGCTTTCTTGGTTATTTCGCCAGATTGATTGAGCAATTCGGGCAGTTTTTTGTAATGTTCCAAAGTTCTTTCTTCTTCGAAAAGATAAGAACAAACCATATATTTTGACCCGATGAAATGCAAATCTTCGACAGATTTTTCCCAATCGTTGAGCAAAGTTCCTTTAGTACTATGAACAATTCCCGTCGTGTGATGCGAGCTGATGACTTCCAAACCGACATTTTTCAATATCGATTGAAATTCCGTTCTGGTTTTCCCGAAGAAAGTTCCGTCGTAACCATAAATTTCGACTTGATTAAATCCCAACTCGGCTAACTTTTCCAACGCTTTTTCCAAGTTCGCAGAAATCGCATCCCGAACCGTGTACAATTGGATGGCTAAAGGTTTTCTAATGTTCATCATATTTGAAGTTCCACAAGCATACAATCCTAAAAATCCCAACGAAGACAAGGCGATAAAATCTTTTCGGTTCATTATCGATTTTAAATTTGATTAAAGGTATATATTTTTCGAAGTATTAATCAACTTAAAAATTCCAAAATTTTAATAATCATCCTCATAGATAGATTTGTAAAAAATCACATTACAAATCCCCAAACTTGTTTTAAATTTGATTTTTAAATTGTCTTTAAAAAAATTTAAATTACTTTTATGAAATACTTACTTATAATTATGTTTTCACTTTTCGGATTTTCAAAAAACAAAGCGCAGGCAAAATCGATTCACAGTTTCAAAGTAGAAGCCTTGGACGGCTCTACAATTGACTTTTCTAAATTCAAAGGCAAAAAAATATTGGTTGTGAACACGGCCTCGGAATGTGGTTTTACACCGCAATACAAAGATTTGCAAAAATTGGCGGACACTTATAAAAACAAATTGGTGGTCGTAGGTTTTCCAGCAAACAATTTTGGAGGACAAGAACCAGGTTCCAACAAAGAAATTGCAACGTTTTGCCAAAGAAACTATGGCGTGGATTTCCCGATGGCTTCTAAGATTTCTGTAAAAGGTGACGACATCGCGCCCATCTACAAATTCCTGACAGACAAGAAAGAAAACGGTGTGAAAAACACAAAAATCCTATGGAACTTCACTAAGATTTTGCTTGATGAAAAAGGAAATGTGATTGACAGCTTTATCAGCACCACCAACCCAACGAGCGAAAGCATCACGAAATATTTGAAATAGACGGAAGTCGGAAGATGGAAGTCAGAAGTCAAAAAAAAAGCGTTCAAATTATTGAACGCTTTCTTTTTTATTAATCGATTCGCAAAAAATTTCCATTTTTATCAAATTCCAAGTCGATGTCATTATTTAAATCAACTTTGATTTTATTTTTCTCTTTGTCAATAGATTCTACTTTGGCGCCTTTGTATTTTTTATCGACATAAGCTTTTATTTTTACAGGAATCAAAGCCGTCGGAACGCCTTGTTTGTCGCTTATTTCTTCCCAATTTCCATTTTTATCGAAGTCGATTTCTACGCCGTTGTTCAGTTTCACTTCGTACTTTCTACCGACAAGCGTGTTTTTGGATTCGTATTTTGTAACTGTGGCTTTTGGATAATATTTCGCCAAAAAACTTTTGATATTTGCTGGCATTTGCTGGAAAGGCACAGAAATATTGGTTGAAATTACTTCTGATTTTAAAGCAATTTCTCTTTTTTCTACGGCTTGGAACATCATTGCTCCAGAGAAGAACAGTACTAGACTTAGTTTATTTGATTTCATAATTAATTATTTTTCTGAAATTTACTAAATTATTGACAATCAAAAAAGCGACCAAAATAGTCGCTTTAATTATTTTAAAATCAAAATCAATTTAAACAAAAGGCAATTTCACCACTTTCGCAGGAATGTCTTTGTTTCTAATTCTGATGAAAATCTCTGAGTCCAGTTTGAAGTTTGGTGTATCAACGTAAGCCAATCCTATTCCCACTTTCTTCATTGGTGACATTGTTCCGGAAGTTACTTTTCCGATGATTTTTCCGTCTGCATCTACCACTTCATAATCGTGTCTTGGAATTGCTTTTTCTAACATTTCGAAACCTACCAATTTTTTGGTAATTCCTTCAGCCTTTTGATTTTCCAAAAATGCTTTATTCACAAAATCTTTATCAAATTTCGTAATCCAACCTAATCCAGCTTCAAGTGGAGATGTTGTATCGTTGATGTCGTTTCCGTAGAGACAAAATCCTTTTTCCAATCTTAAAGTGTCTCTGGAAGCCAATCCGCAAGGAATCAATCCGAAATCTTGTCCAGCTTCGGTTAGCGCGTCCCAGATTTGCTCGGCATTGTCATTATTAAAATAAATCTCAAAACCGCCACTTCCCGTGTAACCTGTATTCGAAATGATGACATCCGAAAAACCAGCCACAGAACCCACTGTGAAATGATAATATGGAATGGCTGACAAATCTGTCTCGGTCAGTTTTTGAAGAATCTCAGTAGCTTTTGGACCTTGGATGGCAATCAATGACATTTCGTCTGAAGCGTTGGTCATCTTCGCCCCGAATTTCGCATTGTATTGTGCGATGTGATTCCAGTCTTTATCGATGTTTGAAGCGTTTACCACTACGAAATATTTCTCATCTTCCATTTTGTAAACAATCAAATCGTCCACGATTCCGCCAGTTTCGTTTGGCAAACAAGAATATTGTGCTTTTCCGTTCTCAAGCGCATCCACATTATTGGAAGTCACAAATTGCAAAAGGTCTTTGGCAGACGGACCTTCGATGAAAAATTGTCCCATATGAGACACATCGAACATTCCCGCTTTTTCGCGGACAGCAAAATGCTCCTCGTTGATTCCGGCATATTGAACAGGCATTTCGAAACCTGCAAAGGGAACAATCTTGGCTCCCAAAGAAACGTGTTTATCGTATAAAGCGGTCTTTTTCATCTACTTTTTTATTAATTTATTTATTGCAAGCAAATCTAAAAATTTATTATGAGTTTTTGGTTATGAATGATAAGTTACATTTCCAAATTAATATCATTTTTAGATTGCGACATTAATGTTAACTTTGCGACTCAAAACAAAACTATGAGCGACACGATTCTTTGCCCGAAATGCCAATCCGAATTCACCTACGAACAAGACAATCTGCAGGTTTGTTCCCAATGTTTCTACGAATGGGACCCGGCAGAAGTTTCTACGGAGGGGAAAATTTTCGATTCTCTTGGCAAGGAATTGCAAAACGGAGATTCTGTGATTGTCATCAAAGACCTTCCCGTGAAAGGTGCTCCGAAAGATATCAAGGCTGGAACGAAAGTGAAAAACATTAGACTAAGACCAGAAAGTGACCACAATATCGATTGCAAAATTGATGGTTTTGGGTCGATGGCTTTGAAGTCTGAGTTTGTTAGAAAAGCTTAATAGAAAAGAAAAAATAAAACACTTCGACTCCGCTCAGTGTGACAAGTTTAATACTAATTGTCAGGCTGAGCGGAGTCGAAGCCTTTTAGATATTAAAAGAAAAAAGGAAAAATTTGGCAGGGTCGACTTTCAAAGACTTTGATTGCTTGCGCTAATTTCAGTCCTTAGGGGCAGAAAGAGAATTAACCAAAAATTTCCTGATGTATTTTCGTTTAGCAAAATTAGAAATTATTTTTAATTCAACAAACTGGAAATCTATAAGTTATCCATATTTTATCCACAAAAAAAATCCATTTAATTATTGAGTGGGAATTTGAACGCAAAGTCCGCAAAGACTTTTTTGAAATTATTGAAAATATTTTAGGGTTCGCAAAGACGTAAAACTCATCAAAGTTTATAATTAAATAGGTAATATAATTAATTATAAAAATTTAAGATTCACTTTTCCTTCCAGAAATTCATCTGTATAGATAATGATTGGCTTATCATTAATCAATAACTTGTTTCGGTAATGAGAACCTGCGAAACGGCTGTCAGAAACGGTTGCCTCTACTCCACTTTCGGCAATTTTAATTTGATGTGGGAAGTAATTGGTTTTCTTTAAATTCAATTGAGACTTTTCTTCTTCCGTGAAAATATTGACCTCGCCGAGAAGCCTTGCAACGTAATCATTGTAAGGATTTTCGTAGGTTTCTTTCGGCGAATCATTTTGAATTAATCGTCCTTGTTGCAAAACCACGATTTTGTCCGCCCAAGGTAAAACTTCTTCTAAATTGTGCGTCGAAATAATTAAACTGAGATTATTTTCTTTGACATAATTAAAAAGCTTTTCCCTCAACTCAAATTTTCTAGAAAAATCCAAGTTGCTGAAAGGCTCATCCAACAAAAGCATTTTCGGAAGAACCGCCAAAGCCCGTGCAATCGCGACTCTTTGCTGTTGACCGCCACTCAGATTCTTTGGAATCACTTTCGCAAATTCCGTCAAACCGACAACATCCAGCAACTCTTCGACTTTCGCTTTTTTTTCTTTTAGATTAATGTTGGAAATATATTTCCCGACGTTGTCATAAACTGTTCCGTACGGCATCAAATCGTAGTTTTGTGCTACAAATTTCATTTGAGATTCACCTGGAACCAGATTGCCTTTTGGTCCAAAAAGTTTTTCGCCTTCAAACAAAATGTCGCCACCTTGCCAATCTATCAAACCATAAATCAAACTCAGCAAAGTCGATTTTCCACAGCCACTTTCGCCAACCAAAGCGATGATTTGTCCTTCATCCACATTCAGATTAAGATTTTGAAACAATGGTTTATCGGTCTGATAATTGAAATACAGGTTTTTAACTTCTAACAACATCTTGCAAAATTAGTGGGTGAAATCGTAATAATTTTATTATTTTAGCAAAAACACAAATTTAGACATTATTTAAAAATTTCATTATGAAAAAGACAACTTTAATCTCCGCCATTTTATTGATTTCCGCTTCGGTTTTCATCATTTCTTGTGGAAAAGATAAACCCGTGACCAGCGAAAGCAACGAAGTTTTGACAACATCCGACGGACAAGTCTATGTTGTGGATACGCTAAACAGTAAAGCGGAATGGAAAGGTTTCAAAGTTGTAAAGTCTGATAACACCAGTCACATCGGACATTTGAAATTCGAAAGTGGTGAAGTAACGGTGAAAGAGAATAAGTTGGAAAGCGGACAATTCGTGATCGATATGACGTCTCTTTCGAATGAAGATCTTAAAGATGCAGAATCCAATGGAAAGCTTTTGGGACATTTGAAAAGTGCAGATTTCTTTGATGCTGCAAAATTCCCGACTGCTTCATACGAAATTACGAAAGTGTCGGAAGGACTTGCAGGAAGCGATTACAATACAGTTTTGGACGGAAACCTAACTCTAAAAGGAATTACAAAACCTTTCACTTTCAATGCCAATGTAAAAGTTGACAAAGGCGAATTGATGATCGCTACAGAACCCAAAGATATCAATAGAGATGAGTTTGGTGTGAAATTCCAGATGCCTGCCGCTGAAGGTCTGATCAAAAACGAGATCAATATCCAAGTTAAAATAAAGGCAATTGAAAAGAAATAACTTGAAGAAACAATAGACAAGACTTGATCCTCAAGATTAAAAATTGAAATCTGCTTTCCAAAAAGGCAGATTTTTTTATTTTAAAGTTTTCAGGAAAAAGCTGTATCGGTTGAATACTAAGCTTTTATAAAGATTATCAAAAAAGTCAGGTAACGATTTGGTAACGGTGCTTATTGCTTTGCTTTTCAACGTGTTTCCGTTAGCTCAAGGCAAATATACAATAAATAGAAGGATCGGAAAATTAAAACCTATCCTTTATTTATCACTCTTAAATATTTTTGATTCTTATGAATTCCTACTAGAATAAAACATTAATTTCCTGATATCCCATTAACAAAAGTATCTACGAATCCAATGATTTTATTTAGAATACGATCTCCGATTTCCTTAGATTTTAATACACTCGGTCTTCCTTCTTTTCGTAAATCTAAAATTTCTTTTCGCAAAGGTTCACGTTCTGTAAACAAATAATTCTCTATCAGTCTTTCCGTTTTTTCTTCAGAAAGATTTTCTATCTTGACTAGTTCCTGAAGTGCTTTTTCTTGCTCTACATTCCAGAATTTTTCGAACTCTTCAGGAATGGTATCCGTATCTTCAATATGGGGTAAACTTTCCTGAATAAATTTCTCAATCAATTCCCTTTTACTTCTTAATGATACTTCGGTGTTCAGTAAATTGAAAATGTCTTTTTCAATACTTTCTTTATCTTTTGCATTATGTTTAGAATTGAATTTAATCAGTAACTGAAGGATATAGGTTACATTGATGGTATCACGCCTAATCAATTCCAATTCAAAATCTATATCATTGAGAATAGACGCTTTTTTAGAGGGGTCAGTAGGATCAAGTCTTTCTTTTAAATCCAAATATTTGCTCGTGTAATCTGCAAAAAGCTGTTCTTCCATCTGTAAATCATCCCAAGTAAATTCTGTATAATGGCTCATTTTTTTGTGCAAACGCATCATGGCACGGAAAGCCAAAATAAATTGTAGCTGATCTTCTTCCGAATATAAACCGTCAACAGATACTACTTGTGGAACGATTTCTAATAATTTCTGCGTGGCTTCGTTAAACTTTTCTACATACGCTTCGTATGGTTCCACTATAATTTCGTCAATTGCTTCTTTATTGCTGAATAAAGCGATTGCTTCGTCTGTTTTGTCTTTAAGGTTTCGGAAACATACAATATTTCCCTGTGTTTTATTCTTATCTAGGATACGATTGGTACGGCTAAACGCTTGTATCAATCCATGATATTTCAGATTTTTATCAACGTATAAGGTGTTTAAATATTTACTATCGAACCCTGTCAAAAACATATTGGCAACCAACAAAATATCTGTCTCATTTTGTTTTGACTTCTTTGCTACTGCATTGTAATAGTTGTAAAATCCTTCGGTATCTTTTACGTTCTGTTTCTCTCCAAATAATTCATTAAAGTCTTGTACATACGTTTCTAATAATTCTCTACGATGAGGTTTGTAGCCGTAAACTGCTTGTGGTTCAGCAACCATTCCTAATTGGGAATAAACAGTATCTTCCATTTCCTCTTCATTCTGAGCAAAGCTAAAAATAGTCGCTATTTTTAAATCGTGCTGTCCCTCTTGTTTTTTACGCTTGAAAATTTCATAGTAGTGAATGACGGAATCAATATCCTGTACACACATCATGGCACAAAACTTCCTGTTTTGCGTTTTCTGCTCGTGGTATTGAATGATGTAATCTACAATGGCTTCCTTTCGTTCAGGAGCTTCAAAAACTTCAGTTTCATTGATTTGCTCTACTTTTAAATCAATGATATGTTCTTTTTGTTTGAAAGTCTGAATGTATTCTACAGAAAATTTCAGTACATTCTCATCACGTATAGCATCTGTAATCACATATTTATGCAGACATTTCCCAAACAAACTTGCTGTTGTTTTTTCTCCATCTGCATTCTCTGCCAAAATAGGTGTACCTGTAAAGCCAAATAGTTGAATATTGGTAAAATAATTGACGATATTTTTGTGGGTATCACCAAATTGCGAACGATGGCACTCATCAAAGATAAAAACCATCCTTTCGTGCTGAATAGATTTCATTTTTGATAAGTTTCTACCTGAAATTGCATTATTTAGCTTTTGAATGGTGGTAACAATGATGTGAACATTCGGGTCGTTTAATTTGCGAATAAGGTCATCCGTATTAGTTGCAGAACTTACCGAGCCCTTACTAAATTTATCATACTCCTGGTTGGTTTGATAATCCAAATCTTTTCTATCTACCACAAAAACCACTTTTTTGATAGCTGGAATTTTGGATAGAATCTGACTGGCTTTGAAACTGGTTAAGGTTTTTCCACTTCCAGTTGTATGCCAGATGTAACCATTTTTTTCGATGTTATAGCCATTCAGAATTTCGTTTTCTTTTACCTTTTTGATAATACTTTCTACCGCATAATACTGATATGGACGAAGTACCATCAGACGTTTATCAGTTTCATTCAGAACGATATACTTACAAATCATTTTACTGATATGACAAGGTTCTAAAAAAGAATCGGTAAAACCGTTTAAAATATTATTTAATGGATTATTTTGTTCGTCTGTCCAATGAAAAGTCTGAAGATATTCCTGCTTATGTGTTCCAAAATTGCTGAAATATTTGGTATTTACACCGTTACTTATAACGAATAATTGTACAAAATGAAACAAACCCTTTCCAGCACCAAAGCTATGTTTTTGATATCGGTTGATTTGGTTGAATGCTTCTTTCATTTCCAAACCTCTTCGTTTCAGCTCGATTTGCACTAAAGGCAATCCATTCACCAGTAAGGTAACATCATAACGGTTTTCATATTTACCTTCTTGTGTAATTTGATTGGTCACCTGATATTCGTTTTGACACCAATGTTCTACATTGAGAAATTCAAAATATAGGTTATCACCATTATCCCGAATGATATGATGTTTCTTTTCACGCAATATCTTGGCTTTTTCAAATACAGAACCTTTATTGAGTATATTCAACACTTTTTCAAATTCGCTATCACTGAATTGTATATGATTATGTTTTTCTAACTGTGTTTTCAGGTTTGCCAGTAAAGCTTTTTCATCAGCAATAAAAGCGTATTTATATCCCAATTTCTGTAATTGGGCAACGAGTTGCTCTTCTAGAATTTGTTCGGACTGCTTGCTCAAAATAATTATGAATTAGGAGTTTATCTTGTTCTTTCCATCTATGCACAAATTTAACAAAATAAAATGTTCTCCTAATCCATAATCTAAAACTTATCTAAGCGCCTTAAACATCTGCTCAATAGCTTTCTTCTTTTGTTCCATATTAGGATGTACATAAAGATTTAACGTGGTGCTGATGTTGGAATGCCCTAATAGTACACTTACCGTTTTATAATCACAATTACTTTCAATACATCGGGTTGCGAAACTATGTCTTAAACCGTGAAATTTCAGTTCAGGCATTTTTAATTCTTTCATTAAGTTCTTGTAATAGCTTCTGTAGGTTCTTGGCTCCGTAGGTTTCGCATCGTTTGTCAATACAAAAAAGGATGGGTTCACAATCTTTTTAAAGGGTTTCAATATTCTTAATAAATCCTTACTTATCGGAATTTCACGAATAGAATTTTTAGTTTTCGGGGTATCCAGAATCAATTCCGTTCTACGAGTTCCATCTTCTATCACATAAATACGCTGGATGGTTCTGTTAACACTGATAATTCCGTTATCGGTATCAATATCTTCCCAAGTTAAGGCACATACTTCCCCAATACGCATTCCTGCACTTAAACATATATATACACCTAAATTTCTAAATGTAAAATGTTCTTGTATATAGTTCATTATTTTTTTTTGATCAGTCTTGGTAAGCACTTCAATATTATGCTTTTCTCGTTCAGTAGGAAACTGGATATCAAAAGGGGTATACTGTAACCATTTGTTTTTAGCTCCAAATTTCAAAATCATTTTCAGAACAATTAAAATATCCTTAATTGTTTTATGACTTAAACCCGTTTCCAATTTTTGAAAAACAAAGCTTTGGACATCTGCTTCCTCAATTGCAAGTTTGTTGCCGAAATTAGGCAGTAGATGATTTTCAATCAATAGCGTATAAGCTGAGAAACTTGACTTTTTTACATACTGTTTTTTGTCTATTTTCCATAGATCGATAACTTCTGAGAGTTGTTTTTTGTTCATTTTATTTGAATTAAATATTTAAAATGACAAAGGAAGCAGAAAGGAATTAAATGCGTTAGTATTTCAATCGGAGGATAAAGCTCTCCTCAATCTGCATTAAAGAGATTTGTAATCCCGATGTTCCTAATTTGAGATTTCCTGAATTTACGGAGGAATGGGAAACTAAGAAGTTGGGGGAAGTAGCAACAAATGTTATGTACGGTATGAATGCTGCTGCAACTAATTATGATGGCGAAAATCAGTATATACGAATCACAGATATCGACGAACAAACTAGATTATTTTGTCCTAATCCGTTATCATCTCCAGATGGAGAGTTAGACAATAAGTACTTGTTACATAAGGGAGATATACTTTTTGCAAGGACAGGAGCGAGTGTCGGAAAGTCTTATCTATATAATGATAAGGATGGTAAGATTTACTTTGCAGGCTTTTTAATTCGTCTTAATGTGAGAGATGAAGACCCATATTTTATTTTTTCACAAACACTAACCGAAAAATATCAAAGATGGGTACTAACAATGTCAATGCGCTCAGGGCAACCAGGGATTAATGCGGAAGAATATAAATTGTTACCAATAGTCATTCCATCAATCCAAGAACAAGAAAAGATTTCGTCATTTCTGTTCAACTCCACTTTTCTGAAGGTAAAAAAGGTGATCGTGGATCTGCTCAGGATCCAATTCTGTCGGGATTTTCCCGAAATGTAGCGACACCGCAGCCACGTGTCGGGAGTAATTATTGAACGTACTTTGGCTTCTTCCCAGCACCGAAACGGTACGTTCAAAACGGCTTAAAAGTTCTGTAAAACCAGGCACTTCGCGCTTTGCCTGATTGATGATTTTGTTTTCTCTGAGCTCGTCTAAACTCTTTTTTTTGTAGCCATTCTATTGATTTTTTAATTAACTTTACAAAGTAACTGATTTATGCGATTGGGAAAGCTACCGAAGGTTTAGTTCAACACGGGTTTGGCAATAGCGGGCGGAACGTCATCAGTTCACGTTTTGTACTTCGATTAAAATTTGTATTATAGTTGACAGTTTCTGCTTCGATTTGCCCGCCATCGCCAAGCCCCGAAACGTTGGCGGTCATTCTATTGACGACCGTGCTAAATAGAACGGGGAAACAGAAAACCGAATAGAGTAAGTATTAAAACAAACCAAAAACTAAATGGGACTATTTGACTTTTTAAATCGGGCGACAGTAAAAAACCTTCAATTGATTTGACAGACTTTAAGTTTTTATCTGACGACCATACAAGAATTGAAAACAGGCGACCAACGACAGCAAATAATAAAGGAGCTTGGAGAGGAATTAGAGTGAAAACTTCCGACAATGCAACTTTCTTCGTGACAATGTATAATATGAATGAAAACCATCCTGTTTGGGGCGACAATATCCAGATGGCAGAGAAACGAATGAAAATAATTGAAGAGAATAATGAGAAAATAATTCTTCGTGGTTTTGGGACTGATGCAATGGGAGCATCATTTGCTGATTACGGTTTGACACTACACAAATCAAACAAAATAATAAAAAAAGTTACTTTACATATGCACAACAGAAGTATTGACATAGCATATGAAAAAGCCGAAGACAAAAAACAGGCTGAAACTTTAAACCAATATTCTGACTTTGAGAATTTTAAAAATTTCTCACAAAAATGGAATCTAAATATGCAGATGCAAGAAAAGATGCAAATTGCAATTCAAAGTGACGAAATAAATAATCTTGGTGCAAATGCTCATAGAAATGATGATTTATCAAATGCAATAAAGTACTTTGAACAAGCATTGGCAATTATGCCTAACAATGACGATGCTCTGAAGAACTTAAAAATTTGCTATCGTCAAATTGGAAACTTTCAAAAAGTCGAGGAAATGGAGAAAAAACTTAACTATTTAGGCTAGGACAACGAACGAACGAACGAACGAACTGCCAACAAGCGTTTTGCATAGTGGGGCAATAAGGCAAATTTCAACAGTTGTTCTTGGGTTCAACTTTTGTCGAAAATTGAGGTCTTTGTATTTCTTTTCCCCATCATCGCAAATCCTTGAAACATTATACGAAATTTCAAACCAAAATTTGTAGAATTGAACAAAGAATCATTACGTAGGTTATTAGAATTACGAAAAGAAGCTGAATCTCTGCCCACAGAATTGTTATCAGAAAGAAATTATGAAATATATACTGGAACTGAAGCAGACGAAGATAGAGCTGAAGTTTACAATGAATTATCTGCAATAAGAGAAAACAAGGATAAAATTATTAGAAAAATAATTGGTTTTTTAAATGCTAATGTTGATGAAGAAAGTGTTTATCACACTCAATTATCTAAAATTACATTTAGACCTAAAGAAGGAATATTCAATATTATTCATTATAAAAATAATGAAGCGTGGAGATTTGACAGAACTAAATTATTAAATCTTTTAGAAATACTTGAGAATGAAATTAGAGAAAAAATGAATTTACCTAAAAATTACTCTGAAAGTAGTATTTTTTCATCTGGGTTATTTTGGACTATTTTACCGTTGTTTATAGGCTTATCCTATTTTTTTGGAATATATAAAGCAGAATTTGATAAATCTGAAACGCAAAAAGAGCTTAACAAAGCAAAGTTTGAAATCCAAAATTTAAAAAATAAGAATATACTTTTGAAAAGAAAAATAGACTCTTTAAAAGCAAGTAAAAAATTACAATATAATTAGTCAAATTTTCATAAGAAAGGCTCAACCTAAGTTGAGCCTTTCTTATGAAAAAGTAATTATCCCGAATTACTCATATTTTATTTGTTGATAAGCTTCTCCAGCCTATCCATCATCTCATCTTTCTCCTTTAACATCCTTTCGTACAAAGCAATCTTTTCTTCGTGAAGTTTAGTAAGTTGATCAATTGGATTGATATTTTGTACTTCAATTCTATTGTTAAACATTGCATTGTCAGAGAATGTGCAAGAAATTAAGTTTACAGCCTGCTCTTCATCAAAGTTTTGAAAAGCCTCAACAGGAATTTTAAGTGCAGTAGAAATCGCTTTCAATAGATCATCTTCTATAATATCCTTTTGCTCTAATATAGAAATTTTCTTTTGATTCCATTCTTCGCCCAAGTCAAAAGCCAAAGCTTCCTGCTTGATACCAAGCATTTCTCTAAAGCGTTTCACGTTTCTTCCTTGATGTATTTTCTGTTCCATAGTGGTTATCAAAATTTAAAGGCTTAAAGATAAAGCCATTTCTATTAATTCGTCTGAATTGTAAAGTTAAAAAATTATCCTGTAAAATATCCCTACCAACAGATATTTTATTCCCTAAAAGAATAGATTAGTCAACAGCAACAACAGAATTTAGTTCTCACATTTTAAAACCTATTCCTATGAAAAAGTCTAAAATATCGTTGGAATCTTTTTTCTGGTCAGCAGAAGAGATTGAAAATCCTTTTGCACTAATTGATTCCTTTTTTGATTACGCAGATTTAGATTCACACAAGCAGATCCTGACAGGCGCAATGCTGTTTGTCCAAAAGAAAGAGGTCTACAATAGTGATTATCCAGGACAACTATTTGTCTTTTACACTGCCTTCCGCTCTTTCCTAAAAGCCTGTGTACGGTTGCAACACAAAGACAAAAAGTGGAAGATAAAAGAATCACCCGAAAGCTGGTCTTATCTGCATCAAGCTTCTTTATTAAAGGACGAATATCTTAATCCTTTCCTTGTTTTCCAAAGAGCATTTACCGAAAAGACCTTTGCCGAATTTGATTTCTTTCTTTGCGAGATCTTCCATCTGTCAGCATCTCCCTTCGTAGAAGAGTTTGTAGACATTGATCTGATAACACCTTATATCCATATGGTGAAAATGCTTGATGCAGCACAGTTGATGCGAGAGCGTGGAATCGAAAAGATAAAAGATAAAAAAGTCGATATTTCCGAATAATATATCCCTATTCGGAATAGAATATCCCTCTACCCTTGAAGAACTTTACTAAAAATAAAATTATTGATATGAAAGATAATAAACACTTTAGCAAAGAGAAACAGCTTGTACAAACAAGAGAGCAGGCTGAGATTGCATTAGGCATCCTCGTTCAGAATTCCCAAGGCGAAGATCTTGAAATTGGAATATTCAGACTGCGTGACCAATTGAATAATCCGAAACTGTCAAAACTTCTCGATAACTATCCCAATCTGATTCAGGAATACGAGTTGGAGGAATTGCTCGCAGGTAACATCGATTTCAAGAATGCAAGCACGCAGGATGTCAAGACAGCAGGACTGCTGTCTTGCATATTATTACTCATTCATTTTTACTTCAACGACAAATCAAATAATAGGGTCGAATCCAAATTCGAAACTGATGAATTGGATAATTTTAATAGTGCGCAATACATAATCAACGCAACTACTTCCGAGGAATGTATTAATGAGCTATTCCTACTAATATTATCAATAGTAGGAATAGATTACTTTAAGAAATATCAAGAAAATATGAAAGACCCTGATTTTGTTTTGAAACAGACTTTGGGATTTGACAGCGATCCCGACATGGATGTACATATCGATATGATGGTATGGTTTGCCTTGGTTCGCTTATTTATTGAGGCTATCTTTATATACTATGAGAGTGATTATGAAACTAAAAACGATCAGCTATGAAAACGCCAAATAAATCTCCGTTTTCAGTTCTCGCAAACGAGTTCTTGGAAAATACATTGGATCAGCTTGTAAACAACTATTCAATTGTTCAAATATTCTACAAACAGGAAAATACCTCAACGAGATCACACCTGCTGATCTCTGTCGCTAAAAATGCGGATGCTGTAAAATTACAGTCAAAAAAATGGGTTGCCGAAGTCAGAGAACAATATCAGGTCTATATTTATTTTATTGATTATTCCAGAATCGAATACCAATTCTCAAAAGGTCACCCATTCATCGAATATCATTGTCAACAATCATCAATGATCTATCAAAATGAAGACTCACGATCTTCACTCTTGATCAATAGAAACTGGAAAAAATATTGCAAAAAGTTCAATCGCTATGAAGATACTTTCCACCACGACCACGAGATCCATCAGTTGCAGGTCGAAAGGCTGATCGTTGAGAATTCCTACAATAGTGTATTTACTTCTTATGAAAAACTGATCGAATTTGATCTTGAATATTTGGAAGAATTATTTACCGGAAACAGGACATTCGACATTGCTCTGAACAAAAGAATAAATAATCTGCTGATCTACATTCCGGAACTTAAACAATATTTTGTCAAAAAGAATCAGCACGAATATTTTATCACTGAAATTTTTGACGAAACAAAGAAATCAATTGAAGAGGATGATTTATTCTACAATTCAGAAATGTTTGATTCTCTACGCATCATTTCAGATTCTTTATATACATTCATCTCGGTTCGATTCTACAATTTTAAGCATCTTATTAAAAAGCAATATGACAAGGTATCTAATGTGAATGAAGATCTATTTCCAATCGAGGAATCTCCAAAAGATGAAATTCTCGACAAGGCAATTGACAGAATATTGACCTTCGCAGAATTGGAACAGATCTATTTTTTTCATCAAACAACCTATGGAGAAGTAAAAACTTATTATTTACTGCTAATTGGTCTGAACGTAAACAATGAAAAAATTAAAGCCATCACACATTCTTTAATGAGCCTTTTTGGAACTCAAAACAAGTTTTTATTGGTAGGTCACGAACGGTACTGGATTCAAAAGAATCTCCGTGAGTTCCAAAATTTCTTTGTTTTCATTATGCAAGGCAAACATCTCGTCTATTCCTCAGATCAGTATCATCCGGAACCACACTGGGAAACGCCCCATCATCCACAGCACAATGACCTGTATTTTTACTACAAAAGCACATTGGGAAGTTCATTGCAATTTTATAAATTGATTGATGGAGAGGAAGGCAATTATCAGGGAGTAGATAATATCTTTTCTTTATTTCTCCTGTCATTTTTGAGAACATACATCTATGCAAAAACCTACTATCTGCCAAATTATATGACCACGGAAGCTCTTTGGCAATTATGTATCTACGCAGATCAAGACATTCATAAGTACAACTATCTTTTCGAGCAATTCTCAGTCAACATATTTTCCTTTACTGATTATAATATGAGCGTACATCACAGTTTAGCAAAAGTTAACACAGAGAAAGCAGATCAGATGAAAATGATTGTAGAAAAGCTGATGAATAAACTCAGAGAAGCCTTAATAGGTGGTCAATTATTGGACGGTGCAGAGATGGGATTTATATTTGAGAAAACTGATGGTTCAATTACAAATACAAATCCATGACTCAGACAAAACAAATCAAGAAGATCCCAATAGAAGAGGTAATGGAATTCTTTAATAGCGAAGGTATGGAAGTAACGCAGGAGGAAGCAGAAAAGATTATGGAATTTCTGTATAGCCTGACACTTATAGTTATCAAAAAGTATTTCGATAATGATGAGGAATAATATTCTTTTAGTGGAAAATTACTACTCAAGTACATTGCATCAAGTCAGCTTATTTAATAATAGTGGATACATTTTTTAAAATAGTAAGAGGAGGTCGGTATCAATTAGGAAACGAAGGGACAACTTGAAATACGTATTGTAATAATCAGAAACGTAGATTAGAAAAATGCTTTTGCAAGATAGCCCATTGTTTGAAAAATGGGCTTTTAGTTGTCTTAAACAGCTACAATTTTTAAATATTTTTCTCATTATTCAGCGAACGTCGATAATTATTTTCCAATAATCTGATAATGTCCGATTCTCTAAAAAGTATTTTCCGTTCGAGCTTGATAAAAGGAATCAGTCCGTCATCTCTGTATTGTTGTAAAGTCCGTTTGCTGATGTGAAGCATCTTGCAGACCTGTTCGCCTGACAGGTAGATTTCCCCCTTTAGAAGTGGGTGAAAATATTCCCTGATATAAAGTAGTTCGTTTTTGATGCCAACCACAGCTTCAAGCAGGGCAAGCATATCTTTATTCGAATTTTCAATCTGTTCCATTTTTTCTGCTTTTTAATATTTGACCTGACTGCATCAGAAATTCAACATCTGTCATCTTGAAGTAATTTTTGCGATTGACCTGCGTAGCTCCGAGAATTCCTTTCACTCTATAAGTCTGCAAAGTTCTTTTACTAATGTTTAGCAATTGGCAAACTTCCTGCCCATCTAACCATTTAGTTGCCTGTTGTATTGATTTGTAGGGAGCAGTAATTTCTGCAATCAAATTCGTAACTTCCTTTACTTCTTTATTCAGTGCTTCTAAAATCTGAATATCTAGAACCGTTATTTCCATGTCTTAACTATTTAAAACCCGAAAATAAAATCTAATTTTAAGTAATTTCCAATATTGTATTCGCTGGCATTATTTGTCAGACTCCTGCAAAAATAGTAGGCTGTAGTATCAATCTAGAGTTTATTTTTTTAAGAGTATTTTGTTGCAATTGGATTGTGCTTTGGGCTTTAATTGCAGGCTTTTTAATAATCTACAATAGCTGAATGTTTTCAATGTTTTTCAAGTCATAGAATATAGCCATTATTGTGTACCAATGGTGCTTTTAGTTTGGACGGATTGCTTCTGGTTTTCGAGGAATATTCTACTGAACATCCTTCTCCTATAAATTTTCTATTTCTTTGGATTGGCTTCATATGATCTGCAACGTTTTGTATTATCCACCTTGACAATAAATAGAATTATTTGGCTCGCAATGACATTACAAACAAACAAACAAACTTGATCCTAAAACAATTTAATTTGCCTGTGCTTTTCCTTAGGTAAATTAAAAAGTTTTGAACGGATATTATAGAAAGAATAACAAAAATATCCGATCTGAACACCAGAGAGTATTTTTCGTTATCCTTTCAGTGGCTTTCAAAGCCACATAAAATATTAATGGAATCTCATCCGCTTTTTAGAAGCGGAACATTGGGAAAATATGGTTTCCAGAATAAAACAGATAAAAAGACAGCTAAGTTGGGAAGGGCATCCCACGCAAAAGCCGGTCAAAAGCTTACGGCATAATGAAAAAGAAAAAGCTCCGAAAAATTTTTTCTTTTTCACCCTTCGGGACTTATTCCGTTTCCTTTTGTCTCATCATTGCCCTTCCCATATATCTGCTTTCTTTTTTTCTCCTTTTTTTCTTTTGGAAATATTGTTAGAGAATTTATCGACATTTACAATATTTTTAGATATAAACAATATTTCTCGTGTATTCGATGGAGTGCCTTTGACTGTCTTCATAGCAGATGTTGCGGAGAAAAAAAGCGAAAAGAATACGATTATTTAGGATTATATCTTTTTAAATCCATTGATATGGCTTGTCCTTGCGATTCAGGTAGCAGTACATTTCTTCTTTTTGAAGTAAGGGGGAATAATTTCAGGCTTTTTCGATGGCATCGTTGGGCAGAAAGTAAATTGGTCACGATAACCGTGACCAATTTTTCATATCCATAAAAACAGATGAGCTTACCAATCTCCTGCTGACCAATACGTTCTGCAATTCGGGAAATAATTGTCTTATAGGCTTTGATAAAGTCCATTGCATCAATGTCGAAATCCAAAAAAAAGAAACGTTCGAGATTTGGAACTTCATTGTTTTTTACGCTTGCTTCTATACTCTAACTATTCGGTTTTTCAGCTTTGCATTATTTATTTCAACGTCTCAAAGGGTGGTACCTTATATCGTTTACTTGTATTTTTTTAATATTTTCTGCTCGTGATAACACTATTTAAAGAAGTTAGAAAATAGGTTTATTTTTTTCATTAAAACTGGTCGTGATAGACTCTTCAAACTCCCCAAAGTGATGATCCAGTAGGTTATACAGATAGGCATAGATAGTGGTATTATTATCTCCTATCACCTGAACAATTCGGGAGAGTTTTTTATGATGATCGGGATCAATGTACACTGATTTTCCGTGCCGTGCCGTACTTTTTACATCTTTGAAAAATATTTCTTCATAATCGGTTCGGCTGTAGCTTTTTGGACGGGTGTGTACTTTCTTCAATGGTTTTTCCTGTTCCTGTCCCTCAGCTTTTTTCTTTTCCGTAATTTCTTCTGCGGAAATATCAAATCCTTCCTTTCGTACCCCGTCAACCATCAGGTTCATCATTTTTGCCTCGTCAATGTCCGATTTTAATTTTTTGTTATTGTCATCCATGATTTTAATTTTATTGATTGTTGTAAATTATACTACGTGATTTGAAATATTGCTTTATAGCTGTAATTACTTCCATTTGCAACTGTGTAAATCCTTAATTCCGTCCTATAGAAAATCCACCTGCAAACTTGTCTGTCTTTTTAGCTGATTGGAGCTGTGTATAACCGTGGCTACGACTTCCTGTTTGCATAGCTGAACAGTTAACTGCTTGGACAAATAACGGGCTGTATGCACAAACTAAATAAAAGGTGGTCTTTGAAGGTATTGTTTGGTATTCAATATCCGGCTATCAAATGACTGTTATTCAACTGGTCTTAGTGATATTTGCAATAGAAGCAATGGGGTTATCTATGATAACCCTGATCTGTCATCAAGACGGATTTTCTGAACTCCTGTTCAGAGCAAGTTATCTTTTGAGGTACTCGAAATGAATTTCGGCACCTCAAAAGCACTTGCCCTTGCAGGGGGCTGGAAACGGCTCCGAAGTCGCCCGTTTGTTTAAAATTAAATTGGATCATTATGGAAAAGAAAAACAGAAATCAGATTAAAAAGACCGGAAGAAAACCGAAGATTGACCCTGCGGTACATCGGTATTCTTTTAATCTCAATGAAGTGGATAACGCCAAGTTCCTTGCTCTTTTTGACCAGTCGGGAATGAAAGTGATAGCTCATTTTATTATGGTTTGCATCTTTCAGAAGACGGTAAAGACCGTTAAAATTGATATAGATGCAGTAGAATACCACGCAGGATTGACCAAATTTTTCGGTCAGTTTCGAGGAATCGCAACCAATTACAATCAGATCGTGAAGCTTTTGAATACTAATTTTTCGGATAAAAAAGCATCTGCGTACCTCTTTAGATTGGAAAAACAAACAATAGAAATGAAAGAATTATTGCTAAAGGTTTTAATTCTGACAGAAGAATTTGAGAAAAAACATCTAAACAAGGAGTAGATAAATGATTGCAAAAATCGGGAAGGGAAGCAATATGTACGGAGCGATTTTGTACAATCAACAGAAAGTGGACAATGAGAATGGAGCGGTTCTTTTACTGAATAAGATACCCGATACTATAGACGGCAGGCATTCTACCCAATATTTCCATAAATGTTTTGAACCTTATCTTTCTACAAATATCAAAACAGAAAAGACGGTGCGCCATATATCGCTGAACCCAGATCCTGCGGATAAGGTCAGCGATGAGCAGTTTACGGATATGGCTCAGGAATATATGGAACGTATGGGGTACGGCAATCAGCCCTATATCGTTTTCAAGCATATGGATATTGACCGCACGCATATACACATCGTTTCGACGTGTGTAGGAATTGACGGAAAGAAAATCTCCGATGATTATGACCATCATCGCTCCATGGCTATCTGTCGGGATTTGGAAACAAAATATAACCTGAACAAAGCTACGGAACGGAAGCAGAAACAAGCTGATAAGATTTTTAAGCCTGTAAATCATAAAAATAGGGACATTAAAAGTCAGATTGCTTCGGTAGTACGGCATCTGCCAAAATATTATAGTTATTCTACTATGGGTAGTTACAATGCGTTACTTTCCCTTTTCAATATCACAGCAGAAGAAGTCAAAGGTGAGAGGAATGGTCAAACCGTAAACGGATTGGTCTATGTGGCATTAGATGAAAACGGTAACAAGACAAGCAATCCGTTCAAAGCATCACTTTTCGGAAAAGATGCAGGAGTAACACAGCTTCAAAAACATTTTGAGCAGTCCAAAGAAAAAATGAAAAACAACCCTGCAAGGTCTGTTGTGAAAAACAAGGTTGAACTTGCCATTCATACGACAAGCAACGAAACGGATTTTAAAAAGGAACTTGTAGAGCAGGGTATCAATACCATTGTCCGTAAGAACGACGATAGACGGATTTACGGAATGACTTTTATTGACCACGAAAGCCGTAGCGTTTGGAATGCTTCACAATTAGATAGAAGACTGTCGGCAAATGCATTCAACGACTGGTGGAATAATGGAAATAAACCCGAATTAAAGATTCAGGATAGCCCTATTTATAATACTAACACGATAGACGACCAAACAACAAAAGACCTTTTCGAGTTTATCTCTCAGGAGCATTCGCAAAGTTATGATTTGGGATTACACAGTTTGCTACCTGATGAACTGGGGGAAGATTATGAGGAAGAACAGTTTGCTAATAAGATGAACAAAAAGAAGAAAGGGAGAAGGTTTTAATAGATATTCTCAATTAAAACTAGCCGATTATTAAGTTAAATTTAATATTATAAAAATCGATCATTTTGTATTGAGCAATAATGTTTAGAAGGTAAAAGTTTACTATTTTAGTCGATTCTTAAGGGTTAATAATCCCTAATCAAATAACGTTTATTTCAATGTCAGAAGAACAGAAGAAAATCTTAGAGCAACAGCTCTGGAATATAGCTAATACACTACGTGGGAAAATGAATGCTGATGAATTCCGAGATTACATTTTAGGATTTATTTTTTATAAATATTTAGCTGAAAAAATGGAAATTTATGCTAATTCCATCTTGGAAGAAGATAAAATCCAATTCAGAAATATTGATGAGAATACAGCAAAAGGCTTAGAATATATTGAAGCGATTAGAGAAGAATCTCTTGAAACTTTAGGTTACTTTTTAAAACCGTCTGAATTGTTTAGTGAAATCGCTAAACGAGGAAATAGTGGAAGCAACAATTTCATTCTTGAAGATTTACAGAAGATATTGACCAATATTCAGTTAAGTACAATGGGAACACAAAGTGAAGAAGACTTTGAAGACCTGTTTTCTGATATGGATTTAAATAGCAATAATTTAGGTAGAACAGCAGATGCCCGAAATGCTATTATTGTAAAAGTATTAGTGCATTTAGACGAGATTGATTTCAAATTGAATGATACGGAACTTGATGTATTAGGTGATGCTTACGAATATTTGATAGGTCAGTTTGCCAGTGGTGCAGGAAAAAAAGCTGGCGAATTCTATACCCCTCAGGAGGTTTCTAAGATTCTGGCAAAAATTGTTACTACAGGTAAGAATAGACTTAAATCAGTATATGATCCAACTTGTGGTTCAGGTTCATTATTATTACGTGTCGCAAGGGAAGTGAAAGATGTAAATAATTTCTATGGACAAGAAATGAACCGTACAACTTACAATCTTGCCCGAATGAATATGATACTTCACGGAGTACACTATCTAAAATTTGACATCAAGCAGGAAGACACTTTAGAACATCCACAACACGAAGGATTGTTAGCAGAAGCAATTGTAGCAAATCCTCCATTTTCAGCCAACTGGAGTGCCAATCCTTTGCACCTTAGTAACGAGCGATTTAGTCAATACGGCAAATTGGCTCCGGCAAGCAAAGCAGATTTTGCCTTTGTCCAACATATGATACATCATCTTGCCGAGAACGGTACAATGGCAATTGTGTTGCCACACGGTGTACTGTTTAGAGGTTCGGCAGAATTGCATATTCGTAAATATCTTATCGAACAGAAAAATTATCTAGATGCTGTAATTGGTTTACCTGCCAATATTTTTTACGGAACAAGTATTCCTACTTGTATTCTGGTGTTTAAAAAATGTAAGGAAGATCCAGATCATATTTTATTTATCGATGCAAGTAAGGAATTTGAGAAAGTAAAAAACCAAAATATGTTGCGAGAAAGTCACATTGATAAAATTGTGGAAACCTATCGTAACAGAACAGTCATTGATAAATACAGTCATTTGGCTACTTTAGAAGAAGTTGCTGAAAATGACTATAACTTGAATATTCCAAGATATGTCGACACTTTTGAGGAAGAAGAAGAAATAGATATCCAAGCAGTAATGCAGGAGATTAAATCCTTGGAGACCAAACGGGTTGAACTGGATAAGGAGATTGATGTTTATTTCAAAGAATTGGGACTTGTTTTTTAGTTTTTTATATCCTTAATGTTTTTACTAACGAAAATTGAATCATCGAGATGATAAATAAAAAATTAAAAGTAGGTAACGTTCCTAATTTGAGATTTCCTGAATTTACGGAGGAATGGGAAACTAAGAAGTTAGGAGATATTGCTACGTTTTCAAAGGGAAAGGGAATTTCTAAAAGTGATATAGAAGACAATGGAATTATTGAATGTATAAGATATGGCGAACTCTATACACATTACAGAGAAGTTATCAATGAAATAAAATCCAAGACTAATGTAAATACATCGACTTTAGTTTTAAGTGAAATGAATGACGTCATAATTCCTGCTTCTGGCGAAACAACAATCGATATCGCAACAGCTTCCTGTGTCATGAAATCTGGGATTGCATTAGGAGGTGATTTGAATATCATTAAGACTAAGAATAATGGAATCTTTTTGTCTTATTATCTAAACAGTAAAAAGAAAATGGAAATAGCTAATTTAGCACAAGGTATTTCCGTAGTACATCTATATTCAAGTCAACTAGCTTCTCTTTCTTTAAGTCTGCCAAAGCTCAATGAGCAAAATAGAATTTCTTCATTTTTGGCTTTAATTGACGAAAGAATTCAAACCCAAAACAAAATAATTGGACAATTAGAAACCTTAATTAAAGGGCTTTGTCAAAAACTAATTCTAAAGCAAGTGCCAAATAAAAAATTAAGTGATTGTGTTTCTTGTTATTCATCATCATTAACAGAATCGAATGTAATTGATAAAAATGGAGTTTATCCAGTTTATGGAGCTACAGGTGTTATTGCATTTACGGAAAATCCACAAATTAATGAAGATGCCGTTTTAATAATCAAAGATGGCTCTGGAGTTGGAAAGGTGCAATTTGGAGCGGATAAATTTTCGGTTATTGGTACTCTAAACTATTTAACTGCAAAGTCTGAAATTAATTTAAGATATATTTTCTT
The DNA here is from genome assembly GCF_900110605.1 of Epilithonimonas lactis. Taxonomy (GTDB): domain Bacteria; phylum Bacteroidota; class Bacteroidia; order Flavobacteriales; family Weeksellaceae; genus Epilithonimonas; species Epilithonimonas lactis. The sequence continues at coordinate 317,913 of NZ_FOFI01000005.1, forward strand.
CTGCCTGAAATTTTTTAACTTTGAAAAATACAAAGTTGGTTCTGGAATCCCACACATTTACTTCAAAGACTACGGAGAGTCTACTATTTTCTGTCCTTCTTCGGAAGAACAAGATAAAATAGAGAAATTATTATCAACTATTGACGAAAAAATAAATATTGAAAAAAAATCACTGCAAAAATATGAGATACAGAAAAAGTATCTTCTACAAAACCTATTTATATAAATAGGTTTTGTAGAAGATATTGCTTTTGAGATTGGTGTTTAATTAATATTTTTTTCTCTATTTGTAACTTTTGGTCAATGCTTGATAATAATCCAGCAATATTAATTTGTTCTTCGAGGGCGGGAATATATATTTTGATTTGTTTAACAATTTCAGCAGATAGATTCCCTTGACCACCTTGTAAATATCTACTTACGATACTCTCCTTTTTGTATGATAAATAAGAGTAAATGAAATAATGATTTTGGTCTGATTTTATACAAAGAACAGCTTGGTTTATTGCTCCTCTAATCTTACTAAGTCCTATTTCACCGCTTGTTGCACCATACAAAGCATATAAGATATCGCCTACTTCAACGATTTTAGCAGAAGAATTTTTTAATCCTAATTCACTAATGAATTGTTCCGTTTTACCGCAATTTATTTCACCTGAACGAATAAATGGAATATTACCATTAAAATACTCCCGTTTAGATGTTAGTGGTGTTCCGCCTGAATAAAATGTTGCTATTTCGCCTAACTTCTTCACCTCCCATTTCTCAGTGAATTTCTTAAACCTAATTTTCTGCGAATATATTTTTTCACTTAGCCCTTTAATTAGGGATTTTATTTCCTTTGTGATTACGATTAGTAAGAAATTATTCTTACGTCAATTGAGATTTAAAAATGGAAACAATGAAAACTATATAGATTGGAATACTAAAAAGTTGGGAGAGGTTACAACTCTTATAAATAAGAGAAATAAAAATAACGAAAAGCTTCCTGTTTATTCTATAAATAACAAATTAGGATTCGTTCCGCAAAGTGAGCAATTCGAGGGAGTTGATAGCGAAGATAGAGGCTACGATATTAAATTATACAAAATAATTGCCAAGAACACCTTTGCCTATAATCCAGCAAGAATTAATGTGGGATCTATTGGCTATAGTGAAAACTTAGAGAATATTATTATCAGTTCATTGTATGTTTGTTTTAAAACAGATAACACCGTAAATGACAACTTTCTATATCAATATCTAAAGACAGATTTTTTTAATAGAGAAGTTTTAAAAAATGTTGAAGGAGGAGTAAGAGATTATCTTTTCTACGACAATTTTGCGAGAATTAAATTTGATTTACCTTGTATTGAAGAGCAAAAAAAGATTGCTGATTACCTTTCGTCTATAGATTCAAAGATTGATATTGAAAGCCAACTATTGCATAAATTTGAAGAACAAAAGAGATACTTGTTAGCTAACTTATTTATATAAATAAATTAGCTAACAAGTATTGTTTCTGCTTAAGTAATAGCGTATGAATTTCAAATTCAGTTTTTATTTTATCGTCAATACTTGATAGAAAATCTGCAACATATGTTTGTTGAATATAATTTGGTAATTGCATTTCCATAGGCTCAATTTCGGAGATATAATGCCGTTTGTGTTCATTTGATGATAGATTTAAAAATGACAAATACTCAAATATAAATTTTAGGTTAACATTTGGTTTCGCTGTCAGTATTTTAATTGCTGAAGATTTTACTTTGAATAAAAAATTAACAAACTTTATATCCATTGTAAAATCATCGAAAATGATACATTGACCTTTGTCATAAATACCAAATTCTTCATTGGTATATCCTAATACAAAAGCTTTATTTGCTGTTAGAACTGGAATTAGTGAAATATCAGATGAATAATCCGTATTTGTTACCAAATATTTAGTTGGCTGTTCATAGTTTAAAGTATCCTTAACTTGAACATATTCATTTTCTTGATTAAGAATTTGTTCGTATAGTTGATAGCGAAGCGTAATCACAAAGGAAATAAAATCCCTAATTAAA
>NZ_FOFI01000002.1 GCF_900110605.1 Epilithonimonas lactis
TCTCTGTCCCGAAGGACAAATACCGCTCGGCTTGCATGTGTTAGGCCTCCCGCTAGCGTTCATCCTGAGCCAGGATCAAACTCTCCATTGTATGTTTGTTCGTCCCTATACTCAAACTCAATTTAAAATTGACGCTTTGGTTTTCTTAATTTGGTTGTTATATGTTATGTCAATGAACTGCGTTCTTTCCGCATCCTCAGGAATCTTGTTCTGTCATTGTTCCCGATTTGCGAGTGCAAAAGTATGAAAATGTTTCCGAACCACCAAAACTTTTTTGAAGTTTTTTTTCTCGACCCGAAGGCCATCCCGATGTTCCCTAAACCACTCTCCTGCGCTTCCCAATTCTCTCGATTTGGGATTGCAAAAGTAAGTATCATTTTTTTATCCTGCAAATTTATTTACAAAAATTAATTTCTGTTTCTAAATATTAACTTGTAGTAATTTTAAATCTGCTTGGTCTTCTGCGCTACCAATTCTCTCGTTTTGGTTCTGCAAATATAGGATGGAAAAAGCTGTACTTGCAAATGGATTTAACATAATGTTTACAATTGTGTAAAACAACCGTAATTAACCAACTGTAAAACAGTAAGATAAAATAGGTTTTAAAGTTATCCACATTATGTTAAATAGCGTTAAACGGATGAGGAAGCTCGAATCTATGGGATTGCGACAGGCATAGTAGCGGTTATCCTTTTGCTTTTTTCGTTGATGGAACGGAGAAATATGATTGGATGAAGATGCTTCTTTATATATAGTATATTGGTACTATGTCAAAAAAAGAAAAAGATAGTAGCCCTTCGACAGGCTCAGGATAAACTACTAGCCCGGTGACAAAAATAGCGCGGAGATAGAAATGGCTTTTTGGCAGTTGCCCAAATTACGGGAATTGGTAATTAAATGTTTAAACCTAAATACAAATTCTGGCAGATCGAGCGGCTCTTGCTGATTTGAATATGTAAGGAAATAATTTTAGATCTTGTTTTGGAATTTCACATACCTATTATATATATAGTATGCGAGTGATAAACCTAGTGTGTCAGCAATAGCATCCAAAAACTCGAGTGAGCGGCCCCACTTCATGACGTCCTGCAGAATCTCCGTGAGTAATGCGTAGGAAATAAGAATGAGAAAGTAATAAAGTAAGGATACTCTTGGAAATCGGACGCGGAAGAAAAATCCGAGTAGAAAAAAAATGGTAAAATGAATGAGCTTGTCCAAATGTGGGAACATGAAGAAATACTCCTTGTTCTCTACGCCGGGACGCAAAAGCATATAAGTAAGAAATGCCCAATAAATGGGCAATGTGATCTTACTGTATTTGTTTATGAGATTATCCAACAACTTCTTGGTATTCTTCTGCGGATAATAATTTGGTGAAGTCTGCATCTTCGGCAACTTTCAATTTGATGATCCAGCCTTTTCCGTATGGATCTGTATTCAGCAATTCTGGCTGATCTTCCAACTCTGCGTTCACTTCCAAAACTGTTCCTGGAATTGGTAAGAAAAGGTCGGAAACAGTTTTCACCGCTTCTACACTTCCGAAAACGTCGCCTTCGTTCAAATCGTCGTCCACGGTGTCAACATCTACGAAAACGATGTCACCCAGTTCGCCTTGAGCATAATCTGTAATTCCGATGGTTGCAGTGTCGCCTTCAACTTTGATCCACTCGTGGTCTTTGGTGTACTTTAATTCTGATGGTGTGTTCATTTCTTTTGATTAGGTTTTGGCAAATTTAATTATATAATTAAGATATAACAATAGAATAAAAATAAATTACAAAAAAAAGAGTAAACAAATTGTTTACCCTTTTTTATAATTGACGAATGATAATTGATTAATGATAAATCATCGATTCATTTTTAGTTTCCTGTTCCGCCAAATGTGAGTGTGGCTGTGATACCTGCTCGTATCGTTGAAAGTGGGAATGCTGTAGAGATCTTATACTTGGTCATCATTTGATCGTAGAAGAATTTCAGGTTCAGATTTTGAGACATGTTATAGTCTGCCGATAACTTAAGACTGAAGATCTTTTGACCACCTGTGATCTGAGAGTCATCAATCAAAATATTGGTGATCGTGGTCTTACTATCTCTCATGGATAGGTCTGCTCTCATATTCAGGTCACTTTTCACATTTCTGGTTTTCCCTTGGTAGTTTAGACGAATCTTAAGGTCTTTCAAGATATAACCGTATCCAACTACAAATTCGTTTCCAAGTTCCTCCGTCAAGGTTGTATTAACCAAGCCTAACATATAAGTTCTGTCCCTGTTGTAATTGAATCGGAACTGCATGTTGTTTCTCATGGTCACATCGAAACCAATCAATGGATAGAATGACTCCACGTAGCCAACCTGTGAGAAGGTGTAAGGATTGTATCTATTTCCATTGGAATCATAAGCCGTTTCTGCATTATTAAGATCTCTATTGTAGAAATCGATGCTTGACTGAACGCCCGACATTGTGAATGTAGAAACGTAAGAGTGCAAGATGTCAAACTTGGAGAACTGGCTGTTCACTATTGGTAGATTTCTTAGTCCTGAGTAAACCAACTTCCAGTTTGGCAGAGGTGTTCCCGCTTTTGTAGGATTGCCTAATTGCTTCGGCGACTTACCTTCGACCGCAGCTTTGAAGGCTGGAATCAAAACATAGGTGTTGCTTTTCGTGTAACCTGCAGTAAATCCTTCTCGGTCTCTGATGCCATCGTACATTTGAGAGATTGCCAATGCATTTTCCTTGATCGACTGATAAAGCGCTGCTCCATCTTTGAAAGCCGTATTGAAAGTCCAAGCTGTGTTGGAGTAAGTGATCAATTCTGTTCCAAAGGCATCTCTATATCCACGATAATCTGTCAGATCATTCACGACATTGTAACCACCTTGGATATAGTTCCTACTGTATCTCTGCATTACATTGAAATCTATTCTAAGGTCGTTCGCTGGCATGATCTGGAGATTTCCTGTGATATCTCTGTTGTTGAGCTCTGAGTAAGCATCACTCATTAATTCTGAGTTAGAAACCCAGCCATTTTCTATCACAGTTCTTCGGATGTCAGCTTGTGATCCCAATAAGAATCCAATGGTTGGTCCGCCAAGTGTCTGGCCATAACCGTAGAAGTTAGGTGCAGACAAAAGACCTGGCAACATGATCCCATTGTTCTCATTGTAATTGAAGTCCAACTGTTTGAAAGATGTCAATGCATAAGCTACTGCCTGAAGTGGTTTCAGTTTGTTTTTGAACTTGTAGGTTTTGAATTTGAACCTGCTGTTCTTCTTGGTGAACGCCGTATTATAAACATTGTTTAGAGAATCTATCTCCTGACGACGTTTCTGCATGGTCTCGTTGATCTTCTTGAAGTATCCGAACTTGTTGAAGAACTTAGGAATATCAACCGTAGATGTTGCAACGATAGCGTTGGTATTCTGGGAAATATTTCCAAGACTTTCTGGATCTCCTGTAATTGGATTTGTGAAATTTCTTACAGCCGTCGATCTTGCATTCCAGTTGTATTGGAACTGGTAGCTCAATTCTGCATTGATGAAATCCAAATATGGGAAATATTCAAACGGCAATCTGTAGTTCAACTGTGCTCTGTGGTTGTACAATACAGGACGACCAGCGCGGAATGGATTTCCAAAGATCGAACGGTTGTTCATCGCGTTCACATCTATCTGGTCATTCAAAGTTTTGGTTTCGGAGTTGATCTCCAATTTCAAAGATTTGGTGAAATTAAATCCTAAACTGTACTGCCATCCGAAGAAGAAATTTCTGTTTCTGATGACATCAAAATCCTGACCTGTACTTCCTGAAAGCAAAGCGTCCACATTTCTATACTCCAACTCATTGTAATTTCTGTCCAAGATTGTTCTGAAAGATAATCTTGTAGGAACCGGATTGAAGTTGAACTCCTTGATCCATCTCAGATATTTGTATGATTTGGCAGTATCGCTGACCATTTTGTTAAATGGCTTCAGAACATATGGTTTGAAGGTATAGTTGTACTCCACGTAACCTTTCAGATATTGTCTGTAGTTTCTTTTGGTATAAACATCACGATAGAAATCATCGTTGTAGATCGCGGTTACACTCAAGTTTTCTACATCATAGAACTTCGGTTTTTTGTCCGGGTTCATTCTATCCTTTCTCATATTCACAACTCCGATGCTACGTTGCTGTGTGTAAGTGCTCACCACTTTTTTCAGTTCCGCCTCATTTGGCGCTTTTGTAAGTTCCACATCATTATCCAACGGATTGTACTTCGGATTTGTCATCGTCTGTGTGTAAGAATAATTGACAGGAATCTTCATCCCGACCTTTTCTGGCAAGAACTTATCGACATTCACAGTGGTGTTGATGCTGAATGCAGAATTGTCATCCTGAGATCTTTCTGATGGTTTTTGGTCGATCGCGCCAAATCCTACCGAAGCGTAAGATGCATTGGCATTCACCATTGCAAAATCCCCAAGGTTGAAGTTAAGACTTGCGTTACCGGCGTAGCCACCTTTGTTTTCAATTTCAGAAAGACGGATCTCATTGACCCAAAGTATCAAATCCTTTCCAGCTGTAGTTACAGGATTGGTATTTCTCACACCGATCATGATCGTGGTGATGTTACCAATACTTGGTCGACCTTTGATATATATTTTCTTTTCAGCGTCTATTGCGCCATATTCTTCGTACAAATATCTATTATCAATATTATATGTTCCTGCTCTTAAAAGCTCATCGCGCTTTAGTTTTCCATTGACAAAATTCTCAATTTCCAGATTCACCTCATTATCTGCTGGCCAGATATCCAATGGTGAAGTTGCGTTCTTAGCAGTATAATTAAGTGTTGATTCATACTCATAGTAGTTATCCGATGCATCACTACCAAAACGGATAAAGAATTTGGCAGCTTTATCTGTTGCAATAGGACCTGTATTTTTTAAATCCTCTGCGTGCACAAACAATTGTAGTTTTTTGTAACGACGCATATCAAGACTTGTATTTTTGAATACACCTCTAGATTCACCTTTCAGATCGGTCACTTTCAAGTATAGAGAAGACTCGTTCTGTCTTTGTGCACCAGCATTTCCGCTCAATACCTGTCTGTCGATTCCTGGAGGCAAAACATAAGGTGGTGTTCCTAATGCATTCTCCTCAAGGTTCACACTTCCAACATCAAAATTAGCGTTCACGTTTGCATCGGCACTATTTCCTTCGTCGTTTACAGGAACGACTGGACTGAAGATCTTGTTTGAATATTTTCTCCAATCTGATCTCACAAGGTCAAAAGATCCAAACCTCAAAGTAGAAGTCTGATCGAAACCTTTCATCAACAATCTGGCAAATCTTACATTATTAAGGACAGATTCGTCCGACCCTTCAACAATTGGATTCGTGTCTCCTGTACCAACGCCGTCATATTGCGCAACTGGAATTCGGAATAGGTACCATTTTACTTTTTCGGATTGTCCGTTTTCAAATTTAACATCTACTTCCTTCACATCTACGATCTTGTTTTGTCCCAGGATCATGCTTGTAGGAGAAAGGTCGATTGTATATTGGTTGTAATTTTCCGTTTGGTCCAGATTATAATCTCTGTTCACATCTTCTGCATCTGGCGTCTGAGTTGCCACTTCCAAAGTGTTGGCAGCTGAGTTTCCTTCCGGTCCACGGAAATATTTGTAACGCTCTGTCAAAGATGATGCAAGATCTCCCTGGAATTGGTCTGACAAATAAAATACAAAGTTATCAGAGGCCGGATCCAACTCATTGGTCACCGGATTCACAAAACTAACCCCGAATTTTTCTTCTTCCTGAGATGCATTAAGCCCATCATAACCCAGATCCTGCTGTGCTCTTTCGTCACCTTCGGATGAAAATGCATATAGAATAGGAAATTGATTTGGCTGAGTTCCCCAATTTGTTGTTGATGTATTGGAAGCGACACTTGCAGTAGGCAATCCATTTTCGTATTGCAACTTACCATCTTTCAAAACATCTTCAGAAACGTTTCCTAATTGTAACAAAAGTTTTGGGTCATTCCCCAAAGTGCTTCCATCTGCATGCGGATCTTGCAACCAGAACTCCACATAGTCGATGTTGGAGGTCACGAAGTTGGTCACAGAAATTGGTCGCATCAAACCAGCCCATCTTTGGGAAACGGATTCATTGCCTGGATTAACGTTGTATGGACCTCTTTGATTAGGATAATAAGTAATATCAAAAGTGTTAAGAAGCGTTTGCTCACCTGCAACATAATCTCTGTTGTTGTAAAGCTCCTTCATTTGAACCCTTCTGGAGGCAAAATTTGAAAGTGCCGCCGCATTAATTCCGTTCGGCGCATTACCACCAACACCGTAGAATCTTGGATCAATGGTGTACCAAGACACAAGTCCTCTTCCGTAACCACTTGTCAGATCATCGTTGTTCAACGTTTGAGGGAAGACAACGGCGTCATCTTTATTTTTCTCCGGACGCGAAGCTAGACTCCACATGGACGGCTCCTTCAAAGAGATCTTGGAGGTTGTCTGTTCAAAATCATCAATGTATGATTGGTCATTGATCCCTTTACTTTGTCCAGGAATAAGATACGCGCCTTCTGCTTTGAAGTTCAAGTTCGAAGGTGCTTCTGTATTGATGAATGGTATCTTATCCGTCAGTCTTGTAAGGAATGGCAACTCATTGTTGTACATCATATTGAATCCAGCCATGGTATTGCTCACAGCTTCTTGACCATAATTTACCTTTTGGGTCAATGGTCTTTCAGAATAGTTAACAACGGTTGCACCAACGGTCAAATGCTCATTGAATCTTCTCTCAAGATTAAGTCCCCAGAAACTTTTTCTCTGGGTGTTGAATGTCAATTGATTTTCTAATGAGATGTTGATCGCCTGTCCGGATTGCTTTACAGTTTCATTGATGATGGTCACTGTTCCAAGCATATAATCCACGGTGTAATCTACACCTTCTACCAACTGCGCTCCGTTTGCAGTCACCTTTACAGAACCTTGCGGCACGTTGATGGCTCCAAGAGAGATGCCTTGTCCTTGGGTTCCTTTATAGCGACCTTCAATCGTGCACCGCTGCGCTAATGCGCTTTCAGAAGCCTGTGCTTTTTGCTTGTTATATAGATCATTGAAAACGTAAGGCGTCTTATCAGCATTGGTCAATATTCTATCCAAATAGGCACCAAAAGGTTTTGCCTTGGTGAAGATGATCTTTCCGTTTTCCGCATCTACGGTGATCCCATTTACAAAATCGAAAATACCGTCTCCTCTTGTACCATCTGCATTGGTTTGTGTGTCATTATTGACATTCAAACGGTCCAAATTGAATAATCTCAGTAAGTTGGTGTCTGGTGGGAAGGGAGCAAGTGGATTACCATAAACAGCGCCTGGCAAATAGTTGACCTTACCTCCTGAACTTGGATCCCTGAAATTGATATTCAGCAAGAAATCCTGAGGTTGAACTTGATTTGAATTAAGAGAATAAATGTTCTTCATCATCAAATCCCACATAGGAGATGTCGTTTTGACGGTTGTATTGATCTTCAAAAGTTTGGTGATCAGAACCGGATTCTCCTCAGAAAACTCTCCTACTTTATAAACCGTACTGGATCCATTGATCGTATAAGAATATGAAACGGCCAAGAACTGATTATCATTAAGTCTCTGATTCAAAGACATGTAACCAAGCTGTGTATTGAACTTGTATTCTGATGTGTTAAGCTTTCTTGCCTTGGCATTGGTAATGTAATGTTCCGTAGAAGAATATGGCTCTGCTATGCCTTGTGAATTTGGAAATGACCTTCCACTCAACAAATTGTAAGCGGCTGTGACATCACGGGTCGTGCCCACTGTAGATGCGATCTGATTGTATAAGTTGTTATTAGCATTGCTTGGCGCAACACCTTGCTGATCTCCCAAATCCCTAATTCCAATGATCGGTTTCTGCGTTTCCAGATTTGCACCACCTTGGTCTAGGACCCAAACTTCCATTCTGGTAATGTTGATCCTGGAATTGATCAATGGATAATTGGCTAGTGAATTATCATAGTTATCTAAAAAGTAATGTCCTAAATAGTAGTGTTGATTGTCTTCATAATCAAAGGCATTCACTTTGAAAGTACTCATCGTTCCCCCACCTTGTGCAACAATTGTTTTTGCCTCACCTTGTTGTTGAGAAAACACCAAAGTTCCGGTTGTTTTACCCAACTGGAATTCTGTTTTGAGACCGAACAATGATTGTGAACCTCTGATCAAACTTGTAGAAAGTGGCATGCTGATGTTACCGACCTCTACCCTTTTGATGATCTTGTCTTCCGGATCCTGTCCTTTTTCATTAAGACCTTTGGATTGCAGATCTTTCCAAGAACCTTTGGCTTGCCACACCATATTCATACGGTTCTCAAATGCAAAACCACTTTGGGTATCGTAATTGGCCTTCAATTGTAGATTTTCCCCTACTTTACCTGTAATTCCCAACTGGATCCTCTGCTGGATATTGATGGCAAAACTAGTTCTGTTTTGAGGAAGGATCAATGGATTATCAATTTTTTGATAGAGGATTCCCAAATCGAAAGAAGCAAAACCTTGTGGGATCAACTCGATCTTATTACTACCAAAAATATTTTCGAACATTTTATTTTTGATCGTGATCGCAGGGATCAAGCCTTTTTTCTTGGCATCGGTCTGGTCTTTTCTTTTCGAAAGATCATTCAAAAGTGATTTTTCTTCGTAGTAAGACCTCAAATTATTCTGCATGGTGTAGTTTTTGTATTCTTCAAACGTCATTACGATTGGAGAGCCTACAACAGTGTTCCCAACTTTTGGATAGAGATAGTACATTCCCGAACCGATATCATAGAAAGCATCATAGCGAATAGGATCAGACAGACTGAAATCCTTTCTAATGCTAACTAAACTATCGGATGGTACTTCTTGCGCGAAAACGTTTGTAAAACCTACAAATACTAAAAAAAGGAGGGTTAATTTATAAAGGTAAATATTTTTCTTCACTTATATTTTTTTTAAGAAATTGATGATAAACCACCATCAAATGTTAAATGTTTTTTAAAATCTCTTTCACTAATTCTTCTATAGAAACCTCCGGATCGCGCTTCAAAATCCTGTCTGCGATCTTCTCGCTCACTTTTCTGGAAATCCCTAAAACTTCTAAAGCAGATAACGCCTCATTCTTTATTTTATTGTTTACCAAATTAGAAAGTTTCTCCTCAGAAATACTGAATCCGCCAACCTTATCACGCAGATCGATGATGATCCGCTCGGCCGTTTTCACACCTATCCCTTTCACCTTTTGAATGACTGCACTGTTGCCAGAAAGTATGGCATTTGCAGCCTCGGACAAGCTGAGCGAAGATAGCAATATTAACGCTGACACAGGACCAACGCCGTTAACACTTATTAACAGGTTGAACATTTCCTTTTCCTCCTTGCTATAAAAGCCGAAAAGAAGATGCGCATCTTCGCGAACGATCTGTTGAATGAATAGAAAAGCTTCAGAATTCAATTTTAAATTTTGGGAAGTCTGCAAGCTAAGACTTACATAATATCCGATTCCATTAACCTCCACGACGACAAAAGTAGGCGTGAGTTCCTGAACCAAACCTCTTAAAGAATAAATCATTGAAATACAAAAATTAGGGTTTTGCGAAGATATAAATTAACTCAAAGAAAAAAGCCATCTTAACAACTAAAATGGCTTTTTATCAATATTTCTTTAATAATTTTATTCTTTTGCGACCGTCCATATTTTGAATTAAGCTTTTTTAAGATATTTGAACAAAAAGTGAAAATACTTAAATGTTAAAATTCAATATAGACTTGTCTTATTTTTCATTAAAGTATATTTTCCCAGAAACCAATTTTGCTCTGGCAACTTCCAGCTCTTCTTTCGAAATAGGGTTTTTGGTTAGGTCGATTACTTCTAATAAAACCAAATTAGAAAGGTCTAAATTGAACGAAGAAATCTTGTTGTTTTCCAAGCCAAGCACTTTCAAACTCTTCAGTCGATTTAATTCTGGAGCAATTTTCTCGATCTGATTATTTTCCAAAAACAAACCCCACAAGTTTGGAAGGTCATAAATAAAATTTGGAAGCGTCTTGACCTTGTTATTATTAAGGTTGATTCGCTTCAATTTTTTAAGGTTTTCAATTTCAGCAGGTATTTCCTCAAACTGATTATGATTGAGAAACAGGTCTTCCAAATTTTTTAGGTTTGAGAAAGAAGCAGGTAACTTTGTCAAATTGTTTCCGGTGAAATAAACATCGTTCAAATTGGTCAGTTTTCCAATATCTTTAGGTAATTCTGTAAATCGACAGCGGTCGAAGGCGAGTTCTTCAAGATTTTTTAAATCAGTAATGGAGTTGGGAATTTTGGAAAGTGATCTATTATCCACGATTTTGAGCGTTCTCAAATTTTGCAAACGACCAATTGACTCTGGAAGTCTTTTTAATTTTGGATTAAAGGCAATAATCAGAGTTTCCAAATTCACCAATTGATCAATAGATTCGGGAAGTTCTACAATATTTTCATCATCAGAAATTGATAATTGTTTCACCTTTAGAGGATCTTTGAATGCCTCTTCCAAAGATCCATAGAATTTTTTCTGAGCGTTGAAAAAACTACTCATCAAAATAAACATCAAGAAAATAAATCTGGTCTTACTCATATTTCAATTTTAAAAATGAATATCGAAAAGACTAAGATAGAAATACTAAAACAAAAAAGCCATCTTAGTAAACTAAAATGGCTTTTTTATTCTGTATTAAATTATTTTATTTTTTCTCTTTCGTCTGTGCGTCCAAAACTGCAATCGTAGCAAGATTCACAATCTCGTCCACACTCGATCTCATTTGAAGAACGTGAACTGGCTGATCCAATCCCATCAAAATGGGTCCGATGGTTTGAGCCGCCTTCATTCCTCTGATGATTTTATAAGAAAGGTTTGCACTTTCAAGATTTGGGAAAACCAAAACGTTGGCCGGGTTTGTTCCTAATTTAGAGAATGGATAATCTGCCAGGTGATCGCTGTTCAAAGCAAAATCTGGTTGGATCTCTCCGTCTACGACCATTTTCGGATACTTCTCGTGAAGAATTTTCACTGCTGCAGCTACTTTTTTGGAAGATTCTCCTTTTGCGGAGAAGTTCTCGTAACCCAACATGGCGATTCTTGGTTCGATGGCGAAAGACTTCACCGTGATCTCTGCCATTTTTGCAATATCAACCAGATCTTCCGCGGAAGGATTTTTATTAATGGAAGTATCTGCGAAGAACAATGGTTTCTTTTCTGTCAAGATCATCATCATCGCCGCCACTTTGTTCACACCTGGTTTTTTGGAGATGATCTCTAGAACTGGTTTCAGGATCGATGCATAACTTTTCGAGAATCCAACGATCAAAGCATCTGTATCACCGTGCTCCAACATCAATGGTCCGAAGTAATCGCGTTGTCTTACGTAACGTTTTGCTTTGTACTCATTGATTCCTTTTCTGTTTCTCTTGTTCCAAAGGGTTTCTCTATATTTCTTACGTGTTTCTTTGTTCTCATCATCATTCGGATCGATGATTGGAATGTCAAGATCCATCCCGAACTCTGCCATTCTTTCTTTGATGAGTTTTTTGTTTCCTAAAAGACTTGGATAAGCAATGCCTTCCTCCTGTAGAATTTGGGCTGCTTTCAAAATGTTGTATTCTTCTCCGTTTCCAAGCGTCACTCTTTTTGGATTTGCTTTGGCGCGGTTTTGCATCATTCGGACAAGTTTTTCATCTCGTCCCATTCTGTCCAGCAATTGATTTTCGTAAGCTTCGAAATCCTCGATCGGTTTTCCAGCAATCCCACTTTCCATAGCCGCTTTTGCAACAGCAATAGAAACTTTGGTGATCAATCTATTATCAAATGGTTTTGGGATGAAATACTCTTTCCCGAAACTCATATTCGTTACGTTGTAGGCCAGTTTTACCATTTCAGGAACTGGTTCTTTTGCGATTTCAGCCAACGCATAGACTGCTGCCAACTTCATTGCTTCGTTGATTCCTCTTGCCTGAACGTCCAGTGCACCACGGAAAATATACGGGAAACCAAGAACGTTGTTCACCTGATTAGGATAGTCACTTCTTCCGGTTGCCATCATCACGTCTGGTCTTGTTGCCAATGCCAGATCATAACTGATCTCTGGATCTGGATTTGCCAAAGCAAAAACGATCGGATTTTCTGACATCGAAAGCAACATCTCTGCAGACATCACATTTCCTTTTGACAAACCGATGAAAACATCAGAACCTTTGATAGCGTCTTCCAAAGTATCGATATCGGTTTGAGCTATGAAATCCAGTTTCTCGGGTGTTAAGTTTTCTCTTCTTTGATTGATAACACCTTTGCTGTCACACATCAAGATATTTTTTGGATCAAGGCCTAATGAAATGTATAATTTCGCACAAGCTACTGCAGCAGCTCCAGCTCCATTGATCACCATTTTCACTTCCCCGATTTTCTTTCCTGCAATTTCCAAAGCGTTGATCAAAGCGGCTGCGGAGATAATCGCGGTTCCGTGCTGATCATCGTGCATCAAAGGAATATCCAATTCTTCTTTCAGTCTTTGTTCAATATAGAACGCTTCTGGTGCTTTGATATCTTCAAGATTAATTCCTCCGAATGTTGGCGCGATCGCTTTTACCGTTTCGATGAATTTGTCCGGGTCTTTTTCGTTGATCTCAATATCAAAAACATTGATGCCTGCGAAGATCTTGAAAAGCAAACCTTTTCCTTCCATTACTGGTTTTGAAGCTTCGGGACCGATGTCGCCTAGACCTAGAACGGCTGTTCCGTTGGAGATCACGGCAACTAGATTTCCTTTGGATGTATATTCGTAAACTTTTTGAGGATCATCGTGGATCGCCATACAAGGCACAGCAACACCTGGAGAATAAGCCAGCGAAAGATCTCTTTGTGATGAATGCGGTTTTGAAGGAATGACTTCGATCTTACCTTTTGGTTCCTGACTGTGATAATCTAAAGCGGCCTTATCGAAAGCAATCTGATCTCTTGAATTTTTTGACATTTTTAATTTCTTTTGAGTGGATCAATTGGTTGAATATGACCCACAGGTTTTTATTATGACTCTGCTGCGTAAGGGCGGAGGGCATTGTTGGAGCTCTTTTTCTGTTTTTCTACAAGCGTCGTTTGAGAACCTCAGGTTGATAAAAACAGAAAAAAGCGACTGCCCGTAGACCGGCCCGCTTGTTTTTTGCTGGACCGAAAATGTCGTTTTAAAGACGCCGCGTGATCAGCAAAAACAAAGGGATACGCCCAAATATTTGTGCAAAGTTAAAGCTTTGGAATGATATAGTCACGATGATAATTCACCAGACTTTCTATCGGTTTTTGAACAACGGTCCCAATTTTCAAATGGAAATCCGAGGCTGCCGCACGAAGAATATCTTCGAAAAAGTAGGCAATGGAACCTATGAAATTGACCTCGCTGCTGCGGCACTCTTCGTACGGCATCACCTGAAACTCAAGGAAGTTCTTGAGTTCTTTGTAGATGAAATTCTGAAAATACGGGTGCGTTTTCCGGTCCACAATGAAGCGTGTAAAATCTGCCATATAAGCGTTCGCCCGTGGATTGTGGTACATATTTTTGAGCAGATCATCGATGTTCAACTGATAAATCTCAGTAAACTGCTGGTGCAAATCTGGCGGTAATTTCTTCATAAAATAATGACGCACCAATTGCTTTCCGAGTGCACTACCGCTGCCTTCGTCACCAATTAGAAATCCTAACGAAGGCAATTCTGTTTTGACTTTTTCGCCATCGAAGTAGCACGCATTGGAGCCAGTTCCCAGAATGCAGACAATCGCCGGAACACCTCTGTAAGCCGCATACGCCGCTGCCAAAAGGTCTTCTTTGATATTGACTTGTGCATTGAGGAAAACCTTTTGAATCTCTCGCTCGACAATCAATCTATTTTCTGGTGTTCCGCAGCCAGAGCCGTAGAAGAAGATGTTTTCTATGTAATCGTGGAATTTGGAAAGTGCCTGATTGTTTTCTATTTCTGGCGCAATCAATTCTGCTTTTATAATATTAGGATTGAAACCGATGGTCTCGGTCTTGAGTACTTCTGTACCATCATTTTCCAGGATAACCCAGTCGCATTTGGTAGACCCTCCATCAACAATAGCAATCATATAAATATGTTTTAAAACGCTAATGTAATATTTTTTGGGAAGATTTTGTGAGAATTATGTGGATTTGCCGTCTTGTACCAACCAATCTTCTATCTCATCTTCCAGGTAGGAAGTCTGAAGTTTGATGGCATTGATGAAATCGTCGGGAATGCTCTCTGCAGTCTCGTTGCTTTCCATATCCCAGAGTTCATCGGACATCCATTCGTATTCTGAATAGATTCTTTTGAACCTGGAGCTGCTTTTTTCCAATTCCTCAATTTTTTTTTGTTGAGGCAGAAATTTTCTGTACGGTCTGTTAGAATTTTTCATTTTTTGTAATAATTATTTTGTGAGTGTGGTGCCTTGACTACTGATGAAAAAATGTCCCGGCTGAATTTCTAGAGCCAGGAGTACAATATAACATCGATTAATATTAAGATTTCCGTAAATAATTAGACTAAAAATAATTAAATATGCAATGATATTTTCTAAAACCTTAATATTAAATAAATGTAAAAATAATATTGATATAAAAAAATAATTTAACTATTATTTAAAAAGATTTAACAAATCGTATAAATTTGCAAACGAAATGAAACAATTACTACTTCGTCACAAACAAGTCCTACTCTTCATCATCGCTGGTGGATTGAGCGCCATTGTAGAAATCGGGAGCTTCAAAATCCTAAGCGTTTATCTTCCAAAAATGTTTGCAAGTGAATATAATTTGTACGGAATCAAATATCCGTTTAGCAATATCTTATCTACAAGTTGCGGAATCATCACGAATTATTTTCTGAGCATCTGGTTTGTGTTTGAACGGGGGAAACATTCCAAGCGGAAAGAGTTCGCTTATTTCATTTCTGTTTCGGTGGTTTCCACATTCATCAGTTTGATTTTGTTCCAGATTCTTTACCATTATGTTTTCAAAGATGCAGTGGATTTAGGTTTCTATGTATTGTCTCAGGAGATGATGAGTAAAATAAGTTCTATCTTGATTGTTTCACTCCTCAATTATTCTGTAAAGAAAAAAGTGATATTTAACGGATAAAATCATATTTTTGAACCAAATAGATTATTAAATGAAGGTTTTGTTGGTTTATGCCTGGCGGTTTTGGATGATAGTTGTGGCGACTATTTTCACGTTGATTTTTTTCCTCCCAGTTTATCTCTTATCCATCCGCAAGGAAGATTACAAAGCCTGCTACTTCTTTATCCGCATCTGGGCGATGGGGATTTTCTACGGCACCGGTTTTCGCTACCGAATCATTAATAAGACCGATAAAAAAATCGATAAAAATCAGCCGTACGTTATCATTTCCAATCATACTTCTTTGATGGATGTGATGATTCCCTGCATCCTTTTCCCAAATCATCCACTATGCTACGTCGGTAAAAAAGAACTTGAGAAGATTCCGGTTTTCGGAAGTGTGTACAGAAGAGTCTGCGTAATGGTGGACCGGAAAAGTGCGAGAAGCCGCGCCGACGTTTACAGAAGATGCGCGGAGAGAATGCAGGACGGACAAAGCGTTGTCATCTTCCCAGAAGGTGGCGTTCCGGATGACACAAGTATTATTCTTGATGATTTCAAAGACGGTGCTTTTATTCTTTCTACCAAACATCAGTTTCCGATTGCCGTTTACACTTTTGTTGGACTTAAGGAAATGTTTCCTTTTGATAATAAAAAAGGATATCCTGGCCGTGTTGATATTTTCTTCAACGATATCTTGACGCCGGACGCTCCTCTGAAAGAACTCAAAGAAAAAGCGCACGAGGAAATGCGATTGTCCCTTATTGAGAAATTAAAATAATTATTCTACCAATAAGACTTTTTACTTACATTTGTTTTTGAATATTAACCTTAAATTAACATTAAATAAATAATGGAAACACAAAAAACCAATTGGGCACAGTTTATCCCGCTCGTCACCGTTTTTTTCTTCTGGGGATTTGTCGCGGCAAGTAACGACATCTTGATTCCAGTTTTCAAAAAAGCATTCGATTTGACACAAGGTCAAAGTCAGCTCGTGTCCGTCGCATTCTACATTGCCTACACGGTTGGTTCCATCATTTATATGTTGATTTCATTAGCCATCGGAAAAGATTTGGTCAATAAGATTGGTTATAAAAACGGATTGGCATTAGGACTTACGATTTCGGCTTTGGGAACATTATTGTTCTACCCTGCTGCAAATCTTCAATCCTTTCCTTTGATGCTTGCCGGATTGTTTACCGTGGCATTAGGATTCTCACTACAACAAACTGTGGCGAATCCATTGGCAATTGCGCTTGGACCTATTACAACAGGTTCTCAGCGATTGACCTTGGCGGGAGGAATCAACAATCTTGGAACCACGATTGGCCCACTGATTGTGAGTTTTGCCATCTTTGGTTCTGCTGCTTCCGAGAATACCAATATGAGTATCGAAAGTGTGAAAATCCCTTACTTGGTTTTGGGTGTAGCATTTTTAGCAGTAGCGATTTTGCTTAAATTATCTTCTTTGCCAGAACATCCAGCTACCATAGAAGAAACGGCAACAGAAGAAGGCGGCGCAAAAAATTCCGCTTTGAAGTATCCTCAATTGCTATTGGGAATGCTGGCCATCTTCATCTATGTAGGTGTAGAAGTTTCTACTGCAAGTAATTTACCGGCGTATATGGAAACTATCGTGAATTCTCAAACAGGCGTTCTTTATACTTTGCAAGAAGTTTCTCCATTCATTTCGCTTTATTGGGCGAGTTTGATGATTGGCCGTTGGACAGGTGCTGTGGAGGCTTTCACGGACAATATGAGTTTGCAGAAAATCTTACGTTTCGTTGCACCATATTTAGCTTTCGGAGTTTTCCTTTTGGTAAATGCAGTTGCTAAGCACGACCTTTCACCTTTCTATGTTTATGGACTAATCATTTTGGTATTGATTGGTGCTGATATGGCAAGCAAGGGAAATCCTGCTAGAATGCTATTGATATTCTCAGCACTTGGAATTATTGCAATCACTATTGGAATGTTTACAGACGGCATCGTGAGTATTTACGCTTTCACCAGTGTTGGATTGTTCTGCAGTACGCTTTGGCCTTGTATTTTCACATTGGCGGTGAGCGGTCTTGGAAAACACACAAGTCAAGGAAGCAGTTTCCTGATTATGATGATTATGGGCGGTGGAATTGTAAGCTGGCTGCAAGGTGTGGTTTCTGAAAGCATCGGAATTCAGCACAGTTATATTGTTGGGATTTTGTGTTTTGCCTATTTGGCTTTCTATGCTTGGAAAGTGAGTGGAATCTTAAGAAACCAAGGTATTAGTTTTGATAAAAAAGCTTCAGGTGGACACTAATAAGAACATCTTTCTTAAAAATAAATTTTGGGCAATCATTCTGGTTGCCCAATTTTGGTTATTCTATATCCTATCGAAAATAAATTTCGCCGTTGACTTCTTTTCTCATCTATTTGAGTGGAAAAAGAACTTTCACGTACTTCTATTTTCGAAGTTTGGATTTTCTGTTGGTGATGTTATTTATACGCTTGTTTCACTGTATTTGGTCTTTGCAATCATTAATCTTATTAGAAAGAAAAAGAGTGAGACACTAAAACAACTATTTATTTTTACTAATGTTGCTTATGTCATCTATCAATGTTTTTGGGGAATGCTTTATTTCCAAACTCCAATCATTAAAAAACTTCCTAAAAAAGATATTACTGAACAAGATTTAAAAAACCTGACCATCAAATATCTCGCACTTTGCAAAGAAACAAGAGAGCAAGTTTCTGAAGACAAAAGCGGAATTTTTATCATTAATGATTTAAAGAAAATTGAGAGAGAGATATTGTCTCAACAAAAGAATTTGCCGCGAAATATTACTTCAAAAACTTCCGTTGCAATCTTGTCTGTCAAACCAAGTCTGTACAATCAGGCGATGAACTATACGGGCATTTTAGGCTACTATAATCCTTTCACCGCGGAATCACAATTCAACCCAAATTTACCTTCTACACAACTTCCTTTTACGCTTGCTCACGAGATGTCGCATCAGCTGGGATTTGCGCGCGAACAGGAAGCCAGTTTCATTGCTTATCTGTGTGCTAAAAATTCCAAGAATCAAGATTTGAAGTACAGTATCCAGCTTTATGTTTTAAAAAGTTTATTGAGAAATCTGTCCATCAAAGATGAATCGTTTGTCAAAAATATTCTATCCAATTATTCCGACAAAATGAAAAAGGATAGAAACAGCGAACTCGAGTTTTTGAAAAATCACGAAAGTGTATTGGCCGATGTTTTTGGATTTACAAACGACCTGTTCCTAAAATCCAATCAGCAAGATGGCAGCATTACTTATTCTTACTTCATCACCCTTGTTGCTTTCTATGAAGCATAAAAAAAGAATCGTACACGAGGTACGATTCTAAAAACACAAATGATGAAAAAAAATTTATTGCTCCTGAGTGATTGTCTCAAAAGCCCTGTAAAAGTACAACATTCCAACATAACCTCCAAATGTTTTTAGAAAATAATTCAAATAAGATTCAAAACTTCTAAGAATCAAAAGAATACAAATATTATTCTTTACATAAAATGCTTCAATATGAAGCATTTTAAAATTTGAAACAAAAAAAAACTCTCTTCTTTTAATAAAGAAGAGAGTTTTATGAGTAGCGAAGACGGGAATTGAACCCGTGACCTCAGGGTTATGAATCCTGCGCTCTAACCAACTGAGCTACCTCGCCATTTTTGTGGTGCAAATATAGGGATATTTTGCATTTCCACAAATTTTTAATTAACTTTTAAGTAATCTAATACATCACCCACGTGATTTGGTTTGCTAACGATTTTATTGTCAGCATCTAAGACAAAATAAGTTGGTGTCGCCACAATGTTATAAGTATCGCCATATGAGCTGTACCATCCTTTTCCTTCGGAATCATTGACCCAAGGATAAAGATTTGCCTTCGCTTTGAAGTCTTCTAAACTGCTATCCAGGGAAAAACCTACAATTTCTATATTTTGCGCTTTTAGCTTATCATATTTCTCGAGAAGTTTAGGTAACTCAGCTTCGCAATGAGAACACGTGGACGACCAGAAAACGACAATCTTTTTCGAAGCTTTGATATCATACAGAGATTTAGCTTTGGTATGGATGGCGTTGACGAATGTATTGTTTGGCATCTTGGCACCAATCTCGGTATTCTTATTGGCCTTGATAGTTGAAGCCAATCTGTCATTGATGGTGCATTTGAGATTATTGGCTTGGGTAAGATACTTATCCTTTAGCTTATCCATCCCATAAGTGCTGAAAATCTCGATAAGTTCAGATAGAATGGTTTGCCCTCTCGGCGTCTCTAAATTGACAGCATCTAGAAGTTTATCTACGTTTCCTTCCACATTCGCCTTAGAGACATTCAGGAAGTTGATGAGAGATGGTTTTAAAATCGTTGACGTTTCCAAATATTCACCAGACTTAGAATAGAAGTTGATAAAATCCTCCGGCTTCAATTCTGCAACTTTTTCCTGATTGGAATATTTTTGATTCTTGTTATAAAACTCCAGGAAAGGATGACCTTCGTACGCTACCAGATTTTTGCTTGACAGAGCATTGATCTCGCTATCCAAAGACTTGTAAAAACTCTCGGACGGCTTGTAATAATCCTTGATCTGGATAAGCGCTGGTAATATGAGTTCCTGCTTTTTTTGCAACTCTACATCATTACTGAACAGCTGATTGGTCTGGTCCTGAAAAGTAATATTCGAAATCTTGTTATTACTATCCAAGTCCATCTTGAACATGATATCCTTATTCTCAGAAACCATATTGACCGATGAATTAACTTTCTTGAAAAAAGCTCTCATCATCCCAACATATTGTTTGTCCACCTTAAAAGAGGCGATGTTATTTGAGATCTTCGCCTTGGAATATAAAATCTCCTTGGAACCATTGAATCCATACAAATAGACCTCGGAATCTGCCAAATAAGATGGTATTTCTACTTTCACATTAAACTGAGAAAAAGAATATGTTGACAATAAAATACTACTAGCTAATAATAATTTTTTCATAGAGTAAAAATAAAAAAAACCCACCAAAAAAGTGGGTTTTAAAATATTAAAAAAATATAATTTATTCTAAAATTCTTTGTTTTTGTTTCAAAGCAAAAAATATGATCATTGTGATTGCTAGAAGAAACAAAATAACAGTATAAGCATCTATCGGAGAGGCTGGATAACCTCCAATATCTCCAGATTCGGGATTATCAGGTGGTGGTGGAACTGATTGCGCAAAACTCAATATACTTACCATTAGTAATAAGAAAGCATAAGTTTTTTTTGATAGTAGATTCATCATATATCTGTAGTGTGTTTGTCTTAGTTAACAATTTTTTTAATAACAACTTCTCCTTTATCAGAAATAGCTTTTACAACGAAAATACTTTTTGCTTGATAATTAAGTGGAATCGTATAATCAGATCCAGTAGAAATCTGCGATTTTGAGTTCAGAAGTTGGCCTGCAGCAGAATAAACTTCAACTGAAGCATTTTTCCAATCTTTAGCAAATCTAACTACCCATTGTGAATCCTTCTTAGCGATAACAGTTTGAGATTTAATTGCATTATTAGCATCCAACGTGCCATTTGCAGGTATCTCATAATATAATCCTAAGTTTTGTTGAGACCCATTCATCGCAACAGAACCGCCATCTACGATTTTCACAAATTGGCCTTGTTCATTTTTAAAGTAAAAACTGTTCCCGTTGGATAATCCACCTTCCACTCTTTCTCCTCTTTCATATACTTCGAACTTCAATTGGTAAGGCTCATCGGCATAATCGATGTAAAGAGGAATTTGTTTTGATTTGAAATCTATCTCATTCGCTTCATTGATGTAAAGCTTATCGCTATAATTTGCATCCAATCCTCCATCAGATTTTTCTTCCTTGGTAAAGATCTTTTTGTCTGTATTAAAAGCTTGAAGGCTAGTCAAAGTGCTATGTCCTGTAACAGCAGATGGCGAAACAGCGTAATAGGTTCTATCCAGCTCATCACCTTCAGAATCGTACATTACCACAGCTACTTGTTTCACAACTTTGTCCGCCGGAATATCAACCAATGCATTTGGCTCACCCTCTTCTTGTGTAGAAGCTGAACCGTTTCGAGCAGCAGCTACAGAGTAATCAACATTACTTGCACGAGAAGAATATTTGAATCTACGTGTCCCGCTAAAATTAATAGTCTGAGCCGCATTTGAACTTAACTTGACCATAAACGCTCCTAAAGGTCTGATCACTGTTGCATTCACATCACCAGCTTGGAATACGCCTGATGCCAGCATCAATGTAGCAGTGGTGGAATATGAAGAACCTGTTCTAATAGCCCAAGAAACATTCCCAGATCTATAATAAGCTATTCCAGTAAGATTGGTAATGTAATTACCATCGCTCAAATTCGTAGCTTCATTTTGGGCAATATATTTAAGATCTAAATTTGTCAAGAATGGATTTGACATCTGATATAGATTCAATCCATAATTTGCTGACCAGCCAGATGTTTTACTTTCAAAAGGATCATCTAAATATGAATAATATCTTTCTCCAAAAAAGTTGGCTCCATTACCATTTACTCCAAAACCACCGGTATATCCTCCTGACAAACTTAATTGTACGTTAGATGTGGTCATATCTGAAACTGGAGTTCCTACGAATGTCTTTGTTTCCCCACTAGGATTCCAAAATGCAGTTGCGTTTGCTGCTGTCCTTCTAGGAAGGATGTAGTAGGTCATCGGATTGATAAAGCTAGGGTTTGGATTACCTGAAGCATCATAAGCAGTTCCGCCGTTTGCAATCTGGTCAAAACGTGCTCTTGCGTTGTTCCACCAGAAAGCAGAAGCCACATTGAAACGTCCAGCAGAATTATTTGCAGTATTTGTTACGTTTAGCTTCCCTGCGCCGAAAACACTTTCAAGTTCTGGAATTGTGAAATTATAGAAAGGAAGTCCAATCTGTTGTCTTCCGGTATTGTCTGTCGTATTTCCATTGATATACTCAGACCTGTATTGTTTCTGGACTTTTCCGGAAATATTACCTTGGCTTATCCCAGTAATATACAATTGACCGTAATCTGTTGCTGCATTGGTTGTAGAAGCTACGATTCTGAAATTCGATGCAGTATTTATGGTCAGCCTGGGTTCTGTCGTTGTATTTCCTGTCGCAGTCCCTCTAAGCATGATGTTCCCAGCATTATTAATAGTAGCTGAAGCAGCAGTTTCCAAACCTCCACCGTTGTACACCAAAGTCTGAGGCTGAATGGTGACCAATGCAGAACTTCCCACATAAGTAAGGACCTGAGAAAAGCCCAAACTAGAGAGGAATCCACAATTTAGTAAGAATAATTTTTTTATCATCTTGATCATATTTATTTGTGTGTTTATCTTGCAAAGATATTAATTTTTTAAATAATCGGAAATTTTCTTCCAATATTTAAAGATTTTATAATATTGAATCTATTCTCACCTCTTCATTATTTTCAATATTAAACATATAATCCTCCAATACCTTTTCGGTTGTCCCTCGCAATCCTCGAGCTCCAAGTCCTTTGTTCATGGTATCTTCTACAATTTCTGAAATAGCCTTATCTGTAAATTCAAGCTTCACATTATCCATTTTGAAAAGCTCTGTAAATTGGTTGACGATAGAATTCTTCGGTTCTTTCATAATTCTCACTAGAACTTCTTTTGTCAATTTTTCCAGATACGTGATGATTGGAAATCTTCCCAGAAGCTCTGGGATCAATCCAAAACTTTTTAGATCGATAGCATTGATCTGACTTAGGATGTAATCTGCATCGTCTGTCTTTTTCAATTTATCTTTAGAGAATCCAATGGCTTGCTTATTAAGTCTTCTTTCTATAATCTCTGTCATTCCGTCAAATGCGCCACCTGCAATGAAGAGGATATTCTGCGTATTCACCTGGATATATTTTTGATCTGGATGTTTACGACCTCCTTGTGGCGGTACATTCACGATGCTTCCTTCCAAAAGTTTCAGAAGACCTTGCTGAACACCTTCTCCCGAAACATCTCTTGTAATGCTTGGGTTATCAGATTTTCTGGCGATCTTGTCGATCTCGTCGATGAAGACGATTCCTTTTTCTGCTTTTTCGACATCATAATCTGCCACCATCAGCAATCTGGAAAGAATACTTTCTACATCTTCCCCTACGTATCCTGCTTCCGTAAGAATCGTAGCATCTACGATACAGAACGGAACATTAAGTTGCTTAGCAATGGTCTTTGCCAATAATGTTTTTCCAGTTCCGGTCTCACCGATCATGATGATGTTGGATTTTTCTATTTCTACTTCACGATTCTCGTCCTGAGCATGAAGGATTCTTTTGTAATGATTGTAAACGGCTATGGATAGCTGTTTTTTTGCTTGATCCTGTCCGATAACGTACTCATCAAGGAAAGTTTTTATCTCACGAGGTTTTTTGAGTTCCTCCAGAGATGACGCCATCGATGTTTCTGGCGTTGCGGTGGCACTATCTTTCACGATAGCGTGCGCTTGTTCGATACAGTTTTCGCAGATAAAGCCATTTTGACCAGAGATCAAAATTTGAACTTCACTCTTTTTTCTACCGCAAAATGAACATTGATTTGGATTCATAAATATCTTGAATTCTATTTAATTAAAAAAAGAAGCCGAAACTTCTTTTATGCATTTATTATGGATTGTTGAATTTCTTTGTATTCGTCAGCTGACAATGTGAGCCGCGCATTTTTAAAGTTTAGGTCATCGATCGTATTGAGCGGAACAAGGTGAATATGCGCATGTGGAACTTCCAATCCTACAACCGCTACACCCACTCTCTTGCATGGAACTGCTTTCTTGATCTGTTTGGCAATATTTTGTGTGAATGCCCAAAGATTTTTGTAATCCTCAGACTCCAGATCAAATATCAAATCGGTTTCCTTTTTCGGAACGACCAAGGTGTGACCTTTCACCAGTGGCATTGCATCCAGAAAAGCAATATGCTTCTCGTCTTCCGCAATTATATAGCTGTCGATCTCTCCGCTGATGATCTTTGAAAAAATACTGCTCATAATTTTTTAATTGATTGATCTAGTTAAATTTTTCAGCAATTATTAAACCAACAAAAACTTTACTCCCTACAATGAGATTTCTAAAACTTCGAAAGAAAGTTTGTTGCCATTTGGCAAAATGATGTCAGCGGTTTCCCCTACAACTTTACCCAAAAGCCCTTTTGCAATTGGTGTATTCACAGAGATCCTTCCTGTTTTGATATCACTCTCATTGTCTGGCACCAAAGTGAATTTTTGCTCACCTTTTGTCGCATTATTTTTCAATCTCACGGTTGTAAGGATTGATACTTTGCTAAGATCTAACTGAGTAACGTCTATTATCTTGGAAGTCGAAACAATATCTTTGATCTTTGAAATTCTCATTTCCAGCATTCCTTGCGCTTCTTTTGCAGCATCGTATTCCGCATTCTCGGACAAGTCGCCTTTATCTCTAGCTTCAGCGATTTGCTGTGTTATTTTTGGTCTTTCTATGGTTTCGAGTTGTTCCAGTTCGGCCTTCATTTTGTCCAAACCTTCTTTGGTTACGTAGTTCATAACAATAAAATTTATCGTTTGTATAAAAAAATAATCCGACCTTTGCCGGATACTATTTTGTCTCAGATTGAGTTTACAAATATATAATTAATTTTGAAATGAAAATCAAAAAAAACCTATCTCTTTTTATATCATTACTGACTTTCAGTTTATTAACTTTCAGCAGCTCTTGCAGTGAGCGCAACGAAACAGTCAGTTGCTTTCCTAACGCAACCGTTTCTGTACAGCTCAATCTTGGTTTGCCATCTTATTATGCACTTCAAAATGTTGGAGGCTGGGTCTATGTCAACGAAGTGGGATCAGGAACCAGAGGATTGATCGTGGTAAGGACCACCAGCGGTTTCAAAGTTTATGATAGGAATGCGCCACACATCTGTCCAGAAGCAGACACCACTTTGGAAGTAAAAAATGGAACGTCTCTCCATTGCCCAAATGATGGCGCTGAATGGATCCTCATAACAGGACAGCCAACCGCAGTCGCAAAGATAGCGCCTAAGATCTATGGCTACAGTTTCGATTCCAATTCCAATATTTTATCAATCTATAATTAACTTTAAAGTCTAATATTTCTTTTCAAATGAAAGTTGTTCTCCAACGCGTTTCCGAAGCCCATGTGAAAGTTGATGACGAGATCGTCGGAAAAGTAGAAAAAGGATTGATGTTGCTCATCGGCGTTGATGAAACCGACGAAATTTCCGATGCAGATTGGCTTGTCAAAAAAGTATTGGATGTGAGGGTTTTCTCGGATGAAGAAGGCAAAATGAATCATTCTGTACGAGACATCAATGGTGAGATCCTTTGCATCAGCCAATTCACCTTGATCTCGGATTACAAGAAAGGCAATCGTCCTTCTTACATCAAAGCTGCAAAACCAGACAAAGCCATTCCATTATTTGAACACTTTAAAGCAGAGATCAAAAAATCTGGTTTGAAGATAGAAAGTGGCATTTTCGGTGCAGACATGAAAGTTTCGCTCATCAACGATGGTCCAGTCACGCTGGTTTTTGACAGCAAAACGAAACAATAGAGATCAACAGTTATCAAAAACAAAAAGGAGCATTTTAAAGTGCTCCCTTTTTATTAATCGACCTCGTACTCGAGTTTTATGGTGATGCTGGCTTCTTTATCTTTGGAAGTTGTGTTGTAAGTGCCGCCGTAGGAATAATCTTCGTTGGAATTGGGTGCTGTAATCTGGATCACACCCATTGTTGCTTTCTTCAAATTTCCTAAATCACTTCCAGCATTCTCAGCGATTTTCTCTGCGCGTTCTTTGGCATCTTTTGTCGCATTGGCAATCATTTCCTGTTTTACATTCGCCAATTTGGTGTAGAAATATTGGGGCGACGAGGACGTAAACTCGATGCCACGGTTGATGATCTCTGTGATGTTTCTGGAGATATTCTCGATCTTAGAAACTTCTTTTGATTTGATGGAAACACTTTGGGTCAAATTATAACCTGAGAATTCTCCTTGCTGGTAGGTGCCGTTGGAATCCGTAAAACTTCTGAATTGTTTCTGAATATCGACCGCGGAAAAAATCATTTCGTTTTCCTTAACGCCTTTGGATCTCAGATAATCGTAAATGACTTTTCTGTCAATCGCAAGATCATCGTAAGCTGTTTTCAGCTCGAAGCTGTTTTTGGAAAAACTACCCGACCAGGAGATCAGATCAGAAGTAAAAGTTTTCGAACCTAGTCCTGTTACGGAAACCGTGTTCTCGGATTTGTTCCGATTTTTAATTGCACTCCCTAAAAAAGCTGCCGCAATAATGAATCCGAGCGCCGCAATGGCCACTGCAAGATAAGTCTTCATATGATTTTGAATTTGAATCTTTTGCAGCAAACGCAATACCAAATTTTAAGATTTCATTAACATTTTAAATTTAAAATATTCTGAGAACCTAAAAGTGACACTTTGCAACTCATCATGAATTTTACACATCGTCAGGCTGAGGCTCTCGAAGCCTTTTCATTAATTAATTTCCTTTTCAAATTCCAAGCTGACGCCTTTCATTTCGCCTGGCATTGGTGGAATGATCTTGGTCAATTTTATTTTAATGAATGTGATCTGTGGAAATTGACTTTCGATTTTATTGATGATCCTTCCAATAACGTGTTCCAGAAGTTCTGAACGCACTTTCATCTCCTGATGAATGATGTCATTGATTTCAGCGTAATTGATGGTGTCATGAAGATTATCCGATTGCGATGCTTTTTCCAGATCGGCATGCACTTCCAGATTCACGACGTAATGATTTCCAATGATGGCTTCTTCGGGCAGAACGCCGTGATAGGCGTAGATCTTTATGTCTTCTAAAATGATTTTTGATTTCATTGTTTAAAAATAGAAAAAAAATTGAACACAAAGTCCACAAAGCTTTTTCTATTTTATTGAAAAATTTTAGGCTCACAAAGGCGCTTCGCTCAGAAAAGAGATAAATACAAAAATATACAGTTTTTTAATTCAAGAAGAATCTCAGTAATTTAAGATTGACTTCCTTGAATACGGCGTTGGGTTTCCTCTAGAATTTGCAACTATTTTGGGGAAAATCCAGTTGTTTTGGTAAAACTGTGATCTCCGCGAAGCTGCAATAGGGATAGTAGTGGAAATCCTTTTTTTCTGCTGCCTTCGACTCCGCTGAGGCAGCAGAAAAAAAGATTGCAGCGGATAGCCCGACCCGAGTGGTGGCTGAGATTTGGCGAGGGGATTGCCCAAATTAGTGCACAAAAAAACCCCATCACTAGGACAAGGTTTGTATTTTTATTTGATGCTTTTGGAAAGTTCCAACATGGCTTCTATCGGTTTCAAAGCTTTCAGGCGAATCTCTTCGTCCATTTTGATCTCGGGAAGTTCGTATTTCATGCACAGATAAAGTTTTTCCAGCGTATTTCGTTTCATGTAAAAACATTCGGAGCAGTTGCAGCTTTCGTCGAAAACAAGAGCTGGAATAAGTTCCTTGTGCGGCGCGCGCTTCCTCATCTCGTGAAGAATTCCTTCCTCTGTTGCGATGATGAACTGCTGACAATCGTCCTGTTCTACATAATTCAGAAGCGCTGAAGTGGAGCCGATGAAATGTGCCAATTCCAAAACCGGCGTTTCGCTTTCCGGATGCGCGATCAGTTTTGCATTCGGATGGTCGGCCAGCTGTTGTGCGATGCGCTCCATGGAAAATGCCTCGTGCACGATGCAGCTTCCGTCCCAAAGGATCATGTCGCGACCCGTTTTTTTGCTCAGATAACGCCCAAGATTCTTGTCCGGCGCGAAGATGATCGGACGGTCTTTTGGTAAAGCCTCGATGATCTGTTCTGCATTGGAACTTGTCACGATGATGTCCGAAGCGGCCTTGGTTTCTGCATTACAGTTGATGTAAGTGGCGACCAAAGCATTTGGATGTTGCTCGCGCATTTTGTTGAGTCCTTCTGCGGAACAACCGTCTGCCAAAGAACAACCCGCAAGCGTATCTGGCAACACTACTTTTTTGGTTGGATTAAGGATCTTCGCAGCTTCTGCCATGAAGTGAACACCACAAAATGCGATCATATCGGCATCGGTTTCTTTGGCTTGTCTTGCCAATTGTAGAGAATCACCTAGGAAATCCGCGATGTCCTGAATTGGTCCTGGCTGATAATAATGCGCCAAGATCACGGCATTCTTCTCTTTTTTAAGGTCAAGGATTGCTTGCACTAGATCGTCTCCGGTGGGAATCGCAAATTCCTTAAGGTCTAGAAAGCCTTTGACGGGCATATTATTTATCGCTGTGTTTAAAGTATTTTCCATGATTTTGTGTCAGATTTTATTCGTTGATAAAGTTATTAATTATTTTCTCGACTTCGGCTTTTGCCACATCAAGATCTGTGTTGATAATAATTTTATCGAAATGTTTTTGATAGGTCATTTCCTCGCCTGCTTTTTCCACTCTGGTTTTGATGGTTTCTGCGCAATCGGTATTTCTTTTTATCAATCTCTGTTCCAACTCGGCAATGCTTGGCGGCATCACAAAAATCGATAGCGCTTTGTCTCCGAAGATCTCCTTCAGCTTGATTCCACCTTTGACATCGACATCGAAGATCACAACTTTGCCTTGGCTCCAGATCCTTTCGACTTCGGACTTTAAAGTTCCGTAGTATTTGTCTGTGTAAACTTCTTCGAACTCCACGAATCCATCTTCCGATATTTTGGACCTGAATTCTTCTGGCGTCAGGAAATAATAATCTTCGGCGTGTTTTTCTTCGCCTCGCGGTTGTCTTGTAGTTGCAGAAATTGAGAAACAGAGTTCTGGCACAACCAACAAACCGTGTTTCACCAACGTTGTTTTTCCACTTCCGGATGGTGCGGAGAATATGATGACTTTTTGTTTCATTCTTTTTGAGTTTTCTAATTTCTAATTCAAACTATAATAATGAATCAGTCTTTAAAATTCTATATTAAATTCTTTTCTGATATATTTCAAAATATCCACGAAATAATTGAGTTCGTCAATGTCTGGATAATGTTTCAAATAAGACTCAGGATTACTATAATTAAATTCGTTTTGTTGTTGTCCAGATTTGTACTTTACTAAATATCCAGTTCCGTCTAAAACCATAATTGCATTTTTAATTTCAAAAACCCAATCTTTTTCCTCTTCATCGTAAACAACTTGACTTTGATCCTTTTTATATTGAAAACATTCTTCGTTAGGAAGAAAACCGATATTTCTCGCTTTGATATTTAGGAATGATTGTTCTAAAGATTTTTCAGATTTTAGATTTGTAAGTTTTGGGTTTATCGGTTCAAACTCATCTTTGCTGATTTCTCTAGGAAAAAACCATTGGATTAGTTCTGCTTTCCAGATTTTATCTTCTTGATAGATTCTGAAAATATGTCCGCTGTTTGTTATTCCTCTGTCTTTATAAATTCTGATTTCAGTTTCTTTAAGCTCTGGTGGAATATTCGCTAACGAATCTACATTTTGTGATTTTAGAAATGTGAACAGGAAAAGCGATGAAAATATTAAAAAGAAACGCATGTTATATGACAGTATTGCCTCTTACAAAACGTTCAACGTTTGCTCTTTAATCTTTTCTAAATCATCCTTCATCTCCACCACCAATTTCTGAATCTCGGAATGGTTGGCTTTCGAACCTAAAGTATTGATCTCACGTCCCATTTCCTGAGCAATGAAACCTAATTTTTTTCCATTGAAGTCCTCGTTTCTCATCACTTCAAGATAATATTTGATGTGCTGTGAAAGACGAACTTTCTCTTCAGAAATATCCAATTTCTCAACAAAATAGACCATTTCCTGGTAATATCTGGTCTCATCGATATTTTCAAAATTCTTAAGCGCAGATTGATAACGGTCTTTGATCGGCTGGATTCTTTCTTCCTCATATTGACCGACCTGATTCAAATTATGCTCGATGTTCTGAACGATCTTCTCAATTTCCTCAGCCAAATTATTCCCTTCTGTTTGACGGAATTCTATGAATTTGCTCACTGAATCCTGCACCACTGTGAGAAGTGACTTCCATTCGTTTTCGTCCAGGTCAGAGTTTTTTGTGGATAGAACGTCTGGCATTCTCACAGCCATTTTTAGATATTCAAATTCTGGCGCGTCAGAAGCAACAGCTCTTAGCTGATCCATGTAGTTTTTAACGATATCCTCATTGATCTTCACATCATTACTGACTTCCAAACTTTCGCAATTGATGTAGCAATCTACTTTTCCACGAAGGATCTTATCATTGAGAAGTTTTCTGATCTCGAATTCTTTTTCTTTATATCTAAGCGGCGTCTTCACATTCAGATCGAAGTTCTTGCTGTTCAGCGATTTGATGTCCACCGTTATTTTTGTGCCTTCATAAACAGTTTCGGCTCTCCCAAAACCTGTCATAGATAATATCATATTTAATATTTATAAGATTGCAAAGATAATTAAAAAACTATTGTCGGGATGAAAATGACTTTGGTCGTGTTTTCCAAGATTTGCAGAGTTTTACCATCCCAGTAAACTAGAAACATTATCTTTGCGCCCGAAAAAAAAAAAAAAATAACCTATGTATAAGTATTTATCTTTTATTTTAATAGCAATTAGCACTCAAATATTTGCTTCCACAATTGAAATCCCGAAAGAAAGTTACCGAATTGATAAAGTAAAAAGATTGATTGTATGCAATACAAATTTGAGTACTTTAAAATTCGATACGGAGTCCATCAAATTAAAGATGGAAAATTCTGAATACAAAGTCCTGGATCAGGTTACCATTCTAAAAATTGGAATCAGATATACGATTGTATTGAATCAAAGTTTCGAAAGATACTCAATATACTTCACAGAATTGCCTTTGCTATATGTAGAATCAGATTCACAAATATCAGATTCACCTAAAGTCTTATCAAAAATAAGTCTTATAGAAAACAATGGGACGATCACAACATCCAATGCAGGAATAGAATATCGAGGTGCAACCTCCCAAAATTACCCAAAAAAATCTTTTGAGATAGAATTTTGGAAAGACAACGCAGGGAGTGAGACGCTAGATATTTCACTTCTGGGAATGAGAGAAGACAAAGACTGGAACTTGCAGGCCATCTACAATGAGCCGTTGAAAATAACAAGTTCAACCGCCTGGGAAGTTTGGAAAAGAATAAGTACACTTTATTATATAGAACAAGAATCTAAAGCAAAATCTGGAGTCGACTCAAAATTTGCAGAAGTCTTCGTCAACAATTCCTATCAAGGCATTTACGCCATTGCAGAAAAAATAGACCGGAAGCAATTGAAACTTAAAAAAAATAATGAAACCGAGATTCGCGGTGAGCTATACAAAGCTGATAGTTGGGAAACAACTGCATATTACGATTTGCCGCCGTTTGACAATACCTCAGAAACTTGGGGCGGTTTTGAGTACAAGTATCCAAAAGACCTGAGAGACTGGAGCAATCTTTATAATCTGCATAGTTTTGTGATCAACAGCGATGATGAAACCTTCTATTCTCAATATAAAGAAAAGTATGACAACAAAAATCTTATAGATTATTTCATTTTTCTAAATCTAATGCGAGCCTCAGATAATACTGGAAAAAACGTCTAC
Source organism: Epilithonimonas lactis (assembly GCF_900110605.1). Classification (GTDB taxonomy): domain Bacteria; phylum Bacteroidota; class Bacteroidia; order Flavobacteriales; family Weeksellaceae; genus Epilithonimonas; species Epilithonimonas lactis. Next base: position 31,864 of record NZ_FOFI01000002.1, read on the forward strand.
ACTGCAAGATATGATAAGAATGGTAAATATTTCTTCATTCCTTGGGATTTAGATGGCGTATTAGGAAGGGTTTGGGACAGTTCTGTGGAAAATGTAACCGCTGATATTTTGACAAATGGTCTTTATACCCGTCTTCTAAATGATTCAAGAGACGATGGTTTCCGTTCTGACCTCGACAAAAGATGGACAGAGTTGAGATCCAACACCATCACTGTTGACCATATCATGCAGATCCTGATAGATAACTTTGATTATCTCAAGTCCAATGGTGCTTTGGAAAGAGACCAGATTGCCAATTCGGGAAGCACGATATCATCCGAATACGAGGAATTTCTATACATCAGAAAATGGCTGACAGAAAGGATCGCCTATCTGGATAAGACCTTTTTGTTTGAAAAAACAACAGTTATTCCTCCAACAGAAGAAATTAATAAAAACGATTCCAAATTCCAGTTCTATCCAAATCCGGCAAAGAACTACATCTATTTCACCAATAAAAATGTCAAAGCTGAAAACACTTTCCTTGACATAGATATCTACACGATTGCAGGACGAAAAGTAAGGTCCGTTACTCAAAACCAAATGGACCAAAGCCTTTACATCGGTAATATCCCCAATGGTAATTACATTTTGAATATAAAATCTGATGCTGGCATCAAGCAAAGTTTCAAATTGATCATCGACAAATAAAAGTTACATTCGCCCTTTTCTTATGTGTCTTATCATGCTTTAGTTTTCATAGAAATCCTTATTTTTGCAATCTATGAAAAGATGGTATCTCTACCCCTTTTCCCTAGGTTATCATCTCGGAACTTCGATCAGAAACCGGATGTATGATTGGGGATTATTTTCTTCTTCGAAATTCCGAACACCAATCATTGGTGTTGGTAATCTGTCCGTTGGCGGCAGTGGAAAATCACCGATGGTAATGTATTTGGCAGAATATCTCTCCAAATATTACAGAACAGGTGTTTTATCTCGCGGATACGGAAGGGTAACAAAAGGCTATGGCATTGTAAACTACGACAGCAATTACAAATTCGTTGGTGATGAGCCGATGCAACTATTCGAACGTTTCCGAAATCGTTTTGTGATCGGCGTTTGCGAAGACCGTGTTTTTGGTGCCAAGAAAATCATCGAAGATATGGATCTGGAAGTTCTGCTTTTGGACGACAGCTACCAGCATCGTGCAATCAAACCTGGCATGAATCTTCTTTTGACGGATTACAATGATCCTTACTTCAAAGACTTCATCCTGCCAGCTGGCGATCTGAGAGAAAGCCGAAACGGAATGGGTCGCGCCAATATCATCATGGTAACCAAATGTCCGGACGACCTTACCGAGGAGAAAAAACAATATTACATTTCGAGAATCAGACCGCAGCATTACCAAAAGGTATTCTTCTCCGCAATTGCTTATGATGAGAACATCATGGGACTCGATAGCATGATGCCCGTGAAAAATCTGGATTATTATGATGTATTGTTGATTACCGGAATTGCAAATCCTTCTCAATTATTAAAGGAGCTTGCGAAATACAACAAAAAAGTCAAGCATCTTCAATACAAAGATCATCACAATTTCACAGATGATGACATCAAGAAAATCTCAGCTGAGTACAAAAAACTTGGTGAATACAAGGTCATCTTGACGACCGAAAAAGATTATGTGCGCCTCAAGACTTTTGATTATCTTCGAAATAAGATTTTCTACTGGCCGATCAATGTAGAGATCGACAAGCGCGAGGACTTTAACCAGATCATTCAAAATTATGTTAGAAAAGTATAAAGAGACAGCAGAATTCATCAAGAACATCATCGGAGAAACTCCAGATTTTGCAATCGTGTTGGGTTCTGGTTTAGGAAAACTTCAGCACGAGGTTGAGGCGATTCACACTTTAGATTACAAAGATATTCCGAACTTCCCACAGACCACAGTTGTGGGTCACGGCGGAAAGTTGATTTACGGGATTTTGGAAGGTAAAAAAGTATTGATGATGAGCGGCCGTTTTCATTATTACGAAGGTCATTCCATCGAAACTGTCACCTTTCCTTTCCGCGTTTTCCATTTGTTGGGAATCAAGAATTTGATTCTTTCCAATGCTTGTGGTGGCGTGAATCCAGACTTCAAAGTGGCTGATATTATGATCCTGACCGATCACATCAATATGTTGCCAGAACATCCATTGAGAGGAAAAAACCTCGACGAGTTCGGACCTCGTTTCGTAGATATGAGCGAACCGTACAACCGCAAAATGATCGAAATCGCAAAATCTGTAGCAGTTGACGAAAACATTGATGTCAAAGAAGGTGTGTACGTCGCTTTGACAGGACCAACCTTTGAAACACCAGCAGAATACGGCATGATCAAAGCCATCGGCGGTGACGCGGTTGGAATGAGCACCGTTCCGGAAGTGATTGTTGCAAAACATCAAGGAATGGATTGCTTCTGTCTATCGATCATCACGGATCTAGGTGGACCTGATATTGCTTTCGCAGTTTCTCACGAGGAAGTTCTGGAAGCCGCCAACAAGGCGATGCCAAATGTCATCAAGATTGTAAAAGGTCTGGTAAGGAATTACTAACTTTATTCAAAATGTAAATCATCAAGACAGCTTTTTTCGCTGTCTTTTTAATTTCATTTAACATAATATTCATAACTTCGTTCATCAAAATTTAAAAATAATGAAGAGGATTTTAATTTATCTGTTACTAATGGTTTTCCAATTTGGATTTTCTCAGGAAGTTCCAAAAGTTCTGAAAACCAAATTTTCCAAAGAAGCTTTAGCTCAAAAATTATAAGATACAAACGGGAAAGAGATCTCTATGACCGAAATCCTGAAGCAACACAAAGGCAAAGTTGTCATTCTGGATTTCTGGGCTGGCTGGTGCAGAGATTGCCTCAAAGCATTTCCGAAAGCCAAGGAATTGGAAGAAAAGAATCCCAACGTCAACTTCGTTTTTCTTTCATTGGAGCGCTCTAAAGATGGTTTTTTGAAAAGCCTTGACAAGCACGAGATGACCAACAAAGAAAATTATTGGTTCGCGTCTGGCTGGAAGAATGATTTCAACAATTACATCGACCTCAACTGGATCCCAAGATATATCGTCGTGGATCAAAAATCCGACATTGCAAAATATTACGCGATCTCGCCCGAAGATCCGGAGATTCAAACCACGATTGACAAGCTTACCAAATAACATCAACTTCCCGAAAATTTTCGGGATTTTTTTTTGATTAAATTTGTCGTAAAATATCCCACATTTTTATAGTAATTTTTATGGCAGCTATTTCCGCCTTCCGTTCCCAATCTTTTTGCCTTGGCTTTTCCAGCCACAAAAAAGGATTTCCACTCAAGTCGGGCTGCGAGATTTGTCATAATAACAAACTTTCTACAATAAATTAACGAATGCAACCTCAACGCAAAATAATCCACGTAGATATGGACGCCTTCTATGCTTCCGTAGAACAGCTCGATGACCCGAGTCTGCGTGGAAAAGCCATTGCTGTTGGTGGTGGACATCGTGGTGTAGTATCAGCAGCAAGTTATGAAGCTCGGAAATTTGGAGTTCGGTCTGCGATGCCAAGTAAAACGGCGAGAGAAAGATGTCCGCATCTCATTTTTGTAAAACCGAGATTTGCCCGATACAAAGAGATATCCAGCAAAATCAGAAGCATCTTCCACGAATACACAGACTTGGTAGAACCGCTTTCTCTGGACGAGGCTTACCTAGATGTTACCGAAAACAAAAAAGACATCGAGTCGGCGAATGACATTGCAAGGGAAATAAGAAAACGGATTTTTGAGGAAACGGGATTGACGGCTTCGGCTGGAATTTCTGTCAATAAGTTTTTGGCGAAAGTGGCTTCCGACATCAATAAACCAAACGGACAGAAAACGATTCATCCAACCAAGATAGATGAGTTTTTGGAAAATCTTCCGATTGAGAAATTCTACGGTGTTGGAAAAGTGACTGCGAACAGGATGCACACGTTGCACATCTTCAAAGGTTCTGATTTGAAGGCGAAATCTCTGGACGAACTGGAAAAACTCTTCGGAAAATCAGGACGATATTATTATAATGTGGTCCGCGGAATTCACAATGGAGAAGTGAAACCGAATAGAATCCAGAAAAGTGTGGCGGTGGAAAGAACATTTTGGGACGACATCAATGAAGATGATGAAGTGGACCAGAAATTAAAGTCATTAAGTCTGGAACTGGAAGAACGGCTTGGCAAAAAAGAAATCAAAGGGAAGACCTTGACTTTGAAAATCAAATACAAAGATTTCACGCTTTATACGAGAAGCAAAACGCAGGAACTTTATTTCGAAAATGCGGAAAAGTTCTACAACACGGCGAAACAACTTTGGGAACTGCGACCTTTTGACAAGGCAATTCGACTGCTTGGACTTTCTTTGTCCAATCTTAATACAGACGAGAAAAAGCAGGTTTCTGTTCAGTTGAAGATTCCTTTTGCTGAGTTTGATGATTAGCTTAAAAACACAAAGTCCGCAAATATTTTTTTGAATTATTTGAAAACATTTTAAGATTCGCAAGGACGCTTACGCTCAGCTAAGAGATTGGGAATAATTATTTCTCGCAGATTGGGCGGATTAGGCAGATTTAATAACATTATTGTTAATCAGAGGAAACCTATCGAAGTGACAAAAGTTGTTTTGATTCGGGAACGTTTGAACCTTGCGAAGCGCGCCCCGGCTTGAGCGGAAATCCTTTTTTGTGGCTGGAATTAGCGATGGCAAAAAGATTGGGAGCGGAAGACGGATAAAGGCGCCCAAATAATTTGTTTTGATGACTACAAGCTTTCTTTCTTGATTCCTTTTATTTTTCTGTTGTTTCTCCGCGATTTTCCTTGGCTTGATATTTTCATAGAACGGAATATCTAATTAAATAATCTGAAAAAATCTACATTCTTATGAACGGAACGATGATACAGTTTTTCCATTGGTACACCGATGGCGACTCATTCCTTTGGAAACACACAAAAGACCAAGCAACATATTTGTCGGACCTTGGGATTACTTCGGCTTGGCTTCCGCCGGCTTATAAAAGTACGAACGCAGGTTTCTCTGTTGGGTACGACCCTTACGATTTGTTCGACTTGGGGGAATTTGACCAGAAAGGTGGCGTTGCTACGAAATATGGAACGAAGGAACAATATCTGGAAGCCGTGAAAGCGCTCAAAGAAAATAAAATCCAAGTGATTGCCGATGTGGTTTTGAATCACAAAGCTGGTGGTGACGAACTGGAGAAATTCCGTGTGGTGAAAGTGGACGAAAATGACCGCGACAAGGTTATTTCTGATGTGATGGAAATCGAATCTTACACCAAATTTACGTTTCCAGGAAGAGGTGACAAATATTCTAATTTCAAATGGGATTTCACTTGTTTCTCTGGCGTGGATTATGCTGAAGGCTTGGACCAGGCGATTTTTCAAATCTTCAACGACCACGGTGAAGGCTGGGACGAGATTGTGGATACGGAAAAAGGAAATTACGATTACCTGATGTACAATGACATCGAGCATCGCAGTCCGTTTGTGCGCGAAGAACTGAACCATTGGGGAAAATGGTTTCACGATGAGACTGGATTTGATGGCGTGAGATTGGACGCTGTGAAGCATATTTCGCCTGGATTTTACAGAGAATGGCTCACGCTTTTGCGCTCCAACACGGGAAAAGACATCTTTGCCGTTGGTGAATATTGGGCGCCGGGATTGTTGCCACATTTGGAAGCGTACATCGATTCTACGGAAGGTTGTATGAGTCTTTTCGACTCGTCGCTTCAACATAATTTCCATACCGCTTCGAAAACGCCAGATTATGATTTGAGAAAGATATTCAGCAAAACTTTGGTGGGTTCTCATCCGGACAAATCCGTTACTGTGGTGGACAATCACGATACGCAACCGCTTCAGGCTTTGGAAGCGCCGGTGGAGACTTGGTTCAAACCGTTAGCTTATGCTTTGATTTTGTTGAGGAAAGATGGTTATCCTTGTGTTTTCTATCCAGACCTTTATGGCGCGAGCTACAAGGACAACGGGAGTGATGGGAACGAATATGAAATCCATCTCGAGAAAGTGGATGCGATAGAAGAACTCATCAGAGCGAGAAGAGATTTTGCCTATGGCGAACAGAGAGATTATTTTGAAGATGCAAATTGCCTAGGCTGGATTCGTGAAGGTGATGATGAACATTCTGGTTGTGCCGTGGTTCTGAGCAACAAAGAGGCGTACCACAAACCAATGGAAATAGGGAAACGATACGCTGGGCAAACTTTCTATGATTACACCGGACATTTGGAAGATAAAATCACGATTGACGAAAATGGCTGGGCAGATTTTCCTTGTCCTGCGGGGAATGTGAGTGTTTGGGTGGCGGAATAGATTACTGAAATTAATATTATATTTGATTTATAATTAATTATCCCAATGGAAAACTCAAATAAACCTCCAAAAGTAACTGGAATCGGTGGTATTTTCTTTTTGTCCGATGACCCAAAGGAAACCCGAGATTGGTACTCGAAAAACCTTGGTCTGGATATGACCGAATGGGGCTCAACCTTCGAATCCAGAAACGTCAATGACCCAGACGAAGTGAATCAATTACAATGGAGTCCGTTCAAAAAAGGGAGCAGTTATTTTGAGCCTTCCAAAAAGGAATTCATGGTCAATTATCGCGTTCAGAATATCGAAGAATTGGTGAAAAATCTAAGAGAAAATGGCGTCACTATCCTTGATGAAATCGAGGAGTCTGATCATGGGAAATTTGTTCATATCCTGGATTCTGATGGAAATAAGTTGGAGCTTTGGGAACCGACTGATAATTAAGACATTCTTAGCAAACACAATAAAAAAAACCTCTCGGAAATTATTTCTGAGAGGTTTATATTTTTTATAATAAGAATTGAATTAATATCCTCCTTCGCTTGAGCCTTCGCCAAGAAGTGCTTTTGCAGCAGAAGTTCCGATTCTTTGGATTCCTAAATTTATCATTTTTTCTGCATCTTCAGGCGTTTTCACACCGCCTGCCGCTTTCACGGGAAGTTTGCCGGCGTTGTCCAACATGATTTTTACACCTTCAAAAGTCGCTCCGTTTGGTTTTCCGCCTTCGGTCACATAAAAACCGGTTGAAGATTTGACGAAGATCTTTGAAAAGTCTTTCTCTTCAAAGTTTTCTTGTGCCCAATTCCAGATGCTTGCTGTCAGATCCGCAATTTGAGAATCCGTAAGTGCAGCGATCTCGATGATCCATTTTACAGTTTTGTCGAAGTGCAAACCCAATTTTGTTCCTTCCACAAATTCTTTTTTCACCAAGTCTAGATCTCCAGCTTTGAAAGCTTCATAATTGATGACATAATCCAACTCGTCCACGCCATCCAAAACAGCCTGATTTGCTTCTGCCAATTTTTCTTCCACAGAATAAGTGCCTTCATGGAAACCGATGACCGTTCCTACCAAAACTTCGGAATTCTGAGCTTTGAGATAGTCTTTAATTAATTTGACATAATTTGGACGTATCATGACTTCTTTGAAATTATGAGCAATGGCCTCATCTGTCAGTTCTCTTACCTTCTCGAAGGTTTGTTCTTCTGTAAGTCCAGATTGAGCTGGCGTTTTAAGATATGTCGAGTCTAAATATTGATTGATTTCCATAATCAGATTTTTATTTTTAAAGCCTTACAACGGCCAATTCTATTTGTACAAAAATAAAAAAAGGATACAAATAACTTGCATCCTTTTATTTATAATATCAATTTTCTTTAGACTTTCAACTGTCTGCTGATGCTTTGTTCAAGAGAAAGAATCGTCTCCGTTCTAGTCACGCCTTTCAGTTTTTGGATCTTATTAAGGATCTCCATCAAGTGGTCATTGTCCTTACAAAGAACCTTTAGGAATATTGTGTAGTTTCCTGTTGTGTAATGTGCCTCTACCACTTCATTTACCAAATTCAGATTCTTGATCGCGTCCTGATAGTGACTTGGCTGATCCAAGAAAACACCAATGTACGAAACCACTTTGTAGCCGATCTTTCGTGGGTTAAGAAAAGAAATCGAATTCTCGATAACGCCAGCTTGCTCCAGCTTTTTTATTCTTTGGTGAACAGCGGTCGTAGAAATACCAACATGTTTGGATATGTGTGCAAGAGAAGTTTTTGCATTATCCATCAACATATAGACAATCTCCTTATCAACTCCGTCTAAATGATAACCAGATTCAGGTGCACTTTTCATAATTTACTATGGATTTTTTTGATTTTTAAATATAGAACAAAATATTTTAAACGAACGAATAATTTTAACCCATTTTTGAAACAACAATTTGTTGTCAAACTTAATATTTAGTTAAAATAAATGTTTATTGTTTTTTATTTGATGGTAAAATTATAGAAAATAATATGAAATATAAAAATAAACCATGTTATTTTTTTCAAATATCAATAAAAATCATATAAACCAAATTTTACCCAAATGTGTATTTAATGTTAATATTTAGTTAAACCAATATTTAAATTAAGTGAATACAATTTCTAAATTAAAAATATAAAAACCTTATTTTCAATTAATTAAAATAAAAAATCACATCAAAATAAAAAATAATTTTGAATACTGAAAAAATGATATATTTAAAACCTCATATATAGACCAATGAAAAAATTTTACAACCTGATTGCAGTTTTTATTGCAATCATTAGCTATGCGCAGACGCAGACGGTCACCTACTCGATCAGTCCCTCTGCCTTCAACGAGGATGAATCCATTACCATCACTGTGAATGGAAGTAGCATCAACGAATCTACCTGGGGCGTTACCAACAACGCTTTGTACTTGTGGGCATGGTCCTACGACAGCAATGATGCGAACAGTATGGATTGCCCTACCAATGGAACCTGGGGAGCTTCCAGTGAAACCAACAAGTTGACTTACAATTCTGGTAACGATACTTACACGATGACCTTCGTGCCTAAGACGTTCTACAACAGAACAGGATTGGGAAGAATCGGTTTCCTCTTGAAAACCAAAACTGGAAACGGGCAGTCTCAAGACATTTACTCTGAAGTTGGTAAATTTCAGTTTGTAAATACAACGCCAAGAAATGGCTCTGTGAACTTCACAGCTTCAGGAAACAACTATCCTATTTCCTACAGCACATCTTTACCTGCAAATTACGTGGTAAAAGCAAATGGAAACACGATCTACACAGCAAACAATGTCTCTTCTATCTTCACAGCGTACAACATTACGACTGACAATCAGATCGAAGTGACTGCTACAAGTACGGCAGACGGATCCGTACAAACTTCAAAGTTTAGCATTTCACCAACGCCTAGTACCCAGAGCGCAGCCATTCCATCTTACATGAGACAAGGGATTTCCTATGACCCGAATGACCCAACAAAAGTTGGATTGGCACTTTATGCGCCTTTCAAAAGTTATGTTCATGTCATTGGAAGCTTCAACAACTGGCAGATCTCTTCTAATTATATCATGAAGAGAGATACGAACAATACCAATCTTTTCTGGTTAGAGATCTCTGGCCTTACGCCTCAGCAGGTTTACACTTTCCAGTACAGAACAAGTGATGGCGTGAAAGTAGCAGATCCTTATTCCACTTTGGTACTTTCTCCGGATGATGACCCATTCATCAGTGCTAGCACCTATCCAGGATTGCCAGCTTATCCAGCCGGACAGCAATATGATGTTTCAGTGATCCAAACGGCTAAACCTGCCTATAACTGGACGGTGACCAATTTCCAAAAACCTGCAAAGCAAAACCTTATCGTTTATGAAGCGCTTGTAAGAGATTTTACAGAAGGAAAAAACTGGCAGGCGATGATTGACAAGATCCCGTACATCAAAGGACTGAACGTAAACGCGATTGAACTAATGCCTGTAATGGAATTTGATGGAAACAACTCTTGGGGTTACAATCCTGGCTTCCACCTGGCTTTGGACAAAGCTTACGGAACGCCGGAAAAATTCAAAGAATTCATTGATAAATGTCACCAAAATGGAATTGCCGTGATCTTGGATGTGGCGTTGAATCACGCGACTGGAAGATCACCATTAGAAAGATTGTGGTCCACCAGTACAGACGGAGGTTATGGCGGCGTGGCTTCCAACAATCCATACTTCAACCTGTTACCGACGCACGCTTACAACGTTTTCTATGATTTCAACCATTCAAAAGCTGACACCAGATATTACGTGAACAGAGTTTTGGAACAATGGATCAAAGAATACAAAGTGGATGGATTCCGTTGGGACCTTACCAAAGGATTTACACAAAACTGTACAGCTTCAGATGAAGGTTGTACTGGTTCTTATCAGCAGGACAGAGTGGATGTTTTGAAACTATACTCGGACTATCAATGGTCTTACGACCCTACTTCTTACATCATCTTCGAACATTTGGGTTCAGATCAGGAAGAGCAACAATGGGCAAACTACAAAGTTGGCGAAGGTAAAGGTGTGATGATGTGGGACAATTTGATTGGTCCTTACGGTCAAAACACAATGGGTTACGATGCCAACAGCAACTTCAGCAGAGTTGATTTCGAAAACCACGGTTTCAGCGAAAGAAGAAATGTAACTTACGGTGAAAGCCACGATGAAGAAAGATTGATGTTCAGAAACCTGAACTACGGAAATGGCCCCGTAAAAACTCTGGCAACAGCATTAGAAAGACAAAAAGCTTTCGGTGCCGTTTTTTTGACCGTTCCTGGTCCTAAAATGATTTGGCAGTTTGGAGAACTTGGATATGAATTCAGTATCAACAGATGTGAAAATGGAACCATCAGCAACGATTGTAGACTTTCTCCAAAACCAGTAGCTTTCACATTAGGCTATGATACAGATGTGGCTAGAAAATCAATCTACGATGTATGGTCAAAAATCTTGCAAATCAGATTGTCAAGCCCAGTTTTTGACACGACCACTTTCACTGTAGAGTCTGGGAATCTTTTGCCTAAGATATACATTTGGAAAGATGCATTGCCTGCAAACAGTTTGAAGAATGTCATCGTAGTGGCCAACTTTACCACAACAGCACAAACTGTAACACCTAACTTCCCGTACGCCGCTACTTGGTACAATTTGATGGACAACACTTCAATGTCTGCAAGTGCTGCTACGACTGTCGTTCTTCAGCCAGGAGAATTCAGGATCTATGGTAACCAAACCGTTTTGGCGACTGACGATGCGAAGATCGACACCAACAAGACATCGCTTCAAATCGTACAGAATCCAGCGACAGAAGGCGTTTTGAAAATCAGATACAACAAGGCGAAAAACGGACAGATCAACGTGTACGACATCAATGGAAAACTAGTTAAATCATTCGGATTGAAATCTGCAAAAGGAGACGAAACATTCTCTGTAAACGGATTGACTTCCGGCGTTTACATGGTTCAGTTGAAATCAGACGAAGGTTTGGCAGTTTCAAAATTGATTGTGAAATAAGTCAAAACAATTTTTAACAATCCAAAATCGCCCCGATAATTTCGGGGCGATTTTTTTATTTTTCAGATAAGGTTTTCAAGTCATTCAGGCCTTCATCAAACGTACTCATCATTTGTCTGTCGAGCACCGGTTTCATCGGTTTCATAATGGTCGTACAATCAAAATCGATATCCCAGGTCACCTTCGTATCATTGCCAGCAGGTTCCAATTTGATATTCGAAGTCGCATAATCCTCAAAAGGTTTGATGAAATGCATCTTCGTCGTCACCAGCTGATTCGGCTCGATTCTCGTGATTTCCTGCTCGCCTTCGCCCACTTCATCATTACCTTTCCAAGCGAAAAAATCACCGACAACACCGCTATTTCCCTTATACGTTTTCACCAGATTCTTATCCAGTTTCATCCACGGACTCCAGGAATTGATGGCGCGCATCGAGTTCACATTCTGCCAGACCTTCTCCTGCGTTGCATTTATCACAATTGATTTTTCACCGTGATAATGGCTGTCAAAAAACAAGATTGCGATAAGACAATACGCCACAAAAATGCCCAAAATGACACCTAAGATTTTCAGAAATTTTTTCATAATAAGTATAGTTTAAGTTCAAAACAAATCTAAAAATAATTTAAACACAAAAACTTTTCCTAAGACAATATTTATTTGGGCGCCTTTATCCGCCTTCCGTTCCCAATCTTTTTTGCTCGACATTTCAGTTAAATTGAATTCGACGACAAGCAAAAAAGGATTTCCACTCAAGTCGGGGCGCAATTTTGTCATAGTTTCAACTTTAGGTACTAAATTTGTGATTTCAACAAAATTAGAAAAGGCTTCGAGAGCCTCAGCCTGACAAGGACAAGGCTAACCATCAACTATCAACTATCAACTATCAACTATCAACAAAATTATGAATCCACTATTAGAAAAATTCAATACAAAATATACCTCATCACCCTTCAGCGACATCAAAGAAGAACATTATCTTCCAGCATTTCAGGAATTGGTAAAGACCGCAGAAAAAGAAATCGACGAAATCACCAACAATCCAGAAACGCCAACTTTCGAAAATACGATTGAAGCAATGGCTTTTTCCGGCGAACAATTGGACAGAGTTTCGAGCATTTTCTTCAATCTAAATTCTGCCGAAACCAACGACGAAATCCAGAAAATCGCGCAAGATGTTTCTCCACTGTTGACCGAATTCTCTTCAAAAATTTCGCAAAACGAAAAACTATTCGAAAGAATCAAAAACGTTTACGACCAGAAAGACACTTTGTCATTGAACGACGAACAAAAAATGTTGCTTAACGAAACTTACAAAGGTTTTGTGAGAAGCGGTGCACTTTTGAACGACGAAGACAAAAAGAAACTGGAAAAAATCAATATGGATTTGTCCATCAAGTCCCTTCAATTCGGACAAAATGCTTTGGCATCGACCAACGCTTATTTCAAACACATCACAGACAAAGAACAATTGAAAGGAATTCCCGAAGCAATCCTTGAGCAATATCACGAAGATGCCAAGGAAAAAGGTTTGGAAGGTTACGTTATTACACTTCAATATCCGAGTTATCTTCCTGCTCTGACTTACGCCGAAAACCGTGAATTGAGAAAAGAATTGGCTTTGGCTAATGGGAAAAAATCCTTTGACGGAGGCGAATTTGACAATCAAAACCTCATCAAAGAAATCGTAAAACTTCGTCAGGAAAAAGCGGAATTATTGGGTTATAAAAATTACGCAAATTTCGTCTTGGAGGAAAGAATGGCAAAATCGCCAGAAAAAGTGTTTGAATTCCTTAACGAACTTTTGGACAAAGCAAAACCTTTCGCTCAAAAGGAAATCGAGGAATTAAAAACCTTAGCAAAAGCCGACGGAATAGAAGAAATCCAAAGTTATGACCACGCTTTCTACGCCGAAAAATTAAGAAAACAAAAATTCGATATTGATGATGAAGAACTGAAACCTTATTTCCAATTGGAGAAAGTTCAGGAAGCAGTTTTTGGTTTAGCCGGAAAATTATTTGGATTAGAATTCAAAGAAATTAATGATGTTCAGAAATACCACGATGACGTCAAAACCTACGAAATCACAGAAAATGGAGACGTAAAAGCCCTACTCTACGCCGATTATCATCCTCGAAAAGGAAAACGTGCCGGAGCCTGGATGACGAGCTATAAAAATCAATATAAAAAAGACGGCGAAAATTCCCGTCCGCATATTTCCGTGGTTTGTAATTTCACAAAGCCTACGAAAGACACACCAAGTTTACTGACTTTCCAGGAAGTGACAACTCTCTTCCACGAGTTTGGACACGCACTTCACGGCGTTTTGGCAGACACGCAATATCCGAATCTATCAGGAACTTCTGTAAAATGGGATTTTGTGGAATTGCCTTCCCAATTCTTAGAAAATTTTTGCTACGAACCAGAATTTCTGAAAACTTTCGCTAAACATTATCAAACCGGAGAAATCTTACCAGACGAAAAAATCGAGAAGTTATCTCAAAGCAAATCGTTTATGGAAGGCTATCAAACAATGAGACAAGTTGGTCTTGGATTGTTGGATATGGCGTTTCATTCGGAAGTTGAAGAGTTGGAGCGTTTGAGCGTGAAAGAGTACGAAGTTGAAAAAACTGAGGCTACAAGTATCTACCCTTCAAATCCAGAAACGGCGACTGCACCGAGTTTTTCTCATATTTTCCAAGGTGGATATTCGGCTGGTTATTATTCTTACAAATGGGCGGAAGTTTTGGATGCGGATGCGTTTCAATATTTCAAAGAGAATGGTATTTTCAATCCGGAAATCGCTTCAAAATATAAAATCCTTCTTTCTTCCGGCGGAACCAAAGACCCGATGGAATTGTTCAAAGCGTTCCGTGGAAGCGAGCCGAAAGTGGAGAGTTTGCTGAAGAGAGCATTTGGAGCTTAATATTATATTAGCTAAAAATTAAAATATTGAAAAGTCACTTAAACTTAATTTTAATACTGGTCTGTTTTTCAATCTTTGTAAAAGCTCAAACGAAGCCCACAACATTATTTGAAAATGATGCGAAGCTAACCGGACAAACGGACAAAAATGGAGAGCGAACGGGCGAATGGAAATGGTTTGGGAAAAATGGCGAACTCTTCCAAATCGGAAAATACAACAATGGAAAACCAGTCGGTGAATGGAAAACCTATTATCGCAATGGAAAATTAAGAACAGTTGGTCGATTCGAAAATGGAAAGCAAACTGGTGAGTGGAAGGAATATTATGATAATGGACAACTCTATGAAATTGGCTTGTACGATGGCGAGAACAGAATGGGCGAACACCAATGGTACCACGAAAATGGAAAACCAAAAATGATTGGAAGCTACGATGAAGCTGGAAAAACCATTGGCGAATGGAAAGAATATTACGCCAATGGACAACTAAGACACGTTGGAACCCAAAGAGACAACAATCGCGTTGGTGAATGGAAATATTATCACGAAAACGGAAACTTGGAAAAAACTGGCAGTCACGATGAAAAAGGAATGATGGTCGGCGAATGGAAATTATATCATAAGAACGGAAAGATTGGAGCAGTTGGAATAATAAAAGATGGTGAAAAGACAGGAGAATGGAAATATTATGATGAAAATGGCAATCTGAAAAAAACTAAATAACCTTATAATTTATAATTTTAAGCAATGACTTGTCCCTGCTGTTCCGGAAAATCCTACGAAGATTGCTGTCAACCTTATCACACAAAAGAAAAATTCCCGCCGACTTCGGAAGCTTTGATGCGTTCCAGATTTTCGGCGTTTGCGATTCCGAACGGTGAATATCTTTGGGAAACCACGTCGCCTGGAAAACGGAAATTTCATAGTAAGAAAAGTCTTCAAGAATGGGGCGAAATCAATGATTGGACGAAGTTGGAAATCGTGGATACACCATCAATGAACAAGGTGGAATTCAAAGCGTTTTATACGGATGAAGATGGAAATCCGCAAGTTCATCACGAGTTATCGACCTTCAAGACGATTCAGAATCGTTGGTATTATGTGAGCGGAGTATTTTTGGATTAAGAAATTTAAAGCAAACCTCTTTTCTTTTTTTGTCTCAAAACATAGAGGTACAAACTTTCGACTTTCGCTCTTGCCCAGTCGGTTTTTCTAAGGAATTTCAGTGAGGAATTAATACTTGGATTGTCGGCGTTGAAACATCGGATGTTGATTTGCTTTCCCAATTCTTCGAAACCATTGTAATAATCCACCAATTCTTCCAAAATCGCGTCGAGTCTTTTGCCGTGTAAAGGGTCTTTCGAAGTTTGTTCCATTTTGTAAAATTATTGATTTTAATATAATTTTGAACGCAAAGCGCGCAAAGATTTCTTTATAATTATTGAAAATATTTTTAAGGTTCGCAAAGGCGCTTCGCTCAGCTAAGTATTATTAAAAGTACAAACATTTAATTCTCCTTATTTCATATATTTGATTATAAATCAGAAAAAATGAAAATCCTAACTTTTATTATCCTTTTATTTTCTACAATGTCTCACGCTCAGGACTTCGCCAATTTCGGCAGATATCAAAAACAAAATCAAGAAGTAAAATCCAAAAACACAACACCAAACTCTGTATTGATGGGCGATTCTATCACAGAAGGCTGGTTTGCCACAGACCCGGAATTTTTCACCAAAAACAATTTCGTCGGGAGAGGAATTGGGGGTCAGGTGACTTCTCAAATGCTTTTGAGATTTCGGGAAGATGTGATTTTATTGAAACCAAAACGCGTGATTATCCTCGCCGGAACAAATGATATTGCGGAAAATCAAGGTCCGATTTCGATGGATAAAATTTTCGGGAATATTGTTTCGATGGTTGAACTGGCGAAAGCTAATAACATCAAAGTGGTTTTGTGTTCGGCGCTTCCCGCTTCTGATTTCCCTTGGCGAAAAGGAATGATGCCCGCTGACAAAGTGATTGCACTGAATCAAATGATAAAAGATTACGCTCAGAAAAACAAAATCACCTACATCGATTATCACACGCCATTGAAAGACGACAAAAATGGTTTGCCTAAAGAAATCGCAGAAGACGGAATCCACCCGAACAAATTGGGTTATGAGAAAATGGAAGCAATTCTATTGAAAAATTTGAAGTAATGAATCTTGAAGCACTAAAATTCCCAGTCGGAAAATTCGTAAAACCAGAAACCATCACCAAAGAAATCATCGATTCTGCTATTTCTGAAATTGAAAACTTTCCAAATCTTGTGAAAGCTGAAATTGAAAATTTGGATGAAAACGATTTGAAGTTAAAATACAGACCAGAAGGCTGGACCATCACTCAAGTCGTTCACCATTGTGCCGATAGTCATATCAACAGTTATGTGCGATTCAAATTGGCGTTGACGGAAAATCTTCCAACGATAAAACCTTATGAAGAAAGTCTTTGGGCGGAACTTCCGGATAGCAAACTTTCGCCTTTTGTTTCTTTGAAGTTACTGGAAGCGTTGCACGAAAGATGGGTTTTTATTTTGAAGAGTTTGTCGGAGGAAGATTTGAACAAAGAATTTATCCATCCTGAACAGCCAGAAAAGATTTCGCTCAAAGAGAATATTTTAATTTACAGTTGGCATTGTCAGCATCATTTGGCGCATATTCGTCAAGCGAAGGAATTGAGATTTAATTAAAAACTTTTTAAATGAAATTATGAAACAGTCTATTTCCATTTTGTTTTTGCTCGTCACAACTACCTTTTCATTTGCTCAAAATAAAATTGACCAAGACCTGGAAAAATGTCTAAGCCAGAGAAATTCTACCGCTGGTCAAGTAAGTTGTGTTTCTTCTGCTCGGGATTCTTGGGATAAGGAACTTAACAAATCTTATTTATCATTAAGTCAAAAACTTTCAAAAACCGGAAAGAGCGAATTGGTAGAAGCGCAGAGAAATTGGATGAAGTTCCGAGATTCTGAATTCAAATTGATTGACAAGTATTATTTTGGTGTGAAGAAAGGAACATTATTCTACGTCATCGCGGAAAATAAAAAATTGGAGATTGTGAAGGAAAGGGCTTTACAGCTTAAAGAATATGATGAGCAGTTTGATTATTGATTTTCTAAAATTGATTTAATGATTATAAATGCAGAAATTATTAGTCGACCAGATTCTGGAGAATATATGGAAAGGATATATGATGTTGAAAGTGCCTGGAATTCACAGTCCTGGACATTCGTTAGATTTACAGATGAGAATTATGAGCAATGGTGTGGACAATTCCGGGGAGAAAGAAAAAGAGTAGCAATTTCAGAAATTTCAAAAAGGGTTTTAATTTTGACTTCAGATTATTTATTTTCAATTGATTTAAATAATGGTGATTTAATTGAATTTGATAACAGTCCTGGATATATAAATTTGATTGCCATTAATGATGGAAATTTTCTTGTGTCAGATTACTATAATATTACCAAAATCTTGGATAAATTAAGCAATACAAAACACATTGAAAGTCCAATTCAAATGGACGTGATTAAATTTGAGTTGTGGGATGGGAACTTTCTAAATTTCAGCTGTGACGAATTTTTAAATTGGGATAGACATTTAAAAATGAGATACAATTCTAAAACAGATGAGGTCAAAATATTATAAGTTTCCTAAATCATCTACAGACAAATTCTTTATTTTCGAACCCCGCTCATATTCTTCCCGAAAAGTGTATTTTTAGGCAAAATTTTTTAGTAATGATCTACGGAATCGATACGCTCGGATATCAGGATGTTTTGGCAATAGCAAAAAATCCATCGCTTGCAAAACTCAGTGAAAAATCAAAAGAACAAATTATAAAGTCGCAAAAGAATGTTCAAGAAATTGTAGCTTCTGACAGGACGGTTTACGGTATCAATACAGGATTCGGACCACTTTGCGACACCAAAATATCAGAATCGGAAACAGCGCAACTTCAGCACAATTTGATTATTTCTCACGCCGTTGGTGTTGGAAAACCGATTGATAAGAATATTTCAAAAATAATGATGATTGCCAAGGTGCACGCTTTGTCAAAAGGATTTTCGGGTGTTTCATTAGATGTGATTGAGCGATTGATAATGATGTTGGAGAAAGACATCATTCCTGTTGTTCCAGAGCAAGGTTCTGTTGGAGCTTCTGGAGATCTGGCGCCTTTGGCACATTTGGTTTTGCCACTTTTAGGACTAGGTCAGGTTTGGGAAAATGATAAAACGGTTGAGACATCTATAGTTCTCGAAAAGCATAATATTCAGCCATTAAAACTTGGTCCAAAAGAAGGTTTGGGATTGATCAATGGCACGCAATTCATCCTCGCTCACGCCATCATTGGATTATCAAAATTCGAATATCTTTTAGATTTAGCAGACCTGACTGCGGCAATGAGCCTTGAAGCTTATCGAGGTTCTGCAAGTCCTTTCAAAAAAGAATTGCACGACATTCGCCCGTTTGACGGAAGCCGAAAAGTGGCAGAAAGAATGCGAAACTTCCTGAAAGATTCTGACAATCTGAAGTCCCACGAATTCTGCGACCGCGTTCAGGATCCATATTCTATGAGATGTGTACCGCAAGTTCACGGCGCTAGCAGAAATGCTTTTGAACATTTGAAACAAATGGCAGACACAGAATTGAATTCTGTAACCGACAATCCAATCATTCTAAGTGCAGAAGAATCCATCTCAGGCGGGAATTTCCACGGACAATTAATGGCTTTGCCTTTAGATTATTGTGCATTGGCAGCAGCTGAACTTGGAAATATCTCTGACCGAAGAAGTTATCTCTTGCTGGAAGGAAAATATGGTTTGCCTAAATTATTAATCGAAAGTTCTGGCCTTAATTCCGGCTTTATGATCCCGCAATACACAAGTGCAGCATTGGTTACAGAGAACAAAACGCTTTGTTTTCCAGCTTCTGCAGATTCTATACCGACAAGTTTAGGTCAGGAAGACCACGTTTCTATGGGAAGTATTTCGGGAAGAAAATTCAATCAAATCCTTGGAAATCTTGAAAATATTTTGGCGATTGAATTGATGTTTGGCGCTCAAGGTCTGGAATTCAGAAGACCTGCAGTTTGCTCGGAAATTGTTGAGAAGAATTATGCAATTATCCGTTCTGTGGTTCCGAAGTTGGAAAATGATAGATTGATTGGTGAGGATATTTTGAAAATTGCCGAGTTGATCAAAGAAAGAAAACTAATTGTCAATTAAAAATCATTCAATGAAAAAATTATTATTAATAGGTAGCTTATTTTTGTATTCATTATCTTTTGCACAAGCAAAAAATGAAAAAATCAGAGAATTATTGACACTTACTGGCGCAGGAAATTTGGGAGCTACATATGCAAAACAAATTTTGACACATTTCAAATCCGCTTACCCATCGGTACCTGAGAAAGTCTGGATTGATTTTTCTAATGAGATCAAAGCTTCAGATCTGGAAGATTTGATTTTGCCACTTTATCACAAATATTATACAGAAAAAGATATTGATGACTTAATTGTCTTCTACAAAAGTCCCGTTGGAATCAAAACTACGAAAATATTACCGCAAATTATGCTAGAAAGTCAAGAAGCTGGAAAGCAATGGGGATCAAAGATCGCTGAAAAAGTAATTAAAAAGCTAAAAGAAGAAAATTATCTACAAGACCCGCCGCCTCCACTGCCATCAAAATAATCATTAATGAACATCCTCCGCACGACTTCCGAAAACCAAGATTTCCAAAATCTCGTAAAACAACTGGACGCTTATCTCGCTATAATAGATGGTGATGAACACGGTTTTTATGATCAATACAACAAAATCGATTCGCTAAAAAACTGTATCGTCATTTATGATAATGATGAGGCCTTGCTTGTGGCGCAATAAAAGCTTTTGATGAAAAATCGATGGAAGTCAAAAGAATGTTCACGCTTCCGGAGGAACGAGGAAAAGGTTTGGCTTCTGCTATTTTAAAAGAATTAGAAACTTGGACTAAGGAATTAGGTTACGAGAAAACAATCCTCGAAACGGGGAAAAGACAAACCGAAGCGGTTGCACTTTATCAAAAATGCGGTTATAAAGTTATCCCAAATTACGGACAATATGCAGGCGTGGAAAACAGCGTTTGTTTTGAGAAAACCCTATAATCAATTCCCCAACTGATAGTCCAAAGGCAACATTTTTGAAATATTCTGCCTGGAGAAATCGCCTTCCAAGATCAACAGATCAGGTTCAGAAATATTGCCTTCCGGAAAGATCTCGAATTGCATAGCTTCCGGATGCACGAATGATGATTGCGTCACCACGCCAGAAGATCTCACAAATTCGCCTTTCTTGATCTCGTAATAATATTTCTGAAAATTGACCTGAAGCAGATCTTCAAAGTCTAAGAACAAGCGTTCATCTTGACGCTTCGTAAATTCAGACTCTTTCATTTTGGTTTTCAGGATGGCCATCAGAAATTCGGAGTTTCTACTTTTCTTTTGCGCAATCGCTTCCAACTCATCGGTCCAAGGCAAGGTCGAGTTTTGTGTTTTCTTAATGGCAAAATGGTCGTTCAGTTTCTGCAATTCGGCTTCAGAAGGATATTCTGGGTTTGGGATCCGCTTGGCGTGATTCACGATGAAACCTTCCTTTTCCAGCTCATTTTGATAGAGACTTCTCAAAAAATGCATCACACTACCTTTGTAAGCATTCATCCGATTGAGAGTGATCTCCTTTCTGAAACTGGTCTCTTTGAAGAATGATGTCCCCAGATAACTTGTACTTTTTGCTTTGAAATCAGCCTGGAAATTGATCAGATTATATTGGATCGTATAACCCAATTTCTTATTTTCGATGACCAACGTTTGCGGTGCTTTCACTTTCAGAAATTGATTTTTCTTGTCGTAAGAAAACTTAAGCGTCCGTTGGTTTTTGATTCTCACATCATCCCTATCAAATCCAATAAACTGGTCTAGGAAATAATTAATAAAATCTTTGTAAGCCTGCTCTGTATATGGAATGATAACGACTTCCTCGATTTCACTGACGGGATTGATGATGACTTTCACAGATTTCCCAATTGCCTTTTCTAATGGAAAGATACTGGTCTCATAATTATCTTTTTGAAAGATGATATTTCCACTTTTCTGTCCCTGTACATCCAACTGAAAACTTCCGTCGCCATTGGAAACGGACGATACCTTTGTTCCATCCAGATACACATTCACATTCGAAATGGCTGCACCACTTTCCGTTTGTATTTTCCCCGAAATGGTTTGGGAATACAGAAAAAAAGTTCCGAAGAAGAATATTAAGAATTGTAAAAACCTCACGTGATATATTTTGAACTCCGAATTTAATAAATAAAAAAAGGATTTCGTCGAAATATGCATTAAACCACAATAGTCACAAAAGTTGTCGTGCGTTTTAAGTCATTCGAAAGTTTAAATAAGGAAAATTTCCCTTTTCGCTACTATGTAAAACTATCCATAAAGTACTGAAATTTAACAAATTGTACTTGATTACCTTCACGGAGCGGTTGTTCGTCTTCACTGAGTGGTTGATTGCTTCAACTAAGTACTTGATTGCCCCAACTAAATGGTTGAACGCCTCAACTAAACGCTTGTTCCTATAAACAAAATGCTTGCTTGTCATAACCAACAGGTTGAAAACCCTAACAAAACGGTTTCGTGTCTTATCGGAATGGTTTTTCGAATTTTCTTAATACTTATCCTATTTTTATCGAAGTCATACTCAATGAACCGCCAATCAACGAATCGTTGAACAAGGATAATTCTTCTGATTTTTCTTTCAATCCGAGATTATAGATCAATGGCAGATAATGGTCGGGCGTTGGAACGGCGTATTGCAAAAATGTGCCTTGTTTTTGATAATCGATGAGTTTTTGGAAATCACCATCCAGAAGCCAATTGTTGGTTTTTTCTCTCGCTTCTATCGCCCAATCCCAGCCGGCACCAACTGTGTCAATATTTTTCCAGTCGATCAATCTGAGGTTATGAACGATGTTTCCACTTCCGATAATTAAGATTCCTTTTTCTCGTAGTTTGGATAATTTCTTCGCCAACTCAAAATGATATTGTGGTGGTTTTGTGTAATCAATACTCAACTGAATGACCGGAATATCTGCATCGGGATAAAGATGCCGAAGAACCGACCACGCGCCGTGGTCCAATCCCCAATTGTGGTCTTCTTCCACCAAAATAGGAGATAATAATTCTGCAGTTTCCTTTGCCAATTCTGGATTTCCTTTTGCGGGATATTGAACATCAAACAAGGCTTGCGGAAAACCGCCAAAATCGTGAATGGTTTTCGGAAGTTCCATCGCTGTGACGAATGTGCCGTTGGTAAACCAATGCGCAGAAATACAAATGATGGCATTCGGTTTTGGAATCTCTTTGCTGATGTTTCGGAAACCCTGCACAAAAATATTTTCTTCGATGGCGTTCATCGGAGAGCCGTGTCCCAGGAAAAGGACGGGCATTTTTTGTGTGGTTTTGAAGTTATCGGAGATGTTGGAAAGGTCGTTGAGGTTCATTTTTGTTTTGTAAAAAGTAAAATGTATTGATGTAAAATGTATTTTCAAACCATTTTTTACCCCAACCCTAAAGGGAGAAAATTATTTGAAAATTTTATTAAAATTACTCCCTTGAGGGTTGGGGAAATAATTTTAATGAAATTTTTCTCGCAGATTTGGCTGATTAAGCAGATTTTTATTGACACAATATTGTCATTCCGTGTTTTTGACAAAGCTTGTTTTTATGTAGAATCCGCAGCCCGACTTGAGTGGAAATCCTTTTTTGCGTCTTCTCAAGTTCTATTTAGACTGAAATCCTCTGGCAAAAAAGATTGGGAACGGAAGGCGGATTAAGCTGCCAAAATTATAATAATTCTAATTCATAAAATCAAAAAAGCGTGAACAAAGTTGCCCTTGTTCACACTTTAAAAAACTCAAACTATAAAAATACTATGATGTATTATTGTTTTACGAACTGCAGTTCTCCTGCAATTTTCACTTCTTCGCTCACCATCACACCGCCTGTTTCCAAAGCTGCGTTCCAAGTAAGACCGAAGTCTGATCTTTTGATTTTCCCTTCGAATGAGAAACCTGCTTTGGTGTTGCCCCAAGGATCAGAATTAATTCCTCCGAAGTCCACGTCCAAAGTAATTTCTTTGGTAATGCCGTTCAATGTTAGGTTTCCAGTCACGTTACCGTTCAAAGTGGAAGCTTCGAAAGTGATTTTCGGGTTAGCTTCTGCGTTGAAGAAATCTGCTGATTTCAGGTGATTGTCTCTGTCTGTATTGTTGGTGAATATAGAATCTGTGTCAATGAAAGCGGAAACTTTTGCACTTGCGAACGTGTCATCTTCTGCGTCGATCTCTGCGTTGAAAGTTGTGAATTCTCCCTTCACGTTGGAGATCATCAAGTGTTTTACTTTGAAAGTGATCTCGCTATGCGTTGGGTCTAATAACCATTTAGTTGCCATAATTTTTAATATTTTGTTGATTAATTATAGTGCAAATTTATAGCGCCGAGCTCCGCCTCACATTGATGTAAGTTAAGAATTACTTTTTTGTGAATTTTTTAACGATTGTCTTGTTTCGGCACAATGATTTCTGTGATGAGAACAATGAAAAAACTTTCCTTTTTATTCCTACTTTCCAGTGTGTTTTATTTTTCCCAGAAGAGCGATTCTGTGGCTTTAATTTCGGAAGTTAAAATTGATGCTTATAAAAAACCGGTTTCATTTATTGCTTCTACCAAATCCGTTTCTGTAGTTTCAGAAAATCTGCTTTCTCAGAATCCGCCAGACCGTTTGCTGGAGTCTGTGAATCAAATCGCTGGTGCGAGGATGGAAGAACGTTCGCCTGGAAGTTACCGAATTGCGGTGCGAGGCAGTTCTTTGCGTTCACCGTTTGGCGTGCGGAATGTGAAAGTTTATTTGGATGATTTTATTTTGTCTGATGCTTCGGGAAATACTTATTTTAATCAGATTTCGCCGGATTTAATTCATAAAATCGAGATTTACAAAGGTCCGGAAAGTGGCGATTTTGGCGCGGTGACGGGCGGAACTTTGTTGCTTCAAACTAAGAATGCTGATGATTTGTCTTTGAATCTTTCGTCTGGAAGTTACGGGACTTTTAATGAAAGTATTAATTACTCAAAGCAATTTGGGAAGCACTTTTTCCACGTTTATCAAAATTATTACAGAACAGATTCTTACCGTGAACAATCGGCGGTGGAGCGAAAACAGATTTTCATTAAGGACAATTTCAAATATTCTGACAAAGGCGAACTGAAGGCGATGCTACTCTTCTCCGATTTGGATTATGAAACGCCTGGCGGACTGACTTTGGCACAAATGGACGCCAACAGAAAACAAGCCAGACCAGCTACCGCAACGCTTCCCGGGGCGAAAGAACAAAATGCAGGAATCCGAAATAAAATGGTTTTGGCTGGACTTTCCAATCAATATCAATTGACAAATGGACTTTCGCATTTCGTTTTGGTTCAGGGTTCTTATGTGGATTTTGAGAATCCTTTTATTACCAATTTTGAAAACCGTTTTGAAAGTAATTATGCCTTGAGAACGCATTTGAATTATGAGAAAAATTGGGACAGAGTTTCTGCCGAATGGCGATTGGGTTACGAAGGTGCAACCAATCCAATCTTCATTAAAAACTTTGATAATAATCGCGGAACAGAAGGCAATCCACAGAATTTTGATAAGCTGAGAAACAATTCCGGATTCTATTTTCTGTCGCAAAAATTGAATTTTAATGAGCGGTTATTTACTGATATTTCCATTAGTTTAAATTCAAATGCTTACAAATGGGAAAAGATTTTTCCAACTTCTGAAACGGGAAATGTAAAGTTCAAAAACCAATGGTTGCCCAATTTTGGGATGACCTATGTTTTGGATAAAGGATTTTCTGTGCGAGGGAAAATCGGGAAAGGAAATTCGGCGCCAACGAATGAGGAGATTCGTTCTTCCAATCAGGAATTCAATTTCAATCTAGTTCCGGAATATGGCTGGAACAAGGAAATTGGTGTGCGGAAACAATTTGGAAATACCGTTTTTTTGGAATTGAATTATTTTGATTTCCGAATGAAAGATGCGATTGTGAGAAGGCAGAATGAAGCTGGACAGGAATATTTTGTGAACCAAGGAAACACGGTTCAGAAAGGTTGGGAATTTCTCTTGGAATCGAAAAGATTTGATTTGAAGAATAATGTTTTAAGCCATTTCAAATTCAGATTTTCGGGTAGCATTTATGATTTTAAATTTAAAAATTATGTCCAGGGAACTACTGACTTTTCAGGAAATGCTTTGACCGGCGTTCCGAAAACCACCATTAACAGTTTGCTGAATTTCACTTTCTTCAAAAAATTAGCTGTTGATTATTCTCAATTTCTGACTTCTAAAATTCCTTTGACAGATGCCAATTCTGTTTGGTCAGAACCAAGTTTGGTCTCAAATATTCAATTCCGTTATCCTATTAAATTCGAAAAATCAAGGCTGGATTTGTTTTTCCAAATTCAGAATTTGTACAATGAGGAATATGTTTTGGGATTTGACATCAATGCTTTTGGAAACCGATTTTATAATCCATCGGCAAAGCGGAATTTTGTGGTGGGTGCGACTATTCAGTTGTAATTTAAATTGAAAAAATGTCTCGCAGATTTTGCTGATTATGCAGATTTATTTTTATCATTTTGATTTGCTGAATCTGCAAGAGCTTTAAAATTTTTCAGTCAAATATTTCCAATAACGTTTCGGGACGTGTTGAACGTGGAGTTTGATATTTTTTCGTTCCTTGATATTCGTCTTCGTGAAATAACTTTTCCAAAGTTCCTGATAATTGATTTCTTCCTCGTGGAATTTCTGCTGATATTGATTCAGATTGAAAGCCGAATCTGGATAGAAAAATTCACAATCTTTTAAATCATAAAACAGTCCGTAATGGCGTTTGAGGTCATAAATCATCCATTTTTGGTCGGCGTATCGGTCTTTGAAATGTTTTCGAATCAAAGGCAGAACATCAAAATCAGGGTCAATCTTGGCGAAATAAATATCGTCTTTCATTTTCTCAAACCTTACGAATGCTGTCATTCGATGTCTTTCTCGACTTACTGATTTGCAGATTTTTGAGATTTGAAGAATATCATCATTAGCGAAATTCTGCAAAACATTATTGTCAGGACTTTTAATCGATTGCTTGATGGCGGAAAATATTAAAACTTCAGATTCCGGAAGTTCTGAGAGGAAAACCATTAGCAATTGTTTGATGCCGGATTTTCCAATGCTTGTTTCTAATTTCTTTAGAACGCGGTCAGATTTTTCGTTTTGCGTCACAACCTCGTGGATTTCTGCGAACATATTTTCCTGTTGGAATCTGTCTCTGTTTCGGATTTCCACGTCTTTATACTTGTATTCAAAAACTTCGAATACTGCGGTTAAAATTCCGTCGAAACTGCCGTCGTAGAGGAGGGTTGTCATTTTGGGTTGGAGTGTGGGAGGATTTTGGAGTTGAGGAAACGCAATTTTGTAATTCCGCAGGGAACCTAACAAAGAGGTTCGACGTAAAGAATCTAAATTGATTTTTAATTACTTATAGCACAAAAGCTTCAATTCATTTTCGTTGGATTCTAAATCAAATTCTCCAACATTTTTTATTATAGCTGATATTCTGTTTAAATCTTGATTTGTGTCTGGACTAATGACTTTAGGAAAAATTAAATATTCAATTTCTCGATATTCAAGACATTCATTAAAAGAATTATTAGCTTCAAAACCTGTTTGCCAATAATCGAATTCAAAAATACTTTCTTCATTCAAATACAATTCTCCAATTCTCTCACTTTGAATTTTCTTAAATTCTATTCTCCTTATTTCATCACTATGAACAACTATTTGTTCAATCAATCTGACCCATTTTGAATTTGACATTAATGGTTGAGAAAATTTCGAAATTGAATTTTCAATCTCACTAATTCTTCGTTCGGCTTGGCGAAAGGCTTTTTTTGTTCTCATATTTAAAATAAAGTCAATTGCTGGGAAAACTGATTTTGGAATTTGGATTGACTTCCGCCGATAATTAATTTTCTCAAATTCAAATCGGTCAAATGTTTCAAAAATGGATTGCCGTAACTGAAATCGATGAAATATTTTGCACGATTGACAGCTGCACCTAACTTTTTCAAATTATCAATATTCAAAACCTGGAAACGTCTGGAGCTGACAATTTTCATCGCCGTTTTTACACCAATTCCCGGAATTCTGAGAATCATTCTGTAATCCGCCGTTTGAAGATTGACTGGAAATTGGTCTAAGTGACGCAACGCCCAACTCAATTTCGGGTCGACTTCCAAATCCAGAAATGGCATATTGGAATCTAAAATCTCATCCGCTTTGAAACCGTAGAAACGCATCAACCAATCGGATTGGTACAAACGATTTTCCCTCAAAACAGGAACTTCCGCAGTGATTGCTGGCAAACGATTGTCCGACGTGACAGGAATATAACCTGAATAGTAGACGCGCTTCATTCCATAATTTTGATAGAAATGGTCGGCGACTTTGATGATTTGCAAATCGTTTTCGTTGGTTGCGCCTACAATCATTTGTGTGGATTGACCGGCTGGAGCAAACTTCGGAACGCTTTTGATGATTTTCTTCTCGTCTTTATATTGCTGAATTCCTTTTTGCACGATTCGCATCGGTTGTAGCATATCTTCTCGATTTTTATCAGGCGCCAAAAGTTTGAGGCCAGATTCTGTCGGAATTTCTAGGTTTACGGAAAGTCGGTCAGCGTAAAGTGCAGCTTCCTGTATCAAAATATCACTTGCTCCAGGAATCGATTTGAGATGAATATAACCGTTGAAGTTATGTTCGTTTCTCAATTTTTTCGCGACACGAACCAAACGTTCCATCGTCGTATCCGCATCTTTGAAAATCCCGGAACTCAGGAACAGTCCTTCGATGTAATTCCGACGGTAAAAACTGATGGTCAAATCCACCACTTCTTCCACCGTGAAGGCAGCGCGTTTGATGTCATTTGATTTTCTGGAAACGCAGTAGATGCAATCGTAAATGCAGTGGTTGGTCAAAAGGATTTTGAGAAGCGAAACGCATCGCCCATCCTCCGTGTAAGTATGGCAAATTCCGCTTGCAGAACTGTCGCCTAATCCGCCATTATTTTTCCTTTTTCCGCCACTTGATGAGCAGGAAACGTCGTACTTGGCAGCATCGGCAAGTATTTCCAGTTTTTCTTTTGTGCGGTCGAAGTTCATATTTTTGGAGGATTTGATTTAGAAGAATTAAGCTATAAAATTACGTCAAAAATAAGTCCAATTAATTACAATTTTGATAGTTTTTGTCAATTAAGTTACTAACAAATAGAAACACTAATTATAGTATATCATCCTTTTCTTTTTCATAACCTTCATAATAATACGATTGCTCAATCCCTTTAAATATAATCTCTCTATTTTCTACCTCATCGGTTAAGTTTTCCTTAAGCAAAGTTCTCAATTCCAAATCATTGATTGGACTGCGCTCCATCGACTGTAAATACAGTGTTTTATCTACAAATTGCCAGTTGACCACTTTTTTTAAATTAGATTTTAAAATCATATCCAACCAAATCCGCATTGTTCTGCCATTACCTTCCATAAAAGGATGCGCGATGTTCATCTCCACATATTTTGCGATGATTTCTTCAAATGTATTTTCGGGCATTTGTTCGATTTTTGCAAGAATCTCATTCAAATACAAAGCTGTGGCGAATCGGAAACCACCTTTGGAAATATTTTGAGTGCGTATTTTACCCGCAAAGTCATACAATCCACCGAATAAATATTGATGAATATCCTGCAAACCTTTGGTTGTACCAATTTCTAATTTTTCAATTGCACCACTTTCGAATAAGCGGTACGCATTTTCCAAACTATTTTTGTCTATGTTTTTCATATTAATAATTCAATCCTCACTTAAATCAATTACAAATAATCTCTGACTTTTTTTGTCTATGGCGAATAGTCCGATAAAATATGTGTAAAACTGTACTTGTGGATGATTTTCCTTAAGGTTTTCTCTGCCAATTTCATCTATATTGATGTAATAAAATTTGGAATCAAGTAAATTTTCTTTTTCGATAAGCTTACAAACTTCGTCCCAATTTTTTTTGAATATAGCTAAATCAACACCCCAATCTGGCATTTCCATATACGATTGGATTTTAGAATTAATTTTAGAAAATGATATAAATGAAAAATCATCAAGGCTAAGTTTAGAAATCTTGAGAGGTCCAAATATTTGGTTAAGCCATTTATCTGATTCTTTATTGTACTCTGATGGCGTTCTAAATCTATAAATTTCTGCTAAATAACACAAAATTTCACTGGTAGATAAATCTTCCTTACATTCAAAAATCGCATAAGACAAACAACCCAAAGAATCGAGGTATCTATTTGCTTCTTTGATAATCGGCTGCTTCACAGTATTAAAATCGGATATACACAAATATACGAACTCTCAACAAAAAATCTTCCAAAATCCTTATCTTTACAAAACATAAAATTTCATTATGTACTTAAATAATTCAAGATTTCATTTTTAAATTATTTAAAATCAATTATCATTTATTAATTATCAATCATCACTTATGAACCATCAACCGGTTGAAGGTTTTTCCAAATTGTCAAAACAGGGAAAAATCGATTGGCTAATCAAAGAATATCTCGACGGAAACAAAGAACACGAAACGGTTCTTACTCAATATTGGAACGAAAATCCAGACCTGCAAAAGCTGCACGACGAATTCTCGGAAAACACAATTTCCAATTTCTTTATGCCTTACGGAATTGCTCCAAACTTCCTGATAGACGGAAAATTATTGGCACTTCCAATGGCGGTTGAAGAAAGTTCTGTGGTGGCGGCGGCGAGTAAAGCGGCCAAATTCTGGATTGACAAAGGCGGTTTCAAAACGACGATTATCAATACAGAAAAACTGGGTCACACGCATTTTATCTTTAAGACCGAGGCTCATAAACTGTTGCATTTTTTCAATTTCAAACTGAAGAAAAAATTGTTAGAGGCCACGGAAGATATTACCAAAAATATGCGCAACCGTGGTGGCGGAATTCTGAATATCAAACTCATCGACAAAACGGCTGAGCTAGAAGATTATTTCCAATTGAAAGCGAGTTTTGATACCGTGGATTCTATGGGCGCGAATTTCATTAATTCTTGTCTGGAACAATTCGGCAAAACTTTGAAGGAAGAAGTTGCCAACGAGGAAAGTTTCTCTCAGGAAGAAAAGGATTCGTTGCAAATCGTAATGAATATCCTATCCAATTACACACCAGATTGCATCGTAAGAGCCGAAGTTTCCTGCAAAATTGAAGATTTGAAAGATGACAGCGGGATTTCCAACGAAGAATTTGCGTGGAAATTCAAACGTGCGGTGACAATTGCAGAAATCGAACCTTACAGAGCGACGACGCACAACAAAGGGATTATGAATGGTGTTGATGCTGTGGTCATCGCGACTGGAAATGATTTCCGAGCTACGGAAGCTTGTGCGCACGCTTATGCCGCAAGAAACGGAAAATATTCTTCGTTGACACATTGCACCACAGACAACGGGATTTTCAGATTTTGGATTGACTTGCCGATTTCGGTGGGTGTAGTTGGTGGTTTGACGAATCTTCATCCATTGGTGAAATTCTCTTTGGCACTTCTTGGAAAGCCATCTGCTCAGGAATTGATGAGTATTTTGGCGGTTTCAGGTTTGGCGCAGAACTTTGGAGCGCTTCGCTCATTGGTGACAACGGGAATCCAGAAAGGTCATATGAAAATGCATCTTTTCAATATTTTGAATCAATTTGGTGCGACAGAAGAGGAGAAACAGCATTTTGTGACCTATTTCAAAGACAAAACGGTGAGCCATCACGAGGTGATTGCGGAATTGGAAAAATTGAGAAATAGATAGATTTATGTACGGAATTTTATTGTCGTCGTTTATTTTGCTCTTTGGGATATTTTTAAAATTCACAAAGGACCCAGGATTTGCAAATGTCAAGAGGTTTTCTTGGCTATTCATTGTTTTAGGATTGCTAACAGTTACAGGAAAACTTATTATTTTATATCAAAAAGGAGAATTATAAATTATGAAAAACTTAACTCTGATCATTGGCGGAATCTACGGTTTGCTATCCGTAGTTCTTGGCGCATTTGGTGCGCACGCCTTCAAAAAAATATTATCAATCGAAAGACTGGAAAGCTTTGAAACAGGCGTTCGTTATCAAATGTACGCAGCGTTTTTCCTTTTGATTGTCGGTTATATTTTAAAATTCGAAACGACTTCTGAAAAATGGATTTCCATCCTGATGATCGCCGGAACTTTTATATTTTCTGTGAGCATTTATTGTCTGGCTTTTCAGGATGTTTGGGGCGTAAATTTGAAATTCCTTGGACCGATCACGCCACTTGGAGGTTTGTTTATGATCATCAGTTGGGGAATGTTGATCTGGTATTTTGCTAAGGCTAAATTTTAATCAAACCTCATGTTCTTCATCTTCGGAATCAAAACCAAACTCGTAGGAAAAGAAGACCGTAAAGTCCTGAAAAATGGCTTTATGGCAAATGCTATTGTGTCGATTTACAAAAATTATTTCGAATTGTTTTTTATTCCGATTTTTCCATTCAGTAAGAAATACAGCATCTATATTCCACATTCGGATGAGTATTATGAGACCGGATTTGGCTCTTCGGATATGCCGAAAGAATATCTGGAACTTTGTAAAGAAGTGGGAAGGAACTACTGAAAACCCAAGCTGTGTGAGCGATGTTAGCGGAAATCCCGGAATACGCGCTGGCCAGAGCCAGGGAATGAGGAATTGCAGCGGTCGTAGCGACCCGAGCGGCTGGAACTTAGCGCTGGCGAGGGACACACCCAGATAATAGTGAAAACTGATTTCAATCAGACATTTATATAATGTAATTCGTCACTTTTTCTTAAATTTGTGAATCTTATAAAATCTAAAAATTAATCAATAATATATTATGAATCTTCACGAGTATCAATCAAAAGAGATTTTAGCAAAATACGGGGTTAATATCCAACGTGGTTTTGTTGCAAACAATGTGGACGAAGCTGTGTCTGCTGCCGAAAAACTTACTGCTGAAACTGGAGCGCAAGCTTGGGTGGTAAAAGCTCAGATCCACGCTGGTGGTAGAGGAAAAGGTGGCGGTGTAAAGTTCTCTCCAAACATGGACAAACTTAAAGAAAACGCTGGAAACATCATCGGAATGCAACTGATCACACCTCAGACTTCTGCTGAAGGTAAAAAAGTACATTCTGTTTTGGTAGCTGAAGATGTATATTATCCTGGAGAATCTGAAACTAAAGAATTTTATGTTTCTATCCTTCTAGACAGAGCTTTAGGGAAAAACACGATCGTTTATTCTACAGAAGGTGGAATGGACATCGAGCACGTTGCAGAAGTTACGCCTCACTTGATCCACAAAGAAGTGATCGACGCGGCTTACGGATTGCAAGGTTTCCAGGCTAGAAAAATTGCTTTCGGACTTGGTCTTGAAGGGAATGCTTTCAAAGAATTCACAAAATTCATCACGTCTCTTTACAACGCTTACATCGGGATCGATGCCTCTCTTTTCGAGATCAACCCGGTTCTTAAGACTTCTGACAACAAGATCATCGCAGTAGATGCAAAAGTAACTTTGGACGACAACTCACTGTTCCGTCACAAAGACCTTGCTGAATTGAGAGACACAAGAGAAGAAGATCCATTGGACGTAGAAGCTGGTGAAGCTGGTCTTAACTTCGTGAAGTTGGACGGAAACGTGGCTTGTATGGTAAACGGAGCTGGTCTTGCAATGGCGACGATGGATATCATCAAATTGTCTGGTGGAAATCCTGCAAACTTCTTGGACGTAGGTGGAACTGCCGATGCACAGAGAGTTCAGACTGCTTTCGGGATCATCTTGAGAGACCCGAACGTAAAAGCGATCTTGATCAACATCTTCGGAGGGATTGTAAGATGCGACAGAGTGGCGCAAGGTGTTGTAGACGCTTACCACGCAATGGGAAGCCTTCCAGTGCCATTGATCGTAAGATTGCAAGGAACCAACGCTGTAGAAGCTAAAAAACTAATTGACGAGTCTGGACTACCTGTTCACTCTGCAATTACTTTGGACGAAGCTGCAAACAAAGTAAAAGAAGTTCTTGCTAGCTAAGAATTTTTTAAAATAAATATCAGATCCGTTCAATTTTTTGAGCGGATTTTTTTTGTCTTGATTTGGGCAACTATTTGACATTCATCGAAACCGATTTAGAGTCTTTTTATTTGGGCAGCTTTTCCGCCTTCCACTCCCGCTATTTTTCCCGCCGCATTTCCCGCCGCAAAAAATGAGCTCCGTTCAAGTCGGGCTGCAGCTTCGCGAAATACAACGTTTGCATATAAAAACATTGCTTTGTCATTTCGTAGGAAACCCAACGAAGTGTTTCGACGAAGTCAATCTCGACAGCTAAATTTAGATTCCTACGGAATGACAAAAAATGAAAAGAGTTTTTCAAGTCTTCCTAAACCTCCAAATACTAAGATTTTCAGAATCAAATCACCAAAGCATCTAATTTTAAATTATATTTGTTAGAGAAAGAACACTTATGGAAGTAGTATTACTCTTAGCGATTTTGATTTTCACCCTGATCATTTACAATAGAACAAATCAAAAACCCGCAGACCAACAGCAAAACTTCAAACAACTCAATGACAAGATCGACGATCTCAAAGAACAGATCTCGACCTTGCGATTCATCCTCAACGACCTTTCAAAACCAACATCTAAAGAAGAAAAGCTTCCGATTTTTGAGGATGAAGAACCTATAACAGTCGTAGAACCAGAAATTGAAGAACCAGTTTTTGAGGAAACAATTATCAAAGAACCGATCATCGAGGAACAAGACATTGTAGAAGAAACAATTCCACAAGAAGAAGCACAAATCTCTCAAGTCGCCTTCAGTTCCAACCAAAATCCACTTGAGGTGAAAGAAGAAATTCTTGAGCATGCAATTCCAGTGATCTCAGAACCGAGCGTTCCAAAAAAATCCTGGATAGAAAACTTCAAAGAGAAAAATCCGGACATCGAGAAATTCATCGGTGAAAACCTCATCAACAAGATCGGGATCCTGATCTTGGTCCTCGGAATCAGCTTCTTTGTAAAATACGCGATCGACAAAGATTGGATCAACGAACCAGCACGTGTCGGCATCGGCATTTTAAGTGGCGCCATCGTGATGGTCATCGCCCACCGATTGAAGAAAAATTACGCCGCGTTCAGTTCCGTTTTTGTGGCCGGCGCCATCAGTATTTTCTACCTCACGATCGGGATTGCCTTCCACGATTATAAATTATTCAGCCAAACCGTCGCCTTCATAATTATGGTGGTGATCACCATTTTCAGTGTGCTGGTTTCGGTTTCATATGACAGAAAAGAATTGGCGATCCTCTCCTTGATCGGTGGTTTTGCCGTTCCATTTATGGTCAGTACAGGCGAAGGCAACTACAAAGTTCTCTTCACCTACATTGCGATCCTGAACATCGGAATGTTGATCATTGCCTATTTCAAAAAGTGGAATCTGGTAACTTTGTTGGCATTTATTTTCACGTGTGTCTTGTTCTCCGGATGGTTCGGCGTCGAGTATTCTGATGACAAACTTCCGTATCGTGGTGCATTATTTTTCGCGACCATTTTCTACATCATCTTCAGCATTGCAACGGTCATCAACAATATCCGAAACAAAGGTGGATTCACGAAGATGGAATATTTCCTGATGTTGGCCAACACGTTTTTCTATTTCGGAATGGGCGCAAGCATCATTCAAAGCTGGAAACCTGAGTTCAAAGGGCTTTTCACAATTGCTTTGGCTTTGTACAATTTGGTTTTTGCAATGGTCTTGTACCGAAAGTTCGGGATCAACAAGAACGCGATCTACTTTTTGCTGGGATTAGCTTTGACTTTTGTAACGTTGACAATCCCGTTCCAGTTCAATGGAAATTACATCACCTTATTCTGGGCCGGTGAAGCGGTTTTGCTGTTGTGGCTTTCTCAGAAATCAAAGATTGCGACTTTCAAATTTGGTGCAATCGTTGTTCAAATCCTGATGCTTTTCAGTTTGTTCATCGATTGGAATCAGTATTACCACGAGTTTACAGACATTACTTTGAAGCCGTTTTTCAATAAGATCTTCATCACAGGTTTGGTGGCGTTGGCTTCTTTGGTGGCAACTTATTATTTATTAAAAAAAGAAAAAGAGATCACGCATTACTATTTCCTCGAGATCAATCCGAAGATCTATCGAAATGCAGCGATCATCTTGTCGGTGATCATTGGTTATTTTGTCGGAATGTTTGAAATATTTTATCAGTCTAATGAATATATTACAAATTATTATTCTGCGACATCGCTTCCGGTTCTGTACCATTTTATTTTCAGTGCAGGCTTGATTTTCTTTGTTTTAAAACGGAAAAACAACCTCAATACAAGCTTCGCCATTAGCTTAGCCGGAATCAATATTTTACTTTATCTCATCATCTATTTCCAACTGACGACGAACGAAATGGTTGAAAACATCACGCAATACACCTCAAACAAAACTGCTTACTTCACGCATTATTTGTTGTTGATTTGTCTAGGCTATTTCCTTTATATCATCGTTACAAACAGGACAAACAACAAACTTTCAAAATTCCTGAATCACAAATTCGCGCTTTGGTTATTGGCATTTTGCGTGGTCTATATTTTGAGCAACGAGGTGATGATCCACAGCTTGATATTCTCTGGCGACATCGTGAATCAGGCAGAACTGGCGAAAACTTACCCAATGAAAGACGGCCTTTACAATGCTGACAAAGTCTCATTTATCGACAACAAAATCTCATTGGCAAAGATCCAGATCATCAAAATTGGTTATCCGATTCTTTGGGGTGTTCTCTCTTTCGTTTTCCTGATTGTCGGGATCAGAACACAGAACAAACCTTTGCGTATTATTTCGCTTTCTTTATTAGGTTTGACCATTGCAAAACTCTTCCTGTTTGACATTACAAATGTGTCAGAAACGGGGAAAATCATCGCATTCATTTTGCTGGGCGTTCTTATTTTAATTATCTCATTTGTTTATCAGAAGATCAAAAAACTGGTGATCGATGAGCAACCTCAAAACATAGACAATGAAGACCATATTTAGCATACTTTTCATTCTTTTTACATTAAGCTTTTCCTCTGCGCAAAATTACCAAGGGAAGATGAATCCAGTTCCAGAAAGTGGTTTGCATCAGATCTTACTTTCGCCTGAATTGCGTTCTGCATCTCAAAATAATTTAGATCATCTGAGAATTTTCGATGCGAAAAAAAATGAAGTTCCTTATGTTCTTTTTGAAGGAAGATCTACGGATCTACAATATGAGAATTTGAATATTTTATCGAAGAACGCAGTTCCAAATAAAGTCACATCTATCATTGTTGCCAACGAAAAAGCGTTGAACCTAGATCATCTCACTTTAAAGATCGCCAACACAGATGTTGACAAAACCTACAGCATTAGCGGAAGCAATGACAACTTGGAATGGTTTGGCTTGGTCATTGATCAAAAGATCATAGGACTGAACGATGCTGGTGAAAACTTTGTGGAGCGTGATTTTTATTTTCCTTTTAATAATTACAAGTTCTTGAGAATTGATTTTGTTGATAAGAATTCGCTTCCAATCAATGTTTTGGAAGTTGGGTTGGAGAAAAATTATGCAATAAAAAAATCAAAGATTGAACTTCAACATTTTGAGCAGAAAATCACGACGGATAAAAAGAATAAACAAACGAAAATTCATATCAGCTTCAAAGATCCTCAGGTGATTGACGCCATCAGTTTTGATATCTCGGCACCAAATTTCTATTTGAGAGATGCCAAAATTGTCATTAATAAAACCAAAACTCAGAAGAGAGCCGAAGTTGATTATACTGAAACAGTCAGCAATTTTCAACTCAATTCGAAAGTCAAAAACAGCTTTGAAGTTTCAGAATTGTTTGTCAAGGAATTCACGATTGAAATTGATAATCAAGACAATCCGGAATTGGAAATCAAGAAGATCTCATTGTTTCAAAATCCAGTGAGCATTTTGGCAGACCTTAAAGCCAATGAAAATTATACTTTTAAAATCGATTCAAAACTTTCTGCACCAGCTTATGATCTGGCACAGTCGGGCATTGATTTCAATCAAAGTTATCCACGTGCGACCATTTCAAATTTAGACAAAATCGACAATCCAAAAGATGCTGACTCATCGAAGACCTTTTGGCAAACGCCTCTGTTCATGTGGCTTTGCATTGGTTTTGCAGTTTTGATCATTGGTTATTTTGCTATGACGATGATCAAGGATCTAAACAAAGAAAATTAATTAATTAAACCTTGTCGTCCCGGTTGATCTGGTCTTTTGCCGTTTCCTGTGAAGTTGTAACATTGATGCTTGTTGGCGTCACAAGGTTGACTCCTTCTTTCACCAATCTTTCATTGATCTGCATGATCGCATCACTTTTCAGTTTGCTAAAGTTGTTGCCTTGCTCCAGCCAGAATTTGACCTGAAGATTGAAAACGCCTTGTTTGACATTGGTGAATAAAACCTCGGTCGCATCGGTCTTATCGACATGTTCGAGACTTTTTATCTCATCCAAAATTGCCGATTTGGCTTTCTGAATATCTTCACCCACAGGAATTTCGAAATCCAAAATGATCCTACGCTGTGGCGAAGCTGTCACATTGAAAAACGGCGCGTTGAAGATGATCTGATTTGGAATATAGACTTTCTTTCCATCGTCCGTGATCATTTTGGTGGTCAACAATCCGATGTCTTGGACTGTTCCAGAGTTACCGCCAATGGTAACATAATCGCCAATTTTGAAAGCTTTGTCCACACCCACCAACATTCCGGAAAACATACTCGATACAAGATCTTTCAGCGCAACCCCGGCAATCACCCCTGCAACCCCCAAACTTCCTAAGAATTTGATAAAGAACCCGCTGAATCCCATAATTTCCAGTGAGATGAAAGCACCCATTAGAATGATCAGAAATTTGAACACGGAGATCAGTGTAACCACAGATTCGTTTTTGGTCTTCGGAAAAAATTTGTGGAAGAGTTTTACCGACCAACGGCTGAGATACGTACTGGTCATCAGGAAAAAGAGAAAAACTAAAATCCCAACGATGAGCCTTGGTGTAATTTCTGCGAAACTAATGTACCATCTTTGAAGGACGGCGTAAACGGTGTGTAAATATTCCATGCTATGATATTAATAAAAAAAACCGACAAAAGCCGGTTTTATTGTATGTTGAGACTAAATTTATTTAGCTTCGTTTGCAATTCTTTTTGCTTGTCCGCTTGGTAAATAGATACTGAAACCAACGTTGAAAGTAATTTTGGAAGTCAATCCTTCGTTACCAAAACCAGTTACACCATTATATTTTACTAAGCCTTCAACTCCGATGTTTGGCGTGATGAAGTAAGAATAACCAGGTCCAACTCCGAAATCTAAACCGTTAGTAGAGATTCCGTTTTCAACAGAAGTACCACCAACACCTAAGTTACCTTCGAAGAAAAATCTTCCGTGGTTCAAAAGGTTATCAACTCCCGCTTCTCCTGGTGAGATGAAGTAACGTCCTAAAGCACCAACAGCGTAATTAAATTGAGTTGCCTCACCTTTACCAGGTTTTGCAAAACCAAGATTAACATATCCACCTAAAGCCACATTATCTTTGATAAAATAAGCTGCTTTTGGCTGAATAGAAAAATCGTAACCAGCACCTGTGTTTAGTCCGAAGTTACTTGTCACCAAGCTGCTTCCTACCATCCAATTCCCTTCTTGTATTTGAGCATTAGCTGTAGAAAGTAATCCTGCGCCTATTACAAATGCTCCCAATAATAATTTTTTCATATGTTCAAAATTTTTCGTTAATAATTATCTTTTCTACATTTTACAAAGGCTGTGCCATTTTAAAAAAATGTGATTTATAACAGTTATTGACCTTTTTTAACTAAAATTGGGTATAATTAAAAAATCAATTTTTATAACATATTTAGTACTATAAATTAATATTGAAAGACTTGAGTGACATTCTTACAAAAGTTTGAGATAATCGTCGTAATTTTTTTTTAACGATTCCCAGATTAATTCTTGCTTGAAATCCATAATACTATCTCTTGAATTTTTTTTCAAATAATGATAGCATTCTTTCTCGAGGATTTTTCCCATCGCAGTTGCGAGTGCTTTTGCGTTTTTGGGTGGGAAGATAAGTCCATTGACACCATTTTGAACAATCTCATTGCAGCCGTTGATATCAGAGACCAATGCAGGAAGCTCCATGGCCAAAGCTTGCAAAACTACATTTGGAAAGCCTTCCCTATAACTGGGAAATGCCAAACAATCACTGATTGCCAAATACGGTCGCACATCTACCTGAAATCCGACGGAGATGATGTCGGGATTAATTTCTATTTCATTCAAAACATCCTGAGATAAAGGATCCAGCTCCTGTTCCAACGGACCGACGAGAAGCAGTTTGAGGGTTTGAGGGTTTGAGGGTTTGAGGGTTTTGAAGGCGGAAACCAATTCATTGATCCCTTTGTCCTTCACCAATCTTCCGACGAAAACAAAAACGAAATCATTTTCTGAAATATTCAATTGTTTTTTTAGCTGAAGTTTTGCCTCGTCACTAATGCAATGTGGATCAAAATGGGTGACGTCTATTCCATTTACGTTGCCGTTGCCAATGATCGTCAATGGTTTATCTGTGATCTTATACCTTATCAGGTCAGCTTTCACACCTTTACCTTCGGGATAGATGTGGGTCGCAGAATGGCAAAGCACGCAATCCATAAGGATCAGAACTTTTTGCATAAATCCCGACCTGTATGGAAAGACCAAACCAGTGAACGTATGTATCCTGATGGGAACACCTGCCAATCTCCCTGCAACCATCGACAATAATCCTGCTTTTGGTGTAATGGAATGGATAATGTCCGGCCTTTCCTTCTTAAAATACCAATACAACTTTATAAGCGAGATCAAATCTTTGAAAGGCGAGATCTGCCGTTGCATCTCAATGGAATGGATTTTAACTTTTTCCCTCTGCGCCACCTCATCCAGATCCTTTCCAGAACCAGAGATCGCAGTCACCTCAAAATACTGATCTAGGAAAGACAATTGGCCTTTCAGCAGAATATTGAGAGAGATTGGAACTGTGGAAATGCGGAAGAGTTTAGGTTTCATTCAGATGAGGCTTTTTTAAG
Organism: Epilithonimonas lactis; assembly: GCF_900110605.1. GTDB lineage: Bacteria > Bacteroidota > Bacteroidia > Flavobacteriales > Weeksellaceae > Epilithonimonas > Epilithonimonas lactis. Next base: position 72,680 of record NZ_FOFI01000002.1, read on the forward strand.
AAACTAAAAAAATTAATTCGCTTTTTGTTTTTTGTAAACATAGGCAAGAATTTTCGATGATTTTAAAAGTCCAAAAAAACGTATGAAGCTGGCTAATAATTTTGCTTTAGTAGTATATGAATAACTTATATTCAACAAGTCTTTATGTTTTTTTAATTCGCTAAATATCAGTTTTCTATTTTCTAAATTTTTATTATTTAGAATCATTATTGCAATGAAATATTGGTATTGTAAAAAGCTTAAAAGTGGGGATTTCTCGGATTTAAGTTTTAATTTCCAACTATCAATCGCATGCAATATTCCTAAAATACTTTTAGAATCTGGTGTTGCTGTTATAGAATTTTGACGGTTTTTAAGATATACATAAAAAAATTCATTTGTGGCATCTATTTTTTGAGCGTAAATGAATATTGAAATTAGCCATTCTATATCTTCGGCTTTAACCCCGATTCGAAATTGGATATTATTATTTGTCAATATTGATTTTTTGACGGTTAAAATCCATGCTGCTCCGGGAAACATATTATTTTTAAGCAGATATTCTACAATTTCTTTTTTATTTTTTTGAAATATACTTAAATCAAATTCGGTTTTCTTGCTAACAAATTCTTTTCGTTGAGCATCAAAATCTTTACACCCAAAAATGAGAATATCACTATTTTTCTTTTCAAGAGCAATGTGCAATTTTTGAAGTGCATCAATATCGTCCCAAAAATCATCACTATCTAAAAAAAGTACATATTTCCCCGTAGCTTTCATTAATCCGAAGTTTCTTGCTTCGGATGAACCTCCATTACTTTTATGAATAACTATGATTCTATGGTCTTTTTTAGCAAAATTATCTGCAATCACTCCACATTTATCAGGAGAACCATCATTTACTAATATAAGCTCATACTTCAGGAATGTTTGATGAAGTACACTATTAATACACTTTTCTAGAAAATTTTCTACTTTGTAAATTGGTATTATAATACTGAAATAATTATTCCCCATCAGTTCTTAATCGTAAATAAAAGTATAATAAAAAACCGAAAGGAATTGCTAAAAAAGTTGTGAATCTTTTAGGGGAATCTCTCAATAAATTTTGTTTTGCAAACAAACAACTTGATATATAATGTATGGCATTTCGGAAGACAAAACTGTATGGAGCATGAGATAAAGACATTTGTAGTCTTCTTAGCTCAGCAAAACTTTTAGGACTATTTTTATATTGATTCAGAATATTATTTGCCATACCTGTTTCTTGATAATCGACAAAACAGAGATTTTCGTTCAAAATCAATAATGGGTAGTTTTGGTCAATGATTAAAAATAAATATATTGGATTAAAGTTCTTTTCATTTGGGAATACTTTCATAGGGGCAACTTTTTTAAGAAGTTCTGTTCTATGAACCATTTTGGTATCTGCCTGAAAATTGTATTTTGTCGCAAGCTCTATAATATGTATTTCTTTTTTGGCTGGTAATTGTAGATTTTTTAATGGTTTTCCATCTAATGAATAATCCAAACCTATTATCCCGGCGTATTTTTCATTTTTATTTTTTGTCCAGAAACTGATAACTTTATGTACAGCGTCAATCGGTGGAAAATCGTCTGAATCAATACACATAAATAATTCAGTGTTGCATTTTTCGATTCCTAAATTATATGCAGTATGAATGCCTCCATTTTCTTTGGAATGAAACTCAATATTAATTTTATCTTCGGATTTCCATTTTTGTAAAAGTTCAAGAGTATTATCTTCAGAACCATCATCAACAACCAACCAAATAAAGTCTTGAATACTTTGTTGTAAAAGAGCTTTATACAACCTCGGCAAAAGATGGACTCTATTATAAGTTGGGGTAAATATTGTGAGTGTTTTCAAAATAATTATCTGCTATTTTTATTAATAATTCTGTTCATACCGATTAACAATAGATATAAAATCAAAACTTGTTTGTATTTTGCTGCCATAAAAAATAATTTCCAGTGAATTGGAAAATATTTGAAATCTAATGTTTTATAAGCTTTTTGGTATCTTGGATGATTTAAGTAATTATTCAGATTTTCAAATACAACTCCAATTCCTTCTGTATTATTGATTTCATTCAATCCTATCCCTATAATACTTAGCGCTATACGATTTTCAAAAGCAGTTATATGTTCATTCGTATTTATAGAAATTGTCTTCAAAATATAATCATATTTTTTCTGCCATTGTTGGAATAGTAGGGGTCTGTAAGAACTTGTTAGAGATTCTATATTATTTCTTCTGTAATTATATATAGGAATATCCTTGATTAAAATATTATTAGAGTACTCAACATATTGTAAATTAAAAAGCAGATCTTCTGTACCTATTTCCTTGTTTGAAACAAATTTAATATTCTTACTTTTTATGATATCTACTTTATAAATTTTCGCCCAGGCCGTTACAATACTATCTGCTTGTGAAGGATCTGATAATTCTTTTTCATAAAGACCTAACAAGCGTCTCTTGACTTCGCTAGAATTGTACACACCATCCAGATTCAGAATGCGAGGTTCTTTTGTTTTTTCATAACATCGATTATAGCTCACATATACCGCATCATATCCAGTCTCGATTTTTTCAAATAAAGTATCTAAATAATAATGCTCCACCCAATCATCGTTATCAATGAAAACTATATATTTCCCTGATGCGATATTAATTCCTACATTACGTGTTTCAGATAAACCCTGATTCTCCTGATTTAGTATATGCAGATTATGAAGGTTAAATTTTTCTTTTATTTCATAAAGCTTTTTTAAAGTATTATCCTTTGAACCGTCGTTTATTGCAATTATTTCTACATTTTCTAATTTAGTGACCAAAATACTTTCAATACATTGTTCAATGTATTTTTCAGCGTTATAGCAAGGGATAACAATGCTTACCTTCATTAACATATTATTTTAAAACAAATCGTTTTTAATCAAGAACTTAATACTAATATATCTCTTATAGATATTAATAAGACCTCGCACATTATAGGTATATATTTCTTTCCAAAATTTTCCTTTTTGTTTCTTTGCCGTTATTTTTTTTAGATTTTCTTGGTACAGCTTCTGTTTCTCATCATAATTATTCAAACCATATTTTTCAAAAAAATGCTTTGCATCTTTTTTTGAAAAAGGAATGAAACCATCATTACAGATCAGACTATTCTCGGACAAATCAATATTTTTTTGTATAATTCTGTTTTGCAAATGCAAATACATAAATTCTCTAACTTCATTGTCCTCAGACAAAACAATAGTTTGTCCATTTTTATAAAGGATAATTTCTGGTAGGGTGTGCTTGCCACTTCCTACAGAATAATTATGAAAATTCATATTAACATTCGCTCCTAAATATTTATCATAGAATTTTTTATTTTTTAGTATGACATTCATTCCTATCTCATCAAAATGGCAAGGATAGGTTGTTTTGCGAACAAAATCAAAATTAAATATCGATGGGTATTCCTGATTCAATTTAGTTCTAAATAAAGAATTAATATCTTGATTGTTTTTATATACTGAGAAATGACCATGAGGAAAAACCCTATCATATCCTTCATTCAACAAAGGCTCTAAAAACTTGTCTATATCTCCAAAAATAATATCTACGTCCGAATGTCCCCAATATGCATAATTTGCTATATATTCCTGAAAAAGATAACCATATGTAGGCTTATAATCGCACAACTTGTATGGCCGACTTATGTAGGTATCACTTCCTAACTTGTTTTTTATTAAGCTTTGTAACTCAGAAAATTTTAAGTAAAACATTTTAAAATTTGGTGGAAAATCATACGTTGTATGGTCATCTGTAAATAAAAAGAAATCAATCAGTTCAATATTCTTGCAAGAATCTAAAAATGCAGAAAACCAATTAGGAAGCACGCCAAAATAAGGAATAATTACAGCAACTTTTTTCATAGTAAAACAACATTCATATAAAACGTAAACATAAAATACAGAAACATCACAATCCCAAAAATCTTATACTGATCCTCCCATATTTTGTATCGAAACATTGGATATGCGATTACTACAGGCATCAAAAACCACGATAAATAAGCAAAACGATTACTGAATGAAGCGGTAATCACAAGAATCCAAAAAGCATTGGCAACAATGTATATTCCGAATAAATGGATGTAAAAAATATCAGTGATTTTTTTCTTAAAAATAAAATACCATCCTGCAAAAACTGCAAAAGCACTATACATCAAAAAATCCCATCGAAAACCAATTTTTGAAAACTGAACATTATACTCTGCTTCCCCACCTGTGAGATATCCTTGCGTTCTATCTTCGAACCCTAGTGTTGAAAAAAATGTAGTCCATGAACTTCCTCCTGCTAAAGATAGCGGAATTGCAGCCAACCAAATGTAAAGATAAATTCTAGGATTTTTATAAATTCCTGCAACAAAAAAAGCCGCAATTGGAATAATGAGTGATGCATGCATGAAATATGACACTAAAAAGCAAACATACATCCACCATTTCCTCTCATAAAAGTAGAGGCCCAATACAAAGAAAGCAGTTCCTAAACCATTTCTCAAACCATTTACACCGTAAGTCCAAAATGAAAATGATCCTAAAAACATAAACATTGCAAAAAACCAATATCTTCCAAAATATTTTCGAGAAAACAAAAAACAAGGCAATACATATAAAACATCCACCAGCTGGAAAAAACCACGTACTGACATAAACTTACTGCAAAAAATCATCAAATAATTGAAAAGATAGTCTTTTTCAACCTTCATTTCTTTTCCCTGTAAAAGCAGTTTGTAAGCGCTATCATAGTTCACAGTGTCACCAAATCTACCGCTCACTTGCCTTTGCCCAATATATAACGTAAATAAGATGACAACAAAATATCCAAAATAATTAAAAAAATTAATACTCTGCTCATCCCGAACATCATACATCAGCGAATGGAATAACATTAGAACCGCTATGAAAAGCAAAGCGTAGTACTGAATATTCGTGTAAAATTCTACCGGGACAAAATCAAACATTTCGCAAATTTAGCAATTCGCACCACTTCTTCATTACTTTGGTATTGCTGAAACGAAAAGAATGTTCTTTTGCATTTTTTCCTATCCTTTTTCTAAGTATTTCATCATTCATCAATACCATCATTTTATCTGCCAAATCCCTAGGATCTTTATGTTTTACAAGAAATCCGTCTTCTTTATCTTCTATGATGTGTCTGGGTCCATTCGGGCAATCATAAGAAACAATAGGTAAACCTACGGACAAAGCTTCCAAAAGAACTGTTGGAAAACATTCTGTTTCAGAACTCATGGCGTAGATGCTGTAATCCAGCATTTCCTTTGGCAAATCCGAAACATTTCCTTTGAAAATTATTTTTTTTCCAAGATTCAGATTTTCAATTAATTCTTCCAGCATTTCTTTTGTTCCAGAATAATTCTCACCATAAATGTGAAGTTCCCAATCGGGAAATCTATGGTTAATGATTTCCCAAGCTTTGATCAATTCATCAAAACCTTTCACTGGCGCAATACGCCCCGCGGCCATGACTTTTTTATTTGTCAACTCGCAGGCAAAAACTGGAATCTCAACAGGATTTGGAATGACCACGCCATTTTTTGAGGCAAGATATTTTTCTTCATCTTTGTTCAAGACAACAATGTGATCATATTTTTTATCTATTATATCATCCAACCAAAATTTAATTTTTTTGACAAAAGAGGCGGATTGTCTTTCCTCTTTCTCATAAAAGCGAGAGCTATGTCGTTCTTTTATTTTCTTCGATTTTTGATGAATGAAGGGCAACCAATAGTGGTCAAAGTTATAATTTGGAGAAATAATCACGTCAGGATCTAAAGTCTCGAACAGTTTTTGCTGCTGTTTAAAATGTTGAAATAATTTAAAAAAATTGCTGCGAGAAAAGTAACTTTTTGACCGGTCATAATTAATCCCTAAATCAAGCAATTGTATTTTAGAATCTAAATGATAACGTGTCAAATTCCCTTGTTGCTCGGTGGTGACAATACAAACCTCGACACCAGGAATATTGGCGAAGTAATTGGCTTTGGTTGCCATCACTTTTTCGATTCCACCGTGAAGATAAATTTGATCGGTATTGAAAACAATTGTCATTATTACAAGCTTTTAAAAAGTTGGTGCCATTGTCCGACAATCATGTTTGGATGATATCTTTGTGCATCGTTTTGGGATTGCTGTCCGAGCTTCCTTCTCAGACCATCATCAGTCATTAGTTTGATCAATTTTTCCTGGAAGGCTTTATCATCTTCTGCTTGAACCAAGTATCCGTTTTTCTCGTGGTCGATAATATCTCCCGGACCAGAAGGGCAGTCAAAGGCAACACACGGCACGCCACATTCCATGGCTTCGATCAGCACCATTCCGAAACCTTCTGAGCGGGAGGGCAAGACCAAAATCGAGGATTTTAAATATTCTTCTTTAATATTTTTTACTGGTTGATGAAACTTAATTTTTTCCAGTTTCATCTGTTTTGATAGATCTACAAACGTATTTTCTTTATCAATTTTTCCGAAGATCTCCAACTTCCAATCGGGAAAAATGGGTTGTACGTTTTTCCAAATCTTCAGAAGCAAATCGTAACCTTTGTTGTATGAATGGCTGCCAACAGCGATAATTCTTTTTTGAAGCAAATCGTTTGTTTCGTGATTTTCGAAACTTAAAGGATTGGGAATTGCAATCACGTTGGGATTACGCCATTCCGAAATATTACCTTTTGTAAGAACTACAAATTTATCAAACTTAGAAACCTGACTTTTCATTAATTTCTGAAGAAACTTTCCTTTCCAAGACGAGCTTGTATTTAGATGAATGGAAGCGTGGCGTTCATAAATGATTTTAGCTTTCGTCTTTAAAAATCGTGGTACAAAAAAGCCTTTCACGCCATCATCACACACTGAAATAACATCTGGATCGATTTGATTTATCATTTCTTGAATTCCATTTTTATAGGAAATTAAATAGTTTAATGGATTTCCGACAACATCAATGGAATGAAAATTTATTTTGGAACTGAACTCGTAAAACGGATTTTGATGCGCATTATTCAAACCCAAAATATGAATTTCATAATCATACTTTTCAGCCAAAATTGATGCTTTCACGGAAAGAACCCTTTCCAAACCGCCTGCTCCGTTGATGCCATTTGTGATGTATAGGAGTTTCATATGATTCTTTGGATTTTTTCTTTAATAAAATTAATAACGTACGAACTCGCCAAACACATCATTACTAAGGCTAAAAAAATAACAGGAACGTACTTAAATCCATACACAATTCCAGGAAAAAATATCATATAAAAAAACATATGCACCAACCAAATATTGGTAGCATGAGGAGCAAAATAATCTAAGAATCTGGTTACAAAATCAGGCAATTTGATTTGTAAAAATAAGAATATAAAAGCTAGACCTGTGAAAGGCGCGACAACAAAATTGGGAACCAGCCCATGAAAAACAATCAGCCCAACGATTAAAATGAGTGCTAAAACATTTTTGAACTTAACTAAATTGAAAATTTCTTTAATCACCTTATTCCATTGATATTTTAAAGCAAACGCTCCCATCATAAATTGAAAAAGGGTACAAAAATAAAGTGCAGTTTGCCTATGAAACCAACTGAGGACAGCGTTTGTAAATACATCTGTTTTATAAATCCTAAAGTAAAATGCAATGAGGTAACCTAAAAACAAAAACATGAACAAAAATATTGGATTGGACCTTTCGAATATTCTAAACCAAAAAGACGATGTCATAACGAAAAGGACGTAGGTAGTGAAAAACCACCAAGCACCGTTGTAACTTGGATTGATTGCGATGAAATTCAGGAAGAATTTTGAAATACTTCCCGGATATCCGTCTTTATTTAAAATTAAACCTAGCAGAACCGCGAACACAATCAAGATAATCCAATAATTGATGTAGAGTTTTTTCAGTCTTTTATAATTGTCATCTTGATACTCTTTTTTGTTTTGTATATATTTAAAATACAAACCATAGCCTGAAACAAATGCAAAAATCGGAACACAGGCATCACAAAATAGGGAAAGATAATAAGAAATCGGCTGTTTGCCCACAAACAACATCGGTCGAAATACGCCTGTAAAATCTCTATTAAAGAGATGCAGAAAAAGCATCATCAAAATAGCGATGGATTTTAGCTGGTTGGATTTTTGGAGAGTGATGGGCATTTTATTTTCTTATAATCTGTATGAGCCAATTAGTAACAAATGGATTTATATTTAATGCTATTTTTACGAATTTCATTTTACCATTAGTAGTAGCTTTTAATGGATAAGAATCATTAGATTTTAGTAATTTAATAATTCTTTGCATCATTTTATTATCATACTTGAAAAAAGTCAAATGAAACAAAATAATTGTATGTAGAGATTCAATTTTTTTTTGAATTCCTATATTTAATTTCTGTTGATTCTTCAAATCTATGCTTTGTATTTCCAATGATTTTTTTACTTGTATAATTGAATTAAAATAATTCAATCTTTTTATATTATCTGTGGAATTAGTAAACGAATTAGGATGTTGTACATAATAATATAAATTTCTATGTAAAAAAGACAATCTTTTAATATTGTACATTATTTTGGGTAGAATCTCAGAGTCCTGCATGTTGATTCTTTCTCTAAAATAGATTCTATTATTTATAAAAATACTTTTTTTAAAGATGAATATCCAGGTATAATTTTTTTCATAATATTTATAGTAATAATTCTCTCCTGTGAATATTTCACTTTTATTTTCGAGTGATTCTTGAAATAAACTATCTTGAGTAATATTCTTGTTTGAAACTACATTATAATCTAAAACACAACAATCTAAATTCCTGTCGTTTAGAAAATTTGTTATTTGGATAAGGCAATTTTCTTTTATATAATCATCGCCGTCAATAAACCATACATAGTCACCTTTTGCTTCTAATAAACCTGTATTTCTGGTTGCTCCTAAGCCGGAATTTTTTTGTTTTATGATTTTTAAATTACTGAAATCTGATTTTGATTTTTCCAAAATTAGTGCTGTATCATCCGTGGAACCATCATCTACAACAATAACTTCAAATGAATTATTGGATAGATCTTGATGTAGACAAGAAAGTATGCACTTTTCAATAAATGACTCAACATTATAGGCTGCAATTATTAGTGATATTTTCATTTTTTGATTCTTAACGACCATAATACATATAAAAAATATGTGATCTTTTTCAAATTTATATTAACTGACAGCTTAATAATTTTTGTGTGTAAATTATTAGCTTGATAATTTTTCATACAATTTATAAAAGTGTCATCTTTCAATATGTTTTTCACAATTTTTTTTTGTCTAAATTCTATTCCTTGTAGTATAAATTCATTTGTATGATTTATAAATGTAGTATCCCAATCGGAATAATTAATTTCAAATAATAATGTTTTATTGTATTCCAAAAGTTTGTATCTCGTAGTCAAAAAGTCCTGATACTGACTACTTCTAAAAGATTTCATAATACTATTTTCAGAAAATGTATTATATATGTATCCCATATTATCAATCGCAAAACAAGATTCTGCTTTGCTAAAAGCCTCAAAATTAAACCAGTAATCTTCTGCTCTGATTCTTTGTTCATCAATTAGAAGTTCATTTCTTTTGATAAAAGATTTTTTATAAATTTTATTAAATAAGGAAGCTAAATTACCAAGATATGAAGTATAGTATTGTTTTATTACTAAATCTTTTATTTCATTTTTATTTATGATTCTATTCTTGGGCAAAGTATTTAAAATGACATTACTACTTTTAATTTCTTTAATATTGCTGATAATAATGTCTGCATTAGAAGAAATAGAAGCTTGAATCATTTTTTCAAAAAAATCAATTTCTACATAATCGTCAGCGTCTACAAAACCTATATAGTCTCCTGTAGTGTTTAACATACCATAATTTCTTGCCTTTGCAGGTCCACCATTGGATTGCTCTAAAATTTTTATCCGGTGATCATAAGTAGCGAATTGTCGACAAATTTCTATAGAGCTATCAGTACTTCCGTCATTAATTAAAATGATTTCTAAGTTTGCATAGGATTGCTGTACTAAACTTTCCAAGCACTTCTCTATATATTTTTCGGCATTATATATTGGAACTATAATTGAGAGTTTCATAAGGTGTTCTAAATAATCTTACGTTTAATAAAACTGAATGTATTTGATATTATTATATTGGAGAAAAGATGACTATTTGGTGAAAAAGTATAGGTAGGGCAAATCAACATTCCCGGAATAAGTCTACCAAACCTCTTTTTAAGAAAGACAAAGATAGAATCGCAATTTTGTAATGTTAGCATTATTACAACACCTGAAATAATAAAGAAGAGTTCAACACCCAGATACTCAAATTTTAAGAATTCTGAAGTATTCACAACATAAGTATAATGATTTCCGTAAAACCTGCTGTAGTAATGGTACAACATCACCATTATAACAGCCACAACTCGAAGACTATCCATTATTTCAATTCTGCTATCTATAGCTTTATTATGCATTGAATATTTTGTATTATTCTATCTTAGTTAATATGGTCTGCTCATACAGGGTGTCAATGGATTTAGAATCATTTTCACTTATGCCTCTATTATATTCATTTACCGATTTTCCTTTAATCCCAACTTTTTCCGTCGCATTCATTAGAAACCACATGTATTCTACATCAATATGTCCTACATCTAATGCCCAAAAATTTTCTTGTGATAAATCATATGCTAATACTGTAGCTGTAGGACCTAGCGCTAAAAGAATCAACTTGTTTTTCCCATATTTCTTAACGGATTCAAAAATATCTTGATAATTACTGAAAGCGTTTTTTGATGGGCATAATATTCTGCTGATGCTATTAGCATTAGCAAAAAGATTGTTTCCCACACCCAGTTTTGTTTCCACACCTTCCACTATTAGGATGTCCTGATTTTCCCAAATAGACTTTAATTTATTTACCTTTTTTAATACATTCAAATGGGATTTGTCTTTATACATCATATAAAATCTTGTCACATTTGTATCGCCAAAAACTTTATTTGTGGGAATTTTCTTAAGGATTTTTTTTGCATAAGCTAAATTGAATCCATACCAAAAAATTTTTGACTCAACTCTTAGCTCTGAGATTTTCCCAAAGGTGTTAGGTAAAGAAACCAACAATTTGTCTCCTTGATGATTTATGACTTCGGATAATCTTAAAGATAATTCATAATCAAGCTTTTGGAAACCGATACCTTCGCCTTCTAACAATAGAATACAAATTTCGCCATCTCCAAAACGGGCTAATGATTTTTTGTTACGTATTATCTCTTCTACGGTTTGATCAAAAGAAAGAATCGTTGGTTTCTTGCCAAATAATAGAAAAGGCAGATACCGCATAATGAGGTAATACTTTATGAGATATTTTTTAATCATAATCAATTACAACAGTGCAAATAGTGAGGGAAAATAATTATAGAGTATTTTATAAACTATAATTCCCCGAGAATCATCATTCAGGAATTTTAAATTTTTAAAGATTGACTTAGTTTTTCCTATTATTTTCTTCTGTTTTTTAGTGGAGTAATTTAATTTTTTCATACCACTTTTCATATTTCCTATGTATACGAATACATTTTTCCACATATATGTTTTTGTAAATGAATTTTCCATAAAACATTTGTACGCCTGCAATAGTGTGATATAGCAGAGAAGCTTTTCTTCAGAAAATGGTTTTGTCATTGCAGAATTTTCCCGTTCTCTGTAGAAGTATAGTTGTTCATTTATTTGAACTATTGATTCAGCTTTAGCAAAGATGTCTAAATTGAAAATTTCATCTTCGAAATATGGTTGTGCTGGAAAAGAGATATCAAATTGTCTGATCATTTTTCTTTTATAAACATAACACCATACGTTTGGACGGAAATAACCAAGTGTTGATGTGTAATTTTCTATTGAAGTTCTTTCTATTTCTATCGGGGCAATTGTTTCTTTAAAAGTCTTATCGCTTTCTAAATACTTGATATGTGAAAACACTAACAATTCCGGCTCTTGCCGTCTCAAAGTTTCATTAATAATTTCAACTGCGTTATATGAAATCCAATCATCTGGGTCTATGAACCACAAGTATTCTCCATTTGCCTTTTCAATTCCAAGATTACGAGCGGAGGATACGCCACCATTCTTTTTATGAAACGTTTTTATTCGAGAGTCTATTTCAAGATAGTGCTCACAAATTCTTCCACTATTGTCCGTAGAACCATCATTGATTAAGAGAATTTCAACATCATCGTCTGAATTACAAAGAATAGAGTCAATACACTGATTCAAATATTGCTCAACATTATAGACGGGAATTATTATACTAAGCATTGTTACAATTTATCAATTAGTCGGGGCAATCTATATTGCAAACTGATTTTAATTTTGGCATATCTATTACGTCTATCATTCTGTAATTTCATCATTTCATTAACTTATATAATAAGTAAATAATTTCCTTTGCATTATAATGTTTCTTGAGATACAATTGCAGTATCCAATAAGGTTTTTTTAAGATTTCCTTTTTCACGTTCTTATCAAATGAAAAAGAATAAAAGGCATGAATGGTCTTTTTCAGTAGATTTAGTTTTGTGTTATTCACAAAGGCTCTATTCATTATTACTTTTCCAAATTCGATTCTTTTAATGTGTGCTTCTTTTGCATCATAGTAATTTTGTAGGCTGTAATTTTTTGTGATACTTGCGCCATGTTTCCTGTAGAAATAAAGTTTAACATCAGTATAAACAATTGTTTTTTTACCATCATAAATCTCATGAAAAACAAATTCATCTTCATGAAGCTTTCCTAAAGGAAATCGCAATTTCTCAAAGATACTTTTGTGATAGATTTTATTCCACATAACTACATTCTGCGGAACCCATTTCGGGTCATACAACATTCCTAAAAATTCATTGCCTGTGAAAATCTCAACTTCAGTTTCGTATAAATCATAGTTTAAATCAGAACTATCGGTAAATGATTGAAAATTACAACAACTTATCAATGCGTTGTTGGAAATAAGGTTTTGAAACAAAACATTGATAAATTCTACATGGAGGATATCATCAGAATCAACAAATGAAATGTATTCTCCTTTGCAAACTTGTATTCCGGTGTTTCGTGCATCCGAAAGCCCTCCATTTTTTTTATGAATAACTTTGATTCTATCATCACATTTAGCATATTCATCACAAATTTCACCACCACCATCTGTAGAACCATCATTTACAAGTATAATTTCTAATTGCTTGTATGTTTGGTTTAAAATTGAATCAATGCAATCCTGCAAATATAACTCAACATTGTATACAGGAACAATAATTGAGATGACATGACCTTTCATCTTAAAAAATTTTTAAATATCCAAAAAATTCGTTCAGCCTCAGTTTAATTTTTTGCTTTGATGTAAATTGCTGAGAATATTTTTTTTTAAGCCTCTTCATATCTTCTTTTGTAATACTTTTTCTGATATTGCAAAGTTGTTTGTAGTGAGTGTAATAAGTATTATGTCGACTGAAATATGCTTTATCGGCAAGTAAATGATTAAAATATCTCAGAGCATCAAATTCTTCAAAGTATCTAATTCCAGATTTTGTGGATTTAGAGGTAACATCTTTATCATGTTTTCTAAAATAAGAAATTATTTTTCCACAAACCGCTACATCTCCCATCAGTGATAGTTCTACCCAAAAAATCCAATCACCGCAAAATTTATATTTTAGATACTCAGAAGAGAGTTTATAATAGTATTTTCTCCGAAAAATTGCTTGGCTTGCGTTCCATATTCCATTGTAAGGCAGCATTTTTTTCTTTATAAATAATAATCCGTCCAAATTATAAAATAGGGCATCGCCATTATACGAAGCATAACATGACTTTTTTGCTTCGTTGATGATATACGCCTGAGCAAAGCTTATTACTGTTTCAGAATTTACATTATCAGATTCCAAGACATTGTCCAGAAATACAGCTTCACACCAATCATCACTTTCTGCAATCCAAATCCATTCACCTATTGCGAGGTCAATACCTTTTTTCCATTGCTTGAAAGTGCTCCCAGAATTTTTTTCATTATATATAATATGAGAAATCTTCGGGTGATTCCTGTAACTTTCTATTATTTCTCTGCTATTATCCAAAGAACAGTCATCCAAAATAATGACTTCAAAATCTTGAAAAGTTTGGTCCAAGACAGAGTCTATGCGTTGCTTAAGAAAAGGTGCATGATTGTAATTTGGTATTATGATGGAGACAAGGGGCATTTTATTGATTGTCAAATTTTTCTTTTGTAACTTCTAAATATCTCCTTCCCCACTTTTGACAAGGCTCAAGATGGTTGCCTTCTGCCCATTCGTTCCATGCATTAATAAAAACATATTTTTCATCGGACTCTATCATTCGATATCTGTTGATGATATTTTCTAGCCAGGTTCCATACAGTTCTGGTGTCGAACCGTCAATTACAAGAGCATTTTCCGTGCGTCTTGCAGAATTGTCCCACATAGGCGTAATACCTGGAAAAATTCCCTTATCAAATGTTTGATTATCAAATGCCTTCTGTGAGAAATCCTTATAAGTAATTACTCTATTATCAAAAAGGAAAGTCCGTTTGCCAAAGAATTTCCTCTCTACTCTTTCTTTATAATTTGGGATTTTCACATCTAATTTCAAATTATAATTTGGTTGAAAATCGATTGCCACATCAAACAATTTCGTGTTTTCATTATCATTAAATGTTGAATGCGTGATATAAGCAAGAAAAAATTCCTCTTGGAATTCGTCTCTTGCAATCTCTTTCCAAAGATTTATGGTCTTTTCAAGATCTGGAAAATTGGCTGGTCTGTAGATTGCAAAAAATATTTTTTTCTCAACCCTGATATACCTGGGATCATTAAAAACATTAGCCAATAAATATCTAATATGTGCCGCATCATCTTCCAGATTATATTTTTGCTCTATCAAAACCTCCTTATCTTTACCATCCCACGCTCTGGTCCAATTCTCGTTGGCCCAACATAACATGAATGGAAGATTTTCTTTGGGATTTTCAAGCTTTCGATCAACAGGCTCATTCATAAGTCTTTTCCCATTGAACCAATAATGATAATAGCAAAAGCCAAAAATTCCATATTCTTTTGCCAAAGCTTCCTGGGCAAGCCTTGCCTCTTCTAATCTTAAATCATAGAATCCCAAATCGGATGGAAGATGAGGCTGGTAGTGTCCTTCAAAAAGCGGTTTTGCTTTCGTCACATTGGTCCATTCTGTAAAGCCTTTTCCCCACCATTCATCGTTCTCTTGAAAAGGATGAAACTGCGGAAGGTGAATTGCTATGGGTTTAATCATTTTTTAAGAAATCTAAAAGTTTTCACTATAGTCTTAGCTATTTTATATGTTGTACTGTTAAGTAAATCTTGGAGTTCTTTTTCTAATTGATTCTCCCTTTTAGTAATTACTTGTACACCATTAAATAATGAAAGATTATTGAAATCATGGATATTAAAATGTTTAGCAGAGAAAACAGCAAGATTGAAATAAGGCTTATTATAAAATTGATCCTCCTTGAGCCCTTTTTGAATTTCGTAATGATCTCCATCAAATTCATTGAAGTTTAACTTTTCAGATGCATCAAATGGAGAAATTAGTGACCCTGCGACGAATCTCTGTTTAGAATAAACTGAAAATGGAAAATATTTACCTACTGTAGTTTTAAGTTCATTTAGTGTTAACTCCTTTACATGAAAAGGATTATTGGGATCTCTTTGACTGTATATCGATTTTTCAGGTGATGAAAGAAATACAATTCCATCTTCGGTAAGAACTCTTTTAAATTCTTTCAGCATTTGGTCATGATCTACCAAATGCTCAATTGTCTCAAATGAGATAATGATTTCAACAGACTTATCTGGAAGCGGAATTTTTTCAACAGACCCTTGTAAAAATTGAAGATTTTTATGCAATGAATACTTTTTCTGTGCATGATTTACACTTTTTTCATCTATATCAACTCCAAAAGTTTTTTTTGAAAATTTACTAATTAAAGCACTTCCATAGCCTTCACCAGATGCTATATCAAGAACAATTTTGTTTTTACATATTTGTTGTGCAATGGCATATCTATGGAGGTGTTCAATCGTACCAAAACTTGTATTAATATTAGTAACTAGGCGTTCTCCTGTCCATTCTAAATCATCCATAATCTTAAATCCAATTTAAATTTTGTTTTATTATTCCCGGTATTTTAAATTCGTAACCTTCGATATGCAGATCATCGACTATACTAAATCCGCCCAAATTTAGCTCATGAAATATTACAGTAAAAGGATTATACTTCATAACAGCAAAGCTAAAGTTATAATTCCCCTCCGAAAGTAAGCCTCCTTGAATTATTATAGTTCTAGAGAAAATACCATTGGAGTTATTTCCTTTTAATTGATCCGCCGTTAAATCATGAGAACTCAGGATGTGGATATCGAAATTATTGTATAAGTTAAATCCGTGTGTATAAGGCTCAGTATCTCCAAGATTCATGTATGTCAATCTAATTCTTATTTCTTGTGATGAAAGAAAATCAATTTGATGTTCATTTTTATCATTCAGAATTTCAAGTTCGAGTATCTTGAATTGCTCTGAACCCGGAGCTTTTTCTAACGACCATTTTTGATGTGAGGATTCGCTTTCTTTATGAAGATAATTTTGGATAACTTTTTCCATCGTATTTAAAGTTGATAAATTCCCATTCTCTAACAAAATCCCCTTATTGCACAAACTCTGCACCGCGCCCATATTATGACTCACAAACAAAACCGTCCTTCCTTCGCCTTTCGAAACATCGCCCATTTTTCCCAGGCATTTTTTCTGGAACTCGGCATCACCAACGGCTAGAACCTCATCTACGATCAAGATCTCAGATTCTAAATGTGCCGCAACAGCGAAAGCCAAACGAACATACATTCCGGAAGAATATCGTTTTACAGGCGTGTCGATGTAGCGCTCCACGCCGGAGAAATCTACAATTTCATCAAATTTTCTTTTGATCTCGTGTTTGCGCATTCCGAGGATGGCACCGTTGAGAAATATGTTTTCGCGGCCTGTCATTTCCGGGTTGAAACCCGTGCCAACTTCCAAAAGTGACGCAATTCTGCCATCCACTTCGAAATGACCTGTGGTTGGTTTTGTAACACGGCTCAATAATTTTAACAAGGTGGATTTTCCCGCACCATTTCTGCCAATGATTCCAACGGCATCGCCTTTTTCGATTTCGAAATTAATGTCTTTCAACGACCATACGTAATCGCTTTCTCCTTTTTGAGAACGGTCGTTGCTTTCACCAATCTTTAGAAAAGGGTCTTCCTTTCCTCGCAATCTTGCCCAAAATCGGTTCAGGTCATGAGAAATTGTCCCAGTTCCTACTTCTCCAAGACGATATTGTTTGGAGATATTTTCAGCTTTTATGGCAATATTTTTATTCATTTTTATACGGTGTCCATAAAGGTTTTTTCGACTCTATTAAAAATCACTGTTCCCGCAATCAATATGATAAAAATGATCACAGAGCTTATCAAAATACTTTCGACACTGAAACTTCCGGTTCCCAAGTAAGCATATCTGAAACATTCAAACAATGGTGACAAAGGATTGATGACCGCTAAAAACTTAAAATTGTCTGGCAAAGAAGAAATTGGATAGACCACTGGCGTGATGTACATGAAAAGCTGGATCCCAAATGTTAGAAGAAAGATCAGATCTTTGTATTTCGTTGTCAAAGAAGAGAAGATCATTCCCATTCCTAAAGCGAAGATTGCCATTAAAAATATTAAAAATGGTGTAAATAATATCCAAATATTTGGCTTGATAGAATCCGTAAAAATTACATAGTACAGTAGTACAACAATGAAAATCCCAAATTGCACCAAAAATTTCATCAAAGATGAACTCACAATTGCAAGCGGCATGATCAATCTCGGAAAATATACTTTCCCGAACATATTTGCATTGTCTTTAAAAACGGTGGAAGTTTTAGTTAAACTCTCCGAAAAATAATTCCAGATAGTGATTCCCGAAAGATAGAACAGCACCTGAGGAATTCCATCAGTAGAAAGTTTTGCAATATTTCCAAATAGGATGATAAAGATCAAAGTCGTCAACAAAGGTTGTACTATAAACCAAAGCGGTCCTAAGATGGTCTGTTTGTAGAAGGTAATAAAATCCCTTTTCACAAACATTTGCAAAAGGTCCCGATAATGCCAAACTTCTTTTAAATTTAATGAAAAAACCGAGGTCTTGGAATCTATTTTATAATAATTATTAGGCTTTTCCATCAAACATTTTTTTTATCCCTTTCTTTTTCTCGTTATATGAGTAATACCCATATCCATACTTATTCCCATACCTGGTGTTCTGCGGTTGCACGTTGTTCAGGATGAAGGACATATTTTTTGCGTCGTGTGTGCGTTGGAATTCTTCTGCAAAATCAAGCATATCGTTCTCTGTGTAGTCGGATTTGACGATGTACAGAATCACGTCGGCACTGCCCATGAGATGCAGTGTATCGCTTACCAACATTACTGGTGCAGAATCTAAAATAATGTATTGATATTGGTTTTTAAGCTGCTGGATCATAGCATCAAATTTCGGCATATCCAAAAGGTCGTTCGGATTTGGCGCAATGGCGCCACTGAAAAGGACATCCAAGTTGTGATGAAGTCCAGAAGGAATGATGAATTTCTCCGGCGAATGGTCATTAGAGATCAAATAATCTGTCAGTCCTGGTTTCTGGCCTTTCACGAAGCGATGCAACTGTGGATTCCTGATATCCGCGCCAATGATCAATACTTTGGATGCTCCAGCTAACGTCAGTGCTGTATTCATCGCAATTGTGGTCTTACCTTCTCCTTTGATGGATGAGGTGATGAGAATGACATTGCCTTTCCTTACTTCTTGTTTTGGTTTGATGATAAATTTGAGATTGGAGGTCAAGATCCGGAAAGATTCTGCAAAGACAGAGAAATCACTGGTCTCGATCAATGTTTCTTCTCCGTTTTTCACAGGTATTTCTGCTATGACGGCGGCATTTGGAATGCGGGACTGAATCTCTTCTTTCGTATGCACCTTTGTATCCAATGTGTACTTTCCGAAAAGCCATAGAACCGGTAGTAAAAAACCTAGAGCCAATGCACCCGTGATCATTTGCTTTTGGTTCGGCTCCACAATTCCCAGTGTGTAGGCTGGATTTAGGATTTTTGCTTTCGGCGCATCTACAGCTAGTGTGATAGCATTCTCTTCTCTTTTTTGCAGTAGATATAGGTACAATTGCTCCTTGAGGTTCTGTTGTCTTTCAATACTTCGGAACACTTTTTCCTGTGTCGGATAGTTGTTGATCTTTGACCGGTCCGCATTCAATTGTCCATTGATCTGTGCAATTTGATCTTGCAGGGTATATTTGGATTCCTGCAGGTTCTGCCGGATGAGGCCACGAAGTTCAGAAATATCCTTATTCATCTGAATGACAGAAGGATTGAGTTGGGTCGCTTGTTTTAGCGTTTTATTTCTGGTCAACAACAGGTCGTTGTATTTTGAAATATATTCCTCCGTCACTGTGGACAATCCAATGTTGGAAGGAAGCAATTTCTCTGTAGAACTGGAATTAAATATAGAATTGACCATATCCAGTTTTGTCGCATATTGCAGGATCTGCTTCGTATTCTCATTGGAATTTGCCAAAGCCATGTTGGCCTGTGCTTCCAGATCGGTGATCTTGTTTTGTTTTTTAAAGCTCTCTTTTTCGCCCTCTATTCCCGAAAGGTCTTGCGTAATGATATCCAATCTTCTGTTGATGAAGTCCTGTGTATTTTGTGCTTCTTGATTTCTGTCTTGTACACCTTCGATATTGTATTGCTTGGTGATCTCGTTCAGAATATTTTCTGATTTTTCCGGGATTGCGCCTTTGATGGTGATATCCATCAGCAGACCTTTATTCTCAGGAAGACTTACATTGACCCAGCTTTCCAGCGTTGAGACCCAAGATGATGTACTGCGAAATACCACTTTCACAGGAGATGTGTCAATTCCTGTTTTGCGAGATAATACCACTGTCCCAAAAGGAAGTTCAATCACTTCTCCAAATTGAAACTGGGATTTCCCTGCCAACAAAGGACCTTCCGAAAGCGTGAAAGCATTACCATTGGCTGGCGTAATAATATAAGTTGCGGAAACGAATTTCTTATCCTTAAATTCTAGAACTTTACCTGAATATGGCGCTTGTGGATACATTTCCAGTTCCTTGATCTTTCCCAAGGCGTAGAAACTTACATTCAAATTCAGACTGTCCACCACTCTTGCCAATATTGGTTTTGATAGGATCGCGGTGGCCTCACTTTGTAGTTCCTCATTGCCGTGCACGCCTACTCCCAAAGTTTGCAAATCGCTGAGTGCGGCGCTTCCCTTACCTTTCGTTTCAGGAAACTGAATGGTCGTCTTGGAGAGATATTGCGGCGTCGTGTAGCGTAAATAAACTTTTGCAGCTGTATAGAAAACAAGCATGCTCAAAAGGATCCAATACCAGTTTTTCAAATACCGGTTTAGTTCTTTTTTAATATTTATCTTCTTACCACTTTTTAGCGGCGTGCTATCTAGTAATTCCATGATTTTATCGACTTACGGCAATAATTAATGATACAATTCCCAATATGGTCCCGCCTAGCTGTAGGATCAAATTTCGATTTGGGTTCGTCGTATTGGCCGCGATCTGTGCATTCTTGTCTGGTTCTACGAAAAGAATGTCATTCTGTTGTAAGTAATAGTAAGGCGAATTCACAATGCTTGCATCAGAAAAATCCAAGTTGACCAAGACATCTTTTTGAGCTTCCTCGGAGTATCTCAAAAGTTTCACATTGGTTCTGTCTGCAGCTGGACTCATGTCTCCTGCAAGCGCTATGGCTTGGAACAGATTGAGCTTTTCCTTATTGGTCGTCTTCTGCCCTGGACTTGCTACTGCGCCTAATACGCTGATGCTGAAATTGGTCAATTTCACATCCACTCTTGGGTCGGTGAGGTATACTTTTAATCGTTCCTCTAGATCTTGTTCCAATTGTTGCTTCGTCATACCGAGGCAATATACTTTTCCTAAAACTGGCATCACCACATAGCCATCCGCTGACACTAAGTACTGACCAGCAGCACTCTCAGAATCACCATTGGCAGGATTGCTTGTTGCAGCCATGCTGGAAAGGTTGAAAGGCTTTACCGCTATCTCGTCAAAAGCGGATACTTTGATATCCAAAACATCCGCTTCCTTTATTTTTAGTCCTGTATATCTGGCTTGTGCAACTTCTTGCTCGAAGTTGTGGTTGCTCATATAGATCATATTCTTTTTAGGCTTGCAAGAAAAAGCTAATAAAAATAAAACCAATAAAAATATTTGTTTACTCATTTTTAAGTTTCTAAAAAGGCAAAAACTCTTATTGCGTTGTTTTGAGTGTTAATCTGTGCTTCCTAAGTAATAGCTAAGACCCAACGCAAAAAACCTGTTGTAAGTAGCTTGTGGTTTGAAGTCAGGGTATATTTTTGACAATCCTCTATCGAATCTCACAAAAACTTCCACGTTGTCACTTACTTTCGCTCCCGCTTTCACAGAGATACCGTAGCCAAATGACTTAGGTTTCTGACCTAGGCCAAAGATGTTGGGATCAAAGCCAGCTGCAGTTGCTTCTGCCAAAGCATTTCCCTCATCGGTCTTCTCGCTGACAAGAAATTCGAGTTTTGGACCGAACATCAAATAGATATCACCTTTGTAGCCATGGTTTCTGAGATAATATTTTAAATAAAGAGGCACGCCAACATACACGTTGCTGTACTTTTGATAATCTCTCTTATCCTCGTCCCAGTCTGCTTTTTCTCCGAGTGTGTAAACCTCCAACTGTGGTGTGAAGTACAACCAAGCCGAGTCATAAACATCATTTGTCACCAAAGAAAAATCTGCAAACACACCAATATTTCCACCAAAATCACCTTTGGAAACACCATGTATTCCCGCTATTGAACCCTTGTGAACACTACCTGTCAATCCATATTTTACAGATTGTGCATTCGTCAAACCAAACAATAATAAGGAATATATGATAATAAGTTTTTTCATGAATTTAAAGGTTGCTATAATTTGCGACGAAATTAAGGATTTTTTATTTATTATGCCGAAATAATTTGATTTTGCTAAATTACTAGACACATTTGAGTTACGCAGCTCCCTAATCATTGGCATTGGTAATCATATCTAAAATTGCTTCATATTCATAACCTTTGGACATCAAATGTCTGATGGTTTTGCTTTTTTTCTGATAATCCTTCAAACCTTTTTGCGTAGATATATAATTTTGAAAAAGCTTGTTGAGGGTTTTCTCGTAATCTTCGTCATAGATCTCATCCATAGAATTTGATATCAATTTTTCATTGATCCCTTTTTGCTTGAGATTCATCCTGATCTTGTTCCGTCCCCAATGTTTGATGTAGAACTTCCCGCGAATATAACTTCTCGTGAAACGTTCTTCATTCAAATAATTTTCTTTCATCAAATAGATAAAGATCTCATCCTTCGCTTCTGGGATCAGTAAAAAATCTCTCATCTTCTGCTCTACTTCAGCATGACAACGGTCTTGATAAACACAATAATTGACCATTTTCTGTTTGATCTCGTCAAAAGTGTAGGATTTCTTTTCCATTGGTATTCAAACAAAAAAGAATGAACGAAATTGTCCATTCTTTTATTATAAAAATTGATTATTTTATTAATAGTTGAAAAGCGCGTGGCCTTCCATCAATTCGTTTACTTTCTTTCTTACAGAAGTTAGAACCTCATCGTTTGAGATATTATCAACCACTTCAGAAATTAAATTGGCAATGGTTGTCATATCGTTTTCTTTCAAACCTCTTGTTGTGATGGCTGCAGTTCCCAATCTGATTCCAGACGTTGTGAAAGGTGATTTGTCATCAAACGGCACCATATTTTTGTTACAAGTGATGTCCGCTTTTACCAATGCCTTCTCTGTTTCCTTTCCGTTCACATTTTTATTTCTTAAATCGATCAACATCAAGTGATTGTCCGTTCCGCCACTTACGATCTCGAATCCATTATCAACCATTGATTTTGACAAAGCCTGCGCATTAGCCTTCACTTGCTTAGCATAAACCTCGAATTTAGAATCAATTGCTTCTGCAAATGCCACCGCTTTCGCCCCGATCACATGCTCTAATGGACCACCTTGAATCCCTGGAAAAACGGCGCTGTCCAAGACGGCACTCATCAACTTGGTTTCACCCTTTGGTGTTTTATGTCCGTATGTATTTTCGAAATCTTTGCCCAACATGATCATTCCTCCTCTTGGACCTCTCAAGGTTTTGTGAGTCGTAGTCGTCACGACGTGGCAATGTGCAAAAGGATCATTTAGCAAACCTTTAGCAACCAAACCAGCGGGATGTGCAATGTCTGCCCAGAGCGTCGCACCGATCTCGTCCGCCACTTCTCTGAATTTTGCATAATCCAAATCTCTAGAGTAAGCTGAGAATCCTGCGATCAGCATCTTTGGTCTTTCTCTCAAAGCCACTTCTCTCATTTGGTCGTAGTCGATCAAACCAGTTTCTCTTTGAACACCGTACGAACAAACTTCGTATTGGATTCCAGAGAAATTAACCGCAGAACCGTGCGTCAAATGTCCTCCCATAGAAAGGTCCATTCCCATCACTTTGTCACCTGGCTTCAGGATTGAAAGATAGATCGCCGCGTTGGCCTGAGAACCAGAATGTGGCTGAACATTCACATAATCGACACCAAAAAGTTCTTTCGCTCTGTCGATTGCCAATTGCTCCACTTGGTCCACTACTTCGCAACCGCCATAATAACGTCTGCCAGGATAGCCTTCTGCATATTTGTTGGTTAATACACTTCCCATCGCTTTCATCACATTTTCGGAAACAAAATTTTCCGAAGCGATCAATTCGATTCCGTGGGTTTGTCTTTCTCTTTCTTTTTCAATGAGGTCAAAGATCGGGTCTTGCATTTTAGATTTATTTTTGTCAAAAATAAGAAATTCTGAAGATATTTTTATAACTTTCGCCGATTAACATTTACTTAATATCATCGACATCTTTTGGAAATCCGAACCTCGATTAATTAAGATGGTATAAAATTAGACCTTAAAAAACAATAAATATCTACAATATGAATTCTAAGAAAAAATATAAAAAAGAGCTTCTGAAATCTTTAAAATATATGGAAGCGGCGGAAAGCACTTCTCTGAAAGTAATGACCAACCTAATGCTTCTAAAAGAGTTGAAGGAAAACAACATCAGTTTCAAGAAAGGCGATGTCTTTTCTTTTGAAGACAACATCTTCGACTACAGCGAGGACAAAAACGTCCGCATCCTTGCCAAACTTCGCAAGAAGACAATGAAGGCAATGAACAAACTCGTTGAAAATAACAATTTCAAGGACAAGGAGCTTAAGTTTTTGGCTTAAGCTTTTTTGGTCTTCGAGAGCCTAAGACTGACAATGCTGGATTAATAAACCACCCCGACAAAAATTCAAAGAATTTTCGTCGCCCCTCCAAAGGAGGGAAATTTTTGGAGAAAAAAATAATTCCCTTCAGCTCGAAGGGAATTTTTATTTTCGTTAATATCATTTAAAACAAAGTCGGCTGACCATCTGCCATTACAGGAATGTGAATATCCGTTTTCCAATCTTCATTCATCTTTTGAATCAAGTGGGAAGATAATAGTGGTGATGCTTTTTCGATATTTTGATGAACAAAGAAGTACAAATTCTGCAATCCTTCTTTTTTCCATTTGGTCAATCTTTTCAGCCAATCCTCCAATCTTTCGTAATCACTTTCGGCGTTTGCACCAACGTAACGGATGAAAGCATTTGGCGTCGTCAATCGCATATGCAACATATCTCTTCTGCCCGCTGTATCGACGATGATATTGGTAATGTTATTCATTTCAAACAATTCACAAACGGTATTGAAAACCTCTTCGTCCATAAACCATTCGGTATTTCTGAGTTCAATGGCCAAAGGCGCTTCTTTTGGCCAATCTTGTACGAATTTCTCCAATCGCTCATAGTCTTTCGGCTTGAAGTTATCGTGAAGCTGCAGAAAAACCATTCCTAATTTCTCATCAAAATTCAAAACTGCTGAAGCGAATTGTGTCACCACATCTGTGATATTCAGCAATCTTCGGAAGTGGGAAACGGTGTTGGTGATCTTCGGGAAGAACTTGAAATCTTTTGGTGTTTTCTCTTTCCAAGTTTGGACTTGTTCGGCAGTTGGCATTCCATAGAACGTTGCATTCAACTCAATCGAATTGAATTGTGTGGAATAATAGGTCAACTCATCTTTTGTTCCTTTCGGATAGAATCCTTTGAGGTCGGTCTTGTTCCACTTTGCACAGCCAATCGAAATATTCTCAAGCCCTTTTTTATTCTGCTCGAGAATGAATTTGGTTTGAGGATGGTCTTTTGGCAATGTAAAATCTATCTGCGAAGGATCTGGGACTTGTCCGAATTTCATTGGAATTGAATTTAAAGTTCGAGGTTTAAAGTTAACAAAAAAACCACAGAAAATTCTGTGGTTTCAATTATTAATTCTATTTATATGCAATTAAGCTTCACAAGCCGAGCAAGTCACAAAGTTGACCATCATTTCTTTTGAAACCGATGAACTTCTTTGGTAATACAACGTTTTCACACCTTTCTTCCAAGCTTCGATCATCACGTAGTTCACGTCTTTCACTGGCATTGTAGAAGGAATCTGCAAATTAAGCGATTGCGCCTGATCGATATATTGCTGTCTTTGAGCCGCCTGAGAAACGATCTCCATTGGAGAGATTTCTCTGAACGTTTTGAATACCGCTTTTTCCTCATCAGACAAACCTTCAAGATGTTGTACAGAACCGTGGTTCAACATGATCGTTCTCCAAGTTTCTTCGTTGTCCAAACCTTTTTCATCAAGCAATTTTGCCAAATATTTGTTCTTACGCATAAAGTTTCCTTTTGCCAGACCAGCTTTGTAATAGTTAGAAGCAAACGGCTCGATTCCAGGAGAAGTTTGTCCAAGGATCGCAGAACTTGAAGTGGTTGGTGCAATCGCCATCAACGTCGTGTTTCTCAATCCGTAACCTTTCAACATATCTGGTTCGCCGTAGATGTTCGCCAACTCTTTGGAAGCAATCTCAGACTGTTCTTTGATGTGACGGAACGCTCTCGCATTGAACTGAGTCGCCTCGAAACTTTCGAACGGGATCATATTTTTCTGCAAATAAGAATGGTATCCTAAAACGCCCAAACCTAAAGCTCTGTGACGCATTGCAAAGTTTCTAGCTGAAGTCAGGTAATAATTCCCTTCAGTTTTATCAATGAATTCTGAAAGAACCGCGTCTAGGAAATAGATTGCCAATTTTACAGCATTCGTATCTTTCCACTCGTCGTACAATTCCAGGTTCATAGAAGACAGACAACAGATGAAAGATTCGTTGGCTGTAGAAGGCAACATGATCTCGGAACAAAGGTTACTTGCGTTCACCATCAATCCAGAATCTTTGTAGACCTGAGGCTTGTTTCTGTTCACATTATCCGTGAAGAAGATGTAAGGCAAACCTTTTTGCTGGCGGCTTTCCAAAACTCTTGCCCAGATTTTACGCTTGTCTGCATCACCGTCGATCATATCCTGCATCCAGTAATCCGGAACGCAGATCCCTGTAAACAAGTTTTGGATCGGACTTCCAATATCTTTGATACTCAAGAATTCCTCAATATCACCGTGGTCGATGTCAAGATACGCTGCAAACGCACCTCTTCTCACGCCACCTTGCGACACGACATCCATCGCAGTGTCATATAATTTCATAAAAGAAACCGCTCCGGAAGATTTTCCGTTGTCTGTCACCGCAGTTCCTCTATTTCTCAATTCTCCAAAATAACCGGACGTTCCACCACCGATCTTCGTCTGCATGATCACCTCTCCCAACTTGTGCGTGATGCCTTCGATATTATCCGGAACGTGAACGTTGAAACAAGAGATCGGCAAACCACGTTGTGTTCCCATATTCGCCCAAACAGGAGATGAGAAACTGATCCAGCCTTTCACGATCATTTCCTTGAAAGCCGGTTGCAATTCAGGTTTGTAAAGACGTTTTGCTGCCGCCGTTGTGATACGGTCGATCGCGCCATCTACAGTCTCACCTTTCAAAAGGTAACCTCTGTTCAACATTTGCTCAGACTCTTCGTTGAGCCACCAGATATCTATATTTTCGTCCATCATAACTTTTATATTTTGCTTATTGTATTGGCTTATTGTTTTTTAAATCATTTTTTGGGCGCCTATTTCCGTCTTCCGTTCCCGCTTTTTTCTGTCATTGCTTACGACGTGAGGTCATCCGTTTGAACATTTCCACATCGCAATGCCAGAAAAAGAGCTCCACTCAAGCCGGGGCGCGCTTCGCCATTTTTGACGATTTCACATAAAAAAGAAAACTCCAAGAATTATAAATCGTTCTCAAAATTTTCTTTTTCACACCTTTCTCAGCCTGAAACTTTGAAAGGATTTTTTATTCAGTTTTGCAATTCCATAGGAATGACAAATATTATGTTCTTGTTTAATTTCTTCCAGCTTCAGACATCCAGCTTCCTGTCCTTAATTAAAACAAATCGTTCGCTGTAATACTTTTATCGTGTTTTGTATAATCTACCGGACGTTTTGCGAAGAAATCATCCATAGAGTTGGCGAAAACCTCTTCTTCGAACCAAACCATTGGTTTGTAATCTTCTTGGGAAACGTTGTATCTTGTTTTCACCCCGATTTTCTTCAAAGAATCATCTACTCTGTATTTCATAAAATCAAGAAGATTCTTTTTGGACACTTTCTGCAATTCACCTTGCTCGAAGATCCAATCCAAAATGTTAGATTCCATCTCGATAGATTCATCTACCAGATCATAGATCGCTTCGATGTCCTCATCTGTCAACAGGTCAGGTTGTTCTTCACGGATCTTGTTGATCAAATAGATTCCGCCATTGGCGTGGATCTGCTCATCTACAGAAGTCCAAGCGATGATGTTGGACACATTTTTCATATAACCTTGGAATCTTGTAAACGACAAAATGATCGCAAACTGACTGAACAACGAAACATTCTCAATCAAAATACTGAAAAGCAACAATGAGGAAACGTAAGCTTTCGGGTCTTGGGAATTGGCGTTCTTCAACATTTTTCCAAGATATTCGATCCTGTCTTTTACAGCTGGTACGTTTACTACTTCCAAGAAGTCATCATTGTAACCCAACACTTCCAACAATCTGGAGTAAGCTTCGGAATGGCGGAATTCGCATTCAGCGAAAGTTGCGCCTAGACCGTTGAGTTCCGGCTTCGGAAGGTGATCATAAAGATTTCCCCAGAAGGTCTTTACATTGACCTCGATCTGAGCGATTGCCAGCAAAGCATTCTTCACGGCGTTTTTCTCGTGAGGCTCCAGCTGGGAATGGAAATCCTGAACATCGGCTGTGAAATCCACTTCGGAATGCACCCAATAAGACTTGTTGATAGCCTCTACAAATTGCATTACTTCTGGATATTCAAAAGGTTTGTAGCTTATTCTTTTATCGAAAATTCCCATTATCAGCCGTATTTATTAGTTTATTAAAAATTCTATGAAAAGATAGTGATCAGCAACAGAATATTTCCAGTTTGGAAACGCGTTACTTTTATCTTTTAAGTGAATACAAAAATAGAAATTGAAGTCTATACATGAAAGGGCAAAATGTCGAAATGAGTCAAAAAACTGACAATCATCAGCAAAAGTTTTCCACATTATGTTAAAAGGTGGATGGATAGGGAATTCCTTATAAATTGGAATCCAATATGACTGTTAATTTGTCAAACTAAATTTAAACAGACATCAATTAAATTCAGTAATAATGGTTGATAACAGCTAAACATTAGGATTGAGAATTTCCGACGCTATATTAACAAAGCTTAATTTGATTAAAAATATTAACCTTCGGAAACTTTCTTGGAAAAGTTGTGCGTCTTGATGTATTCCGCAAACACCTGCTTGAGTTGGGATTCTATCGCCACCTTGTTGAAATTGTTCCTATAATTCTTGGAAAGTTCTTTCTGCTCATCCGCATAAGCCAGGAAAATATCGAAGTCATATTCGTCTAAACCGTAATCTGTGTAATAGTCAATATTGACGACCGCTTTCACGCGTTTGTAGAATTCTTGTTTCTCCGTATAGTTGGCTGAGGTTTTTGGCGACTGTGTGGCCTTACCGACCAATTTGCCAATCGCACCGGCCAGTTTCACCATATCCATTTGTCCTGCCAAAAGATTAGGTTGCTGGAAAGAGGAAGGCACTTTTGCTGACGGCCCAACCTCGTTTGGAGGTGTCCGCATATAATTGTTCATTGCCATATTGAGCGCTGTGACCTTTGGCGGTGGATTGAGTCGTGAGACATCTTTTTTCAGGATCCCGGTTGGGCGGAAGGTGAGTTTGACCTCTTCTATTTCCAGTGGGATTGTGAACAATTTGACGTCTAAGCTTTTTGAGAAATTCTCGACATTTACAATCAGGTTTTTACGTTCATAGCCCTGTCGTGCTATCCTTAGTTCGTCGGAAGCTTTTGCAGCGATAACAAAGTTTCCCATAAAATCTGAGACCACGACTTGGTCTGTTCTGATATTGACGATGCTGGCATTGGGAAGTTTGTCGCCATTCTCATTGGAGATGTTTCCCATCACATATTCTGATTGGGAAAATGCCTTGATAGAGAAGAGAAATATAAAAAGTGATAGTAATTTGATTTTCACGGACTGTACGTTTTGTGCAAAATTAATTCTAATTGAGGCTGTTATTATGTGAAGGTGATTTTTGGAACGGTAGTTTAACCGACTTTAAGGAGTTTTGTGATTTTTTTAGAAATTGTGTGATTTGGTTTTGTTAATTTAATTTGGAAATATTTTTGAACGAGTTAAAATATTTTGAACGCAAAGCCCGCAAAGATTTTTTTGATTATTGTTGAAAACATTTTTAAGGCTCGCAAAGACGTAAAACTTATCAAAGGTCGCAAGGATAATTTAAGGTATTCGCAAAGATACTTCGACAGGCTAAGCATAAACT
Organism: Epilithonimonas lactis; assembly: GCF_900110605.1. Classification (GTDB taxonomy): domain Bacteria; phylum Bacteroidota; class Bacteroidia; order Flavobacteriales; family Weeksellaceae; genus Epilithonimonas; species Epilithonimonas lactis. The sequence goes on from NZ_FOFI01000002.1 coordinate 102,915, forward strand.
TCAAACTTATCAAAGGTCGCGAAGTAAAAAAAAGGTTTTTGTCCGTTTAAGTTTCTTAATATTCCGATTTTTTGGGTGAAGTTCTAAATATGACAAATCTTGGATTTTTGCGAAGCTGCGTAAGGGATGGTAGTGGAAATCCTTTTTGTCTTTATCAAATCGTCTTTCGCAGACCAATGTTGAATGACAAAAAGATTGCAGCGGACAGCCCGACCCGAGCGGTTGGCCCTTCGAGAGCCTCAGGATGACAGCGGTGGCGAGGGATACGCCCAAATCATAAATGATGAGTGACGAATGATAAACGATGAATTATAAGTGGTGATTTGAATTGCATTGGTAAATTAATTTTTTGTAAATTTGTAGTCTTATTTTAAAATTGGGGTTGACTGGTTTCGACAGCAAGGCCAATGGGTAAGTAAGCATGCAGAGAACCGTAGCGCGATCTCTTAAATCCCTTGCTACACACTTTTAACTGGCAACGAAGAGTTCGCTCTTGCAGCTTAATCCGAAGCTTAGTAGGATCCAGCGCTTTCCCGAAGATAGTAAGGAAGCAAGATGTCTCACAAACGCTCTGTTCTGCGGCGTTTGATTCTGGGGCATAGCAATGCAGAAATAAGGTTTTGGGAACTTCGACCAAAATTCGAAAATTTTAGAAGATAAGGTTTAGGTTGGGTGTTTGCTCTCTGCCTGAGCTCGAAAATCAATAGCGAAATAAGCATGTAGAAATCTTATGTATTGCTTGTTTGGACGAGGGTTCGAATCCCTCCAACTCCACGCAAAACCCTGTAAATTGTTAATTTACAGGGTTTTTTATTCCAAGGTGCTAGTTTAGGTGCTAGTTTTAAATAATTTCTTTTTGAAAAAAACTTTAAACCAATAATTATTACTACTTAAAGAAAATTGTTTTTCTACTATACATATCTCTTAAAGTATTTCTACCTTAGCAACATCACTCAAAAGCCATTCTCAATGGCATCTTAAAAGTAGAACGAACATAATCCCCATCCATTTTACCTGGAATCCATTTCATTTTAATCGATTTAACTGCAGCTATAACCGAAGAATTAAATTGTGCATTTTTTCCTTCAGATTTTAGATCAGTCACTGTTCCATCTTTTTCAATAGTAAAACTCAGTTCACTTGATACTATTCCTTTAGCTTCGATTTTAGAAAGATCCAGATTCTCAGTAAACTTCTTCCTGAATGCATTAATTCCTCCTGGAAACTCCGGCGCTTGTTCTACCTCATTGTAAATTTTGTTGTTATCCGTTTTTGATTCTTTTGTATTTTGGGGATATGTTTGAACTCCAGTTGTGGGCAGTTCCTGAGCATAGGAAATGATTGATAAAAGCAATCCTATAAGTGTTATTTTTATTTTCATTTAAATAATTTTTACAAGTAATTGATCGTTTTGTGAGACTGATTACTTATTTTTTTATCAATATTACTAAGTAAAAAATTGCAAGATTACAAAATACATATATTTCGAACTTGGCTAAATTAATATTTTTTAATACTAATTATCGATTTTCTAAATTTAATCTTACAGTTTCATTTTTAGCACTATTTTAGTATATGGAAAAAATGTTAAATCATATCAGACAGATATCTTATCCTATAAATGCACAACGATATGAGTATGAATACGAAGTTAACTCCTCACCTTTGGGCAGAAATGATTTTTATAAGATTTGGCTTATTCAAAGCGATACAAGACTTCATTTTAACGACAGGTCAGTATATATCAATAAGCCTGCAATTTTCTTCAGTAATCCTAATGTTCCTTATGGTTATGATATTTTAAGTGAGCAGCAGAAAGGATACTATTGTGTTTTTAAAAAAGAATATCTAAATATTTTGGCACTGAAAGAAAATGCAATGGGTTCACCTATTTTTAATGCAGACAATGTTGATATTTTTTTTCCTGAACCAAAACAGCTTGAAACGATTATAAACATATATAATTTATTAATTAATGAACTTAACACCGATTTTTCATTTAAGGAAGAAGTTGTTAAATATTACATATATCTTCTGATTTATGAGGGTCTTAAAATTCAGAATAATAAAGCCTTACCATCAAAAAACTCTGTAAAAAGGATTGCTTATCAATTTTTGGAATTGCTTGAAAGGCAATTCCCGTTACAATCGCCCAATCAATACCTTAAGTTGCGTATGGCTTCCGATTATGCATCATTATTAAATATTCACGTGAATTCACTCAATAAAGCTGTAAAAGAAATCACCGGAAAAACTACCACTCAGCACATTTCTGAAAGAATTTTAAATGAAGCAAAAGCACTATTGAAATATAGCGGCTGGAATATATCCGACATCGCATACGCACTGGGTTTCTCTTACTCCAATCATTTTGATACTTATTTTAAAAAAAGAGAAGGCATAACTCCTTCTGAATATAGAAAAATCAACATTTGAATTTTGTAGTTATTGCAGTGAAAAATATACTTTCTTGAGTCGCCTTATCTGTAATTTTGTAATCAAATAAATAAAAAAAATGTGGACAATAGAAAATATTCCTAATCAATCAGATAAAACTGCCATTGTTACAGGAGCCAACGCAGGTATAGGATATCAAACAGCATTGGCTCTTTATGAAAAGGGTGCTGATGTGATCATCGCTGCCAGAGATGAAGATAAAATGAAAATGGCTGTTGAAAAAATTAGTAAAATATCTGGAAATGGCAGTATTTCCTATATGGTTTTGGATTTAGGAAATCTAAAATCTGTTTCCGATTTTGCATCTGATTTTAAAAGCAAATACAAAAAATTAGATCTTCTGATAAATAATGCCGGAGTAATGGTTCCTCCAGCAGGAAAAACCGTAGATGGATTTGAACTTCAGTTTGGTATTAATTTTATTGGCCACTTTGCATTAACCTGCTACTTATATCCTTTATTAAAAGATACTAAAGACAGCAGAGTTGTAACACTTAGCAGCGGTGCTCATAAATTGACTGATACTATCGATTTTGAAAATGTCCGATTGGAAAAACCTTATGATGCAAGATCTTCATACGCAATGAGTAAGTTGGCTGATATAACTTTCGCTATTGAGCTACAGAGAAGAATTAATACGAAAGGAGATCACATTATTTCAGTATCATCTCATCCTGGAGTTACTAGAACCGATCTTCAAAGACATCTTGATAATCTTGAAGAAAGATTTGCAGCATACCCCGCAGTCATGGAGGCACCCCAAGGAGCATTGTCAACTTTATATGCAGCTACTTCCCCGGATATTACAGGTGGAGAGTATTATGGTCCTGATGGTGAAGGAGAATTCTCTGGATTTCCAGCAAAAGCCTCCATCGGTGAAAATGCAAAGGATCCAAACTTAGGAGAAAAATTGTGGCGTTTTGCAGAAAATAGTACTAATCTATTTTTTCCGTAAGCCTTAAATAATCTGTTCTAACTATATCGTAATCTAAAATTTATCGATATTGTTACATCCTGAAATAGTAAAAAAAAACGTTTTTTGAGACGTTTTTTTATGTTTACAAAATCGGATAACACCAAACATTCAGCAAACAAATTTTCTAGGATTACAAGTAAGTATTAAGCATCTTTGGATTGGCGAACTTTTTACTTTTTAATGCCCATTTTTTTAATTTCTTCGTCCGTATGATGATCAAGAATTTTAGCATACCTGTAAAAAGTTGCTCTGGTCAATCCGAAGGGCTTATAAATATCTTCCGGACGTTTAGTGACATCTTTGTATATAGTGCGCAGAAGTAGTAGTTTAGAAATTGTTTCTTTAGTATAACCCTTAGGTCTACCTCCCAATCTACCTCTTGCTCTTGCAGATTGTAAACCAGCATTTGTTCTTTCTCTAATTAATTCTCTTTCATATTCAGCCAAAGAAGCCATTAAATTTAAGAAAAGTCTCCCATTAATAGTTGAAGTATCAACACCATCTACAAGACCTTTTATGATAATTCCTTTATCGCTTAAACTTAAAACAAGATCAATAATGTTTTTTTAAGCTTCGACCTAATCGATCAAGCCGCCAAACATAGAGTTCGTCACTTTCTCTAAACTGCTCAATCATTTTATCAAGTTCCGGGCGATTTTTTGTTGCACCCGAAATTTTCTCCTGATAAATTTTTTCACAGCCTGCTTTTTCTAAGGCTTCAATTTGTTAAAGGTGTCATCAATCAATCCAGCGAGATTGCCTGCTTAATTGGTTGCTTCCTTGCTTTCCTGCATCCTTGCTATCTTGAATTCTTGCTTCCTTGATTGCCATCAATCAAAAGAGATTACTCTGCAATACCTTACGATTATTAGAGTCTTTTTCTCTTTCTTTTATTTTGAATTGGAATATCCTCAGCCTCATAATTGGTACTGTTATTACCGAATTGCAACAGAGAGAAGAGCTGATTTGTGATCTCAGTATCTTTAAAAATCTCATTGAAGGCTGAAAATGGAACCGTATTTTCCTGTGAAATTTTTTGTGCGATTTTTTCCATTTCTGATATCAACTTTTGTCTATCTGTTCTATCCAGGTGTGGATTTCTAAATCTTGAAAATTTGATTTCCCTCTCAACAATATTAATAACAGAATCCAGATATTTTTTCTTTTCAGAAGCAAAAACTGTCGGATTGGTCAATAGTACAGCGTTTTTGTTTTTGGATAGATGCACCTGTTTTTTTAAATCACCAACCTTTGTATTGAGCTCAGTAATTTGCTTCGACTTAGATTCCAACTCCGTTTTATTTTTTAGAAGTATGCTTTTGTATGTTCGAAATGCTTTTTCATAATTGTCAATGGTCTTGTCAGTCTTAATTTTTTTAAAACCTAGAAAATCATTTTCCTTGACAACCAGCTCCTCCGATTTTGTAGAACCCATCTCAGATCTCATCGTTTCATATCTTTCTTCCAACACTTTGAGATCTTCTTCTTTCTGCTGAATCTTAAACTCAATCGCTTCCAATCTTCCTCTGGAACCGGAAATACCTCTTTCCATATTCAGGCATTCTGCTGTCAGATCCTGCATTTTTGAATAATGAAATGATTGGTGTTTAAGTGTTTTGCCAGTATTCAGATCCTGCCAGTCAGCTACCAAATGAGCGTGGTAATTGGGTTTCCATTCTTTCGTATCTTTATCGGTATGCCCTTCATCTTTATGAATAGTAATTTGAAAAACACGGATGCTCAATTCTTCTTCCAGTCTCTTGGCTAGGTTTTGAAGCTCCAGCATCGTTGTATCTTCTTTGATCACGACAACCGCTTCCCGAACAGGCATTGCATTCTTCTGTAATTTTCTTCCTGACTTTTCTTTGCAATACGCTTCGATCTTTTGAATCCTGTCAGCTATTTTCTGTTCCATCCAATATTCATTCTTTGGCGTCAGATCTTTACGGATATAATCGAAAGTTTTCTTCCTGAAATTATGGGTTTCAGAATCGGATTTAACTTCTTTGAAATTAATAGAAGTCTTCATTGCTTTTACATCTTTGTTGTTTTACAGTTTTATGCTTTTATTTCTTTGTTTGAAGTTGTTGTAGTTATATTACTCAGCTTTACATTTTACCTGTGTTTATTTTACACAACTTCCATTAGAATGATCTAGGTCTTTTTTACACAGGTTCAATAAGCTAACCTGATATTATTTTACTCAGGTTAAGCCTCGCAGAGCGTCTTAGAAACTTTGTTGGGAGGCACGACCTTCAAAGTTGCGAATGCGCTCCTAACTTCTGCGTGTAGTTGGTAAAAAATACAGCACGCTTGATCACCGTTTCCTTTTAAATCCATTTGATCTTTTGATCTCCTGCCCCTGATTTCTAACTTCTTGTTTATCCTGTACTGGAAATTTTTCAGATTGTTCAGCTGCCTTATTTGATAGATTATTTTTCATTCTGTGTATCAAAAATTCGTTGAGATCTTTATGGTTTGAATAGATACCTGAATGGTCTTTTGCTTCCGGAAAAGATCTTATAATCTCAGATCTGCATTTAATTCCCGCAGTATCGTTGTCCAGAAAAAGATGGATATCAGGATAGTTTTTCAGATGTTCTAAGGATTTATTTAAAAGAGCAATGGAATTCATCACAAGAATATCTCCTGCAAAAGACTTTTGCAATTCAATAAAAGACAGTGCATCCATAAAACCTTCAAAAACCGCTACACCTTTGACATCTCTATCTTGAATATTTGATATATTCTGACCATTGCTGCTGAGATTTATTAGTGAACAATCCTTTTTCAATAATGAACTTTTGTAAAAAGCATTACGCAATTCAAAACCGCCAGATAAGTTCTCAAAACCAATGGCGTAGAGTTTCTTGCTTCCTATGGTAAATCGTACTTCTTTTATGTAATCATAGACTTTAGGACTTAATGCTCGTCCCTTCAAATATTGTTTCAGGTTAAGATTCTGGAGATCGAGTATTTCATCGATTTTGTAATTTGGTTCAAGCTTTTTGATCTGTTGTTGCTGATGAAAAGAAGAAAAATTTTGCTTCGCTGCCCAATCCAGAACTTCATTGACCGAAGTGTTCAAATATTTTTTCATAAAATCGGTGTTGTTACCACCTAGACCCTCTGAGTGAAGATACCAGGCATTGATTCTTTTATCCAATTTAAAAGAGGCTTGGGATTCGCTGGCAAAGGGGTTGAGATACCAAGCTTCTTTTTCATTTTGTTTAGTTGGAAGGTGTCCGAGAGAAAGGAGGACTTCTTCCAACGATATGCTGTTGAATTGATTGCAGTTCATTTTTTTTTGATTTTTATTGTTTTTAGTAATACTCAGTCTGCATCCTGTTGTTGATAGTGGATGAGTTTGTTTTTAAGTAATTTTTGATGAATTGATGAGAAATTCCTATAAGGGACTGATTAATAATAAATTAAAGTCTCATCAAAGTCTCATCATCTCATCAAATATGAAATATTCTTCTCATCATCCTCTCATCAAAAACCAAGGTTGAAAAATTTGATGAGGCTTTTGATGAGATGTAACTAATTGATTTTAATTTAATTACCAATTAATTCATCATTTCATCAAATCTTTGAAGAATAAAATTCCTTTCAACTGTAAAATAACGCCCTGTTTTGTTCTGTTGGAAAAAACTTAAACCATAATCGAGGTCGTATTTGATATAGGACAAAGAATTACTTTGAGGTTCGAGTTTCCAGTTCTCTTTCAAGATTTTTCGGACATCATTTACCGTCCAATATTGTTTGCTGAACATCTTGCCGAGCATATTGAAAATATCCTGAGGAATACAATGGATCTTGCAATCTTCATTACTTTCGAAAAACTCATATAAAAGCTCGATGATCTTGGATTCCAGTTTATTGTTGTTCTTCCAAACCAATCTTTGGAGAGCCTTTGTTCTGATCTGTGAATCCGTGAACCACATCCTTGTCTGCTTACGACTGTGGAAAGGTCTTTGCATTAAGTATCGAAGAAAATAAGGAATCTCTCTGTTGAGATTTTTTAGAAATTCGGTGTTCTCGCTTTTGATTGATCTAACTTTGATAATCCAGAACCGAATTTCATTTTCATCGATCTGAATGAAGTTGTCTTCATTATTGGAACAGAGAATGAATTTGCCAAAGAATTCTACCTCTTCACGGTCTTTTCCTTTGGCTTCCTTCTTGTCTTTGTCGGTGGTGGAAAGGTATTTTAAGCGTTCCGTAATTTCCTTTTTGTCGAAGAATACTTCATCAATAGCTACTATCAGCATCGAAGTCCAATCTGAATTAAACTGACTGCTGAATGAGTCTCCTTTGATGTAGGTCATATTTAATCCAAAGATGGATTTCAGCCATTTGATGAAAGTAGATTTTCCAGTGGATCTTTCTTTACTTACCAAGCAGAGAATCGGAAGTATCTGTGTTGGATATTCGAGCAATATCTTGATGTAATCTAAACCTAACTCCAATTGCTCTCCGAAAATATGTTCCATAAATTTTAGTGAGAATGGAATTTTGTTTTCTAAAGTTTCAGGACTTATACTTTCATTGATTGGTTGATAAGGAATCTCATTGTAAATATTATAGAATCCGTCGATAATCTGCTTATAGTTAAGATGAGAAGGAATACAGCAGAACCCATCATACTTTGAAACTTTAGAAACGTAGATTTTTCCGTGGTCGCCAATTATCGTTTCACGGTTCCAGCGCACCAAAATTGAAATCTTGTCTCCTGAGATCAATGGCTTCTCAATAGTTTTATAATAGGTTGTGCCTACTCTGAGATATGGGATTTTTTCACTCATATTTTAAAGGTTTGATTCTGTACAGGAAGTTGTACAGAAAGGTGAATTAGAATGCTTGATAAATAAAGCCTTATTTATCTTCTGTACTTAAGCGATTTGACTTCGTTTAAAGCATCCATCAGATCAAAATGATTGACCCTGTAGAATCTTCCGATTTGTTCCGCTTTAATGTTACCTTTTAAAATGTGTGAGCGTACGGTTTGATAATCGAGTTTTAGAATTTCTGAGCACTCTTTGATAGAGTATAGTTTCTTTTTCAACTCAACTTCAGGTTCTTTTTTGAGAGAATAAAGTAAGTCTTTCACTTCCCCTAATTCGTCAAGAATGGTTTGGAATGGATTTGTTGTCTGCATAATCTGTGATATTTAATTGCAGACAAAATTGTATGATTTGAATAACTAACGATGCAATTCTACTCAATTGCGTAAAGTTTAATAATTGATATTAAATAAGTTAAATAGTCCCATTATATTTACATACTTCAAAACTCAGTCGCAAATTGATCACATGTGGAATAAGAACTATTTAAACAACTCTCAGTCTACCATCAGCACTAGTATAAATTGGATTAAGAACAATCCTTTCTTATGAAAATCTATTTTTATTATTATAATTTAAATTTGTTACTGTTAAAGCAGTAAGATAAATATTGCAAACAATACAAAAGCTATTAGAGAACGCAAACGAATGTCGCAGAACGAACTTTTTTTCCAATGTCGCATTTAGCGCACCGATGTAAAGCCGCAAAGAAACTGGCAAGGCAGATCCATCTTTCTTAATTTGAAAAAATCGCACAAGATCTTAGTGTAAAACTGTCTGATTTTTTCGATACAGAAAATAATGCGGAAAATATTAATTCTCTGGATGGATCTGTGATAGAAAAAGTAAAAATGATTGATGCTCTTGACCAAGAGGAATAGAAACCATCTTTAGAACCGTAGATGCTTTGATAAGAAAGAAAAGAATAAAGGATGCACTTCTAATGTACTAAAGTATGTACAATAATAAATAAGCCAACTGAATTGAGTTGGCTTATTTATTTAAATCTGATTTTTATTTCTATTTTTTTATTCTATTCATAAAAGGAAAAGTTTCGTTGTATTCTACCAAAACAGTATCACCGACTTTATATTTTTCATCGTAACTTGGATTAGAATAATCTTTACCATTTATTGAAAACTTATAATAATAATTAAATGCACCTGTTATGAAACCTCTCCTTAATGCATCTTTTTCTTTTACAACTAATCCGTATGTCGTTTGTGTTGAAACAACAGATAATATAGGCCTAAATATTAATACATTTCTATTAAGAAAAATAATTATTAGGAAAATCAAAACTAAAAGATTCTTTTTTTATTCATTTGTTTTATCTTTTAATTTATCTACATTAGAAAATCCTGTGTGGAGGACTTGATGTCTTTCTGCCATACCACTTGCTGTGCAGATATACCTGCGGCAGTATATAGAAATACCGCACTCATGTAGAGTTTTTTCACGATTTTAGTTTAATTTAATAATGTGCGAATTTAATTTTTTAACAAAATTTATCTCTTCATTACAGAGAATTAATATGAATATTATCATATCATTGTGACAAATTTATACAGCCATAACGACAAATCTTGACGTATAATAAAAAAATTGCAAAATGAAAGATTATGAAATAGAAGATATTAAATGACAAAAAACAAATATGAATTTAATGTAGATTAAATTTCTAGTTAGATCATGAAAGAATTTGAGATAAAAGCAAAAAATGAATACCGAAAATCATATTATTCTAAAAAATAGAACAAAAGAAAACTTGATTCTAACTCCCTCTTGAATATACGATTTCCTTGACTAACATCGCTCACAGATAAATAATAACACAATCAATAAATTACTGATTCCTAAATATTTATATTAAACAACTTAGATAATTCTTGATAAATAATTTCTTCAAAGTCACTTGGTTTGACTGTAATTGCTCTTGAAAATGTTCCTTTATCAAATTTGGTATTATATTCGTTTTCCATAGCCTCAATAATTGTGGTATCTTGAAAATCTGGATTAATGATGTGATTGTCTTTTAGAAAACGGTGAATTCTTATAAATGATGATTTTTGATCTACCATCAAATTGTGATTTTCATCGATGAATTTTTTGCCTTTTAAAAATCCGATGAAAATTTTAGAACTTTTATCACCAATCATAATATCTGATAAGCAAATTTCCCTATTAGTTTTACTTTCTAAGACGAAATAGAGAAAAAGTGTAGTTTCGGCACCATTTAAAAAATTCCCCTGCAACTTCATCAGATTACTTGAGCTTAGAAGACTTGTAGATTCTTTTTTGTATTGATCTAAACAATAACGAATCTTCTCTTCAAAATTATGATTTCTTGATGTATCAATATCTTTGAAATGGAAGCTAAAAAAATTCTCTAAATTTTCATATTTAATCAAAAACTCATTCCTCAATTTTTCATTGAGAGCGATTTTAGAGGATTTTTGTTTGGCTTTTTCAATTCTTCTCTGTAACAGCTTCTGAATTTTGTGTCCTCTCATCCAGTAATATATCATCATAGGATAGCCTACAAATTCTTCCCAAAAATTCCAACGTCCGTAAAGCTTTTTTTTATCCATAATCTAAATTAGTGATTATTGAAAAACCTCATTCATATAGTTGATCTTATCATCTTCGCTAGGTCTGTAATAAGCATTAAAGACCTCCAAACTAGTATGACCAGTATAACTCATAATTACTTTATCCGGAACTCGTTTGTTCTTCATTATCGTGATGAAACTTCTTCTTGCTGTATGTGAAGAAATTCTTGTCCAAAATTCAGCTTTTTGATCAACCAGTTCATCGCCATATTTCATAGTCTTCTTTATTTCATCAGTAAACTCTAGCTTTTTAAAAACCTCCTTAATATACTCATTCATCTTCTGATTTGTGATACTAGGCAGGTTATAATCATACTTTTCGAGTATTGATTTAGAAATACTGTTTAAAGGAATTGCTAGGTTTTTAGATTTACTTTTTAAATCGATAACTCGTATGAAATTACCATCAACATCACTTTTTGAAATCGTGCTATAATTGCCAAACCTCATTCCTGTAGTGCATCCAAAAACAAAAAGGTCACGTACCCTTTCCAATCTTTTGTTATCACTGAAGTCATAATTGTATATGAGCTCAACTTGTTCATAATTTAAAGCTATTTCATCAGTTGTGAATTTCGCAGGTTTTTTAAAAGTAATAAAATTGTTATTGTACGTATATTTTTTATTGAGAGCCCAAAGAAGGAAAGTTTTAAGCAAACCGACATTTCTATGTAATGTATTTGCAGAATGCTTTTTTTCTTCAATACAATACTTTAAAAACCTATTGTAAAGTTTATCATCAAATTTTCCCAGAGTAATCTTAACTTTACAATTGCTCTCAAAATCTTCTAGGAGATTCTTATTGCATTTGTAACGCTTTAAAGTAGAATTTGAAATTGAATTCCCAGTATAGTCATTTTCTTTCTCATCTAAAAACTCCTGATAAATTCTAAAGAAATCACTTTTAACAGTAATTTTTTTGAACTTTTCATCAAATCTTTGTTTAAGAATATCGACGGTAAGTTCTTCATTTATGTTCTTATATCGATTAACGATCTCTGTAAAGAAACTGCTGTATCGATTTAATTGCATTTTGACGCTTCGATGAATTTCTGCCCTTTTAGTCCTTCCGTTTATGTCATTTGGTTGTCTGCCCTCAAAATCCCATTCGCTTGGTTTTATTTTCTCACCCGTAGAATAGATGAAATTCTTATTTTCATTGTTGAAAAAAGAACGAAAATAAATCAGAGATTCTTTTGTACCATTGGGTTGCTTGAGCTTGAAAGTATAATTCATCAGGTGCCAGTTTAGGTGCTACTTCTTCTATATTTAGACATAAAAACTAAGTATATTAGCTTATATAAATATAGTTAAAATACTGATAAATAGACACATTATATATTTTAAATTATGTTAAAACATAATAGGTTCAAAAACCTCCAACTCCACACCCCACACAACAAAGGCACTCTTTCAAGTGCCTTTTTTTATTTATTTTTCATTTCAAAAAACAACATCAACTACCTGTTAATCAGCATCAATACAGTGGTTTATTGTTGTATAATATTTGCTTCCGTTTAAAGAAATCCTCGTAGATTACATAATATGGACAAAAACCTTCAAGAAATGAATTCCAAAATGAAAAATGGATTAGCTGCAATTAGGGCAGCTGGGATGATTTAAGGTTGCATCTTAGGAAAATAAAAAAAACCTCTCAGAAATGGGAGGTTTTATTAATTATCAAAGAATCCGAATTTTTTGATTGAAATAATTATTAAATCTTCTTGGGAGTCAAAATTTTGTTTTATTCTTGACATCTTTTGGTGTTTAAAAACTAAATTATTAGATAATTTTTATTTTAATAAATAATATTGATTCATTTAAACTAAATAGTTATAAATCTTGCTAAAGTAGTTATAAATCTTGCTAACAATAATTAAGCAACTCACTGTAAACCACTTACGCCACCTACAACCTCTTGCTTATAATTGCTTAAATATTGCTTATTGCTTTTTAAATCGATACACTGCGTTTTTATCTCGTTGTTTTTCGGATAGTCTATCTAGCATACCATCATCTATCATTTTATTTAAATAAGTACGTACAGTATTTTCATTTATATTGATATAATCCACTATTTCCCCTAAAGTAGCAGTATGTCTAATAAATAAAAATAACAATATCCTCCGCTGTGTTTCATTGTATTTTTTCCAGTCTTTTTCAATCTTTTCCATTACTGTATCATGAATAGTCTTTGAATGACGGCTAATTCTATTTCTTAATACTAAATAAACATTTCCGTTTTTTTCGCTGTATTCAGGAACTGAAAGCATTGATTTTTCCATAGACTCATAAATTCTAGAAACACCTTCATTCAATTGACGTACATACCCAAGGTCTTCCAGTACTCTGGCTATTCTAGGATTTCTTGCAAAACGTTCCGATTTTATATTCTCAATTGTTACCTGAGCCGGTAAAGGTCCGCTATTGCTTATTTCTAGACGATCATCAAAGTGTTTTATGTATATTGCATTACCCTGAACATTATAGGAGCGGTGACAAAGCGCATTTACAATACCTTCAAGCCAAGCTTCCTCAGGATATTCTGGAACTTTAACAAATCGGCCTGTATCAATATCTAAAAAGTAATAGTCTTTAAAAGAAGCTTTTAAAAACAGTTTAATTTCTTCTAGTAGCCGAGGTATATTATTTTCAAAACGCTCGTCTTTAATTACATTATGACTCGATCCAGTTAGTGCAGTGATTCCTTCGTAACGAATATAACGCATTGATGCAGAAGGAATATATTTTTCAGGGTCGTTGGCAAATAACAGTACTGCAGCATTTTTAAACAGGTGTACATCTTCCTTCTTCTGCGTCAAGTGTCGCTTAGTCAGAAGATCATAAGCATCACCTTTATAATTCAATTTTTGTCTGTATTCCTCTAGTAATTCTTGATCGAAGTCATCAATATCAAAATTTTTTGAGCTTTCCTCTTCAAAACGTCTTATAGATTTATCGTATTCAAGCTTCTTAATTCTGTCTCGATCCAAAAGCCGATTTGTATCTAATACTCTCAAATACACATTATCGCTATCTTTTTGACAAAACACTCTTTCTAAATCTTGTTCTACATGAAATAGAAATATTAATTTATCATCTATTTCTATTTCTTCCAATTGGATATTACAGGGAGGCTTGATAAAGTCAAAGGCTAGCTTACGATAAGAATCAATTTTATCTCCCAAAGTATTCAAATCCTCAATTGCCCCATTATCGGCTACACCAAAAACTAAAATTCCGCCGTCTGCGTTTAACATACCGATTAATTCTTCAGCTATTTTTGCTGGCTTAATATCCTTTTCACCTAAGCCCTTTCTTTCAAAGTATTGATTTTCTCTTTGTGTTTGTAAATATTCTAGAGTAACTATTGTATTTATTTTGGAAATAGGAGTATTCATTTTACACTTGCTTATTTTAGTAATAATCTTGTTTATTAATTTTAAACTATTGAAATTCAATAATTCTACTGTCTTCTCGGCGCCTTGCTTAAATTGAAATAAGCCTTGCTTAAATTTCCTTAAAAATAGTAAAAATCATCAAACTATCACTAAGCTCAAAAATTACAAAGTAATCGCTTAAAAACTAACCAATGGATTTACAAAAATTTTTAGCAGCGCCAACCGACAAAATGAGTAGCCGTGAGATTGCTCAATTGACTGGAAAAGAACATCAGCACGTACTTCGCGATTGTGATAAACTCAATGAAAATTACATCAAATTAGATCTATCCACAATTGGACAGACCTCTTATAAAGATTCTGCTAACCGTGACCAACGTAAATTCCTTCTTACCAAAATGCAGACAATGGACCTAATGACCGGATATAACATCGAGTTACGGGAATCTTCGCAACGCTTTTAAGTATAATTTATCAAGAATGAAACAATCGAGGGATTTGGCAGGATAAAAATTTAGCTATGGAATTTTTAAATGCAACTCGGGATTGCAATATAAAATCAGGAGAGGAAAAAGATACTATTGAGATTGTGTGTAAAAAATGTGATGTTGAGTTGGTAGAAAATTAGATCAAATCCTTTTTACCATTTACAAAACAATTCCATTTATGTACATTTGTAATAAAAATAGAAATTATGAAAGTGAAATTTGGAGAAAATATCGTAGTCAATTACGATGGTATTTTAATAAACGATAATTATCTGATAGAATTTTCCCGCTTATGGGAAACACGTGATTTTGATGGAGTATTATTATGGGATTGGATGCTTCACATTACAGAAAAAGAATGGGTAAACTCAACAAACATTGGTGACTTTAATACTGCATTTTTCTTCGCACAAGATTTATTTATAAAAAATAAGCCACTTCATATAATTGATGCTTCTACTTTACAGACGATTTATATTCAACAACAAAAATTGCATGCAAAAGATGCTTTCTTAGCGAAGCGATCAGAGGCTGAAAGACCAGGTGTAATAAATGTAGTAGACATTTTTGAAGATTATAACGAAAATGATTTTGAATTATTAAAAGTTGAACTTTTTTAAAGCATCAAGATTATCCTCAATCCAATAAGGCAAACTCGCAGAATTCGAAACACGCTCTTTGTATTGACTGTGAAAGGAAATGAAAATCAAATTTCGGATAATAAGTAATCGGTTTTAAGGGAAACCGTAAAGAATATTGGAATAAAATCTATTACTTTGAAATTAAATAATCAAAATGAAAAATGTATTACTATTATTTATTATTAATTCATCATTATTTTTTGCACAGTCATTGCCTAGAATCGAAAATGATACGTTATACACCACATCTGGCTACAAATTGTATCCTAAACTAGAAGTTAGATAGGTGTTGGTACAATGCCGGACGGGGATTTTAAGTACATAAGAACAAATTCGGCATCACTTTTTAATTACACTTCGACTACTGGCTACCAAGGTTTAGCAAACCAGGCCAATTCCCTTCCAAGAAACAATTCTGGATTGAAGTACGTTATTAAAAAAGTAGAAGAAAGAGGTTCTAAAAGAGAGGGTTTAATTACTATGTCGTTCTAAAAAATGTGATTGCATACGAAGTTGATGTTGAAAATGCGATAAGAACAGGAGAACTTGAATTGCCTGAGAAATTAAGAAAAACCATTCCCACAAACGACACTGGTAAAATGCCGACGACTGATAAATATGACAAATTAAAAAAGCTCAAGGAATTATTGGATTCTGGAATTCTCACACAAGAAGAATTTAAGACTGAGAAAGACAAAGTAATTGCAGAAAATTAAATAATGTAGAAAATGAAGCTTTGAAAACAACTTTTATTTTCTGACAACTGAAATTATCCTCTTCAAAGCAATTTTGGTGATTTTAAAAAAAATTCATCTACTACAAAAAATTACAACAAATACTGCTTAATTAATTGATTTTCAAACAATAAACATAGTCCCTCCAACTCCACTTTACATGAAAGGATTTGAATCCTTTTGACAACAAAAACACTCTTTATCAATGATTTAGAGTGTTTTTTATTTTTCATCTACTTCCATTGATTGTCTTTGAATGTCATTTTGGTGGTAACAAATGTGGTAGCATAACATTTTCATTTTTTGTTGAAAATGAAATTAATAGATTAAATTTACCGAAATTAAGTGTTTTGAGTGCAATTAAAAGGAATAACGTTGTCGTAAGTGGAAGTGGCGAAAATGCAATGATGTTTGCGCATGGTTTCGGTTGCGATCAGAACATGTGGCGTTATGTCTATCCATCTTTTCAGGAAGATCATAAGATTGTACTGTTCGATCACGTTGGTGCGGGAAACTCTGATATTTCTGCCTATTCTTTCAAAAAATATGATAAACTCGAGGGCTATGCTGAAGATATTGTAGAAATTGCCAGAGAATTAAACCTTAAAAATGCAATTTTTGTCGGACATTCCGTGAGTGCTGTGATGGGAATCATTGCAGCTGATATGGCGCCTGATATTTTCAAAAGTCTAATTCTCATCAGCCCTTCTCCATCTTATATTAATGATGAGGATTATGTTGGCGGGTTCAGCAAGTCGGAAATTAACGAATTACTTGAGTCTTTGAACAACAACCATCTTGGCTGGTCCATGGCTATGGCTCCAGTTATAATGGGCAATCCAGATAGAGCAGAGCTTGGAAATGAACTTACAAACAGTTTCTGCAAAACGGATCCCGAAATAGCTAAACATTTTGCAAAAACTACTTTTTTGACGGATAAGCGCGATATATTGAAACATACAAAAATCCCTGTTCTCATCCTTCAATGCAGCAGTGATGTGATAGCACCTGTGGAAGTAGGCCATTATATGCACGATCAAATCCCCGACAGTAAATTGGTAGTAATGAAGGCTACCGGACATTGTCCGAATTTAAGTGCTCCCGAAGAAACCATCTCTGCCATTAGCAATTTTTTAAATGATCAATAACCAAGCAAACTCTTTCCCTGAAGATTTTGACGATTTTTTTGAATCGTCCTTAAGTGGTTTTATCATTACAGATGGCGAAGGAAAGATCATAAGAATTAATAGACGTGCGACAAATTGGCTCAATAGTGACCCTGAAAAATTTCTGGGAAAACGTTTTTCTGATGTCCTTTCAATAGGCGGAAAAATCTATTTTGAAACACATCTTTGGCCTCTGCTTCGTATGCAGGGATACTTTGATGAGGTAGCGGTAGAACTTGTAGATTCAGGAAGTGGAAAAATTCCAATTTATATAAATGGCTACGAAAGAAGAGACGACAACAGTAAGCCAACATTTATGTGCTTTACTTTGTTCCGAGCTGCAGACAGGCGATTATATGAGCAGAATCTTCAAATAGCAACACAACTTGCCGAAACAAATTTGAATATCGAAAAACAAAATGCCATAATCCGTGAACAGTTTATTGCAGTATTAGGCCATGATTTACGAAATCCACTTAGCGGTATCATGAGCGCCACCCAATTACTCGAAAGATTGGACTTAGGTGATCGTGAAAAGAAAATGGTCAATATTTTGAAAACCAGCTCCAAAAGGATGCACGAAATGATCGATAATATTATGGATCTTGCGCGCGGACGCTTGGGTGGCGGAATTACCATAACTCCAGTACCTGTAGATTTGGAAGAGCTGCTTGATCAGGTAAGTGGGGAATTAAAAGTGACATGGCCAGAAAAAATAATTGAATCCGATTTTAACATTCATAATCTCGTAGATTGCGACCCAGCAAGGATGTCCCAATTGGTTTCCAATCTGCTTGCAAATGCTATCACGCATGGCGCTCCTGATAAACCTGTCCATTTTAAAGCTGAAGTACGAGGTGACTTCTGGGAAATATCTGTAACCAATCAAGGTCTGCCAATTCCAAAAGATGCTCTGCAAAATCTATTTCATCCTTTTCATAGAGAAGATTCTCACTCCAGCCACAACGGCTTAGGTTTGGGACTATATATCGCTTCCGAAATTGCAAAAGCTCATGATGCAACCCTTACTGCTACATCTGACGAGCAGCAGACTTGTTTCACATTTCAAAAAAAATAACCTGCTGAATCAGCAAGTCATTTCTTGTATTTTTTATTTAAACTGATTATTTCCTCGAAGAACTATTCTTAATAATCATATAAGACAATCCCAATCCAATACCTGCCAACAAGGCCAACTTCGTCTTTCTGCTCGGAACTGGCAAACTGGTTTCGACATAGATTCTGTGGGGTTTTGGAGATGGCCACATAATGTTTCCAGGGGTTGGGTCTGCATTTTTGATTTTCATCATTGTGCGCATTGCTGCAGACGCAGTATTCATAATTGTTTTTGGGAATATCCCGTAGAGATTTTTGATGATAAGCGATTGGATGTCTGGAAACAATCCTTTTCTTGGATTTTTTGCCAATTCAACAATTTTTGCGGCTGTGTCCCTTGGGTCGGCTGCGAAAGGTGGTACTTTGAAATCCAATCCAGAGAATTTTGCAGAGTGTGCATTTCCTGTCGAACGTTGGATTTGAGGAAATAGATTGCAGATATGAACATTAGCAAAATCAGAAATTTCACCTTGTAAACCTTCCATCATCCCACGGATTCCGAATTTTGTGGAGGAATAAACCGCACTGTAAGGCGCCGGCATAAATCCACCAATCGAAACATTGTTAATTAAAATCCCTTCCTCTTGTTTTTTGAAAATCGGTAGAACGCTATACGCGCCGTGCATATAACCGAAAAGATTAGTTTTAATGACCTGCTCGTTGATTTCCATTGGGATTTCTTCGAATTTTCCGCTGGACATCACGCCGGCATTATTCACCCAAATATCAATTCTTCCATTGAATTGCAAAGCCTCTTCTGCTAGTTTTTGTACTTCTTCTGCTACAGAAACATCGGTTTGAACGCCTAATGCGATAGCACCCAAATCTCTACACAGACTTACTGTTTCGTCCAAAGCTTCCTTTCCTCGCGACGCAATTACGACATTACAACCTTCCAATGCAAATGCTTCCGCGGTCGCTCTTCCCACGCCACTGCTTCCGCCTGTGATGACGACTGTTTTTCCTGCTAGACTTTTTTCTATAATATGATTTGATTCCATAGTCTTGATTTTGAAAATTTATTTTAATTAATAAAAATTTATAACTCATTAGCAATCAATTCTAATACCATACGACAAAGCCCAAATATTAAAACCCACAAAAACAAGCTTTTAAAAAAAAGGCACAGAATATGTATAGTGTAAAATCAAATAAACAAAAAAAATAAAAGTTATGAGAAGTCTATTATGGTTAGTAGCAGTGATTTGTATTATAGTCTGGCTACTTGGAATGTTAGGAGTTGTACCAGGAATGGCAACAGGAAATTTGGTACACGTTTTATTGGTAATCGCAATCATTGTGGTGTTATTTAATATCATCTCAGGACGTAAGCCTTTGGATTAAATCTATCCCCACTGCATTTGCAAAACTACTGTAAATGAAAAAATTTAAAACCCACTTCTCTGTGGGTTTTTTTATTGTCTTAATTTTATTGAGTTCTGACTTTTATCATCAGTCACTCAAAAGATAATGCTTTATATTTGTATTAATATTCAGCATTGAAAAGTCTATTTACCTTTTTCATCATCCTCACCATCGCATTGCGCCCGCTAGTGCCATTGATGGATTATGCGGTAAATTATGATTTCATCAATAAAAATCTTTGCGAAAACAAAGCGAAACCAGAATTGCTTTGCAACGGTAAATGTTATTTGAAAAAGGAAATTGCAAAGACCTCAACAGACCAATCTAAAAATGATTCCCGAATCAACATTTGCGCTCTGGCAGACATTTTTATCATTAATGACGCCTTTGTTTTTTCATCTAATGATTTTAATATAAAAGAAAACCTGAAAATCAATTCCGAGTTTTCTAATTCTTATAATTTCTCTCTATTCTCAAAAATTTTCCATCCGCCGTTGGTTTGATTTTAATGATTCAATTCTCCTCTACAAGAGTAATTTTTAAATTTTATTAAGATTAAGATTAAAATCAACATCAAATGAAAACATTCATTTTAACGATACTTCTTTCTGTATCTGCATTTTCCTGCGCTCAGGAAACACCAAAAGTCAAACACGTTTCGAAGATGAAACCTGCGACCGACCTTAAAAATGTGAAAGTCGTCAACGCCGAAGACCCAATCTGCAAAATGAAAACAGCAGATTATCTGAAAGATACCGCAGACTACAAAGGAAAAAAGTACGGTTTTTGCAGTGACCATTGCAAAGCGGAATTCAAAAAGAATCCTGAGAAATATGCCCAAAATGCGAAGTAACAAAAAAGCAAAGCAGAATCCGAAGAGCAAAATTATCATTCCGATTGTCGTTCTGGCTTTGATTTTTGTGACAATTGGCGCCGGAATGAGCTATTTCAAAAAGAGCCTTTTCACCGTGATGAAAGTTCCTGATTTTGAACTAACGAATCAAAACAATCAGAAAATCAGCAACAAAGATATGCTTGGCAAAGTCTATCTGGTAGAGTTTTTCTTCAGCAAATGCCCAACGATTTGTCCCGTGATGAATTCCAATATGAAACACATCGAGGAAACCATCAACGACAAGAATTTCGGAATCATTTCCATCAGCATCGACCCAACGAATGACACGCCGGAAGTATTAAAAAACCACGCCAGAATGCTTGGAACCAAATCGCCGAACTGGCATTTCTTAACAGGAAACCGGGATTACATCGATAACTTGGCAGACCAATTCAATATCTATGTCGGCGATAAGGAAGACCAATCGGAAAGCCTGAACCACAGCGGAATGATTGCCCTCGTTGACCAAGAAGGAAATCTCCGTTCCAGATTTGATGAGAACAACAGCCCGATTTTATACTACTCTGGCTTGAATTATGAAGACCCAGAAGGTAAGACAACTTCGCTCACAGGAAAATACCATCCCGACCGTGAGAAGTTGATAGAAGACATTCGAAAATTATTAAAACAATAAAATGCTGATGGCGGTTGGCTTTTTGCTACTAGCTTTTTGCATTTAAAAATTTAAATATTAATCTAAATCCAATATTATGAAAATCAAGAAATTATTTCTCGCAAGTGCGCTTTCTGTAGCCACTTTTGCGACGGCACAATTTAAACAAACACCTTTGCCTTACGCCTACAATGCTTTGGAAGGTTCGATTGACGCAGAGACAATGGAAATCCACTATTCCAAGCACGCCGCGACCTACGTTTCCAATCTGAACAAGGCCGTCGCCGGAACACCATTGGAAAAAGAAAGCATCACCAAAATCCTTTCCCACATTTCCAAAGAAAGTCCAGCCGTGAGAAACAACGCCGGTGGACACTACAACCACGAATTGTTCTGGACTGTTCTAACACCTGAGAAAAACACGCAACCATCAGCAAAGTTGACGAAAGCCATCAACGAATCTTTCGGAAGTTTGGACGCTTTGAAAGAAAAATTGAGCAAAGCTGGCGCAGACCGTTTCGGTTCTGGTTGGGCTTGGTTGGTCGTGACGGCTGACAAAAAACTGGCAGTCACTTCCAGCGGAAATCAGGACAATCCATTGATGGATATTGCCGAGGTCAAAGGAACGCCAATCTTGGGCATCGATGTTTGGGAACACGCGTATTACCTGAAATATCAGAACAAAAGAGCCGATTATTTGACCGCTTTCTGGAACGTGACCAACTGGAAAGAAGTGAGCAAACGCTACGAAGAAGCCACAAAATAAGCCCTCCTTGAAATTAATTTGCAACATATTCCTCATCCTTTATCTGGTGTGCAAACCCGCATTTCCACTGGCGGAATATGTTGTAAATTATAATCAAATCCAAGTGCTCTGCGTCAACAAAGCGCGACCAGAACTCAATTGCAACGGAAAATGCTACCTCGGTAAAGAACTCGCAAAATCAACCGAATCCGATAATTCACCGCTTTCCAAAGGCAAAAATCAAGTCCAAAAAGTATTGGATTTCTACATTCCGACTGAGATTTTCAAAGCCTCAATCGAACACAATTTTTCCCTCCTAAACCTGACTTTCACATACAAAACAGGTTACACCTTCCTCTTTCTGAGCCACATTTTCAGACCACCAATTTTTTAGTTGAACATATCAATCATTTGGGCGATTCCCTCTCCAAAGCTAAGGCCTTAGCTCGGGTCGGGCTGTCCGCTACTATCTTTTTGTCTTGCCACATGAGTCTATAAAACGACGTTTGGTCAAAAGACAAAAAGGATATCCGCTATCATCCCTATCGCGGGATTCGGTATAAAATCAACGTTTCAACTAAAAAATCAACAATGAAAATTTACAAATTTTTATCACTAATTCTTATTGCCTTTACCTTAATCACAATCTCATCCTGTTCCAACAACGAAGATGACGACATTCCAAACACAGAACCCGGAAATCTCCAACTCAAATTCGAAAACGGATTCAACAATCTTGGAAACATCGTCCTGAATCAAACCACGCAAACTTCATCCAGCGGACAAAAACACCAATTTTCTACTTTGAAATATGTCATCAGCAACATTTCCCTCATCGATGAGAACGGCAACGAGTTCAAATACCATTACAACAATCCTGACAAAGGCGCCTTCATCATCAATCAAGCCGATGCAAAAGGCGGAATCGTTTATGCTAACCTCACAGAAATCCCAAAAGGAAACTACAGGAAAATCAAACTCGGATTGGGAATCAGCCCAACGGCATATTTGATTGGACAAGACGGACAAGGGATTTTCTGGGAAAAAGCCAAGCAGGAAGGAATGGCTTGGTCGTGGTCAGCCGGCTACATTTTCGCAAAGCTCGAAGGCAAATATGGAACAACTTCCGCCTACACAGAATTTATGAACCACACAGGAAATATGGGCGACACAACCATCAACGGAACCGCAGACCTTTACCGAGAAGTTGTTTTGGATTTGCCAACAACCGCGAGAGTCAGCAAAGACATCACGCCATCGATTCATATTCTAGCAGATTTCAATCAATATCTAAGTGGACAAACTGCATTGATATTAAACCAAACCAACCAAATGGCGATGGGAAGCAGTCCGCATCTGGTGAGCGTGAGCAACAACTTAATCCAAATGTTCAAAGTTGACCACGTTCATAATGATTAATCCATTTCAAAAATTCCAGAGAGGCCGATTCCGTTCTCTTTGGATTTTCCTTGTTTTCATTTCAGGAATTCTAACATCTTGTTCCGACGAAATTGAAGGCGAAGTTTTCGAGGAAGACAAAGCTTACAACCTAGAAATTCCAAATTATTTTCCGGCTTTGGCTTTTGACATTGAGAAAAATCCAGTCACAGTCAACGGCGTTGCGTTGGGAAAGAAATTATTTTATGAAGGAAAATTATCCCGAAACAATACGATTTCCTGTGGATTTTGTCACATTCAGGAATATGCTTTCACGCACCACGGACATCCAGTCAGTCACGGCATCGATGACAAATTGGGAATGCGAAATGCGCCCGCAATTCAAAATATGGCCTGGCTGAAAAATTACACTTGGGACGGCGTGAGTCATAATCTGGATGAGCGTTCGTTGGTTCCCATCACGACAGATTTTGAAATGGACAGCTCGATTCCGGAAGTGATTTCGAAGTTAAGTGCAGATGCGAATTATAAAAAAATGTTTAAATCGGCTTTTGGCGACGACCAAATCAATGGCGAAAGAATTCTGAAAGCTTTGTCGCAATTTATGGTCACAATGGTTTCTGCAGATTCAAAATACGACCAGGTCAAAAATGGAAAAGCGAGTTTTACGAATGAAGAATCTCAGGGAAAAACTCTGTTCGAAAATAAATGTTCGAGTTGTCATTCAGGCGAATTATTTACCGATGAAAGTTACCGAAATACAGGAATGTACTACAATTCGCAATACGATGACCGCGGGAGATATCGCGTGACTTTGGATTGGAATGATAATATGAAATTCCGTGTTCCAAGTTTGAGAAATGTAGAATTGACCGCGCCTTATATGCACGACGGCAGATTCTACTCTTTGGAAGCTGTTCTGAATTTCTATTCCGACAATGTGGAAAATCAACCAAACCTCGACCCTATT
Source organism: Epilithonimonas lactis (assembly GCF_900110605.1). Taxonomy (GTDB): domain Bacteria; phylum Bacteroidota; class Bacteroidia; order Flavobacteriales; family Weeksellaceae; genus Epilithonimonas; species Epilithonimonas lactis. The sequence goes on from NZ_FOFI01000002.1 coordinate 127,339, forward strand.
TTAAAACAAAACAATCACATCGGAATTGCAATGACAAACTTGGAAAAACAGTATATCATCGCTTTCTTGAAAACCTTGACCGACCAGAATTTCATCAACAACAAAAAATTTGCAGAATAATGAAGAAGCTAATTTTAATTTTATTTTCAATCTTTAATATTTTAATTTCAGCAATTGAGAAAGACAGTCTATACATTCCGAAATATGATAATCAGAATCTTTTGAAAACTCAGGAATTCTTTTGTGACGCTTGCGGTTGCGGTGCAGGAAATGGTTCGTCTGGCTTCGAATCTTTGTTGAATCCGCAATTCATTGGCATCAAATATTTTTCGCAACATTACAAAGCGAAGGAAAATCTCTTCACAAATGAGTTGACGCAAGACCAATATTTCAACACGATTCAGATTTGGGGAAAGATTCCGATTACGGAAAAGCTGAGTGTTTATGGAAGTTTGCCATTTCAGTTTCACGAGAAGAAGACTTTGCAAGGCGACATTAGAATCAGCGGAATCGGCGATGCGAGTTTGATGGGAATTTATCAAATCCTTGATTCTAAAAATACGTTTCATCAACTCAATGGCGGATTTGGTGTGAAAATTCCGATTGGAAAATTTGATGAGAGAGGAATTTCGGGTGTAAATCCAAGTTTTCAATTGGGAACGGGAAGTTGGGATTATCAATTGGCTCTTAATTATAAATTTCAGGAAAATCTTTTCGCATTGCTCATCAATACAGATTATACCATTAAAACTGAGAACAAGAAACATTACCAATTTGGGAATCAATGGAATTATGCAATGACAGGATTTCAGCGGATTTGGAGAAATGAGAACAGTATTATTTCAGGAAAGTTGGGATTGCAAGGCGAAGTTTACGATTGGAACAAACAGTTTGGCGAAGTGATGCCGAGAACTGCCGGAAGTGCACTTTATGGAAAAATCGGTTTCGAAGCTTCGTATAAAAAATGGAGCGTCGGCAGTGAAGTAATGTTGCCAGCTTACACCAATTTGGCAAGTGGTGATATTGAGGCTAAATCTAGGTTTGGATTGTTTGTGAACTTTGGAATTTGAAAATTCATTAAAATAAATATTCTCGCAGATTTAGCAAATTTGGCAGATTTAAGATAGCAGATCATCATTAGTAAATTATACTTTTCTGCGTTTGGCTCAGATTGGAAATTAATTTTATATTCACGGTCTTAAAAAAATTCATAAAATGAGTGTTCACATTAGTGCTAAAAAAGGAGAAATCGCAAAAACCGTTTTGATGCCGGGCGATCCATTGAGAGCTAAATATATTGCTGATAATTTCTTGACCGATGCCAAATTGGTAAGTCAAACGAGAAATATTTTCTTCTACACCGGACTTTACAAAGGAAAGGAGATCACCGTTGGTGCCAGCGGAATGGGATTCCCAAGTATCGGAATCTATTCTTTTGAACTGTTCACAGAATATGAAGTTGATACGATTATCAGGATTGGAACTTGCGGCGCTTATTCCACCGATCTGAAATTATTTGATATTCTAAATGTAGAAAATGCGGCAAGTGAAAGTACGTATGCAAAATTTGCCTGGGGAATCGAAGAAGAGTTGATCTCCAACCAAGGCGTTGCCTTTGATAAGATCAATGAAACAGCAAAAGAATTAGGACTTGATGCGAAGGCCACAAACATCCATTCCAGCGACATTTTCTACAGAAAAGATCCAGCTGTTCCGGAAATTGCCGTAAAACACAATTGTCCTGCAGTAGAAATGGAAGCTTTTGCATTGTTTGCGAATGCTAAACATTTGGGTAAAAATGCCGCTACGATTCTGACTGTTTCGGATATCATCCCAACGCATGAGCAAATCTCTGCAGACCAAAGAGAACAAGCACTGAGAACAATGATGGAGTTGTCATTGGAAACCGCTTTGAAGTTTTAAATTGAACTTGATATCATTAAAATAAAAAACGCCTTATGACAATTCATAAGGCGTTTTTGTATGATCAGAGATCTCGAATTACTTCTTGATCACTTTTACAGAGTTGCTTTCTGTTTCAGAATTCACTTTCAGGATATAAGTTCCGTTCACCATTTGGCTCATATCCAAAGAAGCATTCTTCACATTATTGACGTTGAATCTTTGGATCAGCTGTCCAGCCACGTTGTACACTTCGACATTCTTCAGATTGGAATTATTTTTATTCTGAATGGTCACAAAGCCAGAAGTTGGATTTGGAAACACCTGGATGCTATTTTTCTTCTGAGCATCTTCAACAGCAAGCGTAGCACAGTTGTAAATATAGATCTCGTCTAGATACCAACCTTCAATCCCGTTACAGCCATCAGTTCCCAGTTCAAATCGGAATTTGATGTTCGAGCCAGAAGTCACACCGATTTTAGAAAGGTCGATCACACTTTGTCCCCAACTTCCACCTAGAGATCCGCCATCCGTTCCTGTATAGGCACGTTGACCTTTCAGTGGATTATCACTTCCAGAAGCAGCCAGTGCACTATTGTAACCATTTTGTGTAAACGCGGTCATTGGTAGCAAGGTCCAAGCACCACCATCCAGGCTGTACTTGATATTCCCACCATCCCATGTAGATTCCATCGCAATGTAATGGTTGAATGCCATTTCGTAATTACCACTTGTAAAGGCAGGGAAAGTGATTTGTGGACTTTCTAGACGCAGAATACCATTTTGCAGATCCGAAGCACAATCGCCATTGATCGGATCAACTCCAAAAATTGCCTTTCCAGCTCTTTCTTTTGGTAAATTTTCCTTAATGGTCCAGTCTCTAGCTTCCCATGTCGACGGTTTTGTAGGCACATTGGAAACAGTCCAGTTACCTAAGCCATTTTCCCAATCTTCTTTGAACAGCGGATTGGACGTGGCTACGGCACATAGCTCTGGCACAGCTTTTAAAATTGGTGTGTAGTTACATTGTGTAGCCGGAGACAATCTCAGTTGTACTGACAGTATCCCATTTTTCACATTTTGAACATCAGCAAGTGTAAAAGCTTGACCTGTCAATCCTGCAGCAGAAGTGGTCGTAGATAGACCTTCTAGGTTGATTCCGATAAGGTCATTGGCTGCAGCTTCTAAGGCATCAGCAAAGTTGGCGAAATCACTGGTCGGTGTCAGATAATTTTTCTGAGCTCTCCACCAAAGATGGGCTGCTTTTACAAATCCCATTCCTGCCATTGTGTAGCCATTGTAAGTTCCACCATCCACAAGGAGCGCATACAAATGGTTAGTGACGCCAGAATTGGTATGGACACCACCGCTATCTGTTGTGCCACAGAAATAATTTGAGGTATCCAAAACTCTTCCTGGATCACCATTACAGTTTGGGTTCCACATATCGCGGATCGGTGCTCCAAAAGCAGTTGCATCTTCACCCATTTTCCAACGGATTGAGCCAGATGAGCAAGCAGTGGTAGTTCTCACGTTTAGGTTTTCGCCTTCGTCCTCATAATTATTTAGGATGTCGATGGTTTCTCCCCAAACATCTGAGTAAGATTCATTGAGTGCACCTGACTGGTATTGATAGATCAAACCACTGGTATATTCTGTATAAGCATGTCCCCATTCGTGAGCGACCACATCATCGGCAGCAGTTCCGGTACAGTAATTAGCTGTTACGCCGTTCCAGTTGGCATTAGGACAATTGATATTTGGATTGTTGTTGATGGTCACCATCGCTGCGTCGGCACTGTTATAAGAAACATAGCCAAATGCATTTTTAAAGAAGTTATAAACGTGTTCAGAGGTCACTACTTCATTCTGCTGCCATTTGTCAAGCGTTCCAGGAAAAGCATCTCCTTCTTTCCATTTCAAGTTGGTAGCATTGGTATTGGTCTCATATAGTTTTCTCTCAATAGGATGAATACCCGTGAACTGTTCTACCAATTCTCCTGTGTGGGCGTCTATAAAAAGAAATTCTCTCACATCATTTTTATTGGTCACTTCTACTTCATAAGCGAGATAAGAAGTGACTACTCCACCTTGAACCAAATTTTTCGGGAATATCAAAAGATTGTTTTTCCCGATTTCCAGAGGAACATTGTTATTGGTCAAATTTTGTTTTGTAACCAGACCTTTTGCGATACTCGCAGCCTGCTCAGAGGAAATATCCGGCGTTGCATTGACCTTGATATTAGAGATCGCATTACCATTGATGGATGTCAGTTCTTCTTTTCCATTAAAATGAAATTTCAAGATTCCATCATAAACAGGCACACCTTGGTGCTGTTGTCTGTAGATCACGTTCTTCAACCCGTAGTTGTCCACATTTTCTTCTACAAAAACAAGATCATTGACCGATCTTAGATTGAAAGCTTTGAAGTTTTCTGCCAAGAACTCCGCTGTTTTCGCTTTTGCGCCGGCAGACCTTAGCTGAGGTGAAGTCGAATTTCCGAAACGGATAAAGTTGGGATTGGAGGTGCTGTTACTGATTGTAACGCTGGCATTGGTTTCTTTTTTAAGTTTTGTAAGTTCTTTTGATTCCTGGGCAAATGTACATAGATAGCCTAATGCTAGAACCAGAGATAGAGTTTTCTTCATTTTTAAATTTTCTTTAAAAACAAATATAAGCATTATTCCATGCAATTAAATCAATGATATAGCACAAATAATAACAAATTGTTAAAAACTTAAACCTGAAATGTTCATCTGTAATTGTGCCTTGGTATCGATGATAATCGTAATGTACTTTTCCGATAACAGGAATTGCGTTGGTTTCAGATCCAAAACATTTCCTTGCAGTTTGATGCCTTTCACATATTCTTTGTTGAAGTTTTCGACCATACTTTTTCTGGACGCATTCTCGATGTCCAAAAGTGGAATGCCATAATCCTTCTCAATCATTCTTCGGATCTTGCCTTCAAACAAAACAGTTAAAGCTTTCTGAAAGAAATTCTTTGTTTTAAGATTGAAATCCGTGACATCTAGTTTTATCTTATGTTCTTCCGCGCTGTAGAATGGTTTTCCTTTGATGAAAGCCGTTCCATTCACTTCACCAGTGGTTTGCGCTTCTATTACAACGTTTTCTTTCTCTTTATAGACCTTGATATCTGTGATCTTCACTTTTTGATCTTCGCTGCTCATCGCAAATTCTTTATTAAGGAATTGTTGTTTGGCAATCCTTGTGGCTTCATCAAAACTGATATTTGCAGTCGTTTGAAGATTGAAGATGTTTTGAAGATTTGGATTCAATGTAAAATTAGGAATCGTGTTGACATCTCTAGTCGCCAAAGGAACTTGCCCAACATAAGTTTCGGAATAAAGGTCAATTCCGATGGTCATTTTGATCTTATCCTGAAAAACCTGAAGTGGCGACATATAAGTACTTTGAGGCGATATCTTCAGCCAAGTGTTGTACTCCTCCGAAACATTGATGGGTTTTGAAAATTGATTCCAAGCCATCACAAGATAAGGCTGAAGGTTGAACTGCGATTTGATCTGCTGATCGATAATGGTCGTGAATTTATTCTGTTGTTCTTTCAACGTACTTTCAATTAGTGGTGCAATCGGGATCTTAATTTTCCCGTAATCCAAAACCGGTTTTTGTGTCCAAACAAATCCTGCCGTTGTGGTTTTGGTATTCAATCTCCAATCGGATGAGGCCGAAATATTCGTAATGAAGTTCATTATCAAATTGAAATTCGTGTCCTGGTAAACATAATATCCGAAAGTTCCATAGCCTTTTTGTGCCCATATTTTCAACGGAACAGAGATCATCAATCGATTTCCTGTCAAGGCTTTGATGGCGATGTTGCCTTGCTTCTCAACTTTCACTTTGAACTGGTCATTGTTATTGTCCGTGTAGGATTGATCCTCGTACAAAACACCTTTCACAGATTGATTGATCAAACTATTGATCTCCGAAATCGGAAGTGAAACCGGCAACGTGATATTCGATTTGATCTTTGGCAACGTGTAAACCGGCTCTGCTGATTGGGAAAAAGCAATGAAACTGATCAATAAAAAATATAAGGATGTGAACTTTCGAATTGGATTCATAACTGTTTTAATGAAATTTAAAACGCAAAATTAATGGTTTTTATTGATGCTAAAAACAAAAGAGAGCAGGGAAATCCTACTCTCTTTTTGACATTTAATAACTATTCAAATTGAAAAAAACATAATCTTGCAAGTTTGATGAATAGGACATTTGCAAAGGCATCTAAAAACGCACGCACGTTTTGCTAAAAACCTCCTTACCTTTTAATGAAATCGTCCGTATCATTTTTTTAAAAATACGGACGTTTTTATAGGTCGCTCCTCTGGAGCTCCGCTTGTAATAATCAAATTGTTCTACCAACAGATTACCGCTCTGCGGTTTTGCCTTTAAAATTAATTATCTTTTTAAAGCTTCGTCAAAATCATCGCAACACCACCACTTCTCGCCAAGTCAACTGACAAAATTGTTTTGCTGTCCACTTCTTTCTCCTCGATGATGATTGGATAAGGATTCGTTTCGTAATCTGCACCTTTCCCGTCTCGGAAGATTTTCGCTTTGTATTTTTTATTTGGATCCAGGAACTTCAGATCTAGTTTTACAGTTCTTGCATCTTTGTTGGTAATGCTTCCCAGGAACCAATTATCGGTCGCTTTATCTCTTCTGGCAATCGTCACAAACTCTCCAATCTTCGCATCTGGCACAACTGTTTTGCTCCAATCTGTCGGGCAAGAGGTGATGAATTCGAAAGCTGGATTGTTCTCATAATTCTCGATCATATCGGACGCCATTTGAAGCGGACTGTAGATGATAACCGACAATGCCAACTGCTTAGCCAAGGTCGTGTGGACCTTCGTATTTGGCAAGACAGGATTTGTGAAATTGAAAGTTCCCGGCGTGAAGTCGATTGGGCCAGCCAAACCTCTCGTAAAAGGAATGATGGTCGTATGTTCCGGCGGATTGCCACCGTCTTTGGACCAAGCATCCCATTCCTGACCTCTCACGCCTTCCTGCGTCATCAGATTCGGAAGTGTTCTTTGCAAACCAGTAGGCATTACGGGTTCGTGATTATCGATCATTATTTTGTGCTTCGCCGCTTCCTCAATGACTTTTCTGTAATGGCGAACGCCGTATTGGCTGCTGTGTGGTTGTTTGCCATCCAATTTCCCACCAACATAACCTGTTTTCACGACATCAACACCGAATTTCTTGTAATAAGCAAAAGCATCGCTCATCTGGTTTTCGTAATTCACGGTGTTTCCTGCTGTTTCGTGGTGACCAATCAAGGTTACGTTTTTGGACTTCGCGTAATCTGTGATCTTCTTGATGTCAAAATCTGGATATGGTTCTGTAAATTTAAAATCTTTCCAGTCTTCCCAACCTTTGTTCCAGCCTTCTACCAAAACGCCTGAGAACTTATGTTTCGCCGCAAAGTCAATATATCTTAAAACATTCTCGGTATTTGCACCGTGTTTTGGTCCGGCTTTCCAAGTGTACTTTTCCATATGGATCGCCCACCAAATCCCGATGTAGCGTCCAGGTTTGATCCAGGAGACATCTCCAAGTTTGTTTGGTTCGTTCAGATTCAACATCAATCTTGAAATCATCAGGTCACCTGCAGAATTGGCGATGATCATTGTTCGCCAAGGTGTGTTGAAAGGCGCTTTTGCAAACATTTTCTCGCCAGTTGCCCAAGGTGTGAGATAACTTTTTAGTTTGGTTGAATTTCCAACTTTCGCAAGATTCATTGACGCGTAATCGGTTAGATTTGCTTGATGAATGGTGAGGAACAAGCCTGACCTGGTTTCCATCGTCAAAGGCGTTGCAACTGTGTCTATCTTTGAAATTGGATTGGACTTGAACAAGCCTTCGTAAAATTCTGTATTGTAAGGAATCGACCAGGTTTTGTGGTCCTCAGGAAAATTGAATTCCGTCAACTCATCCATTATCACAAATTCATTCAGATTCTTCTGTTTAGGAAACTCGTATCGGAAACCGAAACCGTCGTCATAAACTTTAAAATCGATGATGAATTCTCTGGAAAGCTTTGAATTGTCCTTAACCAAGACCTTCATCTCGTTGTAATGGTTTCGAACCTCGATCTCTTCGCCCCACGGTTGCTTCCAGGTTTCATCAAATTTAGAATGGGTAATATTTTTCACAGAAAGATTGTCCTTAAGCGAACCATCCTTCAAATCAAATCCTAGAAAAGATGGATTTAAAATTGACTTTCCTTCTTTGGAAACTTTGTAATAGATCTTGGATTTGTCCAATCCTACTTCCAAGACGATTTTCCCATCGGGTGATGTGACTTTGTTATTCTTGAGAATTTGTGCAAATGTCATCTGGGAAAACCCCATCAACACGGCAAACAGACAGAAGACCTTGAGCAGATCTTTGCGGTGTAATTTCATTAATACTATTTTTAAGGTTTATATATATATATCTACAAAAATACACTATTGAAATCAACCCATAAAAAAAACCATCTCTAAAAAGAGATGGTTTTGTATTTAAAAACTTAGAATTCTTATTCTTCAGTTTTTTCTTCTGTAGAAGTTTCAGCAGCAGGCGTTTCTTCAACTTTAGCTTCAGTAGCTTCCACAGCAGCAGTTTCCTTTTTAGGAGCTGCAGTAGATCTTCTACTTCTTCTGGTTGTTTTCTTCTCTTCTGCGTTTGGATTGTAGATCTCGTTGAAATCTACCAACTCGATCATTGCCATATCGGCAGCATCACCAAGTCTGAAACCAGTTTTGATGATTCTTGTGTAACCACCGTTTCTTTCAGCGATTTTAGGAGCTACAGTTCTGAACAATTCAGTCACAGCTTCTTTACTTTGTAGGTAAGAGAAAACTGTTCTTCTATTGTGCGTTGTATCTTCTTTAGCTTTTGTAAGGAGTGGTTCCACGTAAACTCTTAAAGCTTTCGCTTTAGCAACAGTAGTGTTGATTCTTTTATGTTCAATTAGTGAACAAGCCATATTAGCAAGCATTGCTTTTCTATGCGGGGCTGTTCTCCCTAAGTGATTTATTTTCTTTCCGTGTCTCATTGTAAGGATTATTTATCAGCGTCTAACTTATATTTTGCAACATCAAACCCGAAATTAAGTCCTTTTGAGTGAACCAATTCTTCAAGTTCTGTTAAAGATTTTTTACCAAAATTTCTGAATTTCATCAAATCAGATTTACTGAAAGATACCAACTCTCCAAGCGTTTCTACTTCAGCTGCTTTCAGACAGTTTAGGGCTCTTACAGAAAGATCCATATCTGCTAATTTTGACTTAAGAAGTTGTCTTGTGTGAAGGGTCTCTTCATCATATTGGATAGAAGCTTTTACAGCCTCAGTCTCTAATGTGATTCTCTCATCGGAGAACAACATAAAGTGATAGATCAAGATCTTAGAAGCTTCTGTTAAAGCGTTCTGAGGTGTGATAGATCCATCAGTTTCAATATCCAATACTAATTTTTCGTAATCTGTTTTTTGCTCTACACGGTAATTTTCGATACTATATTGTACTTTCTTGATAGGTGTAAAGATAGAGTCGATAGCAATAGTGCCAACAGGCGCATTGTTTGATTTGTTCTGATCAGACGGAACATATCCTCTTCCTTTTTCTACGTTGAAAGTAATTTCAAACGTTACATCTTTAGCCAAAGTTGCGATAACCAAATCTGGGTTAAGGATCTCAAAATTAACAATCGAGTCTCCTAGATCTCCAGCAGTTACGACTTCCTTCCCAGTGATCTTTGCAGTGATCTGCTCGCTTCCTGGATTTTCAGTTTTTGCTTTAAGACGAAGTTGTTTAAGATTAAGAATGATTTCAGTAACATCTTCGATCACTCCTGGTATAGTTGAAAATTCGTGCTCTACGCCTTCTATTTTGATAGATGAAATAGCATATCCTTCCAGAGAAGATAGTAAAACTCTTCTCAATGCATTACCGATTGTAAGCCCGAAACCTTGTTCAAGAGGTCTGAATTCAAATTGACCTTTAAAATCAGTCGAGTTTAAAAGGATTACTTTATCGGGTTTTATAAATGTTAAAATTGCCATAGTCTGGTTGAGCAAAAATTTGAAAAAATTATTATTTAGAGTATAATTCGACGATTAACTGTTCTTTGATGTCCTCAGGAATCTGAATTCTCTCAGGAGCAGTTGTAAAAGTACCAGTTTTTTTCTCGTCATTGAATTGTAACCACTCATAATTTGCTTTGTAAGCTAGAGCGTCAGCAATTACTTCAAGAGATTTTGATTTCTCTCTGATCGCAATCACGTCACCAGCTTTTAGCAAATAAGAAGGAATGTTTACCAGCTCTCCGTTCACAGTGATGTGTCTGTGAGAAACTAGTTGTCTAGCTCCAGCTCTGGTTTTAGCAAAACCTAATCTGAAAACGACGTTATCCAATCTTGATTCGCAAAGTTGCAATAGGACTTCACCTGTTACCCCTTTACTTCTATGAGCTTTGTCGAAAAGGTTAGCAAATTGTTTCTCAAGGATACCGTACGTGTACTTAGCTTTTTGCTTTTCCATCAACTGTACTGCATACTCAGATTTCTTTGATCCTCTTCTTTTGTTTGCACCGTGTTGTCCAGGTGGTTGATTTTTTCTTTTCTCGAAGTTTTTGTCATCTCCGAAAATTGCTTGACCAAATTTTCTAGCAATTTTTGTTTTAGGGCCAATATATCTTGCCATTGTTTTAGATTTGAGGTTAAAAGATTATACTCTTCTTCTTTTAGGTGGACGACATCCGTTGTGTGGCATAGGCGTCACGTCAACGATCTCGCTTACTTCAATCCCTGAGTTGTGTAGTGTTCTGATTGCAGACTCTCTACCAGCACCTGGACCTTTTACAAACACCTTAACTCTTCTAAGACCAGCTTCGAAAGCTACCTGAGAACAGTTTTCTGCAGCCATTTGAGCTGCGAATGGAGTATTCTTTTTAGAACCTCTGAAACCCATTTTACCGGCAGAAGCCCAAGAGATAACTTCTCCTGCTTTATTTGTTAAAGAAATGATGATGTTATTGAAAGAAGCTTGAATATGCGCTTCACCAATAGCCTCAACTTTTACTTTTCTTTTCTTAACTACTTTTGTTTGTTTTGCCATAATTCCTAACGATTATTTACTTGCTTTTTTCTTGTTAGCAACTGTTTTTCTCTTTCCTTTACGGGTTCTAGAGTTGTTTTTCGTTCTCTGGCCTCTTAAAGGTAGTCCTAGTCTGTGACGTATTCCTCGTTGGCATCCAATGTCCATCAATCGCTTGATGTTCAATTGCACTTCAGAACGTAATTCTCCTTCAACTTTGATGTTGTCCAAGATATACCCTCTGATTGCTGCCAATTCATCGTCATTCCATTCGTTGACTTTCTTGTCTTCGCTGATTCCAGCGCTTTTCAAAATTTCTGAAGCTGTTCTTCTTCCAACACCGTAGATGTAAGTAAGACCGATAACGCCTCTTTTGTTCTTTGGTAAATCAATACCTGAAATTCTCGCCATAATTTAATTGGTTCTTAACCTTGTCTTTGTTTAAATTTAGGGTTCTTTTTGTTGATCACGAAAAGCACGCCTTTTCTACGTACAATCTTGCAATCAGCACTTCTTTTTTTGATAGATGCTCTAACCTTCATTTTGTTATTTTTAATATCTAAAAGTTATTCTCCCTTTAGTTAAGTCATAAGGAGAGAGTTCGAGTCTTACCTTGTCTCCAGGTAAGAGTTTAATATAATGCATTCTCATTTTACCAGAAATATGGGCAATCAATACGTGCCCATTTTCTAGCTCTACACGGAACTGCGCGTTCGAAAGTGCTTCCGTGATCACGCCGTCTTGTTCTATATGTTTCTGTTTAGCCATTTATTCTATTAAAGGTTTGATGATCTTGATAATTTAGATTGCATCAACCCATCATAATGATGGTTCAGCAGATAGGTGTTAATTTGTTGAACGGTATCCAAGATAACGCCCACCATGATTAACAACGATGTTCCCCCAAAAAATAGGGCAAATCTATCTGTCTGAACAAACGCTCCGTGCACTACTGCCGGAAGGACTGCAAAGATAGATAAAAAAATTGCACCTGGCAAGGTTATCTTGGATAAAATATCATCCAGGTAATCTGCCGTTTCTTTTCCGGGTCTTACTTTCGGGATCAACCCACCATTACGCTTTAGATCATCAGCCATCTGATTTACAGGAATGGTAATTGCCGTATAGAAAAATGAGAAAATTATAATTAGTAATGCAAACAATACATTGTACTGCCAGCTAAAAACATTTTTGAAACCTGCCAAAAATGTATTGGATTCGTCAACTTTTGTAAGCAATCCCGGAACAAACATCAATGCTTGTGCAAAGATGATCGGCATTACACCTGCGGCATTCACCTTCAATGGGATCCATTGTCTGGCGCCATCCATCAAGTTTCTGCTTACGCCACCTCTTGCCTGAGCTCTACTTACATACTGGATCGGAATTTTTCTTACCGCAACTGATAATACAATTGCTAAAAGAACTACCAATAACCAGAAAATAATCTCCACCAAGATCATGATGCTTCCCAATCCACCTTTACCATTCTGTGTCAAAACTTCCTGATAAAATGCTGTTGGAAGGTCCGCAAGGATACCCACCATAATCAAAATAGAAATACCATTACCAATCCCTTTGTCCGTAATCTTCTCTCCTAGCCACATTGCAAATACAGAACCTGCTACCAGGATAATGATACTTGGCAACCAGAACATCACCGAGTTTGGATCGATGTAGTATGCGGATGCAAATTGTGAATAAGGCAAGAAAAATTGCGTTACCGATGTCAAATAAGAAGGCGCCTGTACAAGACAAACCGCGATTGTAAGCCATCTGGTGATCTGGTTCAAAGTGTTTCTTCCACTTTCTCCATCTTTTTGTAACTTCTGAAGGTAAGGGATCGCCATACCCATCAACTGTACAATGATCGATGCAGAAATGTACGGCATAATTCCTAATGCCATAACGGAAGCACGGCTAAATGCTCCACCTGTGAAAGAAGACAATAAACCCAAAAGGCCGGCACCTTGTTGGTTCCCGCCTTGGTTTTTGTAATGTTGAAGTAAGTTTCCTACTTCTGCAGTGTTGATTGCAGGAAGAGAAACATACGATGCGAATCTATACACAAGGACCAACAAAAGCGTCAAGACGATTTTATCTCTAAGCTCTTTTAGGCTCCAAATGTTTTTAAGTGTTTGTATAAATTCTTTCATTAGTCAATAATTAAAGAGTCGTGATTGCTTTACCTCCAGCTTTGTTGATTGCTTCCTCAGCCGATTTAGTAAACTTATCAGCAGTGATAGAAATACCAGATTTCAAGTCACCTCTTCCTAAGATCTTTACTAATTCGTTTTTAGATGCAAGACCGTTTTCTACCAATACGTCTCTAGTGATCTCACCAGTGATGTTTTTAGTATCGATCAAAGTTTGGATCGTATCAAGATTGATCGCTCTGAACTCTTTTCTATTAACATTTTTGAAACCGAATTTTGGTAATCTTCTTTGCAAAGGCATCTGTCCACCTTCGAAACCGATTTTCTGAGAATAACCAGCTCTAGCTTTTTGACCTTTATGCCCTTTTGTTGAAGTACCTCCGTATCCACTTCCCTGACCTCTACCAATTCTTTTTGTGCTGAATGTAGAACCAGTTGATGGTTTTAAATTATTTAAATTCATTGTTGTATTGTAATTGAGATTATAGATTAAAAGATAAGAGATAAGAGACGTCCTGATCAGAGTCTCTTCTCTCTATGTCTAATGTCTTATTTCTGAACTTCTAGTAAGTGGCTTACAGCAGCTATCATTCCTAAGATGGAAGGTGTAGCTTCGTGCTCTACTACTTGGTGAAGTTTTTTGAATCCTAAAGCTTCAAGCGTTCTTTTTTGGGTCTTAGATCTATTAATAGCGCTTCTAACTTGTTTTACTCTAATTGTTGCCATTATTATATTTATTAACCGTTAAACACTTTATCTAAAGAAACTCCTCTCATTCTTGCAATCTCTTCTGGTCTTCTGATGTCCAACAATGCGTTGAAAGTAGCTTTCACCACATTGTGCGGGTTAGAAGAACCTTTAGATTTTGACAATACATCGTGTACACCTGCAGATTCTAGTACTGCACGTACTGCACCACCAGCGATAAGTCCTGTACCGTGAGACGCAGGTCTCAAGAAGATATCAGCACCACCGTATCTTGCAGAAGTCTGGTGAGGAATTGTATGGTTGATCACAGGAACTTTCACTAAGTTTTTCTTAGCATCTTCTACCGCTTTCGCGATTGCAGAAGCAACTTCTTTAGATTTACCCAGTCCGTAACCGATGATCCCGTCCTCGTTTCCTACAACAACAATTGCAGAAAATCCGAAAGCTCTACCACCTTTGGTCACTTTAGTTACTCTGTTAACATCAACTAGACGATCTTTTAATTCTAATCCTCCAGGTTTAACTCTTTCTATATTACTATCTACCATGTTTTCTGAATTTTTAAAATTAGAATTTAAGACCAGCTTCTCTAGCACCGTCAGCAAGAGCTTTCACTCTACCGTGATACACGAATCCGTTTCTGTCAAATACAATATTCTCGATACCAGCTGCTTTTGCTTTCTCAGCAATTGCTTTACCTACTGCTGTAGATACTTCTGTTTTTGTACCCTTAGCGTCTACTCCTTTATCTCTAGAGGAAGCAGATACTAATGTTTTACCTTCTTTATCATCTACTAATTGTGCGTAGATCTCTTTATTACTTTTGAATACAGACAATCTTGGTAATGTAGCAGATCCTGAGATCTTACCTCTTACTCTTCTTTTGATTCTGTTTCTCTTCTCAACTTTTGTTAATGCCATTTTCTTAAATTTTATGCAGATTTACCGGCTTTTCTTCTAATGATTTCACCTACGAACCTAACACCTTTTCCTTTGTACGGCTCAGGCTTTCTGAAAGATCTGATCTTTGCAGCCACCATTCCAAGAAGTTGATTATCGTAAGAAGATAATGTAACGATCGGGTTTTTCCCTTTTTCAGTCAATGTATCTAGTGTTACTTCTTTTGGAAGTTCTAGAACGATACCGTGAGAGAATCCAAGAGCCAATTCTAATCTTTGGCCGTTGTGAGACGCTCTGTATCCAACTCCTACCAATTCTAATTTCTTAGTAAATCCTGTAGTAGTACCAACAATCATATTGTTGATAAGCGCGCGGTACAAACCGTGAAGCGCTTTGTGCTCTTTTGAGTCAGAAGGTCGGCTGAACGTAAGTACGCCGTCTTCCTGTGTGAAGGTGATCCCTCCTGTAAGTTCCTGGATCAATTCGCCCTTTGGACCTTTAACTGTTACAACGTTATCTTTTTGAGAGATTGTAACACCAGCAGGAACTTCTATAATTGCTTTACCAATTCTTGACATTTTCCTTGTTTTAAAAAATTAATATACGTAGCAAATTACTTCACCTCCTACTTTCTCTTGTCTCGCTTTTTTATCTGTCATTACTCCTCTAGAAGTAGAGATAATAGCTACACCTAGTCCGTTAAGTACTCTTGGAAGTTCTGTAGAACCTTTGTACTGTCTTAGACCTGGTCTAGAAGCTCTTTGGATAGACTTGATAGCCGGCTTGCTAGTTTGCTTGTCGTACTTAAGAGCGATTTTGATAGTTCCTTGAACCGCGCTATCCTCGAACTTGTAGTTCAAGATGTAACCTTGGTCAAAAAGAATTTTCGTAAGCTCTTTTTTGATTTTTGATGCAGGAATTTCCACCACTTTGTGGCCTGCGCTTTGTGCGTTCCTTACTCTTGTTAGGAAATCTGAAATTGGATCTGTTACCATTTCTTTGTTTTAAATTATTGGTTAATGACAATCAGTATTGAAAAGACTTGAAGATTAAAGACTTATATGGATCCGAATAATTCTTCGCCTGATCTCTTTACCTTCAGTATCTAAACAACTTAATTGTCACTTTGATTTTCTTAATTTCATTATATTCTAATAAACAAAGTCAAAAAGAATAATTGTCACCCAGGGAAATAATAATTTTCTGAGCGGGTGCAAAAGTACAAAAAAAATTAATAGTATTTATTTTTTTCTTTGTCCTTGAGTCATTTCAATTTATCCTCTATTTATTAAAATACAGCTGACTTATAAAAATATAGAAGTCAGCTGTAAAAATTTTAATTGCTTACCAACTAGCTTTTTTCACGCCTGGGATAAGTCCATTGTTTGCCATTTCTCTGAAAGTTACTCTGGAAATTCCGAATGTTCTCATATATCCTCTAGGTCTTCCTGTCAATTTACATCTGTTGTGTAATCTTACAGGAGAAGCATTTTTAGGTAACTTCTGTAGTGCATCATAATCTCCAGCTTCTTTCAAAGCTTTTCTTTTTTCAGCATATTTAGCTACAGTAGCTTCTCTTTTGCGCTCACGCGCTTTCATTGATTCTTTAGCCATCTTAGTTCTTTTTGAACGGTAAACCGAAGTGAGTTAATAATGATTTTGCTTCTTTGTCAGTTTTCGCAGTCGTTACGAAAGTGATGTCCATCCCTTGGATCTTCTTCACTTTGTCGATCACGATCTCTGGGAAGATAATTTGCTCAGTGATTCCTAAGTTATAATTACCTCTACCGTCGAAACCATCAGCCTTGATACCAGAAAAATCTCTAATTCTTGGTAGTGCAGAAGATGTCAATCTGTCTAAGAATTCATACATTTTATCAGCTCTAAGAGTTACTCTAGCTCCGATCGGCATTCCTTTTCTTAGTTTGAAAGCAGCCTCATCTTTTTTAGATAAAGTACCTACAGCTTTTTGTCCAGTGATTGCAGTCAATTCTTCTACAGCATAATCCACGATCTTTTTATCTTGAACAGCTGCACCAAGTCCTTGGCTGACAACAATCTTCAATAATTTAGGAACCTGCATTACAGATTTGTACCCAAATTCTTCCATCATTGCAGGAACAATCGTGTCTTTATATTGTTGTTTTGGTCTTACTATATATTCCATCGTAAATTTTAATTATAAAGTTTCTCCAGTAGTTTTCGCTACTCTTACTTTTTTGTCTCCTTCTACTTTGGTTCCAGTCTTAGTAGCTTTCCCGTCTTTGTCAACAAGTGCTACGTTTGAAATGTGTAAAGAAGCTTCTTTTTCAACAATTCCACCTTGAGGGTTGGAAGCAGACGGCTTAACGTGTTTTTTCACGATGTTGATACCTGCAACAATCACTCTTGGATCTTTACCTTCTTTTCTGATTACTTCAAGAACTTCACCTTTGCTACCTTTATTTTTTCCAGTAGTTACCAGTACGTTGTCTCCTCTTTTTATTTTAACTTTTGTCATTTTTTCTAAAATTTTAAAATTAAAGTACTTCAGGAGCTAATGAAATAACCTTCATATATTCTTTGTCTCTCAACTCACGAGCAACCGGTCCGAAAACACGTGTTCCTCTCATCTCTCCTCCAGCGTTTAGCAAAACACAAGCGTTGTCTTCGAATTTGATGTATGAACCATCTTTTCTACGTACTGCTTTTTTAGTTCTTACTACTACCGCTTTAGATACTTGACCTTTTTTTGCGTTTCCTGATGGTGTAGAATCTTTGATAGTCACTACAATTTTATCACCAACAGAAGCATATCTTCTTCTAGTACCACCTAGAACTCTGATCACTAGTACTTCTTTAGCACCTGTGTTATCAGCAACTTTTAATCTTGATTCGGTTTGTAACATTATTTAGCTTTTTCTATGATTCTTACTAATCTCCATCTTTTGCTTTTACTCAAAGGTCTAGTTTCTGTAATCAAAACTGTATCGCCCTCTGTGCACTCGTTGTTCTCATCATGTGCAGTATATTTTTTCGTTTTCAAAACGAATTTACCGTACATTGGATGCTTTACTCTCGTAGTTTCACTAACAACAATAGTCTTTTCCATTTTATTGCTGGAAACTATTCCGATTCTTTCTTTTCTTAAATTTCTGTCCATTGTAAAAAGGAATTATTGTTTGTTAGTTAACTCTGTGTTAAGTCTTGCGATTGATTTTCTCAAATCTCTGATTAAGATCGGATTCTCAAGTGGACTGATCTTGTGAGCTATCTTCGTTTTCGCGTAGTTAGCTTTAGCTTCAGCCAATTGGTTTTGTAGATCCTCTTTGCTTAAATTTTTGATGTCAGCGTTTTTCATTTTAATAGAGATTATAGAGGTTTAACAAAATCATTAGCAACTACGAACTTGGTAACGATCGGTAACTTCTGAGCAGCAAGCCTAAGCGCTTCTTTTGCTACTTCGTAAGGTACTCCACCAACTTCGAACATAATTTTACCAGGTTTCACTACGGCTACCCAATATTCTACAGCACCTTTACCTTTACCCATCCTTACTTCGGCTGGTTTCTTGGTAATAGGCTTGTCTGGGAATATTTTGATCCATAACTGACCCTCTCTTTTCATATATCTTGTCGCAGCGATACGAGCTGCTTCAATTTGTCTTGCAGTAATCCAAGCTCCTTCAGTAGCTTTGATCCCGAAAGTTCCGTAAGCGAGTTGATTCCCTCTTTGGGCAATCCCCTTCATCTTCATCTTATGAACTCTACGGAATTTGGTTCTTTTTGGTTGTAACATAATTTTAAATTTTAGATTTTAGAATTTAGATTTTAAAAAAGTAACGGTCATTTAAAAACTGGCCTCTAAAATTTTATTAATTATTTCTTCTTGGTTTTCTGTCGCCTCCTCTGTTCTCTCTGTCTCCGCCTCTGTCATTTCTGTCATTACGTCCTCCAGAAGGTGCTTTTTTCTGTTGTCCTACAAGTGGAGTAAGGTCTCTTTTACCGTACACTTCTCCCTTCATGATCCAAACTTTCACTCCTAATTTACCATACTGGGTCAATGCTTCACCGATGTGATAATCGATATCTGCACGGAAAGTAGATAAAGGAATTCTTCCGTCTTTGAAGTTTTCAGAACGTGCCATCTCAGCGCCATTCAATCTTCCAGAGATTTGAACTTTGATACCTTCTGCACCCATTCTCATTGTAGAAGCGATCGCCATTTTCACAGCTCTTCTGTAAGAGATACGGTTTTCAATTTGCTTCGCAATGCTGTCAGCAACAAGTACTGCATCTAGCTCAGGTCTTTTGATCTCGAAGATATTGATCTGGATATCTTTTCCAGTCAATTTTTTCAACTCTTCTTTTAGTTTGTCAACCTCTTGTCCTCCTTTACCTATAATTAAACCTGGTCTAGCAGTTGTGATAGTTACAGTTACTAATTTAAGTGTTCTCTCAATATATATTTTTGAAATACCACCTTTAGCTAATCTTGCTTCAAGGTATCTTCTGATTTTGTAATCTTCAGCGATTCTATCACCGTAGTTTTTACCTCCATACCAGTTAGAATCCCATCCTCTGATGATACCTAATCTGTTACCGATTGGATTTGTCTTCTGTCCCATACCTTGAATTAATTTTTAGTACCTAAGATTAATGTAATGTGGTTAGATCTCTTTCTGATTCTGTAACCTCTACCTTGTGGTGCTGGTCTTAGTCTCTTCAATTGTCTTGCGCTATCCACAAATATTTCTTTTACAACTAGGTTTGCCTCCTCGATGTCAGCACCTTCGTTTTTTGATTGCCAGTTAGCAATTGCAGAAAGTAATACTTTTTCCAATTTCTCAGAAGCACCTTTCTTAGAATATTTTAGAATAGACAAAGCTTTTTCTACCTCTACTCCTCTAATGATATCAGCAACTAATCTCATTTTTCTTGGAGAAGATGGGCAGTCGTTGTGCAACGCTTTTGCCACATCTTGGTTTGCTATTTTACGTGCTAATGCACTTTCTCTTTTTCTTGATCCCATGATTATCTACCTCCTTTATTTTTGTTACCACCGTGACCTCTGAAAGATCTTGTCGGAGAAAATTCGCCTAGCTTGTGTCCTACCATGTTTTCTGTAACATAAACCGGGATAAAGGATTTCCCGTTGTGTACTGCGATAGTTTGACCTACGAAGTCTGGAGAGATCATAGACGCTCTAGACCAAGTTTTGATTACAGTCTTTTTATTAGACTCTATATTTGCCTGAACCTTTTTATCTAAAGTATGATGAATAAATGGTCCTTTTTTAAGTGATCTTGCCATAATTATTTACGTTTAGATATGATATGACGGTTAGACGCTTTGTTTTTCTTTCTAGTTTTGTAACCTTTAGCTGGCATACCGTTTCTAGATCTTGGGTGACCTCCAGAAGAACGTCCTTCACCACCTCCCATTGGGTGATCTACAGGGTTCATTACTACTGGTCTTGTTCTAGGTCTTCTTCCTAACCATCTGCTTCTACCAGCCTTACCTGATACAGTCAACTGATGGTCTGAGTTAGAAACAGATCCAACCATTGCATAGCACTCAGTAAGGATCATTCTAGATTCTCCTGAAGGCAATTTAACGATTGCATATTTTCCGTCTCTTGAAGTTAATTGAGCGGATGATCCAGCACTTCTAGCAAGAGTAGCACCTTGTCCTGGTTTCAATTCGATACAAGAGATCACAGTTCCTAGTGGAATGCTTTTCAGCTTCATTGCGTTACCAACATTTGGCTCTACGCTTTCTCCTGAGATGATTACTTGATCTACTTTGATCCCGTTTGGAGCGATGATATATCTCTTCTCTCCGTCTGCGTACTCCACCAATGCGATGAAAGCAGTTCTATTTGGATCATATTCTACAGTTTTTACCGTTGCTTCAACATCATGTTTGTTTCTTTTGAAGTCGATAATTCTGTATTTCTTTTTGTGTCCACCGCCGGTGTAACGCATGGTCATTTTACCAGTTTGGTTACGTCCACCTGACTTACTAATACCAACTGTTAGAGATTTCTCTGGTTTGTTGGTAGTAATTTCCTCAAAGTTGTTTACAACTCTGAATCTCTGTCCCGGGGTGATAGGTTTTAATTTTCTAACAGACATTACTCTTATTTATAAATTAATTAATTAGTTGCGAAAATATCAATAACTTCTCCAGCTGCCAATGTTACGATAGCTTTTTTCAATTTATTGGTTTTCCCAACTTGAAGTCCTTGTTTAGTGTTTTTAGTAGAAACTTTAGGCGCATAAATCATCGTTCTAACGTCCGCTACTTTTACACCATAATGTGCTTCGATAGCACTTTTGATCTGAATCTTATTTGCTTTTGGAGCAACTAAGAAAGAATAAGCACCTCTCAACTCTGTAAGATAGTTTGCTTTTTCTGAAATGATTGGTTTAATAATAAGTGACATGATTTATTTCTTTAAGTTTTCCTGAAATTTTTCTACTGCATCTTCCAAGAAGATAATCTCACCTGCGTTGATCAAGTCGTAAGAAGAGATCTCGTTGTAAGTTAAAACTCTCGTTTTAGGTAAGTTTCTTGAAGATAAATATACATTCTTGTTAGACTCAGGAAGTACGAATAATGATTTTTTACCTGTAAGGGTCAAAGCATCCAACAATGTGATGAATTCTTTGGTCTTAGGCGCATCAAAACTGAAACTTTCCAATACTCTAACACTGTTATCTTTCAATTTTTGAGAAAGTACAGATTTCTTAGCTAATCTTTTCAAAGATTTGTTCAATTTGAAACGGTAATCTCTTGGCTTTGGACCAAAAACTCTACCTCCACCTTTGAAAGTTGGCGACTTGATATCACCATATCTAGCAGACCCAGAACCTTTTTGCTTCTTCAGCTTTCTAGTAGAACCTGTGATCTCGCTTCTTTCTTTTGATTTGTGAGTACCTTGACGCTGAGCAGCAAGATATTGTTTAACCTCTAAGTAAACCGCGTGCTGGTTTGGCTCAATTCCGAAAACTGTTTCGTCAAGAGTTACTTTTCTTCCGGTTTCTTTTCCTGATGTATTTAATACTACTAGTTCCATTTTCTGATAATTACATAAGAATTTTTCGCTCCCGGAATAGCACCTTTTACTACTAAAAGATTTTGTTCCTCATCTACTTTTAACACCTGAAGGTTTTGAACAGTTACCTGCTTACCTCCCATTCTGCCTGCCATTCTCATCCCCTTGAATACTCTAGATGGATCTGAACCCGCACCGATAGAACCTGGAGCTCTAAGTCTGTTGTGCTGTCCGTGAGTTGCCTGCATTACACCTCCAAAGCCGTGTCTTTTAACAACACCTTGGAAACCTTTACCTTTTGAAGTCCCTGTAACATCCACGAATTCTCCTTCGCCGAATAATTTCACAGTTACATCTTCTCCTACTGTTACTTGGTCTACGAATTCTCTGTAGAATTCTACCAACTTAGCTTTAGGAGTTGAACCAGCCTTTTTAAAGTGGCCAGCTAACGCTTTACCAACGTTCTTCTCACTCTTGTCATCGAAACCTAACTGAACAGCTTTGTAACCGTCCTTCTCAATGGTTCTGACCTGTAAAACCGAGCATGGACCTGCTTGAATAACGGTACAAGGCAAGTTTTTGCCGTTCTCGTCAAACAGAGATGTCATCCCGATTTTTTTTCCAATAATACCTGACATTATTTATATATATCTATTATATTAAAACTTAACATTTTAGCGGTCTTCGTAATGTACTATGTTTGAAATAGGCATACTCCTTCCCTAAAATGAGTGTGCAAATGTAAGAATATTTTTTATATTGACAAATAAATATTGGGAAATTATTTGATAATTTGTGAGTTACGTGATTTTGGGAAAATATTCTCCTGGAAAGGATGTTTTGAATGACGGATTTATAATTCAGGATTTTTGTCCTGATACTTATTCTTGTGTTTTTTCACAGCCGCATCTATAGAATAACATTTATGGATATTCTCCGCGTGTTTGGACAATTCGGCGATTTTGACAAAGTAATCATGAAGTTGGTCCAGTTCTTTCTCAGTAAGGTCTTCGATATCAACCATTCTGTTACTTGCCTGTTTGCTGGCCGCGATGAGTTCATTCAGTTTGAGCTGGATTGCCTTCCCATCTTTGTTCTGTGCTTTTTGGATCAGGAAAACCATCAGAAATGTAATAATGGTTGTCCCGGTATTGATAACCAACTGCCAGGTTTCGGAATAATTGAAGATCGGACCGCTACCTGCCCACAGTATAACGATGAGAACCGCACCGATAAACGCATAAGAACTTCCCGTAAAAGTCGTGGCCCAGTTCGAGAATCTTTCAAACAAATTTTTATTGTTCATTTTTATTTTCAAAGTTAAACATTCGTCGTGATGCATTTTTGAATTTTATTTCCTGGGAATTCCTTTTGCCTTTTCATTTTAATGATTAATATTAATGATGCTTAATAACAGATTTCTATGAAGAGAACTTTTCATCTTCTTTTTTTTATTTTGTTAATGACCAGCTGCTCTAAAACTGACATTGATAATGACCACGGTTTTTACTACTGGCGATCAAAATTAATCTTGACCGAAAACGAACAGCAACTTCTTAATAACAGCAAAGCCCCAAATCTCTACACCAGATTCTTTGATGTCGTGAAGGAGAATGATCAATTCTTGGAAGTCGGCGTGATTTCTATTGACAAAGATCTTTCCATTAATAAAAAGATCGTTCCCGTCATTTTCATTACCAATGAAACTTGGTTCAACATCCAACCAAATGACATCGAACTTATGGCTGATCAGATCAATGAGCATATTAATAGGATCAAATCAAACAACAATCTCGATCTGGCAAACGAAATTCAGATCGACAGCGACTGGACCACTTCTACAAAAGTTGATTATTTTAAATTCCTACAAACTCTCAAAAGAGTTTCAAAGAAAAATGTGACCTGTACCTTAAGGCTTCATCAAGTCAAAGATAAATTGCAAACGGGAATTCCGCCGGTTGAGAAGATGTACCTGATGTGTTATGCCACTTCTTCCCCACTCGAAAATCAAAAACAGAATTCTATCCTGGATGTGAAGACTTTGAAATCCTATCTTAAACACTTGGATGATTATCCTATAAAATTAGATGTCGCTCTGCCGATCTATTCTTGGGGAATCGTGACGAATCATGTTGGAAAGAAAAAACTCATTAATGCCTTAACGGCAGAAGAATTGATGCAAAATAAAAACTTCAGGAAGATTAATGACAATAACTTTGAAGTTCTGAAAGACGATTTCTATTTCGGAATGTATCTCAACAAAGGTTTCAAGATCAAGGTGGAGGAAATTCCGGAGAAAGATATTCTGGAAAGTATTAATTTCATCAATGAAAAACTAGATTACAAACCACTCCTTATATATTATCATCTCGACGAGAGATTCACCAAAAACTATAATACCCTTTTCCAATGAAAAAACTAATTCTGACCGCCGCTCTATTTTTAGGTTTTCAAGAAAGTTCAAAAGCTTGTTCGTGGTACGACCCGGATCACGAATATTTCAACCTGTTTGCGCAAGAGATCATTCACAACAAAACCTATGAACCTTTTCTGCTTACTTACAGCAGTCATTTCTACGGTTATAATTATGATGGAAAAATAGACAAAAATGTTCCCGACGAGAACATCGAATCTTGGGTCAAATACTTTGACAACAAACTGACCTACGAAGAAACCAACGCCTTGGTCACCAAAGTGGACATCAAACATTTGAACAGTCTTAAGAAAGGTCAGCTGACCCATCCATTATTTCAGAAACTTGGGAAAGGTTTTTACACCAAATATCAGGAAGCGGTGGATTATCTGATCCAGGCAAAATATATGGAACCTTATATGCGGATCAACTATGTTGAGAATCCGGATGCTTACTATTACAGAGACGAAAAGACTGTCGTCAAGAATGCGACTCAACTTAATTATGAAAAAACGAACGCTGCACTGATCTCACTTTACAAAGCTGCAACCAATCCGGAAATCAAACTGAGATATGCCTATCAACTCGTGCGCTTCAACCATTATTCCAGAAAATATCAGTCGGCGATCAATGATTTCCAAACTTATGTGGAACCTTTGAAGCTGAAAAACCATATGTATTACTACGCGTTGGACCAAAAAGCCGGTGCCGAACGCGGACTGAAACAATTTGACAAAGCGAACTGGGATTTCTTCCAGGTCTTCAAGAATACGAAGAACAAAAAAGAAAGCGCCTACAATTCCATGTTTTTGGCGACGGACAAAGACTTCAATAAGATCCTTGCCCAAACCAAAATGCCTGAAGACAAAAATATGGCCTACTTTCTCCTTGCCTACAACTCCTTCAACAATCCCGTTCCGATCATGAACAAGATGATCGAGAACAACACAGAATCTGACATTCTAAAAGTCTTGACCGTGCGAGCCATCAATCAATTGGAAAGAAATTATCTGGTCGTGAATCCTTACTGTAATGACAAAGATTGCGACCATTTCCGAAATAAGAGATTGCCACTTTATGCACCAGACAATTATGCTAATCAATCAAAAGATTTCGCCAAAGATCTGGAGGCGACCATTGTCCTTGCAAAAAATAAAAAAGGCGCGGATGAATTCTGGCAACTTTGCGAAGCCTACATCAAATTCCTGAACACCGATTACAAAGGCAGCCAAAACGTCCTTTCCAAAATCAAAACATCAGATAAGGAATATTTGGCGGAGATCGAGAAATTCAAAATGTTGAATGAGATCGTTTCACAACCTACGATCACGCCGGCTTTTGAAAACTCATTGATGACAAAATATGCGAAGATCATCCAAGAGAAAGGCGATTATAGAGATTGGACGTACATGCCTTCTACGAAAGACTTTGTGGTGGACATTCTTGCCAACCGTTATTTCATCGAGAAACAGGATGCCAAATCTTTTCTGATGAACAACAATCTCTCCGACCTGCAATACAATCCGAATTCTGACCTCGTGAAAAAGGTGGAAGAGTTCTACAAAAAGCCAAACAAAACGGCGTTCGAAAATTACCTGGTGAAGAAAATGGAAGACATTGCCGATCCGGAATCTTTCTTCAATGTGATCTATGGCGACCGGGCGATGCGATTGGCAGACTTCACGAAGGCGAAAGCTTTTTATTCTAAGGCCAAGAACTACAAAGGCATCCCAAGAATGCTGGCCGACTGGAAAGACGATGGCAAAACCTACGTAGAAAAACCAATGGTCTTTGAAAATGGTGCTTACAATGGTTTCAATAATATCTCGTCTTTGGTTTTCGGACACAATGTTTGGGAAAGTTTCCAGAGTAAGCCAGAAGAATCGATGAAGGCGGAAGGACTTTCCAATTTTCCATTCATAAAAAACAAAATGAACAAGATCGAGCTGGCAGATGCGATGATCCAGTTGGAAAATATTGGGAAGGGTAATGATGACAAAGCCAGATTGGCCAATCAGCTTTTGGGAAATCTGCTTTACAACACATCGATCTTGGGATATTTCCGAGAGCTTTTTGTGATGGATGTCGATAACTACAATGGACCGAAGTTCCAATTTGGGAATGAGTTGCAGTCACCGTTTTATTTGTATTATAAAAACTTTTCCAGCAGAAGTTATGTGGAGCCAGACAACTTTGATCTCGCCATCAATTATTATAAAAAAGCTTTGACCTTATCAAAAGACAAAGAAAACCAAGCCCGAATTCTTTTCCAAATGGCGAGCGCCGAGCAAGGTAAATATTACCAATGGGAAGCCAACAATCCACTCGAAGTGAAATACGATGACCCGAAATACGAAGAGAAATCTAAACAAAACGAGCTCTTTGCCATCAAGACCAAGAATGAAAAATTCCGAACCTCGTTTGCACAACTGAAAGCCAACTATAGCCAAACAGCAACTTATAAAAATCTCCAGAGCAGTTGTCTGTATTTTGGATATTATACACGAAAGTAAGTTTCAATTAAATATAAAAAGCCGCTTCAATTTTGGAGGCGGCTTTTTGTTTTCTATGATTTGAAGGATGAAACTCAATATTGTCATTAAGGAAGAATCTGTTCAATTGAGATTCGTATAAATAACAATCTATAGTAATTTTCATCTCATAATATAATATCTACAATTAGTAACACACATTGTTGTTATATTCGTTTTTAATCTTTTTCTTTGTGATCAAACTAATAATTTTTGAGAATATGAGAAGACTAGTATATGCATTAGCCCTGTTTGTAGGAATCCACGTCCAATCGCAGGAAAAAACGAGCGTAGAGAAATCTGTTACCGGGATCCAAGTGGGATTTTTCGGTGCTGAGTTTTATAATGAAGCGAGACTTGCTGATCATTTTACGTTGAGAAGTCAGTTAGAATTGTACCCATCTATTTGGGGTGGCGACATGTACAGCAAAACAGGATTTGCTTTGACCCCAGCTATTTCTTTGACTCCAAAGTTCTATTACAATCTTCAAAAAAGAACAGATGCAGGAAAAAACACCACGAATAATTCTGGAAACTACCTTGCTTTGAAAGTTGAATATATCCCGGATTGGTTTGTGATATCAAATACCAAGAATCTTTCTGTAAGCGAAACAATATCTGTGGTCCCAACTTGGGGATTGAGAAGGAACTTTGCGAAGCATTTCAACTATGAGTTCAAAGCAGGTTTGGGTATTGGAAAGATTTTGAAGAAGGGTTATTCTACACAGGTCATTCCTGATCTTAGCTTTAAAGTTGGCTACGATTTTTAAGAACAAACGATTTTAATAATGATCAGAACCTTAATTTCAATTGAGGTTTTTTTGTTAAGAATTAAACTTAGAAAATTTAAATTATACATAAAAAAGCCGCTTCGGAAATCCTGAAGCGGCTTTGGTTTTAGAGAAATTGAAATGATTATTCTTTTACGAATTTGGTTTTCACAACCGTTCCCTTATCATCTACATTTAGGAAGTAAACGCCTTTTGCTAATTTGTTCACAGCTACCTTTCCTGTTCCAAGATTCCCTTTGGAAACCAATTGTCCTGCTGCATTGAAGATCTCATAGTTTGAGTTCAAAGTCACATTAGAGACATTTAAAACATCTTTTACTGGATTTGGGAAGATCTGAATTGACTTGTTGGTAACATCAGAAACAGCCAATGTTGAACTTACCGTTGCAGGCTTAACTGCATAGAAAACGTTCCCAATAGCAGAAACTCTGACATGTCCGGACTTCCCTACCAAACTTGCTGGGATTGCCACACTTGCAGAACCAGAATTAGCAACCGAAGCGGCCAATGTGGTCCAACTTGTACCAGCATCGGATGTGAAATCAATTTTTACGTTGGCCACATTGTAAGGAGAAGCCGTTGTTCCCGAAACTACCCAAGTAATGGTTGAGTTGGCACCAGCGATCAAAGTTGGAATAGTGTTGACCGTGAAGGCTGCCGCAGTTCCTACCTGTATGTTCTGTGTGGTGTATGCCGTTTGGGTATCAACACCTTTGTTATCTCTTACAGTAACGCGGAATTTTGTTTGGTTAGCCGTGGTATTTCTGGCCACTGAAGAAGTGGATTCAAAATCATCAACATTTCTTACAGCACCGCCAAGAACTGTCGCTAGTTTTGGAAAATATCTTGTAGGAGATGAAGTTGGCAACCAAGATCTGAAAGAAGCACCTCTGGTAGTACTTCCAATAGTGGCAGCTCCATCACCAGTTCCGGACACCTTACCAATACCATTTGCCAAATTACTATGATCTACCTCTTCCCAACAATAACTAAGTGCATCGCCGTCTGAATCTGTAGCCTCAGCTGTCAAAACAAAAGCTGTTGAACGTGGAATTGTGTAAGTAGTTGCTGTCATAGCGGTAACGACTGGCGGATTATTAGTAATATCAGTTTCAACATCTACTGTTTTGGAAGTAAGATTTGTCTGAACCTGATCGATACTTACTGTATGAAAATATGGATCTGAATTATTCTGGACATCGGTGTTTGCTCCGGTGATGCCAGCATAACCCATAATAGTTGAACCAGAACCTGGCTCTACATTGACACCTTCTCCTTCATTAAAACTAAAAGTATGATTAGCTCCCAATTGATGGCCAAACTCGTGGGCTACATAATCGATATCAAAAGTGTCACCCAAAGGTCCACCGCCAGACGGAGAAGTTATGCCACTTCCTTTATAATTATTTGGAGAGATATATGCATAATATGCACCTGTTCCATTTACCTGACAATCACTTTGCGCAGCGGTATAAGAAGTTGTTGATGTATCATTACTACCAATACAACCAATGCAACCTGCATTACCACCGCCGCCAGTTGCTCCAAAAAGATGTCCAATATCAAAACTAGAACTTGTCACACCGTAGGCTCCACCATTTAGCGTGGTCATCAACTCATAGTTCCATTTGCACATTTGGCTTGCATTACTGTATGGATCTGTAGATGCGTTGGTGAATATCAGGGCTGGAGCATTAATCATATTCAGATGAAGATTGAATTCCTTTTCAAATACACCATTGACTCTTGTCATCGTCGCATTCATCTGTGTTAAAGCTCCTGCGGTTCCACCAAAATAGGCCGTGTATTCTGAAGTTACAGACAAAGCTAATCTCAGCGTATGGAATTTTTTGTTACCTGCTTTACTTGCAATACCTTCATCCATTAATTTTTTCAGACCTTCTACAGATTCCAAACTCTCCTTTGTATTACAACTGAAGATTCCTTCTTTCTTTGATTTACCCTTGATGGAGTAAAAAGTCTTGCTCTCAGTAGCTGGTTCTATAAATTCATATTTACCATTACTGATCATCATAGACTGGAAATCGTTTGGCGCCACACTGAATCTCACATATTTCGTAGGATCATCTATTCCAACACCGACATAAGATCCCAACTGGTATTGATTTGCCAATGCCTCGTCCATCACGGGGAAGCTGCTGACAGCGAACCTTTCAATTTTGCCATCGATTGTCGGCATACTGACCGTCACTGTTCCTGCGGCATTTCCAACTTTATCGGCTGCAAGCAATTGTCCACGGATGGCACTGATGTCTAATTTGTAATAAACTGAGTTATCACTTTTTCGATTTACTTCTACATTAGGTGTTGCTTTGCTCCATTGTGCATTCATCAGGGATAGGCCACCTAAGAAAAGTAAAGTAGTTAATTTTTTATTCATATTGTTAAAATTAGGGCAACAAATGTAGCAATTTAATGACAATTTCCGTATTTAATTTTAATAATTATAAATATTTCATAAACAATTTTTATTTTCAGCACAAACTCCGCAATTTAACTTTAACTATCATAATTAATTATTGTAATAAATATCTTAAGAATAATATGAACTATCACCAGAAAAGCTAATCAAACAAAATTTCATTAAATAATTAACAAAAAAATCCGCTCTCTTGCGAGAACGGATCTAATATAGTTGCAAAGTGTTTTGCGATTGCTGAAAAACTTCCGACTTCCGTCATCCATCTTCCAACGCATTCATCACACTTTAATTTCTACGTCAACTCCTGAAGGAAGTTCTAATTTCATTAGAGCATCTACAGTTTTA
This sequence comes from Epilithonimonas lactis, assembly GCF_900110605.1. Lineage (GTDB taxonomy): Bacteria > Bacteroidota > Bacteroidia > Flavobacteriales > Weeksellaceae > Epilithonimonas > Epilithonimonas lactis. The sequence goes on from NZ_FOFI01000002.1 coordinate 157,697, forward strand.
GAAGAAGAAGAGTAGATATCCATCAATCTCTTGTGAGCTGACAATTGGAACTGCTCTCTTGCTTTCTTGTTTACGTGCGGAGATCTTAGTACTGTAAAGATTCTCTTGTTCGTTGGCAATGGAATTGGTCCGTTTACAACAGCACCAGTAGCCTTTACCGTTTTTACGATTTTCTCAGCAGACTTGTCCACCAAGTTGTAATCGTAAGATTTTAGTTTTATTCTGATTCTTTGTGACATTTCTTTGATTTAAAAAATTAACCTTTTGCTTTAGCAATGATATCTTCAGCAACGTTTTGAGGAGTAGCCTGGTACTTCTCTAATTCCATAGAAGAAGTAGCTCTTCCTGATGAAAGTGTTCTTAGAGTCGTAACATATCCGAACATTTCAGATAATGGAACTGAACCTTTGATAACAACGGCACCGTTCTTTTCTTCTTGTCCACTGATCGTACCTCTTCTCTTGTTAAGGTCACCAATGATGTTACCCATATATTCTTCTGGAGTTACAACCTCCAATTTCATAATAGGCTCCATGATCACTGGCTTAGCAGCACGTCCCGCTTCTTTAAATCCTAATTTTGCAGCTAATTCGAAAGAAAGTGCATCAGAATCCACCGCGTGGAAAGATCCGTCTTTAAGAGTAACTTTAATACCTTCAACTTCGAAACCAGCCAAAGGACCGTTCTTCATTGCAGCTTTAAAGCCTTTTTCAATAGCAGGAACAAATTCTCTAGGAACGTTACCACCTTTGATCTCATTGATGAATTCTAAACCAATTTTACCTTCGTCAGCTGGTCCAAGATCGAATACGATATCTGCAAATTTACCTTTACCACCAGATTGTTTTTTGTAAACTTCTCTATGGCTGGCAACTTTTGTAAGATTTTCTTTGTACTCTACTTGAGGCTGTCCTTGGTTAACTTCAACTTTGAATTCTCTCTTCATACGGTCAACAATGATATCCAAGTGAAGCTCACCCATACCAGAAATGATCGTTTGTCCAGAAGCTTCGTCAGTTCTCACTGTGAAAGTAGGATCCTCTTCAGCCAATTTAGCTAGAGCGTTACCCATCTTATCCTGGTCAGCTTTAGTTTTAGGCTCAACAGCGATACCAATTACCGGATCTGGGAAAACCATCGATTCTAGAACGATAGGGTTTTTCTCGTCACACATAGTATCACCAGTTTTGATAGATTTGAAACCTACCGCTGCACCAATATCTCCTGCTTCAATATATTCTACAGGATTTTGCTTGTTAGCGTGCATCTGATAGATTCTAGAGATTCTTTCTTTATCTCCTGAACGGGTGTTCAAGATGTAAGAACCTGCATCTAGTCTTCCAGAGTATGCTCTGAAGAATGCCAATCTTCCTACAAAAGGATCGGTAGCAATCTTAAATGCCAAAGCCGCGAAAGGCTCTTTTACGTCTGGTTTTCTAGTGATCTCAGCGTCAGTTCTTGGGTCTGTACCTTTGATATCATCTTTATCCAATGGAGAAGGCAAGTATTTACATACTGCATCCAACATAAACTGTACTCCCTTATTTTTGAATGAAGAACCACAAGTCATTGGGATAATAGAAAGATCGATAGTCGCTTTTCTAAGTGCTTCGTTGATTTCTTCTTCAGAGATAGAATCTGGATCTTCGAAGAATTTCTCCATCAAAGTATCATCGTAGTCAGCCACAGCTTCTACTAGTTTCTCTCTGTATTCCAGAACTTCAGCTTTCATATCCTCAGGAATTGGAACTACCTCGAAAGTAGCACCTTGTCCTGCCTCATCCCAGATGATCGCTCTATTTTTGATCAAGTCAACAACACCTTTGAAATCTTCTTCAGCACCGATTGGCAAAACGATTGGAACTGCGTTTGATCCCAACATCGTCTTAACCTGGTTTACCACGTTAAGGAAGTCAGCACCTTGACGGTCCATTTTGTTTACGAATCCCATTCTCGCAACTTTGTAGTTGTCAGCAAGTCTCCAGTTTGTTTCAGACTGAGGCTCTACTCCATCTACTGCAGAGAAAAGGAAAACCAATCCATCCAATACTCTCAAAGATCTGTTAACCTCTACTGTGAAGTCAACGTGTCCTGGTGTATCGATGATGTTGAAGTGGTAAGGTTTAGTTTCAGGAAGTACTTTACCCTGGTCTGTTGGGAAATTCCAAGAACAAGTAGTTGCAGCAGAAGTAATGGTGATACCTCTTTCTGCTTCCTGCTCCATCCAGTCCATTGTAGAAGCACCATCGTGAACCTCACCAATTTTGTGATTTACTCCAGTATAGAATAAAATCCTTTCTGTAGTGGTAGTTTTACCAGCATCAATGTGCGCAGCAATACCAATATTTCTTGTAAATTTAAGATCTCTACTCATTTCTAATTAGAATTTAAAGTGTGAGAAAGCCTTGTTAGCTTCCGCCATTTTGTGAGTATCAGATTTTTTCTTGTAAGCTGCACCCTCTTCTCTTGAAGCTGCTACAACCTCGTTAGCCAATTTCAAAGCCATTGATTTATCATTTCTCTTTTTAGAGTAAAGGATCAACCATTTCATAGCCATAGAAATTTTTCTATCAGCTCTGATCGGCATTGGGATCTGGAAGTTAGCACCACCTACTCTTCTAGAACGTACTTCTACGTGAGGCATAACGTTTGTCAATGCATCTTTCCAGATTTCAAGGGCAGTCTTTTCAGTTTCTCCTTTTTTAGTTTCTACGATGTCTAGTGCGTCATAGAATATTTTGAATGCGATAGATTTTTTACCATCTAGCATCAAGTTGTTTACGAATCTAGTTACCAATTGATCATTAAACTTTGGATCTGGTAACAACGGTCTTTTTTTCGCTTTTGTCTTTCTCATTGTTTCTGTACCTTATTTAATGATTACTTTTTCTTTCCTTTAGCTGGTGCCGCCGCCTGACCTGGTTTTGGTCTCTTAGCTCCATACTTGGATCTTCTTTGCGTTCTTCCACTTACACCTGCAGTGTCCAGTGCTCCTCTTACGATATGATAACGTACTCCCGGTAGGTCTTTCACCCTTCCGCCGCGTACCAATACTATCGAGTGCTCTTGAAGATTATGTCCTTCGCCCGGGATATAGGCGTTGATCTCTTTACCGTTTGAAAGTCTTACCCTTGCAACTTTTCTAAGTGCAGAGTTAGGTTTCTTAGGAGTGGTAGTATATACTCTCGTACATACACCTCGTCTTTGTGGACAAGAATCAAGGGCAGCCGATTTACTCTTCTTGGTGAGTGCGACTCTTCCTTTTCTAACTAATTGTTGAATAGTAGGCATTTAATTGCTTTTTATTTTAGGGTGCAAAATTATGAATAATTTTTTAATCCACAAGTAGTTAGAATAAAAAATTATGCAGAATCAAATAATATTTATTGATTCAGAATCAAACCATTGATGTTGACCCGTTATTTTAGAATAAGTTCTGAAGTGTAGAGAACTTGTGATCTGTCTTTGATGGTATCATATTTCAGCCATTTGATCTTTGGATTGATGGTTCCGGCAATGGACTGCTTCACATCACCTTTTTGATTGTTGGTGTGCTTGTATTGGAACGTCTTGTTTATAATGGGAATGTGATAGGTGGTCAGCGCATCTGCTCCACCTCGATCATCATTATACAAATATTTTTTGTGACTGAATTTTGGCATCTGAGGTTCTATCTGATTCCGGTTTTCAAAATAATTCACCGGATTCTTCAAACTATATAAAGTAAAGAAGGCGACAAAAAAACAGGCAACACGGAAAATAACTTTATCCGTATTAGAATTTTTAAAATATAATATCAAGAATGAAAAGAACAGACACACATTGGCAGCGGCCATCATCCTGGTGTTCATCTCTTCGATCTGCTGGAAACAACCTGACACGAGCAGAGACAAAGCATAACCAACTGCGACGGTCCACAACAAGGCGTGGAAATAATATGAACTACTTGCTTTTGCTCTTTTAAAATATCTTAGAAAGTATAAAAACACAAAAACATCGGTCATCAAAACGAAAAATTGTACAACCAAACTCGCCATACTATTCGAAGATGGCTTCAGACCAATATAAGGGTCAATGGCATTCGCTGTTCCAAATAGATCTCTTATTATATAGATAGGAAGAATTTCTTCTGGTTTTCCTCTTAGATTTTCGCCTGTAAAACTTCCGAAAATATTATAGTTAAACAAAAGATAGCCCGCGATCCCTAAACCTGACAAAAGAAGAAATAGAATCATTCCTCTAATTTGCATTTTGTCTTTGCCTTTGAAAAATAGATAGACCGAAAATGCGCCAATTGACAAATAGACATAGATCCCCGAATATCTGGAGACAAACATTGCCAACATAATGAGAGATGCAATCAAAATATTTTTATAAGAATTGCGATGTTCCAAAAGGATCTTGTTCAAATAATACAAAAGGAAATAAAGCAGGAACACAAAAAGACCTTCAGAAATAGCAATCGAAAAGACAAACAAGATCGTTTTACCTGTCATCAACAAAACCGTCTCTTTGAAATAAAAGCTTTTGAAATAAGAAAACAGCAAGATCACAACGAGCATAGACGTATTGAGAAATTTTGCCGCCCAAAAATAATCGCCGAAGACCTCAAAGAAGCCACGGAGCATGGCCGGATAGCCTAAAGGAAAAAGATTGGTGACAGGATCTGGCAGATCGCTCGCAATTTCAAAATAAGAAAGACTGTCAGCATACACGCCGCCCGAAGGCAGAAAGAAACTGTGAATGAAATTTAAAATGATGATCAGTACAGCCAGAACGATATATTTTGCCATTGATTTGCTATTAGTCAAAGGCAATATTAAGGATTTTTTTGATATTTATTTTTAAAATTAGACATAGCCAGCTTCTATACTTTTGTCCAGACTTCGGCATCATATTTTCTTATCTTGTTCATATTTTTAAAATTAAATTATGAAAAATTCTGTATTGATCGGACTCAATGAAAACGATTGCAAAAACATTTCGGACAAACTTAATATCTTACTGGCCAATTATTCGGTCTTCTACCAAAACACGAGAGGATCGCATTGGAACATCAAAGGTCACCAATTCTTTACCCTTCATCCAAAATTCGAAGAGCTATACAACAGCCTTGTCCTGAAAATCGATGAAATTGCCGAAAGAATCCTGACACTTGGCGCAACGCCAGCACACAATTATTCGGACTACCTTCAGGTATCAACCATCAAAGAAAGCAAAGAAGTTTCTGACGGAAATAAAAGCGTGGAGATCATTCTTGAATCCTTCAAAGTGGTGATTGACCTTCAAAGAGAACTTCTGGACATCACAGATGAGGCCGGCGACGAGGGAACCAACTCACAAATGAGCGACTACATCACAGAACAGGAGAAAGAAGTTTGGATGTACAACTCCTATCTTGGAAAATAAAATTCACATCTTACGAATACAGATCCAGCTTCAATCATGCTGGATCTTTCTTTTGAAAGAACACCACGTATCGAACTTTGTTTCAGTCATTTAAAATTAACCATTAATTTTTTGTAAAACGGTACAACTAATTCTATTATCTATTATATTTGCGTTTTAATTTTGAACACACTTGAGAAAAATTCTATTCTTTTTACTGATTTCCAATTTATTCTTCGCACAATGGAGCATCTCCAATGCTGAAAGAAGCACGCTAGTCAACATCTACAATTCCACCGATGGTGAACATTGGAACAGAACCTGGGACTTGGAAAAAGATCCTAGAACCTGGTTTGGCGTAGGTATCAAGAATGGTGTGGTCGCAGAACTCAACCTCGCTGGCAATGCGCTTAGTGGCTACTTCCCGACCTATGTCACTTCCCTTACAAAGCTTACAAAACTAGACCTCAGCAACAACAAACTGACTGGCGAAGTACCCATGGGAATTTCGTCCCTCAACACATTGTTAAGATTAGACGTTAGCAACAACAGATTGATCGGCAATCCAACCACTTCACTTTCTGGACTCGTAAATCTAGAGGATCTTGGATTGGGCGGAAATAATTTTACCATTGCAGATGTCAACGCGTTACTTCAGAACTTCAACAACATCAAAATTCTGAATATTGCCAATCTGGAATTGCTCAGCATCCCGGCAAAAATCGCTGCTTTTTCTAACCTTGAGACTTTGATCCTGGACAACAATCCAATTCCTGCCAATGCCTATGGAAACATTGCAGGACTTACAAAACTGAAAACACTTTCCTTGTCAGGAACTGGTTTGACTCAGATTCCTACTCAGGTTTCGCAACGCACACAACTTACTAGCCTCAACCTCAGCAACAACGCTTTGACGGAGCAAAATACGACAACACTTTCCAACCTTATCAATCTGGAATGGCTGTCTTTGGAAAACAATCAGCTTTCACAGATTCCCGCACAACTTTCCCAGTTGAAGAAACTAGAGTCTCTGAACTTGGGCAGAAACAAGATCAGTGGCGGAATTTCCACGCTTACCGGATTATCAAGTCTTCAGCAGTTATTCCTGAACAACAATCAGATCTCTGGCACTTTTCCGTCGGCATTGCTGGGAATGAAAAAACTGATGATGGTAAATCTCAACAGCAACCAATTGACAGGAGAACTTCCGGATCAGCTTCCAAAGATCACCCATATTTCCAACAACCGTTTTACAAGATCAAATCTATCGGATTACATTACAGACTTTGCGGAACAGACCGAACTCAACTATTCACCTCAGCGCTACGATCAGGAAAAGATCGTGCTAGCGATCGCTGGTCAAACTGCCAAGCTGGATCAATCGTTATCAGGCGATTACACCTTCTCTTGGTTCAAAGATCTAGACCAGAAACTAAGTGCAACCTCTGCAGACCTTAATTTTGACAACGTCCAGAATACTGACTTTGCCGTTTATACCGCTGAAGCCTACACGTATTCTACGCTTCAGAACAACATTTTCTTCGATCTTTCGCTTTTCCGCGAACCGATCACCTTGGGCGATGCGCTTGGAACCTTAGGAACCTCTGAGCTGAAAGACCTCAGTATTTACCCGAATCCCACGGCAGATTACATCAACATTCTCAACGTGAAGCACGAGATCCAGAAAGTTGCAATTTTTGACCTTACAGGAAAACAAATGCTGTCCGACAACAAACAAAGGATCAATGTGTCCAAGCTGCCTTCTGGCGTTTATGTACTTTCCGTGAAAACCGAAGTTGGCATCAAAACCTTCAAATTCATCAAACAATAATTTTTTAGGAGCTTTATCCCGCTTTCCACTATATCTTTTTTGTGATGGCGAAAGACGTTTAGTATCTTTTCCGAGCATTTCCATCGCCACCACAAAAAAGGATGCCGTTGCAATCGGGGCTATGGGTTTCCTCATAAAATTACGCTTGGCAAAAATCTCACCACCACCCAATCTCCTCGTCCCCAATCTCTTCGTCTCCAATCTCTTCGTCTCCAATCTCCAATCTCCCAAACATCCATCTTCCATCCCATTGCCATTTCCCAAAAAATATTATCTTTGGAAACATCGATTTTAAGAAATGGAAAACCAAAAATATACACCGACAAACAAAGTAAGAATCGTCACCGCAGCTTCGTTATTCGACGGGCACGATGCAGCCATCAATATTATGCGCCGTGTGATTCAGGGAACAGGATGCGAAGTCATTCACCTTGGCCACGATAAATCTGCTGAAGAGGTTGTAAACACAGCAATTCAGGAAGACGCGAACGCCATTGCACTGACTTCCTATCAAGGTGGTCACAACGAATATTTCAAATACATCTACGACCTTTTAAGAGAAAAAAACTCTCCGCAAATTAAAATTTTCGGTGGTGGCGGCGGTGTGATTCTGCCCGAAGAAATCGAAGATATTATGTCTTACGGAATCGACAGAATATATTCCCCGGACGACGGCCGCGAACTTGGTCTTCAGGGAATGATCGACGATTTGGTGAAAAAATCAGACTTTGCGACAGGAAAAGAAGTGACTGCTGAAGATTTGGATAATATCAGTTTCGAAAACTCTACAAGCATCGCTAAAATAATTTCTGCCGTTGAGAACTTTTCAGAAGAAAAACCGGATTTGGTAAAAGCCATTGACGAAAAATCAAAAGATTTAAATATTCCAATCATCGGAATCACAGGAACTGGTGGAGCGGGAAAATCATCTTTGACAGATGAATTGGTAAGACGTTTCTTACGTTCAAATCCGGGTAAAAAGATTGCGATTATTTCTATCGACCCTTCAAAAAAGAAAACAGGAGGTGCATTGTTGGGAGATAGAATCCGTATGAATGCGATTAATGACCCCAGAGTTTATATGCGTTCGATGGCGACAAGAGAAAACAATGTTTCTGTTTCTCCGTTCATTCATTCAGCATTAAATGTGTTGAAACTGGCTCATCCAGATGTTATCATTTTGGAAACCTCGGGTATCGGACAATCCGGTTCGGAAGTTTCAGATTTTGCGGATGTTTCAATGTACGTGATGACGCCTGAATACGGAGCTTCCACACAGTTGGAAAAAATCGATATGTTGGATTATGCTGATTTGGTTGCATTAAATAAATCTGACAAACGTGGCGCGCTCGATGCGCTTCAGGCGGTAAGAAAACAGTTCCAGAGAAACCATTTGTTGTGGGAAAGTCCATTGGATGATATGCCGGTTTATGCGACAAAAGCATCCCAGTTTAATGACCACGGAACTACTGATTTGTACAACAGATTAATTGAAAAAGTTAATGCTAAATATTCTGATTTAAATCTAAAAGGATTTGTTGAACAGGAAGTTTCGGAAGATATCACGATTATTCCTCCAAAAAGAGTCCGTTATCTTTCTGAAATCGTTGAAAACAACAGACAGTACGACGCCAATGTTGAAAAACAGGCAGAACTAGCAAGGAAAATGTATCACATTGAAGGCGTAAAAAGTTTCCTTTTAAACGAAACTCTGGATGCTGAATATCAGAAGGCAGAAAAAGACCTTCAACAGGAAAACATCGACTTCTTAAAAAATTGGGATGACACGAAACAGGCTTTCAAAGCTGAGTTTTACTCTTATTTCGTTCGTGGAAAAGAAATCAAGGTAGAAACCTCAACAGAATCTTTATCTCATTTAAAAATTCCAAAAATATCTCTTCCAAAGTACACCGATTGGGGAGATTTGATTAAATGGAAGGGTCAGGAAAATCTTCCGGGCGGATTTCCTTACACCGCAGGAATTTATCCTTTCAAAAGAACCGGAGAAGACCCGACAAGAATGTTCGCAGGAGAAGGCGGACCGGAAAGAACCAACAGAAGATTCCACTATGTATCTGCGGAAATGGATGCAAAACGCCTATCAACAGCATTTGATTCTGTGACGTTATACGGACAGGACCCTGCCCTACCACCAGATATTTATGGTAAAATCGGAAATGCGGGAGTTTCTATCGCAACATTAGATGATGCTAAAAAACTGTATTCCGGATTTGATTTGGTGAATGCAATGACATCAGTTTCAATGACCATCAACGGACCTGCGCCGATGTTGCTGGCTTTCTTTATGAACGCTGCCATCGACCAGAATGTTGAAAAATATATTGCTGAACATCAATTAGAAGCAAATATTGAAAAAGCTTTAAAAGCAAAATTCGACGACAAAGGTTTGGAAAGACCAAAATACAATGGCGAATTACCACCTTCAAACAATGGCTTAGGTTTAAAATTATTAGGTTTAACGGGTGACGAAGTGATTCCTGCGGAAGCTTATGCTGAAATCAAAGCTAAAACCATTGCTACCGTTCGTGGAACTGTTCAGGCAGACATATTAAAAGAAGACCAGGCGCAGAACACGTGTATTTTCTCTACTGAATTTGCGTTGAGACTGATGGGTGACGTTCAGGAATATTTTATCACGGAAAAAGTGAGAAACTTCTACTCAGTTTCTATTTCCGGTTATCACATTGCAGAAGCAGGTGCGAATCCGGTTTCTCAGTTGGCATTTACATTGGCAAACGGTTTCACGTATGTTGAATATTATCTGTCAAGAGGAATGGATATCAATGATTTTGCGCCGAACCTATCCTTCTTTTTCTCCAACGGTATCGACCCTGAATATTCAGTGATCGGACGTGTGGCGAGAAGAATCTGGGCAAAAGCAATGAAACTGAAATACGGTGCAGACGAGAGAAGTCAAATGCTGAAATATCACATTCAGACTTCAGGTCGTTCACTTCACGCTCAGGAAATTGATTTTAATGATATCAGAACGACGCTTCAGGCATTGTATGCAATTTACGATAACTGTAATTCACTACACACCAATGCTTATGACGAGGCGATCACCACTCCGACTGAGCAGTCTGTAAGAAGAGCGATGGCCATTCAGTTGATTATCAATAAAGAATTAGGTTTGGCGAAAAACGAAAACCCGCTCCAGGGTTCATTTATTATTGAAGAACTGACAGATTTGGTAGAAGAAGCTGTGTATGCAGAATTCGACAGAATTACAGAAAGAGGCGGTGTTTTGGGTGCGATGGAAACGATGTATCAGCGTTCCAAAATCCAGGAAGAATCGATGCATTACGAATGGCTGAAACACACCGGAGAATATCCAATTATCGGTGTAAATACTTTCTTAGGAAAAGACGGTTCGCCAACGGTTCGTCCGGGAGAAGTGATTCGTTCGACCGAGGAAGAAAAGCAGGTGCAGATTGAAACGCTTCATAATTTCCAGAAATCCAATGAAGATAAATCTGAAGCTGCCCTGAAAACGCTTCAACACGCTGCCATCAATCAGCAGAATTTATTTAATGTGATGATGGATGCTGTAAAATACTGTTCGCTTGGGCAGATTACCAACGCTTTGTTTGAAGTGGGTGGGAAATATAGAAGGAACATGTAAGAAAATGATTTTCAGGTAATTGTTTAAAAATAAAACCTCAAGGATCTCTTGAGGTTTTATTTTTAAAGTATAGTATATTTTTAGTTAGGACTGATCAGTACAATGTTCAGCGATGCATCTGAAACATTTGCGATTTGACCGTCCGAGTAAATGTAAAGTCTTAGAAGATCACCCTTGTTGAAGTAGGCAATTCTGTTATACAGCATTGTCCATCTGTTTGAACTGCCTGAAATTGTGGCATTTGTATCCCAAATCCCTTCAGGAATATCAGAATTTGCCGTATGAACTGCCTGATAAATGTTTCTGCTGACACTACCATCAACTAATCTGACAGTTGATTTGATAAGATAAGTCCCAGAATTTGGGACGGTGTAAGTGTAATTCGTAGGATTCCAGACACCTCCACCAATATTTTTGCTTACTGCTGCCAAGGGAACGGTATTAAAAGCTCCAGCGGCAATGGTAGCAGCGGTGTTACCACCAAGGCCATTTCCAAGCGAAGCTACAAAAACTGCAGATCCGGCTTTTGCAACAACAGATTGCCATGCTGCACCATCGTAGTAATAATATCCAACGGTAGTAACCTGGGCTGTGGAAGCCACAGTGGAACCGCCTGCAATACTAGTAATATACAGCATTGCTCCCTCATGAGCACTTGTGTATCCTGTCTTAACATTCAATTGTGCTAAAGTGATTCTTGGCGCACGTATACCATCCAATGTTGTAGTGGTACCCGCAGCACCATTTACATCTAAAGTTATCAATGGATTTGGTGAATTAATTCCCACATTTTGTGCTTGCATGAAGCCCATCATCAAAACCAAGACCACGTAAAATAATTTTTTCATCAATTAAAAATTTGCAACTGCGAAGATAATTTAACATTAGTAAATCAGCAAGTGTAATGCATTACAATTATATTAATTAATAATTTAAACAAACTTGTTTTATACAAAAATGAAAAATATAACATGATTTGTATAAAGAGATTTACAGTACTAACAATCGAATTTTTATGACTTTATAAAATTGTATAATTATAGGAGATTTTACAGAAAAAAATGAAGTGTTATGCAAAATCAACTTAGTACAGCTATCATTTTAAACTATTTATGATCAAAAACTCAGAGAAAATTTTATGAGGTTTTTTTGTACTTTTGGCAAAACTTGTAACCATGAAGAAAATTTACTTCTTATTTAGTTTAATCACAGGACTCTTACTCCATGCTCAAAACAATTCGCTAGGCACCAAAAAATTTCTCCAAGTTAATACTTACAATGGCGGTCAGATTTTAAATACGATCTTTGATTTTGATGGAAACCACATATCTGTGGGTTATGCAAATGGTTCATATACTTTTTTAAATGAGGCTATGCCAACCATAGGTCTGGATGACTTGTATATTGCGAAAACCAATAAGTTTACTAAAGAAAAAATTTGGTTGAAAACGTTTAATGCTGGTACTAAAGGTAAAATACGTCCAGTTACTATAAATGTAGATTCCGAAAATAATATCTATGTAGCTTGTACACTTCAAGGACAGATACTGATAAATGGTGAAACCTTTTCTACAACATCACCTCGAACAAGTATAAAATTGTTATTAAAGTTAAGTAGCTCAGGCGACGTTATATGGGGTAAAAATATAGAGCATTCTATTTCCAACTCGGCCTCCATTCATATAGAAAACCAAAACCTAGTCCTTTTTAATGGCTCAACTACTTTTTCAATCTTTAACAAAGATTCTGGTGATTTGATGCTTACAAAGTCTCTTTCAAATCTAAACATATCAACGGTCAAACTAAAAAACAGTCAGATTTATCTGGGTGCACGTACCATGGCTGATATACAGATTTTAGGCAAAACTATTCTCCGACAGAATGCGATCATAATCAGGACTGATTTGAATTTTACGGAAGACGCATTCATAAGGTTCTATCCTCAAAATAGCCCTGATACAACTTCGTCCGCAATAAGAATAAATGATATAATGATTGATGAGGATAATGCGGTCTACTATGCCGCTACATATCCATCCACAACAATTATTTCTTCAGAAAATCATAGCGGTACAATAGTAAATGGAGCCACAACTAGTAGTTCAGGTTCAAAAAATCTATGGTTAGGAAAGTACAATCCTGAATTAACCGTCTCGGCATGGTTTTATGGAAGTGCATTTAATAACCTATCAACAAATAGTTTTTTCGATGGTGTAAAATTATACAAAGGTGAAGAGGGAAGCCTGCATTTTATAATGAACAGCCCAAAGTCTTCAATAACTTATAAAGGTGAATATATTTCTTTCCAGGAAAGGGGAATGATTTCTATTAAAAATGATGGGACTTTGATCTCATCTTCTGATTTTGTATCGCCTTTCGACCTAGGCTCAAATCGAGCTGACATTTCTATCTACATTGACAATGGTGATACTTTTACGAGTTTTTCGCAGAATCCAAATTCTTATATATCAAAAAAAGCTTTCAATGAAAAGGATTTTAGCAATTACCATACCTACAGCAGTTCTGGAAACTATGGATATTTAAGCAGTAGGGAACTTTTTAAAGTCTATGAAAATGGTGAAATTTTTAATTCATATATTACAAATGGAAAAATTTTAAATTATTTCGGACAGGAAAACGAAAGCGCAGTCAACAACAATATAATTTCAAAGATATCTACAACAGGCAATCTGGAATGGATGATAAAAGCAGATGGAATAATAGATAATTATTCAGGATATTGGATTGAAGGTCATCGTTTAGATATTAACACCGAAAAAGAAGTGGTTTCTGTTTTCAATTGCTACAAAGATGATTTTTCAAATTGTAAGATTACAGATAGTCAGGGACACTCGCAAGAATTTGAATATGCAAGAGCAAGCATATCAAAGTTTGACCAAACTGGTGCTTTCAAATGGTCAAAAGATCTTGCGTACGGAATATATTGGCCTGGACCACTATCAACAAGAGATATCTCTGCGTATTACGATAACGAAGGTAATATCATCATAGTTGGAAAAACTTCATCATCACAACTGCTTTACGGTGGAGAGTATTTGCAAGTCAATGGAAATGGCTTTTTTATACTAAAACTCGATGCGAACGGAAACAAACTTTTCTTTAAGTCCTTTCCTTACCAAACAAACTCAGAATTGTTTACAAGATTTGACCAGCAGAATAATATCTTTATGTTCTTCAATGTCGAAAATCAGAATAGTGATATGTATTTTGATAATGTAACTGTCCCTCAGAACGGCCAAAACAGTAATAAGTTTGTGCTTTTGAAGATGAATCCACAAGGTACTGTTTTAGGTGCGAAAAATTATCTATCTAGTGGTGTCCCGAATACAGATTACCAAAGTACAGCTGTAAAGTTCGATGGCGACGATTTCGTACTTTACGGTCATACTTACAGTAACATGAATTTACAAAACGAAACTTTCACCAATCCTTATCCTAATTCTTCGAGCTACTCCACAGCATTGATTTCAAAAGTTAATATTAACGGCGATGTTCTTTGGTCACACCCTTTTTTTTCATCCGATTATTCAAATTCACCATTTAGTGAAACAAAAAATTTGAATTCAAACAATCTTGATTTTGACTCAGATAAAAATATTTATTTAGTTGATATCTGGAACCAATCCATCAATTACAGAGGCCAAGAAATTCCCTTGACAGGTTATAAAAGTATGTTTTTCAAATTAGATGCTTTCGGCAATTTGAAATATCATAAAGAAATTGATGACCCAAGTTCCAATACATATCTCAGTATTTATGGGAAAGATAAAGTTGCAATCATTGGAAATAGCACATCTAATTTTGTATTGGATAATCTGGTAAATGACCAAGGTGGTTTTAATAATTATATTTTATTCTTAGAAAAGGAGGAGTTAGCCACTCAAGAATTTCAAAAAAACATCTTTAATCTCTACCCAAATCCAACATCAGACTTCATCCACATCGATACTAAAGAAAAAATCAACAGTATTGAGGTATATGATGCAACCGGAAGAAAAGTAGATTCTAAGATTAATCACGAAAATCAGGTTGATGTCACAAAGCTTTTAAAAGGCCTGTATTATATCAGAATAAATACCGATGCAAAAAGTCTGACTTCAAAATTTATTAAGAATTAAAAATCAAAACCGCAGAACTTCCTGCGGTTTTTTATTTGACTAATTATCGGTTTCATTTTTGATAATATCCAAAACAATAAAATCAAATTATGAAACTCAAATCTCCCGAACCATTCTGGCTCGTCAAAGACGGCATCAAACATTCCTATCCTTCGCTGAGAGAAAATATCGAAACCGAAATCCTGATCATCGGCGGTGGGATCACAGGTTCTTTTCTCGCACATCAAATGATAAAAGACGGATTCGAAACTGTTTTGGTGGACCGACGAGAGATTGGAAATGGAAGTACGAGTGCAACGACATCGATGTTACAATATGAGATCGATGTTCCACTTTTCGAACTCTCAGAGATGATCGGGAAAGAAGGCGCAGAAAAAGCGTATTGGGCGTGTTATGATTCCATCGATACTTTGGGAAAAGTGGCCAAGCAGATCAAATCTGAATGTGGTTTTAAGAAAAAGGAATCGCTTTACTTTGCAGCGTTTAAAAAAGATGTTCCGAATTTGAAAAAAGAATTCGAAGCCAGAAAAGTAGCGAAGTTTCCTGTGAAATGGCTTTCTTCCGAGGAAATCAGTAAGACATTTAAAATTGAAAATACGTTTGGCGGAATCCTTTCCGAACAAGGCGGAAGCATCGATGCCTTTTGCCTGGCGCACGACATTCTTCATTATAATTATAAAAAAGGACTCCAAGTTTTTGATAAGACCGACATTATTAAATTTGATCATAAAAAAAATAGCGTCACCGCAACCACAGAATTTGGAAATAAAATCAAAGCCAAGAAAGTCATCTTCTGCAACGGTTTCGAAAGTACAGAGATCATCAAAGATGATTTTGTAAATCTCCTATCAACTTACGCCATCGTTGGCGAACAAAACGAGAAAAACCACCAGGAACTAAATGACCTTTTAGTTTGGAACACGGCGGAACCTTACATTTATATGCGAACTACAGACGACAATCGGGTTTTGATTGGTGGTGAAGATGAGGAGTTTGTGAATGCTAAAAAACGAGATTCTTTACTTATTGATAAAGAACAAAAACTCGTTAAAAAATTAAATAAATATTTGCCTGATAATGATTTCCGAACGGATTTTGTCTGGGCAGGAACTTTCGGCGAAACAAAAGACGGATTGCCTTATATCGGCGAACATCCAGACTTTCCGAGTGCTTATTTTGTTTTAGGATTTGGCGGAAACGGAATTACTTTTTCGGTCATCGGAATGGAAATGGCGTCGCAGTTTTTGAAAGGTAAAAAACACGAATTATCAAAATATTTCAAGTTCCGAAGATAATCTTTGAGAAAATCTCGTATATCATTTTAATTTTTAACTTTGATTAAAACCATAGAATGATGAAAAACTTCGAAGATTACTTCTCCCAGTTTGATCCCAAAATCATAGACAAGCTGGAAACCATCAGAACTGCGATCAGAAACGAAATTCCGGAAGGTGAAGAGTGCATCAAATACCTGATGCCCACCTTTGTCTTTCAAGGTAAAAATATGATCCATTTCGCAGCGTTTACCAATCATATCGGACTTTATCCTGGTCCAGAAGCGATTTCATTCTACGAAAAAGAATTGTCGAATTACAAAACGTCGAAAGGCGCAATTCAGATTCCGTTGGATCAAGATGTTCCATTAGAATTAATAAAAAAAATCGTGCAACACAGCAAGGAGCGGATTCTCAAAACCACAAAAACCACTAATAAATAGTGGCTGTTGAAAAATTAATTTCTATTGATCTTGATTTGATTTTTCTCTGTGGCGTTGATGATCTTTGAAATATCATCTGCTGTGAATTTCCCTGTCACATCCACGAAGATCGTTTCGTCTTTGTCATCTCTCACCGTGATGATCATTCGTTTGATGACGTCATTGGTTTGCTGTGCATTCAGGCTGATGAGATTTCCTTCTTGTTTCAAAGACATCCATTCTTCATAATTATTGTTGGTCAGATATTTCTGAAACTCAGCTTTGACAGGCGTTGTAGAGCTTTCAACAATTAGGACCTTCACATCTTTGATTTTCTTTACCAGATCGATTACTTCCTGACTTTCGCCATCTTCCTTCATCGCATTTTTCACGTAAGACCTTGCGAGAAACGTCGGAACATTGACACTGAGATAGGTCGAATTATTTTTGAATCCTGGATTGTCAAAGAAATCGGTGTGAACTTTTCTGTGAGAGACCATACACGACTGTAGAAAAAAACCGACAACCGCTAAAATGATAATGTATAAGAATCGTAACATAATTTTAAGTTTTTAATTAATGGAATTGATGCTTGCACCGGTCACTTCCTGAGCAGATTTGGTCACTTTCGACGGATTTCCTTTGTATTGGATGGATGCTGCAGAACTTGCGCTCGCTGTAATGCTTTCCGTGGTATTGACTTTCACACTCGATCCTGACGATGCATCTACCACCGCAGACTTTGTCACAAAATCACCTGCAGAAACCGAACTTCCACTGCTTGCGCTGATGACGCTGGAGTTTGCTGTCCCTGATAACTTCAAAGAACTTCCGCTGCTTGCATCGATGGCGATCGATTTTGTATCCAGATTGATCTTCGCATTGGATCCAGATTCTACTTCCAAAGCACTGTTGGTAGAGATCTTGAAAGTTCCTGAGATCAATGAACCCGAATTACAGCTGATCGCAAGTGTTGATTCGTTGACTGGCGTTATGGCCTTGAACGATGCTCCAGATTTGGTTACGAGTCTTGACAATTTCGGATTGGAAACCACCACTTTCAAATTATTGAAGTTCAGATTCTTCACGCCTTTGTTTCTCACAAAGATCTTCAAAACACCGTTTTCCACTTCAGTCACTACATATTGTTGCTTGTCAGCTTCAGTTTTTACCGTTACATTTCGCGTTGGATTTTGACTAAATTCCACTTCTACACCCGACGAAACTTCGATTCCATTAAATTCGGAAACCGTTCTCACACTTCCAACATTCGTATTGTTTGAAGTGATGGTTGAAACTGGATTTACCGAAGTTACATTCTGCGTTTCCGCCATTAGATTGCTGACATCATCCATCGAGATCTTTCCGTCCAGCATCATCAGAACCGAACTATCTTCTGACATAATATTGAGGATCAGATTGTCCATCACATTGGCCGAGATATCCTGCGCCATGAATTTGATCTTGTTGTCCCGGCTATTCACAGTGACCAGTTCCTCATATTTCATATTCTTGAGAGAGGCTGCAATTTCTTTTTCGATCTTGCCAGATTGGAGAAGCATTTTCTGATCATTAGAATCTCCACTTGCCGATTTGTTTGGTTTTTCCAGGATCAGCATTTTCAGTCCGTTCACTTTTCCGAGAAGTGGTTGGATCTTGCCCAATTCTGCATCATCGATTTTCAGATTGTTCAGAAGTTTGAACATCGGTTTCGCGATCTTGATCGAGGTCACACCTTCCGTATCCTGATAATGGTCGAAGAGTTCATTTAGTTTGTCCGACTGTCCAAAAATATTGGTTGACAGTAGAAATAGTACGAATAATATTGATATTTTTTTCATTTTGATATTTGTTTGCTTAAGGACAATGCAACGCCATTTTGACTAGATCTAGTTTGAAAACATTTTCGTTGGCGATTACATTTGATTTTAAAATTAATAATTAAGAATCCTGTAAAAATCAACTTGATCTTTGGCAGATTCTGCGTGGTTTATGGTTTGGGTAACGTTACTTGCAAAATAATTAAAAGCATTCTCTGTAACCGCGATGGCTTCTCCTTCATCATAAATTGGTTTTCCATTGATTATTACGTAGTTCGGATTGTAATCCGAGATAGATTCTGTCGGAACTTGAATCTGCTTTTGTTCTTTATTTGATTGATTTTCCTGTTGCGCCATCAGTTTCTCAAACTCTTTTCGGACAAGTTCTTTTACTACTTTTTCATTTGCAGTTTTGTCAACTTTCTGACTTTCCTGATTTGCTAAAACTGGTTTCGGCGTTGAATTTTCTTCGATTGTTTCTTCAACTGGTAAAACTGGATCTACAATTTCTTTCTTAGGAACATCTGGATTTTTAGCGATCGCAGGTTCAATTTTCTGAGGCTGATTGAACATCCAAAACGCGCTGATTCCCATTAATAAAACCAAACTCGCTGCCATCCAATACATTTTGTAAGAGGTTTTCTTGATTGGAAGTGCCACTATTTTCGGTTCATCTGTTTTCTTCAAGAAATCCTCGAAGCTGATATCCAGTTTTTCCTGTTTCTCCTCTTTTAGGAATGAGAAATAAGGGTTTTCGCTTTCATTTTTAAGGAACAATTCCTCTTCTGGCGTCAGCTCTTCGCCTTCAAAGAATTTAGATTCCCAATCCTTGTATTTGTCGGTTTTCATACGCATAGAGTTTGTTAATTGATTCTTTCACTTTTTGTCTTGCTCTCATCAGGTTTACGCGGACTGCATTTTCTTCCATTTCCATAATGCCCGCAATCTCTGAGATCTCATATTCTTCTACATCTTTCAGGTGAATGACCATCTTTTGTTTATCCGGCAGTTGGGAAATGAATCCCAAGATCTGCTCTTTCATATTATTGGTTTCGATCTGGTAAAGTTCCGACGTGTGTTTGGTCTGGCTTGCAAATCCCAATTTCACTTCGTGGTGTTTCAGGCGGTTCAGACATTCATTTTTTACACTTCTCATCGCGAAACTTTTCAGATTCTCTACAACCAGGAGTTCTTCTTTCTTTTGCCAGAACTTCATCATCAGGTCCATTACCACATCTTCGGCTTCATCTGCACTCATCAGAAATTTTTTCGCAAAACGGAACATCTCATTCTTGAGACTGTAAACCGTTGATTGAAATATTTCTTGAGTCATATTGATTCTTTTGATGTTTGAAATTCAAAGTTTTAAGTTTTGAATCCTTCTGAGTTCTTGGTTGTTTAAAAGTAAGACATTTGTAATGTAACAATTATTACATCAAATATAAAAAAAGAACGTTGATTATTAATAATGTATTGATAATCAATTTATTAATTTTAAATTTTTATTTAATTTTAGATATATATAATGAAACCCCTTCAGAGTTTGAAACTCTGAAGGGGTTGTATCGATTGTCTTAATAGTTTTTGCAGGTCGCTCCTCTGGAGCTTTGCTAATATTGACTTTTTTTCTACCAACAGGTTACCGCTCTGCGGTTTTGCATTGAAACGCTAAAAAGGTTGTTGCGATTTTAGATGCTTTTTGCAGGTCGCTCCTCTGGAGCTTTGCTAATGTTGACGTTTTTTTTCTACCAATAGATTACCGCTCTGCGGTTTTGCATTGAAACGCTAAAAAGGTTGTTGCGATTTTAGATGCTTTTTGCAGGTCGCTCCTCTGGAGCTTTGCTAATATTGACTTTTTTTCTACCAATAGGTTACCGCTCTGCGGTTTTCAGAGGACTGCTTTTCTGATAAAATTGTCAATCGTCTTTTTAAAGTTTACGACTTTTTTCTCTCTGAGAATCCAAGCGTTAAAGATTCATTTTACAAGGTAGGTCTGATCTAAGAGAAATGTTGACGACTTGCGAAGCGCGCCCCGACTTGAATGGAGCTCTTTTTCTGGCATTGCGACGACAGAATTTCGATTGGAAGACTTAGCCTCAATCGCAATGACAGAAAAAAGCGGGAATGGAAGGCGGAAAAAGGCGCCCAAATAATTCTACAATTCTCCGGTGGCTGCTGCTGCTGTATCTTTCTCATTGCCTCCTGCAGGATTCATCGTTTTGTTGAATTTTTCCAATTCTAAAGGAAAATCCTCAAACAATCCTGACAGTGATAGAGCGGAATAAACCTTACCGGAATATTTGTTTCCTATTGCAATGATGGTCACTTTCGATTTCAGAAGATGGGCAAAAACTGAATTGGTCCCGTGCCACCAACCGTTGTGATAGGTGAGTTTTTCGCCGTTATCAAAATTCTTCATTCGGAAGCCTAAGCCGTAATTGTTGACGCCTTTTTTCTCGTTGCTGTAAGGTTCAAAGATCTTGGCTGCCAGTTCGGGTTTCAGGAAATCTTTGGAATATAGTGCGACAGAAAAATTAAGCAAGTCTCGTGGCGTCGTGTAAACGTTTTTGTCTCCGTAAATCAGATCCAGCTTATCTAATGGGTAAAGTCTGTAACCACTGAAAAATGATTGAGACGCTGTCGGAATATCTTTCTTTTGGAAGATGTAAGTGTGATTCATCTTCAAAGGTTTGAAGACGATCTCCTGCATGGCTTCTGGGAAAGGTGTTGCAGTAACTTTTTCAACAATGAGTGCGAGAAGTGCAAAATTGGTATTGCAATACATAAATCCCGTGTTGGACATCTTTGCAAGATCCGGCTTGTACTTGATGAGCATATCCAGCACATCCTGATTGGTAAGAAATTCTTTTTTAAGTTCTTCCGGCGCAGGTTTTATGCCTTGATCGAAATGTTCGTATTTTGGAAGTCCACTTCTTTGTGACAAAAGACTGAAAACGGTAATGTCAGTGTATGGGAATTTGGGGAAAAATTTGGTCAGGTTGTCTTCTAGTTTCAGTTTGCCAGCGTCGATCAGCTTCAGAACGGCCATTGCGGTCATCGTTTTGCTGACGGAAGCCACGTGAAGTGCTGTGTTCTCATCGATTGGCATTTGTTTGCCTTCTCTACCAAATCCTCGGTACTGCTCGAAGATGATCTTGTTTCCTTTTGCAACGAGAACACCGCCACTCAGATCGCCTTGTTCCCAGATCTTTTGATAATAATTATTGATTTTCGGTAGAATATTTGGCTTTTCCAACAAGACCGATTCTTCTGGTGTGAAGACTTTTTCTAGATCGACGTTCCCATAATTTGGAAATTTTGATTTCTCTACATTGTTTTCCTTCTCCGTTTTTTTGCTGCAAGATACTATTGACAATACAACTAAAACCGGGGCAATTACTTTTCTAAAATTCATTATATCCAAACTTCTTTAAGTTTCGCAAGTTAACATAAAATGAAATTTTGACCGAGTGGAATTATCTTAACATTTGTTAAATATGAAGTAGTTCTTCTAAATGTTCCATATTAAGATATAGATTTTATAGTTGATTATAATTTCAAATCAAATTCAAAAAAAATAGAAATTGGCACGGATTTTTTTTCTGAGCTCAAATTTTTCGAATCAATTAGAAATGCAAAATGAGCCTATACTGATTTTGCGTATGTTTAGTTTTTAATAAATTTCTGAGAAATGATTCTGCCCTCTTTAGTCATTGCTGATATGATGTAACTACCTTTTGGGAAATTTGCAAGGTTGACAGATTTTGCCACTTCTGAAATTCGTTTCACTTCCCTTCCCGATAAATCTGTGATCTTAATATTGCTAACCTCTTCTGAAAAATGCAGAATATCTTTTACTGGATTTGGAAATATACTAAATAATGCTTTTTGATTTTCACTTACAGCCAAATAGATACAGTTGACATTGTACGTTGCGGTGGCATCTTTGATCCAGCTAAGGTTTGACTGAGCATGAGGGATACTATTCACCTCGATGCACTTGAGTTTGGGATTGGCATCAGCATACATTGTTGAAAAATTTAATATATCCCCCGTTTTGAGACTAAGTTTAGTTAATGCATTATTTCTACAATTTAAACTTTTTAAATTCGAAAGACCATTCACATTGATACTTGTAAGCTGATTATTATGACACACTACAAAAGTTAATCCATAAACATTACCAAAATTCAAACTTGACAACAAATTGTCATTACAAATAAGAGACACTAAACTGTTATTTTTGCTTACATCCAAATCAGTTAGTTTATTAAAATCACAATAGAGACTTTGTAAAACACTATTCTTGCTAATATCCAAACTCGCTAATTCATTAGATTTGCACAATAGATTTTTTAGAACGGTACAATTCTTTACATCCAAGCTCACTAGTTTATTATCCTTACAATCCAGATCGGTCAACGCTTTATTTCCAGTCACATTCAAATTTGTCAATTGATTCGAATTACACTTTAGACTTACTAATGCTGTACTTTTGCTTAAATCCAAAGTTGTTAATCTGTTATTAAAACATTCTACTACATTTAATAAAACATTACGACTGAGATCCAAATGTGTTAATTGGTTATTATTACACTTTAATCTTCTCAGATTTGTACTCTTGTTTACATCGAAACTACTTAATTGATTAAAAGAACAATACAATTCTGATAATGCGGGATTTTTGCTCACATCCAGGCTAGTTAAATTATTAGTAGAACATTCCAAATAATTCAAAGAAGGTTGTATACTAAAATCTAGATTATTAATTTTGTTTGATGAACAATCTACATACACTAATGCCTTATTCTTGCTCAAATCGAGGGTGGCAATTTGATTGGACGAACAAGAGAGTGTAGATATTAATGTATTCTTAGTGAGATCCAAGCTTGTGAGTTGGGTATTATTACATTCCAAATGTTGTAGTGCAGTATTCTTACTTAAATCCAAATTCTTTAATGGATTCCCACTAACCCTGATATGGGTGAGAGCAGTATTATGACTTAAATCCAAATTGGTGATCTTGCTATCAAGACAACTTAGAGAAACTAATGCAGTATTTTGGCTTAGATCCAAACTGGTCAGGGAAATATAATTACAGGTTAGTCCTGTAATTTTTTTAAAAACTTCAATACCAGCAAGGGAGGTAATAGCTCTTGTACCACTAGCATTTATTGAACCCGTAAACACTTCTGCTTCTGACAGTTGGATCTCAGAGTCGCCATTGGTATTAAGTGCACTATTGCGAAGCAATGCATCCTTGAAGTTGGCATCTGGAATTTCAACGACTTGTGCAAAGACACAATTGGCTAGCACCAATAACAATAGAAAATAAAAGTTTCGTATCATAATGAACTAATTTAATAAACTGATTTACAACTACTTTATTTGAAAAATATTACGATGAAAAATATTTGGTAAATGTAGTTCATTCGAGATGAGTACACAACACATTGCCACATACTATGTTTTTTCTAACCTTTTTATGCAATAAATATGAAATATATCCTCTAAGTTGTCTCAAGAAAGTAACAAATCATTAAAAGATAATTGACTACGATTTGAAATCAGCTAAAATTTTATCTACAATCACCTGAGCCAATTTGATTTTGCTTTGATGTGTCCATCCTCCGATGTGTGGCGTAACAATCACTTTTTCAGAATCTAATAGGAATCGCAAATCTTGATTTTCTACTTCGAGATTTTCAAAAGAAGATTTTTCATATTCTAAAACATCCAGACAAGCACCGAGAACTTTACCGCTTTGAATCGCTTCTACTAAAGCTTTAGTTTTCAGATTTTTCCCACGGGCCGTATTGACGAAGTAGAAATTCTTTTCCATTTTTGAAATGAAGTTTTCATCGATCAGATAATTTGTTTCATTGGTCAAAGGAATGTGAAGGCTTAAAATATCGGCTCTTTTTTGAAGCTCATCCAAGGAAACCTGCGTGGCAAATTCATCAGAAAGACCTGGCAAAATATCGTGGAAAATGACCTCAACACCAAAACCAGAAAGTCTCTTAGCAGTTGCCTTTCCCATATTTCCGTAACCAATGATGCCGAAAGTTTTGCCTAGCAGTTCATCGCCTCGGTTTTCCTCACGTTTCCAAATCCCATTCTTCACCTCGTTGGAAGCAATGAATAGTCTGTTCATCAAGATCAACAACATCCCGACAACGTGTTCCGCCACAGAGTCGCGGTTGCCTTCTGGGGAATTGATCAGCTTGATGTTTAATTTTTCGGTAGTTTCGATATCAATATTTTCCATTCCTGCGCCTACTCTAGCAATGAATTTGAGATGAGAAGCCTTGATTAGGAAATTCTTGTCCAATGGAATTCTGCTTCGGATAATGATGCCTTCGTAATCCTGTATCTTTTCCAACACCTCATCATAAGTTGAAATGTGGTCTTCTTCTACCACAAAGCCTTTAGCAGTAAGTTGTTCAGAAATGAGAGGATGATTTTTATCGAGCTGAAGGATTTTCATTGTATGTTGATAAAATTAGATGTAAAAAAAGGGCTAATGAAAGCCCGTTTATATTTGATGATTATTCTCCTAAGAACAATTTTTTGAGTTCCACAGAATCAGTCGGTTTCATTCTTCCGGAAAGGATCAATGACAATTCTTTTCTTCTCAACGCTGCTTCATAGCGTTCTATTTCCAAGTCTGTTTCTGGTTCTATATGAGGAATCGGAATCGGTCGATTGAACTCGTCCACCGCTACGAAAGTGTAGATCCCAGTGTTGGTGTGTGTTTTTGTCTGATTGATCGGATCGTCCAACCAAACATCTACATAGATCTCCATCGACGTAGAAAATGCTCTGGAAACTTTGGATTCCAAAACCACAATTCCACCTTCTGGAATAGGATGATTGAAAGAAACGTGATTTACAGAAGCTGTTACAACACGTCTTTCGCAATGTCTGGTCGCTGAGATCGAAGCTGCGCGATCCATTCTTGACAACAGCTCGCCTCCGAAAAGATTTCTTAATGAATTGGTTTCGTTGGGCAGGACGATGTTCGTCATTACCGTAAGGCTATCTATTGGTTTTTTGGATTTTTGCATTCGTTGTTGGTTTTATACTATCTATTTTAGTTGAGTCTTGTTTGGGAATTGTCAGAACTTTCTTTGGTTCAGCTTTCTTGACCATCTTTTGAGTCGGGATCTTTGATGATCTTCCGAATATCAATTGTTGATCCCCGAAAAAAAACAGAGAAACAATTCCTAATATCACAATTCCCAAGAATGTCCAAATGACATTTTTATTAAAGGCATAATGATCAGAAACAATATTTTTCTTTGGAAACGTCTTCTTCAAGGTTTGCAGGTTGATGGCTTCCAATCCGAACACATCATCTGCATGGTCCGTCATTTTAATGAGCCTATTATCATTATCCAGTTTGAATTGTCCTAGATTTTCCAGATAAAGATGATTGTCAGCCTGCAATTTTTGGAACCATTTCGCAATCTCATTCTTCAGATCCATCTGAACTATAAATAGATTGGAATTGGTAACTTCAGAAATATACTTGGCCAGTTGATTATTTAACACCGATGGTTGGTACTGGAACTTCACGACCTCTTTTGGCGGTGTGATGATAGAATTTGCCGCATCGATCTTCGCAGATTCTTTGGTAAGTTCGAAAACGCCAAGATCTGGGACTTCTGCCTTGTGATGCTTCAGAAGATATTGATATATATGATGTTCAAAATTCATTTGGCACAAAACTACATAATTTTTGAGGTTGTAGAAAATATAAAAGGCTGCTTTTTACGGCAGCCTTTCGAAATTGATATGAATAATTAAGGTCTAGTTTGCAAACTTTACAACTTCTGAAACATTGTTACCAGAAATCTGAACCAAGAATAATCCTTTTTGATTAAGATTAAGGTCAATCGGATTTCCGTTGGCGTTTGCTTTCATTGTTTTGATCACTTTTCCACCAAAGTCATAAACTGTAAGGTCTATGTTTCCTTTTGCTGATGTGAATAGTTTTCCAGCTGCAACCTGCGATTTTGCTTTGCCATTGCTAGCATCCGAAACTGCCAAAGTTGTCAACGTTGTTGGTCCTTGGATAGAAGAATCTACCGATTGTTTTGATGCACCGTTTTGCATATCTTTAAAAACAATTCCTACCTTTTGAACAGTTGTACCTGCAGCCACTGTATTGTTGCTATTAGTAAAGGTTTTTGTATTTAAATCAATCGTTCCTACGTAAGCACCAGCTACAGAATCCCAATTCATTGTAACAGTTGAATTGCTCCAGGCATCATCGAAAGAGGTACCTGCGGAGTTGTCTGCAGTTGTGATCCAAGTATGAACATAAAAAGTTGGAACTTCAAATCCTGGATCGTAGAACGAATAGTCATTGGCAGCGCCATAGGTCAATTTGAAAACACCCGGGCTAGTGATTTGGGTAGTAAGTTGTGCCGATACAGCAACACTCGCAACTAAAGCAAGTGCTAAAGAATAAATTTTTCTCATTATTGTTAATTTTTAAGGTCTATATAAAGCCATCCAAATACTTCTCACAAAAGCAATTTGAACTGTCTGTAAAACTAACATTAATTTTTTATTAACAAATAAAAATCTAACTTTTCAACTATAAAACACTTTAATAAACTGATTATCAATTATAAAAAATTTAATTTATCTTAATAGAAACCCCAAACATGAAGTTAATTCCGGCCTGAGCGAAGTAATACGGTCCACTAAAACCATTGTTGACATACTTAGTATCTGTGAAATTATTTAATAAGAATCTCAAAACGACTTCATTTTTTGCCAGAGGTAATTTATAGGAAACATTAAAATCTGGAACCAAATAATCCTCTAATTGGTTTACTTTGTCGCCGGAATTATCCAAGAATTGCTTACCAACATATTGCGCAGTCACTCCCACGTTGAAATCTTTAAATGGAGAATATGTGACATTTCCATTCGCAATCACATTGGGAGAAAAGGAAATATCTGTTTTTCCATAATTCACCAGACCTTCATCGGTCTCGGAGATGAATTCTTTATTTTTATTAGAACTCAAAGTCGTGTTTGCAGACAGCTGCAATTTGTCCGAAAGTTTTGCTAAAACACCCAACTCAATTCCTGCTCTGTAACTTTTCCCGCTATTGGTTCTGATGAACTCGCCGACATTGTTGATCTGACCATTCAAAACCAATTGGTCTTCGTAATACATATAATAGGCATTTGCCGTAAATGCCACTTTCCCCACTTGCTTCTCCAATCCAGCTTCGAAGTCATGAAGCGTTTCTGCCTTCGTATCAGGATTTGCGAAAAGATCATCACGATTTGGTTCGCGGTGCGCATTGGCATAGGAAAGAAATATTTTTCCGTTTCCGATATTATAGTTAACACCAGCTTTCGGATTGAAGAACGTCCATTTTCTGTCCAGGTCTGCACCTTCAGAATCGCCAGCCAATTGGATCTTTGTATCATAATCGATATTCCTCAACTGAAGATCTCCGAAGATCTCAAATTGCCCCAACTTATAGATCGCTTTTGCAAAACCCGAAACTTCATTTTTAATCGAACGGTTTCTGTAATATTCCGACTCCTGAATTTGTGGAAAGAAAACGCCCGTCACATTTCCAAAGTGCTTTCCGTAATACTGATTGGCAACGGCACCGACATTCAGATCGAGGTTTCCTAGTTTACCATACAAAGTGGAGATTACACCGTAGAAATCATTGTCCAGCCATTTTTTTCTGATAAAATCCGAATATTCTTCCTCCGTACCATTGACCGCTTGGTTGGGCAAACTGTATCTCGCGAACGGATCACCTTGTTTATAATTCTCATAGAATCCTTTTCCTTTGGTGTAATGCGCCGTGGTCTCGAGTTTCCACGCGTCAGAAAAACGTTGGTTCCATAGGAATTGATAATGATTTTGTCTGTAATTGTCGGTCTCATTATCATAATACCCTGTGATGTTTTCCCAATTTGCATCGTAGATCGCTCCGGAATAATTGAATCTCGGATTCGTCTCCCAAGTGGCCTTATCGATTCCATTCCACGCTTGGTACGTTTTTTCTTTACCTCCGAATGCCAAAAACCTCAACTCTGTATTTTTCTCTTGGAACAAAGCGGAGAAGTTATAGGAATGCAGATCAGAAAAAGCCCTGTCAATAAAACCATCAGAATGGATGTGCGTGTACCTTCCCATCACAGACAATCGGTTTTTCCAGAACTTCCCGGAATTGACCTCAGCCGAATATTTGTAGGTATTGAACGAGCCATAAGAATCATCCGTTCTCACAGAAAATGTATCCGAAGGATCTCTGGAAATGACATTGACGCTCGCTCCAAAGGCCGAAACACCGTTGGACGAACTTCCCACACCACGCTGAATCACAATTTGGGAGGCCGAGCTGGTCAAATCCGGAACATTCACAAAAAAAGTACCCTGCGATTCGGAATCATTATAAGGAACGCCATTCAACATTACATTGATACTTGTTCCAGCCGTTCCTCTGATCCTTAAACCTGTGTAACCTACACCATTTCCTGCGTCGGAAGTAGAGATGACGGACATTTGGTTTTTCAAAAGTATTGGCAGATCTTGGCCAAGATTCTTATCCGCAAGTTCCTTATCAACATTGATAATGGATTTAGCGACCGGCGTTCGTTTGGTGAATTCTACAGCTTTAATGCTTGTAACTTGTACAGAATCTGTAGTTTGTGAAAAATAAAATGGAGCAATGAACACTCCTAAAAAAAGTAAACCTTTCATTCTTAAAAAAATTTTGTTTGTTAAAATTATTTTAGAATAAAAGGGGCGACTATAGATATAAATGATGAATGATAGTTGATAAATGATTCTTCTGCAGATGATCAAGTATCGTTGATGATTTATCATTTATAATGATGTATCCCTAAACAGCATTATCTGTTCCAGGTTCATTGGGTATAATCTCAGCTTGTTACAGCACCCCTTAAATTTCTGACTGCGAAATTACAAATATTTTTGAATTAATAGGCTTTATTGTTTTTATCCACGTAAAAATAATTCTTTCCGTCTTTTGAAACTTCAAAAAGACGAGCCGTTTTCCAGGAAAGATTCATTTTGATGTCGGCGTAAACAAAAGGAATAATGACTTTATTTTGCTTGTCAACAATCCCAAACTTATTGTTCCGAATTGCGATCATCATTGGATTTTCCCTGTCACTTTCCAGAACATACAACATCTGATATTGTGGGTAGATGTCAAAATCTTTGTAGCCTCCAAGGTCGATGTTGTCTTTGCTCACCAATCCGTACATTCCGTTCAGTGTGAAGGCTTTAAATCTAGGCATTTCGTAAGGTTGGGAACATTTTCCGAGATCTGCTTTTTTATATTGATAAACTCGTTTTCCTTTTTTATTGATGCGGTAAGAAATACTATTTTTCTCAACAGTCGCATAATCAGCGGAGCCGAAAACTCTGGCGTTTTTATTTGGGGAATTCAGCAGGTTGCAATCTTCAGAAAAGAACATCGCAATGTGATATTCTGGCGTGATTATCATCTTACCTTGTTGGCTCACATATCCAGATTTTCCATCGATTTTTTGAGGGATCAATTCAGGTAAATGTTCTTCCTTCATTTGGGAAAAAGCTGTAAGGAAACAGCTCATTAAAAGTAAGCTAAAAAGTTTTTTCATCGAAACGTGTGTTTAGAGATATAAAATAAAATCTTTGTAAAAGTCTGTGTTTTTCAGCAACGAAAATAGTAAAACTATTATTAATACAAGAAAAATGAAGATCTTGCTCCCGAAAAAACGTTTTAAAATCTGCTTTAAAGTTTCATTTTTTGAGAGATTGATGACCACAACGATCAGCAAAATAGGAATCGAAATAACAAATAACGGATTGAATTTGAAAGCTTCTAAAAACCTGAAATGCAACAACTCATGCAACGCTCTCTGGACGCCACAACCTGCACATTCAAAACCAGTGGTCAACTTCAAAGGACATTTGAGGAAGTAGGCACTTTTTGAGGGATCAACAAAAAAATACAGTAAAATCATTAAGATGAAAAACACCCAAACAGCGATCTGCTTTTGATTGTTTTTGATTAATGATTTGATTTTCAATTCCATATATAGCAACGAGGTCGATTTGTAAAGTAGAAATTAATTTGATAAAAATAGATAATATAGATAAATTAAATCTAATTTATTTTGAATCTAAATTAATCTAATCGTTTAAAAGCGTATAATTTCGTAAATTTGTGCGGTTTGAAAAGGAATAAAATCCTTCCTGGCCGAGACTTTCACCAAAAGTCAAACTGCAACATATCAAAACAGTAGATTGTAATGATAAAGATTGGCAACAACTTCCTCTACAAATCTACCTTTAATTTTTAAAAAAGAATTTCTATTTATGAATATTTATCAGGATTACATCCAAGAGATCGAAGAGAGAAAAAGCCAAGGCCTTCACCCGAAGCCTATTGACGGTGCAGAATTACTAAGCGAGATCATCGCACAGATCAAAGATTCAGAAAACGCACACAGAGAAGACTCTCTTAAATTTTTTATTTACAACGTTTTACCAGGAACCACAAGTGCTGCTGGAGTAAAGGCGAAGTTTTTGAAAGAGATCATCCTTGGAGAATCTAATATTGCTGAGATCACGCCTTCTTACGCTTTCGAACTATTGTCACACATGAAAGGCGGACCATCAATTGAAGCATTGCTAGACCTTGCTTTGGGTGATGACAAAAATATTGCGAAACAAGCTGCAGAGGTTTTGAAAACTCAGGTTTTCCTATACGAAGCAGACACTGATCGTTTGAAAGCTGCTTTCAATGAAGGTAACGAAATTGCAAAAGAACTTATCGAAAGCTACGCACAAGCTGAATTCTTCACCAAACTTCCAGAAGCTCCGGAAGAAGTAAAAGTTGTAACTTATATCGCTGGTGAAGGTGATATCTCTACAGACTTATTGTCGCCAGGAAATCAAGCGCACTCAAGATCCGATCGTGAACTTCACGGTCTGTGTATGATGACACCTGAGGCTCAGGCAGAGATCAAGGCTTTGCAGGCGCAACATCCCGATAAAAGCGTGATGTTGATTGCTGAAAAAGGAACAATGGGTGTTGGATCATCCAGAATGTCTGGTGTGAACAACGTGGCACTTTGGACAGGAAAACAAGCAAGTCCATACATTCCATTTGTGAATATTGCTCCAATTGTTGCCGGAACAAACGGAATCTCTCCAATTTTCCTGACAACGGTTGACGTAACTGGAGGAATCGGAATTGACCTTCAAAACTGGGTGAAAAAAGTAGATGCAGAAGGAAATGTGATTCGCAACGAGAACAACGAACCAATCCTTGAAGAAGTTTATTCTGTAGCGACTGGAACTGTTCTTACTATTAATACGAAGACCAAAAAATTATATAACGGCGATCAGGAATTGAAAGATATTTCCAAGTCCTTCACGCCACAAAAAATGGAATTCATCAAAGCTGGTGGTTCTTACGCGATTGTATTTGGAAAAAAATTACAAACTTGGGCATCTAACATTTTAGGAATAGAAATTCCTACCGTTTATGCACCATCAAAAGAAATTACCAAAGAAGGTGTTGGTCTTACTGCAGTAGAAAAGATCTTCAACAAAAACGCGGTTGGTTTAGCGCCAGGTAAAGTTTTACACGCTGGTTCAGATGTAAGAGTTGAAGTTAATATCGTTGGTTCTCAGGACACCACTGGTTTGATGACCGCTCAGGAATTGGAATCAATGGCAGCGACTGTTATTTCTCCAATCGTTGACGGTGCTTACCAATCCGGATGTCATACTGCTTCTGTTTGGGATAAAAAAGCGCAGGCTAATATTCCTAGATTGATGAAATTTATGAATGATTTCGGATTGATCACAGCACGTGACCCGAAAGGTGAATACCACGCGATGACGGACGTTATTCATAAAGTTTTGAATGATATCACGATTGACGAATGGGCAATCATCATCGGAGGAGATTCTCACACAAGAATGTCCAAAGGTGTAGCTTTCGGAGCTGACTCTGGAACTGTTGCTTTGGCATTAGCGACTGGAGAAGCTTCTATGCCGATCCCAGAATCTGTGAAAGTAACTTTCAAAGGTGATATGAAAGCACACATGGATTTCCGTGATGTAGTTCATGCGACTCAATTGCAAATGCTTCAGCAATTTGGAGGAGAAAATGTTTTCCAAGGTAGAATTATCGAGGTTCACATCGGAACACTTCCAGCTGACCAGGCATTTACATTCACCGACTGGACTGCAGAGATGAAGGCAAAAGCTTCAATCTGTATTTCTGAAGATGATACTTTGATTGAATCTTTGGAAATTGCAAAAGGCAGAATCCAG
This sequence comes from Epilithonimonas lactis, assembly GCF_900110605.1. GTDB lineage: Bacteria > Bacteroidota > Bacteroidia > Flavobacteriales > Weeksellaceae > Epilithonimonas > Epilithonimonas lactis. Next base: position 190,567 of record NZ_FOFI01000002.1, read on the forward strand.
ATCATGATCGACAAAGGAATGGACAATCACCTTCAGGTTCTTCAAGGTTTAATCAATAAAGCAAACAAGAGAATTACCGAGATCAAGTCTGGCGAAAAACCAGCTTTGACGCCAGATTCCAATGCAAAATATTACGCAGAAGTTGTAGTTGATCTTGATGCAATTGTAGAGCCGATGATTGCTGATCCAGACGTCAATAACGAAGATGTTTCAAAAAGATATACGCACGACACTATCAGAGATTTGACCTACTACGGAGGTGATAAAAAAGTGGATCTTGGTTTCGTAGGATCTTGTATGGTCCACAAAGGCGATTTGAAGATCGTTTCTCAAATGCTTAGAAACATCGAAAGACAAAATGGTAAAGTAGAATTCAGCGCACCTTTGGTTGTTGCCGCTCCAACTTACAACATCATCGATGAATTGAAAGCAGAAGGCGATTGGGAATTGTTAGAAAAATATTCTGGTTTCGAGTTTAATGACAACGCTCCGAAAGGCGCTGCTCGTACTGAATACGAAAACATGATGTACCTAGAGCGTCCAGGTTGTAACCTTTGTATGGGTAACCAGGAAAAAGCAGAAAAAGGAGATACGGTTTTGGCCACTTCTACCCGACTTTTCCAAGGTAGAGTTGTAGAAGATTCTGAACGCAAAAAAGGTGAATCTTTATTAGCTTCTACTCCGGTTGTTGTTTTATCAGCCATCATCGGAAGAATTCCAAATATCGAGGAGTACAAAGCGGCTGTTGAAGGTATTGACCTGACGACTTTTGTACCATCTATCAAAGAATTGGTTACAGTTGGTCATTAATAAATTTTGAAGCTAAGTCTCAAGACTTTTTAAAATAATAAAAAGAAAGATCTTGGTCCATTTGGATTCAGGATCTTTCTTTTTTGTTTAGAACATTTCCATATTAGTGGATGAAAGTTTATTTTAAATTAAATTTAAAGTTCAGGACCTCATTTTTTATTAACTTGATAATTGTAAAATATTGTGCGCATTCATCTTATTTAGCATATTTTAAGGAATGTAGGAACAAAATTTGATTTAAAGAATAAGATAAATTTCTCCGATTAAATCGAGGAAAATTTGATCAATTAATAATAAAATAAAATCGAGATATGACTTTTGACTTGGACATGATAAAAAAGGTTTATTCTGATTTCGAAACCAGAGTGAACGATGCAAGAGCTTTTATGGGAAGACCTCTTACCTATTCCGAAAAAATCCTTTGCGCCCACTTGGACCCAAAACAGGTGAAAGAAGCTTTCAAGCGTGGAGAATCCTATGTGGATTTTGCACCGGACAGAGTAGCAATGCAGGATGCGACGGCACAAATGGCTCTTTTGCAGTTTATGCAGGCAGGAAAAAAACAAGTTGCAGTTCCCTCTACCGTTCACGCCGATCACCTGATCCAGGCGCGAGTTGGTGCAGAGAAAGATCTAATAGAAGCTGAAAACAAGAACAACGAAGTTTACCAATTCCTTCAATCCGTTTCTAATAAATACGGCATCGGATTTTGGAAAGCCGGCGCAGGAATTATTCACCAAGTGGTTTTAGAAAATTACGCTTTCCCAGGCGGACTGATGATCGGAACTGATTCTCATACCGTGAATGCGGGAGGCCTTGGAATGGTGGCGATTGGAGTTGGTGGAGCTGATGCAGTTGATGTAATGGCCGGAATGGCTTGGGAACTAAAATTCCCTAAAATGATCGGTGTAAAATTGACCGGAAAATTAAATGGCTGGGCTGCCGCAAAAGATGTAATTCTTAAAGTAGCCGGAATTCTGACCGTAAAAGGTGGAACCGGAGCAATTGTAGAATATTTCGGAGACGGTGCAGAATCGCTTTCCTGTACTGGAAAAGGAACCATTTGTAATATGGGTGCAGAGGTTGGAGCAACCACTTCAATCTTCGCTTATGACAACAATATGAGCAAATATCTCCGCTCAACAGACCGTGAAGATCTTGCTGACGCGGCGGATGCAGTGGCTCACGTTTTAAAGGCCGATCCAGAAGTTCTAGCAGAACCTCAAAAATATTTTGACGAAGTGATCGAGATCAATCTTGATACTTTGGAACCATATCTTAACGGCCCTTTCACGCCAGATCTGGCAACGCCTATTTCTCAAATGAAAGAAATCGCTGAGAAAAATGGTTGGCCAACAAAGATTGAAGTTGGGTTGATTGGATCTTGTACCAACTCTTCCTACGAAGATATTGCCAGAGCAGCTTCAGTCGCTAAACAAGCGAAAGAAAAAAACCTAGAGGTTAAAGCAGAATACACTATTACACCAGGATCAGAACAAGTAAGATTCACGGTAGAAAGAGATGGATTCCTGAAAACTTTTGACGAGATCGGCGGTAAAGTTTTTGCTAATGCCTGCGGACCGTGTATCGGACAATGGGCGCGTGAAGGCGCTGAGAAACAGGAGAAAAACACCATCGTTCACTCGTTCAACAGAAACTTCTCCAAAAGAGCCGATGGTAACCCGAACACTTATGCTTTCGTAGGTTCGCCAGAATTGGTAACGGCATTGGCAATCGCAGGTGATCTGACCTTCAATCCATTGACTGATAAACTTAAAAACAAAGATGGCGAAATGGTCCTTCTTGATGAACCAAACGGCGATGAACTTCCAAGACTTGGTTTTGATGTTGATGATCCAGGTTATATTGCACCAGCCGAAGATGGTTCTAAAGTTGAAGTGGTCGTTTCTCCTACATCGGATAGATTGCAGTTGCTGGAACCTTTCACACCTTGGGACGGGAAGAATATCACAGGTGCGAAACTTCTGATCAAAGCTTACGGAAAATGTACTACCGATCACATCTCTATGGCTGGACCTTGGTTGAAGTACAGAGGACACCTCGATAATATTTCCAACAATATGTTGATTGGTGCTGTGAACGCTTTTAATATGGAAACGAACAATGTAAAGAATGAAGAAGACGGACAGTACAAACCTGTTCCAGATTCTGCGAGACAATACAAAGCGGATGGCGTTCCAACCATCGTAGTTGGTGACGAGAATTATGGTGAAGGTTCTTCCAGAGAGCACGCAGCAATGGAACCAAGACATCTTGGGGTGAGAGCGGTTTTGGTAAAATCTTTTGCGAGAATCCACGAGACCAACCTTAAGAAACAAGGGATGTTGGCGCTGACATTTGACAACAAAGAAGACTACGAAAAGATCCAGGAAGACGACACGATCAACTTCTTAGACCTAGATCAGTTTGCACCAGGAAAACAATTGTCTTTGGAATTTGTTCACGCTGACGGAACTAAAGATGTCATCGTTACAAATCACACTTACAATGCAGGACAAATTGGTTGGTTCAAAGCCGGGTCTGCGCTGAACCTTATTAAATTAATGGAAAAACAGAACTAAGAAGTCTTAGTTTTTAAATACAAAAAATGCCTCACAGATTAGTGAGGCATTTTTATTTTTCTATTAAATTTTATTCTCGTCCGTTTCCGTTTCCTGTCTGCAGAACTTAGATTCGAATCTCTGTTTCCACATCTGTTTCATTTTTTCGCGTTCTTCTTCAGTGCCGCAAAATCTGGATTCCAATTTCTGTTTCCACATTTCCCGGTCGTCGTTCCCAAAACCGTTTCGATTTTTGAATTTCTCTTTTGCGTTGGCCAATCCCCCAAATAGGATCTTTGAAATTAGCAAAATCCCAAGTGATTGCCAATAAGTAATAGCTTTCACGCCCAAAACATCAGGCAAAACCATATTCCAAAGCCATTGGAAAAACCAAATAAACAGTCCGATTGCGACGATCACACAAGGGAATGCTAACCAAAATTTCTTTTTATGCTTGTTCATTTTCTTAAAATTAATTTTTCAGATCATTATAAAGTCGCTGCATCTTTTTTCGCAAATGTTTCACCGCATATGACTTTCTACTGATGATTGTTTTGATGTTTTCGCCCTCTGCATCTGCAATTTCCTGCAAGGTTTTATCTTCCAGTTCGTTTTGAACGTAAACTCGTTTTTGTTTTTCCGGAAGTTCGTCCAAAGCTTTCATCAGCTCGTCCCAGAACAGATCTTTGAACATGCCGATTTCTGGATTGTTGCTGTCATCAGCCAAAAGAATATCTTTCACATTCAGTTCGCCGTCTTCGTCCTGATAGACAAAATCTTCGAGTGATTCTGTTTTCTTCTTGCGATAACTGTCGATGATCTTATTCCGGGTCACCGAATATAACCAGGCACCGACGTTTTCCAACTCATTGAGATTGGTGAGTCGGCTGGTTTGAAACCAAACTTCTTGTAGAATATCTTCTGCATCCTCCGTCTTTGCTACTTTAGAATTGATAAAGCGCAAGAGTTGAGAGCCGTAATTTTTTACGACCTCAGTAATCGATGCAGATCTAGTTTCGGTCATTTGCTGTAAAGATAGCGAGTCCATATGAATATGACGACAAGACTTTTTTTTTACTTTAAAGTTTTTGAAAATAAAATGATCATTTCAACTTCAAAAGGAATTCAGACTTGTAGGTTTCGCCGATCGGGATTTCTTTTCCAGAATTAAGGAAGACATTTCGAACGTCGATTTTTTCGATTTTGTCCAGATTGAGAATGAAAGATTTATGAACTCTGGCAAAATTTTCCGGCAAATGACTTTCCAGAGATTTTAAAGTATCCAAAACAATGTATTCCTGATTTTCGGTTTTGATGTTGACGTAATCTTTGATGCTTTCAACGTAAAGGATTTCATCAAAATTGATTTTGTGTTGCTGTCCGGAAGACTTGACGAAGAAGTAAGAATTGGCTGACGTTTCATTGGTCGGGAATCTTTCTTGCGCTTTCAAAGCACTTTTTTCGAAACGACCGAATGGAATTGGTTTCAGAAGATAATCGATGACATTGTGTTCGTAGCCTTCCAAAGCGTATTCTGAATAAGCTGTCGTTAAAATATATTTCAGTTTATCACCAACGATTTTCATAAAATTAATTCCTGACAATTCAGGCATTTGAATATCAAGGAAAATCAAATCAGCTTCATTATTTTGAATATATTCCAAAGCTTCAATCGGATTTTCGGAAGAGAAAACCAGTTCCAGAAAAGGAATTTTCATCACGTAATTTTCCAGAAGCTGGATTGCCAAAGGTTCGTCATCTACAATGATGCATTTTATCTTTTTCATTTATTTCAAATCGATTTTCAAATCTACAGAAAATTCGGTTTCGGTTTCGACAATGTTCAGCTCGTGCTTTTTGGGATAAAGGATTTCCAGTCGTTTTTTCACATTCCCGATTCCAATTCCGGAAAGAGAATCTTTTGACCTTTGTTTTTTGAAGTTTTGAAGATGGAAATTCAGAGTTTGATTGTCATCCGAAATCTTCATTGTGAAACCTTTCCCACTGAAATCACCGTGTTTGAAAGCATTTTCCACAAACGGAACCAAAAGCATAGGCGAAATATTAAGCTTGGGATGATTGATTTTTTTTTCAATCATTAATAATTCTGGGTTTTTGAGTCTTAGCTTTTCCAGTTCTATCAAGCTTTCCAGATAACCGATTTCCTTTTCCAATGGAATGAAATTTTTCTCCAAATCCTTCGTGCTGTATCTTAATAACTGGCTCAATTCCTCAATCGCAGGCAAAGCTTTTTCTGAATTCTGATAAACCAAGGAATAGATATTATTTAAAGTATTAAAAATAAAATGCGGATTAATCTGTGTCTTCAAAGCCTGAATTTTCGCCTCGTTTCTTTCCTGTTCCAGTTTTTGTCTTTCGGTTTCAATCACGCCGAATTTTTCCAGCAACCACATTATTCCGGCAATGAAAACATTGATACAACCGTAATAAATGTTGTCAAAAAAGTAATAAAGCAATCCTGTTTCCTGATTGTAATTTCTAAATCCAAAAGTGACAGGCAATAAAACTTCCTCCATCAAATATCTCACTGTTGCAAAACAAAGAATCGAAAGGAAAAACGAAAGAATAACGGTATAAACTTTCTCCTGTCTGAAAACTTTTGGAATGATGACCAGATAACAAATGTAAAACGTGATAATCCCTGCGAGGAAAAAGGTAATTCTCAAAACCGTACTCTGCAGATCGTTCTCTCTGTCGAAGAAATACAAAGGCGTAATCACAGTTCCAAAAAAGTTGAGACTCCAATAGATGATTTGAAGCCAGATGATTTGTTTCTTTTTCATCGGAGTTCTTTGTTATTAATTAATATTGGTCTTGACGAAGAATAGTGCAAATGTATAGAAACGGAATCTGAATTTGGATTCTCCATTATCAATCTGCTTTTTTTAGGCAATCTGTAATTGAGCTGAGAATTTGCGATAATGGTTTTGGGCATATTCAGTTCCGAAACCAGATTTACCGTTGCAGGCGAAAGATTTTTAATTTCTAAAGTGGCAGGTGCTTTTAGCTTTTGTAAGACAATGCTGTCTCCAGGCGCAATTGTCATCGTTTTCCAAACATCTATCCGATGTGTTCCGATGCAGGACGCGATAGATGCTAAAATCAGGATTAGAGTTACTTTTTTCATATTCCAAAAATAGGCACAGCAAAGACATCCAGAACATCAAATTCTATGAACGCCTATTTTTTACCGATGAAAATAGTTTGGTCGGATTAAAACCTCATCAAATCTAAACGCTATTTCCAAGGAATGACTTTGAAAATACATTTGCATCAAGATTTACAACTATCTAATAAACTATTTATGAAACTGAAATACTTATTCATCGCGACAATCTTCTCAACTTTAACTTTTGCTCAAACTCAAAAGGACAGCTTGAAGGAAATTGAACTAGTCAATATATTGGTCAAGAAAAAATTGTTGGAAAGAAAAGCAGACCGATTAATCTTCGATGTAGAGTCGTCAATCGCCTCACAAGGACTGGATGCTGGCGAAACTTTGGCCAATGTTCCGATGCTGAAAGTGGATGAGAATCTGGAAACGATTTCTATCATCGGGAAAAGTTCGGTAAATGTGATGATCAATGGCAGAATGTTGAATCTTTCCGGCGCTGCACTTTTAAATTATTTAAAATCCATCCGCTCCGAAAACATCTCGAAAATCGAGGTCATCACAACGCCGCCAGCAAAATACGAAGCGCAGGGAAACAGCGGACTCATTAATATTATTCTAAAGAAAAATCCAAATCTTGGTTTCAGTGGCAACATCAACACAGGTTTGACACAGCGAACTTATTTTAACGGAAGTACGAACGGAACTTTGAATTATCAAACCGAAAAATTAAGTTTAAGTTTAAAGACGAATTACATAGAAGGTGCAAAACGTGCGGATGAGAGATTCACGATTCTTGGCGCGTCGCAGAATTACAACCGTTCTGTACGAAAAGATATGTGGCAGATTTTGACGCCGAACCTGAGCGGTTCGTATAAAATCAACAAAAACTCCGAAGTTGGGATGGAATATATTTTCGATAACGGAAAAAACGGAATGGACATCGTGAACACGACGAGAAACATCAGTCCAAAACTGGACGAAAAAAACTTTCTGACCAACACATTTCACAGAGAAAAATCGCCGACACACACTTTCAGTATCTATTATGATTTAAAGCTGGATTCGCTTGGGAAGAAATTGAGTTTTGCGGGGAATTTCTATCAAAACAGCAATGAGACGGAAGTTAATTTTTCGACTTTGACCTTACCGGAAAATACGATTCAGGATGTGAAAACCTTATCGATGATCAAGCCTCAGATTTTTTCGGTTCAAGGTGATTTGGAATTGCCTTTTTCATTTGGGACGATTGAAACCGGCGTGAAATTCAATCAATTCAGAAATTCTGCGGACTTGCAATATCTGGATTGGAAAAACAATCAATTTGTCATTGATGATGAGAAAAGCAGCACGTTCAATTACCGTGAAGAAAATTACGCGGCTTATGCAAGTTTTGGTAAAAGTTTCGGCGATCATTGGGAAACGAAAGCTGGATTGCGATATGAAAATACGTTTGTGAAAAGTACAGTTAATAATTTCAGTTATGGACAATGGTTTCCGTCGGCCTTTGTTTCTTACAAGGAAGATAAAAATGTGTTCAGTCTGTCCTATTCCAGAAGGATCAACCGACCCAGTATGAGCAATCTGAATCCTTTCAGATGGTACGAAAATCCACAGTCCTATTCTACAGGAAACCCTTTGCTGACGCCATCTTACATTAACAATTACGAACTGGGTTACACTTACAACAACAAGTTTTCGACCAGCATTTATTATTTAAGATTGAAGAATGCGTTTGGGCAAGTGGCTTATCTAGACGGGATTTCTCAAACTGGAACTTATCTGAATCACTACAACAATGATTTTTATGGAATGAATGCTTCGTACACAGACACTTTCTTCAAATTCTGGGAAGCAAATATCACGGCAAACGCTTCGTATCAGACTTCGGAAGTTTTCAATATCAATGCACCAACTTTGAAAGGTTATTCATTGAGTTATTCCATTAATAATACTTTCACATTAAACAAAACAAAAACGATGGCACTTTTCCTAAACTACGACCAAAGTTTGCCTTACAAAAATGTGAATACCCGATTTGAGAACTTCTCCAATTTGAATTCTGGACTTAAGATTTCATTGATGGAAAAACAGCTTCAAATCAATGCGACGGTTACCAATATTTTTGGACAGCGTTACAAAGGGCAAATGTATTTTGATGACAGCAAACAACTAATGAACAATTATTGGGATGGAAGAAGTTTGCGTCTGAGCGTGAATTACACTTTTGGAAACAAGAAGCAGGTAAATAAAAAGAATATCAGTTTTGATGAGAAAGACAGAGTTCAATAGCTTAAAATGTAACAAAATGAAAGTCTGATAGTCTAATTGAGTTCAAACAAAACTATGAGAATCAAATCTATCATTCCAATCGCTGGATTATTTCTAAGTCAAATTTACTTCGCGCAGGAAACTCCGAAGAAGGAAAGTGACAAAGAAAAACAAATCGAAGCGGTAACCATTACCAAAACTAAAAAGGCCGTCGAACAAAAAGCGGACAGAACAATATACGATTTCTCGGAACAGCCACATCTTAATTCTGGCAACACGCTGGAAGGATTGCAAAAAATCCCGGGATTGGTGGTTTCCGAAATGGCAGGAATGATCTATCAAGGAAAAGCTCTGGATGTCTATATGGACGGACGACCGCTGAACATCTACAGTACACAGTTGACGGCCTATCTGGAAGGACTTCCTGCAAACAGCATCGAAAGAATCGAGATCATCACGCAACCTGGCGCAGAATTCCCCGCAACTTCGGGTGGTGCCATCATCAATATCATCACGAGCAGAAATGCAAAATCGTACTTGTCCGCAACTTACGCCGGTGGTTATCGTTTCAGCAATTATGACCATTTCAGAAGTAAATTCAACAATAGTTTGACGCTGAATTCCAAAAACAAATGGTTTGGATGGCAATTGAACGTCGGCCAATCTTACAACGAAAGCGAAACCAGATCCACGATTGATGAGATTTCGAGATTGTACAATGACAATGTCAATAGAAATCAATATTTGAGAAGTGCTTTCACCTTTGATATTGGACAAGATCGATTGCTTTTGAACTACAATCTCAACTTAGGATCTTCGGATCGTTATGTGGATCGCTATTCTTTGTTCAATGGAACCGAATCGACCGGTAAAGATATCATCGACCAAAGCAATACACGAAATGAGGTGACTGCAACGTATCAGAAGAAATTTGACGATAAGAATAAAAAGTTAGAATTTAAAGGATCTTACACCAATTTCAGTAATGATTTTGGGCAAACTGGAAGAACGATTTTGCCAACGCCTTCCATCAATGATAAAGTTTTGAACAACGGCTCCAACCAAAATGTCTACAATTTCAGAATCGATTATGCTCAGCCGATCAAAGTATTAGATGAAGGTAAATTAAGCTTGGGTGCTTTCTACGACCAACTGGAGTTTTCTGCAGATAACTTTGGAATAGAAAATCTGGATTACAAAAGCAAAACGACTGCTTTCTATTCCGAAGCCAGTGCTACGAAGGGAAAAATGGATTTTGTTTTGGGACTTCGTGGAGAATATTACAACATCAACGGAACAAGTTTGGATTTTGAAACTGGTGGTTATGATAACCTGAGACCATTTGAGAAATTCAAAGTGTTTCCAAATGCGAGCATTCAGTACAACATTATTCCGAAAATCGCTTTCTTTAACGTGAATTATAACAAGAAAATCACGTTGCCTAATGTTGCCAACCTAAATCCAAATAACACGAGATACGGAAACGATAACATCGATTTTTCCGGGAACCCAAATCTCCAGCCAACGATTTTTGATAATTTCGAAGTGAAGTTAAGCGCTTTGAATTACGCTTTCATTGGCTATAACTTTACAAATGCAAAAAATCAGGTGGTTCAAATCGTGGAAAGAAAAGGCGATGTCATTTTGCAAACAAGCGACAATCTTGATCGAATGAAAACGCATAATTTGAATATTGGATTCCCTATTCCATTAGCAATCTTCAACACGCCGTTCAAAGACATTATGAAAATGGATATGAATCCCGATCAGGTGAGTTTTATCTTCCTTTATGGCTCATATCAATTGCAACAAATTGATCAGATCATCAATCCGAAAGGCTACTGGACCTATAACGTGACAGGACAATTTATTTTACCTTATAAAACAAAATTCACCGCAAATTATACTTATTTGACCAAAGGAAACGAGTTCTTTTTCTATCCTAACAAATCATTCTACAATACTTTGAATTTATCTTTGTCAAGAAAATTCAATCATGAAAGAATGACGCTGACGTTGTTTGCCAATGATGTTTTCAATACCAATGAAACCAATCTCAGAACAACCAACGCGCTTCCAAATGTGAACATCCGAAACAAGAATGACACAAGAACTTACGGACTTTCTTTCACTTATAAGATCCCGACAAAAAACAGGTTGGCAAAGGAAACGCCTAACTTGCTAAATCAGGAGAAGAAAGAGGATTCTGGCTCTGTGCAACAATTATAATTAACATTATTGTTCTCATATAATAATCTCTCAATATCAATTGGGAGATTATTTTTGTTTTAAAATCGAAAAATTCATAGTAAATTTTCGATTCAATTCGAAGAATTCATATTAAAATTTGGAATCAATTTGAAAAATTGCTGGAACATCGTCTTGTTTTCGGTTATTATCCCGAAATCGTGAACAATCCTGGCGACGAAATCGAACGTCTGAAAAACCTGACCGAAAGCTATCTGTACAAAGATGTCTTGCAATGGGAAAATATTCAGAAGCCGGAAAAGTTGGAAAAATTACTCACTGCGCTTGCATTGCAAATGGGAAATGAGGTTTCGTACAATGAACTTTCGCAGTGGGTCGGGATTGATAATTTCACGGTTGAAAAGTACATCAGGCTTTTGGAGCAATCATTTATCATTTTCCGATTGGATAGTTTTAACCGAAATTTGAGAAACGAGATCAAGAAAGGAAAGAAAATCTATTTTTACGACAACGGAATTCGGAATGCGATCTTGAATAATTTCAATCCGTTGAATCTCCGTGATGATGTGGCAAAACTGTGGGAAAACTTCTTGATTTCCGAAAGAATGAAAACCAATTCCTATCATTTGAAAAATTTCAAAACCTATTTTTGGAGAACGCACGCGCAACAGGAAATCGACTTTTTGGAAGAAGCCGACGGAAAAATCTCTGCCTACGAATTCAAATGGAATGAAAGAAAAAAAGCAAAAATCCCAAAGAATTTCTCAGAAACCTACAATCCCGAAATCGAGAAGATCGTCACGAAAGATAATTTCCACGAGTTTGTGATCAATCGTTAGATTCACAAGCCTTCCAAACCGCATCAGTCTGCGGAACTGGCGCTATGATCTCAATTTCTTCTTTGGTCACTGGATGAATGAACTGAAGTTTTCTTGCGTGAAGAGAAATTCCGCCATCTGGATTGGAACGTGGTGCGCCGTACTTCAGATCGCCTTTGATTGGAACTCCAATTTTTGATAATTGTGCTCTGATCTGATGATGACGACCTGTTTCCAGATCAATTTCCAACAGCTGGTAATTGTCCAAAGTTTTGATGACAGTGTAAGTCAGAATAGATTCTTTCGCACCGTCGGTCGGCTTTACAAAAACGGTGGCTTTGTTGGTCTTCTCATTTTTCTGTAGGTAATGAACCAGCCTTTGGGATTTCGGGATTATTTCTTTTGCCGTGAGCGCCCAATATGTTTTTTTGACCTCTCGGTTTTTTACCATCACTGTCAATCGCGTCAAAGCTTTCGAAGTTTTGGCGTAAATCACCAAGCCTGAGGTTGGTCTATCGATCCTGTGAACTAAACCTAGGAAAACATTGCCAGGTTTCTCGTCTCTTTTTTTGATGAAATCTTTGATCAATTCCAACAAAGATGAGTCACCCGTTTTGTCACCTTGAACTAATTGTCCGGACTTTTTGTTGATGACCATCATATGATTGTCTTCGAATATGATCTGGTCTTCAGAAAAATACTGATTCATAACTATATATCTTAACCTCTAGAAATCCTTTGTCTATTGAATACCGAAACGATAACGCCTGTAAAAAGTCCAATCGTCTTGATCCTTGCAAATTGAGAATCGAAAGGCAAAAATGCGCCAACAATACACAATCCAGCAGCGATGTACATTAGATATACAAATTTTTGATTAAGAAAAGTTTGCGCCTGGAAGATGAAACTTAAGCCTATCAAAATATAGAAGAACCTTTGATACAGCAAGTCTGTGATCTCAGGAGAAAATAATTTGAACCAGCCTACCGCAAGGCAGATCAACGCTAAAATAGAAAGAACACCTTGTATCGTTTGAGAATTTTTCATGTGAATATATTTAGTTGTATTTCAAATGCCAATTGCAATCGCTCAACATTTTTTGTTGTTTGCGTTTACAAATTATGGCGATTTCATTCTTAAATTTAATTTTTAGTTTGCTTAAAAAGCCATTTCGGAATCTCATCTACCAACTCGGCGGAAAGAATATTGTTGTGATATTTGTCTTTATATTCCCACAGGAAAACGTTTCCTTTGGTTTTCATCTCGTCATAAAACTTGAAATTGCTTTGAGGAAAATTGTCTGTATCCAGACTTCCGTGCACGATCCAGATTGGCATTTTTGTCAGTTTATCTATTTTATCGAATTGAGAAATCCCTGAAACATTGATCGCCGCGGCAAACAGATCTGGTCTTTTGGAGATCGCGTTCGAAGTCGTTGCGCCGCCCATCGAGAATCCCATGACATAGATTCTTTTCGGGTCGATATTTTCTTTTATAATTAATGAATCAATGGACTCTAAAACCAGATCTAAGTGTTCATTAGACTCAGAAACTTTCACATTTCTACTTTCATCAAGATGATAATTGGACGACCGAACTGGAAATTGAGGCAATAAAACATAAGCCTGATATTTTTCCCGATTTTCAGGAAGCAACCAAATTTTTGACAAAACGCCCATTTGAGACGTATTGTTCGTCCCGACTGCACCCGAACCGTGGAAGACCAATATCAAAGGATATTTTTTATCTTGTTTGATTTTCGAAGGTTTCAGAAAACGATAATTCACAGCTACTTTCCCATCATCAAATTTCCCTGCTTTGAAATCAGAATAATCAAGATTTTTGATTGCCTTGATCCTTGCCAAAGATCTCAACGAATCTTTTTTATCGTAGATCTCTGTTCTCGTTCCAAATTTGGTTTGATGACAAACGCACGAAACGATTGAAGATAAGATCAAGACGAAAGATAATAATTTAGAGATTTTCTGGATCATCCTTATTTAATTATAATTAAAAACCCTTTCAAATTTTTGAGGTCTGAAAGGGCATTATCTATTTTTATGTTTAATTAATAACTTTCCTTCTCGTTCGGGAAGTCAGCACTTTTCACATCTTTCACATATTGCGAAACTGCGCCAGTGATCTCGCTATAAAGATCCAAATATCTTCTAAGGAACTTAGGTGAAAACCCTTGATTCATCCCGACCATATCTTGGTAGACCAAAACTTGACCATCACAATCCGGTCCAGCTCCAATCCCAATCGTAGGAATCGAAATACTTTCTGAAGCTCTCTTTGCAAGCGCTGCTGGAATCTTTTCCAGAACGATTGCGAAACATCCAAGTTCTTCCAAAAGTTTACAATCAGCGATTAGTTTTTCTGCTTCTGCATCTTCTTTCGCTCGTACTTTATAGGTTCCAAATTGATAGATACTTTGAGGCGTCAAGCCAAGATGCCCACAAACCGGAATTCCAGCATTGATGATTCTTCTGATCGATTCTTCGATCTCTTTTCCACCTTCGATCTTCACAGCGTGAGCGCCACCTTCTTTCATCATTCTTACCGCGGATTCCAAAGCTTTCTCCGGATTGCTTTGATAAGTTCCGAACGGAAGATCTGCCACGACCAAAGCTCTTTCCACACCACGAACCACGCATTGCGTGTGGTAGATCATTTGGTCGAGCGTAATAGGCAAAGTCGTTTCAAAGCCAGCCATTACGTTCGCAGCAGAATCACCTATCAAGATAGAATCTACGCCGCCAGCATCCACCATTTTCGCTGTTGTAAAATCGTAAGCTGTTAGCATTGTGATCTTTTCCTTATCGAATTTCATTTTTCGTAAGGTCTCGGTAGTGATCTTTTTTATTTCTGAGTGTACAGACATGATTATGAATGATAAATTATAAGTGATAAATGATTACGAAAGAAAATAATTGATAAAAATGTTAGAAGAATGAATTGCAAATCATTGATTGCTCATCGATTATCATTTATATAACAACGTGACCGAGTTTGATCAGTTTGTCGCGGTTTAGGATCTTGATGTTTCGTCCTTCCACAGAGATCAGATCATCTTGTTTGAATTCTGAGATCAGTCGGATCGCGCTTTCTGTAGCCGTTCCGATAAGATTGGCAATTTCCTCTCTCGTCAAAGAAATTTTGATGAATCCTTCTGGATCAGTTCCCAGTTTTTGTTCTAGCAAAATAAGGATCTCTGCTAATCTTTCTCTCACTGTTTTCTGTGCAAGGAAGGTTACTGTGTTCGCAGATTCGCCTAATTCGTAAGCAATCTTTTGAAGCATTGCGTAAGACAATTTGGAATCGACCTCCAACAAATGCAAAAATACATCGGAAGGTAAAAACTGAACTTTCATAGGTGTCATTGCTTCTGCTTTTGCCTGGAAATTTTCCCCACAAAGCAAAGAGCGGTAACCGATGAGATCATTTTCTTTGCAGAATCTCAAAATTTGATCTTTCCCATAAACACCTGACTTGGATAATTTTGCAGTTCCTTTTTCGATAAAATAGACACCTTTTGGCGACTCGCCATCGTCGAAAACCACATCACCTTTTGAGAATTCCAAAACTTTTAGCGCTTTTTCATATACTTCAAAATCTGTAGAATTAAGACTTTCGCGCAAAGAATCTTTATGGAAAGCTTTCGAGAAATTTTCTTCTATAACCAATTGTTGTTCAAGAGACATACCTATGACATTTGTCAGCAAAAATAAGACTTTTTAACGCTACATACCAATATTTTTGCCGTAATTTTGCAATCCAAATATCTGAGTAATTTTTAATGGCAGAACAATGTTTTCACTGCGGGCAAAATATCGATAAGGAACAAATTCTTTTTGATGAAAAATTATTTTGCTGCAACGGTTGCCAATCGGTTTATGAAATTCTGAACGTTCATAATCTTGACAATTTTTACAATATCAACAAACGTTCTGGGATAAGACCTAGCAACGAAAACAATTCACAATTCGACTATCTCGACACGCCCGAAATCTTCAACAAAGTGATAGATTTCTCAGAAGGCGGCACAACGCTTGTGACCTTCAAGATTCCGGTAATCCACTGTTCTTCTTGCATTTGGCTTCTGGAAAGTCTGCACACCATCAACAAGAAAATCAAATATTCTCAGGTCAATTTCACCAGAAAAACACTTCAGGTCTCTTTCAAAGAAGAGGAATTGAAATTAAGTGAACTCGCAAAATTCCTGACAAATCTTGGATACAAACCCATCATCAACCTCGAAACGGCTGAGAAAAAACACGACAAACTAGATAAAAGTCTTCTTATCAAATTGGCGGTTGCTGGATTTGCTTTTGGAAACGGAATGTTTTTCAGCTTCCCAGAATATGTTTCGGGAGAGGACGTTTGGTTCCATTCTTACAAACATCTATTCCGGGTTCTTTTGTTTTTGTTTGCAACTGCAGTTGTATTTTATTCAGCTTCAGATTATTACAAATCCGCTTGGTACGGTTTGAAAAATAAGATCATCAATATTGATGTTCCAATTGTTTTAGGAATATTCGTGCTTTACGGCAGAAGTATTTACGAAGTCGTAACAGATTATGGCCCAGGCTATTTTGATACACTTTGTGGATTATTGTTCTTTATGCTGCTCGGGAAAACTTTTCAGAAAAGAACTTACAACACACTTTCCTACGACAGAGATTACAAATCTTTCTATCCAATCGCGGTTACCAAAGTCGATTTTGATGGAAAACAGGAAAATATCTTGCTTTCCGAATTGGCTGTTGGCGATAGAATTATGGTCAGAAATCAGGAAATCATCCCTGTTGATTCGATTTTGATAAAAGGCGAAGGTAATATCGACAATAGTTTTATCACAGGAGAATCTGCGCATATTTCCAAAAAACCGGGCGATAAGATTTTCGCCGGTGGAAAACAGTCGGGTTCAATTCTGGAACTTGAAGTTATCAAAAGCGTGGACCAAAGTTACCTGACTCAACTTTGGAACAAGGAAGCTTTCAAAAAATTCGAAACCGGACTTGACACATTAACAAATACGATTAGTAAATACTTCACATTCATTATTTTAGGAATTACGCTTCTTGCTGGAATCTACTGGGCGAGAATTGATATGGAGAAAATGTTCCAGGTGGTTTCTGCAATTTTGATTGTAGCTTGTCCGTGTGCTTTGGCGTTATCGGCACCATTTACTTTTGGTCACATTATGAGGATTTTAGGCCGAAATAATTTCTACGTAAAAGATACTTTGACGATTGAAAGACTGGCGAAAATCGACACTTTGGTTTTTGACAAGACGGGAACCATTACCGAAAGTAAAAAATCGAACATCAATTATTTCGGAACTCAGATTGAAGATTTTGATTTGAAGAATATCAAGTCTTTACTTAAAAATTCGAACCATCCGCTTTCAAAATCACTTTACAATTTCATTGAGGTGAATGATGATTATTTTGAAGTCGAAGATTTCGTTGAGATTTCAGGAAAAGGCTATCAGGGGAAAGTTCGTGGTGCGACCTACAAAATTGGTTCAGCGAGTTTTACAGGTGAAAAATCCCAAGATTTAGAAACGGCGGTTTACATTAAAAAGGATGACCATTTCATTGGCAAATTCACTTTCAAAAATGAATACCGAAGCAATCTTTCTACCCTTTTCAGCCATTTAAAAAATTATAAAATCAATATTCTGAGTGGCGACAATCCTTCAGAAAAATCGATTCTGGAAAAACTGATTCCAAACGTTTCGGAGATGAAATTCAATCAAAATCCGGAAAACAAACTGGACTTCATCAAGGAACTCCAAGACAAAGGACAGAAAGTGGCGATGCTCGGCGACGGATTGAATGATGCTGGCGCTTTAAAACAGAGCAATGTCGGAATTGCTATCTCGGATGACAGCAATTCTTTCACACCATCTTCTGACGTGATTATGAACGGTGAAAAAATCCCAGATCTGGATAAATTCCTAGCACTGGCGAAGGACGCAATTACGATTGTAAAAATCACATTCATAATTAGTTTGTGTTATAATGTTGTGGGTGTCAGCTTTGCGGTTTCCGGACATATGCATCCACTTTTTGCCGCGATCTTTATGCCTTTGAGTTCTGTCACAGTCGTTACATTCACGACACTTTCAACCTGGCTTCGAAGTTCCAAATACTTCAGGATAAACATTTAGAACGCCCTTATTTAGAGCGATTATAAATTATCCATATTTGCACCATTCTGACCAAAGTCAGTAATTTTCACTAAATTTGACGACTGTTTTTACCTTAAATTTGTCGCAGTTATGGAGATTCTCTATTTGATGATTATCTGCAGCGTTTCTTTAGCTGTTATTTTCCTGGTAATTTTTATTATTGGTGCTAAAAAAGGACAGTTTGAAGACGATGAATCGCCTGCCGTCAGAATCTTATTTGATGACGAGGTGAAGACAGAAGAGGAGACAGAAACTCCTGACAAAAATGATAAAGAATAATTGCTATTTGTAGATATGGAAACACAAAAATTTAGTTATGACAACGGTATTGTTCGCGCTTTTCTTATCGCGACGGTCGTTTTCGGTTTATTAGGTTTTTTATTAGGACTGACGGCTGCGTTGTTGCTATTTTACCCTGAATTACCAGAATTTTTCCTGGGAACTGATGACCCTACGATTCAATCGCTAAGAAGCGGCGGAATGCAGGGATTGATTGATTCTCAAGGTGCTTTCGGATTTGGACGTATTAGAATGATGCACACGAGCACCGTAATTTTCGCATTCGTAGGGAACAGCTTCTTTGCAGGATTTTACTATTCTATGCAGAGATTGTTGAAAACCAGAATGTGGAGCGACACTCTATCTTGGGTTCATTTCTGGGGATGGCAGTTGATGTTGGTGACGACACTTATCACTTTCCTAATGGGAATCAACACTTCCAAAGAATACGCAGAGCACGAGTGGCCAATCGATATTTTGATCACGGTTGTATGGTTGATCTTTGGTTTCAATATGTTTGCCACAGTGGCAACAAGAAGAGTAAGGCATTTGTATGTGGCGATCTGGTTCTACATCGGAACTTGGGTTGCAGTAGCTATGCTTCACATCTTCAATAACTTAGAAGTTCCTTTATCCTTCACAGGATGGAAATCCTATTCTGCTTACGCAGGTGTGAAAGATGCCTTGGTACAATGGTGGTATGGTCACAATGCGGTAGCATTTTTCTTAACGACGCCAGTTCTTGGGATGATGTACTACTTCGTTCCTAAGGCGGCAGACAGACCAGTTTTCTCCTACAAACTATCGATTATTCACTTCTGGTCGTTGATCTTCGTCTATATCTGGGCAGGTCCTCACCACTTACAATATACTTCTCTACCAGCTTGGGCTCAGGCAGTAGGAACAGGTTTCTCTATTATGCTTATCGCACCATCTTGGGGAGGAATGCTAAACGGTCTATTGACTTTGAGAGGAGCTTGGGATAAAGTTAGAGAAAATCCGGTTCTTAAATTCTTTGTCGTAGCAGTAACTTGTTACGGTATGGCAACTTTTGAAGGACCACTTTTGGCAACCAAAACCGTAAACAAAGTAGGTCACTTTACAGACTGGGTAATTGGTCACGTTCACTTAGGTGCACTTGGATGGAACGGATTTATGGCCTTTGGGGTTATCTATTATTTAGTTCCAATTATGTGGAGAACCAAACTTTGGTCTGTAAAACTAGCTAACTGGCATTTCTGGTTAGGAACATTCGGGATCATTTTCTACGCAGTTCCTTTGTATATCGCTGGATTTACACAAGGTTTGATGTGGAAACAGTTCAACCCAGACGGTACTTTGATGTACAAAAACTGGTTGGATACCGTAACTGCGATCTTACCATTCTTCAAATTGAGATTCCTAGGTGGATTCCTATATTTCTCTGGAGCTGTACTAATGGTTGTGAACTTAATTGCAACCGCTAGAAAAGGATCATTCCAAAAAGAAGTTCCGGTAGAAGTTCCTGCATTGGCAAAAATCAACAAAGGAAGAAAGGAAGGCGAAACATTCCACCTTTGGTTGGAGAGAACACCATTATATTTATCAATATTATCATTCGTTGCAGTAGCAATTGGTGGATCATTAGAAATCTTACCAACCATATTCGTAAAAGACAACGTCCCTACAATTTCAGCCGTGAAGCCTTATTCACCATTGGAATTAGAAGGTAGAGATCTATATATCAGAGAAGGTTGTAACTCTTGCCACTCTCAGATGATCCGTCCTTTCCGAGATGAAGTTGTAAGATTCAATGGTAAAAACGGACAGTATTCCAAAGCTGGTGAATATATCTATGACAGACCATTCCTTTGGGGTTCTAAAAGAACTGGTCCGGATCTACAGAGAGAAGGTGGCGCAAGACCAGATTCTTGGCACTTCAAACACATGTACAATCCAAGATCGACTTCTGCAGGTTCAATTATGCCGAGATTCCCTTGGTTGATTGAAAATACACTCGACAGAAGCAAGACGAAAGCTAAATTGGAATTGATGAAGAATACTTACGATGTTCCATACACAAAAGCTCAAATAGACTCTATGGATACTTGGATGAACAATCAAGCGAGTGTCATCGTGAAAAATGTATTCTCTGAAGCGGCCGACGTGAAAACATCATTTGCAGAAGCGAAAGCGAACAAAGCGAAAGATGGCGAGCAATTTGTTCCACTTGAAAAGAGAGAGATCGTTGCCTTGATCGCATACTTGCAGAGATTAGGAACTGATATCAAAACGACAGAAGTAAAAACAGCTAGTAATTAAATTTAAAATAAAATGATTCCGCAAAGTTTTAAAGACATCGTCTCCAATGTGGAAAATGCAGGTTTGTTTCAGACCATTGCAATGCTCATCTTTATTTTGTTCTTCGTGGTAATGGTTTATGTTGTAATCAACAGGCCAAAAAAATATTATAAAGAAGAAGAAAATGCACCTTTGGAAAAAGATGATGAGGACGACAGATTTACTTTGTAATTAAAAAAGATAATTAATCATGAAAAGAAGAACACCTGCTTATATTAATATTCCGATCGTTTTAGGATTACTAATTATAGTTTTTTATATGTTTACCCAAACATCAGATTTCCTGTCCACCAAGTTTTTCCTTGGAACAGCTTTGATCAGTATTGTAGTGGTATTCATCCAAGGTGCAATTGGTGATCTGATAGAAAATGAAAAGTTCAAAAAGCTAACAGATACTGAGAAAGCAACATATCTTGCGGAGAAAAAAGTTCCTTACTTCCAATATCTTTGGAATGGTGCTTTCAAAAGCCAATCAGAAAAAGAAGAGAAAGATATCCTTATCGACCACGGATTCGATGGCATTATGGAACTTGACAATCAGCTTCCTAAATGGTGGTTAGGTCTTTTCTATTTTGGAGTAGCTTACTGTATCCTTTATGTTTCATCTTATTTCTTGACAGATTTTGCTCATCCTTACAAAGAATATGAGCAGGAATACAGAGAGCAGACTGCTGCGATCAACGAATATATGGCAACTGTAACTCAACCAACTATCGAAACTGCAGTATTCTCTGAGGATAATGTAGAAGCTGGAAAAGCTGTTTTCGAAACCAACTGTGTGTCTTGTCACGGAGAAGGTGGAAAAGGTGGTATTGGACCTAACTTGACAGATAACTTCTGGATCAACCAACCAGAGAAAACATTATTTAAAAATGTGTTCTACATGGTTGAAAATGGAAGTACAAATAACCCTACAATGCAGGCTTGGGGTAAGAATGGTGTCGTATCTGGATTTGAGATTCAGCAAGTTTCGGCTTATGTTTACCACATCAACCAAGAGCAGGCTCCTATCACACCTGCACAAGGTGGCGCAGCTCCACAAGGGACTGAGGCCAACTGGGAAAAAGCTAAATAATATCATACAAAAGAGATTGTCAAAGAATATCATCCGCTTCGGAATGGTATTTGAAAATGAATAGTACACTATTCATTCTCAGGACAATCTCTTTTTTTTATCTAAATATTATGAGTACTACAGAAAAAAAATACAACGAGGCGGAAAGCTGGGTCGTAGAAGCTGAAACATTCAGAGACTCTGTAGGGACAATGGATAATACCGGTAAAAGAAAATGGGTATTTCCACGAAAACCTAAAGGAAAATTTACCAATTACAGAGTTCTGGTAAGTATCTTACTATTAGCAATTTACTTTGCTGTTCCATTTTTGAAGATCAATGGAAATCCGGTTCTATTATTCAACATCATAGAACGTCAATTCTTTATTCTTGGGCAACCATTTTATCCTCAGGATTTCTTTATCCTGGCATTGGGCGCGATTGTTTCACTAATATTCATCATCATCTTTACCGTTGTTTTCGGAAGGATATTTTGTGGATGGATCTGTCCTCAAACTATCTTTTTAGAAATGATATTCCGTAAAATAGAATATGCGATAGAAGGTGACCGAAACAAGCAGATGAGACTCGACAACCAGGAATGGAATACAGAGAAGATCTGGAAGCGTTCCTTGAAATGGTTTATCTTTCTATTGATTTCCGTTATCATTACCCACATTATGTTTATGTACATTGTCGGGTATGAGGAAGTTCTTAAAATAATGCAACAAGGTCCTTTTGAAAAACCAACCAATTTCTTGGTAATGATCCTTTTCACTGCGGCATTCTATTTTGTATTTGCTTGGTTTAGAGAGCAGGTTTGTACAATGGTTTGTCCTTATGGAAGACTTCAAGGTGTTTTAATCGACAAAGAGACCATCAACGTTTTTTACGATTATAAAAGAGGAGAAAACCGCGCTAAATGGAAAAAAGGCGAAGACAGAAGAGCCGAAGGAAAAGGCGACTGTATCGACTGTAAACAGTGCGTTGTCGTTTGTCCAACCGGAATCGATATCCGTGATGGTCTACAAATGGAGTGTGTGAACTGTACCGCTTGTATCGACGCTTGTGATGAAGTGATGGTGAAAGTTGGCCTTCCACCAGGATTGATCCGTTACGCCTCCGAAAAAGAGATCGAGGAACAGCAAAACTTCAAATTCTCTGGAAAAATGAAGGCTTACAGCATTGTATTGCTGGTTCTGATTGGTTTCTTAGGTGGATTGCTCTACAACAGAGGCGAGATGGAAGCTAAATTCCTAAAACCTCCTGGATCCACTTTCTTCGTGAGAGACGGAAAAATCACGAACACTTATAATTATACGTTCCTTAATAAATCGAACGAGAACAGAACGGTTATCATCAAAATCATTGAACCGAAAAATGGGGAGATCTCATCTGGAACTTCGAATAGAATTATTATGAAAAGAGATGCGATGATTAAAGGAACCATCAATGTGAGTTTCCCGGAAAGTCAGATCAAACTGTCTAAACAAAATCTGGAACTGGGCGTTTATGATATGAATGGAGAACTGCTGGATTCTTACAGCACTTATTTTGAAGGGCCATTCAAATTTCAATTTTAATTAATACCAAATGAAAAATCTAAATTGGGGACACGGATTGGCCATTGCACTTGGTTGTTTCATCCTTTTCATCCTCTTTCTGATATTTATATTTCCGATGGGAAAACAGAATGCGGAAATGATTTCCAATAATTACTACGAAGAAGAACTTCAGTATCAGGATATCATCGATGCGAAAAATAATGCAGCAAAACTAGAGCAGACACCGACATACAAATCTACCGCTGAAGGCATATTGATCACATTTCCTCAAACGATAAAAGTGGATGAGAACACTGTCAACTTCGTTTTGTTCAGAACTGAAGATTCCAATTTGGATGTAAAAAAAGAAGTGACCTTGCAACACAATCTTTTCTTAATTCCTGCCAAAGTCATCTCGGCAGGTTCTTACACTTTAAAGCTAAAATGGACAGAGAATAAGAAGCCTTATCAGGTGGATTATGACATCTTATGGAAGTAGCACTCATCATATCGGCCATTGGTTTGGGATTCGCGTCCGGATTCCATTGCATCGGTATGTGTGGACCAATTGCTCTTTCGATGGGATTGACGAAGAACCAGAAGGCCAACTTCTATCTTCAAAATCTCACCTATCAATTCGGAAGGATTCTCACCTACTCTATTCTTGGCGGAATCCTGGGCATCATCGGTCAAAGTTTTGAGTTGGCTGGATTTCAAAAATATCTAACTGTTCTGGTTGGAATTTTATTGATTGTAATGGCGATTTTCTCTTTCGGAGGAAAAGACTTCGCCGCTAAAATCCCAATTGTTTCAAGAGGTTTGCTGAATGTCAAAATGAAACTTGGGAAAATCCTACAACGTCCCGATTACAAATCCCGTTTCGCCACCGGAATCCTGAATGGACTTCTACCTTGCGGAATGGTCTATATGGCTTTGACGGCTTCTCTCGCAGCCGGCGGAATCTGGCAAAGTTCATTCTTTATGTTACTTTTTGGATTGGGGACTTTCCCGTTTATGTTTGCCGTCGTTTACTTGGGGAATTTCATCACAACAGCTTTCCGAGTAAGAATATTGAAAGTCATTCCAGTAATGATGATTATCTTGGGCGGATTGTTCGTTTTAAGAGGCCTGGAACTAGGAATTCCTTACGTTTCCCCACACTCAGAATCATTGCACGTGAATCACTCTACAGACGGTTTTCATACGGACCATACTAATTGTCATTAATCAAAAATAAAAGATAAAAAAAAATCGGCCATTTGACCGATTTTAATTTTTTTAGAAAGTGACTTCCGCCGTCTCTTTTCCCTTCTGGAAGTTGAGTGTTTTCAAAGCACCTTTATAAGTGATATTTACAATGTTGACCTGTTTCGGAAACTGTCCAATCAAAATACTGTTCTTGATTTTCAAACTTGAAATATCAGAAACGCCACTCGCTTCATAATAAACCCAAACAGACTCTCCATTGACCTGACTTCCTGTGAAAGTCAATTGTTTCGCAGCACCGTTGATGGCAACATCTACATTATTGTTCACATACTTTTTCACTTCCGCTTCGAATCCTGCTGTTGCCGGGTCGATTTTAACAGCTTGAGAGATATGACCTGTATTAAGCTTCGTTGTGAACTTCAAAGTTTTGGTTCCGTCGATGTAATCCACTTTGGTCATTGATGAAAAGAAATCCAATGCTGTAAAGCTAAAAAGCCCAACCAGCAAGATTCCTAGAGATAATATGAGTATTGATTTTTTCATTTTAATATAATATTTAATAATTTTTACTATTGATTATGGTCAAATTATATGCCACGCCTTAGAAATTCACACTTACCGAATATTTGTCATAGAACGCTTTGATATGCGCCACCGCATCTTCCGCAGTATCTACAACTCGGAAAAGCTCGAGGTCTTTCTCGGCAATCAAACCTTCTTTCAACAATGTTCCTTTGAACCAATCCAGCAATCCGCTCCAGAACTCACTTCCGACCAAAACGATTGGGAACTTCCCTATTTTATTGGTTTGAATCAAGGTCAAAGCTTCCGACAATTCATCCAATGTTCCGAAACCTCCAGGCATCACCACGAAACCTTGAGAATATTTGACAAACATTACTTTCCTAACGAAAAAATAATCAAAATTGATATTGTAACCTTTGTCAACGTACGGATTAAAGTGTTGTTCAAAAGGCAATTCGATGTTCAGACCTATGGATTTTCCGTGTCCGTTCGCACCTCTATTTCCGGCTTCCATTATTCCTGGCCCGCCGCCAGTGATAACGCCGAAACCAATTTCAGTGATTTTCTGAGCAATATCAACAGCCATTTTGTAGTAGTAATTATCTTCCTTCAATCTAGCCGAGCCAAAAATTGAAACACAAGGTCCAATTCTCGCCATTTTCTCGTAGCCATCCACAAATTCCGACATCACGCGGAAAACCATCCAGCTGTCCTTAGTAATGGTCTCGTCCCAGGTCTTCTGGCGCAGACTTTCCTGCAATCTTTTATCGTCGTCCTGTTCTATCATCTGAAAATTCTTTCTGCTTCTACAATAGATTCTGGTCTTCCAACATCTACTAAATTTGAAGTGTGCTGATAACCCACAATGATATCTTCTTTCATCAATTCCATATATTCATCCATAATGGAGAATTTTCCGGTTCTTGTGAATTTATCAAAAATCTCAGAATTCACGCAATGAACACCGCTGAAAGCCAACTCCCTCAATTTGAAAATTCCGCCAACGACAGTTTTTTTGTTGGTTTGAAGATTTCTCCAGCCTTTCAAGAACATTTTATCATTGAACATTAGTTTTCTGGAACTGTCTCTGTCAGAAACTGCCAAAGTAATCATTGCACCTTTGGTCTCGTGAAGTCGGATGAAATTGCTGATATTGAGGTCTGTCAGAATATCAACATTCATTATCAAAAATGATTTCTCATTCTCAAGGAATCTCTTTGCGAAAAGTAATCCGCCTCCAGTTTCCAAAAGTTCTTCGTGCTCGTTTGAGATTTCTATGTTTGCTCCGAAGTTGTCATTCTCAGCCAAAAAAGCCAGAATCTGTCCGCCAAAATGATGAATATTAATGACAAAATCATTGATTCCGAAACCTTGCAGATACTTGATATTTCTTTCGAGAAGTGGAACGCCGTTGACTTTTGCCAAAGCTTTCGGATGTTCGTCAGTGAAAGGTTTCAGTCGAGTTCCCTTTCCTGCAGCAAATATTAATGCTTTCATATTTTATAAATGATAAATAATAATTTGATAAATGATTGAATAATTGGAGATAAAAAATCAATTATCAATTATCGCTTATCGATGATAAATTAAGGTGTAATTGTTCGTCGTGATGCACTGAAACTTCCGCCTCAGGATATTTTTCTTTAATAAATTGAGCCGTTCTGATTGCCGAATAAACCGAACGGTGCTGTCCGCCTGTGCAACCAAAATTGATTTGCAGATGCTCAAAATTTCGGCTTAAATAATTCTCAATGCTGATTGATATTAGTGATTGAATGGACTTTAAGAAATTCGGCATTTCAGTTTTCGTTTCCAAAAATTCCTGAACACCGATGTCATTTCCTGTTTGTATTTTGTATTCCTCAATTCTTCCCGGATTCAAAATTCCTCGGCAATCGAAGACGAAACCACCGCCGTTTTCGGTGTTATCTTTTGGGATGCCACCTTTTTTATAAGAAAAACTATGAATCTCTATATGGAGTTTGTTCTGCATTAAATCTAATTTTTCCGTAAAGTTACTTTTTTTAATTTTCTTTCAAAAATCTGAGTATTCTGAATTTAAAATTTAATTTTGCATATTAATTGATGTAAGGACGGAAAAATCAAACTAATTTCTTACTTTTAAAAATAAATCACAATAAAATGAAATTCATAAAATACTGTCTTTTAATAAGTTTAATGATTTTCACAATCAGCTGCAAGAAAACAAGTGTAGATGGAACCAACCGGATGAGCTTTCAGGAAAGTATCAACGATATGGCTTCCAGCTTACCGACTTTGAAACAGGTGAAATTCAATGAAGCGCTTTATATCCTGAAAACCTTCGGCGTAGAAGCTGATGGCGACATTGCAGAAATCGAGGCATTGGGGAAACTTCTAAATGGTAAGAAAACACCGGAAATTTTCAAAATGGCCGATGAAGTGGCTCAAAAAAATAATATCACCTGGAGCAGTACAGCGCCACCAAGTCTTGGAGAAATGAATATCTTTGGGAATGTCACCGCATCCGAGAAAGACCCTAACGACATCGACGCAGCGTCTTTGAACGTCGTGGTAAGAAATATCGCCGGCGACAGTTTAACCGGTTCAAAAGGCTTGATTATCATTCCTCAACTTCTTGACAATAACGGCAGAAAAGTAGAATTCGAAGGTGCAGCTTTGGAAACCATTATGGAAATTTCCAGCGGCGGAACTAAAATCTCAACGTCTAAAAACCTAATGCAAGACCCAGCGTTCCGAGGTTTCACGATTAAGTATTCATCACTTCCGAGAGAAAAAATCTTCGAAGATAAAATCGATATCAAACTATCTGTAAAAACGACCAAAAAGCTTTTACAAATGATAAAAATGGGTGTTCCAGTCAATGGCCAGGCACTTTACACGCCACCAGCTCCTGTTGTTTCTGATTCGATTCAGGCGCCGCCACCACAGGTTGACCCACAAACTGGAGAAACAGTTGTTCCACCGCCAGCGCCTGTGAAAAATATAGCCGACCCAAAAGCCACGGTGACCAAATTTTTGAATAATCTTTCCACTCAGAACTTCAAAGCGGCCTTTGATGCTGCGGATAATCCAAATTGGGGTTCTTACGACAAATTCTCGAATCCAAATTCAGGTTTCGGTTCTGTGAAGAATATCAATGTGAAAAATATCGCAGTTCCTTATAACAAAGACAATTCAGCCAATGTGAACGTAACCTACGACGTGACGGACAAAAACGGAAAAGTATCTTCTCTTAATGTCACTTACGGTCTGAAAGCGGTCAACAACACCTGGAAAATCACCACCTACAAAATCAACAATTAAAAATAAATAATGGCGTCAGCAGAACTTATCCACAAACTAGAACAAACCATAGAAAACATCCCAGATTTCCCAATTCCGGGAATCCAATTCAAAGATATCTGTCCCATTTTCCTTCAGCCAAAACTATATGAAGAAGTGATTGCGGACCTTGCAGAGTTCAGCCGTGGAAAAATTGACGTCGTTTGCGGAATAGAAAGCCGCGGTTATCTTTTCGGAATTGCAATCGCTGTAGCTTTGGATGTTCCTTTTGTACTCATCAGAAAAGCAGGAAAATTGCCACCGCCATTCATCAGTGAAAAATACGACCTCGAATATGGCTCAGCAGAAATCGAGATGAAAACCGGACATCTTAAAGAAGGTCAACGCGTTCTAATTCACGACGACCTTTTGGCAACCGGAGGAACGACGGAAGCTGCTGCGAAATTAGTTGCAAAGCAAGGTGCAATCCCGACACAATTCAGTTTTTTGATTGATTTAAAAGATTTGAAAGGTGAAGAAAGATTGTCAAAATTTGGAGCAGAAGTCTATTCTATCCTCAATTATTAAAGAATTTTCGTACTAAAAAAAGAATTTTTGCAAATCAAAACTAAAACATTAAATTTGCACTTCATTTACTAAAAAATTATGGCAGATCTACATAACAAAAAAAACGAACAAGAAGGAAAAGAAACTGTAGAATTCTTTAGAGACCTTGATAAAGAAGCACTTAATATCGAAGGCTTTTTGGAAAAAAATGCCAAAGTATTGAGCATTGGTTTCGGTATTTTGATCGTTGCAGTTTTAGGCTGGTTCGGTTATCAGCAGTTCATTCTTGGTCCTAAAAACGAAGAAGCTACAAAAAGCTACCTTTCTGCTCAGAAGAATTTGGCAGAAGGAAAAGAAGACCTGGCTCTTGGTGGAAAATCTGTTGCAAACCCAGGATTCTTGGGAACGTTTGACCAATACGGAAGTACAAAAGCTGGTAAATTGGCAGCTTACAATGCTGGATTGATCGAGTTTAAAAAAGGAAACTATCAAAAAGCTTACGATCTGTTGGACAAATTCAGCTCTGGAAACAAAGTTTTGGTTGCGCTTAAATATGGTGCAATGGCAGACTGTCTTTCTAACCTGAACAAAAGCGATGATGCGCTAGCAATGGCAGACAAAGCTTCTTCTGCTTCAGACGATGCTTACACTTCTTACTATTTTACAAAGAAAGCAGGAATGTTGGCTTTGGCGCTTAAGAAAAATGCAGATGCTAAAAAATATTTCGCGGCGATCGACGAGAAATATCAGGATTATGACAATGGTCAATCCGATGCATTTATCGAAATGACAAAATATTATTAAAATATAAAAAAATATGGCTACTGTAAATCTTTCAGATTACAAACCGCTCAACATTTCCAATGCCGATGAATATTCAATCGGCATTGTTGTTTCTGAGTGGAACGACTTCATCACCTACAACCTTCGAAATGGCGCTTTGGAAACCCTGAAAGCCGAAGGCATCAAGGAAGAGAACATTCATATCCACTACGTTCCCGGCGCATTCGAATTGAGTTTTGCGACTATGAAACTTTGCCGCTCTGGCAGATTTGCTGCCGTGATCGCGATTGGAAACGTCATCCGCGGCGAAACACCTCACTTCGAGTTCGTTTGTTCTGGTGTGACGCAAGGCATTAAGGACTGTAACATTCTGACCGATACACCAGCTATTTTCTGCGTTTTGACAGATGATAACAAAGAACAATCCATCGCGAGAAGCGGCGGAAGTCTCGGAAACAAAGGTGTAGAAGCAGCCGTGACCGCTTTGAAAATGATAGACTTCAACAAGAATTCGAATTAGAATTGATGTCTTAAAATTTTTAGGAGCTATTTCCTGCTGTCCACTGTATCTTTTTTTCCAAAGCTAAATTCCAGCCGCAAAAAAAGGATGCCGTTTCCATCAGGGCTATTAATAAGAGAGATTCAAAAAAATTTGTATAGATATCAAAAAGAAAGTATTAATTTTAAAACACAAAATATTACAAGATGAAATGGACAAACGACAGAAGTGGCAACTTCGATGACAGACGTGGCTCAGGTGGCGGAGGCGGAATGCTGGTCGGCGGAGGATTGGGCACGATCATCATTGCGGCAATTGTCTTCTTTTTAGGAGGAGATCCGTCAGCTATTTTAAACAACGGCGCATCTTCATCGCAACAAACCGAGCAAAGACAACTCTCTAAAGAAGAACTTAGCGTAGGAGAATTCATCAGTATGTTGACAGCCGAAAACGAAGAAACCTGGAACAAGATATTTCAAGAAAACGGAATCCAGTTTACGCCCGCAAAAGTGGTCGCATTCGAAAGAGCAACACAATCCGGCTGTGGACCAGCACAGTCCGAAATGGGACCTTTCTATTGCCCTGCAGACCAGACCATCTATATGGATATGAGTTTCTTCAACGAGCTTCAGCAGAAGTTTGGAGCCAAGGTGGGACAATTCACGGTGGCTTACGTTTTAGGTCACGAATATGGACATCACATTCAAACCTTATTAGGGACCACTCAAAAAGTAAATCAACTAAGAGGAAGATATTCTGAATCTGAAATGAACAAGGTTTCCGTCGCTACAGAACTTCAAGCGGATTTCTACGCCGGATTGTGGGCGAAACAAACGGATAATCGCGAAAAGTTCTTAGAACCTGGCGACATCCAGGAAGCAATGAGCGCTGCAGCGGCTGTTGGCGACGATAACATCCAGAAGAGAGCGCAAGGCTATGTGAACCAAGAAAGCTTTACACACGGCTCTTCTGCGCAAAGGGAAGAATGGTTTATGAAAGGCTACAATTCTGGCGACATCAGACAAGGCGATACCTTCAATGCGCTTTTGAGATAAGATCTATTGAAATTATAAATAAAAATAACAGGCAAATGATTGTCTGTTATTTTTTTTATCTATTCCTGAAAAATTTTGGATATAAAACAAAAAAGACTGCTAATCAATGATTAACAGTCATATTTTGTACCCCAGACGGGACTTGAACCCGTACGTCCTTACGGACACAGGATTTTAAGTCCTGCGTGTCTACCAGTTCCACCACCAGGGCAACGGTGGAGCGAAAAACGGGACTCGAACCCGCGACCCCGACCTTGGCAAGGTCGTGCTCTACCAGCTGAGCTATTTTCGCATAAAAAAAATTCCTAATTGCTTAGAAATTTTTAGCATTGTGCGGATGAAGGGACTCGAACCCCCACGCGGTGAAGCACCAGATCCTAAGTCTGGCATGGCTACCAATTACATCACATCCGCATTATTTTGAAGAACTTCTTTTCTTTCGTTTTGGTGAGTGCAAATATAGAGACTTTTCATATTACCTCCAAAATTATTTCTATATTTTTTTAAAGTTTTTTCGATGGTCGGTTTTGGACTACATCGATAGTTTTTTATTACCTTTACACTCTTAAAACATTTTGAAGACATGGAATTAACAGGAACAATCAAGAAGATTTCTGATTTACAAACATTTGCAAGCGGATTTCAAAAAAAAGAACTCGTTCTTTTGACTGAAGAACAGTATCCACAACCAATCAATATCGAATTTACCCAAGATAAAGTTGATTTGCTGAACGCATACAAAGTTGGAGATAGCGTAAAAGTTCATATCAATATCAGAGGAAGAGAGTGGACAAGTCCTCAAGGTGAAGTAAAGTATTTCAACTCTATCGTAGGATGGAGAATGGAAAAAGGTGGTGCTTCCGATTTCAACGAGCCTACTCAAGCAACTCCTAGTCAAGGTCAGCCAGCTGCTGAAAACAAGAACGTTTTCGCAGAGGACGAAGATGACGATTTGCCATTCTAATATTTTTAGAATCAATCTATAATAAATCCCTGCATTTTTGATAAAAGATGCAGGGATTCTTTTTATATTTCAACTTTGAAACCGTCTATGGAAATCTTTAAAATCATTGAACCTAAAACGTCAAAAGTTCCCATCATCATTAGTGTTCCTCACGCAGGCACTTTCATTCCGGAAGATATTAAGTCTAAAATGAACTCTGAATTGTCTGATAAATTGGACGACACAGATTGGTTCATCGATAAGCTTTATGGGTTTGCAACAGATTTAGGAATTACAATCATCACAGCCAATTACAGCAGATGGGTTGTCGACCTCAATAGAAATCCGGAAAACCAACCGCTTTACAATGACGGAAGAGTGATTACGGATGTGGTGACGGTTACGGATTTTAACGGGAATCAGATTTATAAAGATAATTACATTCCGGATTCTCAGGAAGTTGCCAGACGCGTTGAGCTTTTTCACAAACCTTATCACGAGAAATTGGATGAACTTTTACAACAAACAAAAGCTGAATTCGGGAAAGTGTTGTTGTTTGATGCGCATTCGATTAGGAAATCTGTTCCGGGAATTCGTTCTGAGGATTTTCCGGATTTGATTTTGGGTGATAATGATGAAACCTCTGCAAGTCCAGAATTAATCGAAGCAACGATTGATTCTTTGCAAAATAAAGGTTACGAGTTTTCTCACAATCATCCTTTCAAAGGTGGTTACATCACGAGAAGTTTTGGAAAACCTGAAGAAAACATTCACGCTTTGCAACTGGAAATGTGCAAGACGAATTATATGGATACTTCGGAAATGAGTTATGATGAAACTAATGCGGAGAGAATTCAGTTGGTTTTGAAAGAGACTTTGGTAAATCTTATCGAGCAAATGAAATTTATTTGACTTTAATAATATTACCACACAGTTTGTCATTCAGTAGGAAACCTAGCGAAGTGGTTCGACGAAGTAAATCTAGATTGTTTAGAGTCCTACGGAATGACAAAATAATGTTTTTATCGCAAAATTTGAATTTATGTTGAATCTGCAGCCCGACTTGAACGGAAATCCTTTTTTGCGGCTGGTAAAGCTTAGGCAAAAAGATTGGGAGCGGAAGGCGGAAAAGCTGCCCAAAATATTAAAATGGCTTCGAGAGCCTCAGCCTGACAAATTAAATACAAATACTATTACTTATAAAATGTACACATTCAAAGGATTACTGACCGAAAACGGATGGATGGAAAATGCTTTTGTAAAGCTGGACGACGCCGGAAATATCTCTGAATTGAAAACCGTGGAAACACCCGAAGGCGAATATGTTGATGGCTATGTTTTGCCTGGATTTCAGAATGCGCATTCGCACGCGTTCCAGTATGCGATGTGCGGTCTAGCAGAATATTTTGAAGGCTCGGAAGTTCCTGATGATTTCTGGAGCTGGCGCGATGCGATGTACCGAATTGCGCTGTCACTTTCTCCTGAACAAATGGAAGATGTTGCGGCAATGTTGTACGCAGAAATGCTGCGAAACGGTTATACATCGGTGGCGGAGTTCCATTATGTGCATCACGATAAAGAAGGAAAAGCTTATCAGAATCTCTCCGAAATGGGCGAAAGATTGGTTGCTGCTGCGAAAAGAGTTGGGATTAGAATCACTTTGATTCCGATGTTTTATCAGAAAGGGAATTTTGGGACGGAACCTTACGATTTACAGAAACGTTTTATTTCTAAAAATATTGAAGACTATTATCAATTGCTGGAAGCTTCTAAGCAGTCGATAAAGTTTTATGACAAAGCAAATTTGGCGGTTGGGTCGCATTCTTTGAGAGCGGTTCAGAAAGAGGATTTGATTGAGTCTTCTTTGCTGGCGAAAGATTATCCGTTTCATATTCACATCGCGGAACAGTTGAAGGAAATCAAAGATTCTGTGGATTTTTACGGAAAAAGACCGGCGGAATGGCTTTTGGAAAACTGTGACGTGAATGAAAACTTTAACCTAATTCATTGCACACATTTGGAAGACAATGAGGTTGAAGGCATTGCGAAATCTGGCGCAAACATCGTACTTTGCCCGTCAACGGAAGGGAATTTGGGCGATGGAAGATTCCGTTTCAAAGATTATCAGAAGTTTGGTGGGAATTGGTCGATTGGAACGGACAGTCAGATTTGTGTGAATCCTTTGGAAGATTTGCGACTTCTGGATTACGGACAACGAATCTACACGCACAGACGCGATACTTTTTTCCAGCCAAATCTTGGTGACAGCGGTTTCAATGCTTTGAAGACGGCCTGGAAATCCGGAAGGAAATCGATGGCTTTTGAGAATGAGAATTTCTTCAAAGTCGGACAAAGTTTTGACGCTGTTGTGGTTAATGCGAAAGCGCCTTTGATTGCGACTTCTTCTCTTAAAAATCTTTGCAATACGATTGTTTATTCTTCTGATTCATCGCATTTGCTTGGAACTGTCGTTGCCGGAAAATGGGTGGTTAGAAATGGGAAACACGAGCATTATGAAGAGGTGCGACAAGGTTTTGTTAAATCCATTAATGCAATTAAAATACGCTAACTAAATGTTTCGCTTAGACCCAGAAGATATTTCTTTTCCAGACCCGGAACTTTACGACCCAGATGGCGGACTAATGGCCATTGGTGGTGATTTGAAGCCAGAAAGACTTTTGTTTGCCTATCAATTGGGACTTTTTCCTTGGTACAACGAAGGCGAAGAAATCCTTTGGTGGTGTCCTGACCCAAGATTTGTATTGCTCCCGAATGAAATCAAAATCTCAAAATCGATGAAGAAAATATTGCGAGACGACGTTTTTCAATTTACGGAAAATCAATGTTTTGAAGATGTGATGAGGAATTGCAAAATGGCGGAACGGAAAGACCAGGATGGAACGTGGATCAATGAAGAGCTGATAGAATCATTTTTAAAACTTCACCAATTCGGGAAAGCGAAAAGTTTTGAAGTTTGGCAGAATGGCGAATTGGTTGGAGGTTTCTATGGCATCCAAGTCGGGAATGTGTTTTGCGGTGAAAGTATGTTTGCCAAAGTTTCCAACGCTTCTAAAGCTGGATTTATCCATTTCACAACCAAATATCAAAATGAATGGGAACTTATTGATTGCCAAATCCATTCTGAACATCTCGAAAGTCTGGGCGCGAAAATGATTCCTAAAATCGATTATTTAAAAATCTTAAAACAACAAATCTCTTGACAGCAGAAAAACAAAAATGGATTCTCCTGATTGCATTATCCTTAATTTGGGGCTCATCTTTTATATTGATAAAAAAATCACTGGACCATTTCAACCCTTACGAAGTCGGTGCTTTGCGGGTTTTGATTTCGGGGATTGTTCTGATGCCTTATGCTATCGCCCAAATAAAATTATTCCCTAAAAGACATTTGAAATGGTTGATTATCGCAGCATTCACAGGAAGTTTCATTCCAATGTTTCTTTTCCCAATGGCGGAAACCGAAATCAGCAGCAGCATTGCCGGAATCATCAATTCGATGATGCCGATATTTGTGATTATTGTGGGTTCTTTGGTTTGGAAATTCTCAACGACAAAACGGCAATTATTGGGTGTTCTGATAAGTTTTGTCGGCGCTTGTATCTTGGCTTTGGGAAGTGGCGAACGTGGTGAAATCAAAATCTATCCAATTCTGTTATTGATTCTTGCAGTCCTACTCTACGCGATTTGTACTACGACTATCAAGTCAAAACTGCACGAAGTTCCTGCGATTCTGATGTCGGCTTATGTCTTTTCGTTTGTTTTGTTTTTACCATCATTGATTGCTTTGATTTTTGCAGGCTTTTTCAAAGATTTGACATTGAATCAAAGTACAATAGAAGGATTGGGTTTTGTGGCGATATTGTCGATTTTCGGGACGGGATTGGCGATGATGATGAATTACAAATTATTGAGTATTTCGACACCTTTATTCGCTTCTACCGTGACTTTGTTGATGCCGATTGTCGCTATCATCTGGGGAATTTTGGATGGTGAGAAATTGACGACGCAGCAATCTGTTGGTGCTTTGGTCATTTTGGCCGGATTGATATTTTTGAGGAGTAAGCCGAAGGTGGTTTGATGGGTTTTGATGGGTTTTGAACGCAAAGCCCGCAAAGATTTTTTCTACTATATTGAAAATTTTAAGTTTCGCAAAGACGTAAACTCATCAAAGAAAAAGTAATTTTCTTATTCCGTAGGAACTTCAGCATTGAGATTCCTACGGAATGACATTATCGTGTTTTTAATCTTGAATGTTTGATTTGATGACAAGAAGCATAGCCCTGATTGCAACGGCATCCTTTTGTGATGAGGAACGAAGAGCAAAAGATATAGTGGAAAGCAGGTTCCCGGCTTCTAAAAATAAAAAAGCCCAGACGAATCTGAGCTTTGGTTTATTTCTTTTTGGCCTTTATTTTTTTGACCTGTTCTTTGATGAACGGATATTTCAGCTGCATATCTTTGCTGAGTGTGGAATCGAGTTCCAGCGCTTTCTCGAGCATTGCAATACCTTCTGATTCGCTTTTCAAATGCAAGTAGCAATTGCTGAGCTGATAGTACAATTCGGCGCGTGGATGCGCTTTCAGAGCTTTTTCGAGGATGGTGATTGCTTCCTCATATTCGCCAAGCAACATCAAGACTTCTGAGTACGCGTACCAGTTGTAAAATCTGGTCGGCTCGGATTCTATCAGTTTTTTAAGGCAAATCAAGCTTTCTTCATAATCGCCGCTGGTGATGTAAAGGAAGGCCAAACGCTTTTGGTATTCGACGTTTCCTTCGCTAAGATTAGCTGCTTCCTGAGCGAAATACAATGACTCTTTGATGTTCCCCAATTCTTCGTAGATGAAGGATTGCTCCATCATCGCCAAGTAAAACTGTGGGTCTTCTCTCAAAGATTTTTGGAAAGAGGTCAATGCGGGAACCAATTTCTTAGCTTCTTTGTGGCACAATCCAATTTTGTAGAACGTGAACGCTTTGGTATATTCCAAATCGAGCATTTCTTCGTAAACGGCAATCGCCTTGTCCCACTCTCCCATCGCTTCATAACAAGCTGCTTTGTTGGCGTAAACACCGACAGCCTGAGAATTGATGGCCAATAGATAAT
Organism: Epilithonimonas lactis; assembly: GCF_900110605.1. Taxonomy (GTDB): domain Bacteria; phylum Bacteroidota; class Bacteroidia; order Flavobacteriales; family Weeksellaceae; genus Epilithonimonas; species Epilithonimonas lactis. The sequence goes on from NZ_FOFI01000002.1 coordinate 227,751, forward strand.
CGAAACCGTTGATGGCTTCTTCGTAATTCTTCTTGTTGAAATGGAATTGTCCATACTCGTACCAAGCGGTTTCCGAAAAAGAAAACTTGTCAAGGTACTGATTCAGGAAATCTAACGCTTCTTGTGAACGGTTCAATTTGCTGTAACAAACCATCACGTTTTCCAAAGAATAATCGTCATACGGGTCGTGCTCCAAGGCTGAAGTGTAATGTTTCAGCGCATTGAATGGGTCGTCCAGATTGACATATTCGTCTGCGATGAAATTGTGAAGGAAATTCTCCTCCTCTTCCAATTGCAAAGCTTTCTGGCAATATTCGATTGATTTTTTCGGGTTTCCGAGATTTGAGTAATATTTTGCGCAACAAACCAAAAAGTCTGTGTCCTCCAAAGATGACTGATGCAATTCGTCAATCAGTTCTTTAGCTTTCGTGTAACGCTCCAATTCCAGGAAAACCTCCAATTGCTTGGTTTTGATTTCGAGAGAATTGGGATGTATTTTCAGAGCGTGGTTTACAGCCATTTCTGCATAGCTATAATCTCCCAGCTCCAGATAATAGATGATTATTTCTATATACTCTTCGGTATCGAAATAGAATTCATCATTATTCTCTATCATTTCTTCGAACTTTTTCGCAAGTTCGTTTTCAAAAAATTCTTCCAATATATTTGATTTAGATTCGAGATTCAGCTCCGCTCAGATTGGTTTTATCCGATGTGAGATTTGTAAATCAATTACAATTGCCCGGTCTAAAATCTTCATTTAATAAAGTTACTCAATTTTATTCTGAAAATAAGCTATGTAACTCTGACAACTTATTAACATTAATCCTTTTTCTGTTCTGAGTAGATTGTAGTCAAAAACATACCAAACGACTTTTCCAATCCGGTAATATCGCCCGACTTGAGATTCACACCGCCGTAAAGGCTGTCGTTGCTACGAATCTTGAAATTGGTCAAAGAAAGATACAAAGATGGCTGTCCGGATTTTGCTGACAATTTTACCGTTGAACCGAGTAATTTCCTGGTGGAGACTGACATAACTTCATTCCCGTTCAAATCCAGTCTGATGAAACTCCTTGGTTCCAGCTCTGTGGTTTTGTTGTTGATATTGATTTTCTGCTTCTTTTCTGAAGATGAAACCAAGTAGGCCACATTCTCCTCTGCAGGAATATCATCGATGTTTGTGTAATACAAATTCAGAATATAATAAGCCGAATTGAATTTTTGAATCGTTCCGTCGATATTCTCAATTGGTTTCAGACTGAATGAATTGGCACCAATTTGTTTTGCTTTTTTATAGATATCACCGAAAATCTCCACATCATTATCTGAATAAGAATTCACGAGGATTTCGCCCAGGAATTCTGATTTGGAAGGCTCATTGATTTTATAAAAAAACTTGTCTTTGTTGTCATTCGTCTTCTCTACTTTATTCAAAGTAACCATCTGAAGACAAAAGAACTGACAGCAAAAAACACTTATTAAAAATAATAGTTTACGCATTAGTTATTTTTAGGATTTCTACACAATCCTGAAGGCTGTTTTCCCAATGCTTTGGTTCGATGTTGTAATCTTTCTCGATTTTGTCCAAAGACATTGTACTTCTTTTTGGGCGTTTTGCCGGTGTTGGAAATTCCTCGGTCGTGATTGATTTTAATACAACGTTGGAATCTGAAAATTCTTTTATTTTATTCGCAAAATCAAACCAAGTGGTTTCCGGATAATTGGAGAAATGGTAGATTCCAAACTTTTTGTTTTCAGCTTGGATGATATCCATAATAGCTTCTGCCAAGTCATTCGCATTGGTTGGTTGTCCGTGTTGGTCACCTACGATTCCCAATTCGTCTTTCACATTGAACAAATGCAACATCGTCTTCACAAAGTTCTTATTGAATTCTGAATACAACCAAGATGTTCTGAGAATTACAGTCTCCGGATTATTTTCCAAAGCCAATTCTTCGCCTTTTCGTTTTGAAGCGCCATAAACACCAATCGGGTCTGTGAAATCATCTTCGGAATAGCTCAAATTGGTCTCGCCATCGAAAACGTAATCTGTAGAAACGTGAATCAAAATGGCATTGTGTTCTTTTGAAACTTCGGCCAAATTACCAACACCAATCGCGTTGACAGCGAAAGCTTTTTCTTCCTCTTTCTCAGCTAAATCTACAGCCGTGTAAGCAGAAGCGTTGATGACAAAGTCAGGTTGATATTCTTCAAACTCCTTTTCAATCTGCGCTTTATCTGTAATATTAAGTGCATCTGACCCCGTAAAATTGAAATCGAATATATCGTGGTATTTTGGTGCTAATTTTTGTAGGCAATGTCCTAATTGGCCGTTTCCGCCAACAACTAAGATTCTTTTCATGATTATTTGGTTTTGTTCTGGCTTCTGAAAAAAGCAACGCGTTCTTTGAATGTTTTATGGTCAATCTCGACTAGAAAATGGGCAAATTTTTCCAAAGTTGCATCGGGCATTTTTTCTGCTCTTCTGGTTTTCATATTGAAGTAGATGACAGTCAGCCAAAAAACAGCGTTTACACGGCCATTTTCGTCTTTCATCAGCAATTCTACAACCGCAGTGATATCGTCCACAAAAACGGTCTTGCTGGTGATGTCAACCGTCGAATTGTATCTGACTTCTTTCAGGTAAGCAATTTCGTTTTGTATCGTGACCCACGTGCAGCCAGTTTCCCTTGTATATTGCTCGTAGGTGAAGCCGTAGTTTTGTTCCACGTGGTCTTCTCTCGCATTGAGCATATACTCAAGATATTTGACATTGTTGAGATGCCCGATCGGGTCGCAGTCTGCAAAACGGATCTTTACCGTGGATGAAAATTCTTTTTCCATACTACAAAAATAAAAAAACCGCTCCGTAAAAAGAGCGGTTTCGATTATTTTCTTGTCTTAAATTAAAGACCTAATTCTTTTTTAACAGCAGCTGTTGCGTCTGTACCTGCTTTGTAAACTAAAGCTGGGCTAGAAGCATCAAATACGAATTCGTAAGAAGCAGCTTTTGAAACTTTTGCGATAGCATCGTTGATCTTTTTCTCGATTGGAGCCAATCCTGCATCTCTCTTCTCAGCGATATCTTTTTGAGCAGCAGCATAAAGTTGCTGAAGGTTGTCCTGAAGTTTTTGAACTTCCTGGCTTCTTTGCTCGTTGATAGCTTGAGTTTGTTTAGGCGCTTCATCCTGATATTTTTTCATCAAGTCCTGAAGAGATTTACCTTGCTTCTCCAACTCACCTTGTTTTGAAGTCTGCAAAGTTTGTAATTGAGCATCAAGCGCCTTCATTTCCGGCATTGATGTAAAGATCGAATTGATATCAACAGAAGCTATTTTTTGAGCTTGTGCAAATCCAGTTGCAAAAACCATTACAACGGCTACTAATAATACATTTAATTTGTTCATTTTAAAAAGTTATGTTTATAATTTATATTTAATTTTAATTTTCTCTGGCTTCCGCAGCTTTTGCTTTTCTTTGTTGCAAAGCGCCACCTTTTCCTTTGATATTTGTTTTGCTATCTCCTCTGGAATTGGAACCAGGTCTCAAGTTGTTACTTTTAGTATCCTCTCCTTTTGGCGTACTTTTTCCAAGAAGGTTGAGTACAGCCTCTGTGTAGTCGTATTTTTTATCTAGAAAAATGACACTAATGTTGTTGCTTTTATCAAGAACTATGCCCAGATTATTCTTCGTAGAAACGGTTTTTATCGCATTCCAGATCTGATCCTGATAAGGTTTTGTAAGATTGGACCTCAATTGGTTTACCTCACCATTGGTCCCGAATCTTGCGCCGATCGTATTGCGAATATTAGTTTCCATATCCACTACTTCCTTTTCCCTTAGCTTCAGCTGATCGCCTACGAGAAGTACTTTTTCATTTTCAAAAGCTTCTCTCTTTCTTTCATATTCTGCCTGCAATCTCTGAATATCAGCCTGCCATTGCGTTACCTGAGAATTAAGTCTGCTCTCAGCCTCTTTGTACTGTGGCAATTTGCTCAAAACATAATTTGTATCTACGACACCGATCTTTTGGGCAGAGATCTGCGTTGCGGTAAAAAGTATTGTTAGAATAAAAACTATTTTTTTCATCGTATAAAAATAAAAAATTATTTTATAATGGTTGATTCATCAAGAAATGTTGTTGCCATCCGGATGGTTCTGAACTTCCTAATGTTCTATCGAATCCATAAGCGAAGTCAAATCCGATCAATCCAAATGCTGACATCGATACTCTGATCCCAAGTCCAGCTGATCTTTTCAATTTGAAAGGATTGTAAGATCCATAGCTATTCCAGGCATTACCAGCTTCTACAAAGGTCAAAACGAAGATCTTCGCTGTTTGGTTCATAGAGATTGGATATCTAAGTTCTGCTGCAAATCTGTTGTAGATCGTTGCACCTCCATAAGGTGTGATATCATAAGTGGATGATTCACTAAAACCTGTGGAAGAAGCATTTTCATAACCTCTCAAAGGTACCAATTCTCTACCATCATATCTACCGTTGAACAATCCAACACCTCCAACATAGTATCTTTCGAATGGTGGTGGTCCTAATTCTTTGCTATAACCGCTCAAGAATCCCATTTCTCCAGTTGTTCTAAGAACCAACTTTCCAATCACCTCGTTGTAGAAATCTGCTTTCAACTTCACCTTGTAGAATTCCATCCATTTGTACTTGTCCAAAGTACTCATTGTAGAGTAATCTTTGTCGCTGAACCAAGAATATGGTGGCGTAAACTTCAATGTTGCTTCTACATTGGATCCATAAGTTGGGAACACTGGGTCCAAACCGGCCGAACTTCTGCTCAATCCTATATTAAAACTGAATGATTTTGTACTACCATTATTCTCTAGCTTTTCTCCAAAATAGAATGGATAATTGCTAAAATCATAACTCTGGTACTGGATCCCTGTGTAAAGAGAGAAATAATCATCTGGCCATTTTAACAATCTCGTCAAACCAACATTCGCAGAGAAGATGTTCATCCTCTGATCGCCTGTAGAAAGAGAATAGTTCACATTGGAATAATTCAATCCGACGCTAAGTGCAGTTGGTCTTGTCCCAAAAACCCACGGCTCTGTAAAAGAGATCCCGTAGTTGGTGAAAAACTGTCCTGCCTGAGCCTGAAGTGACAACGTCTGACCATCACCTTGAGGAACCGGTTTGAAATCTTTGAATTTCAGGAAGTTTCTCAATGAGAAGTTATTAAAGGTCAACCCCAAAGTTCCGATGAACGATCCTCCACCGTAACCAGCTTGTAGCTGTACTTGGGAAGAACCTTTCTCTACAAGTGTCCAGTGCATGTTCACCGTATTATCTTGTGGATTTGGTTTCACATCTGTTCCGATCTGTTGAGGATCGAAAAACTGCATTCCTGCCAATTCGAAATAGGTTCTTTTGATATCTGTTTTTGCAAACAATGCGCCTGGTTTCGTTCTAAGCGCTCTTAGGATCACGTGGTCATGAGTGGTAACGTTACCAGACCATGTCACACGGTTCCAAGTTGCCTTTTCTCCTTCATTGATCCTGATTTCCAAGTTGATAGAGTCTCCTTTTACGGATTTCTCGATCGGTGTTACGTTGGAAAACAAGAATCCATTGTTCATGTAGATGGATTTGATATCAGAGTCATCTTCTTTACCGCCATCATCTCCAACTTTTTTGTTAAATCCTACAGCATCGTAGATATCTCCGGTTTTATATCCTAAAACCCTTTGTAAAAATTCTGTTGTAAAGGTTGTATTACCGATGAAGTTGATGTCACCGATGTAATATTTTTTACCTTCGTTCAGCTTCACATTGATGTTATAACCTTTGTTATTTCTGGTCACAGAATCAGAAACGATGGTTGCATCGCGGAAACCTAGTGAGTTGTAGTAACTGATCAGGTTTTTCTTGTCCTCATCATATTTATCCTGAACAAATTTGGATGGCTTCAAAATCCCAAGAAGAAATCTTTTCTGCTTTGTATCTTTGAAACCGCTTTTTCTCAGCTTTCTGTCGGATACACTGGTGTTCCCTTCAAATTCGATCTTGTCAATCTTTACTTTTTTACCTTTCGATACTTCAATCGTCCAATCTACCAGATTGGCATCTCCACCATTGGCTTTCTCCTGGATGTTGATCTTTGCATCTGCAAATCCTTTCGCAATATATTCCTGTGGGATCTTGTTTTGCAAATTGGAAACAAGGTTGTTATTAATCTTTGTACCAGGCTTCAGATTGTTTTCCTTGATGAGTTTCTCATTTTTGGATTTTCCAATTCCTTTACCTGTAAATTTGACTTCTCCAAGTTCTTTGAGGTCTTGCAAAGAGAATTGCAGGACAACATTTTGCCCTTCAACATCTTGAATGTAAACCTCTACTTTAGAAAAAGACTGTGTTTCCCAAAGTTTCTTGATAGCGTTGCTAACTCGTTGCCCGGGAATCTCTAACTTCTCTCCTTTCACTAGACCTGTGAAACGCAAAATCTGAGCTGGAGTGTATCTTTTGACACCGTCTACAACGATATCTTTCAGAACATATTCTTGATTTTGGTTTGGTGCAAGTTCTGTGTTTTCTGCATTGTTACCCTGTGGAACAACTTGTGCGTGGAAATACGCTGAAGCTGTTAACATAATAATGGGTATAATTCTTAATCTCATTCTTATTGAAGTTGTTCTCTTTTCTAATATATTTATGAAGTAAGCTGATCGCTTGTCTTTCCGTATCTTCTTTCCTTATTCTGATAATCCAAAATGCATTGGAAAAATGTATCTTTTGTAAAATCTGGCCATAGAACATCTAAGAACTGCAATTCTGCATAGGCGATCTGCCAAAGCAAAAAATTACTGATCCTCACTTCTCCACTGGTTCTGATCATAAGATCGACCTGTGGAAAATCTTTGGTGTATAAATGATCTTCAAAACATTTCTCATCAATGTCTTCTGCAGAGATCTTTCCTTCCTTCACTTCTTGGCTGATCTCTTTCACAGCTTTCAAAATCTCTTTCTGAGAACCGTAGCTCAATGCCAGAATCAGATTTCCGCCTTTGTTGTCTTTGGTAAGCTCCACCACATTCAAAAGCTGATCTTTCACAAGGTCTGGCAAAGTGGAAACATCGCCGATCACATGCATTCTTAATCCTTTTGAAAAGATCTCTTCTGCCTCCAACAACAATGTTTCTGACAAAAGATTCATCAGTGTATCTACTTCTTCTTTTGGTCTGTTCCAGTTTTCCGAGGAGAACGTATAAAGGGTAAGGTAAGGAATATGAACCTCGTTACATGCATTGATCACATTACGAACTGCCGTTATCGCATTCTTGTGTCCATAGGTTCTTTCTTCGCCTCTGGATTTTGCCCATCTGCCATTGCCATCCATTATCACAGCAACATGTTGAGGCAAATTGTCTTTATTAATAAGTGTTTTTAAATCCTTCATAACCATTATTTGCAATAACAAGGTGGTCTTCCAAAAGAATAAGACAAAATAAGTGTTGCAGAGTTGACCCAATCTTTTGAATTTGGATTTCCTACATTCCTTTGCTGTACGAAACCTTGGACAACCGCGGCTGTTTGTGCTTCATCGAGTGATGTTTGCAAAACTCTCACATCACCTTCTTCCATGGCGCTGTAATCCACTTTGTCTGAGAATGTAGGTCTGAAAGTGAACTCTCCCGACAATGCCCAATTGTAATTGAATTTATATTTGAGTCCTATTCCAAAAGGCAAGCCCATTGTGAATGTATTTTCTTTCCTGTAGTTCACAAGTACGTCTGAAGCCGAGTTGATGGTAAGCTCTGGTTTTGAACCGTTCATGTACAATGCAGAGATCCCTCCAAAAATATAAGGACTGATCATACTTATCTGCTCGTCATTGACTGGCAAGAAATTATATTCGAAAAGCAAGTCTGCAGAGAACACCGAATTGGTTCCTCGCAGTTGTCTCATTCTTCGGTAATTTTCTTTCGCATACCTGTCATCAAACTGGATATTGCTGAAACCTAGATTAAGCCTTACCGTTTGATATGGGTTAAAATTCATCCTGTACAACAATCCACCATAAAATGGCAAACCATTGTCTGAGACGCTTCCAACAGGTTTTTGCAAAACATAATTTGTTCTGCCGATGTCACCCACAAGATTACTCATACCCAGTTGTACTCCTATCTCGTGCCTCTGCGCATTGGCAAAACCGAGAAAACAAAACAAGGCGATAAAGGTATAAGTTAGTTCTTTCTTCATTTTCAATATGCTGAAACGTCTTTTACTCAAAAATTTGGTGCAAATATAAAACATTTTTAGTTTAAGGAACTTCTTAAAGTTAAGTTAAATAAGACTCGAAAAATATAAATTATTGTTATAAAAACGAACATATCTTTAAAATAGTCTGCAAAAAAAATAAAAGCCTTTAAAAAGGCTCCTATTTTCTGTTGAAAAACATTTTCAGTTTATTTCTGATCTTGATGATCGTTGGCTCTTTATAATTTTTATCTTCATCAAAATAACCATAACCATAGCCGTAGCCATAACCGTATCCGTAGCCGTATCCATAACCGTAGCCTTGCTTGATACTGAAGTCATTATAGACCAGACCCAGGTTGACAACTTCCTTGTTAAAATATTTTTCGCTGATCATTCTTAACATGTGCTTCTCGGTATACTCGTGGCGGGCAACATAGATCGTGGTATCCGCTTTTTTGATGAGTTCGAAAGAATCGGCAACCAGCCCAACTGGTGGTGAATCTATAATGACATATTCATAGATTTCTTTCAATCTTTCGATGAACTTCATATTATTATCGCTCATCAAGAGTTCTGATGGATTTGGTGGAATAGGTCCAGAAGTGATCACATCCAATCCAGGTATGCTGGTATGATTGATAATGTCCTCCAATTCTACTTGGCCAGTAAGATAATTGGAAATTCCGTTTTTGTTATTGATCTTGAAATCCCCGAAAATTTTAGGTTTTCTAAGGTCCATTCCCAACAATACGGCTTTTTTCCCGCTCAGGCCTAAAACCGATGCAATATTGATCGACACATAGGTCTTTCCTTCGCCACTGATGGACGATGTCACAAGGACCACTTTGCTTTTTTGCTCTTCATCAAACAAGAATCTGAGATTTGCCCTTATCGCCCGGAAAGCTTCTGAAATTGATGATTTTGGCTCTTCCAGAACAGTGAGGTTATTATCATAATTATTGTGACCAATGACGCCGAGCAATGGAATCCTAGTAGCGGATAGCAGCTCTTTAAGATTTCTAATTTTGTTATCCAACAATTCTCCTAAGGCTAAGAAAATTAGTGGAATAAGTAAAAGACCACCTATGATCTGCATCTTTGTAGCATTCACATTGGGTGCAATAGGTCCTTGTCCGAGATTCTTTGCCCAGTCGATGACACTTAGATTGCTTTGGTTTGTTGCCACCCTCATTTGGGATTTAGCTTGCTCCGTAAGCAGTGTGTTGTACGTACTTTCGATGATATCATAACCTCTTTGGGCATCTAGAAAGATACGTTGTTTTTCTGGCAGCGTGACAAGATCTTGGTCCATCTTTGCTATTTCCGCATTGAGATCTGTCAGTTTGTTGTAATAGCCTTCAAAATATTTTTTCAGTCCATCTTGAGAATTGAATTTGGCTTCATTGATAAGCCGATTGATTTCTCTCATTGGCTCAGAATTCGGGGTGTAGATCTGTGCCATCTCTCTTCTTTTGGCATAGAGAGATTTTAGTTCCGATACCGAGGCATTGAAATTACCATCTTCAATCCCAGCCAGATTCAAACTGATCATTTTCTCAATACTATTGGTACTGACAGAAGATTTGATATTATTGAGGGAATTGATCTTCGTCACCAATTCAGCTTTTTGAGTTTCAAGCTCCGTCAACTTAGCTAAGGTTTTGGAGTCGATGTTCTCCATATCGAAGAGGCGGTTGTTAATCTTCAGATTGTTGAGAACGGCACCGCTGGAATCCAGTTTTTTCCTGATCTTGGTAAGATTTTCATTGAGGTACTCCACAGTATTTTGGTCCACTGTATTTTGATCCATCAATCTTTTCTTGATCAATTCCTTTACAGAATTATTCAGAAAACCTACAATATTATTAAGGTTATACCCCGATTTGCTGATGATCATGATAGACGGAAGTTCCTTGTCAAAATCCACTGCAATGCTACTGATAATATTATTAACAGCTTGATTGACAGGAATAAGCGTCACCATGATGTTTTCCAGCCCTTTTTTGGGCACAACAGGATTTGGAACCAACTTAAATTTCAGATTCGGCGTTTCATACCATTCATTAACACTCAGTGTTTTATTTTCCGGTCTCGCATATGCGGGTACTGATTCCGACGATTCCGAAACAAAACTGTATAAATTGGTAGACTCACCTTCTTCTGGCAGGATGATCTCATATTTATCTTTTCCTTTTGGGATAATTGTGATGGGATAATTAACCTGTTGCAAATGTTCGTTATCAATCTCCAAGAAGACCGGACTGTCCTCCTGATCCAGATAAGTGGTCTTGATCAAGCCTTTCGTGGTATAATTGGTATTCAGATTCAGCTTTTTTACCAAGTACTCGTTATGACTTCTCGACAATAATATTTTTTTCAGATAGACACCGTCTTGGTTTCCGCCTTGTCCCCAAATAAAGTTAATCGATTGATTAGGCGTAAAATAGCTGGATGTATTATTGGATATACTCAAGGAAAGGTTGGCAGAAAAAACCCTTTGTGCATAATATTTACTATAAACATATGAGATACAGTACCCTAAAAAACCTAAGAGGACAAACCAGTACCAATTGCGTATGACCCTTTGCACAAAGTGAACCGGATCAAACAAACTGAATGACCCCATTTTTTCAGCATTCTGCGCTGTATTTTGGGCATTGTTGCCGTTTTTATCTGGAATCATTATAAGCTCTTAACAATTAGATAGATAGACATGACAGTCGTAATCAATGAAACACCAGTGGTTATAGTCTGAAGTGGTTCTTTTCCAAATCCGTTGATGCTTTTCTTGTTGGTATTCAGATAAATGATATCACCATTTTGCAACCAATAATACGGGGAATTCATAGCATCCTCGCGCGTTAAATCTAGTTTTGCAGTTTTTATGCCTTCTGGATATTTTCTATGGATGGTTATGCTTTTTCGGTCAACGGTACGGTTCAGACCGCCGTTCATTGCGATAGCTTGCATGATGTTGAGCTGCGTTACGTAGGCGGTCTTTTCGCCAGTAACGCCTACAGTTTCCATATCACCCAAAATATAGTATCGGATGCCGTCAAGATTTAGTCTTACCTCAGATTTTCCTTGTAGAAAGTTCTCATTGACACGAGATTGTATCTCCTTTGTCATATCTTCCACCGTTCTTCCCTCAGCTTTGACATATCCGATTCCGAAGATATTGACATCTCCATTCGTATCGACTTTCAAACCATTGAAATAGAAAGTGGCGTTCCCACCTGACCCACCACCTCCACCGGTTTGTCCCCCAGCAGCACCCGCCTGAGCGCCTCCACCAGCGCCTGAAGCATTGAGTGCGGAATAGAATTGCGCGGCGTCACCTTTCGGGGTCGTTACGACATTCAGTGTCAAAATATCACCTTTTGTCACTCTGTATTCTGGAACACTGTAAGGAACCAAGCCTTCTTCGTTGATACTTAAGCTTTCACTTGGCTGTAAATATCTTACATCTTTTTGCGAAATACAAGAAGTAGCCCCAAAGAGGACCAGGAGTAGGAGTATGTTAAATAAATGACGTTGTTTCATCAATGTTTTTTTGCAAAAATATAACAATTTTAATCTTTTTTGAATCTCAATAGAAATATTGGCAGATATGCTCCAATAAAACCCAAAGTCATAATGACCGCTAACAAGCGATTAACGTCCATATGTCTTAAGAAATAAGCTACTGCAATAATAAAAAGGAAATATGATATAATCAAACCTGTGGATCGTTTGTGGGTCAATCCCAGATTCAGTAATTTGTGATGGATATGATTCTTGTCCGGAGACATGATCGACTTACGGTGGTACATCCTGGTGACTATGACCGTGATCGTATCTATAATTGGCAAAATCAAAATAGCAACTGCAATAACTGGCGCCGCCTGCAAATGATAAAATACATCGTCTTTTTTCGCAATGAAAATATCTATAAACGAAATGCACGTGAATGATAACAAAAAGCCTAAGATCATAGAACCTGTATCACCCATAAAGATCTTACTGCTCCTTTTTTCCGACAAATTATAGATCAGAAAACCTAAAGATGCGGCAATTAGAATGGCACAGAGAATGACCAAAGGATCATTGTGATTGCCCAATCTGAAAAAACTGATTCCAAACAGCGCACTTGTAACAATGGTATAGCTACCCGCCAAACCATCGATCCCATCAATCAAATTAAAGGCATTGATCAGAATAATAAATGTCATTATGCTGAAAATCACGCTGATGTAATAATTGATCTCATAGACACCAAACAATCCAAATAGACTGGTAATCCTCACATCGGACCCAATCACCATCAGTGCAGAAACAAGGATCTGCGCCAATAGTTTCTTGTACGCTCGCAGAACCATGATATCGTCCATGATCCCAACAAAAAATAAGATGATGAATGATGCGAAAAGGAATTTGTATCGGTCAAAAAGTTCGTAAGCAAAAATTGGTGCGCAAACACCTAAAGAAAAAAATATAGCAATACCGCCCAGATTGGGAATCTTTCTTAAATGAGAACTTCTTGTACCAGGCTCATCCATTAGATTTTTACGTCTGGAAATTTTGATGATGGTGGGAATAGCGAGATAAGTGATAAGAAATGAAAAAGCGAATCCTAAAAACATCTTAAAATAGAAAAAAGATATCCCGTAACTTTCTAAAAAAACTTGGAAATTATTCATTTATGTTGCGGTTTCTGGATTTCAATTTTGATTCATTAATCTCCGGATAAGTCCCTTAAATCCGAAGAAGTACAAGAGATAATATAATTTTTTTTTCAGTGGCAAAGATAACAGATAATTCTTACCAAACCGATTAAATTGCAATATATCTTTAGTTTTTAGGCCTTTAGTTTGTATAAAAGTATCCAAAATTTGCGACATTTTGTAAAAATCATCATCTTTTTTCACAAAAGCCAAATAGGCCAAAAATGTGTAGACACCTTCCAAAATTTGAAAATTCTTCAAAGCTTCCGTATGATTTGAAAATCTACTTTTCTGAAATGATTTTTCCACAGTTTCCACAGCATTCAAAATATCGAGCCCTTTCATTGTATGACTTTTGCTGATGGAATCTTGCCTTTCCAAATATTGATAATGAAAATTCGATGTAAAAGCTAAAACATTGCATTCCAATAAAAGTTGTGGGATCAACTCAATATCTTCAAAATGAATTCCTTTTTTGAATCGCTTTCCATTGAACAAATCTCTATTGAAAATCTTGTTACAAGCAAAATATGAAATATCAGAGAAAACAGAGATATTTTCTGCTAGAACAATTTTCTCGGGAAAACCTGGAAGTTGGGTCAACTTTTGAGTGACGTTTCCGACCTCATCGACTTTTTGAAGATTACAAATCGTCATTTCAGCTTGGTGTTTTTCAGCAAGATTGTACATTTCTTCAAACATCGTTCCCGAAACGTAATCGTCGCTATCTACAAAACCTAGATATTTTCCTTTCGCTCTATCAATCCCGTAATTTCGCGCATCGCTAAGACCGCCATTTTCTTTGATGAAACCGAAAACTTGATTCGGATATTTTTGTTGAAAGTCTTCAATGATTTGTTGCGAATTATCCTTGCTTCCATCATTGATGACCAAGATCTCAATTTCCTTCAAAGTTTGACCGACCAAGGACAACAGACATTTTTCCAGATATAATTCGACATTATAAACGGGTACGATGATTGAAACTTTGATATGAAATTGAAAATTCATATTTTAATTTCTTGTAAATCTCGGACTTAGAAATCCTCTTTTGGCCTCGTCAAAATCCGAACGCGAACACGGAATACAATTGTCAATATTCTCATCCTCGCCAAAATACCAAAGATTGCTGAAAACATCGCGTTTGAAAGCATATTGCTCATCCTTGATCAAAACAAAAAATGTTTCAAAAGACTTCTCTTTCGGATGCGACCTTTGAATATTGATCCCCTCGATCAAATACCAAAGCATCTGCGCCAAAAGCTGGTGATTGAGCTGAGAATCAGAATAAATATTATAATTGAAAATCCCGACAGACTTTAGTTTTTCACCAAGTCCGATTTCCTTCATATACGCGCAAACTTCCCTTTTATTAAGGCCATTCACCTGTGGATTGATGGAAAAAGCCTCGTTGAAACTTTCCACCGCATCACAGTTGATGGTCACCAAATCTGCCTTTCGGAAGTAAGGCTCGGTTTTCTCTGTGGAATTCATCATCTCTGCCAATCGGATAATGTCAAATTGAACTTCCTTGATGAGTTTCACAGAATCAGATTCGTTCAGATGTTTCTGATAACCAAGGTGATGATAATTCTTGATAGAGAAATTTTTGGAACCCAAGATCTTACTTAGGAAATTTGACTCGTGAATCTCTTCGTCTTGTTTCAGAGAAACCACATTGCTGATCTGCGTATAATTGATGTCTTTCTGATGAAAACTGAGCGCCGAAAAAAGCGAAAAAGCAAAGTCGTTGCTTCCGCCAATCACGATTGGAATCGCGTGTTTGAAGTGACAAGCTGACAAAACCTCCTGCAAAATATAATGCGAATCCTGAGGTGTTTTCCCGGAAACCAAATCGCCCAGATCTACAATCGGAATCTCAAAATCGAGTTGAGATAATTTGTAAAACTCTCTTCGGATCTGCGTAAATTCCTGACTATCGGCATCGCCGTTTGCACCGCGGTAATCGGACAAAAACAACAACACAATGCTGTCTTCCTTTATCTCGTTGGTGATCTTGTCTCCGATCTGCCAATTCTCGGTTCGGACTTTTCTTGGTGGAATAATAAAATCTTCGAAGTTCATTGATCCTATTTTATAATATTAATGATGACATCTTTCGGCATTTGTTTGGAAAACTCAACCAATTGACTTCTTAGTTTGTCTGTATTTTCTTTTTTCACGGCATAAAATGTAACAATTGACCCGCCACAAATGTAATTATCCAGAATCTCAATCGTTCCCACTTTCGTGAAATAATCTGGCATCTTCGCCCAAGTATGATACACCATAGCAACATCGAAATCCTGAGATCTGGAGGTATTGTAGATGTAATCCTTAAGATCTTTGGTGTCGGCAAATTTACCATGTTCATCTTTTCTAAGTTTCGCAACTTCGATGCTTCCGAGTCCATAAGTATCAAGCAGATGAATATTGTTGTAATAAGTGATCGCCCCAATATCATTGGCAACAACTTTGGAATCCTTGTAATATTTATGAAGAAAATCTGCCAGTTGTATCTGTTGGTCATAGATATTTTTAGAAGCAAGTGTTTGATTTTTCACCATCGGAATAAAACGCAGACAAAATACGACCAGAAGAAATACAATGATTTCGGTTTTTAGAATGACATCTCCTGTTCTTTTCTGAAAAACGCTATCCGCAAAAGGTGCAATTGCAAATAGAACAACTACAACCAAATAAGCCTCATAGCGAATAAGCCAACCAAAATTAGCAAACATAAGATGCAATGAAAATCCACAGAAAACGATGAGAGGAATTGCATTTTTGGAAATCTTATTCATCCATAATCTTTCACCTTTCGCTTTGATGAAGATCTGCGCAATCAGAATCAGGACCAATATCAGAACGGAAATTCCGCGAAAGCCATTTCCAGCCATTCTGGTCACAAATCCCACCAATCCATTGTTTGTATTTCCTTTTAAGATCAGAGAGTTCGGAAGGAAGAATGAACCGTGATCCAAAGAGATCCAACCATAGATCAAAACCGGTGTCAACGCAAACAATCCCAATGCAATGCTTTGAAAATATTCTTTCTTGATGAAGAACAGATAGACGCACATGAAAAATATGAAGAACAAGCTTTCGTACCGGAAACCTGTCGCCAAAATCGCTATCAAAGCCAAATTGGAAAAACCTCTTGGCGTCTCGTGCTCCAAATATTTTTTGAAGGCGAGCAAAACCAAAACCATTGACAACGTGTGGAAAACGTGCTCCATTCCCGTCATGATCATCAGGTGCAATGGCATTAATAAAACTATTGAAGCTAGAAAAATAGTGTAGGTCAATTTTGAAAATTGCTTCAGATAATTGTGAGAGATCCAAATTAAAAATAAGCCTGCCACCGTATTGGCAACCAACGGAATATATTCCCAATTACCAAAAACCTTGATCAAGATCGCCAGCAGAAATGTGAAAAGCGGAGAAGAAGTTGTGGATGAAAATTCGTACTGCGTGATTCCCCAGGTTTGGAATTCTGCAAAATTCTTCGCCATCGACAAATGGATGTAGGCATCATCCAGCGGGTAAATGTATCGCCCAGCAAAACTAGTGACGGCCTGGATATTGAAAAAGATCAATAGACCCAAAATTAGAAGTATCAAGAAAAGTATCGTGTGTTTTTTCATAAAATTGATTAGTAGTTCCAAAGAAAATTGGTGTAAGTCTCAGGCGTGAACCTTCCTGCCTTCCCTTGATATTGCGCAAAAACAAAATAATAGAAGATCATAAAGGATACAAAGAAAAAGTGCCAGAATCTTCGCATATTGACCTTTTCCATTCCATAAATGATATTGGGAATCAGCAGCGCTCCAAATCCAACATACACACCCACCAATCGCGTAGAAAAAACAGGATTGTCCCGGAATATAAAATAAAGACAAACACCCATCACCATGATATTCCTGATATATTCATAATACCAAACCCTCTGACAGGCTTCCTTGTCATACATTACCAGTAGAAAAGCATTGAGGATCATGATTCCATCCATGAAACTAGACGCCTTGTCCTCATAACCAATATAACCGTTGTAGCCATTGGAAACATCCTGAAGATTGAGGCTACCAAGAAATCCAGCAAACAAGTTATAGATCTGGAAAGGTGAAAGTATGATGCAGGCAATCACGGCATAAAAAATCCTTTTGCTATTCATCGGGATCGTTACCAGCCAATATGCGGGCATAAAGATGATGGCAGACTTGTGGAAACCATAAGCAACATACAGACAGAGGAGAAACCAGCCTAGTTTTCTCTCTTTGATGAATTGATAAGAAAGAATACAGATCGACATTCCAAGTGCCTGCCTCATGTGTCCGCTGTCGGCGATGAAATATCCGGGAATAAGTAGTATCAATGCAGAAAAAACCGGATAAGCCGAATCTTTCCTGAAGGTCCAAAGCTTTATTCCTATGGAGATACAAGCACTGACAATTGTAAAAGTTTGAAATGGACCGCCAAACGCAAAGACAAACTTGTTAAGCATCACGTACATCCATTCGATTTCCAGGTCATTCTTCCGCAACAGCATTTTATCTATCAATTCGGAATAATCTATCGTTGGAAAATATAAGTTGTAGAACGTGCGATAGACTGGATAATCTGCGCCTACATTGCCACGCAATCCTGCGAGCACAATCATAACGATACCAACCAACCAGACCGAAAGTGAAGATTTTTTCTCTGAATTTCCGTACACTTCCTGAAAACTGAACAAGATCAGCATCACAAAAAGGATCGTATAAGCTGGATGTAATATTGTCATTGGTTTTCAGGAAATTTTTACAAAAGTATTAAAATGATTATTAATCTTGTTCGTTGATGATCATTAAAGGAATCGGCAGGATACAGATGCTATCACCAATAAAAATTCCCGATCATCTGCATCCCAAACGTCTGAATCAGACAGAGATAAAACAAAACCTTGAATTGGTTGGGATCAACATCCTTCAACAAGATCAAAAAATAAGGTACCAAAAACAGACAGGCTCTCGCCGTTTCACCAGTTCCGTAAGCGCCTGTGAGAAGCATTGCCGACAGAGCAGCAATAGCGGAGAAAAACAGAATATTGATCTTTGGATTTCCAAAAACTTCGGTTCCAGCTCTCTTTGAAAAGAGAATTGCCAGGAAGCCAAAAGACAGAAACAAAAATATCTCCCCAATATCTTCCAGCCTGGTCATCAAATAAACAAATGGCTGATGAAAAAGTCTGAAACCATCCGGATTTTCTGAATGTGATGCCTGTAGGAAGGTTTCCAAATGACTATAACCTGTTGTTACACGAATCATCAGAAATGCTAAAACAAATAGGATTGTCATCATCAAACTCAGCCAGATGAAATTCCATTTTCCTTTGAGTAAAAAATAGAAACTGAAACAGCCTAAAAATGCAAACAGAAACAAACCTGAAAAAGTGATCAAATTCGTCAAAAGCAATCCTGAAAAGATGAATACGAATGACCAAACGTCGATTTTATTTTGATTGAAGATCCTCGCAAATCCTAAAAGGAAGATAAATGTGGAAGTCAATACCAAAGAATCGATGGAGACCAAAAGATAAATATTGACCGATGGGATCACGGCAAACAAAATCAAGAGCCATTTTCTTCTCTGCGCTTCGAAGCCGAGATAAACCAGGATCTTATAAAATATAGGAAATGACAAACAGCCAATGGCAAAGAATACAATTGCCAGGGTTTCGATGTTAGAAATATTCAGGATCCAGAAATGCAAGAGCGTCACAAATGGTGGATGCGTTCTGGTGTGAAGTTGAAAATGTTCCAGATTTTTGGTGAAATCACGAAGCCAAATTGCGCCATCTGTGATTTGGATCGCATCAGCATAATACTGTCTTCCTTTCAGGTAAAACGGTTGCAGAAAGGCGATATCAAAATTTCCCTGACTCAGATTTCCTAAAACTACAAGAGCAATCGCGACCAAAAAGAGAAGATAGACATTCAGTTTTTCTGAATATCGGAAGGCGAAAATCCCGGCGAAAAAAAACAGAAAGGCGAACACAAAGCCGCTCCACAAAAATTGATTGGGATAGATGACAGAGATCGGAAAAAGCAGACCAGTCCCTGTAAAACCGCCCTGCAGTTGATAATAGAAATTGGCTCCGGCAATGGCAACCCAAATGAAAATCGCGACGAAAAAGACAATCCAAGGAAAGTTCTTCAGCGTTGCCCATTGTAATTTTTCGCTCATTCTAGAATGTGTTTTGTTTTTTTAGAATGGTCAAAAATATTAATAATACTTTAGAATGTCTTTAGTTTTTTGTGATTGTCCTGGTTTTTGTATGTGGCTTCGACTTCGCTCAATATAAACTGCGTCGAAGTGCCGTGATCTTCAGATCAATTTTCAAGTCACGAGCAAACGTCGATGCTCCGACCAAACCCATAGCCCTGATGGGAACGGCATCCTTTTTCTTGGTTGCCTCGGCCTACGCTATGGCACCGAGAAAAAGATATAGTGGACAGCAGGTTCCCGGCTCCTGATTGAGTTTGAGAGTTTGAGAGTTTGAGGGTTTTAACTGCTCTTACAAAATCTCGAAGACAAACGTGGTCGAAGTCTCGAACGCGCCGCCCTGCGTGGCACCGAAGAGGAACTGTGGTTTTTTGCCGTCTTTGCTCATCAGCAGCATCGGGCGCTCCAGCCTTCCGAATCGTTTCAGGTGTTTTGCGGGTTCGGGTTCCTGGATGTAATGCTTCATCTCGAGGTAGGCGACCTTTGGTTTTGTCCATTGGATGCCGTCTTTGGTGGTGAGATGCAGGCCGTACTCGTGGTTGTAGAAGCCCATGTCGCGCGCCACCATATGGAATCGGCCGTTCTGTTTCCAGATGAACGCGTCTTCCAGTTGGGCATTGTTGGGCATATTTGAGAAGTCGATGACGGGATTTTCGGAGACTTTGGTGTATGGTCCCAGTGGCGAATCTGATTTGGCCAAGCCGTACTTTCGGTTGCCTCGGACGCTTCCTTTTTGGTTGACATATTCGGCGGTGTTCCAGGATTTGTAGAACAGCCAATATTGGCCGTCGTTGCCTTTCACGAAAGCTGGATTGGTGGTGCAGTGGTCGTCCCACGCGCCTTCTTTCCCGGGGAGAAGCAAGGGTTGTTCTGGTCTTGTCCAGTCGCCATCGAGGGTTTTTGAGGTTGCCAATCCGATTCTTTTGGTATCGGTTTTCCCGTTGGAATTGCCCATAAAGAAGAGCAGATATTGGCCGTCTACTTTTGTGATCAATGGATTGTGGCAAGTGGTCGCATCCCAAAACTCGCCACCTCTTGGGGCAAGAATGACTTGCTTGTGCTCAAATTTTTCGAAAGGTGAATTGGCCTCTGCACGACAGATCTCGGAGCCATTGAGCCAGCCGCCCATTCCTTTTTCCTTCTTCCATCGGGAGTAAAACAGATGGACCTTGCCATCGTCGCCCCAGATCGGGGAACTGCACCAGATGTAGTAGCCATCGAGGGAAAACTGCCTTCCAATGGGTTTCAGTTTGAAGTAAGGCTTCTCAGAAAAATCAAATGCCTTGGTGAAGGATGTCCCAAAGACCACGGCTGCAACGCCTAAGGCTGAGGTCTGTAAAAAGTCTTTGCGGGTGATATGTTTTGGTGCCTTCATTGATTTGATTTTCAGCTAAATTAATGGAAATGCTTGCGGGGAGTGTCCTGCGGTTTCGGCCTAATATCAAATCACCCGCAATTTAATCTTTTGATTTTAAGATATTTATTACAAAAACCCATTAGATCGGCCATAAATTAACTTTTGTAAATCCATCGTTTATTTTAATTTTTTAATTTCAAAGCCTTAACCAATTAAATTCACAAACGATGAGTACAAAAAATCAGATCAGCATCGACATTCCCAAAACTGTGATTGCAGATGTGACAGACAAATTACAAGAATGCAGAACGCTCCTTGCGCCTTATCTACAGGGACTAACTGTCGCAGAGAGAAAATCTCTTTTCAAAATGGGTGATAAAACTGTAGCTACAGTGCAAAAAGTAAAGGACTATGTGGAGACCAATCCAGAGTTTGCCCCTGCATATATGAACAAAGAAGAATTTTTGAAAGACGAAGCTCTGGTCACCACACTCAGTCCTCTTGGCAATCTGGCTGATCAGCTGGCATCCGACATTTCGGACACCATTATCCTTGCCGGAAGCGAGGCTCTTGCTGCTGCCCTGTTCTACTATGGCACTACAAAAGAAGCCGCAGATAGAGGAATTGCCACTGCGGGTCCTATCTACGATGATTTGAAACAGAGATTTGTACAAAGATCCAGAAGATTTCCTCCTGCAACAGAGTAAGAACTCTGAATAACTTCATCAGCGACTCTTTGAAGACTTTCAACGTCTGAAAAGAGTCGTTTTCATTTGAATTTAGACATTCAACATGTGAAAACACTCGTCCGAGACCAATAACACACCTTATTTCTCTGAAATCAGACACCGAAGACACAAAACGGATCATCACATCAGCACAATAGACTTTTAGAATGTAAAAGTGTGGTTTGTGAGTGGTTTTGGGTGGAGTGGAAATTGTGGGTATATTTAAATGACCAATAATTTGAAATTGAAGATTTATATACAATTAATTTTTATTTCTTTGAAGAAATAAAAATTTCAGCAACTGCAAAATGAAAACAATGAAATATGAAGTTTTACTTGTAAATGATTCTTCGGCTGGAGAAATGACTGAAAAATGTTATGAGCAACCATACAATATCAATAATTATAGAGAATACATAAAAGAGCATAATTCTTTTCCTTTGGAAAAACCTCCAATTTGGATTAAAATTTATGATGACAAAGAATTTAATTCCCTGAACGATTTTGTGTATTCATTACAAGATTTTATAATTAATGATAAAGTGAAATCAATACTTGAAAATCACAAATTGCCTAATCACGATTTTGTCCCAGCTGAGATTCATCGTAATGAAAGAAAAATATTATTCAATAAACTCTCTAAATACAAACATTATTATTGGTTTAATACTATCTCAGATTATAATGACTATGTAGATTTTTCAAAGAGCGAAATCAAATTTACTAAAGACAAAAAAATAATTCAACTTAACATTAATTCAATTTTAGAATTATATTCTCTCCGTAATTCCAATCAAAAAATATCGAACAGGATTAATATGCTTTACAAGCTATATCCAAATAATCAATCTAAAATTCAAGAAATAATTCTACACGAAGATTTATTTGGAGTGAGTTGGCGAGCAGAAAAAATTGTGCTGAATAAAAATTTTGACAGAAGCTTAGATTTGTTTTCGCTTCCAATATTTTCTAGCAGAACTTATATCTCTCAGAAACTAAAGGAGAATCTTATCAAAGAAAATATAACAGATATATCTTTTATTAAAACAGGAAATAATCCGGATCCAAAATATCTTTTAAATCCTGAGTTAGAGATTAGTGACTTAGAATAATCTATTTGTACCTCAGACATCCGCTGTTCAAAGTCGGGAGACTTTGCGCAGCGGAATAAATACCCCGCTGGTGCGAGCGTCACGCTCGTATCTTCATAAAATGATACAAGAAAAAACCCCTTTTGAAGATCATCAAAAGGGGTTTAATATTTTAAGTTAAAAAACTTTTATTTCTTAGCAGCAGGTTTCTTCGCCGGTGCTTTCTTCGCAGTGGCTGCTTTTTTGGCGGCTGGCTTTTTGGCTGCAGGTTTCTTTTTCTCGGCGAAGGCTTTTGGGTCTTGCGCCGTGATCCATTTTTTCACCTCATCCAGGGAAACGTCCTTCAGTTCGTCCGCTTCGTACTTGGTGTCGTCTTTCTTTTTCGGGATCTTGTGGATGTTCTTGCCGTGTTTCACGATTGGTCCCCATCTCGCATTTTCGATGGAGATCTTTTCCGCTTCCCAATGCTGGATGTATCGGTTCGCCTCTTTCTCCAGTTTCGCATCGATGAGTTCATTGATGTCGCTTTGGGACAGATTATCAAAATTATAACGTTTCGGAACGTTGATGAAGATACTTTGGTATTTGATAAATGGACCGAATCTTCCCGTTCCCTTTGTTACTGGTTCACCTTTGTAGCTTGCGATTGGCGCGTCTGCCACTTTCTTTTCGTTGATGATCTCCTCCGCACGGTTTTGATCTACGGAAAGCGGGTCTTCACCTTTCGGAATGCTGATGTAGGTCTCGCCCCATTTCACATAAGGTCCGAATCTTCCAACACCTACAGCAACCGGTTGTCCGTCCACTTCTTTCAAATCAAAAGGCAGTCTGAACACTTCCAGAGCGTCTTCCAAAGTGATGGTTGCAATATTCTGATGTGCCATCAATGAAGCAAAGATCGGTTTCTCCTCGTCATCCTGTTCTCCGATCTGGATCATCGGTCCGAATCTTCCGATCCTTGCGTGAACATTTTTACCGGATTTCGGGTCAACACCTAGGATCCTTTCGCCATTCGCACGGTCTGCATTTTCCTCAACATCTTCGATTCTTGGGTGGAATTTGGAGTAGAAATCCGTCATCATCTCCTTCCACTTCTGGTCGCCGCTTGCAATGTGGTCAAAGCTCTCCTCCACTTTCGCTGTGAAACCATAATCCAGGATCTCAGCAAAATTATTGGTCAAGAAATCATTCACGACCTCACCGATATCGGTTGGGATGAATTTATTCTTATCACCACCGAATTTCTCCTGAAGCACCTCTTTTTTGACACCAGATTTCCCCAATGTCATTTTCACGATCTCTCTCGTTTGTGGCTCAAGTTCTCTCTTATCTACATACTCACGATTCTGAATGGTCTGAATGGTCGGCGCATAGGTCGATGGACGACCGATTCCCAACTCTTCCAGTTTTTTCACCAAACCAGCTTCCGTAAATCTTGCGGATGGTCTCGTGAATTTCTCTGTCGCGGTGATTTTTTTATAGTCTAAAGCTTCGCCAACGGAAACTTTCGGTAACAATTTCTCGTTGCTTTCGTCATCTTCGTCCTCAGTTTTCACAATGCCGTAAGCCTTAAGGAAACCATCGAAAATGATGACCTCACCTTGTGCTTCGAAATGTTGTGGCAACTTGGCGTTTCCAATTTCAATCACGGTTTTCTCGATCTTCGCATTCTCCATTTGAGAAGCCAAAGTTCGTCTGTAGATCAATTGGTATAATTTGTTCAACTGCGCATCATCAATGGATTTCAAAGCGAAATCTGTTGGGCGGATCGCCTCGTGGGCTTCCTGAGCAGAAGATGATTTTGTGGTGTAATTTCTTGGTTTAGAATAATTCTCACCGTATTCTGAGATGATCTGCGCCTTAGCACCGTTGATTGCTTCCTGAGAAAGATTCACGGAATCGGTTCTCATATACGTGATGAATCCTTCCTCGTAAAGTCTCTGCGCCAAACGCATTGTGGACGTCACGTTGTAACCCAATCTAGAAGAAGCTTCTTGTTGCAAAGTGGAAGTCGTGAACGGTGCAGAAGCTGTTCTGGTTCCTGGTTTGGTCTCCACATTCAGAACTTTGAAGTCTGTGGTTTTCGCCAAATTAAGGAAGTTCTCTGCATCTGATTCTTTCTCGAAATCTTTTTTCAATTTCGCCAAGATCTCTTGCTGCGCATTATTAAGGAAAATCCCTTCCAGTTTGAAACTTGGTTTTGGGGTAAACTCACGGATCTCTTTTTCTCTTTCAACTACCAATCTTACAGCAACGGATTGCACACGTCCTGCAGAAAGTCCGGTTTTTACTTTTTTCCAGAGAACCGGTGACATTTCGAAACCAACGATTCTGTCCAGAACTCGTCTTGCTTGTTGAGCATTAACTAAATTTTGGTCAATATCTCTTGGATTGTCGATTGCCTTCAAGATCGCATTTTTGGTGATCTCGTGGAAGACGATTCTTTTTCTATTTTCAGG
The DNA here is from genome assembly GCF_900110605.1 of Epilithonimonas lactis. Classification (GTDB taxonomy): domain Bacteria; phylum Bacteroidota; class Bacteroidia; order Flavobacteriales; family Weeksellaceae; genus Epilithonimonas; species Epilithonimonas lactis. The sequence goes on from NZ_FOFI01000002.1 coordinate 252,584, forward strand.
TTTAAGTTTTAGTTCGTCTGCCAAATGCCAGGCAATCGCTTCACCTTCGCGGTCCTCATCGGAAGCAAGCCAAACCATATCAGCTTTTTTCACAGAGGCTTTCAGTTCTGCGACCAATTTCTTCTTATCAGCAGACACTTCATAGTCGGGCGTGAAATTCGACAAGTCGATTCCCATTCCTTTTTTAGGCAGATCGCGGATGTGTCCGAAGCTGGATTTGACCTCGAAATCTGAACCTAAATATTTCTGAATTGTTTTTGCTTTTGCCGGAGATTCGACAATCACTAAGTTTTTTGGCATCCTGAAAAATTTTTGCAAAAGTAGGCGTTTTTTATTTTATATAGCATATTTGTAATTATTCACAGAAACTATCGATCCCAAATGCTTTGATTTTTGGTAAAAAAAAGCCTTCAAAAAAATTTTGTGAAGGCTGCATCCCACATTTTGGGTTGGCTTATTTTTTAATGATCTTTTGAGAATATGAATTCCCTGACTTGTCGTTCGTAACAATTACGTAAACGCCTGGACTTAGCTGTTTGACAGACATTGCATTTTTAACAATTTCGGTCTGAAGAACTATTTTCCCGTTCAGATCAAATACTTTTGCAAGGACAGGAACAAAGTCTTTTTTGGTTTTGAAATTAATGATGTCATTAGCAGGATTGGGATAAACGGTAAATGAATTTTTATCATTAATACTATCCGAAACGGCCAATGTAGAACCTTCGACCACATTCAAAGTGGTATTGGGCGTTACATTATCGATGGTATCTACTTTGCCGGAAGGCCATCTTACAATCACTTTACGGATCTCTGTAGCTTGTCCGATTCCGAAATGGGTATTCAGCGTGCTCATATTTCCGAAGCCAGAACCACTTTGCACGTCGCGGATCTGTTTTCCCCAAGCGCCATAGATCTCGACCCTTGCTCCAATCCCGTTTCTGTTGCTTCCAATTCCTTTGAGGGTTACCTTCAGCCATTTGTTGGTATTTCCATTGTTGAAGAGAATGATCTGACCATTTTGGATATCCAGAAATCCGTCGTTGTTAAGATCACCGATCGGTCTGCGATAGATATCAATATTATAAGGATTGCCGTTGGGAGTAAATTTGAAGTTTCCATCTCCAAACATAATGGTATTCCCTGCTCCTAAAATATCCAGAAAGCCATCATTGTCAAAATCATAGGTCACATATTCCCGACTCATACCTGTTACAGATTCATATCCAGAGCCAGCGGTCACGTCGGAGAAAGTGCCGTCTCCATTATTCTTCATGATCTTGTTCAAGCCATCGGTGTCAGAATTAATACCGATCATGGTGTCCATCAATCCATCATTATTGAAATCGCCCCAAGCCGCAGACCAGCTTTGAGAAGGCTCTGCAAGATTCGCTGCATTGGCCACGTTGGTAAAAGTTCCGTTGCCGTTATTTCTGTAAAGCTCATCGATATTTCCTCCAACTCCAGAGCCACCTTCGCCACATTTTGCAATGAAGAGATCCAGGTCGCCATCATTATCAAAATCTGTCCAGGTAGAAGCATAGTTACCTCCAGATGGAAAATCTCCCAATCCGCCTCGGTTGTGGTTCATATTGGTTCCGTCGTTGAGATAATATCTGTTTGGTCCGTTGTCATCACAGACAAAAGCATCTAATTTGCCATCATTGTTAATATCCACAAAGTTGGTGCGCTGCGTGAGGTAGGATTGGGTTTTTCGGTCTGTAGTGTAGGCTGTTCCTGTAGCGTTGGCTTTTACAAACGTAACACCACTGGATGAACCGTAGATCAGATCATTAAATCCATTATTATCATAGTCACCTGCTGCAATACTCCATTGCGGTTCTACAATTGTATTTGGAGTGGTGTAGCTGACATCATTAAATCCACCTTCTGGTTTTTGCTGGGAAACAACGATCTTTGTTTTGTTGACTACAGAAACAATATCATCCAGATAATCTCCATTCATATCCACGATACAATTGTTGTAGGTACCAGCAACACCACTTACGACCTGAGAAGTGAAAGAAAGCCTATCTGGAACTACGACAGATTCTGAAAATTTGAACTGAAAAGCAGAATTGCTCCATTTATTATCAAAAACGATGTAATAAGGTGTATTGGGAGCGCCACGAAAAGTCACCTGCGCAGAAAACCCAGAATAATCATCATTGCTTATCACGCACGCCAATGTTGTACAATCGCCAGTGTACACCATTATTCTTGTATCATTAGACTGCCCCGCAATTACGGTAGATATGGTAATATTCTTATCCTCGGTAGGTGTATATTTGTACCACGCTCCTGCAGTACCAATACCATATTCGAGGCCACATGCGGACGGTGCGGGATTTCCCGTGATTCCGGGAACGCTGTACGTGCCTGTTGCACTGATAATGACCGGATTGGCACAAGATGTTTGCGCCAGAGCAAAGGCAGCAGAACAAAGAGATGTAAAGAGTAATAGTTTTTTCATATTGGTTTTAAGTTTTGTAATTAATTGCAAGTTTGGTTTAATGAACTGATCCATTGCTGTACTAGTAACAGACCTTCATCGTGAACTACCGTTCTTCCCAGCAAAGGCATTCTGTTGCTTTCATCGACGGATTGAAGTCTGTAATGCATGACCGACTTATTGTAATTGCCAGGCGCAACGATTTTTGATATGGTGGAGTTGACAGGTTCGGCTGCTGTGAGGCAAACACCCAAATTAGTTAAATCACTGGTTTGATTGAAGTTTAGGCGCAATGCACGGTAATCGCAGCGGGCGTTTTGCTGATGACAATGCGAACAATTGGCATCCAGATAGGAGCGCAAACGAATATCAACAGGTTTCGTAGTGTCATGATAATCCACCGTGGATACTATGGAGGAAGGATAGCTGGCCAGATAACCTTCATCCACCAGTTTTTGTAACTGGTTCTTTATATTATTGGTGGAATAGTTGTAGACTGTATTTAGATTTTGTGGTTTTGTACCGATTGGAACAGGTTTCCCATCCACTCTGTGACAGGCAAAACATTCATTTTCCGATGGGATCCTGTAATCTGTAGTTATCACCTCATCGTTTGGTTTCTTGAAACTTATCGTTTGGGAGCTGCCACTGGTAAAATCCTCACCGGTCACCAGAGAAGCTTCTGTTTGCGCATCGTTCCAAATATATTCCGCGAAAATCCATCCGGTAGATTTTCTTATCATCAATCTTGTTTCTATTATCTTTGCCTGATTATTGGGTTGTAAAGTGGTATAATAGAAATTTTTGATCAAAATGGTTCCGATTGGAAAATTGAGAGTCTTTCCATCTTCTTCATAAGTCGCTTTTGTACCTTCTGGCATCCAGATGAATCTTTTCTTCTGAGCATAATCTGTAAACAAAGAACTTGCAGGCTCATATGGGATCACTTTCGAAATTGGTGTCAGGTTTTTTAGGTCCCCAGAAAAAAATGAATAGGTTGAAAGTTTGGAGTACGGCACCGCATTGATATCAAAATTGACCGTCGGCCCAGAAATCGCAGATTCTACAACAGTCGAGTCATCTTTACAAGAATAAAAGAAAAAAAATGATAAAAGAGACAGGAAATAGATGTTTTTCATATTCAGTTTTTTAACAACGAATATAAATAATAATCCCGTCACACAAGTTAATAAAAATTAAAATATATTAAATTTGCCAACTTATTTGATAACAAATACTGGAATATAATATAAAATTCATATTAAATTATATTAAAACACCAACCTCAACCAAAACAGCAAAAACTTCATAAAACAAAAATGCATCGCTTTTTCATCTATCTATATTATCTGATTGCCAGAAACAGAATTCTTTCTATCGCAACGGCGTTGGGAATTGCTTTTCTGTGTTTATTTTTTGCGTTTAAAATCAATTTTGAAGAAGATATCAATCAGATTATCCCGAAAAGTGAAAAATCTGACCTGACGGCGAAAGTTCTTAAACAACTTAATTTTTCAGACAAAATCATCGTCATTATCGAAAAGAAATCGAAAGACGACAATTTCCAGTTATCCGAAACGGCTGATTCATTTTTAGAAAAAACAAAACCTTTAGAGCAATACATCGGTTCCATTCAGGGAAAGGTAAATGATAATGAGATTTCCGAAACGTTTGATTTTGTCAATCAGAATCTCCCGTTGTTTTTAGATGAAAACGATTATCTGGAAATTGAAAGAAAACTCAACAAAGACAGCATTGCGAAACAGGTCGAGAACAATTATGTTTCTTTGGTTTCGCCAACAAGTTTGGTCACGAAAGATTTCATTAAAAAAGACCCTTTGGGAATTACTTTTCTCGGAATTAAAAAACTGAATGCTTTAAACATCAGCAAAGATTTTAAGCTTGAAGACAATTACGTTGTTACCAAAGACGGAAAAAACCTCCTCCTTTTTATTGAACCGAAAAACAAGAGCAACGATACTAAAAACAACGAAACATTTGTCAATCAGTTAAACGAAATCAAAGACAACCTCAACAAAGAATTTAAAGGAAAAACTGAACTGAGTTATTTTGGTTCGCCGGTGATTGCGGTTGCCAATGCGCAGCAAATCAAGAAAGACATTCAAAATACGGTCATTATTTCGATGACGGTTTTGCTGATTTTGTTGATTTACTATTTCCGAAATTTTTTCACCCCGATTATTGTTTTCCTGCCGACTTTATTCTCTGTTTTGTTGGCGTTGATGGTTTTGTATTTTATTAAAGATAAAATTTCAGCCATTTCCTTAAGCGTTGGTGCTATTCTAATTGGAATCACAATTGATTATGCGCTTCACATTCTCACGCATTACAAGCACAACAACAATATTGAAGAGCTTTACAAAGAAATCACCCAACCGATTATTCTGAGTAGCGCAACTACGGCAGTTTCATTTTTATGTTTGGTTTTTGTGCGTTCGGAAGCTTTGAAAGATTTGGGACTTTTCGCTTCGATTACGGTTTTATTTTCTTCGGTTTCAGCTTTGATAATTGTCCCACAACTGTATCATCCGAAGGAAAAATCAGATACATTAAACAGCAACTTCATCGATAAAATCGGGCATTATCCTTACGAAAAAAACAAGCCGTTGATTATCGGCTGTTCGCTTGTGATTATTGCGTGTTTGTTTGGTTTCCGTCACGTGGGTTTCAATGAAGATATTGGCGACTTAAATTACATTCCGAAAGAATTAAAAATCAGTGAGGCGAAACTTGAAAAACTGTCAGACATCACCTCAAAATCCATCTACACGATTTCTTACGGAAACTCTGAGGAAGAAGCTCTCGCCAGAAATTCAGACTTAAGTACATTTTTGGAAAAAGAAAAGAAAGATGCCAAAATCTTAAGCTACAATTCACTTGGAAACGTTGTTTTATCTAAAGAAGACCAGCAGAAAAAAGTAGCAATCTGGCAAAATTTCTGGAACGAGAATAAGAAGAACTCCACAATTTCCGAATTGGTTTCGAATGGGAACAAATTCGGTTTCAACAGTTCGGCTTTTCACCAGTTTAATGAAAATTTAAATAAAACCTATTCTACTTTAAGTCTCAAAGATTATGAAAAAATAAAAGCGCTTCAAATCTCAGAATTTCTGAGTCAGGAAAATGGTTTTTACACCGTTTCGAATGTGGTAAAAGTAGACGAAAAGAAAAGAGATGCCTTCATACAAGACATTGAAAAGAAACACGACGCTATCGCCATCGACCGTCAGCAGATGAATGAGAACTTTTTGGGATTGCTGAAAAGAGATTTTAATACCTTGATTAATTACTCTCTGTTGGCAATTCTCCTAACCATTATTGTTTTCTTCAGGAATTTTGAACTGACTTTGTTGACAATGTTTCCGATTGTTTTAACTGGAGTTGTGACAGCGGGAATTTTATATTTCTTAGGATTAGAACTCAATATTTTCAGTACCGTTGTCTGCACATTGGTTTTCGGAGTTGGTGACGATTTCAGTATTTTCCTCACCAAAGCAATGCAGAAAGAACATACGACAGGAAAAAATGAACTTCCTACGTACAGAATTTCGATTATTTTGGCAGTCTTCACCACGATTTTATCTATCGGTTCTTTGATTTTCGCAAAACATCCCGCATTGCATTCTTTGGCTTTAGTCGCTTTGATTGGAATGCTTTCCGTGATTATCATTACCTCAACTTTATATCCGTTTTGGTTTAGATTTTTGATTATTAACAGGCAGAAAAAAGGTTTGTCGCCGATTACGCTCAGATTGTTTTTTCATTCCTTGATTCTCTTTATTTATTATGGTTTGGGCGGATTGATGTTCTCTGCGCTTGGAAGTGTTTTCGTGAAAAATGCGAAAGGAAAAACTTTGGATATCATCAAATTGATTTTGGCCAAGTTTATGAAATCGGTGCTTTACGGAAATCCATTTGTGAAGAAAAAAGTCATTTCAAATCCTAACGAAGATTTCAGCAAACCAGCGATTATCATTGCCAATCACACGTCTTTTCTCGATACTTTGGCGATTGGAATGACGACGCACAAAATCGTTTATCTCGTGAACGATTGGGTTTATGATTCGCCTATTTTCGGAAAACTGGTGAAAGCGTTGGGCTTTTTCCCAGTTTCGCAAGGCATCGAAAATGGGAAGGAAAAATTGAAAGAAAAGATTGACCAAGGTTATTCGCTTGTTGTTTTTCCGGAAGCTGAAAGGTCCTATACCAATGATATCAAACGTTTTCACAAAGGCGCATTTTATTTGGCCGAAGAATTTAGTTTAGACATTTTGCCGATTTACATTCACGGGAATTCTGAGGTTTTACCGAAAGGCGATTTCATTATTTATGATGGAAGTATTACGGTGAAAGTTGGCGACAGAATCAGCAAAGACGATTTGTCTTTTGGAGCAACTTACAAAGAGCGAGCGAAAAATATCAATGCTAATTTCCGAAAAGAATTTGCGAAACTGAGAAACGAAATTGAGGATGAAAACTATTTCAAAAAGAAATTATTCCTGAGTTTCCTTTATAAAGAAACGGAAGTCGTAAAAGAAGTTAAGGACGATTTTAATAAAAACAAATCGGTTTATTTTGAATTAAATCAACACATCGCAAAAGATGCTACAATCCTTCACATTGCTGATGACTATGGGCAAAAAGACATTCTCCTGACTTTGCAACAAGCGAGCAGAAAAATTTTCACGTTCATCAAAAACGAAGAAAAAAGACAAATCGCGGAGAACAATTATCTGGTAAAACGTAGAAAACTGAATTACATCAATGGAATTTCAAACCTCGAAAAAGAAATCGACGTGTTGCTGATTTCCGACGATTCCTTCAATCTTTCTGAGATTCAGAACTTACCGGAAACGGTGATTTTCATTAATGGGAAAAATGCGTTTCCCGAGTCCACTAATTATAATTTAATACACAGTTCGGCATCAATTATGGTACTAAGACGAAAATAATAAAATTATTAATCTTATTTTTGTTACATATTAGTTATTAATGCAGAAAAACATACTTGTCATATACTATTCTCAAACCGGACAATTGGAAGATATTGCAAAAAATATCGCCCATCCGTTTGAGAACAATGCAGATTACAACGTCATCTACTACAACATCCGACTCAAAAAGGATTTTCCTTTCCCTTGGCCAAGTGATGTTTTTTTCAACACTTTCCCAGAATCTTACCTTCAAATCCCAAGCGAAATCTATCCGCCTTCCGATGAGGTTTTGAACACCAAATTCGATTTGATTTTGTTCGCTTATCAGGTTTGGTACCTCACGCCGTCGATTCCAATTATTTCATTTTTGAAAAGTGGATTTGTCGAGCAGATTATGAAAGACACGCCAATCGTGACCATCTCCGGAACACGAAATATGTGGATGCTTTCCCAAGAAAAATTGAAGGTCTATTTGAAAAACCTGAACGCCAAATTGGTTGGAAACATCGCATTGGTCGATAGACACGACAATTACACCAGCGTTCTTACCATTTTGCGATGGATGACCACTGGACAAAAAGAAAAATCTGGAATGTTGCCTTCCGCCGGCGTTTCTGATGAGGAAATCAACGGTGCAGGGAAATATGGCGAAATCATCAAAACATATTTGGACAAAGGCGATTTTGCCAATCTTCAGCCCGATTTAGTGAAAAATGGCGCGGTGGAAATCCGTCCTTTTCTTGTTCGGGTAGAGAAAGTTGGCAATAAAATTTTCACTGTTTGGAGTAATCTGATTATCAAGAAAAAAGAAAAACGCCCTTTGCTGATTAAATTCTTTAAGGTATATTTGATGACAGCAATCTGGGTGATTTCGCCAATCGTATTGGTGCCACACATCCTATTGACGCCTATTTTGTGGTTCAAAAGAAAGAAACAAAGAGAATATTTACAAGGAATAAATTTAAAATAAATAATGAGTAACGTATATATCACCAAGTCCTCCACGTACTTACCAAATGACCCGATTTCTAACGACGAAATGGAAAACTACCTAGGACTGGTAAACGACAAACCATCCAAAGCCAGAGCATTGATTTTGAGAAACAATCAAATCAAAACCAGATATTACGCTTTGGACACCAACTCCAAACCGACGCATTCCAACGCAGAAATCACGGCAAAAGCGATTGAAGGTTTGTTTGATGACAAATTCACAAAAGAAGATATGGAACTTTTGTCTTGCGGAACGACTTCTGCAGACCAAATCCAGCCTTCGCACGCCTCGATGGTTCACGGTGAGTTGAACATTGGAAAATCTGTAGAAATCAACACGTCTATGGGACTTTGCAACTCCGGAATGAACGCTTTGAACTACGGTTTCCTTTCCGTAAAAGCAGATGTGAAAAACAACGCAGTTTGCGTAGGTTCCGAAAGATTTTCTTCTTGGATGACGGCGGACAAATTCAACCACGAGGCAGAAAACCTGAAACTTTTGGAAGAAAGACCAATCGTCGCCTTCAAAAGAGAATTCCTAAGATGGATGTTGTCTGACGGCGCTGGCGCATTCTTATTGGAAAACAAACCAAGAGAAAACGAAACGTCTCTAAGAATCGAATGGATTGATTTCTATTCCTATGCGCACGAAATCGAAGCTTGTATGTATTCCGGTTGCGAAAAACAGGAAGACGGAAGCCTGAAATCCTGGGCGGAATATCCCGCGGAAGAATGGTTGAATCAATCGATTTTCGCTTTGAAGCAAGACACCAAAATCCTTGACAAATATATTTTGGTAAAAGGTGCAGAAAGTTTGAGAACGTCTTTCGACAAACATCAGTTGGACCCACAAACTGTGGACCACGTTTTGGCGCACATCTCTTCTGGTTACTTCAAAGATGGATTGAAAGAGGAATTTGCGAATGTCGGCTTGGATTTCCCTTGGGAAAAATGGTTCTACAACCTTTCCGAAGTTGGGAATATCGGTGCTGGTTCTATCTTCATCGCAGTTGAACAATTGATGAATTCTGGAAAATTGAAGAAAGGTGAAAAAATCCTTCTTTGCGTTCCAGAAAGTGGAAGATTCGCTTACTCTTGTGCCTTATTGACGGTTTGCTAATGAAAACCAACTTACCAAATTCCGACAAAGATTTTGTAGAAAGTCTGATTCCACAACGGTTTCCTTTCGTAATGGTTGGCGAAGTTTCCGACTATTCTGAGAATCACGTGGTTTCTGGATTTACGATTAAAGAAGATAATATTTTCGTGAGCGAAGGCATTTTCCAGGCTTCTGGTTTGATAGAACATCAGGCTCAGACTGTGGCTTTGCATACAGGTTACAAATATTTTCTTTTGGGTAAGGAATCGCCGACTGGTTACATCGGCGCCATCAAATCTGTTGAAGTAGAAAGCTTACCAAAACTAGGCGACCAATTGATTTCTGAAGCAACAATCCTAAACGAAATGATGGGCGTCACTTTGGTTGAAATCGTGACGAAAATCAATGAAACCGTGATTGCAAAATCGCAGATGAAAACCGTTGTGAAATAAAAAAAACTAAACTTCGAAAGTCACAAAAGAAAATCAAAAAACGCTTTTGTGACTTTTGTGGTTAAAATAAAATATGGAACTGAAGGCCGACAATTTAATCAACATCCACAATTTTCTTCCCCATCGCAAACCAATGCTGATGGCGGATTACATTTTGGAATTGACCCCGGAAACCGTCATCACTTCTTTTGAAATAAGGCCTGATAATATTTTTGTTTTGAATAATGAATTGGTTGAAGCTGGATTGATAGAAAATGTGGCGCAAACGTGTTCCTCGATTCTTGGACAAAGTTTTTTCAAAGGTCCGGATGTTGAAACCAAAGTCATCGGCTTCATTACCAATATCAAAAAAATAGAGATTTTTGCGTTGCCAAAAGTGGGCGACAATATCATTTCCAAAGCTTCTCTGATTTCCCAGTACGAAAACATTTGCAACATTTTCTGCGAGACTTTCATTAATGATAAATTATTGATAAGAGCAGAAATCAATTTGTTTATTCAGGAATTGAAAAACTAAAACTCAATGAAAAAACAAAATCTCCCTCAAGACGAAAGTAGCCTTCAAGCAGCGAATATGACTGAATTGTTATACGTCACTGATGAAAATGATAACTACACCACTGCCAACAGCATCGGCTGGGACGCCAAAAAAGCAGCACTCGATGAATCGATGGAACTCATCAATGGAAGAATCGAAGAAGCTAAGCAAAACGTCGCCAACAACATCGTGAGCCCAATCATCTATTTTATGGAATTCAACAAAATGGATTTTCAAGTTTTGGCGGCTTATGTTGACAAATGGCAATGGACGGTGAAACGACACGCAAAACCACACGTTTTCAAAAAACTAAGCGATTCTACTCTGAAAAAATATGCCGACGCCTTCGGAATTTCGGTAGATGAATTGAAAAATTTTGACGGGAAATAATGAAATAAATAACCCCTTCAGCGTTTTGAACTCTGAAGGGGTTTTAAAGAAACAACGAATGAAAATAAATTTTGAACACCATCAGACAGCGCATTGCGAAAACGGTGTTGCTTCCAATCTACTTCTCAACAAAGGTTTGAAACTAAGCGAACCAATGATTTTCGGAATCGGTTCCGGATTATTTTTCGTGTATTTGCCTTTCCTTAAAGTGAATTTTGCGCCAGGTTTCAGTTATCGTCCAATGCCAGGTTCGATTTTTACCAAAGCGGCAAAACGATTGGGAATTAAAATCAAAAGAATTAAATTTTCAAATCCAAAAGAAGCGCAGGCTGCTTTGGAGAAAAATTTAGAACAAAACATTCCGACAGGTTTACAAGTTGGTGTTTTCAACCTAACATATTTCCCTGAAGAATATAAATTCCATTTCAATGCCCACAATCTTGTGGTTTACGGAAAGGAAGACGGAAAATTCCTCATCAGCGACCCTGTGATGGATTTCGCAACCACGCTGACCGAAGCAGAGCTTGAGAAAGTTCGTTACGCAAAAGGTGCACTCGCCCCGAAAGGTCATATGTATTTCCCTACACACATTCCTGAGAATGTTCATCTTGAAGAAGCTATCAAAAAAGGAATTAAAGACACCTGCAAAAATATGTTGGCTCCCGTTCCATTAATTGGAGTAAAAGCAATGCGTTGGGTGGCGAAAAGCATCCCGAAATGGGCTGAGAAAAAAGGCACGAAAATGACCAACCATTACCTCGGACAACTCATCAGAATGCAGGAAGAAATCGGAACCGGCGGTGGCGGATTCAGGTTTATTTACGGCGCTTTTTTACAGGAAGCGGCAGTGATTCTAAAAAATGAAGAATTAAAAGAATTATCTAAAGAAATTACCGCAATCGGCGACCTTTGGAGAGATTTTGCCGTGGATATTGCAAGAGTTTACAAGAATAGAAATTCGAAAAGCGATATTTACAATCAGCTTTCAAAATCGATGTTGCATATCGCAGATTTGGAGGAGGCTTTTTATAAGAAATTGAGAAAAGCGATATAGTTTGGAGAATATCATCGAAATAAAAAACCTCTACAAGAAATACAAAAACTCGGAAGATTTTTCGGTTAATGATATTTCTTTGGATATCGATAAAAACGAAATCTACGGAATTCTCGGACCCAACGGAGCGGGGAAAACCACATTGATTTCTATGCTTTCAGGGTTGATTAAACCAACCTCAGGAAGTTTTACCATCAACGGTTTGTCTCCAAAAAAAGACAATTCAAAAATCAAACAAATTATCGGAGTTGTCCCTCAGGAATATGCGCTCTACCCGACTTTAACGGCGAAAGAAAATCTTTTGTTCTTCGGAAGTCTGTATGGTTTGAAGAACGGTTATCTTCACAAAGCCATTGACGAAGCTTTGGAATTAATGGGCTTAACGAAATTTGCCAACAAAAAAGTAGACCAGTTTTCAGGCGGAATGAAACGCCGTTGCAATCTGATTGCCGGAACACTTCACAACCCAAAAGTTCTGTTTCTGGACGAGCCTACTGTTGGCGTTGACGTTCAATCCAAAAAAGCGATTATCGATTATCTTTTGGATTTGAATAAAAAAGGAACGTGCATTATTTACACCTCGCATCACCTTTCGGAAGCAGAGGAATTCTGTACAAAAATCGCCATCATCGACCACGGCAAAATCCACGCGACTGGAACTCCTGAAGAATTGGTGGAAAGAGTTGCCAATGCGGAAAACCTGGAGGATGTTTTCATTTCATTAACCGGAAAAGAATTGAGAGATGTTGTATAAATTGTGGAGAAGTTTCATCAAGGAAATTCAGTTATTGAAGCGAGATTCGGGTGGAATTGTCATCATTTTCCTGATGCCGTTGCTGTTAATTATTACGATTACTTTAATTCAGGATTCGACATTCAAAAATCTGGAAGGTTCGAAAATACCGATTATTTTTATTGATAACGATAAATCTGAAGTTTCCAAAGTCATCAAAAAAGAACTGGAAACCAGCAAAACATTTGAACTCGTCACCGATTACAGCGAAAAATCAGCTGAGAAAGCTGTGTTCACGGGAGATTACCAAATGGCCATCGTCATTCCTGAAAATTTAACGAAAGATTTAAACTCAAATATCGATTCTAAAGTTCAGACAGTCGTAAGTTCGTTTGGTTTGGAAACCGATTCGACTTCTACAAATGCTGTAGCTTCAAAGGCAAAAGATATTCATCTCTATTTCGACCCGGCAACGAACACAGGTTTCAAAAATTCTGTGATGAATGCCATCAACAAAATGGTTTTCGAAATCGAGAATAAAAAAATCTACAAAGCCTTCCAAGACCAGCTTGGAACGACGGAAGACCTTGAAAATAAAAGTCTGATTACCTTCAAAGAAATCACCCCAAACAAAGGCAACGAAGAAGTGATGCCGAATTCCGTTCAGCACAACGTTCCTGCGTGGGCGTTGTTTGCGATTTTCTTTATTGTAGTACCGTTGTCAATTAATTTAGTCAAAGAAAAAAGTCAGGGAACGAGCGTGAGAGTTCGCGTGAGTCCGACGCCGTATTACATTCATATTTTAGGAAAAACATTCACCTATCTCATCATTTGTGTCATACAGTTTTTGCTGATGGTTGCAGTGGGAATCTGGCTTTTCCCGCTGATGGACTTACCTCAGTTTGATGTTTCCGGAAAAATGCTTCACCTTCTCATTGTCACGCTTTTTGCAGGTTTGGCCGCGATTGGATTTGGAGTTTTAATTGGAACCGTTTCAGACACACAGGAACAGTCGGCGCCGTTTGGAGCGACTTCGGTTGTGGTTTTGGCAGCAATTGGCGGAATTTGGGTTCCGGTTTTCCTGATGCCCGAATTTATGCAGAAAATCGCACAGTTTTCCCCGATGAACTGGGGCCTGAATGCCTATTACGATATCATTTTAAGAAACAGTGGCATTGGCGAAATTGCCAAGGAACTGATTTTCTTATTTTTATTTTATATTGCGATGGTCAGCATTTCTTTATTGTATGAGAGAAAACAAAATAGTGTTTGATTTGCCGAACCACAAGGAGCACTAAGATTTTTCACGAAGAGCACAAGGATGAATTAATTTAATTTGTGTCCTTTGTGAAAGCCATTGTGCCCTTTGTGGTAAAAAACATTTAAATTAAACTGTTAAACATAATAATAATGGTTACTTAATCAAAACACAAATAATATGAATGAAAATGAGATTTCAAAAATTGTATTTGATGCAGGATTGAAAGTTCATCGTCAACTTGGAGCAGGGCTTTTGGAAAGCGCTTATGAAGAATGTCTGCACTTTGAAATGAGGAAATCAGGATTATTGATAGAAAAACAGAAACCAATGCCATTAATTTATGAAGATGTAAAACTCGACGTTGGCTACAGACTCGATTTTTTAATTGAAAAAAAAGTTGTTGTAGAAATAAAATCTGTAGAATCATTAAATGACATTCATATTGCTCAAGTTTTAACCTATTTAAAACTAAGCAACTGTAAATTGGGTTTACTCATTAATTTTAACTCGGTTTTATTTAAAAATGGTGTCAAGAGATTAATCAACGGTACAATTGACTAATTTTAATAAATTAATTGAATTTAAATAGTGTCCCTTGTGAAAACCTTTGTGCCCATTGTGGTTAAAAACAAAACAATATGCAGTCTAAAAATTTAACCTGTACCGAAGAAGTGCGCGTCCGGTTTAACGAGACAGACCCGCTGGGAATCGTCTGGCACGGGCATTACATCGTGTATTTTGAAGACGGAAGAGAGGCTTTCGGAAGACAGCACGGTTTGACCTACCTCGATATTCAGAAAGCTGGATTTGTAACGCCAATTGTAAAAAGTACGTGCGAACATTTTCTTCCCTTGAAATATGGAGAAACTTTCAACATTGTAACGACTTTCATCAATTCTGTTTCGGCAAAACTAATTTATAAATACGAGATTTTTAATCAGCAAAACCAATTGGTTTGCAGTGGAGAGACCATTCAGGTTTTTCTGGATGCTGAAAATAATTTATGCCTGTACAATCCCGAGTTTTTCCAGGCCTGGAAAGATAAAATGGGATTATAATTGGCTTTTGGCAATTAGCTGTTAGCTCTTGGCTTTCAAAAAAGATTCAAAAATTTTAGTAATTAATGAACAAAGAAATTTACATTACAGATTATAACTGCGTCACGCCTTTAGGTTTTGATGTGGAATCAAACTGGAACGCACTTTTGGAAGGAAAATCCGGCGTAGCTTTACATAAGGTCATAGAAAATCACGAAGCTTTCTTTGTTTCTAAAATTGATTCTGAGAAATTGAAAGAGCAATTTAATAAACACTTCGACAATCAGAATTTCACAAGACTTGAAAAAATGTTTTTGTTGAGCCTAAAACCTTTGGTAGAAAGACATTCGATTTCAGATGACACTGCTTTTATTCTTTCCACAACGAAAGGAAATATCAGTTTATTAAAAAACGAAACTACCTTACCGGAAGGTATTTATCTTTCAAAATTAGCTCAAAAACTCGCAGATTTTTTTGGATTTAAAACCAAACCGATTGTCGTTTCCAACGCGTGTGTTTCCGGAGTGATGGCCATTTCTGTGGCGAAAAATATGATTCAGGCAGAAAAATACAAAGACGCTTTCGTAGTTGCTGGAGATGAGATTTCTGAGTTTGTGATTTCAGGCTTCAATTCTTTTCAGGCAATCGGAAGCGAGCCTTGCAAACCTTACGACAAAAACCGAAATGGGATTAATCTGGGCGAAGCAACTGCAAGTGTTTACATCACTTCAGTATTAAATCAGAACGAAAAATTTAAGTTTAAAGTTTTAGGCGACTCGGCGATTAATGATGCGAATCACATTTCCGGACCATCACGAACCGGCGACGGACTTTTTGCGAGCGTACAAAATGCAATGAAAGAAGCGAAAGTTTCTTCAGACCGAATCGATTTTATTTCCGCCCACGGAACAGCAACACTTTACAACGACGAGATGGAAGCCATCGCCTTCAACAGAATGGATTTGCAAAATGTTCCCCTCAACAGTATGAAAGGTTATTACGGACACTGTCTAGGCGCATCAGGTTTATTGGAAAGTATTATTTCTATGGAATCGGCTTTGAAAAATACTTTAATTCCATCCAAAAACTTTGAAGAAATGGGCGTTTCGCAGGATTTGAATATTATTAAAGAAAATCAATCTGCAGAAATAAAATATATTCTGAAAACAGCTTCTGGTTTTGGTGGATGTAATGTGGCGATAGTTTTGGAAAAGGCATAAAAATAATTTTGTAATTTTGATAATATTAAAGTCTTAGAAAATGGAATCTACTTTAGAAATCAGAAAAAGAATTCACGAATATATTGATGATGCAGATGAGCGTATTCTCCGTATTTTCAACGCAATAATTGATGCAGAAGAGGAGGAAGATTCAGAATTAGAAGCTACCGATTATCCCGTAGTTCCTGATTATGTGTATGACAGAATTGAGGAAGAACGCAAAAAGTATTTAAATGGTGAGCTAAAGACTTCTTCTTGGGAAGAAGCTAAAGAAAGATTGATGAAAAAATTATGACTTATCACCTTTCCCTATCACCAAATGCTGAAGCTGATTTGCTCGAATCAGCATTATGGTACGAAAGCCGACAAATTGGACTGGGAGAAAAATTCACAAAAAAGGTTGAAGGTTATCTCTTTAGAATTCAAAATAACCCATTGCACTTTCCTCTGAAGAGGGGAAATTTGCGTGAGGCATATATTCAAAAATTCCCTTTTGTTATTATCTATGAAATTGTAGAAAATGAAATTGTGGTTTTCGCTATTTTCAACACTCATCAAAATCCAACAAAAAAGCCTTGAAATTTTGAAAATCCTCAATGAAGAAAACACATATCTGCAACATAGAAAGCTCAAAAATAATCCTTGACGACCAAATTATTTTTGAATCCGAAACCGAAAATTTCACAGACTTTGCAAAAGAAGCTTACAAAACTTTAGAACTGAATTATCCAAAATTTCATAAAATGGATAATCTCAGCAAACTCGCTTTTCTGGCATCCGAAATGATTCTGAAAAACGACGACCACAGCAATACTGCTTTGGTTTTTGCCAACAAATCCTCAAGCCTCGACACCGATTTTAAATATCAGGAAAGCATCAATTCTCAGGATAATTATTTCCCGAGTCCTGCCGTTTTTGTGTACACTTTACCGAATATTTGCGTCGGCGAACTCAGCATCAAGCATAAAATGCAAACCGAAAATGCTTTTTTCGTTTTAGATGAATTCGATGAAGAATTTTTGAATTCATACGCGGCACGGATTCTGCAATCAGGAAAAGCTGAAAAAGTCTTGTGCGGCTGGGTAGAACTATATCAGGAAAGTTATAAAGCTTTTGTATATTTGCTAACTACGTAATTTAACAATATAATAGTACAACAATGTAACAATACTATTCAGTCCCAATTGGTAAACTGGCACATTGATACATTGGTAAATTTTTGAAAAATGGAAGATTTAAAATTAGAATTAAAAAACAAAATCATAGAAGTTCTTAATCTTGAGGACGTTGCAGTAGAAGAAATTAAAGATACAGACCCACTTTTCGGTGGCGGTCTTGGTTTGGATTCTATCGACGCGCTGGAATTAATCGTACTTCTCGACAAAGACTACGGAATCAAATTGTCTGACCCGAAAAAAGGAAAAGAAATCTTCCAGTCTATCGAAGTGATGGCAAAATACATCGAAGAAAACAGAACAAAATAATTCAATCTAACAATGTATCAATCTAGCAATGTACCAATATTGATGCACTGCTAAATTGATACATTGGTACATTATAAAAGGATGAGTCAAAAAATTGCCATTACAGGGATGGGCATCATTTCCTCCATTGGTAACAATGTCGGGGAAAATTTTATTTCGCTGACGACCGGTAAAAACGGCATTTCAGACATCGAATTGTTTGAAACACGCCACGCCGGAAGCATCAAAACGGGCGAGATAAAATTGTCTAATGAAGAACTTGTGCAGAAACTTCAGCTGGATGAAGACAACAATGTCACAAGAACCGCTTTGTTGGGGATGGTGGCCGCAAAAGAAGCGGTAGAAAGCGCCGGAATTTCGGATATCAACGAGTACAAAACCGGACTCATTTCCTCCACCAGCGTGGGCGGAATGGACATCACCGAAAAATATTTCTACACCTACGAAGATTTCCCTGAAAAGCAAAAATACATCGACGCTCACGATGCCGGAAATTCATCCCTAGCGATTGCAGAAATGTTGGGTCTGAAAGGAATGGTTTCTACCATCAGCACAGCTTGTTCGTCTGCAGCTAATGCGATTATGATGGGCGCAAAACTTATCAAAAACGGCGTTCTCGACCGAGTGATTGTCGGCGGAACAGATTCACTTTCGAAGTTTACTTTGAATGGATTTAATACGCTGATGATTCTCACAGATTCTTATAACACGCCTTTCGACAACGACAGAAAAGGTCTGAATCTGGGCGAAGCAGCCGCTTTCCTGGTTTTGGAATCTGATGAAATTGTCAAAAAAGAAAATAAAAAAGTCCTCGCTTATCTTTCCGGTTATGGAAATGCCAACGATGCGCATCACCAAACCGCTTCTTCGGAAAACGGACAAGGCGCTTTTTTAGCAATGGAAAAAGCTTTGAAAGTTTCAGGTTTAGATAAAGAAAACATCGATTACATCAACGTTCACGGTACCGCGACTCCAAATAATGATTTGTCTGAAGGCATTGCAATGATTCGGATTTTTGGTGAAAACCAGGTTCCGGAATTCAGTTCTACAAAAGCGTTTACGGGTCATACATTGGCGGCAGCGGCGGGAATTGAAGCGGTTTTTTCAATTTTGGCGATGCAGAACAATGTCATTTTTCCAAATTTAAATTTCAAAACCAAAATGGAAGAATTTGA
This sequence comes from Epilithonimonas lactis, assembly GCF_900110605.1. Taxonomy (GTDB): domain Bacteria; phylum Bacteroidota; class Bacteroidia; order Flavobacteriales; family Weeksellaceae; genus Epilithonimonas; species Epilithonimonas lactis. The sequence continues at coordinate 271,427 of NZ_FOFI01000002.1, forward strand.
TTTGACGCCGGTTACCGAACTGAAAGAGAAAAATATCAACCACGTACTTTCCAATTCATTTGGATTTGGCGGAAACTGTTCAACTTTAATTTTTTCTAAATAATGAGTGCAGTTTACATCAACAGTGCCGCCTGCATCTCGGTTCAGGACACTTTAAACGAAAATTTCTTCGATACTTTAAAACCTGAAAATTCAATTCAGATTTTAAAAGCCATCGAGCCCAACTATAAAGAATTCATTCCGCCCGCGATGAGCCGGAGAATGTCTAAAACGGTCAAAATGAGCTCCGTAGCTTCTACGAAAGCTTTGAAAGAAGCAGGAATTGAAAAACCCGATTCTATCATCGTCGGAACTGGAATGGGCTGTTCTCAGGATTCTGAAAAGTTCCTGAAAAATGTTTTGGAAAACAATGAAGAATTTCTGACACCAACGTTTTTCATTCAATCAACGCACAACACGGTTTCAGGACAGATTGCTCTGGGATTGCAATGTCACGGCTATAATTTCACGTACGTCAACAGCTCATCTTCACTCGAATTTTCAATGCTGGATGCGAAACTTCAGATTTTGGATGGTGACGCAGAAAATGTTTTGGTCGGTTCAACAGATGAACAAACGGAAAGAACGATGGAGCTCTACAAATTGAGCAATTCCATTAAAAAAGAAGAAAATCTGCCGGTTGATTATTTAAATTCAACGACGGAAGGTGTGATTTGGGGCGAAGGCTCAAGTTTTTTTGTTTTAGGAAAAGAGAAAACCGAAACTTCGTACGCACAACTCAAAGATATTCACATTGTTAACTCATTAGAACTTAATGAAATTCAACAATTCATTGAAGATTTTTTAATTAAGAATAATTTGAAAAATGAAGAGATTGATGCTGTTATTTTAGGTTTCAGCGGAGATTCAGAATCGGATGTTTACTATAAAAATGCATCGGAATTATTTCCAAATTCTTCCCAACTTTATTACAAGCATTTGAGTGGCGAATTTAACACTGCAAGCGGTTTTTCAACATTTATGGCTTGTCAGATTTTGAAAAATCAAATGATTCCGGAAGTGATGAAAATTAATGATGTGAAAAAAGAAAGCATTGAAAATATTCTTCTCTACAATCATCTCGGAGGAATTGACCATAGTTTGGTTTTGCTGGAGAAAGCATAAAAAACGACAGATAAAACTGTTCAAATAAAAACACAAAAACAAAGGTGAAATGTCACACAGAATTTACATTTACAATGCATCAAATCCATCGGATGCCAGTAAAAGTGATGTAATGATGGTAGAATGGGGCTATGACGTCCCTCTGCTTCTTCAAAGTCTCTTCACGGGTGAAGGTTTTGTTGCAGGAAATATTTACAATGACCACACAGAGCCTGATAATTTCGGGCTTTATTTTGATGCCCAAGCTGGTATTGAAAATTTTAAAAAGCTCTATCAGTTTCTAGAAAATTCAAATCTAATTGACGATTTCGAAAAATTTTCGGAGGCCAAAGAGAATTTATTCAATTATCTTGACAAGCTGAAGCAACCCTATTTTCATATCGACGCATGGGATGTTTTCAATATGAACGATATCTCGCATGAGGAACAGGCACAGCAACTTTTAAAAGATATTCAACAGAATAATAACGTTTTTCGTCAGGCTATCGAAGCTAATGATTCGACTTTGCTGGATGTAAAGCAATTTACCAGTGAATCAACTTTAGGATTTAGCAGTTTCAGGGAACTTTTGAATTACGTAGACTACGATTATGGTTGGGAACATATCTGGCAAGAACATGTTGAACCTAATCAAGTGGAAATTTTCGAAGAAAATGAACTTTGGGGACTTAAAGATGAAAAGGGAGATGTATTAATTCAGCCGATTTACGACGAATTTTATGCGTATGATTACTATTCAGACCTTGCCGTTGTTGTGAAAAATGAAAAGTATGGCTACGTCAATAAGCGAGGTGAAGAGATTATTCCCTTAATTTTCGATGATGCGTACGATTTCGAAATTTCTAAAACAGCCATTGTAAAGACGGGCGAAAAATTTGGACTGATAAATTTGAAAGGTGAAGTTGTTCTTGAGCCTTTGTATGAAGAAATGATTTTTTTGGAAAATGACGGCAACAACGAAATTTTCACTGCAAAACTCAACGACAATTACGGCCTGATTACATCTAACGGCAAAGTGAAAATTGATTTTATTTCCGACAATCCGTTTGAATCTAAAACGAGTTATTTTAACACAAAAGTAAACGGGCAAAAGGCGCACAAAATCTTCACCAGAAATTTTGTCTACGTTGGGGATTATCCAGAAAATGCACTTGAAGGATTGAGCTATAATTACATTTTGGTAAAGCCTCACAAAAACCAGCAGAAACACAAAATATTTGATGCTAAAGGAAATCTTTTGGTGGATGACTTTGATAAAATCGTTAGAACAGACTATCTTCCTGAAGCCTTGGTCATCATTAAGAACAAAAAGAAAGCTCTTTTACATCTCGCAACAGGTGACTTACGTTTAGATTTTGAATATGACCAGATTTCGGAGATGGTAATCCTGAGCAATAGTTTGGACTCAGATAAAATCGTTAAGGTAGAAAGAGATGGTTTGCTTGGTGTGATAGATTCTGGTGTTCCAGATGGATGGATTGTTGAAATGGGAAATTACAATGACGCTCTGTTTTTATCTAAAAATATTTATGCTTTAAGAAGAGGCGATTTATGGGCTCTAAAATATTTGAATGAAGATGAGCCATTAACTTTTGAATATGATTTAATTTGCAGAAAGCCTTTATATGATAGCGTTGCATATGCATTTTATGGCAATGATGTTTATGTTGTAAAAGAAGATGGTTTGGAGTTTGCAAATGCTTACGAGGTTTTGGAGGATGTTAAAGACGATTATTCAATATATTATTTTGATGCATTTGCAAAAAGGAAATTGTCTGAATACGTGAAAAGAGAAATTGGCGAACAGCCAGATTAACTGATAATTTAAAAATGAAGCATTATCCATTTATCATCTTCTATCTTTTCCTGAATGCCTTTGTTTACGCATTTCAGGGAACAGTCTGGGTTTACATCTTTTGCTTCATTCTATTTTCAGCAGTTGTAATCTGGGGTTCTTTTGACATTCAGTTGGGATATTTTATTAAAAGTTTTACTCATAAACGGACAAAAATCAAAGAAGTCGCTTTGACTTTCGATGACGGACCGACAGAATTTACTCCTAAATTTTTAGATGTTTTAAAAGAAAATAATATCAAAGCTAACTTTTTCTGCATCGGAAAACAGATTGATAAATACCCTGAAACTTTCCAAAGAATCATTGCGGAAGGTCATACAGTGGGCAATCACACTTTTTCACATTCCAATAATACCGGATTTTTATCGACTTCAAAAATGGTTAAGGAAATTGAAAAATGTGATGAACGTATTTTAAAATTTGGGAGTATTAAAACCAATTTGTACCGTCCTCCTTTTGGAGTGACCAATCCGAATATTGCAAAAGCAATCAAAAAAACGAATAAAAAAAGTATCGGCTGGAATGTCCGTTCACTGGACACGGTGATTTCGGATGAGAAGAAAATTTTAAAGAAAGTAAAAAGAAATTTACAAAAAGGAAGCATTATCCTGCTTCACGACACTTCTGAGAAAACGTACAATGTTTTGGTTGAATTATTGTTATTTTTGGAGCGTGAAAAGTATTCAACTTTCACGATTGATTCAATCATTAAATCAGAAAAATAAATGTTTAAAAATATAGCTTTCTTCGCCTCTTTATTAATCTCAGGTTTTGTTTTTGCCCAAAATACAGCAATGACTAGCGCTGAATCCAAAGCATTTGTGACAAAAATTTCTGCTGAAACAAAGGAAATTAAAACTTTACAAAGCGATTTCGTTCAGACAAAAAAAATGGATTTTTTAGATAAAAACATTGTTACGCAGGGAAAAATGTCTTTAAAATCACCAAATACACTGAGCTGGAAATATACTAAACCTTATCAATACAGTATTATATTTAAGGAAAACAAAATTTTCATCAACGACCAAGGGAAAAAATCATCGGTGGATGCAAAGAGCAAAACTTTTGAAAAAATAAATAAACTGATTGTCGGGAGTTCCAACGGAAAAATGTTCAGTGACCCTGAATTTTCTGTGGTTTATATGAAAAATTCAGGGTCGAACATTGCGAAATTTACTCCGAAATCTGCGCAGTTGATGAAGTACATTAAGCAAATTGAACTTCATTTCCCTAAGAATCAGACAACTGTTTCTCAGGTCAATATGACTGAGGCTTCGGGCGACACAACAAATATTGTTTTTAAAAACACCAAAATCAATGCGCCGATTCCTGCTTCTGAGTTTTCTTTATAGTTCGCTTTTTTTGCTGATGATTTCTTGTAAAACATATCAGCTTGCAGATGCAAAACCAATTTCAAATTCCGAAAAAGAAGTTGAAAATCTGTACTTTTCTTCAAACGAAGATTATGTTTACAAATGCCAAATGGAAGTTTACGGCAACGACATCAGCGGAATTCTAATCATCAAAAAAATCTCCGAAATCACGCACAGAGTTGTGATGACCTCGGATTTTGGAAACAAAATGATTGACTTTGAAATCTCAGAAAATAACTTCAAACTCAATTACGTCTTGGCAGATTTAGACAAAAAAATGGTAATCAATTTTCTGAAAAATGATTTTCAGGAATTATTAAAACGAAAGTTTTCGGTGAGTGAAAGTTTTGAAAATAATGATTCGAAGATTTATCTTTCAAACGTTGATAAGAAACAATATTATTTGTTCTTTGATAAAAATTCTAGCCTATTAAACCAAATCATCTACACAAAAAACAAGCGAGAAAAAATCGATTTTACTTTTGAAGCAAAAAAACATACTTTTGCAGAGACAATCAATCTTCAACACAAAGATTTTAAAATCAACATCAAACTTTTCCAAATCACTGAAACTGAATAAAATATGCAAACCATTCTTACCAACTTTTACACTTTAGAATCATCCGAAAAATCAGAGAATGGAAGTTTCATTGCGAAGATAAAACTCAATCCTGACCACGAGATTTTCAAAGGACATTTTCCTGGAAACCCTGTAACACCAGGTGTTTGTATGATGCAGATTGTGAAAGACTTGACTGAAAATTTCACCGCTTCAAAATTGTTTTTGAAATCCGCTTCCAATGTGAAGTTTATGGCCATCATCAATCCTTTTGAAACGCCAGATTTGGTTTTGCAATTGGACATTACGGAAAAAGATGGCGAACTAAAAGTAAAGAACACGACCAGTTTTGGCGAAACAATTGCATTGAAACTATCAGTTAATTACACCAAAATCTAAGGTTATGAAATTGATTTTCACTTTGATGTTCACATTCTTCTCCCTCTTCCAATCCGATTTGGAATCTTTGAGAAACAGCTATTCCAAAGCAAACTCATCCAACGAGAATGCGAAGAATTTCATTGCTTTGGCTGAGAAAAAATCATCAAATGACCCCGTAATTTCTGCCTACAAATCAGCTTCTAAAATCTTGGAAGCCAAAGTGACGACCGAAAAAAACAAAAGAAAAACATTTGTAAAATCGGGCGCAACTACCTTGGAAAGCCTCATTGCGAGCAATCCAAACAATGCAGAATTACGTGTCATCCGAATGAGCGTTCAGGAAAACATCCCAAAAATCGTGGGTTACCACAAGAATCTGAAAGAAGACAAAACCTTCCTCATCAACAACTACAGCAAGCAAAATGCTGACCTGAAAAGCTATATCAAACAGTTTGCTGGGCAATCCAAAACGATGACGGCTTCCGAAAAAGCTTCATTCAAATAATGACCATCCACGAAGTACGAAACGCCATCTTAGAAAGGAAAATCTGCGTTTTAATCCCTACTTACAACAACGAAAAAACGCTGAAGCGCGTCATCGACGGCGTTCTGGATTACACCCAAAACATCATTGTTGTAAACGACGGTTCCACGGATTCTACTTCGTCCATTTTGAGCGATTATCGCCAAATTTCAATTATCCATTTACCCGAAAACAAAGGCAAAGGAAATGCGCTGAAAATCGGTTTCAGAAAAGCTTTGGAACTTGGATTTGATTTTGCCATCACGATAGATTCCGACGGTCAACATTATCCAGACGACATTCCCGTTTTTGTGGAGGCTTTGCTTGCGGAAAATGAAGATGTTTTGCTCATCGGCAACCGGAATATGTCGCAAGATGGGATTCCGAAAAAAAGCAGTTTTGGGAACAATTTTTCCAACTTCTGGTTTTGGTTCGAGACCGGAATCAAGCTTCAGGACACGCAATCCGGCTACAGACTTTATCCGTTGAACCAAATTCCGAAAAAATATTTCACGCCAAAATTCGAGTTCGAAATCGAGATTATCGTACGAACTGCGTGGAAAAATATTCCGGTCAAAAATGTTCCGGTGAAAGTCCTTTACGACCCAGCGGAAAGGGTTTCGCACTTTCGTCCTTTCAAAGATTTTACGCGAATCAGCATTCTGAATACCATCCTGGTTATCATCACTTTAGCCTACATCAAACCTCGAAATTTTATCGTTAATTTCAGGAAGAAAAGTTTCAAAAGATTCATCAAAGAAGATGTTTTGGAAAGCGACGGAAGCAACCGCACCAAGGCGTTTTCCATTGCATTGGGCGCCTTCATCGGATTGTCGCCGGTTTGGGGTTTTCAGACGGCTTTGACGATATCTCTGGCCGTGATTTTCAAGCTCAACAAGGTGCTGGCATTTGTCTCTTCCAACATCAGTTTTCCGCCGTTCATTCCGCTCATTATTGCGGGTTCTCTCTTTATTGGTGCGCCTTTCGTGGATGGAGAAACCAATTTTCTGAATCACGAAATCAACTTCGAATTGGTCAAAAATCACCTGCTTCAATACATTATCGGCAGTCTGATTCTGGCAACTTCGGTCTCCACAATTTTGGGCGTTGGTTTTTATCTTTTCCTCAACAAAGTCAATCCAGAAAACGGTTAGAATGATTTGGGCAACTTATCCGCCTTCCACTCCCAATTGTCACTCTGAGGCTCTCGAAGAGTCCGTTCAAGTCGGCTTGCGCTTCGCAGAGTTTAACGCTTTCCATTCATTTGACGATTAGTCATTATTTCAACTTTCTCAAAGTCTTCTTCAAATATTTCTCAACATTCTTTTTGTCGGGAATCGTTGTAATCTCCTTCGTCAAAGCTTTTTCAAATTCAATTTTCGCTTTCTGATAATCTTTTTGATTGAAATAATATTTCCCAGCCTGATAATAAACCAACCAGAAATCCGGATTTAAAGTTTGATAATGATTGATAAATTCATCAGATAATATTTTATTCTCATCAAACTGAGAACTCAATTTTTTAAATTCCTCATAATTTTTAAATTCCTGAGAATCCACAAAAGAATCTTTCGCAATATTCAAATTTGAAGTCGCAAATTCTCCAGTTTTCAATCGTTCATCAGAGAAGATTTTACTCAAATTATAACAGACAAATTCCCCCAATTGATAAGGATTTGACGACACCCAAACCAAGCGTTTCTCCGGCGAAAAAATCACCGCGTGATGCGCCAAAAGTTGGTTCAAAGCTTTCTCATTTCCATATCCGATTTTTTCTCCTTTCAAGCCAGATTTATCTCGTAAAATCGAAGCCATTTTTTCAGGATTCAACTTTGGGCTTTCATTCAACAATTCCTGAAGTTTTTCATAACGATATTCCGAATGGCTTTCCACAATTTGCTTTTGATTTCGCTCGTCATCTTTATAAGCCTCGGACTGAAAATGATTTGTACAAACCACTTGACTCGAATTTTCCACTTTAAAAACCCCGAAATTATCCGGCGAAACTTCAATGATTACAGCACTTTTATCAGTCGCACTTCCCACCAAAATCGATTCTGAGACAAAGACTTTCCGTTTTTTGGCAATCGCAATCGCTTCGTCAATATTTTTAGCAAACTGTAGAATTTCACGAGTCACAAGCGAAATCGGCGTTTTTGCGGTCATCGGAATTTTGGATTTTCCAGCGTTGATTGTAACTGTGATTCCTTCCTTGTTCATACCGGAAACCACGCCAATCATTCCCGGCCAACTGACCGACATATATGGAATTCCGTTTTCAGGTTCTACAAACTCAACCAACTTATTTTTGGCAAAATCGTCGCCGACATAAAAATCGAAATTTCTTCCAATCAGCAAATCGCCGTCTTCTGTATTCTCATTCCAAACCGCGAGTGAAGAACAGCCAACCATCGCCAAATCCTGCATTGCGTGGCCAATATCGTGCGCGCCGTGCAAGTACAAACTTCTGAGATATTTTGGCGCAATAAAGTTATATTTGTCCGATGAATATTGGGATAAACCATAGATTTCGGTTTGATAATCTTCCCGAACATTCAAATACATTTTCCGATTGTACCATTTCAAAAAACCATTCAACAATTTTTGTTTGAATTTTGATGGCACAAAACCTTCAACCTTGGAAAAGAAAATCGCTTCCTGATTTTGCATCAGATTTTGCGTCAAAGCACCATTGTTATAGCCCAACTGCAAAGGATTTCCGTGGATATAAAGTTCCCAAACTTGCTGTTTATTTTTGGTCAGATAATTTTGTTTGAAGCTAAAAGTTGAATCGTTCACCTTATCAACTTCCGGAATCTCAAGAGAATATTGGCTGATTTCCGGAACGTGATGGATGGACTTTGAAACGCCACACGAAATGAAATTCAAAACAAAAAACAGATAAAATAGAACTCTATTTTTCATCAGCTTGATTTAAAACTTGAGTCAATCTTTCATCAATCAATTCCTTTCCAAGAATCTCCGAGCAAGTGTTGAACGCGCCAATTGTACAGCCCAAAATTCCGTGCATATTCACGCTTTGACCTGTCAGAAAAAGGTTGCTGACCTTGGTTTTTGGCGAGAAAATCGTTTTCATTGGATTGGACGAATCTTTCGTGTAGCCGTACATATTTCCCTTGTAACCGCCGATGTAATCGCGATAAGAAAGTGGCGAAGAAGTGTGAACAGCTTTGATTTGAGAACGCAATTCCGGGAATTTTTTCTCAATTTCAGAAATCAACTTTTCAGCTTTTTCAGTTTTGAAATTATCATAATTTTTTCCTCGTTCGTGTCCTTCTGCAACCGTGTTGAAAGTGTTTTCCCATTGTTTCACCTCATCGTAATTCATATAACTCAGAATGGTCAAGCTTTCTGCAAACTCAGGATTTTGTTTGGAAGCCGTTGCCGAAAGCATATAAGATTCTGGCCAATTTTCCTCCGAATAATCGGACTGATTCCAGATATTTTCTTCGTTCTTGCAATGGTAATAATTGAAATTGAAATGTTTGAAAGTCTTCGGTTTTAGAACAATGTAAACGCTGAAACACGAACTTATCGATTCTAACTCATCGATTCTTTTGGTGAAAGATTTCTTGAAATGTTCTTTCCCAATTAAATCCAAAGTTGTTTTTATCTCAATATTCGAAATGAATTTCTTGGCAAAATATTCTTTTCCGTTTTTGGTTTTTACGGATTTCAGAATTTGCTCATCATCAAAAATCATATCTGAAACTTCGGAATGTTTATAGACTTCTGCGCCGTAATTCCTCAATTGTTTAATCAGTAATTTTGAAATTTGACTTCCACCGTTCGTACATTTATACGCACTTTGAATGTAAGAATTGACCGTCAAGGCGTGAACATACAAAGGTGTCTTTGCCGAGCCTGCATAAAGAAAATTGGAGCCAGACAAAACTGCTTGCAATTTCTTATTTGATGTGATTGATGCTATAAAATCCTTTGCATTAATGTAAAGAACATCTTCATCATACTTCCCATCGCCCACAAGATTGTACCTCGGAAATTGATTACAAACATTCTGAATTTCATTAACATAACTAATTAAATTCTCTCGTTCGTCAGGAAAAATATTTGATAATTGTTTTACAAAATTGTCGTAACCTTGTGAATGCGGATATTCGATTTCGTCGTTTTCGAAAGTGATTTTGTCGAATCCGATTTCGTCCATTTTTTCGAGATTCAAATCTTGGATGATGCCAAGGTGTTTGAAATATTGATGGAGATTCTGACCTTCGGAAAGTCCGCCCAGATAATGAACACCTGTATCGAAAATCAGTTTGTCTCGGGAAAAAGTTTGAAGGTTTCCGCCGTATTGGTTATTCTTTTCTAACACGCACACTTTCAGTCCTTCTTTCGCCAAAACCAAGGCAGAAACAAGTCCTCCAATTCCGCTTCCGATGATTAGTATGTCGTATTGTTTTTTCAATTATTTTAGAAGTGAGATGTTAGACTTTAGAAGTTAGATTTAAAATATGTTCAATGAATTTATTTTTTGTTAGTCATCGGTGACTGCTAAATTTAGATTCCTACGGAATGACAAAATTGGGTTTTAATGTGTAATGTTAATTTATGTTGAATCTGCAACCCGGCTTGTGCGGACTCTTCGAGAGCCTCAGAGTGACAATTGGAAGCCCTTCGACTTCGCTCAGGATAAACTACAGACGGATTAAGTTGACATAAATATATTGAAAATCAATCAATATCGTCCCAAAAGTCGAAGTAATTGAACCATTGAAGTGGATATTTTTTGAGCATCGATTCCAGATTTTGGACGTATGAGTTGAGCAAGCCTTGTGAATCGCGGTTTTTGATGTTCTGAGCGACTCGCGCGTAGAGATGATAATGGAGATTTTTTTCCTTCATCACGTAGACATAAACCACGGGGACGCGCAATCGGGAGGCGATGAGGAAAGGTCCAGCTGGAAATTTTGCGGTTTTTCCGAGCAAGTCAGTTTCCAGAAATTTGGAGCCTTCGAAATATCGGTCGCCTGTGAAACAAATGAGTTCGTTGTTGGACAAAGCTTCGTTGATTCTGAAAATGTGCGACATATCGTCCTTCACATAGATGAATTTGATGTTGCTTTTTTTGACGGAAATGCTTTCCATATATTCTCTGATGGCGGTCACTTCTTGGTCTGTCGTGACAAGGTTGATTTGTGCATCAAAGTCGATGTCGGCAAAAAAATGTTCGGCGATTTCGAAATTTCCTATGTGAGCACTGATAAGAACGCCACCTTTCTTCTCGGCGAGAAGGTTTTTGAGATTTTCAATGCCATCGAATTCGTAGGTGAACCGGTTCCTTAATCCTACAGAAATTGCGGTTTTGTCAATCAAAACTTTGCCGAAGACAAAATAGCTTTTGAAAACGGAAAGTTTGGTTTTCAAAGCACTGAAATTCAGTCTGTTTTTAAAATAATAAGAAATGTATTGGTTGCTTTTCTTCTCGAAAATGAAGTAGTAGGTCGCAACGAAATAAAGAACAAAATAGGAGCTTCGGATTCCGATATTCTTGATGCACCAGACGAAAATCTGGTAGCCTAATATCGTTCCTTTGGATTTGCCTTTCCATTTGTTCATAGTTTCAATTTAACAGTTAACAATGATTTAAAATACTGTTAGATTAAAAAATTATTACGCCTTTTCAGTAATTTTTTGTTCTATCGTGTTATAGAAATCTTCAAACGTGATGACTTTTTTGAAGTCTGCCTCACCCAATTTTACACCAAAATTAGATTCGATAACCACGACCATATCGATATAATCCAGGCTGTCCAAGCCCAGTGTGGTTTTGAAGTTGGCATCATTGGCGATATCATCGCGGTCCACCTCAAACTCATTGACAAGAAAATCATTAGCAATCGTAATAATTTTTTCTTTTTCCATAACTTTATTTAAACAAATTTTTTAACAATCAATGCAGAATTGGTTCCTCCAAATCCGAAAGAATTCGACAAAAATACGTCAATTTTTTGATTTTTGGTTTCGGTGATGAGATTTATCTTTTTTGCATCGTCGTCGGGATTTTCGAGATTGATGTTTGGTGCGATGAAATCATTCTGCATCATTAGAATAGAATACACAACTTCGCTTGCGCCAGCCATCCAACACTCGTGGCCCGTCATAGATTTGGTGGAACTTACCGGGATTTCGTTGCCAAAAATCTCGTGGATTGCTTTTGCTTCATTCGCATCGCCCAAAGGTGTGGACGTGGCGTGGGCATTGATATAATCGATATCTTTCGGCGTCAGGTCGGCTTGTTTCAAAGACCTTTCCATTGCTAGAGCTGGCCCGTCGACATTCGGTGTAGAAATGTGTCCGCCGTTGGAAGAAAATCCGTAGCCGACAATTTCGGCTAAAATATTGGCACCTCTTTTTTGTGCAGATTCCAGACTTTCAACAATCAAAGTTGCTGCGCCGCCGCTTGGAATGAGTCCGTCTCGTCCGGCATCAAATGGTCTGGAAGCTTTGGACGGTTCATCTTCACGAACAGAAAAAACGCCTAAGCCATCGAAACTTGCCATTGAAAATTTGTTGGTTTCCTGTGCGCCTCCGCAAACAACAATGTCTTGCATTCCGTTCTTAATCAACAAATAAGCTAATCCTAAAGAATGAGAACCACTGGCGCACGCTGCGCTAATTGTCAAATTAATTCCTCTCAGTTTGAAAATCGTTGAAAGGTTCATCGTCACAGTGGAATTCATTGATTTGAAAATCGCGCCTGAACCCATCAATGTGGTGTCGTGCTTTTCTCTCACGGTGTCAATTGCTTCTACAACTGCCTGAGAAACACTGTCATTACCATATAAAATTCCGACTTCGTTGTCATCAAGAAATTCCTGTTCAATACCAGCCTGCTTCAAAGCGTCAATCGTTGCGAGATAGGCATATTCGCTTTCTTCGCCCATACTGATGCGCTGTCTTCTGCTGAGAAGGCTCTTCAAATCTGGCTTTGGAACACGGCCAGTCAAACCTGACCTGTAGCCAAATTCCTTTCTTTCCTCATCCAAAACAATTCCGGATTTTCCGTGATAGAGCGATTCTTTAACTTCTTCCAAAGAAATCCCAATGCAGGAATAAATTCCCATTCCGGTAATGACGACTCTGTTGTCCATTTTATATAATTTAACAATGTATCAGTCAAGCAATGTAACAATTTTCACAAATTGGTCAACTGATATATTGGTAGATTGTTACATTGATTATGAATAAATTCCTCCGTTGATATTGATCACTTCGCCAGTGATGTAAGACGATTTTCTTGATGCTAAAAATGCAACAAGGTCAGCTACTTCTTCCGCTTCACCAAAACGGTTAGCGGGAATCATTGCTTTCAGTTCTTTCTCATCAAAATCTTGTGTCATATCGGTTCTGATAAATCCTGGTGCTACGGCGTTGACCGTGATATTTCTTTTAGCAACTTCCTGAGCCAAAGCTTTAGTCGCTCCAACTACTGCACCTTTCGCGGCAGAATAATTGGTTTGTCCGGCCGTACCTTTAACGCCAGAGACAGAAACCATATTGATGATCCTGCCGTATTTGTTTCTTAATAATTTCTGAATGAAAAAATTGGTCACATTGAAAAAACCATTCAAGCTTGTGTTGATCACAGAATTCCAATCCTCGGATTTCATCCACATAAAAAGTCCGTCTCTTGTGATCCCAGCGTTGTTGACGATCACTTCTACCAAAGATTCTGGATTCTTCTCCTGCCAATCGCTAAGAACTTTCAAGGTTTCTTCGGCATTTCCTACATCAAATTTAAGAATTTCTCCTGTAGAACCCAACTCTTCCACTTTGGCTAAAGTTTCCTTTGCTGCGTCTTCGTTTGAAGTATAATTGATAAGAATGTGATAGTTTTTTTCCTCTGCCAGTTTCAGACAGATCGCTCTACCAATTCCTCTGGATCCTCCTGTTATGATTGCACACTTCATTGGTTGTAGTTTTTAGATTTAATTAAGAACAGACTCCAAACTTTGGGAGCTGGTCATTAATATTTATAATTCTTCAGATATTGCTTCACACCTTCCAAGTACGGATACATCACCATATCTTCTGAGAAAGCTGGAATGATCTTTCTGATCTCTGTATAAAGTTCTTTGGTAGATGATGAGATCTTATCCTGAAAACCAAGATACTCAACCGCCTGGACAATTGTGATTGCTTCTATCGCCAAAACTTCGAAAGCATTTTCAATCACCTTTCTGCAGATCACCGCCGCATTGGTTCCCATACTTACAATATCCTGATTGTCATTGTTATTCGGAATACTGTGAACGTACATTGGGTTGGACAACATCTGACTTTCTGCCGTTGTAGAAGTCGCTGTGAACTGAACGCCCTGCATTCCAAAATTGAACCCTAATTTACCCAAATTCACAAATGGTGGGAAAATCTCGTTGATCTTAGCATTTAACAAATAATTCAGTTGTCTTTCGGCTAGCATTGTCAGTTTCGTCACAACGATTTTCAGCTTGTCCATTTCGAGCGAAATATAATCGCCGTGGAAATTTCCGCCGTGATAAACGTGCTGATCCTCAACATTGATGATTGGATTATCGTTTGCTGAATTGATTTCATTCTCCAGCACTTCTTCTGTATATTCCAAAGTGTCTAAAACTGGTCCCAAAATCTGCGGAACACATCTCAAAGAATAATATTCCTGAACCTTTTCTTTGAAAACTTTGTCCTGCTCTTCGAAACTTGTATAAAGGTGGTCTTCTCTTTTTCTAATTAATTTACTGTCAGACAAATATGAGCGCATTTTCTCTGCTACTTTCTGCTGTCCAAGATGTTTTTTGGTTGCATTGAGCGATTCAGAAAAATGGTCATCGTAAGCCTGAACCAACTCGTTGATAGCGCAAGATAATTTGATAGAAATCTCGGTCAATTGATTGGCTTTGTACGAGTTTACGATTCCGATTCCCGACATCACGGAAGTTCCGTTCATCAAGGCAAGACCTTCGCGGATCTCAACATTGATTGGTTGCAATCCTTCAGTTTCGAAAACTTCTTTTGTTGATCTTCTTTCGCCTTTGAAGAAAACTTCACCTTCACCGATTAGAACTAAAGCTAAGTGAGCTAATTGAACCAAATCCCCACTTGCACCGACGCCACCGTGCTCGAAGATCAATGGTGTAATATTTCTGTTTATCAAATCTTTAAGCAAATTAACAACAGAATCGTGAACACCAGAACGACCAAGCGACAAGGTATTAAGCCTAGCCAACATACAAGCCTTTACTTCATCTGCAGGCAATGGATTTCCGATGCCAGAAGAATGACTTCTGATGAGATTGTACTGAAGCTGATGCGTGTCCTGATCATTGATCTTGAACTGTGCCATAGGTCCGAAACCTGTGTTGACACCATAGATCACTTTATTTTTAGAAAATTCTTTCAGAAATTGGAAACTGGCGTTCACTCTTTGTAGAAGTGTGTCATCCAATTCTATGTTTTCATTTTCAATGATTATCCTCTGGAAATCCCTTATATCTAAATGGTTGCTAATTTTCATTAATTATCGTAATAAAAGATAAAATTGTAATATAATTAAATATTTGTCATTAATTTTGCGCAAAGATAAAAGTTTTATTAAACAAATGGACAAAGAAATTGTTGATGTTTTGGTAATTGGCGCCGGACCTTCGGGTTGCGTTTCCTCTGCTTTTCTGAAAAAGAACAACATCAATGTGAAAGTTGTTGAAAAAACATTATTCCCAAGACTCGTGGTGGGCGAAAGTCTAATTCCTAGGGTGATGGACCATTTTGACGAAGCCGGATTGTTTCCTGCGCTAGACAAGATGGGCTTTGAAAAGAAACTTGGCGCCCGTTTTATGCGAGGAGACGAAGTTTGCATTTTCGATTTTAGCGATAAATTCGGGGAAGGTTGGAATTGGACCTGGCAGGTTCCGAGAGCGGACTTTGACAACACTTTAGCGCAAGAAGTAATCAATAAAGGCGTTGACCTGGAATTTGAAACCGAAGTGATTGGGATTGAGTTCAATGGAACGGATTCTATTGCCACCGTTAAAAACAAAGACGGAAAAACGAAGGAGATCCACGCAAAATTCGTCATTGATTCCAGCGGTTACGGACGTGTTTTGCCACGACTTTTAGACTTAGAAAAACCTTCGAAATTATCTCCACATTCAGCCATTTTCGCTCACGTGAAAGATATCAACAGAGAAGAAGGCGTGGAAGGCACTTTGATTTCCTTTGATATTATTGAAACCGAAGTCTGGCTTTGGGTCATTCCATTTTCTGATGGAAACACCAGCATTGGAATCGTTGGACCAACTGATTATATCGATAAACTCTCGGAAAATGGTGACACGACGGAAGCTTTGAGAAAAGCCATTTCGCTTTCCGATTATTATGTGAAACGTTTTGGCGACATTGATTTTCTGTTTGAGCCAAGACATTTGAAAGATTATTCTTGTTCCGTAAAAAAATTATTCGGAGACGGATTTGCTTTGACAGGAAATGCTTCGGAATTTCTGGACCCGGTTTTCTCTTCAGGAATGGCTTTCGCAACGGAATCAGGAATGCTTTCCGCAAAATTAGCCTTACGACAACTGAATGGCGAAACCATCGATTGGCAAAAAGAGTATTCTGATTATATTTTATACGGCGTGAATGTTTTCACCACTTATGTAAAAGAATGGTACACTGGGAATTTGCAGGAATTATTTTTCCACCAACCAGAAAACCCCGATGTAAAAAGGAAAATCTGCGCAGTTCTCGCCGGCTATGTTTGGGATAAGAAAAATCCATTCGTCAGAATCCACGATTCTGCTGTTAAGAATCTTGCAGAATTCATTAAATTAGAAAAATTGGAGCAACAATAAAAAAAGGTCTGAAGATTCAGACCTTTTTACTTTTTCTATCTAACAACTTTTTTCAATGCCTTGCCAACCAGCTTTCCAGTTACTTCATAAGCTGCGGCGATTCTTCCATATTCCATCGTGAAATCTTTATTCGTCTTCTTGCCAAGAATAGCGTCTCCTTGGATTTTCATCACCACTTTCGAAGGATTCTCTGTTTCTACAAAAATCAAATCAGATGTCAACTTTCCTTCCTGAGCCACCAAACCTGCGTGCCATCCCGCATAAACCCATTTCGTGTCAATAATTAAGGTATATTTTGGCTTCACATCTTTTTTGAAAACCACCTGCTTAGACCATCCATTGGCACCTTTCAGGAAATAATTAAGATATTCTGCATCTTTATAAGTTTGCCAAGCTTCTGACCATTTTGTCCAAGCCTCGGCGTTTTTTTTCGCCAAAGTCTCAGCTTTTCTTTTTTCTAAATATTGTGCTTCTGTATAATTTTCTGCTTGAAAAAGGACGTTATCAAATTTCAGTTGAACATTGACTTCCGTTTGGTCCTTCAAAAAATCAAAAGTTCCAGATTCAAAATTCAATTGGTTCTGGGCAAAAGTAAATGTCGAAAACATAAGAACGACAAGTAATAATAGTTTTTTCATAGTTATTAATTGAGTAAAATTTTAATTTCGTAAATCTATAAAATTAATTGGTTTACGGCTATTTGGATTAAAAACATTTTTCGATAACACATCAAAATCCAAAACTTCGATTTTCGGACTCACTCTCAGTTTTGCCCGGAAATGGTCTCGCACTTCGTCCACAAAATTTTCGGTCTCGTTGTCTGTACTTAGTTTAATGATAATTTCATCCAATCCAATTTCGTCTGATTTGATAACGATTTGATAACACGAAACATTTCCGAAATCATTCATAATATCATTCATCGCAGGCGGATAAAGTGTGGTTCCTTTATACTTTATCATTTGTTGTTTTCTGCCTAGAACCGGACCAAGACGCATCGTGTTTCTGCCACATTTGCAAGGTTCATAATGTGCTTTCACCAAATCTCCGGTTTTGAATCTTAATAATGGAATCGCTTCAACGCCCAAAGTCGTAATCGTCAATTCGCCACTTTCGCCTTCTTTTACAGGATTTTCATTTTCATCAAGAATTTCTGTAATGATGAGTTCAGGATGATGATGACCACCGATTTGAAATTCACATTCCGTGAAAGCCGTGCTCATTTCCGTAGAAGCATACGTCGAGAAGAGTTGAATATTCCATCTTTCTTTGATTTTTTGAGACAGAATATTATCTGTGAAATCTTGATTTTTAAGACCTTCACCAATACAAACCGCGCCATAAACGCTGGAGTTTTTATAATCGATGCCGTGTTTTTCGGCATAATCTATCATTTTCAAAAGGAAAGACGGAACGGTGATGAGATATTTCGGTTTGTATCGGAAAATCGAATCCCATTGCAATTCCGGAATTCCAGGCCCCATTCTCACAACGCTCGCACCCATTTTCCGAAGTCCAAGAAAATAAGCCAAACCGGCCATAAATCTTTTGTCGATGGTTGTAATCATCTGAACAACATCACCTTTTTGGATTCCGGCGCAGGCAAAAGAAATCGCTTCGTTGTAAGCCAATCTTTCCAAATCTTTGTCCGACAATCCGAAAGTCACAGGGTCGCCCAAAGTTCCGGAAGTGGTGCTGTAATCCACAATTTCGCTTTGAGGAACACAGAAGAAATCTTGGTTGTTTGCCTGAATATCGTTCTTGGAAGTCGTCGGAATTTTTGTTAAATCTTCAAGTGTTTTGATTTCATTAATATCAATTTTATTCTCATTAAATAATTTTTGATAAAACGGCGAATTAGATTTGAGATAAATCAAAAGTTCTTTCAATTTGCTTTCCTGAAAGATTTTGATTGATTCTAAATCGGATTTTTCAATGGTTGGGTATAGTTCCAAGGATGATAATTTTATATGACAAATTTATAAAAACATAAACCAATTTTATGATTCTGACTTTGAAGTTTTTAACATTCAGAAACCGCGTAAAAGATGGTTTAAAAATCGACAAAAATCACTAAATTCGCAAACTTAATCTATCAAAAACAGATTTGAGACATTGAAAATGAGCAAGTTCACAGAATATAAAAATCTTAGCCTAACCGAAACTGCAAAAAACATCGCAGAATTTTGGAAAACCAACGATACTTTCAAAAAATCCGTAGAAATCCGCGAAGGACAACCTGAGTTTGTTTTTTATGAAGGACCTCCTTCTGCGAACGGAATGCCGGGAATTCACCACGTGATGGCGAGAGCGATTAAAGATATTTTCTGTCGTTTCCAAACGCAATCTGGGAAACAGGTTTTCAGAAAAGCGGGTTGGGACACGCACGGACTTCCTGTAGAATTGGGCGTTGAGAAAGAATTGGGAATAACCAAAGAAGATATCGGCAAAAAAATCACCATTGAAGAATACAACGAAGCTTGTAAAAACGCCGTGATGCGCTACACCGATGTTTGGAACGATATGACTGAAAAAATCGGCTATTGGGTTGACATGGAAAATCCGTACATCACCTACAAACCAAAATATATGGAGTCGGTTTGGTGGCTTTTGAAACAAATTTATGACAAAGGTTTGTTGTACAAAGGTTACACGATTCAGCCGTATTCTCCGAAAGCAGGAACAGGTTTATCTTCCCACGAAGTCAATCAACCAGGCGCTTACCGTGATGTTTCTGACACGACGGTTGTTGCGCAATTTAAAATCAAAAAAGCACCAGAAAATGCAAGCGAAACTTGGAAAGAAATTTCTAAAATCGCTTATCCAACTACCGAAATCAATTCGGACGAAATCGCAGGAAGCACTTGTGGTGGCGCTTTGCATTGGGCAGAATTTGACAAAGAAAAACCTCAACCTTCCATTTATTTTCTTGCTTGGACAACGACGCCTTGGACTTTGCCTTCTAACACAGCTTTAACAGTTGGACCAAAAATCGATTATGTTTTGGTAAAAACTTTCAATCAATATACGTTTGAGCCGATTAATATTATTTTGGCGAAAGCTTTGGTTGGAAAACAATTTGCGAAGAAATACGCGGAAGGAACAGATGAAGATTTCGCTAATTATACTTCTGAAGCTAAAGTTATTCCGTATAAAATCTTAGCCGAATTCAAAGGTGCTGATTTGGTTGGAATCAAATATGAGCAACTTTTAGATTACGCGAAACCTTATCAAAACCCGGAAAATGCTTTCCGAGTGATTGCCGGAGATTTTGTAACGACCGAAGACGGAACAGGAATCGTACACACTGCGCCGACTTTTGGTGCAGACGATGCGAAAGTTGCGAAAGAAGCAACACCAGAAGTTCCGCCAATGTTGGTTTTGGACGACAATGGAAATCCGGTTCCTTTGGTTGATATGCAAGGGAAATTTTTATCGATTGTTAAAGATGAAACTTACGGTTTTGCTAATGAATATGTGAAAGGCGAATATCTGAATGATGACGAAAAATCTGTAGAATTCAACATTCAAAAAGAAAATCTGAAAGCAATCATTTCCGATTTGAAAGCGTATCTTTCGGTTGATGAGAGAATTGCCTTAAAATTAAGAAAGGAAAATAAAGCCTTCAAGGTTGAAAAATATGTTCACAGTTACCCGCACAGTTGGAGAACTGACGAGCCTTTGTTATATTATCCATTAGATTCCTGGTTCATCAAAGTGACGGATGTGAAGGACAGAATGTTCGATTTGAATGAAACCATCAACTGGAAACCAAAATCTACAGGTGAAGGCCGTTTCGGAAATTGGTTGAAAAATGCCAACGACTGGAACCTTTCCCGCTCCAGATATTGGGGAATTCCGTTGCCGATTTGGAGAACGGAAGATAAAAAAGAGGAAGTTTTAATCGGTTCTGTGGAAGAATTGTACAACGCGATTGAAAAATCCATCGAAGCCGGTTTCCAGAAAGAAAATCCGTTCAAAGGTTTTGAAATCGGAAATATGTCTGATGAAAATTATGCGTTGGTTGACCTTCATAAAAATATTGTAGACCAAATCACTTTGGTTTCAGAATCGGGAAAACTGATGAAGCGTGAAAGCGATTTGATTGATGTTTGGTTCGATTCCGGAGCGATGCCTTATGCGCAATTGCATTATCCTTTTGAAAACAAAGAGCAAGTTGACAACAACAAAGCTTTCCCAGCCGATTTCATCGCAGAGGGCGTTGACCAGACTCGTGGATGGTTTTACACTTTGCACGCGATTGCAACAACAGTTTTCGATTCTGTAGCTTATAAAAATGTCGTTTCAAATGGTTTGGTTCTTGACAAAAATGGACAAAAAATGTCGAAACGTCTTGGAAACGCCGTTGACCCATTCGAAACACTTTCGGTTTACGGACCGGATGCGACGCGTTGGTATATGATTTCCAATGCGAATCCTTGGGAAAATTTGAAATTTGATATTGAAGGCATTGATGAAGTAAGAAGAAAATTCTTCGGAACACTTTACAATACCTACTCATTCTTCGCTTTGTATGCGAATGTTGACGGTTTCAAATACTTGGAAAGCAACATTGAAAACCGTCCGGAAATTGACCGTTGGATTTTGTCTGAATTGAATTTATTAATAAAAGACGTCAAATCTTTCTACGAAGATTATGAACCAACAAAAGCTTCGAGAGCAATCAATAATTTCGTTAATGATAACTTATCGAACTGGTACGTAAGACTTTGCAGAAGACGTTTCTGGAAAGGCGATTATTCTGATGATAAGATTTCGGCTTACCAAACGCTTTACACTTGTCTTGAAACTGTAGCGAAACTTTCCGCGCCAATTGCGCCATTCTTTATGGACCAATTGTTTCAGGATTTGAACAAGGTCACTGGAAAAGAAGTGGTAAATTCTGTTCACCTGACAGACTTCCCAGTAGTGGATGAAAGCTTGATTGACCAGGATTTGGTTGAGAAAACGCATCTGGCGCAACAAATAACATCGATGGTTTTTTCATTGAGAAAGAAAGAAAATGTGAAAGTTCGTCAGCCACTTCAAAAAGTGATGATTCCGGTCTTGGACAAGAAAACTGAAGAGCAAATTCTAGCTGTTTCAGAGTTAATCAAACAAGAAGTGAATGTGAAAGAATTGCAACTCATCAATTCCGAAGAAGCCTCGCATCTTATTGTAAAACAAATCAAACCGAATTTCAAAACCCTTGGGGCGAGATTAGGAAAAGATATGAAAACGGTTGCAGGAGAAATCTCAAACTTTACTTCTGAGCAAATTGCAACCTTGGAAAAAGAAGGAAAAGCAACCGTTTCCGGATACGAAATTACGACTGAAGATGTGGAGATTTTTACAAAAGATATCCCAGGATGGACCGTTGCGAGCGAAGGAAAAACAACTGTGGCATTAGATTTGAAGCTGACGGATGAATTGAGATCAGAAGGCGTTGCACGAGAGTTCATCAACAGGGTTCAAAATCTTAGAAAAGAGAAAGATTTTGATTTAACGGACAGAATATCAATCCAATTGGAAGAGAATTCGCCGTTCCAGACAGAACTTATTAACAATGATGCATATATTTCTGAAGAAGTATTGTCAGATAAAATAGAATTTGTAAATTCACTTTCAAATTTCGATGAAATAGAGATAGATGAAGAAAAATTCAAGGTAAAGGTTGAGAAAAAATAAACGATTTTTTATTATTGTTAAGAAATTGTGAATTGATAATTCTTTATTGATGTTTTTTAAATTTTATTTCTATCTTGTTTATTGAAATCAGCGTTGCTGCTAGAAATGAGAAAAGCTAAAAAAAATAAAAATTGAACAATTAATAACAATGGAAATGGCCGACGAAAAATTACGCTATAGTGACGCAGACCTTCAGGAATTCAAACAACTGATTCAAGATAAAATTGATAAGGCAGAACATGATCTTGTTTTGATCAAGGAAAGTTTTATCAATGACCAAAACAATGGGACAGACGACACATCGCCTACCTTCAAAGCTTTTGAAGAAGGTGCAGAAACCTTGAGCAAAGAGCAGAACTCTATCTTGGCAGGAAGACAGGAAAAATTTGTACGAGACCTGAAGCACGCGCTTATCAGAATCCAAAACAAAACCTATGGCATCTGCAGAGTAACAGGAAAACTGATCCCGAAAGAAAGATTGAGAGCAGTTCCTCACGCAACATTGAGCATTGAGGCCAAAAATATGCAGCGATAAACTGTTGTAGATATTAAGTACAAAAGTATAATGTAATAAATTCTAATACAAAGCATAAGGTGTTTCGGCACTTTTGCTTTGTATTTTTTTTATAAGGATGGCAACGATTATTATTTTATTAGTGGTTATTTTGGTAGGTTTTTTTATTTTTAGAAACAGGTCTATCAAAAATCCTTTCCAGCCCGATGAGAAGTACTATACCATCGATGACGAGTTCAATGCGAAACGCAAGGAACGGCAAGATGAAATCGATAAGCTTCTGAGCAAAATTGGAAAGAACGGTCTGGACGACCTGACCGAAAAAGAACGCAAAAGGCTGGACGAATTGTCCAAGAAATAAGTAATTTGAATTACATTTGCAAATAATTTTTCTACAGGGAAAATTAACAACATCCCGATTTTAAACTATAAAAATTACAACATGGAATCCATAATTGTACATCCAAAAAATGCAATGGAATTGACGGCGCTGAAAAGCGTCTTGAAAGATATGAACATCGAGTTTGAAAAATTTCACACCAAAAATAATTTCCACAACAAGAAAACAGTTCAAAAAATCACGGAAAGAAAAGAGAAAAAAATCTTCAAACCTTCTAAACCAAAAGGATTGTAATGAGTAAAAAGACAATTATTATACTGGTTACATTACTTGTTCTTATTATAGACCAAGCCTCAAAAATCTATATCAAAACACATTTCTACCTTGGCGAAAGCGTAGATGTTTTTGGATTAAGCTGGTTCAAATTGACCTTCGTTGAAAATCCTGGAATGGCCTACGGTCTGCACTTCGGTGGACTTTGGGGCAAATATGCTTTGATTCTCCTTAGAATTGTTCTTGCCATCGGAATGGTCGTTTTGTTTAAAAAATGGCTGAAAGAAGGCGCTTCCAATTACCTCATCATTCCAATGGCGATGATCTTTGCAGGCGCGATCGGAAATGTTTTTGATGGGATATTCTACGGAATCATTTTCGACAGCGGAACATTCTACGATGCTGCATCCGAAAGATGGATCGACTACGGAGGCGTTTCCAAACTAACACAAATTGGACACGGCTATTCTGATCTGATGAAAGGTTGCGTGGTCGACATGTTGCACTTCCCATTGGTGGATACGACCTGGCCAGATTGGGTTCCAGTTCTAGGAGGTAACAGGATCGAGTTCTTCAAATATATCTTCAACGTTGCAGACAGTTCTATCACTATTGGCGCGTTGTTCCTTTATATTTTCAGAAAGAAAGCATTCCCGAACGGATTGGATTTTTAATTGATGAAAATCTTCAAAAAAATATTGATAATAGGACTGATCTTCTTCGGAATGTCAGCCCTATTTGTTTTGTGGGCCAACATCAAAATCGACACCGATTATGAAGACAACATCACTTCCAATCTTGGAAATCTGCCCAATGAGAAGGTAGGACTTCTTTTGGGAACGAGTAAAATACTGGCCAATGGAAAACCAAATCCATATTTTTTCAATAGGATCAAAGCGGCGGCAGAGCTTTACCACGCAGGCAGAATTCAAAACATCATTGCCAGCGGAGACAACTCCAGAAAGAATTACAACGAGCCGGAAGACATGAAGAACGAACTCATCAAAGCTGGTGTTCCGGCTGATAAGATCTACGAAGATTTTGCTGGTTTCAGAACTTTGGATTCGGTTGTTCGGGCAAAGGAGATCTTTGGCCAAAACTCTTTCATTATCATTTCTCAACGTTTCCATAATGAGCGTGCGGTCTACATTGCGTATCAATTCGGGATCGTTGCCTATGGTTATAACGCAAAAGACGTGAATCAATATGCAGGATTCAAAACCAATGCGCGTGAAAAACTAGCCAGGGCAAAGGTATTTTGGGATCTCTTATTCGATGTCGAACCGAAATTTGGCGGGAAGAAGATTTTAATAGAATAATTTTGCTATTTTTAGAGTAAATAAATCGATGATGAAAAAAACCTACTTGTTGTTCCTAATTTCTCTATTTATTTTCTCGTGCAAAGACGAAGCTCAAACAGATGCTGCAAACAGCGATGAGTACGAAAGTCTTCTACTTGGAATTTCCCGATCTCAAATTGATTCTATCAAAAATAGCGAGGCGAAAAAGCAGGTCGTTCTAAAGAAATTCTCTTACGAATTAGATTCTGCAAATTCAATTGATGTCATGCTTCCTGTCAGCAATTTTCTCAAAGAATATTCATTTTCCAGCAAGATCTACCTTACGGATCCAGAATCAACTTCGGATGATGAAAACTTAGCAACTTCAACAGCAATTAGCATCCTGAATCCTTTTTCCGATGGTGATCTGGAAGAATTGTTGTTGGTTGGAAAATCTACAGACCCCAATATTTTCCCGGTTTCTGATATTAAAAAATTCAATGAGCCAGAAAAAATCATCTATGAAGACAAAAATTCATTACTCTATGTGGATGGATATGGCCGCAAGCTCATGTATTACAGGCAGTACAATCCTGCGAACTCAACCTATTATCTCTACACCGTTGAAGTTCCGAAATTTAATGACCAGAAGCTACAGTACGCCACATTGTTCTCGGTTTACAACAAAGCGCAAAATCTTTTAGCTTTTGATAAAGAAACGCCTTCTGAAAATCTGACCTGGGAAAAGGTAAGATCCAGCATTTCCGAATCGGAATTGAAAAATTACAACGTGTACTACGCGTCTCTTCAAAAAGAGATCAAATATTTCCTTAAGAGTAATGACAGCGTCAACATCAACAGAGACAAGATCCAGTTCTACCTCTACCGCGACGAGGACCACAGTAAAAACAAATTTGACCAGGTCACGTTCCTCGCAAGTTCACAATACGCCGGACTCTTTGGTGACCTTGATTTTGAAAACAGAATGTACTCAGGCTACTTCAATCAGCACTATGACAGCGATGATGATTTCAAATTTATCAAAGGAATAAGTGACCACAGCATTCTGGTAAGTGCTACCAAAAACGGCTACAGTTCCGATGAGACCAAATATTACATCATCAGTTCTATCAATATGGAAAAAGGTCAGTTCTATCTCATCAGCCCAACCAATGAACAGGGCAACGACCTGACCGCCTTGATGAATGATCATTTCAGCAAACATTTAAAAATCTAAGGATGAAAGCAGCTATAACAACGACATTTCTTTCCATGGTCATCATCTCCTGCAATCCTGTTGGCGATACCATTTCCGAAGAAAAACCGCTGGACGACCAATTGGTCAACACGACCGAAAACATCGACCTGAAAAAAGGAGATGTGCTCGTGATCTGGGGAAAAATGGATGCTTCTTTGCTTAAAAACGACAATGTTCCGATGTTCGAATTGAACTACAACCTAAGTCTCGACGGGAAAACAATCGATAACAAATCTGTTCAAATGTTTGCAAGCAATGATAACATCATCAAATCGACCTATGAAATTCAAAAAGACGAGGAAGAAGATGAACCTGCTGAGATTGAATTTGATACAAGCGATGATACTTCTTCCGAAAACATCGAATATAAAACTGTAAAATCAAACTGGAGTTTCGAGCAAGAGGTCATAAAAATCCCAATCGAAAAGGATGGAAAATACACCCTGGACTACAAAGCCAGCAGCGAGAGCGAATCATCGCGCAGTATGTTTACGAAAGTGGCTGTGATCCTTAGAAAAAAGTAGAATTTATTTTTTGTTTAATGTTTGAAAAGCGATGTAGTAAATCCCATAAAATACAATCGTCGTTAGAATCATTGCAATAGAAAATGTGTGTTTCACAAAATCCAAAACATAATCTTTGAACATAAATTCCTCGTCATAAATGCCGCTGTAAAACGGATAAACTTTAATCATTGTGACAAGTCCAGCAAGGATCAAAGGAAAAATCCAATTGTACTTTTTGATGTAGGCCACGATCCAAAATGCAGCAATATAAATGGCGGCAAACAACAGACCTTCCAGCCTTTTGTTACTATCCAAAATATCATTTTTGTAATTGAAAAGAATCAGAATGGAGGCAATGATCAAATGGACCTTCTTTGCTTTCCCCAAATTTGCAGGCGAGAGAAACTTGATCTTGTCATCGAATTTTATCATCAACAGAGAAATGATATTGACCACTGGAATCCAAACCGAACTTCCGACCACACCGTAATATTTTTGTTTGAGAATACTTCTTTCCTTCAGAAATTGCCCTACAAATCTGGAACAGATCACAAAGAAAACAATCACCGAAATATTATTGATCCAACCGAAGACCGTCAGCTTTTTACCGAAGAAATCCAGCTCGAGAGAAACCGCATTCTCCAAAAGATAAAAGAAGAAAAATATCAAACAACTTATTGAGATCAAAACCGCTGTACCAAAATAACGGTTGACAAACTGCAATACAACCGAACTGAAGTTATAAATATTTTCACGCTTTGATAAACAAGCCATCAAAAACAAAAAGGCGCCTAAGAATGCAACACTTCTGATAGATGACAATGCATAATAAATCAAAGTCACGATGAATTCTACAGTCTTTGAACTGTATGAAGCCGATGTGATCATCTGCTCCAACATTCCCATATCTGTGTTGTACAGTGAGAAAAAGCCCAGATTCAATAGGAATACTTTTAGCAAAGACCATTTTCCTTCAATATTCTCTTCGACCAAATATCTTTTGGAAAGAACGAAAACCGCTGCCAACTCTACGATGAGATAGGTGTATTTCCTAAGCGTATCCGAATCTATCAGTTTTTCAAACGGGAAGTAATAATCGAGTGTATCGCGCAGGTCTTTCATAAAAAAGAAACACAAAACAAGCAAAGGAAGAACGATGAGAAGAGACCTCCAACGTTTGTTGATCACGAAATACCAAGTGAACAGCAAACAAGCCAATGCATCTGACAGAAAATCAAAAATGGTGGCCAAAAAGGAGCTTTTATTTTCCGGATAGAAGAAATTGGTTGTAAAATCAACCGCTATAAAAATAGCCAATAGGATCCATAAACTTTTGATTGACCTAAAGATCTTTGGCGACAGATAATCGTTGTTCTCCATTTGCGAAAATTATTTTCACTAATATAAGAATTTTTATAAAGTTAATGGCTGATTATTAGATCTTTCGTCAATACGCTTTCCTAAACTCACTCGGCGTTTCTGCAGTCTGTTTTTTAAAGAAATTCACAAAGTGAGCAGATTCCTTGAAATTCAGTTTGAAGGCGATTTCTTTTATCGAAAAATCAGTTTGTTGAAGCAAGGTTTTGGCATTGTGGATCAGCTTGGCATCCAAATGTTCCTTGGCAGATCTTCCAGTTTCGCTTTTTAACTTTGAACTTAGATAATTGGGATGAACAGCTAGTTTTGAGGCGAAATAAGAAATGTTATAATCTACATTTTCCAGGTTTTGCGAATCTTCGTGAAGCAATTTCAGAAAGCGATTGCTCAAGGAATCTATTTTTTTAGCTTCAATATTTTCTGCTTGATTTTCTATAGCATATCGATTGTAAAGCCGCTTGATCTTCATAAAAAAAATAAGAATCGCAGCAGCCATCATTTCTACGGAATCACTCTTTTCTTCCGCTTTGTATTCTTCATGAATGTAATCAAAAACCTGGATCAAAGGTGTCATTTCGTCATCAGTAATGACAAACGGCGCAGATTTGTCTGCCTGGAAATATTCAAAAACCGAGATGAAGTGCTTCAATCTCAAATGTTTCTCGACAAATTCCTGAGAAATGATCACGGTATATTCCAAAATATCATGATCGACCATTTTGCAGGAGACAATCTCGTTGGGTGGCGAAATGAATATGGCGGGAGCTTTCAGATTTTGTTTCCACTGCCCTATTCTCATCACGCCTTCTCCTTTTAGAAGCAGTTTTATGGCATAAGAATTATGTTTGAAGGGTGGAACTTCCAAAGAAGGATAGGTCCAGATTTTATCCAAAATATCTACATAGAGACCATCATACTTGGAAGGTGGCATGTTTACAGCTTTGAAAAAATCATCGTGCGTTTCGAAAAAAGGGACATCATTTTCCATAGCTAATATTTTATTAAAGTTATAAATTATTCAATAACAGCGAAATATGAGTGAGAAAATTCCCACCCATATTTCTAAACACACATAATGATTAGTTTTTAGAAAGGATTCTCTCTATTTTTTCTAACCTTGCTTGTAAATCAGTGATCTCTGATTGCTGTTTTTTGATTGTTTCCTCTTGTTCGAAAGCATGGAGAAACAATTCTTCTATTTTTTCTAATTGCTGGATGCTCAATTTTGTCAAATCGATATCATAACCATTTTCCGATTCCCGCAGATCTTTGATGGATACAATTCCAGGCAAGTGGTGATTTTCTTTAACGAATTTTTTAGTGTCTTTTAAATTTTTAAAATCATAATCTGGTTTAATGAGAGAATTTCCTTCAAAATATTTCTCGAAGACATAATCGGGATAAGTGTTTGACGTGGTCACAATACTACCATTCACTTTTAATTTCTGAGTTCCTGTAAAGGTTTGCTGATTGCCATAACCGACACTCAAATTATTAACAATATTAAATCTTCCGTCGCCTGCAATTTCCGCTCGGTATTGTCCAGTCGTTCCACCACCAGTTGAAGTAAAAAAACTGATCGGTGCTGCAGCATTGGTGCCACTGGTTCCAAGCGACAATGAAGTTGAAGTTGTACCTGCAGAAATTTGTGCCGCAGCGTTTGGGTCAACATAAAACTGAATTGAGCTTGTGCCAGCTCTCATAATAAGATCAGCTCTTCCCGTACTCGCAGTATGCGTAAGTGAGGCTCCACCTGTATCGTTAGAAAATCTTGTTGTTCCGGTTGCTCCTTCTATGTAAAGTCTGTATCCCGCCATTGTCATTGTCCTGTCACCAGTTAAACTCCCGTCGCTGTTGTAAATATTTTTAACTGCAACTGGTGTACTTGCGACGCCGTTGACAGTAGTTGTTAAAGAATTTGTCGCCGAAACTGTATTGCTCACAGATTTTACAAGATTTACGCTTGTTCCCGTAACGCCATTTACCGTAGTCGTTAGAGTATTGCTGTTCGCTGCGGAAGTATTGCTCACCGTGTTCACCGCACTTGTCGTAGAAGCAATCCCATTAACGGTTGAAGTAATGGTATTGACTGGATTGGCAATCACGTTCGTTGTCACACCGCTTCCCGTAGAGGATTGGAAAGCGACCCATTTTCCTAAAACAGCATCATAATAATAGTAACCAGCTTTCGTAACTTCTACAGTCTTCGCAGTTGTAGGTGAAGCCGCTGCAGTTGCAAAAATAATAGTGGCATTCTGATCAGCTGTGTACAGATTGTCTTTGCCTTTCAGCTCATTTCCAGTCAACCTTGGAGCGATCATACCATCTATCTTTGAAAGATCTGTGGGTTTTGCCACAATGTCTAATGTTGCATTTGGTAGCGCGGTATCAATTCCTACCTGCGCATCATAAGCGTGAAAAGACAGCAGGATCAATCCTAATAAAATTTTTTTCATTGTTGTTTTTAAGACTGCAAAGTTCTAATTTTTTACAGCTTCAAGGATTGCAATAATTAAATGATTGAATGCAAATTTTAAAGAATAAAGTACTTGCAAACAATTTAGTTTATTCCAAATTTTGCCTATTTTTGCGGAAATAACTGATTAAAATGTCTAGAATCCTTACCGGAATACAAGCCACCGGAACACCACATTTGGGAAATCTTTTGGGAGCGATCATCCCCGCAATCGAATTATCCAAACAAGCAAACAACGAATCATTTTTGTTCATTGCAAACCTTCATTCTTTAACGCAGATCAAAAATGCGGTTGAACTTAAAGAAAACACCTACGAGATTGCTGCGGCTTGGCTTGCCTGCGGACTAGACACAGAAAAAACATATTTCTACAGACAAAGCGACATCCCGGAAACTTGCGAACTGTCTTGGCATTTGTCGTGCTTTTTCCCCTATCAAAGATTGACATTAGCGCATTCTTTCAAAGACAAAGCAGACAGATTGCAGGATGTGAATGCTGGACTTTTCACCTACCCGATTTTGATGGCTGCAGATATTTTGTTGTACGATGCGGAAATCGTTCCGGTTGGGAAAGATCAACTTCAACATTTGGAGATCGCGAGAGATGTGGCTTCGAGATTCAACAATCAAATGGGTGAAGTTTTGGTTTTGCCTCAAGCGGAATTGCAACAGGATACCAAATATGTTCCAGGAACCGACGGACAGAAAATGTCAAAATCGAGAGGAAACATCATTAATATTTTTCTACCAGAGAAGGAATTGAAAAAGCAGGTCATGTCCATCGAGACTGATTCTACACCTTTAGAAGATCCAAAAGACCCGGAAACGGATAAAGTTTTCGCCATCTACGCTTTGGTTGCAACGCCTGAACAGACGGAAGAATTAAGAGCGAAATACCTGGCGGGAAATTACGGCTATGGCCACGCGAAAAAGGAATTGTTGGATTTAATTTTAACAAGATTTGCCAAGGAAAGAGAGACTTTCGATTATTACATGAATAACCTTCCAGAGCTCGAAGCTAAACTTCAGGAAGGCGCTCAGAAAACAAGAAAGATTGCAACAGAGACCATTACGAGAGTAAGAGAAAGTTTAGGAATCTAATCCTATAGACTTCAACCCATAAAAAAGCCTTTCAATATGAAAGGCTTTTCTTTTTATAAATATTGTTTTACTTCTGACAACTGTTTGACAACTTTCAAATCCGCTTCCTGAGGATTGTCATCATAAACATCAAAGAAGATGATATCGATTCCGAATCTTTGCGCACCTTTTACATCTGCGATCCAATCGTCTCCGATCATCACACTTTCCTTTTTTTCCGCTTTCGCAAGGTCCAGAGAATATTGGAAGATTTCAGGTCTTGGTTTTCTCAAGCCAACAGAATCTGCACTCGTGATGGTTTCAAAATAATCTGCGATTCCAGAAAGTACACATTTTCTCTCTGTCACTTCTTGGAAACCATTGGAGATGATGTGCATTTTGTATTCTTTAGATTCTAAATAATCCAAAAGATCTGCTGCGCCGGGAACAAGCTCATTATATTTCAGGATCTCATCAAGGAAATGATGTTCAAAATAATCTGCCAACTCCTGATCCTCCACTTCGAATCTTAAGAAGGTGTTGTAAAATCTGTACTTTCTTAGATGTTCCTTATCGATCTCGCCATCGCGAATCTGTTCCCAAAGTTTCTCATTGATCTCGTGATAAGCATCGTGAAACAACTCAAAATCGATGTTATATAGTTCGGAGATCTTCTTTTGGGAGAATAATTCCTTGATGGTCAAATATGCGTTTTTGCGGTGATCCCAAAGTGTATTGTCGAGATCAAAAAAAATGTGCCTTACGTTTTTCATAAGGCACAAATCTAATCATTTTTGATCCACGTAGGAAAGTTCAATCATAAAAATCAATTATTTAAAATCTAAAAATGCTTAGTTCTTTGAAACTAAAATGGTTTTACTGTTCTTAGTTTTCATCTGATGAATATTCTTGGAATAACTCATCAGAAAATCGATTATTTCTTTTTTCGGCATCAAAGCTTTCGTTGTTAAAGTGTCGTTTTTTTTCATAGGCTGACTTTTACAACAATAACGCCAAAAGAAAATCTTTATTATTAAATATTTATTATTTCGTTAAAATAATTTTATTCTCGTCCATTATTTTTCTGAGGTTGATCAGTGCATATCTCACTCTTCCAAGAGTGGTGTTGATACTTGTATCTGTGTGATCTGCAATCTCTTTGAAGCTTAATCCATCAAAAAATCGAAGCTTGATCACCTCTTGCTGATTCTCGGGAAGCATTACGAGCATTTTCAAAAGATCGTCATTAATTTGCTTATCTATCAATCGGTCTTCGATGTTGCTTTCCGGTTCTTTGATGATATCAAAGATGGAAAACTCCTCGTTTTCATAAGATGTTTCGGAAATTTTGATGTGTTTGGATTGCAGACGGAAATGGTCGATGATCAAATTGTGCGCGATGCGTTTTGCCCAAAGGATGAATTTATTCTCCTCTTTGTACCGCCCTTCTTTCAAAGTGATAATGATCTTGATAAAGGTATCTTGGAAGATATCATTGGCCAGATCTTCGTCCATCAATTTGTAATAGATGAAGCTGAAAAGATCTTTCTTGTGCCTGTTGATCAGAAGAGATAGTGAGTTTTCGTCACCATTCTGATATTTGAAAATCAATTGGCTATCAGTTTGCGTTTTCATAATAATACTTCTTTAATATAAAACCCAGCAAATCATCAGTTACTGAGGTAACTAATTTTCCTGACTCGGTCGTTTTAATTTTTTAATGAAGTAGAGTTTATTCTATACGCTGATTTTAGGTTTGTAAAAGTAATAAAAAACTCAAAACAAAATGTTAATGAATTGTTAAACTTTCATATTTCTTTAATTTGATTCAAATATATTATAAAAGTTAAATCAATTAAGCAGAACTAATGGGATATTTATTGTGAAATTGATATTGAGTCCTTTCAGTTCTTTCCCATTGATACCGTCTTTATCGAGCGAAAATCCATAGCCACCAGTCAGATCCAAAATGCCAAAAAGACTGAAACCAGCCTTCGGAGCGATGTATTTATTTGTTGCTTCTGCGCCTAAAATGAAATAATGGGCGTGGTAGAAGTCCACATTTTTTTGAAAATTTAACAAGAAGTCAGCGTTCACTTTTGGCATGATCGCGAACTTATTATTAGCAGAACCCATCAATGCTGAGGCGCCAACGCGGAAAAGGACATCATCATTGCTCAGGAAAAGCAACTTCCCTCCTATTTCCCCAAAACTTTGATTCTGATAGACGTAACCCGCTGTGATGAACTTGTGCATCGTCAATTGTGACTTAGCAAATCCACCGAAAGTCATTAATATAAATAGGATGAATATTTTTGATTTCATTTTAGTAATCTTATTTACGACAAAAATAATAAAAGAGATGTTTGAAACAGAAGTTTGTTGAAAGAATATCGAGAAATAAAAAACTGCTTCATCCAAAGACAAAGCAGTTTCATTATTTATATAAAATTCAGATTAAAGTCCGAATTCTTTTTTGATATCTTCTACTCGATCCAGTTTTTCCCAAGTGAAAAATTCCAGGTCTTTCAAAGTGATTTCATTTTTAAGGCCTTTGTTGAAGGTTTTATCTGCTACGTAATAATCTTTCCCCATGTGTCCGTAAGCTGCAGTTTCAATATAAATAGGATTTCTTAGCTTAAGATTTTTTTCAACAGCGTAAGGTCTAAGGTCAAACAATTGCTGAACTTTCTTCGCCAATTCGCCATCGTTGATATCCAGTTTTGAAGTTCCGTAAGTATTGATGTAAAGTCCACAAGGCTCTGCTACACCAATTGCATAAGAAACCTGAACCAAAACCTCATCTGCAACACCAGCTGCCACCAGGTTTTTCGCAATGTGTCTCGTTGCGTAAGCCGCACTTCTGTCCACTTTACTTGGATCTTTTCCGGAGAACGCACCACCTCCGTGAGCACCTTTTCCACCGTAAGTATCTACGATGATCTTTCTTCCCGTCAAACCTGTGTCGCCGTGAGGACCACCGATCACAAATTTTCCAGTCGGATTGATGTGATATTTGATATCTCCGTTAAACAACTGCTGGATCTCAGGTTTTTGTTTAGCTTTGATCTTCGGGATCAAGATCTCAATAATATCTCTTTTGATCTTCGCCAACATCGCCTCTTCGCTTCCAAAATCGTCGTGCTGAGTAGAAACAACAATACTGTCGATTCTCACTGGCTTGTGGTCATCAGAATATTCAATTGTTACCTGAGATTTTGCATCGGGACGAAGGTAAGGAATCGCGGAACCATCTCTTCTCAAATCCGCTAATTCTTTTAGAATCTGATGAGCAAGATCCAACGCCAAAGGCATATAATTCTCAGTTTCGTTGGTCGCATAACCGAACATCATTCCCTGATCTCCAGCACCTTGAGCGTTTGCTCTGGTCTCGAAATCTGTTTCGTCCAAAGTTCTGTCGACACCTTGGTTGATATCCGGAGATTGCTCGTGGATCGCAGAGATCACCCCACAAGAATCACCATTGAACATATATTCACTTTTCGTGTAACCAATTTTATTGATCACATTTCTTGCAATTTGCTGAACATCAAGATAAGCTTCTGACTTCACCTCACCTGCCAAAACCACCTGACCTGTTGTCACAAGCGTTTCGCAAGCTACTTTTGAGTTTTTGTCGTAAGCTAAAAAATGGTCGATAAGCGCATCAGAGATCTGATCGGCTACTTTATCAGGATGTCCTTCAGAAACTGATTCGGACGTAAATAAATAAGACATAAATTATTCCTTTTTATATTAAATTTTTGAGGTAAAACAATGATTGTTTAAAAAAGGAACTAAAAGAGAAAAAAATCTGTTTTAGCATTTTTTATTGAGGTTGCAATCAGTCAAAGTTCTCCTCCGTTTATTCAAAAATCGACTGCAAATTTACAAACTAATTTTTAGATTTCAAAATCAATTCCTATGAAGCCAGTATGAATTTATTCAGGTTTGACGCTTTTGTAATTTTCGCGGTCTTTGTAGAAATTAAGTTTCTGTTCCATAGATGTTCGGATCTCAGAAATCAACTCATCAATGATCTTCTGTTTGTAGGTCGGCTTGTAGTAGATCAAACTGATCTCTCTGTAAGGGAAAGGTTTGATAAATCTGGAAACTTTTTCTTTCTGTTCTGATGATAATTGCTGAACGCCGATCTCAGAAAGGATGGTAATTCCGCCAACTTTATCCACCATTTGGATCAAAGTATTGACATTCGAAGCCAAGAATTCCAAGTTTTTCGGTTTCAAAGAATTTTCTTTCAGATGACAGATATTTTCGAATTGCGTTCTCAGGCAATTGCCTTCTTCCAGAAGCCAAACTTTGTTCACATCAATATCTTCCGGAACCACGAAGCAATCTTTCTTTTGCCCAGATTCTGTTCCCGAGTACAACATCAATTCTTCATTAAACAAAAAGTCCTGATAAAACTCATCCGCCGCGGAATATGGTGTTGAAATAATACCAGCATCCAACTCTCCAGATTTTAAAGATTTGATAATGCTTTCCGTCGTCATCTCCTTGATATTCAATTCGATCTGTGGATTTTTTTGAAGAAAACTAAAGATCTCGTTTGGAAGAACATACGTCGAAACCGTTGGAATGATCCCAAGATTAAGTTTTCCAGCCAAGATATTATTCAGAAAATTAGCCTTGTTGCGCAATTCCATCACAGCATCGATGATCTTTTGAGCTTCTTTGATGAGTTCTCCACCGGCATCTGTCGTTCTGATCGGATGTGTGGTCCTGTCAAATATCTTAACATCCAGCTCATCTTCAAACTTTTGGATCATTGCACTCAAAGTAGGCTGAGTGATAAAACAGGCTTGTGCAGCTTTGCCAAAATGTTTATATTTATCTACTGCAATCAAATATTCTAACTGTTGGATATTCACGACTTGTAATTTATTTTATCTATGACAAATATACTTATTAATTTGTTTCATAAATAAGTTTTTTTATCGAATTTAGCTTTAAAATATCATACATCAATAAAATCTGAAATATGGAAAACAAAAAAAAACTCACCAATTCTGTAGGCGCTCCTTATTTTGAGCATCAGGATTCACAGACTGTTGGCCCACGCGGTCCGGTTCTGCTACAGGATTTCATTCTTCAGGAAAATCTTGCGCACTTCGTAAGAGAGAGAATTCCCGAAAGAATCGTTCACGCCAAAGGTTCTGGTGCATACGGAACTTTCACAGTAACTCACGACATCAGTCATTTGACAAGAGCAAAAATATTTTCCCAAGTTGGAAACTCGTGCAAAATGTTTGCAAGATTCTCAACCGTTGGTGGCGAAATGGGAAGCGCCGATACAGAAAGGGACCCAAGAGGTTTCGCTTTGAAATTTTATACCGAAGACGGCAATTGGGATCTGGTAGGAAACAACACGCCGGTTTTCTTTATTAAAGACGCTAAAAAATTTCCAGATTTCATCCACACACAAAAACGTGTTCCGAAAACCAATCTGAAAAGTAAAACGATGGTTTGGGATTTCTGGTCTTTGAATCCGGAATCGCTTCATCAGGTTTTAATTTTAATGTCAGACAGAGGAACACCTCATGGATACAGACATATGCACGGATTCGGAAGCCACACTTTTTCTTTGATCAATGCAAACAATGAAAGAACTTGGGTCAAATTCCATTTCAAAACGCAACAAGGCATCAAAAACTTCACAGATGATGAAGCCACAAAAATGAAAGGTGAAAATCCAGATTTTTCTCAGGAAGATCTGGTGAATGAAATCGAGGCTGGAAATTTCCCAAAATGGAAACTTTACATCCAAACAATGACCGAAGAGCAAGCGAAAGAATGGCGTTGGAATCCTTTCGACGTCACGAAAGTTTGGTTCCAAGACGAATTCCCATTGCAAGAAGTTGGCGTGATGGAACTGAATGAAGTGCCAAGAAATTATTTCGTTCACGTAGAACAATCTGCTTTTGCACCAAGCCATTTGGTGGACGGCATCAGTTTTTCGCCAGACAAAATGTTGCAGGGAAGATTATTTTCTTACGCCGATGCACATAGATATAGATTGGGTGTTAATTCTCATCAACTAGAAGTTAATAAATGTCCTTTCGCAGTGAACAATTTCCAAAGAGCAGGACATATGGCAGACGATTCTGACTATGGAGACAAGCCAAACTATTTCCCAAACAGTTTCAGCGATGTAGAACCTACGGAATCTTACAAGAATTTGGAATATGACCTGGACAATTCCCGCGTTGCCCACTTTGACAGAAATCAAAATGATGATGACCATTACACGCAACCTGGATTGTTTTATACTAAAGCTTTAGACCAAGAAGCGAGATCAGCTTTGGTGAATAATATCGTTGGTCATCTCGGCGGTGTTGATGGGCCAAAACGTGATGAGATCATCAACCGTCAGCTTTGTCATTTCTTCCGAGCGAACATCGAGCTTGGGATGAGAGTTGCGCAAGGAATTGGTGTCAACATCGATACTAATATGATGAATCACACCAAATAGACTTTGAGATCATAGACAAATCGAACATAGACAATTAAAATAGAACCTTCCGACTTTTTTCGGAAGGTTTTTTTATTAACATTAATGTCACATTCAAAATAAAGTAAATTTTATCAAAAGTTCATAAATTGAAAGTTTAAATTAATTTATAAGTAAATGAAAAGAATTTTTACCTCATTAATCGCAACTGCGGCGCCTTTATTCGTAATGTCTCAAAATGTTAATATCAATATTTTGAAGGACATAAATCCAGGCTCAGAAGGCTCATCGATCTCACAATTAAAAACCTTTGGAAACAAACTCTATTTCTCTGCCGATGATGGCATTCACGAAAATGAACTTTGGGTTACAGACGGCACCAGCACAGGAACTAGACTTGTGAAAGACATCAACCCAACTGGAAATTCAGGCATTGTAGAACTCACAGAAGCAGGCGGAAAATTGGTGTTCAGCGCTTTCGACGGAAGCACAGGAATCGAATTGTGGGTGACCGATGGAACAGAAGCTGGAACCAAACTCCTAAAAGATATTTATACAGGCGAATCAAGTTCCGTTGCCTTGAATTTTAAACAATACGGGAACAGAGCAATCTTTGTTGCCAATGACGGCACTCACGGTGAAGAAGTTTGGATCACAGATGGTACAGAAGCAGGAACGTATATGATAAAAGACATTGCGCCAGGAAGCGAAAGTTCCTATTCATCTGACTTTACAGAATACAAAGGCAAAATATATTTCCAGGCCAGCAATGGAATCGATGGTTGGGAACTTTGGACCACAGATGGGACAGAAGCTGGAACTTATATGGTGAAAGATATTTTCGCGGGCTCAGACTCTTCACCAAGAAGATTTAAAGTTTTCAACGACAAACTTTTCTTCCGAGCAGATGACGAAAACGGTGATGAACTTTGGGTGACAGACGGAACCGAAGCGGGAACTGTGCTTGTGAAAGACATCAATCCAACCGAAGGATCCAGCATCAATGAATTTGTTGAAATCAATGGAAGACTATGTTTCAGAGCGACTGATGGCGTTCACGGTGCCGAACTTTGGACCACAGACGGAACAGAACCTGGAACCGTTCTCGTGAAAGACATTAATCCTGGCGGTGCAGATTCTTTCCCAGGAGCGCTGACGGTTTTCAATGACAAAGTTTACTTTCAGGCGACAGACGGCGTGCATTCAGAAGAACTTTGGGTGAGTGACGGAACGCCGAACGGAACTTATATGGTAAAAGACATCAATCCAAATGGTTATTCTGCACCAAACTTCTTTGCCACCTTCAAAGACAAATTGTTCTTTGTGGCCATTGATGGAAGCAACGGCAGCGAATTGTGGATGACAGACGGTTCAGAAAATGGAACTGTAAAATTGACACCACCAAATGCGACCGAACCAAGCCCTTTATATTTCCTACCGTTCTTCACAGAATTTAACAATGAGTTGTTTTTCAAAGCTGAATTTGACGACCAAGGTGTGGAACTTTGGAAACTTTCATTGGGAGAATTAAATGTTACCGATGTTCAAAAATCGCTTACCATTCAGGTTTATCCAAATCCTGTACAATCAGAATTGAAAGTTCAGACAGCCAACAAGGAAATCATCGACCAACTTTCTATCTACGGATTAGACGGAAAATTAATCAAAACAAGCCATCCGAAAAGCAACAATCCAGCAATCAATGTTTCTCAATTATCAAAAGGAACTTATCTTCTAGAAGTTCAGACTTCTAAAGGAAAAACAAATAAGAAGTTCATTAAAAATTAATTCTTTGCTTTTTAAAAACCTAAAATCAGTCTCTATCTTAGAGGCTGATTTTTTTTAACCATCAAACAAGGCTAATTGATTTATATTTAACCATATATTTTCTATATTCGTTTCCCTTTTAATAAAATCTATGACAAAATTTTTATTCTCTTTAGCCACGGCTTTATTATCAATTTCAATTTCTGCACAACAGCAAAAAATCTCCTTTGAAAGTTCCGAAGGTTATTCGCTGGGAACCGTTGTGGGACAAAAAGAATGGAGCATTAAAACTGACAATGTCCCAAATAGTAACTTCAAAGTGGTCACAGGAAACGCGACCGACGGAAATAATTCTGTGGAAGTGACGAGCAACGGAAATCCGACCGAAAACCTTACTTATCTTTTCAAAAAAATCCCAGAATACGATAGACTTTCAATTTCGGCGGATGTGAAGTTGGAAAAACTGGACAATTCGGATTATTATATGCTCTCCTTGTATTACAACAACAATGGAAATTATTCCTGGTCTGGCGGATTTAATTTTGATTACGAAGGCGGATTGTACGCGGACAGTGATGAAGCCATCAAATATATCGAAGATTGGGAAGCTGGAAAATGGTACAATCTGAGAATAGAAATAGACCACGTGACTGAGAAAAATGTAAAATATTACCTGGACAATCAATTGGTTTTCACCAGCGTTCTCAGCAATAGAATCGTGAGAACCAACGAATTGAATTTTGAATTTGACAACTACAACAGCGGTTACATCGTCGATAATATCATCATTAAGGATATGGATCAATTGGCTGTGAACGACATCAACAAAACCAAGATTAGTATTTTCCCAAATCCTAGTTCTGATTTCATTAATATTAAATTTGACGAGGAGATCAGATCAATCAAAATCTATGACATCAAAGGTTCATTGATCAAATCTGACAACACTCCGAAAATCGATATTTCTGCTTTCCCGAAAGGAAACTACATGGTTTCTATCGAAACAAAATCAAGAGTTGAAACGAGAAAATTCATCAAAAACTAAGAACTAAATTTTTGATTTTCAATACAAGCTATCAATCAAATTGATGGCTTTTTTAATTTCTTATCGATAATTTTTTCATTACTTTTGTAGCTATGAGTCAAAAATGGATCTATAAACCCGAGCCGGACGAAGAAATTGTTGATGGATTGATTTCTTCTATTGGTTTTGGAACTTTAGAGTCCAAGATCTTGGTCATGCGCGGCATCGATAATTATCAGAAAGCCCGCGAATTCTTCAAACCAAACGGCACAGACATCCACAATCCTTTTCTGATGGCCGATATGCAAAAAGCGGTCGAACGCATTGCAACGTCCATAGAAAATGGCGAAAAAATATTGGTCTACGGCGATTATGATGTGGACGGAACCACTTCCGTTGCGTTGATGTACTTGTACCTCAGCAAAATCGTTGACAAAAAATATTTAGATTTTTACATCCCAGACAGAAATGTTGAAGGTTACGGGATTTCCGACGAAGGAATCGACTTCGCAAAAGACAACGGATTTTCCTTGATCATCGCTTTGGATTGTGGAATCAAATCTGTGGACAAAATAGATTATGCCAATTCTGTTGGCGTTGATTTCATTATTTGTGATCACCATTTACCCGGCGACGAACTTCCGAAAGCTATCGCCGTTTTGGACCCGAAAAGAAAAGATTGTCGATATCCTTACAAAGAATTGAGTGGTTGTGGTGTAGGTTTCAAACTTTGTCAAGGTCTTAATACGATCTATAAAATTCCAGAAAGCGAGCTGTTTGAATTGACCGATCTGCTTGCCATAAGTATTGCTTCAGATATTGTAGCAATGACCGGTGAGAATCGTGTTTTGGCAATGCAAGGTTTGAAATTTCTTAGAAAAACAAGGAAATTTGGTTTAAGGCTTTTGATTCCGGAAGAAAAACTAGCACACTTCGAAATTTCAAATATCGTCTTTGACATTGCTCCGAAAATCAATGCGGCAGGAAGGATTTCTCACGCCAAAGCTTCGGTTGAACTAATGATCTCGGACAACCTGAAACAGGCGCAGCAAATGGTCGAGAACATTATCAACCTGAATGATGAACGCCGCGAAATGGACATCAACATCACACAATCGGCGATGAATCAGGCTTTGGAAATGCATAAGACCCAACGCTTTTCTACAATCGTTTATGACCCGATTTGGAACAAAGGCGTGATTGGAATCGTTGCTTCCAGATTGATAGAAAATTACTTCAAACCGACTTTGGTTTTCACGGAAGGAAATAATGGCGAAATGGTGGCGTCTGCAAGATCTGTTTCGGATTTTGACATTCATCGAGCTTTGGAATTTTGTTCTGACTTGTTCATGAAATTTGGCGGACATCAGGCTGCAGCAGGACTTTCGATGGAAAAGGAAAAGTTTGAGGAATTCAAAATCAGATTTGAAGATTATGTTAAAACTAATATCCAGGAACATCAGAAGGAACCGACAATCTACGTTGACAGCGTTGTGAATCCTGAAGATCTGAATCGGGAATTCATTAATTTCCATAGAAAACTCGCACCATTTGGACCTCAAAACATGAAGCCGATCTTGGTTCTCAAAAATGTGAAGGTCAATGGCTACGTCAGGTTAATGGGAAAAGAAAGCACGCATCTCAAGTTCAACATTTTACAGCCGACAACCGGCCGAAATGTGGAATGTGTAGGATTCCGCTTCGGACAATTTGCTGAAGATTTCAAAACTAAAACTTTCGACTTGGCTTTTACCATCGAGGAAAATCATTGGAAAGGAAATGTTTCCCATTTTTTGAATATCAGAGATGTGAATTTTCAGGATTAAATAATGAGAAATTAAAACATAAAAACGCCCGATACATTTTGCATCGGGCGTTTTCTTTTATTCTTTGATGATCTTCTGGGTGACCATTTTCTGATCCGTTTTTATCTTTAAATAATAGATACCACGGTTTCCATTGATCTCCAGTTTAGAATTTTTGGACGGAACATTTAAAATTTGTTTTTGTAAGATCCTTCCAGATGGATCGTACAATTCTATCGACCTGATGTTTTCCTGGGCTGAAATACTGACCTCTCCTCTCGTTGGAACAGGATAGACCACAATCGATTTTTCTGTACTGATTCCTGTATCTAAAGTCGGCGTCGAAACCACAGCTTTATTTTCATACATCAATCCTGCAGAGCAAGAGACGATTGCGTTCACATCCAGGGATTCTCTTACTGTAGAATTGTTGGAATAGACCAAAACCTTGATGTAATAAGTTCCTGCAGACAAAGCATAATTATCAACTTTTGGACTTCTGCTGTTGATCCAACCTTTGAAGCCATCATTCATCCATTGTGTTTTGGTGATCTCTGTCTCCTCCTCGCTTCCGTCTGGATTTACTTTTACAAGATAGGTCCAGTTTCGCACGAATGATAAAGACCTGAGATTCAGTTTCGCATCTGTCGCATTTTCTGGGATTGTAAAAGCTCTACTTTTGTAGGTGAAATACCCTTCATAATTGTTGAGGGAAATCCACTGACTGTTGTTTCCGCTTCCGAGATCCGCATAGCTCCAACCTGGGAAAGTGTGTCTTACTTTTGGCGTCATCTCTGTACCATTGATATCATAACCTTTCCAGTCATCATCATCGCTGTCAATCGTGATAAAATTATTATCAGAATTTTTTCCAGTCGATAGGTCTGCAGTGTTGCCACCGATGCTAAAGTTAACTGTTTTAATAGACGTATTATTCTCTGCATCAGAAACCGTCAGTTTTGCCGTGTAATTTCCTGGAACATTATAAACAACCATCGGTTTGACAGCAGAACTTGAACTGATGGATGGATTGCCGGAAAATTCCCATTGGTAATTGGTAATATTTCCTGTACTCAGGCTTGCATCAAACTCTACAGAATAATTATTTGTCGTGAAATCTGAAGCTACATAATTAAATTTAGCCGCGAGAATGTTGCTTGCATTAAAAACAGTGGTGACATAATCATTGGTTACAATCGGGAAATTGTAGTCGAAGTAGATGTCCGCAATGTTATTCACAGTGTCACCTTCCACCAGATCTGACTTTGATCTCATCTTCAGCAAGACATTCCCATGACCGCCAGTTGCCAGTTTTATTTTTTTAAACATAAATTCAACCTGGTCACCAACAATCTTGGTCTGTACATCGGCAGAAGCATTTTGCAATTGCAACGTGTTGATATCAAACTCAGTTGGATCCACGTTCATTTTCACTACAATATTCTCAGCTTCGGCAGTTCCCGTATTTTCAAAATTGATGACAT
Organism: Epilithonimonas lactis; assembly: GCF_900110605.1. Lineage (GTDB taxonomy): Bacteria > Bacteroidota > Bacteroidia > Flavobacteriales > Weeksellaceae > Epilithonimonas > Epilithonimonas lactis. The sequence goes on from NZ_FOFI01000002.1 coordinate 315,494, forward strand.
AATGGAAGTATTTTCCAACAGAAGTCACAGGTACGGTTTCGCCTTCTAAGCAGACAATATCGTTCGGATCAAAGGAATTCACAACCGTGTGATTGAACGCAAAATTATTATCCTCAGGCGTAATGTCTGTGTTACCAGGCGTGACTTGCGCATTGAAAGCCAAAACATCTCCCGAGTTGACAGGATTGGTAGGATCAGTCGGTGTATTGACCGTGAATGTAATTTCGGCCGAAGAATTAGCAAAAGGTTTGAGATCAGTATAATCAAATTCTACAGAACCATTGCTGAGAAGTGAATGTGGCAAGGAACTATTTTGGAAGGTCATTTTGTTGGCATCGTAGTTTAGAACTACCTTTCCTGCCAATACATTATTTCCTTTGTTTCTCCAAACCAGTTTGTAAGTTGCGTCGAAGCCTGGTCTTGCATTTGTCAGCGGTGCAATTACAACTTCTGCATCATTTTGGCTTCCATTGGCTGTCACACAAATATCCTGACTAAAGATATTATTGTTGTTGTCCGCAAAATCCGTACTGAAAGTGGCTGGAGCAACGGAGAACAAGCTCGGATTTTCCGCCAGAGCAGTCAGATTGAAAGTACCAGCCTGTGTGTAAAATTCGTATTTTCCATCTTTCTGAGCGAAGGTTTCTCCTGAGTTTGTTCCGTCATTTATTCTGAGTTTCAGGAATTCGAAAGCGTTATCGGTAGCGTCACAACCATTATTATTTGAATCGAATTTTACGGTTCCGGAAATGGTGTTGTAGTCTCCACCTGGTGTGAAGGAGCAGTAGGAATTAACATTGGCAATTGTTCCAGACAGTGCCAAATTTTCTTTGATTTCCTCAATTTCGGAATCATCAGCACAGATGTATTTGATATTTGTCGAAGAAAAAGCGCCTCCAAACTCTTCAATATATTGATTTTTTCCATTCTTGATGAAAAGTGATTCCAAATTAGGATTGTTCAATAAAGCAATCACTTCCAGATTTTTGTTATTGGAAGCATCAAGAATGTTCAATTTATTATTATCAACATAAATGAGTTTGAGATTTTCCAATGAACTGATATTCAATGCTGCGAATTTATTCTTTGAGAGATGCAGCTCCTCTATCTTCGGTGTGTTGTCAAAAGACAGATTTTCTAGTTGATTGTTGTCAGCATATACATTTTTAAGAGAAATACAATTCTTTATATTAAGCTGATCCAACTTGCTTTGAGAAGCAACTATCTCTGTGATAGCCGAACAATTTTCAAAATTCAGCTTTTCAATCGCACCGCCTCCAGAAAATGGCGCTGGCAAAAATTCGAATCGCTGCAGAGAAACGTCGTTTGCAAAACTGGCTTCAATCAATCCAGACTGTCCACTCAAATTGACATCCTTCAAGTTAGTACAGTTTTGGGCATTCAAATGATGTAGAAAATCGGTTGAAAAATTTGGTTGAGGATCTCCCGAATAGCTGAATCCAACACTTGCAGAAAGCGTTTCCAGAGATTGCATTCCGCTAATATCCAGATCAGAGATCAATTGGTTGTTGAGATTCAATGCCTTCAGAAAAGCATTATTTTTAATCGTTAGATTCTTCAAAGCACCGAATGCATTGATAAACGGACTTGTAGATGGGGTGAAATAATTAAGATCTAAAACTTCCAGATTGATAACTGGCGTTGCATCGAAAGATGGTCCATTAAATCTCTTAACAGAAATTGTTTTTAAATTTGGGACATCGCTCGTTTCAAGAGTCGTGCAGGCATCCAAAGTTATCGAGCTAAGCAGTGGACAATTCTTTGCCTGCAATGTTTGTAAAAATTGCGAATTACTTAGTATCGTTTGCAAACTACTGCAATTGTTTGCGATAAGTGTGCTTACTCCTGACCTATCACTCATGTCAGATCCGCTCATCAAATCCAGATCTGTGAGTAATGGACAATCACTGACATCTAATGTACCAATTTGCAAAGGATTCGTAGAATAACCATTCCCTTTTACAGAAACTGAGGTGAGTTGATCACAATGACTGAGATCAATATGATCGAATCCTATTCTGGAGATATTGACGGACTTTAGATTGTTATGGTTATTTAAAACCAATGATTCAGATGGAACAAAATGAAAGCTATTACTTGATAATGTAAGATTTTCCAGCAAATGAGCACTTTGGATCTTGTCTAAAAATAAATTTGTTGGTGAAGTACCATAATTCAGATCAAGTTTTTTGAGCTGTGGGATCACATTGCCATTGGTAAGCTCAATGCTCGAAAGACTCAGGGATTCCAGATTAGGACAATTGGTAATGGATACTTTTCCTGGATCAGAATTATAAAAACCAGAAGAGAAGCTTTTCAGGTTCCCAAGTCCAGATATAATGATCTCGTTTGTCGGCATTGCTATTCGATATAGCTCGATAGATGTCGCATTGACAAAATTATTAATTCCTTCATAGTTCATGATACTATTTGGCTCATTGAAATCTGGCTCTTCATAACCACCAATAGTGATCATCTTTGGGCGTATTTTGATCTCACTCACAGCCGCTGCTTCTCCAATACTGATTTCCCCATCTCCATTGGCATCTATTGCAAAATAGTTTCCACCAAGATTTTTAGCGATCGTGTTGCTTGCAGAGGAAGACAACAGAATCGCCTTGAAATCTGCATCCGTGAATGCAACGTTTTGAGCTTGTAATCCCAGAGAAAGGAATACAAACCATAGAAATAGTTTTTTCATCATTTGTGTTTTCGTTTTTTTAAATTTAATGTGTTTTTGACAGATCTGTATTATCTCATTTAGAATTTGAATATTTTGAATTAGAATTTAAAGCCTGCTGATCACTTCCTGAAGTCTTTCTTTTTTCCTCTGAGAAACGGGAAGTTGCGACTCGTCCGACATCACTACAAATCCACCATCTTTTTTGATGTAAGACCTCAGCTCATTCAGATTGATGAGATGTGATTGATGGATGCGTTCAAAGTCCTGGTCTTTCAGCAGTTCCTCATATTCCTTCAAAGTTTTGGAGATCAGCACAGGTTTATGATTTTTGATGTAGAATTTGGTGTAATTGTCCTCGCTTTCACAACGGATGATGTCCTTGATCTCGAACAGATGAATGCCATCTGAAGTAGAAAGCGCGATCTTCTTGAATCCGCCAGGTTTCTTCTGAATATTTTCCAAAAGAAGTCCAATGTTCTTGTTGTCGTGATCTTGATGGATGACCGCTTTGATCTTCTTCAATACACTTTGCAGATCATCTGGATCCACTGGTTTCAAAAGAAAATCCAACGCACTGAAGCGGAAAGCCTTGATTGCAAACTTCTCATGGGCCGTGATGAAAATAATATGAGACGTGATCTTCCCGAATTTGTGATTTAGCCGCTCCAGAATATCAAAACCACTTCCGTCATTCATGAGAATATCCAGAAACACAATATCGGGTTTTGCTGTTTCTATCAGCTCTATTCCCGTTTTCACACTATCTGCCTCTCCTGTTATTTCAATTTCGGGAGCGTAGATCTGGAGCATGGCCTTCATACCTTCGCGGAGATTGCCATCATCGTCTATCAATACTGCTGTGACCATATTAGTTTTTTATAAAATTGAGAGGAAGTTCCAACGTGATCCTCGTTCCTCTTGTTTTATGATTATCATCCTTCAGTTCTTCAATTTTGAGTTCGGCGCTTCTGTTTTCCAGTTCCTCCATCATCTCCAGTCTTTTTTTTGATATTTCCAATGCCATCGACCGGTGAGCACTCACTGAGTTTTTTTTGAGTTCACGAGAGCTATTGATGCCTACGCCATTATCCTCTATCACGCAGATCAACCGTTCGTTTCTTTGTAGAAAACTAATATTGATGGATCCTTTTCCTTCTTTTGGAACTACACCATGGAGAATTGCATTTTCCACATAAGGTTGCAACAGCAAAGTCGGAATTGCAGTGTCATCTTCTATTACAGGATCTTTGGTTATTTTAAAATCAAATTTCTGGTTGAATCTCAGTTGCTCCAGCTCCAGATAATTTTGTAAAGCTTCAATTTCTTTATCAATGGAGATTGCAGATTCCTGCGAGAACTCCAGGGTCAATCGCATTAGTTTGGAAAACTTGGAGAGGTATTTTATCGCTTCCTCTTTCCCATTTTGCATGATGAATGAGGAAATCGCCGCCAGACAATTGAAAACGAAATGTGGATTCATCTGCAGATGCAAGGCTTTGTGCTCAAACTCCGCCAATTGTTTTTGCAGCATCAATGTTTTTTCACGCTCTTTGTTTCGGAAGTAGAAATATAATCCTGCCAAAACAGAGGCAAGAATTACAAAACCCAGGATGACCTTCAGTTTCTCCCTTCTTTGCAGTTCTTTTTTCTCGAGCTGCAATTTTTCATAATGGAAATCGAGTTCTGTTCTCAGGCGTTGCTGCTCATTTTTGACCTTTTCCAACTTCTCTTTCTCATGATCGTAGTTTCTGAGATGGAGCAAAGCCTGTTGCTGATCACCTTTTTTCTCATAGATGTCAGAAAGCAGTTTCTCGCAATTCATCCTGGTTTCCGGAAGGTCCAGATCATTGGATATTTTCAAAGCTTTACTGGCAAACATGAGAGATTGGTCAAGATCTTTTTCCGCGAAAAAAATCTCAGCAAACAGGAGATAAGTGTCCGAAAGTCCGAATTGGTCTTCGATACTTTGGAATGTTCGTTCGGCTTTCTTTAAAACAGCCTTCGCATCATTCAACTGATCCTTGGCAATATGATATCTGGAAAAATTATTATAAAGCTCACCCAATCCTCTTGGGTCCGGATTATTCTCAAAACCTTCGAGGCTCTCATCAAGATACTTTTTTGACAGCTCATTTTTTCGCTGTTCAAGATAGATCAGGCCAATATTAGAAGCACTTACCGCAACTGCAGGATTGCTGTTTTTTTTCTGAAGTTGATTGGCTTTCAGGAAATATGCCAATGCATTTTTCTCATCATCAATAGATTTATAGATCACACCAAGATTGTTGTAGATCTTGGAGAGTTGGAGTTCATTTTTCAACGCCTCATAGATCTTCATGGCGCGCAAATCAAACGCCAAAGCTTCGGCATATTTGTTTTGTTCAGAAAAAATAAGTCCTTTGCTGCCCAATGTTTTGGCAAGGATCTCCTGCGCTTCTTTTGAATTGATATTTTGATTGATGATGATCTTCTCCGAAGCATCTAAATTCCTGACAGCTTTGTCATAATCGCCTGAAATAATGTAGGAAATGCCAATATTCTGATATGCTTTTGCCTTTTGAATGTGATTGTTGCTTTTTTTAGAAGTCATCAAGGCCAACTCTCCATACTTCCGCATTTGCGAAGGATCCGAAGCTTGATAAGCCTCAGAAATCTGGTTCTGAAGTTGGATGATTTTGTCGAGATCATTCGTTTTATGCAAAATCGACAACAGGGAATCTGGAGCCGATCTTTGAGCAGAATTGATGACAAAAAAGCTTAAAAATAGGAGCGTAAAAAGTAGTTTCATTTGTGTTTCGAGGACAAAATTAAACTATTGCTGTGAAAATCAAAACTATAAATGAGAAATCGCAGGTTACGAATGAGAATTTGATTTCAGATTGACATTTTAATTCTCTAAATTTGAGATTCAAAACCTTTTGCTACTTTGGAACACTCTAAGAAGATCGGACTTTTTTTTGGCTCATTCAATCCCATTCATATTGGACATTTGATCTTGGGAAATTATATCCTGGAAAACTCGGATATGGAAGAATTGTGGTTTGTGGTAAGTCCTCAAAATCCTTTTAAAGACAAAAAATCATTGCTGAAAGATCACAATCGTCTGGATATGGTGCAGCTCGCCATCAAAAACTATCCAAAAATGCGTGCTTCGAATGTCGAATTTTCCTTACCAGTTCCGAGTTACACCATTGACACTCTGACTTACCTCAAGGAAAAACATCCTGACTATTCTTTTTCATTGATCATGGGCGAGGACAATTTGGGAAGCCTTCACAAGTGGAAAAATTATGAACTGCTTTTGGAAAATTATCAAATCATCGTGTATCCAAGAATTTTGGGCGAAGAAAAAAAAGACGAGGTTGTCGAGAGCCTCAGACTGACCGTAGAAAAACACGAAAATATCCATCAGATCAATGCGCCGATCATCGAACTTTCTGCCACAGAGATCAGGAATATGATCAAAGCCGGGAAAAACACGAGACCAATGTTGCCACCGGAAGTTTTTGACTATTTGGATGGAAGTAGTTTTTATAAATAGATCTTGAATGCTATAAAAATTAGAAATGCTTCTCTGATTTTCATTACAACCAAATAATAACACATTTTTGTCCTTCCGAAGGAATCTAAATTTCGCTTCCAACTTTGTTGAGATTCCTTCGGAATGACAAACACAATGTTAAAAAGCCAATATGAATAGAAGTGTCTAATCATAAAAAACAGATTAAAACTAATAATATTCAAAGTCTTCAAACTGATATTCATTAAAAATGAAAAACTTCTTCATCATAATTTCACTTTTCCCAATCTTACTTTTTGCCCAAAACAAAGAAGTCAAGAAAATAAACTGCGATTCAATTTATAATCAAAAAGGTTATTCTGTTTCTTTGGAATTTGACCCGAAAGATGAAAATTGGGATGAAACTCAAAACAATGTGGTTTTCACTTTTTCAAAAAAGATCAATGGTAAGGAGAAGATCATTCATCAGGAAAAATTATTCAGTCAATTTAAACATGTTGAGTTTATCGATTTTAATGGTGATGGGATCAAAGATATTTTGGTGGAAAATATTTCGGATGTGAGAAGTAATTTGACTTACAATTTGTTTATCGTCGATTTAAAAAAACAGAAATTGAGAAAGATCGAAGGTTTCAATGAGATCAAAAATCCAAATTACCTCGCAGAATACGACCTCATTGACTGCATGGTAATGTCTGGTAGTAACTGGACGAGCTTTTATAAAATCGAAGACCATAAAATCAAGGATTTTGGCTATGTCGTAGAAGATGGCGAAGATGAAAACGGAAAAGACCTGGAATACGATAAAAACTACAAGCTAACCTTGGCAAAAATCCTTAAATCTGAAAAAGAAAAAAAATGAATTTCATAGAAAAATATTACGCAAAATATCCGGAAGACAAGATCGTGAAATGGTTTAAGCAGATCTGCGTTGCAGAAGCTATTTCCTGGTTTTTCCTCTTCACAGCAATGGTCTGGATCCGACTTGACCCAGAAGGTCTTTTCGCCATCATCTACATCAGTACAATTGGGAGCATTCATGGATTATTTTTCACGCTTTATCTCATCTTCTTGCCTGCAGTGAGAAAAATATATGCTTGGGATGACGAGGAATCGATTTTCGCTTTGATGGCCGCTTTTTTCCCATTTGCCACAATCTGGGTCGAGAAAAAGTTGCTCCGGAAAAATCGCGGTGAATGATGAAAATCAAGTCATTAAAATTTATTTTTGTAGCTGATTTTCTTAACTTTATGAAATGAAAATCACCTTCTTCTCCACCAAACCTTACGACAAAGAATTCTTTGACAAGGTCAACAAGGATTTCAACTTTGAACTCGAATATTTCGAGACGCATCTTGGTCCGCACATTTTGAACGTCATCGAACATTCCGACGCCGTCTGCGCCTTTGTCAACGACACTTTGAACGCGGAAGTTCTGGAATCGCTGTCTAAAAAAGGCATGAAATATATCGCTTTGAGATGTGCCGGTTTCAATAATGTGGATCTGGAAGCAGCAAAACGTCTGGGAATAAGAGTTTCCAGAGTTCCAGCCTATTCGCCGGAAGCGGTGGCGGAACATGCGATGGCGATGATCCTGACATTAAACAGAAAAACACACAAAGCCTACAACCGGGTTCGAGAGCAGAATTTTTCTTTGAACGGCTTGATGGGTTTTAACCTTTATCAGAAGACGATCGGTGTGATCGGAACTGGAAATATCGGAACTGCGTTTGCCAAAATTGCGAAAGGATTTGGCGCGAAAATTCTGGCTTACGACATCACCGAAAATCAGGAATTGAAAGACCTTGGAATCGAATATGTTTCTATGGACGAATTGCTTTCCCAGTCCGATATTATTTCGCTTCATTGTCCATTGATGGATGCTACACATCATTTGATCAACAAGGAATCGATTTCCAAAATGAAAGAAAATGTGATGCTGATCAACACCAGCCGTGGTGGATTGATCGACACAAAAGCGGTGATCGACGGCTTGAAGTCCAAACACATTGGCTACCTCGGAATTGATGTTTATGAGCAGGAAGAGAAGTTATTTTTCCGAGACCTTTCTCACACGATCATCGAGGATGACACGATACAAAGATTGATGAGTTTCCCGAATGTTTTGGTGACGGCGCATCAGGCCTTTTTTACAGAAGAAGCCTTGCATCAGATCGCGACCTCTACTTTGACAAGTCTTTCCAACTTCGAAGCCAATAACGAATTTGAAAATCCAAATGCAGTTCTAGTTTAGAATTTCATTAATTATAAAAAAATTTCCGTTCTCAATTGGCGGAAAACTAAGCCTTTGCAAAAATCTGCAGAGGCTTTTTTAGTTTATTTTAATTTCTGATGTAATGAAATTTGAAGTTCGATTGTCTAAACTATAAACTGAGTATAAATTTTTGACACTGAAAATCAACGCTTTAAAAACAAAACTAATTTTTATTTACTACTTTGTATTGCATAATACTAATATTACGATATATCTTTGCATTATCAAATAGTAATAAAAGCCAACTACTCAAAACCAAACAACTATGAAAGCCAAGATTCTCATCGCCGTTATCTTTTTCTCAGGAATGATTTCCGCTCAGCAGACAAAAACAGACTCAGCCAAGACAAAAAATATTGAGGAAATAAAACTTAGCAAAAAGGTTTTCGTGAAAAAGTCTGACCGCTTTGTTTACGATGTTGCCAACGCTCCTATTGCAAAGGGAACCAACTCTTTCAACCTTTTGCAGCAGACACCAATGTTGTCTAGCACAGACGGAAAAGTCTTCAAGATCATGGGAAAATCCAGTGTCGTTTTTTACATCAATGGCAAAAGAACGCTGATGGATGCAGAAGCTATCACAGAGATGTTGAAAAATACGCCTTCAGAAAATATCCAAAAAATAGAAGTCGTGACCGTTCCTGGAAGTGAATTTCAGGTGGAGGCAAACGAAGGTGTCATTAATATCGTGATGAAAAAATCAAAAACGAATGGCTACAACGGAACTTTGAAGATGAACAACAGCCAAAGTTTTTACAACAATCCATCTTCCGGAATTGCCTTCAATGCGAGACAGGACAAATGGTCTTTCAATTCCAACTTCAACATGGGAACTTATAGAGAAAGAGAAAAATATACGCTGACCAACGGCGATTCGACGTTCCGAAATGAGTCTGTGGGAACGATGGATGATCCGAACAAAAATTATGGTGGAAGCATCAACATCGATTATGAGATCAGTAAAAAACAAAGTTTGGGATTCAGCTACAATGTGCGTTACAACAAGAGTTTTGGTTCTGTGTTGGATATGACGAATTTTGAAAATGGTCAGTTGGCAAACAGAACCATCAATCAGGAAGATGCGCAGACAAGAAACCACAATTTCAATCTGAATTATGAAATTAAAACCGATACACTTGGAAGTAAACTGACTTCAAATGTTTCTTATCTGTGGTTCAACAGAGACAAAAAAAGTCTTGGCGAGACGTTTCCCTTATCTAACATAGGCAGTTACAGCGCCTTCCAACAAGCTGTTCCTCAAATCATTAATAACTACGCAGCGAACATCGATTACATCAAGAAATTCAGAAATGAAAGTACGTTTGCGATTGGAACGAGCTACAACTTCACCAATACCGACAGTGACACGAGACAGAATGATTTTGACGGAACGGATTTCATTACCAATACAAACCTTTCCAATCACTTCATCTATAAAGAAAATATCATCGGCGCTTATGCCACTTACGAAAGAAAATTCTCTGAAAAATTCAGTGGAAAATTGGGGACAAGATTTGAAGCAACCATCAGTACAGGCGACGTTGTAGGAAAATCGGACATTGGTTTTGAAAGAAATTACAACAACCTTTTGCCTTATGCGACTTTGAACTATGCCATCAACGATAATCACAACATTACTTACAGTTTTTCCAGCCGAGTGAGAAGACCCGGATTTGGACAATTGAATCCTTCCAGAACTTACTTTACGCCGACCAATTATATTCAGAACAATCCTTTTATGCAGGCTTCGAAGAATTATAATCAGGAGATCAATTATATGTACAAGAATGCTTTCTATGCTAATTTGAGTTTCAACTTTGCAGAAAATGCGTACAGCCAATTGCCGTTGCAGGGAACAATGATCAACAATGAAACTGGAGAAGAAACCAAATTCTTGAGATATATCCGAACCAATTATGGTAACAACAAACAATTGGGATTGACCTTGGGAATGAACAAAGCTTGGTTCAGCGACATCTGGACGACCAACTACTCCGCCAATTTTGAATATGCAACCATCTCCGGCGGTGTAACGAAAGATCCAACTTCGCAACCAATTGAAGGCGTGACAGAAATATTGCAACCTTACACCATTAATGTAAAAACACTCAACATGTTCTTCCAAGCCAACAATATGGTGAGACTTTCAGCTAAAAAAGATTGGTATTTGGGCGTTAACTATTGGTTGATGCCATCCAGAGAAATGGAAATCGGAAAACTGAGAACGCAACAGAGTTTGGATCTGAACATCAAGAAGATCATGGGGAATTTTACCTTCCTGGTAGAAATGAATGACATTTTAAATTCTAACATCGATGACATCAGAACCACGCAGGCCAACGGAAGTTACAACAGTGTGAGAAGCTTCAAATACGGTAGAGAATTGAACATCAATGTGACCTACAACTTCGGAAATCAAAAACTGAAAAAAGCCAGAGAAGTGAAATCTGCGAACGATGCCATCAAGTCCAGAACTTAATAAAAATCAGAAACTTAACTATAAAAAATAAATTATGAAAACTCTCAATACAAAACTATTTTTAGGATTAAGTCTCCTCTCGGGAATCTATCTCAATGCTCAGCAAAAGCCAAAAACAGATTCTGCCGCCACCAAAAATATTGAAGCTGTAACCATCACAAAACAGGTTTTCAAAAAGGAAAGTGACCGATTTGTCTACGATGTTGCCTCATCTCCAGTTGCTAAAGGAAATACTGCATTTAATATTTTAAAACAAACGCCTTTGGTCTCTTCGACAGATGATAAAACTTTGAAGATCATTGGAAAGAACAACGCTGTGATCTTCATCAATGGAAGAAAAACCAATATGGATGCTGAGTCCTTAACGCAATTCCTGAAAAATACACCAGCCGAAAATATTCAGAAAATCGAAGTGATCACGCTTCCAGGAAGTGAATACCAGGTGGAATCTTCCGACGGCATCATCAACATCATTCTGAAGAAAAAAATGACCGATGGATTGAACGGAAATCTAAGGATGGGAAATTCCCAAAGCTATTACAACTCTTCCTACGCCGGACTTTCAATTAATTATAGAAAAGACAAATTAGGGATCAGTTCCAACATCAATACGAGCCAGAATATTCAGGAGCAATATTATATTTTAAGAAATGGAAATGACCGATTCAGCAACCAATCGGAAGGTAGAGTTTCTGACCCCAATAAAAACCTTGGCGGCTACTTGAACATTGATTATCAATTGAATGACAACAGCAACTTGGCATTGACCTACAACTCTTGGGCAAACAGAAGTTACGGCTCTACATCCAACCTCTTCAACACCGTGAAAAGTGATTCTGCCGGCATCAACAATATCAAATATAATTACACCAAAAACCTGGAAAACTCCCGTTCTTACAACAATTCTGTGAACTTGAACTATGAATGGAAAACCGATACGTTGGGAAGTAAACTGAACTTGAATGCTGCTTATCTTAATTATAAAAGATTTCAAAATGCGGATAACGTCACTTATGGTTCTAATGCATTTCAGAAGATTGGAAACCGAATGGTGCAGATCACGCAAAGCACGCCTCAGATCATCAACAACTTTTCTTTCCTGGGCGACTACATCAAGAAATTTAAAAATGATCTCACAGTTTCTGTCGGAGGGAATTTCAACAAGACCAAAACCGACAATGACACTAAAAGTGACACATTCATTTACAATTATGACGCTAACGGAAATCTGGTTTCGACAATCCCTTCTTCCAACCCAAACCACTTCATCTACGACGAAAATATCTACGGTGCGTATCTGACTCTCGAAAAGAAATTCTCTGATAAATTCTCTGGAAAGATCGGCTCCAGGTATGAAATTACCAATAGTGTAGGGAAATCCGACAATGTCGACTTCAGTAATATCGAAAGAAATTACAACAATCTTTTGCCTTACGTCAGCATCAACTACGCGATCAATGACAAAAATAATATCTCCTACGCTTTCTCCAGTAGAATGAGAAGACCAAGCTTCTGGGAACTGAATCCTGTAAAAAACATCTTGACCGATGTGAATTACACTCAGAACAATCCGTTCGTGAAAGCATCTTCTGTGTACACGAATGAGTTCACTTACATGTTCAAGAATTCGTATTTCTTTATTGTCAATCATTCATTGTCGAAGGATGTGATCACGCAGGTTCCGCTACAAAGGGAAATCGTGAAAAATGGCGTCACAACAAAAGAGTTGCGATACATCAGAACCAATTTTGGTGACAGACAAGAGATGTCCGCAATGCTTGGGATGCAAAAGAACTTTTTCAAACAATATTTGACGACCAACTTCAACATTGGTGTACAGAGAAATGTTAATAATGGTTCACTAAATACCGACCCAATTACAGGCGATGTTTTCCCAGATTATGTGAATAAAATTAAATCCAACAGTTTATTGATCCAGACCAATAACACCATCAGATTAGACAAAAAGAAAACTTGGTTCTTAGGTGTCAACTACTGGTATGTGGACAATCAGCAGATCGAGATCGGATATCTGAAATCATTGATGAGTCTTGATACAAGCATCAAAAAGGTTTGGAATGACTGGACCTTCAATCTGGAAATATTTGATATTTTAAAAACAAACAAAGTGGTGATCACCGATCAGCAGGAAAATGGAAACTTCAATTACATCAATCAAAATCAATACAACCACAGCGTGAATTTCAGCATCACTTACAACTTCGGTAACAAAAAAGTTCAGAAGATTAGAGATATCGACAGCGCAGACAAGGACATAAAAAACCGCACCAGATAACTACATTATATATCACGTTAAATTTTTTCAAAGGAAACTCCCGAAGCAATTTGGGAGTTTTTTTATTTTTTCTGATTTCGCCAAATGAAGCCATCCAGCAAATAATGCGTCAATTGTGGAACGACCAAAAGTGGAACCAGAAACTGTTGCCAAGATATGGAAACCTCAAAGTTTTGAATTGAAAAATGCTCACGCCAAACCAAGACTTCCCACATCAATTCTTCGAAAAAAGCAAAGCCCAGAAGAATCAAAACAAACAAGAAAATCCCAAAGCTGGTTTTGAAGATGGAAAGTTTTTTCAATGATGAATTATCTTTCTGTTCAATTTCGCGGATGTAAATCAAAGCGATGTACGGAATGCCGTGAGAAATGACATTGAGCAAGGTGAAAATCAAATCATTATTAAAATAGACAATCCCAAAATACCAGGACAGATAAGTTCCAACAATGATGGCGTTTTTCGGAATGTTGAATGATTTTTCATTAATGAAAAAATAAACGGTTTTCAAAATCCAAATCGCAAGAATTACAAAATAAATCACAGTTATCACAGGCACATAATTGGGAATCGAACTTGTCCAACTGAACTCATTTTCCACAAACCAATTGAACGCTCTGGGCGTCTTAATCCAATAAAGCATCGGAAAAATCGTGGCGGAATAAATTGCCAAGCCGTCCCAAAATTTCGAAAAACCTCTAGCCTCAAATCTGGCATACAATCGCATAAAACCATATTGCTGACGCACAAAATGAAATACCGCTACCAACGCCAAACCTGACCAGAAAAACAAACTTCCAAACTGATAGAAAATCAAACCGAGAATCAAACTGATTGCCGGAATTCCCAAGTACAAAAGTTTCCGCTTTTGGAATTCGTCTTTAATGAAATAAGTTTTGAATAATGTTGAGTAAACGTGCGCCACATCTACAAAAACGATGAGAATCAACCAAGTGTAGAAAGAATAATGATTTTCCAGATTTTGAATCTGACTTTGAAACAAAATCACCACCGCCAACACCAAAAATGGCGGAGACAAGATAAAACGCCAATCCGTTTTCGCATTATGAATCCAAGACTGTCTCATCATTTCAGCATTTCGTTTACCGCGTTGATGCCTTGATGAAAAGCCTCTTCGAAAATAGAAATCCCCGATAAATCTGAGTGCGCAAAGAAAATCTTCTCATCCACATCTTGTTTCGCCAAAGCTCTTTCCGCTCCGAAAATAAAATCCGGAACCGGCGAAATCATCCCGTGACCCAACTTATGAAACTGAATATCAAGGATGAAATCTTCAATCTCGGGATGCGCGACTTTCACATCTGCAAGAACCAGTTTTTTCAAATCTTCATCTTTTTGATAGTATAATTTTTTTCGTGCTTTTTTGCAGTCGTCGGTAGAAAAACTTCGGTAATAGGTGATGACTTTTTCGCCCATATTTTGACTAAGATTTTGATGTTGGTCATTGATGTAACCCAAACCTTCCGTCCCGAAAATCACGTTGTCCCAAGCCAATTCTTCACCGCCACCAAATTCATTTTTCAGTGTAAAAGTCGCTAACAGCCAAGGCACATAATTGAAGTTTGTCAATTTTCTGTCTTTGAAAATATGTTGATTCACGAATTGTGGCGTTGCAAAAAGCACTTTTTCAGCAATAATTTTTTTAGAGATTTTAGTTTGATTATCAAAAACCAAAACCTCCACATTTTCGGCATTCCAAGTGACGTCGTAAACCAAATGTTGCGACAGATTTTTATCTTCCGCAAACTTCGAAAGATGCTTTGCCAATCGCGCATTTCCTTCTGGCCAAGTGAAAACCTGGTTGTGGCGGTTGGTCGCCCAATTGTTTTTTCGTCCCGCGAAATAATGGATTCCCGCCCACGCAGAAACGTATTTCATTCCCAAACCATAATCGTCTTTGCAAGAATAATCCATCAGCCAAAGCAATTCTTCGGATTCAAAATGGTTGTGTTGAAGCCAGCTTTCAAACGTGATTTTATCAAGATTTTTTGCTTCAATTTCCTGGCTGGATTTGTCCAATGGAATATCAAACCAATACTTTCCAGAAGCATCTTTTCTGGTTCGGAATTCGTCAATTAATTTGAAAAAACGCTCGAATTCTTTTTTTGTTTTTAATGAAATTCCATTTTGTGGCGTGAGGTCATTTTGCCATTCATTTTTGAAGAAAAGTCGCTCTTCTTTTGGAAACGTAAGTTGCTCGACATCGAAGGTTGGCAATCCATTTTCGTCATCGCCGAGAAAGATTTTACATTCCTTCAGAAACTCAATCAAATCCAAATCTTCTTTGTTGGGAATCGGCAGATAATGGGCGCCGAGCGGGAATTTTGAAAACTTATTTTCACCATTTGAAGCATTTCCTCCCAGGTGATTTTCCATTTCGACCAGAAGAAAATCCGTTTCATTGTTTTTGGTCAAATGTCTGCAAGCGGAAAGTCCAGAGATTCCACTGCCGACAATCAGGAATTTGACATTAATTTCTTTAGTAGGTTTCGGAAAATCCTTTGCCCAAAGCTGGTGTCCCAAAACATAATTCGTTCCTGTAATCTTCAGTAAAATCGATTTTGATTTTTGCTTGCAATATTGCAAAAAAGGCAACATTACGCCAGCCCACAACATTGTTGTAAGAAAGAATTTTCGGGAAATTTGATTGCGATTTTGAGACAATTTTAAGGATTTAAATTATTGGATTTTGCCCCATTCTTCATCAAAATATCGAACCAAAATCTGGTTGTCGAGTCGGTTAACTTCCAGATTGTCAGCCTTCATATCTTTGCTGAAGTAGGACATTTGCTTAAAATTATAATCATAAAATTTCAAATCAGGAATTTTTCTAACAATTTTATTATCAATCGGTTGGAAAGATGCGAAACAAAATCCCCATTCTCCAAAACTCGGAACATAAGTGTGATAAGCCGTTGTGAAAGGGAAAATTTGATTAATGGTCTTCTCGATGCACCAAAAAGACTTCGGCGCAAAATAAGGTGATGTGGTTTGCACTACGATTTTGGTATCCGGCGTGGTAACTTTCTCCAATTCCTTGTAAAACTGAACCGAATATAATTTCCCTAAACTGTAATTGGAAGGGTCAGGAAAATCGATGATGATGACGTCGTACTTCTTCTTGTTTTCCTTAATCCAAATGTACGCGTCCTTGTTGATGATTTCTAATTTCGGGTTGGAAAGTGCGCTGTGATTCAGTTTTTTCATCGTTTCGTTGTCTTTGAAAAAATTGGTCATTTGCCCATCCAAATCTACGAGTGTGATATTTTTAACGTCTTTATATTTTAAAACTTCTCTCACCGCAAAACCGTCGCCTCCGCCCAAAATCAAAACGTTGGAAATATTCTTGGCCATTGACATTGCGGGATGAACCAAGGCCTCGTGATAGCGGTATTCGTCGGCGGAAGAGAACTGGAGATTGTTGTTGAGATAAAGCCTGAAATCTTTGTCGTTCCGCGTCAAGACGATTCTTTGATAAGGTGAATTGTTTGCGTAAACGATGTTTTCGCCGTACAATTTTTCTTCAGAAAAGGCCAAAAGTTTGTCAGAAAAAACAAATAGAGCGACCAATCCCAAAAAGGCGACAATGGATTTGGCCTTCAAAGCGATTGGATTTTTCAGTTCTTTTTCCAGATAGAACGATAGGAAAATGGCGATTGAAATATTAATCAAACCAAAAAAAAGTGGCGTTTTGATAATCCCCAAACTTGGAATCAAGACCAAAGGAAAAAGGATTGAGGCCAATAAAGCGCCAATATAATCAAAGGCGAAAACATTGGAAACCAAATCTTTGAAAGCAACTTTGTCCTTCAAGATATTCATCAACAATGGAATTTCCAAACCGACCAAACATCCTGTGACGAAAACGAAAAGGTACAAAACCGGCTCAAAATGCTGAATCGTATTAAACAGAAAAAACAAAACCACCGAACTGATTCCGCCAATCACTCCGACGAGAATCTCAATCTCAACAAATTTGTTCAATAAATCCTTGTGAATAAACTTGGCAAAATACGACCCAACGCCCATCGAAAATAGGTAAACGCCGATGATGAAAGAAAACTGCTTGACAGAATCTCCCAAAAGATAACTCGCCAATGCGCCTGCAACCAACTCATAAATCAGTCCGCAAGTCGCAATGACAAACACCGAAAAAAGCAGAAGCAATTCAAAAGAAATGCGTTTTTTATCCATGAATCGCTCCGCTGATAATGATGGAAATCCCGATGATAAATGCGCCCAGGATAATTGCCAAAGCGGTATTGTTGTTTTTTGAAATCTCGTGCCACGTTTTTTCAGGCGTCAATTTCTCGATGATGAGGTAGCAAACCAAAAGAATGGCGACTCCCAAAAAAGCGTATAATATTGAATTGACTATCGGTAAATAATTAAATTCTCCCATTGTTTTTTATTTTTTTTTAATCAAAGTTATTTGTGATAATATCTGTAAACAGATGTTCCGTGTGAGCGATATCTCGAGGTTCCGTCCCTGTATTTCTCTGTCTTTGCGCAATCGCAGAACTGGTTTCCTGTGTAGGTCAAATAGAGAAACCAACCCAGAAAAAATACGCCTGCGAAGACTACAAGTTTATATTTTTTGATGTAATTAATGATTTTTTCCATCAGCTTGTGTAATCGTTAAAAGGTGAATAGTTGCTGTTCTCCCATTTGGTCTTATCAAAGAGATATTTTCCCCAATAATTGAGTCCAACGAGCAAAGCCATAATTCCGAGAATGATAAAGTAATTCCAGAAACTGACCGGTTTCCAAAAAGCCTGAATGGCGAAATTGGGATTGGCAGAATCTGTGTCTGGAATGTTTGTTGAGAAATTTGGATTTTTCAGTTTGAAAGCCTTCGCCTGTTCCAATTCTGCGTACGTCGTTGAATCATTTTGTTGAAGATTTTCGAGGTTCACCGCTGTTTTTTCTCCCGATGGCAGGATGACATCTACAAAGCCGTCGCCTGTGTAAGCAAACGTTTTTTTGCCATCTGGCGCATAGAATGTTTCTCCCGCTGGTTGTTCAAAGCCTTGTTTTTGGGCGCTGATTGAAAAATGATATTTTCCGGGCGCCACACCACAGAAATTGAATTCCTTTTCCTTACCACCTTCCGACCAGCTTTCGCCACTTTCGTAGCCGTGATATTGCTCGATGTCTTGGGATGTGTATTCTATTTCATTGGAATTTTCATTAATCAAACTCAACTCTACATTCGCCCAAGAAT
This sequence comes from Epilithonimonas lactis, assembly GCF_900110605.1. GTDB lineage: Bacteria > Bacteroidota > Bacteroidia > Flavobacteriales > Weeksellaceae > Epilithonimonas > Epilithonimonas lactis. The sequence goes on from NZ_FOFI01000002.1 coordinate 334,011, forward strand.
TATCGACGTTGGAGGACAATTTGACATTAAGCGGAGCCGATGCGCCACTCAAATCGAAAGATTTGGAAATCAGTTCCTTACTTCGGACAGAATCGAATCTAATATTATCGCTGAAAACCTCATAATTGCTTCTGGAAACCGTGTTGTAAAACTGAAACAGACTCATTATCAATGCCACAACGACGAAGACATTCAACAGCTGTCTTGGATTCACATAATATGGCTGAACAATCCCAATCCCCGAATAATTGGGCATATAAGCAGGTTTGAACGCTTTCTTGATTTCACTTTTCGGAACGTGTTTTCCCCAAAGAAAAGTTTTTTCTGTACCCACTTGTTCCAAAGAAACCATCTCGGTTCCGTTAACAAACTCCTTGTACGTTGCTAAACTGAACTTGAGTTTATCTTCGAAGAAACCCGTTGCCGAGTCAATGTTATTGGGTGTGGACTCGTACCAGCGGTATTTTTTGCCTTCAAACTCTGCGTGGAATTTGAATTCTTTGTTGGGCATTGTCTTTGGAAACATTATCACCCAATGGCCGTTGCTCTCGCTGAGGAAAGCTTCGTTGAGATTTTTATCTCTTAGGTGATATTCTCGCCAGAAAACAGAATTTCCATATTTCTTGACCACAATGGCAACAACAGTATATTCCGTTCCGTCTAATTTCCCTTTTTGACCAACTTCCAAAACCACATTTTCAGTTGGCTTTTTGACATTTTTGATAATTTTACCTTGCTCGCTCAACATCGAGCAAGACTTACAGATGTAGCTCTCAACAGGGAAATCGAGGTCTAAGGTATTTTCTTTTTTGCAACTGGGACAGGTGTAAATCATCATCTTCGGATTTTGTGTTCTTTGATAATTTGTCCTGAGAAATAGTCGGTCACAGCCTTGGCAATCGTCTCGGTCTTGTGAGAATTATCGCCGAAGTAATTACACAGCAAAATATCGAAAGTCAGTTGAGAAAACTCTGGCCAAGTGTGGATGCACAAATGAGATTCTTTGAGAATGACAGCCGACGTGAAACTGCCGTTTGAGAAGATGTGATGCGTCTCGCCAACCACTTCTGTTTCATTTTCCGATAAGATTTCCTTTACTCTTTTGATGAAAGAATCGTAGTCTAATAATAGATTTGCCTCGCTGACTTTTAACGTTAATAAGATGTGTAAACCTTCGCTATAAGTTTCTAATTCCATTTGTGCTAAATAATGACAGCAATATCTTATTTTTTTGGAAGATTTACAATAGAAAAATAAAAAAGCTACAAAAATCTGTAGCTTTCATTGAATTTTATTTCTTCGGCAAGAAAACCTCTGCCAGCATACATCGGGCACTTCCGCCACCGTTGGTCTCTATGGTTTCCAAATCTGAGTAGATTATTTCTGAATATTTTTTAATCGCGGAAACTTGTTCCGGTTTCAAAGATTTGTACGCACTTTGGCTCATTATCAGGAACTTTTCTCCTGAATTGTTTTGAACCTGAAGCATATTCCCTGCGAAATTCTGCATTTGGTCTTCGGAGATTTCTATCAATTCTTTTCCGGAATTTTTGATGGAATCGATGACGTTTTGTCTTTCAGTTTCATCGTCGATACAGTCTAAACAAATCACGACAAACTTGTCCGCCACGCACATCATCACGTTGGTGTGATAGATTGGCAATCTTTCTTCGCCAGCAGTTTGATAAGAATGAAAAACTATGGGCGTAAATCCAAACTCACTACAGAATTTTCTAAAAAGTTCCTCATCCAACCTCAACGAAACAGAGCCATAAGCAATCTTGTTGTCGTGGTCGAAAATCATACTTCCGGTTCCTTCCAGATATTTGTCCTCGTTTTCAATCTTGGAATAATCGATGATTTCTGTGACATCAAATTGTTCTTTGATTTGATTAATGATATCCTCACGTCTTTCCAAACGTCTGTTTTCTGCAAACATTGGATACAAAACGATTTTTCCATCAGCGTGAAAACTCACCCAATTGTTAGGGAAAATAGAATCCGGCGTTTTTGGGTCAATCGTATCTTTAATGGTAATGACGTTGATGCCTTTCGCTCTCAATTTCTCAACAAAAGAATGGAATTCGTACAAGGCTTTTTCCTGCACATTTCCTTCCTGCTGAACTTGGAAATAATTGTTAACCGCCGTTTGCTCGTTGAATCCGAAAGCGATTGGCTCTATCATTAGAACTGTATCTGTGGTTTGCATTTAAAATTAAATGATTAAAGAATTAAACGATTAAAAAATTACTCTCTAACTAATGGAAGCGTTGAACATCTCAAAAGTCCGCCCATTTTGGAAATTTCTCTATATGGAATTTCTTCTACCGTAATTCCCCATTCGTTGCGGAAATGGTCATTCATTCTGGTGAAAGCTTTGTCCGAGACTACAACGTCTGGTGCGATTGAGAAGACATTCGGGAACATCTGGAACATCTCTTCGTCATTGACATTGAAGCAATTTTCTTCGCCAAAAATATCGAGAACCAATTGGTAATCATCTTCGTCCACAAATCCGTTTTTGTAAATCACACATTTGTCTTCCCCAATCGGGTTGAAGGTACAATCTAAATGCAAAATGCCTTCGTAAGGTTTGGTATCACTTTTCTTCAAATCCAAATCGATGATTCTCTTTTTAGGGAAATATTCTTTTAGGATTTCAATCGCATATTCGTTGGTTCTGGCGGTTTTCAGATTTCTGTAATCTGGGCTGTAACTGGTTCCTATAAAAAGAAATTCGTCCCAAACAATCACGTCACCACCTTCGATGTGTGCTTTTTCTGGCAAGTTGACCACGTTTCTCCAAGACACTTTATCGATGATGTGTCGGTAAGCTTCCTGCTCATCTGCACGGTCTGGGATGATATTCGAAATAATCATTTTATCCTCGATGACAAAAGCGACGTCACGTGCAAAAACCTGGTTGTAATCCTTAATAATTTTTGGCCGGAAAACCTCAACATCATATTTCTTCAGAACTTTCTCAAATTCTGACATTTCGAAGACAATATCTTCCTCTTTCGGATAGATATCATTTTCTATGGTGTTGTATGATTTGGCGTCGTAGCTTTCTGCAAGTGTAGGAATTGGTCCGTTGGATTTTGGTTGGCCCAGAACCACAGACTTTAGCTTTCCCGTTTCGTTTTTAATATTGAGGTTGATTCCCATAAAAATGTAAGTGTCGCAAATATAATTAAAGCTATGCAATAACCGAAAATTCGGAAATAATATCTGTTTTAAGGATTTATTAAATTGTTTTGCTTTCCAGTTATCAATTGTCACCACAAAAAAATCCCCAAAACCAGAGTTTCAGGGATTATTAATTTTATAAAAAAAAGATATTATCTGCTTTTGATGTCAAGATAATCTCTTTCTGTAGCACCTTGGTAGATCTGTCTTGGTCTTCCGATCGGATCACCTTTCAATCTCATTTCTCTCCACTGAGCGATCCATCCTGGCAATCTTCCTAATGCGAACATTACGGTGAACATTTCTGTAGGGATTCCCAAAGCTCTGTAGATGATTCCTGAGTAGAAATCTACGTTTGGATATAATTTTCTTTCGATGAAGTATTCGTCTTCCAAAGCTACTTTTTCCAACTGCATTGCAATATCAAGTGCTTTATCTTGGATTCCTAGTTTTCCTAAGATATCGTCTGCCGCTTTTTTGATGATCTTCGCTCTTGGGTCAAAGTTTTTGTAAACTCTGTGACCAAAGCCCATCAAACGGAAGCTGTCATTTTTATCTTTAGCTTTTTCAACCCATTTGTTCACGTCTCCACCATCTTTTTCAATCAACTCAAGCATTTCGATAACTGCTTGGTTTGCACCACCGTGAAGTGGGCCCCAAAGTGCAGAAACTCCAGAAGAGATAGAAGCGAAAAGACCTGTGTGAGCAGAACCAACCATTCTTACTGTAGAAGTAGAACAGTTTTGCTCGTGATCGGCGTGAAGGATCAATAATTTGTCCAAAGCTGCAACCACAACCGGATCCATCACAAACTCCTGATTAGGAAGTTTGAAAGCCATTTTGTAGAAATTCTCTACATAATTAAGGCTATTGTCACCGTGGTTAATTGGTAAACCTTGTGTTTTTCTGTAGGTCCAAGCACAAAGGTGAGAGAATTTTGCAATCATCAATTCTGATGCATAATCCAATTCTTCCTTAGATTTCACATCTACCGCTTTCGGGTTGAAAGCCGTCAATGCGGAAGTCAAAGAAGACAAAACACCCATTGGATGCGCAGAACGAGGAAAAACATCAATCAGTTTTTTAAGCTCATCTGCAACAAAATTATATTTCTTGATGTTGTTTTCGAAGCTGTTGAACTGCTCTGCTTTTGGTAATTCTCCGTGAAGCAAAAGATACATTACTTCCGTAAAATTAGATTTCTCAGCGATCTGCTCGATAGGATAACCTCTGTACAACAATTCTCCTTTATCACCGTCTAGGTAAGTAATTTCACTAATGGTAGCACCTGTGTTTTTGTAACCAAGATCCAAAGTGATCAATCCCGTTTGGTCTCTCAGTTTGGAAATATCAATTCCTCTGTCTCCGATAGTACTATCTACGATCGGATACTCGAAACTTTTCCCGTCGTAATTTAATATAACTTTGTTATCTGACATTATAAAAATATTTATGTGTTAAATATAACACTTTACTCGGAAATGGTCAACTGACAAAAGTCATATCTTCTAATTGATTCTATTAATGTCAATAATTGAACAAATGAAAACATTTATTATTAATAATTAATCAAAATAAAACATTGATTTACAATTACATAAAAATAAAAAGGCATCTGAATTTCTCCAAATGCCTTTTATATTAATTTAAAAATTAATTATCTTTTGATCTTGAAAGCGTCCAAACCTGGGAAAACCGCAGTTTCACCTAAAGCTTCTTCGATTCTCAAAAGTTGGTTGTATTTCGCCATTCTGTCTGATCTGGACGCAGAACCAGTTTTGATCTGTCCACAGTTTTGTGCCACTGCAAGATCTGCGATTGTAGAATCTTCAGTTTCACCAGATCTGTGAGACATCACTGTCGTGTATCTGTTTTGTTGCGCCATTTGTACAGCCGCCATTGTTTCAGAAAGAGAACCAATTTGGTTTACTTTTACAAGGATGGAGTTCGCTGTATTTTCTTTGATACCTCTAGAAAGTCTTTCAACATTCGTTACGAACAAGTCGTCTCCAACCAATTGTACTCTGTCTCCGATCTTATCTGTCAATTCTTTCCAACCTGTCCAGTCATTCTCCTGCATTCCGTCCTCGATAGAGATGATCGGATATTTGTTTGCAAGATCAGCCAAGTAAGAAACCTGCTCGCTGCTAGAGAACACTGGCGCATCTGGCGTCTGGAATTTTCTGTAATCGTAAACGCCATCTTTGTAGAATTCTGAAGCGGCACAATCCAAAGCGATCATAATATCGTCTCCTGGCTTGTAACCTGCTTTTTCGATAGCTTGTAAAAGAGTATCCAAAGCATCTTCAGTTCCTGTGAAAGTTGGTGCAAATCCACCTTCGTCTCCAACAGCTGTGGACAATCCTCTTCCGTGAAGAATAGATTTCAAGCTGTGGAAAATTTCAGTTCCTTTTCTCAAAGCGTGAGAGAAAGAATCTGCTTTCACTGGCATTACCATAAATTCCTGGAAAGCGATCGGCGCATCTGAGTGAGAGCCACCGTTGATCACGTTCATCATTGGAACTGGAAGTGTGTTGGCGTTCACACCACCTACATATTTATAAAGAGGCATTCTAAGTTCGTTAGCAGCCGCTTTCGCAACAGCCAAAGAAACACCTAGAATTGCGTTTGCGCCTAATTTTCCTTTGTTAGAAGTTCCATCAAGGTCGATCATTACCGCATCGATAAGATTTTGTTCGAAAACCGGAAGCCCAATCAATTCTGGCGCGATGATCTCTTTCACATTTTCTACCGCTTTCAAAACACCTTTACCAAGATATTCCGGCGCGCCGTCTCTTAGTTCAACTGCTTCGTGCTCACCTGTAGAAGCACCAGAAGGTACTGCTGCTCGTCCCATTGCTCCACTTTCTGTGAAAACATCTACTTCAATTGTTGGATTCCCTCTGGAATCTAATATTTGTCTTGCTTCGATAAATGAAATGTAACTCATTGTCTTGATGTTATTTTTTAAGATTTTTATTTGTTGACTTTTTTAAAAGCATTGCAAATTTAAACATTTTAAATATATTATGTATCGAATCAGTTTAGAGTTTCATTTACATTATATTAAGGATTAATTCAAAATCCGGTATTTTACTTTTACAATTCCTTCATTCAGGTCGGCGATCTTTTTAAAAGCGCCTTGGCTGAGGTCAAATTCTCTTGACGGCTTTAAAGGTCCTCGGTCGTTCACAGTGATGATGACGGATTTGTCATTCTCAACATTTACGATTTCCACCCTTGTTCCAAATGAAAGTGATTTGTGTGCGCCTATAAGTTTGGAATGTCTGTAGGTTTCGCCGCTTGCCGTTCTGTTCCCATTGAATTTGTCGGCGTAATAAGAAACAGTGGTCGACCTGTAAGAACTACTAGCAGAATTCCGACTTCCGCACGAAATTACAAAAAGCGCAAGTAGGAATATGTAAATTTTAAACGCATATTGTGAGGTTTTTAATAAAGTTTTCATAATTATAATTTACAATGGTTAATAAATGCACGTTATAAATGTTAATTATTCATTAATATTTTGTTTATATTGCAGAAATTTCTAAATTAGATTTTTAAATCAAATTAGAGATTAAAAAATAATCTCCTTTAAATGAATTACGAAAGTATAAAATTAACGATAGAAAGAAAAATCGCCGTTGTCACAATCAACCGACCAGAGAGCTTAAACGCCTTGAACACTCAGGTTTTTAATGATTTGGAAAACGTGTTTGATTTTCTTGAAAATGAGAAAACCGTGAACTGTGTCATCGTAACCGGAAGTGGGGAGAAATCCTTCGTTGCAGGTGCAGACATCAAGGAGTTTTCAAATTTCAGTCAGGAAAAAGCGACCGAGCTATCAAAAAGGGGACATTTTGTTTTTAACAGAATAGAAAATCTGAGCAAACCGGTCATTGCAGCAGTCAATGGTTTTGCTTTGGGTGGCGGATTGGAATTGGCAATGGCTTGTCATCTAAGATACGCTTCCGAAAATGCAAAGCTTGGTCTGCCAGAAGTAACTTTGGGATTGATTCCCGGTTATGGAGGAACGCAAAGATTGCCGAAATTAGTTGGCAAAGGAATTGCAAATGAAATGATTTTCTCTGCTAAAATGATTTCTGCAGAAAAAGCCAAATTGATTGGTTTGGTGAATGAAGTTTTTTCTCTCGAAGAATTGCTTCCGAAAACGCAGGAATTGGCAGAACAAATTGTGAAAAACTCGCCACAAGGCATTGCACAAGCAATAAAAGCAGTCAATGCAAGTGACAAGGAAAATGGAATGGAAAGTGAAATCAATTCTTTTGGAGAATTGTTCGCTCAAGGAGATTTTAAAGAAGGTGTTTCGGCTTTTCTGGAAAAAAGGAAGCCTGCTTTCGATTAAATGTAAAGAATGGATTATAACAAATTCGATATTGCTTACCTGAAGATGGCGTCCGAATGGGCAAACCTGTCTTACTGTAAGCGGAAAAAAGTGGGAGCACTTATCGTGAAAGACCGAATGATAATCTCCGACGGATACAATGGAACGCCTTCCGGTTTTGAAAACAACTGCGAAGACGAAGAAGGGAAAACCAATTGGTTTGTGCTACACGCAGAGGCCAACGCCATTTTGAAGATTGCCAGCAGTACGCAATCCTGCAAAGACGCAACATTGTACATCACGATGTCGCCTTGCAAGGAGTGCAGCAAATTGATTTTACAGGCAGGCATCAGCAAAGTGGTCTATATGACGGTTTACTCAGACGACAGTGGATTGGAATTTTTGAAAAACGCAGGCATTGAAACTTTAAATATAACAGAACAAGAATTATATACTTTATGATAGGATAACTACTTTTTTTTACAAACAATTAATTAAAAACACAAATATGAACTGGTCCGAAAAAATTACAGACTTCTCAAATTTTCTAAAATTTGAGAAAAGTTTCTCCGACAATACACTTGACGCGTACGTGAGAGATATCAAAAAGCTGGAAAGCTTTGCTATTACTGATTTAGGAGAAATCTCTCCACAGAATATCAGCTACGAAAACCTTCAGGAGTACATCTACCAATTATCCAAAAACAAAATCAGCGAACGCTCGCAGGCAAGAGGAATCTCGTCTATCAAGGCTTTTTTCAAATTTCTTTTGGAAGAAGAGTACAGAGATGATAATCCTGCGTCACTATTAGAAGGTCCAAAATTAGGCCTTTATCTACCCGACACTTTGAGCATTGATGACATCGACAGAATCATCGAAAACATTGAAAAACACACAGATATCGGCAGAAGAAATCAATGCATTTTGGAAGTTCTTTATGGTTGTGGACTGCGTGTTTCGGAATTGGTGGATTTGAAAATCTCTAATATCAATTTCAAAGAAAACTTCATCATCGTAGAAGGAAAAGGCGAAAAAACAAGATTGGTTCCTTTGGCCAAATCTACTGCAGAGTGCATTTTGGATTACATCAAAAATGTAAGAGCCTTGGGAAAAATCAACAAAAAATTCGAAGATATTCTTTTCCTGAATACGAGAGGAACGAATATGTCCAGAGTAATTGTCTTCATTATCATTAAGGAATTGACGCAGAAAGCTGGCATCAACAAGAGTATTTCGCCGCACACTTTCCGTCATTCTTTTGCGACGCATTTGTTGCAAAATGGTGCAGATTTGAGATTTATCCAGGAAATGTTGGGTCACAGCAGCATTACAACGACTCAGGTTTATACGCATTTGAAAACCGAGGAATTGAGAGATGTTATCATCCAATTTCACCCTAGAAATAGAAAAGCGGTTTAATCAAAAGCCTTATATAATTCTTAAAACCATCTTGTAATTTCAGGATGGTTTTTGTTTTTAAAATTGACCTTATTTCATTAATTTTATCCAATGGAAAATCTGAAATTCTGCCCAAAATGCGGACACGAAACTTTGAAATGGAATAACAGCGTCAAGTTCAGTTGCAGCAACTGCGATTTTGTTTTGTATCATAATACAGCAGCAGCGGTTGCAGTCATCATCAAACACGATAACGAATTATTTTTCACAGTCAGAAATCAGGAACCTGGAAAAGGAAAATTGGATTTACCAGGCGGTTTTTGCGACCCAAAAGAAAGTGCTGAAGAAACCTGCGCCAGAGAACTTTTTGAAGAATTAGAATTGAGAATTAATGTAGAAAAACTGAGATATCTGGGAAGCAGACCAAACATTTATCCATACAAAAACATCAGTTACAATACGATGGATTTGTTTTATGAGTATGAAGTTGATGAAAAATTTGAAATCAAAATAGAAGAATCCGAAATCTCTGAAGGCATCTGGATTCCCATTTCGGGAATTGATATCGACAAAATCGCTTTCGAATCTCAGAAAGATTTTATTAAAAATAATTTCAGTAAAATTTAAATAAAAAACCGTTTCGCTTAATACGAAACGGTTTTATTTATCTAATTTCTAAAGTCTAATCTCTAACTTCTAGATTTGTTTCCACTTGATGTTACAGCCTAAACTTGGTCTTTGGAAATCTTCTTGGTCTTGTCCGGCCAAATGATTTTCAAACGCAATCACCAAATCCTCACCAGTAATTTCCTTCTGATTTCCTGGTCTGGAATCATCCATTTGTCCGCGATAGATTAATTTCAGATTCTCATCAAAGAAATAAAAATCTGGTGTACACGCGGCGTCAAATGCTTTTGCAACATCTTGACTTTCGTCGTAGAGATAAGGGAATTTCAAAGCTTTTTCTTCTACAAATTCCACCATCATCTCCGGAGAATCTGCAGGATATCTGTCCACATCGTTGGAATTAATTCCAATAAATTCAATGCCTTGAGATTTGTAATCTTCGTACAATTCCTCCAAAACATCGATGATGTGAAGCACAAACGGACAATGATTGCACATAAAAACCACCAAAGTTCCTTTCTTCCCTTTCAGAGATTCCAGACTTTGGATTTCGTTATTTTTTACAGGATTCGGAAGGCTGAAATCTGGCGCTTTCGTTCCTAGAGCCAACATATTTGATTGTGTATTTGACATAATTTTTATTTAATGTAACAATATTAAAGTTTAACAATTTACCAATTTTGCGATTCTAATTGTTAGAATGGTAAATTTTCACATTGGTAAATTCTTGAGCAAAGATAATGCTTCTTCCACAGAATTATCATAATTCACCCAATTCACATTTCCCAATTTTCGGTTCCACGTCATTTGGCGTTTGGCGTATCGGCGGGAATTCTTCTTGATTTCAGAAACGGCGAAATCCAAATCCCATTCGCCATCAAAATATTTGAACAACTCCGAATAACCAACTGTTTGAAGCGCGACTTTATCTTTATGAGCTATCAATCCTTTGGCTTCTTCCAGCAAACCATTTTCCATCATTATATCAACGCGCCGATTGATTCTTTCATAAATCACTTCCCTTGGTGCCTCAATTCCAATTCTAAATGTCTCAAAATGACGCTGAGGTTTTGGTAAACTAAGATTTTCGGTGTAGGTTTTTCCCGTTTGCCAGATAATGTCGATTGCTCTCAACAAACGCCTTGAATTGTCTTTATCAACAACCGAAAAATATTCCGGGTCAAGTTCTGACAATAATTTTTGTAAAGGTTCAATCCCTTGATTTTCAAAAATATCAATCAGTTTTTTTTGATTTTCCTCGTCTGCTTCTGGTAAATCGTTCAATCCTTCTACAACGGCTTTCTCGTACATTCCGCTTCCGCCAACCATTATGGCGACATCTTTTTCGGCGAAAATCTCATCCAGCTTTTCAATCGCTTCGTGTTCGTACAAACCAATCGAATAATAATCATCGATGCTGAGATTCCCTACAAAATGATGTCTTGCCTCGGCCAATTCAGATTCCGTCGGCATTGCAGTTCCGATTTTCATCTCACGATAAAACTGACGAGAATCGCACGAAATAATTTCCGTCCCGAGATGATTTGCCAAATCGATGGCCAATCTGGTTTTCCCGATTCCTGTAGTTCCGACGATGGAGATAAGACGTTTCAAAAAAGTATTTTTGCAAATTTACGAAATGTGAAATTCTTCCCGCATTATATTTCAACGTAAAGGCGTAAAATTCTTTTCAACTTACCTGTTGCAAGTCGCAAATCAAATCGCTTTAAGAATAACAGAATCCTCAAAATTGGCGACTTGTAGCATTTGATTTTAAAAATAGATTTGCGCCTTTGCGATAAAATTTCTTTTAGATTTAAAATAATTATTACTTAATTTTACCATCATTATGGCTTTAAGATTATCTGCATCCAAACTTCCCGACGTGAAAACCACGATTTTCACAGAAATGTCTTTGTTGGCACAACAGGAAAACGCCGTCAATCTTTCGCAAGGATTTCCGGATTATCAAGCTGATGAAAATCTTCTGAAATACTTGGGCGATTTTGCCAAAGAAGGTTACAATCAATATGCACCGTTGTTTGGAATCAAGGAACTTCGGGAAGAGATTTCGAGGAAGTTCAGTTCGCAATATCAGGTTAATTATCATCCGGATGCTGAAATTAATATTACAGCTGGCGCAACGCAAGGAATTTTCACCGTGATTTCTGCGTTTGTTGAAAAAGATGATGAAGTGATTATCTTCGAACCAGCGTACGATTGCTACGAACCTGCGATTATTCTGAATGGTGGAATCGTGAAAAATGTCAAAATGCTTTATCCGGATTACAAAATCAATTGGACCGAAGTGAAAAATCTGGTTTCCGAAAAGACCAAAATGATTATCATTAACAATCCCAATAATCCTTCTGGGAAAATATTGAAACAAAATGACATTGAGGAATTAATTAAAATTGTAAAAGACACCAACATCATTATTCTAAGCGATGAAGTTTATGAAAACATTACTTTTGACGGAAAATCTCATTTGACGTTAGCCAAATATTCAGAATTGAAGGAACGCACTTTTGTTGTTGGCTCATTTGGAAAACTGCTTCACATCACGGGTTGGAAAATCGGTTATATTCTCGCGCCCGAACAACTGATGAATGAGTTCCGAAAAGTCCATCAATACAATGTTTTCTGCGTGAATACGCCTGCTCAATTTGCGATTGCAAAATATCTTCAAAACATTCAGGATTTTTCTCAAACCTCCACATTCTTTGAAGAGAAAAGAAATTATTTGAAAAGTGCTTTATCGGAAACGCCATTTGAATTGTTGGATTGTGAAGGCACCTATTTTCTGTCCGCCCATTTTGGTTCGATTTCTGATATGCAAGACAAGGATTTTTGCTATTGGCTCACAAAAGAATACAAAGTCGCAACAATTCCATTTTCAGCATTTTACAAAGATAAAACTGATGAAAAGGTCATCCGATTTTGTTTCGCCAAAAAACAGGAAACTTTGGACAAAGCCATTGAACAATTAATAAAATTAAAAATAAATAAATGAAAAATTTAATCTTAGCCGCTTCATTATTAATCGGAGTTAGCGCTTACTCTCAAGCCAAATTAGATGCGACAAAACTAAATTATTTGCCTGCAGACGCAAGTCCAATGGATGCGACCTATTATCCGCTTCAGGTGCTTTCTTCAAAGTCAGAAACGCCAAAAGTGAAAGTTGTTTATTCAAGACCTCAGAAAAAGAACAGAGTTGTTTTCGGTAATCTTATCAAATACGGAGAAATCTGGAGAATGGGAGCGAATGAAAATACGGAAATCAAATTCTATACGCCAGTGAAAATCAATGGAAAAGATATTCCGGCTGGAACTTACAGTTTATTCGCTGTTCCAAACGAAAAAGAATGGACCATCGTTCTCAATTCTGATGTTGACAAATGGGGCGCATATGCTTATGATAAGAGCAAGGATGTGGTGAGATTCAATGTTCCGGCTGAGAAAACGACTTCTCCTGTTGAATTTTTCTCAATTACTTTTGTACAGACCAAAACAGGCGCAGATTTGTACGCTGGTTGGGACAATACACAAGTTAAATTCCCGATTGAGTTCAAGTAATGACCGAGATTTAAAAAAAAGGAAGCCTTATCAGATTTTGATAAGGCTTTTTTGTGGACTAATATTTTAATAAATCTTCGAATTTTTCTATTTGATATTCAGCATTTTCTATTTTTCCAAAACCATAAGAGGCATAAATAAAATCGACGCCAGCTTTGTCGGAAGATTCTATGTCCCAAATCGTATCGCCGACATAGACTGGGTTTTGAAGGTCATTTCTTGTGACAATCAATCGAATGTTTTCATCTTTTGGCAAACCCCGATTTCCAAAACATTCGAAATCCTCGAAATATGAATTTAAGTCGTAAAAATCCAAAAAGCTCTCGATGTAGCCGGAAAGGCAATTGCTGACGATGAAAAGACGATGTATCTTGCTGAGCTTTTCTAAAGTTTCTCGGACGTTTGGGAATAATCTTCCGCCCGATTCATTGAGATATTTCTTCTCTCTCGAACTATAAATATCTTCAAAATTCTGAAGTTTTTCTTTTGGAATGAAATTGAAATGCTGGGCAAAAATATCATCCATCTTCATTCCTGAGAAATTTCTGATGTCCAAAGCATTTAAATTGATATCAAAACCAATTTCTACAATGCTGTCATTGAAGGCTCTGACAACAGTTTCCGAAGCGTCCCAAAGTGTTCCGTCCAGGTCAAAAATTAGACTATCTCTTTCTTCTATCATATAATCGATTTTCCGTTGATGTAAACTTTTGAAGGTTTTAAACTTCCTTGGTTGTAAAATATATTTTGAAAATTATCTGTTTCGTAAGTGATAAAATCTGCTTTTTTTCCTTTTGCCAAGATTCCTCTGTCTTCTAAATCTAAGGCGTAAGCGGCACGGAAAGTTATCGCAGCCAAAACCTCAGCCGTAGTCAATTTCTGATAAGTTGCTAAGATTGAAGCTTGCGTCACGAGATTTCCCATTGGTGCAGAACCTGGATTCCAGTCTGTTGCGATGGCGAGGATTCCGCCTTTGTCGAGGATTTTTCTGGCTGGTGAAAATGGTTCGCCCAAGCCTAAGCTTGCGCCTGGAAGTGCAATCGCAACGGTTTCTGAATTGGCAAGAAACTCAATATCTTCATCAATGGTTGCTTCTAAATGGTCGGCAGACTTGGCGCCAACTTCCACCGCAATCCTTGAACTTCCAGCCGTGAATTGGTCTGCGTGAACCGTTATTTGAAAACCTAATTCTTTAGCTTTCAAAAGGAATTTTTTACTTTCTTCCGGCTGAAAAGCTGATTTCTCGATGAAGATATCAACTCGGTTTGCGAGGTTTTCTTCTTTTACTTTTGGTAGAATTTCATTAATAATATAATTAAGATAATCCTCGGAAGAACCTTCGAAATCTCGTGGTTTCAAATGAGCTGAAAGGCAAGTTGGAATCAAGGTGGCTTTGGTTTTTAACTGAGCTTTTTTGATGGCTCTCAACATTTTCAGTTCCTCATCGACATTCAATCCGTAACCGCTTTTAATCTCGATGGTTGTGATGCCTTGATTTAATAAAATATTGATACGTTCCAAGATTCCATCAATCAAATCTTCCTCAGAAGCTTTTCTGGTGTGTTGCACAGAACTCCAGATTCCACCGCCTGATTCTGCGATTTCGAGATAAGTTTTTCCGGCATTTCGCATTGCAAAATCATTTGCCCGATTTCCTCCAAAACAAATATGTGTGTGCGCATCCACAAAAGCAGGAAGTGCAATTTGCTCATTTTCAATCAAATCAGTTTCTGAATCGGGAAATTTTTGTTTTAAAACTTCGAAGTTATCAACTTGTAGAACAATTCCGTTTTCGGTCAAAATTCCGCCATCAATGATGATTTCCAATTGTTCATCATTTAATTGTCCTTTCAATGGAAGCTGATTCAGTGTGATGATTTGTTTGAATGGTCCTGATAATTTCATATTAAAGCTTGTGATGTAAAAATAAAGTTTTTGAAAATAATGTCTCAAATCTATTAAAACATAGGTGTGGATTAAACTTATTATTTTATATGTAGATATTTGAGCATTTTATTTAATTTTACATAAACTTAATAATTATGACTCAAAGATTTTTGTTAAAACAGCTTGTTCTTTTGGTGATGATTTGTACTATGAACCAAATCTATTGTCAGCAAAATTACAAAATCTTCACTGGACCACTTGCTTCGGTCAATACAGATTTTAAACCTTTAGGAAAAGACGTGCTAGGAAGCCCTTACTTAACGGCTAATTTCGTTCCTGCTTTGGTTGGAGACTCCCAGGAAGTGGTGCAAATCCGTTATGATGCTTATTCAGATAAAATTGAGGTCTTAAATGATGGTAAAGTTTATGAAGTTCCAAAAAGTGAGGAGCTTTCCAGATTCAAATTGACAACCACTGGTGTTATCATCGTTTATTTGAAAGATTATAATGGCTATTTTTTCAGACTGGTTGAAGGTAAAAATCAACTGTTGAAAAAAGAAACAATTAAACTTCAGGTGACCAAAACATCTGTCGAACCGAATTCGACAATTAAAGAAGGCTATTCCAAATTTGAGAGAATAAGTCCCACCTATTTCATTGTATCCGACCAGAAAATAATGAAAGCACCAAAAAATAACAAGGAATTACTCAGCTATTTTCCTGAGAAAAAATCAGAATTAGAGGACTTTATGAAAGCTAATAAAATAAACGTAAAACAAGAAGAATCCTTAGTAAAAATGGTTACTTTCCTTAACAAATAAAAAAAGAGATGCAAATTTGCATCTCTTTTTAGTTCTAGAAAACTTCTCTTCCAATTTTCAAAATATTATCGCTTTTCCCCATCGAGTAAAAATGCAAGACCGGAATTCCAAAATCCAACAATTCTTTGCACTGGTTGATGGCCCATTCTATCCCGACCTCGCGAACATCGCTGTTGGTTTTGCATTTCAAAACTTCTGAGATTAAATTCTCAGGCAAATCGATTTTGAAAACTTGTGGCAACATTTGCAAATGACCTTTGGTTGCAATTGGTTTGATGCCTGGAATAATTGGAACATCAATCCCGATTTCTCTGGCTTGTTTTACGAAGTCAAAGAATTTTTGATTATCGAAGAACATTTGAGTAACGATGTAATCCGCGCCAGCTTCCACTTTTTTCTTCAACATTTGAAGGTCGTAATTCATAGATGGTGCTTCGATATGTTTTTCCGGATAACCTGCAACGCCGATGCAGAAACTGCTATTGTCATCAGACACAATTTCCTCGTGAAGATATTTTCCGGTTCCCAAATCGTGAATTTGTTTTACCAAATCCGAAGCATATTTGTGTCCGCCTTTTGACTGCTCAAAGTATTTTTCACCTTTCATCGCGTCGCCACGAAGAGCAACAATATTATTGATTCCCAAATACATACAATCTACCAAAAGATATTCGGTTTCTTCTTTTGTAAAGCCTCCGCAAAGCACGTGTGGAACTGTATCGACGTTATATTTATTCTGAATCGCGGAACAAATTCCCAAAGTTCCAGGACGCATTCTGGTGATTTTACGCTCCATCAAACCATTTCCTCTTTCCAGAAAAATGTACTCTTCGCGGGACGTGGTAACATCAATAAAAGGCGGATTGAACTCCATCAACGGGTCAATATTTTTGTATAAATCTGCGATTCCGACGCCTTTCTGTGGCGGAACAATTTCAAAAGAGAAAAGTGTTTTTCCGTTGGCGTTTTTTATATGGTCAGTAATTTTCATTATTTTAATTCAAAAATTCAAGGTTTAAAATTCAAAGTCTAATCAGCCAAATTCGGGCTCAGCCATTTTCTCGCATATTCCAAATCGACATTTTTTCTGTCTGCATAATCTTTCAATTGGTCTTCATCAATCTTTCCAACACCGAAATATTTTGACTTTTCATTGCCGAAATAATAACCGGAAACCGCCGCGGTTGGCCACATCGCTAAACTTTCGGTTAATGTCACTCCGATTTTCTCGTCAACTTTAAGCAAATCCCAAATCGTCAATTTATCCAGATGGTCTGGACAAGCCGGATAGCCCGGAGCGGGGCGAATTCCCAAATATTTTTCTTTAATCAAATCGTCATTGGTCAAAGTTTCATTTTCTGAATAACCCCAATATTCGGTTCTGACTTTTTTGTGGAGAAATTCTGCGAAAGCCTCTGCAAAACGGTCGGCCAAAGCTTTTACCATAATTGCATTGTAATCGTCCATTTTATCTTCGTATTCTTTCGCCAATTCATCCGCACCAAAACCTGTACAAACACAAAAAACACCGATATAATCTTCTTTCCCAGAATTTTCAGGAGCAATGAAATCTGACAATGCGAAATATTCTTTGCCCTCAGATTTTTTATGTTGTTGTCTCAAAGTTCTGAAAGTTGAAATTACATTTTGATTGTCATCATAAACCAAAATATCATCACGTTCAGTGGCGTTTGCAGGGAAAATTCCGAAAATACCTTTGGCTTTAAAGCTTTTTTCTTGAAGGATTTTCTTGAGCATTGCTTTGGCTTCATTAAACAAAATCGTCGCTTGCTCGCCAACCACATTATCCGTCAATATATCTGGGAATTTCCCAAACAATTGCCAGCTTCTAAAAAACGGCGACCAGTCGATAAATTCTACCAATTCATCCAAATCTTGGTCTTCGATAATAGTAATCCCTAATTTATTTGGCTTATGAATCTCTTCATTTTCCCAATCGATTTTGAACTTCTGTTTTCTCGCTTCATCAATTGTCACGTATTCTTTATCGACTTGTCGGTTCAGGAATTTCTCACGAAAATCGTCATAATCTTTTTTCAATTCCAAAGAATAAACGCTGGATTTGTCCTTATTCAAAAGCGAACTTACCACACCAACTGCTCTGGAAGCATCGTTCACGTGAACAACTGTATTCGCATATTTCGGAGCGATTTTAACAGCTGTATGCGCTTTGGAAGTTGTTGCACCACCAATCAATAATGGAAAACTAAGATTTCGTCTTTCCAATTCTGAAGCGAGGTGAACCATTTCGTCCAGACTTGGTGTAATTAATCCGCTTAAGCCAATGATATCCACTTTTTCATCAATCGCCGTTTGGATAATTTTATCCGCCGGAACCATCACACCGAGGTCAACGATGTCGTAATTGTTGCAACCCAAAACCACACTCACAATATTTTTTCCAATGTCGTGAACGTCGCCTTTTACGGTTGCCATTAAGATTTTTCCGTTAGCTGGCCTTGTTCCGTCTTTTTCAGCTTCGATAAAAGGTTGAAGATAAGCCACTGCTTTTTTCATTACTCTAGCCGATTTTACAACCTGTGGCAGGAACATTTTTCCGCTTCCAAAAAGGTCGCCGACAACGCCCATTCCTGTCATTAGATTAACTTCGATGACGTGAAGTGGTTTTTCGGATTGCAATCTGGCTTCTTCCGTATCTTCCTCGATAAAACGGTCAAGTCCTTTAACCAAAGAATGCGTGATTCTCTCTTGCAAAGGCATTTCGCGCCAAGCCAAATCTTCGGCTTTTTCTTTTTTGGTGGATTTTACTCTTTCGGAATAATCCAACAATCTTTCAGTTGCATCGTCTTTTCTGTCGAGCATCACGTCCTCAACCAATTCCAAAAGTTCTTTCGGGATTTCGTCATAAACTTCCAACATCGTGGGGTTTACGATTCCCATATTCATCCCCGCTTTTATCGCGTGATAAAGGAAAACGGAATGCATCGCTTCACGCACAGAATCATTGCCTCGGAAAGAAAATGAAACGTTGGAAACGCCACCACTCACAGATGCATAAGGAAGATTGGTGCGAACCCAACGCGTCGCCTCGATAAAATCGATAGCATTTCTGCGGTGTTCTTCCATTCCCGTGGCAACAGGGAAAATATTCAAATCGAAAATAATATCTTCTGCCGGAAAATCCAGTTGATTGACCAAAATATCATAAGAACGTTTGGTTATTTCCAACCTTCTTTCAAAATTATCCGCTTGTCCAACCTCATCAAAAGCCATTACGATGACAGCAGCTCCATAACGTTTAATTGCTTTTGCGTGATGAATGAATTCTGCTTCGCCTTCTTTTAAACTAATGGAATTGACCACCGCTTTTCCCTGAACAACCTGCAATCCAGCTTCCAAGATTTCCCATTTCGAGGAATCAATCATAATTGGGATTCTGGAAATGTCCGGTTCTGAAGCAATTAAGTTCAGGAATTTTATCATTGATGCTTTTCCGTCAATCAATCCGTCATCGAAATTGACATCCAGGATTTGTGCGCCACCATCCACCTGATGACGGGCAATATCGAGCGCTTCGGAAAATTTTTCTTCCTTGATTAATCGAAGGAATTTTTTGGAACCGGCCACATTGGTTCTCTCCCCAACGTTGATGAAGTTGGATTCTGGCGTTATAATTAGAGGTTCTAGACCTGATAATTTTAAGTATTTCATAAGTTAATTTACCAATATATCAATTTACCAATGTAACAATCTTGAGCTCGCAACATATTGGTAAAGTGATACATTGTTATATTGTTACATTGATTGTCCTAGGTTCGTAGTTATTTGCCAAATCAGCAATCGCTTTGATATGTTCCGGCGTTGTTCCGCAACAACCGCCGATAATATTGATTAGTCCTTTTTCTAGATATTCCTGCACCTGCTCAGCCATTTGGCTCGCAGTTTCGTCGTATTGACCGAAAGCGTTTGGTAAGCCGGCATTTGGATAAGCCGAGATTCCGAATTCTGATTGGGAAGAAATCGCTTCCAAATAAGGTGTCAATTGCTTTGCACCCAAAGCACAGTTGAATCCGACACTTAATAAGTTAAGATGAGAAACAGAAATCAGGAAAGCTTCGGCGGTTTGTCCGCTCAAAGTTCTTCCGGAAGCATCGGTAATTGTTCCGGAAACCATAATGGGGATTTTAATATTTCTTTCTTCCTGAATTTGGTCGATGGCAAAAAGTCCGGCTTTGGCGTTCAATGTGTCGAAGATGGTTTCTACTAACAGAATGTCGGAACCGCCGTCCAGCAAAGCTTCTGCCTGTTGTTTGTACGCAATTCTCAATTCGTCGAAAGTGATTGCACGATAACCTGGGTCATTCACGTCTGGGCTAAGACTTGCCGTTCTGTTGGTTGGTCCGATGGAACCTGCAACAAATCTTGGTTTGTCGGGATTCTGAGCGGTGAATTCGTCGCAGACTTTGCGGGCGATTTTGGCTGATTCGTAATTGAGTTCGTAAACCAAATCTTCCATATGATAATCGGCCATTGCAATCGTAGTTCCTGAGAATGTGTTGGTTTCGATGATGTCTGCGCCGGCTGACAGATATTGTTTGTGGATTTCTTCAATTGCTTCTGGTTGTGTCAAAGAGAGCAAATCGTTGTTTCCTTTGAGTGAAGATTCCCAATCTTTGAAACGCTCGCCGCGATAATCTTCTTCCGAGAAATTGTAGCGCTGAATCATTGTTCCCATTGCGCCGTCCAAAATCAGGATGCGTTCGGAAATGGCTTTATATAATTGTTCTGAATTTTTCATTATTTCATTTTTCCGTTAACGTGTCAGAATGAATTCCAACGTTTGTTATCTATTTTTCGTTAATCGTTAGAATAAATTCTAACGCTAGAATATCGGTCGTTCCTACGGAACTATTTTTATCGTCGATTGAAAGAGGAAACCTCAACATAGCCCCGATGGTAACGGTATCCTTTTTTTGCTTTGACTGAATTTTCTTTTTGATGACCAATCGTCGTAGCAAAAAAAGATATAGTGGACAGCGGGTTGGAATCGTGATTCGAAGACGAAAACTTGTTGCTCCTTCCTTCGACTCCGCTCAGGATGACACTAGTCTAAAGCTTGTTTCAAATCGTTGATAATATCGTCTATATTTTCCAATCCGACGGAGCAACGCACCAATCCGGCGGTGATTCCGACCTCGTTTCGCTCGTCATCGGAAAGCTTGGAATGCGTTGTAGAAGCAGGATGCGTGACAATCGTTCTTGTGTCTCCGAGATTTGCAGAGAGGGAACACATCTTGATTCGGTTGAGGAAATTGCGACCGCCTTCGATGCCGTTTTTGACCTCGAAAGCGACGATGTTTCCGCCCAATTTCATTTGTTTTTTGGCGATTTCGTAGCTTGGATGAGATTTTAGGAAAGGATATTTTACCAATTCTACGTTCGGATGATTTTCCAGAAACTCAGCCACTTTGAACGCATTTTCGCAATGTTTCTCGACACGAATCGCCAAAGTTTCCAAACTTTTACTCAAAACCCAAGCGTTGAACGGCGACATCGCGGGACCTGTGTTTCTTGCGAAAAGGTAAATCTCACGAATCAAATCTGCCTTCCCAACGGCAACGCCACCGAGCACACGACCTTGACCGTCAATGAGTTTCGTTGCGGAATGCACGACAATATCTGCGCCGTATTTAATCGGCTGTTGCAAGTAAGGCGTTGCGAAACAGTTGTCTACAACGAAAATCAAATTGTGTTTTTTGGCGATTTTTCCGAAGAATTCTAAATCTAAAATCTCGATTGCAGGATTTGTCGGCGTTTCCAAGTACAATATTTTTGTATTTGGTTGGATATATTTTTCAATATTCTCGGCGTCTTCGGCTTTGAAATAGGTGGTTTCAATATTCCATTTTGGAAAATACTTCGTGAACAAGGTGTGCGTGGAACCGAAAACCGACTGACAGCTTACGATGTGGTCGCCAGCGTTGAGCAAGGTCGCAAATGTGGAATAAATAGAAGCCATTCCCGTCGCGAAAGCATAACCGGATTCTGCGCCTTCCATTTTCACGATTTTATCTACGAATTCTGTGACGTTTGGGTTGCTGAAACGGCTGTAAAGATTTTTGTCTTTTTCCTCCGCAAAGCTCGCGCGCATATCTTCCGCATCTTCGAAAACGAAGCTCGAAGTGAGGTATAAAGGTGTGGAATGTTCGTCAAATTGAGTTCTTTCGGTTTGGGTTCTGATGGCTAATGTTTCGAAATTTTGATTTTCCATTTTTTAATTTTTCTAATGGTTGGAATTGTTTGTTCCATTTTTTATTATCGTTGGAATGAATTCCAACGCTATAACATCGGTCGTTCCTGTGGAACTCGAAGACTTCCGGCTTCTGACTTCCAACTTCCTGCTTTTTATTTTGTTTCGCTCAGTCTTAAAATATCTCCGAAAACGCCTCGGGCAGTGACTTTTGCACCGGCTCCGGCGCCCATAATGACGATTGGATTTTCGCCGTAACTTTCGGTGTAGATTTCGAAGATGGAATCTGAACCTTTCAATTGTCCGAGTGCGGAGTTTGCTGGAACGGAAATCAATTTTACGTCCAATTCGCCTTTTTCTTCCTGAAGATTTCCGTGCAAATCGCCGACGTAACGTAAAACGTGGTCAGGTTTCTGATTTTCTTTGATGTTTTGATATTCTGAATCTAATTCTTCCAATCTGGAAATGAACTCATCTTTGTTGATATCCAAAAGGTTTTGTGGAACGAGATTTTGAATGTTAATATCTTGGAACTCATTAATCAAATCTAACTCTCTTGCCAGAATCAACAATTTTCTCGCAACATCATTTCCGGATAAATCCTCGCGTGGGTCTGGTTCTGTGAAACCTTTTTCCATAGCTTCACGGATGATGACAGAATATTTGTCATTTCGAAGAGAGAAATTATTGAAAACGTAACTCAAAGTTCCGGAAAAAACACCTTTGATTCTTGTGATATTCTCACCTGAAAGATGGAGAAGTTTAATCGTGTCAATCAATGGCAAACCTGCGCCGACATTGGTTTCGTAAAGGTATTTCTTTTTGTTTTTTTCTAGTAATTTTCTGAAATCGCGGTATTCTGAAATTGGTAAAGTATTGTAAATTTTGTTGGAACCTACTACATCGAAACCATTTTCTACAAAAGTTGGATAATGTTTTACAAAATCTTTGCTCGCTGTATTATCGACCATTACAAGATTTTCCAAGTGATGTTCTTTGGCGAACTCAACCAGTTTTTCTACGCTGGAATCTGTTTGGGAAAATTTGATTCTCTGTCTCCAATCGCTTCCGAAACCGGCTTGGTTGAAAGCGATTTTTTTGGAATTCGCAATTGCAACGATTTTTAAATCGACTCTTTTTCTTTTCAGAATGTCATAAGCCGAATCTAAAATTTGCTCTACCAAAGTTCCGCCGACATTTCCGTGACCAATCAAAGCGAGGTGAACGGTTTTTGGTTTTCCGTAGATTTCGGTTTCGATGATGTTTTTGGTGATTTCGGTTTGGTTTTCGGTTACGACGATGTTCACTCTTCCGGCAGACGCGATTTGGCTTAATAATAAAGGAAAAATCTTATTGCGCTGAAGTTCCGACAAAATCTTATTGTAATTATCTGACACAAAACCGATAACACTAAGACTATCAATACTATAAATATTATTAACGTGCCCTTCCTTCGTTTCCTGTTCGAATTCTTTTTTCAAAAACTTCACCGCATCTTCTGCATCAACTTCATCGACAAGAACAGAAATTCCGTTTTCTATCGCTTGCTGGGAAATAACGCCAACGCTGATTCCTCCTCCATTCAAAGCTTGAAAAATGCGTGAATCCACGCCGATTTGTCCAAGGAAATTTTTCCCTTCGAAGTTGACCAAAGCCTTGTTTCTATAAATATTAATTGCGTTCTTGTCTGTCATCAGTTCAAAAATAGAGGTGTTAAAATTGTGTTCAGCTGTTCGTATTCCATCAGGAAAGCGTCGTGTCCGTGGATGGATTTGATTTCGTGGTAGTGAACATTTTTATTTTTATGTTTTAAAAAATCGTAAGTATTTTTAATCTCAAAAGCCGGATAAAAAAGGTCTGAGTCAACCGAAACCAAATGGATTTCTGCATTGATGTTTTCCAGTTCATTTTCCTTTCCGTTTATGTTCATCAGAAGATGATTCACGAGTTTGTAAGCTTTTAAACTAAATCTTTCGTTTAATCGGTTCCCGTGGAAATTGAGCCAGTCGTGGGACTTTAAAATCTGCTTTTCAAAATCTGTCTCTCTTTTGAATCTTGAGTTAAGCGATTCCGGCGTTCTGTAGCACAACATTGCGTGAACTCTGGCTTTTTCTAAAGGTCTTTCCTCTGATTCCAAAAGATATTTCTGAACCAAGCATTGAGAATGCAACCAATCCGAGGTTTTGAAATCTGTTGCAATTGGAATAAATCTTTCTGTTAAATTATTTTCTAAAGCGAGCATTTCCCAACCAATAGAACCACCGACTGAACCGCCAACTAAAGCGAACAGTTTGTCGATTTTCAAAATCTTTAAACCTTCGATGAAAATTTTGGCAATGTCCTGAACTATAAAGTTTTCATAATCATTAATGAAAAATCCATCGAAACCGTTTCCTGGAATGTTGAAACAAATTACTGTAAAGCGGTTTGTGTTGATTACTTTTCCTTCTCCGACCAAGGTTTTCCACCAGCCGTTTTCGCCCGCAACGTCGGAGTTTCCTGTCAAAGCGTGGTTTATCAGAATGATTGGAGCAGAAAACAGTTCTTTTCCAAAAAGCTGATAGCTTAATGGAATCTCATAAACCTTTCCGGCTTGTGTCGTGAAATGTAATGTCTGAAGATGTTGTAACTTATTTTCCAATTTTATCTGATAAAAAATTGAAAATGCTACGGGGAAATGTAGAATAAATGTTTGGTTATCTTTTCCCTAATAATTTGGGATAGAATTTAGCACCTTCTTCGTTTCCGAAGGGTTGCCAAGGTTTCACAGAGTCTAATCTCTCCACCTTTCTCGATAACATTTTCAATATGTAAATGAACAATTCTGACTGCAAATATACTTCACAAAGTTTACTTTTTCCAAATTTCGCTTGAAATTTCTAAAATAATTATTTGTTAATATTCTATTTTCCCAGAACTTGCGTATAATATTTGTATTAAAAATTTTTTTTTACAAATAAATTATGGAAATCAATCTAAATAAACAAGTCGCCATCGTAACGGGTTCCAGCAGTGGAATCGGGAAAGGAATTGCTATTAGTTTGGCAAAATCCGGCGCCATCACCATCATAAATCATTCATCTGAACATTCCCGTCCGGAAGCGGAAGAAACTTTGAAAACCATTGAGGAAAATGGTGGCGAAGGATTCATCATCCAATGTGATGTGAGTAAGGAAGACCAGGTTCAGGCAATGTTTCAAACGACGATTGAGAAATATGAAACTGTTGATATTCTTGTTAATAATGCTGGTTTGCAACAAGATGCGTCTTTTATCGATATGACTTTGGCGCAATGGCAAAAAGTAATTGATGTGAATTTGACGGGACAATTTCTTTGTTCACGAGAAGCCATTAGAGAATTTTTGAAACGCGGAATGAATGACAAATCGAAAGCTTTGGGAAAAATCATTAATATCAGCAGTGTTCACGAGACGATTCCGTGGGCTGGACACGCGAATTATGCGTCCAGCAAAGGTGCGCTGAGAATGTTGATGCAGACTTTGGCGCAGGAATACGGGAAGGATAAAATCCGTGTGAATAATATTTGTCCAGGTGCGATTCAAACGCCAATCAACAAGCCGGCTTGGGACAACAAGGAGTCTCTGGATGCGCTGATGACGCTGATTCCGTACGACAGAATCGGGCAACCGGAAGACATTGGAAATTTAGCCGTATTTTTGGCGAGTGATTATTCGGATTACATTACGGGAGCGAGTATCTATGTGGATGGTGGAATGACGACGCTGGAGAGTTTTGCGGATAACGGGTGAGTATGAATGATAAATGATGGGTGATAAATGATTTTTTTGCTGAAAATAATTTTTGTGGAATTTTAAACGCAAAGATTTTTTGAGATTTAAGAATTTTTAAGTGAGCAAAGTTTCGATGAATCGAATTTTGGAGCTGGTGGAAATTTTTGTGAATCTTTATTTTGAGGCATTAAAAGTTTCAATTTCATTTATATCATTTATCGATTATCAACTATCATTTATATCGTCGGAGAATGACAAAACCTCAACATAGCCCCGATGGGAACGGCATCCTTTTTTTGCTTTTGAGAAAGTTTTCTTTGGATGACCAATCGTCTGAGCAAAAAAAGATATAGTGGACAGCGGGTTGGAAACGTGGAACGAATGTAGAAACGTGATGCTCCCAAATAAGAAAAACGAATAATTATTCTTTAAAATAATTAGAAACATATGAACGAGGAAGAAAAATTGAGGAATCCGCGTTGGAAGAAATGGGGACCTTATGTGAGCCATCGCCAATGGGGAAATGTGCGGGAAGATTACAGTACAAATGGCGATGCGTGGGGATTTACAGGCCACGACACAGCAGAAGCGTGGACCTACAGATGGGCCGAGGAAGGCATCGCAGGAATCTCGGATGAGAAGCAACAGATGTGTTTTGCTTTCTCATTTTGGAACAAAAAGGATATTAGAATTAAGGAACGTTTTTTCGGGCTGAGCAATCATCAGGGAAATCACGGGGAAGATATAAAGGAGATTTTTTATTATTTGGACAACACGCCATCTCACAGCTATATGAAGATGGTTTACAAGTATCCAATCAATGAATTTCCGTACGAAGAAATCATCAATGTGAATGGTCAGCGTTCCAAAAATGAGATGGAATATGAAATCATTGACACGGGAATCTTCGACAACGATGAATATTTTGACATTTTCATTGAGTATGCAAAAGCTGGAGAAGATGATTTTTTAATCAGGATTGATGTTCATAACCGAAGTGATAAACCAGCGCCAATCGTGGTTTTGCCGACGGTTTGGTACCGAAACAATTGGGTTTGGGGCTATAATGATTACAAGGCGAATCTTGGTTTTTCCAAGCAAGGTGAGATTGACATTCACCACGATAGCATCAGCATCAAGAAATTATATTCCAGAAACAGAAATGTGGATGCTTTGTTTTGTGAAAATGAAACGAATAGAGCGCGACTTTTCAATCTTCCTAAGACTGAAGGATTCTTTAAAGATGGAATCAATCAATATATTACGAAAGGATTAGATACGATTAATCCAAAGAAAACAGGAACCAAAGCGTCTTTGCATTGCGAAGAAATCGTGGAAGCGCACAGCAACAAGGTTTTCGAATTCCGATTGTCTCCGCACATTATGGAGGATGCGTTTTGGGATTTTGATGAAATCATCAACCACAGAAAGCAGGATTCGGATGATTTCTATGCGAACATCCAGAAAGATATTGAGAACGAGGACGAAAGAAATGTCCAAAGACAGGCTTTTGCAGGTTTGCTCTGGAATAAACAGTTCTATCATTATAACGTTGGAAAATGGCTGAAAGGCGACCCGAATTTCCCGATTCAAAGAAAAGGCTACGTCCGAAACAGCGATTGGGAGCACCTTCACAACAAAGACATCATCTCGATGCCAGACAAATGGGAATATCCTTGGTATGCGACTTGGGATTTGGCGTTCCATTGCGTGAGTTTTTGTGTGATTGATTCGGAGTTTGCTAAAAACCAATTGATTACGCTGACGAAAGAATGGTATATGCACCCGAACGGGCAAGTTCCTGCGTACGAATGGAACTTCGATGACGTGAATCCACCGGTTCACGCGTGGGCAACTTTCCGGGTTTTTAAAATTGATGAAAAAAATAATGGAAAACCGGATTTAGCTTTCTTGGAACGGGTTTTCCAAAAATTATTACTGAATTTCACTTGGTGGGTGAACCGAAAAGATTACAACGGAAACAACATTTTTGGTGGCGGATTCTTGGGTCTTGATAATATCGGAGCCTTTGACCGGAATATGGAATTCAATGAAGGCGAGCACTTGGAACAAGCCGACGGAACCAGCTGGATGGCGATGTATGCGCTGAATATGATGCGTATTTCTATGGAGTTGGCAATCCATAATCCAGTTTACGAAGATATGGCGATTAAGTTTTTTGAACATTATCTTTATATCGCAGAAGCGATGGAAAATATCGGTGATGGGAAGCAAGGTCTTTGGAATGAGGAAGATGGATTTTTCTACGATGTGCTTCAGCTTTCCAATGGAGACAGTGTGAGTCTGAAACTTCGAAGCATCGTTGGATTGATTCCGATGTTTGCAGTCGAAGTTGTGGAACACAGTATGTTGGAGAAATTGCCAGAGTTCAAAAAACGAATGGAATGGATTCTGAAAAACAAGCAAGACCTCACAAAACTCGTTTCCCAATGGTATGTGGAAGGTGAAGGAAACAAACACCTTTTGAGTATCCTCAGAAAAACCAGATTGACAAAAGTTCTAACAAGATTGGTGGATGAATCCGAATTTCTTAGTGATTATGGAATCCGTGCGATGTCCAAGTTCTATGAAGAAAATCCGTTCCGATTTACCGTTCACGACCAGGAACACATTGTTTATTACACACCTGCAGAAAGTGACAGCCGAATGTTCGGTGGAAACAGCAACTGGCGAGGACCGATTTGGTTCCCGATTAACTTCCTGATTGTAGAGAGTTTGCAACGTTTCCACTTCTTTTTCGGCGACGCATTGACGATTGAATATCCGAAAGGAAGTGGCGTTCAAAAAAATCTGGAAGAAGTTTCCAAAGACATCAGCGACAGACTTTGTCATATTTTTCTAAAAGACGAAAATGGAAACCGAGCGTTCAACGGTGGTGTTGATAAATTCAATAACGACCCGCATTTCAAGGATTACATTATGTTCTTCGAATATTTCCACGGTGACAATGGACGAGGCGTTGGTGCTTCCCATCAAACCGGATGGACTTCTACGGTAGCTAAGTTGATTCAACCGAGGTTGACGCATAGATAAAATTATAAAAAGAAACCTTCTCGATTTGAGAAGGTTTCTTTTTTTTAATCTACAATATTTCCATTCACGTGAACTTCGTAAGTAATTTCAACATTTGGTTCCAGTGTTTTGGAAACTGAGCAATATTTTTCGAAAGATAATTCTCCCGCTTTCTTCGCTTTTTTCGGGTCGATTTCACCTTCGAGGAAGAATTTAACTTTGATGGATTTGAACGGTTTGGCTTCATCCACTTGAACTCTTTCACCTTCGACTTCCGCTTTGAAATCGGTGATGGTTTGGCGTTGTTTTTTTAATATTGACACCACATCAATTCCGCTACAACCAGCCACTGCCATTAATAAAGATTGCATTGGCGAAACACCTTTTGCGCCAGGCAAAGTTGTATTGTCGAGTAAAATTGAGTTCCCTTGTTCATTGGAACATTCGAAAAGGAAATCGTCGTTGATTCTATTGAGTGTAATTTTCATTTTTAATTGTATTGTTATTTTTTGAACACGAAGCGCACAAAGCTTTTATAGAAATTCATTGTTTTGAGGTTCACAGAGCCACTTCGTTCAGATAAGATTTTTCCGAAATTTAATTCAAATTTACAAAATCAAAATAGGATAGCTTAATTTCTGTCTTCAATTTAATATATTTGAAAAACTTTTACCCCATGAAAATCTTAATATTAGCAATGACTTTTTTGATGAGCTCATCTGCATATTCCCAAACTGAAACCACTCAACCCGTTGTTCTTTCTAATTCAAAAGCAGAATTTCCCGGCGGACAAACCGCTTTCCGAAATGAGTTTATGAAAATGGTCCATGCGTATGTCGACATTACTGCTTACGCCGTGAACGGTAAATTCACTTTTGTATTGACCATCGATGAAAAAGGAAAAATGAGCGAACTGAAGATTTATCCAAAGGTGAAATTCGATGAAGAGTTTAAGCAAGATATGAACTTCGCTATGAAACGCATCAAGAAAAAGTGGAAGCCTGCCATCCAAAATGGCGCTCCAGTGAGTTCTAATATTATTTTTGATATAAATTTCACATCAGATCATTCTGACGAGGAATATTAATTGAAAAAACTATACCTCGCCATGAAAAACAAACTACTCATAACCTTACTTTTTGTATTCAACTTTTTCATAGTACAATCCCAAACTCAAATTCTGGAAAGATATCCTGATTATCAGCTTCCTTACAAAGGTGGTTACGAAGCCTACTACAAAGACTTTCACGATATTATAGTCGATAAAAAACTTCAACCTTGTTCCAATAAAAACGAGATCTATCAATTCAGTGTTTTAATTCGCCCTGACTCCTCAATACAATTCATCAAAGATCTGAATCCAAAAATCGTTGAGTCAAATAAATGTGCTCATGACCTTGCAAGAGAAGTTGCAAAGTATCAAAAAGGATGGAACCCTGCTTTGGTAAATAATATCAATCAAAGTGCTGTTGCAAGATTTATGATTTTTCCAGATGACCTGTTCAGTAATTACAGGGAAGGTTATGTTCCAATTTTCACATCGCCTGTTTATAATAATTATGGCGACGACCATATTGTTCGCTTCCGCAAGGAACTGCTTGCCAGATTTGACTTGAGAAGATTTAGCTGGAATGATATTTTCACCGTAGAGACAGAATTCACAATTACCAAAGAAGGGAAATTGGAAGATGCTATATTGACCAAAAAGACCGGACTTGAGGAATTTGATAGAATGATTCTTTTAACTTTTAAGGGAATGAAGAAAAAATGGACTCCAGCAAGTATCAATGGGCAACCTATTGATTTTAGATATAGACTCACACTCAAGGCCATCACCGATAGTGAATAAGAGATTTTTTCAACTAAATCTGTTTATAATCACAATGTAATTTTTCGATTTTAAAACGTTTTTCATCGTTATAGAAATAATCTCTTTTAAAGATAATCCTGCCATTCTGTCACAATATTTTGTATCTTTGCACCCAATTTTGAATTTGATTTTCAAAATCTAAATTTAATTATAGTGCAAGAAAAATATATAGACGAAACCAAACAAGGCGAAGCTTTTGCCATTCTCGAAAAACCTGAAAACGGCAAAAAACTGTTCTTAGAAAGCTACGGCTGTCAGATGAATTTCTCTGATTCCGAGATTGTTGCATCCATCCTAAACGAGCAAGGCTACAACACCACTTTGAACGTGGAAGAAGCAGATTTGATTTTATTGAATACGTGCTCCATCCGCGAGAAAGCTGAGCAAACCGTGAGAATGCGTCTGGCGCAATTCAAAAATCTGAAGAAAGAACGTCCAAATATGACGGTCGGCGTTTTAGGTTGTATGGCGGAACGATTGAAAACTAAATTCTTAGAGGAAGAACAACTCGTAGATTTGGTCGTAGGTCCCGATGCTTACAGAGATTTACCCAATCTATTGAAAGAAACTGAAGATGGAAGAGATGCCATCAACGTCATTCTTTCGAAAGAAGAAACTTATGCCGACATCAATCCAGTTCGTTTGGGTGGAAATGGCGTGACGGCTTTCGTAACCATTACAAGAGGTTGCGATAATATGTGTACTTTTTGCGTGGTTCCTTTTACGAGAGGACGTGAGAGAAGTCGTGACCCGCATTCTATCATTGAGGAGTGTCAAAGTCTTTGGGACAATGGCTACAAAGAAATTACACTTTTAGGGCAAAACGTTGACTCTTACCTTTGGTACGGCGGTGGTCCGAAAAAAGATTTCGCCAAAGCATCAGAAATGCAGAAGCTGACAGCAATTAATTTTGCACAATTACTTGATATGGTTGCCGTTACAGTTCCGAAAATGAGAATCAGATTCTCAACTTCCAATCCGCATGAGATGACGGAAGAAGTTTTCAGAATGATTGCAAAACACGATAACATTTGTAATTACGTGCATCTTCCCGTTCAAAGTGGAAGCGACAGAATTCTCCAGTTGATGAATCGCCAACACACGCGTCAGGAATATTTAGATTTAATAAAAAAAGGAAAAGAAATCGTTCCCGACATTTCGTTTTCACAAGATATGATTATCGGATTTTGTACGGAAACCGAAGAAGACCATCAATTGACAATGAGCTTGATGCGTGAGGTTGAATATGATTACGGTTATATGTTCTCCTATTCCACGAGACCTGGAACGCCGGCTCATAAAAAGATGGAAGACGATATTCCAGCCGATGTAAAACAACGTCGTCTCGCGGAAGTGATTGCTTTGCAGGGCGAACTTTCCCGAACAAGAATGCAAGGTTATGTGGGAAGAGTACACGAAATTTTGATTGAAGGTATTTCCAAGAAAAATAAAAACCAATGGAAAGGCAGAAATTCCCAAAACGCCGTTTGTGTATTTGATATGAAAGAAGGTCAGAAATTGGGCGACATTGTGTCTGTTTTTGTGCATGGCAATACGCAGGGAACGCTTTTGGGGGAAACGGTTTGATAGTTCATACTAATTGAATTCTTATTTGAATTAAGATTGAAGCATATTTTTTACATATTATTTCTACTGCCAATTCTTTTTAGCTGCCAGTCTGAGAAAGCAGTTAATGTCTATCCAAACCAAGTTGGGGATATCGAACTTGATGAAAAGTTAGATGATTCCAATTTTAAAAAATGTTTTGTTGATCCTTTTTCCTTCCAATATTATAATTTTGATGGATTTCAATATAAAGGCGAAAAATTAGAAATAGAAAAAAAATTAGAAAGATCAAATCTAATAAGTGACAAAAATTCAACTGGGTACATTACAATTCGTTTTGTAGTGAATTGTGAAGGAAAAACTGGAATGTTCAGAGTTCAACAAATGGATGAGAACTACAAAGAAAAAGTGTTTGACAAGAAATTCATTAATCAGCTTTTAGACTTTACGAAAAGTTTAAATGGATGGATTCCGCAAGAATATTTAGGAATAAAAATAAATTATTATCAATATTTAACCTTTAAAATAAAAGATGGAAAAGTTTCCGAAATACTTCCTTAGCTTTCTTATACTGGTTATTTATGCTAATGTGCAAGCGCAGGTAAACTGTAATGCAATTGAGGGCGAAAGGTGCAAAAAAGCATGCGAAATCTACAATAGCAATTCCGGTTCCCAAGGATCTCGTGAATCTCAGGAAAGTTTTGATAAGGCTATAAACCTATGTCCGAATTTCTCCCATGCTTATATGGAAAAAGCAGTTCCTTACTTGAAAAGAGGAGATTTTCTAACTTGGAAAAAACTAATTGATAAGGCTGTAGAGCTTAGCCCTAATAATCATTTGGATTACAGAGGCTGGTGCAAATTTCAATTTTTAAGAGATTACGAAGGCGCAATTCAGGATTTTGATCTACTTGAAAAATACAGACCTGGAAATATCGGCTATTCAGCAAATGGGGATTATAATTTATATGTCGCAAAAGCGATTTGTTACAGCGCTTTAAATCAAAAAGAAAAAGCGATTCAGGTTTTAGAAGATCTTTTTAAAACTAAAGATTACCATTTTGGACTTTACGATTATTATCAACTGGGCGTTATGTATTTCGAAACTGGAAAATACGACAAAGCCTTAGAAAATTTTGAAAAGCAAAGCAAAGTTTACGATTTTGCAGAAAATATTTATTTTAGAAGTAAAGTTTCTAAAATCAGAAATAAAGATTATTTGGATTTGAAAAGTCTAGCCTTGAAGTCATATGACGAAGGCAAAACAATGAAAGATGCTTACACCCATCATTTCAACAAAATTTACAGAAAGCAAATTGCTGAACTGTAAATTTTAATTAAAAATTCAAAACAAAAAATCTTCCGACTTTCTTCATCGGACATCGGACAAAAATTAAAAAAATGGCAGAATTACAATCCATAAAAGCACGCTTCGGAATTATTGGGAATTTCCCGGCGCTCAACCGCGCTTTGGAAAAGGCAATCCAAGTGGCACCTACAGATATTTCGGTTTTGGTAATGGGTGAAAGTGGTGTTGGGAAAGAATTTATCCCAAAGATCATCCACGGCGAATCCAGACGAAAACACCAACCATACATTGTCGTCAATTGCGGCGCAATCCCAGAAGGAACGATTGATTCAGAATTATTCGGACACGAGAAAGGCGCATTTACAGGCGCAACTTCTACCAGAAAAGGCTACTTCGAAGTGGCTGATGGCGGAACGATCTTCCTTGATGAAGTTGGAGAATTACCACTTCAGACGCAAGTTCGTTTGCTGAGAGTTTTGGAAAGTGGCGAATTTATGAAAGTAGGCTCTTCCCAAGTTCAAAAAACAAATGTAAGGATCGTGGCTGCGACCAACGTCAACATGATGAAAGCGATCACAGACAATCGTTTCCGTGAAGATCTCTATTACCGATTGAATACGGTTCAGATCGATATGCCAGCGCTTCGTGAGAGAAAAGGCGATATCCATTTGTTATTCAGAAAGTTTGCGATAGATTTTGCTGAGAAATACAGAATGCCAGAATTGAAATTGACAGACGATGCGGTTTCATATTTGGAAAACTATGCTTTTCCGGGGAACGTTCGTCAATTGAGAAATTTGGTAGAGCAGATGACCGTTGTGGAGCAAAACCGCGAAGTGAATTCCACAAAATTGGCTGAATACATTCCGATGAATGCGAATTTGCCAGCTGTGATCTCTAAAACCACTGGAGGCGGAACATCTGCAGATTTTGGATCAGAGCGTGACATCATGTATAAGATCCTCTTCGATATGCGTAGCGATATTAATGATTTAAAATCCTTAACTTCGGAACTCATAAAAAACAAGGGAAATACGGATCTTAGTCTGCAGGAAAAAAATCTCATTAACAGAATTTACACACCTGAAACACAGCAATCTGCAAGTCCGAATTCTTTGCTTTATTTTGAAAACAATCAGAACCATCAGCAGAATCAAGTTCATCACCCAATGATTGTTTCTGAAAATGAAGACCATCATTACAACGATGTGGAAGATATCGAACTGGAAGAAAGCAGACCAGAATCGCTATCCCTTCAAAACAATGAAAAGGATTTGATCATCAAAGCTTTAGAAAAACACAAAGGCAGAAGAAACAAAGCGGCCGACGAATTGGGAATTTCCCAAAGGACGCTTTACCGAAAAATTAAACAATACAATCTAGAGGAATAAAAACTCTAGAAAAAAGAATCAAAATGACCTCTACATTTAATAATCAATTTTCATTTAATCATTTCAAAACTGGTCTGTTTTTACTGGTTTGCTGCTTCCTGTCTTCCTGTTACAGTTTTACAGGATCTTCATTGAGTCCAGAAATGAAAACCGTGAAAATCAACACTTTTCCGAACAATGCAGCGAACAACCTGCCAAGTTTGAGTCAAGACTTTACAGTAGCTTTACAAAACCGATTTCTCCAGAGAACGACGTTGAAGGGCGCAGTCGAAAATCCGGATCTTTTGATAGAAGGTGAAATCAGTGATTACAACATTACGCCAACCAGTGTTGGTGCAGCTACGACGACCACAACTGGAAATACGATACAGGCTTTGCAAAATAAATTGACCATCACCATAAAGGTACATTATGAAAACAGCAAAGACCCAACGCTTAGTTTTGACCGAACTTACAGTGATGAAGCTGTTTTCAACAGTGATCTGGACCTCAATACGATTGAAACTGCACAAGTGAGAATTGTGAACGAGAGGATCATCAACAAAATTTACAACGACATTGTCGCCAACTGGTAAACATATGAATACTAGAATCTTAGAGTTAATAAAGAATCCAAAAATAATTACCGAATCCGATCTCTATATCTTGGAATCGGAGTCGGAAAAAATGCCTTACGCACAAAGCATCAAGGCACTTTATCTTTATGGGATCAATCTTTATCAATCAGAAAATTACAAAGAAAACCTCTCAAAAACAGCTGCTTACACGACTGATAAAAAGATACTTTATCAATTTATCAATTCTCAGAAAATCACTCAAAAAGAAGAAACGTCTGTTGATAAGACAACTGAACAAGTTACTGAAAATCAAATTCCTAACATAACAACCACTGCGGCAAATATCATTGAAAAAACCAATGAGAATGCCACAGAAATGGAGAATACTTCTGTTGTTCTCAATAAGTTTGATGTTGATAGAATAATTGAATCTGAAACTCAGGACAACTCAGAATTCATAGTTGTAGAAGGCGAGAAAAATCGTTTGCTGTATGAAGGTGAAGAGAATTTCCTCGAAGAAAAATCTCAGGAGATCGACATCGAAGCAACCAAAGAATCTGGCGTGATCACAGTTAAGGATGATCTGGACGTTAAGGAAAATCTGATTGTCAATGATGATAATCGTTCCGAAGAGACGATTTCTGAGCACAAGAATGTTGAAGAAGTGATAGAAACGCCTATCGAAAAAGTTCCCGAAACCAACGTTGATACTCAAGTTCAGGATGAAGATTCTTCTGGAAATGTGAGCTTCAACGGCATCGAAGAGTTTTTACCTCAAGTCAAATTCTCTGTTCCGAAAAATCATTTGGATTACCTGAATCCACCAAAAAAAGAAATCAGGAAAGAGGAAAATCCAATAGTAGAGAAGCCTGTTTCAAAATCAGAATATAAAGCTCCAGTTGCTGCGGAAATCCGTGAAGAAGAAGTTGACAACAGCCAGATCAGTTTTGGAGAAACACAAGCTTTTGAAGTTTCAAAACCTGTTGAAGGTAAAAAAACTGAAACAGTAATTGAAAATCAAAACGAAGAAAAAGCTACTGAAAATGAGGTCAATTTTGAGAACACGCAATCTTTCGAAGTTTCAGAATCTGAAAAAATAGAGGAAGCGGAAGTTCAGGTAAATCAAATTGCTGAAGAAGCCACTGAGGATCAAATCAGTTTTGAAAACACACAAACTTTTGAAGTTTCTCAACCAGAGAAAAATGTGATTGAGACTTCAAATCGAGAAACTGAAAATGCAGCTATTGAAGAGCAAACACCTGCAGAACAGCCAGTTTCTACTTGGAAACCAATGTCATTCTCCGCAAACACGCCAGACGCCTTGATTGGAAAATCGCCAGAAGTCGAAAAGCCAAAACAGGAGATCAAGATTGAAGAAAAAGTCGAAGAGCCTGTAGTGAAAGAGAAAATCATCATCGATGAACAACCTATTGAAGAAGAAGAAGAAGAAGAAGAAGATGAAAAACATCAAACCACTGATAACGAACGACCTGTGATGAATGTTTCATTTTTCGGAAATGACGTTTCAAAGATCAAAGAAGAAAAAGAGATCCCATCAATTCTCGACAAACCAAAAGCTGAAGAAATCCCAGACAGCAACGTTGGAACCTTCATTAATACTTGGCAAAGCTGGCTGAAGATCGACAGAGCAAAATCTGAAGATATTCCAGAAAAAACGATTGTCGTCAAAGAAAAGATCATCGACCAATTCATAGAAAAAAATCCTAAGATCTCCCAACTAAAAGACGAAGTCAACTTCGTGGTGAAAGAGAAAAAAGATGACATTTCGCACCTGATGACAGAGACTTTGGCAAAGCTGTATGTGGAACAAAAGCTCTATTCCAAAGCCATCAAAGCCTACGAAACCTTGATCGAGAAGCATCCGCAAAAAGAGGATTACTTCAAAGAAAAAATCGAGGAAGTCAAAGAGATCAGAAAATCATAAAACAAAAAATCAGGAATTAAGTTCCTGATTTTTTTTATTTCAATTCAATGGGATTGTTCTTACTTTTTGCCTCGGCTTCCATCCTTTTTTGGAATTCCTGCATTTGTTTCGGGTCAATTCCCGGTCTATTGCCGCCACCGCCAGCTGGTCCTCTTCCACTGCCGCCACTTCTCTGAGCTGTGAAAAAGCTGACTGGGTCCTTTTGCATCTTCTTTTCCATCTCTGCATATTTTGATTTGGAGAGTGTAATGAATTGTCCTCGATTCAAAGGTTGATGTAACTCTGATATTTTTTTTGTTTGCATCAGATCGAAAGAGTAATCACCTTTTTCGTCCTGAACTTTCACAATCAAACCAGGCAATCCAGAAAATTTATACGGGCCGTCTTGCAAAGGAATTTCCTGCGTGAACCACGCATACCAAGTTCTTCCACCGAATTTGGTTTCTGCTTTCTGTGTTTGGTAATCACCGATTTTTACAGTTTCTGGTAAGATATTCCATTGAAAGACCGGCGTCTCTGGATAAGAATAATTATCTCTTCCGATTCTGGATTTGTAGACCAAACTTTGATTGGCCAGATCCTTCTCAATTGTGAATTGCAGATTGCTTCTCAAGTTTTCCATTTGGCTGCGGTCAAAATTCTTCGTTGCCCGCATTCTTTCCATTACAGAATCTCTCTTCATCGAATTCTCGGCGTAGAAAATAGATCTCTTGCCGTCTGTATCGAGGTAGGCCAATTCGGTTTTCTTCTCAACATTGGTAGAATCGGGCGTCAATGTGGCTTGATAGACGAAACGAGTACTTTGCTGAGCCATTACAAGTGGCATTGCAAGTAAGCTTAATATTTTTAAAATTTTCATATTAATATTTATTACTTAGTTCGATTGGATTTGTATTTCCGAAGTTCATCACACTTCCACTGTTCGACGGAGATTGCGAAGAAGGATTTCCCATTTGCATATCTGGTTGCCCGCCCATATCGCCGTTTGGCATTCCATTCATACCTTGTTGACCGCCGAAACCGCCGTTCATCCCGCCGTTTCTTTGATTCATTCGGTTGAAGCTGTCGAAGTTGATTTCTGGGTCTTTATTCTTTACCATTTCCATTCGCACAGAAGCTTTATCACCTTGAAAGTTGATCCTTGTCGATTTTCTGGCTTCTGGTTTTATGATTTCCGAAAAGGCTTTTTCAATATTAATTTTCTTCACAAAACTGAATCTGTAATCGCCTTTGTCATCTTCCAATTTTAAGATCAAACCTGGAAGACCAAGGAATTTATAAGGTCCATCAGCGATTTTAATTTCTGGCGCAAACCAAGCAGTCCAAGTTCTACCACCGAAATTCATTGTTGCCTTTTGAACTTTATGATTATTAAAATCAGAGACTTGCGTGGAGATTTCCCAATTCATTTTTCGGTCTTCCTGATAATAAACTTGCTTCGAGCCAATGCTTTCCACAAAATTCACCGATCTGTCATCCCTATTTTTTGTAATGAAATAATCGAAGAATGTTGGTTGGATGGATTTTCCATTGGGCAATTTTGGAAATTCGGATTTGTCTTTTTTAGATTTTTTAGTTTCTGTAATGCCTTGTTGTCTTAGAACTGTGGTCAAAGAATCTCTCAGCAATTTGCTTTCGCTGATGAACAGTGATTGATTGCCTTTGATGTCCAAAAACGTGTTCTCAACTTTCATATTCACAAGGTTGATGGTATCTGGATTCACTTCTGTCTGGTAAATGTATCTTTCGGTTTGACTGAAAACTTTTCCGTAAAAGGAAAACATAAGCATCAAAATGAGGAGCTTCTTCATAATTTAAAACTGATTGTTTGATTAACAAAATCAAGCAAAGTTAATTATAAGAATTATCAGAATTAATAATTGTTCATTTTTTGACAACAATTTAACATTAACAAACTGTTTCTCATTACTAAAGCATTACTGGTCCATCATAGAAAATCATCAAAATAGATGTCATCGATTTGAGATTGCGGAAATTAGTTCGTACTTTTGTAGACTAAAATCAGTCTAAATAAAAACAATGATACAAGTAAGCGATCAGGCAAAATCTAAGGCGGCTCAGTTGATGACCGAAGAAGGCTTCAACCCTGAGACTGACTATATAAGAGTAGGCGTAAAAAGTGGCGGTTGTTCCGGACTAGAATACGTCTTGAAGTTTGATAATATAAAAAATGAAACCGACACAATCTTCGAAGATAACGGCGTAAGAGTCATTATTGAGAAAAAATCCATCCTTTATCTTGCAGGAACAGTTCTGGAATATTCTGGCGGATTGAATGGGAAAGGTTTTATTTTTAACAATCCAAATGCTGCAAGAACTTGTGGCTGCGGAGAGAGTTTCAGTCTTTAAAAATTAGAAACTTCGAAGACATTTGCTTTATTAAGTTTTGAGCTTAAAAAGAAATAATATTAAAAAATCTTAGCGCGCTTTGCGTTAAAAATATAATGGCAAAATATACAGAGGACGATTTAAGGGAAGACCTTAAAACAAAAGAATATGAGGCGGGCTTTTATACCGATATCGAGTATGATGATTTCCCGACTGGACTGAATGAAGACATCGTGCGCGCTATTTCTGCAAAGAAAGAAGAGCCAGAATGGATGACGGAATGGCGTTTGGAATCTTTCCGAATCTGGCAGAAAATGACAGAACCGGATTGGGCCAACATCAAATATGAAAAACCGGATTTCCAAGCGATAAGATATTATGCTGCTCCGACCAAAAAACCGGAATTGGCAAGTCTTGATGAAGTTGACCCAGAGCTTTTGGCAACTTTTGCTAAACTAGGAATCAACATCGAAGAGCAAAAAAGACTCTCAAACGTAGCAGTTGATATCGTAATGGATTCTGTTTCTGTGAAAACCACTTTCCAAGCGACTTTGTTGGAGAAAGGTGTGATCTTCTGCTCTATTTCAGAAGCGATCAAGAATCATCCAGACCTCGTTAAAAAATATCTTGGAAAAGTAGTTCCGAGAGGCGATAACTTCTACGCAGCACTTAACTCCGCAGTTTTCTCTGACGGAAGTTTCTGCTACATTCCAAAAGGTGTTAAATGTCCTATGGAATTGTCAACTTATTTCCGAATCAATCAGTCAGGAACCGGACAGTTCGAGAGAACTTTGGTCATCGCTGATGCAGGAAGTTATGTTTCATATTTGGAAGGTTGTACGGCACCATCAAGAGATGAAAATCAATTACACGCTGCTGTTGTGGAATTAATTGCAATGGATGACGCTGAGATCAAATATTCGACCGTTCAAAACTGGTATCCTGGAAATGAGGAAGGAAAAGGAGGTGTTTTCAATTTTGTGACGAAGAGAGGACTTTGTGAAAACAGAGCTAAGATCTCTTGGACTCAGGTAGAAACTGGTTCTGCCGTAACCTGGAAATATCCATCTTGTATCTTAAAAGGTGATAACTCAATTGGAGAATTTTATTCGATTGCAGTGACGAATAATCATCAATACGCCGATACAGGAACAAAGATGATCCACATTGGTAAAAATTCCAGATCAACAATTATTTCTAAAGGAATATCTGCTGGGAAATCTCAAAACTCATACAGAGGATTGGTAAAAGTGATGCCTTCTGCAAAAGGAGCGCGTAACTTCTCCCAATGTGATTCTTTGTTGATGGGTAACGAATGTGGCGCACACACTTTCCCATACATCGAGATCAAAGATCCTACAGCACAATTGGAACACGAGGCTACAACTTCGAAAATCGGTGAAGATCAGATCTTCTATTGCAACCAAAGAGGAATCGATACAGAGAGAGCGATTGCATTGATTGTGAATGGATTCAGTAAAGAAGTTTTGAATAAGCTTCCAATGGAATTTGCAATCGAGGCTCAGAAATTATTGGAGATTTCGCTTGAAGGTTCAGTAGGATAATTAGAAATAATGAAAAAGTTTTTATATCTATTTTTCGTCATATTATTTACCAGCGTTTCGGCTCAGGAAAAGAAAGAATTTCAGCTTTCAAGCCACATTCTTGACATCACCGTTGGTCAACCTGTCGAGAAAGTAGATGTTCAGTTGGAAAAGTTTGATGAGACTACAAAACAATGGGTTTCATTAGGCAAAAAACAAACGGACAAGAATGGTAGGATTGCCGATTTTTTACCATATTCTAAAGACTTAAAAAGCAATTACGGAAAATATAAACTGATATTCTTAACGGAAGATTATTTTAAAAATAAAAAAGTAGAAAGCTTCTATCCATTCATTGAAGTTGTATTCCAAATCAAAGATGACAAGCACTATCATGTGCCGATCACATTATCACCGTTTGGATATTCAACTTACAGAGGAAGCTAATATAATTGACATAAAGAAAAGTATAACTAAGGATGTTACAAATCAAAAACTTACACGCCAAAATTGAAGATGGCGCAGAAATATTAAAAGGAATCAACCTTGAGATCAAACCAGGCGAGGTTCACGCAATTATGGGACCGAATGGTGCTGGAAAATCTACACTTTCCTCTGTGATCGCAGGGAAAGAAGATTATGAAGTGACCGAAGGAAACATTCTTTTCGAAGGTGAAGATATCGCTGAAGATGCACCAGAGGAAAGAGCGCACAAAGGGATTTTCCTTTCGTTCCAATATCCGGTTGAGATTCCTGGCGTTTCTGTTACCAACTTCATCAAAGCAGCGCTTAATGAGACCAGAAAAGCAAATGGCCTGGAAGATATGGGCGCAAAAGAAATGCTTGGCCTTATCCGTGAAAAATCTGAGCAATTGGGCATCAAAAAAGATTTCCTTTCCAGATCTCTAAACGAAGGTTTCTCCGGAGGTGAGAAAAAAAGAAACGAGATCTTCCAAATGATGATGCTGAATCCCAAATTGGCCATTCTTGATGAGACCGATTCCGGACTTGATATCGATGCTTTGAGAATCGTTGCTGATGGTGTTAACAAATTTAAAAATGAAGGGAACGCGGTTCTTTTGATCACCCACTACCAAAGACTTTTGAACTACATTCAGCCAGATTTCGTACACGTTTTGGCAGACGGGAAAATTATTAAGACAGGAGATAAATCTCTAGCACTAGAATTGGAAGAAAAAGGCTACGACTGGCTTTTAAACTAAAAACAAATCTTCTAACAGATGCAAAATCAAACCATTACAATGGCTTTATTTGAACAGACAATAGATCAACATTCAGATTTTTTGGGAACACTTCGTCACAGATTTTTGGACGAGGACAGAAAAACCGCTCTTGAGGCTTTCGCTTTGAAAGGTTTTCCAACCAAAAAAGACGAAGAATACAAATACACCAACCTAAAAGAGATCACGGAGAAAAACTACAATTTTTTCCCGACAGAGGAGCACCACATCTCGAGAGAGCAATTGGATGCGCTTCATTTGGGCGAGGAAAACTTTGACCGGATCGTTTTCATCAACGGAAAACTTCACAAAGAATTTTCTAAGATCTCCATTGGAAATGCCGAGTTCCTTTCCTTCAATTACGCATTGAATGATGCGGCTCACAAAGAGGTTTTCGACAAATATTTCAACACGATCGCCAACAAAGATCTGGCTTTCACGAACTTGAATTCAGCTTACTGCAAATTCGGATTCTTCTTGAGAGTTCCGAAAAATGTGGTGATCGAGAAACCAATTCACGTTTTCTATCTTTCTCAAAATCAGGAAGAAAACACGTTCTACAACACAAGAAATCTCTTGATCGTAGAAGAAGGCGCCAAAGTGGAGATCATCGAAAGTCATCACAATTTGGACGAATCTTTCGTGCTAACCAA
Source organism: Epilithonimonas lactis (assembly GCF_900110605.1). Taxonomy (GTDB): domain Bacteria; phylum Bacteroidota; class Bacteroidia; order Flavobacteriales; family Weeksellaceae; genus Epilithonimonas; species Epilithonimonas lactis. The sequence goes on from NZ_FOFI01000002.1 coordinate 377,297, forward strand.
CTCTGTGACAGAGATTTTCACTTATCAAAATGCGAAAACCGATTGGCACAAATTGCAAAACGACAACGACACGTCTTACCTTGTAGATCACACCTTTGCGAAGCAGGAACGAGACAGTTTGACAACGGTGAACACCTTCACTTTTGGAGGAAAATTGGTTCGTAACAATCTGGATTTCATCCACAACGGTGAGAATATCAACTCGTTTATGAACGGGATCACGATCATCGGAAAAGACCAATTGGTGGATCACCACACGGCCGTGCACCACAACACGCCAAATTGTGAATCTTACCAGAACTACAAAGGGATCTTCAAAGACAGATCACACGGTGTTTTCAACGGAAAGGTTTTCGTGAACAAGATCGCTCAGAAAACCAATGCTTATCAGCAAAACAACAACATCCTTCTGGACGAAGGCGCAAGCATCGACACAAAACCTCAGTTGGAGATCTTCGCAGATGATGTGAAATGTTCGCACGGTTGTACCGTTGGACAGCTAAACGCAGACGCCATGTTCTACCTGAGAGCGAGAGGAATTTCCAAGAAAGAAGCCCGAGCACTTTTGCTTTACGCGTTCGCCAACGATGCGATGCAAAACATTGATATTGAGCCATTAAAAGTAAAAGTTTCCAAATTACTCGCTGAAAAGCTGGAGGTAAGTATGGAATTTTAAAACTTCAACATAAACAATCTAAATCCCGGAATTTTCTGGGATTTTTTATTTTTGGGCGCCTTTATCCGCCTTCCGTTCCCGCTTTTTTGCCATTGCGAAAGACGGGAAGCAATCCATAGAACGATTCAGCAAACGCAATGACAAAAAGAGCTCCACTCAAGTCGGGGCGCGGTGACGACCTATTTTGAACATTTGTCTTTAAATTGTAAATTTGATTAAATTAAGATTTACAAAAAACACAAATGAACTACGAACAACTACAATTCAACCTCAACGCTTACAAAGAAACAGGCGAGATCCTAGATGCCGCAAAATTCCTCATTCACCAATTCGATTTGGACGACGACAACTTTGCAGGCTTTGGTTTCCGTGATGAATTAGAAAAGAATTCCATTCTCTTAACCGCAAATGGAGAACTTGGAGAATTGCAACACGTGATGATTCCCAAAAACCTCTTTGATTTTGATTTGACCTTAGTTCTAAATATGTTGGCTCACGAGATGTTGCACGTTCGCCAGAAATCGCCGAGAATGATGATTTTGGACAAGAACGAACGCGAATGGCAAGCTTACTACGAAATGCTTTTCCACACCAATTTTCCTCAAATCCCGACGCTTTCTGATTACTATCTCAAATTTTTCGGAGAAAAAGCATTGCTCTATTACTCAAGAATGGGTGAAGGAAGTGAACTTCAACTAAAGTATGCTGAACAAAAATTGGAAGTTGAAAAACTATTAGAAGATTTAATTAACAAAGAAAAATAAAATGACAAAACCCGAAATAACCTGGCAGGATTTTGAGAAAATTGACATCCGCGTTGGAACGATAATTTCCGCAACAGATTTTGAAAAAGCCAGGAATCCCTCTTACCAGCTGGAAATCGATTTTGGAGATCTGGGAATCAGAAAATCTGCAGCTCAAATTACAGCTTTATATAAAAAAGAGGATTTGATTGGAAAACAGATTATGGCCGTTGTCAACTTCCCGAAAAAACAAATTGCTAATTTCTTCAGTGAGTGTCTAGTGATGGGTGTTTATGGCGAAAATAAAAATGAAGTAACCCTTTTGACATCAAGTTTGCCTGTGAAAAATGGTCTAAATATTGGTTAGTTATTTTTATCATATTTGCTAAAAAATTTGACATTTGATAAATAAAAACTAGCAAATTCGTAAAAAACACGCTATGGAAACAAATCAATTGACAGAAAAACAGACCAAAAAAAAAAGCAAAGTAATCTACATCATCTTTGGGGTGATCTTTTTATTAGTTATCGGATATTTTGTTTGGCAAAATTACCAGGACAGAACATCTGCCGATGAGGGTTATGAAACTACCACGGGAGTAACTTCAACCTTGTACCCAGATACAGAGAACTATGACTATTACAATAAAATGTTATTCGACATTAATGAATATGATGGCATCTCGCAAAACTATCGGGAAGGCATAATGAAGGTTTTTCGCGACAATGGTCTTTTTGAACCTGCTGAAGGTGAAAAAAGGTTTTCTATGACGAAGATCAAAGACAGAGCTTCAAAAGTATATGCGTTCGGTGATTTTACGGGGCAAACCAAAAACAATGAGCCAGAAATGGCATTCCTTATCCAGTCTGAAGATGCCTACGAAAGTAAGCTATTCATCATTTCCAGTGACAGAGATGTGCTTTTCCGAAAGGATTACAGCTACGCGCCAATCATCAATTCCTTCAAGAAAGGAAGTAAGATCTTTATGGAAGGTGAAACTTTGAAACCATCGCCAAAAGATGGCTTGATCATCAAATCCAAAGACTCCAAATATGCATTGGTCTATAACGAAAGTTCTAAAACCTTTGACGAATTTTATCAATATACCAACGAAGATCTGACTCAAAACCAAAAAGAAAGAGAAAATGGTGGATCGGATGAATATCAGGAAGATTCGGAAGAACCTACTCCAGAAGAAACACCTTAATATTCATTTAATTAATCAAAATTCTGCAACTCGACCAGCTTTCTGTAAGTTCCGTTTCTTTCCATCAATTCCTGGTGAGAACCTTGCTCGATGATGTCGCCTTTTTCCATCACGACAATGTGATCGGCTTTTTGAATCGTTGATAATCTGTGAGCGATGATCAATGACGTTCTGTTCTCCATCATTTTTTCCAGCGCGTCTTGAACATATCTTTCGGACTCAGTATCCAAGGCAGAAGTCGCCTCATCCAGAATCATAATTGGTGGATTTTTCAGAACCGCTCTGGCGATGGAAACACGCTGTTTTTGTCCACCGGAAAGTTTGTTTCCATCGTCACCAATATTGGTGTAATAGCCGTCTTGAAGCTGAGAAATGAATTCATGTGCATTGGCGATTTTTGCGGCCTCTATCACTTGTTCTTCGGTTGCATCTGGATTTCCCATCAAGATATTGTTATAAACCGAATCATTAAACAAAACAGATTCCTGAGTTACCATTCCGAGAAGCTGGCGGTAATCGGTTAGTTTTAAGTTTTTGATGTTCTGACCATCAATCAATATTTCGCCTTCAGAAACATCGTAGAATCTTGCTAGTAGATTGGCAATCGTCGTTTTACCACTACCAGATTGTCCAACCAAAGCAACCGTTTTTCCTTTTGGAACAGTAATAGAAACATTCTTCAGGATCAAGTTTGATTTCTCGTAGTAGAAACCAATATTTTTGAATTCTATTTTATCTTTGATTTCTGAAATTGGTGTTGGATTAGCTATTTCTTCCACTTTTAGATCATAATCCAATACTTCCGAAACCCTTTCCAAACTCGCCATTCCACCTTGGATAGCTGAAATTGCATTAGACAATCGTTTCGCAGGATCTAACACCTGAAAGAAAACACCGATAAATGCAAGAAAAGTCGCAGGATCCTTGTTGGTTCCATTGATGATCTCCATACCTGCATAATACGTGATGATCAACATGGTAACCGAGCCAAGGAATTCACTCATCGGAGAAGCCAACTCACGTCTTCGGCTCATCGAAATGGCGTGGTGTTGCCATTGACTGGTGGTTTTATTAAACCTATTTTTAAGGATCTTATCTGCGTTGAAGATCTTAATGACCTTTGAAGATTTCAAGGTTTCATCAACCAAAGAAAAGAGATTTCCCAATTCTTCCTGGGCAAATCGTGCTTGCTTCTTCAAACTTTTTCCGACCCAGGAGATGATCCAACCCATGATCGGGAATACAACCAATGAGAAAAGTGTCAGTTTTGGAGATAATAAAAACAAGGCGGTCAATGATGACAAGATCATAAACGGCGAATTCACAATATCGACCAAAGATCCCATAATCCCACCTTCTACAGCGCCAATATCATTGGAGATCCTGGACATCATATCGCCTTTTCTCTGTTCTGTGAAAAAGGAAACTGGCAACTTCAGAAATTTATCATACATCGAAGTACGAAGATCACGCGTAATCCCAACACGATAATTGACCAATAGATAAGAACCAAGATATCTGAAAATATTTCTCAATAAAAATGCAACCGCAGTAATCGAACAAAGAACAGCCAAAACTTTGATGCCTCCGTGTTCGTCCATATTGATCTGGATCGTGTAGTAGGCCCAATCCTTTACGTAGCCAAAATAATCAGCAATTCTACCACTCCAAACAGGAACTTTTGAAGTATCAACTTTTTCGACAGTTCCGAACATCACGCTAAGAATTGGCAATAAGGTACCAATAGAAGCAATCTGAAGAAGTGAATAAAGAATATTGAAAAACATACTGCCCCACAAAAATCTTTGATGTGGCTTGGCAATACTGAGAATACGTTGAAATGGTTTCATTCAAAAAAATTGGAAATGCAAAATTACGGAAAATAAATAGCTTAGTTTATCCAGACGCTAGAAATTGAAATTTACTTTATCGTTGTATTTTGGAGTGAAGTTTTTGGTGTCGAATTTTTCGATGGTCTTTGCAAAATTGTTGATAATATTCGTCAGATTATCTGCATCAACAATGTTAATATCGTCATTCACAGCATGATAATGCGTCGCTTTGTTCATATCAACCGTTGAGATCGAGTGTGCAATGATCTTCTTTTTAACGAAATTCACATTGTCTGAGCGGTAAAACAATTGTTGACCTTGGTATGGATCGGAATGAACTTTCAAACCGTTGACCGCATTGGCATTGATCAATTCATCAAAGTCAGAAAACTCGTCGCCGGTCATAAACACAGCATTTTTTCCGAATTGAGATTCTGTAGCCAACATTTCGAAGTTGAAAAGTGCGGCGATATTATTGAAAACGGGATTCAGATCTTTGTTGTCAGAAAGTGCTTTCGAGCCTTTCAATCCAATTTCCTCAGCATTGAATGCCATGAAAACCAATGAGTAATCCGTCTTTTTATCTTTGAAATAATCGGCCATTCCAATGACTGTAGCAATTCCGCTGGCATCGTCGTCCGCGCCATTGTAGATATTGTCGCCAGATTTATTATTGGTTCCGATGTGATCAAAGTGTCCTGAGAAAGCCAAACTTTTTTCAGATTTCCCTTTTTTGATGCCGCAAACGTTGAAACCTTTCTGTCCTTTGTACTCAAATGGAATCAGATATGAATTGCCAAAACAGTAATCGAGATTATCTTTTTTGAATTCCGATGTATTCGGCAGCTTTGTCGTTTTCGGGTGTTCCGAATTTTCTTCCTTTCATCTCGTCAGAAGCCAGAGTTGAAACAATATTGACAACTCTTTCTTTGGAGATCTCTTGGGCAAATGACAGGAATGATTGGGCAAGCACAATTGCGGTGATCAGTTTTTTCATAATGGTAAATTTATTAATAGAACAAAGATATGATTGATAAGTCATTGATTCTTTGGATTTGTTACCATTAGCCTTAATAAAAATAAAAAAAACAGCCTCCAAAAAGGAAGCTGTTCTTACTCAAAAAAATCGTCGTCAAGTTTATCGAAGTCTGTCTACAGATTTTACGAGCCTCTCATCTTTCTTGATGTATACATTTGCCAAGAGCAAACATACGATCGCAATCACTGAGAAAACCGGCTCAATACCCTTCTCAGGAAACTGAATTCCTCCGGATAAGTTTTGTAGCCAATAAATCAAAAAACCAAGCAACAAAGCGTTTATGAAAATACTGATGTTATTCAGCAAGATCTGTCTTTTTCGGTTTTTGAAACTGAAGATACTAAGCAATCCCAATAATATTAATAAGACCGTAGAAATATTGATAATTAGATTTCCACCTAACACATCAAAGTCCTGAGCTGTCAGGTTTAGGAACAAAGCGCCTAACACAGCTAATAATATCCAGATTGTTTGTATTCTTTGTAACATCTTTTTTGATTGATTCCTTTTTAGAAAGGGAACAAATTGTCTGCAAAAATAAAATAATTTTTGCGTAATTCAAAAATTAATGTAGATTTGCATTGTAATCACCTATTAAAAATGATAATCGCCTGATTTTCATTCTTACTTTTACAAAAATAATTTACTTTTTTACGCATTATATGTTTAATATTGAAACGCTAAGGTCAAAATCCGATGAGGAATTGACCAAACTTTCTAAAGATCTAGGCGTCAATTTGGCAAAAAAAAGCTCTCCAGAAGACACTGTTTTCGCAATTCTGGACTATCAGGCTTCAAATCCAAAAATCATTAAAGATTATCTAAACGCCAATCAGGAAAATATGAATAAGAACACAGAAGACAATTCTGAGGAAAAAGCTGCTCCTGCTAAGAAACGAGGCAGAAAACCTGCAGATAAGCCAAAGCAAGAAGCAGAGATTCCTACAACAGAGGTTGCAAAAGAAGATGTTCCTGTAGCGGTAGAAGCGCCGGCAGCAACGGAGGAAGTGAAAAAACCAAATCCACCGAAGAAAAAGCCACAAAGAACAAGAGTTGTAGCCAACGAAAACCAAGAGGTCGTTGCCGAAGCTAAAACAGCAGAAGCGCCTCAGCCAATAGAAACAGAGCCTAAGACTGACGAAAAACCAGAGGAAACAAAACCTCAACAAAGACAGCCTCAACAGCAAAACAACCGTCAGCAACAGCAAAAGACCAATAACAATAATAGAGGTCAGCAAAAAACACAAAATCCCAATTCTTCCCAACAAAACAATCAAAAAGAACCATCCGAAAACCAACAGGACAATTCGCCAAAGAAAGAATTCAACTTTGATGGATTGATCACGATTGAAGGTGTTTTGGAAATCCTTCCGGACAATTACGGATTCCTTCGTTCTTCAGATTTCAGTTATATCTCTTCTCCAGACGACGTTTACGTTTCTACCAATCAAATCAGAAATTATGGTTTGAAAACGGGAGACACCGTAAAAGGATTTGTAAGATTGCCAAAAGAAGGCGAGAAATATTTCTCACTTTTGAAACCGACTGAAGTTAATGGACGCGATCTGGCTTTCATTAAGGACAGAGTGGCTTTCGAATATTTGACGCCGCTTTTCCCTCAGGAGAAATTCAATTTGGCGGGAAAAGGTTCTACACTTTCTACAAGGATTGTTGACTTGTTCGCTCCAATTGGAAAAGGACAAAGAGCAATGATCGTTGCACAGCCAAAAACCGGTAAAACGATTTTACTAAAAGATATTGCCAACGCCATCTCTGCCAATCACCCAGAAGCCTATATGATGGTCCTTCTTATCGACGAACGTCCTGAGGAAGTTACGGATATGCAAAGAAGTGTGAACGCGGAAGTGATTGCATCTACTTTTGATGAAGCAGCAGATAAGCACGTAAAAGTCGCGAACTTGGTTCTTTCAAAAGCACAAAGAATGGTGGAATGTGGCCACGATGTTGTCATCCTTCTTGACTCAATCACAAGATTGGCAAGAGCTTACAATACCGTTACTCCAGCTTCCGGGAAAATCCTTTCTGGTGGTGTGGATGCCAATGCGCTTCACAAACCAAAACGTTTCTTCGGTGCAGCCAGAAAAATCGAAAATGGCGGATCTTTGACCATCATTGCAACCGCTTTGATCGATACAGGTTCCAAAATGGACGAGGTGATCTTCGAAGAGTTCAAAGGAACGGGAAATATGGAATTGCAATTGGATAGAAAAATTGCCAATAAAAGAATCTATCCAGCTGTAGACCTGGTTTCATCCAGCACAAGAAGAGATGATCTTCTTTTGGACGAGGCAACGATGCAGAGAATGTGGATCATGAGAAAATATCTTTCTGATATGAACCCTCTGGAAGCAATGGAATTTGTACAGAAACAAATCCAAGGAACAAAAAATAATGAAGAGTTCCTGATGTCTATGAATAGATAATCTTATCCTTAAAATAAAAAAAAGTTCGGCTCGCAAATGCGAGCCGTAACTTTATAGTAAAGTAAAAATCTTTACCATTAATTCATAAAAACGTCTTCGACATCTGATTTTCTCTTCAAAACAGAATGTGCGTAAGAACAATGTGCTTTGATCTTCCAGCCATTTTTTCTGGCAAAATCAACTGACTTTTCCACCAATTGTTTTCCAAGGCCTTGACCTTCAAATTTTGGAAAGACCATCACATAGCTCACAATTAGTTTTTTAAGCTCAGGAACTATCGTATAGGTCAATCGTCCGATATCTTCTACACTATTTTTTAAAGTGATGTAACCACCATTTCCAGATTTGTTATTTTCAAAACTAAGATCCATAAGATTGTATTTTTTTTAGGTATAGCTAAAAATATTCCAAACAATCTTAATTCATCAAATAATTTTGGTTTCAAAGTATTTCAACGCGATTGCGATCAAAAAGGCTATTATCATCAAGGTTAGATTTCTATTTCGCTTTTCTGATCTCAGAATTTCATTGATGGTGTTTTTTATTTTTTTATGATTGAAAACTAAGAGTATTAATATTAAGATCTGATAATAGATCGCCGAATTCAAAGCTGTGATCTCATAAAGATAATCCTGCAAAATGATATTAGACAAAATAATCGTAAGCAAGATGCAGCCAAGAACTCTGGTGCGATTGAACAGTAATAATATTCCACCTAAGACTTCAAAAATGCCAATGATTATCGGATAAACCAACGAATAGGAATAGAAGGTCCACATCAACTTGTGACCTTCCGAGACATTCAAATTTGTGGAATCTTTAAAGCTTTGAAATTGAATAGGTTTGCTAAGTCCATAAATAATCATGGAGCCTGCAACGACGAAAATGATGACCCAATAAAAAAGGTATTTGATCTTTTCCTGATACGAGTTCATTGAATCAAAAAATTATCTAACCGGCGTTCGGAATTCACCGTAACCTATGAGTCCATCGAAGTTTCTGCCGAATGGTGTGTAATACAAAAAGGCTTGATAGAGGTTTTCTGTTTGCCAGAAGTTTCCGTTGACCTCGCCATAATTCAGTTTTCCATCCGCACCTTTTGTGGCAATGATGTAACTGTAAAAACCTTGCTTCAGATAGATCTTCGCCAAATATTTCTGTGATCTCTCATCGTATTGCATTTGACTTTTTGCATCAGCTTTGTAATCATTGAACAAACCAAGGACATAGAATTCTTTATCCGATTTCTGACTGTCGAGTGCAAAATAAACCCAGGAATAATCGCCTTCTCTGTCCGCATCTCTCTCAATGCCAAGGTCATTCCGTCTGAAATAGAAAGCGCCATTCACATCTGGCTGATATTGATAATCACCTGGATACGCCCAAACCGGATGAAGATAGGTATAATTTTTCCCATCGATGTTTTCCGTATTGGCAACCATATCCAAGGCTTGGTTCATGACTTTGTTATCAAAATAGTAGAACTCATTATTTCCTGGAAAAGCCAAGCCTAACTGTTGGAAAAGAAGTTGATTTCCCAAAGTGGAACTTGGTCGGATATTGTTAAGCGCTATTCCCCAATTGTTGTTCTGGATCACACTTAATGATAAGGAAGACAGATTATTGGTAATTCCCGCGCCATTTCCAGTCGCTTGAATTTCGACTCTTTGTCTAGCATTTGGATTTTTCGCATCGATGAATCTTGTGACATTGATTCCCAGATTCGCTCCATCTTCGTAGATTGAAAATCTCTTTTTGAACAAAGGCTTTTCCTGAGAATCCTTATAAACGATGATCTCGTAATTCCCTGAGATTTTTGGCTGGATCTTCTCGTTCGGAAAAGTCAATTCGTAATGCGTGTATTTTTGGTAAGTATTGAAGGAATATTGGAATTGGTCGATCAACGCGTTCATACTTCCGTTTGCATATTCTGTGAAGAAAAGGCCGTCCTCTTCCCAATTTCTATTGTAATGTTTGTAAGTATAGCGATAGATCTGGCTGGAGTTGGAAAGGTCATCGAATCTGAGGATCAACTGTTGACCTTGTGCAATCACAGGCGTTTCGTCATTGGTCTTTGGATTGAAAAGCTGAATACTTTGGATCTCCTGCGCAAAAAAAAATGCACTAAAAAAAATAATAAATAGTCTAAATACCTTCATCTTGCTAAGTTAATGTTTTATATTTTTACAGATAAATTAAAAAAATGTTACACGTAGAATCTTTCACTTTCAATCCGTTTTCCGAAAATACGTACCTCATTTATAACGATGAAAAGGAAGCTTTTCTTATCGATCCGGGAAATATGCCCGACGCGGAAACCAAAGTTTTAGGTGACTTCATCAAATCCAAAGAACTTAAAATCAAAAATATCCTTCTGACACATGCACACATCGACCATATTATCGGTTTGCAGTGGGCTTTTGATGCGTTTCAAGTTCCGGTTTTGGTTCATCTTAATGAAATCGAAATCCTCGAACAGGCACCTTTCACGGCGAAGAAATACGGTTTCTTTTTCCCGGCTTTCACAGGCGATATCAAAAACATAAAAGAAGGCGACGAATTGAAATTGGGTTCTGACGCATTCCAAATTTTTGATGTTCCTGGACATTCGCCTGGAAGTGTGGCTTTCTATAACAAAGAAAATGACTTCGTGATTTCCGGAGACGCACTTTTTATGATGAGCATTGGCCGAACAGACCTTTATAAAGGCGATTATGACCAATTGATCACGAGTATCAAAACCAAATTACTGACGCTTCCAGAATCCACGAAAGTGTTCAGCGGACACGGAGAATCGACGACGATCGGTTTTGAGAAAGCACACAATTCATTTTTGAAATAAATATTTAAGTCGATGAAATACAAAATCCTGATTCTTCTTTTATTGATTTTCAATCTATCGTTCGCCCAAAATGACCTGGATAAAACGGAAATTGAGAGTATTCAAAAGTTGACCGATCTTTTTAAAGCTAAAAACGTAGATGAAATTTCAAAGATCATCAGTTATCCTTTGAATAGAGAATATCCAATCCCAGCGGTTAAAAACGAAGCTGACCTGAAGAAAAGATTTAACCAGATCTTTGATAAAAAAATCATTGATATGATCTCAAATTCGAAGATCGACCAATGGTCAGAAGTCGGCTGGCGCGGCATCATGCTGAACAGAGGCGATATTTGGATAGAATCCGATGGAAAAATTACAGCTGTCAACTATCAAAGCAATTTTGAATTGACTCAAAAAAAGAATCTAATGCTTAATGACAAAAGTAAATTGCATTCATCTCTTAAAACTTTCAAATCTCCAACTTACAAGATCCAAACAAAAAGTTATCTGATCAGGATCGATGAATTGGCAAATGAAAAATACAGATATGCTTCCTGGAAAATCGGTAGATCTGAAGCTTCAAAACCCGATTTAATCTTATCAAATGGCGAACTTAAGTTCGATGGAAGCGGTGGCAATCACACCATTACTTTCAAAAAAGGGGAATATCAATACAATATTTACAGAGGAATCATCGGTGCAAAAGATGCAGCCGAAATCTCACTGACCGTTGAGCAAAAAGGCAAAACGATCCTACAGCAAGATGGGAAATTATTAGAATAAAAAAAACGCTTCCGAGTTGGAAGCGTTTTTTTTTACAATTATTTTTATTTTAATGTTGATGAACTTCTGACAGCACAGGTCCCGACGGAATCAATGCTTTTGCTTCATCGTTATCTGCAAACTGTTCAAAATATTTGATGTATCTCGCAGCAAGATCTTTCGCTTTTTTCTCCCAGTCAGAATTATTCTCATAAGTATCTCTTGGATCCAAAATATGTTCGGAAACGTTCGGAAGAGAAGTCGGGAATTCCAGATTCATGATTGGAACGTGGTCCGTTTCGGCTTTATCAATACTTCCATCGATAATCGCATCGATGATTGCTCTTGTATCTTTCAAAGAAATTCTTTTTCCGGTTCCGTTCCAGCCTGTGTTTACGAGGTAAGCTTTTGCGTTGTGCTCCTTCATTTTTCCGATCAACGTTTTAGAATACATCGTTGGATGAAGTGTCAAAAATGCCTCACCAAATGCTGGAGAAAAAGATGGCGTTGGTTCTGTGATTCCACGCTCTGTTCCTGCTAATTTGGAAGTGTAACCACAAAGGAAATGGTATTGCGCCTGGCATTCTGTCAAAATTGAAACTGGAGGCAAAACCCCGAAAGCATCGGCTGACAAATAAATAATTTTACTTGCATGCCCGGCTTTTGAAGGCAGAACGATTTTGCTGATGTGATAGATTGGATAAGAAACCCTTGTATTTTCTGTGATAGAACCGTCGGTGTAATCTACGTTTCCTTCGTCATCTGTCACCACATTTTCCAAAAGCGCATCTCTTCTGATCGCGCCATAAATATCCGGTTCTTTTTCTTTGCTAAGATCGATCACTTTCGCATAGCATCCACCTTCGTAGTTGAAAACACCATTGTTATCCCAACCGTGTTCGTCATCACCAATCAGATAACGTTTTGGATCTGCAGAAAGCGTCGTTTTTCCAGTTCCTGAGAGTCCGAAGAAAACAGCAACATCGCCTTTCTCACCAACGTTTGCAGAACAATGCATTGATGCCATTCCTTTTAAAGGAAGGTAATAATTCATGATGGCGAACATTCCCTTTTTCATTTCGCCACCGTACCAGGTTCCGCCGATGATCTGCATTTTCTTAGTCAAATCGAACATTACAAAAACTTCGGAATTCAAGCCGTGTTGTTCCCAATTTGGATTCACAGACTCAGAAGAATTGATGACCACAAAATCTGGCTCACCGTAATTCTGAAGGTCATAATTGGAAGGACGAATGAACATATTCATCACAAAATGTGCTTGCCACGCGACTTTGGTAATGAATCTTACTTTCAGTCTGGTGTCTTCGTTGGATCCACAGTAAGTGTCGACCACGTAGATACTTTCGTCGGAAAGGTCTTTGGTGACGATGTCTTTCAGTTCATCAAAAACTTCTACAGTTGTTGGGCGGTTGATGGTTCCGTCCCACCAAATCGTATCTTTTGTAATACTGTCGTTGACGATATATCTGTCTTTTGGCGATCTTCCAGTAAAAATCCCTGTTTTCACGGCAACAGCTCCAGACCTGGTCAAAACGCCTTTGGCGAAACCAGAATTTTTTGGATCCATTTCTGCCTGGAAAATTTCTTCGTAAGTTGGATTGTGGAGGATTTCTTTGGGATTGAAAATGCCCTGACGTTCAAGATAAGATTTTAGCTTGTCCATTTTTAATTTTTTTTGAAGATTAAAGGTGTTGGGACAAATGTAAAAATATCAGCGAACTATGAAAGTTTTTATTAACTGATTTTCATCAGTTTAAATTTTATTCATAATTAATTAACAATCAATTAATTAAATCTCGCCAAGAAAATATTTTACTGAAACCTTGCTGTTTGAAATAGGCTTCGTAATCTCCAAATTTGGACGTGAGAACGAAATCTCCGCCCCAAGCACCCAAACTTTTGACAAAGCTGGGACAGTTTTGGAAATATTTTTCTTTCACAGTTGGAATTCCGAGAAAATCGGAAAGTTTTTGCTCGTGAATGGTCATCAATTGCGAAAATTCTTCTAAATTTTTGCTGTTGAGGATCAATTTGGTTAATTCAGAATATTCATTGATTAATTCTGTTGAAGTTGGCTTTGACCTGTAATGCGAAATTCCCTCTCGCGTATCTTGTTTTTGATTGAGATGGATGAAGATGAGATCATCTTTGAAAGGTGGATCGAAGACAACTTTTTCATACACTCTTTCTGGAAAACGGCTGTATAGAATTGCCGACTTTTCCTTTGCCACAGCCACATCGTAGCCACTTCCGCCAAGACTTATTTCATTAAGGACAAAAGGATCGATCTCTGCCCATTCGCCAAGATTGCTCATCAACGTAGAACTACTGCCCAATCCGAAATCTGAGGGAAACTGGAGATTGGTTTTAAGATGGTAAGTATTATTGGATTTGAATTTAACATGAGAAAGTTCCTGAACGTTCTTCAAAACTTTTAGAATGAACTCAGATGCTTTCTGGTCATTGGTTTCGAGAATTGTCCAAGTTTTATAATCAATGGTGGTTTCCAGCCACAATTGGTCTTGGTGATAAGCGTTCCAATAGATCAATGATTTCTCATTATTTTCCTCAGTAAAAAAAAGCTCTTGTCCTAGCTTTGTGGGAACAGCCAGGACAAGAGCACCATCAACAGCAACATATTCTGAGGTCAGCATCAGCTTTCCGGGTGAAAATATTCTGTTCATATCTTTCTAATTATAGTGATAACGTCTTTCAATGTTGGATCTGCAGCCCGAGCTGAGTGGAGCTCATTTTTTGCGTGGCCTTGGCTTGGCAAAAATAGCGGGAACGGAGCGCGGAAAAGCTGCCCAAATCTAACAAAGTGTCAACGTAGTCAAATTATTACTTTAAATCGCAGACGCAACGGAAACTTCGGAATTGATCTTCTTGATCAGACCTTGAAGCGTTTTGCCAGGACCAACTTCCACGAAGTTATCTGCGCCATCTTTGATCATGTTCTGTACACTTTGAGTCCATTTTACAGGGCCAGTCAATTGTGCGATCAGATTTTTCTTGATCTCTTCTGGATCAGAAACTGCTGTGGTTGTAATATTCTGATAAACCGGAATGGTCGCATTTCTGAATTTCGTATTCTCAATGGCTGCTGCCAATCTTTCTTGCGCAGGCATCATCAAAGGTGAATGGAAAGCGCCATTGACAGGCAGGATCAAAGCTCTTTTTGCACCGGCTGCTTTCAAAGCTTCACACGCTTTTTCTACAGAAGTTGTTTCGCCAGAGATCACCAATTGTCCAGGACAGTTGTAATTGGCAGGAACCACAATCCCTTCTATTCCTGCGCAGATCTCTTCAACCTTAGAATCTTCCAGACCCAGAATGGCGGCCATAGAACTTGGATTGATGTCACAAGCCATCTGCATGGCCTGAGCTCTTTCGAAGACCAACTTCAGTCCGTCTTCGAAAGACAAAACACCGTTGGCAACCAACGCGGAAAATTCTCCTAAAGAATGTCCTGCTACCATCTGGGCGCCCAATCCGTTGACCACTTTCACTGCTGCAACAGAATGTAGGAAAATGGCTGGCTGAGTGACGCTGGTCTTTTTCAGATCTTCGTCTGTCCCGTTGAACATCATTGAAACAAGGTCAAAACCAAGGATCTCATTGGCAGAATCCATCAAGTCCTTCACATCTTTTCGGGAATCGTACAATTCTTTTCCCATTCCTACATACTGTGAACCCTGACCAGGAAATACAAGTGCTTTCATATTTTTATATAAATGATAATTGATGAATGATTATTTCATCAATGTTTTAAATTTTATTTTAATATTGATCTTGAGATTACGAATCCTGAATCGTCTATCGTTCATCGCTTATCAACTATAATCTACTGCATCAATCTGACAACTCGGTAACCATTGTTGATGTACGCACCGTTTGGTTTCGCTTTTACAAATTCGAATTTCGTAGCGAGCTGAGTCTGTGATTTACCGATCTGTTTGAAGATCTCTCCTTTTTTGTTTTCTCTTGTCAGCATGTCATTCATCACATCAAATCCGATGACAGAATATTTGGATGGTGCTTTGCAATATTTTGCTTTGTAATCTGCAAGAACTTGCTTTTCAAAATCGCCATCGTAATTGATCTTTCTGTCCATCAGATAAACCAAACTAGATCTGGAAAGGTCATCCACATTCTTCTCGAAACTAGGACTGTAAAACATACTAAAGGCTTTGATTCCTTCGGTTTGTTTTCCGAGTGCAATGATCTTGGATGCAAATGCACTTCCTGCCGCATCATCATCGTCTGCCAAAACAGCGATCACAGGAACAGATTGTCCTGTCATCATGTTGTTTTCCAACTGGATCTCGCTTGCTGAATTGACAATTACAATATTTGCTTTCGCTAAAGATTTCTCCAATCCTGTTTTGATCGCATTGGCGTTCGCTTTGGAACTATCTGCAACGATGAAGATCTTCTGATCTTGGTAAACCTGCGAAACTTCCTTCACAATTCTGTCTGAATAAACCGAATTTTCTGTCTCGATGATAATTAGATTGTTGTAATCAAAAAGATCCGGAGAGTTTGCAAAAGGTGCTACTACAGGAATATTTTTTTGTTTGACGTAATTGAGGACCTCCAGAATACTCGATTTGAAAAATGGTCCAACGATCAGGTCCGTATTATCTTGGTTGATCTGAGAAAGGCTGTTTTTAAAAGTTACTTCGTTTCCTGCATCAATCACTTTGATATCTAACTTCTGTCCTGATTTTGCATTTCTTTCCGCCGCTAATTTTGCTCCGGTCAAGAAATCCATGGACATTGTTCTGTACTTCGCATCATTCGCATCAAATCCGAAAGGCAACATCAAAACCACGCTCAAAACATCGCCTGCTTTTTTGGAGTACATCGGATCTTGTTTCTTGATCTTCAAGGTCATTCCAGCCTTTAATCCGTCAACTAGATTTGGATTTAGTGAGATCAATTGATCCAAAGTCACGTTGAAATGATTCATGATGCTGAACATCGTGTCACCACTTTGAACCGTGTAGGTCACGTAATCGTCCTCTGAAGTAGAAGTATTTCCTGAAGCCGAAGACGTTGCACTTGGCGCAGAAGTTTGCGTTGTGGTAACGGTTTTCGTCACTGGAGTCGAAGTAGAATTATTTTGAGAATTGTCTTCAACATTGATCGCATTGGATTCTGACCCAGAAACTCTAATCGATTCTCCAGGTTTCAGACCGGCAGCTTCCAAGCCAGGATTCAGTGCAAACAACTGCTTTTGCGTCAGATTGAACTGTCTGGAAATTTTATAATAATTGTCTTTTGTCTGGACAACGTACATTCCTTTTGCAGGTTCAGAAGCAACAGTCTCAGTTTTAGTCACCGTTTTTACTTCTGGCGTTTTATCTACAACAGTTGTCGTTTGGGCACCAGCTGTGGAAGAGGAATCACCATATTTCAGGATATTTTCCAAAGGAAGATTGATCTTGTCGCCGATCTTCAGATTTGAATCCAATTGAGGATTTAGTTTTCTGAGGTCAGCTTCTGAGATCTTATATTGTTTTGTGATGCCGTAAACGGTTTGCTTTGGCTGCAAAGTGATCGTTCCTGTTTTAGCAGAACCAGTCCCGGAAGTTGCAGGCGCAGCTTTCACTGGCGCTGCGGTTGTAGCAACGGTTTTAGGCGAGCTTCCAGTTTTAGCAACTACCAAAACATCTCCGATCTTCAAACCACTATCCTTTTTGGAAGGATTCAGTTTGTACAATTCATCGATGGACAATCCGTACTGTTTGGAAATCCCATAAGGCGTTTCCTTTGGAGCAACGGTGTGCGTTTTCTGTGCTGAAAGGCCTAAAAAGGCAGCTACTGCGGATAAAATGAAAATTTTGTTTATCATTCTTTTTTAATAATGATACAAAAATAATGCTTTCAGATTAAATGGGCGAAATTATTAATTCGGATTTTTGAACATTCATTTTTTGGTAGCTTTCGTCGATCCATTGTTTGCCCAGATCGGCGTAGAACACGCTAAAATTGAAAACCCGCTCTTGCCAATTTCCGCCTGGATGAACTTTCAGAAATAAACTTTGCATCTGATCAAAGCGTTCCGACTGTTTTGTTTTTTCGGCTTTCAGAAGGCGTTTCTGCATTCTTTTGAAAGATTTCAGTTGTCTGGTTTCTTCTGCTTCTACAAGATTGAGGAACGTTTTTTCTGTTTCGGAAGCTTTGTTTTTAAGTTCTGAAAATGAGCTGATCAATTGAAGTTCTTTTTCTGTCAGAAGTAGTTTGATATCGTTGTTCTCAAGAATTTTTTGATTCAACACTTCGGCGAAGTTTTCGAAGAAGTTTTCTATTTCCAACCCTGAATTTTCAATTTTCTTAAACGTTTTTTCTTCAAGGAAAAGCATTGAGTTTCTCGGAATCAAAATCGGAAAAGGAAGATTGATGGATTCAAAATAATCTTTCAACTCAATCCAATACATAACTTCTGCATTACCGCCAACGTAAGCGAGATTGGGCAAAACTGATTCCTGATAAGCCGGACGCAGAACTGCATTGGGACTGAATCGCTCTGGATGATTTTCCAGTTCATTTAGAATTTCTTCTTGAGTGAATTTCAAATCGGTGTCGAGAATTTGATATTCATCACTGACATTCTCAATGCGGTTTCTGGTTTCTGAAAGATAGAATAAATTGATCTCTCTCGGATTTACCTGAACTTTGTGATATTCTTTTTCAAGAAATTCTCTTTGCGTTTTTGTGGTTTCGAAGAGTTGGTTTGATAACAATTCTTTCTTGAAAATATCTTTGACCTGAGATTTCAATTCTTTCGCATTCCCATCGATTGTCAACAACCCGTAATCTGCAAACAATTGATTGACCAAATATCGAATCGCTTGCGTGTGGGAATTTCCTTTTTTGTAAGCATTTTTGACCCAAAGGATCAATTCGGTTCCATAGAGATGGTCTTTGAATTCTTTCTCGAATTCCTGAATGAAATATTGATCGTCAATCTTGATATTTCCGACATCGCCACCAGAAATGCCTTTGATCTCATAATAATGTTCGCGAGTTTTGAAATGGTCGATCTCCTCAAAATCGTGGTCTTCTGTGGCCATCCAAAAAATGGGAACGAAGTTGTGATCCGGGAAATTAGATTTTAGGAACTCTGCGGTTTTGATGGTCTGCAAAATCTTGTACACAAAGAAAACCGGTCCTGTGAAAAGATTGAGCTGATGTCCTGTGGTGATCGTGAATGTATTGCTTTCCTTCAGAGAGAAAAGAAATTCCAATTGTTTGGGTGACAGTTGCGATTCTTGATTTTGTGAAAATATGGTGTTGTAAAGAACTTCCCTCTTCTCATCGGAAAATGAATTTTGTTTTTCAGCAATTTGAATTTTGAAGTTTTCCAGGTCAAAAATTTTGTTCTGAAATCCGTCCAGCTTTTTTCCTAAAAAATCTTTGATGAGTTTTGGAATGCTGGTTATATTTTCGAAATCAATCGTCATTTTGGTTGGTGGTTGTTGGTTGATTGTTCTTTCTGATGACAAATCTTCTTTTATACTGAAACTGCAGCCCGACTTGAGTGGAAATCCTTTTTGTTGCTGGAAAAGCAAGGCAAAAAGATTGGGAACGGAAGGCGGAAATAGCTGCCATAATTAAATTAATGGAAAAGATACCAGACAATGCCCAGATTGAGCCTGAAATCGTAGATTGGATAATTGGGCGACGTGAAGGATTTGTTTTGCATAAAGGTTTGATTGATGTGCTGACCTTCTATGTAGAAAAACATCCTTTTGACCCTCATATTGAAATAAACGTCTGCAATAGGCTGTCCACCAATCGCGTACGAGTTGGTTCCGGGCAAAATATATTCGTTCAATATTGGAGAATATTCTCTGGAATCGAATTTTGTGAAGTAGTACAACTTGACACCAACTTGCACTTCAGCCGCTTTTTTGAAGGCTGGCGCTTGGTAGAACAGATTGATTCTTCCAATGAAATCCGGCATTGGTAAAAGTGCCTGATTGCTCAAGGCTTTTTGGAAAAGAACTTTTCCGTTCAGGTTGAATTTGCCATATTTTACGGTGCTTTCTCCTCCAATCTGGGAAATATTGAGCGCTGATGAACTCTGCTGTGGTTTTGAAAGGTTGTCGAAATAGGTGTAATTATCTATCTTGAAGAAATCTACAAACACCTTTGTGTCAAACCATTTTGCCAATCTTACTGTTCCTCCCAGCTGGGTTACAACCTCGTTATTAGGGTTTTGAAGATAATAATTATGTTCTACGTAATGTGACGAGTTCACCAAATAATTGAAGCTTGGATAAGCCGACTGGAAATTGATGCGGCCTTCTACCAAATAATCTTTGATCGGCTCGAAGACCAATTGATTTGTGGTCTTGATGTAATCGCCAAACTCTGAGCCTTTGGAAATCTCTAGGAATGACTTAAGCTGGATTTTGTCTAATAGTTTAATTTGCAAATTGCCAACTGCGCCAATTCTTTGTTCTTTGAAATAGCCTGGAATATTGAGGATCGGATACGCATTTTTGTTTCCAAATACCAAATATTGATGGCGGAAACCAGCATCCAATTTAAATTTCTCGTTGTCCCAAAGCAAGCTGAATGTGTTGCTCAGATTGTTGGTGAATTTTTTATTATAAAGTGGAAAATTGGTAATGTTTTCGGATTGAAAAAAATCTGTGTTCGCAGCAGTTTCGTTAAAATAATATTTGTTTCCCTGATGAAAAATGGTATGTCTCAGCTTGAAAGGATATTTTGCAGGATCAAAGGGTGAAAACTCCTGGCTGAAGTAATAACGTCTGTAAGAATAACGCGACTCCACGCCTTCGAGATTGGTTTCGATGTTTTGTCTGTTGTTGAATCTGGAATCTCCGCTGAGGAAAACATCCATATCGGCAATCCCGCCATTCTCCTGATTGTTGACATTTTGATGAATGTAATGCGCGTACGCTACATATTTTCCATTTGGTGAAGTGTAGTTCCCACTGAAAATAGTGTTGTTGCTGGACGCCAAACTGTTTCTGTAAAGACCTTGCGATCTAAGTCCCATATATTCCAGCGCAAAGTTGAAATTCTTTCCAACATTCTGCGTGTAGGTGGTTTGCAGTTGTCCACCATTTCTCATCGCATTGTTGTAAAAGAAGGTGGTGGTTGGCGTTTTGACATCGTAGTAGTTGATGTCATTTTCGCCTTTGATGTAGAAGGACTTATTTTCCGGGAGCAACGTCAAGTTCTGCTCAGCATTTTTTTCGTAGACCAAATTCTGAAATCCTGACCCGATATTAGATGCCGGAATTTTCCCAAAATTATCTTTCTTGTTGTACTGCGTCGCAATATAGGACCGCTCGATGGTGAAAGTGGTATCGTAGATCTTCTTCTCAGAAAATCTGGTCTTTACCAAATAATCATTGATCGTGGGTTTGTAGATCTCTAAAGAATCTTTCTCTCCAGAATCCACTTTGAGGGTATCAGAAGAAATCGTGTTGGAATCTGTTTTGTTGACCTGTTGCCCGTTTATAAGAACACTAAAAACAAACGACAGTACTAATAAATATTTCATCGAGGAAATTTGAGTACAAAAATACTAATTAAACTTAAATAAAAAATCCCGTCTCATTATAAAACGAGACGGGATCATATTTAAAAATAATGTTGATTATTTTTTGATGAATTTAGTGTTTTCAACAGAACCGTTTTTGTAAGCTGCTTGAACTACATAAGTTCCTTTTGCTAAGTTAGAAACGTTGATTTGAGAAGCACCTTTTTCTCTTTTGATGATCTTTCCTGAAAGATCGATCACTGTAACACCAGTAATTTCTTTATCAGATTTCAAATTTAACACCTCAGATACTGGATTAGGGAAAACAGATAATTTCAGTTTGTTAGCATCAGCTTCAGAAACAGCTAACGAAACACTTCCTGATAATACACTGAAAGCTGGTACTGCAGCACCACCTACTTGAGCCTGGCTTACACCACCTGCAAAACCTACAGTTGGGCTAAGGAATTCTAGAGTTCCATAATATTTACCTGGCGTTGTTGGATCACTTCCGATCTCTGTCCAGTTCAAACCACCATCTGTAGAGAAAGAAGAACCTAGATCACCTCCTGAACTTACATATGTATTGGCAGTTCCTGGAACATATTCTATATTATTAGAGTAGAAAGGACCATTTGGAGTAATTGGCGTCCAGCTAGCTCCACTGTTTGTAGAAGAGTATAATAAAGAAACTCCATCTTCGTCAGAGATCAACAATCCGTTAGTTGAATCTCTAAATGCAACATCAGCAGTAAATCCTGTTACTGTTACACCTCCAAAATCAACGGCAGGCGTTTGGAAAGCTTGCCAAGAAGCACCTCTATTTGGAGAGTAAAGTACTCTACCAAGATCTGTCCCGTACCAGATGTTGTTACCTTGCACTGTAATTTTGCCAGTATAGCCAAATTCAGCACCGTTCAAAGGAGCAGGAGCTGTTCCAGTAGGAATATTGGTCCAAGTAGTACCACCATTTGTAGTTGTATACATTTCGAATCTTAAGTTTGCTCCAGTTCCGAAAGGATCTCCTGCACAGAATCCAGCATTTTCATCCCAGAAATGTACAACGTTTGCAAAAGATATTGCAGAACTAAAAGATGCAGTCGTTTGCTTTGTCCAAGATGTTCCAGCATTTGTAGTTTTCCAAATACCGTTTTGAGCTCCACTTCCAGAACTTACAATCCAAGCTGTGGTTGCAGAAACTGGGTGAAGGTCACCAATTGTAGCTGATGCTGATGGACCACTGATCAACTTGTTCGCCCATGTGTTTCCACCGTCAGTTGACAAGCCAATATATCTACCAGTATCTGGTGGCGGAGCAGTAGTACTGATTGCATCGCTAAACCAAATAGTGCTTGCATTAACAGCTTTCAAAGAATTTACAAAGTGTAAGCTAGAAGCTCCGGTAGTTTTTGTAACCCAAGACTGAGCTTGCGAAACACCTACCATTGAAACTAGTGCTAAAGAAAATAGTATTTTTTTCATAATATAATAATTTATAATATTCAAATATATGATTTTTTTTTAATTAAATATATACCTTATGGTCTATATTTTTATAATTATATCACAGCAAAATTGATTTTGCTGTGATATAGATTTTATCTCCAATCTGGATATTGCTCCATATTTGGATTAACATTCATTTCTCTTAGAGGCATTGGGATTACAAATAATTTGCTATTTGGTTCCACAGAACAAACGATGCTGTAGCAATTTGTAGATCTTGTAAATCCTAAATTATTTCTCTTCAAATCAAAAAATCTTTGTCCTTCGCCAAAAAATTCTTTTCTTCTTTCGGTAAGAATATTAGCAAGTGTGGCTGCTGTGTAAGTTGAACCTTTTCTAGATGCAGCAAAAGCATTAAGCTGAGTAAGTGCTTCCGGCAAACGACCTAGTTTGAAAAGAGCTTCTATTTTGTTCAGATACGCTTCGGACATTCTTAAAACTTTGACGTTCTGTGTATGCGGAGCGTTGGAACCTCCAACTGTTACACCTACCACATATTTTCTTGTCCATACTCCCCTTGGTACACCTGCTCCCTCATTAGGTGTTCCAACAGCATTGAAGAGCTTTTGTCTAAAATCTGTTGTTGGAAATGATTTGAAGAATGAATCCGTAAATAAGAATCTCTTCTTTGAACCATTATTTGCATAGAATGATGACAATGCATTGTTTACCCCTGGATTTTCACTAGGGTTTTGATCCATATTGATTTCCCACACCGTTTCTTTTTGATTTGCTGATAAGGCTTTATCAGGAGAAGCAAAATAATTGTAGTAACTGCCTGCGTTATCTGCTAATGGATCTGGATCTGTTCCCACAAAATCAAAAACGCCAACATTTGGATTAGCCATATTTATAGCCTCATCAGCTAAATCAATCGATTTTTGATAATCTCCTGCAGCACCTCTTGTAAGGTAAACTCTGGATAGTAAGATTCTCGCAGCCATTTTGCTTAAGTAACCTTTATCCTGACCACTCTCCACAGTCATAGTTGAAAGCGCCGTGGTAAGATCCGTAACTATCTGATCGTATACTTCAGCTACACTCGCTCTAGGTAGTTTGATACGTGGATCATACACTCCTAGATTCAAAGGTACTCCATACTCTTGATTTACTCCAGATGTAGGATTTGGAGAATAATAGCTAACCGCATAATAGTAACCTAGAGCTCTTGCAATACGCGCCTCTCCCTTATAATTTATAACATTGGGTGTTTCTTCAAGAGAATTGTTGTTGATCACCAAGTTAGATAAGATGATCCCATCATACAATTCGTCTAGCATCGCAAAGTCAGAAATATCAGATGACCAGTTCAAAAATCCTGTGTTCCTGTAAGCTACATCTGTGTTGGTCGATGTGATAAAAACATTATCGGAAATCAAATCACCAAAGGCCAATATGTCGGCTCCAAACCCTTGCGAAGTAGAGTATTGGTCATAAATACCATTCAGAACACTTCTCATATCACTTTCCTTGGTGATAGCTTGATCGATTGGAAATTGGTCTACCGGATTTTCAATCAACCTTTCCTCTGAGCAAGAGGAAAATAGAGTTGCAGCAAAACTTGCCGCTATAAAATATTTAACTAATTTCATAATGTATAATTTTAAAAATCTAATGAAACACCAAGAGAAATACTTCTCAAAAGTGGTGATGTGTAATCATACAATCCTTTTCCTACCCAAGATGCACCACCTGCATTGGAGTTTGATTCTGGATCGAATGTCAAACTTTTGTCAAATGTATAGATCCAAAGATTCATCCCTCTTGCATAGATAGTCAGGTTATCAATTCCTGCATCTTTCAACAAAGGTCCAAAACTGTAAGATAATTTAGCTTCTTTCAACCTGATATGATCTCCGTCTCTCATCCATCTAGAAGAAGGTCCTGCTGCATTTGAAGGATTGTTTGCAAGCTGGATAGGATTGGAAGCAGTTGTATTACTTGGAGTCCAACTGTCATACAATGCATCTGTGATCTGGTTATTGATCGCTGAACCGTCAGACATGATATAGTTCGTCCATCTGTTGTGAACAGAGTACTCGAACTGTCCTGTAAAGAACAAACTAAGTGACACACCTTTGTATCTGAATTCACTTTTGATACCAGCGGTATACTTAGGGAAAGGTGATTTACCCTGCCATACTCTTTTTGCTTCTGTTCTATTGGTAGTTGTAGCTGTATGCGAAGCATCTGTCCAGAACAAACCAGCACCAGTTGTAGGATCTACACCAGCCCAATCATAAGTATAATATTCTCCCAGTAAGTGACCTTGCGCAAGCGCTCTCATATTATTTCCAGTTCCTCCATCCAGATCAATTTGATCAGGTGACGAAAGTTTCTCAACCGTATTTTTATTGTAAGCAAAGTTGGCATCTATTAACCATTTGAATTCTTTGTTGAAAGGTTTGAAACTTAAAGTCGCCTCGACTCCTTTATTAAGGATGTCTCCAACATTGATCAAATAACTATCTGGACCACCAGTTGTTGTAGCTGTTGTGAAGGGGTTGATCGCATCAACAGTTCTTCTTTGATAAACATCTACTGAAGCATTGATACCATTGTTAAGAATAGTAAAGTCTAATCCAAAATTGTATTGCTTTGAAACCTCCCATCTCAGATCTTCATTACCTGGATTACTGATGGTTGCAGCAGTATCAGCGGCATACAATGAAGCAGGTCTAATTAGTGATAGTGCATTGTACTGTGGACCCCATTGGTCTGCATAAGGAATATTTCCTAATTCACCGTAATTCGCTCTAAGTGTCAATTGTTCGAAAAATTCTGGAATGAAGCTTTCTTTTTCCAAGTTCCATCCTCCAGCTACTGACCAGAAATTACCAAATTTCGTTGTTCCTAGTGTAGAGTTACCATCTCTTCTAAAGTTAGCGGAAACATTGTACTTTGAATCGAATGTATAGTTTAGTCTAGAGTAATACGAGATCTGAGTCCACTTTAATCTATCCTCAAAAGATTGAAGGAATGGCGGCGTTGCAAACGTCAAATATGGTAATGGCTGGGAAAGATTGTTACCTTGTCCACCTAAAACAAAATATTTATGTTCCTGATATTCCATACCTCCATAAACCTCAAGGTCATGCTTGTCATTAAAAACTTTTTTGTAGCTCAATGAGTTGTTCCAGTTCCAGTCAAAAGCACTAGTTCTGCTTTCCAAAACATAACCGCCGTTAGCAAAACCATCCGCAATATCTGGGTGCCAGAATTGCTTTTCGTCCAAAGCTTGGTACTGAACTCCAAATAAAGAATTGACAGCGAAGCCTTTTGCTAATTTCAAATCTCCACTAACTGATGATACAAAAGTCTTGATAGAACCTGTCATCATATCCATATTCTGGATCGCTAATGGATTGAATGTATCGTTTCCGTCTCCTAAGTTTGTCTGATTGTAGCTTCCGTCTGGATTATATGCGGGATAAATTGGAGCTATGTACCAGTTGGTCAACCATGGGTTTCTGTAAGCACCACCATCATCATAAGTCTTTCTTTCTACATTGGTAAAATTGGAATTGAATGCCAAGTTGAATTTATCTGAAACTTTATGATCTACAGCTGCAGTCAAACTAATTCTATCAAAGTTACTGTTAAGGACCAACGGTTGATTCTGATAATACGACCCACCCAATCGGAATGAAGTATTTTCGCCACCTCCAGTTGCAGAAAAGTTGTATGTATTTACGATAGAATTGTTTCTTTGAACGCGCTCTTGCCAATTTTCGTCTGATACACCATCATAGTTGCTATTTTGAGCAAACTGAGTGATCGCAGCATCCATAGTATCGAATCCACCTTTGTTGAACAAGGTCAAACCTCCCCACTGCAGGTATTCGCTGGCGTTCATGTATTTTTGCTTATCATAAGCGATATCCTGTACGGACATATCACTTGACAAGTTAAATCTTGTTTTCTGATTGTATTTTCCTCTTTTGGTCGTAATCACAATAACACCATTCGCACCTCTAGCCCCATACAAAGCAGTAGCAGACGCATCTTTAAGAACAGCTACTTTTTCAATGGAGTTTGGATCTATACTTGCAAGTGGATTCCAAGATTCCATTACCTGAGAGTTATCAGAACCTTTTCCTACAACAACACCATCGATTACATACAAAGGATTCGGAGTACCTATCAAAGAGCCTACACCTCTAATGGTCACCATATTAGTTGACCCTGGATCTCCTCCATTCGTAGAAAAAACCAAACCTGCAACTCTACCATTTAAAACCTCATCAACAGATGCAACAGGAGTGGATTCAAAGTTAGCTTTAGATACAACAGTATAAGAACCTAGCTTAACTGTGGGATCCAGCTTTACACCACCAACCAATACAACCTCTTCAATATTCTTTACTTGGGTCGTATCCGTAGTCGTTTTTTGTGCAGTCAATGCTTGTCCTGTGAAGAAGAGAACTCCAACAGACAACAATCGTAATTTTACATTCATATTAACACTATTTAATTATAATCTGCAAATATGTTAAAAAATTTTAACACTGCAAAAATTCTAAGCAAGTATTATTATCAATTTGATTACGATTTTTATAAATTAATTAAAATAAGACAAAGTATTTTTTATTTGATTGAAAATTTGATTAGATAATATTAACAATGTGGTCACTTGGTCTGACAACCATATTAAAATTATTAACATAAAATATTTTATTTAGAATTATTATAAATAATATTTCGCAAATAAAAAAGCCGTCTTCATCAGACGGCTTTACTTATTAATATTTAAAATATTATTTTAATTTCTTCTTAACAGCTACTTCTTCGTAAACTTCAAGAATATCTCCGACTTCGATATCATTGTACCCTTTGATATTCAATCCACATTCGTAACCTTTGGTTACTTCTTTCACATCGTCTTTGAAACGTTTCAAACTTTCCAGTTCTCCATCGAATTTCACAATACCATCTCTAAGAAGTCTAATGCTGGAGTTTCTAGTAACTTTTCCAGTAAGAACCATACATCCTGCAATCGATCCAACTTTAGAAATTCTGAATACCTCACGGATCTCCACGTTACCAATCACTTGTTCCTGGATCTCTGGAGAAAGCATTCCTTCCATCGCCTCTTTCACTTCATCGATTGCTCGATAGATGATAGAGTATGTTCTGATCTCCACTTCTTCTTTATCAGCAATATCTTTTGCATTCACACTTGCTCTTACGTTGAAGCCGATCATAATGGCATCAGACGCCGCTGCTAGCAATACATCAGATTCTGTGATCTGACCAACACCTTTGTGAAGAATGTTAACCTGGATCTCTTCAGTCGATAATCTTTGTAATTGATCTGACAATGCTTCAACCGATCCATCCACGTCACCTTTCAAGATGATATTCAATTCTTTGAAGTCACCTAGAGCGATACGACGACCGATCTCATCAAGCGTCAAATGTTTCTTGGTTCTGATAGACTGCTCTCTTTGAAGCTGTTCTCTCTTATTTGCAATGGTTTTCGCTTCTTTCTCATCAGCAAAAACTCTGAATTTATCTCCTGCTGTCGGTGCGCCGTCCAAACCTAGAATCGTTACTGGGATTGATGGTCCTGCACTTTCCATAGCTTTTCCACGTTCGTCAAGCATTGCTTTCACTTTACCGTGGTTTTTACCTGCAAGCACGTAATCTCCCACTTTCAAAGTTCCATTTTGAACCAACATTGTGGCTACATATCCACGACCTTTGTCCAACGCTGCTTCTATTACAACTCCACTTGCTTGTTTGTTTGGATTTGATTTCAACTCCAACATCTCTGCCTGTAGCAATACTTTTTCCAACAAAAGATCTACGTTGTTACCAAACTTAGCAGAGATCTCTTGCGCTTGTACATTTCCACCCCATTCTTCAACCAAGACATTCATTGCCGATAGTTGCTCTCTGATCTTATCTGGATTTGCACCTGCCTTATCTACCTTATTGATTGCGATGATCATTGGAACGCCAGCCGCTTGTGCGTGCGCAATAGCTTCCTTGGTTTGTGGCATTACGTCATCATCCGCTGCAACAACGATGATTGCGATATCCGTGATCTGAGCACCTCTCGCTCTCATCGCGGTAAAGGCCTCGTGACCTGGTGTATCCAAGAATGTAATTCTCTGTCCACTTTCCAATTTCACGTTATATGCACCAATGTGCTGTGTAATACCTCCGGACTCACCGGCAATTACATTTGTTTTTCTAATATAATCCAGCAAAGATGTTTTACCATGATCCACGTGTCCCATTACGGTAACAACCGCTGCTCTTGGTAATAGATCTTCTGCCAGATCTTCAACATCGTCTGCTGCTGCCTCTTCAACATCAGCATCGGAGAATTCGATTTTGAAACCAAACTCGTCAGCTACCAACATCAATGTGTCGGCTTCCAAACGCTGGTTCATTGTCACCATTACTCCTAGAGAGAAACAAGCAGAGATTACCTCTGTCGCACTTACATTCATCAAACTAGCCAAATCGCTAACGGTGATGAACTCAGTTACTTTCAGAGTTCTGTCTGCAGCATCAATCTCCTGTTGGATCTCATCCTGCTCTCTTCTCCAAGATCTTTTGTCTTTTCTATGCTTAGAACCTTTGGATTTACCACCTTTGTTGGTTAGTTTTTCTAAAGTTTCTTTGATTTGATTTTTAACTTGCTCATCTGTCAGTTCCACTGGCATTGTACGAGCTTGTCCTTGGCCACCTCTGTTGTTTCCACCTGGACGGTTGTTTCCACCTGGACGATTGTTGTTTCCTCCCGGACGGTTTCCACCTTGTCCTGGCGGACGATTGCCTTGGTTACCTTGTCCTGCTGGTCTGTTAGCACCACCTTGGGTATTTCCACCTTGGTTGGTATTGGTTTGACCTGGAACATCTTTGGTAATACGCTTTCTTTTCTTTTTGGCAGCGTTATTATTTGAGTTCGAAGATGGTTTTCTGTTGAATTGAGTCAAATCGATCTTTTCACCAACGATCTTTGGACCATCTAATTTTTGGTAAACCGTTTCGATCTTTTGAGACTCTTCAGAATCAGGACCTTGAACCATTTCAACTGGTTTTGTCGGTTGTTCTTCAATTTTAGGTTCTGGTTTTGGCTCTTCTTTGATGACAGGTTTTGGTTCCTCTGCAGGCTTCTCAGTTACTTTTGGTTTCTCAGAAGGCTTTGGTCTTCCTGTATCAATCGTAGAAAGGTCGATCTTATCTAGAACTTTAAACTCTTGTTTTTCTTCTTTTTTCACAACCTCTGGTTGCACTTCTTTTTTCTCTTCTACTACCGGTTCTGGTGTAGGAGCAACTTCTTCCGCAGGCTTAGCCGTAGGATTCAAGTCGATTTTTCCCAAGATCCTGGTTTCAGGTCTTGCGTTTGATTTGGCTCTTATAACCTCAGGTGCTTTTTCTTCGATCGCTAATTTTTCGTCAGGAACTTTAGAAATAACCACCTCATGAGAAGCTTTTCTCTGTTCTCCATCTTTTCGGAACTCAGCTTCCAATGCAGAAAATGCCTGTTCTTCCAATAGAGCGTTAGGATTACTGTCCACGTCGATCCCTTTTCCCTGCAGATATTCCACAGCTCTTGGGATAGAAATGTTAAGTTCTTTAACGGCTTTATTTAATCTTATTTTTGGCATAAATATAAATTTGCTTTTGGCTTTAGCGTTTTAAGCTTTTGCTTTATTTTTTTCTTTTTATTAAATTTTAGTTCTTCAAAAGTAATTTAAAAAACTGTATTTCATTTTGTTATCCTTCTAATTCTTCTCTTAGAATGTTCTTCACATCTTCGATGGTCTCCTCTTCTAGATCCACGATCTTCAACAATGCGTCGGTATCTTTGTCCAATACGCTTCTTGCAGTCGTCAATCCAACTTTTTTGAACTCATCGATGATCCAAGCTTCGATCTCGTCGGAGAATTCTCTCAACTCAACATCGTCGTCATCAGAAGTTTCTCTGTAAACATCAATTTCATATCCTGTCAACCATGATGCCAACTTGATATTTTGTCCTTGTTTACCAATGACTTTAGAGATCTCTTCTACTGGCGTGTAGACCAAAGCGTAGTTAGACTCCTCGTTTATTTCGATTTTATTGATGATGATATTTCCTAAAGCTCTCTTCACAAAGATCTCTGGATTTTTTGACCATTGGATCACATCAATATTTTCATTTTTAAGTTCTCTCACCACACCGTGGATCCTAGAACCTTTCACACCAACGCAAGCACCAACAGGATCAATTCTGTCATCATAAGCATCAACGGCGATCTTCGCTTTCTCACCAGGAATTCTCACCACTTTTTTAAGGATGATCGTTCCGTCTTGGATTTCTGGAATCTCAAGCTCCAACAATTCTTCTAGGAATTTAGGCGCTGTTCTGGAAACGATGATCTGTGGTTTTGAACCTCGGAAGTCAACGCTTTCTACAATTCCTTTCACCGTTTCTCCTTTTTTGAAGAAATCAGAAGGGATTTGATTTTCCTTAGGCAAGATGAATTCGTTATCTTCATCATCCAAAAGGATCACGTGTTTGTGACGGATATGGTGCACTTCACCAATGATAATTTCTCCGATTCTATCTTTGAACTGCTCATATAAAGAAGCATTGAAATGCTCCTGAATTTTCGTAGCCAAAATTTGCTTCAAAGTTAAGATACTTCTTCTCCCAAGATTTGCAACTTCGATCTCCTGCGTATATTCCTCACCAACTTCGAAAGTTGAATCGATCTTTCTAACTTCAGAGATCTCGATTTCCAAATCGTCATCTTCAGACATCTCATCCTCAACAATAGTTTTGTTTAAGAAAATCTGAAAATCCCCTTTGTCAGGATTCACGATCACATCAAAATGGTCATCAGAGTCATATCTTTTTCTAAGAAGAGTCTTAAGAGAATCTTCGATAATAGCCATTAAGTCTATTTTGCTGATATTCTTTATTTCTTTAAAATCACCAAAGGCTTCTATTAAAGCTAAATTATCCATATCCTATATATAATTGATAAATGATGGTTGATAATTGATCTTTGTTGAATCAACATCAAATCATCTAATTGTTAAAATTTAATTACTACTAATGCTTTTTTGATATCGGTGTAAAGGATTTCTCTTTCTTCTACCACATCTTCTTTTCCTTTTCCGACTAATTTTGGTCTTCTGTATTCCAATCTCAAAACGACCTTCTCGTCATCGACTGATAAAAGTTCGCCCTCAACTTCGGAAGAATCATTCAACATCACTTCGATCTCTCTTCCAATATTCTTTCTAAATTGTCTCGGATACTCAAGTGGCTCGCTCAATCCGGAAGACATCACTTGCAGACTGAAATCGTGGATCTCGCGGTCCATATTGAACTCAATCGCTCTGCTGGCATCCAGACAATCCTGAAGTGTCACCCCATTGTCACCATCCAAAATCACTGTGACATCGGACGTTGCAGAGATTTTCAGATCCACTAAAAAAAGATCTGGTCTAGTTTCTAGAAACTCATTAAGTAATCGACTTAATTCTGTTTTAAATTCCATAATATTACCTCCTAATTACATCTACGAAAAAAGGCATTCTTGCGAAAGCCTTCCCATTTTCCCGTAAATCTTTGGCAAAGATAATCAAATTTATTAAAACAAACAAAAAGCTAAAATTTCATTTACATACACTTCAAGTAAATTTTCTTATTTTTGCCGAAATTAAAACTTATTCTCTTGAATATTACAATTGTTGGCACAGGCTACGTTGGCCTAGTTACAGGCACTACACTTGCAGAAATAGGCAACTCTGTCTATTGTGTGGATATTGATGAAAAGAAAGTAGAAGCAATGAAGAATGGCGTGGTTCCGATCTATGAGCCAGGTCTGGAAGAGATGTTCCTAAGAAACATCCAAGCAGAACGTATCTTTTTCACCACCGATCTGAAGGAAGCTTTGGAAAAAAGTGAGGTCATTTTTCTTGCATTGCCAACGCCTCCAGGCGAAGACGGATCGGCCGATCTTTCTTATGTACTGAAGGTTGCCAACGACATCGGAGATCTGATGACAGAATATAAAGTGATTGTCAACAAAAGTACCGTACCAGTTGGAACTGCCGACAAAGTAAGAGACACCATTGCTGCAAAAACAGACATTCCTTTTGACGTGGTTTCCAATCCCGAATTTTTAAGAGAAGGTTTTGCTGTAGAAGACTGCATGAATCCTAGCCGTGTGATCATCGGTTCTACTTCTGAAAAAGCCAGAAACATCATGGCTAAACTATACCAGCCATTCACCAATATCGGTGTTCCTATTATTAATATGGACGAAAGATCATCTGAACTGACAAAATACGCAGCGAACTCTTTCCTTGCAGTGAAGATCACATTTATGAATGAGATCGCCAACTTCTGCGAAAAAGTAGGTGCTGACGTTGACCTTGTGAGACTTGGAATGGGAAGTGATGATAGAATTGGTCACAGATTCCTATTCCCAGGAATTGGTTACGGCGGAAGCTGTTTCCCAAAAGATGTAAAAGCATTGCTAAATAGCGGCAAACAAGAAGGTTACGACTTTCAACTCCTTGACGCGACAGAAAACATCAATAAAACCCAAAAAGTAATTTTGGTTCCGGAATTGGAAAAATATTTTGGTGGCAATCTTCAAGGTAAAAAAATCGCGGTTTGGGGATTGGCTTTCAAAGCTAATACAGATGATATCAGAGAAGCATCTTCTCTTGATAATATTAAATTACTATTGGAAAAAGGCGCGCAAGTTGTCGCTTACGATACCATTGCCGAAGAAAATGTAAGGAAGATCTTGGGTGACAAGATCACTTACGCAAAAGATATGTACTCTGCGCTGGAAGGCGCGGATGCTTTGCTGATCGCTACGGAATGGCCAGAATTCAAGAATCCAAACTTCAGTCTAATGGCCCAGAAAATGATCAACAAAGCCATTTTCGACGGAAGAAATATGTTTCCATTGGAATTGCCGGAACAGAATAACTTTTTCTACAAAAGTATCGGACGAAAACTTGTAACTCAATAATTTCACTAATGAAAAATATCATCATCACCGGTGGCGCAGGTTTTATAGGTTCTCACGTGGTTAGAGAATTTGTAAAGAACAATCCAGATTCAAAGATCATCAATCTTGACGCTTTGACCTACGCAGGAAATCTTGAGAATTTAAAGGACATCGAGAACGAACCCAATTATGTTTTCGAAAAAGCAGACATCACAAAACCGGAAGAACTTAGAAAGGTTTTTGAAAAATATAATCCAGATGCAGTTGTCCATTTGGCTGCAGAAAGTCACGTAGATAGAAGTATCACTGACCCGAATGCGTTCATCAACACCAA
Organism: Epilithonimonas lactis; assembly: GCF_900110605.1. Classification (GTDB taxonomy): domain Bacteria; phylum Bacteroidota; class Bacteroidia; order Flavobacteriales; family Weeksellaceae; genus Epilithonimonas; species Epilithonimonas lactis. The sequence goes on from NZ_FOFI01000002.1 coordinate 411,191, forward strand.
CGTAAATGGAACCGCAAACTTATTGAATCTTTGCATCGAGTTCTGGACCCTTAATCCAGATCATCAACACGGAAACTTCCCAGATGAGCCAAGAACAAATTTATTTTATCACGTTTCAACAGACGAAGTTTACGGAAGTTTGGGAGAGACCGGCTTCTTCTTAGAAACAACACCTTACGACCCACAGTCACCATATTCAGCTTCAAAAGCAGCTTCTGACCATTTGGTAAGAGCTTATGGGAATACTTACGGAATGCCTTTTATTCTTTCAAATTGTTCTAATAATTACGGCCCAAATCATTTCCCTGAGAAATTGATCCCGCTGTGTATTTCGAATATCATTAATGAAAAACCATTGCCAATCTATGGGGACGGAAAATATACCCGAGACTGGTTGTTTGTGATCGATCATGCAAAGGCAATTCATCAGATCTTCAACGAGTCAAAAACTGGAGAAACTTACAATATCGGTGGTTTCAACGAGTGGCAAAATATTGATCTCGTTAAGGAATTGATCAAGCAAATGGATGAGAAACTAGGAAATCCTGCAGGCCATTCGGAAAAATTGATCACTTATGTGAAAGACAGACCAGGCCACGACAAGCGTTATGCTATCGATGCTACGAAACTGAATAGGGATCTTGGGTGGAAACCATCGGTTACCTTTGAACAAGGCTTAGGAAAAACAATCGATTGGTTTCTGGACAATAAAGAATGGCTGGAAAATGTAACTTCTGGAGATTATCAAAAATATTACGACGGACAGTATAATTAATCATTAAAAACACAAATTTATGAAAGGAATTATATTAGCCGGCGGATCCGGGACAAGGCTTTTTCCATTGACGATCGCTGTGAGCAAACAGTTGATGCCCGTCTATGATAAGCCAATGATCTACTATCCATTATCAACATTATTGTTGGCAGGCATCAAAGATATCCTGATCATTACGACACCTCATGACCAGCCTGGATTTATTAAGCTTTTAGGCGATGGATCTCAGTTAGGATGTCATATAGAATATGTGGTACAGCCTAGTCCGGATGGATTGGCACAAGCCTTCATCCTGGGGGATCAATTCATTGGTGATGATTCCGCTGCATTGGTTTTGGGCGATAATATCTTTTATGGTTCCGAGATGGGAACTTTGCTGAAGGATAAAACAAACCCAGACGGCGGTGTCGTTTTCGCGTACCACGTTGCAGACCCGGAGAGATACGGCGTTGTGGAATTCGATGGCGATTTTAAAGCGCTTTCTATTGAGGAAAAACCATTAAAACCGAAATCAAACTACGCAGTTCCAGGACTTTACTTCTATGATAATGAAGTGGTAGAAATTGCTAAAAACATAAAGCCTTCGCCAAGAGGAGAACTAGAAATTACGGACATCAACAATGTGTACCTCAGCAAAGGGAAGTTGGAAGTTGGCGTTCTGGACAGAGGAACTGCTTGGTTGGATACGGGGACTTTTGACTCACTTCAAGACGCATCAGAATTTGTAAGCGTTATCGAAAAGAGACAAGGTTTCAAAATCGGATGCATCGAAGAAATAGCTTTCAGAAATGGATTCATCAATGAAGAAAAACTGCTGGAAACTGCTTCCAAATATGGAAAAAGTGGGTATGGAGAATACCTGAAAAATCTTATTAAATAATTACTAATATAAAACACAAATGAGTGATTCTCAAAATCATCAATGGACGGAAACGATAGAATCAAGCCATTCTCTTTTTGATCTCAATCTTAAAGAAGTTTGGCGCTATCGGGATTTGGCCTACATGTTTGTTAAGCGGGATTTTGTATCCAGCTTTAAACAGACTATTTTAGGTCCTATCTGGTTTTTTATCAACCCTATTTTCACAACAATCGTATATATGGTTGTTTTTGGAAATATCGCACAATTGTCCACGGATGGTGCACCACAGATACTCTTCTATCTTGCAGGAATTACACTATGGAATTATTTTTCATCTTGTCTTACTGCAACTTCGAGTGTTTTCACCTCTAATGCAGGGATCTTTGGTAAGGTCTATTTCCCAAGATTGATCATGCCAATATCTATTGTACTATCCAATTTGATGAGATTTGGTGTTCAAATGTCGCTATTTCTGGTCGCATTTTTCTACTATTTGTTCAAAGGTGAGGTTCAGCCCAACTGGTGGATCCTTGCAACGCCGTTTCTTATAATGTTGATGGCTGTTTTTGCTTTGGGAGTGGGAATGATCTTTTCATCTCTTACCACCAAATATCGTGACCTTCAAATGCTCCTTGCCTTCGGGGTCAGCTTGTATATGTACGCAACACCGGTTATTTATCCCGCATCCAGCTTGAAAGGGATTTTCAAAACGATTGCGTTCTACAATCCTTTGACGGGAATTTTTGAGTGTTTCAAATACGCTTGGTTAGGCGTTGGCGATTTTAGTGCTATGATGTTGCTGATCAGCACTGTACTGATCTTCATCATCTTCGCCATCGGCACGGTCATTTTCAACAAAGTTGAAAAAGGCTTTATGGATACGGTCTAACTTTAAATCAAAGAAAAATGGCATTAGCACTCAAAGCTGAAAATATATCAAAACAATACCGCCTGGGACAAGTTGGAACAGGCTCTCTTTCTCATGACCTCAACCGTTTCTGGCATCAGATTCGCGGCAAAGAAGATCCCTATTTGAAAATTGGAGAATCCAATGATAGAACTCAAAAGGGAGAAAGCGACTATGTTTGGTCGCTTCGCGATATCAATTTTGAGATCACACAAGGTGACGCTGTAGGCATTATTGGAAGGAATGGCGCGGGTAAATCAACTTTATTAAAACTTCTAAGCAAAGTTACCAAACCTACGACGGGAAAAATATCTACCAAAGGAAGAATCGCTTCACTACTGGAGGTTGGAACCGGCTTCCATCCGGAGATGACTGGAAGGGAAAATGTATTCCTAAATGGTGCAATCCTGGGAATGACGAGAAAAGAGATCACCAGAAAATTTGACGAGATCGTAGATTTTTCTGGAGTTGAAAGATACATTGACACTCCTGTAAAAAGATATTCGTCCGGAATGTATGTACGATTAGCTTTTGCTGTTGCCGCCAATCTGGAATCAGAAATTTTGATCGTGGACGAAGTTTTGGCTGTAGGCGATGCCGAATTCCAAAAGAAATGTCTAGGCAAGATGGGCGACGTCTCCAAAGGCGAAGGCAGAACCGTACTGTTTGTAAGTCATAATATGACAGCGGTAAAGGAATTGTGCTCGAAAGGTATCTTGTTGAATCAAGGACTATTGGACTATCAAGGTGGCATTCTTGAAACCATCATGGAGTATCAGAAAAGCTCTCAAAAACAAAGCAGCTATCTGCATACGGGACCTCTTGAGACAGCTTTAGGAAATGAGTACATCCGGATCCTGGAATTCTCTGTGAAATCACAAACCAATAGTTTCCTAGACATCGACTCTGGAGCAAAGGTAAAATTGAGATTCTACAATGATTCTGAAAACATCAATCTGGACGCCACTTTTGAGCTAAGAACATACGAAGAGAGCGTCGTGTTCCACACAGGTGCTTTGATCACAACCAACAAAGATTCCAAGAAAGGAGAATATACCGTTGAGTTTGACATGCCTGCTAATTTGCTTAATGCCGGGAACTATTATTTCAGACTGATATTTGGTCAGGACCAAAGAAAAGCTTTATACATTTGTGATGACATCGTAGGTTTTGAGGTTGAAAATGTGAAACTGGGAACCAACATTGCTCAAATGCCTGGTATCATCAGACCAAAATTTGAATACAAAATAGATTCCAGCATATAGTCTATTGTAGTAACACTTCGTGATAATTTTTTTACAAGACAATCAAAATTATAAATCACTTGGACCAACGTAGTCAAAAAAATAAATGATCAATTAGTATGCAGTCAATTGCTGTCTTTATTCCAATATACAATGGCGAATCATATCTGAGGAGTACTTTACAATCTATTCTTGATCAGACCTATGAACACTTCACCGTATATTGTGTTAATGACAGCTCAACCGACTCTTCACTGCATATCATCAATGAATTTTCAAAAATCGACAGTAGAATAATCGTTTTTACAAAGGAACAAGGTGGAAGTACTGCAAAATCATGGAATTTTGTTTTACCCAAAATAAAAGAAGATTTCGTATTTTATATGTCCCAAGATGACCTTCTTAGCCCTGATGTTTTTGAAAAAATGATAGAAAGACAAGCTGAAACAGATTCTGACTGTATTTTGCCCGATATGGTCCTTTATCATGTAGATGAAAAGGATAATGAAATAATATGCGGTTTAAATGGAGACCAGTCTGTAATTTTAACAGGAATTCAGGCATTTCAAAAGTCCTTACAATGGCAAATACATGGTTTTGCACTTAGAAAAACAGACTTGTATCATGATGAACATTTCTTTGAAGATGCCTATGATACAGATGATTATATGTCGCGCAAATTATTTTACAAATGCAAAAAAGTAGCATTCTCCACTGGATCATTCTTCTATAGGCAAGATAATCCTGGAGCTATCACTAAGACCTTTGGTATTAAAAATTACTATTCATTATCAACCTCTCTTAGAATCTACTCACTCATATTACAATCTGATCAACTGAAAAGGGAACGAAAAAATTGGTTTTCTTACATGATCAAGACCTACACAAGAGCGTCAAGAAATTTCAGGATCAATAAGGGTATCACTACTACTCATGAAAAAAAAGAAGTTGAAAAATTCTTAAAACAAACACGTCACAGACTTTTACGTCTATTGTTTTCGGCTGGCAATCTTTCGGCAAAAGCTTATTGGCTAAAAGAAATTTACTTTTCCAAAATCTATAAAATTAAATTATGAAGCCTCAAATTATCACTTTCGACAACATAGGATCCTCTGCGCTTGGCTATATAAGTGTTGCTGAGGAACAGAAAAACGTCCCTTTTGATATCAAACGGGTCTATTGGACCTACTATACACCTCAGGATGTCATTAGAGGTGGTCATGCTCACAAAAAACTTCAGCAAGTGATCTTTGCTGTCTCAGGTACGATCACTTTCAATACAGAAGATAAGGAAGGTAAAAAGGAAACCTTTATTCTGGACCATCCTACGAAAGGACTATATCTTCCAAAGTTGATCTGGAGAGATATCAAGTTCTCGCACAATGCTGTGTTGCTTTGCCTGGCTTCCGAACTTTATGAGGAGTCCGACTATTTCCGAGATTTTGCAGAATTCAAAAACTATTGATCAATGATACATTCCCTAGCAGACGTGCAATCCTCCGATATTGGTGAAGGTACCTACATATGGCAATTTTGCGTCATTTTAAAAAATGCAAAAATCGGCAAAAATTGTAATATCAATTGTCAGGTCTTTATCGAAAACGATGTCTTGATAGGTGATAATGTTACCATTAAACCTGGCGTTCAGGTTTGGGATGGAATCACATTGGAAGATTCTGTTTTTATCGGACCTAATGTCACCTTTACCAATGACCTTTTCCCGCGTTCAAAAAATACAGGTTACGAAATGAAAAAAACGCTAGTACAAAAAGGAGCATCCATTGGCGCGAACGCAACCATTTTGGGTGGTGTTACCATTGGCCAAAATGCACTAATTGGTGCAGGAAGTGTAGTCACCAAAGATGTTCCAGCGAATGAAATATGGGTAGGAAATCCTGCTAAATTTTTAAAAAATACAAAATGATAAAATTCCTAGACCTCCAGAAAATAAACCTTCAGTACCAAGCCGAAATCGAAGCTAGACTTTTAGAGACTTTCCGCAGCGGTTGGTATCTGCAGGGCAATGAAGTAAAAAACTTCGAAGCAAACTTAACAGCCTACATCGGTTCTCCCAATGCCATAGGTGTTGCGAATGGACTGGATGCGCTTCGACTTATCTTCAAAGCCTATATCGAACTTGGACAGTTGAAATTTGGAGATGAGGTCATCGTACCCGCCAATACTTACATTGCATCTGTCCTGGCAATCACAGACAATCGTTTGAAGCCTGTTTTCGCAGAACCGAATATTGATAATTTCAATTTGGACATTTCGGCAATCGAAGCTTTGATCACCCCAAAAACAAAAGCCATCATGGTCGTCCATCTCTATGGGCAGATCTCCTGGTCAGAAGAATTGGAAGCTTTGGCGAAAAAACATGACCTGAAGATCATCGAGGACAATGCACAAGCCATTGGTGCAGAATGGAATGGCACAAGATCCGGAAATCTGGGCGATGCTGCTGGTTTCAGCTTCTATCCTGGCAAGAATCTGGGCGCTTTGGGTGATGCTGGTGCTGTGACCTGTAAAGATGACCTTATAGCAAAAACAATCCGAGCGATTGCCAATTACGGTTCCGAAGAAAAATATGTGAATAAATACCAAGGTCTTAATAGCAGACTGGACGAGATCCAGGCTTCCGTTTTGGATGTCAAACTCAAATATATCGACGCAGACAATGAAAAGAGAAGAAAGATAGCGGAGCAATATGTTGACGGAATCAAAACCAACAAGGTCATTTTGCCCATACTACCTGCGCATCCGAAAGAACACGTCTATCACCTCTTCGTGATCAGAACAGAAAAGAGAGAAAAGCTACAAAAATATTTGACGGAAAATGGCATTCAGACATTGATCCACTACCCGATTCCACCGCACAAACAAAAGGCTTACAAGTACTACAACAACTTATCATTTCCGGTGACTGAGAAGATCCATTCAGAAGTTTTGAGTTTACCAATAAGTCCGGTAATGACGCAGGATGAGGTGCAGAAGGTAATTGATGTTTTAAATAATTATGGACTCAAGCCCTAAAGTTACTAGTTTCGTCATCTGTTACAATCAGAAAGATACAATTCTGCAAACCTTGGAATCGGTCTGCAGCCAAATTGTAAATTTTGATCACGAGGTCATTATTGGAGATGACTGTTCTAATGATGGAACGAGAGCTATTTGCGAAGCTTTCATCAAAAAAAATCCTGATAAAAACATAAGGATCTTCCCAGAGCAGCCAAATTTGGGAATGATCGCCAATTACAAGCGACTCATCTCTGCTGCAAAAGGACAATATATTGCCGGATGCGCTGGTGACGACTATTGGTGTGATGATCACAAAATCCAAAAAGAGGTCGATTTTTTGGACAGCAACCCCGATCATGGGATGGTACACACCAACTATAAAATCCTGAGAACCAATACAGGCAGTCTTCAGGACCACGTGGCTGATTATCCTTCGGGGCATATTTTGGATGAGCTGTTTCAAGGAAACTTCATCATTCCTGTGACGGCTGTTTACAAGAAAAAGTTGGTTGATGATTTTATAGCTGAAGGCATTTTGGACAGGGGATTTTTGATGGAGGATTATCCGCTTTGGTTCTACATTGCAGAAAGGGAAAAGATCAAACACCTGAAAGACATCACGGCCGTCTATCGCAAGAATGTTGAAAGTCTCTCGTACTCTCAAAATCCTGAGAAAATGATAGCATTCCGACTGTCAATCATTGATATTCAAATCTTTTATGCGGAACGAAATCAAGTTTTCCACACCATCAGAGCTAGAGTTTTAAAAGAATTAAGATTCTCATTGACAGAATCTTTCAAACATGACCTAAAACCGTTGGTCGCAGCCATTTATCAAAAAATAAAGGCGATTGGGGCACCTTCCAAAAAGGATCATTTGTTGTATAAAAGCGTTGATAGTGTAGTTCTTAGATTTGTTTCATTGTTGATTTTGAAGATCAGATCATTATTTTAGTACTCCTCAAAAAGTAATTGGAATAGAAAAATATCAATAGATAATACAACAATTAAAGTTGTTGTCTATATTTTAAATTTACACAAAAATGGAAAAACCTTTAGTCAGTATCGTAGTTGTATCGTACAATCACGGAAAATATATCAAGGAGAATCTTAATAGTGTGAGATCTCAAACCTATGATAATATTCAACTCATTGTTGCTGATGATGCGTCAAAAGATAATTCTGTTGAGATTTTTGAGCAATGGCTTTCCGAAAATAATTACACAGCAGAGAAAAATTACCATCAGGAAAATACCGGCTTAGCAACAACACTTAATGAATGTCTGGAATTAGCTAAAGGAAAATATATAAAAATCATAGCCGCTGATGATCACCTTCATCCAGAATATATCGAAAAATGTGTTTCTAAATTAATAGAGGAACAGTCTCATGTGGTTTTTACTCAGGCCTATAGTATTGACGGTAATTCACATATTTTAAATGCTAACTTTTTTCCAATTCCTAATAATCCTACTGAAAAAATCGAGGAAAAGCTTTCTAAAGGAAATTTCATCTCCGGATCGACACTTTTTTACGATTTGGCAATTCTAAAAAGCATAGGAAACTACAAGAAAGATGTTCTTTTGGAAGATTATGATTTTATACTAAGAGTAATTTCAAACGACTTCAGAATTTCTTATATTAATGAAAATCTGATCTATTACCGTCAGCATGAAACAAACATTTCGAAAACAAAATTGTTAGCCTTAGAAGCAGAAACTGAGATATTAAAATATAAATATTTTAAAGATCGTAAATTTGCGATTACTATTAACCTCTCAACCTCTCAAAAAATAGATCAATATGGAAAAAAAATTGTTAAATTAATTTTTATAAAATATTTATTCTATCACTATCGATCAAAAAAAACACTCATAAAAATGATAAAATTGTTCCTTAACTAGTATCTATTATTTTATAAAACTTATTAAAAACCAGGTTCTAGAAAAAGAATAAAATTATAACTACAAAACTGCAATTATGAATCAAAATAAACAAAACCCTACAATAGCACTTAGCATCTTGGTCTCGTACGATTACGAGTTTTTGATGAAAGCTCTGCCATTAATATATCCATATGTTAGCTTTGTACTGATTGCTATTGATAAAAATAGAAAAGCTTGGAAGGGTGATTCCTTTGAGATTCCGGACGACTTTTTTACATGGTTGAAAAACATTGACACCGACCGCAAAATAAACATTTTCGAATACGAAGTGGATTATACATTACCATCCATTGTGATAGAGACCTATTTGAGAAACGAAATGGGTAAAAGATGTCCTCCTTCTGACTGGTATATGCAATTGGATACAGATGAATATATCATAAATCCTGAGAAGATTTTTCAAGAATTAGAAAAAATAAAGACCGACCCACAGCAACAAACTATGGTTTACACGAAAGTTCTGCCTATGTTTCAATCAGATGAAAATAATCATTTTGTAATTGATATTTTCGAAGAGTTTCCAATGTTGACCAATATACCAAAGTATGATCACGCAAGAATTTCTAACACAGCAGAAAAAAAAACCGCAGACCTGCTATTTCTTCACCAGTCTTGGGATAGGAAAGCAGAGGAAGTTATGATGAAAATTAAAAACTGGGGACATAATAATGATTTTGACACGATTTCTTTCTTCAATTTTTGGCAAAGCATCAATTATGACAATTATAAATATATTAAAAACCTCCATCCGTTTGCGCCATCAAAATGGCCAGCTCTGATTGCCATACCAAAAAATGAAAGTAATATTGTAAATCCATCAATGGCCAATTTTCTTCAGGAAAAAGTTGATGCTCAAAAAGCGCAATTAGAAGAAAGTAAAAAATTAAAATCGAAAATAAAAAGGTTTCTTACAAGATTATATCATTCTATTTAAAATACATGATGCATAAAGAAAACCCTCCTCTTCTATCTGTATTTATGATCTCTTACAATCAGCAAGAGTATATAATAGAGGCATTAGAAAACGTCCTAAATCAAAAAACCAATTTTGATTTTAGAATTATTTTATCGGACGACTGCTCTACAGACAACACACAAACAGTTGTAGAAAAATTTTTGAATAATCATCCGAAAAAGCACCTTGTTACCTTTGTAAAACAGAAGATCAATCTAGGCTGGATGCCTAATTTTATTTTCACATTACAAAAGTGCCAGGAATCTGGGTCAAAATATATTGCCATGTGTGAGGGTGACGATTTTTGGACCAATGAAAATAAGCTTCAGAAACAAATCGACTTATTAGAGGAGAATCCAGATGTAGTATTAGCTTGCCATCAGTACAAAGAATTATACAACGACGGATCTACAAAAGATTTCCCCTACTTTAGAAAAGACTTTTTCAATGGCAATGAAACATTCAAATTTACACAGGTAGATTTTGAAGAATTCATGAAAATCCAGACGATGACCATTGTTTTCCGAAGCTCTGCTCTGGATTTAAGTCTACGTGAAAAGTACAATTATTATTGTGACACCCATGTGAAGCATCACATTCTGGACAATGGTCTGGGGATTTACACAAAAGATTTTCATGCGGTCTACAGGATTCATGGTAAAAATGTGTTTGCATCGCTTAAAAGACGTGAGCAATCGGAATTTGCATATAATGTTTACAAAGACCTTATTGAAAATAATAAATCTGTACGATACAAAAATTCGCTAAACATCGTCATGAATGACCGTATTGCGAAAGAACTAACCTCTAAAAAATATAACTTCCTAGATCCCTATTATCACAAATTACTTTTTCAGCAATTTGTTGACAATAAGTCTCTAAGACTGTACGCCAAGAACTTATTGAAAAGTTTTAATGTAAGTTAAATTACCTCATCATGATCTCAATTATCATCTCATCTTATCAAGAACATTATTTCCAACAGATTTCCGAAAATATATCTCAAACTATTGGAGATAACATCGTTTACGAGATCATCAAAATTTCTAATCCAGGAAAGATGAGCATATGTGCTGCCTACAATCTAGGCGCTAAACAGTCAAAATTTGGCCATCTCCTTTTTATTCATGAAGACATTCTCTTCTGCGAAAATAACTGGGGTCACAAGCTGATTAAAACATTAGAGTTACCCAACTGTGGTGTCGTTGGAGTAGCCGGTGGAGATTATTATTCATATGTTCCCGCCAGTTGGTGGAACAAAGGCCATAGCAAATTACATTTTATACAGGTTGATAACGAAAACAAAGAATGGATCAACAACAACCTTTCCGGGAAAGAACATGAAAAAGTAAAACTACTAGATGGTGTATTCCTGGCATGTACAAGAAATGTGTATGATGATATAAATTTTGATGAAAATATCACAGGATATCATGGATATGATTTGATATTTAGTTTAAAAGCTGCTAAGAAATACACGAACTACGTCACAGGTCAAATCCTAATAAAGCATTTTTCATCAGGAACTCTATCAAAACAATGGTTGGTCAACATCATTAAAGTTAGAGACATCATAGGAACATTCTCTGACCAGAAATTTGATTCTCAACTAGAAACAGAAAATTTCTATCGCTTACTCATTTACTTAAAAAAATATGGATTCCGTAAAAGAGAATCATTAAAAATTGTTTTAAAATACTTAAATCCATGGGTTTTAGGTTTTACAAATACAATGAAAATTGTTAATAGAACGAAATATCTCATAAAATGAGACACTTTCTAAAGCGACTATTTTTCAACATACTTCCCAACAGCACGGAAGTCATCATCACGCCTGGTGGTGCGAGATGGGGAAATCTGCTCTACTTTTTTTTGCGTGCCTACATCTTCGAGCAAAAAGGAAAAACATTGAGGCTTCTTTATACAGAACATATGGCCGACCTGCTTCTGTACTTTCCCGGTTTGAAGAGCTATGTCATTGAAGAAAAAGAGGTCAAATTCTATCACAAAAAAGATAGCTCCAATCAATTTTATCAGGTTTTTGGAGAAGACTTTGTTGAGAATCAGCTCAATGAATTTATCCGGGAGCATCTTCTAAGCTCACAATTTGTAAAGGCATTTTTAAATCAACTGCCAGAGCCAGATGCTGACGAACTAACCATCAATATCAGAAGAGGTGATTTTTATGAAAAGGGAAATTCCTCCATCTATGGCTACGATCAAATCGAATTTATAAAACATGTCTTCGATAATTATTTTAAGAATAAAAACTGGAAACAAATCAATATTCTGTCCGACGATATGAATTGGTGTCAGGATAATTTCAAATTCTTAGATGAGCACACGCATCGCCTACATTACCCTGACCTTAAGCAAGATAAAGTGATATCAAGCTTTTTGTGGGTTGCCAAGTCAAAAAATTTGGTGCTATCCAACTCCACCTTTTCATTTTGGGCAGCATATATTTCCAATGATCTTTACCAATCTCAAGGCAACACAATTTGCCCTATTTTTGGTAGTCGAAGAATAGAGAATACAAATCTTTATCAATACAATCCAAAATGGGTAATGGTCAGAGATTTTAATTTTGATTTGAAATAACAGTACCCAAAAATTTTGATTCCAAATAGAAAAAAATGATCCCAAAAAAAATACACTACTGCTGGTTCGGAGGCAATCCTAAACCAGAATCTTTTTACATCTGCCTAGATTCCTGGAAGAAAAACCTTCCGGATTATGAGATCATCGAATGGAACGAGTCCAACTTCGATATCAATTGTTGTGAGTATGTGAGGCTGGCGGCAGAAAAGAAAAAGTGGGCCTTTGTCTCAGATTATTCCAGAGCTTTAGCATTATTCGAGCACGGCGGGATCTACATGGACATCGATGTGGAAGTGAAATTTTCTTTGGACGAATTCCTGGTTCACAGGGCATTTTCCGGGTTCGAAATCAAAGGTTCGCCTTTCACAGCACTTTGGGCTACAGAAGCTGGACATCCTTGGCCAAAGAAAGTATTGGATTTCTATAATGAGAAAACAGATTTTGACCTTACGACCAATACGGTTTTCGTCTCAGACCTTTTGATCAACCGTTACAAAGCTGACCCGACGAGAGATGAATATCAAGAACTTGAAGATGGCATCGCAATCTATCCTTCGACTTATTTTTGTCTGGATCTTCCAAAGAACTACGCGGCGCACCATTTTGTAGGAACTTGGCATGAAAGGGACACACCAAATCCTTTCAAAGATTACGTGCACGCTTATCATCACTTGAAGAATATTTCAGACATCAAACAAGGGAAAAAGGAAATCCACAATGCGGTCAACAATATGAAGATCATCTCTGCCGATGAGATTTTAGATCAATTCCCGCTGAAAATGCTAGTAAAACATATTTTAAGACGGATAAAACCTTAAGATTTATTATTTTTACCAAAAACTAATTGATGAGCCAAAGAATTGCCATTGTTTACGGGACCAGACCAGAATTCTTAAAAGTTTTTCCACTGATCGATCAGTTTCGTTTGCAGAATGAGGAAGTTCTCATCATCAATACGGGACAGCACGATGATCTCCTTACCAAAATGGAAGAGAGTTTCGATGTGAAGCCAGATTTTCGGCTTTCTGTGCAGTCTCTGGATTTTACCAATTCTAATTTGGTTGCAAAACTGATCAACAGTTTGTCTGACCTCGTTCATCAAGAAAATATTACAAAAATCGTTGCTCAAGGTGATACATTTACGGTTTTGGCCTCATCAATAGTAGCTTTTATGGAAAGGAGAAAATTCTATCACATCGAAGCTGGCCTTAGAACTGCCGATATTAGAATGCCATTTCCAGAGGAATACAACAGAAGAGTCGTTTCTTTGGGCAGTGACGTCAATTTCGCACCGACAACTTTATCTCAGAACAATCTTTTGAAAGAAGGAATTCCTCAAGAAAAAGTATTGCTCACAGGCAACACGATCGTAGACTTGATCCAATATATTCTTAATAAAGAGAATATTGAGATAGAATATCAAAACAAGGTCTTCATTACCGCTCACCGACGGGAAAATATAGGAAAACCATTGCAGGAAATCTCACAAGCCATCAAAGAATTAGCGCTAGAAAATCCAGAGGTTATTTTCGAATGGGCTTTGCATCCAAACCCAAATACACGAAAAAACATCTTAGATGTCTTTGAAGACCAAAAGCCTGACAATCTTATATTTACAGAACCACTTCCCTACTTGGAAACCATTAGAAAAATGGCTTCCGCAAAATTGATCATCTCAGATTCGGGAGGAATTCAGGAGGAAGCGCCAAGCCTCCGAAAAAGAGTCCTGATCCTGCGAGAAGAAACAGAAAGACCAGAAGTCTTGGATTGTAATTGTGGTGTTTTGGTTGGCAGCGATTTGCAAACCATCAAAACCGAATTCTACAAGATTTGGAATGACGAAAATGAATTCGTCTTTCAAACGGAGAAGAATCCATTTGGAGATGGCAAAGCTTCAGAGAAAATATTAAAAAAACTTTTACAATGATCGTAGGCAACGGACTTATCGGATCATTATTCGTCAATGATGATAGAGAGGATATCATCTTCTTTGCCTCTGGCGTCTCTAACTCACTGGAAGACAGACCAGAAGAATTTATCAGAGAAGAAAATCTGATCAGAAAAACCTTCGAAGAAAATAGAGATAAGATCTTTGTTTATTTTTCGACCTGCAGCATTTACGATTCCTCCAAAACAGGAAGCGATTATGTGCTTCATAAATTAAAAATGGAACAGCTCATTAAGTATTCTTGTGAGAGATATTTGATTCTCCGGGTCAGCAATGCGGTTGGTAAAGGCGGAAATCCAAACCTTCTCATGAATTACCTCATCCGTTCTATCAGAAATAATGAAACGATAAATGTCCACACAAAAGCGACAAGAAATCTGATCGACGCAGATGATATTAAAAACATCACATTCAAACTACTGGATGAGCAGGCCCTCAACAAAATAGTCAATGTTGCTTATATTCAGAATTATGCAATTATTGAAATTCTGGAGGTGATCGAGCGTTTCTATGGGACCAAGCTAGACCTTAATCTAATAAAAAGTGGTTCCGGATACGACATCAATGTGCCGGATGTGGAAGAATACTTTGTGAAAAACAACTTAACAAATAAGGATTCTTATCTTTGTAATATACTACAGAAATATTATTCTCTCTAAGAAAATATGAAGAAAAAAATTACCGTTATTGGTCTTGGATACGTTGGATTGCCGCTTGCGAGATTGTTTGCGACAAAATATGCCGTTGTAGGTTTTGACCTTAAAAAAAATAGGATCGAAGAACTGACACAAGGCAAAGACAGCACACACGAAGTAGATTCCGAAGCGCTTCTGAAAGTTCTGGTTTCTAAAAATCCATCCAATGAGCAGAACGGATTATTTCTTTCTGATGATATCAATGACATCAAAGACTCTGATATTTACATCGTTACAGTTCCAACACCTGTGGACAAGAACAACCATCCTGATATCTCAGCGCTGCGCAAAGCCAGTGAAACAGTGGGCTCTGTGATAGAAAAAGGAAATATTGTGATCTATGAATCAACCGTTTATCCAGGCGCGACCGAGGAAGATTGCATTCCGATCATCGAAAGACAATCAGCCCTAAAATTCAATGTTGATTTCTTTGCGGGTTACTCGCCGGAAAGGATCAATCCTGGCGATAAGGAACACAGCGTTGAAAAGATATTAAAAGTAACCTCTGGCTCGACTCCAGAAATTGCAACAGAGATTGATGAACTCTACAAATCGGTTATCATCGCTGGAACACATTTGGCTCCAAGCATCAAAGTTGCTGAAGCGGCAAAGGTGATCGAGAACTCTCAACGTGATATCAATATTGCTTTTGTGAATGAATTGGCAAAGATCCTCAACCTAATGGGAATCGATACCAATGATGTCTTGAAAGCGGCGTCTACAAAATGGAATTTCCTCAACTTCAAACCAGGACTTGTGGGCGGACATTGCACAGGCGTGGATCCTTATTATCTCGCTCAGAAAGCGCAGGAATTTGGTTATCATCCAGAGATCATCCTTGCTGGCAGAAGAATGAATGATTCCATGGGACATTACATCGCCAGCGAAACGGTGAAGATGATGCTCAAAAATGACCTCAAGATCAAAGGTTCTGAAGTCTTGGTCCTTGGTTTCACTTTCAAAGAAAACTGTCCGGATGTCAGAAATACGAAGGTCATCGATGTGGTGAAAAGTTTAGAAGATTACAGCATCTGCGTGAATGTTTTCGATCCTTGGCCAAATCCGGCGGAAGTGAAGGAAACTTATGACATCGACATCATCAGCAAAGCACCTTTCAAAAAATATGAGGCGGTGATCCTTGCCGTTTCCCATAAGGAATTTGAATCCATCAACATCAAAAATCTGCTTTCCGAAAATGGGATCATCTATGATGTGAAAGGCGTCCTGGAAAAGGAAAGTGGCGTAAAAAGGTTGTAAAACTTAATCAAAAAAACTAATCCGCATGCTCTCTCATCCAAATCCCTAAAACCAAGAGAGACCAGTGTTTGTAGTTGTAATTCAATTGTTTCTGAACTTCATTGAAATTTAATTTTTCAAAGATCTTGGAGCTAGGATCCTTTAGGTTTTCCGAAGAAAGCTTTTCCATGTCAGGAATTCTGAGCCATTTTTCGATAGGTGCACCGAAGCCTTGTTTTCTCTTGTTCAGAATATGATCTGTCAGTAATTTGCCAAAGGTTTTCCTTAAAATGATCTTGGTCTGCTGAGAATTCACTTTATGCTTTGCCGGAAGCGTGGAACAGAATTCTACCAGATCCTTATCCAAAAAAGGTGTTCTCAATTCTATGGAATGCATCATGGCGATTCTGTCATCTTTTACCATATAATCTCCTGGGATGATATTGGTAAGATCCATTTTCATGACCGTGTTCAGATTGTTTTTGTCCAGCTCGAAATGGTAAGAATGCTGATAATTGGTCCTTGACTTCAAAAGAGAATTTGTTTCCTGTTGGGTAAAGTTATTATGTACCTTTTCTTTCTGATAAGATACAATATCCGGAAACTTTGCTCTGAAGACCTTATCCAAAAAATATTCCCGCCCTTTTGAAAAACCCAATTTCTCACTAATGGTAGAACCAACTTTATAAAATGGGAGCAAAGTTGAACTTGCCTTACCTTTTTCCAAAATCTCTTTTTGTTTTTGATACCAAGTGTAGCCACCAAAAAGCTCATCTCCAGCATTTCCTGTGATCACGACCGTCATGTTCTTCGCAGCTTCCTTACAGATCGTGTAGGTTGCCAGCATAGCGGTGTCAGCAAGTGGTTCATCCAATTTTCTCAAAACTTCTACGAGGATCTTCGGAATCTCCTCATCTTTCAAAGAAACCTCCAGATGGTTGGTATTATACTTCTTCGAGATGCTTCTGGCTTCTGGCATCTCGTTCCAGTCGCCTTGGTATTCAAAACCTAATGTCGTGAGGTTGGGATTGTGCTGTGATGAAAGTGCCACCAACGTTCCGGAATCCAATCCACCACTTAAAAAAGCGCCCACTTTCACATCGGCAATCAATTGTTTTTCTACGGAATCTTCGACTAACTTTTGGAATTGATCAACAGCTTCTTCCTCAGAGATCTCAATTTCTTCCGTCGGAAAATTCCAATATTGTGAGATCTCTATTTTTTCATTTTTATAAATCAATTGATGGGCGGGTGGCAGAACGTGTATGTTTTTATAGATACTTTGCTGACTATCAACATACATATGGCGTAAGAAATGATGTACGGCTTCGTCATTCAATTCTTCATCTACAAGACCTGTTGCAAGAATAGCTTTGATCTCTGAAGCAAAGATGAATTCACCATTTTTGCCAATGGCATAATAAAATGGTTTTTCGCCAAATCGATCTCTGGCACAAAATAGTTGCTGTTTCTCATCGTCCCAGATAGCAAATGCAAACATCCCGTTGAGATGTTGGGGAACTTCGGAACCATATTTTTGGAATAGAGACAATATCACTTCTGTATCGGTATTGCTTTGGAAAGGATAATCCGAAAGACCTTTTTTCAAATCACGGTAGCCATAGATCTCTCCATTGAAAACGATGCATTCATTTTTTGTATTGGAATACATTGGCTGATGACCATCTGTCGAGAGATCAACAATGGCGAGCCTTCGAAAACCTAAAAAGCAATTATGGAAATATTCATGCCCTTCATCGTCTGGTCCACGATGGACGATGGCGTCCGTCATGTCCTTAAGAGTTTGTTTATAGAAAACTTCTTCCTGTATATTTTTCTTTACAATCCCCGAAATTCCACACATATAAGTAATATTATACCGCAAATTTAACATTAATTTACCAAACCTGTCAATTGGCTTTTCTACGCCAAATGATGTTTTTGATTTGATCCTATTAATGAAAAAATAATTTCGCATATTTGTAAATGTATGCAAGCATTACCTCTGATCTCAATCATTACGACCTATTACAACTCTGTACAGTTGGGAGATTTTGTAAAATCTTCTATGAACTGCCTTTTGGGTCAAACGTATGAAAACTTAGAATTCATCTGTGTGAATGATGGCTCTACGGATTCCACTCTAGAACATCTGGAATCGTTTGCAAAACAGAATCCCAGAGTGAAGGTCTACACAAAGGAAAATCAGAAATATGCACAGTACTCGAAAGCTTATGGGCAGGACAAGGCATCGGGAGAATTCATTTTTCTATTTGACCACGATGACCTCATCGATCTGGATACGATTGAAAAATGTTATGATACTTTTCTCAAAGATCCGAATCTGGACATTGTAACACCAATTGTCATCACCAAATTCACAGATGGCAAGATCAGAAGCATTCACAATATCCACCAAACATATTCTACAGATTTTGAATACCGAGAACTTTCCGGTAAGCAGGCGATCAAAGAAACAGTGGGAAGATATGACATCCATCTGCGAGGTTTGTACAGAAGTGAGACTTTCAAATCTCATTCTTTCCGATTCACAGAACCTTTGCTCAATGCCGACGAGATCGTAGAAAGGCTGATCTTGGAAGAGGCCAGATCTATAGGAAGTTGTGACGCGACCTACACGCATTACATCCATCCAGATTCGTCCGCAAAATTACTTTCTGCTAAAAAAATTGATATTATCAGGACCGATCTGTTACTCCGAGAATTATTCAAAGAAAAAGGAATCTACGAACCTAGAAAATCGATCTTCGAGTTCGTTGCTTTTAAAAATCTGGTCAATGCCATTAAGATCTTCCATCTTTTTTCTGGACAGATGACTTCTGAAGAGCAAGAGAAACAGAAAAAAAGACTTCAGGATTCCTATTCTGGGCTGGACAAAAAGACAGTTTTGTCTCAATTCAAAGGAATTGCAAAATTGTACAATATGCTTTTGCTATCCAATTTCTCTATGATGTCATTGTTCTATCAATACAAAAAATAGCTTATCTTTCGAAGCGCCAAATAAAAAACCTTGTCGCCAAAAAGGAAGGAAGATTCTGAAAAATATTCTTCTTTTTGATGTCCAAAGAAATTGCTGAACTTAGATAATCAAAAAGGCTCAATCTTGTCAGACTCTGCATGCGCGAAATATTGGTGTTCAGATATTCCTTGTCCTTCAGTGCTTTCCATTGCATGATGAGAACCATTTCTTTGAAGAGAATGATCTTATTTTTGATCAACCTTTTCAGCTCCGGATTTTTTTCCTGTTTATAGGAATTGGTAAAATGTTCCAAAATGGTCATGAAATTTTCAAAATTCTTTTTCTTTCTGTTGAAGATCACCGATTCGCCATGCAAATAATATAAATAAGTTATATCATCAATAATGGCCAAAGTATCGGTCTTTAAAAGTAGATGGAAGAACCAAAGCTCATCCTGAGCAAACAATCCTGGAACAAAATAGATATTATTCTCAACTATGAAGTTCCTCTTTATCAACTTGTTCCAAGATGACGATGGAAATCCACCAGCGCTGTAGACCGAAAATATCTCCAGATTATTATCATAATATTTTTTGGGAGCAGTCGTAGCAAATCCAAAATCCTTGGTGCTGTTATCAAACGTGTTGATCCATCTATTTTGTGCTATAGTAATCTGAGCATCAGTCTTTAAAGCTGTTTTCAAAATCAGTTCTATACAGTCTGGTGTGATCTCATCATCGCTGTCCAGAAAGTAGATGTACTCTCCCAAAGATGATTTGATGCCCGTGTTCCTTACCACAGAAAGTCCAGAATTCTTTTCATGCTCGATGATCTTGACATTGAGTTGAGGATTTGCATCAATAAAATCTTGAACCAAAATCATACTTTGATCTGGCGTACAGTCATTTACCAAGATCACTTCCATATTCTTGTATGTCTGCTGTTTTACAGATTCCAAGCATCTGACGATATATTTCTCGCAATTATAAATGGGAATATTGATACTGATCAAAGGTTGACTGTCTGCCATCGTCGTGGTTTGTGATTAATTAATAGCGAAATTATAAAGAATATTTAATACTTTTGAGCTTAAAACATCATTTTAAATGAAAAGAATCTTAGGCTTTATTTTTATAAAACTAAAAAACTTCGCCAATGATTGTATCATTTCCAGCCAGAGAAGTCTTTTTTTCACTCCGGAAAGTGTGATCCACGATTCCTTCCGTCTAGGCCGAGATAACTTTTTAGACATCGCTTCCAATGCAAATTTCCAGATCGGAAAGAATGTGATGATCAACCAATCCAATTTTTTGACAGTAAAGTCCAATGCAAAATTGACGATTGGAGACAATACCTATATCACCAGAGCCACGATCTCTTGTCTCGGCGAAATCGAGATCGGTGAGAATTGTATCCTTGGCGAAGGGATGAAGATCTTCGACCACAACCACCAATACACAAAACAACCTTTTTCAGTTTCAAAAACCGACTTCAACATCGGCAAAGTGAAAATGGGAAACAATGTTTGGACAGGCGCCAATGTTGTCATCTTGAAAGATGTGACCATCGGTGACAATGTGATCTTAGGAGCTGGCTGTGTGATCCATAAGGATGTGCCAAGCAACTCCATCATCATCAACAAACAAGAGAAACAGATAATCGCTTTGTAAAAGCCCACAAGAGATGGAAAAAAAACCCAAGATACTCATCGCAACACCTGGCAGGAACAAACCAATGGGTCCTTTCGTCCGAAGTTACATAGAACTGCTTCCGTTTGAGAAAATCGTGCTGTTCGGTGGATTTCTTCCATTTTTCTATCAGGACACCAGTCTCAATAAACAAAAACTGACCAGATATTTTTTCACTTTACTCTCTCTTAAGAATCAGAAGTGGTTGCTTGCCATCATCAAAAGAAGGTTTAAAAAAATCCTTATCAAAGAAAAGATCGACTGCGTAGTAGCCGATTATCTGGTCACTGGAGCGACTGTCAGAGAAGCCTGTGAAGAATTAAACATCCCAATAGTGGCCAATGTTCTTGGGTACGAGATCCATCAATTTGATTTCGTCGCACGACATAAGCAGCTGTACGAAGATTTTGGAAAATACAAAACCTTTACGATCCCAGTTGCAAAAAACATGATCCCAAAATTGGTAGAACTGGGATTTTCTGAGGATAGGATCATCTACTCTCCAATCGGTGCGAGAGAAGAATTTTTTAAGGTCATTCCAAACTATCACTCCAAGCAATTGTTGGCCATTGGAAGATTCGCCCATTCCAAATCTCCGCACACAACCCTGACTGCATTTTCCCGTGTCCTAACTAAAATCCCAGATGCAAAATTAACATTTGCCGGCGATGGTGAACTCATACAAGAATGCAAAGATCTTGTCCTAAAATTAGGTATAGAAAGATCCGTCGATTTTATTGGCTGGATCGATAGAGCTAAGCAGTTGGAACTATTACAGCAAAGCGCCGTTTTCGTTCAACATTCTGTCACAGCCGCGGATGGTGATGCAGAAGGAACGCCGGTAGCCATTATAGAAGCTGCTGCGGCTGGACTTCCCATCGTTTCTACAAAACATGGTGGAATCGTTGATATTGTTATTAATGAAAAAACTGGATTTCTGGTAGATGAACACGACATGGAACTGATGGCCGAAAAAATGACATATCTTCTGGAAAATCCTGCAATCATTGGAGAAATGGGAAATGAAGGAAGACAGTTTATCCATGATCATTTTTCTATGCAAAAGCATATTGCAGACGTCAGTCGTGCAATTCATAATTCCATCAAGTTATAATATTCCTATGCTCTTTTCCATCCTCATTGCCCATTACAACAACTACAATTATTTTTTGGATTGCTACAAAAGCATCATGTCCCAAACATATCAAAACTTTGAGGTTGTTTTGGTAGACGACCATTCAACTGATGGATCTTACGAAAAGATAAGGGAATTGACCAAAGATGATTCCCGATTCCGATTATTCCAAAATGATGAGAATAAAGGCGTTGGATTTACCAAAAAGAGATGTGCCGAATTAGCAAAAGGTGAAATCTGTGGTTTTGTAGACCCGGATGACGCGCTTGCGAACAATGCCCTGGAAATCAGCATGAAAAACCATACAGAAAACAATGTGGTCACATATTCTCAATTTCATCTCTGTGATGATGCTTTGAAGCCTTTGCGACTATTCCAGCATTCCAGGCAGGTGAAGAATGGGAACAAGAATTTCTTCAATATCTTTCTCGAGGCCAATCACTTTTTGACCTTCAAAAGATCAGCATACGAAAATACCTCAGGAATAGACCAAAACCTCACTTCTGCAGTGGACCAGGATCTTTATCTCAAGCTTTACGAAACCGGAAATTTCATATTCATCAAAGAACCGCTTTACTATTACCGTTTGCACGAAAAAGGTGTTTCTCAGGAATCAACAAAGAAGGAGAAGCTCAATCACAACTGGCATCAGGTCATCCTGAACTCAGCAAAGCGCAGGAATATCGACACTCTTTATGGAAAAAAAATAGCTGAAATAGAAAACCTACCACTATTTTTAAAAACGAAGCAAAACAACATGTGGACAAAGATCATGAGAAAGTTTTTGTAAAGAATCGAATAATTTATCATAAAAAACAAAACCACAGAAAGTCTCTGTGGTTTTTGTTTTAGTCTTTTATAATGACGCCGGCATATTTGCCATCGAATTCTATAATATGTGGTTTGCGTTTGTTCTTCTCGCAATAATCTTTGAAAGCGGCATTGTCCCCAACATCATCACTCATGAAGATGCCACCACTTTTCAGTTTACTCCAAAGCAGATTGTAAGCCCAAAGTCTACCGTCGTAAGTTTTATCGCTGTCATAATGCACAACATCAAAAGAATTTGACTTCTCAAAAATCTTTGGAAGAGATTCTTTATCAGCATATCTGTAAAGGTCCCAGTTTTTCTTGTATTTTTCTGGGATCACACAACCTACGAAATCCTCACTTTGGTTTTGCAAAATATATGGCATGTCCGAACTGTAAAGCGTTCCATTTCTGTGAACCAATGAAGCCAAAGCCGCAAAAGATGACCATCCGTAAGCTACGCCAGTTTCAATCGATCTTTGAGCATTTGCAAATTCATTGATGTAATAGATCACACTTAGAGAACCTGCGCCACCCATTTTTACAGGTGCTTTTGCCTGAGCTTGCAACGCCGAAGCAAATTCTTGTGGGAATAGTTTTTCGAAAGGGACGAAAGTCGTATTGAGCACTTTTTCTATAAAATCTTTCTCGGAGATGGCGATACTCTTGCACCACTTTTCGGCTTCTTCTTTGCCTCTCAATCCAGATGAACGGTTGAAGATGTTTTTCCAGATCTTACGTCTCAATTCAGGGTAAAGGTCTGGACGTTTCAGATATGCAAAAAAGGTCGAAACGATTTCGGAGATTTTATTCATAAATATGCTTTGTGGTGCAAAAATACAAAAGAATTGCACAAACAGTCATATATTTGCCTTATTAAGAATTATTTTATCAAGAAACACAATGAAGCAAAAAATAAAAATACTTTTTATACACCGTTCTATGGAGTTTGGAGGTGTGGAAAAAGTTGTTATTAATCAATTGAAAAATCTTGATAAACATATTTTCGATGTGACCTTGTTGCTCAAAATGTATCAAGGCGGAATGAGAGATCAGATCCCGGGCGACGTCAATTTGATCTCGCTGACAAAGGGCAAGGAAGACCTTTCAAAGTTCAAATTATTTTTTCTGATTCAATTAGTTTTAAGGAATATAAAACTAAGATTTCTCGCAAAGTTTCCTTTTTTCGTTGAAAGATTCTATCTGAAAAAAAAATTTGATCTGATCATTGCTCCAACATATACCAGTTTCGATGATGTTCTTAATAGTCATGACAAAAATGCTAAAAAGATCGCTTGGTTCCATACAGACATCAGAGACGGGAAAGACCACAACAATAACTTACGACTACTCAATAAACTCAAAAAATTTGATTGGGTGGTCTTTGGCTCCCAACAGACCCAACAAGTGATCGTAGATGAATATCAAATTAACTATCCCAACAGCCAGGTCATCTACAATCCTATTGACATAGACGGAACAAGGCTGAAATCAAAAGAATTTCAAATCGATTATGAAAAAAGACCCGTTTTTCTTTCAATAGGAAGGCTGAACAGGAGAAAAGGCTACCACACATTGATGAAAGCTCACAGATCGCTTTTGGATGAAGGCATTGAGCACTCAATTGTAATCATTGGAGACGGCGAGGAAAATCTGCCGCTTAAGGAACAGGCAAAAGAACTGGATGTGGAGGATTCTTTTCTTTTCTACGGTGCAAAATCAAATCCATATCCTTACATAAAAGCTTGCGATTATTACATATTATCTTCTGATTCTGAATCTTACCCGTTGACCATAGGTGAGGTCTTGATTCTTGGAAAACCAATCATCAGTACCAACGTGGGCGGTATTTCCGAAATGATGACCCACGATGAAAATGGGCTGTTGATAGATTACTCCGCGGAAGCAATGGCAGAAGCAATGAAAAGATTTATCTACGACCATGATCTTACAAACAGGATCATCAACAATAATAAAAATATGGAAGTGAAATTTGACAATTCGATCATCAATAGGCAAATTGAAGAATTGTTTGTTACGCTCGCAAATAATCGTTCTTAATAATAAATAATCCGTCACCAACATTCTATGGAAAGCCCTTTGATCACCATCTTTTCCCCGACGTACAATGCAGAAAGCTTTCTACCGTATGTTTTTGAGACCCTGCAAAAGCAAGACTACAAAAATTTTGAATGGCTGGTCGTAGATGATTGTTCTACAGACAACACCATCCAAATTCTGAAGGCGTTGCAAGACAAAGCGACTTTCCCTATCCGGATCATTCAGAATGAAACCAATCAGATGGTCACAAAGAATATCGAGATCGGAATCCATAATGCCAATGGAAAATTTCTCTATTTGACAGGCCACGACGACGGACTGACAGACAATTGCCTTTCTACATTTGTTGAAGATTGGAATAGCCTAGACATCCAAACCCAAGATAATATCTGTGGACTGGTTTACCATTGTGAGGACCAGGACGGAAATTTTATTGGAACCAAATATCCTTTTGACTTTTGGATATCGAACGACTTCGAAATGCGCTTCAAGTATCATGTAAAAGGTGAAAAGAGCAGTTTCCACAAGGTTGAAATTCTGAAAAAAATACAATATTCCTATCCCGAGATCGATGTTTACATTCCAGAAAATCTTTTTTGGTTCGAGTTGAGCTATAGATACAATTTCATGTACATCAACAAGGTTTTGCGGGTATATTTCCAGCACGATTCGCATCAAAACATTTCCAAATCTATGGGGCCGGGGAAAAAATATATGGCTGGATTTTCTTTTTTCTTTTCTGAGATCATCCGGAAGTACAATACTTATCTAAGAAAAAATTACTTCAAGATGTGGGTGATTCTGCAATTTAATTATATCCGATATTCTCGATACAACCTGCAATCTTTTTCGGGAATAGTAAAAAATGCTGAAAACAAATTGGTGGTTGCGCTTTTGATCCCGTTCGTGATCATCTTTGAATTAATAAAATTCAAACGATTGATTTAAGAAAAACTGTCATCATCGAAATTCATAAAACAGAAAAATATTTTACGACATTGCTGATTTATTTATAATAAAATACATTTAATATCGATTCGGTCTTATCAAAGCATCAGATTTTGCTTGTTTGGATCAATCTATTGAAGATACTATATTATTCACATAACATTCTTTATTGTTATCTTTGCAAAAATTTACCCCACGCTAATATGATCAACATTGCAGCGATAGAATACTATCTGCCCAAAAATATATTAACCAACGAAGATATTGCGAATGAATTCCCAGAGTGGAATGCAGACAAGATCAAATCAAAAATCGGTGTAGAATCCAGACATTTTGTAGATGATTCCCAAACTGCACTTGATCTGGCCGTAGAAGCTTGCGAAAAACTTTTCAAAAAATACGACCGCAGCAAAATAGATTTTATCCTTTTTTGTACCCAAAGTCCAGACTACTTCCTTCCAACGACAGCTTGTATTTTACAGGATAAGTTAAACCTTCCGAAAAACATCGGCGCTTTGGATTTCAATCTCGGTTGTTCTGGTTTTGTCTATGGATTGACGTTGGCGAAAGGCCTGATATCTATTGGATTAGCAAAAAATATTCTGTTGGTCACTTCTGATACTTACACCAAGTTTTTGGATAAGAATGACAAATCCAACAGAAGTATCTTTGGCGATGGCGCAGCGGTTTCCGTTATCGAAAAAGACGATTCCAAAGCAGATTTCCAATACGTTGTAGGAACAGACGGTGCCGGTTACAATAATCTGATTGTTGAAAATGGCGGTGCGAGAAACGCGTCAGAAAAGCCAGTTCTTTACATGAAAGGGCCTAAAATCTTCACATTCGCGCTAGAAAATATTCCGGCGTTGATCAGCGAAACACTCGAGAAAAATAAACTTAGACTGGAGGATATCGACCTTTTCGTTTTCCATCAGGCAAGTTCTTATATGCTGAATTACTTGAAGAATCTTTGTAATATTCCAGACGAGAAATTCTTCCTGGATATGAAAGATATTGGAAACACAGTGTCTGCAAGTATTCCAATTGCTTTGAAACTAGCTTTGGACCAAGGCAAGATAAAAGAAGGCTTCAAAGTGATGGTCGCTGGTTTTGGTGTTGGCTATTCTTGGGGCGCAGGAATTTTGGAATTCTAAATAATACTTTAAAGATCTATACAAAATGAAGAGAAGCGATTTTCTTCATTTTTTGTTATTTTAGCAAAACAAAATTTACATTCCTCTCTTCAATTGATGGAAGATCACAAAAAGAAAATCCTTATCAGAATTGGTTCTCTTCGCCATGGTGGCGCGGAAAAAGTGCTGGTAACTTTCCTCAAAAACCTTCCGAAGGACAAGTATGAAATTGATCTGTTGCTCAATCTATATTCCGGAAAATATTTGACAGATGTTCCGGGTTGGGTAAATGTGATGTACCTCAATCGTGGCGAGATGATCACGACCAATCGCCCAAAAGACATTCCAAAAAAAATATACCGCGTTGTCTATCAGCAACTTTTGAAGAAATATCCAAAAATACTTTACAAAAGAAAACTGAAAAACAAAGTCTACGATATCGAGTTTGCGGCCATCCACGGTTTTATGGATGAGGTTCTCAATAGTCCATTGAAGTCTTCCAAAAAACTAATGTGGATCCACAATGATTTGACTAAGGTTAGCGGCTACACAGCCGAGAAGATCAGACATTTTTTCCATTATGATAAAGTGATGGTCATCTCGGAAAAAATCGAACAAACCTTTTTAGAATTAGCAAAAACGGAGACTGAAAAACAGAAGATCGTACGAATCTACAATCCGCTGGACACCAATGAGATTTTAGTAAAGTCCGAAGCTGGTAGCCCGAAGTCCGAAGACCTCCAACCTGTATTCATTTCGGTAGGAACGGTTTTTCCTCAGAAAGGATTTGACCGATTGTTGAAAGTCCACAAACGACTTCTGGACGAAGGTTTCCAACACAAAGTACTAATTGTTGGAGACGGTTACGATTTCGAAAATGTAAAGAAACTGAAAACCGAGTTAGGCATCGACAAAACAGCAACCATGCTTGGTTTTACAGATAATCCTTATCCTTACTTCAAAGCAGCCGATTTTTATATTCTAAGCTCAAGATACGAAGGTTTCCCGACGGTTTTGTTTGAAGCTATCACGCTCAAAAAGAATATCATCGCAACCGATGTTTCCGGCGTAGCAGAAATGTTGGAAAACGGAAAATTAGGCTTGATCACAGAAAACTCGGAAGAAGGAATCTATCATGGAATGAGACAAGCTTTGACCAATCCAGAACATTTCAAAACCTATCAGGACAATCTTGAGCATTATGAAATGCCTTTCGACCTAAAAAATTCTGTGGATAAGATCATGGAGATCATTGATAATTTGTAATTTTATCCAATGGGTCATTCTATTCTTCAAAAAGATTTTTACCGGGAAAGCGGAAAATATCTGTCTCATTTTCAAATGCTGAAAAAATGTTTCAGTCCCAATCTGCATTATATCTATTGGTTCCGGAATGCTCAGAAACATCCTAAATCATCTTTAACAGGAAAATTTTACCGATTGATTCTTCGCCATTACCAGATCAAATACGGCTTTCAGATCTACGCAGAAACCGAGATCGGGGAAGGTTTTTATCTAGGACATTGGGGCGCTCTTGTCATCAATCCGAAAACTAAAATTGGAAAAAACTGCAACATTGCGCAAGGCGTTACAATAGCACAAGCCAACCGAGGAAAAAACGAAGGTGTTCCTGTGATCGGCAACGAGGTTTGGATTGGCCCAAATGCCGTGATCGTCGGGAATATCACCATTGGAAACAATGTTCTCATTGCTCCGAATGCTTATGTCAACACCGATGTTCCTGATAATTCTATCGTTTTGGGAAATCCTGCAATCATAACTTCAAAACCGAATGCGACTGAAGGTTATATTAACCATAAGATATAATTAATTTTATTATTTATCGACTTTGATATCATATTTTCCAGTATTAAACTTTGTTAAATCTCATTGTTTTTAAATTTTATATTATATTTTTGTGTAATTATTGATTTGGTCTATTAGTTTTTAAAAATAACGGCGCCGAATCAAATAATTATAAATCAGCAAATTTTATTGTGATGACAAACTCATACGAAGGTATTTTCGAAAACAATAAAAAATGGGTCGAAGGAAAACTAGCGGACAATCCGAATTATTTCCACGACCTTGCTAAAACACAGCACCCAGATTACTTGTACATCGGCTGTTCCGACAGTCGAGCAACGGCAGAGGAACTGATGGGTGTAGGACCAGGCGAGGTTTTTGTTCACAGGAATATTGCCAATGTGGTCAACACTTTGGATATGAGTTCTACAGCGGTAATTCAGTACGCAGTTGAACATCTGAAAGTAAAACACATCATCGTCTGTGGCCATTACAATTGTGGTGGCGTAAAAGCAGCGATGACCTCTCAGGACCTAGGACTTTTGAATCCTTGGCTGAGAAATATCCGAGACGTTTACAGGCTTCATCAGGAAGAGTTGGATTCTGTGGATGCCGATAAAAAATATGATCGCCTTGTAGAACTGAATGTTCAGGAGCAATGCATCAATGTAATAAAAATGGCCTGCGTGCAAGAACGTTACATTTTGGATGAATATCCTATTGTTCACGGTTGGGTTTTCGACCTTAGAACAGGAAAAATAATTGATCTGGAAATCGATTTTGAAAAGATTTTAAAAGACATCCAGAAAATATATAACCTGACAGATTCTGATTGGGTGATGAGTAAAAAGAACAACAAAAATCTTATTTAAGATTTTCTATATGAAGTATTGGAGTATTATAATATTAACGGTTTTTCTGAACTTTACGGCGCTTCCTGGGATTGCCGCCATGTTTGGTTGGGAATTGCCGAGAACCAATGTTATAGTCAACGAGGAAGAGACCCACGCCAACACTTTTGTGCTTTACGAAAAGACCATTCCTAAAACTTTGGACATTCATGATTTTCTGAAATTTTATGAAACTGTCCCTCAGAAAAATACAACACCTAATTGGGAAACCAATATCTATTTTTCGCCTTACCTCAGTATATTTTCTCCTCCCCCGGAAGCTTGATTCATTTCGTTTTTCTATAAAACGAGATTCTTGTTTGCTGTTTTTATTGAACAGTAGGCTTTGTTCTGTATCAAGTCAATCAACACTTTTTTAGAATAATTGATATTCATTATCAGTGACTTCTGCTACATTATTATGCAAAAATCAAAATCTTTGATTGGAGGGATCAAAGAGAATTTTCCTTCCGGTCTTGTCGTTTTTCTCGTGGCTTTGCCACTTTGTCTTGGGATCGCGTTAGCATCAGGAGCGCCGCCATTATCTGGGATCATTGCTGGGATAGTTGGCGGGATTGTTGTCGGATTCATCAGTAATTCCAACATCTCTGTTTCTGGTCCGGCTGCTGGTTTGACGGCCATCGTTTTGGTTGCCATCACAGACCTTGGTGCGTTTGAGTTATTTCTTTGCGCAGGGATCATTGCGGGAATTCTACAATTAATTTTAGGATTTGTCCGGGCAGGAAGTATCTCAAATTATTTCCCTAATAATGTCATCGAAGGCATGTTGGCTGGTATTGGAATCATCATTATTCTAAAACAAATTCCGCACGCCTTAGGATTTGACAGTGATTATGAAGGCCACGAATCTATTTTTGATAAAGGTCTGAATTTCGGATATTTCTCAGAATTATTTGGAGCGATCCATCCGGGAGCCATCGTTGTGACCTTGGTTTCTGTAGCAATTTTGCTGGCTTGGGACCACATTACTTTTCTGAAAAGAATAAAACTTTTACCTGGCGCACTGGTTGCCGTCATTGCGGGAATTCTCTTGAATGAATTTTTCAAAATGTCTGGAAGTTCTTTGGCAATTTCTGAAAAACATTTGGTGACTTTGCCAACACCAAGTTCATTGGAAGACTTCAAAAACCTGATCACGTTTCCAGATTTCAATGGATTTACGAATCCTAAAGTTTGGATTGCAGGAGCAACTATCGCAATCGTGGCATCTATCGAGACCTTGCTTTGTATTGAAGCTTCGGACAGATTGGATGTTAGGAGAAGGATCACTGATACCAACCTCGAGTTGAAAGCACAAGGCATTGGAAACCTCATCAGCTCTTTCATTGGTGGATTGCCGATGACGTCTGTGGTGGTAAGAAGTTCCGCTAATGCCAATGCTGGAGCGACTACCAAAGCTTCAGCAATCATTCACGGTGTTTTGTTGCTGATATGTGTTTTGTCGATTCCAGTGATCTTAAATCTAATTCCATTGGCAACTTTGGCAGCGGTATTGATCTTGGTAGGATATAAATTGGCAAAACCTGCAACCTTCAAACATTTCTGGCACAATGGAAAATATCAGTTCATTCCTTTTGTAGCAACCGTTTTGGCTGTTGTTTTCACCGATCTTTTGAAAGGTGTGGGAATTGGATTATTGATCTCAGTATTCTACATTCTTCAGGGAAATATGAAGCGTGCTTATTATCTGAACAAAGCCACTTTGGACGATGCAGATGAGATCACGATAAAACTGGCAGAGGAAGTATCCTTCCTGAACAAAGCAGCCATCAAGAAAACTTTAAAGAACGTAAAATCTGGCTCCAAAGTCATCATTGATGCAAAAACAACCTCGTACATCACAACAGATGTTCTGGAGATGATCCAGGATTTTGCCAATGTGAGAGCGAAAGAAGAAGACATAGAAGTCGAATTGCTTGGCTTCAAAACGTCTTACAGAGACTATGCGAGCGATCAAGATTCGCACGTCATCGTCAACCACAAAAGAGCAATGTAAAAATTGCAAGATCATTAACATTAATACTTTTTAAAACATTTAAAATATGAAAGCACATACATTCGAAACACAAACGACCATTACTCCTGACAAAGCGCTTGAAATCCTGAAAGAAGGAAACGAAAGATTCGTTAAAAATCTAAAAGCGAACAGAGATCTTTTGTCTCAGGTCAATGACACGCGTGCGGGACAATGGCCATTTGCTGTAGTTTTGAGCTGTATCGACAGCCGTACATCTGCCGAATTGATCTTTGACCAAGGATTGGGCGATATTTTCAGCGTGAGAATTGCTGGTAACTTTGTGAATCAGGACATTCTTGGTTCTATGGAATTTGGTTGCAACGTGGCAGGTTCCAAACTGGTTGTCGTTCTAGGTCACACCAAATGTGGCGCATTGAAGGGCGGATTGGACGCAGCAGCGATTCAAGGTCTTGGAATGGACAACCTGAACCATTTGATCGATCACTTCGATCACATCATCAAAGATATCATCACTGACGGTGAAGAGCGTTCTTCTAAAAATGAAGACCTATTGGAAAGACTGAATCAAAGCAATGTAAAAAATGCTATTGAAGACATCCGTACCAAAAGTTCTACGCTTAAAAAGATGGAAGAAGACGGCAAGATCAAAATCGTAGGAGCCAACTACGATGTTGAGACCGGAGTGGTCACTTGGATCTAAAAAATATTTTTTCTTTATACAATTAATTAGGTTTGTAGGCCGGGTAATTTATTTTATCCGGCTTACTTATTTCCCATTAAAAGCAGTCATCGTATTCTGAATGCCTGCAAAGACGAAAGATAAACTGGCTTGGGAAAACTTTTCGATTCTTTCAGAAAGTTTTTCTTTTTCCTCCTCATTCCATTTTCCAAGAACGTAATCTGCTTGTTTGCCTTCTGAGAATTCTGCAGAGATCCCGAATCTTAATCTTGGATAGTTTTGCGTATTCAGTTGGGATTGGATACTTTTTAAACCGTTATGTCCAGCGTCTGAACCTTTCATTTTCATCCTCAAAGAACCAAATGGCAAAGCCAGATCATCTGTAATGACCAGAATATTTTCTAAAGGAATATTCTCTTTCTGCATCCAGAATTTCACGGCATTTCCGGAGAGATTCACATAAGTATCAGGTTTTAGGACAAAGACTTTTCTGCCTTTGTATTTTCCTTCTGCCAAAAGTCCAAAATTCGAAGATTTGAAAGGAGCTTCTATCTTTTCAGCGATCTTTTCCGCTACTTTGAAACCGATATTATGTCGCGTTTCTGCATACTCTTCCCCTTTGTTGCCAATGCCGACAATAAGATATTTCATGGATTACTGATATTCGAATTTGGTAACGATGGATGTAGCAGTGACGGTAGTAGGATAACCATCATTATCATAGACATAGGTCGCAGTCTGAGTATCTTCCATATCAGTTCCGCCTAGATTAAATATAACATTTATCGTTGCCGCATTATTTTTAGCAAAACCTGTGATACTGCTGGCATCAGCTTCTGCATGGATCATTGATATCAAATAATCCTTTGGAAGCAAGTTGTATGGATTGATCTTGTTATCATAAGCTGAGAGATTCACCGTCAATTCCAATTCCTGTAAAAAATCGAACACAGGAACAGGAAGTCCCACATTTAATTTCGATTTGAAATTCCATCGGGAAACGTTGTTACCAGAATAAGAAAGGTTGGATACAAAATTGGCAACTACACTTGTATTATCCTCACCAAAAACATCTTCATTGACAATAGAAGGCCAGCCATTGGCAGCGTAGGTCAGGTTGGCAATACTTTTTATAGAGCCGCCAGTTTCGGTATGCGTTACATTCAGCTTGGTTATTTGATTGCTTGTATAGACCGGAACTATTTCCTCTGTACTGATATCACCAGCAAAATTTTCGGTTCTCACGATCTTTGCGATATTACCGGAAGCTAGATAAGTGACATCGATTTTAATGCTGTTGTCACTGGTCGTTACAGCCGTCAATTTTTTGTCTGAATTATAAGTATAATTATAGGTCATAATATCACCTTCATCATCGATGGTGACTTTTTTTAGCAGTTTGGTCGGAGTCACTGTTCCACCACCGGGATTCGTGTTTGGATTGTAATCCATACCTACCAGAAGGTCACCGTTTGCATCCTGATTGGGATCGCAAGAAGACAGCATTAAAAGCCCGAAGATGAGAGACAAATAATAAAATAAATTTTTCATTGATTATTGTTGTGTTTGCAAAGTTAACTTTTTAAAATAAATCCTTTAAGCCAAGATCCTATTCAAAACCAGATTCACCTCATCCACATTTTTCACGTTGTCTTTCCGCATCATCAGCTGGTTGTTCTTTTCTTTTAACGTCGCTTCCTTCGGATTTTGTGTGAGGTAGGCAATTATTTTTTTGAATTTTTCACTTTGATAGAATTTGTCCTGAGGATTCGCAGGGAAATATCCGAGGAACACTTTGTTTTTCACGACCAATTTATCAAATCCAATTTCCGCGGCCAGCCATTTCAGCTCCACAGATTTTAAGAGATTGATGGCTTCATCTGGCAATTCTCCGAATCGATCTTTCAATTCATTTTCGAAGTTTGCAAGGTCGATGGCATTATTGATCTCAGCTAATTTTTGATATAATGACAATCTTTCCTCGGTCGAGCTCACATAATGATCCGGCAACATCAACTCAAGATCCGTATCGATATTCACTTCCTTCGTCGATTTGAATAACTTCTGACGGTCTTCCTCATTCTCGAAAAGGTTTTCAAAATCCTCATCATCTTTCAATTCCTCCAAAGCTTCCTGCATCATTTTCTGATACGTTTCAAATCCCATTTCGTTGATGAATCCACTTTGTTCCGCTCCAAGCAGATCGCCCGCACCACGAATCTCCAGATCCTTCATCGCGATCTGGAATCCACTTCCAAGGTCCGAAAATTGCTCAATCGCCTCCAGACGTTTCCTCGCATCGGAAGTCATCATATCAAACGGTGGCGTAATCAAATAACAGAATGCTTTCCTGTTGCTTCGCCCAACTCGTCCACGCATCTGGTGAACATCCGCCATTCCAAATCGGTGAGCATCATTAATGAAAATCGTATTCGCATTCGGAACGTCTACTCCACTTTCGATGATCGTTGTAGCGACCAGAACGTCATATTTTCCATTCATAAAATCGAGGACGTTTTGCTCCAATTGTTTCCCTTCCATCTGTCCGTGACCGATCACGACTTTCGCATCTGGAACCAAACGTTGGATCAATCCTGCAATGTCTTTCAGATTTTCAATTCTATTATTGATGAAATAAACCTGTCCGTCACGCTGAAGTTCATACGAAACCGCATCACGGATCACTTCTTCGCTGAAACCAATTATACTCGTATCAACGGGCTGACGATTTGGTGGTGGCGTTTTGATGACCGAAAGATCTCGTGCGGCCATTAAAGAAAACTGTAAAGTCCTTGGAATCGGTGTTGCCGTCAACGTCAAGGTATCAACATTGGTTTTCATCGTCTTCAGTTTATCTTTTACAGAAACTCCGAATTTATGTTCTTCATCAATGATCAAAAGACCTAAATTCTTGAATTTCACTTTCTCCGAAGCCAATTGATGTGTTCCGATCACGATATCCACTTTTCCGTCTTTCAATCCAGCTAAAGTTTCGGATTTCTGTTTCGCCGTTCTGAATCTATTCAAATAAGAAATATTGACCGGAAAATCCTTCAATCGCTCTTTGAAACTTCTGTAATGCTGGAAAGCCAGAATCGTAGTTGGAACCAAAATCGCCACTTGCTTGCTGTCCGTCGCCGCTTTGAAGGCCGCACGGATCGCAATTTCCGTTTTCCCGAAACCTACGTCGCCACAGATCAAACGGTCCATCACGCCTTCATCTTCCATATCGCGCTTCACATCGAAAGTCGCTTTTTCCTGATCCGGCGTGTCTTCGTAAAGGAAACTCGCTTCCAACTCATTTTGAAGATAAGAATCCGGCGAATATTGGAAGCCTTTCGCGGTTTTTCGTTGCGCGTAAAGTTTTATTAGATCAAACGCGATCTGCTTGACTCTCGCTTTTGTTTTTTGTTTTAATGATTTCCACGCTGGCGAACCGAGTTTGCTGAGGACAATTTCCTTTCCGTCTGGTCCGTTGTATTTTGAGATTTTATGAAGCGAGTGAATGCTCACGTAAAGCAAATCGCCATTTTTATACGTCAGTTTGAAACATTCCTGGATCTTCCCATCGTTATTGACCTTCACCAAGCCCATAAATTTCCCAATGCCGTGATCGATGTGCGCAATGTAATCGCCCACTTTCAAAGACATCAGATCTTTCAAAGTCAGCTGTTCGGATTTGGCAAACGTGTCTTTGGATTTGTAACGTTGATAACGGTCGAAGATCTGATGGTCTGTGTAAACCAGAAGTTTATGTTCAAGATCCACAAAACCCTGATGAAGTTCGGATCTAAAACTTTTAAATGGAATCTGATGTCCCAATTCTTCGAAAATTGATTGCAATCTTTCTCTTTGTTTTTCCGATGAGAAAGAGATCCACGTGTCAAAACCGAGAATTTGTTTTTCCTGAAGGTCATCGATCAATAATTCAAAATTCTTGTGAAAACTTGGCTGTTGTGTTTGGTTAAGTTCCAATGTTTTGATCTTCGGAAGTTCAAATTTGTGTGAACTGAAATCGATGGTTTTGAACTTGATCAGTTTATTCTTGAATTCATTTTCGGAAATAAACAATTCTTCCGGCTTTCTATGACTGATCTCTTTGCTTAGTGTTTCAAATTTCTCAAATGATTTTTCATAAAAATCCTTGACTTTCTTAACGCCGAGAAATAGATTCTTTGATACGATCAAACTGTCATTAGAAAGCAATTCGAAGAAAGAAACCTTGTTCCCTGAAACCGAAAAGTTCATATTGGAAACCAACTGGAATTCCATGATCTTGTCCAATGAAAGTTGAGATTCGATATCAAAAGTTTTGATGCTTTCCACCTCATTACCAAAAAATGTGATCCGGAAAGGCTTTTCATTAGAGAAAGAAAAAACATCCACAATTCCACCACGAACAGAGAATTCTCCAGGCTCGGAAACAAAATCGGTTTGGTTGAATTGGTAATGATTCAGCAACTCATCCACAAAATCAAAATCCAATTGGTCACCGACTTTGATCTGATGCGAAATTGCTTTGAAATCTTCTTTCTTCAACACTTTCTCGGACAATGCGCCAACGTAAGCCACAATGACTTTCGGAGATTTTTCGGAATTTATTTTATTGATGACCTCAGTTCTCAAAACCAAATTGGCGTTCTGCGTTTTCTCAACTTGATAAGGTTCCAAATGCGTTGCTGGAAAATAGAGTATATTTTCTTTCCCAAGCAGATCTTCCATTTCTGAGTTTACATAGAGCGCATCTTCCTTGTCATCGACAATGAAAAGAACATTCTTTTTGTGCGCCAGAAACAATTCTGCCGTGAAAATAGAAACAGCCGAACCTGCGCTTCCTTTCACAGAAATATGTTGGTTGCTATCTAATTGTGAAAAAATCTCACTCCCAAACTCCTTCTTAAGCAAATCGGGAAGCAGATTTTCATTGATTTTTTTTAATTCCATTCTGAAATATGTGTAAACAGGAAAACGATTCCGAGCTTGTTCCCGGAATCGTAATTCTTGGCAAAGATACTATTTTTAATAAAAATTAGTTTTAATTTTACATCCACTAATAAACTGCCAAAGTGAAATTTGCATTCAAAATATTATCCTTTTTCTGCTTGATGTCTGTTCTCCTGACACGATGCAAGGACGATGATGCCAATATCTTTCGGGCTTATGCAGAAGGCAAATTCACGTATTCGGACGGCAAATTTTTGGAAGATCCCATTCATCTTGTCAGCAACAAAAAAGTGATCGCAGAATCTTATCCTAAGGAAAGTGGCAGTTTTGTCTTGGCTGGACCTTACGAAAAGAATTCTTACAAACTGCAGTTGAAAAACTTCAAGATCAAATCTTTCTCTACTGAAACCGCTGGCTGCAAAATCTCAGCAGATTCTCTCAGCATCGAGATTCCGGATGGTGTGACCTACATTATTTTCAACGACATTACTTTGAAATGATAAGAAGATCTATTCTATTTTTCATCGCCATTTTTTCGATTTCTGTCTCTGCACAACGGCGAAAACAAAGCTGGACAGAACAAGTGAAGTTTTCCGTGGATCCACATGTAAAGGTGATGACCTCGCTTGGCAATAATTTCCTAAGTGAATCTTTCGATTATTTTTATGGATTCGGGATTGGGCTTAATACCAATCTTTACAAGAATTTTGGTCTCGGCGTAGAATACACTTATTTTCTGGCTACTTTGAAAAACCCGGAATTGTTCGGATATCTCGGCGCACCATCTATTAATAATTTTGATTGGTACGTTTTTCACAAAGACAAGATCTCGGAAGCGTTCTTCGTGGAAGAGATTGTAGGTTACAGCACCTATCGAATGAAAAGCCCTTATCTGGACAACTCTGGTGACTTCCGTGAAGGTAATGGTGGACTGAATCTTGGTGCAAAGGCTATTTACGTTTTGGATGTAGAAGGCGTGCAGGAAATCGTTTTGGGTGGGAAACTTAATTTCTACAATTCCAAGATCGGCAATCAGAATCCAGACCTCGAGAAGTATTACTCCAAAGCGACGTTACTGAACATAAGTCTGGCCTATCGCTTTAATTTTTAAGGAGATTTTAAGCTTTTATAATTTCTGGTTAAAGTTTTATATTTCTCATTTTTAATCAATTATTACTATAAATTTGTCTCATCAAAAAACATAAACAACTCAAAATGAAAAATCTTTTAGCAACATTGCTGCTTACTTTCGGATTAGGAGTAGCATCAGCACAAACAACACCAGCAGCGAAAGCAACAAAGACAGAGGTCAAAGCGAAAACTTCTAAAACATCTGTAGAAGCAAAAGCTGCAAAAGTGGCAAACACGCCAGACGTCAAACTGAAAAAAGACGGAACACCGGACAAACGATACAAAGCCGCCAAAACCCTGAAAAAGGACGGAACGCCAGACAAGCGTTACAAGGCTAACAAGTAATTTATCTCGATCTTTTGAAGAGAAGGATAATTTAATTTTTCATAACTTTTATTTTTTTAAGGCTTTACAATTTTGTAAGGTCTTTTTTTTGGTTCGCGATTTGATTAAAGTTTATCATCAATAAAAAATATCATTATGAATAATCCGAAACCAATGCTTACACTTTCCGAAGTGATGGAAAAACTAAGACAAAAAGGCATCACCAAAGAAATTCTAATGAATGAGGATAAAAAATTTGTGTTGCGCGACGAGGGAATTGTTTACAAACCTGAAGACCTGAAGATTATCCGAACGTACAGATTCGAAGGCGCAAGTGATCCAGGCGATAACGTGGCACTGTACCTTTTGCAGGACGTGTACGGCAACCAAGCGATGATCATCGATTCATATGGCGCCAACAGCAACTACAGCGGTCCGGAATTCGATGACTTTTTGAAGAAAATAGAAGAAGACGAACAAAAAGAAGAATTTGATTTCTAAATAATTCCTTTTTTAGTTTTTTTATAGAAGCCTCGTCTCTCAAAAGACGAGGCTTTGTTTTTTAGATCTTGATGATCAGCAAAGTTTTCTTAAGTCCATCCTCAATACCTTTCCAGTAGAAGTTGAAGAATGATCGTTCCTTGTTCCGTTCAACATAGATGTCCACAGATTCTGGGAATTTCTGAGAATCCTTCTTCACAAACAGATTGGCAACGCCAGAGAGGAATTTCTTTTTCTCCTTGGTATCTTTATCGATCAGCGCCACCTTCAAATCTTTATGTGTGATCTTGAATTTCCCATTCATAATATCATTGTTTCCTTTGAAATTATAATCAAGACTCGTGATTGTCCCGGTCGCTGTGATATTCATATAAGGTTTGATGAACGGATTGATGTCATTTGCCGGCAAATCATTGATGTAACCACCGATTGTAAAGTTGTCTCGTAAGTCCGAAGTGTCAAAGTTCCAATTCACTTTCATTGGAGAAACGCCCATAAAATTGCAATTGATGACAATCGGAACTTTCGTATTTGTGCCTTTCTTTTTGTTAGAATTCAGGTTTTTGACATTCAAATTGAAATTCGTAAAAAATACTTTTCCAGGTCCGTTGTTGTCTGGCTTGTCTTCTTCATAAACTAATTTTGAGTTTATAAGACTCAGATTGTCAACAACTAAAGGGAATTTTATATTTCTAAGAACTTTGGAATAGAGTAACTTTTCTTTTGGATTGTCTTTCGGGATTTTGCTTCGGAAAATATTGGCGTCCACATTGTGAAGTTTCGCGGATTTCAAATGCAGGTCGAGTTCTTTTTCAAAAGTCCAATCCACGCCAGAAAGTTGAATCCTGTTTGCTGAAATATTAAATTGGTCATCTTCCATCGGAATGGTTCTCACAAACTCGGCGCGCGACATTTTTGGAATCATTTTAAAATTCATTAAATCAATCGATTGCGAAGACATATTGAAGCTTGACAAACTGAGATTGTAATATTTGCCAGAATCGTAAAAAAACGTATTCCCAACAATTTTATAATCTTTGAATTTGAAAGGCAATTTGTTCTTCGAAGTTTCGTCATCCATCAAAAATTCTTTCACATTCGCATCAAATTTTGCAAGTGACAAGGATTTTTCGCCGTTGGATTTCAGCATTGATAAGGTTCCATTTTTAATATCAATATTGGCAAAATTCAAATCGATGCCATTTTTCTTTGTATTTTTCGGTTTAATGATTTTCGCATCACGATTTTGAATCACAAATTCCGGATTGATGAACTGCGCATTTTTCAAATTCAGTTTCGCCTTATCAAAAACCAAATCATTGAAAGAAATTTTCTTGCTTTTGATACTGAAGAGACTTTTCTGTTTCGTAAAACTTTTCTCCCAATCTTTAAAATCCAAAATCGATTTCAACTCAAAATCATTGATTTCCAATTGCCCATTATTGGTTTTAACATCGCTGGAATTAATCGTATAAACGTCACTTATTTTAGCGAAGAAATCTTTCGCGGTAATCTTGTAACTGTCGAGCGCAAACGGCAATTCGTTCGGATTATCATTCAAGCTAAGATTCTTGATTTCGAGATTTAGGTTTTTAGCTGAAAAAGCTTTTAAGTCATCCGGATTTATAACGTCGATGTTTC
The DNA here is from genome assembly GCF_900110605.1 of Epilithonimonas lactis. Classification (GTDB taxonomy): domain Bacteria; phylum Bacteroidota; class Bacteroidia; order Flavobacteriales; family Weeksellaceae; genus Epilithonimonas; species Epilithonimonas lactis. Next base: position 452,048 of record NZ_FOFI01000002.1, read on the forward strand.
CTTTGGTGATGTCAATATTTCGGATGAAAAACGGCATTGGTTCTTTGACGGAATCTTTGGTTTTCTTTTGCGCCAATCTGATTTTGAGACGTGGATTCGTCAATCTAATGGAATTGGTATTGATTTTTTTATTTTTGATTAAATCAATGATTCCTAATCTACTGACATTCAAGCCGTCAACAAATCCATCAATCGCCAAAACTTTTTTGTCATTCGGATTTTTGGATTTTATCAAAATATCGTCTGCCGAAATACTTCCGCTGAGAATTTCGACATTCAAAGTTTTGTAGGTAATGGCGTAAGGTGTTTTGTTTTTGATGTAATCCGGAAGCTGATACTTGAGCCAAAGCGTGAATCCAATGTTCACTATCAGGATGAGAAGCAAAATACTTCCCACAACGATTCCGGTAACTTTTAAAGTTTTTTTCATCTAATTTTTTCTAACTAATTGATTACTAAAAACCGTTCCAACTTTAAATGCCTTTTTCTTTTAAGAGTGTTCAACCACAAAAGTCACAAAAGAAAATCAAAAAATTAATCATTCAAAAGAGAAAAAAAGACAACTTTTAAAACAATTTCTTTATTTGAGCTTTTAATAAAATTAGAGCTTTTGTGCCTTTTGTGGTTTCGAATTTCTAAACTGTCAACTCCACAACATAACCTTCGTGCCCGCGAACATTGATGAAATCATCACCTTCAAAAGCAAGATATTGTCCTTTGATTCCCTTCAAAACGCCATTGAATTCCGGTTTTTTGTCCAATGTGAAAACATTGATTTTCTCAGGTTTTTCATAAGGAAAATCGAGTTTGATGATATTTTCCTCGCTCACCGCAAATTTTTTGAAATCGTTGGGAAAATAGTCTGCGATTTTGTTTCGGAAATCGATCAGATCTAAAGTGTCCTCGTAATCATCCAAAAGCATTTTCTTCGGATTGGTCTTGTCGGCCACGTGTTTTTTGAGTTCTACCTCAATCATTCCAGCTTCGTAACGGTTTTCCGTGATGGCAATTGGCAAAGCGAACGTTGCACCTTGATCGATCCATCTTGTCGGGATTTGCGCTTCTCGAGTCACGCCAACTTTCACATCGCCTGTGTAAGCCAAATAAACGATATGCGGAACCAGCTGGATCTGTTTTTCAACTTCCAGATCTCTTTCGCCCACACCAAGATGCGCGGTTGACAATTCCGGACGGATAATCGTGTCGCTTGCGTATGGACTTTCGAAGAAGCATTTTTTGCAGAATCCCATTCGGTAGATCTTTTCGTCGCTCCCACAATTCACACATTCGTAGCCAACATGTTGGATGTGAAGCTCTTTTCCAAAAAGCTGATTCATATTGATGAGATCGCCATTCAGGTTGAGGTAATACTGGATCGGTTTTCCGTTTTGAGAGATCATTTTCAGGATTTGTCCGGAGAATTGCATTTTGTCGTGGATTAGAAATTGGGATTAAAAGTAAACATTATAAATCAATTTCTAAAAATTTATCGAAGACTTTGAACGAGCACTTTGGCGGATGATCGGAAATAAACTTAAGATAATTCTCAATTTGATTTTTAATAATAAATTTGTCGCAATTAAAAACACTTTTTATGAAAAATATCTATGCATTGCTATTATTAGCACTGACCAACTTCGCAATTGCTCAAACAACTATTTTCACAGAAAATTTTGGTGCTGGAACAGGCTCTACAAATACCAGCGTGGGAGTTTACACTGGATATCAAAATGCTTCTCCGATTGTTTACAGTGGAAATTCTGATATAAGAACAACATTCTCTTCCACCGGTTATACTGGTGCTAGCGGAGCTGGCTGTCTGTTTTTAGGAGCTACCACAGCTGCAACTGCACCAGAGAAATTTTTGACAATCTCAGGAATCAAGACATCAGAATACAAGGATATAAGTTTATCTTTTGGGCATTACAATGGCATTGCAAACACAAGCTTTGTCCCAAAAGTTGAAGTGAGCACAGATGGATCTAACTGGACCGCTCTTAGTTATGCAAGAGTTAGTACCAATGCTTCTGTTTGGGAATATGTGACGGCTACAGGAACAATTCCGAAGACAGAAAATCTAAGAATCCGTTTTACTAATACTATGGATTCAGCGGTTGGATACAGAATTGATGATATCAAATTAGTGGGAACCGTAGATGCTCTAGCGGTCAACAACACCAAAAAAGAAAGTTTTAATATCTATCCTACTGCGGTCAGCAATGGAATTGTCTATGTTACATCTCCAAGTAATGGACTGAAAAATATCAAGATCTACGACGCTTCTGCAAAATTGGTCATCAGCACAGCAACTCCAAAAGAAGTGAATGTTTCCAAACTTGCAAAAGGAACGTATATTATGAATGTTGAAGAAAATGGTGTTTCACAAACCAAAAAGTTTATTGTCAAATAAAAATAATCCTCTGAATATTAAAAGAATCTCCCAATTAAGAGATTCTTTTTTTTGTTTAATTCTTATCTTCGCAAAACATTTGATCTTATGAATTATCTAGTTACTGGCGGCAGTGGATTTATCGGTTCTCATCTGGTAGAACAACTTTTGAAAAATGGACATTCTGTCATTAATATTGACAACTTCGACGGTTTTTATGATTATAAGATCAAAGTTCAAAATACACTTGAATCTTTGGATATAAAATCTGAGTTTAATTTTAAGGACAAAGAAACTGATATTCAAAAATTATCAACTGAAACAAAGTCAGACAATTATCAACTTTACTATCAAGATATTCGGGATAAAAAAGGATTGGAAGCGATTTTCCAAAATCATAAAATCGATGTCGTGATCCATTTGGCGGCTTTGGCTGGCGTTCGTCCGTCTATTGAAAGGCCTTTGGAATATGAAGAAGTGAATATCCGTGGCACTCAGCATCTTTGGGAACTGTGTAAAGATTTTGAAATCAAAAAGTTCGTTTGTGCTTCATCATCAAGTGTTTATGGGAATAATGAGAAAATCCCGTTTGCTGAGACCGACAATGTGGACAATCCTATTTCGCCTTACGCAGCGACAAAAAAATGTGGCGAAATTATCGGCCACGTTTACCACAGTCTTTATCATATCGATATGATCCAGCTGCGGTTTTTCACGGTTTACGGACCAAGACAAAGACCAGATCTGGCGATTCACAAATTCACAAAACTGATTTCCGAAAATAAAGAAATCCCGTTCTATGGCGATGGTTCCACAGCTAGAGATTACACTTTCATTGATGATATTATTGATGGTATTTTGAAATCTATCCAATATCTAGAGGCCAATGAGAACGTTTATGAGATCATCAATCTTGGTGAAAGTGAAGTGGTGACACTCAACGAAATGCTGTCTGTCCTAGAAACGACAATTGGCAAAAAAGCAAACAAAAAAATGCTGCCAATGCAACCAGGCGACGTCCAAAAAACCAATGCTGACATTACCAAAGCAAGGACAATAATTGGATATGCGCCAGGCACAAACTTCCAAAATGGCATAAAAAAATTTGTGGAATGGTTTTTGGGAAATCCGCAGTAATACGCCACGATGACAATCAAATTTAAATATTAAATAAAATAATTTTTAAATATTGTTGAAAATCAGTAGAAAAGTGTATAAAGTATCACCTAATTTTTTACTTTTGCAAAAATTATAAATTATGTATTGGACATTAGAATTAGCATCTTACCTTAGTGATGCACCTTGGCCGATGACCAAGGCAGAATTGATCGACTACGCTATCAGAACCGGAGCGCCTATGGAAGTTGTAGAAAACCTACAAGCTATCGAGGACGAAGGAGAGATCTATGATGCAATCGATGAGATCTGGAGCGACTATCCTACAGATGAGGATTACCTCTGGAACGAGGACGAATATTAATTCGGTTTTTTGGCTCTTGGTTTTACCTTTTGCCAATTCTTTTAAATAAATAACGCAGTTGGCCACAAGCCAAGTGCAAACCGCAAATAGCAAATTATGAGTTTTTTAAATACAGTTCTTAAAAGTTTTTTGGGAGACAAAAATGCAAAAGATCTTAAAGAAGTAAAAAAAGTTGTCGCAAAAATCAAAACAGTAGAATCTGGCATCCAAGCATTATCCGATGATGGATTGAGAGATAAAACAGCAGAGTTCAAAGAGAAATTGAAAACTGCCACTGCAAAATTTACAACCCAAATTGAAGAAACTAAAGAGCAGATAAAAAACTCAACCAACGTTGACGAGAAAGAAGCACTTTTCACCAAGATCGAAACTCTGAAAAAAGAGTCTTACGAAGTGGAAGAAAAAGTATTAGCTGAAGTTCTTCCAGAAGCATTTGCTTTGGTAAAAGAAACCTCCAGACGTTTGGCGCAAAACGGAGAAATTCGTGTAACTGCTACAGATAGAGACCGCGAATTGGCAGCTACAAAGGATTTTGTGGTGCTGGAAGGCGACATCGCTGTTTGGAAAAACAAATGGGACGCTGCGGGAACGCCTGTCGTTTGGGACATGGTTCATTACGACACACAGTTTATCGGTGGTGTTGTCCTTCACCAAGGGAAAATTGCTGAGATGGCAACCGGAGAAGGAAAAACACTTGTTGGAACTTTGCCGATTTATCTTAATGCACTTCCTGGCCGTGGTGTTCACGTGGTAACCGTGAATGACTATTTGGCAAAACGTGACTCCGCTTGGATGGGTCCATTGTACGAATTCCACGGCATGAACATCGATTGTATCGACCTTCACCAGCCAAACTCAGACGCCAGAAGAAAAGCTTATCAGGCAAGCATCACTTACGGAACCAACAACGAATTTGGTTTCGATTATTTGAGAGATAACATGGTAACTTCTCCAACTGAATTGGTTCAGGGAGAATTGAACTTTGCGATTGTAGATGAGGTGGATTCTGTTTTGGTAGATGATGCCAGAACGCCATTGATCATTTCTGGTCCGGTACCACAAGGCGACAGACAAGAATATGATGTCTTGAAGCCTTCTATCGACAGAATCGTTGAAGTTCAAAAGAAAACCGTTTCAGTCCTTTTCAACGAAGCAAAAAAATTAATTGCTGCTGGAAAAACCAAAGAAGGCGGTTTCAAATTACTACAAGCTTACAGAGGTCTTCCTAAGAACAGACAATTGATCAAGTTCTTGTCAGAAAGTGGAAACCGTGCATTATTACAAAAAGTTGAAGGCCAATATATGGCGGACAACAACCGTGACATGCCAATCGTAGATAAAGATCTTTATTTCGTGATCGATGAGAAAAACAATCAAATCGATCTAACTGATAAAGGTGTAGAATATATGTCAGCTGGTAACGAGGATCAACAATTCTTCGTTTTGACAGACATCGGAACTGAGATTGCTGATATCGAAAAACAAAATCTTTCTAAAGAAGATGAGTTCGCGGCGAAAGAAGAATTGTACAGAGATTTCTCTATCAAGTCTGAGCGTATCCACACTTTAAATCAATTATTGAAAGCTTATACATTATTCGAAAAAGATGATGAATATGTGGTGATTGACGGCGAAGTGAAGATCGTTGATGAGCAAACAGGTCGTATCATGGAAGGAAGACGTTATTCCGACGGACTTCACCAAGCGATTGAAGCTAAGGAAAATGTAAAAATTGAAGCAGCGACTCAAACGTTTGCGACCGTTACTTTGCAGAACTACTTCCGTATGTACAACAAACTGGCTGGAATGACCGGAACGGCGGAAACAGAAGCAGGAGAATTCTGGCAAATCTACAAACTGGATGTTGTTGTAATTCCTACCAACAGACCAATCCAGAGAGATGACAGACAAGATCTGGTTTTCAAAACCAATCGCGAAAAATATAATGCAGTAATCGAGGAAATCGAAAAATTGGTAGAAGCTGGAAGACCTATTTTGGTTGGTACCACTTCTGTTGAGATCTCTCAATTGTTGTCAAAAGCATTAAGCTTAAGAAAAATCCCTCACAACGTTTTGAATGCGAAACTTCACAAGAAAGAAGCAGAGATCGTAGCTGAAGCTGGTGGCGCAGGTGTTGTAACCATTGCAACCAACATGGCTGGTAGAGGAACGGATATCAAACTGAAAGGCGAAGTGAAAGCCAACGGTGGTCTTGCGATCATCGGAACAGAAAGACACGATTCTCGTCGTGTTGACAGACAGTTGAGAGGTAGAGCGGGACGTCAGGGAGATCCAGGAAGTTCTCAGTTCTATGTTTCTTTGGAAGACAACTTGATGCGTCTTTTCGGATCCGAAAGAATTGCGAAAATGATGGACAGAATGGGACATAAAGATGGCGAAGTGATTCAGCATTCTATGATCTCCAAGTCTATCGAAAGAGCTCAGAAAAAAGTAGAGGAAAACAACTTCGGTGTTAGAAAGAGATTGTTGGAATATGACGATGTGATGAACAAACAGCGTGACGTGATCTACAAACGTAGAAAGAACGCCTTGTTCGGAGATCACTTGAAGTACGACATCGTGAATATGATCTACGATACAGCTGCTGCAATCGTTTCTCAACACAAAGCTACTGGAGTTTATAAAGATTTCGAATTCGATATCATCAAATATTTCACAATGGAATCGCCGGTTACAGAAGCTCAGTTTTCAAGCACTCAGATTCCTGCGTTGACAGACATCGTTTTCAAAGCGGCAAAAGAAGATTATGACTTAAGATTAAACCTTCTTAAAGAAAATGCTTATCCAATCATCGAGAATGTATTCCTAAATCAAGGTTCGATGTTCAAAATGATCCAGGTTCCGTTTACAGATGGCATTAAAACAATGACGATTGTAACGGATCTACAACAAGCTTATGAAACCAAATGTGAATCGTTGATTACTGATTTTGAAAAGAATATCTCTTTATCTATCATTGATGAGAACTGGAAAACACACTTGAGAGAAATGGATGACCTACGTCGTTCTTCCCAAGGTGCTGTTTATGAGCAAAAAGATCCATTGGTCATCTACAAGCAAGAATCTTTCTACTTGTTTAGCGAAATGGTAGAGAAAGTGAACAAAGAAATTGTTTCATTCTTATACAAAGGCGAAATTCCTGCATAAACAAAGGACTTTACGATATAACCAAAAAGCTGTTGATAATTTCAACAGCTTTTTTGTTTTAACATTTATTAACAAAATGACAAATATCATATTTAATTCTAATTTAGAATTAATAAAAATAATACATTTGCAAAAAATTAGTCCTTAATGAAGAAAATAATTGTGAGTGCTGTGGTTTTGGTTTCCACGTTTGCATATGCTCAAGAGAATGATACTGTAAACAACTCGAAAAACATAGAAGAAGTTATCATCGATGCTTTGGTAAAAAAAGATAGTGACTATTCTAACAAAATGCCTTTAAAAGCTATTGAGGATCCTCAAGTACTATCATCAATTAGTTACAAAGCTTTAGAGAATCAGCTTTTATATACCATAGATGATGCTTACAGAAATATTACTGGATTACAAAAAATGTGGAACGCTACCAGCAGAGCTGGTGATGGTGGATCATTTATAATTCTAAGAGGTTTCGTTTCTACCGGTTCTATGAGAAATGGTTTGGTAGCACCTGTAACAACAACAGTGGACGCGATCAATCTTGAAAAACTTGAAGTGTTAAAAGGCCCTTCCGGAACTTTGTATGGAAGTAATGTTGCATCTTACGGAGGTTTGGTCAATAGAGTTACAAAAAAACCTTATGGTACCTTCGGAGGAAATGTTACCGTTACTGGCGGTGGCTATAACACTTACAGAGCTCAGGCGGATGTAAACGCACCTTTGACTGCAGATAAAAAACTTCTATTCCGAGTTAATACAGCTTACACAAACTCTGGCACTTTCCAGAAAAGTGATATGAAAAATTCATATTTTGCATTCACACCTTCATTGACCTATAACGCTTCTGACAGATTACAGTTTAATGTGGAGTACGAAATGTTCAACAACAGAGCAGTCGGCGAGCAGCTATTCTTTTATCTATCTCCCGTTGGACTTAATGGCATTGATAATATGAAAGATCTGGAAAAAGCAGGTCTTGATTACAAACAATCTTTCATTGGTGATGATCTGTACACAACTGCAAGAGTCAATAACGTCTTTGGACAGATCAATTATAAGATCAATGACAACATCAAGTCATCAACAAATATTAATAACTCTCACAGCTTCTCAAACGGATTCGGTCCATATTTCGGACTGGGAATGATGGACAACCAATTGCTCATTCAAAGATATGATCAAGGAACAAAAGACAGTAAAAAATCTTGGTTCCAAGTACAGCAGAACTTCAACTTCGATTACACTTTCGGAAATGGAATGAGAAACAGAACTGTTGCAGGTTTTGATTTCTTACAAACTAAGGACAGATCCAGGTTCATCTATTTGAATACTGGTGCTTTTGATACGGTTTCTGCTAATGGTGGAGATTATTCTGGATTTAATGGTTCTGCTTTAGGAGCTCTTTATAATAATCCTGCCAACTTGAGCAATTATGATATTGATTCTGACCTTAATACTTACAGTGGATATGTTTCCAACGTTTTCACACCTGTTTCAGGTCTTAATGTAGTTCTAGGATTACGTTATGAAAGTAATGATTCTAAAGGCGGAAAAGTTTGGATAAATGATACTGATCCTTACAATCAATCAGCATGGTCTCCAAAAGCAGGATTGGTTTATGAGATTGTAAAAGACAAATTCTCAGTTTTCGGGAATTACCAAAACAGTTTCAAAAGTAATGGATATTACACATTCAATGCTGCAGGAGAAACTGCATTATCAGATCCGGAAAGAGCAAATCAGTTCGAAGGAGGTTTTAAAACTAATCTGATCAACGGAAAAATCAATGCTACTGTAAGTTATTATGATATCACTGCTAAAAATTATCTCGTAACTACAGGATATTTTGGAAACATAGCTATCCAGAATCAAACTGGAGAGATTCGCAGCAAAGGTGTAGAACTTGAAGTTAATGCCTATCTTGTTAAAGGATTTTCTTTGATCGGAGGTCTTGCATATAACGATACTGTAGATCAAGCCACCGGAATGAGACCTGCTACATCTGGGTCAAAATGGTTAGCAAACTTTAACGCAAGTTATCAATTCATTGATGGAAATCTTAAAGGTTTAGGATTTGGCGTTGGAGGAAATTATGCGAGCGACAACAAAATCCTTAATCAATTTAATCCAACAAGAAACGCACAGGATACTTTTACTTTGAATAGCTTTTTTGTCTTAAATGCTAACGCATATTATGACACTAAGAAATTCAGAATTGGATTGAAGGTTGATAACTTTACCAACGAACATTATTGGATCGGATATTCTACTGCAAATCCACAGACTCTTATCAATGCTTTAGGAAGCATCACTTACAAATTCTAAAAAATAAAAAAGCTAAGTTTGCAACTTGGCTTTTTAAACTTTTATGAGGAAAAAACATCATCATAAGAAGAAACCTGGTTTCTTTAAAAAATGGACAGCCAAACTACATTTGTGGTTTGGCTTGTCCATTGGTACACTCATTTTCATTATCGCGATCACAGGCGCCTTGTATGTTTTCAAAGATGAAGTGGAAAATGTGACCAGAAAAGAATACATCTACCACAACGAGCAGAACATCGACCAAAAACAAATCCTGCCAATCCGCGTGATGGAAAAATTGGTCAACGAGCAGACCAAAGAAAAGTATCCAATCCACTGGATCAACGTTCCGATCGACAAAAAAATGTCCTATCAATTTTACTGGTACGAGCATCAACCTGATCAATGGAATTACTTTGATGAATTTCCGATCTACAAATTAGCTTACGTCAATCCCTACACAGGAAAAGTACTGCAAACGTACGACGAGAAAAACGGTTTCTTTGCCATTGTGAAATCCATCCACTGGAGTTTTCTTTTGAAACAGGATTGGGGAAGTTATGTTGTCGGGATTCCGGTCATTATTTTCTTAATAATGCTGATCACAGGAATTGTGCTTTGGTGGCCAAAGAATAAAGCAGCCAGAAAACAACGCTTCAAATTCCAATGGAAAGACACCACACAATGGAAACGAAAGAATTATGACCTTCATAATATCCTCGGCTTCTACTCTTCTATTTTTGCTTTGATCCTCACCATTACAGGTTTGTTCTATGCATTCTTTGTCGTTCAGGCGATGATCTACGTCGTATTTTCTGGAGGCGAAACAGCTTATCCGGATTTCTCAAAGATCACGACCAAAGCGCCAATAGAGATGAAAAACGACAGAACCTTGGACAAGATCTCTGACAAAGTGAAGGAGTTGTATCCAACAGCTTACGGATTCAGTTTGGATCTTGGTCATCCGCATATCGACGATCACGAACATCCGAATTTCGAGGTTTATGTGAGACATCTATCCTACTCTTATCACAAAAGCAGCAGCTTGATCTTTGATGAGAACTCTGGAGAATTACTGCACACACACGACCCGAAAGACAAGAACTTTGGAGAGAAAACCGTGGCTGCCAATTATGACATTCACGTTGGTGCGATCTTAGGCTTGCCGACAAAGATCATCGCATTCATTGTCAGTTTAATCATTGCCTCAATGCCAATCACTGGATTTATGATCTGGTGGGGACGAAGAAAGAAAACACAGATTAAATAATTGATATTGAAACCTGAATTTAATCATTCAGGTTTTATATTAATTTTAATTCATACTATTTTAGTATGATAATAAAATAATTTACTTTTGCTCTCTATTTTTAATAAACTATGAGCAGCAATCCTATTATCTTGAAAAAGTGGTACATCCTCTTTTTCACTTTCACAATCATCCATTCAGTCGCACAGAATTCGATCACCGGAAAAGTTCTGGATAGCATCAACAACAAACCGATCACATCGGTCAAGATCACTTCGAAGGCCGATAAAAACGTATCCGTCCAAACCGATCAGGATGGTAATTTTACCTTAACTAATATCAATCAATTTCCTTCAGAATTCAAAATTCAGAAAAACGGATTCGAGTCGAAGTCTTATTATATTAATGAAAATCCGACCGACACTTTGATCATCAAACTTCTCCCCAATGATTTCGTGATCACGGAAGTCATCGTTACCGCCAGACGACGAGAAGAAACGGCGCAACAAGTTCCGATTCCCATCAATGTGATCTCTGGAAAAAAAGCGGAAGAAACGGGCGCTTTCAATGTCAATCGCTTGAAGGAACTGGTGCCATCGGTTCAGTTTTACAGTTCCACACCTAGGAATACAAGTCTCAGCATTCGAGGATTAGGCTCTACTTTCGGATTGACCAATGATGGTTTGGACCCAGGTGTTGGTTTCTACGTGGATGGTGTTTACTATGCAAGACCAGCAGCCACAACTTTAGATTTTGTTGACATCGAGAGGATCGAGGTTTTGCGCGGTCCGCAGGGAACTTTATTCGGTAAAAATACAACGGCCGGAACCTTCAATGTCACAACAAAGCAGCCAAGTTTCACAACAGGTGGAACAGCAGAGATCAGTTTTGGCAATTATGGATTCATCCAGGCAAAAACGTCTGTCACGGGCGCCATCTCGGATAAGTTTGCCAATAGATTCTCAGCTTCGGGAACACACCGCGATGGTACGATCTATAATTCCAGAGCCAGCCAAGACCTGAATGATATTAATTCTATTGCGATACGAGATCAGCTCTTATACAAACCCAATGAAAATTTAAAATTCATCTTGACCGGAGATTATAATCGACTTCGAGCAAATGGCTACGCACAAGTGATCGCCGGCGTTGTGACCACAAAAAGAGCTGCTTACAGACAATTTGGAAATATCATTTCTGACCTTGGTTATACACTTCCTGCAATCGACCCGTTTAACAGGACTGTCGACACAGACACGCCGTGGAAAGCGGAACAAGATATGGGCGGACTTTCCCTGAATGCTGAATACACCTTAGGAAAAGGAAAGATCGTCTCGACCTCAGCGTGGCGATTCTGGAATTGGAATCCATCCAATGACAGAGATTTTACAGGACTTGCAGCGTTGGCAAAATCCCAGGCGCCGAGCAAACATCAGCAATGGAGTCAGGAAATCCGCTGGTCTGGTGATTTCAATGAAAAACTGAGCGGCGTGTTCGGTGTTTTTGGAATCTGGCAAAGATTACGGGCAGACAAAAATGGACAGATCGAAGAAGCTGGAAAAGACCAATGGCGATTTTCCCAAAGTTCTACAAGCTCTTTGTGGCAAACGCCAGGATTGCTAGATGGCTACGGAATCAAATCTTATCCAAGTCTCAACTCTTTTAGTGGTGCGGTTTTCGGACAGTTGGATTGGAGCTTCTCCGAAAAACTTAGTTTACTGCCGGGAATCCGCGTCAATTATGATAAAAAGGAAATCGATTTCAAAAGATTTATTTATGGCGGTCTGGAAACCAGTGACCCAGCTTTGATCGCGCTCAAAAATTCCGTTTACAGCAATCAGGAATTCAATGCGTCGATAGATGACACCAACTTTTCCGGACAATTGACTTTAGCCTTCAAACCAACCAAAAACTACAACCTATTCGGGACATTTTCCACAGGCTTCAAACCAGTCGGACTGAATCTTGGTGGACTTCCAACAGATTCTAATGGCAATGCATTGACGGAATTGGCCGTCGTGAAACCAGAAAGGATCCTTCATTACGAATTAGGTTTGAAATCTCAACCTTTCAAAAATTTCATCTTCAATCTAACCCTCTACAATTCATCTATTAAGGATTATCAAGTTCAAGTTCAGGCAGCTGACCTTTCCATCAACAGAGGTTATCTGGCGAATGCAGAAAAAGTACGAGTTCGCGGCATCGAGACCGATCTTTCTTACAGCTTCAGCAATTTGTATTTCTATTCCAATCTGGCTTACACAGAGGCGATTTATAAAAAATTTAACAATGCGCCGCCAGCTTTGGAGAATACAGGTGGACCTACTTTCGTTGATATTTCGGGTGGTGTTTTGCCAGGCGTTTCCAAATGGGCAGGTTCTACGGGTGGAGAAATTAATTTTGCAGGAAAATTCCTCAATTATAATGGCGATTATTTCTTCGCTTTGGATAGCTATTACCGTACAACGTTCTCATCCAGCCCTACACCATCTCAGTTTTTGAATGTTCCCGGTTATGCCCTTTTCAATTCGAGATTTGGATTCCGAGTGCGACAAGGTGTCACGACCTATCTTTGGGTAAGGAATATTTTCAACCGCGATTATTTTGAGCAATTGCTTCCCGGTGCTGGAAATGCGGGACATTATGCCGCGGTTTTGGGCGACCCAAGAACTTATGGCGTTACGATAAAATATAACTTCTAATTTTTAAAATTAACCAAATATTTAATTCATATTAAATTCCTTTTCTCTAAATTTAGGGTCTTAAAAATTTTGATCGATGTCATTAATTGATTTATCACGACAAATCGCCATAGGTATAGATATTGGCGGAACCAATACCAAATTCGGTTTGGTGAACCACCGCGGAGAGATTCTCGCAAAAGGACAAATTAAAACTGAGGAGTACAAGCAGGTAGAAGATTTTATCGAGGCCTTGTATGTCAACATCAAACCACTTATCGACAAAGTTTCCACCAACACGACTTTGGACGGGATCGGCGTTGGCGCACCCAATGCCAATTACTACACAGGAACCATAGAGTTGGCACCAAATCTTCCGTGGAAAGGTGTCGTTCCGTTTGCTGAATTGATGACAAAGAAATTCGGGGTGCCTTGCAAAATGACAAATGATGCCAATGCTGCTGCACTTGGAGAGATGATGTTCGGTGCTGCACGAGGAATGAAAGATTTCATCATGATCACTTTGGGAACAGGCGTTGGAAGCGGAATCGTAGCCAGCGGAAGTCTGATCTACGGTCACGATGGATTTGCCGGAGAACTAGGTCACACCGTGGTGAAGCCTGGTGGAAGAAAGCATTGGAGCACAGGTTCCGAAGGTAGTCTTGAGGCTTACGCATCTGCTACCGGAATCGCGATCACTGCAAAAAAATTCAGAGCTGAGTTTCCAGATTCTATGTTGAATCAATATCCGGAAGAAACGATCAATTCCAAAACAGTACATGAGTGTGCTAAAAAAGGAGACCCAACAGCCATTGAAGTTTTCAGATACACAGGACAGAAATTGGGAGAAGCATTAGCAAACTTCGTAATGTTCTCATCACCAGAAGCAATCCTATTGTTTGGAGGTGTGATCAAAGCTGGCGATTTCCTCTTGAAGCCTGCCAAATTACATATGGAAAGAAACCTGTTGCCAATTTTCCGTTCCAAGGTGAAATTGGTCTTCAGTGAACTGGACGAGGCGGATGCTGCCATTCTTGGCGCAAGTGCTTTGGTCTGGGAAAATAAATAATTGAGATAGAGAGATCCTTTGATGTTCGTTTTTAATGGGAATAATATTTGCTATTAAGAACAAGGAAAATCAAAGGATTTTTCTTGCTCAAAAATGAAACGTTATTTATTAATATTCTTAAGCTTTTTCCTCGTCAACTGCAATGGACAGGAGAAAAAATCAAAACCTTTAACAAATCAAAAAATGGATAAAAACAATTTGGAATATGCCACTTTGGCAGGCGGATGTTTTTGGTGTGTGGAGAGTTGTTTCCATATGCTGAAGGGTGTAGAATCTGTAACCTCAGGATATTCTGGCGGACAGAAAGATAATCCTACTTATGAGGAAGTATCAACTGGAACGACTGGACATGCAGAAGTTGTACAGATCGCCTATGACCCAAAGATCATTTCCTTCAAACAATTATTGGAAGTGTTCTGGTTCCTTCACAACCCTACAACGCTGAACAGACAAGGCAATGATATTGGAAGACAATACAGATCCGCCATCTTCTATCATTCTGATAAGCAAAAACAAGAATCTGAGGAATCTTTGAAAGCATCTGAAGCAAAAGGTGAATGGAACGGAAAATACGTTACAGAGATTGTTCCTTTCAAAAAATTCTGGTCGGCGGAAGCTTACCACCAAGGTTATTACAACGCCAATCCAAACCAGCCTTACTGTAGTGCTGTTGTTGGACCGAAGATCCAAAAATTCAAAAAACATTTTGGAGAATTGGGTTGGTTACAAGAAAAAGTGGAGCAATAAGCTCCACTTTTTTTATTCATTATAATTTACAGATTATTTATTTCCAACCTTGGTTGCGTTTTTCGTCTGTCCTTTTTTTCCCATTATCGATGTTATAAGCAAAGCCTATTCCCAAAGTTTGTTTCAATTGCGTTTTCTTAATCTGATTGTGGTCGTACAACAAATCTAAAGTGACGTTGGTCGAGATGTACTTATTGACCTTCAAATTAAGAATTCCACCATAAGAAAGCACCAATCTTTCAGGGTGATCCAGGTAGTTGGAGAAAACGGAAGCATTATTCTGCAACATAATGTTTTCCATCAATTTCACCTTGTATTGCGCCGTTGCCAGAAATCCAAATTGGAACAACATAGCATCGCCATCATTCTTCAAACCGTAATTACCCGCGTATTGCAGATCTTTATCTGTCACGAATGTGAATCTTGCGTTGGCAGGTCTCAATGTCATTGTAAAATTATCATTCGGTTTGTAAGTAAAACCAGCACCAACATTCACATAACCTGGTGACATGAAGTTTGAGATCTTTTCAGCTTCGGGATTGTTTCCATCTTTGTAGCCTGGCGCAAATTGAGAGATCAAGCCAGCGCCAACCGAGGCGTACCAATTGCCCGAGATCTTGCGTCCATAATTGGTAGAAAGGTTGATGACATCCTGCGTTTTTCTATTACCAACACCTTGCGTATTATTCATTCCATAACCCAGAATGATGATGTTTTCCCAAAGGTCCTTGTCCTTCTCGTAGGTCAGATTGTAATTGACACCGGCTTGCCAGCCCACATTATTGGCACCACCTGCCACCCAATTGGAAAAGGCAGATTGATTGAGCATCAATGTATTTTGTCCCAGTACAGACCAAGCTTTTACCGTATCTTGAACTGGTAGTTCTTGAGCATAGGAATTGAGAGCAAGCAGAATGCCTGCTGCAAAAAGTAGTTTTTTCATCAGTGTGTATTTATTATAATAATGTTCTTAATTAACAAAAGGTTTGATCACACCAGTTGTTGTATCGCGATCTACTTTATAACCAAGATTATAGGTGATCCCGAAACCTAAAGTTTGTTTTCTCTGCAATTTCTGGATCTGATCGTGATCATACATCATATCGATGGTAACAACGCCAGAGATATATTTGTTGAATTTTAGATTCAAAGCGCCACTGTAGTTGATATCGACTCTTTCCGTATGTTCCAGATAGTTGCTAAAAAAGTTGATCTGATTGACATAAGTAATATCCTTGTAGATCTTGATCTTATAAAGAATATTGACCATGGCTCCAAGCTCTGCACGCATACTTTGTCCATCCTTTTCCAGACCATAAGTTCCGGCAGTTTGAAGCTTTTTATCGAGCACAAAAGTGAATTTCCCATTGAGAGGACGCACGATCACCTGGAAATTCTCATTAGGATTATAAGAAAAACCAAGACCGACATTCAGGTAACCTGGTGCCATGAACTTGGAAATTCGGTTGTCATAGACAGGCTCTGGTGTATTGGCATAATTGAATCCCGGCGTAAATTGTGACAAGAACTGGAAACCTGTTGACAAATAGTAATGTTGCGCCAACTCGTAACCATAATTGGTCATGATATTGATGTAATCATCTGTCTTTCTGGTAGATTGTCCAGTCGAGGAAACAAATCCATAACCCATCTGAATATTATTATCCAGATAGTGTCTGTTCTTTTTATAGACGATATTGTAATTCACCTTTCCGATGACACCAATGTTATTATTCCCGCCGGCATACCAGTTTGCAAATGATGATTGATTGAAAACCAAACTGTTCTGCCCAAAAAAGAACCAGCGTTTCAGCGTTGGCAAGTTGAGAATGGACGATGGCGTCAAGGGACTCGTGTCATCCGTATTGGAAACGATAATGGTATTGTTAGATAGTTTGACCGTGTCATTTTTCAAAGATCTGATATTCACTATCTTCGGATTTGCCAAACTATCGATATCAATGGATGTGGAATCCCATCTGCTCTGCGCAATAGAATCTATTAATTTTTGATAATCAGTAATTTGAGCTTTAGAAAAAAAGACCATCACCACCGCAAAAACAACCAATACCTTTTTCATTAATCAAAATTTTCCACAAAAATAATAAAACTAATTTTTTAAAAATCTGACTTTATAACCAAATTCTCAATTTTCCGAGCTTTTTTTGCGGACAAAATTACCTTTTCTTCAAAATGGCTGTATAATTGTGATTCTCAAATCCATGTTTTTGAAGACCTTTCATTTAAAATCCTTTTTGGTTCCCATTGCACTGCTCTCATTGATGTGGATTTTTTTCCTACTCCAGAATCTCGGATTTTTCGGAGGTTGTAGCGGCGCAATTATTCCGCTGGTCCCGGATGGTTTGAGTGGCGTCATCTTCGCACCTTTGCTTCATGGCAGTTTGGACCATATCATCGGCAACTCTATGCCGATTGCGATTCTTCTCTTTTTGTTGTTTGAATTTTACCCAAAGATCGCTTTAAAGATTTTTCTGATTGGCTGGATCGCCTCCGGATTATTGGTCTGGATGTTACCGCCGATAGACATTATCACAGGACAGTGGAATTACAGCTGTATCATCGGCGCGAGTGGATTGGTCTATATGCTGGCGTTCTTCATTTTCTTCAGTGGTGTCTTCCGCTGGAATATGAAATTGCTGACCGTTTCGTTGGTCGTTGCCTTGTACTACGGAAGTTTGATCTGGGGAATCTTTCCAGAAGAGTTTTTTTCCAATCTTCCCGAGCCTAGTAGGATCAGTTGGCAATCGCACCTTGCGGGAAGCATCACAGGAATTATATTAGCTTTAATTTTCAGAAAACAAGGTGAAAAAAAAATCAAATACATCTGGGAATATCCTGAATATTACAATGAGCGGGACGACAAAATGTGGCAGGAATACATCCAGAATCATCCAGAGGATTTTGAAGATCTACCTCAGCTGAAACAGCATAACATTTGGGAATATCTGGACGAGATCCGGAAAAATGAAAAATAATTTCTAAATTGGTCGTACACAAATGACCATATGAATCCGGAAGAATATCTCTACATTCTCGCGCTGAAACAGTGCAAAAACATTGGCAACATCAATCTCAAAAAACTGATACAGCACATTGGATCAGCCAAAGAAGTTTGGGAATCATCACCAAAATCTCTCCTTTCGATCTCAGGAATTGGCAAAAGTAGCATTCAGAATATTGGAAACAAAGAATTCTTGAAGTCTGCAGAGAAGGAAATTATGTTTTGTGAAAAACACGGCATCAAAATCATTTCTCAGGAAGAAAACCTCTACCCAAAACACCTTTTAAATTGTGACGATTCGCCCGTCATTCTATTCTACAAAGGCCATTTGAATACTGACCTAAATCCTGTCAGCATTGTTGGAACCAGAAAACTAACTACTTACGGAAAACACTTTATTCAGGCTTTAACGTCTGAGTTATCAACCTCAAAGGTTTGTACGGTGAGTGGACTTGCATTGGGCGCAGATTCATGTGTTCATGAGGAATCCTTGGATCATAACATCCCGACCGTCGCTGTTTTAGCACAAAGCTTGGACAAGATCTATCCGGCTTCCAACAAAAATCTGGCTAAGAAGATCATTGAGAATAATGGCGCACTAATCACAGAATACGCTTCGTTCGAAGGCATGGCGAAGGAAAATTTTTTGCAAAGGAATAGGATCATTGCAGGTTTTTCGCCACACTTGATCGTTGTGGAAACGGCTTATGGCGGCGGATCTGTTACAACCGTCACAGCGGCCAACCAATACAACCGGGATGTTTATGCTTTGCCCGGAAAGATCACGGATGTTTACAGCCAAGGTTGCAACCAACTGATCGCAAACAACAAGGCAGAATCTATTGTCGACATTAAAACTCTGGTCAGAAATCTCAACTTCACACCGCAGCCCGAATTATTTCCGGTAGAAGAGACGAGAATCATGATCGAGCCTGATAAAAAAGACCACCATAAAATATTGGAAATCATAACCGAAAATAAAAATATTTCGCTTGATGAATTAGCCGAAAAATCTGACATTTTGCACCACAAGATCTTACCAATTCTCCTCGATCTGGAAATTTATGGCTACATCAAATGTCTTTCCGGAAGGCAATATCAACTTAATTAGAAAAACAACATTTCGGAAACGTGAAGTAATTTAATATTAACTTCAAAAATTGTTAACACAAAAGACAGAATTATACATTATGCAAAAAACTTAATCTATATCATTAAATTTTCAATAAAAATCAAAATATTACTTGCGAAATTCGAAAAAGAATTTAAATTTGTTGTCATAATTGTTACACAATGGAATTATTTAACGTTGAAGAAAAGATTCAGGAATTTATGGCGAAAATCGAAGCCAAAAATCCTAACGAACCCGAATTTATCCAAGCTGTAAAAGAAGTTGCGGTGACCGTAATTCCTTTCATTGCGACGAGAAAAGAATATACCGGAATGAAACTTCTGGAAAGAATGGCAGAGCCGGAAAGAGTGATCATCTTCCGCGTGCCGTGGATCGATGATAAAGGCGAGATCCAGGTGAACAGAGGATTCAGAATCCAAATGAACTCTGCGATTGGACCTTACAAAGGTGGAATCAGATTCCATCCAACGGTAAATCTTAGCGTTTTAAAATTCCTTGCTTTTGAGCAGACTTTCAAAAACTCACTTACAACTTTGCCAATGGGCGGTGGAAAAGGAGGCTCCGACTTTGATCCACAAGGAAAATCGGATATGGAAGTAATGCGTTTCTGCCAAGCCTTCATGATGGAGCTTTGCAAACACATTGGTCCAGAAACAGACGTTCCTGCCGGAGACATCGGTGTTGGCGCAAGAGAAATCGGATACCTTTTCGGAATGTATAAAAAGATCAGAAACGAATTTACTGGTGTATTGACTGGTAAAGGTCTGGCCTATGGTGGATCGTTGATCCGTCCGGAAGCAACTGGTTATGGTGTGGTTTATTTCGCTGAGCAGATGCTTAAAACAATTAATGAATCCATCGCTGGTAAAACTGTAGCCGTTTCTGGATTTGGAAACGTAGCTTGGGGTGTTATCAAAAAAGTCAACGATCTGGGAGGAAAAGTTGTGACAATGTCTGGTCCGGATGGTTACATCTACGACAAAGACGGGATTTCCGGAGAGAAGATCGAATATCTTTTGGAACTGAGAGCAAGTGGAAATAATAGAGCGGAAGATTACATTACGAAATATCCTGAAGCGCAGTTCTTTGCAGGAAAAAGACCTTGGGAGGTGAAGTGTGACATTGCTTTCCCATCTGCAACGCAAAATGAATTGGATCTGGAAGATGCAAAAATATTGGTTGCAAACGGTTGTCTTTGTGTAACCGAGGCTGCAAATATGCCTTCGACGCTTGAGGCGATCAACTATTTCTTGGACAATAAAGTTTTGTTCTCTCCAGGGAAAGCTTCTAACGCTGGTGGAGTTGCGACTTCCGGATTGGAAATGACGCAAAACTCGATCAGACTCAACTGGACCTCAGAAGAAGTTGACGCAAGATTGAAAGAGATCATGATCGGCATCCACAAAGCTTGTAGAGACTACGGTAAAGAGGAAGACGGATACGTGAACTACGTGAAAGGTGCAAACATCGCAGGCTTCGTAAAAGTGGCTGAAGCTATGTTGGCTCAAGGTGTAGTTTAAATGAGATTTTAGAAGTTAGATTTTAGAGATTAAAATTTGACTTTCATATAACAAAAATGCAGCTAAATTATTAGCTGCATTTTTTATTTAGTTAATGACAAAAAGTACTTCATACTTTCTACATTTTACTTTGTACAATTATCTTGGTAAACCTCTTTTCAAAGCATAATTTCCTCTTTCTATCGCTTTTTTCTCTTTCCAGTTCATATAGTTGGCTTTGAAGTTCTTCTTCATGAAGTTATCAAAACCTCTTTGAACAGTAAGATTCCAAAGTGAATTTGCTTTTACGCCCCAACTTTTGTCCCAAGCTCTGAGTGACAAGGAGAAACTACCATCCAGATATTTCATCCAATGCCACCAACCTGTCGGCATGAAGAGTGTATCGCCATGTTCCAGGAAACATTCGATGCCTTCAACGCCGTCCAACGCTGGGAATTTTTCGAAATCCGGATTTTCAATATCATAATCTTCCAAGGCATAAGTGGCGTACGGAAGACAATACAAACGGTCTTTCCATTTCTGTTCGAAAAGCAAAACGTGTTTTCTCCCATTGAAATGCGTGTGGAAAATGTGAGCGAGGTCAATATCATAATGAAGGAAAGTCACAGAACTTTTCCCGCCAAAGAACATACTTGGATATTTGTCTAGGAAACCACCCATCAATTCTTTTGGAGAGATGTAATCTTTCAGAATGTCTGGAGCATGTTTTATAGGGTCGAAAAAGAAGATCCGCAGATCCGTTGGTTCTCTTTGGATCAGGTCGATGTAATCTGCAAACTTCATCTCCGTGGTTGGAGTATTGATTGGTGCCGCTGGATCAGCTTTGGCACTGTCATACAAAGGAACAGTCACATCTCCCACCACTTCTTTTATATATTCCATCGTCCACTTTTGATAGGCTGGCCAGTTTCTCGCCATGTTTTTGATGACAACTGGTTTGCGCGGTTTCAGATATTTTTCGAAGAATTCTTCTTTTGTAATATCGTCTACAATATCAATCGGTTTTAAAATGACTCCCATATTAATCTAATATTAAGGAACAAATTTATTAAATTTTACTCTTCATTATCTATAATTATTTTAAATAATCGAATGTGATGTTATAAATAGATTATCCTTCAAATCTTTAATAATAAAAAGAAGTTTCAAGATTTAACTATAATCTTTTTGTAAACTCCAATAAAAACTTTGTAACATTTTACAAAGTTCTTTTACTAATACTTTAGTGATACAATTATTTAACATGAAAAAAATTCTCTCTCTCCTTTTTGTGCTTGCTTTTTCTCTGATTGTTTTTGCACAGAAAACCGTTACAGGAATTATTACCGATGCAGACGGAAAAGCCCTTGCAAGCGCCAGTGTAACCATTGAAGAACCTGGAAAAAACGCGATTCTTGCCTATGGAATTTCCAATGCGAAAGGCGAATATAAAGTAACTTTTACCTCAGCGGAAAGTAATCTGGACCTGAAGATCAAAGCCTTCAACCAGAAACCGATCACGCAGTCCATCAAAAATGATGATCAGAAACTGAATTTTTCATTGGATTCTCAAGCCACAGAAATCCAGGAAGTAAGACTTAAAACAAAATTGATCACCAAAAAAGGAGATACAATTTCTTACGACCTGAAATCTTTCGAAAATAAAAACGACAGAACCCTTGCCGATGTTTTGAAGAAGATCCCAGGCATCGAGGTAAACAAAGATGGAACGGTCCTCTACCAAGGTGAGGCCATCAACAAGTTTTACGTCAATGGCAAAGACCTGATGGAAGGTGGCTATGGAACAATCAACAACTCACTTCCAAAAGATGCCGTTTCCAAAGTTGAAGTTTTGGAAAACCACCAACCAGTAAGCATTCTACGTGATAAAGTTCCTTCCGAACAAGCCGCACTTAACATCAAACTAAAAAAATCTGTGACGATGACCGGTCGTGGCGAAGTTGGCGCAGGTTTTAGCCCATTGCTTTGGAATGTGAAATTGACACCAATGTTCTTTGGACAGAAAAACCAGTGGGTCATCAACTATAAAGCGAATAACAATGGCGAAAGTGTTGAGAAAGAAGGTAATCTTTTAAGTTTTGGAAGTAGATGGGAAGGTAGAAGGTCTCAAACTACACAGAAATCCTGGCTAAATGTAGAATCTGCTGACACACCAAACCTTCCCGAGAAAAGATATCTACTCAATAATGTTCATTTTGTCTCTGCAAATCTGCTTACAAGCCCCTTCAAAAATAAGGAGTGGGAACTAAAAGCAAACGCCAGCTACACAAACAATGCTGTTGAAAGAGTGTCTTCGTCCATCAATGTATATGAAGTGGGATCACCAAGTTTTACACCTGGAGGAACAATCACATCTTCGGCTTCTAATAATTTTTACACCAATGCAGCAAAGGGCGAATTGATCTTTACAAAAAATGCTAAAAAAGGTTTTTTCAAAAATACAACTACTTGGAATGGCTACTGGAATGATAGTCGAGCGGATGTAATTCAGAACACACCAAATTCAGTAACTAATCTTATTGATAATCGGGCAAGTGGTCAATCATTGGAATCTCCAACCGGCTCTTTTCAGAATTCACTTAGTACCATTATCCCTTGGAAAGATAAATTGTTTAACGTCATGAGTTACTTCAAATATCAAAAGGACAGACAAACCTTAGAAGTGAATCCAGCGAGTTACACCAACTTTCAGAATATAAATCCGGAATTCAATGGCTATGATAAGCTGAAACAGTACACAAACTCGAATACCTTGGAGGCAAATCACTCATTATCTGTTGGCTTTAATTTCAAAAAATGGACTTTGATTCCAGAAGTAGGGATCAACATGAACTTCAATAGACTCAATTCTGCTTTGTATGGTGGGAAAAATGATTCTTTTACCGCAATTAATAATTCTTATATCAATGATGTTGATTGGAATGAAATCCAGTCATACACACAAATTAGTGTTAATTACAAGTCTGACAGATTGAATCTTAATGTAACATTACCTTATAACTTTTATGGTATTGCTTATAAAGACCATCTCAACAATAAGAACAGTGACTTGAACAAGTCTGTTTTCGAACCTACTTTTTTTGCAAGCTACGACTTCGCCTCCTTCTTCAAATATTGGGTTTTTGCGAGCCAGAATTACAATTTCGGAAGTTTTGGATACTTGTATGGTGGTAAAATGTTGACAAACCCATTAAGCATCTCACTTAGAAGTCCTGAGTCTGATATAATGCCTCAGTTCAGAAGCAGAAATATTGGAACAAGATTAGAATATAGAAATCCGCTCAATAATTTGTTCTTCAACGTAAGATATAATTATGGAACCAATCGTAAGAATATTTTAGAAAGTTTTACAAGAAGCGGCCTCTCATCTAACTTAGCGCTTATTGATGAGACTACCAATACCAAAAGCCAGACAGAAGGTGCGGAAATTGGTAAGTACTTTCCTAAATTCAAATCTAACCTATCTTTAAGTTTCACTAATACCGATGCTAACAACTTTTTCAAAAACATACCTGTTGGTGTAACAGATCCGAAATTGGTCCCTTTAACAGAGACTACTAACAACATACAAACCCTTACCGCTAAATTCAATAATGCTTATTTTAGTTGGTTCAGCATAGATTACAACATTAGCATGAACTGGAATCAGAACTATAACAAAACAGAAGATTTCAGACAAAAATCAAGTGGCTGGAATCATAATCTTGCAGCATACATCTATCCTTCCGACAATCACACTTTTGGATTTAACTGGGATGATATCTCCTCTTCCACAACAGGATTATCCTTTAGAAATTCATTCTATGATCTTTCCTATCAGTATACTTGGGTCAAGAGAAAAATCGATTTCGAATTCAAATGGTTGAATATTGCCAATAGAAAGTTGTATGAAACAGTCAATGTAGATACTGCAAACAAGTTGGTGATGTCAAATCAAATCTACATCCGACCAAGCCAATTCATGTTCACCGTCAAATTCAATTTCAAGTAACACACTATTTTAATTATACCAAAAAAGGTAGCGCAAATTTTTGTCTGCCTTTTTATTTTTTTTAATTTTAAATCACTAAAAACTTAGTTATGAAGAAAACACTTTTATTACTGATGACTTTTCTGAGTTTAATTTCTTTTGCTCAAGGAACACGGATCATGTACGAATACAGATTTGTCTCCGATCTGGCGAAAAAAGATTCTGCAAATACAGAATTGATGTATCTCGATATTAAAAAAGACGGCAGCAAATTCTACAGCCGTAAGCGATTCTACAGCGATTCTGTCCGCGACGCTTATATCCAAAAACAATTGGCTTCTGGCGCAACCAATTTCAGCTACAATGATAACAACGCAGGGAAGGTAGAAGCTTCTGTCAATAAATCTTATCCAGACTTTAAAGTCAACCTACACACAACGATCGGCCAAAATCGTTTCAATGTTTCTGACTCAAAACCGATGGATTGGAAGATCCTTCCCGACAAAAAGAAAATCGACAAATTCGATGCTCAGAAAGCGACTGTGGAGTTTGGAGGCAGAATGTGGACAGCATGGTTCTCGCAGGATTTTCCTTTTCAGGACGGTCCTTACAAATTCCATGGATTGCCAGGACTGATATTGGAAATGGAAGATTCTACCGCCACACACATTTTCAAATTTGCCGGAAGCAAAAACTTTGATGAGATCGAAAAAATTGAGAAAAAAGAAATCGAATCAACAGCTCCAGGCGGAAGAGTTGTGAGATTCGGGAATATGGCGGGTGGAAAGGAATTGGAAGTTTCCGAGGAGCAATTCATCAAACAGTGGAAAGAATACAAAAATGATCCTGTAAAAGACATGAGACAAAACCTCTCCAGGCCAGGCGTGAAAATGAAAGTTAACATCAACGGAAAAGAAATGACAGATCCGGCAGAGATGCTGAGAAATATGGAAAAATTCCAGAGAGAGCTGATCAATAAGGACAATAATAAAATTGAACCTTCGCTTTATCCTTAATTCCCACATAAAACACTATTTTTATAGTCCTCTATTTGGAGGACTTTTTTATGCTAAATTTTTACAAGATCAAAATGAGTTATTTACCCAAATTAAAAAATATAAAAGCCTTCGTATTCGATGTTGACGGCGTTTTCACAGATGGCAGCGTTTACCTTTTGCCAGATAAAAATATGAGTCGTGTGATGAGCGTTCTAGACGGCTATGCGGTTGTCCAGTCCATCAAGCAAGGTTACAAGATCGGAATCATCACGGGCGGAAATGACCCGATGGTAAAAAACAGAATGGAATATTTGGGAATCAATGATTATTACGCCAAATCTTCGCACAAGATTTCGGATTACGAAGATTTCAAATCAAAACATAATTTACAAGATTCCGAGATCCTCATGATGGGCGATGATATCCCGGATATTGGAATTATGAAATTGGCAGAGATCTCTGCTTGTCCTGCCAACGCAGTTCCGGAAGTGAAGGCAATTTCAGATTACATCTCTCCAGTCTATGGTGGAAAAGGTGCTGTGCGTGATGTGATAGAACAGGTGATGAAAGTCCAAGGAAAATGGAATCTCGACGAAGAAACAAAATCAGCTTAGTTATTTGATAATGAATTGCTTCAGCGAAACATTTGAACGTTGAAGAACCATAGACATTAAGCCAATGAAATTACTACTTGCTTCCCAATCGCCTAGACGAAAAGAATTGTTATCGCAACTCGGTTACCAATTCGAAACCGTCAGTATTGATGTGGATGAATCTTATCCTGCAGAACTTTTGCCAGAAAATATCGCCGAATATGTTTCAAATAAAAAAGCAGCCGCTTTCGATGTTGAGTCTGATGAGATCCTACTAACTTCTGACACGATTGTCGCATTAGACCAAAAAATCCTCCTCAAACCAAAAAATGAGGATGACGCTTTTGTAATGTTAAAAGAACTTTCGGGTAAGAAACATCAGGTTTACACCGCTTTCACCATCAAAACCAAAGATTCTGAAATTAGTAAGACCAGCAAAACAGACGTTGAATTCTCTGAGATCAGCGATGAGGAAATCAAGTTCTACATTCATAATTTCAAACCTTTTGACAAGGCCGGATCTTACGGAATACAGGAGTGGCTAGGCATGTCCAAGATCAAAAATATCTCCGGGTCATTCTATTCTGTGATGGGTTTTCCGGTGGATCTGGTTTATGAAGAACTCAAAAAAATGAACTGCTTTCCAAAGAATTTTCAAAACAAGATTCTTTAGATAATTTTCCTTGCAAAAATTCGTTATTTTTACAGATTGAATACTCAATTTTCAAATTGAAATTACTTAGATGAGAAAATATTTACTGATCATACTTGCTGTCGTAAGCATATTGGCCTGCAACCCGCGTAATAAAAAGAAGAAAACCAAAAGCGGTCCAATAAACAGATTTATGACCTACCACAATACTTTGTTCAACAGTAAGGAAGCGCTTGCTGCAGAGATGGAAAGCAGGGACAAAGCTCATGTGGACAATTTTTATGACCCATATATTTCTGTATACACCACAGAAGATGTAGCTCAGGAAACAAATAGTTTTTCTGGAGGATCCAATTCTGCGATGCAATCGGACATGCCGATATCTCCCGTGAGAGGAGCTTCTAGGTCTTCTAGAAATGCAGCTTCTTCTAATTTTGTCGACAGTCAGACTATGTCATCAGTAGGTGGCGGTAACAATTCGCAGTCCGGAAATGCCAACAAAAAAGGCGCTACCATTCTGGAAATCACTGAAGCTAAAGCCTCCAAGGCCATCACAAAATATTCTGTCCTCGTAAATGGGGTTGAAAAAAACAAGAAGATCTTTGATGCTTACATCCTTTTGGCAAAAGCGAGAATGTACCAAGGAAAACATTTGGAATCCCTGGATGCATTGACCTATCTTTTCAATACGATGAGCAAGGACAAAAGGCTTCCTTTGGCTCATATCTACAAAGCGGCCAACTATACCAAATTAAAAGAATATTACCGTGCAGACGAGGTTTTCAAAAATCTTGAAGAAAATCCAAAGATCAAACTTAAAAAAGAACATCTTCGGATCATGAAAGTTTACCAAGCGGACAACTTCCTGAAATGGGGCAAAAAAGAACTCGCTGCAGAGGTTTTGGAAGATGCTTTCACTTACAACAAAGACAGAAGAACAAAAAGTCGCATCGCATTTTTACGCGGACAGATCCTTTCTAACCTGAATAGAAAAGATGAAGCAAGAGAGTCATTTGCTGCAGCTTACAAATATGCGAACAGCTACGAATTCGAAGTCAAATCTCAGATCGAGATCGCTAAGACCTTTGACGGCAAAGCTGACAGCTACGAAGAAGCAATGGCCTATCTAGCGAATATCGCGAAGAAAGGAACCTATGCATCCCGTAAAAATGAATTGTTCTACGCTAGTGGATTAGTGGCAACGTCTGCTGCAAAAGATTCTATCGCCGATTCCTTTTTTAGAAAAGCTTTGAAGGAAAAACAGTCCGATCCACAGATCAGAGGTCTTACCTATTCTGAGATCGCGAAGAAATATTTTGCCAAAGATGATTACTTGACAGCTGGTGTCTACTATGACAGTGCGCTTGCCGTGATGACCTACTTGCCAGAAAAAGAGCGATTGACAAGCCTTACAGCCAACATCAAGAAACTTTCCAAGAATTATTATGTCATTAAGAAAAACGACAGTATCCTAAACTTGGCAAAGATGTCTCCTGATCAACAAAGAGATTATTTCTCAAAATATATCGAGAAAATCAAGGCTAAAGAAGAAGCAGCAGAGCTAGAACAGAGAAGAGCTGACCGCAGTAAAGGCTTTGATAACAATGACTACAATGCCAACTCTATCTTTGCGAACAATTCTTCTGACGCCAATAGTTTCCAAAACTTTGGGATCACTGGAGGTTCTACGTTCTATTTTGCCAACTCCAACAACATTCCGAGAGGAGAAAATGCCTTCAGACAGACTTGGGGAAACAGGACCTTGTCCGACAACTGGCGTTACTCCGCAAAAACCACCACGATCGAGGAATTGAAAAATGAAGCACTCGGCTTGGCAAATGCACCTGACCCAAGGCGTTTGGAACCGGAATTCTACATCGAGCAGATTCCTACTTCTCGCGAAGTATTGGGAACATTGAAGAAGGAAAGAGACACCGCAAGCCTTGGAATGGGAAGAATGTACGAGTCATTTTTTGGTAATACGAAATTAGCGACCAAGACATTATTTGATCTTGTGGAAGTAAAACCAGACGAAGAAACAGATTTGCAGGCTTTGTACAACATTTTCGTTTTCAACTATGAGAAAAGTCCAGCGGATGCAGAGAAAGCAAAACAATTGATCTTGGAAAAATATCCATATACCTCTTATGCAGAATATGTGAAGAATCCTAAAAACAAGGATTTCAACAAGTCAACTGCCGATGTAGAGAAACTCTATGCGGATGCTTATAAGCTTTACGAAACAGAAAAGTTTGCAGAGTCATCCGCTATCATTGAAAAAGCAATTGCAGACAATCCAAAAGATGCTTTGGTCCCAAAATTCTATCTATTGAATGCTTACAATGCGGGGAAAAATGCGGGGAAAGAAATTATGATCCTTCAACTGGAGCAGATCGTCCTCAACTACGCTAAAACACCCGAAGGTCTGAAGGCAAAAGAACTTTTGAAATATCTGAAAAGTGACGTCAAGTTAGAATTGACGGATGAGAGTGGAAATGCAATTTCACAAAACGCTCAACAACCTCAGCAACAGCCAAACGCCGAAGAGTTGGAAAGAGCAAAACAACTAAGACAAGACCTAGATCAAAATGAAAGAGGAGCGATGGCTCCTTCTACAGGTCCGGGAATTCCTGGTGCATCAGCGAAAATGGATGGAGGCAGCCTTCAAAAGGTCCAGGCAATTTCTCCCGAGAAAATAAAAAAATAAAAAAAAGAGAGCAATTAGCTCTCTTTTTTGTTTCGATCATATCTTATCCAGCTGCACTGTAAAGTGTCGTAGAATGGCTGGTTCTTTGGTGATCTTGTAACCTTTGGTGATCTCGTTTCGTCTTTCAAAAACATTGATCACTGCGGCTGCTACATAATCCATATGATTGTTGGTGTAAGTTCGTCTTGGAATTGCCAGTCTTAATAATTCCAATTTCGGGTAACGATTTTCTCTCGTCTCTGGATCACGGTCAGCCAAGAGAGTTCCAATTTCCACACCTCGGATTCCGGCTTCTTTGTAAAGCTCGATGGCTAAAGTTTGTGCGGGAAATTCCTCTCTTTTGATATTAGGTAAGAAGTTCAGTGCGTCTATAAAAACAGCGTGTCCGCCAATTGGCTTTTGAACTGGGATTCCGGCTTCCATCAATTTATTTCCAAGATATTCAACTTGTGAAATTCTGCTTTCCAGATAAGGGAATTCTGTTGCTTCGTCCAATCCAGTTGCCAAAGCTGACATATCTCTTCCAGCCATTCCACCGTAAGTGATGAAACCTTCGTAGATGATGGTGAAGTTGGAAGCTTGCTCAAAGATCTCTCTGTTTTTTAAAGCGATGAATCCGCCGATGTTGACCAAGCCATCTTTCTTGGAACTCATCGTCATACCGTCACCATAAGAGAAAATCTCTTTACAAATCTCTTTAATGGTCCTGTTTTCCTGTCCTTTTTCTCTTTTCTTGATGAAATAAGCGTTCTCTGCAAATCTAGCGGAATCAAACAGAACCGGAATTCCGTATTGATCTGATAATGCCTTTACAGCTTTGATATTTTCGAGAGAAACAGGTTGTCCGCCGGAAGAGTTGCAAGTGATCGTGATCAAACAAAACGGGATCTGTTCTTTTGGATGAGAACTGTAAACAGCTTCCAATTTTTCCAGATCAATGTTTCCTTTGAATGGATGAAGGTCATTAATATCAAAAGCTTCATCGATTGTACAATCTACAGCGTGCGCTTTTCGAAATTCGATGTGTCCTTTTGTGGTGTCGAAGTGTGAATTTCCGGGACAAATGTCGCCTTCTTTCACCATTACGGAGAACAATACATTTTCTGCCGCTCTTCCTTGATGTGTGGGTAATAAGTAAGGAAAACCAGTGATTCTTTCAACGGTACTTTGCAACGCTTCGAATGATCTTGAGCCTGCATAACTTTCGTCGCCGATCATCAGTGCGCCCCATTGTTTGTCACTCATAGCGCCGGTTCCGCTGTCTGTCAGCAAATCGATGAAAACGTGGGAACTTCTAAGATTGAATAAATTATAATCGGCTTTTTTCAGCCATTCTTCGCGTTGTTCTTGGGTAGATTGGTATATTTCTTCGACCATTTTGATTCTAAATGGTTCTGCGTAAGGTAATTTCATGATAATGAATAGTTAAGAATGAATAATTAATTGAAAGTGGAAATTAATTGTTGACATCTTATTTGAAATGAAAGCCTGCAGCCCGGCTTGAGTGGAAATCCTTTTTTGTGGCTGGAAAAGCCAGGCAAAAAGATTGGGAACGGAAGACGGATAAAGCTGCCCTAATAAAATGTAAGATTAATCTCGTAGGAATAAATTATAGTGAATAGAAATACTAACTATAATCTTAATTATTAATTTGAAACTACTCCGGTGCTTTGAAAACGTTGTCGTCTGAATGAAATCCGGCCACACCTCCACTCACAGCGAACTTCATGGCTTCGGCGGCGCTCATACCGGTTACTTCTTTGATATTATTGAATTTGGTGATGATCACCCAGCCAGAAACGGCATAGGAATGCGGTAAATAAACGGCGATCATATGCTCCAGATCGACGACGGACATATCGGACTGCGTCAAAAATCCAATTCGCCAAATCTCCGGCGCTTCATTGGTCTTGACCCAAACCGGCACATTGAATTTTTTCTTATCGCCCACGAAAGATCCGAGAACGTCTTTCAGCGAAGTGTAAATAAATTTGATCCCTGGGATATGTTCCAAAACGTAATCCACACCGTCGACGATCAATCTTCCGATGATGAATTTGTTTCCGAAAAAACCAATAAAAGTCGTCCCGAAGATAACAATGAAAAATACAAGCCCAGGAAACTTTTCTGAGACAGAAGGCACCAGATTATCGATGCTGAAAACCACGCTCCAAATGACCCAAACCGTGATGGCAAGAGGCCCAATGATAATCAATCCTTGGATGAAGGATCGTATAAAGAGTCGAAGATAATCGTTGAGATTTCTGTCCATTTTAGATTTTAGCCGTGAATGGTTTCTTTGTTTCCGTAGGATTTCATAATGTTGGCCTCATATTCCAGCCACTCTTCCCAACGTTTGTTCACCTTTTCCGGGTCGCCCAACTGTCTTGCGAAACCGATGAATGTTGTGTAATGATTGGCTTCGGAAACCATCAGGTCGTGGTAGAATTGCTTCAGTTCCTCATCCTTGATATTCTCCGTCAACACTTTGAAACGTTCGCAGCTT
Source organism: Epilithonimonas lactis (assembly GCF_900110605.1). Taxonomy (GTDB): domain Bacteria; phylum Bacteroidota; class Bacteroidia; order Flavobacteriales; family Weeksellaceae; genus Epilithonimonas; species Epilithonimonas lactis. Next base: position 484,232 of record NZ_FOFI01000002.1, read on the forward strand.
CTTGCCTCGATCATTGCTGCGAAAAGCATTTTGTCGATAATTTGCTCATCGCGGTGTCCACCTTTTACGAGGAATTTAATTAGATCATTCACGTAATCGTCCTTGCGTGTTCTTCCCAAAACACCACCTCTTTTCTTGATGATCTCGTGAACTTGGTTGAAGTGGTCCAACTCTTCCTGCGCAATGGCCAAAAGTTCGGTCACCATTTCTGTGTGCTCTGGAACCATTGTGATCAGGCCAATCGCGTTGGTAGCAGCTTTTTGTTCGCACCAAGCGTGATCGGTAAGGATTTCTTCCAAGTTATCTTCGGCGATGTTTGCCCAACGTGGATCTGTAAGAAGTTTAAGACGGAACATTTTAATATTTTTTGTAAAAATAAGGATTTGATGGCTTCTTATTAAATATTTTATTGATTAAAATTAATTTTTGAAATCAATGTTGACAAATATCGCTTTAACGAAACACATTATCATTTGGCATAGATATTGAAAAATTAACAATAATCAAATAATAAAATTATGAAAAATTCAACTATTACCAATCGTGCTAAATTATTTCTATTTAGCTTCTTAGCTCTTTTTTCTTCTGCATTGACCTATGCACAAGATTCAACAGTCGTTAAGACAACAAATGTTACCACTTCTACAGAAGAATGGCAAACCAATCCAACATACTGGATCATTGGTGGCGTCGTTCTTATTGTGATCGTCGCAATTGTGGCGATGAGCGGAAGGAAAAGAAATGATTAAAAATATTACAAAGCGCTTTTAGGAGCGCTTTTTTTATGGATTCTTTGAAGCTGTTTTAGCTCTCAAAAATTCTAGAACTTTCCAACCGAGATCATCCACTTTTTTCAAACCAATCGAAATCAGGAATGCCAATAAAATATTGAGCGGATAAATGATCAAAACCAACAGCCACCAACTCATCGAATCTTTCAGAGGGACCACAAGAAAATAGATCAATGATGAACTCATTCCCTGAGCGAAATAGAAGAAGATCGCATTTTGTCCGACATTGGTTATGAAATTTGGTTTCGTGATCTTCAATCGGTTGTAGAAAACGAAAAGGGTGACCAATGAGAATAAGGTCCAAATAATGTACGGAATTTTCGGTGGGAATTTTTGTTTATTGATCTTATAGAAAATATCACTTCCATAATTCCAGAACAACCAAGCCAAAGCAATTGCGACCAATCCGTACAAAACGGGAATCATTTTGGTTGATATTTTCGTGCCTTTCATTCTGTTTCCAATCAGAAAAACAGCCATATAAAAAGCCACATAACCACCTTGTCCATTAGGGTAATAATGTGGAAAAATATTGAATATCAAAGTTAAAACGATACAAAGCCCAATAAACCAATTGATGTGTTTCGGGAAGAATTTTAAAATTAATACGCCCAAAACCGTCAAGATATAATAAACTTTCAGATACCAAAAACTTCCCATCACCACAGGAAAAGTGTCACAAGTGGAATACTCGTGCAAGTACCAATTTCCCAAAACCTGCCACTGCGGTTCTGACGAAATACTGCTTGGAACGTACTTGGTTCCGAATGTTGAGTAGAAATCCTTCAACCATTCAAACGAGAAAAAATTCAATCCAAAAACCTTGAAAAAGTAGTCGAGGAAAAAGAGAAATGTCACGAAGATCATGTACGTGATCTGCAACTTCAGCAATCTGTAAAGCGTTTTCTCGATATTATTCCCGGAAGTAATCCCGCTGAGCGCATAAAACAATGCAACATCAAAAACCAAAGAGAAAACCCGAACTTCCGTCGGAATGTAAAATTGTCCGCTCCAGAAAGCCGTGTGAATGAATATAATGGAAATGGTCGCCAGTCCTTTGGCAAAATCAATATAGAGATCTCTTTGCATCGATGTGATTAATTATCTGAAAGTCAAAATTATCATTATTTTCCCAAGTTCTTTATAAATATTTAACTTTTACCACTCGATTGTTATCCTTATTTTTACAAGTTCAATCGTAGAAATGTCAGATATCATTCAGCTTTTACCGGATCACGTTGCCAATCAGATTGCTGCTGGAGAAGTGGTACAAAGGCCAGCTTCCATTGTGAAGGAACTTTTGGAGAATTCTGTGGATGCAGGTTCAAATAAAATCCAACTTATCATTCGTGACGCTGGGAAAAATCTGCTTCAAGTTGTGGACAACGGTATTGGAATGTCTGAGACGGATGCAAGATTGGCTTTTGAACGTCACGCCACTTCAAAGATCCGTTCGACGGAAGATATTTTCAAAATAGCGACCAAAGGTTTCCGTGGTGAAGCTCTGGCGTCGATTGCTGCGGTTGCACAAGTGGAGCTTAAAACAAAACAAAAAGATTCGCCTGTTGGGACGAATATCTATATTGAAGGTGGACTTTTCCAATTTCAAGACCCGATTCAAACCGTTGAAGGTTCTAACTTCTCGGTCAAGAATTTATTTTACAATGTTCCCGCAAGAAGGAAATTCCTTAAAAATGACAATGTAGAATTTCGTCATATCATTGATGAATTTCAGCGGGTTGCTTTGGCTCACGAAAATATCGAGTTTGAAATGTTCCATAATGACGAGCCAGTTTTCAAACTGAGAAAAGGCGGTCAAATGCAAAGGATCGTGGATGTTTTCGGGCGAAAGTTGCAGCCACTTTTGATTCCGATCAAGGAAGATCTTGGCTGGGTTCATTTGCACGGTTATGTAGCGAAACCAGAAGGCGCTAAAAAAACACGAGGCGAACAATTCTTCTTTGTGAATGGCAGGTTTTTCCGAAGCGCTTATCTCAGCAAAGCCGTCCAGGAAGCGTTTGAAGGACTTTTGCAACCTGGTTACATTCCGTCATTTTTTCTTTATCTGGAAATGGATCCGGAGAAAATTGATGTGAATATCCATCCTCAAAAAACAGAAGTTAAGTTTGAAGACGAAGCGTTGATTTTCGCTTTGGTGAGATCAACAATCAAACGTTCTTTGGGAATTTACAACGTTGCACCCAGTTTGGACTTCGAAAGAGATCCGAAAATGGAAGCTTTTTTCGCACCCAGCAAAAGCACTTACAGCGCACCATCGCCATCTGCGATTAACGTTGACAGAGATTTCAATCCGTTTTCTGTGGAAAAAACAACAGATGAAGAGCGGATCAATTTGGCTGAACTTTACCAAGCAACAGAAGCAGCGCCATCAAAGATCAATCTTTTCGAAGATGATGATCTGGACGAAGACCTTTTCCGATTGCCAAACGGTTATTGGCTTCTGAACAAAGATGGATTGACGTATATGTTGGATCTTGGGAGAATGCACCGCGTGATCATGTCTTCGCATCAGGAAAATCTGCCAACGAAAAAAGCAGGTCAAAGTCTGTTGTTTTCTTTAGAATATCATTTGAATGAAATCGAGAAAAACAAATACAAATCCATCAAAAAATATCTACCGGATTTTGGTTTTGAAATGACCTTGGCTCAGGAAAATGTCCTCAGAATCGAAACTGTTCCAGAAGCTTTGAAAGAGTCTCAAGTCATCAAATTCCTTGAAAAAATCTTCGAAGTTTTGGAATACCGAACCGAAGATGAGTTCTCCAAATACTTTGAATACCAATGGATTAAACTTAAAACAAAATCCAAATTTGATTTCATTTATAAAACCGAAGTGGAACAATTGGTCAAAGACTTTATCGACCTTGGATTTCCGCAATATACCGTGAATGGTAAAAAATGTTGGATGGAAGTTCCATTTGACGATTTTAAAAACAAATTTTAAATTATGTTTCCTCAAATAACACCAGTGACGCGAAATATCATCATTCTAAATGTGATTTTTTACATAGTCAGTAATTTTGTGTCTTATCCTCTACTTTACGATAAATTTTCTGGTTATTTCCCACTTTCTCCTAATTTTGAAAGTTGGCAAATTGTTACCCATATGTTTATGCATTCAAGTTTTAAGGAACCTGGAGGAACTCTTTTTCACATTATTTTTAATATGTTCACGCTTTATAGTTTCGGACCAGTACTGGAGCAGGTTTTAGGACAGAAGAAGTTTATCATTCTTTATTTTGCTGCTGGTTTGGGTGGTTTCGTTTTGTTTAATATGTGGAATTATTACGAAGTAAGTCAGCTTACAAATTATCTAACTTCTCAAGGATTCGACATTCATGATGTTTATAAAACAGTGGACACCAGGCAGATAAAATATTACCCTCAGTTTTCTGACAAAGAAGGTATTGATAGCTCTGCCCGTGAACTTTTTGCAATTTTAAAAACGCCAATGGTAGGTGCTTCTGGTGCAATTTTCGGGATTATCGCTGCGTTTTCTACTTTGTTCCCAGATGCAAAATTGATGTTCATGTTTATTCCGTTTCCGATCAAGGCAAAATATTTAACGCCGATTATCATTGCCGTTTCGATATTTTTAGGCCTGCGCCAATTCAGCGGTGATAATATTGCACATTTCGCACATCTCGGCGGCGCATTGATTGGTTATTTGTTTGTTCTCAATTTCAAGAAAAACCGAGACAGGATCCAATAGATGGGAATCATTCGATTTTTATTGACGATTTTACACATCATCATTATTGTTTTGTTGTTCGGAACGATTATGAACGCCTACATTCCGCCAAGTGTTTTCGGAATGCTGAATCTCCTGTCACTTGGTTTTCCAATATTGATCATCATCAATGTTTTGTTGTTGATATTTTGGATCATTAGCTGGAAAAAAAGAGCGGCTGTTTTCCTGGTATTATCTTTATGTTTCATCATTCCGACTAGACGTTGGCTCAACTTTACACCAGATAAAAAAGAAAAACCCAATCTTAAACTGATTTCTCTCAATGGGAAATTTGGTTATTTTGGCGATGGAAAAATATATGGTTTCCTTAATGAACAAAATGCAGATGTCGTTTTCTTTCAGGAATATGACAATAAGAAACCTTTGGACGGCTTCCAATATTTCGAGAACAGCCGACCGATTGTAAAGATCCAATCTAGATTCCCGATCATCGAAAGTGGCGAAGTGAAAACCGACGTCAGTACCGGAATGTGTCTTTATGCGGATATCAAGATCAATGGAAAGATCATCCGTTTTGTGAACGTTTACATGGAACCTTTCTTCCTGGACAAAAAAATGGTAAAACCGACGAATGATATGGACAGGAACGAGGAAAAAGCAAAAAAGCTAATCCATAAATTGGTTCCCACATTCAAAAAACACCAGACACAGATCGATCAGATCAAAGATTTTATTGATAAGTCACCTTATCCGATCATCGTTGGCGGCGACTTCAACGCTGTTCCCAATTCATACGAATATTACAAAGTTTCTGAAGATTTGGAAGATACTTTTCTGAAAGTTGGGAAAGGCAGCGGAACAAGTTTTCATGACTTTAAATTCCCAATGAAGATTGACCACATATTTTCATCAAAATCAATTAAACCAATCAGTTACAGGGTTGACAGAAGTGTTGACATCTCTGACCACTTCCCTGTCCTTGCCGAATTTTTGATTGAATAAAATTAAAATGATTATGAAAAAAATAATAGTTGCAAGCGTTTTAATTCTACTTTCAGCTTGCTCCAAAGAAACACCCGTTCTGAACAATTCCGACAATCTGGATGCTGCGCCACAAATGGTCTATGACACTACAGCCATCGATTCTTTCGGTCCCGGTGCAACTTCTGAAGCCGTGATGGCAAAAATCAACGCGGTCGCCATCAAGAAAGAACAAGACAGTTTAGCCAAAATCGCAAAAGCAGAGCAGGAGAAATTGGACAAGGAAAAAGCCAAGTTAGAAGCTGAAAAAGCGAAGGAGCCCAAAACAGAACAACCGACACCAACCACAAATCCATAAAAAAACCCATCAGATAATTTCTGATGGGTTTCTCAATATAATTCTATGAAAAATTATTTATTGTAAAGTTCTTCCACTTTATCCCAATTGATCACATCAAAAAACGCATTCACATAGTCTGGTCTTCTGTTTTGATAGTTAAGGTAATAAGCGTGCTCCCAAACATCCAATCCAAGAATTGGCGTTCCTTGTTTGTCAGCAACCGGCATTAGTGGATTGTCCTGATTTGGTGTAGAAGTTACCGCTACAGAACCATCAGAATTTTTCACCAACCAAGCCCAACCAGAACCGAATCTAGTTTTCGCCGCGTTAGAAAAATCTTCTTTGAATTTATCAAAACCACCGATTTTCTCGATTTCAGCTTTCACATTTCCAACTGGCTCTTTGCTACCGCCTGGCGTCAAAAGTTCCCAGAAAAGTGAGTGGTTGTAGTGTCCACCGCCGTTATTTCTTACTGCAGGTTTGTCAGTTCCTGTTTTTTGGATTTCTTCAAGAGATTTCCCTTCAAGTTCTGTCCCTGCGATTGCGTTATTAAGATTGTCCACATACGCCTGGTGGTGTTTTAAGTGGTGGATTTCCATTGTTTTTGCATCGATGGTTGGCTCCAACGCATCGTACGCATAACTAAGTTTTGGTAATTCGAATGACATAGTTTGGTATTTATTTGTTAATAAATGAATTGTTCAAAAATAGTCAATTATTATTCCAAGAAGCAAGAATTAGACTTATTTTATAAATATTTAACATCGAAAAATATAATAAAATTTGCCGTAACTTTGACGCATTCTAAATAATTAATTATTATTTGGGCAGCTTTATCCGTCCTCCGTTCCCAATCTTTTTGCCAAAGCTTTTCCAGCCACAAAAAAGGATTTCCACTCAGGCCGGGCTGCAGATAAATCTAGAAACGAGATTCATCGATGCCAATTTAAAAATTAGAATTAGAGATAATTCGACCTCAAAAAATTCCCCTCCTCTGGAGGGGTGACAAAATTCAGAGAATTTTGACGGGGTGGTCAACCATAACAAAACATATAATTTAAAATGTTTGATATCAACAACATAAGAGCCCAATTCCCAATCCTGAACCAAGAAGTCAACGGCAAACCATTAGTTTATCTAGACAACGCCGCAACTTCCCAAAAACCGATTTCAGTTATCAAAACTTGGGAACAATATTACGAAACCATCAACGCCAATGTTCACCGTGGCATCCACACGTTGAGTCAATTAGCAACGGAAGAAATGGAACTTTCCAGACAGAAAATCCAACGTTTCATCAATGCAAAACACGACTACGAAGTGATTTTCACTAAAGGAACAACGGAAGGAATCAATCTCGTGGCTTATGCTTTGACCAACCAAATCAAACCAAATGACGAAATCATCATTTCTTATTTGGAACATCACTCCAACATCGTTCCGTGGCAGATGCTTTGCGAAAGAACCGGCGCAAAACTTCGCGTCATCCCAATGGACGAAAACGGAATCCTTCAAATCGATGTTTTGGATGAATGGTTGAACGAAAAAACAAAAATAGTCTCTGTAAATCAAGTTTCTAACGCTTTGGGAATCATCAATCCCATCGAAGAAATCATTGAAAAAACAAGAAGACTTTCCAATGCTTACGTTTTGATTGACGGCGCTCAATCTGCACCACATTTCAAAATCGATGTTCAGAAACTGGATTGTGATTTCTTCGTCTTCTCGGGACACAAGATGTACGCACCAATGGGAACTGGAATCCTTTACGGCAAAGAATCTGTGCTTGAAAATCTTCACCCTTTCCACGGCGGTGGCGAAATGATTGCGGTTTGTAGCTTTGAGAAAACAACTTACGCCGGTTTACCTTTCAAATTCGAGGCTGGAACACCCAATGTTGGTGGCAATATTGCGATTGGCTCGGCTGTAGATTTCATTGAAAATATCGGTCACGAAAATCTTCAAAACCACGAAAACGACCTTCTGAATTACGCTCAGAAAAAACTTCTTGAATTAGAAGGCATCAAAATCTATGGCGAAAAAGCCAATAGAACCGGCGTCGTTTCCTTCAACTTGGAAGGCGCAGGAATCGCCTCTGACACCGGAATGATTCTCGACAAACTGGGAATTGCCGTGAGAACCGGGCATCATTGTACTCAACCGATTATGGATTTTTTCAACATTGCAGGAACTGTGCGTGCAAGTTTTGCAGTTTACAATACTTTGGAAGAAATTGATATTCTGGTGGAAGGTGTGAAGAAAGCGCAGAGAATGTTAGTGTAAAATGAAAAAATAAATTCTCGTAGATAAAGCTAATTATGCAGATTTAAATTAAAAAAAATCTGCTCTATTTGCCAAATCAGCGAGAACTAAAAACAAAAACCTTTCGATTAATTTCGGGAGGTTTTTGTTTTTAATATCTGCCAAATTGTATTGCTTTTCCTATTGGCATATCTCTTGCGAAATTATAGATTCATTCGTAACAGTATTGTTTTTCCATTAAATTGGAGAAACGATTTTTATATTAATTAAGATTAATGACAATATGTCATTCAATATACTATGACAGAATTTGAAAATATCAGTTTTGAGGAAATCCTAGACGAAGGTTTCGGAATCGTGGCAGAAGAGATCAATCTGGATGAGCTCGGCAATCAAGATGCCGACAAAACCCAAACTGTTTTCCCAATTCTCCCCGTGAGAAATATGGTGATGTTCCCGAAAGTCATTACGCCAATTACGGCTGGAAGGGAAAAATCCAAAAAACTCTTGGAAGATGCTCAAAGAGAAAACAAACTCGTGGGAATCATCAGTCAAAAAAATCCAAACGAAGAAAATCCCTCTGAAAAAGACCTTTACCTCGTAGGAACTTTGGCAAAAATCCTTAAGATCATCACGCTTCCCGAAGGTAATATTACTGCGATCACTCGCGGCGTTCAGAGATTCAAAGTGAAAAAATTTGTTTCTACCGAGCCTTACTTTCTTGCAGAAATTACCAAACAAAAAGATACACAACCCAAAGATAAAGAGGAATTTTCTGCATTGGTGGACAACATCAAAGACCTTGCAGAAAAGATCATCAACATCGATCCAAATATTCCAAATGCAGCACAGTTTGCTATCAAAAATATTGATGGGCAAGAAGACCTTTTGAATTTCGTTTCAGCCAACGGAAATTTTGCGTCAGACAAAAAACAAAGTTTATTAGACGAAAAAACCTTGATCGGCCGTGCAAAAAATCTTTACGAAATGATGCACGATGATTTCCGTCATCTCGAACTCAAAAACCAAATCCATCAAAAAACCAGCAAGGATCTTGACAAGCAACAGCGTGAATATTTCCTCAATCAGCAGATCCGCACCATCCAAGACGAGTTGGGCGGCGGCGCAGAATCTGATGCCGACGAATTCCGTAAAAAAGCTTCAAAACTGAAATGGAGTGATGATGTAGAAAAACACTTCGAGAAAGAACTACAAAGACTTTCCAGACAGCATTCCAGCTCGCCGGATTACAACGTTCAGCGTAATTATCTGGACTTTTTCACCGATTTACCTTGGGAACATTATTCCAAAGATGCCTTCGATTTGAACAAAGCGGAGAAACTTTTGGACAAAGAACATTTTGGGTTAGAAGATATCAAGAAGAGAATTTTGGAACACATCGCCGTTCTGAAACTTAAGAACGATATGAAGTCGCCAATCCTTTGTTTGGTTGGTCCTCCAGGCGTTGGAAAAACGTCATTAGGTAAATCTGTTGCCGATGCTTTAGGAAGAAAATATGTGCGTGTTTCTCTTGGTGGATTGCACGACGAAAGTGAGATTCGCGGACACAGAAAAACCTACATTGGTGCGATGGCAGGAAGAATCCTTCAATCCATCAAAAAATCCGGAACATCAAATCCAGTGATCGTTTTGGATGAGATTGATAAACTCGGACAAGGCGCTCACGGCGACCCAAGCTCAGCTTTGCTGGAAGTTCTTGACCCTGAACAAAATAACAATTTCTACGATAACTTCCTAGAATTGGGTTATGACCTCTCCAAAGTAATGTTCATCGCAACGGCCAATTCACTTTCTACCGTTCAGCGTCCGCTTTTGGACAGAATGGAGATCATCAGCATTGCTGGCTATACTTTGGAAGAAAAAGTGGAAATTGCCAAACGACATTTGATCAAAAAACAATTGCGTGAAAATGGTTTGGATGCCAAATATCTGAAGCTCGGAAATCCAGAATTGAAACACATTATCGACGCGCACACTTCTGAAAGTGGCGTGAGAACTCTGGAGAAAAAAATTGCAGGAATCGCGCGCTGGGTAGCACTTCAAATCGCAATGGAAAAAGAATTTGATCCAAAAATCTCTGTTGATAAAGTCGATGAAATTCTTGGTGTTCCAAGACCTAAAACTTTGGCCGAAATCACAGATGTTCCCGGCGTGGTAACAGGGTTGGCCTGGACAAGTGTCGGTGGCGATATTCTCTTTATTGAAAGTATTTTATCCAAAGGAAAAGGCGCTTTGACAATGACCGGTAACCTTGGAAATGTGATGAAGGAATCTGCGACAATCGCTTTGGAATTCATCAAAGCACATTACGAGGAATTAGGCATTTCTGAAGAAGACATCGAAAAGAAAAACATCCACGTTCACGTTCCAGAAGGCGCAACGCCAAAGGATGGACCATCTGCCGGAATTGCGATGCTAACATCAATGGTTTCCAGCTACAAGAACATCAAAGTGAGACCACATTTGGCAATGACGGGCGAAATCACGCTTCGTGGAAAAGTACTTCCAGTCGGCGGAATCAAGGAAAAATTACTTGCGGCAACCAGAGCTGGAATCAAAGAAGTCATTCTTTGTGAAGCGAACAGAAAAGATGTGGAGGAAATCAAAAAAGATTATCTGAAACATCTGAAAGTCAATTACGTGACCAATATGAGTGAAGTTGTTGAGATTGCTTTGAAATAAAAATAATTAAGATTCATAATCTAAACATACATCCGTTCGGGAAATTTTCTCGGACGGATTTTTATTTTAATATTCAATTCAAATTTTTATTAATTTCGCATTTACAAATTCATTTACACCAGAATATTAAAACATCATATGGGAATTACCGCACTATTTGTAATTTTATTGGTCATCTTGATATTTTTGGTGTCATACATTCCCAATCTAACATTCCGCAAAAAGATTTTCATCGTCATTGCTGCTTTGTTGGTCTGTTTCGCCGTTTTGGCTTTCCTCTTCGCAACACAGTTTGGCGGAGGAAGAGAACCGGTTCAAAATGAAACTTTAGAAATTAAAAAATAACTATAAAATTTACAAACTATGAAATACGTCAAATTTATCCTCTGCATCCTTTTCGGCTTAATGTTCATCAACGCCGGGCTAGACAAGTTCTTCCATTATATGCCAATGCCGGAACTTACAGAGTCTATGAAAAAATCATTCGCCGCATTTGCAGAACTGAGCTGGCTGATGCCATTGGTCGGTGCCGTAGAAATCATAGGTGGTGCTTTATTCATCTTTCCAAAAACGAGAGCGTTGGGCGCCATTGTCATCTTACCAATTATGGTCGGAATCGTTCTTCACAACTTTACAAAAGCTCCGGAAGGCATTCCAATCGCCTTGGTTTTCGCAACCATCAACCTTTGGATTTTGATTGATAATCGCAAAAAATACGAAGCTCTAATCAGCTAAGATTTTTACCATTTCAAAAATAAAATTTGCAAATTCAAAAAAAATAATATCTTTGCACCTGAAAATCAAGTTCAACCAACAAAAATAACAACGAAGCAATGTTCAAATACAACTTACATACATCAGTAGGATTGCCTTTTGCAAAGGCGAGGCTTCGTGGTTTGGTACATTCTTAGAACAACAGTATAATGAAATATCAAAACCCGGAGTCGTAAGATTTCGGGTTTTTTATTGCGCAATATTCCAAACTCAAAACGTTTCCCCGAAATCTTTTTTTTAGGAGCTTAATCCCGCTTTCCGCTGTATCTTTTTTTGCCAGCGCTTTTTTCAAGCCCACGCAAAAAAAAAGGATGCCGCTGCAATCGGGGCTAGGACAAACTCCTGCCATAAACCTTCAAGGTTTCAAAAACCTTGAAGGTTTGAATAAAACCAACTAGAATTTTAGTTGGCAAACGAGATGCGAGAAAATCAATCATCTCTCATCATTCATCAATTATATAAAGCAATGGGAAATTTAAAATTAAAAGGAAAAGATATATTAAAATTAGGCTATCCAAACAACCAGAGCGTCAACATCGCTTTGGAGGTGATGAAAAGAAATTTTGCAACCAAAAATATTCATTATGTGAAATCTCTTCTCAAGGAAATCCAGCAGAATCCGGAGAACTTCGAGAAAGATTTAACCTTCGGACAAATTGCGGAAGCTCTGCTTTCATCAAAGAAAACCGAGAAAAGAATGCTCAACACCAACCGGGCATCTTTCCAGATTTTCGGAAATGATATTTCAGATGAAGCAAAAAACCAATTATACACCGGACTGAAACTGCCAATTGCAACTCAAGGTGCTTTGATGCCCGATGCACACAGTGGTTACGGACTTCCAATCGGTGGCGTTCTCGCAGTAGAAAATGCCGTGATTCCTTATGGAGTCGGGATGGATATCGGATGCAGAATGTCGCTCAGTATTTTGGATACGCCAATTTCATATCTCGACGGCGCGAAAGATAAATATGAAAAAGCGCTTGCCGAACACACCAAATTCGGGATGTACGAAACCCACAAATCTCACGTCGACCACGAGATTTTCGACAGAGATACGTTTGATTTAATTCCGATTTTAAGAAGATTGAAAGGAAAGGCCATCAAACAAATGGGAAGCTCCGGCGGCGGAAATCACTTCGTAGAATTCGGGGAAGTGGAAATTACGGAAGAAGATGAACAAATCAATCTTCCGAAAGGAAAATATCTCGGAATTCTTTCACACAGCGGTTCGCGTGGATTGGGAGCAGAAATCGCTCAGTATTATTCGAGAGTGGCGACCGAACAGTGTCCGTTACCGAAAGAAGCGCAAAACTTCGCTTGGCTGGATTTGAACACGCATCTCGGATTAGAATACTGGACGGCGATGAATCTCGCGGGAGATTATGCTTCAGCCTGTCACGATGATATTCACAGAAGACTTGTGAAAGCGGTCGGCGGAAGAGTGAAAGCGAGAATCGAAAACCATCACAACTTCGCGTGGAAAGAAATCCACAACGGGAAAGAAGTGATTGTTCACCGAAAAGGCGCAACTCCAGCCAACGAAAACGAGTTGGGAATGATTCCCGGTTCGATGACGGCAAAAGGTTTCATCGTGCGTGGAAAAGGAAATCCGGATTCGCTGAACTCGGCTTCACACGGAGCGGGACGGGCTTTTTCGAGAGGAGAATGCAGAAATCGTTTTACTCAAAATGACATTAAGAAAGAATTGAAGCTCAAAAATGTCACCTTGATGGGCGGAAATGCGGAAGAAGCACCGATGGCGTACAAAGACATCAATGAAGTGATGAACGCACAAAGTGAATTGGTCGATATTCTCGGAACTTTCCAACCTCGGATTGTGAGAATGGATAAATAATGATTGATGTTGGATGCGGGATGTTGGGTGTTTGATGTCAAAAACCTGCATTTTAATTCTTTTGAAAATCATTTAATAAATTATAACAAATAGTAATAAAAAGGAGAAAAACCATAGCCTCGATGTAAACGGCATCCTTTTTTGTTGCAGACGCAGCGAAGCGGAGACTGTGACAAAAAAGATATAGTGAACAGCGGGATTAAGCTCCTAAAAAAAATGGACAAAATAATACAAATTACCTCGGGAAGAGGACCTTTGGAATGTCAATGGGTAGTTGCCAAAGTTCTGAAGGTCTTTCTTGAGGAAGCGAAACAAAATAAAATCGGTTACGAAATCATCCATCGTGAAATTGGCGATGAAAACCTGACTTTGAAATCTGCGACTTTAGTTTTAAAAGGAAAAGAAGTAAATGAATTTCTGAAAAACTGGCTCGGAAGCGTTCTCTGGATTGGGAAAAGCACTTTCAGAAAATTCCATAAAAGAAGCAATTGGTTTATAGGGATTTTTGAACTGGAAGGTTTGGAGAAAATTGAATTTAATGAAAGAGACATTCAGTTTCAGACCACGAGAAGTCAGGGAAGTGGCGGACAAAACGTGAATAAATTGGAAACTGCCGTTCGGGCGACTTATCCGAAAACCGGACAGAGTGTTTTCGTGCAGGATTCCCGTTCGCAACTGGAGAATAAGAAGCTTTCGATTATTCGTTTGAAAGAAAAAGTGATGGAATTTCACATCCAGCAACTGGAAAAACAAATGCAGGAAACCTGGAACAATCATTTGAATGTTCAGAGAGGAAATCCTATCCGAATTTTTTCAGGAACCGATTTTAAAAAGAATCATCAGGAGAAATCTTTCAAAAAAGAAAGACATCAACTGAAAAATGAATTAAAAAATTACAGAAATGACCTTAACTAAAAGTAAATATTATTTTGAAGCGCTGGATAATTATCCATACAGCTTGCCGGATTGTCTGGAAGCGTTGAATTATGCGCTTTCCTACGACCCTGAAGATGCAGATTCGCTTTGTCTGATGGGAAGAATCTACAGCGAAATGCTCGACGATTATGAAAAAGCAAAACTCTATTTCGAGGAAGCAATGCAATGTGACTTGACCAATCTGAATACGCCAAAATACTACATTAAATGTCTTTTGGACAACGAAGATTTTCAGGAGGCCGAAAAACTGATTAATTATTCTTTAAAAATCAAAGGAATCGACAGATCAACATTATGGTTTTACAGAGCTTTGTTATCTGAGATGAGAGGAAGTTTTGTGAATGCTTTGAAGTTTTTAAATGATGCAAAGCAATTCAGTTATAATAAGGAAATGCTTGAATTTCTGAAAGCCAGAGAGCAATTCGTCAAATCAAAAATGCCGAAAAAGCTGAAGAAAAAATCAGCTAAAAAGAAAAAGGAAACCCATTGAGGTTTCCTTTTTTATTATAACTTTTCGATGGCCGCTACGATTCTACTTTTGTCCACAACCATTGCCTGGATGTGTTCTCCGGAAAATTCGAGGAATTGTTTTGGTTCGGGAGCGTTGGCGTAAATCAATTGACCTTGTTCGAACGGAACTGTGGAATCGCCTTTGCTGTAGATGAATAGTTTTGGAACATTGCTCAAAGCTTTCACGTCTTCTTTTGCAGAGTAAGGTGAAATCAGAGCTTTCTCAATCATTTCCTTGTACTGTGGTGAAAAGTGGACCGCAATATCTGTGAAAGACGACATTCCGCCATCCACAATCAATCCTGAAATCTTTGTTGGATTTCCTTTAGCCAAATGCGTTGCAATCTGAGAACCCAAAGAAGCACCATACAGATAGATTTTTGTATTTTGAATATCTTTTCTGGTCAAGAGATAATCGAACATTTTTTGGCCGTCAGAAACAACATTCAAGTGTGTTGGTTTGCCCGTTGACTTTCCATAACCTCTCACATCTACCATTACGACCTGGAATCCGTCTTCCACCAATGGTTTTGTGATGTATTGGTAAGTTGAAATATTACCAGCTGCACCGTGGAAAAATACAATTGTTTTTTTGATTGATTTTGATTCAGGCTTTAAAACCACTGCGGTGATGGTATCACTTTCAACTGGCAAACTGATGTTTTCGATGTTTTTGAATTCCAAAGGTTTCATTTCTTTCTTGGGCTGATAGAATTTGTCATCCATTTGAGCTTTGGAAAAAATTGATAATAAGATAAGGAAGAATGAGAAGAATACTGATGTTTTCATTGTTTTGATTTTTAATTCTGCCTCAAAATTATATCTAGGAGACATTAATTAAAAAAATAATGGTCCGAATGGTCGGAAATTCCGACCAAACTGTCAATTCTCAGGATTAAACAAAAAAAAAGAGACTTAATAATTAAGCCTCTTTTAAATTTTATATGGATGAAAAATTAATCTCTCATTCTTGCGATAACATCTATTCCACCTTTTGTCTTGTCTCCGATTTTGCAAAGGATTTCGGTGTCCAGCGGCAGGAAGACGTCCATTCTGGAACCGAATTTGATGAATCCAAATTCGTGACCAGCTTTTGCTTTATCTTCAACATTACAATAGAAAACAATCCTTCTCGCCACATATCCTGCAATTTGACGGAAAACAACCTGATGATTGGTCAAACTTTTCACGGCAACAGTCGTTCTTTCATTTTCAGTAGAGGATTTCTCGTGCCAAGCCACCAAATATTTTCCTGGATGGTATTTTTTATAAATCACGTCACCACTCACCGGATAACGGCAAATATGAACATTCAAAGGTGACATAAAAATAGAAACCTGAATGCATTTGTCTTTGATGAATTCGTCTTCAATGACTTCCTTTATCATCACGACTTTCCCGTCCACTGGCGCTACCACGTTTTCCGTATGGTCCAGAATGGCTCTCGTTGGAACCCGGAAAAACCAGAATATCAAACCCAACATCACCAATAGTGGAATTAAGATGACCAAAGACCATAATTCTAAATAATAAATGGATATCGTTCCAATAAATGCAATAAACAATATTGCAACAATCAAAGTCCCTTTTGATTCTTTATGTAGTTTCATATAATTAGACTAATTTTTCTAAGATAAAATATAAATATATAACCGGAACGCAAATGATAAAGCTATCAAGCCTATCAAGTACACCACCGTGACCAGGCATAATATTTCCGCTGTCTTTGACTGCAAAACTACGTTTTAACTGACTTTCTACCAAATCTCCCAACGGAGCGAAGACGGAAACTAGGAATCCAACCATCATCCAGTTTCCTCTGAGTTCAGGAAAATATTGCTCCACGAAGAATCCTAAAACTAATGTCAGAACTACGCCGCCAGCAAATCCTTCCCACGTTTTCTTAGGCGAAATCCGCGGTGCCATCTTGTGTTTTCCAAAGAATTTCCCTGTCAGATAAGCAAAAGTATCGCTGCTCCAAATCAATACGAAAAGCATAAAAATTTCTAACGTAAAAGTCTTACTTGTATCCAACGTACTGAATTTAGGTAAGCCTAATGAAAATGCGAACGGTAAAGTCACATAAACGACAGTGAAAATCAGTTTTCCATTTTCGAAGTATAGTTCTCTGGAATATTTGAAAAGTGTAACGACAGCTATTACTATTAATCCTAATGCAAGGATTTCGCTGAAATAATTGTTGATGCTGTAGCCGTTAAGAAAATCGTGGTTGAAAAATCGTTTGGTAAATCGGTAGTAAATAATCGCAGCAACTGGAAAAACGAGCCATTTGTAAATGCTGTTATCAAATTTCATTAGCCTAATGCATTCGTACAATCCAACAACCAGGAACAGTGTCATCAATCCGTAAAAAAGATATTGCTGTTTTACTTGTGGCAGGAAACTGCTAAAGAGATTTTCGCCAAGCGGCGTGGTGCAAATAGCAATAACCAAAACATAAATGATCCCGGAAATTGTACGCTGAATGAAATTTTTATCCAAAACTGAAATTTAATCTTCCAGCAAAAGTAAGAAAAGTTTGGTATTATCCTTATTAGGTGTGTCTAATTTGGACTGACTTCCGCTGATAGAGGTCAGATTTTTAAGATTTCCTGCACGTTTTACTTTCATCATTGCCTCGTTCAGATTGTTAGCGATCTGAGAAACGTTTGCCATAATGATGATCTTACTTGGCAATCTTGAAGAATGATAGTGAAGGATATTGTTGTGAGAAAGCATAATTCTGCCGTCGAAAGCGATCAGATATTCGCAAGTGATGAAAGCAGCGTCATTTTGTTCGGTGAGCTCTGGCGTGTAAGGAGTCTTGATGACGTCCAAGAAATTTCTCAGATCCTGGTCCCAACAGAAAACATCTTTTACCTGCTCGATTTTAATGATCTGATTGAGCGTTTGTAAGGCTTCGGATTCATCTGCGCAATAATTAAAAAATCCCCCTGAATGCGTAAAAAGTTGCGCAAATTTATAATCAAGATCTGCATCGCGAAGTTGGTCCGCCAGTTTGGTCACATCTGGCTGCTCCTCTTCGGGCTGATTCATTATCTTATTGACGAGTTTTTTGAACAGACTCAATTTAGTTATGCTTTAATTAATACAAATGTAAAAAAATAATTATAATAGGTTAAAAACCAAAACTTTATTTTAACAAAAAATCCTAAATAGATTAGGATTTTTTGTTATTATTTAAATTTTGAACAGTTTAACTGTCTGTATTTAAGACATTTCCAGCATCAGCAGGATTATCTAAACTTGATACAGGTTTTTCTGTCAATTCTGGGTCCCAAGCGCGTTTTCCGAAAATTTCTTCAAGATCTTCGCGGAAGATCACTTCTTTTTCCAAAAGTTTCTGAGCCAAGGCATCCAGTTTATCTCTATTTTCTGTCAAGATATGGACCGCTCTTGCGTATTGCGTTTCGACCAATTTTGAGATTTCTTCATCAATCAGTTTCGCTGTTTGCTCAGAATATGGTTTTCCAAAACTATACTCAGATTGACCTGAACTGTCATAGTAAGAGATATTTCCTACTTTATCATTCAGACCATAAATTGTAACCATTGCTTGAGCTTGTTTCGTCACTCTTTCAAGATCGGACAAGGCTCCTGTGGAAATATTCCCGAAAACAGCTTGTTCCGCTGCTCTACCGCCCAATGTTGCACAAATCTCGTCCAACATTTGCTGAGTAGTGGTCAATTGTCTTTCTTCCGGAAGATACCAAGCGGCTCCAAGTGAACGTCCACGAGGAACGATTGTTACTTTTAAAAGTGGCGCTGCGTGCTCTACCAACCAAGATATCGTTGCGTGACCAGCTTCGTGGAAGGCAACTCTTCTTTTTTCGGAAGGTTTGATGGCTTTATTTTTCTTCTCTAGACCACCGATAATTCTATCGACTGCGTCCAAGAAATCTTGTTTGTTTACGGATTCGTGAGAGTTTCTTGCTGCAATCAAAGCGGCTTCGTTACAAACATTGGCGATATCAGCACCGCTGAAACCTGGTGTTTGTTTTGCCAAGAATTCTCTATCGATGGAGTCATCCATTTTGATCTTAGCCAAGTGCACATCAAAGATCTGCTGTCTCTCGTGCAATTCCGGAAGATCTACATAGATCGAACGGTCAAAACGGCCAGCTCTCATCAATGCTTTATCCAAAATATCGGCACGGTTTGTAGCAGCCATCACTATCACGTTGACATCAGTTCCAAAACCGTCCATTTCTGTCAGTAATTGGTTCAATGTATTTTCGCGCTCGTCATTTCCACCTTGGAAACCACCTTTTCCTCTCGCTCTACCAATCGCATCGATCTCATCAATGAAAATAATGGCTGGCGATTTCGCTTTGGCCTGAGCAAAAAGATCTCTTACTCTGGAAGCTCCAACACCCACGAACATTTCAACAAAATCAGAACCTGAAAGTGAGAAGAACGGAACTTTAGCTTCACCTGCAACAGCTTTCGCCAACAAGGTTTTACCAGTTCCCGGAGGCCCTACCAATAGAACACCTTTCGGGATTTTACCTCCCAATTTTGTATATTTTTCAGAATTCTTCAAGAAATCTACAACTTCCTGAACTTCCTCTTTTGCACCTTCCAATCCTGCAACATCTTTGAAAGTGATCTGCATCTTGTCTTTCTCGTCGAACAATTTGGCTTTAGATTTTCCAATACTGAAGATCTGTCCGCCAGGTCCGCCTGCGCCACCGCCCATTTTTCTGAAAATGAAGAAGTACAACAAAGCGAAAAGTCCACCCCAAAGTGCTAAAGTAAACAGCAACTCGGAGAAACCACTTTGGCTTTTACCAAATTCCATTCTTGCCTGTGTAGGCAGTTTGGTATTGATGCTTTCGAATCTCTCCTGGAAATATCTAAGATCACCATATGTCAAAACAAAATCCGGACTAGGTTTGATATTGATCGCAGAAAGAGGATCGCTTTCCTTCTCTGTCTTTTTAAGTTCGGCTTTCGCTGCTTTTGTAAGGTAAACATCAGCTTTGAAGTTGTCTCTATAGACCATTACTTCGCCAACTTTCCCTTTTTCTACAAGTGTGTAAAATTCTTTTTCATCAATGTTTTTTACCATAGAATCTCCAAGAAGTCCTGGAAGAAATATGAGTAAAATGAGTCCCAATAAAACGGGTATGAACCAGTTGAATCCTTTGTTATTCATTTTTATTTTTTAAAGATTGATGATGCTAAAGTGCATCTTTTAACTTTCTATTTTTGTGATCTTTGCATCACCCCAAAGTTCTTCGATGTCGTAATATTCACGAATCTCTTTTTGGAAAATGTGCACGACCACGGAAACGTAATCCACTAAAACCCACATAGAGTTCTCAGTCCCTTCTACATGCCAAGGTCTGTCATTGAGGTCGTTTCTTACGTTTTTTTGGATATTGCCGGCGATTGCCGAAACTTGTGTATTGGAATTTCCACTGCAGATGATAAAAGTTTCTGCTGCAGCGTTTTCTATTCCTGTTAAATCGAAGACCAAAATATCTTCACCTTTTGTATCTTGAATCGAATCTACGATCTTATCGATTAATAATTGTTTTTCTGTAATTTTACTCATTCAAAAAATTGTCTAATTTGCAAATTTATTGATTTTTATCTATTTATCTTTCCTTTCTCATGTTTATTATCTCTTAAAGTTTTCATAAATGACCTGTTTGCACCACTTCGAAAATTGTTTTTCCACCAATGACGAAATCCTCTCTGTTTTAAATGAAGACGAATCAACTGCTGTTTTTACTTTTAATCAAACAAAAGGTCGTGGCCAATATGGAAATATCTGGAAGGTAGATCCGAATGAAAACCTGGCTTACTCGCTCGCCTTGAAAACTTCAAAAGTCAATATTTCCGATACATTCCTCAATTACTATACCGCTATCATCGTCCGGGATTTTCTTGCCAATCTGACAAACGCCGATACAAAGATCAAGTGGCCAAATGATATCATCTTGAATGGAAAAAAAGTTTGTGGAATCCTTATCGAGAAAAAGAAGATTAATCATGAAGAATATTACATCATCGGAATCGGCATCAATGTTCTTCAATCTGATTTTTCAAACCTTCCTAAAGCTGGTTCCGTATTGTCTGTCACAGGTTTAAGTTTTGACTTGAATCAATTTGTCACTGAATTTCATCAATATTTAATTTCAAGAATGAAAGACATGGATTCGGACGAAATAATATTGAACACCTATAACCACTCACTTTTCCGAAAAGATGAGATCTCTGTTTTTCAGAAAAACGATTTGCGCCAAAATGGCATCATCAAAAATGCTGACAAAAATGGTTTTCTTTGGATCAACTTGGAAAATGATGGCTTGCAGAAATTCTTCCACAAAGAGATTGAACTTCTATATTAACTTCGGAATTTAAAACAAACAGTTTTACGATAAACAAATTACTGATTCGCTCTTTTAATGTAAAGATAGGCCGCGATTGGCGCAAAGATGATATTCGGAAGCCACATAGCTAATAAAGGTGGCAAACTTTTGTTCTCAGAAACAACATTCAAAACCTGGAAAGAAAACACGAAAAGAAATGCCAAAGCAATTCCCAAAGCCAAATTCAAACCTAAGCCACCGCGCTTCTTCTGAGACGCCAATGACAGTCCTAGAAATGTTAAGATTATAATCGAAACTGGCATAGAAGTTCTTTGATAAAGCTCGTTGTAAAAGGACGTGACATTGTTATTACCTTTCATTTTTTCACGGTTTATCAAATTGATCAATTCAGGCGTGGTTTTATTCTGTGCCACCAATTTGTCCGGAAACAATTCTGAGGGCGGCAATTTGAAATCCTGGATCTTCGTGGTACCTTGACCTAAGATCTCCATGTCATTTTTGCCGGCAGTTCTCTCGATATAATTATTGATAATGAAATGCTTTTTCTGTGCATCCCACTGGATATCCATTGCGGTGATCTGGTAGACCAGTTTTTTGTTCTTGTCAAACTTCTGATACATATAGCCATTACCACGATTTTCCTTCTTGTTGTAGCTATTGACAAAAATATAATCAGAAAGGGTGATGTTTGAGGCGATGCTCATGTTCCCCAATAATTTTTCCTTGTTGACGCTGTTGTAAGTGTAAGGTTCCAGAACATTTTTCTTGATATTGGCCCAAGGCAAAATGAAATGGTTGACCGCCAAAGTCATTATGAATATCAACAACGAGGTGATCAAATACGGTCTTGCAAACCTGTGGAAACTAGCACCACTACTGATGATGGCAACGATTTCCGTATTATTCGCCATTCTGGAAGTGAAGAAGATCACCGTGATGAAAACCAGAATCGACATAAAGGTCAGAATCAAATTCAGGATCCAAAACGGATAAAAATTAAGCAAGAAATAACCAACCGTAAATCCGTTGCTCTCGATCCTCGGCGTTTTTGCCTGCACATCCACAACCATAATGATGATAGACAAAAGCGCCAACATAAAAATGAGGGTTCCCAAATATTTTTTGATGACGTAAAGGTCTATGATTTTCATCGAGTTATAATTGATAAATGATGATTGATAATTGCTTCTCTGTTGAGTCTTTTTATTTTTTTCTTAAGTCTTTTAAAGCCTTGTCTTCAACTGTGGAATGATTGAATCTTTCCATTGGTAAAAGTCTCCAGCAACGATGTGCTCTCTCGCAACTTTAACCAGATCTAGATAAAACGCCAAGTTATGAATCGATGCAATTTGTTTTGCCAAATATTCCTTCGAAACGAAAAGGTGACGCACATAAGCCTTGCTGTAAGCGCTGTCCACAAAACTCGTCCCAAACTCGTCGAGCGGAGAGAAATCTTCTTTCCAACGTTCATTTTTCATATTCATCACACCTTGCCAAGTGAAGAGCATTGCGTTTCTTGCATTTCTGGTCGGCATTACGCAGTCCATCATATCTACACCGAAACCAATACTTTCTAGAATATTCCAAGGTGTTCCAACGCCCATCAAATATCTTGGTTTGTCTGTCGGGAGAATGTCCGTCACTTCATTTGTGATCCTGTACATTTCCGGTTCTGGTTCACCAACGGAAAGTCCACCGATTGCGTTTCCTTCTGCACCAGCCTCTGAAATCACCTCAGCCGAAATTTTTCTTAGATCAGAATAACAAGAACCCTGAACAATTGGGAACAATCTCTGTTTGTGACCGTACAATTCTTTGTTTTCCTCAGTCCACGTGATGCATCTTTTCAACCAACGGTGCGTAAGCTCCATTGATGTTTTTACAGCGTTATAGTCGCTTGGATAAGCAATGCACTCATCAAAAGCCATAAAAATATCCGCACCGATTTGTCTTTGAATTTGCATCGAAACTTCTGGTGACATAAAATGCAAACTACCGTCGATGTGCGATTTGAACTTCACACCTTCTTCCGTGATCTTTCTGCTTTTTGCTAAAGAAAAAACCTGATAACCACCGGAGTCTGTCAAAATTGGTAGATCCCAATTCATAAACTGGTGCAGTCCGGCCGCTTTTTCCATAATATCCATCGTTGGACGTAGCATCAAATGGTAGGTGTTTCCTAAGATGATCTGTGCTTTGATGTCTTCTTTAAGTTCCCTCTGGTGAACGGTTTTCACAGAGGCAACAGTTCCCACCGGCATGAAGATCGGGGTTTGGATCTGTCCGTGGTCGGTATTGATAACTCCAGCTCTAGCTTTGGACTCTGAAGTTTTTTCGATTTCAAAAAATTTTTGCATAATTTATCTCGCTTGCGGCGGTATTCCCGGATTCTCTTTTAATTTTTTATCGATGAAAGCCTCAGCTTTCGGGTCTTTGGCTACGATGATCTTCTGAGCATCCTCCAGAATCTCTGTGATCACTTCAGGTTTCGTCATGTAATATTCGTAGCTTTTAGTGAACAATTCACCTTTGATCTTATACTTTTTTAGAATAAATCTTGCCGCATTTTCGGAATTGATGCCAGTTCCAATCGTATAATTCTGCTCATTTATGGCAAAATCTGCAATGATCTCGGACATCTTGTCTTCTGGCAACAGACCTTTCGGTTTTTCTATCGCTTCTGCACAGGACAAAACGCTGAAAATCATTGATATGTAAAATAAATACTTCATGATTTACAATTTTCCGATCAGATTTTTCCATTTCAAATTCAGAACACCAAAAATCGCTTCCTGGATGATTCCGCCGTTCATTTTGCTCACGCCTTCTGTCCTATCTGTAAAAATAATTGGCACTTCCACAATCTTCAGATCTTTTTTGAAAACGCGATATTTCATTTCGACCTGGAAACCGTAACCTTTCAGTTTGATCTTATCGAGACCAATGGCGATCAATGTTTCTTTTTTAAAACAAACAAATCCCGCCGTCGTGTCGTGAATTGGAAGTCCTAAAACGAATCTCACATATTTCGAAGCAAAATAAGACAACAAAACCCTTCCCATCGGCCAGTTCACCACATTTACACCTTGAGAATATCTGGAGCCAACGGCCATATCTGCCGATTTGCAAGCTTCGAAAAGCCTGAGAAGATCTTTCGGATTGTGGGAAAAATCGGCATCCATCTCGAAGATGTAATCATATTCGTTGTGGATTGCCCACTGGAAACCGTGAATATACGCTTTGCCAAGTCCGTCTTTGATCTTTCGAACGGTCAAATGCAATTGAAGCGGAAATTTTTCACGAAGATTTTTGACGATCTCAGCCGTTCCGTCTGGCGAAGAATCGTCCACCACCAAAACGTGGAAATCCTGTTCCAAAGCAAAAACAGCCGAAATGATCTTTTCGACGTTCTCTTTTTCGTTGTAGGTGGGAATAATGACAAGTTTCTTCATTCGGCAAATAATCCGCAAAGATAATCTTTAATCGTTAATGTTTATTTGGCGCGGTGGAAATTAACTTTTTTTAATAGAATCTCGAAAATCCAATACAATCTGAAAATTAAGATTCATCGTATATGATTATATAATAAATGAAATGCAAAAATCTATCATCACACTCTTTTTATTTGCCTTAATGATCATCAGTTGCAAACCGACTATGGCTTACAAAGATATTTCCTACACCAAAAATCATAAAGGAGAAGATGTAAAGCTCAATATTTTCACACCGAAAAAAATCAAGGACAAAAATCTTCCTGTCCTCATTTTCGTTTACGGCGGAAATTGGAACACGGGAAATAAAAACAAATACAATCTTCTGGGGAGAAACTTTGCCCGAAAAAATATGGTGGTCGTGATTCCAGATTACACTTTGAGTCCGAATGCCGATGTTAACGAAATGACCGAGGAAATCGCGTCAGCCATTCAATTCACAAAAGCCAATGCGAAAAAATATCACGGAAATCCAGAACGAATTTTCATCTCAGGTCATTCCGCAGGCGGGCAATTATCAACTTCTGCGGTAATGAATCCCAAATATGGAATTCCAGAGAAAACGATTTCGGGAATTATCCTAATTGATGGTGCTGGGATTGATATGAAAAATTATCTCCAAAAATATCCGCCCACAGCTGAAGATAATTACGATATCACGTGGAGCAAAGACCCAGAAAAATGGAAACAAGCGTCGTCGATTTATTTCATTAATGAAAAAACGCCACCTTTTATGATCTATTTAGGCAAGAAAACTTATCCTTCCATAAAAATCGCAAATGAGAATTTTTTGAAAGCATTGAAAACTTTACAACCAGATGTCAAACCAATTATGCTCAATAAAAAGCACGTCCCGATGGTCTTGCAATATTTTTTGCCCTGGAGCAAAAGGTTTGATGAAGCGGTGAATTTTATGGAAAGTGTGAAATAATTTTCCCACTTAAAATCCAAGTACCAAAAAGAATAAGACTAAATAAACCATAAATGTGATCTCAAACAACTTCATTTTATATCTATAAATCGCAATGGTGTTGATTATCAAAAGAAAAAGACAGAACAAGGAAAAGAAAAACTTTGTAAAGGATTTGATGTTGTAGTAGAACAAATCCGTCCATTTCGATTTCGTCTTTAAGGCAATGTAAAACTTATCTTCACCACTTTCTAAAGTTTCGCTTTCATTAATAAAGAAAGTCAGTTTTTTATTGATGGAAGTATTCAAAATTGCTTGGTCATCTTTGAAATAAGAAAGCATCCCGTTTCCTGAATTGTAAAAAATACCAGGATATTCCTTGGTCTCAAACATAAAATAAGCAACTCTGTTTCCGCTTTTCCTAACTTCGGTTACCGTTGCGCTAACTTGTTTTAAAGCATTATTCGAAATGAGAATTTTCCCAGGAATATAAAATATGCCGACGACAGACATTAATATGACAAAGGTTTTGAAACTCATTTTGATTTTGGAAATTTCTTAATGAATTAAAATTAGGGATAATATTAGAAAAGAAGGAGAATCTAAACTTAAAAATTATCTCAATTATTTAACTTACAAATAAACCGATAACAATTTCTAATTCTTATTTTTGCAAAAAATTTGAAGCTTGGTAAGAATAGCAGAACATAACGATTGGGTGGTATATTGTATTCTCGGGAGTATTTTTGCCTATATCATCGTGCTTTCTGTTTTCAATCGCGATGCAAACATCAAGGATTTTTTGACTCAGAAGATCGAAGATTCTAATAATTTGACGCCGTCTTGGACCATCATTTCCATTGTTAGAAGCGTGATGATCGCCGTTCTGTTGTCTCAATTCGTACCTATCGTTCCGAAATTTATTTCCGATATTCAGTTGTTTGGCGTTCAGCTCAACAAGTTTGGTTTTGCCTTCTTAGCTGTGATTTCTTTTGACATTATCAAGAATGTGCTCACGTTTTTATTTTATAACAGCATTGGCGATGGGAAAAATCTGAAAGGCTTGGCTTTGATATCCAGCAAGTTCTACTTCCTGGAAACCATCGGACTCATCATCGCTGGATTTGCTCTCTACTTCTATCCTTTGGATCTGGTACAATATTTTTATGTTATCATCATTGTACTAATTTCCTTGTTCGTATTGAAAAACCTCATCTATATTTTTCATAAGCAAGCTATTTTACCCGAAAAATGGTATTATAAATTTTTGTATATTTGCACGCTTCAAATAGTACCCGTATTGGTACTTTGGAAGTTCTTATTTTATTAAATGTAACACACACATTTTAAGATGAAAATCAAATCTATTTTAGTTTCACAACCAGCACCTAACGAATCTTCGCCTTATTTGGAGATCGCAAAGAAAGAGAAGATCAAAATTGATTTTCGTCCTTTTATTCACGTTCAAGGTGTGGATGCGAAAGATCTGAGAACGCAGAAAATTGACCTTACTCAGTACACAGGCATTATTTTCACAAGCAAAAACGCGATTGATCATTATTTTCGATTAGCAGAGGAAATGAGATTCACAGTGCCAGATGCAATGCGTTACATCTGCCAGTCCGAAGCGATTGCCAACTATTTGCAGAAGCACATCGTTTACAGAAAGAGAAAGATCAGCTTCGGCGAGAAGACTTTTTCTGACCTGGCGCCATTGTTCAAAAAACATCCATCAGAAAAGTATCTTTTGCCATCATCAGATATCTTGACACCAGAAGTTCCAAAAGTTTTGGACTCTTCAAACATCGATTGGACAAGAGCGATCATGTACAAAACAGTTGCGAGTGATTTGACCGATATCAATATCGACGATTACGAAATGTTGGTGTTCTTCAGTCCACAAGGAATCAAATCTTTGAAGATCAATTTCCCAACATTTGAACAGAAAGAAACGAAAATTGCTGTTTTCGGAACCACAACCCAAGCGGCTGCAGAAGAAGCTGGATTGACCGTCAACGTGATGGCTCCAACGAAAGAGACGCCGTCTATGACAATGGCGATTGAAAAATATATCAAAAGCATCAATAAGTAATTATTGATTACATAAATCAAAGCCGTCCCGGAATTTTCGGGATGGTTTTTTGTTTAATTTTGTTAAATCTGATAATCACCTCAGAAAACTTTTAACCACATAGACACATAGTTTTCTGAAATTTAAAAAAAATTATAAGTTTAAATAGGAAAGGCATTCTAGGCTTTGTCTATTTTTTCTTAAAGTAATTTGAATCTATGTGTCTATGTGGTTCAATTAATACCAATTTCAAAATGAATGCTCCAAAAGCAAAAAAAATAGAAAAACTTCTCGAAATTCACAACGACCAAAGGAACGACCCTTATTTCTGGATGAATGAAAGAGAAAATCCCGAAGTCATCAAATATCTGGAGGAAGAAAACGCCTACACAGATTTTGTGATGAAGGAAACAGAAGACCTTCAGAACGACCTTTATGAAGAAATGAAAGCCCGCTACAAAAAGGATGACGAGTCTTTGCCTTATTTTTTCAATCAATATTGGTACATCGTCCGTTATGAAGATGGGAAAGAATATCCGATTTTCTCACGAAACTTTCAAACCTTGGAGAACGAAGAAGAGATTCTTTTGGATGCGAATGTTTTGGCTGAGGGAAAGGAATATTTTGATATTGGGAGCATTTCTATCAGCGTTAATAATGATATTTTATCTTTTTCAACGGATGTTGTCGGGAGAAGGATTTATAAGATTTTCTTCAAGAATCTAAAAACCGGCGAAATCTTCGGAGACGAAATTGACAACACGACCGGAAAAGCGGTGTGGTCCAATGATAACAATTATGTCTTTTACATTAGAAAAGATGAAAGTCTGAGAGCTTTTCAAATCCATCGCCACGAGTTGGGAACTGAAACTGAAAAAGACGTTCTGATTTTCCACGAGGAAGATGAGACTTTTGACGTTAATGTTTACAAAACCAAGACTTTAGATTATATTTTCATCTCTTCATCAAGCACGAATGAAGATGAACACAGATTTATTCCTTCCAATGATGTCTTTGCAGATTGGAAAATCATTCAGGAACGAACTGAGGATTTGGAATATTCGGTGGAGCATTATCAGGATGATTTTTACATCATTACAAATGCAGATGATTCTACCAACTTTAAAATTGTAAAGACCAAAGTCGAAAATCCTTCTATTGAAAACTGGGAAGACTTTATTCCGCACAGAGAAAATGTATTGTTGGAAGGTTTTGAGATTTTTAATGAATATTTCGTTTTGGAAGAACGGGAAAGCGGACTTCTTCAAATCAAAATTATCGAAAGCAAAACCGGAGATTACCATTATCTGCCATTTTCCGACCCGACTTACACGGCGTACATCGGAACGAATATGGAATTTGACACCGAAAAATTGCGTTTTGGTTACACGTCTTTGACAAAACCCGCTTCGACTTTCGAATATGATATGAAGGAAAAAGCCACGAAACTCCTGAAAGAACAGGAAGTTTTAGGCGGGAAATTCAACAAAGAAAATTATATCTCAGAACGAATCTGGGCAACGGCAAGAGACGGAAAAAAAGTTCCGATTTCATTGGTCTATCACAAAGACACACCAAAATCCGAAAACACGCCACTTCTACTCTACGGCTACGGAAGTTACGGCCACACGGTGGATGCGAGCTTTTCCAGCGTACGATTGACCTTGCTTGACCGAGGTTACATCTACGCCATCGCGCACATCCGAGGCGGAGAATATCTTGGCCGAGAATGGTACGAAGATGGAAAAATGCTTCAGAAAAAGAATACCTTTTTTGATTTCATTGATTCCGCAAAATACTTAATATCAGAAAATTACACGTCGCCAAAACACCTTTACGCAATGGGCGGAAGTGCCGGTGGACTTTTGGTTGGTGCGGTGATGAATTACAATCCGGAACTTTTCAACGGGATTGTGGCGCAAGTTCCTTTCGTGGACGTAGTTTCGACGATGTTGGATGATACGATACCATTGACCACGGGCGAATACGACGAATGGGGAAATCCGAATGAGAGGGAATATTATGATTATATGAAAGCCTATTCGCCTTACGATAATGTAGAAGCAAAAAATTATCCTAATATCTTAATCACAACAGGATTCCACGATTCTCAGGTTCAATATTGGGAACCCGCAAAATGGACTGCGAAATTGAGAGAATTAAAAACGGATGACAACATTCTGATTTTCAAAACCGATATGAGTTCTGGTCACGGCGGTGCGAGCGGACGATTTGAAAGTTTGAAGGAAATCGCTTTGGAATACGCGTTTCTCTTAAAAATAGAAAATAATGAATAACATTATATATATTGTAATAATAATTGGGATGCTTTTTTTATTAAAATTTGGAATTAGGATATTTAAAAATCCTGAAATTATTAAAAAGAAAAGTGATGACAGGAATCGTAAAAACCTATACGGCAAATTTATGCTGAAATATTTCCCAATGTCATTATCAATGTATAAAATCACTTCAGTTTTTATAATTTGCTATGCCTTAATTGTAATTGTACTGTTAATTACAAAAATAATAAATCCTAAATTTTAAAATGACAGAAGCAGAAATCTGGAAAAAAGTAGAACATTTTTTCGAAGTTAATTTTCAAACCGAAAAAAATCCGCCAATCGATACATTACTTTTTATCATTGGTGTTCAGGAATTGGGAAGCGGACAGCAGAAATTCACGAAAGATGATAAGGTCAATCTTTTGCACATCGCGGTTTGCAGATTGTTGGAGCCTTTTGGTTATTATAAATTCACGCATTACGAAGATGGTTGGCCTCATTATGACAAACTCGATGATTTGCCAGAATTGAAACCAAACGAACAATCGCTCTTGATGAAAAAAGCGATTATTCAGTATTTTCAGGATGAGGAGATTGATTTGGATTAAGAATTAAAATTATTTCCCCAGCCCTAAAGGGAGTAATTTTAATTCTGTGACAGTAAATCTTCCAACTGATTCAATCCCATTTTGAAACCTTCTTCAAAGCCCATTTCCATAATTTGAGCCAGTTCATCTTTGGAATTGAAATGCAGATTGAAGGTCATTCTTGTACCTTCATCGATTCCAGTGAAGCCTATCAGCCAAGTGGTTTGTGGTAAATCAGTTTTTACTTTTCCTTTGTCATCAGCGAAAGCATCTGTCCACGAGATACTTCTGTGAGGCATTATTTCGCCAAAGTTTGTGATTGCAAATTCCTTCTCGCCTTCTGGACCAACCATTGCGTACAGCCAATTTCCACCTTCTCGGAAATCCATTTTTTCGGTTTCGCACTTCCAAGGTTTTGGTGCCCACCATTGGTCTATCAATTCGGATTGGGTAAAATAATCCCACAGTTCTGTCACGTCTGCATCATAAATCTTAGAAATATAAGCCGTTGCAGAATCTAAATCGGTGTTGAAAATAATCTCTGAATTCATAACGTTATCTATTTATAAAACTTAATCATAAAAAATCACACCAAACTTTTCTTATGGCAACATATTTGATTATTCACAAAAAAATGTTAAATAAGTCGATTTTAAGAAAAATTTAATAATTTCAAACGTGATTTTTTATCGCGACATTCTTAAAATCAGTAATTTTAACTTTTCAAACTTAAAACAACTTATGAACAACAAATTCATTCCGATTATTTCTGTATTTATGACAATCTCGTTGATCGTTTTTGTCTCTTTACAGTTGTATTGGATCAAAGAATTATATACCTCTCTGGAACAGGATTTCTCCAACAAAGTCTATTCCGCATTAGAAAGTTCGACTCAAAAGGTAAATCAGATCGAGGTCAACAAGTATTGGAATGAGACCTATGGCGGCGTTGGGAAAGAAGTTTTGGCATCGGCCAATCAACCTACAAAAACTTATATTCAGCAAAGTTCAGATTCGGCAAACCGTTCTAATATTCTATTTCAAACGAGCATTGTAGAAAAGCAGAACATTCCGGTTTCTGCAAAAGGCGATACGCTTTACACCACGAAACTCTACAAAGATGAAGGTCAATTGAAGCTGAAAAGAAACTCACCAGAACCGCTTACAACCAACATCAGCAGAGACATCGACAATAATTCTTTCCAAATGAAAGAGTTTGCGAGGTTGAGCGCAACGAATCTACCAATCGAAAAAAGAGTTGATGGCAAAACCATAGACTCTGTGATCTCCAAGGAATTGAGACTCAAAGGAATTGATACCAAATTTGGTTACGGCGTCATCAACAAAACCAATAAGTTGACGACCATTGCAAATAACATCTATCTGGATCAAAAAGATAAGATGAATTACACTTATCCACTTTTCACAGACAGCAAGGATAGAACGCTTTACACGCTCGCCGTTGTTTTTCCAAGGAATGACCTTTCTTTGGTGAAGCACAATTTGCCGATGCTTTTGGGAACCTTCATCTCGTTGTTGACGATTCTTGGAATCTATATTATTTCCATTAATTATATGATGCGTCAGAAGAAAATCGCGGAGATCAAGACGGATTTCATCAATAATATGTCGCACGAGTTCAAAACACCTTTGGCAACCATTTCCGTAGCGGCAGATTCTTTGGCCAATGATAAGATCGCGACCAATCCTGATAAAGTGAAATACTACTCCGGATTGATAAAGCAAGAAAATCTGAGGATGAAAAAGCAGGTGGAAACCGTGCTGAATATGTCCAAATTAGAACGAAACGAAATGCCTCTCCATTTGAAAGAAACCAATGTGAGACAACTGATAAAAGACGTGGCAGAATCTTTCCGACTGATTGTGGACCAACGAAATGGCACTTTGACAACGGACTTCAACGCAACCAAATATAATTTTTTGGTGGATGAATTTCACATCTCGAATGCCTTGATCAATCTTTTGGACAATGCTAACAAATACTCACCAGAAACGCCAGAAATAAGAGTCAGCACACGAAACGAAGGCAACTTCTACGTCATCGAAATTTCTGATAAGGGAATGGGAATGGATGGCACCAACAAGACGAAGATCTTTGAAAAATTCTTCCGGGAGGAAACCGGAAATATCCATAATGTAAAAGGGCAAGGTCTTGGATTGTCATATGTAAAGAAGATCATTGAGATCCATAAAGGTCAAATATCCGTAGATTCTCATAAAGGAAAAGGAAGTACGTTTACCATAAAATTGCCAATGGTTTAAAATATAAACGATAAATGAAGGATGATAAACAATTCTAAAAATCATTTATCTCAAATCAATTATTAATCAAAGTAAAATTAAAAATATGAGCAATAGAATATTATTAGTAGAAGACGACCAGAGTTTTGGTGCAGTTCTGAAAGATTACCTTACGATAAACAACTTCGAGGTTACCCTGGCGACCGACGGAGAAATGGGACTGAAAGAGTTTACAGAAAAAGAATTTGACATCTGCATCTTTGATGTGATGATGCCGAAAAAAGATGGATTTTCTTTGGCAGAAGATGTGAAGAAAATCGATAAAAATACACCGATTATTTTCCTGACTGCGAGAAACTTGCGTGAGGATATATTGAAAGGTTATCAGATCGGAGCAGATGACTACATCACGAAACCATTTGATACTGAATTACTTCTTTATAAGATCAAAGCAATTCTACAAAGAAGTGCTGTTTTGGAAAACGAAGATCAGGAACAATTCAAGATCAGCAATATCTTCTTTGACTCTATGCTTAGACAATTAAGAGTCAATGAAAATGATTACAAATTATCTCCAAAAGAAAATGAACTTTTGAAGTTGCTTTGCATCCACAGAAACGACTTTATGCCAAGAGATCTTGCACTGAGAAAAATCTGGAAAAAAGAAAATTACTTCACCGCGAGAAGTATGGATGTTTACATCGCAAAGCTGAGAAAACTTTTGAAGGACGACGATGGATTAGAGATCATCAACGTTCACGGAGAAGGTTTCCGTCTATTGGTAAAGAATCCTTAACATAAACAAAAATCCCTTCAGAAAACTCTGAAGGGATTTTTTCTTTCCTTTACTTTTTACTTAATTCGTTGCCATTTTCTGTTCCGGAGAACCTAAGATCTGGTCTTTTTGTTCGTTTCCTTTCAGCCATTGTGAGCTCGAAAGATAATTTTGATCTGGATAATAGATAAAGAGACAAGTTCTGTTTTTTATCGTATTGATGATGGGTTGCGCCAATTCTCTAGGAACTGCGGGACATCCCCAACTTCTCCCCAATCGCTTTTCAGCTTTGATAAAATCCTCACTCACGTACTTTGCGCCGTGCATCACGATGCATCTTTCCAGTGCCGCATCATTGTAACCTTTGTCCATTCCGAACAATCTCAAGGAATAGCCGTTGTCTCCGTTGTAAGTCTGCTCTGTGACGTAGAATCCGAGACTTGACTGGTGCGAATCCTCCGTGTTGGAAAAATTCATTGCAAACTCTTCACCTGTCCCTTTTCCGTGTGCTACCAGGGAATTGAACAGTATTTTTTTCTCTCCAGTATCGATCACCCAAAGGCGTTTTCTGTTGGAAGACAGGCTGAAATCACAGATCGAAAGCACTTTCGATGTCTGTTCCAGTTTGCCAGATTTTTTCAAATTTTGGAATCCTAAAAATGCTTTTTCAAAGACTTCAAAATTCAATTTTTCTCCTTCAAACTGTAGATTGTTGTACACTTCTTCCGCTTCATTTACTGGTGAGAAATTCTTTTTAGGACTTAGTTTTATTTCTTTGATCGTCATTGGAGATGGAGAAAGATTCTCGGAGCTCGCTGGAAAAAAAGAGGTTGTGATCAAATAAAACAATCCTAATAACAATGGGAATTTCTTCATAAATTAATGATATTTCTTTTATTTTTTAGTGGTGCAAAATTACAATTATATCATTTTCAATAAGTTATTGCAGTAGCTTTTAACAGTTCTTTAGGAAACTTTAACTCAAAATGACAATTTATGGAAGCTTTTTATTAAGATTTCATTATGATAAATCATTACGCTAAATGTTAAGCTTGAAATCTTGATTCAAATGATAGAAACGAATTATAAATTAATAAATTGCATTATTAATATGGAAGATATGTCAATACTCAAAATCGCAGGTGTAAACATGGATATCGCTTGGAAGGATAAAGCACAGAATTTCAGAACGATAGAAAATGAATTTTTGGATACAAAAGCTGATATTTTTCTGCTTCCAGAGATGTTTTCTACGGGATTCTGTATGGAGGCTGAGGAAGTGGCGGACCGACATTTAGAAACTTTGACCTGGATGAAATCTTTCGCCAGATCAAAAAATTCTGCTGTTGCTGGAAGCGCGTCTGTGGAAAAGAATGGGAAATTCTACAACCGGTTTTACTTCGTTTTTCCGGATGGGACTTTTGAATATTACGACAAGAGACATTTGTTTTCCTACTCTGGTGAAGATAAGATCTATACAGCCGGAACAGAAAGAAAAATCGTTGAATACAAAGGTTTCAGGATTCTTTTGCAGGTTTGTTTTGACTTGCGTTTCCCTGTTTTCTCCAGAAATCAAGATGATTACGACGCGATTCTGTATGTTGCGAATTGGCCAAGTTCCAGAGTTGAAGCTTGGAAATCTTTGTTAAAAGCCCGTTCTATCGAAAACCAATCTTTTCTTTTTGGATTGAATAGAATTGGAATTGATGGCTACAAAAATGATTATGAAGAAAGTTCGTTGGTCTATTTTCCTGATGGAAAAGAAATTTCGAAACGAGAAAATAATATTGTTCTTTCTGAATGGAATTTGGAAGAACTAAAGGAATTTAGGACCAAGTTTCCGTTTTTGGCGGAGAGAGATGAGTTTGAAATTTAATTGTAGTTTTGCGAAAAATAAAATATGAAAAAAATATTTACATTGCTGTTTTCAAGTTTCATCTTATTTTCTTGTTCCAGAGATGATGATAAAGTACAAACACAAAATGATGATGCCCTGATTACAAAAATGAGTCTTATATTATACCCAAATTCTTTACCTTACAATAACTCTGAATTAAGTTTTTACTTTCAATACGATAACAACAAACGTTTAATTAAAAAAACAGGAGGCTTTTTATCTGTTTCCGGTTCTAGCGGATATAATGGCTTTTTTACAGATAAAATTTATACAACATTAACTTATATAAATAATAAAGTCACTGTAGAAAACTTCTCATCTTCTCCCGACTTTACAGTTCCTAAAAACTCTAAATATTATACAATAGATAACAATCAAATTATACAAAAGGAAGTTCCCAATAATTATTATGGTAGTTATCGTGATGAAAAACAAACCTTTAAATATACTAACAATAAAGTTGTGGAAATCTCTACAACATTACCAAACCTGCCATACTTTCCACCAGATGATTATATAGAAACTTATCTGGAAAAATTCTATTATGACACAAATGGAAATTTGACAAAATCGGAATACTTTGAACAACACGATGGTATCAATAAAGGAATAAAAATAGTCAGGACTTTTGGAGACTATGATAATTCTATTAATCCTTTTAAAAGATTTTATTTGTTGGATGAATATTTTTATAGATCAATCTCTAAAAATAATTTTAGAAAATACACAGAAGTTAAATATAATGAGGCAGGAGGTATTATATCAAATTCAGAACAGGCTTGGACTTTTAAGTATGATTCGAGTGGAAATATTATAATCAATTAGAATATTGCTCCAACACTCCAACCAAAGAATTCACATCGTGAACGCCGCTCTCTTTCCAAAGCATTTCTCCATTTTTGAATACTGCAAGAGTCGGAACTCCTCGCACATTGTACTGATTGGCGATGGACGGAAATTGGTCGATGTCAATTTTTACAATTCTGGCTTTTTCGCCAACTTTTTCTTTTACAGAATTCAAAACCGAAGATTGCACTTTGCAAGGCTGACACCAAGTGGCAAAAAAGTCAATGAGAACTGGTCGTTCGGATTGGATAAGTTCTTGAAATTTTTGTGACATTTTATTAGATTTAGAGGTTAGACTTTAGTGATTCACCAAAATCCGTGCAATAATGATTTAAAGCGTCTTGGTCTGACAAACAAAGTTGCTCGTCGGCACTTTTTCGAATTTTTTTATTTCGTTAAAACCACCTTGTACTTCTGTAAAATTACGATAACCTCTTGATTGCAAAATACTTGCCGCGATCATACTTCTGTAACCACCAGCACAATGAATGTAAAAATGCTCAGAATTGTCAATTGCTCCCACCCAATCATTGATATAGGCCAAAGGCTTGCTATATGCTTCATCGATGTGTTCTGCTTCGTACTCTGTTTCTTTTCTTACGTCAATAACTTTCTGACCTTCAGAATATTCTGAAACAAACTGTTCTGCAGAGATCCTTTTGACCTCATCGATTTCTTTTCCAGAATTCCTCCAGCTTTCAAAGCCTCCTTCCAAGAATCCGACCACGTTATCAAATCCAACTCGGCTAAGTCTTGTGATCACTTCTTCTTCAGTTCCCAAATCTGAGACCAGGATAATCGGCTGTTGTACATCCACGATCATCGCTCCAACCCAAGGCGCAAAATCACCTTTGATCCCGATGTTTATTGAATTTGGAACGAAACCTTTATGGAAATCTGCTGCACTTCTTGTATCCAAGATCAATGCGCCGGTTTCTTCAACTGCAATCTCAAAATCTTCTACTGCGATGGGATTATTTCCCTTTTTTAGAACTTTTTCGAAACTTTCGTAGCCACCTTTGTTCAGTGCTACATTCATCCCGAAATATTTTGGAGGTGCTGTCAAACCATCCAAAACCTCATCGATAAAACTCTCTTTGGTTGGCTGATTCAGCGCGTAATTAGTTCTTTTTTGATTTCCCAGAGTATCCACCGTTTCTTTCTGCATATTCTTCCCACAAGCAGAACCAGCGCCGTGAGCCGGATAAACTGTAATGGAATCATCCAAAGGTAAGATCTTGCTGTGAAGACTTTCGTACAACATTCCTGCTAGATCTCTTTCGGTGATCTCGCCAGACTTTTGAGCAAGATCTGGTCTTCCTACATCACCTAAAAACAAGGTGTCGCCAGAGAATATGGCCGTTTCTTTTCCATTTTCGTCAATCAAAAGATAAGTTGAACTTTCCAATGTGTGACCTGGCGTGTGAAGGACTTTTATTTTGATTTTTCCTATCTCGAAAATCTGTTCATCTGTGGCGATGATCGCTTCGAATTCCGGTTTTGCAGTTGGTCCGTAAACGATAGGTGCATCTGTTTTTTTGGATAGGTCCAGATGTCCGGAAACAAAATCAGCGTGGAAATGGGTTTCAAAAATATATTTGAGTTTGACCTGGTCTTTTTCCAAGCGTTCTAAATAAGGTTTGATCTCTCTTAACGGATCAATGATCGCTGCTTCGTTCCCAGAAACAATGTAATAGGCTCCTTGTGCAAGACAGCCTGTATATATTTGTTCGATTTTCATTGTAAATCAATAGATTATATTCAAAAGCCAAAGGAGTACCTTCCATTTCGACTTTTGATCATACAAATATGAGACTATTTAAAATAACTATAAATAAATTTTAACTGATATTATTTATGATTCCGATATAAAATTAAACAGTTGCTTAAATTTACTAAAACAGAATTACAAGTCTAAACAATTACTTGACCAACAAATATATTCCCACACCGACAGAGGCGTAAGCTACAACGGTGATGATATCGGCTGTTCGGTTGGAAAAACGTCTTTCTGCAATCGTGGATTGATCGATCTGGTTCTTATGAAACTTGAGGACCTTTTTTGGTTTATGGATCACGTGAGCAACCAACGTGTCACTTTCCCATTTGTCCACTTGAATCCTATATGGTTTTCCGCCAACGTCGATTTTGAAGTACTTGTTGGCCTCCAGCTTTTCCTGAATACTCTGTGGCTGGTTTGGTTTGTTCCCAGTGGAGCTTCTATTCCTCTGCGAAGATTCCATATTTGCCCTAGCTGCGGTCATTTTGCCTACCGCTATATCTGGTTTTACGGGCGGTTTTTTAGTTTCTTGAGGTTTTTCATCACTTTCTGTCTTTACTTTGTAGGTGTAACAGCTTATCAGAGAAAACGATATAAGGAGGAGATAAATATTTTTCATTAGCCAAATTTAAGAATTAAACGGATTATTTCTGATTTTCTTTTAATTAAGAACGTGATTATTAGTCAAAAATTCCAAATATGGCAATTAACGTAGCCAAATAATCTCTGAATTAATTCGTATTTTAGCGCTTCTAAAAATCAGAACTTTGGCTAAGAAAGAAACTCCGTTAATGACGCAATACAACACCATCAAGGCAAGATATCCTGATGCACTTTTGCTGTTCCGCGTGGGAGATTTCTACGAGACATTTGGCCAAGATGCGATCAGAACGTCTCAAATTTTGGGCATTG
This sequence comes from Epilithonimonas lactis, assembly GCF_900110605.1. Lineage (GTDB taxonomy): Bacteria > Bacteroidota > Bacteroidia > Flavobacteriales > Weeksellaceae > Epilithonimonas > Epilithonimonas lactis. The sequence continues at coordinate 523,277 of NZ_FOFI01000002.1, forward strand.
TTTTGACCAAAAGAGCCAATGGCGAAGGTCACATCGAGTTAGCAGGATTTCCGCATCATTCTGTAGATTCCTACTTGCCAAAACTTGTGAGAGCCGGATTGCGTGTAGCGATTTGTGACCAATTGGAAGATCCAAAAACGGTAAAAGGCATCGTAAAACGTGGTGTGACAGAATTGGTGACGCCTGGCGTGACGTTCAACGATCAGGTTTTGAGTTCCAAGAAAAATAATTTCCTGCTTTCCCTTCACAAAGAAAAGGAAAAATACGGATTGGCTTTGGTAGATGTCTCCACGGGAGAATTTCTCGTGAGCGAAGGAAACTTGGAGAAATTGCTTCACATCGTTCATACTTTTGATCCAAGCGAAATTATCTACCAAAGAACGACTGAACTTCCGAGTCAATTAAAAAACAAAAGCGCTTTCAAGCTGGAAGACTGGGCCTTCAGATATCCTTATGCTTACGAAAAACTGACCTCGCATTTCAAAACACAATCACTGAAAGGTTTCGGGATCGAGGAACATAAATTGGGTGTAACTGCAGCTGGAGCCATCTTCGCTTATTTGGTTGAAGATACGCATCACGCACTATTACAACACATTACAAGAATCAATCTGATTCCGCAAGATGATTATCTGATGATGGATGGTTTCACTTTGAGAAATCTGGAGATTGTTTATTCTGCCAGTCAGCAAGGGAAATCGCTTCTGGATATTATCGATAAAACTTCTACGCCAATGGGCGGAAGATTGTTGAGAAGACGGATCATTCTTCCTCTTAAAAATATCAGCGATATCAACAGAAGACTCAACCTCATCGAGTTTCTGAACAAAGAAGATGCTTTGAAGTATGACATCAAGGATTTGTTGAAAGGCATTTCTGATCTTGATAGATTAATCGGAAAATTGGCCGCCGAAAAGATTTCACCTAAAGAATTAGGTTATCTCCGACAATCGGTGGTCAACATTCAGGAAATCAGAACAAAACTGTTGAAGTTCCCAAATGTTTTGGCTTGGCTTGACCCGATTATCAACCTTGATGATTTGATCAATTTTATTAAGAATCATTTGAATGATGAGCTTCCCGTCAACATTAGCAAAGGCAATGTCATTCGGGAAGGAATTTCTGAAGAACTCGATCATCTAAGAAATATTCAAAGTAAAGGTCGCGGTTTCCTGGACGAGATGTGCCAGCGCGAAATCGAAAGAACCGGGATCACAAGTTTGAAAATCGATTTCAACGGCGTTTTTGGTTACTACATCGAAGTTCGAAATACACATAAAGACAAAGTTCCGGCTGAGTGGATCCGCAAACAAACTTTGGTGAATGCCGAACGTTACATTACAGAAGAACTTAAAGAATACGAAACTCAGATTCTCGGCGCTACAGATAAAATCAGCGCGCTTGAATTTAAACTTTACAGAAATGTCTGCGATAATGTGATGATCTACATCGATCAGTTGCAGGAAAATTCAAAATTGATTGGCGAATTGGATTGCGCGGTTGGATTGTCGGAACTATCGGTGGAAGATAATTACACTAAACCAATTCTGAACGATTCTTTTTCCATCAACATCCAAGAAGGACGACATCCGATCATCGAAAAATCTTTGCCACTCGGTGAATCTTACATTCCGAATGATGTTTTCCTTGACAGAGATTCACAACAAATCATCATGGTCACCGGACCGAATATGGCAGGTAAATCAGCGATTCTGAGACAAACGGCGATTATTTCTTTGCTCGCTCAAATTGGAAGTTTTGTTCCAGCGAAACACGCTGAGATTGGAACTTTAGACAAAATTTTTACCCGAGTTGGTGCGTCGGATAATCTATCGGCTGGCGAATCTACGTTTATGGTGGAAATGAATGAGGCCGCGAATATCCTTAATAATATCTCGGACAGAAGTTTGATCTTGCTTGATGAGATCGGGCGTGGAACGTCAACTTACGACGGTGTTTCCATCGCTTGGGCGATTGCAGAATATCTCCATCAACATCCGACGCAACCGAAAACGCTTTTTGCAACGCATTATCACGAGTTGAACGAAATGTCCATCAATTTTGAGAGAATCAAAAATTTCCATGTCTCCATCCAAGAAGCGAAAGGAACGATCATCTTTTTGAGAAAATTGATTTCTGGCGGAAGCGAACACAGTTTCGGGATTCACGTCGCGAAGCTGGCTGGAATGCCTTCGAAAGTGGTGAATCGTGCAAATGAGATCTTGAAAACTTTGGAATCTAACCGATCAACCCAAGAGTCTGGCGACAAGATAAAACGTGTGACCGAGGAGAATCTTCAGCTTTCATTCTTCCAATTGGATGATCCGGTTTTGGAAAACATCCGGGAAGAACTCACAAAAATTGACATCAATACCTTGACGCCAATTGAAGCTTTGATGAAGCTGAATTCTATTAAAAAGATGATTGGGAAATAGTTAATTCATAAAATTCATTGTGAGAGGAAAGTTATAATTACTTTTTACTGCTATACCATTATGCATTGCAGGAATCCATTTTCCTTTTATTTTTTTTATCGCATTAACTGACGCTTCATTGAAAGTAAGGTTTTTTCCTTTTGCTTTAATATCCGAAACGATCCCTTTTTCATTTACAACAAAAGTAATTTGCGTACTCACTTGGCCACTACCAGCTAATTTGTTAGAATCAAATTTTTTTGTAAATTCATTTCGAAAGGCATCCATGCCTCCAGAAAACTCTGCAAATTTATCAAATTCAGTCTCTGTCAATTCTGTTGATTGAGAAGTCTCCTGTGATAAAACAGTAATACTTAAAATTAACGTAAGAACAAATAAAATTTTTCTCATACTTAAATTTTTTCAAATATAAACATTTAATTCATTCTACCTATTTTCTAAAAAAATTCGATTCTTTCGAACCGGAATATTTATTTAGCTGAATCTTTTTTTACCGCTACCGTATCCACTTTATTAGAATCTGTAGAAAGTGATGCGGAATCCACGCCTTCGTTTCTCATATGTTCTGCGCTGTGATCATCTTTTCGCTGCTCACGCTTGTCTTTGTCTGGGATACAGCTGGTTGCCAAAAATGCTAACGAACTGAATATTAATAACTTTTTCATCGGAGTAAATTTTATGGTTATGTTAAAATAGAGATGGGTCAAAAATCAAACCGAAAATGAATTTAGATATTCGCCTTTGCTGGAAACCTAAATCTTGCTCTCACGGGAACATCATTTACTTTTGCTGGGCTCCATTTGGTTTTTATTTTCTTGATTGCGCGTACCGCCTGCTCATTGAAACTTCGATTCTGTCCAAGGGCCTTCAGGCTGGAAATCGTTCCATCCCTCTCTACCACAAAAGTGACCTCTGTGCTGAACGTCCCTTTTCCCGTAATTTTATTGACATCTACATTTTTTGCAAACTCAGTTCTGAAAGACGTCATTCCACCAGGAAATTGTGCAGCCTTATCAACCATTTCATAGACTTCCTCATTCGCTGTGACGACCGTTGTCTGTGAAAATACCATCGCATGGATTAAAATTCCAAAAAGTAAAAGTAATTTTTTCATCGTTATTTTTTTCAAAGATATTGATTTACAGAATTTGATGGAAGTGTCAAAAACAATTTTTAAATTTGAGTACGCACAAATCATGATCTTGAGAAACAACAATATTTTAGAAACGCACAATTTCTTTTCGAAATATGAGACTGCCATTGTGTATGCATTGCTCGCTGTACAGTATCTTTTCATAGCGATGTTTCCCAATTCTCAAAATTCCGATATTGAGAAAAATTACATTTACCTCTGGTTTTTTGATATTTTCCTCGCCATTCCAATTATCATTTTGACCTACTTTACAAATCTCGTTAGGCGGATCATCTTATTAATTATCTTGGTGAGTGCTTTCGCATTTTTCTTTTTCAAATTTGGGTTCAATTCCGTTTATTTCAATACATTTATTGCGATATTTTTGGCAAATCGGTTTTTACTATTCAACTTAAGTCCAGAAGACCAAGCAAATTTGACAGGTGATAAGTTCAAAAGGTTTTTGTTGGCATTTCCCGTAGGTTTTGTGGTAACAGTTACAGAATCAATCTTAGGTAAAATCGGAATCATCGAGCATGAGAGAGTTGGAGAAAACAGCGTCGTGATGTCAACATTCGGCAAGGTTTTCCTCTTCGTGAGTTATTATGGCCTGATCGCTTACTTGGAATATAGAAAAGTCAAATATCCAAATCGTAAATTCTTTTTATGAAATTCAATCTAAAATATTTCCTGATTGCAGTATCAATTTTCCTTCTCGAAGTTTTGATTGCTACGAAACTGAAGGACATTTTCTTTGTCAGAGCTTATCTCGGCGATGTTTTCGTGGTGATGCTGATGTATTATTTCATCAAAGCTTTTTTCAAACTCGATGCTACGAAACTGATCATTGGAATTTTTGTTTTCTCTTGTTTGATAGAGTTTCTCCAATACTTCCATTTCGGCGAATTATTGGGATTTAAAGAAAATAGAATCGTGATGATTGTACTTGGCAACTCTTTTAGCTGGATCGATATTCTCTGTTATTTCGCAGGTTGCGTGATCTTATTTTTAATTGAAGTCCGGAATTTGTCGAAAGTTTAATTTTAAGTCATCTGATCGATCAGTGTTCTTCCACATAACTCATATATTCTTTCATAAAATTCAAAGATCTGTCACTCATCGTCGAGAACTCGAAAACCTCATTTTTTCTGATGAGATATCTTGTATTAAATGTTCGGTTGCAATTGCCATTACCAGAATGAGACACTTCATCTAATAGATCGTAATTCTTCTGAGCAATTTCTTCATTTTCAAATTCATAAATACAAATCTTAAACTCATAATAATAGCTTCTTAATTTCTTTTTTGAATACGTTCGGCTATTGTATCTGATCTTTTTTGAATTACTCTTTACCGAGTATGCCCGCACCCCAGTGCTTTGAATATTATATTGTATATGCTTCACACAATCGAGGACAAAACGATATTCTGCTTTTTCATTCTCCACCGTATATGCCGAAATGGAGAAGTCGTGCCTCTCCAGTTCTTCTGTCAAATGGTTGATAATATCGGTATTGTCCGGCATACTGACTGTTCGAATCGTATCTTGGGTATATTTTTGATTGAATAATTGATACAGAGTCGAATCCTCGGCATTTTTATGACAAGAGTTTGCTATGAAACAAATTAAGATCGCTACAATGCAAAGACAGAAACCATTATTCAATTGATGTTTATTCACCATATATCAAATGATTACCGCCCGAAAGTGTCGTAATGGTCTTCAGCGTATTTGATAAAACGATTGAGCAGCGCGGCATTTTCTTTTTCTAACGGCGTCAATTCTGCGTCCACATTATTAGAAACAGGAACATACCAATCTGACTGATTGAAGAATTGGCGGAAAGTTTCTTTCTTGAATGAGTAGCCGTGTCTTGCAAATATCGCATTCTTGATGATCTCCATATCCAGTTTTGGCAGGTTTTTCAAATCTTTTTCCGTGAGTTTTTGCTTCGAAGCGTTGATGGTGAAAATCGCATTGGTCGCGTATCGCTGTTGGTCTGTCTCGTACGTTCCTTGGTCATTACCATCTTCGTCTTTTCCGAAGGACATTTTTTTCATTTTATGGCTTGTCCAATCCACAACGTCTGTGTCTTTATCCAGCATGAAGTTTGGATTGTAAACAAATTCTTTCTTCACGAGTTTTAAGCCTTTCTTTTTTATCCTCACAGCAGTCTGATCAAATGCCGTCCAAATTCCAACCAAACTGTCGCCTTTTATTTTCACGTCAAATCTTCCATCGGTTTTATCATCTCCTGGCTCATCCAGAATAAAGGAATTGGTACTTTCATTCAATATGCCACGGAAAGGTCTTTGGTTGCCATTGAGAACACTTTGTCCGTAAACGCTATCCTTGGTGATCTTATTAATTTTAAAGGAGATCTTTTTCACCATGTCTTCTTCGTCATATTCACCATCATTGATACTATAATCTGGAGAAAAATAACCGTAATAGACGCCGTACATTTCCTTATGGATTTCGGGAGTCTGATTTGCAATCAAGGAATCCTTCTCAGGTTTCGTTTCGGTGATCTCTGTCTTTTCTTTTTTGCAGGAAATCACAGCAAGAGATAGAATCAGGCTCGCTAAAATCAAGTTTAAGTGTTTCATCGTTTTTGTTTTTTGATCAAATATTCTACTAATAATAAGTTCGGAACCCAACCTAGCCACGCGATGATCTGATAAACATCCATAGGATTGGGATGGAATAAATATACTAAAATTACTTTCCACATTCTCAAAGTGATCGCAGAAAGTGCCAATGCGTAACTTCGCCACATCCAGAATCGATGTTGCTGAATATTTCTTTTCCGGATTTCTGAGTAAGATCTGTAAGTTGTGTAAAACCAAAGAATTCCCAAAAGAACGAATGAAACTTTCGCAATCCATCCACCATTCGCAAAAACACCAATGTAGATTCCTGATAATGAAGACAAAATCAAGGTCACAAAAACATAGATCCTTCCGGAAAACCGATGCAGATATTTTAAGTTCTTATCAAAAAAAACAGCAATAAATCCTGCCATCAAAGCGAAAATACTGCTGTAAACGTGTACATAAAAAATCGGTAGATACTCCGGTCTGGAAGTGACTTCCGTTTGTTTGATCATTAGAAAACTGACATTGGAACTGATTGGAATATAGTCCAAAGTGATCTTCAACATCAACCCAAAAAAGTAAATAAAAGTAATTGCGACAATGGCTTTTACAATGACAATTTTGGACTTGATGAAACGGAGCATGGCTCTATTCTTAAATCGGAATGAAAATAAGAGCAGCGATAGCAGCCAGCGCAATGGCCGCAGAAAGCAAGATATCCGGTTTCTTGATCTCTCTCACCTCACTTTTCTCGATCTCCACCATTTCGCCGGCTTTGTTTTTACCGTAGATCTTGGTTGCATCCAGCTTCAGCACTTCTATTTTTTGAGATTTTGCATCTTTAGTTTGGATCGTATATTTTTTGTAAAGTTCTATCGAGTTGTCGTACAATGGTTTATTGGGAGACACGACTCTTGTTTGGCAAGAAGCAAGCATGAAAAACACCGATAAAACCAGGATTCTAAATATATTTTTTGAATATTTCATTTTAAACTTAATCTGTTTTCAAAGTTAATAAAAGATTTGATTAATTAGAATTTAGATGTTGCGAGATCAGCCACGCTTCACTCCAGCAAGCCTGGAAATTAAAACCACCCGTAACGGCATCTATATCAAGAACTTCGCCAGCAATATAAAGATCAGGAAGAATTTTTGAGGCCATATTTTTGAAGTTGATCTCCTTCAGATCCACGCCTCCGGCCGTTACAAATTCGTCTTTGAAAGTTGACTTTCCTGTGACCTTCAATTTCTTTGCGCAAAGGTTTTCCAGGATCAATGACATTTCTTTTCCCGAAAGATTGGCAATTTGTTTTTCTGCATCAATGTGATTGATCTCCAGGATCTTATTCCAAAAACGATTGGTCACATCAAATATCTTGGATTGCCCAATGGACCGTTTCGGATTGCTGTTTTTGAAATCTTTCAATTCTTCCTCAGCTTCTGAAATTGGTTTGGAGATGAAATTGACCTCGATATCAAAATTGTATTTCAACTTCGCCAGATTTCTCGCTTCCCAAGCCGAAATTTTCAGAATCGCAGGACCAGAAAGTCCCCAATGCGTGATGAGAAGCGGACCAGATTCTTCCGTCTTCAAACTTGGAATGCTGACTTCTGCATTTTCGAAACTGGTTCCCGGAAGGTCTTTCAGCAAAGCATCTTTGATATTGAAAGTGAAAAGTGATGGGACAGCTTCCACGATCTTATGTCCAAGATTTTGAATTAATTTGACCGATTTCGGAGAACTTCCCGTGGTGTAGATAACGATGTCTGCCGTGAAATCGCCTTGTTTTGTTTTGATCAGATAATCTTCATCTTGTTTAATGATCTCAGAGACCGAAACCTGCGTTTTGACTTCGAAGTTTTTATTTTTGACTTCATTGATCATTGCATTGATGATGCTTTGCGAAGAATCTGTGGTCGGGAAAACGCGGTTGTCTTTTTCAATCTTCAAAGGAACCTCTCTCGTTTCAAACCAATCCATCGTGTCGCCAGGTTGAAACTTGGTGAAGACACTCAGCAATTCGCGGTTTCCTCTCGGATAGAAATTCACCAATTCCCTTGGGTCGAAACAGGCGTGCGTCACATTGCAACGGCCACCGCCGGAGATTTTTACTTTCTGCAAAACATCGGAATTTTGCTCGAGGATTGTCACGTAATATTTGTTCTCATCAAGATTTGCAGCCGCGAAAAATCCAGCAGCGCCGCCTCCAATGATGATGATTCTTTTCTTTTTTGACATTGATCTAATTTTCTTCAGCAACAAATATGTCTCGTCTTCGTCACTTTGTATTCGATGCACAAAATTACATTTTTAAGATCCATCTCAAATGGTTAATTTTGAAGAATATTAAAATCGAAAACATGTCTGTCTATTACCATAAATTTGAAGTACGCTGGAGCGATATCGATGCAAATCGCCACCTTGGAAACTCCACTTATGTAGATTACTGTTCGCAAACCCGAATGGCTTTTCTCAACAAAAACAAGATCGGTTTGACGCAGCTCAACCGTTGGGGCGTTGGTCCGGTGATGATGCACGAGAAATATTCCTTCTTCCGCGAGATCTATGCAGACCAGACGGTTTTTGTAGGTTTGGAAGTCGCATCTATTTCGGAAGATGGTTCCATTTATCAGTTTGTTCACAAATTTTATCTGCCAGACGGAACGCATTGTGCGACTGCAGAAGCAACCGGCGTTTGGATCGATGTGATGCTTAGAAAGATCACAACGCCACCAGAAGATATCATCTTGGTCATGAACGAATTCAAGTCTGAAAATGTGAATATCATCACTAGAGATTTCTTGAAAACCTTGCCTTTCCGTCCGGAGAACATTAGTCCCGAAATATTCAAATAGATGAGTCCTGATAATCGATAAAAAGATTTTTCGGTTGTCATTGATCCATCATCATTAATCCATTATTATTTATAAAAAATGCTCGAAGATAAATCACAAGAACTCACGCCTATCTCCAAATTGGGAGAATTTGGTTTGATCAAACATTTAACGGAAAGTTTCCCGATCGTCCAGAATTCAACAAAACTATCCATTGGCGACGATGCAGCAATTATTGATGCGGAAGGTCAAAAAGTTGTCGTTTCTACAGATATGTTGGCGGAAGGCATCCATTTCAATTTGGGCTACGTTCCCTTGAAACATTTGGGATATAAAGCAGTTGTTGTCAACCTCAGCGATATTGCAGCGATGAACGCAACACCGACTCAAATTCTGGTTTCCGTTGCTGTTTCCAGTCGTTTTCCTGTGGAAGCTTTGGAAGAGATCTATGATGGGATTGCGTTGGCTTGCAACAGATACAAAATTGACCTAGTTGGCGGAGATACAACAAGTTCCAACGCTGGTCTGGTGATAAGCATCACAGCCATTGGACTTGAAAAAGAAGAAAATATCGTCAAGAGAAGTGGCGCAAAACCAAATGACCTTTTGGTTGTTACCGGAGATCTGGGAGGCGCTTACCTTGGATTGCAGATTTTGGAGAGAGAACATTCGGTTTTTCTTGCGAACCCAAACATGCAGCCCGAGATGGAAGGTTTTGATTACATCTTGGAAAGACAATTGAAACCAGAAGCAAGAACGGATATTAAAGCTAAATTAGCAGAGTTGGACATTTTACCAACTTCAATGATCGACGTTTCTGATGGTTTGGCTTCTGAGGTTCTTCATTTGTCCGATCAATCAAAAGTTGGTTTCAATGTCTATGAAGAAAAAATTCCGATGGATGAAACCACCATTCACACGGCTGATGACCTCAACCTGAATCCTGCAATGGCCGCGCTAAACGGCGGTGAAGATTATGAATTATTGTTCACGATCTCTCCTACTGATTTTGACAAGATCAAGAATCATCCGGACTTCACCATCATTGGCCATGCAACGGAAAACAACGAAGGTAATTTCCTAATTGCCAGAGGTTCCAATCAATTGATCCCATTGACTGCACAAGGTTGGGATGCGTTCCTGAATAAGGAATAATTTTTGGAACAGAACTTGTAAAACACAAATAATATTTAAAATATAAAAACGATGAAAATTGTAAAAATTTCAAGCTTATTGTTAGCTGGTCTGGGAATTACGGCTTGCGTAACCAATCCTGTTACAGGACGCTCTTCTCTACAAATCGCCAACAACAGCGAAATTGCAACTGCCGCTGCAACTGAGTACAGAACAACGCTTTCCAGTGCGAAAGTAGTGACTGGAACTGCAGATGCAAATAGAGTGAAAAACGTAGGTGCAAAAATCAAAAATGCAGCTTACGCCTATTATAAAAGTATTGGTAGAGAGTCCGCATTGTCAGGATATAATTGGGAATTCAATCTGATTCAAGATAAACAGTTGAACGCTTGGTGTATGCCAGGCGGAAAGGTGGCTTTCTACACGGGAATCATGCCGATCTGTAAAGATGATAACGGCGTTGCTGTGGTAATGGGACACGAGGTTTCTCACGCTTTGGCAGGACACGGAAACGAAAGGATCTCACAAGCCATGATAGCACAATATGGCGGAAGTTTGATCGGTGGATCGATGTCCAACAGCCAATGGGCTGGAATCTTTGAAAAAGTATATCCAGTAGGTGCGCAAGTTGGATTGCTGGCTTATGGTAGAAAACAGGAATCTGAGGCAGACGAAATGGGACTTCAATTGATGGCGATGGCAGGCTATGACCCAAGAAGTGCTACTTCGTTCTGGCAAAGGATGGAAGCATCTTCCACAGGAACAAGACAACCGGAATTCCTATCTACGCACCCGAATCCTCAGAACAGAATTGCCGACCTGAATGCCGATATGCCAAAAGCATTGGAATATTACAAAGCAGCAGGAGGTAAACTTTAATTTTTTTATTTAAATTTATATAATCAAAACATAAAAGATGAAAAGTTTAATCGTAATCGGTGTTATCTTATTGGGACTTGGCGCATTGCTATTTTATCTTAATGATATGGCAATTGACCTTAGAGTGATCTATGGCGCACTTTCCGGAATTGGAATTGGATTGATCATAGGCGGATTGGTCGGCTATGTCAGCAAAGGTAATGCAGTGAAAGAAGCTCATTTGAGAAATGAGTTCAAGCAACTTCAGAAAGAAAAGGCGGATTTGGAAAAACAACGTCTTGAAAATAATCTGAACAGCGGAAGTCTTTAATAGTTAAAGACTTCTGATAAATTGTCCAGGCGTCGTCTTGGTATATTTCTTAAAGATCTTATTAAAATAAGTAATATTATTAAAACCTGTAGCATAGCAGCTTTCTGCTATGCTTTTTTCTTGTGACAGCAGAATGCAGGCTTTATCGATCCTGTATCTGTTCACGAATTCTACAAAAGTGATGGACGTTGCTTTTTTGAAAAAATTACAGAAAGCCGGTTTTGTCAAATTAGCAAGATCAGCCGCTTGTTGAATATCAACTTCGTTTTGATAGCCATTCTCAACATAGGTAAAAACAGCTTCCAGTCTCACCCTGTTTCTGGAGACAATGGTGTAAGGCATTATTTCGGTATTCAAGAGCTCATAATCCTCCGTTTTGGAAAGTTCAAACAAAAGATCCAAAAGCAATAGATATCTCGTGTAGCCTTCTGCTTTGGTGATCAATTCTAATTTGGGAATGATTTTTTTTTTGACTTCGGATGAAAAGAGAACACCGTATCGGGACATCTCTAGGAGTTTTTTGATAGAGTTGCTGTCCACCTCACCTTCTGGCAACGAAAGAATCTCTTCCTTGAACAAAATTACGATTTCCTCGTGTGGGTCGGTTGCATTGAGACCAAGTCCGGAATGGGGAATATTGGAACCGATCAAAGCCAGTGCGCCATCTTCGAAATGACTTTTGTGGTAGCCCACGTGTCTTGTTCCTTTGCCTTTCAGCACACAAACAATCTCAATTTCAGGATGATAGTGGTATTTCCAATTCAATTCCGAGATTGGAATATCTTTGATGTGCAATACTTTGAAGGAGCTATTCTCGTCGGGAGAAATATGTTCTAGAATTACTTTCATTCCAGTTAATACTTATTTTGCGTAAAAATAAGCAAAACATATTAATATTGTTATGTTTTTTATTATTTGAGTTAAACAAATATTTAATGATTGCCTTTAAATTTGTAAAACAAAATCAAGTTTCTCACAAAGTATTGGTTTTGTGAATTTTTAAGGTCTATATATGAAGAAGGCTGGAAATTAATTTTTCCAGCCTTCTCATATTTTGTAGGTAACGAATTAGTTAAAGTTATAACCGATACCTAATATGAACATACTTGGACGGTTGTCATATCTGATCTCTTGTCCTGCTACGGATGTAAAAATCCTTGTATCCTTTGAGAAAGCTCCTTCGTATCTTGCATTAACCACAAACTTTGAAAGTGTAGCCTGCGCACCAAACTGGTAACCTACAGTGAACTCGTTTCTTGCATTCTCTTTGAAGCTTGCATAAGTCTTGTCTGTACTAAGGTTATAAGAAGCTACAGGACCTACGAATGCAGCCAATTTCCCTAACAAAAAGTTGTGTCCCAATAGAACTGGAACATCAATTCTGTCACTTTTTGCCTCTAACTCTACACCCTCTACCGTATTTTTGTTTTTGAAAGATGTATAGTAGATCTCTGGCATCACAAACCAGCCACCAACTGGTGAACCGATCTTTGCAGCCAAACCTACGTTGAAACCTGAAGTATTGTCTCCTTTGCTATCAATTGCATTGTTGAAAGTCCCTTTCAGGTTGTCCCAACTTGCGGATGATGTATTGAATAATGCATTTGCTCTCACTCCAAATGTTACTTGCGAATAGGCAAATACACTTGCTAATACGCCGATAGTACTAATCAGTTTTTTCATTGTTGTCTTCTGGTTTATCATTAATTAAACTTGTTTGATCATTTTCTAACATAAATTCTCTCAGCTGTTTGAACAGTTCTGATGAATAAACGAAATCTATAAGGTTTTTATTCTTTGCTGTGGTCAGCATATTCTTGTCGCCTTCCCATTCTTTGATCCCTAATCTCAGATACAGGATCTTCTCCCCGATGGTCATCACGGAGTTCATATCGTGGGTATTGATAATGGTGGTCGTGTTGTACTCTCTGGTGATCTCCAACAGAAGGTCATCAATTACGTTTGATGTGTAAGGATCCAATCCGGAATTGGGTTCGTCACAGAATAGATATTTTGGGTTATTGACGATCGCTCTTGCAATGGCTACCCTTTTTTGCATTCCACCAGAGATCTCGGATGGATATTTTTTATTGGCTTTATCCAGGTTTACCCTTCCGATCACTTCCAGAACTTTTCTTTTCTTTTCGCGATAGGTCAAATTGGTAAACATATCCAAAGGGAAACTGATATTCTCTTCCACGGTCATAGAATCGAAAAGTGCACTTCCCTGGAAAACGGTGCCTATCTCTGACCTCAGAACCTGCTTGTCTTCTCTGGACATTGTCATGATATCACGACCGTCAAACAAAATGCTTCCGCTGGATGGTTCATAAACATTCAACAGTGACTTCAGAAAAACCGTTTTTCCAGATCCACTTTGTCCGATGATGAGATTCACTTTTCCTGTTTCGAAAGAAGTGGTAATCCCTTTCAAAACCTCAACTTCATTATTGAAACTTTTTCTTAATTCTTTTACTTCTATCATTAGCTGAGAAACATCTGGGTTAATAGTAAATTCATGATGATAACGGCTATCATGGTCCAAACCACGGCTTGTGTACTAGCACGTCCTACTTCCAAAGAACCACCTTTCACGTTATACCCAAAATAGGCTGGAATGGTTGCAATTAGAAAAGCAAAAGCTGCGGTTTTCAAAAAGGCGTACCAGATGAAATAAGTTGGCATGTACATTTGGATCCCTGTGATATAATCTGCTTTGGTCCAGCTTCCTGTAGCTGCACCAGCAAAGTATCCACCAAGGATTCCCATGACAATACTGATCGCGATCAATATCGGATTGAAAACCACACTGGCAACAATCTTTGGTAATATCAGAAAATTCGCAGAGTTGACACCCATGATGTCCAAAGCATCGATTTGCTCTGTCACTCGCATAGTTCCAATACTTGAGGCGATATATGAGCCTACTTTTCCAGCAAGGATCACGGAAATGATCGTTGGTGAAAATTCCAAGATCAAAACCACTTTGGTCGCATAACCTACAAAACTGTTAGGAATCGGAAATGATGAAGCATTGAAGTTGTTGAACATCTGGATCGCTACAACCGCACCTACGAAAAATGAGGTGAAGAGTACCAGACCGAATGAGTTGACCCCAAGGTCATAAAACTCTCTTGCCAAGAGTTTGAGATATACATTCCGCTTTTGAGGCTTGCTGAGCGCTTTTCCCAGCAATATAAAATATTCTCCTATGGATGTGAATAGTCCTTTTAACATAAAACAAAATTAGTTTTTTTCTAATAAATATCAGCGTGCATTTTTATCACCCACGATGATCAAAAATACGGTCTTGAGAATGATCACAATATCCATGCTAAAACTCCAATTTCTCACATAAAAAGAATCTGCCAGTATTCTTTTCTTCATTCCGATCTTCATATCGCCTTCGTCGCCGCGCAATCCACTTACTTGTGCTAATCCCGTGATTCCTGGTTTCACCATGCTTCTAAGGCTGTATCTGCTGATCTTTGGCTTATAAAAATCATCCACCAAAAGCATATGTGGTCTTGGTCCAACGATCGTCATGTCGCCCTTCAAAACATTAATGAATTGTGGAAGCTCATCCATACTGGTCTTTCTGAGGAATTTCCCAATTCTGGTGATCCTGTCGTCATTGACTTCTGTGGTTCTTTCCGAACTTCCAGTGTTGGACTTCATTGTTCTGAATTTCAGGCAATTAAAAACCTCATCATGATAACCATATCTTTTTTGGATAAAGAAAATCGAGCCTTTGGGATCATTAAGTTTGATCAATAAAATAATGATCGGGAAAAGCCAAGAGCAAATCCCAACCAAAACAATGACCGAAAATACTAGGTCGAAAACCCTTTTGATTGTAAGATTCGTGAAAAAATCCAGTGGATATTTTGCCTGAGACAAAATTGGAACCGTCTCTACATAGTTGAACTCATATTCAAAAAAATGATTCTGAATGATATTGGGAACAAGCGAGATCCTTACCTTATTAAGTTCCGCCTGATGGAAAAGAATGTTCTCAAATGATTTCTCCAAACAATGCTCCGATGGAAGAAAAATGGTGTGGATTCCATTGTCTTTCCAAAACTTGATGATCTTTGTAATCTCGTACGCATCGTTGTAATCATAGATCTTGTAACCGTAATCTTTCCTCTGGCGCACAATGTCTTTCAGAATATCCGAAGAAGCACTCTCGCCCAGGAACATGACATTTCTGTGGTTGATCCCAATGGTCCGAATATATTTCAATAGGAAGAAAATGAAACTTTTTATCGGTAGTACCACCAATAAGAGAATGCCTGCCAAATAGAAACGTTCGGTCTTCAAGAAGTCATTGTTGCTGACTTTTCCCATCATCACAACGCCTATGAAAAAGAAAAAAACGTGGATAAGGATCCTTTCCAAAAATATCGTGTACGTCACGTTTCTTGGAATATGGTACAATTTGGTCCTACCACTGAGGAGAAGCCAAAAAAAGCAAAGAAGTAAGATCGACAAAAGATTTTGTTCTACAGTCTCAGAATCATACTTCACTTCAAAATTCCTAAAATAATAAAAACAAAAGACCGCCGCTACCAGAACCATATCAAGTAGGATGACAAATGTTTTGAAATATCTAGAATATCGAAGTCTTTGCATAAGCTAAATTTAAGGAATATTCAAATATTTGTGCGTTTGGATAGAAGACCTCCATCTTGGATTTTCCAAAATGAAATCTGTGATCTTCGGATACATCGCATCGCGCTTGCTCCACTCACTTTGAAGGTAAAGTTCACAGTTTGCATTCACCTTGTTGCCTTGTTCTTCAGCAAATTTAAAATCATTTTGATTAAAGATGATCATCTTCAATTCGCTTGCAACATTATAGATATCTGCTAACGGAAGTCCAGTTTTCTTTGGTGAAAGTGTGATCCAGTCCAGATGTCCGCTCATCGGATAAGCTCCGGAAGTTTCGATATGGATCGTGCAACCCAATTCTTTCAGCTTCGAAGTTAGAATATCGAGGTTCCACATCAATGGTTCGCCGCCAGTCAAAACTATGGTCTTGCAAAGTTTCGCCGCTGTCTCCGCAATCTCTTCCGTATTCATCAACGGATGAAGTGTCGGGTCCCAACTTTCTTTGACATCGCACCAATGGCAGCCGACATCGCATCCGCCCAAGCGAATGAAATAGGCCGCTTTCCCAGCATGGAATCCTTCTCCCTGAATAGTGTAAAAATGCTCCATCACTGGGAGCATTCTACCTTCTTTTAATAATATGTCTTCTTGTTCTTTAGTCATTATCCTCTCCCTAAATCCCTCTCCAACAGGAGAGGGACTTTTCAGTTTCTCCGTAGGTAGGATTACATTTTTTATAAATTAGTCATTGTAGACAGACGTTTTGTATGCAATGATGGTGTTCTTCATCAGCATTGCACGCGTCATTGGTCCTACTCCACCGGGAACAGGCGTTATCCAATCTGCTTTTTCTGCGCAGCTGTCAAAATCTACATCACCAGCAAGATGATAGCCTTTTTCGGACGCATCTTCTACGCGGGTGATACCAACATCTACGATCACAGCGCCTTTTTTGATCATATCTCCTTTCAGGAAATTAGGATCGCCCAAAGCTGTGATCACAATATCTGCCTTCTTTGTATATTCTTCTATTTTCTCTGTGTAAGAGTGTGTAAGCGTCACGGTAGAGTTTCCTGGAAAATCTTTTCTTCCCATCAGGATGCTCATTGGCTTCCCTACGATGCGGCTTCTTCCGATGATCACACAGTCTTTACCTTTTGTTTCGATGTTATATCTTTCCAATAAGGTCAAAATTCCAAATGGTGTAGCTGGTAGAAAAGTGTCCATTTCCAAAGCCATTTTCCCGAAATTCTCCGGATGGAAACCATCCACGTCTTTTCTCGGGTCGATGGCCATAATGATCTTTTCCTGGTCGATCTGCTTTGGCAACGGCAACTGAACGATGAATCCGTCAACTGCTTTTGATTTATTAAGCTCATCAATTTTCTCCAATAATTCAGATTCTGAAACCGTGCTTGGAAATTTAATCAATGAAGATTGGAATCCAACTTCCTCACAATCTTTCACTTTGCTGTTCACATAAGCTTTGCTTGCGCCATTGTTTCCAACCAAGATCGCTACCAAATGTGGTGCTCTTCTATTGTTGGCGAGGATCCTTTCAACT
This sequence comes from Epilithonimonas lactis, assembly GCF_900110605.1. Lineage (GTDB taxonomy): Bacteria > Bacteroidota > Bacteroidia > Flavobacteriales > Weeksellaceae > Epilithonimonas > Epilithonimonas lactis. The sequence continues at coordinate 540,778 of NZ_FOFI01000002.1, forward strand.
TCCTCTTTGATTTCAGCTTTTACCTCTTTTGAGACTTTGAGTCCATCTAGAATTTGTGCCATTTTACTTTTCTTTTTACTTTTTAATTAGATTTTTATTAATAAAAGAAACTTCATCAAAGGTTTCCGAAATTCCAAAAATAATGAAACCTTTCTCTTTCAATATTTTTAGAACCCTCAATGTTCTTTCTTTACCATTTTCAAAAAAACGATCATGAAACTCTATTAAGATCTGACCGATGACCAAGTCCGATTTTACAATGTTTTCCAACACATCATATTCCGAACCTTCGATGTCCATTTTCAGAATATCAATTTTTTGATGTCCAAGAAAATGAGCTGTATCGTCCAATGTTTTCAACTGAACATCGATTCCGTTTTCGAGATCGATATTACTTTGTTCCACAACACTTCCGGAAACAAAATCCGGATTCTTCGGGAAATAGAATGTCGCCAGTCCAGTCTTATCACTGATTCCAAAATCATAGAATCTGAACTTGTCTGGCAGAATTTGCTCAGAGATCCATTTCACTGACTTTGGTGTCGGGTCGAAACCGTAAACCTTCGCATTATATTTTTTGATGATCTCTGTATCAAAAGAAACATCTTCTCCAATCCCGAATGAATAAACCACCGAGTTTTCATCAACAAAATCTGTCGCCACGAAAAAACCGCCATAGTCATTGCCAAACCATTTTTTGGAAATGCTGATCTCCTTTTTCAAATGCCCGGTCTCTCCGCTGAAGATCAACTTAAAATAATTGATCTTCCTCTTGATTTTATCTTTGAATTCCCGACTCAGCATCAATTATTTATTTCCTTTGTAATAATTGATTAAGCCGTTTGTAGAGCTGTCGTGCGTTTCCACATTTCCTTCTGCTTCCAATTCTGGAAGGATCTTTCCAGCCAATACTTTTCCTAATTCGACACCAAACTGGTCAAAACTAAACACATTCCAGATCGCCCCTTGAACGAAGATCTTGTGCTCGTACAAAGCAATCAATTGCCCTAATGTGAACGGCGTCAATTCCTTAAATAAGAAAGAATTGGTTGGTGTGTTTCCTGCAAAAACTTTATAAGGTAAAAGGAATTCTGTTTCTTCTTCAGATTTTCCAGATGATTTTAATTCATTGAAAACCTCATCTTCCGTTTTCCCGAAAGCCAAAGCTTCTGTCTGCGCGAAATAATTCGCCAATAAAATATCCTGATGTTCTCCAACTTCATTCACAGATTTTGCATAAGCGATAAAATCTGCCGGAATCAATTCCGTTCCTTGATGAATCAATTGATAAAAGGCGTGCTGACCGTTGGTTCCAGGTTCTCCCCAGATGATCGGGCCGGTTTCGTACTCCACAAATTCGCCATTTCTGTCCACCGATTTTCCGTTGCTTTCCATATCACCTTGCTGAAGATATGCGGCGAAACGGTCAAGATATTGAGAGTAAGGCAAAATCGCATAAGTTCCAGCGGCGAAGAAGTTACGGTACCAAATTCCTAAAAGTCCCATCAAAACTGGAACATTGTTTTCTAATTCCGCAGTTTGGAAATGAACGTCTGTATCATGAGCACCTCTCAACAATTGTTCGAAGTTTTCATAGCCCACGGCCAAAACAATGCTCAATCCAATCGCACTCCAAAGTGAGTAACGACCGCCAACCCAATCCCAGAATTCGAAGATATTCTCTACCGCAATTCCGAACGCTTTAACCGACTGAATATTAGTTGATAAAGCTACAAAATGTTTTGCAACATCCGCTTCAGTTGCGCCAGATTTTAGGAACCAATCTTTTGCAGATTTGGCATTCGTCATGGTTTCCTGAGTTGTAAATGTTTTGGAAGCAATGATGAATAAAGTAGTTTCCGGATTAAGATCTTTCACCACCTCAGCCATGTGATTGCCATCAACATTGGAAACGAAATGAACGTTCAATCTTGTTTTGAAATGCTTCAACGCAGAACAAACCATCACGGGTCCAAGGTCTGAACCTCCGATTCCGACGTTCACAACATCCGTGATCTCCTTTCCTGTAAAACCTTTGTGAGAACCAGAAATGATGCTTTCCGAAAAAGCTTTCATATGATCCAAAACCTTTTTGATTCCAGGTTTGATATTTTCACCATCCACCAAAATCTCTTTATCAGAAAAATCTCTCAAAGCTGTGTGGAGCACTGCTCTGCCTTCCGTTTCATTGATCTTGTCTCCCGCAAACATACTTTTGATCGCCGATTGCAATTCGGTTTCTTTTGCTAGATCAAGCAACAATTCGATGGTTCTGGAATCTGCCAAGTTTTTGGAATAATCAAAAAGATAATTTTCTGTCTCCAATGAAAATTCCTTGAAACGGTTTTCGTTGTACTGGAACAGCGTTCTCAGTTCGAAATCGTTGTTTGCAAAGTGGTCATTAAGAGCTTTCCAGGAGGAAGTTTGAAGCGGATTTATTTTTGGTAACATTCTTTTTAAAGTTTAAATTTAAATCGATCTTACAGAGAATGCCGTAAGACCTGCAAATTTAAGAAAAATTAGCCACTTGATTTGGTTTGTTTTTACAACTTATAAATCCATGAAAGAGGAATATTAAAATTACTGATTAGAAGCGTTTTTTCCATTTCCATTTTTTGTCAGAATTTTCAAAACATCTCATGAATACGTTTATCCTTGATATCAAAAAATTCATTGATGTGATCCCAGGCGTCCAACATTTTTTTTAAAAATCCAAAACCTGACAAAAGCCCAGCAATGGCAGGGGCCATATATTGACTAACACCAAGATAGAGCAATACCAACATGCATACGACCATTCCTACATTGTAGATCAGAACATCTTTGAGTTTAAAAAATAGGGCAATGTTTCTTTGGGCTAAATAAGGGATCAACGCTAAAGCATTGAGCATTACCAAAACAAATGAAGATAGAATGATCTTATCTGAAAATGAAAGTAATTCACCGGAAGAACCTTTGTCAAAAACAAGAAGATTCATCGGAAATGCAACAAAGATAATTGCATACGCAAAAACTCTAAGCATAAAAATTCTAAGCTGTTTTTTTCTATCTGGAGTGTTGGAAGAATTGATAGAGATAAGCTTGATATCGAGATAAATAAGTAATAAAAACATGGTGAGAATAACGCTCCATATTCGATACATCACATTTTTGTCAAAAGAGATTCTAGAATCCGAAAAATACATTTCAAACTGGGCGTGTGGGCTGAATGGTAAAATGTTTTTTTCAAAATGATTCTGAAATGCCCAACTTACAATTGAGTCAACAGAAAACAGTATTCCTATTGAGATGATTAAACATAAAATATTCAGTATCGAGATGTTTTTCATATTATTCTATTTCGTTTTTTATCGAGATGATTGATTTCACATCGCTATTTTACTTCCAAATCTTTATGATTTTGATATGATGGCTTCAACTCTTGAGTTATTTTGATATAGTTTTTGCATTATCTGTAAAATTAATAAAATCTAATCCTTTCTATTAATTTCTTTTGCTCAAAATATGACAATTGTCTTGACAGATCGCCATTGAAACTTTGAAATTAAAACTAACTTTACCATCAAATAAAGATTATGGATGATTTTATGGCTGCCCGTTCGCAGATGGCGATGTCTTTGGGCTTTCACATTATATTTTCCTGCGTTGGGATGGTAATGCCTTTCCTGATGGCATTTTCCCATTACAAATACCTCACGACCAAAGACGAAGTTTACAAAGGACTTACCAAAGCCTGGAGCAAAGGTGTTGCGATTCTTTTCGCAACCGGCGCTGTTTCCGGGACAATGTTGTCTTTTGAACTCGGTCTGCTTTGGCCAAAGTTTATGGAACACGCAGGTCCTATTTTTGGAATGCCGTTCTCATTGGAAGGAACAGCTTTTTTCATTGAAGCCATTGCGATTGGTTTCTTTCTTTATGGATGGGAAAAATTCAACAAATGGTTTCATTGGTTTTGTGGTGTTGTCGTAGGTGTCAGCGGATTAGCTTCAGGAATACTGGTTGTAGCAGCGAATGCGTGGATGAACAGTCCAGCCGGATTTGATTATATTAATGGACAATATCTGAACATCGACCCTATCAAAGCGATGTTCAACGAAGCTTGGTTTCCGCAGGCGTTTCATATGACGGTAGCAGCGTTTGCAGCAACAGGATTTGCCGTTGCAGGGATCCACGCGTTGATGATATTGAAAAAACGAAATATCAGTTTCCACACAAAAGCGTTCAGGATCTCTGCAGGATTTGCCATCTTCGGAGCGTTGCTGGCACCTATCAGTGGTGACGTGGCAGCGAAATCTGTGGCAAAAAGACAACCCATCAAATTGGCAGCCATGGAAGCGCACTTCGAAACCGAAAAAGGTGCAAGTTTCGTGATTGGCGGAATTCCGGATGAAGAAAATGAACAAATAAAATACGCGATCAAAGTTCCGAAAGTCTTGAGTTTCTTGGCCTGGGGCGATTTTGATGCAGAAGTGAAAGGTCTGAAAGATTTCCCGAAAGATGAATGGCCGCCAGTTGCTGTGGTTCATTACGCTTTTCAAATCATGATATTTTTTGGGACTGTGATGATGGGAATCGGTGCACTCTATCTGATCGCCAGTTTTTGGAAGAAACATTGGCTCACGAAATCCTGGTTTTTAAAGATGTTCGTCGTGGCAATTCCATTTGGATATATAGCTTTGGAAGCAGGTTGGACCGTGACAGAAGTTGGAAGACAGCCGTGGATCATCTACGGGATCATGAGAACCATAGACGCTGTGACGCCGATGCCAGGAATCCAATATTCGTTTTATTTTTTCACTTTGGTTTTCCTCTCGTTATCATTAATTATCGTTTTTCTTCTATTAAGACAGATCAAAATGGTTCCGAAGTTGTACGACCCGACCGACCCTAATTATAATCCTAAAACCAAATAAAATGATCTACGTTGTAATTGCATTTCTTTGGGTTTCGATCTGTTTATATCTAATAACTGGCGGCGCCGATTTTGGTGCTGGGATCATCGAATTATTTTCGAGGAAATCGTATCGTGATAAGACCCGATCCATCATGTTGAAATCGATTGCACCAATTTGGGAAGCCAATCATATGTGGCTGATCATCGCAATTGTGATCCTCTTCGTTGGGTTTCCTACAATTTACACCACGGTTTCAACTTATCTTCATATTCCTTTGGTTTTGATGTTGGTGGGAATCATCGCACGGGGAACGGCTTTCACCTTCCGAAATTATGATGCGGTGCACGATAGCTGGCAGAAACTCTATACACAGATCTTCTATTACTCCAGTTTATTGACGCCTTTCTTTTTGGGAATGATTGCCGCTTCAACCATTTCAGGGTCTATAGACACAGAAGCGAAGGACTTTCTAGGACTTTACATTTTCAGTTGGTTTAATTGGTTTGGTGTTTGCGTGGGATTTTTCACGGTTGCACTTTGTGGCTATCTGGCGTCGCTTTTTTCTTTGCATCAGGCCAGATTCAATGAAGATGCTTTGCCTATTATGATCCGGAAGACCAGACAAACAGCCGTTTATGTTGTGATCACTGGTGTATTGGTTTTTATAAGTGCTTACTTTTCTGATATTCCTTTACTAAAATGGATCTTCTCAAAAGCTTTGGGAATCGTTGCGATCACCTTGGCAACCATCAGTTTACTATTTACTAATGATGCTATTAAAAAAAGCAATTTCCTCCTGGCTCGGGTTCTTGGTGGTTTTCAGATCATCATGATCTTGGTGGCAGCTACATATCAACACAATCCGGATATTATTCTTTTCGCCAATGGCAGTTCGCTTTCTTTATTTGATGAAAGTGCAGCGCCGAAAACCATTGCGGCTTTGGGTTGGGCATTACTATTAGGTAGTATTTTCATCCTACCTTTTCTGTTTTACCTTCTATTTTCATTTGGTGAAAAAGAAAATAAAAACTAGAATCCACCGTTTGAAATTATATTTTGAATTAATAATAAAATCTGCCTTTAAAAATCTCATATGGAGAATATGACATGGCAATCGACCTTAAAAAATAAAAATTTGCGTATGAAAAAGATATTTGCATTTGCAGCAATTGGTTTAAGTGTATTAGGCTACTCTCAGGCCTGGACGGGTTCTGGTGATCAGAAAGCACAAGGTGGAATCAACGCATGGGGATTTGGGACCGGGATTGCGGCGAGTTATGATTATGGACTGACGAGTCTGATCTCTGTCGGTGGTGGTGCGAATGTCTATTTTAATGAAGATGAAGACAATCCGTTTGTCTTCGGCCGTGTTGGTTTCCATTTGCAGGAGACTTTGTCTTTGCCTTCGGAGCTTGACATCTATCCTGGTGCGAATGTTGGCGTTGCAGGTCGGAACTTTGGTCTGGCCGTTTACATTGGGGCGCGTTATTTCTTTACAGAAAACTGGGGCGCATTTGTAGAAGCTGGGAACAATGGAAGCTTCGGAGTTTCTTATTCTTTTTAGAACAAAAAATTAATCATCATATCAAAGCATCTGAAATTCAGGTGCTTTTTTTATGACCTGATGCGAAATATCACAGTTTTAGCAGATGATTTTTCTGTTTTTGACCACTGCATTTTGAGAATGCTGATCATTGTATAATTTTTCATCCAAATCTTTACTTTTTTCTCAACAAAACGATATTTTCGATTTTAGCTCCAATTTTCTGTAAACTTTGTTTGAAGAAATGTGACAGAAATCATGCTGTTTTTTTTTGTTCACACAAAACAAATGTTAAAATCTAAAATTTTTATGATTGATTTTCAATTGGTTATGATTAAATGTGTAATAATTGTTAACAAAATATTACGATATCTCAAAAAAGTGTTAATATAGGAAAAACATTTTTTGCTGTTGTGCAATCGATTGCATTAAATAAATAAAATAATCTAAAAAGTCAAGTTATGCCACATGAAAAATTCTCGAGATCGCATCTAGATTTTCGGAAAACTATTGCAGTCTTCTTTTTGTTCTCATCTGCTGTTGCCTTCGCTCAGGAAACAGGGACGAGTGATACGATCAAAGGCTCAGAAAAAAAAATTGAGGAAGTTGTATTGGTCGGATACGGCTCTGTAAAGAAAACCGACGTTACGGGATCTGTAAACACGATTGATTCTAAAACGATTGAGGAAAGAAACACCACAAATCCTTTAGAAGCAATCCAAGGAAGCACGCCTGGGGTGAATATCAGCTCTAATACGGGTAGGTCGGGCGACGGATTCAGTATGGTGATTCGCGGGAACAACTCTTTGATTGGCAGTAGTCCTTTGTATGTTGTGGATGGTGTGCCTATGGACAATATCGATTTTCTTAATCCGAGAGATATTGCCAGAATGGATGTTTTGAAAGATGCTTCGTCTGCAGCAATATATGGATCAAGAGGAGGAAGTGGAGTTGTAATCGTGACAACAAAAAGTGGTTCATCAGCTAGAAGAGGACTTTCTGTACAGTTTGATACATCTTATGGCGTTAAAAACGCAACACGACTGCCAAAGATGATGACTGGAGCTGAATGGTGGAAATTTCATCAAGTTGCCTATATGAGCACTTCTCCGGCGACTCAAACGCCAGAAGCATTAGCCAACTTGTACAGTCTTAGAAGCCCCGTAATGGTTCAAAGGGCAAATGCTGGATATAGTTTTGATTGGTACGATGCAGTCCTGAGACCGGGCGCAATGCAAAACCATTATCTAAATCTCTCTGGAAGATCTGACAATGGGCTAGCATATAATTTGGCGTTCGGAGTTCAAAAAGACGAAGGTTTGATTGATAATGATTCTCAGGAAAAGTACAATTTGAAACTAGGGATCACTCATAAAATCAATGATAAATTTTCAACGGGAGCAAACATTAGTGTTGCAAAAATCACTACGGAACTGGGGAGTGATCTCGCTATGCAAGAAGCTTTCAGGCTTAGTCCATTGATGTCTCCTTGGGCGATAGATGCCAATGGGAACGAACTTGTAGGAACAAGATTTTTCCTTCCAGGCAAGTTAACTTATCCTAATGGAACTTGGGCAATAGATAAAACAAGTACTCCAAACCCACTTAGTGAAATCGCTAATTCTAGTCAAACTGAGAGAGTCTGGCAAGGTATAGCCAATGTGTTTTTTCAATATCAGGCAAAAAAATGGTTATCCTTTAAAACAACATTCGCCACAGGTTTTACTAATACTCAGCTTGGCGCTGCTTATGGAGCAGAAACCAATGCTGGAGTAGCTTTATCAGGTCTTAGATCTTCTTCCATCAGAAGAATGGACAACTTTAACTACACTTGGGACAACCAAATTGACATGAAGCATACCTTCGGAGATGATCACGATTTCAGTTTACTATTGCTACAAAGTCAGTACTATACAGAGAATGTATCATCATACTCGTATTCAAATGGTCAGCCATTTGACACCGGCATCTACAATTTAGGTTCAGGCGTACAGACCAGCTTTCAAATAAACTCAGGTTATGATAAGAAAACCTTAAACTCATTTGCAGGAAGATTGAATTATGCCTACAAAGGCAAGTATTTGTTAACTGCTTCTACAAGATATGATGGTTCTTCCGTGCTTTCCGAAGGTAACAAATGGACCAACTTCCCATCCGTTGCATTAGGTTGGAGAATTAGCAAAGAATCTTTCTTGGAAAATAATAATATTGTCTCTGATTTGAAACTGAGAGCCAGTTTGGGATATACAGGAAACGACAATGTAGATCCTTATACCACGCAAGCCTATCTTAATCAGCAAACTTTCTATGCAAACGGCGCAAATCTAGTGTCCGGATGGCAAACTGAAGCATTGGCGAACAGTAATCTAACCTGGGAGAAGACGCGTGAACTAAATTTCGGTTTAGACTTTGGGTTTTTGAGAAATAGAATCACCGGTACGGTAGATGTGTATGATAGACTTTCTAAAGATCTGATTTATCAGCAACAATTGCCAGCGGAAACGGGCTGGAGATACACCTTCTCTAACGTGGGATCTGTAAGTAACAAAGGGGTTGAAGTTTTATTAACAACTAAAAACATCCAAAGCCAGAAGATATCTTGGGAAACCACATTTACATTCACTAAAAATGTGAACGAGCTGGTTTCTATCTATGGTCAAAATCAGGTAAGCGATATTGGAAATAACTTAATTCTTGGAAGCAGTTTGAATCCAAACTATAATTATGTTTACGATGGAGTTTGGCAGGAAAGCGAAGCCGCAGTAGCCGCAACATTTGGTCAAAATCCAGGAATGGCAAAAATAAAAGATCTAAATGGTGATGGCAAATTTGATGCAAGCGACAGAACTGTCATTGGTAGCTCTGTACCAAAGTGGCAAGGTAGTTTTTACAATAAATTAACATTTGGAAACTTTGACTTTAACTTCTCAGTAATTACTAGCCAAGGACAAACAGTTTACAGTACATTTCATGCCAACTTTGCAAACGTCACCGATAGAGGAAGACAAAAAATCAAAATGGACTACTTCATCCCAACCAACGGCGCAGGGATAGAGGCTAACCCAAATAATCAAAATCCTAGACCAGGACCGCAAGCAACAGGAGCTGGTGCATTCTGGGCTTCTGGAATGGGATACTACAGAGATGCTTCTTTTGTAAAAGTTAAAAACATATCTTTGGGATACACATTCAGCAATAGTTTATTGAGCGATTTGAAAATCAATTCTTTAAGGATTTATGTAAACGTTCTGGATCCATTTGTGTTCACAAAATTTGATGGTTACGATCCAGAATGGGCAGCAGCATCCTTCGGTGTCAACAGACCGGCTTCTATTACGACTCAATTTGGTTTAAGTGCTAAATTCTAAAATATTAAATCTCATGAAAAAATCAATATTCATATTAAGCATCGTTGCAGCATTATTCAGTTCTTGCAATGATTTTATCGAAGAAGACAATTTATCTTTCGTTTCCGCAGATGACACTTACAAAACAGCGGCAGGTTTCCAATTGCTCGTCAATACAAACTACGCATGGCAAAAAGGAATCTACGGCGGCGATCCTTGGTTGTTTGTTTCAGGAACAGATATGTACGCAGAAGGAAGAGCTCCAGAACCGGCAGGACTCAGCCAATATACCCAGCTGATACCAGCGGCAGAAGGCGTAGAACAACTATACACCACTTGCTATCAACTGATACAGTCGGTTAACAAAACGATCTATTATTCTACGGTTACACAGCAGACCGCAAATCTTCCGGCTTTGGTTGGAGAAGCACGATTTTTAAGAGCGAATGCTTATTTCTTGTTGGTTCAAACCTACGGAGGCGTACCTCTTGTAACAGAAAACTTCACTTCGCCTGTTCTTCAATTTGACAGAAACACTGCAGAACAAGTTTATGATTTCATCATCACAGAGTTGGAAGCATCTCTTGCAACTGTTGGAACATCTGCCTATAGCAGCACAGGAAAAGTAAACAAAAGAGCGGTAAATGATCTTTTGGCGAAAGTACATCTAACTAGAGGGTATGAAACATTTGGAAAACCTACAGACTTTGCAACCGCGGCAACCTATGCAGATGCAGCCATTGCTGGACAAGCATTATCGGTTCCTTACGACGAAATATTCAAACCATCAAACAAAGATCTCACCGCTGAAACTATTTTCTCTGTTCAGTACGATCAAAACTCTACTTCCACGTCACCTACTACACTTGGGAATAAACAATTCTATTTCTTTAGTTCCTATTTAGGAGGAGCGGCAGAAACAGGAGCTCCACTTAGGAGTTATAACCTTTGTCCAACCGATTATGCATTGGGTCTTTTTGAAAAAGATGATACCAGATGGAAAGCCACATTCATGACCGAGATATTAGAATTAAAACAAGGTGATAAAACAATCCTGTATTACCCTTACTATCGAAACGCCGGAGATGCGAATTTGAAGGTTCGTCATTTCTATGCGCCGAAATGGTTCACTGCGGCAGACAAAGCAGCTTGGATGACAGATAATGCCTCCAGATTATCTTCGTTATTTGTCTATCATGATTGGGGAACATATTCTGCGGCCTATACATTGATTAAAAACATAGATGCTCAAACAATTCCTGTGAAAAAATTTGATGATCCTAGTCCAACTACTCCTGCAACTACAGGTAATGTAAGCACAAGGGACATCATCACCGCAAGATTGGGAGAAACTTATTTGGTTGCAGCAGAAGCTTATTTGAAAGCTGGAAATCCATCGGTTGGTTTGCAAAGGTTAAATGCCGTGAGAACAAGAGCTGGCGTAACGCCTGCAACCGCCGGAGAATTCAACATCGATTACATCTTGGATGAGAAAGGTAGAGAGATGCTAGGCGAATACACCAGATGGTTTGACCTGAAAAGAACAGGAAAACTAATTGAGCGCACAGTAAAGTACAATTACAAGATCACAAATGCGTCTCAGTTTGCAGGAAATAATGGACAGCTGAAAATTCTAAGACCTATCCCACAACTTGTGATAGACCTTAACCAAAACAAAAACTTCCCGCAGAATCCAGCATACTAATAGCCAGGAAAAATCAAATTATTTCAAAAAAAAGACCGGAGCATTTCCGGTCTTTTTTTATTTCTGATGACTCAATTTAATGAATCTCGATAGGATTGTTGTAACGTATGATCTGACTTTTTACTCGGGTTTCTTCTTCCTTTAGTTTCTTCATTAGTACCGCATCTTTTTCATCAAACATTTGCATCATCTGTCCCATCGGATTGTTACTATATTCCTGCTGGCGTTTCAAGAAAGCTTTCTTTGTGATTTTTTTAGATATCATTCCCTGTTCTTCAAGATAATTGAGCTTGTTGGAATTGATGTTCTGTTTTAGTTTTTTATTGCCTTCCAAATTCCAAATGAAATTTTTTCCAGAATCTTCCAGTTTGATGATCAGACCGGGCAAACCTGAAAATTTATAAGGACCATCTTGAATCGGAATTTCCGAAGTGAACCAAGCCGTCCAACTTCTTCCTCCATAATCTATTGTTGCTTTTTGCACATTGTAAGTTCCTATTTTTTCTTTATCCGATGAGATTTCCCATTTCAAATCTGGATCTTCATCATAGTTGTAATTTTCGGAAACCCCGACAATATCTTTATAATTAAGATTTCCTGATTTCAATTTAATGATCCTAAAACCAAGATGCGGAGGATTAGCAAACTTTGACATGTCAAAACTAGAACCTAATTCTTTTTGTTTTTTGATGCTGGCTGCTAACAAAGAGTCATACTGTAGTTGCTTATAAGGCAAAAAAACCGACTCGTCCTTTGCAACATCCAAGACCATCATTTCCTTCTCTGTCTTTACAGAATCTTTGTTTGGCTTATAGGTCAATTCATAATAAAACCGATGGACTTGCGCATTCACAGAAGTTAAAATTAATAGCGAGGCTATGGTTAAAAGTTTCTTCATCGTTTATTTTAATTTAAGATTCTTATTCTGTGGCGGGAGCGGAACGTAGCCGTTATCATTGATGACTTTCGGGAACTCGTGGTTTTCCCATCTGGTTTTGGATGCCTCGATCTTTTCTTTTTCTGAGGAAACAAAGTTCCAGTAGATATTCCTAGGTTCTGGAAATGGCTCGCCTCCGAAGATGTAAACCGTAGAATCTGGCTTCAAAATGAAATGACAAAGTTTGGCATCTTTCGCGATGAGGATGTGCTTCGGATTGTAAAGATTGCCTTCACTCTCGATGTTGCCTTCCAAAATATAAAGCGACGATTCCCCGAAAAGATAATCTCCCAAAACAATCTCTTTATCTTGCACAGAGGTATTTTTCACTTCAAGAAAATAAAGTGGTGAATAAGCAGGAACCGGAGATTTGCGTCCCAGAATCTCACCTGCGATCAGTTTGTATTCCACTTCGTTGTCTTTCCAATGAGGAATATCTTCCTTGTTGATGTGAAAAAACTCCGGCTCCATATCTTCAAGTTCTTTTGGCAAAGCGACCCAGATCTGCAATCCGTGAAGGTTTTTATCGGTAGTTCTGAGATATTCTGGCGTTCTCTCAGAATGTGCAACACCTTTTCCGGCGGTCATCCAGTTCACGGCACCTTCCTTAATTTCAATTTCTGTCCCGATGGAGTCTCTGTGCATAATACTGCCTTCGAACAGGAAAGTCAAAGTGGAAAGTCCGATGTGCGGATGCGGTGGAACATCCAGATTTTCATAATCCTTGAGTGCCGCTGGTCCCATATGATCGATGAAAACAAACGGACCAACACTTCTTTTCTGAGAAAACGGCAACAATCTTCCCACCAGGAAATTCCCAATATCGGCAGCGCGTTCCTCTATGATCATTTGAATATTTGACATAATTTCTATTTTATTTTAAGATTTAAAATTACTGAATAATAATTAATACGCACACACTAATTATTCACCGGATCTCTCGCAGCCCGACTTGAACGGAAATCCTTTTTTGCGTCATCTCAAGTTCTATTTCAAATGAAATCGTCTGCAAAAAAGATTGGGAGTGGAAGGCGGATAAAGCTGCCATAAAAAATAAAAACTAGCTATTCGACGAATGTCAAAAGCTGCCCAAATAAAATCAATGAAACATAGTTAAAAAATGACTTTATGACCCGTATTTTACATTGGTATACTTTCTGACTAATTGATTACCTTTGACAACTTATAATTTTAAAACATATTAATGGAATTAGCATTAAAGATATTTCAGTTTATCCTGAGCATTTCTATCCTTGTAACACTACACGAAATCGGGCACTTCCTGCCAGCGAAATGGTTCAAAACCAAAGTAGACAAATTCTTTTTATTCTTTGACCCGTATTTTTCCATTTTCGCCATGAAAAAAATCAATGGAAAATGGCAATACAGATTCTTTTCTAAAAACGATCCTACTGAAGAAGAAGTTGAAATAGACGGTAAAAAAGTCCTTCAGCCTATCGATGTTTCAAGTCTTCCGGATTCGGACTGGAGAAAGCACGAAGGTGTGAAATACGGAATCGGCTGGCTTCCATTCGGAGGTTATGTGAAAATCGCCGGAATGGTGGATGAAAGTATGGACACCGAACAATTGAAAAAACCAGCACAACCTTGGGAGTTCCGCGCAAAACCGGCGTGGCAACGATTAATCATCATGCTTGGTGGTGTGACCGTCAATTTCTTTTTGGCTTGGGCGATTTATTCTTCGCTTTCTTATTTCAATGGCGAAACATATCACGATAATGCAAAGTTCGAAAATGGGATTGCGGTTTCTGAACCAGCAAAATTATTAGGTTTCAAAACTGGTGATAAAATTCTAAAAATTGACGGCAAACCAGAAGAAAGATTGGAAGACAGTTTTCTTGATATCTTATTGAGTAATGAAATAACTGTTCTGAGAGAAGGGAAAGAAGTGAGTTTCGCTCCAAATGAGGATGGTATTGCACATATTTTGGGTGCTAATGAAGCGAAGGCTTACATTACGCCAAGATTCCCAGCTGTAGTTGACAGTCTTGCTCCAAATATGCCCGCCATAAAAGCAGGATTGAAAAGCGGCGATAAAATAGTTGGCATCAATGGACAAAAGATTGCATTCTATGACCAGCTGGGAGACATTCTTACCACAAACAAAGGTGGAAAAGTTTCTTTGGAAGTTGTTAGAAACAACCAACCTTTGACCATCACTTCTGATGTAACCAAAGACGGAAAAATAGGTTTTGCACCAGATCTGAAACTCGCTCAGACTTATCTTAATAAAAGTGAGGTCGTAAAAAGCTATACTTTCCTAGAAGCGATTCCAAGAGGTTTTGACAGAAGTATTGCTTCTTTGACAAAGCAAGTGAAGCAATTCAAACTTATCTTCCACAAAAAGATACAAGGTTATAAAAAAGTTGGAGGTCCGATTGCGATTGTAAACAATATGCACGTTGACAAAAGCAAAGACGGAAGCTTATCTATCAATTGGGAGTTTTTCTGGAGCTTTACGGCCATGTTCTCTGTTTGGTTGGCGTTCCTTAATTTAATCCCGATTCCAGGCTTGGATGGCGGTCATGTCTTGTTTACCTTGTGGGAAATCATCACAAGAAAACCAGTGCCGCAGAAGATTTTGGAAAATGCACAAATGGTAGGCGTTATTTTCTTATTAGGGCTTATGGCGTTAATATTTGGAAATGACATAGTTAAGCTGATAGTGCAAGCTATAGGCTAAAAAAATTAAAAAAACTTTCAAAAAAAGTTTTGGAGTTTTTAAAAAAGTTTCTATATTTGCACACGCTTAAAGCAAAAAGAAACATTCCTCTTTAGCTCAGTTGGTTAGAGCATCTGACTGTTAATCAGAGGGTCGCTGGTTCGAGCCCAGCAAGAGGAGCAAAACCATCACAGAAATGTGGTGGTTTTTTGTTTTTATATGTACTGTATTGGGTTTGTCTTGATTCTATGGCATTTCTGAATTTCTTCTAATTTCCATATTTCCAACATTTCTGAGAAATTGAGGTTACCTTTTAGGTTACCCATTTTATTTTTCAGGTTACCCATTCAAACCCCCATTAATACAATGAAACTATCAATACTATTCCTTTTGAGAAGGAACAAGATTAACAGTAGAGGTCTTTGTCCTATTGAATGTAGAATAACATTAGATAAACAAAGAAAGCCTTTCTCTACAGGAATCTTCATCAACCCAAAGAATTGGGACAGTAATAAACAGCTTACAAGACCTCCTAATGAAGAGAATAACAACACCAACAACCAACTAAGCCTGATTAAGAATAAAATTAATCAGGCTTTTTTATTTCTACAAGTCAAGGATGAGCCTTTTGATGCAAGTGATATTTACAACCAGTATGCAGGCAAGACAACGACCAAAGAGTATGCTTTGATTGAGTATTACAAGATTTACTTAGACAGGCTTCAAAAGCTTGTAGGACTGGAGATAAAGCAGGCTACTTGGAATAAGTTCAACTACATCAAAGAAGATGTTTCTGAGTTTATAAAATCTCATTACAAGAAACCAGATGTCAAGCTAAAGAATTTAGACTTCAATTTTATTTCTGAGTTTGAGTATTACTGTAAGACAGAGTTAAAACACAAGCAAATCACTATTAACAAATCCTTACAGAGACTAAAAAAGGTAATCAAACAATCTGTAATCAATGGTTATTTAGATAAGAATCCTTTTGAGGAACATAGTCCAAAGAAAGTGTACAGTAAGATTGTATTTCTTACCCAAGAAGAACTGGATAGGTTAGAAAATCACACCTTTCAATCTGACCCTCTGAATAGAGTTAAGGATTGTTACATATTCTGCTGTTATACAGGATTAGCCTACAGGGAAATGTTTGAATTAAGAAAAGATGATTTGATAACAAAGCCTGATGGTATAACTTGGATATATCAAAAAAGAGAAAAGACAGAAAGAAATTTTTCTGTACCTCTTATATTACCAAAGGCTTTACAAATAATAAGTAAGTATAATTCTGACAGTCCTTTTGTCTTACCAAGAATTAGTAATCAATCTTTTAATAGACTACTAAAGGAAATAGCATTTACTCTGGAAATATCAAAGAATCTAACCCATCACACTGCAAGGAAAACATTTGCATCTACAGTCCTGCTTAATAATGATATTCCAATAGAAGTGGTTTCTAAGCTTTTGGGTCATTCCAAGATATCTACTACACAGGAATATTATGCAGAGTTGATGCCTGAAAAGTTAAGTGAAAACCTGAATAAGCTTAAAAATAGATTAAAATAAAAAAAGTGGGTTTATACCCACTTTTCAATTTTAAAATTTGGCTCAATTCCAATACAGGCTTTTAAACTTTTAGCCATTTCATTCATTACATACTCAACATTTTCTTCTGTTGTAATTATAGAATCGTGAAGAGTATACATTCTAACATCCGTATTTTCACTATGAATTTTCTTACAAGTCTTATTTAAGACTATCTCTGCCTCAAGATTTTGAAGAACTACAGCTAAAACAGAATGATCTAATTTTTTTACATACTTCATTACTTTGTAAACATTTGGAAATGACCTTTCAAAGATTTTTATAGACTTTGAATATTTTATAGCTTTATTCTTGCTAAATAAAGATGCAAAAGTAATATCTTTTACACAAGCCTTTAAGTCAGTTCCTGTAAGAGAGTTATCAAGTTCTCCATTTTCTTTAAGTAATGCTCCAAATTCTCCATAAAATTTTCCAGAAGAAACAATTTTTTTGTATTGCAGAACATCTTCCTCTTGAGATATACTTTCTATCAAAACTCCTAACATAATAGTATTAAGTTCTGGCTGAATTCTGTCGAGTTTCTCACTCATATTACATCTATCAAACACTTCCTTATCTAGGAGGCATTGTAGTAGAAAAGGTTGTGAATTAGAAATATCAATACTGTGAAGTATTTTTCCTTTTAATGTTAAAAATTTTCTTAACTCTGATTTTAGCTGAGTAATATAAGTATGTAATCTACCTGCTGTATTGTCAACAAAAAAGAGTGGAACTTCTTTAGTATGAAGCTTTGCAATAGGTAAAAGTCTGCTATTATACCTCAATTCAGGATATTTGACAAGAAGACTTTTGTCCTTTCTATATTCTCTTTTCAAATATTTTGTAGCCCCCCTTATATCAACATCAAGCTCACTAAACCACTTCCTTAAAAACAATAATTCTTGTGTTTGTCCTTTGTTATAATTCTTTCTTAAGTATGTTATGTTTTTGATTAATGTCCACGAAGTAATTACAATAGGCTTTTGATATAATGTTTGTCCATAAGCTTCAGTAAATCTCAACCCTCCACATTTTATGTCAGGAATGTATTTTTTATCTTCTTTAACAACATTTTGTTCTACTAAATACTTAATGTAAGCTCTATAATCCTTAATTGTGCTTCCTAAAATCTTTTTGCTAATAGGAGTAAACCCAGAATATTCTTCAATATTTTTCTTTTTTCTTGAAGGAAGAGTATAAATGAGATTAAGAATATACACAAACCTATCTCTACAATAGTTGAATTGAGGAGGGTTTTCCTGTAAAATTTGGTCTATATCCAAATTTTCTGGCAAGTGGAAAGTTAGTTTATCAATAAATGGGTAGCCACCCTTAGTTTTTACTGCAAGTGATGCTTCTGCACTTGGGCTACTTTGTGAATTAAAGTGAACTGCTGAAGCATTGTTCACTTTTAATGGTACATCCATTACCCCTTCTCTTGAAGGAGCTGTGCCTTTGAGGTGCTAATCTCAAGAGGTGCTTTGTATCAAAGCAAGTGGAAAATATAAATTTTTACAAAATTACAATTTTAAAATCAAAAATCATAATTATCCCCTTTTATAATTAAAAATTATTAACATTTATATTAATACACGTTCATTTTAACATTAAAGTTACAATCCAATGAAATTAAGACAATCAGAAAGAAAACAAGCCAAAATAAAGATGGCTCTTCAAGGAAGTGCTGGTTCAGGGAAAACATACTCTTCTCTGTTACTAGCCAAAGGATTAGTTACTGGGGAATTCTCCAAGGTAGCTATTATTGATACAGAAAATGGAAGTGCAGATTTATATGCACATTTAGGAGGATACAATGTAATATCTCTAAACCCCCCATTCACTCCTCAGCAATATATTGATGCCATTGACATTTGTGAGAAAGCAGGTATGAAAGTAATTATTCTAGATTCAATATCACATTGCTGGGATTATCTTCTTGACTATCACAGTTCACTAGCAGGAAATAGCTTTACTAACTGGGCTAAAATTAAGCCTTTGGAAAAACTATTTATGGACAAGATTCTTCAATGCAATGCTCACATAATTGCTACTATGAGAACTAAACAGGATTATGTATTAAACCAAAAAGATGGTAAGTTCATTCCTGAAAAAGTGGGTCTTCGGGCTGTACAGCGTGATGGTCTGGATTATGAATTCACTTTAGTATTTGATATAGATATAAAGCATTTTACAATATCAAGCAAAGATAGAACAGGCTTGTTTATGGGGAAACCAGAATTTATAATCTCAGAAAAGACAGGCAAGGAAATATTAGAATGGTGTACTTCTGGAGTTGAACTAAATCCTATTACTCAGACCCCATTAGCCCCTAAAAAAGAGGAATCTTCTGAAAGTACACTAAAGAACTCTACTCATCAATTTGAAGCCACAGAAGAAGAGGTTTATAATGCTATTCAAGACTGTAATTCTGTTGGAGAACTATTATCCTTATACAGACAGTTCCCACAATATCATATTAGCTTAAAACCCGATTTTGAAGCAAGAAAATCCATCCTTATTTATTCAAGTAAACCAAATAATTTTTCACGAAATGGAAACTAAAAACAAAATTAAGCCAGCTACTTTAGAAGAAGCTTTTGGAAACGATTTATTAAAAACTCCCAACATAATAGATATAAGTTTTAATAAGGATTACCCTGTTAGTAGGTTGGTGTTGCAGGATAGTGGTGATCCTGTAATTAGTGGATTTCAGAGTAAAAATATTTTCGAGGATGCAAATATTTTTTACCCTAGCAAAATGAATGAAGCTACCTTAATCAATAATGAAATAGAGCCTGAAACTAAAAATATAGTTCAGGCTTTTTCTTTGGACAAATCTTACAAAAATTCTGAATCTGAAACTATTACAAATCATCACTCTTCCACTAGTAACCTAGCCTTAAATGGGAACTATTTAACTAGTCCTTTTATCCTAGCCAACACAATGGAAGTACAATTACATCATTTGAAAAATGATTGCATAATCCCTGTATTTTCCAAAGACAATGAGAAGACTATTGCACACCAAGAATTTATTGGTGCAGTTATTAGTGCTACTCAGAGAGCTTTTCCAAATCAGAGCATTACTGCTCCTGAGATAAGAGTTTCACACCAGATTAAGGGTAGAACTCCAGATGCTTTGTATTTAAATGTCAAAGATTTATCAGACCATCAAAAAACCATATATTATGAGAGAATGGCTTTTATTATTAGAATTCCTAGTATTACAGATGTAGTGAATGGTAATGAACTATCTCTTTGTGTTGGAGGTGTAAGGAGCTATAATTTGGAAAATCTTTACAATAAGAAAACCTTTGAAAAGTTTAAGTTTTTCATTGGATTTCAGAATAAGGTTTGTTGTAATTTATGCGTATCAACAGATGGGTTTCTAGCAGAGTTGAAAGTATCAAACACGCAAGATTTATACTCAAAGGTTCTAGAGACTATTCAGAATTATAATGCCGAGGTTCATCTTATGGAAATGAAAGAACTTACCCAAGGTTATCTATCAGAACATCAGTTTGCTCAATTAATTGGAAAAAGTAGATTGTATCAACATTTGCCTAAGCTAGAAAGAGAAAATATTCCTACGCTTAATTTTACTGATAGCCACATCAATACTATGGCAAAGGATTATTATGAAGACAAGAATTTTTGTAGGTTAGAAGATGGTAGAATAAATCTTTGGGATGTTTACAATCTTTTTACACAAGCCAATAAATCTTCATACATAGATACTTTCCTTGATAGGAATTTGAATGCCTTTGACTTTTCAAAAGGACTTCAAAAAACTCTCAGTGGTAATGAATGTTATCATTGGTTTTTGAGTTGAATATTAAGCTCACTACTTAAAAGTGAGCTTAATTTAATTCTACAGAATATCTCCAAGTATGATTTATTCCTACAGCGGTTTTAGCTTTATACACATTACTGAAAGGGAAAATTATATTTAATGATTTTGTATCTCTATACCACAGGAAATAAATTAATAGTCCTAATGTTTGAGGTTTGGTTGATAATGGACTCAAGTATACATTAGAATCATCACAATTAGCTTCTACAATCTCTTTTATTCTGTTAGCTGTTTCAAAAGGATCATAAGCTGGTGCAAAACTTTTCTTCTCGACTTGTCCAATCTCATCCTTTGCTTTTCTTATTTGAAAAACATTTTCCTGATAAAAATCTGGTTGTAGTGAGGGGAAACCTAAAATGATAAACTTTTTGAACACTTTAGATTTATCTTTTGTAACAGCAGAAATTAATTTGTCATCATATCCTGCATTAATGATTAAAATATCTTTGTCAAAATTAGAATAAGATTTAGAAGATGAACACCCTTTAATTAATCGAGGAGCTTCACTTATTGCCCCCGAAAACACTGTTTCTTCAGCATCTTTGTAATAGTTTGGTTCTGTATAAAGAAAATCAATTTTTTTAACCTTATAAATTGTGTTTAATAATAAAGTTAAATAAATCAGATGTGGTCTAAGAAAACCTGTAATATCAATACAAATCTTAGTATCAGTAGTTATATGTAGATCCTTTACGAAATTTACTAACCCATCATCATCCTCTTGAAAAGAGTTAACAGTAAAAGAATTTGATACATCATCTGAAATATCATAATGCGGATAAATTATCCATTTTTTGTTCTCAGCCAATATTTTATCAAAAATTTTTTTAGTCCTATCACATCCATCATAGGCTGATAATAACAGATCATATTTGTTTGTAGTAGGAATCTCATCAAAAGAGTACTTTTCTTTATAGAAATAGGAAAAATCAATCATCAAGATTAAATAAATTTGGTTTAATTTTTATCTCCACTTCTTTTTCCAGAAATGGTGCAGTAAGTTTAGTTTTACGAGCTTTATAAAATTTGAGATATTCTTCTTCTTTTATTTTTTCATCGAAAATATATTTCATTGTCTCGTTCGAAAATGTTGGAGTTCCCCTGACACTTGTTGGCAAATTCCACAAAGGACTCATAATAGGATTTAGATGATATTGTGGCTCGCCTATACCTAACCCATTTTTACCCTTTCTCTTATTATCTGATTCAATTAGAATAGAATAATCTCGTAGCACTTCAATATTATCATTTATTTCTGCCGAAACCTCCTTTTTATTATATGAAAATCCAAGCACACTAGTTTCAGTTAAATTATCTGTTATTCTGTAAAGTTTTAAATAATCAGATAATCTTCTAATATTTTTATAAAAAACTTTCAAATTATCTCCGAATATCTCTGCGTCATTATAATACCATTCCGCAACTTTATAAACAGCCATATATTGGGCATCTAAACTAATACGTCCATTTTCACTTAATGGTTTTTCTCCTCTAATATTTGAATTTTCAATTGTGTTTTTTAATAATAATATTAGTGATCTTGTATTACCATAACTCAATTCTATAAAATTATCTAATCCTACGTATTCATAATTTTTCAAACCATTCTCTGTGGCTAATTGAGAAATTAAATCTTTTTTAGATTTATTTACTAAATTAGTATGGTCACTTTTTGTCCCTTCAAGATACTTTATAAAACTACTCTTAACTTTTTCAGATATATCTACAAAGTCTATATTTTTTTTAGACTTATACCATTTTTTATAAAAAAGAAGAATATTATATTTTTGGAAGAGAGGGTTATCATTTGTTTGATACAAAAGATTTTGAATAATCAGCTCGTGGTTACTAATGTTTTGCTTTAGTACTTCCCGAAGATTCTGAATGTGGCTATACTCTTTCTCTTTTTCTCTAAGCTTAAAAATCAGTGAATCTTCTGTATACTTTTCAAATTTTCTTTCAAAATTTTTCTCTACGTCATCTATTTCATTATGATAATATTTTCTTAATCTCTTTTCTATTAGCTTCTTTGAAAATATTTTATAAGTTTTTTCATCTTTTCTGTAATATTCATCAAGATGAATTTCCTGCATATCAGAACCAGAAGCTAAAGTAGTCCCTTTAGTAAGTGTTTCCCTTGTTTTGTAGCCATAGGTTCTAGCACCAATCCAAAAAGTCATTGGAGGCTTTTTGTCCCAAACTAAAGTATTTATATAAATTTTCTGCCACTCTAAAAGCTTATCATACTCATCCAAAATAAATATAAATTTTATATTGCTAAAGAAATTAATTTTAGTTGATATTTCATAAATGATATTCTTAATAAATTCTCCAGGAGTAAAAGGTATTTCGATATTTGAATAATTAAACTCTCTTGTAAAAGCAGCTAATATTATTTCTTTATCAATTTTTGATTTTTGAGATTGAAAATAATTGAGTAAGTCTGAAAGCGTATGAAAAGATATTTTTTCGTTGCTTGATTTATTAAAATTTATTGTTGCATCTATGATTTTTGTTACATCTTTTTCCCAATAAGTAGCTTCAGCATTATTGAGGTTCTTTAAAAGTTCAATTAAATCATAAATAAAAATTTCACATAAATAATACTCAAAATAAATCTTAAATATCTGCAACCATTGCTCCTCATCTAAAAACTTTCCATTAAAATTACCGGAGTTTAACACACCAAAAGTATTATAAAATCCAATGAAATTATCATTACTTACTAACTCTTCAGAATTATTATCATATTTTTTTAATCTAGTTTTTAAAGAAAAATATCTCAATAAATGAGTTTTTCCACACCCCCTACTTCCTAAAACATATTTTGGGAGAATCTCAGAGGTATTTAAAAAATGCTCTACAGAATTTTTACTATCATAGTCTACCCAATATTCATATATTTCATCATAGCTAAACTCTATAGCTTTTGTAACTGAAAAAGGATTTGAAATATTTTTAGACATAAGTTATATTTTATTAAATCTTTTGAAAAAAGGATTCCATATATTTTCTTCATTCCAAAAAACTGGTAATGAATTATCTGGTGTATTATGAGTAAAAGAAAGCATTAACTCGCAATTCTCATAACCCAAAGGACCAAAACTCATACTTCCGCTGTACTTCTTATTTATAGCTTCACATTCTTTTTGAGTGACTTCATCTGGAACTTTCGCAAAAATTCTCGAATTTCCATTAAATGCCTTGAAACTATCATCTAATTTAAAAATAGCTTTTACATCTTCGAAAACTTTTTCCATTACATTTGTGGTGATATTTAGGTACTCGATGTTTTTTAATTTTTCAATTCCTAGGTTGGTTCCAAACATTACAAAATAATGGATTTTAACATCTGGTTTAGCTCTTTTTATTGTTATCAGATTATCTGCTAACTCTGATACAACTTGATTACCTGTTCCACAAAAATCATCAATGAATATATAATTTTCAATCTTATTATCTTTAATTTCAACAGTTACGTATTTCCCTCCTGCTGATTTATCTTTTTCAATAAACTTAAAAATCTCTGATAAAGTAATAAAGGATTCTTTTTTTAGACGATTTTGTTGTCTAAAATAATATAGCAAATGTACTCCACTCTCTGCTGGGCTTCCAATCCCCAAAAATCTAGTTTTTGATAATACTTCACTAAATTTTTTTTCAATTATAGATTCATCAATTGTATCAAAATTATCTTCTCTTATTTTATGAATGTGGGGATATCTAAATAAATCCCTATATATGGTAGTTAAAAGCTCTCTTATTTCTTGGTTTCCAAAATACATAAATTTGCTAAGTAAAAATAGCATATGGACTTGTTCCTCTTCAGTATCAAAATTTCTAGACCAATTTTCTAATAGAAAATCTTCTTGTTTTTCTTTCCAAATAGAGTCAAGAAATATTCTTATCTTTTCTTCGAGTCTATCTTTGATTGGTAAAGTATCAAAATGTTTCGACATACTCTATTTTTTAAATACTAATACATATTCTCGAGAAATAATATCAGCAGTTTTATTTCTCTTTGTCATTAACCCATAAGATTTAATATTATCAATTAGTTTAAATTGAAGTTTCATTCCTATTGAAATAGCATAATGTGTAAGGTATGATTGTGTATTAAATTCTTTACCTGTAATTTTATTATTTCCAATAATTAAAATAATATGCCCACCTTTTTGTAACACCCTATACATTTCATCTATGGATGTTTTCATTTCTTCTAAATATTTATTTGCAATGAAAGCTCTCTCACTATTTGTTTTGTTTATCTCTTCAATTATTAAATCAGCTTCAATAATTCCTGTCGAGCTAATTTTTATATCAGCTTTTTTGTGTATTTCTCTACCAATATTATTTCTTTCTAATTTACTAACTTCTGATAAAGATGCCAGATTTGTCCATCCTAGATTTAGGCTAGAGGATCTGATATATTTCTGAGCACCTGCATATGGGGGAGAAGTAATAATTAATTTTGCATAGTCATTTGGCATAATTTCATTTTCAGAGATCATCAATTTCCTAGCATCTGTTGATAGATATTTAAATTTTGACAAATCACTTTTAGTAGAATATAATTCTGCTAATCTTGCAATATTATCTGAGCAAGCCTGATAAAATTTTTCAAAAACATCTATATTTTCAATTCCATCTATTTTTTCTTTTACTTTCCTCTTTACTTTGGTATCTAAATATCTTTCAGGATTTAATTTTACCGGTACAGAAATTCGTGTATCACAATAACTTACCTTTTTAATTATACTTGAAAATGATATTAAGAAGAAGTTTCTTTCTTCAATATCACTAATTTCCATAATAGAAGCTAAAATTTTAGATAAAGAATCTATTGTTTTATAAGGAAACCAGAAATTCAAGTTTCTGACTTCCGGAATGGATGGTCTTTCTAATAAAGGAGAAAAATCTATTATTGATTTTAAAGTTAATTTTACATTTTCCAAATTTAAATTTGTAACCTTAACTTTTGAAATTAAGTTTGCTAATGGATTTGCATCAGCACCATAAAAATTTTTTTTAGATAATACACATTCTAAAGCTACAGTACCAGATCCATTGAAAGGATCAACTATAATATCTTCACACTTTGAAAAATATGAATTGTTCAAAAAAAAATACGGTATGTGCGATAGTAATTTTGCAGGATATGCATGAATTTGATGCGTATACCTTTCATTAAATTTAACACCATTTACTATTTCTTTAAAGCTTATTTCTATTGGTATTTTATTTTTTTTATAATTACTTTTGAATTCTTTAATCAATCTATCGAATTCCTTATTGTTTTCTCCTCTCAAAACCCTTTAATATAAAATCATTTGTACAAAAATATGATTAAATTATCAACTATTGATTTTTACGTTGGAAATATAATATAATTAGAAGCAGATTAAATTTATATACCTACTACTAAATCAACTTTTTAAGAACTGAGAAACTTCTTTCTGACTTTTTTAAAAACTTTATTAGAAGTGTAGAACTTAAAGTTATAAAAATTCTAAAAAATAAAAATTTTTAAAGCAATTATTTACACGTAAGCTCCCTCCAAATCACTCCCCCGTTCTAATTGATTTCCACATCTCCCCCTACCCAATTCTTAATAAATCCTTTTTAGAGGTAGATAATTTACCTTTTAGTTATTGAACTCCCCACCAAACACCTTCACTTATTGTTGATGTCTGAACAGACAAGTTTTTCAATTCAAATTTTAAACTTAAAAACAATGGTAAGAATTATCAGTTACAAAACAAGACAAAGAGAAGATGGAACAGAGTTTTATCTTCTGGAAGTACAAGGTGGAATAGAAATGGTAAAATCCAAAACCTCAGAACAGTTCTATGCTACAGCTAAGAAAGCCACAGTTTCTACAACTTTTGATGAAGAAACCTGTAAGGCTCTAATTGGAACTCAAATGGATGGAAAGATTGTTAAGATTCAAACAGAGCCTTATCAGTACTCAATCAAAGAATCTGGAGAAGTTATAACACTTGAGCACAGGTACATTTATATTCCTGAAGGTATTGAGACAAGTGAGGAGAAAATGGCAAGACAGCTTGAAGAAGCAATGGCTTAGACAAAAAGAAAACAAATACGTCCAAAATTCTGAAATCCTGTATATAGGTTTAGGAAAACTGGACGTATTTTCTTTTTTAAAGTATCTCTTTTTTGCAGAAGTATATCTAAGTTATACACAAAATGGACATTTATAATTTAAGATTTACACTAGCAAGGAGGAACTAATAACTACTAATAATCTCCTAGTTGATATAAAATGTAATAAAACATCTACATATATATCATAGCCAAATTAGTTCTAAATAGATTTAGTAATCTAGTTTATGATGAGAATAATTTGAGAATTTTTATACTACTCCTCTGTTTTCTAGAGGAAGATAGAAACTGAATAATTTTTTGTGAAAACTAGTAAATAGCCAAATCTAGTTTTGAGGAATTTTACAAATCTAATAAGTCTTTAGCTTTTACTTCCAAAGCTTCTGCAATTCTGAATAATGTGAAAACAGTGGGATTAGTTCTGCCTGATTCTATTCTGGAAATATTAGTGGGGTCTATTTCTCCCTGCATTCTACCAACTAAATCAGCTTGTGAAATTCCATTTTGTAATCTCACTTCTTTAATTCTTTTACCAACTTTTTTAAGAATTTCAGATTTATCCAACTTGACTTATTTGACAAGTCAAAGGAACTTAATATATTTACTAATTGTAATGCCATATATGGCAATAAAACTTAAATCTATGAAAAAAATTTTATTTGTCTCTTTACTGTTTGGGCAGTTATTATCAGCCCAAAGTTACATTTCAAGTAGTAATGATGTTGGTAATGATTTATTAAAAAATATCATAATTCCATTACTAATTATGATTATTTTATTCTCTTTTATATTCTCTCTGATAGCATATTTTGAAGGGAATAATAAAAATGAAGATTATAGTCATAAATCAATAAATTCCGAGCTTTGGGCTTTATTAGTTGCATTGATTGTACTCGTGTCAGGACTATTCTATTTACTTTATATAAATAAGCTCAACCTATATCTTGCTGTGATTCCAATAAAAATAATTGTAGCTTCTTTTGTAAGTTATTACGCAAATAAAAAGAATAGAAATCCTGTATTGTGGTGGTTCTTAGGTTTTTTTGAATACCATTCAGCTCTTATTGTATTAGCTTTGAGCAAAGGATTGCTATCCACAAAGAAAAATGATAATGAGGTAGATTCTTCATATAATGAGAAGCTTGTTAGACTTAATGAAATGTTTAAAGAAAACCTAATTAATGAAAATGAATTCAGCAAGAAGAAACTAGAAGCTGAAAATGAGTATAAAATAAAACATTTAGTAATTAAAAATGATGATAAGGTACAGCGGAAAAACCAACTTATTTCAAAGTTAGAAGTAGCATTTAAAGAAGGCTTATTAACAGAAGAAGAATATCATAATAAACTATTAAAGTATAAATTCATACATGATGAAGGAGAGCTAGATGAAGAGAAAGAAAAATTTAGAAGGTTTCATTTAGAAGGTATGATTACTTTTGAAGAAATGCAAAAAAAACTCGAGCACATTGACAACTATCGCAAATCCAAACAATGAAGATGACTTGAATAGGCCACTCAGATATAGAGTGGTTTTTTAATACCCAAAACATATGAATAATCTTTTACCATTCCAATTAGGAGAGCATTATGAGAATTGGGAGTTTGATTTGGAGATATTAGAGATAGAAAGAATAAGAGGATATGATAGCTATTTGTATTTTAAAGAAATTCAAATCTTTGACAACAAAGCATATTATATAGAATTGATATTTCTATTTGATATTTTAGAATTTGTCTTACTGATGTTCTCATTTAGTTCCAAAGAAGAATTAATAGAATTTACCTCTAAAATTAAAAATCAATACACAGATTTGTACTGTAGAGAAAATGGTCTTTATGCAGAGTTGTATTATGGAAAACTTAAGGATAAGGCACACTTTTAGGCATACCTAAAAAATGTATCTTTGCACCCTAGTAAAAATCAATCAAATACAACTGTGAGGAGAGCCCAGCAAGAGGAGCAAAACCATCACAGAAATGTGATGGTTTTTTGTTTTTAGGAAGTTTTCTAAAAATTTTATCTTATTTTAGGTAAGTTTTATTTTTACCATATTTTTATTTTTGTGCACAAATGAAAAAATTAAAAGTAGTTGAACTTTTTGCCGGTGTGGGCGGTTTCAGAATAGGTTTGCAGAACAGCAACAAAACTTCTTCGAAAGAGAATTTCGAGATCGTCTGGAGCAACCAGTGGGAGCCTTCTACCAAAACGCAACACGCATCTTTGGTCTACGAATCAAAATTCGGTAAAAAAGGACACTCCAATGAAAATATTGCCCAAGTTCCTTCCGATGAGATTCCGGAGCATGATATGCTGGTAGGTGGATTTCCTTGCCAGGACTATTCTGTGGCGACTACTTTGAAGAACTCAAAAGGATTACAGGGTAAAAAAGGTGTTCTTTGGTGGGAGATCTACAGGATTCTGGAATCGAGAAAAGCCAAACCTAAATTTCTTTTTCTGGAAAATGTCGATCGTCTTTTGAAATCACCTACCACACAACGAGGAAGAGATTTTGCCATCATGCTAAAATGTTTATCAGATCTAGGCTACGCCGTGGAATGGCGAGTGATCAACGCTGCAGATTATGGAATGCCACAGAAAAGAAGACGAACTTTTATCTTAGGCTATTTGAAAGATTCCGAAATCTATAATGCATTGGTAAAAACCTCAGAAAGTGATTGGCTTCTGGATGAAGGTGTTTTTGCAAAGACCTTCGAAGTTGGTCAAGTTTCTGACCTTAAAACTTTTGACCTGGATCAAAGTGTAGAGGATATCTCGGAGTCATTCAACAAACAAAGAGGAGATTCGCCTTTCCAAAATGCTGGAATGATTGTGAATGGAAAAGTCACCACACTAAAAACTTCTCCAAATTACGAAGGAAAAAGGACTTTATTAAAAGATATTCTGATTCCTGTCGATGAAGTTCCGGAAGATTATTTCATTGATGAAAAAGACCTCGACAAATGGAACTATCTGAAAGGCGCCAAAAAAGAAGTACGCCAATCTACAGGTGGTTTCGCATACAATTATGGCGAAGGCGCAATGGTCTTCCCTGATAATCTCGAAAGTCCTTCCAGAACGATCATTACAGGTGAAGGCGGAAAGTCAGCTTCGAGATTCAAACATGTGGTGAGAACGAGCAAAGGCCTGCGAAGGTTGACGCCGATTGAATTGGAAAGACTTAATATGTTTCCGGATGACCACACCTTATTGGAAGGCGTAAGCGATGTAAAACGGGCTTTCTTCATGGGAAACGCCTTGGTTGTCGGCGTAATCGAGAAAGTCGGCGAAACGCTATTGAAATTTGGTCAAAAAGGGTAGATTCTTTTAGCAACACCGATCTTTATCAGCCATTTGAGATATAACTTAAGATTCAAAGGTTTCTCATCTTTTTGAACGGAATAATATAAACATCCCTCTTTTTCTTTTAAATGACGAAGCGGGATGTTCTGTTTCTGATCAGAATGCCTGATCTGGCCATCCATCACACTCAAAATATCCCAACCCAATCCGATATTCTCCAGATACTTTCTAAGTTTTTCGGTATTAACGCTTGTAATCGAGCAGTCTTTGAAACCGTCTTCGATATTTTGAGTTTTGAGTGAAATATTGGTGACCAGAAAATAATGGTCGGTCACCTTGTTCTTATCAAAAAGCCAACCTTTCCTCCACTTTCCATTTTTGAGATAACTTAATTCAAATGTGAACGTTGGCAAGCAATGGTTGAGATAATCCAACTGCGCCTTTTCATCAATCAAATATTCGGTTCCATGATGAAGAATGATTAGATCGATGCCTTTATTTTGAAGGTCAAGGTCATGGATCCTCTTAAAATCATAATCAAGTTGTTTATAAATTCCATCCAAAAATTGACCTAATAAGGCTTCCTTATTGAGGTCTTGATCAAATGTTGACATCGGTTTGTGTTTAGAATAAAGATAACATTTTTTCTTATTCTAAAAACTGATGATCAACGGTTTTAAAAATAAGGCATGATCTGCATCACCACAAAAACGATTGAAAACATCAAAATCAAAAGTATCAGATGGCTGATTGTGGACCTGATGATAACCGCAGAAACTTTCATCTGGTTGAAGAATTGAATATTGGTCCAAAAATTAAGTATTAGGTCAATCAGATAAACGTATAAAACGATGGTATTCAAATCCAACGATTTCTGAATGAGAAAAATAAATGGCAATAGAACGATCTGAACGATCAGCCGTTGACCCGCTTTGAAGATGTTCAAGACCAGATATTCTACAAAATTATAGCCTTTCCCAGGAAAACAAACCGTTGTTCCTACCGTGTACAAAGGGATCAAAGCCAATGTGACCCAGCCAAAATGTGCCAGAAACCACTCATTCAGATTGAAGGAACCACTTTCTCCTTTTCCAGATTCTATCGAGATATTGAAGAGATTGATATGAAACAAATGACTTAGCAAAATGTAAAATCCAGCCAATATCAAGATGAATGACAATGGTTTTATGTGCTTAACACGTTTGCCTTCCAGATATTCTCTGATGGCGTGTCCAGGCCTTGTAAAAAGCTGCTTGCTGGTATATAACAAACCTGCATCGATATGGAAAAAACTATGCGGCATCTCGTGTTTCAAAAAATGAAAATCGATTCTTTCCGTTTCCGCAGTTTGCCCACAATTGTTGCAAAATTTCCCTTCAAAACGATGACCACAATTTTTACACGTTTGCATAATTTCCAGTTTTAGTTTATTTCTTATTCTTTTCCTCGATCCAGCGACTCATATATTTTGTCGAATTCAGTTGGTGATGTTGCAGGATTTTCCCAAGATAATTTTCAGTTCTGTGATTATCCAGATTTTCCATTAATTCTGAAACTTTATTAATGAAAAAATCCGCAAACAGATCTTTTCTAAATAATGAATCCAAAATCTGATAACCGTTTCCCTGAGCCTGTTTCCAAATATTTTGATTTTGATAAAGTTCAACCGCTTTCTCAACAAAAACTTCATCAGAATCTTCGATGAAACCATTCCAAGGCAAATCGCCGTGCATCGCTTCTGCGCCAATTGAACTTGTCACATTGGGCAATCCAAATTTCATACTTTCCCAAAGTTTCCCCTTCAATCCAGCGCCAAAAGGAATTGGCGCAAGAAGAACTTTTGCTTGATTAAAAATATCTTTTACTGAATCCGCTCTTCCTTTCACCAAAAAACCATCTTTTTCATTATGAAGTTCCAAAACTTTCTGACTCGTGTAAGCACCATAAATATGAATCTCAGCTTCCGGAAGTTTTTTCTTGATCGATTTCCAGATCTGTTTCAACTTCAAAACTGTCTGCCAATTCGGCTCGTGTAGGAAGTTTCCTATGCTCACAAAATGTTTTCGATCGTCAAATGAAGTTTTACTTTTCTCAAAATTTTCAGTCAAAAAAGGAATATAAAAAAGCAAATTCGGATTGATTTTAAACTCATCAACCAACAAATCATATTCAAATTCCGAAATGACCAACGACAGATCACAACGCAAG
This sequence comes from Epilithonimonas lactis, assembly GCF_900110605.1. Lineage (GTDB taxonomy): Bacteria > Bacteroidota > Bacteroidia > Flavobacteriales > Weeksellaceae > Epilithonimonas > Epilithonimonas lactis. The sequence goes on from NZ_FOFI01000002.1 coordinate 572,960, forward strand.
ATCGATGCAATTTCACGCACGAAAATATCATTGATCAAATCCTTCTTCTCGACAGTTCTTTTCTCCACAAAAGCTTTTCGCCTTGCTTCTCTCAGAAAATGCAGATCTTCCGTATCAATAATTTTCACAGCATTCGGGCAACTTTCAGAAACACGCCAACCAAATTGTTCCTCGGTAACATAACGATCAAAAAGCACAACATCGGGATTCAGATCTCTAATTTTCTCATTAAAACTCTCATTATTGATTTCAATTTTCTCAATCTCAATATTTTCTGAAAACTCAATATTGTTGGAAGCTGTGAGAAAAGTGATTTTGTAATCTGCTTCAGAAAAAACTTGAATCAACTGCATCATCCGATGACCAGCTGCAGTAGAAGCCGGCTCAGGAATCACGAGACCAATAATGACGAGATGTTTCATGTGGAACAAAAATAGAAATTCTTATTTGAATATTTTGGACAGCTTTTTCCGTCTTCCGTTCCCGCTATTTTTTGCCACAAATTTCCAATTCCAAAGAAACGGAAGCAGTCCGCAAAAAATGAGCTCCACTCAAGCCGGGCTGCAGATTTGGCATCAGAAAAACGTTTGGTCTTAAATCAAAATTTCAACTCAAAATACCACTCTTTTCAAAAAAAAATATCCTAATTTTGAAGTATGCGAATAGAAAACGAAATCAAGTTGGGGTTCAAAGATGTGATGTTTCGCCCGAAACGTTCCACACTCAAATCCCGCAGCGAAGTTACGATAGAAAGAGAATTCACTTTTCTGCACACCCAGAAAAAATGGAGCGGCGTTCCGTTGATTGCCGCGAATATGGACACAGTCGGAACTTTCGAAATGGCAGAAGCCTTATCCAAAGAAAAAATAATCACAGCCATCCACAAACATTATTCCGTTGACGAATGGAATCAATTCCTAGCCGGAAAATCCGACGAATTCTATCAATACATCGCACTCAGCACCGGAACCGGAAAAGCGGACGAAGATAAAATCAAAACCATTTTGGACGCCAATCCTAAAATCCAGTTTCTTTGTATCGATGTTGCGAATGGTTATTCTGAGCATTTTGTGCAATTTGTGAAGAAAGCCAGAGAAAATTTCCCAGATAGAATCATTATCGCTGGAAACGTCGTAACTGGCGAAATGGTAGAAGAATTGATTTTGGCTGGCGCAGACATCATCAAAGTAGGAATCGGTCCAGGTTCGGTTTGTACAACACGGGTAAAAACCGGTGTTGGCTATCCACAACTTTCCGCCATCATCGAATGTGCCGATGCGGCGCACGGATTAGGCGGACAAATCATCGGCGACGGCGGTTGCAAAGTTCCTGGCGATGTGGCAAAAGCTTTTGGTGGCGGTTCAGATTTCGTGATGCTCGGCGGAATGTTTGCGGGACACGACGAAAGCGGTGGCGAAATCGTGGAAGAGAATGGAAAAACCTTCAGATTGTTCTACGGAATGAGTTCTCAAACTGCGATGGACAAACATTCTGGCGGCGTTGCAGAATATCGTGCTTCCGAAGGTAAAACTGTGAAGGTAGAATACAAAGGTCCGGTTTCTGAAACTGTGAAAGATATTCTTGGTGGCGTTCGTTCGACTTGCACTTATGTTGGTGCTTCTAAGCTGAAAGAACTTTCTAAGAGGACGACTTTTATCCGCGTTCAGGAGCAGGAGAATCAGGTTTTTAACGGATAGAAATGTTAATATGAATCAATTCTCATTTTTATTACTACTTTTCATAGTCTCTTGTACAAATCAAAAATCTATCAGCATTCCAGAAAATTTTTCCGAGAATAAAATACCAAAGCTTTACAGTGATGAATGGTATATTCTTAACAATTCTAATGATGATTATTTAGTGAAAAATGAAAATGGAAAACTTGTTGTTGAAAAAACTAAATACAGAAACTCCTCAAAATTAAATATTCTTGGAGGAAATCTTATTGGTGAAAATGGAGGAGAATGGGGCGGAAAATTATCTTTTAAATCAAATGATAATAGTTTGCCCGTTAAGAAAATCAAATCTGGAAATATTGTCCAAATCTTCAAATTTCAAAAGAAAATATTTTTTATTGAGGGTTTAGCTCATTTAAGCACAAGCGAAGGTGAACTATATGAACTGAATCCAAAAGATTTTAGTTATAAAAAGTTAATAGATTTTGAGGATGCTCCAGAAGCTGTTACAACTTATAAGGATAAAATTTTTATAGCGTCTCATCAAAATTTTTATGAGATAGAAAATTTCAAAAAAACTAAAATATTCGAGAAAGAATTTTGGGGAAGTTTATATCCAAATTCCATTGCTGTTTTTGATGAAGAAAATATTTTCTTAGGAATGAGAAGTGGAATCGTAAAAATTAATTTGAATACTAAAAAAATTGAATTTTTTAGAGAAAAATAATAGATAGAAAAACAGCCAAAATTAGGCTGTTTTTTGTTTAAAGTTTATCAAGTTCTTTTCTCAATGCAATCGAAGCTTTTTTCACTTCGTTTGTCCAATCATCAGCAGCATTTCCATCTGCTCCGTCAGAAATATATTTCAGACACAGAAAATCGATTTCTTCCTGCTCAGCCACTTTCGCAAGAGCAAAAGCTTCCATATCGATAACATTGTATTCGGGATTGTTGTGTTCTATCTCAAATTGGTCGCCAGAACCGCAGATTCCGTTGGGAAGATTTTCAATATTCAATCCGTATTCCAGAAGAACTGATTCGTTAGAAAATGGTGTTTCAAACTTCTGAAAGCCCAGAGCCCTGACATCCATATCTCGCTGGATAAAACGACAGCAATTGACAACACTTCCTTTGTCAAAAGTTGTACTTCCCGCAGTTCCAAGATTGATAATCAAATCCGGATTCGTTTTCTGTATGGCTTTAGTCAGATGATAAGTTGCTTTAACCTTCCCTATTCCCACAAAGACTTTATTGTAATTTTCAAACTCTTTTCCAGCTTCAGATTCCAAAGCAAAAACCAATAAAATATTGTTGTAGTTCTTTCCGTTGATTTTCATAATCTATTTATAAAAAAAGCTTTTTGCGTGTTGTACAAAAAGCTTTATAATTAATTGATATTATCGTAGTTAAGTCAACATTCCGCCGTCCACATTCAGGACTTGGCCGGAGATGTAGGATGACATATTGCTACCGAAGAAAACGCACGCATTGGCAACGTCCTCGGGCTGTCCGCCACGTTTCAACGGAATCCCGTCTCTCCAGTTTTGAACTGTTTTTTCGTCCAGTGCAGCGGTCATTTCAGTTTCGATGAAACCTGGCGCGATGGCGTTGCAACGGATGTTTCTGGAACCTAACTCCAAAGCGATAGATTTTGTGAAACCAATCACTCCAGCTTTAGAAGCTGCGTAGTTTGCCTGTCCTGCATTTCCTTTCACGCCAACCACGGAAGTCATATTGATGATGGAACCGGATTTTGCTTTCATCATTGGTTTGATAACGGCTTTCGTCAGGTTGAAAACGGAGTCCAAATTCACTTTGATAATGGTGTCCCAATCGTCTTTTGACATTCTCATCAACAGGTTGTCGCGCGTGATTCCGGCGTTGTTTACCAAGATGTCAATCGCTCCGAACTCTGCCAAAACATCGTCTACCAATTTCTGAGCAGCATCATAATCTGACGCATCTGACTGATAACCTTTGATTTGAGTGGTTTTGCTGAGTTCTGCTTCCAATTCTTTGGCTTTCTCAACAGAACCGGCGTAAGTGAACGCAATCTTTGCTCCTTCTTTGGCAAAAACTTCCGCAATTCCTCGTCCGATTCCTCGGGTTGCACCTGTGATGATTGCAACTTTTCCTTCTAATAGTCCCATATAGTTGTATCGTATTTTCTAATTGTTATGGCAAAAATAGTATTTTAAGAATTATTCACAATCTTTTGGTTTACTTTCTACGTGTTTTTGGAGCTTATCATTCCATTTATAACAATGCGCTTTTACCAACTTCATCTGATTTTTTTCTACCTTGTAAATATTCTTGATGATGGATGCACCTGCGCAACATTGGTTGGTTTCGGTGATTTCCTTTTTTTGAGAATCGAATTCTAAAGAAGTTCCGTAGAAATCACTTGCAAAAAATTGGTTCTTTTTTGAGTCGAATAAAAAATAAGTTTTGCTTGTATTGGGACCTGCGTAAGATTGTGTGCAACTTGAAAAATCCTCATAACCATCGAAATTATAATCATCCACCGCAACGTCATAAATGCCATCAAAGCCACATTCTTCCATCTTCATTCTTTGAAAAATCTGATTATCTTTTTTATTGATAATCAAAAGGTAAGATTGTTCGTCTTCCTGAATTCCTCTGAAATAAAACTGCTTTGTACTTTCAGCTTGCAAGAAAGATTTTTGGTTTTCCTTTTTCTTTAAATGGATATTCAGCTTTGTTTTCGTTTTGAGATTTGTCCAAGTTCCAAAATATTCTTCTTTTAAATCTTCGAAGTTTTCAAAAACGAATTTTCCTGTTTTAATTTTTCCTTCAGATTCAAATAAAACAAGATTTCTACTTTCGAGTTTTCCTGTTATAGAAATTGGTTGATTATATTTTGAATATATATAAACTCCATTTGTAGAATTCTCTTCAACCTTCAAAACCATTTCGACGGGATAATCTCCAATCTTTCCTTCATAGCTAATTTGAGCAATGAAAAAAGTCGGAATCAATAGAAAAAAGAATCTCAGCAAATTCATTTTCTAAATAGAATTATTCACAATCAAAACAATCTCGCCTTTCAAAGTTTTGCTTTTTGAGAATGCAATCAATTCATCAATATTCCCGCGTTTTGTCTCCTCAAATTTCTTGGAAATCTCTCTGCTCAAGCTGACTTTGGTCTCATCGCCGAAGAATTCTTTGATTTGCTCCAAGGTTGTATTGATTTTGTGCGGACTTTCGTAGAGAATGATGGTTTTCTTTTCTTCTGCCAATTGTTTTAGTTTGGTTTGTCGTCCTTTTTTCTGTGGAAGGAAACCTGCGAAATAGAAATCGTGATTCGGCAATCCGGAAACTACAAGCGCCGGAACAAAGGCTGTTGCGCCAGGTAAACATATCATTTCCAAATCTTTATCTGCACAAGCTTTCGCCAAAAGATAACCTGGGTCAGAAATTCCTGGTGTTCCAGCATCAGTTATTATCGCAATCGTTTGTCCGTTTTCCAAATCATTAATGACTTTCTCCGTCATATTATGCTCATTGTGCAAATGGTAGGACTTCAAAGGTTTTGAAATCTCGTAATGCTTCAGGAGAAATCCCGAAGTTCTGGTGTCCTCACACAAAATATAATCTACTTCTTTCAATACTTTTACCGCACGGAAAGTCATATCTTCCAAATTCCCGATTGGCGTTGGTACGAAATATAAAATTCCACTCATTTTTTCTTTTTTCATTGTCGTTGGAATAAATTCCCACGTTAACATTTCGTTGGAATAAATTCCAACACTAAAATATCGGTCGTTCCTACGGAACTATTCTTTGTAGCCACAGTCGCAGAGCGACGACCTATTTCCCAACCTAAGATTTTAATCTTAGGGAATTCTACAAAAACCGATTTTCCACCAAAGTCCACAATCTCTGCGCATAACTATCCACTTTTTTCCAATCTCTTTCATAATAGATATCACTCAAAAACTCTTGAGCCTTATCCAACGAAGTGAAAGAATTAAGAACCGTAACCACCTGATTCAGTTCACTTTGACTGCCATCAAAAAGATGTTGGGAAAAAGCAATTCTGTCATTAAGGTCGAGCTTGAATTCTGGTTTTGGTTTTGGAGCTTCCATATAATCTGTCGGCACATTGTTTTTCAAAAGACTTCCAGATTCTTGTTTTGGCTGATGTTGCTCCATATCTTCCAAATGGTCATCATCGAAAAGCGATTTGGCCACTTTCAAACCTTTGATATTTGCAAGTTTGAATTTTTTATCTGGATGTTCGTCCTGCGTTTCGTAATCTTGCCTTGGCTTTTCCTGTGGAACTGTATTTTTGGAAAGCTCCACAATTTTTCTGCGGTTCTCTTCCAATTCTTTCAGTTTGGCTTCTTTCTCAGCAAGCCGTTCTTCATAATTCTCTTCTTTCGGCGCTTGAATTTCTTCTCTATTCATCGCAAAAGAGAACTGGCTATCTTGCATTGGTTCTAATTTCTGAGAACTATCTTGCAACAGGTTTTCCTCGATTTCAGAAACAAATTCGTTTTCTTCAATTTGTTCCACAACCTTATTTTCTTCAGAATTGATTTCGTTAAAATTCGAAACAGATTCAACAGATTCATTTTCTACAATTTGCGAATCTTCTGCGTGAATTTCTTCATCAATTTGATTTTCCTCAGAATCAATTTCAGCGAAGTTAGACACTTCTTCCACCGATTCATTTTCCTCAGAATCAATTTCTGAAAAACTGGAAACTTCCTCTACAGATTCATCTTCTAAAACTGAAATTTCTCCAGATTGAAATTCCTCTTCAACTTCATTTTCTTGAGATTCGATTTCAGCAAAATTCGAAACTTCATCAATCACATCTTCCTGAGAATGCTCTTGCTCATCAATTTCTTTAAATGAATGAACTTCTTCCACTTCCGGAACATCATCAAAAATATCGTGAACCTCAGTTTCTGCCACAATGATTTCCGCCACTTTATTTTCATCCTCAAATTCCTCAACTGAAATCAAATTAGAATCAAGATTTGTTTCTTGATTGTCAATAACTTCTAAAGGTTCATTTGCGATTGACAAGAAACCAAATTCATTCGAAATTTTCAGAAAAGAGAATTTTTGATATAGATGATTCAGCTGATTTTCTTTGGTCAAAAGATTTTCATAAGAATCGGAATTCGACAATTCTGTCAGTAGAATCTTGATTTCACCGAAAATTTCTTCGTATGGATGTTGCAAGTTTTGCATAATAAATCTTATTAATTTTTACTTAAATTTGATGTTTATAAATTTAAGAACAATTTTGTTCTGTAAAAGGATTTCGTTAAGTTTTTCTTAATTGAATTTTAAAACAATTTTTTGCTAAATTAATAATGTTTTTAGAAAATACAATCAATCATTCCAAACAAAGTGGTTGGATGGAGGTTATTTGTGGCTCGATGTTTTCCGGCAAAACGGAGGAATTGATTCGAAGGCTTCGCCGTGCAGAAATGGCGGGTCAAAATGTGGAAATTTTCAAACCGAAAATCGATACGAGATATTCCGACGAAGATGTGGTTTCCCACAACCAAAATAAAATCAGAAGTACAGCTGTGGAAAATCCTTCCGAAATACTTTTGCTGGGTTCAAATTGTCACGTGGTTGCGATTGACGAAGCCCAGTTTTTTGACGAAAGCATTGTTGATGTTGCTAATCAATTGGCAAACAACGGAATAAGAGTCGTGATTGCAGGTCTGGATATGGATTTTCTTGGACGACCGTTCGGCCCAATGCCAAATCTGATGGCGACTGCAGAATATGTGACGAAAGTTCACGCAATTTGCCGACGAACAGGGAATTTAGCCAATTATTCTATGAGAACTTCCGCTGGACAAGACCTTGTGGAATTGGGCGAAACGGAAGCGTATGATGCAGTCAGCAGACGTGTTTTTGTAGAAGAAGTTATCGAAAAAAATAAATAGTTTATTCTTTCTAAATCAATGAATTACACCATCAAAGAAATTGCAGACATTACCAATTCCGAAATCATCGGAAATGGCGAAATCAAAATCAAAAATATTGCTTTTGACAGTAGGACGATTTATTCTACGAAGCACACTGCATTTCTTGCCATCAATACCAAAAAAAATTCTGGTCAAAAATATATTGATTCTGTCATCGAGAAAGGGATTGAGACGATTATCACTGAAAATCAAATTGATAATTCTTCTATCAATCAAATCATTACAAAAAATTCGGTTGAGTTTTTACAGACTTTGGCAAAATATCATTTTGAAAATTCTAATATCAATTCAATTGGAATTACCGGAAGTAATGGAAAAACTATTTTGAAAGAATGGCTTTATCAATGTCTGGCAAATGAATTCGTGACTGTGAAAAGTCCGAAGAGTTTTAATTCTCAAATTGGATTGCCTTTATCCTTACTTCAAATCGAGAAAAAACACGAGTTGGGAATCTTCGAAGTTGGAATTTCCAAGCCAGAGGAGATGAAAAATCAGGAAAATATTTTCCATCCCAACATTGGTTTGTTGACGCATATTGGTACTGCTCACTCGGCGAATTTCAGTTCTGAGGAAGAATTGATTTATGAAAAATTAAAGCTATTCAAAAACTCAGAAATTATATTTTATAATGCTGATAATTTATTGACAGTCAAAATTATAAATCAATTATATTCAAGTAAAAAATTAATATCATACGGATTAGAAATTAGCAATGACATTCATATTATTTCTGATGTGAATGATAGAACTCAGGATATTCAAATCAAATATTTTGATGAAATTATCACGCTTCCGATTTTCCAAAGAGACGAAGCAACTTTGACAAATGTCCTTGCTTTGCTTGGGATTTTGAAAGAACTAAAAATTTCAAATTCTGACATCAAAGAAAAAATTGATGCTCTGAAAGCGATTGAGATGCGTCTGGAAAGTATTGAAGGCATTAGAAATAATTTGATAATCAATGATTCTTATAATCTGGATTTGGATTCTTTGAAGATTGCCTTTCAGTTTATCGGTGAATATAACAAGCCAAAAAAATCGCTTATTCTTACTGATATTTTAGATTCCAGCGAGAATTCACAAGAACTTTATGCTGAAGTTTCGGAGCTCGTGAATGAGCAAAAATTTGATAAAGTCTTTCTAATTGGAGAAGAAATTAGCGCATTTTACGAATTTTTTAAATCGGAAACTTTTACTTTTAATAATACCAATCAATTCATTGATAGCAAAATCATTAATGAAATTGAAAACCAGGTTATTCTTCTGAAAGGTGCAAGGAAATTCGAGATTGAAAAAATCAAAGAAATTCTTGAATTAAGGAAGCACGATACAGTTTTGGAAATTAATTTGAATGCGATTCTTCATAATATTAATTTCCATAAATCATTATTAAAACCAGAAACCAAAATGATGGCAATGGTGAAAGCAAATGCCTATGGATTGGGAAGTTATGAGATTTCAGAATTCTTACAGTTGCATCACATTGATTATCTTGGTGTTGCTTTTGCAGACGAGGGTGTTGAACTTAGAAAAAAAGGAATCACAACGCCAATCATTGTAATGAATCCTGAGCAACACAGTTATGATGCGGTGATTGAATACAATTTGGAACCAGAAATTTATAGTCTCAGAGTTTTAGAATTATTCAATGAACAATTAATCAAATCTGGAAATCAGCAGAAATATCCGATTCACATTAAGCTCGAAACAGGAATGCATCGGCTTGGTTTTAAGGATTTTGAATTGGATGAATTAAATGAAAAATTAAATACAATGAATGTCAAAGTTCAAAGTATTTTCAGTCATTTGTCTTCGTCCGATGTTCCGGAAGAGAAAGAATTTACATTAAGCCAGATTAAAACTTTTGAGAAAAATTCAAATTATCTCATCAATCAACTTGGTTACAAACCTTTAAGACATATTCTCAACTCAGCGGGAATCTCAAATTATTCTGATTATCAATACGATATGGTGAGAATAGGAATCGGAATGATTGGTGAATCTTCTAACAAAAAGATTAAAAAACAACTTCAGGATTCTGTTAGTTTTAAAACTGTTGTGTCTCAAATTTCTGAGGTAAAATATGGTGAATCAGTTGGTTACAGCAGAAAATTCAAAGCTGAACACGATATAAAAATCGCAACGATTCCCGTTGGTTATGCAGACGGAATCCCGAGAATGGTCGGAAATAATGTCGGAAATGTCGGCATTAATAAAAAACTTTGCCCAATTGTCGGTAACGTTTGTATGGATATGATGATGATAAATGTGGATAATGCGAATGTGAAAGAAGGTGATTCTGTGGTGATTTTCAATTCGCATCCAACCTTGGAAGAATTTTCAAAATATTGTAATACAATTACTTACGAAGTTTTAACTTCTATTTCTCCGCGAGTAAAAAGAATTTATATAAAAAATTAAAATGATTAAGAAACTCTTTTATCTGGTAATTTTCTTGACTTATCTGATGATAAATTCTCAGGTAAAGGAAAATCTTGTCATCCCAAAAAATCCAAGAATTGGACTTTCGCTGTCCGGCGGTGGAGCCAAAGGTTTTACACACGTTGGTGTTTTGAAGGTTTTAGATTCTCTTGGTGTTAAAATAGACTACATCTCCGGAACAAGTATGGGCGCGATTGTGGGTGGTTTGTACGCTTCCGGATACACGGGAAAAGACATTGAGAAAATCGTGATGGATACGGATTTCTATTCATTGATTACCGACCCAAAAACGCGTCAGGAAACGTCATTTTTCAATAAAAGTGTGGACAAATATCTGTTGACAATTCCGCTAAGAAATGGTAAAGTTTCCTTTCCATCATCCATCAGTACTGGTCAAAGAAACATTTATCTCCTCAAAGAATTAATGAAAAACGTCTCGAACATCGATGATTTTTCCAAATTGCCAATTCCATTTATGTGCGTTGCTACGAACATAGAAAGTGGCGAAATGAAGGTTTTTGAAAAAGGAGATTTGGTGTCTTCCATATTGGCAAGTTCAGCTTTTCCTTCACTTTTGGAGCCTGTGAAAATTGGTGACAGTATTTATGTTGATGGTGCGATGAGCGTTAATTATCCTTCGAAACCTTTGAAAGACAAGGGCATTGACATTGTGATTGGCGTGGATTTAAATCAACCTTTAACGAAGCGAGACAATCTAAATAGTGTAATTTCAATTCTGAATCAGGTCATTGATTTTGGTATTCAAAAAGAAACCAAAAACCAATATAAATATACAGATATCAACATCAAACCAAATCTTACTGGCATCACGGCGACCAGCTACGACAGCAAACGTCAAATCCTTGACAGTGGTTACGTGGAAGCCTTGAAATACACGGATATACTGAAAGAATTACCAAAACGAAATTTCGAAAGGGTCAGGTCTTCCATCAACCCCATCTTCTCAAACGTTTACAAAATTGACAGCCTCGTGGTCGATAACGCCAAAATCTACAGGTCGAACTACATTCGTGGAAAAATGGGGCTTAAAATCCCTTCTATGCAGACTTACGGAAGCATCAACAAAATGCTGGATAAGCTCTACGCGACCAACAATTACAAGTTCATCAACTACGATATCGTGCAGGAGAACAACAGCAATTACCTCAAGCTAAATGTAACCGAAGACGAAACCCGACATTTCCTGAAAATCGGTCTGCATTACGATGAGATTTTCAAAACCGGATTGCTTTTAAATTACTCAGCAAAACGACTGCTATTTAGAAATTCGAATCTTTCTTTGGATATTGTCGTGGGAGATAAACCTCGGTATTATTTCAATTATTTTATCGATAATGGCTACATTCCAGGATTTGGGATTTACTCCTCAGCAATGAGTTTTGATTTGAAAAATTCTGATAACAACACGATAGAAAGTTGGGACTGGTTCAGAAACGAAGTTTTTATCCAATCCGTTTGGAAAGATAAATTTGCAATGGGAGGCGGACTCAGCTACGATTATTTCGAAAGCGATAAAAATGGCGCAGATAAGAAAGATGCCAAATTTATGAATCCGTATGTCTTCCTGAAAAGTGATACGCAGAATGACAAAGATTTTCCTACGAAAGGATTTTATTTCAATGCTGAAGGGAAAATCATTGACTTGTTTAGCGACGAAATAGATAAGAAACCATTGCTAGTGAAAGCAGACATCAAGATGAATTTCTACATCTCTAAGCTTTTCACGTATCGCCTGAATTTATACGGTGGAATTACGATTGGGGAAAATCTCCCATCATTTTACCAATACAGAATTGGTGGAATCTTTGAACAGAACATCGTTAACTTTAAAAGATTTGCAGGCTTTCAATTTGGATTACTCAATGACAACAATATTTTCCTTGCATCCAATGATTTTCAATTGCGATTCGGCAAGAATTATTTTCTGGTCGGTAATTTCAGTTTTGCAAACCTTTTCGACTCCATCAAATTCGAAGATGCAGTCAAACTTAATTACAGTTCCATCGGTTTGACGGCGGGCTACAAATCGCCCTTCGGGCAAGTAAAATTGAATCTGAGCAAATCACTCAACAACCACAAAGCTATTTTCAGTGTTATTTTAGGACACTGGTTTTAACATTATGATAAACTATTTTTTCGAAAACATCGACCCAAAAAAGATAGATTCCAACATTTCAATTTGGTTGGAGGATTTGATTCTTTCCGAGAACAAAAAGCTTGGTGACATCAATTACATCTTTTGCGACGATGACTATTTGCTGAAGGTCAATCAAGATTATCTCGACCACGATTATTACACAGACATCATCACGTTTGATTATGTGAAGGGGACAACCATCTCAGGAGATATTTTCGTATCTTTGCCCCGCATTTTGGACAACGCTTCTACCCTATCGCAGGATTCAGAAAAGGAGTTCCGCAGAGTTTTGGCTCACGGCATTCTTCATCTCTGCGGTTACAAGGACAAAACAGAGGAAGAAGAATCCACAATGCGCCAAAAAGAAGATTTTTATATCAACCGATATTCAAATTTTTAGGAGCTAATCCTGCTTTCCGCTATATCTTTTTTGTTTTTTTCAGAACATTTGTCAATCCAATAGAAGTGATTGCGCAAAAAAACAAAAAAGGATGCCGCTGCAATCAGGGCTAGTTACGATTAGTATTTAAAAGAAATTTTCGATAATGTTTCACGTGGAACATATCGATTTAAATTATCAAATTTTATTGCTATTAGCGATTTGCTACTAGCCAAAAGCAAATAAAATGATTACAGAAATATACGACGTTATCGTCGTTGGTGCAGGCCACGCAGGTTGTGAAGCCGCAGCTGCAGCAGCCAATTTAGGCTCCAAAACACTTTTGGTCACAATGAATATGCAGACCATTGGACAAATGAGTTGCAACCCGGCAATGGGAGGTATTGCGAAAGGACAAATCGTTCGTGAGATTGATGCAATGGGCGGATATTCCGGAATCATCGCAGACAAATCAGCCATCCAATTCAAGATGTTGAACCTTTCCAAAGGTCCGGCAATGTGGTCACCAAGAACTCAAAACGACAGAATGCTTTTCGCCGAAGAATGGCGTTTAGCATTGGAAAATACACCAAACCTTGACTTCTTTCAGGATATGGTAAAAAGCTTAATTATCGAAAATGGTAAGGCAGTTGGCGTTGTCACAGGCTTGGGAATTGAAATCAAATCAAAGTCTGTAGTTCTCACAAACGGAACGTTCCTTAATGGTTTGATTCACGTTGGGGACAAACAATTAGGTGGTGGAAGAATGGGCGAACCAAGAGCTTTCGGAATCACAGAGCAATTGGTTTCATTAGGTTTCGAATCTGGAAGAATGAAAACAGGAACGCCTCCAAGAGTTGACGGAAGAAGCCTCGATTATTCCAAAATGGAAGAACAAAAAGGCGATGAAAATCCTCAGAAATTCAGTTATTTAGATACACCAAAGTTAACCAAACAATTAAGCTGTCACATTGTCTATACCAACGAAACAGTTCACGATATTTTACGTGAAGGTTTTGACAGAAGCCCAATGTTCAACGGAACGATTCAAAGTACTGGACCAAGATATTGCCCGAGTATTGAAGATAAAATCAACCGTTTTGCAGAAAGAAACAGACACCAACTTTTCGTAGAACCAGAAGGTTGGAAAACAGTTGAAATCTATGTGAATGGTTTCAGTTCATCACTTCCGGAAGATGTTCAAATCAAAGCAATGAGACATATTCCAGGCTTCGAAAACGTCAAAGTTTTCCGTCCGGGATACGCGATAGAATATGATTACTTCCCTCCTACCCAACTCTATCATACGCTTGAAACTAAACTGATTCAAAACCTATATTTCGCTGGGCAAATCAATGGAACGACTGGTTATGAAGAAGCAGCCGGACAAGGCTTGATGGCGGGTATTAATGCGCACAACAAAGTCCACGACAAGGGTGAATTCATTCTCAACAGAGATGAGGCTTATATCGGCGTTCTTATCGATGATTTGATTACAAAAGGAACCGAGGAGCCTTACAGAATGTTCACTTCCCGTGCAGAATATAGATTGCTTCTAAGACAAGATAATGCAGACATCAGATTAACAGAAAAAGCTTACAATCTAGGTTTAGCAAAAGAAGAAAGATTAAGAAATGTCCAAGAAAAAATCACAAAAAGTGATGAATTGGAAGCTTACTTAAGAGAAACTTCTATAAAACCAAACACTATCAATCCAATTCTTGAAAGCATTGAATCTTCTATTGTAGACCAAGCTTACAGAGCTTCTCATTACTTGACTCGTCCAAATATGACGTTGGAAAAGCTAGAAGAAATTCAAACTATAAAAGATATTACTTCAGCCTATAAGGAAGAAGTCCGAGAACAAGCTGAAATCAACATAAAGTACAAAGGTTACATCGAGAAAGAAAAGGAAAATGTGGCCAAACTAAACCGTTTGGAAACCATCAAAATCCCTGAAGATTTCGATTATTCTAAACTATCATCTCTATCTACAGAAGCCAAGCAAAAGATGACGAAAGTAAGACCAGTAACTATCGCTCAAGCTGGAAGAATCAGCGGTGTTTCTCCTTCTGATATCAATGTTTTATTGATTTATTTAGGAAGATAATTTATAATGTTCCACGTGAAACATTATTATTCAAAGTTCAATATTCCGAGTTTATCACTTTGATTATTGAACTTTAAACTTTGAATTAATATATGAAAATTAAAGACCATTTTCTTTCTCAGGAAGAATTCGAAATTATAGAATCTGAAACAAAAGGTGTTTTCAAAACAGCTCCTATCCCATCGAATATTTCCAAATATTATGAGAGTGAAGATTATATTTCGCATCATCAGGACACAGGAAGTTTGAAGGAGAAAGTTTACAAGTTTTTACAATCTTTCAATCTTCAATACAAGAAAACGATTCTTCTGGACAGAATAAAAAAGGATTCTAAAGTTTTAGATTACGGTTGCGGTGCGGGAGAATTTGTAAAATATATTGAAAATGATTTTGAAACTTTCGGGTTTGAACCAAATTCGGATGCAAGAAATGCAGCCAAAAATAAGACTTCAAAGGCAAAAATTATTGATGATTTAAGTTCAATAGAAAATCAAAGTCTGGACGCCATTACGCTTTGGCACGTTTTCGAACACATCGAAAATCAAAAAGAAATGCTGGATGCTTTTCATTCAAAATTAAAGGAAAAAGGTTTATTAATTATCGCAGTTCCTAACCCTACTTCTTACGATGCGAAACATTACAAAGAATTTTGGGCGGCTTATGATGTACCAAGACACATCTATCATTTTTCAAAAAACGGAATGGAAAATTTGATTTCTAAAAATCCAGATTGGAAATTAAGAAAAATCAAACCGCTCCTACTCGATTCATTTTATATCTCAATGTTGAGTGAAAAATATAAGAAATCACCTCTTTTTTGGCTAAAAGCTGTCATCCACGGAACTATTTCTAACGTAAAAGCACTTTTTAACACCGAATTTTCGAGTTTGATATATATTATTGAAAAAAGATAGAAAATCGATTTTTGAGTACTTTCTGAAGGTCAATTTTCAGACATTTTGTTCAAAATTTGTTAATAATTACAAAAATCTAGGAATTTGGCCGAATTTCTAAATTTTACAAAAGTCCTTGAGAATCGCTTAAAATATTTTTCTTGAAGATAATTCAAGTACAGACAAAAATAAAACCGACAAATTACTTTGTCGGTTTTTTTATATTTTAGAAAATAAATTATTCCTATTTGTTGATTGCAGCAACACCTGGAAGTTCTAACCCTTCCAAACTTTCCAACATTGCTCCTCCACCAGTCGAAACATAACTTACTTTGTCAGAATATCCGAATTGTTTCACAAACGCAACACTGTCTCCTCCTCCAACTAATGAGAACGCGCCAAGTTTAGTTGCTTCAGCAATACTTTCACCTAAAGCTTTAGTTCCATCAGCAAAATTTGACATTTCGAAAACACCTATTGGACCATTCCAGAGAATCGTTCTGGAGTTTAACAAGACATCATTGAAGATTTCTCTTGATTTTGGGCCTGCATCCAAACCTTGCCAATCTTCAGGGATTTCTCTGATGTCAGCTACTTTCTTCTCAGCTTCGTTATTGAAATCATCAGCAATAATAACATCTGTCGGAAGATAAACTTCTACATTGTGTTCTTTTGCTTTCTCAAGAATTTCAAGCGCTAAACTTAATTTATCATCTTCAACAATTGATTGTCCGATTTTTCCGCCCAATGCTTTGATGAATGTGAAAGACATTCCACCACCGATGATTAAGTTATCAATTGCTGGAAGAATATTTTCTATAATTGTAATCTTTGTAGAAACTTTAGAACCACCAAGTATCGCAGTTACAGGCTTTTCACCAGATTTTAAAACTTTATCGATGGCAATTAATTCATTTTCCATCAGTAAACCGAAAAATTTAGTAGAAGGGAAAAACTCAGCGATTACAGCAGTAGAAGCGTGCGCTCTGTGAGCAGTTCCAAAGGCATCATTCACATAAGCATCACCTAATTTTGATAACTTCTCAGCAAAAGCTTCGTCACCTTTCTCTTCCTCACTATGAAAACGTAGATTCTCCAACAAAAGAATTTCGCCAGGTTGAAGTTCAGCAGAAGCTTGCTCAGCCTTCTCTCCTATTGATTCGTCCACAAATTTCACTTCTTTACCAAGAACAGAAGAAACTTCATCCAGAATATTTTTAAGAGAATATTTGTCGTTTACTTCGCCTTTTGGTCTTCCAAGGTGCGTCATTAGGATTACAGAACCGCCATCAGCAAGGATTTTATCTACAGTTGGTTTCACAGAAACAATTCTGGTATTGTCCGTCACTTTCAGATTTTCGTCCTGAGGAACATTGAAGTCAACGCGTACTAAGGCTTTTTTGTTTTTAAAATCGAAATCTTTTATCGTTTTCATTAAATAATATTTTTAAAGTTTTTATTAAAAAGAACAGAATAAATCCTGCCCTCTTTGTTTCACAAATTTAAAACTTATTCTTCCCTTTCAAAAATTTAATTTGCAAAAAGAATCCACAAACCTTCATTACATTATTATACATCTCTTTTTCTTTTTATAAAAAAATAATATTGTAGTCTATTGTTGTAGTGCGGTAGTATGCGGAGAAATAAAACTTGATTATTTCATCACACGAAATGTGGATTAATGAGTAGGTTTTCAACATTAATTTAATATTGATAATCAAATCTTTATGATTGTTATCAACAAATGTTTGTAATTAATTTCCGTTATCAATATTAGAAACCATTCTGGGGATAAACTTCCTTGAAGTGAACCAAAACTAATTTGAAATAAAGAATTGAAGTTGTCAGAAAATAGTCCATTACTAAAAATTATTAGTTATAAAAAGAAATACTTGGCAGAAGTTATCCACAGGTTTTCTAACAATTTCTAACATTCTATTATCTTTTTATTAATGATTGTAAAATTTGATTATTTAATTGTCATCATTAATTTTATATTGTTGATATTTAAATAATT
This sequence comes from Epilithonimonas lactis, assembly GCF_900110605.1. GTDB lineage: Bacteria > Bacteroidota > Bacteroidia > Flavobacteriales > Weeksellaceae > Epilithonimonas > Epilithonimonas lactis. The sequence continues at coordinate 590,616 of NZ_FOFI01000002.1, forward strand.
AATCCGATGTATTCTTGATAATTGTATTAAAATAGTATGCCAACATTAATAAAATATGTATTAATTTTATCCTTGAAATAAATCTATTAAATCAAACGAAATGAAAAAGATTGCAATAGCCTGTGACCACGCGGGTTTTGAGTATAAAGAACTAATCAAAAAATACCTCGACGGCAAGTATGAAGTCCAAGATTTTGGCACCTACTCTGCTGATTCTGTTGATTATCCCGACTTTGTGCATCCATCTGCAACCTCTGTAGAAAATGGAGAAAATGAACTGGGAATTTTGATTTGTGGAAGCGGAAACGGCGTACAAATCACCGCTAACAAACATCAAAAAATCAGATGTGCGCTTTGCTGGATGCCAGAAATTGCATCTTTGGCAAGACAACACAACGATGCAAATATGATTTCGATTCCTGCAAGATTCATTTCAAAAGAATTGGCATTCGAGATTGTAGATAAGTTTCTGACCACGGATTTTGAAGGTGGCAGACACCAAAACAGAGTTGATAAAATCGCAATTTGCTAAACATAAAAAGCCTGTAATTTCTAAGATTACAGGCTTTATTTTTAAAGTTATATCTTTGCAACGCATTTCACAGAGAAAGTTCTTTCTCACGAAACCATAAATTAATACAAAGGTTTCCCAAACTCCCCTATTTTATTTTATCTTTATTAACTAATTTACAAAACTAATTTTTTTTCTATGACTGAAAATGAATTACATCTTTTCCTGAAGAAAAATTTTCCTAAAGAGGATGAGAAATGTGAGTGGAAAGAGTTTAAAAACTTAAAGCATTCTGTTTCTGGTCATTTAGGCGAAGATATTATTTCTTATATCTCAGGAATTTCTAATTCAGGTGGTGGAAATCTTATTATTGGAATTGAAGATGGTACTTTAAAGATAGTTGGAATTCAAAACTTTCACGACTATAGTATTGATAATATTAAATTCAGAATATTAGGTAATTTAACGCATTTTGATTCGGATAATTTTGAAATTGAAGAAATAACGACGTCAGATACAAACAAGACTATATGGATTTTTAAAATCCCAAAACATCCTTTTAGACAATGTGTTTTTGCTCATAAAAAAGCTTGGCAAAGAATTGGTGAACATCTTATTGAGATTAGAGATGAACGAAAAGAAGCCATTATCTATGAAAATGTATTGATTGAAGATTGGTCAAAAGAAATAATTGAGGAAGCTACAATTGATGACTTGGACGAAAATGCCATTATAAAAGCAAGACAAGAGTTTATAAAGAGGAATCCAAAATATAACGATGATATTGATTCTTGGGATAATGCTAAGTTTCTGAACAAAGCTAAGCTAACAATCAAAGGAAAAATTACCAGAACTTGCTTTATTCTTCTGGGGAAAGAAGAAGAGGAGCACTTTTTGGATTCTGCAGTTAAAATACGATGGAATCTAAAAACTGTTGATAATCAGGACAAAGATTTTGAAATTTTCTCTATTCCATTAATTCTTTCGGTTGATGAAATTTTTTTAAAAATCAGAAATCTTAAATACAGATATCTGAGAGAAGGAACCTTATTTCCGGATGAAGTCTTGAGATATGACCCGTTTGTAATACGAGAGCCTTTGAACAATGCTATTGCGCATCAGGATTATAGCAAAAAATCCCGCATCAATGTTGTGGAGTTTGAAGATGACCATTTGGTTTTTTCTAACTATGGAACTTTTCTCCCAAATTCTGTAGAAGACGTTGTTTTAAAAGCTACGCCAGAAGAATCCTATAGAAATCCTTTTTTGGTCGAAGCGATGAGGAATCTCGGAATGATTGAAACGCAAGGTGGTGGAATTAGAAAAATTTTTAATTTCCAGAAACAAAGATTTTTTCCGTTGCCAGAATATGATTTTGCTGACGGAAAAGTAAAAGTTACAATTACTGGTAAGGTAATCAACGAAGATTTTGCTAAAATTCTCATTAAAAATCCTGAGATTACATTAGAAGATACATTAGTTCTAGATAAGGTCCAAAAGAAAAAAAGTCTTGATGATGTTGAATTTAATTATCTTAAAAAGAAGAGATTCATAGAGGGAAGAAAAGGAAGTAATTATTTATCTTATAATGTAATAGAACCAACAAAAGACAAAGACCTTTTAGCAGAATATATTAGTAATAGAGGCTTAGACGATAAGTATTTTAAAGAGTTAATATTAGAATTTTTAGCTAAGTCAGGCAAAGCAAAAAGAAAAGATATAGATAATCTTATTATACCTAAATTATCTCCTGTTCTTAATGATTCAAAGAAAAAAAATAAGGTAACAAATCTTCTTACTTACTTACGAGTGGAGGGTAAAATTAAAAGTTTACCAGGATATCTTTGGGAGAAAATTTAAAAGCTTTTAAACACTTTTTAAATACTTTTAAAAGCTTTTTTAAACACTTTTTAAATAAATTAAATGAAAAACAAAAAAAATACATCTCATAAAAACGAACAGAAACTTCTGGATTTAGGAAGAACAATTCTTCGTTTTATGAATCAGAAAACATCCAAAATCTACAATTACAAACAGATTGCGGATGGGATAGATTACAAGAATCCAAGACAAAGAGAACTTGTAATCCAGGCGCTTCACAGATTGCAGGCGCTACAGAAAATCAAAGAAACCGAGAAAGGAAAGTACATCGTTAATCTCAATATTGAAGGGACTTTGACAGGCGTCATAGATTTCAATCAGTCTGGAAATGCCTACGTAAAAGTAGAAGGAATGCCGGATGATATCTTCGTACATCAGAAAAATGTGAAAGATGCTTTGCAAGGCGACAAAGTCCTTTTGGTAACCTACAACTTCAAAGGTAAAAAAGTAGAAGGTTCCGTTGCAGAAGTTCTGGAACGTGCAAAAGATACTTTTGTTGGGATTTTCCAGCAGATTGCAGAGAAGGATTTCGGATTTGTAGTTTTCGAAAAGAGAACGATGAATACAGATATGTTCATCTCAAAAAATCATTTCAATGGCGCACAAGACGGCGACAAGGTCATCGTCAAAATGCGCGAATGGCGACCAGGAAGTAAAAATCCGGAAGGCGAAATTGTAACCGTTCTTGGAACGCCTGGCGACCACGAAACAGAAATCCACGCGATTCTTGCCGAATATGGTTTGCCTTACAATTTCGAACCAGAAGTGGAGCACGACGCAGACCAAATAGATAGAAGCATCAACGATGAAGAAGTAGCAAAACGTTGGGATATGCGTGACATTTGCACCTTCACGATTGACCCGAAAGATGCGAAGGATTTCGATGATGCGTTATCAATCCAAAAATTAGAAAACGGATTGTGGCAAATCGGTGTTCACATTGCAGACGTTTCGCATTACGTGAAACCGGGAACTATTTTGGACGATGAAGCTTACAAAAGAGCAACGTCGGTTTATCTCGTCGATAGAGTAGTGCCGATGCTTCCGGAGGTTTTGAGTAATGATGTTTGTTCACTGCGACCAAATGAAGATAAATTCACGTTCTCAGCAGTATTCGAATTGGATGAAGATGCGAAAATCCATAAACAATGGTTTGGCAGAACGGTAATTCACTCAGACAGAAGATTTTCTTACGAGGAAGCTCAGGAAAGAATCGAAACTCAGGAAGGGGATTTGACAGCGGAAATTCTTCAACTTGATAAATTAGCCAAAATCCTAAGAGCCGAAAGAATCAGAAATGGTGCGATTACGTTTGACAGAAGCGAAGTAAGATTTAACCTTGATGAGAACAGCAAACCAATTGGCGTTTACTTCAAAGTCAGCAAAGATTCCAACCATTTGATTGAGGAATTTATGCTTTTGGCCAACAAAAAAGTATCCGAATTTATTTCATTAAATAAAAGAAACGAACCAACCGGAAATACTTTTATCTACAGAATCCACGATGACCCAGACCCAGCAAAATTGACCGCTTTAAGAGATTTCGTAGGAACTTTCGGTTACAAAATGGACCTGGCAAATACCCAAACCGTTGCGCAATCATTAAACAGATTATTGAGCGACGTCAAAGGAAAAGGGGAAGAAAATATGATTGAAACCCTGGCAATGAGAAGTATGAGCAAAGCCGTTTATTCCACCGACCCGATTGGACATTACGGACTTGGCTTCGAATATTATTCGCATTTTACATCGCCAATCCGCCGTTATCCCGATTTGATTGCGCACAGATTGCTTCAGCATTATTTAGACGGCGGAAAATCGCCTAATAGGGAAGAAGTGGAAACGCAGTCCAAACATTGTTCAGCAATGGAAAGATTGGCTTCTGAAGCAGAAAGAGAAAGCATCAAATTTATGCAGGTCAAATTTATGGAAGACCACGTGGGAGAAGTTTTCACGGGCGTTATATCCGGCGTTGCAGAATATGGTTTCTGGGTAGAAATCCCTGAAAACGGCGCAGAAGGAATGATAAAGCTCCGTGATTTGGTGGACGATTCCTACTCGTTGGATGCAAAGAATTACGCAATTATCGGTTCCAGAACCGGCAACACTTTCCGACTTGGAGACGAAGTGAAAATCAAAGTGGTGAAAGCCAATCTGATTGCAAAACAACTCGATTTCAAGATTGTGGAGTAAAAAAGATTAACCACATAGACACATAGAAAAAGCTAAAGTAGAAAAATTTCTATTTTAGCTTTTTGTTTTTATATCCGATAAAACTATGTGACTATGTGGTTGAATTTTTCAAGTTTAAATTCTCTGATGACATTATTTAAAAAGTAAAATGTATTTTTGTCTTCGTCTTTCACAAGATACATTTTGCTTTTCACAAAAAACTAAGAATGTTAGAACTCATTTTATACGCAGTCGGCCTGGGAATTATGCTGAGTTTGGTGTTCATCGGACCCATCTTTTTCCTGCTCATAGAAACCAGTTTTTCCAGAGGTCCCAGACACGCGATTGCCTTGGATATTGGCGTGGTTACTGCGGATTTACTTTGCATAGTTGTCAGTTATTATGCCAGCGCGGACTTAGTGAGTCTCATCGACAAACATCCAGGATTCTACCGGATTTCCGCCTTTCTGATTCTCATTTATGCCATTTATATGCTCCTTTCGAGGACCAAAATGCATATAGAAGGCGAAGAAAAACTCATCGACCAAAACTACATCAAAACCTTCCTCAACGGATTTTTACTCAATTTGCTGAATATTGGCGTCGTCCTTTTCTGGCTTGTAACGGTCGTTTCCGTCCGAAATGCCTATCCAAAAGTCGAGGATTTCGTCCTGTACATTGGAATCGTAATCGGAACTTATTTGTTGATAGATTTGTCCAAAATCATCTTAGCCAAACAATTCCACGACAGACTCAACCAGCGTGTGGCTAACAAAATTCGAAAAGCTGTTGGATGTATCTTAATGATTTTCAGTGTGTTTATCTTTATGCAAAGCTTTAAGAAATTCAACAAGTTCGAAGAGAAATTAGAAAAAGCAGAGAAGCAACAGCCGAAAATTAAATAAGAATTATTTGGGCAACTTATCCGCCTTCCGCTCCCAATCTTTTTTGCAGACGATTTGTTTTCAAAAGAAAACGTAGAAAAAGCAAAAAAGGATTTCCGCTCAAGTCGGGTTGCAGATTCTGAATAGAACAACAGTCAATTTAAAACAGCATTTTGTCATTCCGTAGGAATCTCAATAGTCTAGATTCCTGCGGAATGACAAAATTACTTTTTAATTACGCCTTTGATGAGCGAAGCGTCCTTGCGAATCTTAAAAAATTTTCAATAAAATAAAAAAAATCTTTGCGACCTTTGCGTTAAAATCAACACATCAAACCAACACAAATGCAAAACCAAAACACCATTTTCCCAAAATCCCTAAAAAAAGGAGACAAAATCGCCATCATTTCCCCAGCTGGTTCTGTTGAAGAAAATCAATTAGAAAAAACTTTAGCCTTAATCAAAAGCAAAGGTTACGAACCCGTTTTAGGCGAAAATCTCTACACAAAATTCCAAAACGGCTATTCATACGCCGGAACAGAAGAACAGCGGATTAAAGACATCAATTGGGCTTTGAACGACCCAGATATTTCTGCAATATGGGCTTCACGAGGTGGTTATGGTTGTCAGCATTTGGTTCAGCATTTGGATTTGAAAGAATTCAAGAAGAATCCAAAATGGTTTATCGGATATTCTGATAATACAGTAATTCAAAGTTATCTGTTGAAAAAAGGATTTGCATCCATCCACGGACAAACCATCAAAACGTCAAGCTTTGGCGTGATCGACGAAAGTTATGACTTAACCTTCGACATTCTGAAAGGAAAATTCCCAACCTACAAAATCGAATCCACAGAATACAATAGAGTAGGAGAGACTTCCGGAACTTTGGTTGGCGGAAATCTCGCGTTGATTTATGCACTTTTGGGAACCAAATATTCTTTCGATTTTCAGGATAAGATTTTATTCATAGAAGACATTGGTGAGAATTTCTATGCGATGGACCGAATGATTATGAGCTTGGAATTGGCTGGCGTTTTCAAAAAAATCAAAGGACTCATCGTCGGCGGAATGATCAATATGGGAAAAGAAAACGAGAACAAAAGCTACGAAGAATCTTTCGACCCATTCGTCAACCAACAGATTGCAAACCGAGTTTCCCAGTACGATTTCCCAACAGTTTTCAACTTTCCCAACGGACACATTTATGACAACAGACCCTTGATTATCGGTTCAGAAATCACAATGAAAGTAGGGAAGGATGTGAAGATTAAGTTTTAATTATTTATCGACTATCATTCATCATTCATAGATTATGGCAGACCACAACGAATTTGGAAAAATAGCAGAAGACCTGGCTGTAGATTTTTTGGTTAAAGCAAAATATAAAATCCTTGCGCGCAATTTTCGTTACCTAAAAGCAGAAGTGGACATCATCGCAGAATTTGAAAATCAAATCATAGTTGTTGAAGTCAAAGCAAGACATACCGATACATTTTTGGAACCTCAAGAAGCGGTTAACAAAAAGAAAATCAAGCTGTTAATATCAGCCACCAATTACTATATCGAAGAAAATAATATTGATAAAGAAGTCAGATTTGATATTATTTCTGTACTTCCCAACAAACAAAAAACTTTGGAAATCCACCATATTATTGATGCTTTCCAAAGTTTTGAAATCTGATTTTTTAGAATAAAAGATAATAGAAGGGATAGATAATAGACGTTGTTTTAAGAGTCTATATTCTATCCGTTTATTCTCTCAAAAGTCTTACTTATTTGATTTCCACACATCCTACACGTCCACCCGCATTTCCAGTCGGTTGCGTATGAAAATCATCAACACCAGCGTGGATGACGATTGATTTTCCAATGATGTTTTTCATCGGGTCATCGCAGCCCAAGCACCATTTATCTGTGTTGAAAACCAGCCTTGCAGTTCCGTCTTTATCAGCTTCAAGGTTTCCGATATCTCCCATATGGAAGTGTTGTCCTTCCCATTTTCCGTGGTCGTCTTTGGAAGGATTCCAATGTCCACCAGCAGATGAAGCATCTGTCGCCCCGCAGTTCCCAAATTCATGGATATGAACGGCGTGCAGACCAGGTGCCAGTTTGAAAACACTAAGGTCCATTTCAACATTTCCCTTTTTCTGAATGAAGTTAGCGGTACCTTGGGTTAAGGTTTTTGATTTTGGACGAACCGTATATTGTTTCGAAACAGTTTTACAGGATGCCAGCGTCAATCCAGCAATCCCAATGAGTAATAGATTTTTCATACGTAGTTTATTTATTGTTTTTAAAGGTCTAACGAAATCGCATTTTGATTTGATGAAATTTTGCCTTGCGATTTCACAGTTTTAAATTAAATTATTGCAAATCATCTATAACAATTTTAAAGCCAAGGTGATAAAAAAATGTTTTACGTGAAACATCTAACGATTCGGTCATCAAAATTGACAAGTCAGTGAGAATAAATTTATTTTTGAAAGGTGTTGAAATATCTTTGGCTCATAATTAAACTATATGAAAACGCAGCGTAAGAACTTAATTCTATTGTCATTTTTAATGAGCATCTGTATCTGGTCTCAAACAACTGTTTCCGGAAAGGTCACGTTCAAAAATAAACCTTTGAAAGACATCAATGTCACTTTGAAAGATACTTATGATGGAGCCACTTCTGATGAGAGCGGAAATTATTCTTTTATCACTTCAGAATCAGGCGATAAGGTTTTGGTTTTCTCTGGATTGAATTATGATGAAATCGAAATTCCAGTCAAATTGGAAGGGAAAAATATTACAGTTCCTGCCAATCTGAAAGCTCAAATCAATGAAATCAATGCAGTCGTGATCACTGCTGGAAGTATTGAGGCGAGTGACAAGAAGCGTGCTGCGGCCTTGCTCACACCCTTGGATATCTATACAACGGCTGGTGCGAATGGCCAGATCACTTCAGCTTTAGGATATTTGCCGGGTGTTCAGAAAGTAGGAGAGAGCGAAGGCCTATTTGTACGAGGCGGAACTGGTGCTGAAACCAAAATCTTTATGGATGGCAATCTCATTAATAATTATTTCACAAATTCGGTTCCAGGAATTGCTGGAAGAGATAGATTCAATACTTCATTGTTTAAAGGTAATATCTTTTCAAGTGGTGGTTATTCAGCGGTTTATGGTCAGGCTTTGTCGTCGGTTTTGATTTTGGAAAGTGTGGATTTGCCAGAAACGACGTCATTCGACTTTGGTGCTTCTCCGATTTTTCTCAGTGCCAATTATCAAAAATTAAATCAAAATAAAACCGCCTCTTGGGGAATTGCCGGTAGTTATTCCAATCTTGGGTTGATGGGAAAACTGTTCAATTTCAATACAGATTTTGACAAATATCCACAAGGTTATGGTTTCGATGGAAACTTCAGAATCAAAACCAAAAAAGGTGGCTTCATCAAATATTACGGAAGTGTAGATGCTAATCAAATGTCAGTGGAATCTGAAAGTTTTGAAGAAAATTACGATAAGAATAAGGTAAGCCTAAAAGGAAATAACACCTATCACAATCTATCGTACAAAGAAAAGTTTGGAAAATATCTGGTAAATGTTGGAACGTCTTATTCTTTTAATTCAAGCGATCTGGATTTTGCAAATATTCAGAATAATGTTGAAATGAATAACGTCAAAATCAATAATAGATCCAATTACATCAATGGAAAATTGGTCGTAGAAAGGAAAGTTGGGAGAAATACTGTACGAGCAGGATTTGAACTAAACAATGCCGATGAGAATATGAATTATGGCTCTTTCGAAAAGAATTATAAAGATATGATCTCATCTGCTTTTGCCGAAACGGATTTGATCTTCACCAATGATCTATCTGCAAAAATCGGTGCGCGAACAGAACATTCTTCCTATCTCGACAAATGGAATTTCTCGCCAAGAGCGGCTTTGGCCTACAGGATTTCACAGGAATGGACAACATCTTTAGCCTACGGCATGTTCTACCAAAATCCGGAAAGCAAATATATCATCTCAAACAATTTCGATTTTCAAAGAGCGGATCATTATATATTTCAGGTTCAGAAAAACGCTGAGGGAAGGAATTTGAGGTTCGAGGCTTTTTATAAAAATTATGATCAACTCATTAAAACCTCTTCGATTGCCAATGAAAGTTCTACTTCGCCAAGCAATCAGTATACACAGTTTGCAGACAACAATTCCGGCGGTGGTTTTGCGAAAGGAATCGAGTTATTTTGGAGAGATAAGAAGACCTTCAAAAACATCGATTATTGGCTTACCTATTCGTATTTGGATTCCAAAAGAGACTTCTTAAACTATCCTTTTAGTTTAGCGCCCAATTTCGCTTCAAAACACACTTTGAACGCAGTGGCAAAGAAGTTCGTGATGGATTGGAAAACAGGCTTCAATTTGTCTTACACTTATGCGAAAGGCCGTCCTTACTACGATATCATTTCTGATGATGGCAAAAACATTCTCCGTAATCAAGGGAAATTGAAAGACTTCAGCGGACTCAACTTTAGCGTGAATTATGTACCTAGCGTTGGTAAAAAAGATTCCAAATCATTTACTGTTTTTGTTTTGAGCATCAATAATATTTTGGGGAATAAAAATGTCTATGGTTTCAATTATTCAGCGAATGGAAATAGCAGAACAGCCGTGAGACCGCCAGTCAATACCTTTGTCTTCGTTGGTGTCTTCGTAAGTTTTGGTGTTGATAAAACGGATGATGCGATCAATAATAATTTATAACCTTTCGGATACCAAAAATTACGGTTCGGTAGAATAAAATTTAATTCAGCAAAAACTCACTCTATCTTTGAATCAGAAATTAAAACAAACAACTAAAATAGACTATTATGAAAAAATTGATTTTAACCTTCAGCCTTTCTCTATTGGGATTCACAGCATTTGCACAAACTACTTATGACAAAGCAATGACAGAGAAAATTGGCAAAATAGAAACTGCAAAAACGGCAGATGAATTGACAGCGTTGACCAACGATTTCGAAAGGATCGGAACCAAAGAAAATTCGCAATGGTTGCCGTATTATTACGCCGCTTATTCAACCATTCAAAAAGGTAGAGTTTTGATGAGATCAGGCAAGACCGCAGACTTGGATCCTGTGGCAGAACAAGCAGAAAAGTACATTGCCAAAGCGGAAGCGCTTAGTCCAAACAACGCGGAAATCTACATTTTGAAGAAAATCACAAGCGGATTCAGAATGATGGTCGATCCTATGTCACGCTATATGCAAGAAGCGCCAATTGCTCAAAATGCAATATCAAAAGCAAAAGAATTGGACCCAGAAAACCCTAGGATTACGGTGCTTCTAGCAGAAGATGCTTATTTCACGCCAGAACAATACGGTGGAAGCAAACCAAAAGGCGTCGAGCTGTTCAAAAAATCTTTGGAACAATTTGCAGTTTACAAACCGAAAACAGCCTTGGATCCAAATTGGGGAAAAGCGGAAGCAGAATATTTCTTGAGTCAGAAATAAAACACAAACATTCATATTTCATCAAGTTCCTTCGTCGTTGGCGAGGGAATTTTTATTAATTTTGGGAACATTCAAAAAATTAGAAATGAAAGTAAAATCAATCTTTGCAACAGCGGCTGTTGTTTTCTATGTTGGTGCCAATGCTCAATCTATGTCAAAGTCAAATTATCCAAAAGCGATCAAAGGAAGTCAAACCGACAACTATTTCGGAACCCAGGTTGCAGATCCTTTTCGCGATCTTGAAAACGATTCCGAAGCGACCAAAAAATGGGTGGACGAGGAAGTAGCTTACAGCCAAAATTATCTTTCCAAAATCCCTTTCCGTGATCAAATCAAAGAGCAACTGAGAACCATCTGGAACTACGAGAAGATCTCTGCACCGTTCAAAGAAGGTGATTATACTTATTTCTCCAAAAACAACGGATTGCAGGCACAATCTGTGATCTACAGAACAGGTCTTAAAACCAAAGACATCGAGGTTTTCCTGGACCCAAACAAATTTTCTGAGAAAGGAACAACTTCACTATCCAATCTTTCATTCAACAAAAAAGGAACACTCGCTGCGTATTCTATCTCAGAAGGTGGAAGTGACTGGAACAAGATCATCATCATCGATGCCATTACCAAAAAGCAAATCGATGAAACCATTGTTGATGTGAAATTCAGTGGGATTGCTTGGCAAGGTGACGAAGGTTTCTATTACTCAAGCTACGACAAGCCGAAAGAAGGAACCGTTTTGTCTGGAATGACCGACAAACACAAGGTTTATTACCACAAATTAGGAACGAAGCAATCTGAGGACCAATTGATTTTCGGAGGTGAAAAAACACCGAGAAGATATCTTACTGCAGGCGTTTCGGAAGACCAGAGATTTCTGATCGTTTCCGGAGCCAATGCAACCAATGGAAATGAGTTGTACATCAAAGACTTGAAGAACGGAGGTGATTTTGTTCAGATCAACAAAGGTTTTGACATCAATGCTAATATTGTGGACACGCAAGGCGACGACCTTTTCATCTTCACAGACAAAGATGCGCCGAATATGCGATTGGTAAAAGTCAGCATGAAAAATCCAAGTCCTGAAAACTGGAAAGATGTGATCCCAGAGACTGAAAATGTACTTGGCGTTTCAGAAGGTGGCGGTTATTTCTTCGCAACGTACATGAAAGATGCGATTGATATCGTGAAGCAATTTGATAAAACGGGTAAACTTGTAAGAGACATCTCACTTCCTGGAAAAGGGAATATCTCAGGTTTCGGCGGTAAGGAAAAAGAAAAGGACATCTATTATTCTTTCACGAATTACATTACGCCTGGAACAATTTATAAGTATAATGTAGATTCTGGAAAATCAGAAGTCTATCAAAAACCGAATGTGAAATTCAATCCGGAAGATTACGTTTCTGAGCAGGTTTTCTACACTTCAAAAGACGGGACCAAAGTTCCGATGATGATCAATTATAAAAAAGGTACAAAGCTGAACGGGAAAAATCCAACCATCCTTTATTCCTACGGTGGTTTCAACATCAGTCTGCAGCCAGCTTTTTCTGTTGTGAATGCCATCTGGATGGAAAACGGCGGGATCTACGCAGTGCCAAACATCCGTGGCGGTGGCGAATATGGAAAGAAATGGCACGATGCAGGAACAAAACAACAGAAGAAAAACGTGTTTGAAGACTTCATCGCTGCTGGGGAATATCTACAGTCGAAAGGTTACGCTTCGAAGGAATATATGGCACTTTCTGGCCGTTCCAACGGTGGACTTTTGGTTGGTGCCACGATGACGATGAGACCAGATCTTGCAAAAGTGGCTTTTCCAGGCGTCGGTGTTTTGGATATGTTGAGATACAACAAATTCACGGCTGGCGCAGGCTGGTCGTACGATTACGGAACGGCGGAAGACAGCAAAGAAATGTTTGAATATTTGAAATCTTATTCTCCAGTTCATCAAGTGAAAGCAGGGATTTGCTATCCATCAACGATGATCATTACAAGTGATCACGATGATAGAGTAGTGCCAGCGCATTCATTCAAATTTGGTGCTGAGTTGCAGGAGAAACAAGCTTGTAGCAATCCCATTCTATTGAGAATTGAAAAGAATGCTGGTCACGGCGCAGGACGTTCTACAGAACAAGTTATTGGCGAAAATGCCGATCTGCTAAGTTTTGCCCTGTTTGAAATGGGAATCAAAGCTTTAAAGAAATAATTCAATAAAATATATCATCAAAATCCTGAAATTAGTTTCAGGATTTTTGATTTGGATAGCATTTTGCATTCAATCGGAGATAAAAAATTTTACAGATGAGAACAAATTACTTGATCCTAAGCGTTTCAGTTGTTTTAGCTTTAGCTTCTTGCAAAAAAAATGAGGACAGCAAAATGATGAAACAAACGTACTCCACAGACACGACGATCGTAGACGACAATGGAAAGATAGACAGTGCAACCACAACGTCATCTGAAAAAGACGTCAACGGCTCAGTGACCAAAAACTACTCTTTTCCATACAAAGCATCGGACGGAAGCCGTGCAAAAGCAACCTTCGATGACAATGGAAAATCAAAAACAGTGACGATAGAAGCCAACAGCACCAAATATGTCTTGGACTTCAAAAAGGCGACTGCCACGGGTGAACTTTACGAAAGAAATAGTATTTCCGCAGAGACCACACCAGATTCATTATTCATTTCTCAAGGTGATAATGTGATCCATTTGGGAAAAGTGAAGTAACTTACTTTGAAATCATAAAAAATCCCGGCAATTAATTGTCGGGATTTTTATTTATGTAAATTGATTTTATATTAAATCTTAGAAAGCAAATTCCTAAAACTAGTTTTCTCATCAATAATTCTTCTCAAGTCAGCCACAGGAACTCTCTCTTGTTTCATGGTGTCCCTATCTCTGATGGTCACTGTATTATCTACCAAACTATCGTGATCGATGGTAATACAAAGTGGTGTTCCAATCGCATCCTGTCTTCTGTAACGTTTCCCGATGGCATCTTTCTCCTCGTAGAACAAATTGAAATCGTATTTCAGATCGTTGAAGATCGTCTCAGCATATTCTGCCAAACCATCTTTTTTCATTAATGGAAGGATTGCTGCTTTTACAGGCGCCAAAGCTGGCGGTAAACTCAAAACTGTTCTCTCAGAGCCATCTTCCAAAACTTCATCCTTAAGACAAGTCGAGAACAAGGCCAAGAACAATCTGTCCAAACCAACGGAAGTTTCCACAACATAAGGCACATAATTCTCGTTTCTTTCCGGATCGAAATACTGTAATTTTCTACCAGAATGTGCTTCGTGAGCCTTCAAATCAAAGTCAGTTCTCGAGTGGATTCCTTCCAATTCTTTGAATCCAAATGGGAAATTAAACTCAATATCAGCCGCCGCATTGGCATAATGCGCCAATTTCTCATGGTCGTGGAAACGGTAATTTTCAGAACCCAATCCAAGAGCCAAATGCCAGTTTAGACGCTTTGTTTTCCACTGTTCGTAGAATTCCAGCTCCGTTCCTGGCGCTACAAAATATTGCATTTCCATTTGCTCAAATTCCCTCATTCGGAAGATGAACTGTCTTGCAACGATCTCATTTCTAAATGCTTTTCCAATTTGCGCAATCCCGAAAGGCAGTTTATGTCTGGAAGTTTTTTGAACATTCAAATAATTTACGAAAATACCCTGAGCCGTTTCTGGCCTCAAATATAGATCCGTCGCCGTATCAGCAGAAGCACCCAATTTGGTCCCAAACATCAGGTTGAATTGTCGCACTTCCGTCCAGTTTTTAGAACCTGTGTCTGGATCTGCGATTTCCAATTCTTCGATGAGGGCTTTCACATCAGCAAGATCTTCGTTTTCCAAAGATTTCGCCATTCTCGTAAGGATTGCCGCTCTTTTCGCACGATATTCCAAAACTCTTGGATTCGTAGCTTCAAACTCAGCTTTATCAAAAGCATCACCAAATCTCTTGGCCGCTTTCTCTATTTCTTTATTTTCTTTATCCTCAATTTTTGCGCAATAATCCTCGATCAAGACATCCGCACGGAATCTCTTTTTAGAATCCTTGTTGTCGATCAATGGATCGTTGAACGCGTCCACGTGTCCGGAAGCTTTCCAGATCGTTGGGTGCATAAAGATGGCAGAGTCGATGCCCACAATGTTTTCGTTCAGCTGAACCATCGCTTTCCACCAATATTGTTTGATGTTATTTTTCAGTTCCGCACCGTTTTGTCCGTAATCGTAGATCGCAGAAAGTCCGTCATAGATCTCAGAACTTGGGAAAATAAAACCATATTCCTTTGCGTGAGAAATCACTTTCTTGAAAACATCTTCTTGCTTTGCCATATTTAGTTTAATTGAAGTGCAAAAATAAGGATTTTGCCGGAAGTGAGATGATGGAAGATGGAAGTTTTTTTTAACCTTGAATTTTGAATTTCAAAACTTTGGATTTTTCGGAGCCGGGAACCTGCTGTCCGCTGCAATTCCTCGCGCCATGCTTTCCCATCGCTTGCTGTGGGATTTTCGCTACCATCAGGGCTAGTTACGTTTTCGGATAAAAAGAAAGCTTTATCAAAAGATATAATTTGACAAAGCTTATTTATTTTAAAAAAGAGAAAATTTAGAAATTGTAGCTCATCGCAATTCCATTTCCGCCGGATTCGATTTTGAAATAAGGCTGGAAAGCAACTGCTTCACCATTTTCTATGGCGACTGCTTTTTTTGCATTTTTATTTGCTGCCAACGCAAAAGGAATTCCAATTCCAAGAAGTCCAGCTCCAGCTGCCACAAATCCCCAACCTTCGGATTTAGCTTTGAAGGTCTGCTTGGTACCATTGACATAGACAGTTTTGTTACCACCAGCCAGTAATCTTCCAATTCCAAACCCGAGTGAAAACCCACCAGTGTAAGCAAACACTTCTCCTACGGTTTTATTGGTTCGTGTTTTTGCAAAAGCTTTTTGTGCTTCTGGATTGGAGAATACGGTTTTGTAATCTGAGAATTTGTACTTCACACCATCTTTCATCAGTCTGTTTTTCTCAAGACTTACTTGGGCGAAACTCATCTGACCCAGAATGACCGTCAAAATTAAAATCGATTTTTTCATTGGTTAATAATTTGCGCAAAAATAGAAAATTAAACCATTCATTTTTAAATCTTTTCATCCAGGTCTTTCTCGATCAATTCCAAAGAATCTATCACCTTGGAGATTTTCTCATTTTGTTTTTTGATCTGTCTTGGTCTTAAGAAAAACCAAGCAATTGCCAACCACAAAAATGTCAATCCATAAGCCAATGTTGCACCAAATGTGGACATTCTCAAGGCAAATTCATAAAAGTAAAAAGCAAAACCAGCCGTCAACAAAACATAATAAATACTAATGCCTTTCGATTGCATATAAAGCTGTTGCTTTTGCAATTTTTTCAAAGAAGCCAGATATTCCTGATTCGATATCGAAGGATTGATTGTCCGAATGACATTGACATTCTGAGAGAACAAATAAATATATAAGGCCAAAGCAACCAAAATCAAAACGATTCCAAGAGTTGTTGTAAACATCTTAAAATCTATCACATACCAAATGAAAATGATCATCACAGCCGTGATCGAAAGACTGAAGATGTGCCACATTGTAGATTGCAGTTGTTTCTTTTTGTACTTATCTGCGGTAGATTTTATTTCTTGGATGTTAGGAATTTCCGCACTTTTCTTATTCCAAATGTCTTGGAAATTGATGTTATCTGTTTGCATAATTCTTAAATTTTTCGGTTAACTTTTCTTTGATCCTGTGGATCTTGACTCTTACATTCGCTGGTGAGATCCCGACGACTTCTGCGATATCAGCCTGTTTCATCTCTTCGAGTTCCAGAGAGATGATGATCCGCTCCAATTCTGGCAATTCGGAAATGCATTGGTAAAGGAAATCTGTCATTTGATCCTGCTCGATCTTGTTGTCTTTCTCCGAGTTGTCTTTGATCTGATAAGGCAATTCACTTTTCGGCATTCGTTTTTCGATATTGATCTGCCTTAGACAAATGTTGGTCGCGATCCTGTAGATCCAGGTCCCAACCGCAGCTTCCTGCCGGAACTTCGGCAACTGCTGGAAAACCGCTACAAAGGTTTCCTGACAGAGATCTTTCGCCGCGTCATCGTCATTCACATAACCCATACAGAGCCGAAAGATCTTCTTCCAATAATCGTGGTATATGTCATCGAAGTTTATAACCTGCATTGTCTTGTTTAGAGTTTAGAGAACATTTAACCAAAAATGTTACAATCTTAGTGAAGATAGGATCTTTTTATTATTCTTAAAGAATGGGTTGAGGTGAAAATTTCTACTTTTGCCCAATGTTAGAGATTCTTTATCAAGACGACTACTTTATCGCCATCAACAAACCGAGTGGACTTTTGGTTCATAAGTCCAAATATGCTGGCCCAGCAGATGAATATGCGGTAGAGAAACTAACGGATCAAATTGGAAAAAAGGTTCATCTTGTTCATCGATTAGACCGAAAAACTTCTGGCGTTTTATTGTTTGCTTTCGATAAAGAAATGCTAAAATTATTAAGTGACCAATTTATGAATCGTGAAGTAGAAAAAAAATATCTGGCAATTCTTCGTGGTTGGACAAAAGAGGAAGAAACAATCGATTACGATTTGACCAATGAAAATGAAATCGTTCAAAACGCCATTACGTACTACAAACGATTGATGATTTCCGAAATTGATCTGCCATTTCTTAAACATCAGACCTCTCGTTATTCTTTGGTAGAAGCAATTCCTGAAACAGGCAGATTTCACCAGCTGAGAAAGCATTTCAAACATATTTTGCATCCCATTTTAGGTTGCAGAAAACACGGTTGCAATAAGCAGAACAAATTGTGGCTGAATACTTTTAATATCACTGCAATGCCTTTGCATTCTCACCAACTTAATTTTAAGCATCCCATTACCAATCAAAATATTTCCATCAATGCGAGTTTGAGTGTGAATCCTGGTTTTTTGGAAATAGGAAATATTTTGGGCTTTGATTTCAAAGCGTATATTTAGTTTTTGAAGACTATAAAAACAAAAAAAGCTTCTCAGTTCGAGAAGCTTTTCCAATTCATTTTCATCAGTTTATTTTTACTGATTATTACTTTTTGATGATCTTGCTGCTGACAATGCTGTTATCGGCGGTTACGATCTTAAGAACGTAAACACCTTTTGGCAGCTTCGAAACATTCACTTCGTTCGTGTTGCTTTCCAATAGTTTTTTGCCGTTCATATCGTATAAAGCGACAGACTTCATATTCTTGCTATCGATGTGAACAATATCTACCGTAGGATTTGGATAAACTAAAACTTTCGCTTTTCCTGTCGAAACTTCGTTGTTTGCCAAGACGTCCAGATTCAAATTATATCCCAACAGACCCAGATCGGTAGAAGCAATATAGATGTAAGCTTTCTTGTCGGAGAAATCAACGGTGATCGAATTACTTTCTGTTTCCAAAAGATCAGTTCTCGGTACTGTGGTCCAGTTCGTCCCATTGTCCACAGAATAATGAATATTGAAAATATCAAACTGACTGGTGTAAGTGGTTGACACAAGAACGCCAGGATTGATATCGGAATAGAACACTTTGTTCGCCACAAACTGGGAAACCAGATTCCAGGTCAAACCTTGATCATTAGAAACAAATACGCCTGAAGAAGTTCCTAAAGCCAGACGGTTAGTATTGTTTGGATCTTGTGTAATGTCGTAGATCGCTGTATCAAAAGTAATGTCATCGCCAATTGTAACCGCTGTCCAATTTTCGCCGCCATCAATCGTTTTATAAACTTCCGATCCGATCAGGATGAAAAACTCATTCGAGATATTATTAGGATGTAATAGTTTGAAGACCGGACTGGCTGTTGGCAAAGTAATATTGGTAACGACAATGTTGTTTTGATCATTAAAATTGATCTTGTTCAATTCACCTTGACCCCAATTGTTGAAAGTGGTCATGATCTGATTGGTAACCTGCGGATCTGGAACCACACTAGACAAACCAGCAGAGAAAGTGTTGAAGATTGGACTAAAGGTCGCGCCAAAATCATCACTCAAAGACAAGATCGATCCCATAAAACCACCTGAAAAAGAATACATACGACCTTCTTTTTTAGAATCAGGAATGTAAGCAGTCGCGTTGTTGTTGCTTACAATATTAAGCGGAACGATGTTGTGCGCGGTCTCTGTATTATTCAAAAGATTTCTATGGACAAAACCACCCTGAACACTATAGAAAAGATGTCTGGAATTTGAATTTTCAAACAGATTCACACCGCCAGTAGAACTGTAAAATGGCGTCTGGATCTGTGTTAATGTTGTCGCATTGTCCGCAGAGAACAAAGGTTTATAGTTGGAAGTAATGACCAATTCGCCTGCTTTGAAAGGATTAAAACTCGCTTTGATCCCGTAATAATAGCTGTCCAGATTATCGTAAGGATATTCTACATTCTGCCAAGTGTTTCCGCCATCTTTAGTAGAGATGATCTCATCTTCTTCCAAAACGATCACGTGGTTGTTATCGAACGGATCGAACTGGATATCAACAATGTCATTTAAAATTCCGTTGGTTCCGAAAGTGATATTCTCATCTTCCCAAGTTTCACCGCCATCAGCTGAATGGTGAAGTTTTTCAGGCGCTGCCCCAAAACTGATTCCTGTACCAGCGTAGATTTCCTCTGGATTATTCGGATTGAATTCCAAAGTGCTGAGAACACTTCCTGCTAGTTTTTCAGTAAAATTATCGCCGCCGTCGGTAGAGATCCTCAATCCACCGTAAACACCTTCACTTCCGTTTCCGTTGGCAATATAAAGTTTATTTTGGTTGACTGGTGAAAATGCGACAAAGCTGGTGATAATGTTGTTGTGGTCTGGCGAATAGTAAACTTCTTTCCAGCTCGTTCCGCCGTCATTGGTTGTGTAAACGCGATTTGCCGTTCCCCAGCCAAATGGAAACTGTGAACTTACGATGAGGTTGTTCTTGTCGCTACCGAAAAAGTTGTAGGCATTGACAAAAGGAATCTCATCAAGATTTGGTAATGAGTAGGTTTTGCTAATGGTCTTTGTAGCAATATCAAGGATATGAAGCTCGCCAATTCCACCTTGAAGTGTGGTAAAAGAAAGAAACGAACCGTCCTTACTGATATTTAATTTTGAAATACTGATTCCACCACCAGCAGATGGTAAAGAATAGAAGACATTCCAGGTATTTCCGTTGTCTTTTGAAACGACGATGTGGCTCGTGATGGTAATCGCGTAGATCGTGTTTTGTTCTTGTACGCTATAGGTCAGGTCGAAGATTCTCCCAAACTCATTTTTGCTCAAAACTTCTGTTTGGGCGTTGGCATTGCCTGTGAAAAGCGCAAGCAAAAGGCCAGCTAAAAAAGTAATTTTTCTCATATATCTAATTTTATACTCAAATGTTGTGATAAAAATTAGCAATGCAAAAAAATACAGCGGAAATAGTTGGACGACAGTTCAGAAATAGTGTGACAAATTGGCTAAAGACTTGTAATATAGTTATATAGGTCTATGTTGTCATCCTGATTCATTTTCTTGATGATGCGCTCTTTTCGCTTCCTGCAAGCCTCTGTTGTGATGCTCAGAAGGGAAGAAATCTCCTTCATCGACAGATTCATATAAACGTAAGAAAGAAAACGAAGGTCGTTCGAGTTTAGGTCGGGATGAAGTGTTTTGAGTTTGTTAATGAAACCTTGATTTACCTCTTCAAAATGGATGAAGAAACTTTCCTCCTCGCGGCTTTGTCTCTGGAAAATTTTCAGTTGTTTGATGATGTTGCTGACGTCCTGATTTTCGAAATCGTTATCCGTTTGTCTGGAAAGCGTTCTCACGAGGTCGTCTATCAATTCAATTTTAGTGGTAAGTTGAAGCGCTTTGGTGGTCAGTTTTCGATTCTTGGCTTCGATTTCGTTTTTATATTTTTCCTCTTCCAATAATGCCAGAACTTCTTTTTCTTTTAACTGATTTTCAAGAATTTCCTTGTTCTTCTTTTCTTTTTCGAGTTCCAGTTTTGCGATTTCGGCATTACTTTGTTCGATGATTTTCTGCTGTTTATTTTTAACAATGCTGTTTCTCAAGGCCCAAAAAATAATGATAACAATGAAAATCGCCAGCAAAATTCCTTTGATGAAAAAAGAACGTTCAGTTGTCAGTTTTTCCTGACTTTCCGCCAGATTTTTCTGAGATTTTTGAAGTTCAAATTTGATTTTACTATTCTCGAAAAGCTGTCCATTCTTGATTTGATTCACCGAATCTTTAATCATCATCACCGAATCTTTGTAAGCAACAGCGCGCTCAATATTGTTCGCTTTCTTGTACAAAAGACTGAATCGCTCGTACAGATTTTCCTTAAAATCATAATTCAGATTGCTTTTCTCTGCCATTTCTAGGTAATGAAAAGACTTAGGCAAATCATTTTTGTGCTCCGCAATCGATGATAAGTTGTACAGAATCTGCGTCTTATATTCCGAATGTTCGATACCATTTAATTTTGGCAGCAATTCCGCAGAGATTTTTTCTGCCTCATCATATTGTTTCAGATTGACCAATGTTTCCACCAAAGTCGCTTTTGCCAATAAAGCATAAGGCGAATTTTCTGTCAGCTTCAAAGCTTCGTCGATGAATTGTTTGGCTTTTTTATAATCCTTCTTTTCGTTGGAGACTATTGTCAGATTAATGGCGTATAAACCTTTGGAAGTGTTGTTGTTAACCTTTCCAGCCAATTCGTAAGCTTTGGTAAAATATTCTTCGGCCTTCTCAGTTTTTTTGTCTCGGGAATAGAGAATCGCGATGTTGTTTAGCACCGTCATTTCTGACTTTTCATCCAAATGGGCAACGGCAATCTTGTAGGCATCAAGATAATTATTCAGCGCTTCGCCGTAGTCCAATCGCATATAATAATTCGCGCCGATGTTGTTCGTAGCAAGGAATTCCTCGCGGTACCATTTGTTTTCCTGCGCTATTTTCCGAGTTTTGGTCAGGATTTCCAGAGATTTGGCGTAATCCTTTTTGTTCATCGCTTCCACGCCTTCAATAATCATCTTTTCACAATCTTTTGGTGTGATTGCAAATACTTGAAAAGGCAGAAACAAAAGGAAAAATATATAAACTAAACTTTTATAATACGAACGTGAAATCATTGAAGGTTTTGGATAAAATCTAAGTAAAGATATAAAGATTTTGCTTTATTTTTTTGAATTATGAAAATGCATCTTAGAAAACACAAAAGCACAAAAATAATCTCATTCATAACAGTTTTAAGGCACAAGGAAAATCGAAGATTTTAAATACTTTGTGCCGTAAAAACACAGTACATTAAAAATTGACCTTTGTGCCTTTGTGTTTAACTCATTATTAGTGATTTTTTTAATCAATTATCCTCACAAAAACTTAAATTTGTAAAACTTTTCTCCGATGTACAAAAGCCTAATTCGTCCGCTTCTTTTCAAATTCGACCCAGAAGAAGTTCATCACTTTACCTTTTCTGCCCTCAAGAATTTTGGTTTTCTGACCAAATTATTTTTACCAAAACCAATTATTGACAAACGTCTCGAGCGTGAAGTTTTCGGATTGAAATTCAAAAATCCGGTTGGTTTGGCCGCAGGTTTTGACAAAGACGCTAAACTCTTCAATGAACTTTCAGACCTCGGATTTGGCTTCATAGAAATAGGAACTTTGACACCGAAACCTCAGGCTGGAAATGATAAAAAACGATTGTTCCGATTGAAGGAAGATTCTGCTATCATCAACCGAATGGGTTTCAATAATGGTGGTGTGGACGAAGCGATTGAACGTTTGAAGAAAAATAAAAACGTTCTCATCGGCGGAAACATCGGAAAAAATAAAGTGACGCCAAACGAAGAAGCGGTCAATGATTACAAAATCTGTTTCGAAAAATTATTTCCTTACGTTGATTATTTCGTTGTGAATGTCAGTTCGCCAAACACGCCAAATCTCCGCGAACTTCAGGACAAAAAACCTTTGACAGAATTGTTGTCAACGCTTCAAAACCTCAATCTCGAAAAGCCAAAACAAAAACCAATCCTTCTGAAAATCGCACCAGATTTGACGGACGAGCAACTTTTGGATATTATTGATATCATTAAAGAAACTCAAATCGCTGGCGTGATTGCGACGAATACGACTTTGTCAAGAGAAAATTTAATCTCAGAAAACAAAACCGAAACCGGCGGACTTTCCGGAAAACCATTGACAAAACGGTCTACAGAAGTTATTAGATTTCTCTCAGAAAAAAGCGGAAAAGCTTTCCCAATCATCGGCGTTGGCGGAATCCATACAGCGCAAGATGCGATTGAAAAACTTGATGCTGGCGCGAGTTTGGTTCAGCTTTATACAGGATTTATTTACGAAGGTCCGGAGTTGATTAATGAAATCAATCGGGAAATATTAAGACGTGGCTAATTTTTTGGTTCAAAACATATTAATTTGAATTAACTTTTTAGTTTAAATCCGATGAATCCAAATCAATCATCATTAATCAATCATCACTTATGGAACTAGTCACACTCAAAATATTCAACACAGAAATAGAAGCCGAAATGCTCAAGATTTTCCTCGAAACCAACGGCGTAGAAACCTTTGTCTTCGGGAATATTTTGGCGAATACTTACAATTTGTTCAACACGACAAGTGGCGGTGTTCAGCTCAAAGTCTCAGAAAATGACTTCGAAAAAGCGAATGAGTTGATGGAAGGTTTTTACAATCAGGAATCTTAAATTTTATTCCAAATCTTTAAAAAAAACAAAAAATGCAACTTTTTTCAAGTTGCATTTTATTTATCTGAATTTTCAAAAATTCTAAGTCAAAGGCGCACCAACAGCCAAATCACAACGGTGATGAGGTTCCCCGTGAGCTGGGTTCAAAGCTGGTTTTGGTCCCAACGACTGAGCTTGCGGTGCAGGTGCAACATTTGGACTCAAAATCGATGGCGTTTGCGCTTGTGGCGTTGCTTGTTGCTGAGACGGCGCACTGTCAATTGGCGCTCCAACAGCGATTTCGCAACGGTGATAAGGTTGCCCGTGTTCCGGATTCAATGCTGGTTTTCCAGAAGTGGAAGCAACTGGAGACGCGTTCAATGGTGCTGGAGTTACCACATTGTCTGCCGTAGAAACCGACGTTGCGGAATCATTCCCAACAACTGCCGAATCGCTTTTCAAAACTTCCGCTTCGTTCGTGCTTGTCTTTGCCTTGTCACACGAATATAAAAGTGCAACGCTTGCTATAAGGATTGTTATTTTTTTCAATTTTCTAATTTTATCAAATTTAAGATTTTTAAATTAAAACACTGTTTAGAATAATAAAACCACATAGGCACATAGAAAAATGTACAAGATGCTTTGATAAAGAAGAAATAGAATACACATCTATTTTTTCTTAAATCCATACAGAAAACTATGTGTCTATGTGGTTAATAAAATTTTCTATTATTAATTAGGAATTAGTTTTAAAACTTAAAATCCACACCAACATAAAAATTCTGCTTCATCACTGGCGCATAAACCATTCCGCCATCAAAGTAATTTCCGAATGGATTTCCAGCATCCAGAATTGAAACTTTCTGTTGATAACCCGTCAAATTCTCTCCACCCAGATAGACCCTGATTTTCTCTGAGAAATTCCTAGAAATCTGAGCATTCAAAGTGGAATAGCTTGGCGAATAATCTCCAATCTGGAATTCCGCAGGATTTGATTTTGTGTTTGGAAGCCTTTGTTTTCCAACTAAATTTAATGTCGTATCAAAACTCCAGAATCTGCCTTTCTCAGTTTTATTGGTTGAATAAGCCAAGTTCGCAAATCCTCTGTGCTTCGCCATAAACGGGACTTTTTTCAATCCACTCAAATAATCCAAAGCTACATCATAATATTTGTAAGCAATTCTGAATTCCAAGTTTTTCACAGGCTGAAAATCCCATTGCGTCTGGAAACTGTTCGCAAATGATTTTCCTTCAAGATTATAAAACAAAATTTTCTGAGCTGATTCATCCAAATCCATCACGACTTGATTCTGGAAATCGGTTCTGAAAAAATCAGCTAACAAAGTTGATTTTCTTCCAAAGAATTTGAATTCCTGCTGAAGACTCACACCATAATTCCACGCGATTTCTGGTTTCAAACCGTAGATTTCTCCGCCATTATTGATGATTTGAATTTCTCGATTCGAAGCGAAATAAGACTGACTTTCCGCAAAAATATTCGCAGTTCGGAAACCTCGTCCGGCTGAAATTCTGAAAATGGTTTTTGGTGTCAAATCATATTTGAAATTCATTCTCGGCGTAAACTGCGTTCCTGCAAGATTGTGAAAATCCACTCGAGCACCAGTTACCAAGGTGAATTTTTCGCCTGTCAATGTATATTCTGCAAATAATCCTGGAACTGTTTCGGTTCTTTTGTAATTGTCCAAAAGATAATCCTCATCGTATTTGTCATAAAGGAAACTCGCCCCAACTTTATATTTGTTGTTCGTATTTCCGATGATGCTTTCGAAAATCAAATTGGAATAATAAGACGTTTCTTTTCCATAATAATTTCTCAATCCGAAAAAGCTGTCTTGCTGATGATAAGTCAATTGATTCATCCAACCCAAACTCTGGTAAGGTTTCCCTTTGAAAATATAACCCGTCTTATTCCACAATTGAAACCTCGAAATATCAATCCCTACCCCATAAAGTGATTGTTCCTTTTGTGGAATCCTTTTATTAAATCCAATTTGTCCGGCAGTTCGCTCATCTTTCAGAAAATTAATTCCAAAATGCGAAGCGAATCCAGAGCTTTCCAAGTCATTGTAATTCAACAAATAAGCTACATTTAGCTGACTTCCTTTTGGTCGGTCAAGAAAGTTATCATCGTTCATATCCGTATCACCAAAAGTTCCGTTTCCGTGTAACAAAACACTTTGATTCCATTTGTCAGAAATTGGTGAAGTGCTGGTCACATTCGCTTCAACTCGTCCATTGTTATCAGAGAACAAATTGATTTCTGTTTCCGATTTTTTATCATCGTCGTGAGATTTCAAAAGTTCGGTGTTGATTTGTCCTGTGATACTTTCGTAGCCGTTCACAACCGTGCTTCCGCCTTTCGTCAATTGGATTCCGCCAATCCATTTTCCTGGAATGAAATTCAGCCCATAAGCCGAAGCCAAACCACGGATTTCCGGCAATTGTTCTTTGGTTAGAAGTGTGTATTTTTGGTCTAATCCCAACATTTTCAATTGCTTGGTTCCGGTCACCGCATTGCTGAAAGAAACATCCACAGTGGCGTTGGTTTCAAAACTTTCGGAGAGATTACAACACGCCGCTTTCAACAATTCCTTGGAACTGATATTGAAAATCAAGCCTGCTTCCTTTTTGCTGATTGCGGTTGTTTCCTTTTCTCGGGTAATTTTCACACCTTCGATTTGCTTTGCATCCGAGTCAGAATCTGTGTGGACATTTTCATTTTTATCAGCACCTCTCGTGTAAAGGCAACACGCAGGCAAAGCTTTGTAAGCATCTTCCGACGCTTTGAATTTCTCGTTGTCGTGACCGGCTTCTGCCACTTGTTTTAGAATTGTGTCGCAAGTGACTTTGGATTCGTCCAAAACCATTGTCAAGGTTTGAGTTTCTGCGCTCCAATTGGCGGAGATTGCACCTGCTTTTGTCGCAGTAGTTTCTATTCTGGCTTTGCACATATTGCAGTTTCCTTTCACCAAAAACTGTTCTGTCACAGCTTGGGCAAAGGAAAAAACAGACGTCAGCAACAGCACAAAAAACATCAGTTTTTTACTTGAATTGTTCATCGTCAAAAATTTTGAATGGATTATTTAAGTTCGCAAACTTGTTTTGGGTCGCAGTTTTTCGCCAACTTTTTGCTGTTGTCCGGACGGTCGTACTGGCAACAAACTTCCAAATCGTCATAGACTTTGTTTGACGCACGGAACATTTCGTTGTCGTGACCAACTTCAGCTACACTTTTCAGAATAGATTTTTTGTCGGTTTTCGAAGCGTCATAACTCACAGTCAAGGTTTTTTTGCTCACGCTCCAAACGGCAGATTTTACGTTCTTGTCGGACTTTGCAACCGTTTCGATGCGGTCTTTGCACATTCCGCAGTTGCCTTCCACTTTGGCTTTGAAGGTTTTTGTCTGTGCAGAAAAGTTTGAAAATAGAAATATAGATAGGAACAACATTCCTGATTTTATGATTGTATTCATTTTGATTAATTTTAATTATTTGATTTATGTTTAATAAATCTTGAATTTATATTCTCGCAGATTTTACGGATTTAGCAGATTAACTTTTAGAATAAAAATCTGCAAGATTTGCTTAATCAGCGAGAGAAAATAATTTAAAATTAACCAAGTTTAGGCGGTTGCCAAATAATGAATGCGCGCGCTAACGGCGATTGAGAATAGTAAGAATATTGATTTTCGATTTGGAAAATTGGCGTTCTCAATTTGTTGTCGAAGTTATTCAAAACAACAGAAAACACGAATCCGGAACTGCAGGTTTTGCAAGTCGTGCAATTGTCTTTGCAGTCTTTTTCCTTTTTCGAATCGTGACTGCAAGATTTTGAAGATGCATCTTCCTTCTCACAACAATCAGAATTATTGGCTTGAGATTCGCAACAAGAACTTTGGGCCACTTGCGCATTGAAATTCTGCTTCGGAAATACAAAAAACCCCAAACAGAAAATCATAAAAAAAAGTTGCAGTTTTCTCAACATCGTTTTGCAAAATTAGGAAATTTATATTAACCACAAAAGGCACAAAAGTTTTATCAAAACACTTAAGTCACTTTAGATTTAAATAATGTTTATAGCGAAAAGTTCACATCAGAAGAAAATCTGTGATTTTAACAGCTTATGTGAACTTATTTGCGCTGATTTTTCAATCACTAATCAACTTAAGTGTTATCTTTTGTGACTTTTGTGGTTCAAAAAACTATCCCTTATTTTGTATTAGCGAGTGGCTTTCTCCTTCTCCAAAAATAAAACACCAATCCGCCAAGCAAAACAATCGGCCAGATAGAAATCAGGAAAACAAAAATCTGCTGAATCAAATAAAACCCTTCCACAAAAGCATTTTTCACATCGAAGAAGAAATTGTATTTGTACTCATTATCAATGTTTTTAGTATTTACGATTGGGATTTTCGCAACGCTTGTGCTTGGTTCTTTGATGTAAATATCCACTGTGGAATATTTCAGTTGGTCGGCAAGGATTTCGTCAGAATATTTCTGAGAATTGGCTTGAGACATATTGTCGTCATCAAGTTTCACTTTGTCTTTTCCGGTTTTCAATTGAGAAATGTTGGTGCTGGTTTTCGCTTGTCTTTCAGCTTCCATTTTAGACAGTTTGATATTTGCTGTAACATCTTCGGCAGAAATAATTCTGGAATTCAGAAACACTTTTTTGTCATTAATGAAATCCAAAAATTCTCCCAATTTCTCTGTCGGAACGCGCACTTGCATTCTATTCTGATTCTGAAATTTCCTAATCAACATCGATGATTCGTC
The DNA here is from genome assembly GCF_900110605.1 of Epilithonimonas lactis. Classification (GTDB taxonomy): domain Bacteria; phylum Bacteroidota; class Bacteroidia; order Flavobacteriales; family Weeksellaceae; genus Epilithonimonas; species Epilithonimonas lactis. The sequence goes on from NZ_FOFI01000002.1 coordinate 619,124, forward strand.
GGAAATGTTGTAAGTGTTTTCCGACAAAGTCTGCGCTTCCATTCGGCTCTTCGTCACAAATCCACCAAGCGAAATCAAATGTTTCTCGATTGATATCGTCGCGCCATAGACGTCCTTCACTTCCATATCCACTTCCGCCGTTTTCACAAATTGTTTCCCTTCCACGGTTTGCGTTGCCGCCACAGAAACATCATCAGAAACAACCGCCGCGCTATCTGCAGTTGCGTAAGCTGATTCTGCGTATTCGCCCTTTTTACATCCGATTAAAAGTAAAGCCATTAAGCTTATTGATAAGATTTTCGTTTTCATAATAGATTATTTTTGAGTTAATTATTGATATTGATTTGGGCAGCTTTATCCGCCTTCCGTTCCCGCTTTTTTTTGCCAGGCTTTTCCCATTGCAAAAAAAGAGCTCCACTCAAGTCGGGCTGCGGCATTCGTTTCCAAATCAAGTTTTGTCAATGATTTGAGACCTTATTTCCCAAAATTGATAATTAAAATGAAAGTAATTCTGCAAATCAATCCGAAACTAATTGTAAATCAATCCAGATTTTAAAATGTTGACAATCAGTTTTTTGTAAAATAGATTTTCAGAAAATAATCGATAAGATTAGAATTGTAAGTTCTTTTTAGGAATATTAATTGCATTAATTATAAAAACAGAATCTATGAACAGCACAATCTCCAAGATTAAAGGCGTTTTCAACCTTTTAAAAAATATCGACATAGACCAACTTTCCCAAATCTCACAAAAAGTCGACCTTCCAAAATTGATGCATCAGTTTTCAAAACTCGATAAAAATCAATTGAATAGTTTGACCAAAATGCTGGATTCTTCTGGCAAGAAAAGAGAATTGCCACCCATCAATGGCGATTTTTATGAACTGCATTTGAAACTGACAGACGAACAACGAGCAATCCAACTGAAAGTGCGTGAGTTTATGGAAAAAGAAGCCAAACCTTTGGTCAACAGATATTGGCTGACAGACGATTTCCCACACGAACTCATCCCAAAATTCAAAAAGCTTAATCTCTGCGGTGTCACTTACGAAGGCTACGGTTGCCCGAATTTACCTTTCCTGATGGAAGGCGTCATCGCAATGGAAATTGCCAGAGTTGATGCATCATTGGCAACGTTTTTCGGTGTTCAATCCGGATTATCAATGGGTTCAATTTATATGTGCGGTTCCGAGGAACAGAAACAAAAATACCTTCCAGGAATGCAACAATTCGATTTGATTGGCGCATTTGGATTGACCGAACCAGAAGTTGGTTCCGGCGCAGCTGGCGGATTGACCACGACTTGTCAAAAAGTAGAAGGTGGCTGGATTCTAAACGGACAGAAAAAATGGATTGGAAATGCGACGTTTGCAGACGTGACAGTCATTTGGGCAAGAGATGTCGAAGATAATCAAGTGAAAGGTTTCATTGTTGAAAAAGATACAGAAGGGTTTTCAGTTGAGAAAATCCGAGGAAAAATGGCGCTCAGAATCGTCCAAAACGGATTAATTACAATGAAAGACTGCTTCGTGGCAGATTCCCAAAAAATGGAACACGCCAACAGTTTCAAAGATACCGCAAAAGTTCTTCAAATGACGAGAGCTGGCGTTGCTTGGATGGCAACTGGTTGCGCACGGGGTGCTTATGAAAGCGCTTTGGACTACACCAGAAAACGAGAACAATTTGGAAAACCGATTGCATCTTTCCAGCTGATTCAAGGACATCTTGTGGAAATGTTGTCAAACCTTACAGCGATGCAAACTCTGGTTTTCAGATTGTCGGAAATGCAAGACCAAGATATTCTGAAAGACGAACACGCTTCATTGGCAAAAGTTTTCTGTAGCTTGAGAACGCGTGATGTTGTCGCACAGGCAAGAGAAGTGATGGGCGGAAACGGAATTCTTTTGGAACACGATGTTGCCAGATTCGTAGCCGATGCAGAAGCTATTTATTCTTACGAAGGAACCAAAGAAATCAACTCGTTGATTGTCGGCCGTTCGATTACGGGAATGAGTGCGTTTGTTTAACTAACTTATGATAATGGAATCTAATATTAGATTTCGTAAATTTACAATAATGAAAAATGTAGTTTTTTTAATTTTAATGACCTTATTTTTGCAGCAATGTGCGCAGAAAAAAGTTGACTTAACCAAACAACCACAACAAAAAACAATGGAAGATAATACACACACAAACAATCCTTACTATTCAAGAACCGATAAAACCAAACTAAACGTCTCCAACGAAGAATGGAAAAAAATCCTTCCGGCAGAAGTTTACGCCATCGCAAGAGAAGCCAACACAGAATATCCTTTCACCGGAAAATACAATGAATTTGATGAACTCGGCGAATATTATTGCGCAGTTTGTGGCAATCATTTGTTCCGCTCAAGTTCCAAATTTGCAAGCACTTGTGGCTGGCCAAGTTTCTTCGAGGCGGACAAAGAAGGTGTGAGCTACAAACGAGATTCCACCCACGGAATGGAGAGAATTGAGGTTCTTTGCAAACGTTGCGATTCGCATTTAGGTCACGTTTTCAATGATGGTCCGCCGCCGACTGGAACACGATTCTGTATGAATTCTGTAAGTTTGGATTTCCAGGCTGATAGTCAGAAATAGAATTATTTGGGCAGCTTTTCCGCCTTCCACTCCCAATCTTTTTGCCTTTGCTTTTCCAGCAGCAAAAAAGGATTTCCGTTCAAGTCGGGCTGCGAGTGATTCGACGTTTTAAAAGAATAAAAGATCCCGAAGTAATTTCGGGATTTTTATTTTACAATGAATCCAAAATTTGCACAATCCGCTGCAAAATATGAACATAAAGTATATAGATTTGAACTTAATCATTCTTAATTTTGTACATCTAAATCTAAAGTAAATTGAAAACAATATTCATTACCGGAGCCACTTCCGGAATAGGAAAAGCAACTGCAATTCTATTGGCAAAACAAAAAAACAAAATCATTCTCTGCGGAAGAAACAAAACCGTTCTCGAAGAACTAAAATCGGAATTATCAAAAGAAACCGAAGTAATCACATTAAGTTTTGATGTTAGAAATTCTGATGAGGTTTTTGAAGCCATCAATTCTCTTCCCGAAAATTGGAAAAACATTGATGTTCTCATTAATAACGCTGGAAATGCGCACGGATTAGATTCCATCGCGGACGGAAATCCCGATGATTGGAACGCAATGATGGACGGCAATGTGAAAGGTTTGCTTTACGTTTCTCAGCCAATTATTAAACTAATGAAAGAAAAAGGGAACGGACAAATTATCAATATCAGCTCGGTTGCAGCGAGACAGACTTATGCAAATGGCGTGGTTTACTGTGCTTCCAAAAGAGCTGTGGATGTGATTTCAGAAGGAATGAGACTGGAGTTGACAGAATTTGGAATTCGTGTTACGAATATACAGCCAGGTGCTGTGGAAACTGATTTTTCTAAAGTCAGATTCAGAGGTGATGGTGACAGGGCAGCAACTGTTTATGCTGGTTACGAGCCATTGATTGCGGAAGATATTGCCGATGCGATTGCTTATTGCATCAATGTTCCAGAGCGAGTTTCGATTGCAGAATTCACGATTTATCCGAAGGCACAGGCTGAGCCGAGAACGATTTACCGAAATGTTTAGTTTAAGAATGAAATTTATAACTCTTATTCTTCTGCTCAACTTTATTTTTGGATTTTCGCAGGCCTATTCCAAAAAAGAAAAAGCATTGATAACGCAAATTTCAAAGCTTGATTCTTTGATGCAAAATAACGATTCAAAAATTCTCGGATTATTTTCTAATGACGTTTCATTTGGACATTCCAACGGTTGGGTTCAGAATTATCAGGATTTCAAGACAGATTTTGAATCCGGAAAAGTAAAATATCAATCCGTCAATCAAACTGAATTGAAAGAATTTAAAATTAAAAATAAATTCGCAAACATCAGAAGAATCATCGCGGTAAAAGGACTTTACAAAAACGAAATCTTCGAAATGAAACTTTCTGTCTTGGAATTCTGGATTAAACAAAGAGGGATTTGGAAACTGTGTAGCCGGCAAAGTGCGACTTTGAAATCGTAAATATTATTATATTTTTGTTTTAAGATTTATAAAACACAAAAAATGGATGACCAAGCTAAACAATTTCTAATTTACAGTTTGCCCAACGATGAAGTTCGGGTAGATGTTTTTTTGCAAAACGAAACGCTTTGGCTCACACAGAAAGCGATGGCCGCTTTGTTTGATGTGAATGTTCCTGCAATCAGCAAGCACCTTTCCAATATTTTTGAAGAGAATGAATTAAATCCCGAGGCAACTATTTCCATTTTGGAAACAGTTCAACAGGAAGGCAATAGAAGAGTGAAACGAAATGTGGAATACTATAATCTAGATGCAATTATTTCTGTCGGTTACCGCGTGAATTCTGCGAAGGCAACGCAGTTTAGGATTTGGGCAACACAGACTTTGAAAGAATTTATCATCAAAGGTTTTGTGATGGATGATGAACGATTGAAGCAAGGACAAACTGTTTTCGGCAAAGATTATTTTAAAGAGTTATTGCAGAGAGTTCGTTCGATTCGAGCAAGTGAAAGGCGGATATATCAACAAGTGACGGACATTTTTGCAGAATGCAGCATCGATTATAAAAAATATCAAATTAATAAAAAACGAATGTGGAAAACTTCTTTTTAAAATCTAAACATTGGCAATTATTCTTAATTTTTTTCATTTTGATGTTTGTATGTCAAATATCATTTTTACTACAAATTGAGCTAAATGAAAGTATTGATTTTTTTGGCCTACAAACAGCAGTTTTTATGGGTTGCTTTTTATCGTGGTTTTATTTTTTAATAATTGGATTAAATAAGAAAATCAAAAATGAAAATTTGAAAGCAGGTACACGTAATTTATTATTTTTGATAATATTTCCTATTCTTTATATATTAATTGCATTCACTATTTTTCCAAGCGACTTTAATATTTCAACGGAGGGCGATAGCGATGCTGACCCTATTTGGTTACTAGTTATGTTTCCCGTTCATTTTTTTTCAATGTTTTGTATATTTTATTTAATATACAAAACGGCTAAAACAATTAAAGTGGCGGAAGTTCAAAAACCGGTAAAATTTGTAGATTTTGCTGGAGAATTTTTTCTTTTATGGTTTTTTCCAATTGGAATTTGGTTTTTACAGCCAAAAATTAACAAATTAGCAGAATGAAAATCCTCCACATAGAAACCTCGTCCAAAAACTGTTCAGTTGCCATTTCGGATGGCGAAGAAATCCTTTGTCTTTGCGAGGAAGTTTCCGATAATTACAAACAGTCAGAAAGTCTTCATTCCTTTGTAGAATGGGCTTTGGAAGGCGCAGAAATTTCTTTGAAAGATTTGGACGCGATTTCGTTAGGAAAAGGTCCAGGATCGTACACGGGACTTAGAATTGGCGCCGCATCTGCAAAAGGATTTTGTTATGGGTTGAAGCTTCCTTTGATTGCCGTCAATTCTTTGGATTCTATGGTGGAAGAATTTGTCAATCAAGGTTTTGAATTAATTATTCCTTTGATTGACGCCCGAAGAATGGAAGTTTATACCGCATTTTTCGATGGAACTTCTGGCAAAGTAATAAAGGAAACCGAAGCTAAAATCCTCGATGAAAATTCTTTTTCAGAACTGGCTCACAAGAAAGTTTTGTTTATTGGCGATGGCGCGAAAAAAGCACAAGAAATTCTCAATCTTCCAAACGCAGAATATCGATTTGATATTTATCCTTCTGCAAAAGGTTTAGTTAAGAAATCTGTAGAGAAATTCAATCAAAAAGATTTTGAAGATGTTGCTTATTTCGAGCCATTTTATTTGAAAGACTTCCAAGGTATTAAGAAAGTAGACCGCGTAAAAAAAAACATTAATTGATGAAATTTCTTTATTTTCTTTTGATATTATTATGTTCAAATTCTTACTCTCAAACAACGATTTTGGACAAATATCCACCAACTCAACATTTTTATCAGAAAGGGGAACTTAACTTCATTAAAAGCCTTCAAAAAGCTGCAAAAGATTATGGTGTTAAGCCTTGCGATAATAAATCCGATTTCTACAAACTGACTCTGATTGTTTATCCAGATAAGACGGTAAAGTTTGTAAAAGATTCTGATAGCATAGGTGTAGGTAAAAGTAAATGTGCCTACGAATTTGCAAAAGAGACATTTAAATATTTAAAGGACTGGAATCCCGTAATTATCGAAGGAAAAGCTTATGCAGCTTTGGTTAACTACGATATATATCCTGCTGATGTTTTATCTTACAAGATTACAGACGACTTATCATTTGATATTAAAAATGCCGAATATCCAGGTGGTCATAAAAGGTTTGTTAAAGATGTTGAAAGAATAATTCAGACCACAATGTCGAAATATAGAATAAATTTGAATTATGAAACGGTACATTTAAGCTTTACAATTTCTAAAGAAGGTTATATGAAAAATATTAAATTTTCTCAAAATATACCTTTTAGAACGATAGAAGACCTTTTACTGGATTTTAAAAAACTAAGTAAATGGAAGCCGGGCACTAGAAATGGTGTGTCTATCGAAAGCAATTTTAATATGCCAATGACTTTTCAATATTAAATTATTTCTTTGAAACTTTGTAAAGTTTTCCACTGTCCGTTATTCCATACAGATTACCATCCATTCCGTTCAATACATCGCGGAACCTTTCTTTTTGGTTAAGCAGCAAACGTTCTTCTCCAACGACTTTGTTGTCTTTGATGACGATTCTGTTGATGTGTTCACCACTAAGACAGCCAATGAATAGATTGTTTTTCCATTCATCAATGTTTCCCGTATAGAAGGTCACACCACTTGGCGAAACAACAGGATCCCAGTAATAAACGGGTTGTTCTGTTCCAGCTTTCTGCGTGGTTCCATTGTTGATCTTCCCACCAGTATATTCTATTCCATAACTTACATCGCCCCAACCGTAGTTTTTCCCAGCTTGGATGAGATTGATCTCGTCGCCGCCTCTTGGTCCCATTTCAATATCCCAAAGCTGTCCTTTTTCGTCCAAAGCCAAACCTTGTGGACTGCGGATTCCATAAGCATAGATTTCTGGTTTGTAATTGGCTTTCCCGATGAAAGGATTTCCTGGAGCTGGTTTCCCATCTTTAGTTATTTTTAAGATTTTTCCCAGATAATTATCCGTTTTCTGGGCATAAACTCGTGTCTGTTTATCGGACCTTTCGCCTGTACTCACGAAAAGATTTCCGTCCTTATCAAAAACCAATCGACTGCCATAATGTTTATCACCATCATAAGTTGGTGTTGCACGAAAAATTACTTTGACCTCAGAAATTGTTTTTAAATCTGAAGACAATTTTCCTTTTGCCACAGCGGTATGATTTCCGCCTTCGTAAGGTTCAGAATAACTGAAGTAGATAATATTGTTTGTTTTAAATTCCGGGTCCAAAGCCACGTCCAACATTCCGCCTTGTCCTTTGTCATCCACTTTTGGAAATCCATTGATTTTCGAAATCTGTTTTCCATCCGCAGAGACCACGTTCATGAAACCAGATTTTTCTGTGATTAGAAATCTACCGTCTGGCAAATTAATGATTCCCCAAGGTTTCCCTAGAGAAGTACTGATGATGTCAACGTTGTAAGGTGTTGTTGTTTTTACAGGTGCAATTCTGGTTTGTCCGGCAAATGCGGGTTTGTAATCTGTGTTTGCCTTTTCTTCCTGCGAGGTGGGTTTGCTTGCCTGTCCCTTCCAATTGCAAGAATAAATAAGAAAGAATGAACAAAAAATAGTTGGTAATGTGGATTTTAGCATAATTTTTATTTTCAAGGTCAATGAAAAAATAGTGCCAGTGATAATTGCTATTATTTTTTCAATATTTAAGGGTTGATTATTTTAAAAATGTTTATTTATTGCGCAGACCCTTGTTTTTGCTGGGGTTTTATTCATATTTGATATAAATTGAACAAATAAGTGTGATTTATTTAATGTGTATTTAAAAATATTATATTTTTGATTAAAAATTAGACAAATGAATATTGGAATTAAAAAAATCAGTGTTGTTTTTTTCTTGGGAGCAAGCGCGCTTTATTTTGCACAGACGACAAAAGACAGCCTTTCCGGAGAAACTTCTGTGGATGAGGTAAATATCATTGGAACCCGAAACAAAAAAAGAACCGTTACTAATACTGCTGTTCCGGTGGATGTGATAGATGTAAAGCAGATCAGTCAGTCAACAGGACAAGTAGAGGTCAATCAACTTTTACAATTCGCAGCGCCTTCTTTTAATTCTAATAAACAATCAGGTTCTGATGGCGCAGATGCCGTAGATCCCGCAACTTTGCGAGGTTTGGGCCCTGATCAGACATTGTTGTTGCTCAATGGAAAGAGATACCACCAATCCTCATTGGTCAATATCTTTGGAACGAGAGGCCGCGGCAATAGTGGTTCAGATCTAAATACGATTCCTGTTGCAGCCATCAAAAGAGTTGAGATCTTAAGAGATGGTGCTTCTGCACAATATGGCTCTGATGCGATTGCGGGTGTCATCAACGTCGTCCTTAATGACAGAGATCACGGTTTCGAGGGCAGTGCTTTCTATGGTGCCAATCTTTTTAAAAGTCCAGGAAATAGTGATGTGGTCTCTGATAAAAAATTAGATGGAAACACCTTCGATTTCAGCGGAAACCTCGGAACAAAGATTGGAACCAAAGGTGGTTTCGGTAACTTTACATTAGAATTAATAAATAAAGATTATGCAATCCGAAATGCGAATCCGGAGAAATACGACGCACCGAGACAGCGTTTCGGAGATGCAAAATCGAACAATATATATTTTTTCGGAAATATAGAAGTGCCTCTGACAGATGGATTGACATTCTATTCTCAACCTGGTTTTTCTTATAGAAATACAAAAGCCTATGCGTGGACGAGATCGGCGGATGCCGACGGAAATATTCCGGAAATCTATCCTGATGGCTTCAACCCGATCCAGAATACAAAGATCTCAGATTTTACATTTGATAACGGTTTGAAGTTCAAACTTGGCGATTGGGACTTTGATTTCTACAATGCTTTTGGCAACAACAGATTCATTTATCAGATTGATAATACCATCAATGCAACTTTAGGTGTAAATTCTCCTACTAGTTTTGATGCTGGTGGACATTCACTTTCTCAAAATGTCACTGGACTTAGCACAAGCAAAGCATTTGACTTTTTGGAGGGCTTTAATTTGGCTTTGGGAACAGAATTCCGTTATGAAAAATTCAATCTGATAAAAGGTCAGGAAAGTTCTTACGCAACTTATGATGTCAATGGAAATGTGGCTACAGCAGAGACGCCGATAGAGTTACTCGTTACAAATCCATTATCAGGCGACATCAGACCAGGAGGATCCCAGGGCTTTCCCGGATATTCTCAAGAAGTTGGAAAAAGTAGAAATAACTTTGCTGCTTATGTCGACACAGAATTGGACATCACAAAAAATTGGATGGTCAGTTTAGCCGGACGTTTCGAGAATTACAGTGATTTCGGAAGCACCTTGAACGGAAAGTTTGCAACCAGATATGCGATCACGCCACAGTTTGCATTCAGAGGTTCGGTTTCTACAGGCTTCCGTGCGCCTTCTTTGGTTCAGAAATATTACAGCTTGCAATTCACCAACTTTCAAGGCGGAAATCTGGTGACTGTTCAGCTCGCTTCCAATGACAGCGAGCTAGCAAAACAAGCCTTCATTCCGCAATTGAAACAGGAAACTTCTTTGAATGGAAGTGCTGGATTTACCTTTAATTCAGGAAAATTTACGGCAACTGTCGATGGTTATTACATCAAGGTAAAAGACAGGATTGTTTTAACGGGAACATTTGACCAGACAGATGATGTGATTGGTGGAACACTCGCCAATTTGAAAGTTGATCAGGCTCAGTTTTTCAGCAATGCGGTGGACACAAAATCCCAAGGTGTAGATGTGATCTTGACCTATACTACAGATCTAGGTCCTGGAAGATTATCCTCAACATTGGCCGGAAATTACAACAAAATGGAAATTACCGATGTTCATACGCCGTCGCAATTGGCTGGCAAAGAAGATGTGTTTCTTAGCGCACGAGAAAGAGCTTTTATCTTAGCTTCGGCTCCTAAAACGAAAATCAATCTTAATCTGAATTACAAGATTGAAAAATTCAATGCTAACTTACAGTTGGTAAGATTTGACAAAGTGACTTTGGTAGGCTACAACGGACCAGATGATTATCAAACTTACACACCAAGGGTGACTACGGATTTTTCTGTAGGCTATGATTTTACCAAAAATCTATCTTGGACGATTGGTGGGAAAAACGTTTTCAACAGATATGCAACATTGCAGTATGGTGCAGTGTCAGATGGAAATACGGAATCTGGCGGCATCTTTGATCCTGTACAGATGGGATTCTCTGGGAGACAGATCTTTACAAGAGTGAACTTTAAATTTTAACGATAACTAACTACTTTTTGAAAGGATTCAATTTTTATTGAGTCCTTTTTTTACATTGATGCTATCCGTTTTGTTACTGTCTTTGTAATAAATTTTGATGTATTCAAACTTTCCATTTTCTTCATAGAATTTCCACTTTCCGTCGTAATACCAAAAAATCGATTTGTGATCTCTGATGGTTTTCGAGATTCCTCTTTTCAGAATTTTTCCATTAGGGTAATAGAATTTTGTATGCGTTATGCTATCTTTAAATCTATCTTTTTGATAAATTTTACCATTTAAAAAGACTTTCCATACGCCAACTTTTTCTCCTTTCTTGTATTTTCCGATGCTCACATATTTTTGATTGGGATAATCATCTTGTTCTACCCATTTCCCGGTTTTTACCTGAACATTTTTCTTAATATTTTGATATTGATTGACTTCGCTTTTACAGGAAATTAAAATCAAAAAAAAGAATGCTAATAAATTTTTCATCAAAAATTTTTACAAAGATAACAATTTATCCAAATTTAATTCTACATTTGTAGAACAAAATATAATGTTGTAGAAATGAACGAGCAAAAATTGACAGAAACCGAAATGACTTTAATGGAAATCCTTTGGCAAAGAGAAAAGGTCTTCATGAAGGATATTTTGGAAGATTATGCTGATCCGAAACCTGCGTCAACAACCATCGCAACCTTGTTGAAACGGATGCAGAACAAAGATCTAGTAGGCTACAAACTTTACGGAAACTCGAGAGAATATTTCCCCAAAGTGAAGAAAGAAGATTATTTCCAAGGCGAAATGACTTCTATGATTGACCGTTTTTTCAACAGTTCCGTGAGTCAGTTTGCGTCTTTTTTCACATCGAATTCCAAACTTTCTCAGAAACAACTGAAAGAACTAAGAGATATTATTGACAAAGAAATAGAACCATAATGGAAACTGTTATTTTAAAAATTAGCCTTTGTTCATCGCTGTTAATTGTGATTTACTATCTGTTTTTGCAGAGAGAAAAAATGTTCCGCTTCAATCGGTTCTACCTTTTGGCCGCGTTGACCTTTTCTTACGTGATTCCTTTTGTTAAAATTAATTTGCCAGCGATTTCAGAAAATAATAATCAACTAATTTTTGAAGAAATTACGACGCAGCAATTGATCCAAAAAACAGATCAAGCGTCAAATTTCAATTGGATGAATTTGATTTTAATGATTTACATTTTAATTTCGGTTGTATTGATTATCAAGTCTTTGATGTCAATCACGAAAATTTTTAAATTAAAAGGAAGAGAGATTATTTACCAAGGTCAAAAAGTAAAATTAATTGAAAAAGATCTGCCGCCGTTCAGCTTTTGGAACAAGATCTATCTCAGCAAAAAACACTTTGAAGACCATATAGACAACAGAATTTTCCTTCACGAGAAAACCCATTTGATTCAGAAACATTCTTTAGATTTGATATTCGTAGAAATTCTGCAAGCCATTTCCTGGTTCAATCCTGCAATTTACTTTTATAAAAAAGCCATCAAAGACAACCACGAATTCCTCGCAGATGAAGTGATTGTGCGTAAAGAATTTAACATCAAAGATTATCAAAATCTGATTCTTGCCGAGGTTTTGAACGCTCAAAATCTATCAATAGTAAACCAATTCAATTTCAATAACACCAAAAAACGATTTATTATGATGACCACCAAAAGATCAAAATTAGAAAAATTCAAAAAGCTGTTTGCTGTTTCTGCGTTTGCAGGTTTAAGTATTCTGTTTGTGCAGAAAGTTTATGCAACGGAAACCAAACTTGAAGTAAAGTCTGTAATTCCGGAAATCACAAAGAACGAATTTTTAAAATTTGACACGATTCCGCAAAAGAAATCTATTCAAAGTAGTACAAAAATCAAAGACAAGAAAAAAGTGCCTGCTTCGACAACTCCAAGAGTAATGAAGGAGAATGAATTACCAATTCCGCCACCGCCACCGCCAGCAAGGAACAGCACGCCGGCAGAATTCCCAGAAGGCTTGAACACATTGAGAAGAAATTTTCAGGACTCTTTCAATAGTTCACAATTCGGAGATGACAAAAAGGAAAAAGGTGTTGTGAAAACTAATCTCTACATCAAAATCGATGAGAACGGAAAAACGACAGATGTAAGAGCGGAAGGACCAAATACAAATTTTAATGCTGAAGCTATACGAGCAATGAAAGCAGCAACAGAAAATGTCACTTGGAAACCAGCAACAGAAGACGAAAAACCTGCGGCCACAGTTTTCCAGCTTCCAATCACCATGAATTTTCATTAAAAACTAAGAATTTCCCCATTGCTAAAACGTTCCATTTTTTGGAACGTTTTTTCGTATTTTTGTGTTATGAAATTCAAACTTCAATCAGAATATCAACCTACTGGAGATCAGCCAAAAGCCATCGAGAAATTGGTGGAAGGCATCAATATTGGTGAAAAATATCAGACGCTTTTGGGTGTCACAGGTTCCGGAAAAACGTTTACGGTGGCCAATGTTGTGAATCAGGTTCAGAAGCCAACTTTGGTTTTGGCGCACAACAAGACTTTGGCCGCTCAGCTTTTTATGGAATTCAAGGAGTTTTTCCCGGATAATGCCGTGGAATATTTTGTGAGTTACTACGATTATTATCAGCCGGAAGCCTTCATTGCTTCCACAAATACTTACATCGAAAAAGATCTGAGCATCAATGAAGAAGTGGAGAAACTTAGACTTTCTGCTTCTGCAAGTTTGCTTTCAGGAAGACGTGATGTTTTGATCGTAGCTTCGGTTTCCTGTATTTATGGTGTTGGAAACCCGAAGGAATTTGAAAAGTCATTGATCACAATCACCAAAAGTGAAAAGATCTCCAGAACGAGATTGCTTAATTCTTTGGTAAGTGCTTTATATTCCAGAGCTTTGAATGAATTTCAGCGTGGGACTTTCCGTGTCAAAGGCGATGTGATCGATGTTTATCCGGCTTATGCGGACACAGCGATCAGACTTCAGTTTTTTGGTGATCAGATCGAGACGATTCAAAGTTTTGATCCGATTTCAGGAAACGTGACTTCGAATTTTGATACGATCAATATTTATCCAGCAAACCTTTTCGTAACTACGCCTGAGACGATGCAAGGCGCCATTCGCCAAATTCAGGATGATATGGTGAAGCAAGTCGATTTCTTCAGAGAAATTGAAAAGCCATTGGAAGCCAAACGTTTGGAAGAAAGAACTGAGTTGGATTTGGAAATGATCCGTGAATTGGGCTATTGTTCTGGAATCGAGAATTATTCCAGATATATGGATGGTCGTTTGCCTGGTTCAAGACCTTTCTGTTTGTTGGATTATTTCCCGAAAGATTTCTTGATGGTGATTGATGAAAGTCACGTCACGATTCCGCAGGTTCACGCCATGTACGGAGGCGACAGAAGTAGAAAGGAAGTTTTGGTAGAACACGGTTTTCGTTTACCTGCTGCGATGGACAACCGACCTTTGAAGTTCGATGAGTTCGAGACAATGCAAAACCAGGTGATCTATGTTTCTGCGACGCCTGCAGATTATGAGTTGGAGAAATCCGGAGGAACTTACATCGAGCAAATCATCCGACCAACAGGACTTTTGGATCCAATCATCGAGGTTCGTCCGACGATGAATCAGATTGATGATTTGATTGAAGAAATCCATAAAAGAGAAGAAGCGGACGAACGTGTTTTGGTAACGACTTTAACCAAAAAAATGGCGGAAGAATTGACCAAATATTTTACGAAAGTTGGAATCCGAACAAGATATATCCACTCCGATGTGGAGACTTTGGAAAGGATCCAGATCATGCAGGATCTTCGTCTTGGTTTGTTTGATGTTTTGGTGGGCGTCAATCTTTTGAGAGAAGGATTGGATCTACCGGAAGTTTCCTTGGTTGCGATTTTGGACGCTGATAAAGAAGGAATGTTGCGTTCCAGAAGGTCGATGATCCAAACCGTTGGTAGAGCGGCTAGGAATTTAAATGGACGCGCGATCATGTACGCCGACAAAATGACAAAATCAATGCAGGCTGCAATTGATGAAACCATTTACCGTCGTGAAAAACAAATGCAGTACAATACCGAGCACGGCAAAGTTCCGATGGCATTGAACAAGAAGATCAGTGAAAATCTGGTTGGTAGAAGCAAGGATTTCCCAGACGAAAAGTACACGCAAAAAGTGCTGATGCAAGAAGTTGCCGAAACCAAAGCCAATTATGGAAGCGAAGACATCGAGAAGATCGTGGTAGCAAAACAGAAAGAAATGGAAGCTGCTGCAAAAAACCTTGACTTCATCAAAGCCGCAAAATTAAGAGATGAAATTGCAGCTTTGAAAGCTTAGTTTTTCTTGAAAAAGAATTTATAAAACTTTAGAATATTTTTAGCCTTGCGTTTAAATGCTTTTTTCTTCGTGAAATCTAAGATTTTATTGTAACAAAATTCCGGAGATTGTCCTGATAATCGCGCATATTCTGTGCTGATCAATTGGATGATCTCTTCATCGTTTGTCAATCTTTCGAAGTTGTGAAGTCTTTTTGCGATGTCGATCTCCTGGTGAAAATTCATTCGATTGAGGTCCACCATGTAGAAGCGGTAAGTTCCATTTTCTTTTTTAATTAAGAAATTGCCTCCTGCATTATCAATGAATTCGATTCCATTCTCATGAAGTTGGAAAATCAAATTCGTGTAATCTTTTATGATCTTTTCCCTGTCCAAAAAACCTGGCGTGTAAAGCGCTTCGTTTAAGGTAAAAACATCTTCCAATTGCTCACTCACATAGTAACTTGATGTCACGCCAATCAAATCATGATTTTCTATAAAAGCAACAGGTTTTGGCGTGAAAAATCCTTTAGCCAAAAGCATTTGAGCATATTCGTAAGAACGTCTGGATTTTGATTTTCGATAATATTTATAAACATGACGGTTGATGATATTATGTTGTTTGAACGATTTAAAATTGAATTTCAAACCATCGACCACAAAGTATTTGACAACGTTTCTGTTGCCGTGACCAACTACGACGCCATCATTTTTAAAATTCTTTAAAATGTTTAAAATATCATTTTTGTATTGAGAATAGGCTTCGGAAAGAACAAAGTTCATAATAATTGGGTTATAGTTTTTAAAAGTCCATTCGGATTTCTAATATTATAAAGACGTTTTGATGAGGTCTATTACTTTATCCTGATCCACATTGTCTGTATTGATGGAAAAACTTTTGTCGTTGTAAGGTTTGTACATCGTCTCATCTGTCACTTTGAAAAGTCCTATGGTCGGGACGTTTACAGAACTTGCAAGGTGCATCACACCATTATCTGCCGCTATAAAAAGTGCGCAATTGGCCAAAAAACCTCCCATTTCCCGAATGTCTGTACTGTAGAAATTAGGGATTTTAAAATTCAATTTTGAAATATTTTCTACAGGCAAAAGTTCGATGATATTATAATCTGGAAAAGCAGTTTTTAGTTTGTCATAGAAAGAGTCCCACCATTCTTCCGAATAGATTTTGGCGCCGGTTGCGTTGGTAAAAAGACAAATGGTTTTTTTATCGTTTTGTACGATTTTCTGCAGATTCGCTTTACCTGTCTCAAGTTCCTCTTGGTCTAAAACAATTTTTAGAGAAGGAATTTCAGAGTTGTTTTCCGGAAAGCCTAATTCTGTCAGAAATTTTCTAAGATTGTAGATCGTTTTCTTTGCATCGTGGTTGTAATCGGGATATTTTGCACTCAATTCTTCATCATGGTCGCCAAAGAATTTGTAGGTGGAATTGGTTGCAAGAACTGATAATCTGCCAGAAGACGAGCCTGGATTGGAATTGATCACCAGGTCATATTTCCGAAACTTCAATTGAAACCAGCCTTTGATGTATTTTCCCAAACTGCTGAATGGTTTCTTGGGAAGTTGGATGTAAGAATTGATGTTCCCATAATTTTTATAGATGATCGGCGTCGCGCCACCTTTCACAAAAAGGTCGATCTTGCTGTCTGGGAAAGTCTTCGCAACTTCCTGGACCAATGGTGTTAAAAGTAAAAGATTTCCAAGCCTGTGATTTGGTCTGGAAATCAGAATTTTTTTTATTTTAATATTTTCATTCGCTTTCAGACCAGCTTTTGATTTACCGATGTTTTTGGTAAGACCTTGCATGATCTTTCTTCTGAAAACGTTTATTCTTTTTTTGGTACTCATAGGAGATTTTTAGCTGAAAGGCCTTCTAAAGTAATTTTAAAGGAAAATTAAATCGAGCCGAAAAGACCAACAAAAATAACAAAAATAGAGAGAACTTGTAAAATAAAAATGACTAGAATATCAGCTCAAAATCGGGGAATAAATTATTAAATCTAAACCTTTTTTAGACCAATATTTCACGATGAAATTCGCAACTGATTAAAATTTGTAAACAGTATTTTTAGATTTTTGAGTATTGACTTTTCCACGTATTGGAATCAATAGATCCATTAGACCATTGATTTTAATCTCGTAAATGGTTGCAAGTTGCATTCCCAATTTCCCTTTTGGCATTCCCTGACTTTGAAACCATTCCAGGTAACTTATGGGTAGATCTGCGAGGATTGTGTCTTTATGCTTACCAAAAGGCATTCGTACTTGGCAAATTTCTATGAGAATTTCTGGATTTAAACCTTCCATTTTTAAACGATCAAATCAATTTTGTTATCAAGGTCATCTTTGTCATTGGGCAATTGCAAAGCTGGTATTGTTTCTTCTTCAGAGAATTCGTCTCTGTAAACCTGGATCAGAAGAACGGTGATGGACATCAATATTGGACCGAAGATCAATCCCATAAATCCAAAGATATTCATCCCCAAAATGATCCCGAAAACGGTGACCAATGGATGAATGTCTTCCAATCTTTTTAGTAATGTAAATCTTAGTAGATTATCCGTCAATCCAACCACTACAAGGCCATAGATCAAAACCCCAACGCCAGGACCAGTTTGTCCTTCAGCAATCATAAAGATTCCAACTGGAACATAGACAATCGCTGCACCTACAACTGGAAGCATGGATGCCACTGCGGTCAAAGCGAATAGAAGGATGGCACTTGGCGCACCAAAGATCCAATAACCAATGAGCGCAACTACACCTTGTCCTATTGCCACAACAGGAATTCCAATGGCATTGGCCAAAACCAATTTGTTGAATTTGTCTCCCAACATTTGTGTATTGGTATTTTTGAAAGGCATCGCTCTCGCCACAATTTTCTCAAATAATCTTGCTTTCACAAACATGAAATATAGAATAAAATACATCGAGACAATCACAGTAAAAGTATTGACCGTTGTACTCAAGGCCTTTGTGGAAAGTGTTCCCGCAAAATTGGTAACTTTCGTAATGTTCTCTTTGCTGAGAATGTCAAAACCGACTTTAGAATAAATGAACTGATGGATCTTCTCCAGAAAAACATTGAACTTCTCCATGTAGATCTGCGCATTTCCAGCTTTCGCAACCAACATATCAACGATGAAATAAACAGGTAAGATCAAGATGATAAGTGATGCTAACATCAAGGCTAATGAAGCAAGCCAAGGTTGCCATTTTTTCTCTTCAACCAGATAGAAGTTATATTTTCTACAGACGATATACAAGGTGATCGCCCCTAATAGAGAAGGTATAAATAATGCCAGATTCCAACAGATCAATAAGACCAAGACGGAAATTAGAAGAATTAACGCTATTTGCTTAATAACGATAGAATCGATTGGTTTGCCGAAATCTGACATAATTTTTTATAAGTTTAGTTTTGTTCTAGTTGTCTAGGCAATGCAACGTAAGCACAATAGGCAGAGTACATTGTCGAGTAATAAAACATATAAGTAACTATTATGCCAATACAACATGCAAGGAATCCCAAGGAAGAACAAAGATATGCTAACAGGTTGATCAGTAGAATGTCACCGTAATTATTTTTCACGACATCAAACGATTTTTTGAGTGCTTCGATTGCAGAAAGATTCTGAAATAATAGAAATGGATAGCCCAAAAATAAGAAAGGCATCACAAAAACTGCAGGTACGTAACAAAGATTGGTACAAATGATGACCGCAATCGAAAAGATGAGTCCGTAAAGCACGATGTTTAAAAAATTCTGTCTGTAACCGATGAATAGGTCAGAAAACTCAATGTGTTGGTTCAGATTCTTTTTATGCGCAATGTAGATTGTTCCTACAACCAATGGCGAAAAAACCAAAATATTGACAAGCGAAAAACTTCCCATAAAACTTAGAAACGGCGTACCACGGTACAATTCTTCATAGGCTTCTGTGTCGTAGCTTCCCATGCCTTGGGAGTTTTGTCCCATTTCCATGAAGATTCCCCACAATCCTGTGAGAGAAAATAAGATAGACACGATAACAAAGATGATGACACCTGCCACAATCGGGTAAAGCAGAATGCCTTTGTACAGCTCGAATGCGTGAGATAGTACACTTCCAGAATCTCTGTTAGGTACTTTCCCAACAGTTTCCAGCTCATTAAAATTTTCCATAGTAGTTTAAGTTTGGAGTTATTATCAAATCTACATAAAAATTTTCTGAATAGAATTAACTCACAAACAATTATTCCTCAAAATCACCAATTAGATGTTTATAAAGCACATAGATCATCGCATTCCAAAATGGAAACGTGATGAATATCCCAAAGAAAAACATAAGAAAACCACAATATGAAAACAGGATGGAAACAATCATAGCAATGAAGATCAGAACAAAATTCTTCTGAAAAGTCTGAACACTCATCTGAAATGACTGAAAATAATTAAACCCTTTGAAGAACATCAGCGCCGGAACAAACAGCATCATCGGGATCCAGATCATAGTGAAGATGGAAAGGAAGTTGTTGATCATGCTCCAAGCCAGCGAATAGATCACAAACAAAAAGAAATAATGACCCTGGAATCCCGCAAAAAGATCACCCATTTCCGGCTTCTCTCCCAGATCCAGTTTTCTATAGATTTTCAAAAAACCAATGTTCAAAGGAAAAATGACCGCTTTTAAGATGATCATCATTTGCAAAAATAGAACGGCATTGTCCGTTTGCATCAATGCAGTGTATTTGTCCAGAAAAGCCTTGTAGTCCGTATAAATCAAACCTTGGAACTTGTTGATCTCTTCAAAAAGACCATAGTATCGGAACGCAAAAGAGCCCGCAAACATTGTCACAGAAAAGTAGATCACACAAAACAAAAACTGAAATGGCAAAGTTTTCATCCAGTATTCATAGGCTTCTGTCAGTATTTTCCCGATTTCCGGTTTTGGCGTCGTCATTATCAAAATTTTTTGCAAAAGTAACCATTAATTAAGGACAAACGAAATTGATGATTTTATTTTGGGCAGCTTTATCCGTCCTCCGTTCCCAATCTTTTTGCCAAAGCTTTTCCCCACTGCAAAAAAGGATTTCCACTCAGGCCGGGCTGCGGGTTTCGGTGTTCTTACAACCTTCAACTTTTATTAGAAGACTTTTCTCTATTTTTGTTTTATGTTTCAAAATCCGCAGTTTCAAAGAATGGACGAGTTGTCAGAGAGAAAAGAACCCTTTTTTTTCTTGATAGATTTTTTGATGGATGAAGTCAGAACTTACACTCAAAACGAAATTCAAAATAATATTTTATCAATTGATTTTCCGAATCTTACAAACGTTAATGATGAACACGCGACAATTCCAAATTTCGAATGGAAATCTTTCCCAGAAACTTTAGAAGATTATCAACAAGGATTCAACATAGTTCAAGAAAATCTCAGAAAAGGAAATTCCTATCTCACCAATTACACCCGAAAAACGGAAATTGAAACCAACTTGACTTTAGAAGACATTTTCAAATTTTCAAAGGCCAAATACAAAATACTGGTTCCAGATGAATTCGTCTGTTTTTCTCCTGAAACGTTCATCGAAATCATTGATAACAAGATTTTTACACACCCAATGAAAGGAACAATCGATGCGGAAATTGAAGATGCAGAAAATATTCTGAAAAATGACCCGAAGGAAAAAGCAGAACATTATACTGTCGTCGATTTGCTGAGAAACGATTTGAGTATGGTGGCCAACAATGTTCGCGTCAAAGATTTTCAAAGAATCGATTTCATCAAAACAAAACAAAAAAATCTCCTCGCAATGAGTTCCGAAATCGAAGGCGAAATCAAACCGGAGTTTCAAAACAAAATCGGTTCTATTCTCCAAAAACTCTTGCCAGCAGGTTCCATTCTCGGTGCTCCGAAACCGAAAACATTTGAAATCATCTTGGAAGCTGAGAAATATGACCGAGGTTTTTACACCGGAATTGCAGGTTATTTTGATGGAAAAAATCTCGATTCCTGCGTGATGATTCGATTTATTGAAAAGGAAAACGGAAAGCTTTTTTTCAAAAGTGGAGGCGGAATCACCCACCAAAGCGACTTGACAAGCGAATACGAAGAAATGAAAAACAAAATTTATGTCCCGATTTATTGAAAGCATCAAAGTGGAAGACCAGAAAATCTTCTTGGTAGAACTTCATCAGAAAAGAATGAATGAGACATTTTCCCATTTCGGAAAAGCGTGCGAAATCAATATCAAAAGCTTGTTCCTAAATCTGGAACACGATGAAGATGGACTTTACAAATTCCGGATTGAATATGATTTGGAAAACAATTTCAAAACGCAAATTCTTCCGCACGCCATTTCGGAACACGATGATTTCGAACTGGTGATTGATAATGAAATTGATTACAGCTTCAAATCAGCCGACAGAACGCAATTTCAAAAATTAAAAGAAAAAAGTGGCGCCGAAGAAATCGTCATCATCAAAGAAAATCAAATCACAGACACGTCCTATTCCAATCTCCTTTTCCTGAAAGATAAAACTTGGTTCACCCCGAAAACCTATCTTCTGAATGGCGTAATGCGACAAAGTTTATTAACCTCGAAAAAAATCAAAGAAACGGAAATTACGATTGAAAATATCAAAGAATATTCTCATTTTCAATTGATTAATGCAATGAATGATTTTGATGAAATGTTCATATATCCGATTGAGAAAATCATCAATCTGCCGACAGAGGAAACGGATTTGGAGTTTTAAAAATCAAATTAAAAACACCGAGTTGTCATTCCGTAGGAATCTAAACTGTCGAGATTGACTTCGTCGAACCACTACATTAGGTTTCCTACGGAATGACAATATTATGTTTTAGGTAAACACTATTTCAATTCCGCAAAATACTGCTTCAAAATATCCGCATTATTGCACTCCGACGTCATTACTTCCAAAATCTTTGGTTTCGGATTTGGTTTGAAGAAGTTCGGTAAAACTCTGTCCAAGGTGATTTCGTCTTCCACTTTCGTATAATCAAAGCCAAAGTTTTTCGCCAATAATTCTGCGTTTCTATTATGTTTTGTGGCGATAAACTCGTCCAAAGCATTGGTTCCACTTGGTCCAGGAATGATTTTGAAGATGTTACCTTCAGCATTGTTGAAAATTACAATCCTCGTGTAAGGCGGAATATATTGGTTCCAAAGTCCGTTGATGTCATAGAAAAATGACAAATCGCCGGTAATCAAAATCGTAGGTTCGTCTTCCATCATCGCAAATCCCATTGCGGTAGAAGTACAACCGTCGATTCCGCTGGTTCCTCGGTTGCAGTAGATGTCGTGCTTCTGATAATCAAACAATTGCGCATATCGAATCGCTGAGGAATTGGAAAAATGAATCTTGTAATTTTCAGGAATTTGAGTGGCCAAAAGCTTGAACAAATAGAAATCTGAGAAAGGAGCCTTGTTCAAAAACTCCTCGTGTTTCGCATCTTTTTTGTCCTTCAAAACGTCCCAAAGATTGAAAAACGGTCTTGGCTCGAGATTAATAGATTTCAATAATTTGGAAAAGAAAATCTCAGCTTTGGTTTCTATTTTTTGCGTTAAGGCGTAGTAAGTGTCTGGTTGCCAATACTCATCGATGTGCCAATGTTGAAGTGGCTTGGCTTTTCGAAGGAATTGTTTTACGCGTTTTGAAACAACATTTTGTCCGATTGTAATTAATAAATCTGGCGCATAAGTCCTGAAATCTTCTTCAGTAAAATCTGTGATATATCGGTCGATGTGGGCAAAAAATTTCTCGTGCTGAAGATTGGAATTCATTTCCGTTAAAATTACAACGGTATGATTTTTAACCAATTGAGAAAGTTGCGCTTGCAATTCTGGATTTGGCGCCAATGTTCCGGCAAGAATCAAAATTCGTTTGGAAGTGTGCCAATCTGCAACCAAGTTTGTAGGAAGTTCGTAAGCTTTTTTCTGAATTGTTTTTTCCACAATTGGCAAAACCGGCAATTCATCTACCAAGTTGTAAAGTGGCTCTGTCAAAGGAATATTGATGTGAACCGGACCGCTTTTTTCGATGCAAAGTTCAACCGCTTTTTTGATGGTTTCGAAGTTGTAATCTTCTGCGCCGTCTTTCTCATCTTCCAACAATTCGAAATCGCCGTAGGAATGTTGCTGGAAAATATTTTTTTGTCTAATCGTCTGGCCATCAAACAAATCCACAAAATCGGAAGGTCTGTCTGCGGTCAAAATCAAAAGTGGAATGTTTTGATAAAAAGCTTCCACAACAGAAGGGTAATAATTTGCCGCCGCAGAACCACTTGTACAAGTGATTGCTACTGGGTTTTTGATGGATTTCGCAATGCCCAAACCAACAAATCCAGCCGACCTTTCGTCCACAATACTGTAACATTGAAAGGCATCAATCTCGGAAAAATGAATCGACAAAGGCGCGTTTCTAGAACCTGGAGAAATGATGATTTTGTCGATGCCGTATTGCTCAAGAATATGTGCGAGAATTTGGATGCTTCGTTTTGCGGAATATTGCTTCATTTGTGAAATTTACTGAAAATTAATTCTGATTGCAAATTTAATCAAAAGCTTTCAAACTCGCTTAAAACAATCGCAATTGTTGCGTTCTGCTTCCCGTAAAATGTTCGGTTGTGAGACTTGCTCTTTCCTGATTTGCAAAAAATTTCTTTTTCCCGATTTCAAAGGTTTTATGAATCATCTCTGCAATATTTCCTTCACCTTGATAACGCTGAAAATATCTTTTCTCACCAAGATTTCCGCCTCGCATCGAGCGGATGAGATTCAGAACCTTGTCTTTTCTGTCGGGGAAATGGGTTTCCAGCCATTGGATGAAAACAGGTTCAACGGTATCATTCAATCTGACCAAAGTGTAACCGCAACTTCTCGCGCCAGCTTCGGAAACGGCTTTCATTATGCCAAGACTTTCGTCGCTTGTCAAACCCGGAATGACTGGCGCAATCATCACATTCACGGGAATGTTTTTCGATGATAAAACTTCGATGGCTTTCAGTTTGTTTTTTGCGGTAGAAGTTCGTGGTTCCATCACGCGTCGAAGTTCTTCGTTGATGGTCGGAATGCTCAGCGAAACGGAAATCAGATTTTTCTCCGCCATTTTTTCGAGAATGTCAATGTCTCTCAGAACCAAAGCGTTTTTGGTTATGATGGAAACCGGATGTCTGTAATCCAAACAAACCTGAAGCAATTTCCTTGTAATTTCAAATTGTCTTTCAATCGGCTGGTAACAATCTGTGTTGCCGGAAAGCATAATGGTTTTCGGAACGTAAGATTTCTTCTGAAAAGTTTTCTCCAAAAGTTCCGGCGCATTTTTCTTAACCATCAATTTTCTTTCGAAGTCAACGCCTGCGCTGTAACCCCAAAATTCGTGAGTTGGTCGGGCGAAACAGTAGGAACAGCCGTGCTCGCAACCTTGGTACGGATTCATAGAATAATCCATCATCAGGTCTGGACTTTTGATGACGTTGATGATGCTTTTCGGGAAAACTTCTGTGACTTGTGTTTTGATTAAATCCAATTCAAAATCTTCCGGTTCGTGAGTGAATCGGTCAAATTTGTTGACAACATTTCGTTGAGCGCCTTGCCCTTTTGGGATTTGAGAGTTCAATGTTTTGGGTTCTAAGTTTGGAATCTTACGGTCAGAGTTTCATTAATTCAAAAAAATAGAATTTGAAAGCTTAAGAGCCTGTTTAAAAATGATTAAAAAATAAAATTTTCAAAGCATTTTTCTTTTCCCCAGCCCTAAAGGGTGGAAAAATGCCTTGAAAATTTCATCAAAATTACTCCCTTTAGGGTCGGGGAAATAATTTTGATGAAATTTAGACAGGCTCTAATTTTTGAACTATAAAATTATCATTAGAAAAATAAAATCTCTCTTAAAATTCCGGAAAGTTTTCCACAAAAAAATCCGGCTCGTGAGAACCGGAAATCTGTATAATTAAAATAGTGTGTGTTATAAAAATGCGTCCAACTCTACGCCGTCATCCGCCGCTGCATAAGGACTTCTCTTGGAATTCCCGAATAATAGATGATGGTCAGAATAATCGCTGTTGTAAACTCTGTTTCTTAAATATTTTCTCGCCACCAAAACGCCCAGAACAGCTGCTGTCCCGAAAATTCCGGCAAAGATGATTTCTACGTTTCTCTTCATATTCTTAAAGATTAATATTTTTTTCCAAGCAAAAGATGTTCCTTTTTGATTGGCCAAGCTCAATCTTATCAAAAATTTAAGATTCTGAACGGCAGTTTTTACAGTTCAGTCGGTTTTTTTAACAATTCGGTCATATATAATTGCTTAACTTTTCTTTCTGTCCTAATTTTGAACTCAAGAAATTAAAATATGAATAAGAAATCATTAATAACGCTCTCGTGGATTACACTTGGCTCGTCCATTTTTTTCTTCACTTTTTTCTCAAATGAAAAGACTTTGGAAAATTTTGGCTACAACTTGCTGATTTCTGCAATGTATGCATTTGGATTAGGGTTGAGTAATGGTTATGTGAATGATTTTCTTAATAAAAAACTATCGTGGGCAGACCAGACCAGGCTTAGAACCATTACAGGAATCATAGCAACATTGATTGTCAACTTCATTATGGTTTATTTGTGTACTTATTTAAACTATGTGGTCATCCAAAAAGTGGCTACTGCAGAAGATATCTTTTCCAAAAAATACACTTTTAGCATTTGGTTTATGATAAATTTTGCGTTGATGATTTCGGCTTTCCTTCACGCCAAAGGTTTTATGGAAGAGCTGAAGAAAACTTCGAAGAAAGAAGTCGTGGAACAGAAACTCATCGCTAAATCTGCCAATGCCCAATTCGAATCTTTGAAGAACCAGTTGGACCCGCATTTTCTCTTCAATTCACTGAATGTTCTCACAGCTTTGATTGATGAAAATCCGGAACAGGCGCAGAAGTTCACCACATCGATGTCGAAAATCTATCGCTATGTTTTGGAACAAAAAGATAAGGAGATGGTGAAAGTAGAGGATGAGATAGAATTTGCAAAAATCTACTGCAACCTTCTGAAAACCAGATTTGAAGATAGCGTCAATTTCACTTTAGACATCAATCCTGACGATTTGCAAAAACAGGTTGTGCCGCTTTCGTTACAATTATTACTAGAAAATTGCATCAAACATAATTTCGCCACATCCTCGAAACCATTGAATGTCAGAATCTTTACCGAAGGAAAATTTCTCTGCATCGAAAATAATCTTCAGGTCAGAGAGCTACTTACAGAAAGCGCTGGAATCGGCTTGGCAAACATCGTTCAGCGATACGCACTTCTTACGAAAGACAATGTTTATATAGAAAAATCAGAAGAAAACTTCAAAGTCAAAATACCAATATTAATAGAAAAAAACTCACAAAAAATGACAACTTACACCTCACAAACCACAGAAAATGCAGCTTACGAAAAAGCGGTAAAAAGAGTAAAAGAACTGAAAGGTTTCTACGGAAATTTAATTTCATATTGCATTATCATTCCGTTTTTGGTAATCCTTAACCTAATCACTTCTCCAAGAGAAATCTGGTTTTATTGGCCAATGCTTGGATGGGGAATTGGACTTTTGGCTCACGGGATGAACGTCTTCGCAATCGGTAAAAATTGGGAAGAAAAGAAAATCCAAGAGATAATGAACAATCAGAAATAACATAATAACAGATAACAATGGAACACATCAATAAACAAAATCCACGTTACGAAGTGGCCGTGGAAAGAGTCAGAAAAATCAAAAAATTCTATACAGGAATCTTGGTTTTTGCAATTGTATTCGGAATCGTTTATGGAATTAAGTTTTTCAAACACGGATTTCCACAAAACCTTGGAGAGATGCAAGTTTCCTGGATTTTTATCATCTGGGGATTGATTCTCGCAATCAAAGGAATTAAGTTGTTTTTCTTCAATTCCGATTGGGAAAATGATATGATTAATAAAGAACTCAAAAAGCAAAACGATGGAAATTATCAAAGATAAAAACGAAATCAAATACCTTGAAGCTAAGAAAAGAGTGAAAAAGCTGAAAGGTTTTTACATCCATTTGACAATTTATGTTCTTGTAAATCTGGTGATTGTGTTGATTAATTATCAGGATTTAAAACCTGGCGAAAGCTATTTTAAGTATGAAAATTTCATCACCTTGTTCTTCTGGGGAATTGGTTTGCTAGCACACGCAATGAGTGTTTTCGTTCCTCAATTTGTTCTCGGGAAAAATTGGGAAGAGCGAAAAATCAGGGAATTAATGGACAAAGAAAAATAATTTACCTAATTTCGAATTAAATAAAATAAACCATAAAAATGATAAGAACGATAATCATCGAAGACGAAAAACCAGCAGTCAGAAGGCTTGAGAAATTATTAGGTTTGTTTTCTGATTTAGAAGTAGTTGCAAGCCTAAATTCTGTGGAGGAATCCGTGAGTTGGTTTCAGGAAAATGGACATCCGCAATTGATTTTTTCGGACATCGTTCTCGGCGACGGATTATCGTTTGATATTTTTGATAAAGTTTCTACTAAGGCTTTTATCATTTACACAACGGCTTTTGACCAATATACTTTGAAGGCTTTCAAACTCAACAGCATTGATTATCTTTTGAAACCTATCGAGAAAGAAGATTTAGCAAAAGCAATTGAGAAATTCAAATCATTTTTGCCGGAGCAAGGCGCTGTTAATTCACAGGAAATCAGACAAATCGTTAAAAAAGAACAGGCGACACTTTCTAGAATTTTGGTCAAAATTGGATATAATTTGAAAGTGGTTTCCATCAATGAGGTCAGTTGTTTCTACAGCGAAAACAAAATCGTTTATCTTCAAACCAAAGAACGAAATTTTCCGACAGATTTCACTTTGGACGAACTTGAAAATGTCCTAGAGACTTCCAAGTTTTTCCGTGTCAACAGACAATTCATCATCAGCTCAGATTACATCAAAAACATTCACACTTCGCCTAATTACAAAGTTGATTTGGAAATCCAGCCGGAGGAAGAAATTACGGTAAGTCGTGATAGAGTGAAGGATTTTAAAGATTGGTTGGCTGGAAATTAGAATAAAAAAAACCTCCAGATTTTCTGAAGGTTTTACTATTTAAATTTGATTGTAACTAAGCTTTCTTGCGTTCCGGTCTTTGTCCGTCAGTTCTAAAACCACCTTTCTGATGTTCTTTGCGATTCGCCTGGAACTTTGCAAACTGGTCTTTTGATAGGATTTTCTGAACTTTTTCGTCAAAATCTTTTCTGTTTTTTTCAAAATTCGCTTTCATTTTAGAATCGTGCATTCTTTGGCCTTTTTCGCCCTGAGGTCTGTTTTTTGCAAACTTCGCTTCCCTGTCTTTGTAAAGCGCCTGTATTTTTTGTTTCTGTGCAGGCGTTAGATTGTAGTTATCAAACTCTTTCATTCGCTGTTCTGCTGTTGGTCTTTGACCTCTGTCTTGTCTCTCTTGTGCGTTTATCGTTAATGCTACAAATAAACCTGCAACTACTAATAACTTTTTCATAATAAATAATTTTACGTGTTAAAAAATGTTTTTGTTGAGTGATATTGAACAATTAGCATTCCTTTATTCATCGTAGTTTAGCGGTCATAGACAAAACTCGGTTTTGTATCGACGAACGTAAACATTGTCTAGACAAAACAGGCTTCACGAAAATTCCGCAAAGCCTGTTCAATTATTTAATTTCAATTTATTTCTAAGAAATCACGCCGCTTCCAATCAGTTCATCATCGATGTACCAAGCCGCAAATTGCCCTTCTGCAATCGCCGATTGAGGATTTTCAAATTCCATATAGAATCCATTTTCGAATTGATGAATCGTGACTTTCTCCAAAGTTTGACGGTATCTGATTCTAGCCAATACGTCCATAGATTCTCCATTTTTCAATCTCAAATCTTCGCGGACCCAATGTAATTCGGCATTTTCAATTTTCAAAGCTTTTCGGAAAAGTCCGGGGAAATTTTTCCCTTCACCTACGAAGATGATGTTGTTTTCCATCTCTCGCTGGATAATGAAACAAGATTCCTTGTGACCACCAATTCCCAAACCTTTGCTTTGCCCAATCGTGAAAAACTGCGCACCTTGATGCTTGCCAATCACTTTTCCGTCCTCTTTTTTATAATTGATTTTCGCCGACAGATATTCCAGCTCCTCTAATTTTGAATTAAAAGTTGGAGTCTCTTTATGGAATTCAGCAAAGTCATTGAAAATCTCAACAATTTCACCTTCTTTCGGAACGAGTTGTTGTTGAAGAAAAGTCGGCAAACTCACTTTCCCAATGAAACAAAGGCCCTGAGAATCTTTCTTATCCGCGGTTACCAATCCAATTTCCTTAGCGATTTCCCTTACTTCAGGCTTAGTCAATTCTCCGATTGGGAACAACGCTTTCGACAATTGGTCTTGGCTCAATTGGCAAAGGAAATAACTTTGGTCTTTGTTAGTATCTTTCCCTGCAAGCAAGTGAAAAATCTCCTTTCCATTTTCATCAAAAGTCGAAGTCACGCGCGCATAATGTCCGGTCGCAACTTTCTCAGCACCAAGCGATAAAGCTGTTTTCATAAAAACATCGAATTTCACTTCGCGGTTGCAAAGCACATCGGGATTTGGCGTTCGTCCTTTCTGATATTCGTCAAACATATAATCCACGATTCGCTCCTTGTAGAGCTCGCTCATATCGATGACCTGATAAGGAATTCCTAATTTTTGTGCGACGAGAAGCGCATCATTACTATCTTCAATCCAAGGGCATTCATCTTCCAATGTCACCGATGCATCGTTCCAGTTTCGCATAAAAAGTGCGATGACCTCGTGACCTTGTTGCTGCAAAAGATAAGCGGTCACGCTAGAATCTACGCCTCCGGAGAGGCCAACTACTATTTTCATTTGATTTCAATTTTACGAAACTCTTGACGGGAGTTCTTAGTTTGAGATTGCAAAAATACAATTAAAACTTTCGCGAAAAAACCATAATTTTAAGGATTGATAAAAACGATATTACAAAAATCAATTATTTGGGCAGCTATTTCCGCCTTCCACTCCCAATCTTTTTTGCCCAGGCTTTTCCCATAGCAAAAAAGGATTTCCGTTCAAGTCGGGCTGCGGGATTCAACCTTTGAATAAAATGCCAACACAAAAACCACATTAATTATGAAAAAATTGTTTAGTCTTTCTTTAATTTTAATTAGCTTCCTAAGTTTTTCCCAGATAGCAATCAGTCCAGAAACGCCGGCCAATCGCTGGACTTTCGGTGGTGGATTAGGCGTTGGTTTCGGAAGTGATAGTTATTTCAATCTGCAGGTTTCTCCCAGAGTCGGTTACAAAATCACAGACCAATTGGAAGGCGGCGTTATCGGAAATGTTTCCTGGCAGACTTCAGATTTTTACAAATCGACAATGTTTGGCGTTGGTCCTTTTATGAATTATTATTTTGCCCGTTCTTTCTTTGTAGGTGCCAATCTTCAGCAATATTTCATTAATTCACAAGAAAAATTCACAGGTTATAAATTTGATAAAGATGAAACGGCACTTTATCTAGGCGGCGGCTATATGCAGCCGTTGGGAAATAATGCATTTGCACAATTTGGATTGATGTACAATGTGTTGTGGAAGGAGAGAAGTAGTATTTTCAGTTCCGGATTTATCCCAAGTGTGGGATTTGTGGTAGGCTTATAAAAAAAATAAAGTCCTCCTATTTATCATCATTCGTGTTTGGATAGATTTTTTTAGAGGACCTTATTAGGAACTGCAAAGGTAGAATGAATATTCGAAACAAAAATTAACCTTTGTTAATTTCCCTTCAAAAGTCTCTTTTTAATTCTACTAAGTGATACCGGCGTGATTCCCAGTAGTGATGCAATATATTTTGAAGGCACTTTCTGCAGAACTTTTGCGTTGGCTTCCAGATGTTTCTGATATCGTTCTTCGGGATTCAGGAGTACAAAATCTTCGATGTTTTGTAAGAGGATTCCAATCATTTGCAAGAACATATTGGCCCGCAAATTGTTGATGGTCAGACTTTTTTGAGAACCAAGGTGAATCGCATCATAGGTCAATTCAAATAGTTCGGTCTCGCCAATGGATTGGTAGAAATATCTCGAAGGCTGATTGTAGATAATTCCATCATAATTACCGAAAAAACTCTTCTTGTTGTGAAAAAGGATGGTCTTTTCCGCACCGTTGGCTTCCAAGTGATAAACACGTACAATTCCACTTTTGATGAAATAGACCTTGCGATTGTTATCTCCTGGCCTGATGTAGATTTCCCCAGATTTGAAGGTTCTCAGCGTGGTGTAAGGCGTAAGGATTTCCACGTCTTCTTTCGTAATTCCTGGAATGTTTTGTAACAAATATTCTTTTGAAGATTCTTCCATAATATAAAAAAGACCACCCGCAAAGGTGGTCTATATAGTTTTGAAATGATTTACTTTACGATTTGCTCTTCTTTCACATTTTCGCCTTCCAAACCATCTTTGGCTTCGTTGACTTTCAGGACAACTGTTTCACCTTCACCAAATTGTTTGTTGACAAGCATTTCCGCCAACAAGTCTTCGATGTATTTCTGGATTGCACGTTTCAGAGGTCTCGCTCCAAAATCTTTGTCCCATCCTTTTTCTGAGATGAAATCTTTCGCTTCTTCCGTCAATTCGATTCTGTAGCCTAATTTTTCCAATCTGCCATACAATTTGGACAATTCCAAATCGATGATTCTCTTAATATCTTTCTGCTCAAGAGAGTTGAAGATAATAATGTCATCAATTCTGTTCAGGAATTCCGGCGCAAATGCTTTCTTCAAAGCGTTCTCAATTGTAGACCTCGCTCTTGCATCGGTATTGGTTTTCTTTGCATTGGTTCCGAATCCTACACCATCTCCGAAGTCTTTCAGGTCTCTGGTTCCGATATTCGAAGTCAGAATAATGATTGTATTTCTAAAATCAATTTTTCTACCTAATGAATCGGTTACAAAACCTTCGTCCAAAATTTGCAACAAAATATTGAACACATCTGGATGTGCTTTCTCGATCTCATCAAGAAGAACGACTGCGTAAGGTTTTCTTCGCACAGCTTCCGTCAATTGTCCGCCTTCTTCGTATCCAACGTATCCTGGAGGCGCTCCAACCAATCTGGAAACCGCGAATTTCTCCATATACTCACTCATATCGATCCTGATCAAAGCTTCGTCTGAGTCGAATAATTCACGAGCCATTACTTTGGCCAATTCGGTTTTACCAACACCAGTTGTTCCAAGGAAAATAAATGTTCCAATTGGTCTGTTCGGGTCTTTAAGACCAGCTCTGTTTCTCTGGATGGCTTTCACCACTTTCTTCACAGCGTCTTCCTGACCGATAACTTTTCCATTAAGTTTATCATCCATTTGAGCCAATTTATCAAGCTCATTTTTACCAACTTTCGTTACAGGAACGCCACTCATCATAGAGACCACTTCCGCAACACTTTCTTCGGTCACTTCTTCTTTTTTCTCTTTGACGTCTTTGTCCCACTGTTCCTGAGCAAGATTTAATTCGATTTGAAGTCTTTCTTCCTCGTCTTTCAGTTTTCTTGCTTCAAGATAATCTTGGGCTTTCACCGCTTGTTGTTTCAATTCCTTCACTTCTTCAATGCGCGTTTCGTGCTCGATGATCTCGGAAGGAACTTTCATATTTTTGATATAGACTCTAGATCCGGCTTCGTCCATCGCATCAATTGCTTTGTCCGGAAGGAATCTGTCTGTGATATATCTCGCTGTCAAATTCACACAAGCCTGGATGGCTTCATCTGTGTAATGAACATTGTGATGGTCTTCGTATTTATCTTTGATCTGATGAAGGATTTGAATCGTTTCATCAACCGTAGTTGGCTCTACCATTACTTTTTGAAAACGACGTTCCAAAGCTCCATCTTTCTCGATATATTGTCTGTACTCATCAAGCGTTGTAGCACCAATACATTGGATCTCACCTCTTGCCAAAGCTGGTTTGAACATATTGGAAGCATCTAAACTTCCAGTAGAACTTCCAGCGCCAACGATCGTGTGCAACTCATCGATGAAAAGGATGACATCGCGGTTTTTCTCCAATTCTGTCATGATCGCTTTCATTCTCTCTTCGAATTGTCCACGATATTTGGTTCCAGCAACTAAACTCGCAAGATCAAGGGTAATGACTCTCTTTCCATAAAGAACGCGAGAAACTTTTTTCTGCTGAATTCTCAAAGCCAAACCTTCTGCAATCGCCGATTTACCAACACCTGGCTCACCGATCAAAAGCGGATTGTTTTTCTTTCTTCTTGATAAGATCTGAGAAACCCTTTCAATTTCTTTTTCACGACCGATGACCGGATCCAGTTTTCCATCTCTTGCGAGAGAAGTTAAATCACGACCGAAGTTGTCCAAAGTTGGGGTTTTACTTTTTTGAGCGCCAAGATTTCCCGTCGGCTTTTTCATTTGGCTGTAAGGTTCTTCTTTCTCTTCGTCATCATCATACGCACTGTTTTGTGGCAACTGATCGGTGTTTTTCAACATCGTTCTGTATGCTTTTTGCACAGCGTCATAATCGATATCGTAAGCTTGAAGAATATTTGCCGTTGGATCTTCCTGTTTGTACAGAACACCTAATAAAAGATGCACCGTATTGATGTCAGAAGATTGATATTGGCGACATTCCAGCTCAGATCTTTTCACGGCCTGATCTGCCATTTTTGTAAAAGAAATGCTTCCCATATTCGCTGTAAACGGGTTTGAGTTTACAGAGCTCAGGGTTTCTATTTTTCTCTTTATCTGGGTAAGATCTGCGCTTAGACTTTCGAGGATCTCCTTTGCAGAATTTTCAGTTTTGATGATTCCTAAAAGGAAATGTTCAGTATTCAGAAATTCACTCTGCAAACGCCTTGCTTCATTTTTGCTTTGCTTGAACACGCGGTTCAAACCGTCTGAAAATTTATAATCCATAATTAAAAATTATACACTAAGTTATGTTTTTTATGATAAATCCTACAATTAATTATTGTAAAATTTAAATATTTGTTTGCAAATAGATTGCCATTAGAAAAAAACGGACTTTATGACTTGATTTTTTTATAAAATTGTTTAGGTTTGTAAACCTCAAAAATCACCAGATGAATAATTGGTCAGAATATGTCGGTTACTTAGCGTCTGTCTTCATCGTAGTCAGCTTCTTGCTCAAGGATATTAGAACGATCAGGACCATTAATTTATTGGGCTGCATCTGTTTTGTGATCTACGGATTCTACTATGGCGTGCTGTGGCCGATCATCATTCCAAATGGCATTCTCGCCTTGATCCAGATCTATAATATTGTAAAAAAGAATTAGAATGAAAGTTGTCATTAGTGTTTTCAATAATCTATATACCGACCAGCGTGTGGAAAAGGTATGTAAAACACTTTATGATAATGGCTACGAGCCTGTTCTGATCGGATGCAACTGGCTTGGAGCGCCAGAAATGGAAAGGCCTTATCCTTTTTTCAGGATTGATTTGAAGTCAAAAAAACTTCGGTTTGCGTACATCGAATTTCAAAGAAAACTGTACAAAGAGGTTTTGAAAAATGCTGACAATAAGACCATTTTATTGGCCAATGATCTGGAAACCCTTATGCCAAATTATCTGATTTCCAAAAAACTCAACATCCCGATCGTCTTCGACAGCCACGAGATCTTTACAGAAATGCCAACCATCCAAGGCCGTTGGGTAAAGCACGTTTGGAAGAAAATCGAAAAAACCTTTGTCCCGAAGATCAAACGAATGATCACCGCAAGTAATTCCTACGCCAACTGGTTTGTAAAGGAATACGAGATCAATAAACCAACTGTCATTAATAATCTGCCAAGAAAAATCGAGTTTACGGGAACCAAGGAAAATTCGAAGAAAATAATTCTTTATCAAGGATGGCTCAATTATTCCCGAGGGATCGACAAGGCCATTCTCGCCATGCAATCGATTGACAATGCTGAACTTTGGATCGCAGGCGGCGGACCGATGGAATCAGAATTTTGGAATTTGGCCAAACAATCCGGCGTTGAAGATAAAATTAAATTTCTCGGAAAACTTTGCCCTTCTGATTTACGGACGATCACCCCAAAAGCTGATGTAGGTTTAAGCATCGAGGAAAATAAAGGGCTTAGTTATTATTATTCATTACCAAACAAAATCTCAGATTACATCCAATCCCGAGTTCCTGTGGTGGTTTCCAATTTCCCGGAGATGACGAACATCGTCAACACTTTCGATGTGGGAGAGATCATAGAAAATCATTCGCCAGAACACCTTGCGGAGAAGATAAATCTGGTACTGAAGAACGGCAAAGCCTTCTATCTCCATAACCTTAATGTAGCATCCGACGAACTGTGCTGGGAAAATGAAGAAGACAAGATCCTGAAAATTTTCAGCGATTCCAGAAAAGAGTTGGAGCACAACCATTAACCTTTCCACTTTTTTACATCTAAAAGTTGCATCATTCTTGATGTATTAACTTTATAAAATAATGAAAATGAAATCTTTAATATTAATATTCAGTCTAGCTTTGATGACGATAGGCTGCACAAGCCAAACCTATCTGGATCCCACCACTTTGAGTTCTGTGGTTCAAAATAAAGAATTTGATTTCAACGCAACCAAGGCGTTCCCAACCAATTTTGATGTCATCAATGTTATGAACTCAATGCCAGGCTCGACTGGAACAAGAATTTTGAATCTAGATCCGGGGAACGGATTTAATTTAAAAAAAGACCTTTTTAGTGTCGCTTTGCCTTATTTCGGAAGAGCTTTCAATGCAAGTCCGGGCGATGCAATTAATGGTGGATTGCGATTTGAATCCAAAGATTTCCGTGTAAAACAGTCGGTTACCAAAAAAGGGAATACAATGTTTACAATCACAACAGTGGATCAAAAAGAAAGCTACATTTTCACTTTGGAGATCTTTAAAAACGGAAGCGCATTTTTGTCCGTAAGCTCGAATAACAGACAACCTATCAGTTTTGATGGTAATATTTCGGCTGGCGGTAATTAATTTCCGAACAATTTTTTAACAAATTCTCTTGCTTCTGAACTCGAATTTGAATGGAGATCGGAAGCATTTTTTTTATGTTCGAGGTAAGAATTTTCTAATGAATGATCTCGCTTGGCTTTTTCCAAAATATATTCTTTAACCCAAAATTCGAATCTTTTTTCAGCCTGATCTCTTCGGTTTTCCAGAAAAGTTCCATTCTTATTTTTGAGTGAAATGAAGTTTTCTATCTTTTCGAAGGTTTCAGTTAAACCTTCATTTTCTAGCGCTGAACCTAATATAATTGGCACTTTCCAATCTTTTTCTTTCGCAGTGATGAATTGTAAGGCTCTGGACAATTCGGTCTTCGTGAGTTTGGCTTTTGCGAGATTTTCGGAATCCACTTTATTAATGAAAATCAAATCTGCCATTTCCATGATCCCACGTTTGATGCCTTGAAGTTCGTCGCCGCCGCCAATAATTTTTAGAAAAAGAAAAACGTCGGTAATATCATTTACCAAAGTCTCGCTTTGACCAACCCCAACGGTTTCGATTAAAATATAATCGTAACCTGCCGCTTCGCAAATTAATAAACTTTCATAAGTTGTGTTCGCAATGCCACCAAGAAATCCGGAACTTGGACTAGGACGGATAAACGCATTTGGGTCTTTCGCCAATTCTTCCATTCTCGTTTTATCGCCCAGAATACTTCCTTTGTTGATGGACGAACTTGGATCTACCGCTAAAACGGCCACCTTCTTTCCTTTCTCGATTGCCAGTTTTCCAAATGTTTCTATAAAAGTAGATTTTCCTGAGCCAGGAACGCCAGTGATTCCAATTCTGATGGACTTTCCAGTAAAAGGTAAAATGGCTTTCAAAAGCTCGTCGGCGAGATCTCTGTGTTCGGGTTTTTTACTTTCAATAAGGGTAATGGCTTTTCCCAGGATCCGTTTATCAGACGCTTTGATCCCATTGATGTAATCGTCGATACCGAATTGCTTTGCCATATTTGGAATTGTTACAAATTAGAACAGAGGGTTAGAAGCTGTGTTCAAATTAATTATTTTTGATGAAAATCAAATTCAAAAATAATGAAAAAATACATATACAGCTTGTGTCTTTTAGGCGTCATCGTCTATTCTTGTAAAACCCAACAGACAGCTCCAGTTGCAGCGTCTCCAGAAACTTCTGTCGCCACGGCTAATCTTAGCAAGGAAGAAATGCTCAAAAAAGGAGAAGACCTGTTCAATCTGAAGTGTGGCAGATGCCACGGATTGCCTTCGCCTGGAGATTTCACAGTGGCTGATTGGAAACCGATCATCGCTGCAATGGCACCGAAAGCAAAACTAAATGCTGAAGAGACCAATTGGGTTTTGGCTTATGTGAATGAAAATGCTAAGAAATAAAAAAGAGAAACCAGAAAGTTTCTCTTTTATTCATTAATACAGTGTACGTTTTACATTTTACAAAAATTACCACGGACTGATTCCAGTCTCGTCTTCGATATCATTGCTGAAGAATTGTCCTGTTGGCGCGTCATCTTCGGTCAAAGTATGTTTGATGATGAAGCTGGCTGCACTTTCCACAGAGCCTGGACCGCTGTGGTGGTTGAAATCTGTCGCCGTGTAACCTGGATCGATGACATTCACTTTGAAATTTGAATCTTTCAATTCGTGAGCTAAAACTATCGTGTACGCATTCAAAGCTGTTTTGGATGGTCCGTAGGCCGCAGATTTTACTTGATAATATTTCCAATTTGGATCGTTGTGAAGCGTCAATGAACCAAGTCCTGAAGTGATGTTGCTGATTCTTGGACTTTCAGATCTCTTAAGCAATTCCAAAAATGCCTGCGTCACATGGATCACACCGAAAAAATTAGTTTCAAAAACTTCTTTGATATTTTCGACAGAAGTTTCTGTGGCAGTTTGAGGCTGTGTTCCCAGAATTCCTGCATTGTTGATGAGAATATCCAATTTTCCGTGCTCTTGTTCAATGCTATTTTTAGCTGCTAAAACTGATTCGTGATTGGTAACATCTATTTCAATTGCTTTGATGTTGTTGAATCCTTGCTCATTAAGTTCTTTTACAATTGCTTCACCTTTTGTGAGGTTGCGACTTCCTAAATAAACAAATAAACCTTTTGCTGAAAGTTGTTTTGCGGTTTCAAGACCAATGCTTCTGTTGGCACCTGTTATTAATACGATTGTCATTTTTTCTTGTTTTAAATTGATGATGTAAAGTTGAATCAATTAAAAACGATAGCATTTGCCAAATGACAAAAAGCGATGATAATTAAATATTTTTTCGGATTCGGCTAAGAGAAGATTGTGTCACACCAAGATAAGAGGCAACGTAAGACAATGGAATTCTGTTCACAACATTCGGATAGATCTCCAAAAATTTGAGATAACGTTTTGTTGCATCTTCTGTCACAAGCGGACTTCTCCGTTCCACTTTCAGTAACAATGCTCTGGAAATGATCTTGTTGACAATAACATCGAAGCCAACAATGGTCTGCAAAAGCTCCAACCAATCTTTTCTTGAGAATATGATCATTTTACAATCTGTAATGGCCTGAACATAAGAACTGGAAATGATTTGATTGTCAAAACTTTCCAGGTCAACGACCAGATTGTTTTCCTCGATGAAATATTTGGTGATCTCTTCGCCTTCATTATTATAATAGCAAACACGTAAAATTCCATCCACCACAAATCCAACCTGACTCGCAATTTTCCCGGTCTCGGAGAAATACTCATCTTTTTTGAAATCAATTTCTTTGGCTTTACTTGTAATAAAGTCAATTTGCTGCGGATTGAGATTCCCGAAGCGTAAAATAAAATCGAATAATTCTTTCATTGTGGAAAGTTAGGGACAAAAATTCTTGGTTGATTTGTCATTTGGTAAAAAATTAAGCTAAAAATTTCTCCAATATCTCGCAAGCAGATTTCGGCAAATTCGTTCCCGGACCAAAAATATGATGCGCCCCATTTTGATACAAAAATTCATAATCCTGTTGCGGAATTACACCACCAACAACGATTGTAATATCATCTGCACCCAATTTTTTCAACTCTTCCACCACTTGCGGAACCAAAGTTTTATGTCCAGCCGCCAGAGACGAAACACCCAAAATGTGAATGTCATTTTCCACTGCCTGCTTCGCAA
Source organism: Epilithonimonas lactis (assembly GCF_900110605.1). GTDB lineage: Bacteria > Bacteroidota > Bacteroidia > Flavobacteriales > Weeksellaceae > Epilithonimonas > Epilithonimonas lactis. The sequence goes on from NZ_FOFI01000002.1 coordinate 658,110, forward strand.
CTTCTTCAGGCGTTTGAAATAATGGTGCGACATCGACGTCAAATCCCATATCTGCAAATGCAGTTGCAACGACTTTTGCGCCACGGTCGTGACCATCTTGTCCCATTTTTGCGACCATGATTCTTGGTCGTCTTCCTTCTTGGTCTTCAAATTTTTGACTTAAAGCAACCGCCTTTTCAAAGTATTCATTTTTGCTTGCATTCATCGCGTAAACTCCTGATATGGTTCTGATATTGGCTTTATAACGTCCGAAACTTTCCTCCATTGCATCGCTCATTTCGCCAAGTGTAACTCTTCTGCGAGCGGCTTCGATGCAAAGTTCCAGAAGATTTCCGTTTCCTGTTTTTGCTGTTTCTCGAATTTGATTTAAAATTTCTTCAACTTTTGAAGAATCACGATTTAATTTTATTGAATTTAATCTTTCGATTTGTTTTCTTCTAACTTCCGTATTATCGATGTCGAGGATTTCGATTTCGGTTTGTTTCAAATCGGATTTGAAGGAATTGATGCCGATGATGAATTCTTCTCCGCTATCGATTTTTGCTTGCTTGATGGCCGATGCTTCCTCGATTCTCATTTTCGGAATTCCGGCTTCGATGGCTTTCGTCATTCCGCCTTCTTTTTCCACTTCATCGATGAATTTCATTGCTTCCTCGATCATTTGTTGCGTTAAAGTTTCAATCAAATGACTTCCGCCCATTGGGTCAACGACGTCGCAGATTCCGCTTTCTTGTTGAAGGATAATCTGTGTATTTCTTGCGATTTTCGCCGAATAATCTGTTGGTAAAGCAATCGCTTCGTCCAAAGCATTGGTGTGCAAAGATTGTGTTCCGCCCAAAGCTGAAGATAATGCTTCGATTGTTGTTCGGGTAATATTGTTGAAAGGTTCCTGCTCTGTCAAACTCCAGCCAGATGTTTGCGAATGCGTTCTTAAGGCTAAGGATTTTTGATTCTGAGGATTGAATTGTTTCAGAAGATTTGCCCAAATATATCTTGCCGCTCGCATTTTCGCAATTTCCATAAAATGATTCATTCCGATGGCCCAGAAGAACGATAATCTCGGCGCAAAATCATCGACGTTCATTCCCGCTTTTATTCCGGTTCGCACGTATTCCAAACCGTCGGCTAAGGTGTAGGCCATTTCCAAAACCGGCGTTGCGCCAGCTTCCTGCATATGATAACCAGAGATGGAAATCGAGTTGAATTTCGGAATATGCTTGGAGGTGTATTCGAAAATATCCGCGATGATTTTCATTGATGGCGTTGGTGGATAGATGTAAGTGTTTCGCACCATAAATTCCTTCAAAATATCATTCTGAATGGTTCCGGAAAGCTTATCCATCGAGATTCCTTGTTCTTCTGCCGAAACAATATAAAAAGATAAAATCGGCAAAACCGCGCCATTCATTGTCATCGAGACTGAGATTTCGTCTAATGGAATCTGGTCAAACAAAATCTTCATATCCTCAACCGAATCTATTGCTACGCCTGCTTTTCCAACGTCTCCAACAACTCTTGCGTGGTCGGAATCGTAACCGCGATGTGTTGCCAAATCGAATGCAACAGAAAGACCTTTTTGTCCAGCTTGGAGATTTCTTCTGTAAAATGCATTTGATTCTTCGGCTGTAGAAAATCCAGCATATTGGCGGATTGTCCAAGGTTTTTGAACGTACATAGTGGAATATGGACCACGAAGAAAAGGCGCAATCCCTGCGGAGCCTGCTTTGATGTCTTTGTTTTTGACATCTTCGCTGGTGTATTTTGATTTCAGTTCCAAACCGTCTTTTTCAAAAGTGTAATTTTCTGAATTGGAATCGAAGGTAATGTTATTGAAATCAGGGTTTTGGTTCTGGATTTTGTGGCGCATTTTGGATTGGTCTTGATGAAAGTAAATGTAAGGATTTTTTTTAACCACAAAGAGCTCAAAGTTTTTGCACAAGGTTCACGAGGGTTACTTAGGTTTTTTAACGCAAAGCCTGCGAAGGTTCGCAATAGTACTTCGACGAGCTATGCATAAACTTAAATCCATCAATGAGTACAAAGTGTTTAGATTAGAAATACGAATTGTGTGCTTTGTGAAATCTTTGAGTCTTTGTGGTTTTTACCAAAGCGACAATTTGTCATTAATTGTTGGATGGTCTTTTTTTTGTGAAATGTTGATGGACTGTGGAAACCCGCGACAGGGATAGTAGTGGAAATCCTTTTGCTTGGGAAATGCGTCAATCGGTGACAAATCGTGATAAGCAAAAGATTGCAACGGATAGCCCGGTGACAAAATAGCGCGGGGAAAGCTTTGGCTTTTGGCAGTCGCCTAAATTATGACTGATAAATGATAATCGATAGATGATTATGATACGGGAATTGAAATTTTAAATAAACAAAAAATAATATAATATGTCAACAGGAAGTATTAATGTGTCGGTGGAGAATATTTTTCCGCTGATCAAAAAGTTTCTTTACAGTGATCACGAGATCTTTCTTCGTGAATTGATCTCCAATGCGACGGATGCAACGACGAAGTTGAAACATCTGACCGTGATCGGTGAAGCGAAAGTGGATTATGGTAATCCAATCATCGAGGTGAAAATTGATAAGGAGGCGAAAACGCTGAGCATCAAGGATCAAGGTCTTGGGATGACGGGCGAGGAAGTTGAGAAATACATCAACCAAGTGGCGTTTTCTGGCGCGGAGGAATTCCTTGAAAAATATAAGGATTCTGCGAAAGATGCTGGAATCATCGGACATTTTGGTCTTGGATTTTATTCTGCTTTTATGGTGGCGGAGAAAGTGGAAATCTTCACGAAATCTTATAAAGAAGATTCGAAAGCCGTTCGTTGGATTTGCGATGGAAGCCCGGAATATACTTTGGAAGAAACCGAAAAATCTGACAGAGGAACAGAAATCGTGCTTCATATTGCAGAAGATTCTTTAGAATTCTTGGAAGAGTCCAAGATCCGTGAGCTTTTGACGAAGTATAATAAATTCAATCAAATTCCAATTAAATTTGGGATGAAAACGGAGACTTTGCCTTTGCCAGAAGGTTCTGCGGAAGATGCAAAAGCTGAAACAGTTGAAGTTGATAATATCATCAACAATCCAACGCCGGCTTGGACAAAAGCGCCGAGTGAGCTGAAAGCTGAGGATTACAACAATTTCTACAGAGAATTGTATCCGATGCAGTTTGAAGATCCGTTGTTCCATATCCATTTGAATGTGGATTATCCGTTCAATCTGACGGGCGTTTTGTTCTTTCCAAAATTGGCGAACAACCTTAATATCGAGAAAGATAAAATTCAGTTGTATCAAAATCAGGTTTTTGTGACGGATGAAGTGAAAGGGATTGTTCCTGATTTCTTGATGTTGCTAAGAGGTGTGATCGATTCTCCGGATATTCCGTTGAACGTTTCCCGTTCTTACTTGCAGGCTGATGGCGCGGTGAAGAAAATCTCTTCTTACATCACGAAAAAAGTGGCGGACAAAATGGTTTCGTTATTCAATGAGAATCGTGAAGATTACCAGCAAAAATGGAATGACATCAAGATCGTGATCGAGTACGGAATGATCTCTGAGGATAAATTCTATGAGAAGTCTGACAAGTTCGCGCTTTATCCAACGACGGAAGGCCAATATTATCTTTGGAATGAATTGGTTGAGAAGATCAAACCAACGCAAACCGACAAAGATGGAAAAACAGTGATCCTCTACGCAACCAACGCGGATGAGCAACACAGCTACATCGCGTCTGCGAGAGATAAAGGTTATGAGGTTTTGTTGCTAGATTCTCCAATTGTTCCGCACTTGATCCAAAAATTGGAAAGCTCTAAGGAGAATGTTTCTTTTGCCAGAGTAGATGCAGATCACATCAATAATTTGATCAAAAAAGACGAGCCTGTTATTTCTAAATTGAATGAAACGGATAAGGAAACTTTGAAGAAAAATATCGAGGAATCTATCAATGATCAAAAGTTCACCGTGCAGTTGGAAGATTTGGATTCTACAGATGCACCGTTTACCTTGACTCAGCCAGAGTTCATCAGAAGAATGAAGGATATGCAGGCAACAGGTGGCGGTGGCGGAATGTTCGGAATGGGCGGTTTCCCGGAAATGTACAATTTGGTGGTGAATTCTAACTCAGATTTTGCTGGAGAATTATTGAAGAAAGAGAATGCGGAAGAGAAAACTGCGATGATCAATCAAGCTTTGGATCTGGCAAAATTGTCTCAGAATCTTTTGAAAGGAAAAGAATTGACAGACTTTATCAAGCGTAGTTTTGAGAGCTTGAAATAATATAAATCAATTGATTTTTCTTTGCTCCCTTTAGGGTTGGGGAAACAAAGAAGAATTTCATTAAGCATAAAAAAAGCGGAACTAAATTTTAGTTCCGCTTTTTTGTTATTTGATCTTCGAAAGGACATCTACCGTTTCTTCCAGATAGAAATCTCTTTCAAGATTTTTTCTCCAGTTTTCTGTTTTCTTGGCAAATGCTTCATCTTTTTTGATTCTTTCCAATTCGTCTGGGTGAACCATGAACTTCAATCCGTTGTTGAATTTATCCAAACCTTTGAACTTCTCGATCTGCGCTTTACGCGTTTTCATCAGTTCGTTGAATTTGGCTTGGTTCAATGTGATCGTTTCTTCCTTGTCAAGCGCTTCTTTCCATTCGGAAGATTCCTGCAACATCTTGTAATTTTGGTTGTTTGCCAATTGCTTATCAAGTTCTGCCTGTAATTGAGGAATATTAAGTCCGGTCAATTTTTTGTAAGAAGTGGTTTCGATTTTATCCCAAGGCAAAGCGAATTGGTCAAAACGTTCTCCCACTTCAGAGTATGAAAAGAAATCTTTCATCTTAAGGTCAGATTCCACACCTTTTCTCTGCGTCGATTCTCCCGATATTCTGTAGAATTTCTGAATCGTTAATTTTAAAGCTCCGAAATCATCATTCGTATTCAGGAATCTGTTGAGCTCAACAAACGTCTGAACTGTGCCTTTTCCGAAAGAACTTGGCGAACCAATGATCGCTGCTCTTCCATAATCCTGAAATGCACCTGCAAGAATCTCTGAAGCCGAAGCCGATAATTCGTTTTGCATTACCACAAGCGGACCTGTCCAGATCGGTTCATTGGATTTGTTGCTCAAGGTCTGAACTTTTCCACGGCTGTCTTTTACCTGAACGTAAGGACCAGCGTTCATAAACAAGCCCATGATATCTCCAACTTCCGTCAAAGAGCCACCACCATTGCTTCTAAGGTCTAGGATGATCCCTTCAACATTTTCTTTTTTAAGTTTGATCAATTCTGCTTTGATATCATCGGAAGCATTTCTGCCTTTTGCATCTTCAAAGTCCACATTGAAACTTGGCAGATAGATGAAACCATATTTTTTTCCATTTTTCGCAGTCACCGCAATACTTCTCGCAAAAGTGTCTTCTATCGCCACTTCTTCACGGATCAGGGTCACTTCTTTGATGGTCTTATCTTTTTTCTCAACGGTTAAAGTCACTGGTGTTCCCTTTTCGCCGCGGATCAATCTTACGGCTTCATCAGATAACATTCCGACAACATTCACCGCTTCTTCATTCGGTTTTGATTTTACTTTAAGGATCTTATCGCCGGCGGTCAATTGTTTTGATTTCCAAGCTGGTGCACCGATCGTTAATTCGCCAAGATACAGATAACCTCTTTTTTCCTGGATCAAAGCCCCAATGCCAATCACTTTTCCAGTGAATTGCATGTCAAATTCCTCTTTGCTTTTCGGAGAGAAATAGTTGGTGTGTGGATCGAAAACCTCGGTGTAAGCATTCATATAAACTGAGAACCAGTCCATTTTCTTTCTTTTTTTGAATCGTCTGAAAGAATCTGTGATCAGGTCTTTCACTTCAGCAGTTGCTTTCTCACGCTTCTTTTCCGCAGAAAGTGGCGCATACTTGATCGTGTCTGGCAATTTGTTATTGACGACAGAATCTTTTTTCTTTTTCTGAGATTCTTCCTTGCTGGTCAATGTTTCCATTTCCTGAAGGATGTTGTACTTGATGTACTTTTTCCATTCCTCACGCTGTTGTTTTGCATCAGCAGGATTCACTCTTTTTTTCGGTTCCAGGATCAATTCCTCATCTTCATCCAAATTGATTGGTTTCGAAAGAATATCCTGGGTCATTTTGTCGATCTCATCTACACGTTGGTAAAGACGGTCGATTGTCAATTTGTAGAACACAAGATTTCCATTATTCAGATAATCATCCAGTTTGGTATTGTGCTTTTTGAACTCGTCAATATCAGACTGTAGGAAGTATCTTTTGGATGCATCCACGTTTTCCATATATTTATCAAAAACATCTTGGGAATAAGCATCGTTAATAGGTTTTGGGCTGTAATGAAGGTATGAAAGTGTATTTTTAACGCTTACCATGATGGTCTGCATTTTTTCATCATCATTTTGAGGAGAGTTGAAACAGAACATTAGCGTCATCAGCGGCGCAAACATCAGCAGTTTCTTGAACTTGATTTTTTTGAACATAAATTTTAATCTGTACTTATATTAGTCAAAATTTTATTTTGAATGTTACGTTGGTATTCAAAAACGAAACCAAATTTAACACCTTATTTTATTTTACTCATTATAAATTGGTTATTTTTGAGATAATTTTGAAAATGTCGCAAAAAGCGAAAAAATATAAAAATAAGATTTATGAGCAAACCATTGATACTGGTAACCAATGATGATGGGATCACAGCACCTGGAATTAGAAAATTAATTAGCATAGTAAACGAAATAGGAGACGTCATCGTGGTCGCTCCAAACTCTCCTCAAAGCGGAAAAGGACACGCCATTACGATCAACTCGACATTAAGCTTCGAAGAATTGAATCTTGATGGTCCACAAAAAGATTTTTCATGCTCCGGAACACCTGTTGATTGCGTGAAAATGGCTTTGGACAAGATCCTTCCGAGAAGACCAGATATCGTGGTTTCTGGCATCAATCACGGTTCGAATTCTTCCATCAATGTCATCTATTCCGGAACCATGTCTGCGGCTGTGGAAGCTGGCGTAGAAGGTTTGCCGGCCATCGGGTTTTCCCTTTCTGATTTGAAATGGGAAGCGGACTTTGATCAGGCAGAAGATTTTATTAGAGACATCATCCTGAAAACCATTGAGAACCCAATGCCAAAAGGTGTTGTGCTGAATGTGAATATTCCAAATCTTAAGAAAGAAGAGATCAAAGGTATCAAAGTTTGTAAACAGGCCAATGCGAAATGGGAAGAAAGCTTCGATGAAAGAACCAATCCACACGGGAAAAAATATTACTGGCTGACAGGTTATTTCAATAATATGGACGAGTCGGAAGATGCAGACGAAACGGCTTTAGCAAATGGCTTCATTAGCATCGTTCCGGTGAAATTCGATTTGACGGCATATGAATATATGAACGAACTGAATTCTATTTATCACTAAAAGAAATGATGGATGGAGTTCATGAAACAATTTCTTCGCGAAAATAATATTCCGATATCAGACGAAAACTGGGAAATCTATAGTGCCAAGAACTTTCGGAAAGAATATAAGAAAAATGATGTGATCCTGGAAAAAGGCGAAGTAGAAAATTATCTTTCCTTTGTAGAAGAAGGCACTGCGAGATTGTTCTTTATGAAAGATGGTAGAGAACTGACAACCAGATTTGTGTTCCGGCATTATTATCTGACTTCCTATGATTCTTTTTTGCAAAGGTCGCCTTCCAGATGTACGGTGGAAGCGCTTACAGATATGGTCGTATGGCAGATCCATTACGATGATCTGCAGGAAGTCTACAGAACATCCAGCGTAGGAAACCTGATCGGGAGAATCACTGTAGAACAGATCTATCTAGCGAAATCCAATAAGGAATTCTCCTATCTGAGCGAATCTGCGGAAGAACGCTATTTGAAATTGATGAAAGAGCATCCAGAATTGTTTCAGTTGGTCGCACTCAAGCATATTGCAACGTATTTGGGAATCACACCACAAGCTTTGAGTAGAATAAGAAGGCGCATTTCTTAACCGAGGTTCATTTTATTTGTAATAAATAAAATTTATATTTGTAGTGAGCATTCAGAATGTGAGTTCCGAATGACGAAAAAAAGTGTCCAGAGAGATCTGGACGCTTTTTTTATTAATTTTATCTTTGCAGCAATTACTATTAATATGATCGATCTTCCCGGAATTGCTATCAAGAATTTCCAAGACAAAACTAGCCGCGCAAAACTCTACGTCCACGACACTTTTGGACCAAAGGTAGAAATGCCTATTTCCCTCTATTTCCGAACCGAAAAACAATTGCCTAAACTGGAGAAGAAAGCCATTGACCTATGTAAAGGAAAGATCCTGGATATTGGTGCCGGCGCGGGAAGTCACGCCTTGATCCTTCAAAGTAAGAGTTTGGATGTCACAGGTTTGGAAATCTCTTCCGCAGCATGTGAAGTGATGAAAGATCGAGGTTTGAAAAAGGTCGTCTGTGAAGATATCTTCAAATATAAAGATGAGAAATTCGATACACTTTTGTTGTTGATGAATGGAATCGGTTTGTGTGGTGACCTGGATGGATTCAGGAAATTCCTTAGAAAAGCTGAAACATTGCTCAATGAAAATGGGATTTTAATTTTCGATTCGTCCGACATCAATTATATGTACGAAGACGAAGAACTTCCACAAGACCACTATTACGGCGAAGTGACTTGCAGATACGAGTATCAAAAAGAAGTCACAGATTGGTTCAACTGGCTTTATCTGGATTTCAAAACTTTAGAGAAAATCACTTCAGAAGAAGGCTGGAAATCCGAGTTGATCTATGAAGATGAGAATGACCAATATCTCGTCCAATTATCTAAAAAATAAAAAAACCGCCAAATTGAAGGCGGTTTTTATTTTATAATTTTAAAATCTTAATTAAAAGAACTGTCATAAGCCATGGATGAAAAATCAATTTTCAACATTGCTTGAGAATCGATTGGGTTGCCACTGCATTTCGCTGGCGTCCAGGTTTTATTTACTTTTTTGGCCGCTTCTTTCAAATCGTTCAGAAAAGGTTCGCTGTTGGTCACTTTTGGTCCAGCTTCCAATTTTGATAGAACACCATCTTTCGTAATATCCATTTTGACGAAGAACAAACCGTTGATGACGTAGGTTTTCCAATTTACATTTTGCGCCAGTTTTTCTTTTATTTCTTTAATGTAAGCATCAGCGCCACCAGGATATCTCAAACTTTTGAAGTTCGCTGGATCGCAGGCATTATCCTTAAGCTGATAAATACCGCGCACATTGTAAGCAACAGAACTGAGTGATGAATCATTCATCGGAATATCAATGTTCATCATATCTTCCACGTCATTGTTTTGAGCGAAAGCAAATGAACCAATGATTAAACTTAAGGAAAGTAATAATGATCTCATAGTTTTTGATTTTAAAAGTGATGAAAGAAATTCTATGCCAAAATATTGTTGATCAGCAACAAATTACAAAACCTCGATCTGATTTTTCAATAGATCTTCAAACTCATCTCTTTTTCTGATGAGGTGTGCTTTTCCATCCAGGAACATTACTTCCGCAGGTTTTAATCTGGAATTGAAATTTGAACTCATCTCAAAACCATAAGCGCCCGCATTTCTGAAAACCAAAACGTCGCCTTCTCTCACCTCATTTATTTTTCTGTCCCAAGCGAAAGTGTCTGTCTCACAGATGTTTCCGACTACGGTGTAAATTCTTTCCGCACCTTTTGGATTGGACAAGTTTTCGATAATATGATAAGAATCGTAGAACATCGGACGAATCAAATGATTAAAACCAGAATTCACGCCTACAAAAACTGTCGCTGTTGTTTGCTTGATGACATTCGATTTTACCAAGAAATGACCGCTGTCACTCACCAAAAATTTTCCTGGCTCAAACCAAAGCTGGAATTTCTTCCCAGATTCTTCCTCGTATTTTTTGATGGATGCGTTTACTTTTTTTCCAAGAGATTTTACATCAGTTTCGATGTCACCTTCTTGATAAGGCACTTTGAAACCGCTTCCCATATCCAGATATTTCAAATTCGGGAAATATTCTGCCAATTCGAACATAATTTCAAGACCTTGGATGAAAACATCTGGGTCTTTGATTTCGCTTCCCGTGTGCATATGAAGACCTTCCACATTAAGGTTTGTAGATTTCATCACACGCTCGATGTGACGCATTTGGTGAATCGAAATTCCGAATTTAGAATCGATGTGTCCAGTCGAAATCTTGTGGTTTCCACCAGCGTAAATATGTGGATTGATTCTCACAAAAATCGGATAAGAACCTCCGAATTTGTTTCCAAATTGCTCAAGAATCGAAATATTATCGATGTTGATATGAACTTTATGAGACATTGCTTCCTCAATCTCAGCCAAATCTACACAGTTTGGTGTGAAAAGAATTCTGTCGTTTGAGAAACCCGCTTTCAAGCCCAATTTTACCTCGTTGATAGAAACGCAATCCAAAGATGCGCCCAGTTTTTCTACGTACTTCAGGATATTGATGTTGGTCAAAGCCTTTGCAGCGTAGAAAAAACGCGTGGTCTTCGAGAAAGAAGACGTCAGCTTTTTATACTGCTCGCTGATGGAATTAACGTCATAAACATACACGGGCGTCCCGAATTCTTTTGCTATGCTTAGCAAGTCCTGATTGGTCATAATCGTAGATTTTTAAAAATAAAAAGGCAGATTCTTATATAAAGAGTCTGCCGCAATAGATATCTTATGCACGCAACTCATTATACATTCCAAACCTTAGAGAACCTTACAGCTCCCTTTTTTCCGATTTTGCTTTGTTTAAAATATTGCATTGCTTGTTGTTAATAAAATTTTGGCAAAATTAGAGTTTATCTGTAAATCTCGCAATTTTTGGATTGATTTTTATTTTGGGCTATTTTGATGACGTTTATGAAGATTGCAGTATTCTTTTTATTGTTTTATATTTTCTTCAAGTTTTTTCTTGACAATTTCAAATTCATAAAGCGGTTCAATTATAATTTTGCCTTTAGTATTAATGGCTCCGTATTTTTTATTGCTTTCTATTATTGAAAAACCATCTTCGAATTCATTACAATAATCGTACTTTATTGGAATAATGATTTTGCCGTTTTCATCAATAAAACCAAATTTATTATCAATTCTAGCTTTTGCTAAACCATCTTTGAAATCTCCAAAAACCATAAAACCAAAATCAGTTATTTGTTTGCCTTCAATATTAAATAATGCGTGGTCATTTGTTTCTAAATCTTTAGAAACATCTAATATTTTCGAGGTTTTCCAAGTTATATTACTGTAGTTGCAAGGAATTAAAATTTTACCATCTGAATCCAACAATCCGTATTTCGATTTCATTTTTCGCATTGCTCCATTTTCATCTTTACTAATGATTTGGCTATCATCTAATTGAACAATATAAAGTCTGTTTTTTTTCTCAATCGAACTATAAATATCCTGAATTTTAATTTCTTCCTTTAGCGTAAGAACGCCTAATAAAAATTCTCCAAAATATTTTCCTCTTTTGCCGTACAGTACCTCACTAGAGTCTAAGGGCATCAAAAACTCATATTTATAATCAATCAATTGATCATTTCGAGAATTAATTATTCCAAACTTTTCATTTTTTGCAACAACTGCGTAATCATAAATAAATTTTGATGCATACTGAAATTGCGGTTTAATTACTATTTTATCACTTACATTTTTATATCCAAATAATGAATCTATTTGAAAAGGTCTTAAACTTTGGGCAGATATCAGAGTTAAGGTAAAAAGGAATGTAAAAAGTATTTTGTATTTCATTTGTGTAAGCTTATCCGCTTGATGCTTTGGTTAAAATTATATTTTCGGCAACTCCAAAACCTCAAACTCATTCCTCAAAAGCGCCAACTGCAAATCATTCTGCAAATCCTGAGAGAATCTGGAAACGGGCAACATCAGTTTTTTGATTTTCTCCATAGACTGGATTTGATGATACAAATCGTAAAACCCAAAGCCTGTCAGTTTTCCGTTTTCTAAAATGAGGAAAGACTTTTCGCCCAAAGTTCTTCCCGATGAAGTCCAGATTTCGTTTCTTTTTTTAAGGTTGATTTTCTGCGTGAATTCCTCAAGATTTTCCTTGAGCTCAGGTTTTGATTTGATGTAATTGATGGCTTTCAAACCTTGTGTAAAACTTTTGAATCGCAAATAAGGTTTTTCTTCCTGTTCTTTTTTTATTTTCTCAAGAATGAATTTATTCTTTCTGTAAAACAATCCGAAAGGCAGAGGTTGCGTTTTGCTGATGCCTTTATTCTTCATCATCAGTTTGGCGATCAGATCGGTTCCGGTCAATTCGTACGAAGTCAGAACTGCATCTTCTTGGATATTCTTGTATTTTCTGGAATCCGATTCAAGGATTTTTTTGGCTGATTTGTAAAGGTCTTCAACAACATCGGAATGAATGATCTTCCCGTCAGAATTTTGGAAATATAAAATTCCGCGCTCGTTTGGAAGGTCTTCTGTCAGCAATTGGATCTTATTAAGATAACTTTTCGCGTGGTTCTCTTCCTGTTGAGATTGGATGATCTCATTTGATTTGTCTTTGATCATCAATAATTTAAAGAGGTCTAAAGTCGCTCTCGCATCGCCACTTGCTCTATGCGCTTCTGTCAAAGGAATTCCGATGGATTTGCAAAGCTTGCTCAATGAATAACTTTTCTCTTCCGGAATCAATTTCTTAGCTAGCGGAATCGTATCTAAAGTATTGATATTGAATTCATAACCAAGTCGTTTGAACGATTGGCGAAGCATCCGATAATCGAAGTCGATATTATGACCGACCAAAGTTGAATCTTGCGTGATCTCTACCACACGTTTTGCGATCTCGTGAAATTTCGGAGCAGTCAAAACCATTTTGGACGAGATTCCTGTCAACTTTTGAACAAAAGAAGAGATCTCATCTTCGGGATTCACGAGCGAAATAAATTGGTCTGTGATCTCGTGACCGTCATAGCGGTAGATCGCGATCTCTATGATGCTTTCCTTCCGAAATGGTGCGCCGTTACTTTCTATATCTATTACTGAGTACATCTACATTTTTCGTTCTACAAAGTTAAGAAACTTGAGAAACTTCCATTCTCAAACATTTTGTTGTTGATGAGTTCTATTTTTTTGATGGAGCTAACTGGGACAATGGTGACAATCTTGCTTCCTTTTTCAACGTAAAAGAAATAAGCACTATTGGAATCAATCAGATAAATTTCTTTTTGAATGCCAGAATCGTCGGTTATTCTATGCTTGATTTTTAAATTATTGTTCGTGATTCTGTCCTTTACATTGATTCCTGTTCCAACACCGCCACCAAGGAAGAAAGCTAAAATCATAAATGCGACTGCAAAATAGACCTGCTTTTTTATATGAATTTTCAAATCGAGTTCTGTGGAATCAGGATGTTGTTTGAGATATTTTTTGCTCACCACAGACTCACGAACCCATTTTTTATGACTGTTTTTGGCAAGAAAATTATAATAAAAAAAGAATCCAATGATCATCAAAATCACTGTCGCCAAAATGATCGGCTGAGATGTCAATTCTGCGATTGGGCTTATCAAAATATCCATTATAGAGGAGTATTTCAGAAAATTGACGCCCAGCATATAGAAAAATACGCCGTCTCTCAATATTCCTAAAATGATAAGATATAAATACCCTAAAGGCAAAAGTATCTGTAATTTTTCAATCAGTTTATAATCCATTGGCAGTATATTATCTTCTTTTCTTCATACTGAACATTCCCAGAATAAACTTCGCGCCTTCTCTTGCCAATGTCGTCATAAAGGTTTTTCCGGCTCGGCTTTGAATCACTTGCTCAAACATTCCAGCTTCTTCTTTTGGTTGCGCCGTTCTGCCTCTCGTTGGCGTCGGGATCACGGTTTGCGTGTGTTCTTCGATTCTTTTGTTGAGGATTTCGTAGGCACTTTCCTTGTCGATGTCTTCCTCATATTTTCTGACTAATGCGGAGTTTCTCGTCAGATCATCAATTTCCGATGAGGTCAAAATATCCATTCTGCTTTCGGGAGAAATTAAATAAGTGTGAACCAATGGCGTTGGAATTCCTTTCTCATTAAGCGCTGTTACAAAAGCTTCCCCGATTCCAAGATTTTGGATGAGTTCGCTGGCGTTGTAAAATTCTGTCGTTGGATAATTCTCCACCGCTTTATCGATTTCTTTTTTGTCTTTTCCAGTGAAACCTCTCAAGGCATGCTGGATTTTCAAACCTAATTGACTCAAAATATTTTCCGGAACATCACCTGGAATTTGAGTGATAAAATAAATCCCAATTCCTTTAGAACGAATCAACTTCACCATCGTTTCAATCTGCGAAAGCAAAGTTTTTGAAGCTTCGTTGAAAAGCAAATGCGCCTCATCGATGAATAGAACCAATTTCGGTTTCCCGCTGTCACCTTCCTCTGGGAAAGTCATATAGATTTCCGCAAACAGTGATAAAATAAAGGTCGAGAAGAGATTTGGTTTGCTTTGAATATCATCCACACGGAAGATATTCACAACACCTTTTCCATCTCTTGTCTGCAAAAGGTCTTCAACATCGAAACTTGGTTCTCCGAAAAAGGTAGCAGCGCCTTGCTGTTCCATTGCCACGATTGAACGAAGAATTGCGCCCAAAGATGCCGGCGCAATCGAGCCATAATTATCAGCCAATTCCTTTTTGCCAATTGGATTATCGGTTACGTATTGAAGGACTTTTTTCAAATCATTCAAATCCACCAAAGGCAAAGCTTTGTCATCGCAATATTTGAAAACGATGGACATAATGCTTTGCTGAGTATCATTCAACCCAAGAATTTTGCTTAATAAAATCGGTCCAAATTCCAAAACCGTTGCGCGAAGTTTCACACCTTTTGCACCGGAAATTGTCATCAGTTCCACTGGAAAATTCTGAGGAGAATATGGTAAACCTGTTTTAGAATATCGTTCTTTGATGTTGTCGTTTTCCGTCCCAGATTCAGCGATTCCAGAAAGGTCACCTTTGATATCCATTACCAAAGTCGGGATTCCGGCGTGAGACAATTGCTCCACGAAAACCTGAAGTGTTTTGGTCTTTCCAGTTCCTGTTGCACCGGCAATCAAGCCGTGTCTGTTAACTGTTTTCAAGGGAATCGAAACATTCACTTCTGTGACGATTTCGCCGTCCAACATTCCTTTTCCTAGGATGATGTGGTCGCCTTTTGGATTGTATTTTGAGTTAAGGTCGGTTATGAATTTTTCTTTATTTGACATCGAATGGTTTTTAAAAGCTTAAATTTAAAAATAATTTTCAGAAACGGTTTTAAAACTTGAACTAAATAGTTGAACGACCACAAGTTTTTGTTCCATATCAATTATCTTTGTGCTCAAATGCAATTGTATGCGCGCCTACAACACAAAGAACTTCCTGAAGATCCTGATCAGTCTTCATAAAACAGATACGCTGAAGATCCTGTTTCCTACAATGCTTCTCGTGGGACTTTATTCTTACGGGATGTATTACCTAGAGATCGAATATCTGCATCTCACAGAAAAATCGACGGTCAGCCACATCGGAATGTTGCATTCTTTATTGGGATTTGTCTTGTCTTTACTTTTGGTTTTCCGGACCAATACGGCGTACGATCGCTGGTGGGAAGGCCGAAAACTGTGGGGGAAACTCGTGAATGACAGCCGAAATTTTATGATCAAGATCTGTGGCATTCTGGATGAGAAAGATGTCAAAACAAAAAATCAGATCGCAAAATATATTAAGTTCTTCCCTCATTTTCTATCCAGCCATCTTTCCAAAGAATCCACAAGACTGGTTCTGGACAAGGATTTTGCAGAGCTCGCCAAAGAGTTGAAGCATCATCCGCCTGCAGAGTTGGTCTTTCTCCTGACCAGAAAACTTTTTCAACTTAAAAAAGAAGGAAAGATCTCCGACACCGAAATGCTCTTCCTGGATGCCCAATTATCAGGATTTCTGGATGTCTGTGGTGGATGTGAGAGAATCAAAAACACGCCGATTCCTTATTCCTATTCATCATTTATCAAAAAATTTGTGGTTTTTTACGTGGTAGCCTTGCCGGTTGCCAATGTGGTGAACCTCGGCATTTTTATGATCCCAATTACGATGTTTGTATATTATGTTTTGATGAGTTTGGAGTTGATCGCCGAAGAAATAGAAGATCCGTTCAACAACGACGAGAACGATATCCCAATGGAATCTATCGCAAAGAATATCGAAAGAAATATTGATTTAATTATAAATAAAGCCTAAAACTGTGACGAAGAAACTGAAACTTGAAGAATTGGGTAGAATAGATGTTGAAACCTTCAAAAATACAGCGAAGATTCCGCTCGTGATCATTCTGGACAGCGTAAGAAGTATGCACAATGTGGGCGCTATTTTCCGAACCGGCGATGCTTTTTTGATCGAAAAAGTGGTGCTTTGCGGCATTACGCCTCAACCGCCTCACCGCGAAATTCACAAGGCTGCGCTGGGTGCGACCGAAAGCGTGGATTGGATCTATGAGCAGGATATCAATATTGCTATTGAAAATCTTAAGAAAGAAAACTTCAATATTATTGGGATTGAACAAACTTCCGACAGCCAAATGATCACTGATTTTGAAATTAAATCTGATGAAAAATACGCTCTGATCTTAGGAAATGAAGTCGACGGCATCAGTGATGAAGCTTTGCCAAATGTTGATGTATTTTTGGAAATCCCTCAATTGGGAACCAAGCATTCTTTGAACGTAAGTGTCTGTGGCGGAATCGTCATTTGGGAGTTTGCGAAAAACCTGAGTTCTTTAAAATAAAAAAACTGCAGACACAATGAAGTGTTGCAGTTTGAAATAAATCTAATAAAAAGTAAAAATGAAAGGCGACAAAGATATATTTTTTGTTTAATACAAAGCAATACTTTTTATAAAATTTCATAAAAATTTTTAAAATCTTTTGTGGCTAAGGATTTTTTGTAAATTAGCATAATGTTTATAAAAGACTACATTTCCAAAGATTATCCCGCATTCAGCAGAAAAGATTCCATAGAGGAAGCTTCTGAGGTTGCGAAAGACTTTGGCTATTCCCACGTTTTCATTGTCAGCAAAGGTGTTTTCCTTGGCGGACTCAGCCAGTCTTTTCTGGAGGACAGTCCTGAGGGAAAATTGGACAGTCTCAATATTCATTACGAGCGATTTGCCATCATAGAGGACAGCAGTATCCTCGATAGCATCAAGCTTTTCCATACTTTCAATGCGAATGTGATCCCCGTAATCTCGAAAGAGGAGAAATATCTAGGTTATATTTCTTGCGACGACATCTTCAATGAGTTTTCAAAATATCCATTGTTTTCTGAGAACGGTGCGATTTTAACAATCCAAACGACAGGTTTGCATTATTCGATGACGGAGATCACTCAAATTGTGGAAAGCAACAATGCCAAGATCTACGGCACCTTCATCAGCGCTATCAAAGAAGATAGTATAGAAATTACGTTGAAGATAAGCAATGAAAATCTAAGTTCCATTGATGAAACCTTTGAAAGATATGGCTACACGGTGGTTACCAAACATTACGACGACGAGAAGGAAGAACTGTTGAAAGACCGATTTGGGTTTTTTCAGAAATTTTTGGAAATTTAATTTATGAAGGCAGCGATCTACTCTCAAAAAAAAGACCTCGATACTTTTTTGTATCTCAACAAGTTCATTTCCGAATTGGCGCTCAGAGAGGTTTCTGTGGTTCTGCATTCCGAAATGGCGGAAAATCTTAATTTTTCTAAGGAATTTGACACATTTTCCGGGAAAGATGAGCTGAAAAGTAAAAACGTCAATATCGTTTTCAGTTTTGGTGGCGATGGGACAATTCTTAACGCTTTGACCTTCATCCAGGATCTAGAAATTCCAATTATTGGGGTTAATACAGGCCGATTGGGATTTTTGGCCAACTTCAGAAAAGATCAGATCTTTGACGAGTTGGATTCTATTATCCTAGATAAAAATTACAACATCAGCGAACGCTCTGTCATCAAGATCACCACAGACAATCCAAACGATATCGATTTTCCTTTTGCCTTGAATGATGTCAGTCTTTCCAGAAAGGAAACCA
Organism: Epilithonimonas lactis; assembly: GCF_900110605.1. Lineage (GTDB taxonomy): Bacteria > Bacteroidota > Bacteroidia > Flavobacteriales > Weeksellaceae > Epilithonimonas > Epilithonimonas lactis. The sequence continues at coordinate 676,250 of NZ_FOFI01000002.1, forward strand.
CATCCATGATCACAGTGGAATCTTACATCAACGAAGAATTTCTGAACGTTTTTTGGGGCGACGGCTTGATCGTTTCTACACCAACAGGTTCTACGGCTTACTCATTGAGCTGCGGCGGACCAATCATTTCTCCAGCGAATGACAACTTCGTCATCACGCCGATTGCACCTCACAATCTGAATGTTCGTCCACTTATCGTAAAAGATGACGCAAAAATAAAATTGATCGTGAAAAGTCGGGTAGAGCAGTATACTTTGGCTTTGGATTCCAGACTTTATCATATGGAGATTGGAAGCGAGATCAATATCGAAAAAGCAGATTTCTCCCTATTTCTCATCAAACCAAAAAATTTCAGTTTCTACGAGACCATTCGCCAAAAATTGCTTTGGGGGAATGATAAGAGGAATTAATTAAAAATATTGGTCATAACATAAGACTGAAAATTCGAAACTTTAAATAATTAATAATTTTGTAACTTTACCGTTCAAAAAAAATCTTAAAAATATAATCAAAATGAGCAGAAAATTTCCGGCAGGAGTTGCCACTGGTTCTTTAGTAACAGAAATATTCGATTATGCCAAAGAGAAGCAATTCGCACTTCCTGCAGCTAATGTGATCGGGTCTAGTAATATCAACGCAACGATGGAAACTGCTGCGAAACTTAATGCACCTGTGATCATCCAGTTCTCAAACGGAGGATCGATCTTCAACGCTGGAAAAAGCTTGAACAATGATAACCAAAGAGCTGCAGTTCTAGGAGCTGTTGCTGGCGCAAAACATATCCACACTTTGGCAGAAGCTTATGGAGCGACTGTAATTTTACACACAGACCATTGCGCAAAAAAATTGTTGCCTTGGATCGACGGTCTTTTGGACGCAAGTGAAGAGTTTTACAAGCAAAACGGAAAATCTCTTTATTCTTCTCATATGTTGGATTTCTCTGAGGAGCCAATTGAAGAAAACCTAGAGGTTTCTGCAAAATATTTCGAGAGAATGAACAAAATGGGAATGACTCTTGAGATCGAATTGGGTGTAACTGGAGGAGAAGAAGATGGCGTTGACAACTCTGACGTTGACAGCTCAAAACTTTACACACAGCCAGAAGAAGTAGCTCACGCTTACGAAGTTCTAAAAGCGGTTTCTGATAACTTCACCATTGCTGCGGCATTTGGAAACGTACACGGTGTTTACAAACCAGGAAACGTAAAATTGACGCCGAAGATTCTTGACAATTCTCAAAAATATGTTCAGGAGAAATTTGGAACAGGGGAGAAGCCAGTAAACTTCGTATTCCACGGTGGATCAGGTTCTACTTTGGAGGAGATCAGAGAAGCCATCGGTTACGGTGTTGTGAAAATGAACATCGATACAGATCTTCAGTTCGGCTATACAGAAGGAATCAGAGATTATATGACCGATAAAATCGAATATCTACGTCATCAAATCGGAAATCCAGAAGGAGCAGATGCACCGAACAAGAAATTCTACGATCCAAGAGTTTGGGTAAGAAAAGGAGAAGAAACTTATATTAAAAGATTGACTCAGGCTTTCGAAGATCTGAACAACATTAATACACTTTAATAAAATTTATAAATGATAATTGATGAGCGATAAACGATTTTTCTAAGTTGTTTTTTCATCAATTATCAATTATCATTCATCAATTATAGATTATATGGCATTTGATTGGTTTAAAAGGAAAGGGCAAAACATTACCACTTCTACAGAAGACAAAAAGGACGTTCCAAAAGGACTTTGGCACAAGACGCCAACTGGCAAAATCATAGAAGCTGAAGAACTCAGAGCTAATAATTTTGTGTCTCCAGAAGATGGTTTCCACGTAAGGATAGGAAGTAGGGAATACTTTGATATGCTTTTTGATGATCAGAAATTCAAAGAGTTGGATGCTGATGTGGAAAGTGTTGATATTCTTAAATTCAAGGATACAAAATCTTACACAGACCGTCTGAAAGAAGTGAAAGCCAAAACCAAATTGACTGATTCCATCCGTAATGCGACTGGAAAAGTGAATGGTGTGGAAATGGTGATCTCTTGTATGGATTTTGCTTTCATCGGTGGATCTTTGGGATCTGTGATGGGTGAGAAGATCAGAAGAGCGATCGACTATTGTATCAAACACAAGTTGCCTTACATGATCATCTGCCAATCTGGTGGAGCGAGAATGCAGGAAGCGGCTTACTCATTGATGCAGTTGGCAAAAGTTCAGGCCAAATTGGTTCAACTTTCTGATGCTGGTTTACCTTATATCGCTTATTTGACGGATCCAACTTTTGGTGGGATTACAGCTTCATTTGCAATGACTGCAGATCTAATTATCGCAGAACCAAGCGCTTTGATCGGATTCGCAGGACCGAGAGTGATTCGTGAAACTATTGGTAAAGATTTACCAGAAGGTTTCCAAACCTCAGAATTTTTGCAAGAGAAAGGTTTTGTGGATTTCATCGTGAAGAGAACCGAGATCAAACATCAAGTTTCAAGAGCGGTAAAACTTTTGATCCACGAATATCATTGATCAAATTATTGAACTAAAAATATACTCTCTCAAATCTGGGAGAGTTTTTTATTTATGAGATTTATAGGCATCATTTTCAGAGCTTTAAAAACCTTGACCTTCAATAAATTATTGAAGGTTTTTTCCATTGGAATAATGCATCCTTTATTTGCTTTCCTTTACACTTATGCGAGTCTGAGGGCTTTTCAAAAAGCAAAGGAACTTTATCCCAAAACCAATTCCAACAGCGGCATAGGAAATGCATTCCGTCACGCCTATTGGTGTTGTATCATTATGATGTACTTCTGCAAAGTGTCATCGCCAGAGAAGTCCTTGAAATGGTGCAAAAGGCTGACTGATATGCATGAAGACCTTTTCCCGAACAAACCTCTGGAAACCAAAATGGATTTGCATAACAATCAATTGGGAATGGATTACTTTATGAGCCTTTTGCCAGGCGTTCACCGACAGTTTTTTGAGAGTAGTTTCTTCATTAAAGAGCTTCAGGAAAAAACGAAAGATGCGGTTTTGATCACCTCTGTTGATGAAGAAGTTGCTAAGGATATCCTGATCTATTTAGAATAAAAAAAGAACGCTCAAAAGGCGTTCTTTTTTCAATTATTAATTTAGTGAAATGTTTATTTCTTGATGAATTTCTTCGTCGTGGTCTTTCCGTTCTCGAAAGTAATTTTGATGAAGTAATTCCCTTTTGCCAAACGAGAAACATCAACCGTATTTTCTTTGGTCTCAGAGATCTTTTGTCCTGTGATGGATAGAACTTCCACAGATTTCAAAGCATTTTCTGTATTGATCTTGATGAATTTGTCAGCTGGGTTTGGACCGAATGAAAAATCAATTTTGTTGAGGTCATTGACGGCTAAAGTATTGTTGGACTTGTTCACACATCTTACAGAATATCCAAAACTTTTTGCGTCACCACCAAAACCAGTTGTGCTAGATGCTGCAGCTCCCAAATACACGTAACGGTAAAAGTTTGGATTGGCACTGGCAGATTTTGTCCAGATGTAAGCACGGGTTCCTTCAAAAGCCCATCCTGCGTCTTTACGCGAACCTGCACCAGCGATTTTAAGATTGCTTTCAAAACCTCTTACAATTCCGCCAGTTGTAGCGCCAGCTGGTCTTGGGAAGATGTTTTCTTTGGTCATTACAAGGTCCCAATCTGCCTCAGAAGGCATTTCCCAATTGTCACCAATGGCTTTACAAGGGTCGATCCCGTTATGTTCTGTCACTTCGGAAAGGTTCTTTGCAGACCAAGTATCGTTTTGGTCAGGATTGGCAAACCATCCAGTATAATTACCAGACCAAGGCGTTCCTCCATTAATATAAAACAAAGCATTTCCGGCTCCTAAACCAACAGGATTGTTAGGTGTTGGATAAACATCTGTAGTTTGAGAAGTTTTCAATTGATGACCATCATCCCAACGGCCGTATTGGAAGTAATCACCTCTTGCGCCTTCGTCAGCAATGCTGGTTGCAACGTTTGAGCTTCCAAGATTTTGCTGAAGCCACTCGTAGCCATCAGCAGCTCTCACAGTTTTGTAGGACACGGTTTGGTTTTGATAAGTAAGACTCACGCAGCCGTTGTCGCCCACATTATTTCCTGCAGCTTGCGGTGTGCAGTTTTGTGCATTGGTGTTTACAAAAGCCGCAAACAATCCTAAACAAAGATATTTATTAAGCATATAATTTAATTTTTTGCAAACATATTTATTTAGAACTAATAAAAATAACAAAATGATTTAAATCATAATTGTGTATTATAATGATTTCTCTTTACAGAATGGATTTGTAGTCGATTTTGATTGCTAGTTTAGTTTGATGATTTTGAAGCCATAATCGATTTTGGTTAATTTAATAAAAAAATTGGCGATTCAATCTGAACCGCCAACTTAAAAAACTAGATATAAAATAGAAGTTTTACCACGCTTTCACAGCACCTCCTTTGAAGGTCTGCTTGGCAACGGCCTCTACTTCCGGAGATTGATAGGCTTTGACGAATTTTTTGATTTTCTCGTCATTTTTGTTGTCTTCTCTGGAAACGATCAAATTGGCGTAAGGAGAATCTTTATCTTCTGTGAAAAGGCCTTCTTTTTCTGGGTCCAGGCCAGCTTGAGCCGCAAAATTATTATTAATGATGGCCAGCACCACTTCTTTGTCTTCCAAAACCCTTGGGATCTGTGGCGCTTCTAATTCCAGAATTCTGAAATTCTTAGGATTTTCTGTGATGTCTGCGACTTTCGGTAATAGTCCAATGCCTTCTTTTAATTTAATTAATCCTTGCTTCTGAAGCAATAATAGTGATCTTCCACCATTCGTAGGATCATTTGGGATCACAATGGTTTGTCCAGGTTTCAATTCTGAAATGGACTTGATCTTTTTGGAGTAAGCCACAATTGGATAAACAAAAGTTTTCCCGACAACAGCCAATTTGTAACCTCGTTGTCTGGATTGTTCTTCCAGGTAAGGCAAGTGTTGAAACGCGTTCACATCCACATCACCTTGGCTCAAAGCTTCGTTGGGAACCACGTAATCGTTGAAACTTACCAATTCTACATCAAGACCATATTTTTCCTTTGCTACTTTTTTAGCTTCTTCTGCCAAACCTTGTTCAGGTCCGGAAGCGATGCCAACTTTTAAAATATTCGGGTTCGATTCTTTTTTGCTGCAAGCTGATAATGTGATGACAGCAAATGCTAAAGCAATTATTTTTAATTTATTCATTTTTAATTTTTTATCTGTGATTGAATTTTTTCGAAAGGAAATCTCCCGCCAATTGAATGATGAAAACCAGAATGATCAGTAATACCAAGACCGAATTCATCACCGCAAAATCATAGCCGATGTAGCCATATTGATAACCAACTTGTCCCAGTCCGCCAGCACCAACTGCGCCACCCATTGCGGAATAACCTACGAGTGTGATCAAAGTGATACTGACATTATTGATTAATGATGGCAAAGCTTCCGGCAAAAGAACTTTCCGGATGATCTGCAACGGTTTTGCGCCCATCGATCTTGCCGCTTCTATCAATCCGGAAGGGATTTCCAGCAAGCTATTTTCTACCAATCTTGCAATAAATGGAGCCGAACCAACACTCAAAGGGACCAAAGCTGCCGCCACACCGATCGATGTTCCAACAATCGTTCTGGTGAATGGGATCATCCAAACAATTAAGATGATGAATGGGATCGAGCGGAAAATATTCACGATCACAGAAACAACCTGATGAGAAACTTTGTTCTCCAGCAATTGGCCTTTTCTTGTCAGGAATAAGAAAATTCCTGTTGGCAATCCTAGCAGAAATCCAAAAAATCCAGAAACCAAGGTCATCACAATCGTTTCTATCGTCCCTTGAAATAACAAATTGATAATACTATCCGACATAACCTAAAATTTCTGTGTTAGAATATTCATTTTCCAAATAAGCCAAAGCCTCGTTGGTATTTTTGCCCTGCAATTCCACGAGCAAAACGCCAAAACTCAAATTGCCAACATATTCCAGTTGCGCACTGATCACTTTTGCTTTGACCTGGAATTTCTCAAACAAATTACTGATGACAAAACTCTGGTCATTGTTTCCTGTTAGCATAAATTTCAAGAGCGGATTGCTATTTCCGCTATCAACACTGCTCAATGCATTTTGATAGACCAAAGGCAATTCGATATTGAGAGAAGACTGGATAAATCCTTTTGTTATTTCCTGTTTCGGATTGGTGAAGATCTGTTCCACATTGCCTTGTTCCGCCAGTTTTCCGTGATCGATGACCGCTACTTTATCGCAGATCGTCTTGATGACTTCCATTTCGTGTGTGATCAGAAGGATCGTCAGGTTCAATTTTTGATTGATGGATTTCAGCAATTTCAAAATCGATTTGGTGGTTGCCGGATCCAGTGCACTTGTCGCCTCATCACAAAGCAAAACCTTCGGGTCATTGGCCAACGCTCTGGCAATCGCGACTCTTTGTTTTTGTCCACCGGAAAGATTGGCTGGGTAATCCTTTGCCTTTTCATTCAGTCCAACAAGTTCTAGAAGGCCATTTACCTTTTCCCTGATCTCGGATTTGGATTTTCCTTCCAATTCCAACGGAAATGCAATGTTGTCAAAAACCGTTCGAGAAGACAACAAGTTAAAATGTTGGAAGATCATCGCGATCTTTCTTCGTTCTAAGGTCAGTTGAGCATCAGACAATTTTGTCAGTTCAATATTATCCACGCTCACTTTCCCGGCGTTCGGTCTTTCGAGAAGGTTCACACAGCGGATCAGCGTACTTTTCCCGGCACCAGAAGTTCCGATGACGCCAAAGATCTCGCCTTTTTCAACCGTCAAAGAAACGTCTGCCAAAGCCTGGATCGTCTTATTTTTGGTCTTAAAACTTTTGGTAACGTTTAAAAGTTCTATCATTTTTACGAATTAATTAAAATAAAAAACCTTTCAAATGAGATTATGAAAGGTTTTCGAAATAAACACACTATTCTCTTCTTCATTCTATATCACTGAAATATATTACTGCAACAAACAAAACAAAATTTCAACATTGATAGTGTTTAAAAAAAGCCGTGGCAAAGGTATTAATTCAATTCATACCAAACAAGTATAATTTAGATTTATGACAAAAATCAGTTATGGGATTTGTCCTCACAATTTGATTCTTAAAGTTTTGGGCGGCTATTTCCGTCCTCCGTTCCCGCTATTTTTTGCCGAGCTTTTCCCAACGCAAAAAAATGAGCTCCACTCAGGCCGGGCTGCGGGATTTGGTATTCTATTAAAATTTTAATTTCTGAATACCAGTTTCCAAAATCTATTGTCATTTTTCTTACATTTACTGAAATTAATTTCCAGAATGGTTCTAAGCAGGATTTGGTCAGCCTTCATCATCATCGCCATTGCGGTGGCCTCTATCAAATATTTCAGTTCAGAGAATTACAGTCAGATCTTCAACGATATGGTTGTAGGGAAAGGTGGCGACACGATTCAGATCTCGCAAAAACCATTTGCGCAGTTTTCTCCAGATATTCAAAGATCCTTGAAGGCCACGCCGGAACTCGAAGAAAATCACATCCATTACAAAATGGATTCCCTTCAAAACGTAAATACGTACAGAGTTGCGGCAACAGATGGCGTCATCGGAACCAGCGAAACAGCCGTAAACATCTGCCTTAAACTGATTGGCATTATGGCCCTGTTTATGGGCTTTATGAGCATCGCCGAAAAAGCTGGCGGTATCAATTTCCTCAGTCGAATGATTCAGCCATTCTTCTCCAAATTATTTCCGGACATCCCGAAAAACCATCCATCATTCGGACATATGATGTTGAACTTCAGTGCGAATTTATTGGGATTGGACAATGCTGCCACACCATTCGGACTCAAAGCGATGGAAAGTCTTCAAACCTTGAATCCTGATAAGGACAAAGCCAGCAACGCCCAAATTATGTTTCTCTGTCTGCACGCCAGCGGATTGACCTTGATCCCGGTTTCCATCATTGCGATCCGTTCATCAATGGGTTCTGTAACGCCGACCGATATTTTTCTGCCGTGTATGATTGCGACATTTTGTGCAACTCTGGCAGCAATGACGATTGTTTCTATCAGACAAAAAATCAATCTTTTTCAGCCTATTGTTTTAGCTTATGTTGGTGGTATTTCTGCAATCATCGCTTTGCTTGTGATCTACTTGGTTCAACTGAGCAAAGACGAGTTGGATTCTTTCAGCAAAGTGATGAGCAACGGTATTATTTTATTGATTTTCCTGGCTATCGTTTTGGGCGCAGTTTATAAAAAGATCAACGTTTTCGACGCGTTCATCGATGGTGCGAAGGAAGGATTTACGGTTTGTGTGAAAATCATTCCCTATTTGGTTGGTATGTTGATTGCAATCTCCCTCTTGCGAACTAGTGGAGTTTTTGAGGTCATCATCGATGGAATGAAGTGGATTGCCAGTGCTTCCCACCTCGATACCAGATTTGTGGACGGATTGCCAACTGCATTAATAAAACCATTATCTGGTTCCGGAGCTCGTGGAATGATGGTGGATACGATGAAAACCTTCGGCGCAGACAGTTTTGCAGGGAAGTTATCAGCTATTTTGCAAGGAAGTTCGGATACGACCTTTTATGTGATCGCTGTTTATTTCGGTTCAGTTGGAATCAGAAATACGAGATATACAGTTGGGTCTATGCTTTTGGCGGATCTAGTGGGCGTAACGGTTTCGGTAATTTTGGCGTATTTGTTTTTTGGTTAATAATTTGAAACTAAGAACTAAATACAAACAATTAAAATCTACTTAATGATTCAAGATAAAGATTTTACGCTTAGGTTGATAAGACAACTCAGCCAAGCATTGGAAAAATTACTTCTCGGAAAACCAGAAGAAAGTCTGATGCAGAAAGAATTGGATTTCGATTCCTTGATGAAGGATATTTTCAAAATGGATTTTGCTGAACTTTCATTAAAATCAAAAGATGAGATCATAGAAGTGGTCAAACTTCGGGAATCGAAAGACCACGCGGATTATTATGAGATGCTCGGCAATGTTTTTATGTTTCATTTCCGGACAGAAAAGAAAATCGATTTTGCAGAAAAAGCGAAATCTTTTTACGAACTTTATCTCACAACCAGCGGAATATTCGCACTGCCGATTATCAACCGCATCAATGAAGTGAATGCAGTGTTAAAATAAATTAAATTTGACCATATTAGTAGGATTAAAATAAAAAATTATTCTTTTATTTGTATTTTTGGCGCGTTATCGAGAGAGCATTATGATTTTTAAAACTAAAAAAGACACGAAATATACTTATGTAGAAGCGGGTGAAGGTCATCCACTGGTGCTTTTGCATGGTTTGATGGGAGGCTTGAGCAACTTCGATAAGATGATCAATTTTTATTCGGACAAAGGCTACAAGGTTTTTGTGCCGCAATTGCCAATCTATGATCTCCCTATTTTGAATACCAATTTGACCTCAATTTCGAAGTTTGTGGCAAAGTTCATTACAGATGTTATTGGGAAACCAGTGACCATCGTAGGAAATTCTATGGGTGGTCATATTGGATTGATTTTAACAACTTCCCGTCCGGAATTGGTAAAAAACTTAGTTTTAACAGGAAGTTCGGGTCTTTACGAAAGAACTTTTGGCGATAGTTTCCCGAGAAAAAGTGATAAAGAATACATTAAGAAAAAAACGCAGGATGTTTTCTACGACCCGATTGTAGCAACAGATGAGCTTGTAGATGAGGTTTTTGCGGTGGTAAACGACAGGATGAAAGGCATCAAAACGGTGATGTTGGCCAGAAGTGCCATCAAACACAATATGCTGAACGATCTTCCGAAAATCACTTGCCCAACCTGCATCATCTGGGGAAAACAGGATAATGTGACGCCGCCGGAAGTGGCAGAGGATATGCACAAATTCATTCCCAATTCCGAATTGCACTGGATTGACAAATGTGGTCACGCTGCAATGATGGAAAAGCCGGATGAATTCAATGAGATTCTTTACGCTTGGCTACAGAGAGTAATGTAAGCAGTAATCAATAAAAACTTTTCAGACCATTAAGAATTTGATTTTTTTAATCTTAAATAAATTGATTCTTAATGGTTTTTAAATATAAAAAATATGGTAATCAAAACCGCAGAATTTGTAAAAAGCAGTCAGAAATGGCAGGATTGTCCCGAGCCTACGATGGCAGAATATGCTTTCATCGGACGTTCCAACGTAGGCAAGTCTTCTCTCATCAATGCGATGATGAATCACAAAGATCTGGCTAAAACATCACAAACGCCAGGGAAAACGCAACTTATCAACCATTTTTTGGTCAATGAAAATTGGTTTCTTACCGATCTTCCAGGTTATGGTTATGCGAAAGTTTCTAAGAGCCTAAGAAAAGATTTTGAAAAACTGATCACCAATTACATCCTCAACAGACAAAATCTGGTCAACCTTTTTGTTTTGATAGATTCACGTTTGACGCCTCAAAAGATTGATCTGGAGTTTATGCAATGGTGTGGTGAAAGTAATGTTCCGTTCTCCATCGTTTTTACAAAAGTGGATAAATTGAAACCTGGCGCGGCGGACCGAAATGTTGAAGCTTACAAAAAGGAATTGCTGAATACTTGGGAAGACTTGCCAGAGATCTACGTAACCTCGGCAGAGAAAAAAACGGGAACAGACAATATCCTGAAATTCATCTCGGAGACCAATCAATTCCTCATCAAAAATAAAGTACGATTCGATGATTAATGCAGAGTGGAAAATCAAAACATTTTCTGAACTTACAACCCCGGAACTATACGAAATTATCAAAGCCAGAGTCAACGTTTTCGTAGTGGAACAAGATTGTCCTTATCCTGACCTGGACGATAATGATCAAAAAGCAATCCACCTTTGGGCGGAAAACAATGGTGAGGTTTTAGCGTATTGCAGAATTTTTGACAAAGGCATCAAATATCCAGAAACTTCTATCGGTAGAGTGGTGACAACGGAAAATGGCAGAGGAACAGGACTTGGGAAACAACTCATAAAATACGCTCTTGAGGTTATAGAAAACAGATTGGGAACTTCGGAAGTCCGGATCTCAGCGCAAGATTATTTGCTAAAGTTCTATTCGGATTTTGGATTCCAGGATACAGGGAAGAAATACCTTGAAGATAACATTCCGCACACAGAGATGTTTAGAAAATAAAATAGCCTAAAGAAAATCTTCAGGCTATTTAGGAAATGATTATTGTGTTTTTGTGTTTTTACGGTTATTAATCTGGGACAAAATTAGATAGATAAATTCGTATTTCCTTACGGGAAACCGTAAAACGCAAAAAAAAATTAAAAAAAATCAAATTATTCCCAAATCTTTGCAATAAGCAATCAGTTGTTCGTTGTTTTTTACCGTCAATGCCAGCTTCATCGCGTTCATTCTTTTTTCGACGCTACTCAAACTATTGGGATGGATCTCTCGCTCTTGCAAGATCTGTGGAATGTTTTTTTGCAACACACCTTCCGATAAAAGCTGAAGAAGAATAATATCATAGTTGCTGAATTCCAAGGTGTTCATGCTTTTTACAGGAAGTTTCAGGTCATGGGAAATATAAGTTTCACCATTGTAAACCGCTTCAATCGCTTTTTTCAGTTCCTTTGCATCAGATCTTGCCTTTCGTACGAATGCATTGATCTTCAATTCAGAAAATAGAAGGTCGATCACGCCCAATCTGTGTTCACCAGAGAAGACGATCACCTTCAGTTCCGGATCTAGGTCTTTGCAGCATTTGATCAGTTCGCGGCCATTTTTTATGAACTGTTTCCTGTGGTCTTCCTCAAATGACAGATCGGTGATCAAAACCTCATACGGTGTAGCGTCTAGTGATTTTTTGATTTGTGAAAACGCATCATCGCAGTAATAGACGTGATTTACATCTGGAACATTTAATTCTTCCAAAATCTTTTGAACAGAAAAATTGCTGCTCTCGTGATCTTCTGCAATCAATATTTTATTGAACATTTTTTTTAAATTTTATTGAGATTCTTAATCCAGAAATGCGCTCGCCAATTTCAAATTTCGCATCCAATTCGGCAAGCCTGGACCTCATATTGATAAACCCATTTTTTTCTACAACATGCTCTGCCAGGCCAATTCCGTTGTCTGTGTATTTAATCTCGTAATCGTCGTTCTCCTTTACAAATCTTAAAATGACCTGTGATGCCTGGCTGTGTTTTCTCATATTTACAAGCAGTTCTCGGATGACCTGAAACAATTCTTCCTTCACATGGTTTGGAATGGATTCCCAAAAATAGCCATCGTTTCCAATAATGATGATCTTGGTTTGGCCATGGTCGAAAGAGCTGATCAATGCCGTTATCCTTTCATCAAAGTCCTTTTGCAATGTGCCGTCGTACGATAGGTTTCGAGACTTTTCGTACATGAGTTCCAGCTTGTCCAGGATCTTTTCTTTTGGAATATCATGCTGATTCTCGATGGTGCTCATCACCTCATAGATCCCATTGGCAACCACATCATGAACCTTTTTGGAAAAGTCCAGGCGCTGGTTTTGTAATTTGTTGTTCGCTTCCAGAATGAGGTGTTGCCGCTTTCTGCGAATCCAGAAAAAGATAGAAAAAGCACCAATAGTGGTAATGACAAAAGTGCTCCAGATGGTGATCTTTTGTCGCAGTATCTTGTATTCGTTCACCGATTTTGTCTTCTGTAATGTCAGATTTTCGGCCTTCGCTTTTTCGCTTTCAAAGCGGATCAGCGCAAATTGATTTTTTGCTCGGTTTTGCTCATTGAGTAAGCTGTCCTGAATTCGAGAATAGTCTTCAAAGTATTTCTGTGATTGCTTTCCGTCGGAAATCTTGATCAGATTTTGCAAAGCTTCCAATTGGTCGGAAGGGTAATTTATTTTTTTTGCGAGATCCAACATCTTGTTGCTGTAGATTCTGGCAGAATCATTATTTTTTGTGAGATAATAGGCGGCCAGGTAAGCAAAAGCAGCGTCCTTGGTCCAATCGTCATCCAGGTTTTCACTTAATTTTTCTGCGAGAAGATAATTTTTTGTCGGATTGTAGTTTTGGTCTTCGAACCATTTTGATCTGGAATAATTTAGTAATAGTTTAGGATAAAATTCGCTCTTATCACCAACGCTGTCCAGAAGTTTTGTGTAGATGTCGATGGCCTTGTCATAGCGCTTCTCATTATGAAAAGTAATGGCGATATTGTTGGCCAACATCATTTTGTCTATGGGGTCTTTTGTGAAATCGAAAGCTTTGTCATAAAACCGTTTTGCATCTTGATAATTCTTGAGATTTGCGGACGCTACACCCAAATTATTATAATTGGAAAACAAAAAGCCGTGGTGCGAAGTATCCTTTTCCTTGAAAAACCGACTTGCCATCAAACTGGTTTCTATGCTACCAAAATTGTCGCCTTCTTTCTCCTGAATGATAGCCATGTTCACAAAGCTTTTCCCCAGTCCAAAACTATCATTTCTTTTGAGGAACAATTCTTTACCTTTATTAAGATAAAAGAAAGCACTGTCCTGGTTCTTGTCCATAAAGACAAATGCTTTTTCGTAAAATGGATTGATCTGTTTGCTTACAGCAGTCGGTGTTTTTAGATCCTCTTTTTTAGAACATCCAATTAAAATAAATAATAAGAAGCATACGACTGGTCTCAGCAATTTTACAATTTACCCGAAATTTAAGAAATATTATAATAATTGACGGCTAATTAATTTTAAAATGCGTGTGAATGGTTATTTTTGTTTAATATTTCTACCACTTTTAATGTCAATCAAAACCTTAGAACAATATCTTCCGGAGCATACTTTTCCATATTTGAAAAAATGGTTTGCTGATCATTACATCCATATCAAGATCACAAAAAACAGGAATAGCAAGCTTGGAGATTACAGAAGGTTGCCAGATAAGTCACATCAGATCACTGTGAATTCTACATTGGACAAGCAATTATTTTTCTTTGTGTTGACGCATGAACTGGCGCATCTTATTGCATTTGATAAGTTCAATTACAAGATCAGTGCACACGGAAAAGAGTGGAAGGAAACCTTTCGTGACATGCTTTTGGAAAGTATTGATGTTTACCAGGATGATCTGAAACCGATTATTTCATCATTCTCGAAAAATCCAAAAGCCAATTTTATGGCAAGTCCGGACTTGGTTCGCTACTTTCATATCGAAGACCCAGAAGATAACTTGGTTTTTATTGAGAATTTGTCGATCAACGATAGTTTTCTGTACAAAGGTGATGAATACGTTATCTTGGAAAAAAAGAAAAAGTTATATCTTTGTCATCATCTTAAAAGCTCAAAGAAGTATCTATTCCGCCCTCTGGCAAAGGTCGAAAAACTTATCATAAATGAACAACGATAATTATTGTGTAATAATGGCCGGTGGGATCGGAAGCCGATTTTGGCCAATGAGTACCCAAAAATTTCCCAAGCAATTCCATGACATCTTAGGAACTGGTAGGACGATGATCCAGCAGACGTACGACAGGATCAGCCAATTGATTCCCAAAGAGAATATTTATATTATTACAAATCAGGAATATGTGGAGCTGACTCAACAGCAGTTACCTGAGGTTCCTGCAAGCAATATTGTGGGAGAACCAGCAATGAAGAACACTTCTGCCTGTAATCTCTACATGGCAAAAAAAATCGAAGCTGTGAACCCAAATGCCAATATCATTGTAATGCCGGCCGATCATTTGATCCTGAAAGAAAGAGCTTTTCTGGAAAAAGTGGAGTTGGGATTCAAATTGGCATCGGAAAATGATTATCTCATCACATTGGGAATTACGCCTACACGCCCAGATACAGGCTATGGCTACATCCAGTTCATCCAACAGAATAATGAAAATTATTCCAAGGTGAAAACCTTTACAGAGAAACCCGATTTGGATATCGCCAAAAGTTTCATGGAGTCAGGAGATTTTCTTTGGAATGCGGGCATCTTTCTTTGGAGCGTGAAAAGTATTTTGAAAGCCTTCAAAAAGTTCCTTCCCGAGATGACCAATCAATTCAATGGATGCGACTACAATGTGGACGGTGAAAAAGAGTGCATTGGTCTCATCTATCCAATCGTCAACAAAGTTTCGATAGATAACGGGATCTTGGAAAAAGCGAACAATGTCTACGTCATTCCTGCAAATCTTGGCTGGAGCGACCTTGGAACGTGGACCTCTGTTTACGCCAATGCAGATAAAAATGATGACAACAATGCGATCAGCTCCAAAAATGTTTTGACCTACAATTCCAAGGGCAATGTCATCAGGATCAAAAATCAAAATAAGGCCGCAGTGATCGATGGTCTCAAAAACTATATCATCGTAGATACAGAAAAGGCTTTGCTTATCTGCCCTAGAGATAATGACCAATTGATCAAGGATTACGTTCTCGATCTCAAAAACCTCAAAAAGGGAGAACGATTTATGTAATTCAATTTATTTGTTAAAAAATATTTAACTCTTTGGTTTTCATCAAGGAGTTTTTTTTATTTTTGGTAAAACAAAACACAAATGTTAGTCAAAGTTTACGGTGCGGCCATTCACGGCGTTTCTGCACAGATCATCACTATTGAGGTCAATGTCGATCAGGGCGTAGGTTACCATCTGGTTGGACTTCCAGACAATGCCATCAAAGAAAGCAGCTACCGGATCTCAGCAGCACTCAAGAATTCCGGCTTCAAAATTCCAGGTAAGAAGATCACGATCAACATGGCGCCGGCAGATCTGCGTAAAGAAGGTGCGGCTTATGATCTGAGCATTGCTTTGGGAATATTGGCGGCATCTGATCTGATCAAATACGAAAATCTCAACGATTACATCATCATGGGCGAACTCTCTCTGGATGGTAGTCTTCAGCCAATCCGCGGCGTATTGCCGATTGCCATCAAAGCCAGAGAAGATGGTTTCAAAGGCATCATTCTCCCGAAGAAAAATGCGAGAGAAGCTGCTATCGTCAATCAATTGGATGTTTACGGCATTGATAATATTAAGGAGATCATCGATTTTTTTAATGAAGACATTGCCTTGGAAAAATTCGAAATCGATACTAGAAAAGAATTTCAGGATAAAATTGACCATTTTCCATTCGATTTTGATGAGGTCAAAGGCCAAGAAGCGGCGAAACGAGCGATGGAAGTTGCAGCCGCTGGCGGTCACAATATTATTTTGATTGGTTCGCCGGGAAGTGGAAAAACCATGATTGCCAAACGCTTACCTAGTATCTTGCCAACATTAAGCCTCAAAGAATCGCTTGAAACTACGAAAATCCATTCTGTTGCAGGAAAGATGGGCGCGGAGACTTCATTGATAACGATTCGGCCGTTTCGCTCGCCGCACCACACCATTTCGGACGTCGCGCTTGTCGGCGGTGGAAGTTATCCTCAGCCTGGCGAGATTTCGTTGGCTCACAACGGTGTTCTCTTTCTTGATGAAATGCCTGAGTTCAAAAGAACGGTTTTGGAAGTGATGCGTCAACCGTTGGAAGACAGGGTTGTTACCATTTCACGAGCCAAATTCACGATAGAATATCCAGCAAGCTTCATGCTCGTTGCCAGTATGAATCCAAGTCCCAGCGGTTATTTTCCCGACGACCCAAACAATACTTCCTCTACTGTGGAAATGCAACGTTACATGAACAAATTATCCGGACCGCTGCTCGACAGGATCGACATTCATATCGAAGTATCAAAGGTGGAATATGAACAATTGACCGAAAAGAGAAAAGGCGAAAGCAGTGCGAGCATCCGGGCGAGGGTGAACAAAGCGAGAGATATTCAAAATGAGCGGTACAAAGATTCGGACATCAACTACAATGCACAAATGGGTTCCAAAGAAATGGAAAAATATTGCGAACTGGATGAGTATTCTCAATTGTTAATAAAAGCCGCTATGGCAAAACTCAATCTCTCGGCAAGAGCCTACAGTCGCATCTTGAAGGTGGCTAGAACCATCGCAGACTTGGAGAATTCTGAAAATATTCAAGGCGACCATATCTCAGAAGCGATTCAATACAGAAGTCTGGATCGTGATTTTTGGAATGTGTAGAAACAATAAGATCATCCTAATTGAAATGATCTTATTGTTATTTATAAGCTTTAAATTTAAATCAGAACCCCGTTTTTAGAACCAATTGGTTCCGGAAGATCATCATGTTCGCCAATGATTTGAAGAAGATCGATTTCAATGGTTCGGCAGATCGAAAGCATAGGAATATCAAACATCAATCCGCCAAAAGGATTTTCGGAGTAATCGCCGACAAGTTCCATAATAATATAGATCCACCCGACAATTACACAAAACGGAATACAAGTCCAGATTCCCCAATCGCCCAACTTGCTGAATTCGCTGACCAGACCTAAAGGTAAAAGAATAATGAAAATAACAATAAAAATAAATCCTGAATTAGCAAACTGTCGCGGAGAAGGAAATTTCTTTATTCTCTCCGCCTGTCCCTGATAATCATAGAAATCGTTTTGACAGGTTTGCAGTTGCATGTGTTCAAAATCTGTAATGACATTGTGTCTTTTCAAATGACTGAGATCTTTTGCTTGTTTTGAGATCAGATAGGTAGCAAAGTTTTTATATTTTTCCTGCAATTCAAATTCATCATCCGAAAGATATCTTTTCTGAAAAAGTGGTGTTCTGCTGTAATCTGGAAATCCTGCTTTTATCTGTCTGTGTCTTTTGAAATTAATACTCCCAAAATGTCTTTCAAGACTCATATGTTCCCATTCTGTGGGGATTAGAAGCTGATCTCTCAATGTATACAACCATGCGATATGACGGTAAACTATTTGTTTTTTTAAATCTTTTATATAATGCATTTCTCCTTTTTCAGTATCGAATGCAGCCAGCATAGAGGTAAAAGATCTGCTGGAGTTTACAATCGCTCCCCATATTTTTCTAGCCTCCCAAAGTCTGTCATAAGCCTGATTGCTTTTGAAACCAACAAAAAAAGCGACCGCAGTACCTACCAAAGTGAGCGGAACCAAAGGAATTGTCATCCACTGCCACTCAAAAAAGTAATAGATGGCAGCCACGAAAGTGCTCCATGCAGTAAGCCAAACGAGATGCAATCCCGCAAGATTTGCGATCTGTTTGTAATTGAAATATTTTGTTGTAATCATTGAATAGAGAAATTAAGTAAACGAAGTTATCAAAAACCATACACAAAACTTTAAAAATTAGTTACGGCTTGAAATTTCTTTCACTAATTTTTTGCGTATTTGGACACGTTTCCTTTTCTCCTTGTCTTTCTAGAAATACATTTTAGAAATTAAAACAATCCACTTTCAGTTGGATTCTCAAAATAAGCATCGATTTCTAATTTTCCAGATTTTGCTGCGGCTACAGCCAATTGATCACAAATCTCATTTTCTGGATGTCCAGCGTGACCTTTGATCCAGTGGAATTTTGGATCGTGAAGTTGATACAACTTATAAAATACTTTCCAGAGATCCGGGTTTTTCACATTCTTCCAGCCACGTTTGATCCAGCCGTAGATCCATTTTTGGTTAATGGCATCTGCAACATATTTGCTGTCGGTGAAGATGTGAACATCATTATCAGAAGTTCTCAGATTGCCTAATGCTACGATTACCGCCATCAATTCCATTCGATTGTTGGTGGTTTTTCGGAAGCCTTTGGAGTAGGTTTTCTGGTATTTTTTTTCGGGAACGCGCATCAGGATCCCGTAACCGCCTGGGCCGGGATTTCCACTGCAAGCGCCGTCTGTGTAGATTTCGACTTTTAAACTCAAACCAGAAACTTAAAATGGCATATCATCGTCATCATCATTCATTGCAGAGCCGGAAACCTGATTGTTGTTCGGAATTCCGAAGGCTGAATGTGGATCGCTGGTGATGGTGATTTTATCGAAACCTGAAGGTTCATCTTTCTGTCCGAAATTGGAAGGCGTGTATTCGTAATTCGTCCCAAGATCTGCAAACTTACCGATGTTCTTGTGGAAAGCCAATCGCACGTCCGCTGTCGCACCATTTCTATGTTTTGCGATGATGATCTCAGCTTGATTTTCTGTGCTTGTTTCTGCGCCTTCTTCGTCATTATCCCAAACGCCGATCTTGTAATATTCTGGTCGGAAGATGAAAGACACGATATCCGCGTCCTGCTCGATGGCTCCAGATTCACGGAGGTCAGAAAGCATTGGTCTTTTTCCTGGGCGAGTTTCCACACTTCTGGAAAGCTGGGAAAGTGCAATTACCGGAACGTTAAGTTCTTTTGCAATCGCTTTCAAAGATCGGGAGATCATCGCAATTTCCTGCTCACGGTTTCCTGCGCCTTTTCCAGAACTGGCTGTCATCAGCTGTAGGTAATCGACCATGATGATCTTAACGCCGTGTTGCATTACCAATCGTCGGCATTTTGCACGGAAATCGAAGATGGAAAGGGAAGGTGTTTCGTCAATATAAAGTGGCGCATTTTCCAAAGCGGAAACGTTGGTGAACAGTCTTTGCCATTCTTCATCCGCCATTTGTCCTTTTCTCAATTTCTCGGAAGAGATCCCAGTTTCGGAAGAGATCATCCTTGTGATCAACTGGACCGAAGCCATCTCCAGAGAGAATAGTGCCATCGGAATATTATGATCCACACAGATATTTCTCGCCATCGAGAGGATGAAAGCCGTTTTTCCCATCGCCGGTCTTGCGGCGATGATGATAAGGTCAGAATTTTGCCAACCTCCAGTTTCCTTATCCAAAGCCGTAAATCCAGATGGAACTCCGGACAATCCTTCTTTATCTTTTAAAGATTTGATCTTTTCAATCGCTTCTTTTACCAATGAATTAGCTGTGTCGAACCCTTTTTTGATGGTTCCGTTTGTGATTTCGAAGAATGATTGTTCAGCTTTATCCAACAATTCGAAAACGTCGGTGGTTTCTTTGTAAGAGCTGTCGATCACATTAGCAGACACATTGATCAATGACCTTAAGATAAATTTCTCCAAGATCACACGCACGTGATATTCGATGTGGGCAGATGAACTTACGCCCATCGTCAAATCAATTATGTAATGATCGCCGCCACCAAGACTAAGTTTTTCAGTTCTTTTCAGTTCCTGGATCACAGTCATCAGGTCAATTGGTGAATTGCTTTCGTACAATTTCAAGATTGCCGCAAATATAGTTTGATGCCTTGGATCGTAGAAAACGTCCGCGGTCAATAAGTCTATGGAATGGTCGAGCCCTTTTCTGTCAATTAGAAAAGTTCCGATCACAATTTTTTCAAAATCCAATGCATTAGGCGGCATTTTGCCATCCGAAATAGAGAGTTCCTTTGCAAAATTACCGTGAATCAAACTCGATAATGTATCCTTCTGTGCCATGGTACAAAGATATAATTTTTAAGAGTTTTATTGATTTTAGTTTTAAGCAAACAATCCACATTAATTTGAATTAATTGTTGATAAAGTGAAATTATCTGTAACAATTATGCAAAAAAGTGAACTTAATAGATAGAAACATTAGCAAATTCTAAATTCCTTAAATTTAACCAAATTAATTCTCTCATGCTGCAAAGGTTTATCAAATTAGAATTCAAAAGTTTTTTCCGGTCCAGTTCTCTGGCGGCCAATGTGATTGTCAAGATCTTCCAGCTTTTGGGAATGTTGTACATGTTGGCGATGTTTGTATTCATTGCTTTTGGCGCTTACTATTTTCCGAAGAAGGAAATGCACATCGACCCAGTGTTGGTCATCAGCAGATTTTTGATCTATTGGTTAGTCGCTGACCTTTTTCTGAGATATTTTTTCCAGCAGATGCCGACGCAGAACATCAAACCGTTTCTGACGATGAACATCAAGAAAAGCACACTCGTGAATTACATGATCGGCAAAACCTTTTCGTCATTCTTCAGTTGGGGTGGACTTTTCATCTACATTCCACTTTTGGTGATCTTGCTTTATAATGGACATTCGGTTGCGGGAAGCTTCGCTTGGATATTCGCCATCATCATTTTAAGTTTCTGCAGCAATTTCCTTAATATCCTTCTGAATGGAAAAGACGCTGTGGTTTGGATCATCGGATTGATTTTGGTCGTGTTTGCAGGTTTGGATTATTACAAGATCATTTCGCTATCTTCATTTTCGGAATTGGTCTTCACTAAGTTTTACAATCATTGGTGGACGATCATTGGTCCAATTTTATTGATGTGGATCGGCTTCTTCATCGTTAAAAAATTCATCAAAGAGAATTTCTATCTGGACAAAGGTTTGGAAATGAAACAGGAAGTCGGGAAAACAGAAAGCATTCAATTTCTCAATAAATACGGCGTTCTCGGAACATTTATTAATAATGACATTAGAATGATCAAACGTAGCAAAGCCGCGAAATCTATTGCCTTGGGAAGCTTCTTATTCTTATTCTACGGCTTGCTTCTATTCAGCTCTCCGACTTACAAAACCGCTTACATGCAGCTGTTTATGGGATTGTTCGTAACGGGCGGATTTCTATTTATGTTCGGACAAAGAGTGCCATCGTTTGACAGTTCCTATTATCCATTGATGATGACTTTGAATGTGCCTTACAAAGAATATCTGAAGGCCAAATGGTGGCTCATCGTAAGTGCAGTTGCCGTGAGTATGGTTGTTGCGATCGCTTATGCGTTTGTGAGTTGGGAATTGTATTTCACATTTCTCGCGGGCGGACTTTACAATATTGGCGTCAATTCGCAGATTGTTCTGCTTTCAGGAGCGTACAACAAAAATCCAATTGACCTAAATGCAAGAGGAAAATCCATCGGAAAGAAAAACAATTTCAGTTTCAAAAGTATCTTAATGATCTTGCCTCAAATGGTGTTGCCAATGGCGGTTTTCGCGGGAACAAAATATTTATTCGGAACCACTGCAGCTGTAGCTAGTCTTGGTTTTCTTGGATTGATCGGGTTTCTTTTCAGGGAAAAATTCTTCGATTTCATTGTCAAACTTTACAAAAAGGAAAAATATTCCACTATCAAAGCTTTCAAAGGAAATTAAATCTAAACTCTCACTCCTAATATCTAAATAAATGATCACAATAAATAACCTCTCCAAAGTTTACGAAAACAAAAAAGTCCTAAGCATAGAATCACTTGATTTCCAAAAAGGGCAAACCATTGGTCTCGTCGGGAACAACGGCGCAGGAAAAACGACTTTGTTCAGTTTGATCCTTGACTTGATCGAACCCACTTCCGGTTTTGTTGCCATCGACCAGGAAAAAGTCAACGAATCCGAAAACTGGAAAAACAAAGTCGGCGCATTCATTGACGAAACTTTTCTGATCGGCTACTTGACCCCAGAAGAATATTTCTATTTTCTCGGCGAACTCAGAGGTCAAACCAAGATCCAAGTCGACGAATTCCTCAAAAACTTCAACGATTTCTTTAATGGCGAAATTCTGAATGCCAAAAAATACATCCGCGACCTTTCCAAAGGAAATATGAAAAAAGTCGGGATCATCGGCGCATTGATAGGAACACCTCAGATCATTATCCTCGATGAGCCTTTTGCCAATTTGGATCCATCAACTCAGATCAAACTTAAAAATTTGATTAGAGATTGGTCCAAGAATTCAGATTCCACATTCCTGATTTCCAGTCACGATCTGGCGCACACCACAGAAGTTTGCGAAAGAATCGTGGTCATCAACAAAGGTGAATTGGTAAGAGACATCCAAACTTCCCCAGAAACTTTGAGAGATCTGGAGCAATATTTTGCCGATCAGGTTTCGATTATTTAAGAATGAAAAATTAATCAATAAAATAAAAAAATGCCTCAGAGATCTCTGAGGCATTTTTCTAATATCTAAAGTGTAGCTTCTTATTTCAAGCTTCCAACCATATCTTCTGGTTTCACCCATTCGTCAAATTGTTCTGCAGTCAAAAGGCCAAGGTTCACGGCTTCTTCTTTCAGAGTTGTTCCGTTTTTGTGAGCTGTTTTAGCAATTTTTGCTGCGTTTTCGTAACCGATGTGCGTGTTAAGCGCTGTCACCAACATCAATGATTTGTCAACCAATTCCTTGATTCTCGGTTCGTTTGGCTCAATTCCAACCGCACAATGGTCATTAAATGAGATCATCGCATCTGCCAACAACTGTGCGGATTGCAAGAAATTATACGCCATCACTGGTTTGAAAACATTCAATTCATAATTCCCTTGCGTTCCTGCGAAAGAGATTGTCGTATCGTTTCCAAGAACTTGCGCACAAACCATTGTGATCGCTTCATTCTGAGTAGGATTCACTTTTCCTGGCATAATTGATGAACCTGGTTCGTTCTCCGGAATGTGGATCTCGCCGATTCCAGATCTTGGTCCAGAAGCCAAAAGTCTAATGTCCTGAGCAATTTTATAAAGAGAAACCGCCAATTGCTTCAAAGCACCGTGAGATTCCACGATTCCGTCGTGCGCTGCCAAAGCTTCAAATTTATTCGGAGCCGTTACGAACGGAAGTCCTGTAAAATCCGCAATATATTTAGCCACCAAAACATCATAACCTTTCGGCGTATTAAGTCCGGTTCCAACTGCAGTTCCACCAAGCGCCAATTCTTTCAAGTGGTCCAAAGTATTATTGATCGCTTTTTTCGCATAATCCAACTGCGCAACGTAGCCAGAGAATTCCTGACCCAAAGTCAAAGGCGTCGCATCCATCAAATGCGTTCTACCAATTTTCACGATGTTCTGGAATTTCTTCGCTTTCTCGTCTAGCGTATTTCTCAATTTTTCCAAAGCAGGCAAAGTATCTTTTACCACTTTCGTGTAAGCTGCGATGTGCATTGCCGTTGGATAAGTGTCGTTGGAAGACTGGGATTTGTTCACATCGTCATTGGGGTGAACCAAAGTTTTCTCGCCAAGATTTCCGCCGTTCAAAACGTGAGATCGGTTGGCAACAACTTCGTTCACGTTCATATTAGATTGTGTTCCAGAACCCGTTTGCCAGATCACAAGAGGAAACTCGTCGTACAATTTCCCTTCCAGGATCTCGTCACAAACTTTCCCGATCAGGTCTCTTTTTTCTTGGACAAGAACGCCTAACTCCGCATTGGTAAACGCCGCCGCTTTCTTCAGGTAAGCAAACGCATCGATGATCTCGCGAGGCATACTTCCTTCCGGCCCGATTTTGAAATTATTTCTGGAACGCTCCGTCTGTGCACCCCAAAATTTCTCTGCAGGCACTTGCACGTCGCCCATTGTGTCTTTTTCGATTCTGAAACTCATTATTTTATATTTATTTATTTTTTTAGGAGCTGTTTCCCGCTTTCCGCTATTACTCCTCACGCCAAGGCTTTTCCCAGCGCGTGTTGTGGGGTAACCGCTGCAATCGGGGCTAGGGGATTTGTCTATTTTATTTAACTTTTCCCACCAACTTAACATTGATTTTTACAACCTTACGAAATTACTAAAAACTAAAAGTTCAGCAAAATGAAAAAAATCAAGTCAGAAATTTTGTGAGTTTTGGTAAAATCATCTACTTTTGCTAAAAATATATAGCATTATGATGTTATCAGCATTCTGGCCGGTTTACCAATTCCTTTGGACAATCTATTTCTTCACAATGATGATTTGTGGATTTTGGTGTATTTTGATGTTCTTCGGATTCATCGTACCACTTTGGTTAACAGAAGGTGTTGCGGAATATTTTGGGAAGATCAACAAGAACTTCGACCCGGAAAAGATCAGATACAAAAAGCTTTATGAGCAAGAAGGTGTAGAGGTGATCTACCAAAGACCTGCAGGTGAAAAACCAGTGAGCCACGGTCACCACCATTAATTTGGCAATTTTCTTTTCGTGAGAGATTGCACTCAAAGCGAAACAATATATATTAAATCCATTCTTTTTTAAGAGTGGATTTTTTCTTTTTAACCACAAAAGCACAAAGGAATTTCACAAAGAACACTATAAATATCCATTTACTAAAATTAGCCTTGTGAACCTTGTGCAAAAACTTTGTGTCTTTGTGGTTTACAAAAATCATAGTAAAATCAAACTCTCTTTTTTGAATCTCGAGTCATTATTCTTGCCTCTTTTTTCTTGATTCTTAATTCCGTATCTTTGCACTTTAAAAATTTAATATGTCCAAGTCATTAATTCCAAAACTGGAAGCGATAAAACAACGATATAATGAGGTTGCAGATCTTATCATCCAACCAGATGTGATCACTGACCAAAAAAGATATTCCACACTGAACAAAGAATACAGCGATCTGGGAAAGATCGTGAAAGTATTTGATGAATATAAAGGTGCACTAGACACGATTGCAGAATCCGATGAGATCATTGCCGACGGTTCTGACAAAGAATTCGTAGAAATGGCAAAGCAGGAGAAGTACGAAGCGATGGATAAGTTGCCTGAATATGAGGAGCAGCTTAAATTCCTACTGATTCCGAAGGATCCAACCGACGACAAAAATGTAATCGTGGAACTTCGTGCAGGAACTGGTGGTGATGAGGCGGCCATCTTCGTGGAAGATGTTTACAGAGCTTACGCGATGTATTTCAAAACGAAAGGTTGGAAACACGAGATCACCGATTCCAGCGAATCTACCAAAGGTTACAAAGAATTAATTCTAAGGATTGAAGGTGACGGCGTTTACGGCATTATGAAATTTGAATCCGGCGTTCACCGTGTTCAACGTGTTCCGGAAACCGAATCTCAAGGTCGTGTTCATACATCCGCAATCACAATTGCCGTTTTGCCAGAAGCTGAAGAAATTGATTTTGAACTAAATCCGGCAGACATCGAAATGCAGACTTCACGTTCTGGAGGAGCTGGTGGACAAAACGTAAACAAGGTTGAGACGAAAGTACAGTTGACGCACAAACCATCTGGTATGGTCGTGGTTTGTCAGCAAGCGCGTTCTCAGTTGGCAAACAGAGAGTTAGCAATGGAAATGCTTCGTACGAAGTTATACGATATCGAGGTTCAAAAATCTGTCGGTGATATTGCAGCACAACGTAAATCGATGGTTTCCACCGGTGACCGTTCTGCAAAGATCAAAACGTACAACTATCCGCAAGGAAGGGTGACGGATCACAGGATCAACAAATCGATGTACAACCTGGATGCTTATATGAACGGCGATATTTCTGAGATGATCGATGCTGTGATCATGGCAGAGAATGCTGAGAAATTAAAAGGAGAAGAAGAGGGGATTTCTTAAATATTCTCAATTCACATAAAATAAAAAGACTGCAATTTGCAGTCTTTTCTATTTTACCTTATCAATTCCTCTCAGTCCGTTAAATTGAATGCCGTATTTCCAATTGCAATAGGCGAAGAATTGATACATTCGGTATTCGAATTCAAATCCATAGTTTTCTTTTGGGTCGTAATCGATGGCGACTTCGTAAAAATTTCGGTTGGCGCCGGAATAGAATCTGGAATTCCATTCGGTGACCAAAATTGTGTTTCGGGATTTCAGGCTAGCTTCCGTGAACATGGATCTAGGCTGCGCTCTTGATGCTACAAAGGTCTCATATTCACCATCGAAAACGGTGACTTCCCACTCATCGGCAGAATCGGTCTTTTTCTGAGTAGCGATGGTTGGTTTTTGATCTTCTGCTATTGGTTTTGAACTTGTAGCGCAAGACCAGATGAAGGCTGAAATGATGGCGAGGACGATGAGGTTTTTCATTTTGTTATATTTTTTATTTTCTCACTGATTTTGTAAATCTTTATTTGGAAAATTTTTTCAAGATCTAAGATGGTCTAAGTTACATAAGTTATTTTAAAGTTGGTTTCGAAACGTAGAATCTTTCGCAGCCCGAGCTGAATGGAGCTCATTTTTTTGTGAGGGAAAAGCATTGGCAAAAAATAGCGGGAATGGAGCGCGGAAAAGCTGCCCAAAAAATCTTGTCATGTTGCTTAAACAAAAAACCGTTCCAAAGATTGAAACGGTTTGTATTATTTTGATATCGTATTGATCAAATCAAGGTGTTGGGTCTTTTTGCAAGACTACAAAAGCCGGGAAGTGATCGGAATATCCGCCTGTAAACTGGTCGCCATTCCAAGAACGGAAAGGATAACCTTTGTAGTTGCCTTCTTTGTTGACCAAGTAGGCCGGCGCAAAGATCTCAGCCTTGAAAACAGTATAATCTTTTCTCACTTCTTTGTTTGGCGAATGTAGATTGGCAGAAACAATGATCTGATCGAATAAGTTTGGTGCATCCTGATAAGCCAAAGATGCTACGCCGTTTTTATATAGCGGGTACATCAGATTAAGATAAGGTGTAGTTTCTGACAGGTCTTTTGGATTCCCTGCTGCTTTCAAATATGTTTTCAAACTTGGACTGATGGGATCATCGTTGAAATCTCCCATGGCAAACATTTTTGTTGATGGGTCCAATGCTTGTACGCTGTCCATTTCTTTTTTAAGGATTGTAGCGGCTGCATTACGTTTTGGAAGTGAAGCTGCTTCTCCACCTCTTCTGGATGGCCAGTGATTTAGGAAAAATGCCACTTTTTCATTGTCTAGGAAACCAGTTAGTACCACAATGTCTCTCGTGTATTCTCTTCTGCCGTCGCTACCGAAGATCTTTATTTCTTTTTTCCAGGATTTGGATGGTGTGAATCTTCTTTTTTGATAGATGAAACCAACGTCTATTCCTCTATAGTCATAAGAATTGAAATGTACTACGCCGTAATCATACTTTGCAATAGCTGGTTCTTTCACAAGGTCTTCCATTACCTGGCGATTTTCTACCTCGATCAAACCTACGACAACAGGAGCTGTATTGGTGTAAGCTTTTCCCATTTCTGAGATCACTTTTGCTTCATTTTCAAGCTTTTGCTTGTAGATCTTGTAGTTGTAATTTTTACCACTTTTCGGGGTAAACTCTTCAGACCCACCTTGGATCCTCACTACTTTTTTACCTTTGAGAGCTTCATCATTCCAAGGTCCTGCGTAATCCTTTTCTGTAACTTCTAGATATTTTATAGAATCCAAAGGCACACTTCTGTGGAATGCAGGGTTGGTGATATCTTTGGTTCCATCTATATAATCAGCAGAACGGACAGTGTCCCATAGATTTTCAACATTCAGAAATCCCACGGTAGCTGCACGCACTTGTCTTTTTTGCTGTGCAGATAATAAGGAGATGCTAAAAATAGCTATCGAGCATAAAATATGTTTCATAAATAGATTTTATTATTTTTTTATAGTCTTACGGTATTACAGAAAACTCTGACAATATTTGAGTTTTCCAAAAATTACAGCGATTACATAAATAAAATATGTAAGGCTACAAAAGTAATTTTTTTTGGAACGTTGGAAAATAAAATTTTAATGTTTTTGAAAATTGATAATGACGTTGCAAATAATTGACAATTTGTTAAAATAAATAAAATGTTAAAAAGTTTTAATATTAGAAAATTTATTTACATTTGCGTTCCGTGCGTAACGGACTGTATATTAGAAAAAAAGAGCAAACAAAACCTAATTGATTTATGATTAAAAAACTATCATTAATCTCCTTATTTACAATGCTTCCAGCATCATTTTACTATGCACAAACTACGGTTTTTGCATACTTGAAAGATGCCGATGGGAAACCCGTTGAGAAAGCACAAATTGATCTAAAAGGAGAAGGTAATGGTGTTTCGGCAGACAAAATTGGATATTTCCAGTTTGTGGATCTGAAGACCGGACATTATCAGATCGTGGTAACCAAACCAAATTTCGAGACCAAAACTTTGGAATTTGACATTACCACAGAAAAGAGAAAAGACTTAGGGGTGATTACCCTTTATTCTTCATTAAGTGGAGCTGACCAAGGGCTTGCAATCCTTGACAACGGCGATGATGAAGGAGGCGGCCAATCTTCAACAGTAGGTCTATTGCAATCGTCTCAGGATGTTTTCAACAGAATTGCAAGTTTTGATCTTGGCGCTTATTGGTTTAGACCAAGAGGTGTAGACGGAAGAACTTCCGAAAACATGTTGAACGGTGTTTCTATGGTAAAGTCTGATAATGGAAATGTAGATTTTTCTAACTGGGGAGGACTTAATGAAATCGTAAGATACCCGGAGATCGCTGCAAACCACGCACCTTCTGAGTATGCTTTTGGTGGTGCTACAGGCGTGATCTACAAAAATACTAGAGCCAGCGAATACAGAAAAGGATTCCAGGCCGTATATTCTATCACCAACAGAAACTACAGACAAAGAGTTTCTTTGAGATATTCTTCCGGAATGTCAAAAAGTGGATGGGCTTTCACCTTGATGGGTGCTAAAAGATGGGCCGAAGAAGGAATCCAAGAAGGAACTTTCTATGATGCTTACGGAACTTACCTAGGTGTTGAGAAAAAATTCAGTGACAGTCATACAATGACTTTCAATGCTTTTGCTTCTCCTTACAGAAGATCGACTGCAAGTCCTAGTACACAGGAAGTATTTGACTACAGAGGTGTACATTACAATTCCTATTGGGGATGGCAAGATGGCGAGAAGAGAAGCGAAAGAGTTAGAAAAGGTTTCCAGCCGATCTTGCAATTGCAGGATTTTTGGAAAATCAATAAAAAATCAAATCTTTGGACATCTGTATCTTACCAATTTGGAAAAGACAAAGGATCTAGATTAGACTGGCAAAGTGTTCCAAACCCTTCTCCTACCTATTATAGAAACTTACCAAGTTATTTCGGATCATTGAATCCTGATGCTTTCACATGGGATCCTGCTAGCGGCAGTTATCTTGCAGCGGGTGACGCCTACCAAAGCTCCAAAACCGCTTGGGAAAATGGAGATCCAAATGTAACTCAGATCAACTGGAACAGACTGTATGCTGCAAACATTGGTCAAGATCCTATCAATCAGTATGGTGTGATTGGTAAGAGAGCATTGTATTATATGGTAAATGATGTAAGCGATGATAAGATCTGGAACGCTGCCACACATTATACTTACAACTTTACAGATAAGGCAAAGTTCATGTTGAACGTTTCTTATCAGAACTACAGATCAGAACTTTACAGAGAGGTTAATGATTTGCTTGGAGCAGATTTTGTGCTGAATAGAGATCCTTTTGCAGCAACCAATAATCCTGGTACTTCTGCATTATATAACGAAGGCGAAGCTAACGTAGCCAAAAAAGAAGGAGACAGATTATTATACAATTACATCTTTAGAAGACAAGAAGTAAAAGTGAATCCTGGTTTCAAATTCTCAGAAGGTAAATTTGATGTTTTCGTATCCGCACTTGCAGGTTACTCAAATTCTAGTAGAGAAGGATTGTTCAAGCACTATCTTTATCCAGATTCTTTCGGAAAAAGTAAGGATTATGATTTCTGGAACTTCGGTTTGAAAGGTCAAATCATCTATAAGATCAACGGAAGAAACTTCTTGGTTTACAACGGTAGTTATTTTTCTCAAGCACCTTTCTTAGAAGATCTTTTCATCAATCCTAGACTTAATGCATCGGTTGCGCCTAACATTAAAAATACGGTTGTTAACGCAAATGACTTGAGTTATGTTATCAATACGCCTTTATATAAAATTAGAGCGTCTGTATTTTTAATTGATACTCAAAATGAAACGAATGTACAAAGATATTTCGCCGATGGAATTCAATTTGATCAATCTCTAACAGGTTCAACGGACAGTAATACAGGAGGGCAATATATTCAAAGTGCCTTTTTGACACAGGTGATGTCCAACGTAGAGAAGAGAAACATGGGTGCAGAACTTGGTGTTGACTTTAAAGTGTTGCCAACCTTATCTTTTCAAGGTGTTGCCAGCTACGGACAATACACGTATCGCAATGATCCGAATGTTTACTTTGCATCGGATGCAATCGGTGTTTTCGGAAACGGGCAGTCATTTGTAAATTTCGGAAAATCAAACCTTAAAAATTACAAACAAGGAGGGACGCCTCAGATGGCATTCTCTGCAGGATTGAGATACAGTTCTCCAAAGTACTGGTGGGTTGGAGCAAACTGGAATTATCTGGACAACAATTATCTAGATCCTTCCGCATTGCTTAGATCTCAAAGTTTCGTACAGAACAACAATACAGGTACGCCTTACGCAAACGTAAATGATGAGGAGCTAAGAAGACTTTTGGCGCCAAATAAACTTCCAGCAGCATACTTCATCAACGCCAACGTTGGGAAGTCTTGGATCTTTGGAAAATATTATCTACTGATCTCTGCGAGTGTAAATAATATCTTTGATAATACCAAATACATCACAGGAGGTTTTGAACAGACTAGAAACGTTAAGTTTGATGGCTTCCAGGAAGATTTCAATAGAAGTCAAACGCTTTTCGGTCCTAAGTATTGGTATACACAAGGACGTTCCTATTTCGTGAATTTACAAGTAAGATTTTAAAAATTAAAATAATGAAAACATATACAACAATCAAGACATTGGTTTTCGCTGCAATCGTTGCAACAACCTTTAATTCGTGCGTCAAAGATGATGACTGGAGCGCACCAGAAATTCTGTGTAACAACAGATTTGCTGACCCAACCACAACTATGGCCGCATTTGCAGCATTAGCACCTGCTGCAACTACTGGTAATACTTACAAAGTTCCTGTGGACGGAGCACCGGTGATATTTGATGCTTATGTCGTTTCTTCTGATGAGAATGGTAACTTTTACAAGACGATCTCATTCCAAGATAGTCCAGTGAATCCTACGGTAGGATTGTCGCTAGAAGTTGATAAGGCTTCTAACTATGCTGATTTTCCAGTAGGATCTCATATCAGGATCAAAGCCAACGGATTGGTACTAGGATGGGATAGAGGTACAAGAAAGATCGGATCTGTTGACCCGGCTTATGCTATTGGTAGAATTCCAAGTATTCTTTTAACGAGATATCTATCAGGAGTTTGTAACGGTAACAATAGACTTGACATTGCAACACTTGTTCCTACCAAACTAGCTTCACTAAAAGACGCAAGTGCAGAGAAATATTTGAATACACTAGTTTCAGTGGATAATGTACAGTTTGCTAAGGGCGAAGTTGAACCAATCAATAAAACTTTCATCAACTATATCGCTGGTGTAGGACAAGATACTGATAGAGCTATCATTGATAAAACAGGAGAATCTTCCATTATCAGAAACTCTGGCTTCTCAACATTTGGATCTAAATTGTTACCAAAAGAATCTGGAGAGCTTACATTTGTTGTGAGTAGATACAACAGCGGATTCCAAATGCTTATCAGAAGTTTGACTGATATTAATTTCACAAAAAACAGATTTGCTACGGGTATCGTTGGAGGTTCAGCTATTTCTTTCTCAGGATCTTTCACAGAAAACTTTGAATCTTATCCAGCTAATACATCTGCACCATTTTTCAATAATTTCCCGAAATATATCAATTATGCAGAACTAGGGAATAGATATTGGGAAATCAGATCTTTCAACAGTAACAAGTACATTCAGCTTTCTGCGAATGCAGCGAGTGGAAGCATTCACA
This sequence comes from Epilithonimonas lactis, assembly GCF_900110605.1. Taxonomy (GTDB): domain Bacteria; phylum Bacteroidota; class Bacteroidia; order Flavobacteriales; family Weeksellaceae; genus Epilithonimonas; species Epilithonimonas lactis. The sequence goes on from NZ_FOFI01000002.1 coordinate 708,707, forward strand.
CTTATTATATAGTGCCGGTAGATTTCACAGCAGCAAGCACATTTGCGTTCAGAGTCAATGTTGGTTTCTACAACGGAGATGCCTTGAAGGTTTATACCACCAATAACTACACTGCAGGATCTGATATCTCAACTGCGACTTTGACAGATATTACGTCAAGCTTTACAGTTCCTAAAACACCTGCTTCAGGCTATGGAACTTTAGCACCAGCAGGGACTTATAATATTCCAGCAGCTCTTACAGGCAACGGATTCATTATCTTCAAATATGAAGGTGCAAATCCTGGAGTTACAACAACTGTCCAAATTGATGACATCGTTGTAAACTAAAATTAGCTTACAATTAATAATAAAAAAAGACCGCAACTTGCGGTCTTTTTTTGTTTTAGAATATCCCAGAATTCTGCGTTTTCATTTTCCGCCAGAGCTTCCTTCCAAAAAACAAGACCAAAACAATTAATGCAATAGCCAAGATAAAAGCGATCACGGGCAAAAAGATAGAGAGAATGGACATCAGTCCTGCACCTGCAGTTTCCGTAGTAGCCACGAGGTTATTTCCAATCCCACCAGTTGTAGCCGTTGACGCTGCTCGAGTTCCGGCGAATCCTGATGCAATCGTCGCTGCCGTTCCACCTCCAGCGATCAGCGCCAAAGCCCATTGTGGAAAGGTTCCCAATTCCATGAACTGACTGGCGAACAAAACCGAGCCTGCAAGAGTTGCCAAAGGAATGGATAAAGTATCAAGGAAATTGTCAACCACTGGAATGTAATAAGCAAGAATCTCGATCAAAGTTGCTACGCCAGTCGTAATCAGCGTCGGCAAGCCAGAAAGCCATTCGAAGTTATCGCCCATTGGGATCCAGCCCATGTACGAGGCAAGACTTACAGCAAATAAGGGTAAGAAAACACGGAAACCAGAGGCCGCAGCCAATCCAATTCCGATAAAAGTACTGAGTAAATAAGGTAAGATCTCTGACATTTGTAATTTTGTTTGAGATTAAAATTACAAATAAAAACAAATGCAAACTCAGAATTTTGTTGAATCTAATTTCTATTTAAGATTCAGATTTCTTTTTGCAGAGATTCAAAAATTGGCTTTCAACTACGGAAAAGTTATCAGGCATCTCCTTGGAAGCCCAGAAGATCATCACAATGGATTTTTCTTTAAAAGCTTCGAGGTATGTTGTTTTGTTTAGTCGGTAAGATTCTCGTAGCAAGCGTTTTATGCGATTTCTGTCCACTGCTTTTTTAAAAAATTTCTTACCTACCGAAACACCAACTCTGTGATTTGGGACAGAAAAACTGTCATTGGATTTAACATGAATGACACGGATATTGTCCACAGTCAGCCACTTACCTTTCTTAAAAAGATGGTCGATCTCTGATTTTCTTTTCAGTTTTTCGTGAGTGGGGAAACTGTTTATTTTCATCGGAAAATTACTCTTTTCCAGTTAAATAATTAATGACTTCCGCAGCGGCATACAACCCAAAGATCGCAGGAATAAAGCTGATCGTTCCGTAGAAAGAACGTTTGAAATTCGTTCCATCTGTCATTTTCAGGCTTTCTTCATCTTGAAGTTCTGTGGAGAAAACACAACGAAAACCTTTGTCGATCTTCTCTTTCTTTAGGCGTTTTCTCACTTGTCTCGCAAGCAGGCAATTGTTGGTTTTATGAATATCGCGCACCATCACTTTGCTCGGGTCAGACTTTCCGCCAGCGCCCATAGATGACACCAATTTTGTCTTAGTTCTTCGGCAAGCGATGATCAAAGCGATCTTCGGCGTCAAAGAATCAATGCAGTCCAGAACATAATCGAATTTTTCTGATTTGATGAGTTCATTCATTCTTTCCGGCTCCAGGAATTCATTAAGTTTTGTCAGATCAAGTTTTGGATTGATGTCCATCAAACGGTCACCAACCAACTCTACTTTGTGCTGTCCAATCGTAGAATGAAGCGCGGGCAATTGACGATTGATATTAGTAATATCCACAACATCACCATCAACGATCACCATTTTTCCAACACCAGCTCTTGCCAAAAATTCTGCCGCAAAAGAGCCAACGCCACCCAAACCAACTACCAAAACTTTCGCGTTTTGAAGTTTTTCAATTCCTTCTTCTTTAATTAGCAATTCGGTGCGTTCCAGCCAAAATTTATCCATTCCGTACGATATTATCTAAGTTTTCCCACATTTGATCTCTCAGGTTTTCCAGTGTGATGGATTTGATTTCGGCCACTTTTTCATAAAGCTTATTGATTTTAAAATCAGCATCATCTGTTTCCAGAAACAATCTTTGGATGGGAAGGTTTTTAATTATTTTTTGCAAAGATAAGTTTTCTAGGGTTGCTCTTCCAAAACTCAAGTGAAAGCCTGCATCCAGAAGTTCCTGTGCCACATTTTCTTTTTTATTAAAACCATGGATCACCAAAGACACTTTGGCTGTTTTGTAATGTAAAATCTGCGAAAATCGTCGCACGCAATGGATGATGATCGGTTTGTGGATTTCCTCTGCCCAATGGATGTGTGCTTTAAAGATGTCGTTTTGAAGATTTTCATCAATGTTAATAATGCCGTCCAACCCGCATTCGCCGATGGCCAAACACTTTTCTGAGAGCGAAACCGTTTTGATCTTTTCAAAGTCAGATTTCCAGTTTTCCGTGATGTCTTTCGGATGCAAGCCTGCAGAGAATTTCCCAGCTGGAATTTCTTCGTTGAGATTCAAATTGTAAATCCCAGTTTTGCTAAGTTGATGATGATGAAAATCCAAAAAACCCATAGTCAAAGATAAGAATTGCTTGTATTTTTTTAAACGCAAAGTCCACAAAGATTTTTTTTTAATTATTGAAAATATTTTAAGGTTCGCAAGGGCGCTTACGCTCAGTTAAGATTTCTAAAGCCACAGAGTGGCAGCCAGTTGGTGGAAACAAGAAAATACAACGAGCAAAGCTCCGGAGGAGCGACCTATTGGATAAACAATACAACCTTAATTTTTTTTTGATTTTGAATCTGCTTCCTCTCGAATGACAAAATCTCATTTGATGGTGAATGGTGAGACGTTGCGAAGCGCAGCCCGACTTATCTCTGACGTTTTATTTTTTACTTGAATCGATGAACCGCTTCGCTAGGTTTGAACGGAAATCCTTTTTTGCTTGAACGATGGTTATGTTTAAAGACAAATCGTCTACAAAAGAGATTGACCTCGTCGAACCACTTCGTTAGGTTTGTAGTAGAAGGCAGATAAAGCTGCCCACCTCTTATAATCAACGATAATTTGTAATCTATTGTAATTATTCAAAATAAATGTTAAATTTACATTCTATCGTAGAAACAGATGAAGAAAAAATTTACTGATAAACAGATAAAGATCCTGGATGTTGCAGAGGAATTGATTGCCAAAAAAGGCTTCGATGGTACTTCTGTGCGCGATATCTGTACCAAGGCGAACATCAACGTGGCGATGATCTCGTACTATTTCGGTTCCAAGGAAAAGATGATGTCTTATCTATATCAGTACCGCGTGCAGCGGACAAAGGAGAGTTTTTCTGAGTTTGCACAGACAATCAAAGAAGGCAAACCAGAAATGCAGATGAAGGAGATCATCAACTATATCGTATCGCTGCTTTTCAAGTACAGCTATTTCCACGGATTTGTGACTCAGGAAATCAGAACACAAGATAATGTCAAAGATGATCTGCTTGAGTTTTATCAGATCTGTGTAGCAAGGATAGATGATATTGTGAAAAAAGGAATTGTGTCTGGTGTTTTCCACAATGCGCCAAAGTCGGAAGATGTTTTGACGATGATCATCGGTTCTACACTTTTTGTCATTAGAAATAGAAATTTCTACGAACTTTATATTCCCGCAACAAACGAGGCACAATACATGAAAGAGGCAGAACAGAAACTGAGAAGCAGTATTCTTCTAAGTGTTTTTGCACTGTTGGATTACGACACAGATTAATTTTTCGAAGCTATTTTCAAGGCTTCATTGATATAAAATTCAACTTCTGCTGGCCGGTTTTTGGAATCCTTTTTACCACCATCTTTGTTTCCAAGTCTTACGATGATCAAATCATATTCAGGAACTACGATCACATATTGTCCATAAAGTCCACGCAGGTAATAATGATGGATCGCAGAATCATAGTTGGTCCAGACGCCCAAACCATAAACACCATTTGAATGTTCTGTAGGCGTGATCATTTGGTGAACAAAGTTTTCATCGATCAAAGGTATATTTTCAAATTTCCCATTGTTAAGAAGCAGCGAACCCAGCTTGGCAAAGTCACGAGCGTTGGACTGTATGCAACAAAATGATTTTTCCACGCCAAGATTATCTGTTGACCATTCTGCATTCTGTTCCATCCCGAGAGGTTTCCATAGTTTTGCCGAAGCGTAAGTAGCAAGCGGCATTCCCACAGCCTTTCCTACAGCAAATCCCAAAAGTTGTGTTGCGCCACTTTGGTATTCAAATTTTTCTCCCGGATTTTGTTTTAATTTTTTCTGGAACACAACATCAGCCAAAGAGAATCCATAATAGGCGGCAGCGTTTGGTGAAAAAGGATCTTTGTAATCTTCTTTCCAATTCAGGCCAGCTTCCATAGATGCAAGATTTCCCAAGGTCAAATTCTTACCAAATTCCTTCTCCGAAAAATCTGGATAGAGATCCGAGAATTTTTGATCGATCCCGCTGATCTTGCCATCATCGATTGCTTTTCCTAATAGTAAAACGCTGACAGTTTTTGCCATAGAGAAAGAGTTGCTGGCCGTGTTCTTTTTATATCCATCCCAATAATGCTCCTGCAAAAGTTTCCCGTGCTGGATTACCAAGAAGGAAACCGATTCCGTCTCTTTCAGATGTTTTTCCAATTCTGGCGACAATTTTTTTTTATTATAATTAATGTCTGCAGGCCAAGGTTTTGGGTTGCCTCTGGAAATTTTATTGGATGAAAAATAGTGTCCATCATCAATTGTTGAACTGGATTCTCCTCTGAGATAGGTCAATCTAATGCCGCGAAAGAGATAATTGTAACCTGAAATATAAATGGTCAGGATGATACCGGCAATCAGTAAAAGAAATATATTCAAAGGCTTTTTCAACATCGCAAAATACTTTAATGTAAAAATAAATTTATTTTACTCAAATATCGATAAATTTGTTTGGAATGATTTTCGATTTTTTCCTGATCTTATGAATGATGATTTAAAAAAACAGCAACTTCGCAATCACAAAATGCTGGCTACAGGATTATTTATCTTGATGGCAGTTGTCTTTGTGGCAATGACAATTTTACAAAAGCAAAATCCTTCGCATTGGATCGGTTACATTCGGGCTTTTTCCGAAGCAGCGATGGTTGGGGCTTTGGCAGATTGGTTTGCTGTGACAGCGCTTTTCAATTATCCTTTGGGAATCAAAATTCCACACACTAATTTGATCGAGAATTCTAAAGAGAAGATTGGCGACAACTTGGGAAATTTCGTGGTGGAAAATTTTCTTTCGCCTCAAAATATCAGGCCTTATATTCAAAAACTAAAAGTTTCGGTTTACGCTGGCGAATGGCTTTCAAAAGAGAGAAATCAAACTGTTTTGATCAATGAATTGTCATCCATTTTAATTAATATCATCAACAAGTTGGATGATGAAGCAGTCGTGAAATTCATTACGAACAAAGCCGAGGAGATGGCGGATTCCATCAAGCTCAATTCAATCATCGGAAACGGGATCGAATATATCCTTAATAAAAACGACCATCAAAGATTGATCACGGGACTTAGTTCTCAGATCAAAAATTACATTCTGGAAAATCAGCAACTGGTTACAGAACGCGTGGAAAGGGAAAGTTTCTTCTTCATTCCAAAATCGGTGGATTCCAAAATATCAGAAAAGATCACCAAAGGTCTGAGTGATTATTTCAGAGAAGTGGAAGAGGATTTAAAACATCCTTTGAGAACGGAAATCACAAACAAGATTTTCGAATTTTCAAAAGAACTAAAAGAAGAACCAAAGTGGGAATCGGAATTTGAAACCATAAAATCTGAGTTTCTGCAAGGCGAAAAACTGAATCAATATTCCAATGACATCTGGCAATCTTTAAAATCATCTTTAATAACAGAATTGACGGATCAAGACTCCAAACTCAAATCTTACATCAAAAAGAATCTGGACGAGTTCGTGTCTAATCTTCAAAACGATGAGCAATTCCAAAACCGAATTGATAGCTGGGTGCGATTGACCGCTTACAAATACATTCTGAAAAACACCAAAGGTTTCGGCGAGTTGATCAGCACAACTGTTGGGAATTGGGAAGGAAAAGAACTCAGCAGAAAGCTAGAATTGGAAGTAGGGAAAGACCTTCAGTTTATCCGGATCAACGGAACTATCGTTGGTGGTCTGGTTGGATTGATCATTTATACAGTTGCACATTTTATATAAAAAAAGCCTCCAAATTAGGAGGCTTTTAATTTTTATTTCTGTTCAAGAATTTTCTCGATGATTTTATGTGTAATCATATAAGTTGGTTTCACACCGGTCAATCCAAGTCCGCCGGAAGATAGTGTACTTCCCGTTTCCAAAGGATTATCCGAAGCGTAATAAGCGTACATCACGAATAGATCAGGAGAAATGTGATGACGGATTTTGCTCGCTACCTGAATGGCTTTCTGGTAATGCGCGCCTTCCATTTCTAGTCCGATCGCTTTCCAAGACGTGGTCATAAAGTAAGACAAAATATCTTTGTTTTGAAGCGATGTTCCCAAAACGGTCACCATTGGCCCTTCAAAAGCTTTCACTTCATCATCTACAAAGTCTTCCAGTTTCAAAGCATTCTCGAATGTATAATTGTCTGCCGTTCCTTCGAAGATGTGAGACGTCGGAATCATAATGTCGCCTTTTCCGCCAGTCAAGATTCCGGCTTTTCCCATAATGGAAACAGATTTTACTTTCATCATATAAACTTCGCCGTTGACTTCGTAAGGTCTAAGCAATTCGTCCATCACCTCAAAAGCCTGTTCTCCAAAAGCGTAATCGAAAACCAAGATCACATCGTCACCTTTGAATTTCTGTCCCGCGAAAACCGAATTTTTAAGTTCAGTCTTAGCAAGGTCGATGATCTGAACATCGATATTACTTCCGCTGTGATCATCGATGTAGATCATTCCTTCTTTCAAGGCGTGGTCTAGAACTTTGGTTTGAAGGTCTTTTTTATTACTAATGTCTGCAAACAGTTTGTAATCAACTTCTTTCGTTCCTTTTTTACTTAGTGCATCGTTGGCAAAAAGCATATTCTTCACTGAGTGCATATTCGCACTGATGATGTGAAGTGGTCTCATGTGAAGATTATTCTCTACTAAAACCTGCTTGATCTTGTTTGCCCATTTCTCTCCGAAAAGGTGGTGGCCAACTCTTTCTTGTAATATTGATGAAAAATAGATCTCTCTTTCACTCACCTCTTTCCAATCGGTCAAACTCACTTGTCCTAACCAATAGATGATCTTGAACAAACGGTCAGGATTGTTGTCATCGCCGAAGCTGTTATAAGCGTTCAGAGTTTCATCAAAGGTCCTTCCCAAGAAAGAAGAAAGATGGATCAATGCCACTTCTTTTTCTTTTCGGCTGTGTTTTTTCTCGCCTTTCGCAACCTCTTCAATGATTTTCCAGATGCGTCTTGGTCGTCCATCTTCGCTTAGGTCAAAACCGATGTTTCTGATTTTGTCAGCTTCAAGATATAAGAAGGTAAGGTGAGTTAGAATATCGTAGATCTCAGAACGTCCCAATAGAACTTCGATGTTCATTTGGTGTTCGTCAATTCTGTAGCAATTTCTACGTCTTTTCTTTGGAACGATTGGTTCGAAGCTTCCTTTATCAAAACCTTCGTCAGAAGTTAAATGAATGAAAGAACATTCCTCGATGCCTTCCGGAAGACGGTCAAGAACATAAAGTAAACCGTCCAGCTCTATCTTGTTGGGAATGCTCATACTTCCGTAGATCTCGGGATTGATGACCATTAAGAGTTTTCTTAATGACTCGCCCGAAACACCTGAAGGTTTGAAAAATCCTCTGTAAAATAAGTGTCGCATAGACACATATAATCTTTCGATAGCCTCTGTGGTTTCTCTTGCTCTTGAATTTGCCATATATTAAAATTTTTATAAAAGTCTGCGAAGTTACGAAATTTAATTTAAATAATTAATTTATTGATTTTCAGATGTTTGATTATGTACTTTGTAAATCTGCAATCGGTCTTAAAATTAATATTTCTCCCTAATACTGAGAAAGGATTCTTAAAATAAATTTTATTCATATTTCAGTAACAATAATAAAACACGATTCTTTTTATTTTTAATTTAATCAGTATTAATTTTAAAGGGGTCTTTTTCAAAATAGAATTTAAATTATGTTAAAGAGTGTTTAAAATTTCAGGGGTAAATTAATTTTGATTTAATTTTTTTGTAAATTTGCCACGTTTAAAAAAACAAACTTTTATGTCAACACTAAGATTTAAAGCTCTGGCAGAACTTCCGTTCAGAAATTACAGACAAGACAACGCGATCGATGTTCCGTCAAAATTGTCGGAATTGTTTTGCCAAAACGTTTTCTCAGAAGAAACAATGAGAGAATATTTGACAAAAGAAGCATTCAACTCTATTTTGGATGCCATTAGAAAAGGTGCAAAGATCCAAAGACATATTGCCGACCAGGTTGCAGTTGCAATGAAAGATTGGGCAATGTCCAAAGGTGCCACTCATTATACACACTGGTTTCAGCCATTGACAGGTTCTACTGCAGAAAAACACGATTCATTTTTCACGCCGATCGAAGGTGGAAGAGCGATCGAGAGATTCAGCGGTGCATTATTGATCCAACAGGAGCCGGACGCTTCTTCTTTCCCAAATGGTGGAATCAGAAACACGTTCGAAGCAAGAGGATATACGGCTTGGGACCCAACGTCTCCAGCTTTCATTATGGGAACTACGCTTTGTATTCCTTCTATCTTCATTTCTTACACTGGTGAGACTTTAGATTATAAAGCACCATTGTTGAGAGCATTGAACGCGGTTGACGAAGCAGCGACTGATGTTTGTAAAGCTTATTTTGATAAAAATGTAAACAAAGTTTCTCCAACATTGGGTTGGGAGCAAGAATATTTCTTGGTAGATACGGCTTTGTATCAATCTCGTCCAGATTTGGTTTTGACAGGTAAAACTTTGCTTGGACATTCTCCAGCAAAAGGTCAGCAGTTGGATGATCATTATTTTGGTTCAATTCCAACTAGAGTAATGAATTATATGAAGGAGTTGGAAATCGAATGTATGAAGTTGGGAATTCCTGTAACCACGCGTCACAACGAGGTTGCTCCAAACCAATTCGAGTTGGCGCCAATGTTTGAAGAAGCGAATGTTGCGGTTGACCATAATTCATTATTGATGGATATTATGGCGAGAATTGCGCACAAGCACCACTTCAGCATTTTGTTCCACGAAAAACCATTCGCTGGTGTGAACGGAAGTGGAAAACACAACAACTGGAGTTTAGCGACCGACACTGGCGAAAACCTTTTGAGCCCAGGAAAAAATCCTAAGAAAAACCTTCAGTTCTTGACATTCTTCGTGAATACTTTGAAAGCCGTTCACGATTATGCCGATTTATTGAGAGCATCTATCGCATCAGCAAGCAACGACCACAGATTGGGAGCCAATGAAGCGCCACCAGCAATTATTTCCGCATTCATCGGAAGTCAGTTGTTCAGAGTTTTGGAAGAATTGGAAAAAGTGACTGATGGAAAATTATCTCCAGAAGAAAAAACCGATTTGAAACTTAACGTTGTTGGAAAAATCCCTGAGATTCTTTTGGATAATACCGACAGAAACAGAACTTCACCATTTGCCTTCACTGGAAACAAATTTGAGATCCGTGCTGTTGGTTCTTCCGCAAACTGTGCCGAAGTAATGACGGTGATGAACGTGATCGCTGCAAAACAATTGAAAGTATTCAAAGGAGAAGTAGATGCGTTAATCGAGAAAGGCTTGAAAAAAGACGAAGCGATCTTCAACATACTTCGTGAGTATATCAAGGACTGCAAAAGCATCATGTTCGAAGGTGACGGATATTCCGAGGATTGGGCGGTTGAAGCTGAAAAGAGAGGTTTGAACAACTTGAAAACGACGCCTGAAGCTTTGAAGCAAGAACTTAACAAAAAGTTCGTTGACCTTTACGAAGAGTTGGGGATCTATTCTCACAGAGAGTTCGAAGCAAGAAACGAGATCAAACTAGAAAAATATTCTACAGTAATCGATATCGAAGGAAGGGTTTTGGCAGACATTGCGAGAAACCATATTATTCCTGCGGCGCTTAATTATCAAAACAGATTGATCGAGAATGTTAGAGGTCTTAAGGAGATCTTCAGCGAGAAAGAATTCAAGACTTTGGCAAAAGAGCAATTGAGCTTGATCTCTCAAATTTCTGAGAACGTTTCCCAAATCAAAGTTGGCGTAGACGATCTTCTTGAAGCAAGAGGCAAAGCGAAAAAAACATCAGGAAGCCAAGAACAGGCAGAAGCATATTGTAGCAGCGTTATTCCTTTGTTCGACGTGATTAGAGAAGGTTCTGATGCTTTGGAAATGATGGTAGATGACGAGCTTTGGCCAATGACCAAGTATAGAGAATTGTTATTTACGAGATAGACAAACTCGAAAACGTTAAAGTATCTTAACTAAAAATAAAAGCGCAAAGTCTAAATAAAGGCTTTGCGCTTTGTTTTTCTTTAACATTCCGCGTAAGACTGTTAAAATATGTTAAACCGAAGAGATGCCAGTTTGAATTGGGAGACCCTTCCAAGAGTAATGGCTAAATTTGCTATGCAATCACAAAAAACCTACTCAAGTTTAACAAATAATTAAATATATATGAAGAAAAGAGTTCTAGTTTATTTCTTATTTGTAGCCACATTCTTTTCACTGCAATCTTGCGTTTCCAACTATGTGGTTTCTAATACACAAACATACAAAAGCGATGCCAAGTTTGCATCCGTAAATGTTAAACCAGTTACCAATAATTCTAACAACAACAAAGGTCAACAAGTCTTAGCAGCAATCGCTAATACCAACGACGTGATCAAAAGATCGGCCATAGAAAATGCCATCAGACACAGCAACACCATCGATAACATCCTATCCGAAGCTGAAAGTTACCTAGGAACTCCTTACAGATACGGAGGGACTTCCAGAAGCGGAATAGATTGTTCAGCGTTCGTGTTGTCCGTATTTGGAGCAGCAGCTGGCATGGATCTTCCAAGAGTTGCAGCAGACCAGTCACAGGAAGGCGATTCTGTAGACAGAAGCGAATTACAGAAAGGAGATTTGGTATTCTTCTCACATGGCAGAAGGATCTCACACGTTGGGATCGTAGAAGAGGTAACAGCAGACGGACAGATCAAATTCATCCACGCTGCAACATCAAAAGGCGTCATGGTTTCATCATTGGATGACAACTATTGGGGACCAAAATTCAGATTCGCTAAGCGAGTTGTAAGAGAAGACAGATTAAGTGTATTAAATAATTAGAGAGACTGAAAATATTCAGAAAAAACCTCAGAATCCATTTCTGAGGTTTTTTATTTTATAAACTCAAAAGAATATTTGTACAAGACCTCTCCAACTCTCCAACCCTCCAACTCACCTTTAGGAGCTATTTCCCGCTATCCGCTATTACTCCTCGCGCCATCGCTTTTCCCATCGCCTGCTGTGGGGTAACCGCTACTATCGGGGCTATGGGTTTCGTTAGTTAAATATTGCTTTGTCAATCATTACAACACTTCGACTGATCTCAGTTGTGGCAATGTGATAGCATAGTTTTACTAAATGTGTCAGACTGAGCGAAGTCGAATCCTTTATTTTAGTCAATGATCATATCCTCGATCTTAGCTTGTACTTCTGGACTTTTCAATCTCAGAATGAGAAAGTATAACTCCGGGAAATTTTGAGAGATCTGGTTCCAGGTTTGATTCAGCTCAGAAATATTCTCAATACCTTGGAAAAGACTGCCCAAAAAGTGCGATTTTCTCTGGATCAAACCTCGGAATCCATAAGCGCCCAAAACCTGCAAAAATCGCATCATTTTCATCCAATTGAAAGATTCCTTCAAAGCTTCTCTATCAGTCTCATTTTCCCAGAATGATAAATAATACGCCAGCATTTCTTCTTTGAAATCAGTCGGAAAATTGGCCTTCGCCTGGTAAAGGAACGAGATTACATCGTAACCAGCTGGTCCTTCCATAGCAGATTGATAATCAATGAAAAAAACCTCATCATCGTTGTCCTCCAAAATATTCCTGGACTGGAAATCCCGAATCATCAAAACCTTCGGCTCCAATTGCTGGATAACCTTCGATATTCGCTTGAATTCCTTTAGCAACGTCGATTTATGATATTCGATTTCCAAAACATCGATCAAGAAATTTTTGAAGTAATATAGATCATGCGTGATTGGCAGGTCATCATAACTTTCATATTCGAAACTATTTCGGAAATCTACCTTCCCTAAAGTCTTGGCCTGCAATTCATAAAGTGCTTTCAAACTTTTCTTTACCAGATTTTTCACACGTTCAGATAAACCTTCTTGCGCAATCACTTCAGATAAGGTCTGACTTCCAAGAAATTCCTGAACGTACAGGTCTCTTTCTTCATTGATCAGCAAAACCTTTGGTGTATTGAGATCCAGCTCATTAAACAAATTTGAAAAATAAAAAAATGCTTCATTCTCAAGATTGTTTTCGTTGTAGGTCACCACATATTTTTTTCCTTCAGAAGAAGCGATGTAATTGATCCTTGACGATCCACTTTGCGGAAGAGCGGTGAATGAATCGGCGTTGTGGCCTAAAAAATGCTCTAAAAATTCCTGATGTTGCTGCATATGACAAAGTTAATTAATAATAGAATTTGAAACCACGAAATAATGTAATTTTGCATCGATGAAAGATTTTTTGCCGGTTCTAAAGATTTTGTTGAGATTCGTGGTGATCTATATCGTTTTTGTATTGCTTTACCAGTTGTACTTGAATGGCTATGAGAATGATGTGGTGGATCCATTCACGAGATGGGTGGCGAAACAAGTGGCTTTCCTACAAGATTTTTTCGGATTTCCAACGGTTTTGGTTGACAATCTGAAACTTCACAGTGTGCTTTTCCAGACAAATGGAGAATTCACGACGAGAATGGTGGAAGGTTGTAACGTGATCTCTGTAGCAATACTTTTCGCAGCTTTCATATTTGCTTTTTACAAAGGCGCGAAAACCTTTCTTTACGTTACAGTTGGTTTGATCATTCTTCATATTCTTAATGTTTCAAGAATTGCGCTGCTGAATATCATTTACCTACAATATCCGCAGTATGCAAAGGCTGCTCACGATTACCTCTTCCCTGCGATCATCTATGGTGGTGTGATCATTCTTTGGTTGGTTTGGATCCAGTTTTTCGCTTTAAAGAAAGTTGAAAATGCTTAGGTGGTTTTTAGTTTTGGTTGGCGTTTTCGGATTGATAGGAATCCGTGGATTGGAGGACAAGATCTTTTACGATCCGTTTTTATATTATTTCAAATCAGCTGATCATTATGCCATTTTCCCGAAGTTTGACTGGCTCAGATTGATTTTAAGTTATCTCTTCCGTTTCATTCTGAATGCCTTTTTCTCACTTTGGATCATTCATTTTTTATTTCAAAATAAAGAATGGACAAAGCAGGCTTTGGTTTTGATCATTTTGATTTTTGTAATTGTTTTCCCTATTTATCTTCTTTGCATTTACGACGAATTCCGGTTCGGATATCTGTTCTCTTTTTACATCAGACGGTTTGTGATCCAGCCTTTGACCTTGCTTCTCATTATTCCTATTTTTTACTATAGAAAAAGAACGCAAGACATTATTTCTTAAGGACATATTAAATTATTTTGAGATTCGATTTTTTCAACGATAATTAATTATATTTGAAAAAAACAACCCATGAAAACGAAACAATATTTCTATTGTCTTAGTTTTTCCCTGTTTCTTGTCAGTTGCTCAGATTATATCGATAATGCGAGAATTTACACGGAAGGAAAAATCACCACTCAAAATGGCGAAGGTGTCAGTACACCTTTGAAGATCACAAGCAGCATTTTAGTTTCCGAAGGGATTTCCAGAGCGGATGGCAGCTTTGCATTGGGAGGTCCAGCGACTGTGGATAGTGCCAATCTTTATGTCGGTCGGAAAATTTTGGGATTTTCCACGAATGTAGCGGGTTGCAGGATCAATTATGATTCGCTTTCCATCAAACTTCCGAGCGGACAAGGTTATACAAAATTTGAAAACATAATTGTAGAATGATGAGAAAATATCTATTGTTTCTAATGATCTTGGCACTTTCATTCTTCAACGCCCAAGAAAGCGTAAAGCAGAAAGCAAGGTTTTCTATCGATTTAAAAGGCAATTTGGGCATTCCCATCGGTGATAATTTTATGGCTGATGGATTGAAAACCTTTGGCGGTTATGGTTTAGGCTTTCAAGCTATTTTTGTTAAAGATTTTGGATTGGGCGGAGAGTTCAACCAAATGTTTTCGAACGTTAAAGATGTGAGTGTTTTTGGTGCTTTGCAAGATCCAAGACTGACCGATTTTTCTTTTTATCTGATCTATCTGCATTCTTTTGGAGATAGTGGTTTTGATGTAGAGGCCAAAGCTGGGATTGGAACTTTGTTTTTGAGGAGCGAATCTGTCGATTGGGGAGATCGGTTCCGGCAGTACGGAAATCAGTATATTTTGAGCGGAAAAATCCTTTACACCATATCAAAGTCTAATAATGTTCAAGTTTTCTTTGGACCCAAAATATACTTTTTTGATTCTGATATCAATTTTGAGAATAAGAAGTTGGAAAGGTATTATTCCAACGCAACAATCGTGAATCTGAACCTGGGATTTAGATTTAATTTTTAAAGATTTTCCACCGTGTGTTTGTCTGGCTGGGAAATATTTTCTCCGGTCCATTCTACTTTTTTCAAAAATTCATGTTGGCGAACAGGACAATTCGCGATTTGGCAAATGGCGCATGAAGTTGGTTTGCAGTCATCCATATGGAAGTTGAATTCCACAGTTCTGTCTGTATTTTCTGCAATCTCCTTGATCATTTCTTCCATTTGATTATGGGCCGACCTCAGCTCAAAATACCAAGGCAAAGTGATGTGCGCATCGATGTGGAGGCGACTTCCAAATTGCTGAATCTTCATATTGTGAACGTCGATCCATTCCGGTTTTCGGTTTTCATTAAGGAAATCAGCAAGTCTTCCTAGCATCGCTGGATCTGCCTCGTCCATGATCCCGCTAAGAGATTGTCTGATAATTTTGTAACCGATCGTAATAATATAAAATCCCAAAGCCAAAGCCACAACAGAATCGATCCAAACCCATTTGGTGAAGTAGACCAAAATCAAACTGACGACGACGCCTAATGTTGAAAAAGTATCGGACTGTAAATGCTTTCCGGAAGAAATTAGAACAATAGAATTCTCCGCTTTTCCTTTTTGAATTGAAATATATCCTAATACATAATTCGCAATAGCAGTCGCTGCGATGATCCAAATTCCCCAATCGATTTTGTTGAGGACTTTCCCTGTGATCAAACTGTTGGAGCCTTCATAGATGATCATCACGCCAGCGATGCTGATGAGTGAGCCTTCAATCGCTGAGGTCACGAATTCCACTTTGCCATGTCCGTACGGATGATTTTCGTCACGGGGTTTTCCACCGAGATATAAGGCGTAAAGTCCCATGAAAGCACTGATGATATTCACGATGCTTTCCATGGCGTCAGAAAAGACCGAATCTGAGTTGGTCAGTTTCCACGCCGTGATCTTACCGATAAAAAGGATGATCCCAACAGCAGCGATCCATTTCTGAAAAGCGATACTGGAATTTTGTTCTTTGCTATTTTCCATTGCTAAAAAAAGAATCTTCGAGATTTTCGAAGATTCTTTGATTTTTGTTAGTTTAAACTAAGTTGTTCGCTACTAAGTATTCTGCAATCTGAACTGCGTTTGTAGCAGCACCTTTTCGCAGATTGTCTGCCACGATCCAGAGATTGAGCGTTTTCGGTTGGGAGAGATCTCGACGAATTCTTCCTACAAAAACATCATCTTTTCCTTCAGAATATAAAGGCATCGGGTAGTGGTTATTCTTCACATCGTCCTGAAGTGTTACGCCTGGCGTTTCAGAAAGGATCTTTCTTACTTCCTCAAGGTCAAATTCATTTTCGAATTCGATGTTCACACTTTCAGAATGTCCACCTTGTACGGGAACTCTTACGGCTGTTGCTGTCAAATTGAAAGTATCGTCGCCCATGATCTTCTTAGGCTCTTTCATCAATTTGATCTCTTCTTTCGTGTAATCGTCATCAGAGAAAACATCGCAATGTGGCAATGCATTTTTGAAGATCTGATAAGGATAAACTTTCTCAGGACTTTCGCCTTTGATCTCAGCATTTAATTGATCTACGGCCGCTTTTCCTGTTCCAGTTACGGATTGGTAAGTTGAAACGACCACTCTTTTGATATCATATTTAATATTCAAAGGGTGAAGCACCATTACCAATTGGATCGTAGAACAATTTGGGTTAGCGATGATCTTGTCTTCCTTGGTCAAAACATTTGCGTTGATCTCTGGAACTACCAATTTCTTAGTTGGATCCATTCTCCAAGCCGAAGAATTGTCGATCACGACTGTTCCAACCTCAGCAAACTTAGGAGCAAATTCCAATGAAGTATCACCACCAGCAGAAAAGATGGCGATCTCGGGTTTGACTGCAATAGCGTCGTCCATGCTTACGATAGTGAATTCCTTGTCCTTGAACTTGACCTTGTTGCCAACAGATCTCTCTGATGCTACGGGAATTAATTCGGTGATAGGAAGACCTCTCTCTTCCAAAACTCTCAGCATAACTTGTCCAACCATTCCGGTTGCGCCTACTACAGCTACTTTCATTGTTTTAAATTAATTAAAATTGTTAATAATATTTATCCGAAGACTCTTGACCAAGGGAAAGCGAACACAAAAAGTGCGAGCGCTACCAATCCTAAAGACATTAGACGAATTGTTAATTTGTCAGCGGTTTTCAATTTTTTGTTGACGATGGTCATTAGCACTGCTGCGATCAACATAGAGAACGGATGTTCTACGTAAGTGAATCTCAAATCAGCGTTTTTCATGACTGAACCCATATCCAGTCCTTTGGAGAAGTTGATGATCAACATTGTAATTCCAATAAGGAATTGAACGTGAAAGAAGATCATGGTGAACAATGTCACTTTGCGCAGAGGTTTCGTAATGTTGCCACTATAGGTAAACATTGTTACCAGCAAAAGGATTAAAAATGCAGCGACCAGTGCCAGTTCCAGATAAGCGAAACCTTTGTGCGCGTGCAAAAGAATGTTGTAAACTTCCATATTCAGATTTTTGATTGACAAAGATAAAAAAATCCCGACAGAAAGCCGGGATTTGAGTTATAATTAATATTGATTGAAATTAGAAAATATATCTAACTCCAAACTGTCCTTGCCATCTAGATGCAAGATCAGAAATGTTGAAAGCTTTGTTGTCCTGAGGCGCTCTGAAAGTATATCCACCACCACCAGAAGTAGTGTAAGTAATTAGCTGATAAGCTTGGTTAGCTACAAAATAGCTTTTGCCCCAATCCTTGTTTAGAAGATTTCCTACATTGAAGATATCAAATGTCAATTGGAATCTGTGAACTCTGTCCTTGATCGTGATTCCAAGATCCTGAGTAACTCTCATGTCAAATCTGTGTTCCCAAGGTGTTCTAGCTCCATTTCTCTCTGCGTACTGTCCTCTTCTAGTTTTAAGGTAAGGATCTTGCTCGATGAAACTATTCAAGGCTGTCCATTGTTCAGCTACAGTGGCAGGGTTTGAGCCTGTAAGTGCAACTAGTTTAATCTCACTTGCATTTCTAGGTACATAGATCAAGTCATTAGAGAAAGCACCGTCACCATTCACATCACCGTTGTACAAGTATGTGAAAGGAGATCCAGAAGTTCCAGCGTAGAATAAGCTGAATCCAGTTGAAAATGCTTTGTTTCTGCCATATTCTACTTTATAACCAGCACTTCCAATAGTTCTGTGTCTGATATCGAAGTTAGAGTTGGCAAGAGCAGGATTGTTAGGATTTGTCACAACTTGTGTAAACTCCCAGTTAGATAATGCTGTACTACTGTTACCATCGTTGATTGAAGCAGATTGTCCGTTGGTATAAGCTGCCATCAAGTCCAATCCAAAAGCGAATGATTTTTGCAATTGCGTTGTTAAACTGTACGTGTAACCTCTGCTAGAATTACTTAACAAAATAACATTTGTAAAGTCTGTAGCGTTAACTCTTTGTCCAGTGTAGTTAGGTCTTGTATCTGCACCTCCTGATAGGGCAGGATTGATGTTTGAATTGCTTCCAGAAATATTGATGTCAGAATATACGATATTGTTCATTGTTTTGGAAACCATACCTTCCAAAGTCGCGTTGATGCCTCCAGGCAATCTGAAATCTCCCGCCAAGTTGAATCTCAATACTTGAGGTATTTTGAAATCGTCGCTAATAAGGTTAACTTCTGCTCTGGTAGATCCAGATCCCATATTTTGTTGATTCTCAATATTTGGGTCGAATCCGTTACCACCGTTGATACCAGTAGTTCTTGCGTCAACAGTCCCGAACAACATTCCACTGTTTGTATATTGGTTAGATAACCATACAAATGGTACTCTTCCAGTGAAGACACCCACACCTCCACGTAGTACAAGAGATCTGTCACCATTTACGTTATAGTTGAATCCAGCTCTTGGAGCCCATAATAATTGTCCGCTTGGTGTATTATCTGTTCTGTATCCAGGGAAAGCAGCTTCGATTTTCGGATTTCTCAAAGGTTTGTCACTAATAACTGGAATGTCTAGTCTAATACCATAAGTCAATCTAAAGTTTTTGAAAACTTCAGATTCTCCTTGAGCGTAGAATCCTAATTGAGCTGCACTGAATTTAGCTTCTGGTCTAGATTCGCCAGGAATAAGAGAATATGTAGCTCTAACTCTCGCAGGTACATTATTTAAATAATCCGCTACACTGTTAAAATCCCATCTACCGTTCAAGTTGTTAATGAACAAGTTTCTGAAACTGAAAAACTCATTATGGGTTCCTAAAGTAAATGTGCTTTTTCCAACATTCCATTTGAAGTTGTCTGTTACTTCAAAAATAGTTTGGTCAAGTTCGTTTGCAAATGAACTTCTTTGAGAACCAAATTCTGCAGATGCGCCGGAAACATTTCCAATATTCAAGATAGTGATCTGTGGAAAAGGACTTCCCGCTGTATCACGGCTGTCTTTGATAGAAGAATATCCCAAGATCAAATTGTTTGAAAAACTGCTATTAAAGTTACTTCTTAATTCCGCAACTAGACCACTTTGTTTATTAGTGAATTTGTAAGCATTGTTTCCAAATCTAAAAAAGTTTGCACTTCTAGATAGATTGTCATCAAAAGCATCGATGTAATTATAACGAATGGCTAACTGGTGCTTATCATTAATATTCCAATCGATTTTTCCAAATATCTTATTGTTTTGAGTCTGGATATCTTGAGGACCGTAGCCACCAATGTCATATCCGTATTTTGAAAGCGTGTAGTCTGCAATTTGCTGAGCAATTTCATTGGTCATAGTAGTTCCTGCCTCTCCTGCATTGAAAGCCAAAGGAGATGTTCTCCTACCAGATTCTGCATTGAAGAAAAAGAATAATTTATCCTTGATCAATGGACCACCAACTCTTACACCATATTGGGTTTCACTGAATTTTGAAGACTTTTCACCCGTAATTACACTTTTACCAATTGTATTTTCATTTCTCCCGAAAAAGTAAACAGACCCTTCAAATTTATTGGTACCAGATCTTGTAACGGCATTTACACCAGCTCCTGTAAAGTTTCCTTGTGTAACATCGAAAGGAGCCAGAGCTACTTGGATCTCTTGGATGGCATCTAATGAGATTGGTTGTGTGCCAGCTTGTCCACCAGGTGTACCAGAGCCAGAAAGTCCGAAGACATCATTATTTACAGCACCATCAATGGTAATATTATTATATCTATTGTTCGCTCCTCCAAAAGAGTTTCCATTAGCTTGTGGAGTAAGTCTTGTAAAATCTTGAAGAGATCTGCTTAGCGTAGGCATATTCTCTATTTGTTTTCTTCCAATAACGGTTGTTGCTCCATTTTTTCGTGAGTTACGTCCCACAGCAACCATTTGTACAGCTTCGATAGATGTTTCTTTCGGTTGTGATAGATTTGCATCTACTGCAAATGGTTCACCTAACTGCAAATAGACATCCTCATATATTACAGGCTGTAGATTCCCATAAGTGATCTCTACCAGATAAGGACCTCCAACACGTAGGTTAGACAAATTAAAATATCCAGAACTGTTGGAAACTCCAGAATAAACTGTTCCGGAAGGTTGGTGAGTTGCCTTGATGGTTGCACCAGCAGTATTTTTACCAGCAGATTGAGTAACTACTCCGTTAATGCTACTAGTAGTAACCTGTGCAGAAGCAGTGAAAAAACCGGCAAGTAAAATTGCAACGATTAGAGTCTTTTTCATTTCTTTAAGATTTATGCCGCAAAAGTCTTAAAAAAATCAATAGGTTCTGTTAATATAGTGTTAAATTTTTAATGCCTTGAGACTCAGGTCGATATTGCTGGAAGAATGGGTTAAAGCACCCGCTGAGATAAAATCTACCCCAGTTTTTGCCACCGAATTTAACACATCACGTGTGATTCCTCCAGATGCTTCAGTTTCTGATTTTCCATTGACGATTTTAACGGCTTCAGCCATCAATTCAACCGGCATATTGTCAAACATAATCCTATCAGCACCCGATTTTACAGCTTCTTCTACTTCTTTTAAGTTACGGGTTTCAACTTCAATCTTAAGTTTCAGTTTATTTTTTTTGACATAATCTTTCGCCATTTTCACAGCGTTGGTGATGCTTCCGTTGTAGTCAACGTGATTGTCTTTCAACATTATCATATCATATAATCCGTATCTGTGATTGGTTCCGCCACCGATGGCAACGGCCCACTTTTCGCAGACCCGGAAATTCGGCGTGGTTTTTCTCGTATCGAGAAGTTTTGTTTTGGTTCCTATTAATCGGGAATCCCAATCGTGCGTCATTGTTGCGATTCCACTCATTCTTTGCATACAATTCAGCACCAATCTTTCTGTTGATAGAATCGAGCGAGCTTTTCCAGTTACGATGAAAGCAATATCACCTTTTTTCGCAGATTCTCCATCTTTGATGAAAACCTCAATTTTCAAATTCTTATCAAAGTTTTTAAAGATAATTTCTGCTAATTCCACTCCGGCCAGAATGCAATTTTCTTTGACTATAAGTTGCGCTTTCTGCTCCAAATCTTTCGGAATCGTGGAAAGTGTAGAGTGGTCGCCGTTTTGGATGTCTTCTTCCAGAGCGGTTCTGATAAATTCCTTTAAAACTTTATCGCTGGCGTATGCTGGTCTTTTCATTTTGTGTTGAGATTTTTATTAAGTTCATTTTCAATTTCTTCGATGCTTGGCAGGGAAGATTTAAAGTTATCTGGTAAGATTTTTCTTAATTCATAGGAAGAGATTCCCAAAGGTTTGTGCAAATCGGTCAAAGAATATTCTGCAATGATGTCGTCTTTCGTTTTACAAATAATCAATCCAACTGTCGCATTATCATTTTCGTCACGCAACTGCTTATCGACAGACGTTACATAAAAATTGAGTTTCCCTGCGTGTTCCGGCTCGAATTCTCCAGATTTCAGTTCGATGACAACGTATCTTTTTAGTTTAATATGATAGAAAAGTAAATCTAAGAAAAAACTTTGATTCCCGACTTTCATTTCCACTTGCTTCCCTACAAACGCGAAACCATTTCCCAATTCGATTAAAAATTTCTGGATATTATCAATTAAAGCATTTTCAAGTTCCCGCTCTTTGAAGTTTTCACTTATATTAAGGAAATCAAAAACATAAGGGTCTTTCAAAGTTTGCTTTACCAGTTCGCTATCATAGTCAGGAAGGGTTTTAGAAAAATTGGTAATTGCTTTTCCTTGAGATTGGTAGAGATTTCCAGAAATCA
Source organism: Epilithonimonas lactis (assembly GCF_900110605.1). Classification (GTDB taxonomy): domain Bacteria; phylum Bacteroidota; class Bacteroidia; order Flavobacteriales; family Weeksellaceae; genus Epilithonimonas; species Epilithonimonas lactis. The sequence goes on from NZ_FOFI01000002.1 coordinate 730,888, forward strand.
TATTCAAAAGAACCGCTCTGCTCCATCCGTTTTCTATGGTTTTATTAATGTAAAATAAAGCTTCAGTTATGTTTTTACATTTCGTAAAAATCTCAACGTGATGCCTCCACGGAATTAAAAAAAGTTTTTGAGTGAAATCGTTATCAACTTGGTAACGATTTTGATTTTTCTCATTTTTAAAATCTCCACCAACTTGCTGGAGATTTGAATTGTCATTATTTTTTCTGAATTCGCCAACAACTTGTTGACCTTTTGGTATCTGTTTATTTTCTTCCTCTGTGAATATTCCACCAAGTTGGTGGAGATTTATAACTTCTTGATTATAAAAAGTATAAAATATTTCAAAGTATCTCAGGTTAGAGGAAGAGAAACCTTTAATCTCAGGAAATTCATTTCTCAAATCATGACTCAATTGCTTGAAAAATCCCGAACCATAAGTATTCTCAAAACTCCTTTCAGAAATTTCCTTTCCCAAATCCCAATACATCTCTATCAAAGCAGAATTCACCTGAATGGCCGCTTTGATTTGACTTTGCTGGATTTTCTGTTTCAAATCTGAAATCCAACGGAAGTATTGTTCATTGTTTTCTTTAAGCATATTTCAATTACTCATTAATCAAAAGCGGTTTCGTAGCCAAATCCTTATTGTAAAAAGCACCTTTATTCTCTTTCATTTCCAAAGATTGCTTGATAATCAAATAAGAAATATTCACAAGATTCCTCAATTCCGAAAGTTGTGGCGAAAGAATTGAGTAATTATAAAGTTCCGTCACCGCTTCGTAGATTTCGCGCTGTTTTTTCTTGGCCAATTCCAATCTCGCATTGCTTCTCACAATCGCAACCAAATCGCTCATCATTTCCTGAAGTTGCTTTCTGAGGTAAGTCACGAGAACCATTTCGTCCATCATTTTCATTCCCTCTTCATTCCATTCCGGAACAGCTTTCAGGTCGTCGAAGTTGAAATCATTTTCTTTCAAAAGTTCTACCGTTTTCATCGCCGCGTTGTGGCCAAAAACCAAACCTTCCAATAAAGAATTTGAAGCTAAGCGATTGGCGCCGTGAAGTCCAGAATTGGTACATTCTCCCACCGCAAAAAGATTTTTGATGGATGATTGTCCGTTTTTATCCGTATCAATTCCGCCCATTAAGTAATGACAAGCCGGAACCACGGGAATCAATTCCTTCATCGGGTCGATGCCTTCATCCATACATTTTTTGTAAATATTCGGGAAATGATGTATGAATTTTTCCTTGTCCATCTCTCGACAATCCAGACCAACGTAATCGTCTCCGGATATTTTCAATTCATTGTCAATGCCTCTTGCAACGATGTCACGGGAAGCCAATTCCTCACGCTCATCGTATTTCTGCATAAAAGGTTTTCCAGATTTCGTTCTCAGTTTTGCACCATCGCCACGAACGGCTTCAGAAATTAAAAACAACATTCCATCACGTTTGGAGTACATCGCCGTTGGATGAAACTGGTAATACTGCATATTAGAAACCTTACCGTGCGCTCTGTGAACAAAGGCAATTCCGTCGCCGGTTGCGATGATTGGATTGGTCGTATTTTTATAAACGTGACCTGCGCCTCCGGTTGCAACCAAAGTGATTTTCGCAGTGATTTTTTTGATTTTTTTATTTTTCTCGTCAAGGACGTAAGCACCATAACAATCGAGGTTTTCCTTTTCGAATTTTTTATTTGGAACGTGATGCTGAGTAATCAAATCGATGACATAATGATGCGCCAACATTTCGATATTCGGAGAATTGTTGACGGTTTCCAAAAGTGCTCTTTCAATCTCGAAACCTGTAATGTCCTTGTGATGCACGATTCGGTTTTCCGTGTGTCCGCCTTCTCTTCCGAGTGAATACTGACCTTTCTCTTGGTCAAATTTCGCGCCCCATTCTACGATTTCATTGAATCTAAGTGGCGCTTCTTCCACCACCATTTTCACGATTTCTGGGTCGTTGATGTAATCGCCGGCTCGCAACGTATCGTCTATATGTTTTTGAAAATTATCTTTGGAAAAATCTGTGACAACGGCCAATCCGCCTTGTGCATATTTTGTATTGCTCTCATCCTCATTACCTTTTGTCACGATGATGATTTTGGTGTCTGGCAACTGTTCGGAGATTTTGATGGCGTAAGAAAGCCCTGAGATTCCGGAACCGATTACGAGAACGTCTGTTTTTATCATAAATAATAATTACTGCCCTCAAAAATATCTGAGGTAATTCAAAAGAATAAAGTTATAAGAATTTGATGAACTTATCCGCAGGTTTTCTCACTTTTTTGAAGTTTTGGAAATTATCATCTTCCGCTCTGTAGCCTAAAGTCAAAACGACGGCGATTTTCTCACTTTCTTTATCGATTTTCAAAACGTCTTCCAAAATGTCTTGTCTGAAACCTTCCATCGGGCAACTGTCAATATTTTCCTGTGCAGAAGCCATTATCAAAGAACCAAGAACGATGTAACTCTGTTTCTCCGACCAACTTTCCATTTCGTGTGAAGTTTGATTTTCCAATTGCGAATTGATATTATTCCTAAAAGCCACCAATTGTTCCAATGTCACGCCTCGCTCATTAATTATATGACTGAAATAATTATCAACATATTCCTTATTGATATTGGTCTTCGAAACCAAAGCAATCAAATGCGAACACGTGGAAATCTGTGATGGATTGTAAAATGCCGGAATCAATTTCTGAATCGTCTCATCATTCTCCACCACCAAAAGATGATAAGGCTGAAGTCCTTGTGAGCTGACTGACAATCTTCCAGCTTCCAAAATATTGTTCAGTTTTTCGGAGCTAATCTTTTTTCCGTTAAATCGTTTTACGGAATATCGCCAGTTAAGCGCTTCTAAATAATTCATATGCAGAAACTTATTGATTTTTAAAGGTCAGATGCAATCGCGTTTTTATCCATCGGTATTTTCATTTTTGAAGTAAGGCGATTTCATATAACAAATATAAGGATTTGATTTTGGGTTTAGAATGATTTTAAATAATGGACAATTTTAAACCGATTTTTTTAAACCACTCAAAGAAAAGCCTTTATGATAAAGGATTTCTCAATATTTCTTTTTAATCGATTTTAAATCAAATCATTAGCCAATAAAGCCCTGAAAGCAAAAAGTTATAAACATTAAGTACAATTGTGGGCAAAAGTGGTAAAATGTGGTAGAAATTTATATAAATTTGCTCCAAATGAAAAACTTCATTGGAACATACGAGTGCAAAATAGATGACAAAGGGCGCATCAAACTGCCTGCTTCGCTTACGAAGCAGATGGAACACTTTGCAGATGAGTCATTTATCGTCAAGCGTTCGGTGTTTCAAAAATGTCTGGAAGTGTACCCGATGGAACCTTGGGACAGATTGATGGCAAAGATAAATGCGCTCAATCGATTCGTCAAGAAAAATGCGGATTTCATCAGAATGTTTACCGCTGGTGTGAAAACCGTGGAAATGGATAACGTCGGACGTTTACAAATCAGCAAAGATTTGACGCAGTTTGCCAATCTCAACAAGGAAATCGTCATCACGAGTGCCGGCGAACTCTTCGAGATTTGGGACAAAGAATATTACGAGCAGGTCATCTCAGTTAGTGAAATTGATTTCGCAAACCTCGCAGAAGACGTAATGGGAAACCTTGATTCGGGAGAGACAGAAGACTAGGAGACAAGAGACTAAGAGAGTCAAAATATCATTTATCACTCATCATTCATCAATTATAAAAAAAATATGTATCATAATCCAGTCTTGCTGAAACAAAGTGTAGATGGTCTGGTAACCAATCCGGACGGCATCTACGTGGACTGCACTTTCGGTGGTGGCGGACATTCCCGTGAGATTCTCAGCCGACTTTCGGACAAGGGGAAATTGTACGCTTTCGACCAGGATTTGGATGCTTTGAAGAATACGATTGACGACCCGAGATTTACTTTGATTAACCAGAATTTCAGATTTTTGGAGAACTCATTGTTGGCTTATGGCGTGACTGGAGTTGACGGGATTTTGGCAGATTTGGGCGTTTCTTCCCATCAGTTTGATGAGGCTGAACGTGGATTTTCTATCAGAAGCAACGCGCCTCTCGATATGAGAATGAACGTGATGCAAGGTCTTGACGCCAAGAAAATCATCAATGAATATGAAGAGGAAGATTTGGCCAATGTGTTATATAATTATGGAGAATTAAGAGAATCCAGAAAGTTGGCCAGAGAAATTGTTCATCACAGAAAAACTAAAAAAATCAATACGACGGATGAATTGAAATCACTTTTCAGTTACATCCCGGCTTTCAAACAAAATAAATTCTTCGCTCAGATTTTTCAGGCGATTAGAATTGAAGTGAATCAGGAATTGGAAGTGTTGAAGGAATTATTGGTTCAATCATATAAAGTTTTGAAGCCGGAAGGCCGATTGGTAATGATTTCTTACCATTCATTAGAAGACAGATTGGTAAAACGTTTCCTGAAAAACGGAATGTTCGAAGGTGAACCACCGCGTGACATTTATGGGAATTATAAAAAAACTTTTGAATTGCTAAAGACAAAAGCAATCATCCCGGACGATAAGGAAATTGAAGAAAACTCCCGCGCCAGAAGCGCAAAAATGAGAATAGGAACGAAGATATAAATGATAAGCGATAATTGATGAGCGATTAAGATTCATCCTGTTATCATTTATCAATCATCATTTATCAATTATAATATTGTGGCAAAATTAACTCAAAACAAACAGAAGAGACTCACTTTTATGGACATCATAAAAGGGAATTTCCTTAACCGTGATGAGGTAAAAGCGCATTACAAATATTTCCTGTTCATTTTCGGATTGCTGATGGTGATGATTTACAGCAACCATTTGGTCAACACGAAAATTGAGCACGTCAACAAACTAAAAGAAGAAACAGAAGAGTACAAGTCGAGAAATGCCTACGCACAAAGCAGACTTATAAAAATTAGGATGGAATCCGAACTGGGAAAAGAAATGGTTCAGGATTCACTGGTGAGTTTGGACAGTCATCCAACCAAATTATTGATAAAACTAGACAGCACAAATGATAAATCAGAATAACGATTACGAAAAGAAACGGTCCAATGCACTCAAGTGGGGCTACCTTTTTGTTTTAGGGGCCTTCGTTTTGTTTGTGATTTTTCTGGGGAGAATTTTGGTTCTTCAAAATACCAATGTCCAAGAGTTTGAAGATAATTACATCAGCAAAAACTACCGCGAAGCCACTTTGAAAGCGGCGCGTGGAAATCTCTACGCATCAGACGGTTCCATCTTGGCAACGACGGTGATGCGTTATGATGTTTATCTGGATTTCAAATCGATGAGAGATACAATTTATAATAACAACATTGTAGCATTGACGGATTCTCTCAGCAAAATGTTCGACAAGCCGAGAAGTTATTTCAGAGCAAAATTGGATGCTCAGAACAAGAAGAACAACCAATATTATCTCTTGGCAAAAGGCCTTGACTTCGACGAATACGATAGAATCAGAAGCTTTCCGATTTTCATCAAAGGAAAAAATAAGGGCGGATTCATCATTCAAAGAAACTTCCGAAGAGAGTTGGCAACTTCTCAGATTGGAGCCGGAACGATTGGAATGGACAATGGCGAATCAAAGTCTGGTCTTGAAGGTGCATTCAGCAAATTCTTGACTGGGATTGATGGAACCCGTTTGGAGCAAAGAATCAACTCATCTCAATGGAAGCCAATCGATTACTGGAAAGTCCAAGAGCCTGTTGATGGTCAGGACGTTTACACGACTTTGGATTTGAGGATTCAGGATATTGCGCATTCGGCCTTGGAAAATCAACTGGTGAAATTCGATGCAGACCACGGTTGTGTGGTGGTGATGGAGGTGGAGACCGGAAAAATCCGGGCTATGGTCAACCTGAGAAGAACCGAACCAGGAATCTATGTTGACGCTTACAACTATGCAGTGAAAGACGCTCAGGAACCAGGTTCTACCTTCAAAACAGTCTCACTTTTGGCGGCGATGGACGATGGTTTCATTGATGAAAATACGAAAGTCAACATCGGAAACGGCATTTGGACCTACGCAGGTCAAAGAATTACAGATGGTCACGGTGGCGGAACTTATGATGTGAGTGATGTTTTGGCAAAATCCAGCAACGTTGGCGCTGCGAAAATCATTACGCAACATTATGGCGACAAACCAGAAGTTTTTCTTAATCATCTGAAACGCTGGAAAATGTTCGACAAAATGCAAATCGAATTGCCAGGAATTGCAAAACCATCCATCCAAACGCCTCAAAGCAAAAGATGGAACAAAGCAACTTTGGCTTCGTTGGGATATGGCTATTCATCGAGTTTTCCGCTACTGCAATTGGTGACATTTTATAATGGCGTTGCAAACAAAGGCAAAATGGTAAAACCGCTTTTCATTGATAAAATAATGAAAGACGGAAACGTTTTGTACAATTCCAAGCCAGAAGTAATGGTGAAAAGAATGGCTTCGGAAAAAGCCATCACGATGATGACCAATGCTTTGACAAAAGCCGTTGAGAAAGGAACAGCAAGAAGTATTTATACACCCAATCTGAAAATCGCAGGAAAAACAGGAACCGCAAGATTCGAATATTGGAAACCTGGACCTATGAAATATCAAGCATCATTCGCTGGTTTTTATCCTTCTGATAATCCGAAATATACTTGTATTGTAGTTGTAAATCAGCCAGATACATCAAAAGGTTTTTATGGAGGTTCGGTTTCAGCGCCGGTCTTCAAAGAGATTGCAGGAAAGACTTTCCTTAAGACACCTTTGAATGTTGAAAAAGAAATGTTGGTGGAGCATAAAGTGAACCTCAACAAAATGGTGGAACCTAATGTAAAACTGAATGTCAGAAAAGACTCAATGCCGAATGTTGTGGGACTGATTGGAAAAAATGTGATTCCACAATTGGAAAATATGGGTTACAGAGTTGACTATAAAGGTGTCGGAAAAATCAAAGGACAGTTTCCGGCAGAAGGTGCCCACATTGGGAAAAACCAAAAAATATATCTGGAACTTCAGAATTAAGATTAATTGAAAGTCTTGAAAAGACGATTTAATAAAGTATAGGATAAAATCCTATTAATGAATATGAATTTAGAAAAATTATTACAAAGAATCCAAGTTTTGGAAACAATCGGAACTCTCGAAAGAGAAGTTTCTGAAGTGGTTTTCGACAGCAGAAGAGTTGTTGAAGATTCTTTGTATGTAGCGTTGAAAGGAACAGTTTCCGACGGACATTCTTACATCAATTCTTCCACCGAAAAAGGTGCGAAAGTGATTGTTTGTGAGCAGTTACCTTCTGAAATTAATGACGAGGTGACTTATATTAAAGTTGAGGATTCTTCGAAAGCGTTAGGACATTTGGCTTCTAATTTTTACGGAAATCCTTCAGAAAAATTAAAATTAATCGGCGTTACAGGAACCAACGGAAAGACGACCGTGACGACTTTGTTGTTTGATATTTTCAAAACTTTGGGTTATCAATCCGCATTGATTTCGACTGTTGAATATAGAATCGGTGACGAGATAATTCCTTCAACTCACACAACACCAGATATCGTTAGACTAAATCAAATGTTGGCGAAAGCTGTTGAAATCGGTTGTGAATATGCTTTTATGGAAGTCAGTTCTCACGGGATTTCTCAAAACAGAACCGAAGGATTACACTTCAAAGTGGCTGGTTTTACGAACATCACGCACGACCATTTGGATTATCACAAGACTTTCCAAAATTACATCTACGCAAAGAAAAGATTCTTTGACGAGTTGGAAGATTCTGCAATTGCCATCACCAATGCTGATGACAAAAACGGTTCTGTAATGCTTCAAAATACAAAAGCGAAAAAGAAAACTTTCGCTTTGAAAACAATGGCAGATTTCCACGGAAAAGTGCTTGAGGTGGACTTCAACGGAATGTTGCTGAACTTTAATAATAAAGAATTCTGGACAACATTGACAGGGAAATTCAACGCTTCAAATCTACTTTTAGCGTACGGAATTGCCTTAGAATTAGGAATGAATGAAGATGAGGTTTTGCAGGCGATTTCTGTTCTTCAACGCGTGAATGGCCGTTTCGAAACGATAAAATCAAACGGCGGAATTTTCTTCGTGGTTGATTATTCTCACACGCCAGATGCCTTGGAAAATGTGTTGGACAGCATCAATGAAATCAGGACCAAAAACGAAAGATTGATTTGTGTTTTCGGTTGCGGAGGCGACAGAGACAAAACCAAACGTCCGGAAATGGGAGACATTGCGACCAAGAAATCGACTTTGGCAATCATCACTTCGGATAATCCGAGAACGGAAGACCTAGCGCAAATCATCAAAGAAATCGAAGCTGGAATCCAGCCTCAGAACTTTAGCAAATACACTTCGATTCCGGACAGAAGAGAAGCGATAAAAATGGCCATCAAGTTTGCTGAGCCAAAAGATATCGTCGTAGTTGCAGGAAAAGGCCACGAAACCTATCAGGAAATCAACGGCGTGAAACATCATTTTGATGACAAAGAGACGATTAGAGAACTATTACAATTAATGGGAAAATAAGAAAATATGCTGTATTATTTGTACGAATATTTAACCGCTCACGGAATCCACGTTCCAGGGATGAACTTGTTTAAGTACATTTCTTTCCGCGCGGCGATGGCAGTTTTGTTTTCGCTGATTATTGCGATGGCCTACGGGAAAAAGATTATCAATTACCTCAGAAAAAAACAAATGGGAGAATTGGTGAGAGACCTTGGTCTGGAAGGGCAGAAGCAGAAAGAAGGAACGCCGACAATGGGAGGTTTGATTATCATTTTGGCGACCATTATTCCAGTTTTGCTATTCACGAGAATCACCAATATCTACATTGTTCTTCTAATCATTTCGGTGCTTTGGATGGGCGCGATTGGTTTTCTTGATGATTATCTTAAGAAAGTTAAAAAAAACAAAGACGGATTAAGTGGAAAATTCAAGGTAATTGGGCAAGTTGGTTTAGGCTTAATTGTCGGAGTCACAATGTATTTCCACCCCGATATCGAGGTTAAGAGAAAGTACGCAGACTCGACTGTTGTGAACAGAAATAATGTGGAACAGAACTTTATGGAAGACGAAAAAATCCCGGTTTCTACAGTGCCATTCACAAAAAACAACGAGTTTGACTACAGCGGGATTTTGTTTTGGATGGATGATGCTGAGGCGCACGAATGGGCGTGGATTGTTTTCATCCCGATTGTGATTTTCATCGTCACCGCAGTTTCAAACGGAGCCAATATTACCGACGGAATCGATGGTTTGGCCGCTGGAACAAGCGTCGTAATTTTGCTCACATTGGCATTTTTCGCTTACGTTTCGGGTAACATCATCTTCGCTGATTATCTGAATATTATGTTCCTTCCGCATATGGGGGAGACAACGATTTTTGCCCTCGCTTTGGTGGGAGCTGTGATTGGATTTTTCTGGTATAACACTTATCCTGCGCAGGTTTTTATGGGCGATACAGGAAGTTTGATGTTGGGCGGAGTGATTGCAGTTTTGGCAATTATTTTAAGAAAGGAATTGTTGATTCCAGTTTTGTGCGGCGTTTTTCTGATAGAACTTTTATCCGTGATTCTACAGGTTTGGGTCTTCAAATACAGAAAGAGAAAATACGGGCTGGAATATGCCCAGAACAATAGATTATTCAAAATGTCACCGCTTCACCACCATTATCAGAAAGAAGGTTTCCACGAGAGTAAAATCGTAAACCGAATGGTAATCTTGGGCGTAATGCTGGCCATTATTTGCTTAATCACATTAAAAACCAGATAGGGAATTGTAAAATGTAAAAAGTATTGACGTATTAATGATTCGAAAGTTAAAATCATTAATACATTTTACATTAATACAGCAATACAAAATAATATGAGAGTAGTAATACTTGGTGGCGGAGAAAGCGGTGTTGGCGCAGCATATTTGGCGAAGGCTAAAGGCTTTGACGTGTTCCTTTCGGATATGGGAATGATTCGTGAGAACTACAAAAAAGAGCTGGACGAACTGGGCGTTGATTATGAAGACGGAAAACATTCTGAAGAAAAAATACTGAATGCCGACTGGATTATCAAAAGCCCCGGAATTCCGAAAAAAGCCGAGATGATTTTAAAGATTCAGGAAAAAGGAATCAGATTGTCTTCTGAGATTGAGTTCGCTTCTGAGTTTACAGATGCGAAAATCATCGCCATCACTGGAAGCAATGGGAAAACGACCACGACTTCTTTGATTTACTATATTTTGAAGGAAGATGGTTTCAATGTTGGTTTGGGTGGAAACATCGGAAAAAGCTTTGCCAAACAAGTTGCAGAAGAGAATTTTGATTACTATGTTTTGGAAGTAAGTAGTTTTCAATTGGATGATATTCAGAACTTTAGACCTTACATTTCATTGTTGTTGAATTTGTCTAAGGACCATCTGGACCAGTACAATTACAATTATGAAGAATATGCTTTGGCTAAATTCAGAATTGCTGAAAATCAGGAAGCTAACAATTTTTTCATCTACAACAAAGATGATGAAATGAGCAAATCGCTTCTAGGAAAATTAGATTTAAAAGTGACCAAAGTGCCATTCTCATTGAGCGAAAGATTAGAAAAAGGCGCATTTTCCATCGATGAAAATTTCGTGGTGAATGTCAACGATGGCTTCACAATGAACATCGATGAATTGTCTCTGTTAGGAAAACATAATGTTGCCAACAGCCTAGCGGCAAGTATCGCTGGTAAATTATTGGAAATCAGCAATCAAAGTATTAGAAATTCATTGATGACTTTCCAGGCGGTTGAACACAGATTGGAACCCGTTTCCGAAATCAACGGTGTGAAATTCATCAATGACAGTAAGGCAACCAATGTGAACGCAACATATTTCGCTTTGGAAAGTATGAAACAACCTGTCGTTTGGATTGTCGGCGGAAAAGACAAAGGGAACGACTATACGGAAATAGAAGATTTAGTTAAAAGAAAAGTAAAGGCAATTGTCTGCTTAGGGATTGATAATCAGAAAATTATTGATTTTTTCAAAGGCAAGAAAACGCAAATTTATGACACTTCGAGTATGCAACAAGCAGTAGAAGTTTCCAAATCGGTGGCAGAAAAAGGAGACATCGTTTTGCTGTCGCCTTGTTGCGCAAGTTTTGATTTGTTCAATGGTTATGAAGACCGAGGCAATCAATTCAAAAATGAAGTGTTAAAAAGCGAAAAGCCGATGGCTATCAGCTAATTGTAAAGTAAAATGGAACAAACGACAGACAACAAATTCGAACTGCTGAAAGGAGACAAAGTTCTTTGGTCGGTGATCATCTTGATCTCCCTGCTTTCGGTATTTCCGGTTTATTCCGCAAGTTCGAATCTGGAATATATTGTCAACAACGGAACTACAACTGGTCACGTGATCAAGCATATTATTTTCGTTTTGATCGGTTTGGGAATTATGCGTTTTGTAGGAACCGTAAAGTACGAACATATCGGAAAACTAAGTTCCATTCTGCTTTTGGTAACGATTGGACTGTTGCTGATCACGATGTTCACAGGGCAAAAAATCGAAGGTGCTAGTGCATCGCGTTGGCTCAAGATTCCCGGAACACCTATTTCATTTCAGCCATCATCATTCGCATATTTGATGTTGATGATCTATCTCTGCAGATATTTGACCAAGAAAATCAAGAGAGAGAGATTACCGATTGAGAACATATTCTATATTTTCGGACCAATATTAATTGTGTTCGGATTGGTTGCGAAAGACAACGGTTCCACAGCGTTGATGATTCTGATGGTTTCCATCGCTATCTTGATTGTCGGACAATTGGCCTGGCAATATGTTGCAGGATTTATCTCGTTGTCCGTAGTGTTTGTGGTGATGTTTCTATTGGTAGCACTCAATACGAATATGATTGGTGGAAACCGAGTCCATACGTGGATGAGCCGTATCGAAACTTTTACCAGTTCCAAGAAAAATGCAGACGTCGAGGACGAAAGTATCAAGGCAAAAAATTATCAGGTGATGCAAGCCAAAGCGGCGATTGTTCACGGCGGCTTCAACGGAATCGGACCCGGGAAAAGTGCTTTGAAACAAACGTTGCCACAATCGGTTTCGGATTTTATTTTCGCAATCATTGTGGAAGAATACGGCTGGATTGGCGCTTTTGTTTTGATAAGCCTTTATATGATAATGATAATCCGAATCGTAATGATTGCCAGTAAGATGCCTGCATTTTTCGGCTCGTTGCTGGTGCTGGCGATTGGCTTGATGATTTTCATTCAGCTCACTGTGAATATTGCGGTGGCCGTGAATCTAATTCCGGTGACTGGTCAGCCTTTACCGCTGATAAGTTACGGAGGAACATCGATGTTGGTGACCTACATTCAGCTGGGAATCATTCTAAATGTAAGCTCCAGAATTCAGGTTTATGATGAAGAAGGTTTGGGGAAAAGACAAAGTCTGGAAGAAATAAATGACATAGCTTAAAGTTGGAAGACGGAAGTCAGAAGACGGAAGCCAATTGAGTTCCAAAGGAACGACCTATATATTAGCGTTGGAATTTATTCCAACGGAAATTAAAAAAAGATGAACAACAAAACAACAAACAGCCAAAAACCAAAAGCAATCCGCGTTCTATTGAGCGGTGGCGGAACAGGTGGACACATCTTCCCGGCGGTTGCGATTGCTCAGGAAATCCAGAAAAGATTTCCCGATGCTGAGTTTTTGTTCATTGGTGCCAACGGAAAAATGGAAATGGAAAAAGTGCCTCAAGCCGGATTCAAAATCGAAGGTTTGAACATCGCTGGGTTCGACAGAGGAAATCTTCTCAAGAATCTCGGACTTCCATTAAAAGTGATTTCGAGTTTGTTGAAGGCGAAAAGAATCATCAAAGATTTCAAACCGGATTTTGCGGTTGGAACTGGTGGTTTTGCAAGTGGGCCAGCTTTGTATATTGCAGCGAAAATGGGAATTCCGACCTTCATTCAGGAACAGAATTCTTTGCCAGGAAAGACCAATGTTTTCAATGCAAAAAAAGCGAAAGCAGTTTTTACAGCTTATCCTGATATGGAGAAATTTTTCTCAGGTACAAAAACCTATTTCTTAGGAAATCCAATCCGTCAAAACATCATCACAGATTTGATGGACAAAGATTTCGCTAAGGAAAAATTAGGCTTAGATAAAAATAAATTAACGATTCTCTCAGTCGGTGGTTCACTCGGTTCCAGAACTTTGAACAACGGTTGGAAAGATAATTTAGATAAATTAAAAGAAAAAGATTACCAACTCATCTGGCAGACTGGAAAAACGGATTTTGCGGAGATAACTTCTAGCATCCATCCTCCTGCTTCCATCCAGATTAGGGAATTTATCTCCGATATGGCTTTGGCCTATTCAGCGGCAGATGTGATAGTTTCCAGAGCTGGTGCAATTGCGATTTCGGAATTGGCTGTTGCGAAAAAACCAGTTTTGTTGGTTCCATTTCCGTTTGCTGCAGAAGACCATCAAACCAAAAATGCTTTGACCTTGGTTGAGAAAAATGCGGCGAGAATGGTCAAAGATTCTGAGATGAAGGATAAATTCTGGAACACGCTTTCCGAGATTTGTGAGAGTGAGAACCTGAGAAATGAAATGTCAACAAATCTGGAGTTTTTTGCAAAGCCAAAAGCAGCGGAAGGAATTGTGGATGAGATTTTTAAAGTGATAAAGAAATAACACAAAATAATAATGAAAAAACTATTCTGGTTAATGTCTTTAATGCTTTTTTGGAATTGTGCGCCAAAATATTTTTTGCCACTTCCAAAAAATAATACATCAAATGAAAGAATTGATAAAGCAAGAAGCTTTGCAGAATATTATTATAATAAATGTAACACTAAGGATTTTTCTGAGATACAGGGTTATGTAATGGATGTTAATACAAAGAAATTTGGATTCTCACCAGAAGAAATTGAAAAGTATTGTAGTAAAAAGACTGAAAGATATGGTAAAATTACGGTTGGTGAGTTCAATAAAGCAATAACCGTTGCACGTCCAACAGACTTCTATGATTACTTCATTTTTAAAGCAAAATTAGAAAAGTCAGACAGTTTAAAATATATTGTAGTAGGGCTTTTTAGAGATAAGGATGTTATTGGAGGAATGAGATTTACTGGAACTGCCAATCCTAAACTAGTTAGAACAAAGAGAAAAAAATGAGCATCTTAAATAAATATCAAAACTTCTATTTTATCGGAATCGGTGGGATTGGGATGAGTGCGCTCGCGAGATTTTTTCACGCGAACGGCAAAAACGTTTTGGGCTATGACAAAACACCAACGAAACTGACGGCTCAACTCGGTTTTGAAGGCATTGATATTTCATTTGAAGATGTGATAGATGAAAAAATCGTAGCGTTCGACAAAGAGAAAACTTTGGTTATTTACACGCCGGCAATCAAAAAATTAGCGATTCTGGATTATTTTGCCAGCGAAAGTTTTGAGATTTTGAAGAGAGCGAAAGTTCTTGGTTTAATTACCGAAAACACAGATTGCATCGCCGTTGCAGGAACACACGGAAAGACGACAACTTCCACTTTGATAGCACATTTGTGCAAAGAAGCAAATCTGCCGTCATCCGCATTTTTAGGTGGAATTTCCGAGAATTTCAAATCGAATTTCGATTACAATGGAAACCAGTTTTCTGTAGTTGAAGCCGATGAATACGACAGAAGTTTCCTGAATCTTTCACCAGATTGGGCTGTAGTAACCTCGATTGATGCAGACCATTTGGATATCTATGGCGATAGGGTTCAGATTGAAGATGGATTCAGACAATTTGCGTCTTTGGTTCCGAATGACAATCAGTTGTTTGTCAGAAAAGGAATTGCGATTGGAAGAGAACATTTGACTTACGCGGTAAACGAGGAAGCGGATTATTACTCCGATAACTTGAGAATGGACCACGATAAAATCTACTTCGATTTCCACACGCCAACGGAAGAAATCAATGATTTTGTTTGGGAAATTCCAGGAATTCACAACGTGGAGAATGCGACGGTTGCTTTGGCGATTCTCAGCAATTTGGGCGTTGATTTCGAAACTTTGAAGAAAGCAATCGCAAGTTTCAAAGGCATCAAGAGAAGATATACGAAACATATTTTTGATAACGGAAAGATTTATATCGATGATTACGCGCATCATCCAACAGAACTGAACGCGGTCATTGGTTCCATAAAAACCTTTTACCCGACCAAGAAATTGTTGGTGGTTTTCCAACCGCATTTGTTCAGCAGAACGAGAGATTTTGCGGAAGATTTTGCAAGAAGTCTGGAAAAAGCTGATGACCTTTTGCTTTTGGATATTTATCCAGCGAGGGAACTTCAGGAAAATTATGATGGAATCACCTCAACGTGGTTATCGGACAAAATTGAAATCGAACATAAGAAAGTCTGCACATTACAGGAGACTTTTGAATTGATAAAAGAAAAGGAATTCGACATTCTTTTGACAGTCGGAGCCGGAAACATCGATACGCTTTATGACGGCATCGTGGAATGGCTTCCAAATATTGAAAAGGTGAGCATCTGATGAGATTAAAGCTTTCCATCTTAATCAGCATTTTGGTCTTCGGTTTTGCTTTTTCGCAGTCGAAAGAAGTTTTGGTGGTAGTGGAAAATATCAATAAGTATTCAAAAGTAATTGATAAGGACCCAAAGGTCATTGAGTATAAATTTGAAGTAAAAGGTAAGGACAAAACAATCCTTTATCAATACTCAAAAAAGGGAAATGAGATTGTAAAGATTTCCCGAGAATGGAAGCGAGATAGTAATGATTGGTGGGAATTGTACAGGGATTATTTTCTGTTAAAAAACGGAGAGCGGATTTTTGCAATTCAAAGTATAACTTATACGAATATGTCCGATGCAAAGGATATCATTGGATGGAGTTCTACTTTCTGGATTGATAAAAAAGTAATTCATATGGTCTCTTTAGGCCACGGAAAATCTGAAATGGATGACTGGGATTATGAATTGGAATTGAAGGACAACTTCAATTATATGCTGAAAACGGCAAAGGAATTTGATAAAAACCGATTGGCGAAAATAAAATAATTAAAGAAAAAACTTAGCGCAAAGGCGTTAAAACCAAGATAAGAAATGAAAAATAAGTGGAGAATATTGAAGATACTAGTGACAGTCGTCCTTTTTGGATTTCTGCTCAGTTTCTCATTGAAGCGTTTCAACGATGCTAAGATGGAGAACGTGTCTATCAATATGAACCAAGGCAAAACGCCGGTTTATTTTGTGGATGAAAAAGACATCAAAGAATTGGTGAAGCAGTACAATCCGACAAGAAAAATAGGCGATATCAATATTCCGGAATTGGAGAAGAAAATCAATCTGATTCCTTTTGTGGACAGCGCCAATGTTTATCTGAACCTGAATGGAAATCTGAATGTGGACATCAAACAAAGAGTTCCGGCTTTCAGATTGAACAAGGACGGAAAAGATTTCTACGTCGATAAAAAAGGTGTGGAGTTTCCGATTTCAAAAAACTTCTCACTGCCAAGTATGTTGGTGATGGGCGATGTAAAACCTTCGGAATATGAAGCATTAGGAGACTTAATTGAGAAGATTGACAAAGATGATTTCAGTAAAAAATATTTCATCGGCATCACAAAAGAAAAGGAGGATTACAATCTCTTGACCAGCGATGGAAATTACAAAGTTGAAATCGGCGACCTCGATAATATCGATTTAAAAGTAAGAGGTTTCAAAACCTTTGTTGAGAAATATCTGGTGGACCAGAATACGCAGAAGTACAAGAAAATTTCATTGAAGTATGATAATCAGATTGTCACCACGCTGAATCCTTATTTCAAAGAAAATGACAGCATTCTAAGAAATGCACCAAAAATTGAGTTAAAGACGGAAGATGGAAGTCATAAACTGGAAGCGAAAAAATCGGAATCCAAACCAGAAGTAAAAAAACCGGAACCGAAAAAAGAGGTTAAGAAAGCAGAATCAAAAAAGGAAACTGCAAAACCGAAAAAGGTAGAGAAAAAAGCAGAAGCAAAGAAAGTTTCTACCAAGAAAAAAGAAACCGCTTCCAAAACAAATGATAAAAAGAAAAAAACAAAAGTAGTGGTCGAATAAAAATGCAGAACTGAACACAAAGCGCACGAAGATAATTTTCATAAGCATTGAAGATAATGTTCGCAAAGGCGCTTCGCTCAGAAAAGATAAAAGATTATAAAATTTTAAACACACAAATGAATGAAAATGAATTATCAAAAATTGTTATTGATTCCGGATTAAAAGTTCATCGAAAGCTTGGAATGGGTTTATATGAAACTGTTTATGAACAATGTTTGGAATTTGAACTGAAAAATAGAGGGTTGAGTGTAGAAAGACAAAAATCCTTATCAATCAATTATGAAGGTTTGAAAGTGGAGAATGCCTTTAGAATTGATTTGGTGGTAGAAAATAAAGTAGTATTAGAAATAAAAGCACAAGAGATACTTAATGATTTTAATTCAGCTCAACTTCTGAATTATTTGAAATTAGGAAATTACAAATTAGGATTACTGTTGAATTTCAATTCGAAATTATTTAAAACAGGAATAAAAAGAGTTGTGAACGGCTATATAATAGAATAATTAAATCTTATATAAGCAAAGCGCCTTTGTGAACAAAAGAAAAAAAACCTTTGTGCGCTTAGTGTTCAAAAAAAATTAATTAGAAAAATCAAATCGAACATATAATGGAAAATCAAGAGTATTCAGTAGGTCTGGACATTGGGACAACCAAGATTGTCGTCATTGTCGGAAGACGAAACGCTCACGGGAAAATTGAAATTCTGGGCGTTGGAAAAGCAAAAAGTTTAGGCGTTCACAAAGGAATTGTCAATAATATTTCCCAAACCATCAACTCCATCAAGTCCGCCGTGGCAGAAGCACAATCCAGCGCTGGCGTGCCTATTACCAAAGTGACGGTTGGAATTGCAGGCAAACACATCCGTTCGCTTCAGCATTCGGATTATATTATGAGAGACCATCCGGACCAGTACATTACGGAGGAGGATATCGAAAAACTAAAAGACCAGGTGAAGAAGTTGGTGATGCTTCCAGGTGAAGAAATCATCCACGTTTTACCTCAGGATTATAAAGTAGATTCAGAAGGCGAAATCCAGGAACCAGTCGGGATGCACGGCAAAAGATTGGAAGCCAATTTCCACGTGGTGGTGGGACAAATGGGTTCTATCAGAAACATCGCGAGATGCGTTCGTGAAGCCGGTTTGGAAATGGAAGCTTTGACATTGGAACCTTTGGCATCGTCCGAAGCGGTTCTGACTAAAGAAGAAAAAGAAGCAGGTGTTGCGATTGTTGATATTGGTGGTGGAACTACGGATATTGCGATTTTCAAAGACAATATCATCCGTCATACTTGCGTGATTCCTTACGGTGGTGGGATTATCACCGATGATATTAAGGAAGGATGTTCCATCATCGAGAAACACGCGGAGCAACTGAAAGTGAAATTCGGTTCGTCTGTTCCAGAATTGGAAAAAGACAGCACTTACGTGACAATTCCAGGATTGCACGGTCGTCCAGACAAAGAGATTTCGTTAAAAGTTTTGGCTCAAATCATCAATGCGAGAGTTGAAGAAATTCTTGAAATGGTGAATACAGAATTGAAAGCTTACGGCGCATTCGAACAAAAGAAAAAACTGATTGCCGGAATTGTTTTGACAGGCGGTGGTTCCAATTTGAGAAACCTTCGTCAATTAGCGAACTACACAACAGGCTTCGACAGCAGAATCGGTTTTGCTAATGAATATGTGGCTAACGACAAAAACCAATATTTGAAAGGTCCGGAATTTGCAACTTCCATCGGTTTGTTAATGGAAAGTCTGAAAATCCGCGACAAGAAAATGCTGGTGACAGAGGAAGAAATCATCGAAGAATTGAAACCTCAAATCGAAAATGCAATCCAAGCGCAGACTCAGACTCAATCTCAGGAAATCCAAACGCCTCAGGTTCAGAATGACATCGTAGAGATGGCGAAACACAAAGCAGAAGTGAAGAAAAATCGACCAACTTTCGGGCAATCACTGATGGACAAAGTCAAAAAATTCTTTGAAGAAGTAGAAGAGTAAAAAACATAAATGATAATTGATAAACGATGACTGATTCATCACTTATCATTTATCAATCATCAACTATAAAAAAAACATACCATTATGGACAATATATCAAATACACAAGGTTTTTCCTTTGACCTACCAAAAGGGAATTCTGCCATCATCAAAGTAATTGGTGTTGGTGGCGGTGGAAACAACGCTTTGAAGCATATGTACGAGAAAGGGATTTACGGCGTAGATTTCGTAATCTGTAATACCGATGCACAGACTTTGGACAACAATCCGGTTTCTAACAAAGTTCAGCTAGGAATCTCAATGACAGAAGGTCTTGGCGCAGGTGCTGACCCGGAAGTTGGAGAGAAAGCGGCGATTGAAAGTATCGACGAAATCAAAGCGGCGATGGGACAAAACACCAAGATGGTTTTCATCACTGCCGGAATGGGCGGTGGAACGGGAACTGGTGCGGCGCCTGTGATTGCAAAAGTAGCAAAGGAAATGGGAATCCTGACTGTAGGAATCGTAACCGTGCCTTTTAGTTTTGAAGGAAAAAGAAGATTGGACCAAGCTGAATTGGGTCTAGATAAATTAAGAAATAATGTTGATTCCCTGATTGTCATCAATAATGATAAATTAAGACAACAATTTGGAAATCTTGGTTTCAAACAAGGTTTTTCCAAAGCCGATGAAGTTTTGACCAACGCGGCGAAAGGAATGGCAGAGGTGATTACAGGTTATTTCGATGTCAATATCGATTTTCGTGATGCAAAATCTGTCCTTCAGAATTCCGGAACAGCATTGATGTCAACCGGCGTTGCAACTGGCGAGAAAAAAGCGGAAGAAGCAGTGAAAAAAGCATTGGATTCTCCATTGTTGAATGATAACAAAATCACCGGAGCGAAAAACGTTCTATTGTTAATCAGAAGCGGTGTTTCTGAGGTGACGATGGACGAAATCGGTGTGATTATGGACTATATCCAGAAGGAAGCTGGCCACACGGCTGATATTATTTTTGGAGTTGGAACGGATGAGGAATTGGGCGATGCGGTAAGCGTTTTGGTCATCGCAACTGGTTTTTCTAATGATGATAAAAAGCATACAGGAACAACTGAAACGATTAAATATTCTTTGGACGACAGACCAAATTCGTTTTCAAGAAACAGAGAATCCCCTTTCAAAAGCAGACTTCAGGAAGAGTCAAAACCTCAGCCTGAATCTGGAAAGAACTTTTTTCGTTTAGAAGATGAGGATGATTTTGGAACCTCCAATTTTCCAACTAATTCTTTAGTAGAAAGTTTGGTGGAAGAAGTGGAAACGGAAACTCAAATCATCGAGAACGAGGAAATCGTAGATTATTCTAATGATTACAACGATGGAAAGCAGGAGTACAATCTTTTCAATTTTGAAGATGATGCAAATGACGACTTCGATTTGGAGCCACAATCTTTCACTTTCGAAGTAGAGGACAAGCCAAAAGCGTCTTTCAAAACTGAGGAAGTAGAAAAACCGGTTGAAGTTACTTTTACCATCAACGAATCTCCAGCGGAAGAGGAATTTCCTGTCATCGAAAAGCAAGTCATTTCCGAAGTTAAAGAAGAAATCGTACACGAGGTTGTCGAAGAAAAAATCGAGGAGCCAAAAGCTAACAATTACGCTTTCACATCAGAAGGAAAAGAAGAAATCGTAGAAGACAAAAAACCAGAGCCAGTTCAGGAAACTGAAAGTGGATTCACGTTTTTCAACAAAACTTCCGACACGGCTTCAAAGGCGATGGACAGAAGAAATAAGTTGAAAGAATTCAATTCCCGTTACCAACAATTGGACAATGAGAATGTTTTCGAAACAGTTCCGGCTTTCAAAAGAAAAAACATCATCATCGATGGCGCCAACGCATCAGACCAAAACATCAACACATTTTTGTCTGACAACAACGGAAATATGCAACTGAGAGAAAACCGTTTTCTTAATAAAGATGTAGATTAAAAATTGTACTAATGTATTGACGTAAAATGTATTAACGATTAAAAGTTACATTGCATTTTCAGTCATAAATACATTAATACTTTTTACATTAATACAAAAATTATGAGTTTAGAACTTACCATAAACGATGCGATAAAAACCGCAATGAGGGAGAAGGACAGAGTTGCTCTGGATTCTCTCCGTGCTGTGAAAGCGCAAATATTATTGCTGAAAACAGAAGCCATTGGAGCAGAAGTTTCAGCAGAGCAGGAAATTGCAATTTTGCAAAGAATGATTAAGCAAAGAAAGGATTCCTACGACCAATTTACGGCTCAGGGAAGAACGGACCTTGCGGAAGTAGAAGAAGCGCAATCCAAAGTGATTGAGAAGTTTCTTCCACAACAGCTTACTGCAGAAGAATTGGAAACGGAAATCAAAAGAATCATTTCTGAGACCGGCGCAGAAAGCATCAAGGATTTAGGAAAAGTAATGGGTGTCGCTTCCAAAGCATTGGCCGGAAAATCAGACGGAAAGAGCATTTCCGAAATGGTGAAAAAATTGCTTTCTTAAGTTGTTGGAAGCTGGAAGTCAGATGCTGGAAGTTAAATTATGACAGAATATTTTAAACTTCGAACCTCCATCCTCCAGCTTCCATCCAAAAACTGGATATTCAAAATATGCATATCGATTTGATTTGAACCCAAAGTCTAAGGATTTTGGGTTTTTATTTATAGTGTAATCCTAAGTTATAATCAAAATTTAATGTCAAAAATGAATTGAATCTCTATCTTGAAGGTTTATTTAAAATTAAAAACCGCAGAGCGGAAAATCCATTGGTAGAAAATCTATTAATTGTAAAAAAAGCTTCAAAGAAGCGACCTATTTTTCGCCAGTAAACGCAATAGATATTTTCAAAATTTCATACAATCCCGATTTCATCGAAGATAAAAACTTTGCAACTTTCAAAACATCATATTCATAATTCTTGCGCCTTTGCGCTAATTTTCCACACAACGCTTTAAAGCAAAAAGCCATTCGCTGTAAGTCATTTTCCTGTCAAAATGGCTCAATAGATTTTCGGAATGGTTTTAATAGAATGAAAGATGAGCCAAGCAAAATAATTATGATTAAATTTGCAACTCAAACGAAACTTTGAACGTTAAACTTTTAAACAAATCAATTATGTATCCAGCAGATTTAGTATTGCCAATGAAGGCAGAACTTACAGATAAAGGCTTCCAGGACCTTACAACACCAGCAGAAGTTGACTCGGCACTTAAACAATCGGGCACAACTTTATTAGTCATCAATTCAGTTTGCGGATGTGCGGCAGGCGCAGCAAGACCAGGAGTTTTGTACTCTTTGACGGGCGAGAAGAGGCCAGACCATTTGGTAACAGCTTTTGCAGGATTTGATACGGATGCAGTCGCTGAAGCAAGAAGATTGCTGGCGCCGTTCCCTCCAAGTTCTCCAGCTGTGGCACTTTTCAAGGACGGAGAGTTGGTGCATATGTTAGAGAGACATCACATCGAAGGAAATCCTGCAGGCGCAATCGCTGCGAATCTTCAGGCGGCTTTCGACGAATATTGTTAAGAATAAAAAACCAAAATAGAAATATTTTGGTTTTTTTTATGACTATAGATAAAAATCACCTTTTATAGTTTTTATTATTTTTTAAATTTGCAAAAAAGTAAAGAAAGAATGTCAGATCATCAAGCCAGTTATCTATTTTCAACAAGGACCAGCCATGAGTTGGCAGAAAAGATTGCCAAAAGTTACGGGCAAACACTTGGAATCATTAATTTTCAACATTTCAGCGACGGAGAGTTCGAGCCTGTCTTGGAACAGTCAGTAAGAGGAGCGCGAGTTTTCCTTATCGCCTCTACATTTCCACCAGCGGACAATCTTCTGGAATTACTATTAATGATAGATGCTGCAAAAAGAGCGTCTGCCAAAAATATCACCGTCGTGATTCCTTACTACGGTTTGGCAAGACAAGACAGAAAGGATAAACCAAGAGCACCAATAGGCGCAAAATTGGTTGCCAATCTTTTGACTGCAGCCGGAGCTACAAGAATTATGACAATGGATCTCCACGCTGATCAGATCCAAGGTTTCTTTGAGATTCCAGTGGATCACCTTTATGCTTCCACAATTTTTGTAGATTACATCAGAAATCTGAATTTAGAAAATCTTACCATTGCTTCACCAGATATGGGTGGTGCAAAGAGAGCAAAAAATTACGCCGGACATTTGGGAGCCGATGTCGTAATTGCTTATAAAGAAAGAAAAAAAGCCAACGTGATAGAAGAGATGTTCTTGATTGGTGATGTAAAAGACAAGAACGTGATCCTGATAGATGATATGATCGACACTGCGGGCACACTTTGCAAAGCGGCGGACATCTTGATGGAAAAAGGAGCCCGTTCGGTAAGAGCAATGGCAACACACGGCGTTCTTTCTGGCAAAGCTTATGATAACATCGAGAATTCTCAATTGTTGGAGGTGATCGTAACAGATTCTATCCCAGTTAAAGCAGGTTTGTCTTCCAAAATCAAAGTGCTTTCTTGTGCGGATCTGTTTGCTGATGTCATGAAAATGGTACATGAGCACAAATCCATCAGTGATAAGTTCATTATTTAAAAAAAATTAATACCTTTGCACCCTTAAAATAATTTTATACAAAATGAAATCAATTACAATTCAAGGTACAAAAAGAGAAAGCGTGGGCAAAAAGTCTACTAAAGCTTTACGTGATGCTGAATTAGTTCCTTGTGTTGTTTACGGAGGTGGCGAGCCATTGAACTTCTCTGCATTGGAGAAAGCGTTCAAAGGTTTGGTATATACTCCCGAAGCACACACGGTATCTATTGAAGTTGACGGACAGGTAATTCCTGCAGTTCTTCAAGATATTCAGTTCCACCCAATTACGGACAAGATCATTCACGCAGACTTCTACAGATTATCTGACGACAAGCCAGTAGTTATGGAAGTTCCAGTAAGAGTGACAGGTCGTTCCAAAGGTGTGGTTGCCGGAGGTGTTCTTAGACAAACTTACAGAAAACTAAAAGTAAAAGCTATCCCAGCTAACTTGCCAGACGAGATCGTAGTAGATATTACGCCTCTTAAAATTGGTAACAAGTTCTATGTAGAAAGTCTTAAAAATGACAAATATACATTCATGCACCCAGACAACGCAGTTATCGTAGCTGTTAAAATGTCTAGAAATGCTAGCAAAAATGCTGCTGCAGCAATGGATGATGACGATGAAGAAGTAACAGAAGGAGGAGCAGAAGCTACTACTGAAGAAACTTCTGCAGAATAATTTTTTTTCTGTAAAAATAAAATTTGACCGTCTCGTTTTTTGCGAGACGGTTTTTTTATATATTTACATCAATCAAAAAAATTCAAACAATGAAAAAACTTTTATTTTCTGTTTTATTATTACCAGTCATTGGAATGGCTCAAAGTTCTATCTACACAGAAAGCTTTGAAGAGATCACATCATTGCAAGACGCAGGATGGACTTTATACAATGATACTAATACGCCATTTGGAACTTATGCAGGTACATTCCCGAATGCGTGGAACATTGTGAATTGGCAAGTTGAAAGTGGAAATCTCGTTGCATCTTCGCCGTCTTGGTTTACTTCCATTGCGCAGGCAGACAGATGGTTGATCTCGCCAGCGATCACTGTACCAGCAAATTCTACAGCGGCACTGGAGTTCTTTGCCAGATCTCACGATGTGAGTCCATATGATGATGGTTTCAAGCTCAAGATTTCCACGACCAATACAGCGAAAGCGTCATTCACCGATATTTTGAGTGTAGCGCACGCAGCCAATGTGCCGATCAGTAGCCAGACAGCGCCTTATGCTGTTGATCTGTCAGCTTATGCCGGGCAAACGATCTATTTGGCTTGGGTCAATGATTATACGAACGGCAATCTTCTTAGTATTGATGATATCGATGTCACTTCCAAACCATTGATGGCGGTGAATGAAACTAATAAAAAAGATATCAACCTATTTCCAAATCCGACAGTAGATTATTTTAGTATTAGTAATATCAGTGATATTCAGTCTGTTAAAATCTATGATCTGTCAGGCAAATTGGTGGTGTCAAAATTAGAATCGGTGAATAACAAATTCGATGTTTCTAAGCTTGAAAAAGGGATCTACACAGTTTCTATTGAGACCAAAGCGGGAACTGTAAGCAAGAAGATCATCAAGAAATAGGTGAGTAAAAAATATTTATATCAAAGGCATTTCAATTCGAAATGTCTTTTTTTATTTCCATTCACAAAAATTGTTATATTTGTGAAGAATGGCAACCAAAGCACTTTTTAATACCGTCGTCAATTGGTTTATCCGTCAGCGGATAGATCAGATCGAGCATTTCAAACAAAACCCTGTGGAGACGCAGGAAGGTTTGCTTTTCTCTCAGCTCTTCAATGCAGAGGAAACTGAGTATGGTCTGAAATATGGTTTCAGCTCGATCTCCAATTACAAAGATTTTAAGAAGAAAGTTCCGATCGTATGCTACGAGGACTTCGAACCGTATATAGAAAAGGCACGTCAGGGACAAAAAGATGTCTTCTGGCCAGGTGTTATCAAGCAATTCGCCAAATCTTCTGGCACGACGAATGCCAAAAGCAAGTACATTCCAATCACTGCCGAAAGTTTGGAAGATTGCCACTACAAAGCAGGAAAAGACCTCATTTCCATTTATGTCAACAACCATCCGGAAAGTGAGTTGTTCCAGCACAAAAATCTGAGGTTAGGCGGAAGTGCGGAGATGTATCAGGATTTCAATACCAAATTTGGGGACTTGTCAGCCATATTGATAGAGAACCTACCTTTCTGGGTAGAGATCATCAATACGCCTAGCAAGAAAACATCCTTGATGTCCGAATGGGAAAGCAAAATGAAAGCAATCATCGGAGAGGTGAAGAATGAAGATGTGGGAAGTCTCACAGGTGTTCCTAGCTGGATGATGGTTTTGCTTCAAAGAACTTTGCAGGAGACAGGGAAAGAGTCTATTTCGCAGCTTTGGCCCAATCTCGAGGTGTTCTTTCACGGCGGAATCAGCTTCAAGCCCTATAAAAATCAGTACAAAGAGATTTTTGGTAAAGACGTTCGCTATTACGAGATCTACAACGCATCCGAAGGGTTTTTCGCCATCCAGGATCAGGCAGGAAGTGATGAGATGCTTTTGATGTTGGATTACGGGATTTTCTACGAATTCATTCCCATGGATCTATATAACACAGGAGTTCGGGAAGCCATTCCAATTTCGGAGGTAGAGATCGGTAAAAATTATGCGGTTGTGATCACTACCAACGGCGGACTTTGGCGTTATTTGATAGGCGACACGGTCAAGTTTACATCTACAAGTCCTTACAGGATCAAGATCTCAGGAAGAACAAAGCATTACATCAATGCATTTGGGGAAGAGCTGATGATAGACAATGTGGAAACAGCGCTCAAAACGGCTTGTGAACAGTTGGAAGCGAGCATCTCTGACTACACAGGCGCGCCCGTTTTTATGACCAACAGCAGCAAAGGCTGTCACGAATGGATTTTTGAATTCACCAAACAACCAAAATGCCTGGAGGAATTCACACAGGTTTTTGACAGATCCCTTAAAACTTTAAATTCCGATTACGAAGCAAAAAGGTACAACGACATTACGCTAAAATGCCCAATCGTACATTCCGCAAAGCCCAATCTATTTTATGAATGGATGGCTAGCCGAGGAAAACTTGGTGGGCAAAACAAAGTGCCTAGACTTAGCAACGATAGAGAGTATATCGAACCTTTGCTGAAATTAAACGAGCTTTAATTTCCCATTCTCCATTAGATTTACATTCTGTATTGGATTTTCCCATTTTTCTGAATTAAACAAGACTTTGAAGTGTTGTAAGATTGTCTTGTGCCAATAAGATTTCATTTCTGTAAATGCTTATATTTAAAATATTTTTTCACAGGTTTTGATTATTTTAATTAACTTTAATTACATTAAAACTAAAAACTATGACAGAAACAAACAAAGTGATCTCCACGGCAGAGAAAGTCAAAGCTTTTGCAATGGGCTTTATTGGTGCCGGAATCTTCAGTATGGGAACGACGTACTTTTCCGAGCAGGCAGAATATCGCATTCCGAGGATTCTTTGGCCGGTCTATGAGATTTTCGGGAACATTGGTTTGGCGATCGGGATGATTCTCTTGGGAAGCTTATTGATGTTTTATGCTTACCGGAAATTCATTTCAAACGGTGGCAAGGCCATTTATTTATTGGCAGTTTTAGTAGTTGCTATTATAGGATTCTACGCCATTATCTTTTCAACGACTAAAAAATCAACTTCCATCGAGGATGTGAGAGCAAGTCTGGAGGCCAATCAAAAGAAGACAGAAAACGAAATTGCCAATAGCGACAGACCAGATCTGGAAAGCGAATCGGCGAATAATTACCTCAATCAATTGGAAGCTTTGAAAGTAAAATATGAAAAAGCGGTCAATGAAAAAGATAAGACCAAAATTGACGCATGCGAAAAAGAATATGTCAACTTGGTCTCGGTAGAATTCGGGAAAGTGGCAAAAGAAATTGCTACCAAGCCAGAATACAGAGATTTTGCGATGTATAATGCCAAAGTGCTGAATGAAATCCAGGTCTCAAGAACTAAATAAAATCATATTAATCCCGAAAAGCTTCGGGATTTTTTAGTTATTAATTGATTACAGATCCACAAAGAAGTGATACTTTAGTAATGGCTTACAAATTTGATATGATCGAACGATGAAATATTACTTCAAGATCTTCCTGCTTTCCGTTGGTATCGGCGTCGTCAATATTTTGATGTACCTATTTTTGTTGCAATTTCAGATTGTCCAAAACAGTTCATATGTTCCTCAGGAAGCTTTTGATATTTTTCTGATCCTTGTAGCAATTCCTGTTCAGTTTTTGATTTTAGCCTTGGTTGCTTACGTTTCGAAGAAAAATAAACAAACGGTTTTAATGACTTCAGGATTATTTGTAATCGCCTGTCTCTTATTGATTTTGATTAATACTAACGAGGAACGAAGCACTTTCAATAAAGAACAAGTTTACAGAAGCACCGAAAAATATGACTACCAGCAAGGCATCGCCACACCCGAAGGTTATCCGATCAAGTTGCTTTCAAATAGTGAATTTACGCTTGCAGTCAAAGGGCACCGAAATCCATACACGCTTTTGGAAACCAGCAAAGTCTATTCTACAAACTGGGGAAATGCCGAATCTACCTTCAAATCGTCCGAAGATGGCGACGTGGTTTTGCCGGATAGTTTGAAACTCTACTGGTTTTCATTTCTTGAGAATAAATATTATGGATTGCGTACAAAACTAGATAAAACCAAAATTTCCAATTACTTCAAAAAAGGATATCCGCGCGATATGAGTGGTAATTTAGATCGAATGATAACGGCCGATTATCAAGATCTGAATGCCGGAATTGCTCCGGGCGGCGATGTGATTCTATGGATTTCGGGTGCCAGTGAAACAAGGGAAATCAGCGTTTTCAAAGCAAAGGAGATGAATATCAATCAGTTTAAGGCTGAAGATATCGTACAGGCGGACGAAATAAAAAAGGTTTTGAGTGATACTTGCAAATGCAAAGACGACTTACAACAAAGAAGAATCGTTCATAACAATCAAAAAATTCCTTTTGGAATTTGGACTAATCAATACCGCGAAAAATATAATTGGAAAGTGGATTTGGGTAAGATAAGACCAACGAAATCTGAGCTTGAATTTTATTTTTACAACGGCGAGAATTTTTCATTCTTTGATGAAGAAGTTATCAAAAGCAGACATCAAAATCAAGTTGTGCCAAGCTATATTATTTTTCATTTTTTCAATAATAAAGACGAGTACAAAGCTTTTTTTCAATTTGATGAAGAAGAGATCTATAACAATTTTAAAACTTTGACAAAGGAAAATCGCAATGAGCCACTTGATATCGTTTTGAATTTCAATGAAGATTTTACCACAGCTACAGTGAAAATAAAATCAAAAAACAAAACGCTGGATTTTACGAAAATGAAAACTTTGCAAATAAGGAAAGATTAAGGATTCAAAGTGAACTACATTCACTTACAAAAGCCACAGAGTGGCAACCCATTGGTAGATAGGCAATTACCAAATTAAAAAAAGCTCTGAGGAGCGACCAACAGCTATTTGTATGGAAATAAGAAATATTAGGGATTCAACTAAACTACATTCACTTACAAAAGCCACAGAGTGGCAACCCATTGGTAGAAAGATAATTACCGAATTATAACAAAGCTCCAGAGGAGCGACCAATAACAAGCAATTACATTTCTACCCAATCAACTCCTTCGCCTGAGAAATCGCCGCTTCCGTGATCTTGGAACCGGAGATCAACTGTGCAATCTCGTTGAGTTTTTCGTCGTTGGAAAGCTTTACGATGGTAGTTTTGGTAATTCCATTTTCGTCAAATTTCACCACTTTGTAATTCTCGTTCCCTTTCGCGGCAACTTGCGCAAGATGCGTGATGATGATGAGTTGAAGGTCTTGCGACATTTCCTGCATCAGTTTTCCCATTTCCTCGGCAATTCTTCCGGAAACGCCCGTGTCGATTTCGTCTAATATTAATGTTGGAAGGTCATTGTTCTCCGCCATTATTTTTTTAATGGCTAGCATTACGCGGGAACGTTCTCCACCAGAAACGGCGCTTTGGATTGGTTTCAATGGAAAACCAGAGTTCGCCTGGAAAAGGATTTGGATATTATTTTTCCCGTGAGGATTGTAAGTGTTGGAATCTGTCAAATCGATTTTCAAGATGGCTTTTTCCAAACCTAGTTTTGAGAAGATTTCTTTGGCTTGGTTTTCCAGATTTCCTGAGAATTTCTTTCTGTTCTCTGATAATTTTTGACTGAGAGTTTGAAGTTCTTTTTCAATCAGCTTAAGGCTTTTTTCTTTTTCTTCGATTTGATTTTCAATCGTTTCTAAAGAGTTTTGGCTGGCAGACAATTCTTCTCGGATTGCCAAAAGTCCCTCAATGTCATTCACCTGATGTTTCAGGAAAAGCGAATTCAATCGGTTGACAGTCGTTAACAAAGCTTGCAAAAGTTCGGGATCCATTTCCAGATTTTCTGCCTTGTTCTCGATTTCGAGATTGATGTCTTTCAGCTCCAGATAAGAAGTTTCCAGGCGTTCGCTGAGGTCTTGATATTCTGATGAAAGTTCTGAAAGTTTAGCGATTTTGTTTTTAACTTCGAAAAGTCCAGACAAGATCCCGAAATCTTCCTGGTTCAGTTTGGATACTATTTCCGAAAGATATTCATTGATCTGTCCTGCGTTTTCCTGCGTATTGAGTTGATTCTGGATCTCTTCAAAATCCAGATCGTCCAATTGCATTTCTTCCAATTCTGCAAGAAGGAAATTTTTGTAATCTGATTCTTTGTTGTTTTCTGCAAGTGCCGATCTCAGTTGTTCGATTTCTCTTTTGGTAGTTTGATAACCAATGTAATGGTTTTGATAATCGGACAGCAAGCTTTTATTCTTTGCCAATCCATCCAGAATTCCGAATTGAAATTGCTCGGTGAAAAGGTCAGACGTTTCGAATTGGGAATGAATGTCGATCAATCTTGAAGATAATTCCTTCAAAACATCCAAGGTCACAGGAACATCATTGATGAAAGCTCTCGACTTTCCACCAGACGAAATCTCTCTTCTGATGATGGTCTGTGTTTCAAAATCCAAATCCCTGTCTTCAAAAAAATCTTTGAAATTTTCGCTGATCTGGAACTCGGTTTCTACGATGCTTTTGACGTCAGACTTTGCGAAGGATTTCACATCGGCTCTTTCTCCCATTATGAGACGTAGCGCACCAAGAATGATGGATTTTCCCGCACCGGTTTCTCCTGTGATGACCTGAAGACCTTTCTTGAGGTCGATCTCAAGTTTGTCAATTAACGCAAAATTCTGAATGAAAATTCTTGAAAGCACGAAATTATTTTTTAATAACTAAATTATAGCCTAAGTTGATTTGAAACCGAAAGCCCGCAGCCCGACTTGAACGGAAATCCTTTTTTGCGTGGTATCAAGTTCTACTGACTGAAAATAGTATGCAAAAAAGATTGGGAGTGGAAGGCGGAAAAGCTGCCCAAAAGATAAGACTCACAAAATGTCTATTTCCACTTATTCCATTTGGTGTCAATGTCTTTCGGAGCGAAGGTGCTCATCATTGTTTTCAGTTCGCTGATGTTGACAGAAGCATTGTTCCCAGTATCAAAGATGTTGAAGATCTCGGTGCTTTTGCTTTCCAAAAAGACATTGAAAGGATAATTCATCTGGAAATTGTTGTCATAGAACTTGAGTTGCATCAGAGATTCTGCAATCGTTTTTTTCGCTGGGCCTTGGTCTGGTTTTGCCAAGTTATCAAGACCAGCACGGTGATAGCTGTAGAAGACAGTTCTCAAGGTGGAGGAGTTTTCGTTTTGCAATCCGGAGATCAACGCCCCTCTATTTCTTTGGCTTTCTATTTGATTCCAGCCATCATAGTTTTGATTCTGAGAGTTTTGCGCGATTTTAAAAGCTTTGTCAAAATGTGCTTGTCCGCCTTTCAATTGGAAACTGTCACCATCGTAACCGAGAATTAGATAGATGTAGAAACTGATGACATCGGTAAGATTCTTCCCAGAGAATTGTCTCTCGTTGAAGATCAAGTTTTCATTTTCGTTGTATTCAAAAGAAAAACTTGTGTCATTGATGTTCATCAAAGGTGACTCATATTGCGAGTTGAAAACCGGGCGCGTGGCTTGTACGACCATTGTTCCTTTGAAACCGCTGTTTCCGTTGCGTTCAGATATAACGATTGCAAAGTTGCACTTGATCTTTTCAAAGTTCTGAAGCTTTTTCCCTGTCCAGCTGGTATTGTTAATGAAGTCTCTGAGGGATTTTTCCAAGGTTCGGAAAACCTGTGTGTTACTTCCTGCAATTTGTTGTGAGTTGATCTGTACATTGGCCAAAAGCTCCTGTGAGAAAGCTGTTTGAGCAAAAAACAAAGCGCAGATTATAAAAAGTAGTTTTTTCATCCAAATAAAAATGTTTGTAAAAATAAGCAATCTTTGTCAAAGAAAATAATCTAAAACAAGGATAAAATGATAACGTAAAACACGAGGTTTTCTTACAATTTCTGCTCAATAAAGTTCAGAATATCCTTTGCAACGTCTTCTTTTGATTTTAAGGCAAATGATTGCTCTTCTGTGGGCGTGAAGATCTTGATCTTGTTGGTAGCATTTGCAAATCCAGCGCCTTCGTCCCGAAGTGAGTTGAGGATGATCATGTCCAGATTTTTCTTGACTAATTTTCCCTTGGCATTTTCCTCTTCATTCTGCGTTTCCAGAGCAAATCCTACCAAAAACTGTTTAGACTTTTTCTCACCCATAGTTCGGAGAATATCTTTGTTTTTGATCAACTCGATGGTGAGTTCATTATCATTTTTCTTGATCTTCTCTGTGGCTTTCACTTTTGGTGTGTAGTCCGCGACGGCGGCGCTCATGATCGCAACATCTGTCGATTCATAATATTTGAAAACCTCGTCAAACATTTCCTCAGCTGAAGTCACTCTGTGAAGTGTAATGTTTTTGTCATCAACTTTCTGAGAAGATGGACCAGAGATCAGAATCACTTCTGCGCCACGTTTTGAAGCCTCTTTGGCGAGATCAAAACCCATCTTTCCCGAAGAGTGATTGCCGATGAATCTTACTGGGTCGATGTTTTCATAAGTTGGTCCAGCCGTGATCAGGAATTTTTTCCCTGATAAGGTTTGTTCGGCATCAGAAAATTGATTTTCCAAAACTGATAAAATGGTTGATGGTTCTGCCAATCTGCCTTGTCCATTAAGTCCACTTGCCAATTCTCCAAATTCTGCTGGAATGATCTTGTGGCCAAAACTTTCAGCGGTTTGTAGATTTTTGGTTACCGTCGGATGTGCGTACATATCAAGATCCATTGCAGGTGCGATGGCCACCGGACATTTTGCGGACATATAAACTGCCATCAAAAAATTGTCACAAATACCAGTGGTGATCTTTGCCAAAGTGTTTGCTGTACAAGGTGCAATGAGTATCAGATCTGCCCAAAGTGCAAGTTCTACGTGGTTGTTCCAAGTTTTATTGTCGTCATAAAAATCGGTGAAGACCTTGTTCTTGGAAAGCGTAGAAAGCGTGAGTGGCGAGACAAATTGCTCGGCCGATCTCGTCATTACAATTTTCACTTCTGCTCCAGACTTTATGAGGTCCCGAACGAGGTAATTCATTTTGTAAGCGGCGATTCCACCAGTGATTCCAAGGATGATCTTTTTGCCTTGTAAGCTCATTTTGCTTTGATTTATATTAACGAAAGTATTAATAATTTTGATAACAAAAAAACCGTCTCATAAAGGAATACTTTAGCGAGACGGTTTTTGTATTTTCAAATCCGAGGATTAGTTTTTTTCTTCAGTTTTTCTGTGGTAGATCTCATCATCCAACCATTCTCTAATAGCGATAGAGGTTGGTTTTGGCATTTTTTCGTAATGCTTGGAGATCTCGATCTGCTCTCTGTTTTCGAAAACTTCTTCCAAAGTAGAGTTGTGAACAGCAAACTCATCAAGTTTTCCGTGAAGTTCTGTACGGATCTCACCGTTGATCTGCTCTGCTCTTTTACCCATGATCACGATAGCTTCGTAGATGCTGGCTACTTTTGCTTCGATCTTATCTTTGTCGTAAGTGATTGTACTTACTTCTGCTTTTGTATCTTTAAGGCTCATTGGACGAATTGTTTAGGGTTGCAAATATACTAATTATCTTTTAAACTTGAAAGTCGCTTGTGGTTCTGGCGAATTCACCTTTGCGCTGTCTCTTCTTGCCTGTTCTGCAGAGTTTTCCATCTTCGCCTGGTTTTTCTCCTGAGCTACTTCTTTTTTCTCAGCTTCTTTGGCATCGGCATTTTTCACCTTTGCTTCGTATTCTGCTTTTCGTTTTTCTACATCTGCTTGCAAGATGGCAAATTTAGCTTTTTCTGCTTCCAGCTTTGCGCCGAGGTCATCAGCTGTTTTGGAGTATTCAGAATTTGGAAGTTCTGTGGAAACTCTTTTTGCATAAGAAGCGGCCGCGTCCAGTCTTTCTTTTTTCAGATCATAGATGGAATTGACTGCCAATTCATATTTAGATTTCAAAATGATATCGTAGATCTTTGGTCTCAACTTGGTTGCTGGGAAGTCTTCCAAAACGTTTTCAAAAGTTACCGCAGCAGCTTTGTATTCGCCCATTTTGTAATATTGCTTCGCATTTTCAAACGCTTTGAATTCCAATTTGTACGCCAACTCATCTACCAATTGGGTGATGTTTTTGGAACGCTCAGAGTCTGGATATTCATTCAAAAAATTCTGTAGTTCTGTGATTGCAGACTCAGTATTGCTTTGGTCGAGGTTGTACTGCAAAGAGCCTTCGTAGTAACAAAGAGCCGAAAGATAAGCTGCCTCCTCCTTTCTTGGGTCCTGAGGAAAACTGATCACAAAATTCTTGAACTGATTGGCTGCGAGTCTGTAATTCTTGTCATAATAATTAGAATAGGCAGAGTTGAAGACCACATTGGGCGCATCATCTGTTCCGGCAACTAGATTTGGTAATCTATCGTACAATGCCAAAGCATCTGACCATTTTTTCTTTGCGAATTTTTCATTGGCAACCTTCAAGATAAAATCTTTGTCGGCACTCTTCATAGCCTGATCCATTTCTGTTTTGCAAGACAGCAAAATCACAGACAACACTAATAAACTAATATATTTCTTCATAATTCCCGCCAGAATAAATCTGTCACTTGATTGTAATTAATTTGCAAAAATAAAACTTTTTTCTGCAATAGCTTTTTTTTATGAAAGATTAACGTTTTTCTTATTAATATATTAAATATTGATTTATAATTTCAAAAACTTTAGAACAATCCGCCATTCCAAGTTTCGGACTATCAATAAATAGTGTATTTTTGCAAATTACAAGAATTTTAAATGAAAAACATCAGGAACTTCTGCATCATTGCACATATCGACCACGGTAAAAGTACATTGGCAGATCGTCTTTTAGAATATACCAACACCGTTACCCAAAGGGAATTGCAGTCGCAAACCTTGGATGATATGGACTTGGAAAAAGAACGCGGAATCACCATCAAGTCTCACGCGATCCAAATGGATTATGAGCTGAATGGCGAAAAATATATCCTAAACCTTATCGACACGCCCGGACACGTGGATTTTTCTTACGAAGTTTCCCGTTCCATCGCGGCTTGCGAAGGTGCACTGTTAATTGTTGATGCGGCGCAAAGTATTCAGGCGCAGACCATCAGTAATTTGTATCTGGCTTTAGAAAACGATTTGGAAATAATTCCGATCCTTAATAAAATCGATCTTCCATCTGCAAATCCGGAAGAAGTGACCGACGAGATCATGGGACTTCTAGGTTGCAAATACGAAGACGTTCTCAGAGTTTCAGGGAAAACAGGTGAAGGTGTTCACGAATTGCTAGAGCAGATCGTCAAAAGAGTTCCGCCACCAGTTGGTGACCCGAAAGCGCCACTTCAAGCTTTGATCTTTGATTCTGTTTACAATCCTTTCCGAGGAATTGAGGCTTATTTCAAAGTTGTGAACGGAAGTATTTCCAAAAACGAAAAGATCAAATTCTTCGCTACGGGAAAAGAATATGGCGCAGACGAAGTTGGAACTTTAAAACTAAAACAGCTTCCAAAGAAAACCATCGAATGTGGTGATGTAGGTTACATCATTTCCGGAATCAAAGATGCCCGCGAAGTAAAAGTGGGTGATACAATTACATCGTTTGTAAATCCAGCTTTGGAGGCAATCGACGGATTCGAAGAGGTGAAGCCAATGGTTTTTGCAGGAATCTATCCAATTGAATCTGAGGATTTTGAGGAATTAAGATTCTCATTAGAAAAATTAAGATTGAATGACGCTTCCCTGGTTTTCGAGCCGGAAAGTTCTGCAGCACTTGGTTTTGGTTTCCGTTGCGGATTCTTGGGAATGTTGCACATGGAAATCGTTCAGGAACGTCTCGACCGTGAATTCAATATGGATGTGATCACGACGGTTCCCAACGTTTCTTACCACGGTTTCTCCAAAAAAGAACCAGACACACCGATCTTGATCAACAACCCATCCGAAATGATCGACCCAAATCTTTTGGACAGAGTTGAGGAACCATATATCAAAGCTTCTATCATCACAAAATCTGATTTCGTAGGCGGAGTAATGACGCTTTGTATCGAGAAAAGAGGCGAGATTGTCAACCAAAGTTATTTGACGGCGGACAGAGTAGAATTGACTTTCAATATGCCTTTGGCAGAAGTTGTTTTCGATTTTTATGACCGACTGAAATCTATCTCCAAAGGTTACGCTTCATTCGATTATTCTCCGATCGGGATGCGTGCTTCCAAATTGGTAAAAATGGATATTTTGATCAATGGTGATATGGTGGATGCCTTATCTTCATTGATCCACGATAGCAATGCGTTTTACATAGGAAAGAGAATGTGTGAGAAATTGCGCGAATTGATTCCGAGACAACAGTTTGATATTGCTGTTCAGGCGGCCTTGGGAGCGAAAGTTATCGCCAGGGAAACCATCAAAGCTTTGAGAAAAGACGTTACCGCAAAATGTTACGGAGGTGATATTTCCAGAAAACGTAAACTTCTTGAGAAGCAAAAAGAAGGTAAGAAAAAGATGAAACAAATTGGTAGAGTTGAAGTTCCACAATCAGCGTTTATGGCTGTTTTGAAACTGAATGATTAAAATCTAATTCATTCTTGATAAATATAATCCACAGAATTTTCTGTGGATTTTTTATTCATAATATTTATTGTACTGATTTTTAAGAATTTTATCATCAATAGAAATTTCAAATTCTTTTGAGGAAGCTTTGTAGAATTTCATTTTGGCCTTTTGTTTTGTTCCGGATTTAAAATACGGATAAGCATAAACTAAAATCTCATTTGGCTTGAGTTCAATATAGGAATAACTACCACCAGTAGTTCCACAAATCATATAGTTACTGTTTCTTGCAAAATAGAACCTATCTAAACTGTCTTCATAAATATATAATGCTGTACTTTTTGACTCAGTTGGAATTCTTAAAATTTTATTAGAAATGTTTTTAATGAAAATTGGAAAAGCAAAATATTTATTTATAATTTTTGTATCGTAATTCTCTTTGTACAAAGGAATCGTATCATTTTCTTTAACGATGATTTGAAGATTTTTGTTTGATAATGAATCTACAGAATTTTCATTCTTTGAGAATAATAAAGGAATTTCCTCATTCTTGAAAAAAGGATTTTTTAATTGGAATAAGGAGTCTTTCTCTTTTTTAATTCTAATAGAAAAATCTTTTTCTGATTCAGTTGGCAATGGAGGTGGTGGAGGCGGTGGAAAAATTGCTTCGTAATATTTAACTTCAATATTTTGGTTTAATTTTCCAATATAAAGTAAATTCTCTCCGCCTTCATTACTATCTTCATTAAAATCCTGAACCTTCATCTGCGTATCCTTCGGAAAAGTCAAAACAATATCATCTGCAAAAGTTTTTTCCTCTTTGCAACCAATTAGAAATAGGAGAATCAAAACAAAGAAAAATGATTTCATTAATGGGTTTTCTCAAAGATATTAATTATTTATCTTCGT
The DNA here is from genome assembly GCF_900110605.1 of Epilithonimonas lactis. Taxonomy (GTDB): domain Bacteria; phylum Bacteroidota; class Bacteroidia; order Flavobacteriales; family Weeksellaceae; genus Epilithonimonas; species Epilithonimonas lactis. The sequence continues at coordinate 768,748 of NZ_FOFI01000002.1, forward strand.
TCTAATATTTTTAAAAAATGAAAAACCTTTCAATTCTCTTCCTTGTTATCTCCACTTTCACATTCTCCCAATCCTTAAAAACCCCTTTTGAAAAAGGCAACGGCAACCAAACCGTCACGTTTGAGGAAATGAGAACTTATTATCAAAAACTAGATAAGGAATTTGAAAGCATCACTTTCCTAACAAAAGGCGAAGATGACAACGGCGCTCCAATCGATGTTGTGATTTTCAACCCAACAAAGCAAAGTTTCGAAGAAGCCAGAAAAGGAAAATCGGTTTTGTTCGTCAATAACGGAATCCATCCAGGCGAACCGGACGGCATTGATGCAACGATGATGTTAATGAGAGATTTAGCCACCGGAAAAATCAAAGCGCCGATAAATGTAATCATCGCGTCCATCGCAAGTTACAACATCAGCGGAATGATGAGTCGTGGCAGTTTCTCCAGAGCGAATCAAAATGGTCCGGAAGAATATGGTTTCCGTGGAAATGCGAGAAATTATGATTTGAACAGAGATTTCATCAAAACAGATTCAAAAAATTCCAGAAGTTTCCAGCAGATTTTTCAATGGCTGAAACCTGATGTTTTCATAGACAATCACGTGAGCAACGGTGCAGATTATCAATACACTTTTACTTACATTTCGACTAACAAAGAACGATTGGGGAATGTTCTCGGTAATTATTTCAATGGCGAAATGCAGAAAACGCTTCTGAAAAATATGGAAAAAAAAGGTGTGATTTCTGTGCCTTATGTCAACATTCACGGTGATGTTCCAGACGGCGGTTTTCCCGCTTTCATCGATTCTCCGAGATATGCGACAGGTTACACGACGCTTTTCAATTCCATCGGGACGGTTGTCGAGACGCATATGCTGAAGCCGTACAAAGACCGAGTGAAAGTGACTTACGATTATATGGTCGATAACATTAATTATATCGATGAAAACTACAAAACCATTCAGCAAAAACGAGCCGAAAATCTGAAGCAATACAAAGTGGGAAACCAATATGCGATTGCCTGGAAACTAGATTCTACAAAATACGAAACGATTGATTTCAAAGGTTTTGAAGCGAAGTATAAACCAAGCGACGTTTCGGGAAAAACCAGACTTTGGTACGACAGAAAATCGCCGTTTTCCAATCCCGTGAAATATTACAACACGTACGTTTCAGCAAAAGAAGTCACAATCCCAAAATATTACGTCATCCCACAATCCGAGTGTAAAGTAGTTGATTTACTGAAACTTAACCAAATAAAAATGATTCAGATAAAGCAGGATTCTGCATTTACAGTGGAAAATTACAGGATTAAAGATTTTAAGACCGTTCCAAATCCTTACGAGGGTCATTATCTGCATTACGACACATTTGTGACCAAGGATTCAGGCAAAATGAAGTTCCGAGCCGGCGATTTTCTTGTTCCATTGAATCAAGATGGTGTGAAATTTCTCTTAGAAACTTTGGAGCCGGAAGCGGTGGATTCTTACTTCAACTGGAATTTCTTTGATGCGATGTTGGGTCAGAAAGAATATTATTCGGCTTATGTTTTCGAAGATACGGCCAGTAAACTTCTAAAAGAAAATAAAACCTTGAAAACCGCGTTCGAAATGGAGAAATCCATCAATCCAAAATTTGCAAACGATGGCGAAGCGCAACTGGATTGGGTTTACAAACATTCCAACTACTACGAGAAAACGCATAGACTTTATCCGGTTTTTAGGATTAATTAGAATATTTATTTGGGCAGCTTTTCCGCCTTCCGTTCCCGCTATTTTTATCATTGCGAACGACGAGAATTATTTCGTTGAACTTTTATAGAATCGCAATGAAAAAAATGAGCTCCACTCAAGTCGGGCTGCGAATTCACATAGAACAACAGTAAGCATAAAACCCAATTTTGTCATTCCGTAGGAATCTAAACGGAGCTATAAATTTGTCAGTAAGGAAACGCTAATCGATATTATGCCAAAAATGACCGCATCCATTTCTACAATCTGTACTTCGTCTTTCAGAATCGATGACTTTGAAAATCCAAACAAGTGAGGTTATAATTTTTTCTTCTTCATACTTTGGCAAATCTTTAAGTTTTCCGAAAGCAATTTTAGTTGAATTCTTATTTAAAATTACAATAGGAGTTACAGTTGGTTTTAGTGGAATAGTTGATATTGCTTTTCTATATGCTTCGGATTCATAACTGGATTTATTTGGAATAGCATTAAGGATAAATGTTTCCAATGATTGGATAGTTTGAATAAAATCAAATTGAGGATGTTGCAAAATAATTTTCACACCATCTTTGTAGTCGACTTTATCTTGAGCAACTTTATTAATTATGATTTCGATTTCTGTCACTTAGTTTTAATTATAAAGAAATCATCTTTAATTACACCTTTATCATCGTAATTCAAAGAATAATGTCCAATCTCCAATCCATTTTTTAAAATTGGTGATTGAAAGGAATGAAAACCAGTTTCAAGCAGTTTATATTTGATGACATTTTCATTTATTGAAATATTTTTGTCTTCAATGTCTAAATCTCCTGAAGAATTCTTTTCAAGCAAATAGTTGAACGAATTTAAAAGTTCATTCTTTAAGTTATGATTTTCAATAAATTCATTAATTTGATTGGTATCTTTCATAAGATTTCACATAAGTATTCAAATATACTAAGTTCTGATAAAACTTGTCATTCAACAAAAACTTAGTATTTTTGAGACAATTAAAAATAGAAAACCTTCAGGAGCGTCAAATCTCCAAAGGTTCACAAAAATAATTCTATGAAAAAACTGCAATTCTCTTTAGTTTTTATTCTTTTCTCTTTGGTCGTTTCGGCGCAGCAAAGTGCTTATTCCCAACAATATGCAAAATACAAAATGGATATTGATGTAGATGCGGCCAACTTCACTTACCAAGGGAAGCAGACTTTGCAATATCAAAACAATTCGCCAGACGAATTGAGAGTGGCGTATTTCCATTTGTATTGGAACGCCTTCAAAGCAGGTTCTATGATGGACCAGCGTGTGACTGGTCAAGGTGTGAATGCGGACAGCAGATTGGCAAAACGTGTTGGGAATACAGTCATTTCCAGATTGTCTGAAATTCCTAAAAATGAAGAAGGCGCACAAAACATCCGTTGGATAAAGCAGAACGGAAAAGATCTGAAATTCGAGATTCAGGGAACGGTGATGAAAGTTTATTTGGCAGATGCTATCAAATCAAATGCTTCCACCACGTTCACCATGGAATGGGACGCTGTGATCCCAATGCAGATTAGAAGAAGCGGACGTAACAACCGCGAAGGTGTCGATATGACCATGAGCCAATGGTATCCGAAGATCGCGGAATATGATTATGACGGCTGGGCAGCTTTTGATTATATCGGAAGAGAATTTCACGCTCCGTTTTCTGATTATGAAGTCAATATCAAAATCGATAAAAACTACGTTATCGGCGCTGGCGGAAATCTGGAAAATCCATCAGAAGTGAAAGGTTATGATGCAAATGCTGCAACGAAACCGGACATCGCGGGTAAAGTGACCTGGAAGTGGACAGCGAAAAACATCCTAGATTTTGCTTGGGCAGCGGACAGAGATTATACTGTTGAAAGTTTCCCAATTCTTGATGGACCAAAGGTTTTCTTAGTTTATCAAAAATCTGAGAAGACAAAATATTGGTCCGAAATGAAACCGTACATCACAAAATATTACCAGTTGATGAACGCCACTTTCGGCCGTTACAAATGGCCAAGTTACTCCTTCATCCAAGGTGGTGACGGTGGAATGGAGTACGGCATGTGTACCATGATCTTGGGTGAAGCCACAAGTTTGGAAGGTCTTAGCGGACTGATGTTCCACGAAGGCGCGCACTCTTGGTTCCAGCAGATGCTCGCGACCAACGAAAGTGTGAGACCTTGGATGGATGAAGGTTTCACACAGTATGCAGAAGATTTTGTATCCTACAGATTGTTTCCGCCGAGCGAAGCAAAACCAAATCCTTTTGCGGATGCGATCAGAGCTTATGTTAATTTCACAAAGTCAGGGAAAGAGGAGCCAGCAGTTTGGTTGGCAGACCACCACGATAATGGCACAGCTTACACCTATGCGAGTTACATCAAAGGTGAAATGTTTTTGGTGCAGTTAGGTTACATCGTTGGAGAGGAAAATCTCAACCGAATTATGTTGAAATATTACGATGAATGGGCGATGAAACATCCGACAGAAAGAGATTTCATCCACATTGCGCAACAGATCACCGGAATGGATCTTAAATGGTTCCAACATTATTGGATCAATACTACCAAAACCATCGACTACGGCATCAAGAATGTAAAATATGATCCAGAATCCACCACAATTACTTTAGTGAACAAAGGCGGCGTTCCAATGCCAATCGATTTCAGTATTTTGACCAAAGACAAGAAGGTCGTTAATTATAACATTCCACTCAGTCTTACCAGAACTTGGAAGTCGAAAGACATCTACGGACCATTTAAAACTTTGCCTTATTGGTCTTGGACACAGCAGGAATATACGTTTACGATTCCTTACACCAAAACACAATTGTCAGCCATCGGAATTGATTTCAGTCAGCGTTTGGCGGATGTGAATCCTGAGGATAATTATTTGGAAGTAAAATAATCTAACAGTGTAGTAATGTAACAATGTATCAATAGCAACGAATTTAAGATTTTCAAATATTGGTAAACTGTTACATTTATAAATTGGTAAATTAAAAGATTTATGAACAGCATCGTAATCAACATAGGAAACACCAATATCCGCTTCGGATTGTTTGATGATGACAATTGTGATCTCTCTTGGGTCATCAACACAAAGCCTTATAAAACGACGGATGAACTGTATGTTCAGATCCTAATGTTGTATCAGACCTATAAAATTGATGTTGATAAAATTGATAAGATCATCATTGGCTCTGTGGTACCGCAGTTGACCAAAGTGGTTGCGAGCGGCATAAAAAAAATTCATAACAAAACGCCCATTATTGTTGACAGGAACACGCCTTCTGGTGTCATTCCCAAATCAAAACAGATGGGAACCGATATCTATGCGAATCTTGTGGCGGCGCATAATCTCTATCCTAAACAGAAAAAAATTATTTTGGATTTTGGAACCGCACTCACAGCAAGCTGTCTAGATGCAAATGGAGAAACTTTGGGTGTGATCATCGCCCCGGGAATTATTACTTCATTAAATAGCTTGATCCAGGGAACGGCGCAATTACCAGAGATAGAATTGGTAAAGCCGAAATCTGTGCTTGGATTGGACACCATCAGCTGTATGCAAAGCGGAATGGTTTACGGTTTCCTCGGAATGGTGGAAGGTTTTATTGATAGGATCAATGATGAGGTTCAAGATCAATGTTTTGTCATCGCAACTGGCGGAGTAAGCCACGTTTACAAACCTTTGACAGACAAGATCAACATCGGTGATAGATTGCATACATTAAAGGGACTTTATTTTTTGGGTAAAGATTTTTAGTATAGTTTTTTTAATTGATATAATTGCTCACTTCGACGAGGTTAAAATCTGGGTCGCGGAAATAGATGGATTTGATCTTTCCGCTTGCGCCAGTTCTTTCTACGATGCCTTCGATGATTTTGATGTCTTGTTGTTTTAATTCTGTTAAGATATCTTCGATTTTGGTTTCGGCGATGAAGCAAAGATCTGCAGAACCAGTTGTTGGCTTTTCAGCTTTTGGTTCAAACTCATTTCCTTTTTGATGAAGGTTGATCTTTTGATTTCCAAATTTTAAAGCTTTTCTATCATGGAAAATCACCAATTCAAAACCTAGTACTTTTGTGTAAAATTCAATACTGTTATAAATATCCGAAACAGTTAGGACAAGATGGTCCAGGTGAGAAATCTTCATTAGTTACCTTTTGTTTTTAAAGAAATCCTTTACGATTTGGGAACATTCATTTTCCATAATTCCAGTCACGACTTCCGTTTTTGGATGAAGCGATAAAGCCTTATTGATGAAACCTCGTTGTTCATCTCTGGCACCAATCACAACCTTCGTAATCTGGGACCAACTGAGCGCACCAGCACACATCACGCAAGGCTCCAACGTCACATACATCGTACACTTCTGAAGGTACTTTCCTCCGAGATAATTAGCGCCAGAAGTGATGGCCTGCATTTCTGCGTGCGCGGTTACGTCGTTTAAAGTTTCTGTGAGATTGTGTGATTTTGCAATGACCCTATTGTTGGAAACGATGACACAGCCAATCGGAACTTCATCCTTTTCCAAGGCCAATTCAGCTTCCTGGAAAGCCATTTTCATGAAGTATTCGTCGGTGAACATTTAGATAGGTGTTGTTTCAGATCTTGTCATGTCGGCTATGCTCGTGTCTAGAACGGGCAGCATGTTATCTCGCACGTTGATGAGTAATTTTCTGATGCTGCATGTTGCCTCATCTCTACAATCCGAACATTTTTCGTAGAAGTTGAGCGATGCACAGGGCAACAGTGCTACGGGACCATCCACAATTCTTATCACATCCAAGACTTTAATGTCTGCCGGATCTTTCATCAATGTGTAGCCACCTTCGGCACCTCGCTCACTTTTCAGGATCTTGTTTTGCTTCAACTCGCGAAGGATCTGCTCCAGGAATTTGAGCGGAATACGTTCGTTCTCCGAAATTTTTTTAGCGGAAAATAATGACGAATTGTCTTTCCTGTTTAAGAAAAGCAAAGTCTTGATTGCGTATTTGACTCTTTTTGAAAGCATAGTGTAAAAATAATCAAATTTTTATAATTCAGAAATAATATTAATTTCAAATAAAAAAAGCCGTCCTGTTATTAAAAACAAGACGGCCTTATCAAGATTTTCTATCCTTAATTTGGAAATGAAACGCCTGAGTAGGAGTTAGGATTTACAAAAGGAAGATTGGATCTGTATTTTGAGTTGATCGCTTTCAGGAATTCGTTTGCAACCACTGCGTATCCACGTCCTGTAAGGTGTACACCGTCCAGAGAGAATGTTCCGCCAGTAATGAATTTAGCAGTGTATTTCACACCATTAAATTGAATTCCGGACATCGAGTTCAGTTCAGTCATTTTAGCGTTTGCGTTCACGAAAGCCAATCCGTAAGCAGTCGCAAGATTCGCTATTTGTGAATTGTAGGCATCCACGGCGGTTTTCACCAAAGCTGCTTCTGTTTTGGTCAATACATATTGATTCTCCAATGGGTAAGAAACTCCGTTTACATTGATAGCAGCTGGTGCAGCCGGATTAGTGGTTGCAATGACAGAGCTTGCGGTCAACAATACATGATCCTCAGCTGTTGCTTGTCTAGCTTGCCCATAGATTTGTCCAAATGCAGCTGCAGTAGGAGCACCCAAAGCAGGTGTCAAAGCTGCGGTAAGTTGAACGGATAAATTTGCCAATGACGTATCTTTTATCAACACAGGATTTGCAGAAGTTGCCGATAAAAGATTAATTCTATTTCCTTGTCCAAATGCTGTCAAAGCTTGTTTAAGTGGCCCGTATAAACTGGTGTTCAATGCTGTGATGTTTGCACCTAGCGCCGCTGGCGTCAATGGATTGTAAGGTACCGTTGTGAAATAAGGAATAGAGGTTACATAAGGAATATTCCCGATCACACCTTGTGTAGATCCTGCAGCCTTCAAAGCATCCAAAACGCCTTTGATGGATCCTGCTACTACAGCTGGGTCTGAGATATCATTAGACCCATATGTTGCGGGATTTGTATTTCCCTTTTGGTCAACTCCAGAACCACCGCTCGTTGCGTAGCTTAGAACATCATTATTCCCGATCCAAAGCGAGAAGAATGTTGGTTTTTGAGCAGCAGCATCGCCAGCAACAGTCGAAGTATTGCTTGTGGAGAATCTTACATAATAAGGATTTGCCGTACCAGCCAAAATCCCGTTTATGTTTCCATAGCCAGGTGCAACAAGATGGAATGATTTTGCACCAGGAACTCCCATGTTATTAATGGTTCCTGTAATTTTTTTAGTAACATCCGTTGTAGGTGTCGCGGCAACATTTTTCAATACCGGACTACCATTGGCAAATGATTCAATGAACAATTTTGTTCCTAAGATCACGGTGCTTCCCAGTACCATTCCTCCGTTGTTATCTGCCATCAAAGGTTGTACGAATTCTCCTCCTCCAGCAAACTTCATTTGAGTGGCCACAAGATTTGGATAAGATTCGTTTTGGCCGTCGATGTATAAAGCGTTGTCTCTGTAGCCAGAAGTCAATGAGTTTCCTAGAGCGATATATTTGGAGAAGTTGGCATCTCCAGAAGTTACAACAACGTCTTCCGTACTGTTTTCAAAATCATTCTGACAGCTTACCGCAAGTAAAAGTGAAGCTGCTATACTTGATAAAAATATCTTTTTCATAATTAGTTCTTATTTTTAAAATGCGTTGTAAGATAATCCTAGACCAAAATAGAATGCTTTGGCTTTGGCCTGTCCGTAGAAACTATTATAAGAGTTGTTCACATTTCTGCTTTGTGGCATCGCGTAACCTCCCGCAAGATCTACTCCAAGCTTGTTGAATTTGAATCCAAGTCCAGCAGTTACTACATAAGAGTCAAAGGAAGGGGTTTCTGGGATGAAGTTCTCATCAGAATATGGAGATTCATCGTAGTACCATCCTAGTCTTGCAGCGATCATGTCGGTCACCATGTATTGGGTTCCAACTCTAAAAGTTTTTGTGTTCTTGAAATTTTTAGGCGCTACCAAGATTGTTGGATCCGCTTGATTTCCTACAGGCGCATTGGCAAAATCCAAAGTCAACTTGTTATATCTCTCCCAACCGTGATAGTTGAAATCTGCAGAAACCTGCCATTTCGGTGTTACTTTGTATGTTGCTCCCAAAGTGATCTCATCTACCAAAGGTAAAGTTGCTGTGAAGTTATCTACACCGCCTGTCGCTGCCAGTCCGATGTTCGGGTAAAGTGCTGGAGAAATATTGAAGGTCGCTTTTCCTTCTTTTGCTTCCATGTCCACTGGCGAACGGTAAGCAATACTGACGTCCCACTTGGTGTCTGGCTGGAAATAGAAACCAAATCCAAAACCGTGACCAGTAGCTTCGTCATCTAAAAGATTAAGAGAACCGCCTAATTGAGTGACTCTTTTGGTCCAATCTACTTTTCCTTTTGCGTAGATATAGCTAGCTCCGAAAGAAGCCCATGGTGCCAATTTTACAGAGATCATTGGTTGGAAGAAGAAACTTTTCAATTCTAATTTTTCTACCAATTCTGCACCTTCCCAATTGGTGGGATACTGGATTGTACTTCCAAAAGGCGTCGAGAAGCTGAAACCTAAGGACAAGTTGTCTAGTACTTTATAAGCAACCGCCGCGTAGATCGGTGTTCCCAAAGGATTATCGGTTTCGGTTTGTTGCAATGTGCTTGTGTTTTGGAACGTCACTTTGTTGGATGCTCCAAAGCCACCTGCTACAACACTCAGTTTTGCAGGGATAAAAGAAATACCGGCAGGATTGAAAAATGCAACACTTGCATCTTCTGCATGGGCGCTGGTATGAGCCATTGCCAACTGCTTTACGCCCTGAAGAGATACTCGGAATCCTCCTGCGTATGCCATTACACCGGCTGTGAGAGCCGCGGTCATCAAAATTCTTTTCATATGATTATTATTAATGTTCCAAATTTATAATTATTTTAATAACAATGACGAAAAAACACAAAAAATGTTAAACATTGTTATTCAAAGAATAGTTGTTTAATACTTACTCATTATTAACTATTTGAAGTACATTTAATTATGTGTCTATTTCGAATTTATTTCATCTTAGTTTAGTTTTAAACAATATCATGTAAAACATAATAAAATGATTGTTTTACATTTGTGTTAATCATAAATTTATGTCATTTTAGGTATTGATTTATTAATATTAACTTTATATTAACTAAAAATTAATAAAAAAGTGTTTTTAAAAAATATATTCATCAAGCTTAAATAAAATTTATATTAACTTTGCAATCAGACATAAAAAAATTAAAATATGAGTTGTGGATGTAAAACATCCGGCGATTCTTCCCACTCTTGCGGTACGAAGAGTGCCAGTGGGTGCAGTAGTGTAGATACTTGTGGCAATAGTTATAAATTAAGTGTTTTTGACTGGCTTTCCGACGTTAATCCATCGGGTTCAAAAAGTTCAGAATATGTGGAAGTTCGTTTCAAAAACGAGCGTAAATTATATTATAGAAACGTCAACAACCTGCCTTTACATATAGGAAGTATCATTGCTGTAGAATCCAGCCCGGGTCACGATATAGGTGTAGTAAGTCTTTCTGGAGAACTGGTGAAGATCCAGATGAAGAAGAAAAATGTACACATTGATAGCATACAAAAGGTGTATCGCCTTGCCAATCAAAAAGATGTAGAAACCTGGCAAGACCTTAGAAATAAGGAAAACGCCATCAAGGTGGATGCTCGTAAAATTGCTTACGGCCTCAACCTCGAAATGAAAATCACAGATGTTGAATATCAAGGAGATGGATCAAAAGTCACCTTCTATTACACAGCAGATAATCGAATCGATTTTCGTGTGTTGATCAAAGAATATGCTTCTACTTTCAGAACGAAGATCGATATGAAGCAGATCGGCTTCCGACAAGAATCTGCAAAAGTTGGGGGAATTGGTTCTTGTGGTAGAGAACTTTGCTGTTCTACTTGGTTGACGGATTTCCGTTCGGTCAATACCAATGCAGCCAGATATCAGCAGTTGAGCATCAATCCTCAGAAATTGGCAGGACAATGCGGCAAACTGAAATGCTGTCTCAATTATGAGCTAGACACCTATCTTGATGTTTTGAGAGATTTCCCATCGTCAAGCACAGTTCTGAATACAGAGAAAGGAAGAGCATTCTGCATCAAAATCGATGTTTTCAAAAAGAAAATGTGGTTTGCCTATGTAGAAAACTCAATGGCTTGGTATGATATCGATATCTACGAAGTTCAAAAGATGATCGCTCTAAACAAAAAAGGTGAAAAGTCACAGGCTCTTGAAGATCTGAAGGTTGTGGAAAATCGCATGGTGACGTCCGATCTGATCCAGGAAAACAGTGTAGACCGTTTTGAAAAGAAATTCAAAAAACCGAGATCGAACAATAACAACAATCGCGATAGAAATCCGAAACAGTCCGAGAACAGAGCTCCAAGACAACCATCGGATAACAAGAACCCTAGACAATCTGACAACAGACCACGTTCCAACGATCAAAAACCTGCAGATAACAAATCTACGGCGCCTAAAGTTCAGTCAGCAGAAAATCAATCAGCGGGAAATAAGGGACCAAGACAGGGCGATAACAGAAACCGTCAGAATAATCAAAAATCTGTAGAGAACAGAGCAGAAGCACCAAAAGTTCAGGCTACAGATAATCAGTCTTCGGAAAATAAAACACAGAAAAAACCGTTCAAAAAACCGAAAAAGAAATTTCCGCCGAAAAATGAAGGTAATGGTAATGCTTAGATCGATTGTCGTTTTTATCCTATTTTTATCATTGAGTTCTTGTCAAAATGAAAACGATAAGATCCTAATGAAAGATGTAGGTGAACAATGGAAAAAAAACGATGTGCAAACATTGGATTTTAAAATCGATGATGCTCAGAATCAGAAAAATATGATGATCGTTGTCCGTAACAACAATGACTATCCATACAGCAATCTTAGGCTGATTGCAAGTCTAGAGCAGAACAAGAAGAAGATCTCTACAGATACGCTTAATTTTGTTCTCGCAAAGCCAAATGGAGAGTGGATAGGAACAGGTTTCGGCGATACGAAGGAGATCACTTTTCAATACAAACTCAATTACAAATTTCCGCAAAACGGTAATTATTCTGTCAAAGTTGTTCAGGCAATGAGGAATAATAGCTTAAAGGGAATAGAAGATATAGGAATTAAAATTCAAAACTTAAAGCCATAATTTATTAATGGAAAATAAGAAAACTGAAAATAAAACTTTTCCTCTGCCAGACAAGAAAAAAGCGAAAACTGGAATCAAAAAATGGATCAAATTCATTTGGATTGGATTCTTTGCTGTCGTACTTGGGATCTCTGGATTGTTCTTCGCTGTTTCCCAAGGTTTTGTGGGAGATATGCCAGATGTGAAGGAATTAGAAAATCCCGACATCTACGTTGCATCAGAGATCTATTCTTCTGACAACGTCCTACTAGGAAAATTCGAAAAAGAAAAGACCAAACCGGTGACCTACAAACAGTTGCCGCCATTTTTGGTTTATGCCCTGATGGCGAAGGAAGATGAGCGTTTCAAGGAACATTCCGGGATTGACCTCAAGTCCATTGCCAGAGCAATCAGATTTGGAGGCGAAAGAGGTGGTGGTTCTACGATCACACAGCAGCTTGCAAAACTATTGTTCACAGGGAATGCTTCTCAAAACAAGATCGAAAGAGCCTTCCAGAAACTCAAAGAATGGAGCGTAGCTGTAAGTCTTGAAAAACGTTACACAAAGGAAGAGATCATTGCATTGTACTTCAACAAGATGGATTTCCTTTTCAATGCAAAAGGGATAGAAATGGCGTCTAGAGTTTATTTCAATAAATCCACGAATCAACTGACATTGCCAGAAGCCGCGACTTTTGTAGCAATGCTTGAAGCACCTAGAAGGAATAATCCTTACAGAAATCCAGAAAGAGCAAAAGTACGTAGAGATGTCGTTTTGAAGCAGATGCTAGAGACGCAGTACATCGATAATGATACTTACGAAAAAGCCGTTGCAACACCAGTTGTTGTAGATTTCCACGAGATCAAAACGGTGGAAGATGGATTTTCTTCTTATTACAAATTCTATCTGAGAAAAGAAATTGCACAATATCTTGAAACTTACGAGAAAGAAACAGGCAAAGAACTGAATCTTTACAAAAACGGGCTGAAGATCTATGTGACATTGGATTCCAGAATGCAAAAATATGCTGAAGAGGCGATCAAAGAACATTTGACCAATCTTCAGAAAAGTTTTGATGGCGAGATGAGACGTAACCCAAATCGGCCTTATTATAACCTTAGCAAAACTCAGATCAATGGTTTGATGATGTCTGCCGTTAGAAGAACGGGACGATATAAGCAATTGAAAGCAGAAGGAATGCCAGAAGATTCTATCATGATGGATTTCCACAAACCTGTGAAGATGTCCAGATTTACTTGGCAAGGAGAGGAAGAGGTGGAGATGTCACCTTGGGATTCTATCCGCTATCATAAGCAGATCGCGCAGGCAGGTCTAATGTCTATGGAACCAGCAACAGGCGATATCAAAGCTTGGGTCGGTGGTATCGATTGGCAGCACTTCCAGTACGATCACGTAAAACAGGGGAAACGTCAGGTAGGATCTACTTTCAAACCATTTGTTTATGCAACAGCTATTATGCATCTAGGGATGACGCCTTGTTCTACGGTTTCCAACGCATCTTATTCCAAAGGTAGCTGGAACGTTAGAGGTGGTGGCGGAAGTGTTACCATGAAAGAGGGTATTGCAAAATCTCTAAACCCGGTTGCAATTAGATTAGCAGAAATGGCAGGAACGCAAAATGTCATCCAATTAGCAAGGGATCTAGGCGTTACAAGTCCTATAGATAAACATTTGCCAATGGCTTTGGGTACTTCTGATATTACGATTTATGAAATGTTAGGCGCATTCAGTACTTTTGCCAATTTCGGAAATTATACCAAACCAGAAATGATTTGGAGGATTGAGGATGCCAATGGTCGTGTGATCAAAGAAGTGAAACCGGTCGTAAAAGAAGTGATGAATGAAATGTACGCTTACACCATGATCGATTTGATGAAAGGCGTGACAGAATTCGGTACAGCTTCTGGAGAATTGAGACGAAGAGGAATCCCTGCAAGTGTAGAAATCGCAGGTAAAACCGGGACAACGCAGAAAAACTCAGATGGATGGTTTGTAGGAATTGTTCCAAAACTAGCAACTGATGTCTGGGTAGGATGGGAAGACAGAGCAACCCACTTCTGGAGTACAGGAGAAGGTCAAGGTGCGAAAATGGGATTGCCAATTTGGGCGATTTACATGAAAAAGGTCTTTGCAGATAAAGCTTTAAATATTCTTCCAGAGGACAAATTCATCAAGCCTGCCAACTGGACAGGAAGTTGTTCGGACCTCAATAATCTGAGAAATGGTTATGGCGACGATGGCGGATTGCAGTCAATAGAAGAGCTGAAAAATCCTACGCAGATCGTTCCAGAGAAACCCGTGAAAAAAGAAGATCGTACCAACGAGGCACTTAATTCCGGAGAAGATATAGATTTTAACAAATAAAAAAATAGGACCCACATTTCTGATGTGGGTTTTTTATACCAATGAAACTCGATCTTATTACCCAAAAATTCACCAAGTTGTTTCCAGGTGATCTCTCAGGAAACACAATGCAGAGACAAACGCCCGATGTGATGTTTTGTTCGGTAAAACCTGCCGACTTTATTAATACTGAACTAATTGATTTTAATGAAAATCTGTCGGTAGAGATTGGCTTGGGAAATCTGGAAAGTGATAAGAATTTTCTTGCCGCACAGGATCTTCCTGACAATGTCGAAACTTACGCCACAGCCTACGCTGGACATCAATTCGGAAATTGGGCAGGACAACTCGGCGACGGACGAGCCATCTACGCAGGAGAAGTCCAAAATGGCAACAAACAGACCGAGATCCAATGGAAGGGCGCCGGCGCAACACCTTATTCCAGAAACGCCGATGGAAGAGCGGTTCTGCGTTCCTCGATTCGGGAATATCTGATGAGTGAAGCCATGTTTCACCTCGGCGTTCCGACAACCAGAGCTTTGAGCCTTTCCAAAACGGGAGAAGATGTGATCCGCGATATTCAATATTCTGGGAATCCACAGAAGGAGCAAGGCGCAGTAGTCGTAAGAACGGCTGAATCTTTCCTGCGTTTCGGCCATTTTGAATTGTTGTCCGCCAGAAAGCAGGACGATCTACTCAAAGAATTAGCGGATTATGCCATTGACAATTTCTTTCCAGAAGTTCGGTCAGAAAATAATTCCACAAAATACATCGACTGGTTTCAAGCCATTTGCAACCGAACTTTGAAAATGATCATCGATTGGTACCGCGTCGGTTTCGTTCACGGCGTGATGAACACCGATAATATGTCGGTTCTTGGTTTGACAATCGATTATGGACCTTACTCTATGATGGATGGCTACGATCTGGAGTTCACGCCTAACACCACCGATCTGCCGGGAAGGCGTTACGCATTCGGGAAGCAAGGCCAGATCTCGCATTGGAACTTGGCAACTTTGGCAAATGCTATTTTTCCTTTAATTAATGACGCTGAGGTTTTGGAGAAGATCCTTGATGATTTCGGAAAACAATTTTGGGTAAAGCACGACAAAATGTTGGCGAACAAATTTGGTTTCGATGAGGTTTTAAAGGAAGACGAGAAGTTCTTCACCGAATGGCAACAAACGATGCAGGATCTCACTTTGGACTACACCTTATTTTTTCAACAACTAGAAAAACCAATTTCCGAAATTAAAATCGAAGATTTCTCAAACTCTTTTTACCGAAGTCTAAATGAAATTGAATTAAAAAAATTATCGAATCTCATCGAAAAATATCAGGCAAGAAAACTTAAAAATAATATTTCAGAAACTGAGTCTTTAGAACTAATGTCCAAAACGAACCCGAAGTTCATTCTCAGAAACTATCTCTTGTTCGAAGCGATTCAGGAGGCGGAAAGTGGAAATTATGAGATGTTCTTCAAACTGAAAAAAGCGTTGGAAAATCCTTACGAAAATCTGTTTCCGGAGTTCAATAAAAAACGACCTTCGAAGTATGATAATCAGACTGGAAGCAGTCAGTTGTCTTGTAGTTCTTAAAAATAGATGGTAGATTTTTAGATATTAGACGGTAGACTTTTTATTTTTGCAGAAATTATCAAACTTTGAAACTCCTGAACAAATTTTTATCCTTTCTGAAGATCGTTTTTCCATCCACCAAGACCGAAGGTTTTATCTTCCTATTTTTCGTGATCGCTTATGGCGCCAACGCCTGGTTTATCGCTGATAATTTCACCATTGTCTATGACGACAGGATTCCGTGGGATGGTTATTTTAGTTTTGATAATCGGGCAATTGTTCAGACTGGTGGCGGTTTTGAGAGACATCCGTTGGCCAATTATTTCTTTGATTGCATTCGGGAATTTGCATTGTGGATTTCGCGCAATCGCTACAATTCGGCATTCAGGTTGGTTTTGGCGCTGCTTTCGACCTTGGTTGTAAGCCTTGCCAATGTTCAGATCTTCAAATATTTGAACAACATCATCCAACTTCCACTGAAGATCAGTTTGTTGATCTTGGCTTTCTATGGGTTGTTTGTGACGAATATTCTGTTGAGTTTCACGCCGGAAACTTACACTTATACTTTGCTTTTCCTTTCGGTTTTCAATTATTATTCGGCGAGGAAGATCAATGAGGACCAACCAATTTCTTTTGGGGCGAGCATTTTAGGCTCCGTTTTCATCGGCGGACTCACGATCACCAATATTGTCAAAGTTTACATTCCATTTTTGTTTGAAAAGAAGATCTTCTGGAACTGGAAGAAAATTGGAATTGCCGTTTCGAAAATGGCAGTTAGTGCTGGTGTTTTTATCTTTTTGTTCCTGTTGAGATTGGATTTTAACCTTCAAAACTTCGTCAACAAAACGGGTGAACAGTACGACAAATTCTCCAAACCGAAAGTGACACCGCTTTGGGATATGATCTCTTCCTGGTTTTTTGGTGGCAATATTTTATTTCCAAGTTTCGTGATCCGAGATTACCACAACAAGGACAAAACCTTTTACTACAAAGCTTTGTTTATGGATGTTTACTCGTCCGCAATTTCTTATGTTTTCATCGCCATTATTTTGTTGATGATTTTCTGGAGTGTTTTCAAAAACTATAAGAACAAGTTGGTTTGGGTCTTGGTAATTTCTCTGTTGGTGGATGTTGTGATCCATTGCGTTTTGAAGTTTGGCCTTCATACGTCTTACATCTACGGTGGTCACTTCGTTTTTGTCTTTCCAATGTTGATCGGTTGGCTATTTTTTAGCTTTAAAGACAAGACCTTACCACTCACATTCTTGTACGGAACATTGATGATCCTGACCGTTTATCTTGGCTTCAATAATTTTTACCGACTTGGCGAGTTCTACCAATTCCTGGAAACTTACTACAAATAAAAAAGCCTCCGAAAAAATCCGAAGGCTCTTATTGTAAAAATTAAAATTAGTTCTTGATGATCTTCTTGGTCACTGGTTTCCCGTTTTCCGGTTCGATTTTCAAGAAGTAAACACCATTGTTCAAATTAGAAATATTGATGTCTGATCTGTTCTCGGTCGTCAAAATGACTTGTCCAGCCGCATTGTAAAGACTCGCTTTGAATTTCGAAACGTTCTTGTCCAATTTGATATTGATGATATCCTGGGTTGGATTTGGATAAACACTGATTCCGTTTTTAAGATTTTCAACATCAGGGTTTCCTAACACTTCAAGGCTGATCTTATCTTTCAAAATTCCCAGAGATTGCGAGGTCAAATAAACTTCCACATTCGTATTGTCAACAAATCGAACAGCACCTGAGAGTACAATCGTATTGAAATAATTGGTCGATGCTTTTTCTGTCCACGTTTCGCCGTTGTTGCTAGAGTAGATCACTTTTGGAAGCGTGTCCAGATAAGAATATCCAATAGCTACGATCTGACCATTTTGTTTTGTTGAATGCTCTACTTTGTGAACCATTCCATTGTAGATCTTTGTCCAGCTGCTTCCGCCGTCCATAGAAGTGTAGATCCCGTTTGATGCCGTGATGGTATATTGATTCAGATTCAAAGGATTCTGAGTCAGTTCCAACGCGATGTTTGGTAAGGTAAGATCTTCTAGTCCATTGGTGATCTTGGTCCAGGTTGTGCCGCCATCTGTGGTTTTCAAAAGTTCGTTTCCTACAGTTACCAGAACTTCATCCGGATTATTTTTATTCACTTTGATCCCATAGATGTAGTCATCACTGTAAGGCAACATCATGAACTCGGTTTGCACATCATCCGGATTTGTAAAATTAGCTTTGAGCAATGTGGCATTCACACCGTTGAACGTCGCCAGCCAAGCAATATTCGGATTGGATGAATCTGTTTCTGCAGCGGTGAATCCTGTGTCATAGGTCGTGTAGATCGGCGTTTTGTTGACGCCATAATCATTACTGACATTGATTGTGCTTCCCATAAAAGAAGAGTCAAAGGTGAAAACTCTTCCTGGATAATCTTTATCTGTGTGCACCAGACCGATTTGTCCGCCCATAGGACTTTCATTCAATGGGAAAACGTTGATCGGTGTTTCCTCAGTGGTTTCTAGATTCTTAACGGTGTAGCCGTATTGAACGCCGTACATCAGTTTGTCGGTTCCGTTGTCATTGAAGATATTCAGATTTCCCATCCCTTCAAAAAATGGATTTTTAAGGCTGGATATAGTGATGCCTTTATCTGTTGAGATTTTAGGATAACGATTGCTCGCAATCAAAACTTCATTACTGTTGAAAGGATTGAAAGCTGCGCCAATGCCGTAGAAATAAGAATGTCCGTCATTCAATCCATCGTGTGTGGTTGTGGTCCAAGTGGTTCCACCGTTTGTGGTGACAGCCACTCGGTCATCAGCTAAGATCAAAACATGATTGCTATCGTTTGGATTGATGTGGATCTTTGGAACATTTTTCAGTCCGAAATCACTATCTGACCAGGTGATCTGCGTTTGCTCTGTCCACGTTGCGCCACCATCAGTTGATTTGTAAACCGCTTCGTACTGATCCAGGTAAGTCCAAAGAACGCCTGTTCCCACGTAGATGATGTTGCTGTTGTTTGGGTCAATGTCAATAGATTGTAAGATCAGGCCGTCCAAAGTTTCCGTCCAGGTCGCACCACCGTCCGTGGAACGGAAGAAGCCGCCGTCCTCGTTTCCAGCACCGCCATTGCGGGCGATGTAAAGGTTTTGAGGATTTTTAGGATCCATCTTCGCATCGTTCAGGATGACACTTTCGTGGTCGGTTCCGTCATAGACTTTGTTCCAGGATGTTCCGCCGTTGTTGGTTGTGAAGAATTTATCCTGGTCGCCACTTGTTAAGATGGTCGCTGTATTCATCGTTCCATCATCCAGAAGAGAATAATTTTTGATCCCAAAGACTGCCTCGTCCAGCGGAATATTGATCTCTTAATGATTGATTTGGATTGCAGGTCGAAAACGGCAACCTTGTTCATAGTGCTTCCGCCGCCATAAAACTCGATAAAACTTAATGCAGTGCCGTTGTTCGTGAGGCGCATTTCCTGGATTGCGGGTGCCCATTCCGGATCAGGAAGTGTGTAAAGGACATTCCAAGTGAGACCATTATCAGTGGAGGTCAAAATGTGTGAACCAATGTAGCTGGTTGCGTAGATCTTGTTGGGAGTTATTTTGTCGTAAGCAAAATTCCGCATCATCCCATAATCCTGATTTCCTGCAAAACCCACTTGCGAAAAGTAAAGCTGTACGAACAAGATGAAAAATAAAGTAAAAGTTGTTTTCTTCATATCAAATTAGATTTAATTGTTGTACAAATATATTTTCGTATTCGTAGCAAACATTGTAGATGACAAGAATAAACAGGACTTATATAGAAAAAACGTGACATTTTGTTATATGCTTGATAAATACGCATATAAATCGTTGGAGTTTTCCAAATTCAGTTTTTTGGAAATCCTTTCTTTTCGTTTTCGGCAGGCTTCAATGGTGATGTTGAAGATGGAAGCGATCTCTTTGGTGGAGAGATTCATATAGATGTAGGAAATGTATCGAATGTCGTTCAAGGTCAAATCGTTGTGTTTTTCCTTCAATGAATTGATGAACTTGCTGTTGATCTCCTGGAAGTGATTAAGAAAATCGTCGCCATTGTCTTCTTTTGAAAGAACTTCTTTCAGTTGATCCAATTGTTTTGCTAACAGAGGATTGGTCAACATTTCTGGTCGCTCCTTCAATCGCAGGATGTAGTCCTCGATCTTGTCATTTTTCTGAGCAAGATGAATGGCGTTGGCCGCGATCTTTCGGTTTTTGTTTTCGAGTTCGTTCTTTAGTTTTTCTTTTTCGAGAAGCGCGTCGGTTTCCTTTTCCTTGATCTGTTTTTCAAGAAGTAAAGCGTAGTTTTCTTTGTTTTTAAGTTCCAAAGCAATGATCTGCTCCTTCTGCTCGGCAAGTCTTCTTTTCTGTTTGTTCTTCTGAAGATAACCTCGGAAAAGCCATAGAATAAAGGCAACCACAGCAATCCAAAAACCGATGATGTAAAATTTTAATTTTTTCTCATTGATCAGTTCCTTTTGAGAATCCTGAAGTTTCAGTTTGATCTCACTGTTCTGATACATTGCCCGATTTTGGATTGCGTTCAGAGAATCTTTTACCACAAGCACAGAATCTTTGTATTGAAGCGACTTTCTGTAATCGCCTTCCGCGAAATAATTATCAGAAAACCGATTGTAGATATCCGTCATATTGCTGTAATTCAGATTCTCCTTCTGGGCTTGCTTGATGAATGAAAGGGCTTTTTGCTGGTCTTTTTGGTCTTCATATACTCTGGATAATATCAGAAAAGCGGAAACCTTGTGATCGTTATATTCCGGTGTGTTTAGCTTACTGAGTAAGGGATTGAGAAGCGAAAGTGTTTTGGTATAGTCCTTTTGCTCCATTGCATTTTTGGCTTCGGCAATGTCAAGTGATCTTTGGATATCCAGTTTTGCAAGTGGTCTGGCGACAGAAATGTAGTAGGAGGCTTTGTCCAACTCTTTGGTCGTGTTGTAAAGTTCGGCGAGATTGGCGGCATACAAAGAAATCCCGATGGTATCCTTATTCGCTATGGCAAGGTCATAAGCTCTTTTTTGATGTTTTTCGGATTCTTTATATTTTCCCTGCCGTAGATAGACCAGTGCGATATTGTTAAGTACGGACATTTCCCTATCGCTGTTCAGATGCTTGAGAGCGATTGTATAAGCTTCAAGGTAATAATCCAGGGCTTCGCTGTAATCCAGCATCTGATAATAATTGAGACCGATGCAATTGGTGGAGATGAATTGCTGCTCGTACCAATTGTTCTGTTCAGAAAGGCTTTTGGCTTCGGTAAACAATTCTAAAGACGCCGTGTGTTTTTTCTGGTACAAAGCCTCGATTCCTTTGGATATCAGTTCATCACAACGTTTTTTGGAACTGTCATTTTGCAAGACAGAAATTAAAACGATAAAGGAGAACAGAAACTTCATAAGGCTTTGGACGAAAACTGATTATCAAGTAAAATTAATCAAATTATTGATGTGATGAAGCCGACAACTTCCTTAGAGAACAAAAAAAACCGGAACTGAATCCGGTTGATATTTTAAAATTATTTCGCTTCTACACAAAAGACAGCGTAAGGAATAACGATGGCCGATGGATAGATTCTCTTTACATTCCTAAGGTCTTCCGATGCACTCTGTTTGGAAAAGTAGCTTCCGGCCAATATTTTATAATTGGGTCTGAGAGAAGCATCTTTTTCAACTTTCAAATTTCGAAAGTTATTTCTGAAATGTAAACTGATTTTGCTGGCTTCTTCATTGCTTTTTACCACCACAACCTGGATCTTGTATCCCATGATCTTCGGATTTTTTCTGCAGATCTCGGCATTTGTAAGTTCTCTGTTCGCTACCAAAATTTTTGGCGGTGCCTTCACAATTGTTCCGGCAGAACGGTTGCAGTTGCCTTCTACCTTTTCCAAAGCATCATTAATACGTTCGTCCAGCGAGAAGGAAAGCTCGGTTCCAGAGAGTGTGTCTTTCTTCACAATGTATTGAGCATCAATTTGGTAAAAAGAAAATACAGTTGCGATTATGAAAAGCTTAAGCAGATTGTTCATTTAATATTTATTTTAGGCAAATTTAAAATAAATTGATGGAAACGCAAACCTTGTTATTTAGAACGTTTACAAATTAATTGGATTTGACAAAAAGCATGCGATAAGGTCTTCTTAATTTTTGTTAATGTGCTATTTTTGCGGAATTGAATGTAAACAGTCAATAGAATTTACTAACCCAAGATTATATAAATGATTAGTTGGAGAAAGCATTACAAAAAGGGTCTGATAGCAATTAGTTTATTGTTGTCAACCGGCGCTTCCGTTTATGCACAAGGCGATCCGAAAAAAGGACAGGAGCTTTTCAAAGCGAACTGTACAGCTTGTCACGCTTTGGACAAAAAAGTTGTAGGGCCTGCACTTGGCGGTGTTGTTGAGAAAGTCAAAAAAGATGGTCAAGATGTTGACTGGCTTCACAAGTGGATCATGAACAATGAGAAACTGAGAGCGTCAGGCGATGCATACGCAAACAAGATCTATGAAGAAAATGGAAAAGTTGCGATGCAGGTATTCGAAGGGAAACTTTCTGATCAGGATATCGATGATATCTTGGAATACACAACCAACCCTCCAAAAGAAGAAGCTGCTGCTGAAGCTCCAGCAGGAGAAGCTGATGCAAATAGCACAGCTGCCATCGAAGCTCAAAAAGCACAACAGCTTAATTCTAAAATCGTAATTGCTGCATTGATCGCAATTGCTGGACTATTGGTTTGGCTACTATTGAAGATTCGCCAGTTGGTGAAACTACAGCAAACACCAGAATTGTCAGAACTTAATTCTTCAAGAGTGGTTTCTTACTCAGCTTTGTATGAAAAATACAGCTATGTAGGGAAAGCTTTGGTAGGATTATTAGCATTGATCGCTGTTTATGGCGTTTGGAACTGGTTGATGTGGATCGGTGTTTATAAAGGATACGCTCCTGAACAGCCAATCTACTTCTCTCACAAGATCCACGCAGGCGAAAACAAAATCGACTGTCAGCTTTGTCACTCCGGTGCAAAATATGGTAAAGTTTCTGAGATCCCGTCACTTAACGTTTGTATGAACTGTCACCGTTCTATTTCTGAATACAAAGGAAAATACCTTGAGCCAGGAAAAGACAGAGAATTCTACACAGGCGAGATCAAAAAGATCTATGCTGCTGCAGGATGGGATGAAGATAAGCAAGCTTACACTGGCAAGACTCAGCCGGTGGAGTGGACAAGGATCCACAATATGCCGGATTTCGTTTACTTCAATCACTCTCAACACGTTGTTGCAGGTGAGCAAGCGATCATCAATGGATTCAATTCTAAACAAAAAGATGCAGCCAACAAAATTGATGTGGTTTGTAAAGCTTGTCACGGAAAAATTGATACAATGAATGTGGTTCAAATGGCCAACGACTTCACCATGGGATGGTGTATCGAATGTCACAGAACTACAGAAGTAGATATGAATAACGGTTATAATAAAGAATACTTCAAAAATCTGCATGATAAGTTGAAAAAACAATATGGTGAAGGAAGTAAGATCACTGTAGATGCAATTGGAGGTCTTGAGTGTGGTAAATGTCATTATTAATAACAAAAATTAGAAGTATAAATGGCTTCAAATAAAATACAATTCAGAAGTATTCACGAACTAAAAGATCCAACCCTGAACGGGAAGTTGGCGCTGAAAGAGTTTCAGAATGAGATTCCGGTAGATGAATTCTTGGAAGATGCTGGTAACTCAGGAACTTCTCGTAGAGACTTTCTTAAGATATTAGGTTTCTCTACAGCAGCTGTTACTTTGGCAGCGTGTGAGGCTCCAGTTCTTAAAACGATTCCTTATGTGGTAAAGCCACACGATATTATTCCAGGGATCCCGAACTATTACGCCTCTTCATATTTCGACGGATTCGATTTCGCTAGTGTTTTGGTTAAGACCAGAGAAGGTCGTCCGATCAAGATCGAAGCAAATCCAGCAGCAGGTTCATTAGGTACAACCAATGCAAGAGCGCAGGCAAGTGTACTTTCTCTTTATGATAATGATAAAGTGAAAAGACCAGCTTTGAATGGAGATGAGCAAACTGATTTTAACAAGATCGATGATTTCGTTCTAAAAGGTTTGACAGAATCTCAGGCGACTGGTAAAAAGATCGTGGTATTGTCACACTCTTTCCCAAGTCCAACTTTCAAGAAGTTGTTTGGAGATTTCAAAACGAAATATCCTTCTGCAGAACTGATCACTTATGATGCAATTCCGTACGCTGCAGCATTAGACGCAGCTCAGGAAGTCTTCGGACAAAGAGCATTGCCAGTTTATGATCTTAGTACTTCTCAGTTGGTGGTTTCTTTCCAGGCAGATTTCTTAGGAGATTATAATGCTTCTAGCTTAGAAGTATCTTATGCTGCGGCAAGAAAGCCAGGTCCAGAGATGTTGAGACACATCCAAGTTGAATCCAATTTGAGTTTGACTGGTGCTAATGCCGATTCTAGATACAGATTGAAGCCTAGTGCTGTTTTCAAAACTTTGGTTGAAGTTTACAACGGACTAAATGGTGGAACGGCTGATAAAACAGCTTCCGAAATTGTAAAAGAACTTCAGGCAAAAGGAAGCAACGCAGTTGTTTTGGCAGATGGTTCAAAAGCAGCTTACGTTCTAGCTCACTTAATTAATCAAAAATTAGGATCTAAAGCTTTCACAGGTAAAGCTAATTTCCTTAAAGAATATGACAACGCGAGATTCAACGAATTTTTATCTTGGTTGAATGGTGGACAAGTTGGCGTTTTGATCTCTAACAATGTTAACCCAATTTATTCTCACGCAAAAGGAGAAACTCTAAAAGCAGCTTTGTCGAAAGTTCCTTATTCTGTAGCAATTACAGATAAGAAAAATGATATCTACAAAGCTTCCAAAGCAGTTATTCCTGCGACACATTGGTTAGAATCTTGGGGAGATATCGCTCCGGAAACTGGTGCATATTCATTAATGCAGCCGACAATCCAAAAGATCTTTACATCAAGACAGGTTGAAGAATCTCTTTTGGTTTGGATCAATGGAAAAAACAATCCTGCGAATAACTATTACGAATATCTTAAAGCAAATGCTTTAACGCTTAACGAAGGGAAAACTTTCAATAAGACTTTATACAATGGTTTCACAACTGGTGGTCTTTCTACAGGATTGGCCTACACAGGTGGAAACGCAGCTCAGGCTGTTGCTGAATTGTCAGCTTTCAAATCGAATCAATTAGAATTACAACTTTATACCAAATCTGCAATTGGTGATGGAACGCAATCTAACAACCCTTGGTTGATGGAGCTTCCAGATCCGATCTCTAGATTGTCTTGGGATAATTACTTGACAATCTCTCCAAAAGATGCAGAAGTTTTAGGCCTAGAAAATAGCCTGAATGCTAGAATGCAGTTGGACGGAGACTTGGTAAATGTCACTGCAAATGGTGTAACATTGAATGATGTTCCTGTTTTCATCCAGCCTGGACAAGCTGAAGGATCTTTGGGTCTTGCTTTAGGTTATGGTAAAAAAGATTCAGGGAAAGTGGCTGATACTGGTATCAACGTTTATCCATTATTTGATGGTTACAATACAGTTCTTACTAATGTAAAAATTGAAAAGACCGGAGAAGATTATGAGTTCGCAGGAATGCAGCTTCAGAATACCTTGATGGGTCGTTATGAGATCGCTAAAGAAGTTTCTTTGGAAGATTTCATCAACAAACCAACAGATGAGTGGAACAAGCCTTTGGCAATGCACACCATCGGAGGTGAACTTCCTATTGGAAAGATCGACCTTTGGGATGCTTTTGATGATACAGATGGTCCTCACTTCAACTTATCTGTCGATCTTAACTCTTGTACTGGTTGTGGTGCTTGTGTAGTTGCTTGTCAGGCAGAAAACAACGTAGCTGTTGTTGGTAAGGAAGAGATCAGAATGTCTAGAGATATGTATTGGTTGAGAATTGACCGTTACTACTCTGCAATCGAGAAGATTGAAACCAAAGAACAAATTGACAGGGGTCTTAATGCACCAATGTTATATGGTGGTCCTTTCTCAGAAGGTATCTTGAACCATCCAGCTGATAATCCAGATGTGATCTTCCAGCCGGTAATGTGTCAGCACTGTAACCACGCACCTTGTGAGACTGTTTGTCCAGTTGCGGCAACTTCTCACGGTAAGCAAGGTCAAAACCAAATGGCTTACAACAGATGTATCGGTACAAGATATTGTGCGAACAACTGTCCATATAAAGTAAGAAGATTCAACTGGTTCAACTATGCGTTGAATGACAGATTTGACTTCAATATGAACAATGACCTTGGAAGAATGGTTCTTAACCCAGATGTTGTTACAAGAACAAGAGGGGTAATGGAAAAATGTTCTATGTGTATCCAAATGACTCAGTCTACAATCCTTGAAGCTAAGAAAGATGGTAGAAGAGTGAAGGATGGCGAATTCCAGGTTGCTTGTGCTAATGCTTGTTCTACAGGTTCACTTAAATTTGGAGATATGAATGATGTAGCTTCCGAAGTTCGTAGCTTGTTCAACAGCGAAAGAAAATACGTATTGCTAGAAGAGATTGGTACAAAACCAAACGTATTCTATCATACAAAAATCAGAAACAGAAAAGAAAGTTTAAATAATAAATAGGTAAAAAATGTCAGGACATTACGAAGCTCCGATAAGGGAACCTTTAATTATTGGTCACAAGACTTATCACGATATCACAGAGGATATCGCAAGACCTATCGAAGAACGCGCAGGGAAATTATGGTGGGCATCATTGTATGCTGCTTTGATTCTGTTTGTTTACGGATTTGGTTGTATTGCATACACCATCGGAACCGGTATCGGTGCCTGGGGACTAAACAGAACGATCAACTGGGGTTGGGATATTACCAATTTCGTTTGGTGGGTAGGTATTGGTCACGCAGGAACATTGATCTCTGCCGTACTATTATTATTTAGACAAAGATGGAGAATGTCTGTAAACCGTTCTGCAGAAGCGATGACGATTTTCGCGGTTTGTCAGGCGGCTATCTTCCCTGTAATCCACATGGGTAGAGTTTGGGTTGGATATTGGGTTTTCCCTTTGCCAAACCAATTTGGTTCTCTTTGGGTGAACTTCAACTCACCACTACTTTGGGACGTATTTGCAATCTCGACTTATTTCTCAGTGTCCGTTGTATTCTGGTTTATGGGATTGATCCCTGACTTTGCAATGATCAGAGATAGAGCGAAGACGCCTTTTAATAAAAAGATCTACACACTACTTGCATTCGGTTGGGGTGGTAAAGCAAAACACTGGCAGAGATTCGAAGAACTATCTTTGGTTCTAGCAGGTTTGGCAACACCACTTGTATTCTCGGTACACACGACGGTATCATTTGACTTTGCTACATCGGTGATCAAAGGATGGCACTCAACGATCTATCCACCATACTTTGTGGCTGGAGCGATCTTCTCAGGATTTGCAATGGTACAAACACTATTGTTGGTCGCTAGAAAAGTTTGTCACTTGGAAGACTATATCACCATGTATCATATCGAAATTATGAACATCGTAATCGTGGTAACTGGTGGAATGGTAACTGTAGCTTATGCAACTGAGTATTTCATCGGTTGGTATTCCGGATCTAGATTCGAAGATTTTACATATCTATCTCCAGGAGCAGCAACTGGTCCTTACTGGTGGGCATTCTGGGCATTGATTATTTGTAACTTGGTTGTTCCTGCAGCATTCTGGTTCAAAAAAGTTAGAACCAATATCTTCTGGACATTCATTATCGCATTGATCATCAACATCGGGATGTGGTTCGAGCGTTTCGACATTATCGTGATCAACTTGTCAAGAGATTATTTACCATCTTCTTGGACAATGTTCAAACCAACAATTATTGATGTTGGAGTATATTTAGGAACGATTGGTTTCTTCTCAGTATTATTCTTATTGTATGCAAGAACATTCCCTGTAATTGCACAAGCAGAATTGAAAAGTATTTTGAAAATTTCCGGTGAAACTTATAAAGCAAAAGAAGGAGATGAGCACCACTAAAATTATATATGGACTTTACGGCGACGACGATGATCTAATGCACGGCGTTAAAGCCTTCATGGATAAAGGAATCAGTATAAACGAAGTGTATACACCGTTTCCTGTTCACGGACTAGACAAAGCTCTTGGACTAAAGAAAACCAGAATTTCTGACGCAGCATTTATCTATGCTTGTTATGGAGTAACGATCGGGATCACTTTGACCGCTTGGATCATGAACCACGACTGGCCGCAGAATATCGGTGGTAAACCAGCTTTTGACTGGTTGCACAATATGCCGGCTTTCGTAGATCCAATGTTCGAATTGATGGTATTCTGTTCTGCTCACTTGATGTCATTGACTTTCTTGGTTAGAAATAAAATGTATCCAGGCGCAAAACCTCAGAATCCAGATCCAAGGACTACAGATGACAAATTTATGATGGAGTTCGTTTCTGATGATGTTGAAACTATTAAACAACTGTTGATTGATACAGGTGTTGAAGAAATAACAGTTAAAGATGCTTAAGATGAAGAATAGTATATTAAAAATTACGGCAATCTTTGGTTTAACTACTGTTTTACTGAATTCTTGCGGTGGTCCAAAAGACAATCCACCTTTGGTATATTTTCCGGATATGTATTATCCTGTAGCTTATGATCCTTTGATGAAAGCGAAAGATGCTTATTCGGATCATGAAAATGAAATCCCTGCATTTGTTGCACACAATGGTGCAACTGGACTTTCTCCTGTAGAAGGTTCTGTTTCACAAAACAGAGATGGGATTGTAACTGAAGAAGCTTTACCAAAAAATGTAGATCAGTACAACGCAGGCTATGATGCTTCTAGATTGATCACAACTTCACCTTTGAAACCAGAAAATCTTGAAAAAGATCTGGCAAGAGGAAAAGTGTTGTTCGATCATACTTGTTCTGCTTGTCACGGAACTGGAGGTGACGGACAAGGACCGATTGTAAAAAGCGGTGCTTACTCAGGTGTTCCAAATTATGCTGACAGAGATATCACGATAGGTTCTATCCATTATGTTTTGACAAATGGTAGAAACGCGATGGGATCTTACGCAGGACAACTTAATGTAGGTGACAGATGGAGAGTGGCTTTGTATGTTTACAATACATTCAAAGGTGCAGCTGCAACAACAGCGCCTGCTGCTCCAGCTGCGACAGCAACAGCTACGACAGAACAAACTTCTACTGCAGCCGCTGCACCAGAAGCTAAAACCAATGCTAAATAAAAAAAGAAAAAAATGTATAGTTTTTCACCTAAATTAAAATTGTATTCTATCATACTCATTGTTGTAGGAGTTGTTTTATTCGGGATTGGTTATGCTCTTAACCATGGTTTGGATGATACTGCAATTTCTCATTGGATGGAGTCTGTTCATTCAAAAGGTCATGACGCACCTTCTCATTCTAGTGAGTTAGTAGGTCCGCAGGATCACAACGCTCATTTGGAGCACGCAAAACACCAGATCCACAATCAGCCTTTGGCCGCAGTTCATACATTTGCAGTGTTCTTTTTCGGGATCAGCTGTTGTGCATTGTTCTTCTATAGTATTCAACACGCGGCTCACGCTGGTTGGTCTATTATTGTGACGAGAGTGATGGAGGCAGTGGCTTCGTTCATTCCTTACGGAGGTGTTATTTTAATTATCTTGACGCTTCTTAATGCGACTCACAACGGACACTTGTTCCATTGGATGGATCCGAATCTTACCGATCCGAATTCTCCTGAGTTTGACATTATCCTGTACGAAAAATCAAAATTCCTTAATATTCCTTTCTACATCGTTAGAACATTGATCTACACCATCGGAGCATCTTTCTTCGTTTGGAAATTGAAAAGTATTTCTAAGAAAGTAGATGAGAACAAAGGAGACAGAAAGATCTACGCTAGTCTTTATAGCTGGAATGTAGGTTACATCGCATTCTTCGGGTTTGCATCTGCAGCTTGGGCTTGGGATTGGTTGATGTCTATCGATCCACACTGGTATTCTACGCTTTACATTTGGTATTCAATGGTTAGTTGTTTGTCAACTGCTGTTGCTTGTATCATTTTGGTGAGTGTTTATATTAAGAAAAAAGGAGTATATCCTCAATTCAATAACAACCACCTTCACGATCTTGGTAAATTCTTATTCGCAACGAGTATGCTTTGGAGTTACCTTTGGTTCTGTCAGTTCATGTTGTATTGGTATGCGAACATTCCGGAAGAGATCAATTATTTCTTCGGTAGATTCGAATATTACAAACCGACTTTCCTACCAATGTTGATCATCAACTTCCTTGTGCCATTGTTGGTATTGGTAAGTAGTAGCATCAAGAGAAATTACAAAGTGGTAACATTTATGGCTTGTGTTGTAATAATTGGTCACGCGGTTGATTATTTCAATATGGTGATGCCAGGAACAGTTGGTCCTTACTGGAACAATACTTCTATGTTATTCCTGATTTTCGGATCGTTCATTTTCTTTGTTGGTCTTTTCGTTTTTGCAGTGATGACAGCTTTGTCAAAACTAAAACTGATGCCAACTGGAAACCCGTTCTTCCACGAATCAGAGATCTACGAATATCCTTTCTAATTAATTTTAGAATTGAAAATATAAACCCAGCAGCGATGTTGGGTTTTTTTATTAATTTTAAAGAAACTAAACACAGATGATCCATAAACTTCCAATAGAAAATATTCTTTTTCTAGATATAGAAACCGTTCCCCAAATTGACTCCTGGGATAACCTCGATGCAACGACGCAATATCTTTGGGATAAGAAAACCAAATCTCAAAGAAAGGAAGAGATAGAAGCTTCTGACTTTTACGAACAACGCGCTGGAATCATGGCAGAATTCGGAATGATCATCTGTATTTCCATCGGAATGATCGATAGCAATTCCGGAAAGCTGAAGATTAAAACATTCGCAGGTGATGAAAAAACTTTATTAATAGAATTTTGTGAATTGTTCAATGTTCCAAGGATGAGTAACGTGATTCTCTGCGCACACAACGGAAAGGAATTTGATTTTCCTTATATCGCTAGACGACTATTGGTTCACGGGATGCAACCGCCTATTCCTTTTCAGATGTTTGGAAAGAAACCTTGGGAAATCCCGCATATCGATACGATGGAACTTTGGAAATTCGGAGACTGGAAAAGTTATATTTCTCTGGAATTACTTGCTCACGTTTTCGGAATCCCAACACCGAAAGACGACATCGATGGCAGCATGGTAGCCGATATATACTACAAAGACGGCGATATAGACAGAATCATTCATTATTGTGAAAAAGATGTCTTAACTTTGGCAAACGTTTTCCGGCGAATGCGTCAGGAAGATTTATTAAAAAGATTAGATTAAAATGAAACTGACAGACGATCAAATAGCAGATATAGGAGAAGAAATTATTAAGGAACTGAAATCCGTTTATGACCCGGAAATCCCAGTGGATATTTACGAATTGGGATTGGTTTACGATGTTCAGATCTCAGAAGAAGCAGATGTTTTGGTTATAATGACACTCACATCTCCAAATTGCCCGGTTGCCGAAACTTTACCAGTAGAAGTGGAGGACAAGGTACGAGGCGTAGATGGCGTAAAATCTGCCAAAATAGAACTCACCTTTGAGCCAACCTGGACCAAAGAAATGATGAGCGAAGAGGCCAAGTTTGAGCTTGGTATGTTATAAAACAAAATCCTGCAACTAGCAGGATTTTTTATTTTAATTTTGGTATTCGAAAAGTAAGATCTTCTTGATGTCAGGATGCAAGCTGAGATAGACCGGACTGGTTTTCACAGTATGCTCGATGAATTCCTGCTCTTCCGTAGTGTAAGAATTCGGAAATTTGAAAACCGCGAAGATCTCGCCAATTCTTCTTGGCTCGAAGTACATGGTTTTCTTTAGTTCGCAAGTGGCTCCCGTAATGTCAACATGTCTGTCTTTCCCTAAAACAGCAAGCGAAGCAAATGCACTCTCTGCCAACGCAGTTGCGAAGATGTCGGTAGGAGAGAAGTGTTCTCTCACAGTAAAGTCATTGGATGGAACATAAGTCGAGAAAACGTCGCCAGAAGCTTCGTGTACAGATTCAATTTTGAAGTCGCCTAAGTATGTAGTTTTTGAAGTCATAACGATGGTTTTTTAAATTGTTTTTCTGTAATAAATTTACACTATTTTTTCGAATTCTGAAATTTTAGAAACTATTTATTATCAAAATATGACAAAAATTACAATTCAATCATCAATCTAAAAATGAAAAATATCCTTCGCCATATTATAAGCACTTTCAAAATGAAGAAGATTCTGATAGATATCAATTTTCTCAGATGACATAAAAGTGAAGACTTTCTCCGTCGGCATATTTCCAACCAGGTCATCCTTTGCCATCGGACAACCGCCAATGCCTTTTATTGCGCTGTCAAATCTCCTGCAACCTTCATCGTAGGCCGCTTTCAGTTTCATATAAGAATCTTCATAACGGTTATGAAAATGCGCTCCGAAGTTGATTTCCGGATATTTGTGAGGCACTTTGCTGAAGAGAAGTTTGATTCTTTCCACATCGCCCACGCCAGTCGTGTCAGAAAGCAGAATATCCTTGATTCCAACCTCCTCAAAACGTTTCGCCCAAAAATCCACATCTTCCCATTTCCAGCTTTCGCCATACGGATTTCCAAGCGCCATCGAAAAATAGAGATTCAACTGTCGGCTTTCAGACTTTGCCAATTCGAAGATTTTCACCACTTCCGAGAAAGCTTCTTCACGACTTTTGTTCGTATTTCTATGTTGGAAAGTTTCAGAAATTGAGAAAGGAAATCCCAAAATATCCACCTGCTCGTGACTCAACGCTTTTTCCGCACCTTTGAAATTTGCCACAATTACGGAAAGTTTGGTATTGGAAAGCGACTTGTCGATTTCGTCCAGCACAGTTCCAGAATCCGCCATTTGAGGCATCGTTTTAGGGTTCACAAAACTGCCACAATCCAGCACATCAAAACCAACTTCCATCAGCCTGTTGATGTAATCTATCTTCGTTTGCGTAGGAATCATTTCTCCCCAGCCTTGCATCGCGTCTCTAGGACATTCGGTTAAGAACATTGGTTTATTTTTAAATTTAATTTAGGGCAGCTATTCCGCCTTCCGTTCCCGCTTTTTTTTGCCTAGCTTTTCCCATTGCAAAAAAAGAGCTCCACTCAAGTCGGGCTGCGGTTACGAGTTGCAACATCTTTCAACAGTCAACAATCAATCATCATCTATCGCTTATCATTTATCGCTTAACTCTAGCCACGAATTGTTTGTTGTTCACTCCATAAATATATAACTTTGCGCAGATATGGCAAATTATATGGAAAACATCCAATTGGACGGAGTTTGGAAAGAAAAACTCCTGAGCAGATTCATCACCTACATCAAGATATTTTCAACCAGCGACGCAGAAAGTGATACCACACCTTCTACAGAAAGACAGTGGGACATTGCGAATTACCTTCACAAAGAATTGCAGGAACTCGGACTGGAGGATGTCAGTATCGATGACAAAGGCTATGTTTTTGGATTCATTCCATCCAATATCGAGGAAACGGTTCCACAAGTTGGATTCATTGCGCATTACGATTCTTCACCGGATTTCAATGGTGAGAATGTGAATCCGCAGATTTGGGAAAATTATGACGGCGAAGATTTGTTATTGAACAAAGAAACAGGATTTACCTTGTCTTCAACCAAATTTGAAGCTTTAAAAAAATACATCGGACAAACCATCATCACGACAGACGGAACGACTTTGCTAAGTGCAGATGACAAAGCTGGTGTTGCAGAGATTGTAACGGCTGCAGAATTTTTGTTAGCAAATCCTCAAATCAAGCACGGAAGAATTTCCATCGGTTTCAATCCAGATGAGGAAATTGGAAGAGGCGCCCATCATTTCGATGTTGAAAAATTTGGTGCAGAATGGGCTTACACAATGGATGGCGGCGAAATCGGCGAATTGGAATACGAAAACTTCAACGCAGCCGGAGCAGTCGTGAAAATCCACGGATTGTCTGTTCATCCAGGTTATTCTTTTGGTAAAATGCTGAATGCAGGATTGGTGGCTTCAGAGTTCATCAATTCATTACCGGAAAATGAAACGCCTGCCACAACAAAAGGTTTTGAAGGATTTTTTCACTTGACAGATTTCGAAGGCGATGTTTCCGAAGCTAAACTTCAGTACATCATCCGCGACCACGATGACCAGAAATTTGAAGACAGAAAAAAACTGATTGCTGAAAAAGTAGAAGCAATCAACCAAAAATATGGAGAGAAAACGGCTGAGATAGAAATCAAACCGCAATATCTCAATATGAAAAAACAATTCGAAGGCAAAATGCACATCGTGGACATCGCTGAACAAGCAATGAAAAACGCTGGTATCACCCCGAAAATCAAAGCCATCCGTGGCGGAACAGACGGCGCACAGTTGTCTTATATGGGATTGCCTTGCCCGAACATTTTCGCTGGTGGACACAATTTCCACGGACCGTACGAATTTGTACCTTTGGAAAGTATGATTGCGGCCGTAAGCGTAATCGTTCATATCTCACAATTGGTAAAGTAATTGATTCATTAAATCAAATAAAATCTCTGAATGACAATCAAAGAAAATCAACAAGAATTAGTAGAAGAATTCTCCTTTCTGGAAGATTGGGAACAGAAATACGAATACATCATCGACCTCGGAAAAGAGTTGGAAGGACTTCCCGATGATAAAAAAACGGACGACAATCTCATCCGTGGTTGCCAGTCCAAAGTTTGGATAGATGCCGAACACAAGGACGGAAAATTGTTCTTCAACGCAGATTCTGACGGAATTTTGCCAAAGGGAATCGTTTCGCTTTTGGTAAGAATCTACAGTGGACATTCTACGCAGGAGATTTTGGATTCGGATTTTGATTTCATTTCACAAATCGGTTTGCAGGAATTCCTTTCGCCATCGCGCGCAAATGGACTAATGGCTATGACCAAGCAAATCAAATTTTACGCAGTCGCATTTCAACTAAAGAAGTAGGTGAAGACTATTTTAGCATATCGTTTTTCCGCATTTGGGGACGTTGCAATGACTGTTCCTGTGTGCGTCGAGTTTCTGGAGCAGAATCCTGATGTGCAAATTATTTTCATCAGCAGGGATAATTTCAAGGACCTTTTTGACAGACATCCAAGACTGATTTTCAAAGGCATCAGCTTTGATGATTACAAAGGTGTTTTCGGAATTCGAAAGCTGACCAGACAATTGAGAAGAGAATTCAAACCCGATTATGTCGCTGACCTTCACGATGTCATCAGAACAAAAATGGTGAATTCCATCTTCAAAAGACACCGTTACAAAGTTTTTAAAATCAACAAAGGCAAGGAGGAAAAAGAGAAACTGACCAACGTTTGGAATCTCGACAAAAAACCACTGAAAAGAACTGTGGAACGTTATGCCGATGTGTTCAGAAAAATGGGATTTCCATTAGAATTATCTCACAAATTGAGACCTCAAACTGACGAAAAATGCGGAGTAGGTTTTGCGCCTTTCGCTCAACACAAGGGAAAGATGATGCCTATGGAAAAGTCTTTCGAATTGGCTAGAGTTCTTGCAAAATCACATAAAATTTACTTCTTCGGAGGCGGAAAAGAGGAGGACGAAATCCTGAGAAAATGGGAAAGTCAAATCCCGAATACGTTGAGTTTGTCAGGGAAATTATCTTTAAAAGAAGAACTTCAAAAAATCTCCGAACTGGAAACAATGATTTCTATGGATTCTGCGAATATGCATTTGGCAAGTTTGATGGGAACCAGATGTGTTTCTGTTTGGGGTTCCACGCATCATTTTGCAGGCTTTTTGGGTTACGGGCAAAGTGAAGATGACATTGTCCACGTCAAAGATTTGTCTTGCAGGCCTTGTTCTGTTTTTGGCGATAAAGAATGTTTCCGAGGCGATTATGCTTGTCTGGAAGAATTGAACATCCAGAAAATCATCGACAAAATATGAAGCTGAGCATTTGCATTCCTGTTTTTAATTTTGATGTCAATGAATTGATTGATGATCTTCAAAATCAAATTGATTCTGAAAAGTTAGATGCAGAAATCATTTTGATTGATGATGCTTCTAGTCAGGAGTTTGTTAACATCAATAAAAATCTGGAGACAAAAGTCAGCCAATTTATATTCCTTGAAAAAAATATCGGACGTTCGAAAATCCGAAATCTATTTTTAAAATATACCAACTCAGAATATTTGCTTTTCCTTGATTGCGATGGGAAGGTGATTAATGAAAATTTTCTCAAAACCTATTTTGAATTTATCAGTAGACAAAATCCCGATGTCATTTTTGGAGGAAGAAAAGTAAGTGAAATTGAGCCAGATTCAGAATATGGATTGCGATGGAAGTTTGCCACTGAGAGGGAAAATCTACCCGTAGATCAACGTTTGAAATCGCCCTATTTAAGTTTTCAGACCAATAACTTTGTGGTTAGGAAATCTGTTCTTGACAAAATTAGGTTTAATGAAGGAATCACACAGTACGGCTACGAGGATCTCATATTTGCAAAAGACCTCTACAACCATCAGGTGAAAGTGGACCATATAGACAATCCAATTTTTAATAATGATGTAGAGACCAATGTCGTTTTCCTTGCGAAAGCGGACCAATCTGCAAAAAGTTTGGCGCAATTGATTA
Source organism: Epilithonimonas lactis (assembly GCF_900110605.1). Classification (GTDB taxonomy): domain Bacteria; phylum Bacteroidota; class Bacteroidia; order Flavobacteriales; family Weeksellaceae; genus Epilithonimonas; species Epilithonimonas lactis. The sequence goes on from NZ_FOFI01000002.1 coordinate 805,422, forward strand.
ATACGGATAAGAATTTTGACAGAGTTTCAGAGATCAAATTGGCAAAAGCTTATCTGATGATGAAGAAGAGTGGAACTGTGCATCTTTATCAGCTCCTTTACAAACTATTCAAATCCCAAATAGAAAAAAAGCTCCTCACGGGCAATGCCTCGCTAAGAGCTCTAGATTTTTATAAATTGGGTCAGCTTATCGGGTATATGAGTAAGCCGGAGATTCGTCGTAATTAAGGTCAATTCTAAGATTTGCCACATTCATCCAAGTGGCCACTTTCAATCCGAAATATCCTATCAACATTCCAAATGTATTAAGGAAAACATCGTCTATATCAGCAGTTCCTCTCGCTGTGTAGTATTGGGCAAGTTCTATCGCCGATATTCCACAAACGAAGAGGAAGAATAGCAAGGGCAAATTGTTCAGTTTTTTAATTAATAAGCCAAGTCCTCCAAATGGGATAAATACCAATATGTTCCCTACGATATTGACCATAAAGGTCTCTGAGAAAAAATTATTGTATCGTAGAAAGTAGGTGATGCTTTGAAGCGGATTGAGTTGTAAGAATCCAAATTCGGGATGCCTGCCACAACCGTAAAACATCATATATAATAGGAAAATAGTGTAGAAGGGAATTAACACTGCATAATATCTTTTCATAGGTTTCCTTTTGAGGGGATTAGTAATTAAAAGAGTTTTATACCAAAAGAAGGCGAAACAATTTTATTTTTCTACACGCATCAAAAATCTTTCCTAAAACAAAAATTAAACAAGCGATTAACCTTTTTTATAAACTTTAACATTTATGTGAGGTCGAAATTAAGGAATTAACAAAATTTTAAGAAAGTGGGCAGTACAGGATTCGAACCAGTGACCTCTGCGATGTCAACGCAACGCTCTAAACCAACTGAGCTAACTGCCCAAAATTTCATCAAAGTAGAAAGAAAAAAATCTCCCAGTTTCCTGAGAGATTTTGTGGGCCCTGAGGGATTCGAACCCCCGACCCTCTGGGTGTAAACCAGATGCTCTGAACCAACTGAGCTAAGAGCCCTGAAATTTTTTGAAAGGCTTCAGTATCCTTTTTGTGGGCCCTGAGGGATTCGAACCCCCGACCCTCTGGGTGTAAACCAGATGCTCTGAACCAACTGAGCTAAGAGCCCCACTGAACGGCTTACCGTTTTGAGTGGTGCAAATATACAAATTATTACGAAGTCAGCAAATTTTTTTCTAAAAAATCTCCCACTACAAAGTTGCTTCCGCCAATAAAAATCATTTCTCCAGCTTTACAATTCTGTGTTGCAGAAAGATAACCATCCTGAACGTTTTGAAAAATTTTGTAATTAATTTCACTTTTTTTCAGCAGGTCTTCATAAGTTTCGGGATTTCGGCCTCGGTTGACGTTTGGTTTTACAAAATAGTAGTTTTCATTTTTGGGCAAAATTTCCAAAACTTCATCAATTTTTTTATCATTTACAAAACCAAGAACTATATGTTTGTGCTGAGAATATTCATTCAATTGATTGAAAACTTCTTCCAGTCCAGCTTTGTTATGACCAGTATCACAAATCGTCAAAGGATTTTGTGAGAACTCAAACCAGCGTCCGATGAAGTTGGTGTTTTTAGATACATTCGAAAGGCCATAATTTATATTTTCCTCAGTAATTGTCAAATTCTGTCTTCTCAACTCATCAATCAAAGCTAAAACGACTCTGATGTTCTTTTTTTGATACTTGCCTTTAAGGTCAGATTCTAACGAAGTTTCAATCGTTGTTGCATCAATGAACTCAGCATTCATTTCTTTTGCTTTATTAATGATAATGTCGCGAACAGGAATCTTCTCATCTCCAGAAATAATAGGAATGTTTTCTTTGATGATGCCTGCTTTTTCAAAAGCAATTTCTTCAATCGTCTCACCCAAAAGGTCTTGATGGTCCAATTGAACATTCGTAATTGCAGAAACCAACGGCTTAATGATGTTCGTAGAATCCAATCTTCCGCCCAAGCCAACTTCGATGATTGCATAATCAACTTTTTGCTGATGAAAATATTCGAAAGCCATTATGGTTGTGAATTCAAAAAAAGAAGGCTGGATTTCGCTCGGTAATTCTTTTAATTTCTGGATGAAATCGTAAACAAATTCCTTATTGCAATTCTTACCATTCACTTTGATTCGTTCCGTAAAATCTACCAAATGTGGCGAATTATAAAGCCCGATTTTATAACCTGATTCCTGAAGCACGGAAGCCAACATATTGCTCGTAGAACCTTTACCGTTGGTCCCGCCGATATGAATCGTTTTGATTTTATCCTGAGGATTTCCAAAAAAGTCACAGAGTTTTTTGATGTTTTCAAGTCCAGGTTTGTAGGCTGAAGAACCATCTCTTTGATAATTTGGAGCCTGGGCAAAAAGCCAATCAACGGCTTCCTGATATTCGTGTGAATTCATATTTCAAAATGAATTACAAATTTAAAAATAAGAAGAATGTAAGGGAATTAAATCTGAAAAATTTTGACAATGAATAAAATGAAAATGAGTGAAAGCTTAAAATCTACATTTCCGATGCTCAAATTTTAGGAGATTACAAGTTAGAGTCAAGTCCTACTATTGTCAAATTAAATTCTATTTTTCTATTGTCAATAGTAGTAAAAAGCATTCTTACAAAGCCATAATCGCTATTATAATAAAAGATAGATTTGGTGTTTCCTAAATCTGGAATTATTGTATCAATATGGATTTCAATGCATTCAATATAATTACTTCCAAGTTTATAAAGTTTTTTTGTGTCAATCACTTTATAGTTGCTTTTGGAAGTTCGCCGTCCTTCCCATTCAATCCATTTTTTATCTCCCCAATGATTTCCGAAATTAAGCTCGTAATCCCAAGTATTTGATGTGAATTCAATATATGGAAAAGCATTCATTTCCAATATTCTAAAATTATCACTTCGCGGCGGATGCATCCAAAACTTATCATTTTTAATAATAACTCCGGTCATTTCGTAATGTGTAAAATTATTTGCGGATTTATTCTTTATAATGATTTCTTCACATTTTTCAACAGAATTACAGTAGTCGTAAGCAATAGTTGATTGCCCAGGATTGAATGATTCAAAATCATAGTATTTCAACATTAAAATTTTATCTTTTGAAATGATGCTGTCGGCAACGATCTTGTAAAAATAGGCCTTGTTTACAAAGTTTTTGACATCATTTGAATTATCATTTTTCACTTGACTGAAACAAAACGTGCCTAGAAAAAGCACAAAAAGAAAAAAGTTGTGTTTGTTTGTATTATTTAAATTTTTGAACATATTGCTTTTATAAATCAAGTAGAAAATTATTACTACTAATTTATAAATATTACCAATGTAAAATGATAAATAATTAAGAAAGAATTATATCTAAAAAACAATCGTGTAAGTCCCCTGAGAAACATTCTGAGATTTCTTCGCCTTCACATATTTTTTTGTCCAAATCACAGCCGCAGTCACATTGCAAACGTCTTTGATGCCACTGCTTCGTCCGGCAGAAGTTACATTCCCTGCTTTGTCAACCGTGATGAACATTACCAACTGACCTTTGGCTTTGCAATTATGAGAAGGTAATTTCCCGGCTTTTCCCATCGTTCCGGGAATGAAAGCGGTCAAGATTCTGTCTTTACCAATTTTGGTGATTTTTTCCTCCTTGGAATCCGTTTTAGAATCATCCTTTTTCTCGTCTGTTTTAGCGAGTTTTTTATCCTCGGTTTCAGATTTTGGAGTTTCCTTTTTTTCCTCTTTTATAGGGGTGATTTCTTGAGCAATAGAAACGGTGTCTGCAGGTAAAATTTCAACATCTGGAATATAGATTTCCGGTTCTGAAATAGAGTCTGCGTCTGGTTCAATTTCCGCCTTTGGAATTTCTGCTACCACAGGTTTTGGTTGTTCAGAAGCTTTGTAATAAAGTGAATTAAATGAAAACAAAAGCACAAAAAAAACCAGCGCAACCACATAAAATGCAATTGGCAAACCTGATAGTTTCTTCGTTCGTCTTCGGAATTCCATTTATAAATTTTTAATTGATGAAAACAAGTAAGCAAAATTGAGCGTCTCACTCTGAGTGATGATGAAATCTTGAGTGATTTATGTGTTTAAATATTCATTTTAATTTCCAAACTTTTCTAAGCCGGCTTATTAATAATATCCAAAAACTCATTCGTGTGAAACTGGATTTTCATTAATAGATAATCAACCTTCGCCACCAAGATGTTATGAAAAATATAAGATAAAAATCCTACAATCAGGCCAACTACAGTCGGAGCTAAAGCCTTGTAAAAGTCTGCCGCCAAAAGATTTTGAGAAATCACCGTATCAGTTTTTGACAAGCCTCCAAAAGTGGAAGCCAAAATCATAACGCCACCAAGGAGTCCAAGCATCGGTGCTGCACCAGAAAGTGTAGCGAGAAATCCGATGTTTTTTTCTGCCTTATTGAGTTCAATTTGTGCGTGGGTTTCCATTGCGCTGGCAATTTCGCCAACTGGTCTTCCCAATCGGGAAAGGCCTTTTTCCACGCTTCTGGATTCTGGCGAATTATCTCTTCTGCAAAAGTCGACAGCGGATTGAACGCGTCCGTCGTTCAATAGGTCGTTCACATTTTTCAACAAGTAAGGGTCAACCTGATTTTCGCGGTTGAGTGCAAAAAACTTCTGTCCAAAAAAAACTACAGCCGCAATTCCTAATAATATCAGGATAATGACCAGCGTAACGCTGAGTAAGCCTCCGCCAAATAAGAATTCCCAAATAGAAGGTTGATTTGCCATAGTTCAAATATTGTTTTTTACAGTTTCAAATTTATGAATAACTTAAAGATTAATCCCGATAGATTGTTGAAAATTTTAAGTAAAGATGATTACCAAAAGTCCTTAGAAAACAATTTTGTAAGTTCCTTTGGATGATACCGATGAAGCTTCTGCTTTCACATATTGCTTCACCCAACTTACCGCCGTGCTCGCAACACAAGGGTCAGAAACCCCGCTGAGCCGTTTTGCAGAAGTGACTTTCCCAGATTTGTCCACCGTATAGGAAATGCTGATGCTTCCGCTGGCCTGGCAATCGTGGTTTGGTTGCGCACCACCTCTACCCATTGTTCCTGGGATGAATCCGACTAATTTTCTATCAACGCCGACCAGACTCGTTCCGTCGCCATCGCCGCCAAGTGGGTCGCCATAGTTTCCAGGACCGGTTCCGTTGCCTTGTGAGCCGGATTTTGTGCCTCTTCCTTTCAGAAGATTACCGATGGCTGCGTTTCCACGGCCGTCTCCGGTTGCATTTTCTTTTTTGATATCACCTTTGGAGCTGGTTTTTCCAGGCGTTGTTTTTGTAGAATTGGCAACTGCGGTAGAATTGGTTTTCTCGTTTGATTTCTTGTTCGCGACTGGTGGATTTTTGGTTCTGGTCGGAATTGGAACTGTATTTTCTGGAATGTCTTTGTCGACTTTTTCTTTAGAAACTTTTGCAACTTCCGCTACCACTTCTTTTTCCTCTTTCTTTTCTACGATGGGCGCAGGACTTCCTTCTTCCTCTTTTGGCTCTTCCACACCTTTGCCGTTTCTGTTGTCACCATAGTTAATGCGCATTTCGGTCAAGTCTACAGGAATGATGGTTTCACTATTGACCGCCGTTTTTTTATCTGATTTGATGAAAGAAGCCGGAAGAAAAAATAAAACCGAGAAAATGAAAACGCCGACCACCAAAGCTTTGGTAAGCGTAAACTCATAGTGCTTGCGGTACTCGTAGGCGCCATAAGCCTTATGTCGGTCTTCGAAAATAATATCATCCAGGTCCTGATACATAGGAAAAGCTTGTTTGCGTTATAAATTAATTTTATAACGATTCGTAAATATAAATATTATTTCCTGAAAAAATTAGTCGTCAACTTCTATCTCGTCCGGACGGAAGTGGCATTTCAATTTGAAAGGGATTGGATTTTCGGAGCCTGTGTAGAAATCGGTGATGTTTCCAGTCCAGCAAAGTTGGAGGTCACCCGTTTCGTTTTTATCAAATTTGAGTTCGTTCTCGAATAGGAAAGCATCCTCGTCATCAAAAAGATCAACTTCAGTAAAGATCTCATCTTCGGTGTCTTCTACAATAAAAGTTTGTCCTTCCAATTCAGAAGTTGTTATCGGGAACTCTATGATATCTAATGACAGTTGAGGGAAATTGTACTGCAAAGAGTCGTCGTCAACGTGATCCAAAGCGTCATCTGTGATGATCTCTACTTCAAGAAAATTTTGAGCATTAATATAAACAGACTTGCAATAAGTATTCTTGATAAAATACTTCAGAGTTTCCTCTGGGTGGTAGATCTTTAGTATTCCTTTCATTATAAGGATAATAAATTATGAAATGATTTTTTTTAATAGTGTTGAACAAAGATAAAAAATAGAATGAATGTGAAAAATTTTTGTCACTTATTTTTAGTAATAATCATTGAAATTAATAAAAATTTTGATATTGTATTAATATGGATCTTCGACCCTCAAAATAAACAGGGTGAAATTTTCTGATCATAAAATATTATCTTTACAAGGCTTAAAAATTTATAATGAGACTTATTTATAAGATATTAGCTTTTTCTGTGCTTGCCTTCTCTGTGATTTCCTGCAAAAAGGAAGACTCGCCGATGGTAAAAAATTCAGGATTCGAATCCAACCTGGATACGATTGCTGCCAACTATTACGAGGAATATCTTAAACTTTATCCTCTGGAAGCGACTTCGCAAGGCGACGAAAGATACAATGACCTTTTGCCAAACAATCTGAGTCAGGAATTTATCAAAAACGAGATTGCTTTTTACGACTCGATTCAAAATCAATTGAAGTCTGTGGATTACAACAATTTGGACAATGACCAAAAAGTGGTTTTCGATGTTTTGGAATACACGCTGATTGATAAACAGGAGCGCTACGCTTATCATCCGGAATATATTCCTTTCACCCAGTTTGGCGGATTGCCTTTGGATTTTCCGATGTTGGGAAGTGGAAGTGGGATTCAACCTTTTAAAACTGAAAAAGATTATGATAATTGGCTCAAGAGAATCGAACTTTTTCCAGTCTGGATGGATTCTGCTATTGAAAACTTCCGAGCTGGGATGAAGAGTGGTATCGTCCTACCAAAATCATTGGTCATCAAAATGGTTCCTCAAATGAAAGCCGAGGAAATCACAACTTTCGACATCGAGAAAAATATCTTCTACGGCCCCATCAAAAATATGCCGAAGGATTTCAAACCTGTAACTTCAAATAAGTATGCTAAGCTTTATCAGGACGCCATTAAAAATAAACTAATTCCGACTTACCTCAAAATGGCGACATTTCTCGAAAAAGAATATCTGCCAAAAGCAAGAATGACCGATGGTTACAACGCTTTGCCAAATGGCGCCAATATTTATAATTACTATGTAAAAAGCTGGACGACAACGAATAAAACGCCAGACGAAATCCACAAAACAGGACTTTCAGAAGTGGAAAGACTTCGTGCTGAGATGGAAAAAGTGAAAAATCAAGTTGGCTTCAAAGGTTCTTTGGAAGAGTTCCTTAATTATGTGAAGACCGACCCGAAAGCAATGCCTTACAAAACTTCGAAAGAGGTTCTAGCAGGATTCCAATCCATCCTCGATAAGATCACACCGAAGCTGAAAACGATGTTCAATGTCACACCGAAAACGCCTTTCGAAATTCGTCAAACAGAAAAATATAGAGAAGCGAGTGCCAGCGCAGAATATATCCAAGGAAGTCCGGATGGCAAACGTCCGGGGATTTTTTACACACCGATTCCTGATCCGACAAAATTCAATGTCACTTCCGGGATGGAATCTCTGTTTCTTCACGAAGCCATTCCAGGTCATCATTATCAAATTTCCCTTCAACAGGAAAATCTGAAATTGCCTAAATTTTTGAGATTCGGTTGGATTGGTGCATACGGCGAAGGCTGGGCTTTGTATTGCGAATCGCTCGGACCAGAATTCGGGCTTTATACTGACCCATATCAAAAAATGGGTTCTTTGAGTGACGAAATGTTGCGCGCCGTTCGTCTCGTAATCGATACTGGAATTCACACCGGACAAATGTCTCGCGAAGAAGCCATCAAATATTTTCTAAGCAATGTCGCTTACGACGAAGCTGGTGCAACGGCAGAAGTGGAGCGTTATATGGCAATGCCTGGACAAGCTTTGAGCTACAAAACCGGCGCAATGAAAATCCGAGAGTTGAGAGAAAAATATAAATCAGAATTAGGAAAGAAATTCAACATCGCAGATTTTCACGATGAAGTGTTGAGTCAAGGTTGCCTTCCGCTGCAGGTTTTGGAACGTAAAATGAATCTTTGGGCAAAGGATGTAAAGTAAGAATTAGATGAAGAAACAAATCAGAAAAGGATTTAGGCAAACCAAGTATATTTTTTACCAGGAAACTTTAGTCGATTTCAAAGACCACTTTTGGTCGTTTCTCGGCGCTTTTTTCGGAATTGGAATTATCGCTTTACTACAGTCACAACAGATTTCTGAAATTGAAAATGTCTTTCTAATAGGTTCTTTCGGCGCATCGAGTGTTTTGATTTATGGTGCGGTGAATAGTCCATTGGCACAACCAAGAAATTTAATTGGCGGACACGTTTTGTCAGCTTTGGTCGGCGTTACAGTTTTTAAATTTTTACCAGAAATTCTCTGGCTGAATGCTTCTATCGCAGTGGCGTTTTCAATCGTCGTAATGCAAATCACAAAAACAATGCATCCACCAGGTGGCGCAACGGCTTTGATTGCGGTGCTTCCAGCACAGAAGATTCAGGATTTGGGATATTGGTACGCGTTGTCGCCGGTTTTGAGTGGCGCTGTTATCTTGCTGATTGTCGCTTTGATTTTCAATAATATTCCAAAAGGGAGAAAATATCCGCATCACGTTCGGCAATCCAAATATGTTCATATGAGACGAATGCTGAAAAAGAAAAACTAAAAGTTTATGACAATCGAAATTTTAAAATCGCTCTACAATCGGGATTTAAACAAACTGAAAGTCGAAATCGAATCTTATCAAAACGAAGAATCACTTTGGAAGATTGATAAGAATATTTCCAATTCCGGCGGAAACCTTTGCCTTCATTTGCTCGGAAATCTCAATACTTACATCGGCGCAGAACTTTGTAAAACTGGTTATGTAAGACAGCGTGATTTGGAATTTTCATTGAAGGACATTCCGAAAACTGAACTTCTGAAAAAGCTTGAGACTCTGATAGAAATCGTCAATTCAACATTGGAAAAATTTTCCGATGATGATTTGAAAAAGGATTATCCAACGGAACCATTAGGCTACAAAATGACAACCGAATATTTCTTAATCCATTTGCTTTCGCATTTGAATTATCATCTTGGTCAAATCAATTATCACCGAAGATTACTGGATATTTAATTATTTCTCAAACAGCATTTTCGTGATAAAATCCTTCTCCTGATTTCCTCTCGCCTGAGAATATTCCCGTCCGTAGAAGATGATTTGAAGGTGCAATTTGTTCCAAACATTTTCCTTCCAAAGGCTTTTCGCGTCGCGTTCCGTTTCGACCACATTTTTTCCTTCGGTCAGTTTCCATTGCTTCATCAACCGGTGAATGTGCGTATCAACGGGAAAAGCCGGGAATCCAAACGCCTGACTCATCACCACAGAAGCCGTTTTGTGACCAACGCCAGCCAATTCTTCCAACGCTTCGAAAGTTTGAGGAACGACTGAATTGTGTTTTTCAACCAAAACTTCCGCCATCTTTTTCAGGTTCTTCGCTTTGGAATTTGAAAGTCCGATTTCCTTGATGAGTTCTTTAATTTCTTCGACACTCAGTTGTGCCATTTTCTCCGGCGTATCGGCCACCGCAAAAAGCCGAGGCGTGACCTGATTCACTTTTTTGTCGGTCGTTTGAGCAGAAAGAGCGACCGCAACCATCAGCGTGTAAGCGTCTTTGTGGTCCAGCGGAATCGGAACTTCTGGATATAACTTTTCTAATTCTTCCTGAACAATCTTCGCCCTTTGTTTTTTCGTCATTTTTCTTTAGTAATTTTTATGGCAGCTTTATCCGCCTTCCACTCCCAATCTTTTTGCCCAATCTTTTCCAGCCGCAAAAAGGATTTCCGTTCAAGTCGGGCTGCGGATTTCGACATTTATTCAACATTTCACATCAAATCCACGATGCAAAATCTAAGAATGAATTATTTTTGTGTAAAAATAGAAATTATGTTGAAGCTTGGCGATTCTTTACCAGAATTTATCGGAACAAATCAAAATGGAGAACAAATCGATTCTCAGAATTTCAAAGGCAAAAAACTCGTGGTCTTCTTTTATCCAAAAGCCAGCACGCCAGGTTGTACTTCGGAAGCTTGCAATCTACGAGACAATTATTCGGTTTTGAAACAGAAAGGTTTTCAGTTGATTGGCGTAAGTGCAGATTCTGAAAAACGTCAGAAAAATTTCTCTGATAAATATGAATTACCATTTGACATCATTGCCGATGAAAACCACGATGTCATCAACAAATTCGGAGTTTGGCAGTTGAAGAAGTTTATGGGTAGGGAATTTATGGGAATCGTGCGAACGACTTTTGTTTTTGATGAAAATGGAATTTGCATCCAAGTCATTGATAAAGTCAAAACGAAAGACCACGCAGCGCAGATTTTGGAATAAGTTTAATTTTATGGATAATGTTTCATTAATAATTGAGAGCTTTAATGATTGGGGAAAACCTTGGACTTTCTATGAATTTGTAATGACTAATTCCCAAATCTCTGAAAAAGAGAAAGATGAATTTTCGAATATTTATAAAGATGCTTCGGAATTCGAATTGTGGAATTTTTCAAATTTATCTGAAGGCATAAAAAACTCAACTTTTTTTTTAAAGACAAATACTCAACTTAGTAATGAAGCCATAAAGCGAATTGTAAATGCAATAGCTTATGAGTGGAAATAAAAGATTTATTTTATCGGAATCCAAATTTCCTCTTCGGCGAATTCACTTGAAGGATTATAATCATCTCCAAAAATCTCAAAATGTGGTCTGTCATCAACCTCAAATTGATTTTCTGGAATGAAAGTCTGGAAAATATAACTGAAAATTTCCTGTCCGTTTTCAGACTTTCCTGTGTAATTAAAAACGAGATATTTTCCTTTTTCTAATTCAAAAGTTTCGAAAGCATTAGGAATATTATCAAAATCAGAAACTTCGGCAAGTGCGTATTTTGTGAATGTTTGATTCGGCGTAAAATTCTCGGGATAGATTTGAAGCGAAAATAATCTGTCAGAAATCCGATTGGCAATTTCATTCCTTCGCATCATAAATTGTCTCCAGACCATCGGCGTTTTGTCTTCCTGAAAAGAAGTGATGATGCTGAAACCAATCAATTTTTTAGCTTCGATGATTTCGATTCTGTGATTTCGATTCATTACATAGTCAATTCATAAAGATTCAAATCCTCAGTGTCATTAGGAATTCTCACGACTTCTTTGAATTTTAAACCTAATTTTTCAATTAATTTGATTGATGAAAAATTCTCCGGCAAAGTAATTGCGCTGACTTTTTTAATGTCAAATTCATTGATTCCAATGTCCATTATTTTTTTTGCGGCTTCATAAGCGTAACCTTTTCCTTCGTATTCTTCCAAAAAGGCAAAACCAATATCAACGCCATCGATTCCTTCACGGTCGTACAAACCAACGGTTCCGATTTTTTCATTGTTGGATTTCAGAATCACCACTGCATTTCCAAAACCTAATCTTTCGATTTGAGGAAGATTCTTTTCGCGCACATATCTCTGTGCATCTTCCAGATTGTGGACATTTCGGTCGCCGATATTTTTCAGCCATTTTTCCGTGTTGAGTAATTTCAAAAGGAATTCGGCATCGTCGATATCAACAAGTTTGATGATGAGGCGTTCGGTTTCGTAAGTTTTTGACATTAGTTTAAATCTTATTTAATTAAAATTTAATCAGTAAATTAATTTTCATAATATCTCAATTCCTCATTGTCATCAGGAAAAATCACATATTTTTTGAATTGAAGTCCGAGTCTTTCTATTAATCTTTGGGAAGAAATATTCTCGTCAGAAGTCATTGCCGAAAGTTTTTCTATTCCGAATTCCGTCTTGACAATTTCCATCAGATTGATAGCGGATTCATAAGCGTAACCTTTGCCTTCGAAATCTGGGAAGAAAGAAAAACCAATGTCTGGAACATCAATTCCTTCTCGTACGAAAACGCCGACTGCACCGATTTTTTCATTCAGTTCTTTGTGAATGACGACGTAATTTCCAAAACCTAATTTTTCGATTTGGGGAAGAAATCTGTTTGAGATATAATTTTCTGCATCTTCTTTTGTTCGAAGATTTCTGTCGCCAATATGTTTAATGAAAGAAGGTAGATTGTATAATTCCAAAAAGAAGTCTGCGTCTTCTAAATCTGCAGGTTTAAGAATTAATCTTTCTGTTTCGTAATTTTTCATTTGAGGTAGCAATGTTTTTGTCAGATGCAATCGCGGAATTCTAAACGAAATTACCTTCTCGATTCTTTGCGATTTCATTAATCAAAAATAAAAAAATTATGGAACGATAACAGTAAATATGTACGCCAAAAGATTCACCAATAGCACAACGCCGTAAAGAATGTTCGTTTTTCCACGGCTTAATGACAGCATCACAGTGTAAAGTGACAAGGCCAAAAGAACCATCGATTTGATATCCAATCCTAAGAGCAACGGCATTTCATAAATAATTGAAACTACGGCAACACAAGGAATCGTCAATCCGATACTCGCAATTGCGGAACCTAGAGCTAAATTCAAACTTGTCTGGAATTGGTTTCTTCTTGCGGCTTTTATTGCGGCCATTCCTTCTGGTAAAAGCACGACTGCTGCGATGATGACACCAACTAAGGCTTGTGGCGCGCCTAGATTGTGAACTACGCTTTCAATGGTAGGAGACAAGGCTTTTGCCATTACCACAACGACACCTAGACAAATAAGTAGGAAGACCAAACTCATCGTGCTTTCTGTATTGGTTGGTGGTTCGGCGTGTGGCTCGTCGTCGTTTTCGGGAAGGAAGTAATTCCTGTGTCGCACGGTTTGTACCATTAAAAATGTACTGTAAATCACCAACGAGGCCACAGAAAAGAAAATCAATTGCGCTTGGCTGAAGGTTGCTGATAGTTCTGTTGTGGTGTAATTTGGTAAAATCAAAGTCATTACGACAATGGCTACCAAACTTATCAAGGCCATATTTCCGGATGTTCTGGCGAAAAATTGTTCTTTGAATTTGAGTCCGCCAACTAAGAGACAAGCGCCGAGAATCCCGTTCAGAATTAACATTACGGCTGCGAAAACGGTGTCTCTGGCCAATGTGCTGGTTTCTTTCCCGCCAGCAACCATTAATGAAACTATCAATCCAACTTCCAGAACTGTAATAGCAATTGCCAGGATAATCGTTCCGAAAGGTTCGCCCACTTTATGCGCTACAACTTCGGCGTGATGTACGGCGGCCAGAACGGAACTTATCAGAAGCAAGCTTCCTAAAGTTGCGAGCCACGCATTGTCATCAACAATACCAAAAAAATAGTAGGCGAGGGATAATAAGGGGAAAATGAAGGACCAGTGAAGTAAAGTCTTTAAACTCATAAAAAATGATTTCTCTAATTTACAAAAAAATAATTTAGTGATTATTCATTTTACCCAACAAAAAAGCCACCAAAATTGGTGGCTTGTGAATATTTGATGTAAAATTATTTTACCAAAGTCAGCTCGCTAATCAATCGAGTTGCGCCAGCATATTTGTCGATTACCCAAAGTACGTAACGAACATCCACGTTGATTGTTCTTTGTAAATTTGGTTCGAAAACGATGTCGCCACTCAAAGCTTCACTGTTTCCATCGAAGGCAAGACCTAGCAAATTCCCGTTTCCGTCGATGATTGGAGAACCAGAGTTTCCACCTGTAATATCATTGTTTGACAAGAAATTGATTGGCATAAATCCTTGTTTGTCTGCATACTGACCGTAGTCTTTTTTCTTAGCAAGGTCAAGGACTTTTTTCGGAAGGTCAAATTCCTCATCGCCTTTTTTATATTTGGCAACCATTCCGTTGATGTCGGTGTAGTAGTTTTCTTTGATGCCTTTGTAGTTTCTGTCAGACCTTGTAGGAAGCGTTTGTACAGTTCCGTAAGTCAGTCTCATTGTAGAGTTGGCGTCTGGATAGAATACTTTTTCCGGCTGTGCTTTTCTAAGTCCGTCTAAGAAAAGTCTGCTGTTTTTAGCAAAGTTCTCATCGATTTTAGCATATTTTTCAGTGCCTAATTTTTGGTCTTCAACCACGCCGTTTACGAATTGTCTTAATTTATCTGCGTCAATTTTCAGTCTGTCTGGATTCGCAATGAAAGCCAAAGCTGATTTTTTATTAGCAAAAACAGATTCGTAAGCCAAAGTTGAAAGGTTGTTCACATCCGCAGCCAAAATAGTTGGAGAAGCAAATTCCTTAGACACTTTCGCTTTGTAAAGAGAAGTCAGTTTCACCAACATATCACCTTCCACATTGTCGTGGAAACCATCGTAAGCTTTTTCTACTGCCTCAAGAACTTTTGCCTTCATTGCTGTTTTCCCAGCTTCGTCCTGGTCAGCATAAGTTTTGAAAAGACTACCCAACTGATAAGTCGTTGCGATGTAGTGTGCGTTTCTCTGTAAAATAGAAGCGTAGTTACGCTCTACATTTCTCCCTGAAATCTGCTGATAATAAGCCTTGATTTCTGGTAAAACGGCATAATAAGTTTGCTCGTTCGGAGATTGAGCGGCCCATTGCGTGTAGATTTGTTCTGTCTTTTGTTTTTCAGAGATTGTTCCGTTTTTGATGACAGCGTCAATCGTTCCCTGTCTATTTTTCCAATAATTGGCAACACTGGCGTACTGGGAAGCATAATCCAACTGAGTCGTTTTATCCTTGTCCATATACTTCTTCATCACATCCATCGCCACTTTGGAGGCTTCTACCCAAGCTGGATAATCTTTATTCACCATTTGCTCGATTCCGAAAGAGGTCAAGTAACGGTTTGTTCTTCCAGGATATCCAAGAATCATTGTGAAATCTCCAGGTTTATAACCTTTAAGAGAAACTGGCAAGAAGTGTTTTGGTTTCAATGGAACGTTAGCTTCAGAATATTCTGCTGGATTTCCATTGGCATCACCGTAAGCACGGAAAACTGTGAAATCAGCTGTGTGTCTTGGCCATTCCCAGTTGTCGGTATCGCCACCAAATTTCCCAAGAGAGGACGGTGGTGCACCAACTAATCTGATATCTTTATAATCTTGATACACGAAATAATAAAATTCATTCCCGTTGAAGAAATCTCTTACGACAACGGTGTATTTTCCGTTCTCAGAGTTTTCTGTCTGGATAGCTTTTGATTCTGCATCGATTACTGCTTTTCTGTCAGCAGCAGACATATTGTTGTTCAGTTTTGCATTGATTCTTGCAGAAACGTCATCCATTCTCACAAGAAATCTCACGTAAAGACCTTTCGCATTGAATTCTTCATTCGGTTTCATTGCCCAGAATCCATTTTTCAAATAATCTTTTTCAGGCGTAGAAGCTGCAGCAACAGCATCGTAACCACAGTGGTGATTGGTAAAAATCAAACCTTGGCTGGAAACCATCTCGCCTGTACAGAAACCGCCGAAACTGACGATGGCATCTTTAAGACTGGAGTTATTCACAGAATAGATTTCTTCCGGAGTCAGGTGCAGACCTTCTTTCTGCATATCCACGCCGTTCAGACGTTTCACAAGCATCAGAAGCCACATTCCTTCATCTGCTCTCATTTGCGCAAAGCTCAATAAAAAAGTCAGCGCCAAAAATATTTTTTTCATAATAGAAATTTATTTTAATGGGGCTAATTTACTCATTATTTTAAATCTAATGGTATGAATTTGGATAAGAGATTAGGCAAAGTTCAAAGTATGAAATTTCTACAGTCAATCGGTATTTTATCTTTAATATTACTTCTTACAGTTTCTTGTAAATCATCAAAAAATTCGATGTCAGGAATGCAAAATCTTCACAAAAAATGGATGCTCGTTGAGTATAAAGATTTTACTAAGGAGGAATTGGTAAAACTGGAAGCCAATATTGATTTGACCAAAAATGAAGAATCGCCGAATCGTTACACCGCAAAAATGGGTTGCAACGGATTGTTTTTCACGGCAGATTTCAACAACGGAAAAGCGAAATTCTCAGGCGTTGGTTCTACAATGATGTATTGTGACGGGCGAATGAAATTGGAAGAAGCATTTGGAAAAGCCTTACCAAATATGACAGAGTACAAAATCGAAGGACATTTCTTAACTTTATCCAATGCAAACGGTGATACAATGAAATTTGTTGAGCAGGATTGGGATTAAGCAATAATTGATGAATGATAATTGATGAATGATTTCATTTGCGACTTAAAACATTGAATCTTAAAAAAAGTAACGCCTTTGCGTTAATATATTAATACAATCAAACCAAAATAAAAAATTATGAAATCTTAGATTCCATATGACCATTAAAAACAATTAAAAAATTTACATATGAAAAGAAGTGCAAAAGCAGTCTGGAAAGGCACAGTTAAAGAAGGTAGCGGAGTTTTAACCACTCAAAGTACAACACTTAATGAAACTCAGTATTCATTCAAAAGCAGATTTGAAGACGGCGTTGGAACCAATCCGGAAGAATTATTGGCAGCAGCTCACGCAGGTTGTTTCACGATGAAAACTTCAGCATTGTTGTCAGAAGCTGGTTACAATCCGGAAACATTGGAAACCGATTGCAAAATCAGTTTGGTGGATGGAAAAGTGACTTTGTCTGAATTAACACTCAACGCAAAAATCCCTGGAATTTCTGAAGAAGATTTCCAAAAAATTGCAGCGGAAGCGAAAGAAACTTGCCCTATCAGCGTCGCATTCAGTTTCGAAAAAACATTGACTGCAACTTTAGCTTAATTTGAAAAATCAACTTTCAAATTTGAAATAGAAAATAAAAAACCAAAGTTCATCTTTGGTTTTTTTGTCGAAAAATAGTATCTTGTCAGAATCAGAAATTTAATTTTATAAATGATAGAAAATAAAGAACATCAGTATGAAAAAGCGGTTTTGGTTGGTCTAATAACCCAAAATCAAAGCGAAGATAAACTGATAGAATATATGGACGAACTGGAGTTTCTGGCTTTTACAGCTGGCGCTACTGTTGATAAACGTTTTACCCAAAGACTGACTCAGCCAGATTCTAAAACCTTCGTTGGTAAAGGGAAAATGGAGGAAATCCGTGATTATATAAAAGAGCAAAAAATTGGAACGGTCATTTTTGATGACGAATTGTCGCCTTCCCAATTGAAGAATCTGGAGCGTGAGATGGAAGTCAAAGTTCTGGACAGAACCAATCTGATTCTCGATATTTTTGCCCAAAGAGCTCAGACTTCATACGCAAGAACGCAGGTGGAATTGGCTCAATATCAATATCTTTTGCCAAGATTGAGCAGGATGTGGTCTCACTTAGATAAGCAAAAAGGGGGAATCGGAATGCGTGGACCTGGAGAAACGGAAATCGAAACCGATAGAAGGATTATCCGTGACCGAATCACATTGTTGAAAGACAAATTGAAGGTCATTGACAAGCAAATGGGAACGCAACGAAACAACCGTGGAAAAATGGTTCGTACAGCGCTCGTTGGTTACACGAATGTTGGAAAATCGACTTTGATGAACGCCTTGTCAAAATCTGATGTTTTCGCGGAGAATAAATTGTTTGCAACGCTTGACACAACGGTTCGAAAAGTCGTAATTGGAAATCTTCCTTTCCTTTTGACGGACACGGTTGGATTCATCAGAAAGTTGCCGACACAGTTGGTAGAAAGTTTTAAATCGACCTTGGATGAGGTTCGTGAAGCGGATTTGCTGATTCACGTTGTTGATATTTCTCACGAAAGTTTCGAAGACCATATCAATTCTGTGAACGAAATTCTTCAGGAAATCGATGCGCATCAGAAACCGATGATTATGGTTTTCAACAAAATCGATGATTTCAGTTATGAGAAAAAGGACGAAGATGATTTGATGCCTGGTTCTCACAAAAATATCTCGTTGGAAGAATGGAAAAAAACCTGGATGGCAAAATCCAAATTCCCAACCGTTTTCATTTCAGCTTTGACGAAGGAAAATTTCCCTGAGATGAAAAAAATGATTTACGATGAGGTTCACAGGATTCATATTTCCCGTTTTCCTTACAACGATTTGCTGTTCGAATATTTTGAGGACGAAGAAGAAGTCAATGAATAGAATCTTTTTATTTTTCTTTTTGATGATGGCGACTTTTGGGTTTTCTCAGAAGTCAAAAATCAATTTGGATAATATCAAGAAAGAAATTGCGGACAACGAATCGGAGTTTTACTATCAAAAAATGCTTTTCAAATACAAAGGTTTACCAAAATCCATAGACAGCGTGGAAGCTCAGCATTTGTACTACGGCAGGACTTTCTTAGAAAAAACAGTTTCAACAAGCGATGACGAATTCAAAAAATTATTGAAGGATTTCAACAAAAAGAATTATCCGGAAGCCATCGCAAAGACCAGAGATTTGCTAGCAAAAGACCCGACCAATCTGGATTTGCTGATGATAATGCTGCAATGTTATGATAAACTGCAGGATGTGAAAAACTTCAGTTACTATCTCAGTCAGTTCAAATTGCTGACGAGCGCCATCTTAGATTCTGGCGATGGAAAGTCGGAAGATTCTGCCTTTGTTGTCAATTCAGTTGGCGACGAATATATTTTAATCAATGTCATCCAGATTCCCAGACAAGCCTCCAGGTCGTCCAAACCTGCAACTGGCGGAATGTTTGACATTTGGGAAAACAACAATACAAAAACCTACATCAAAGTCATTTATAACGACTTCTAACGGAGTCTAAATTTAGATAAAACAAAAATATTAATGGAGTTATATTACTCATTCTCAGTCCTAATCGTTTTAGCATCTTT
Source organism: Epilithonimonas lactis (assembly GCF_900110605.1). Taxonomy (GTDB): domain Bacteria; phylum Bacteroidota; class Bacteroidia; order Flavobacteriales; family Weeksellaceae; genus Epilithonimonas; species Epilithonimonas lactis. Next base: position 824,470 of record NZ_FOFI01000002.1, read on the forward strand.
ATTTGCTTACATCAATCACAGAATTCTAAAATTGCCAAGCGCAATTGGAATTATGGTCATCGCTATTGTCGTTTCTGTCACTTTGGTTGCGTCTGGCGATAATTTTTTACCAAAGACCACCAGCCATTTGACCGAACTAATCAACAATTTTGATTTCACCGAAGTTCTGATGGGCGCAATGCTTAACTTCCTGCTTTTCGCTGGCGGAATCCACATTAACATCAAAGATTTAAAAGAACAATTCGGTCCAGTCGTGATATTTTCGACGGTCGGCGTGATTATTTCCACGTTTGCTGTCGCTTTTGGCGCTTATTATCTGTTGCCTTTCGCGGGCGTTCAGATTCCGTTTATTTACTGTTTGGTTTTCGGTGCATTGATTTCCCCGACCGACCCAGTGGCAGTTCTAAGTATTTTGAAGCAGGCCAATGTTTCGAAATCTTTGGAGACCAAAGTGGCCGGAGAATCGCTATTTAATGATGGTATGGCGGTCGTGGTTTTCACGGTCGTTCTACAATTGGCCATCGGAAAAGAAATCGATTTGAATGTCGAAAGCATCGGCTTGCTACTTCTTCGTGAAGCTGGTGGAGGATTGCTTTTAGGTGTTCTTCTTGGATTATCCGCTTCCAGAGCGATGCGAATGGTGGATGATTATATTATTTCCGTATTAATCACATTATCAGTGGTTATGGGCGGTTACTTGATTGCTCACGAGATGCATATTTCTGCACCTTTAGCAATGGTTGCAGCCGGATTATTTATGGGAAATTTCAGCGAGAGTTTCAAAATGAAATCCGAAACGCAGGATTATTTGATTAAATTCTGGGAATTGATTGATGAAATTATGAACGCTGTTCTGTTCCTGTTTATTGGTTTTGAATTATTGTTAATCAAGGACTTAAATGAGTATTTGGTTGCTGGTGGAATTTGTATTTTAATCGTTTTATTGGCGCGTTGGGTTGCAATTTTTGTTCCCACGAAGTTTATGTCATTGAGATATCGTTTCAGTCCGCAAACTGTCAAAGTTCTCGTTTGGGGCGGAATTCGTGGTGGTGTTTCCATTGCTTTGGCTTTGTCGATTCCTCAGAATGAATACAATAAAATCATCATTAGTATAACTTATTGTGTCGTTGTGTTTTCAATTGTAGTTCAAGGGCTTACGATTGGTAAAGTAGCCAATCCGAATAAGATTGCAGTAGAGGAAAAAATTTTAGAAGACGTCAAGTAATTATTTAAAAAATGAAAGTTATAGACATCGAAAACTGGAAGAGAAAAGAGCACTTTCAATTCTTTTCCGGAATGAAAATTCCCTATTTTGGAATCGTAACCGAAGTTGATTGTACTGAAACGTTTCAGTTGGCTAAAGATAACAAAGAATCCTTTTTTGCACATTATCTTCACAAATCAATGAAAGCCGTCAACTCAATTGAAGAATTTGGTTATCGAATTGTAGATGATGAAGTTATAGCCTTCGATGTTGTACACGTTGGTTCCACGATTGGACGAAATGACGGAACGTTTGGCTTTTCTTATTTTGAATATTCTGATGATTTTGAAATCTTTAACCAGAATTTGCAAAAGGAAATTGATGAGGTTCAAAATTCAACGGGTTTAAGGATTAAAAACGAATCGCTTCCGCCCAATCATATCCGACATTCCACGATGCCTTGGACGAATTTTACAGGTTTACTTCATCCGACAGATTTCGACCCAAAAGAATCGATTCCTAAAATTGTGTTCGGAAAATTCTCTGAGAAAAATGGCCGGAAAATGTTGCCGATTTCTATCGAAGCACATCACGGTTTGATGGATGGTTTTCATCTTGCGAAGTATCTGGAAGCGTTTCAGAAGGAATTAAATTTAGGATAAATGTCATTGTTAAAAGAAGTTAAACAAGCTTTATCAGATTTATCGATTCCTGAAAATGTAGAAATTTTGCAAAAATTCTTCAAAACGGGAAAAGGAGAATATGCTGAAGGTGATTTGTTCATCGGTGTGCGAGTTCCTGACCAACGAAAAGTCGCAAAGGAATTCTATAACAAAATTTCTCTTGAAGAATTAAGCGAACTTTTGTCATCCAAATATCACGAACATCGTTTGACAGCCTTGCTGATGTTAATTCTGAAATTTGAAAAGTCAAAAGAAAAATCTCAGCAAAAAGAAATCATCGATTTTTATCTGAATCATCTCGATTTTATTAATAATTGGGATTTGGTGGATACATCTTGTTATAAGATTTTGGGTCGGTATTGTTTTGAAAATCAAGAAGAAAAGCTGTTAATCGATTTGTCGAATTCTGATAAAATGTGGGAAAAACGAATCGCGATTGTTGGGACGATGCATTACATCAAGAAAGGAAATTTCGAACTCACGAAAGAATTTGTTGAGCGAAATCTACATCATCCACACGATTTGATGCACAAAGCCAATGGCTGGCTTCTCCGCGAAATGGGAAATAAAAATGAACAAGGATTGTTGGATTTCCTCAACCTGCATTACAAAGAAATGCCAAGAACTTGCCTGCGATACGCGATTGAAAAACTGGATGAAAGTTTGCGTCAGGATTATTTGAAAGGAAGGATTTGATTAAATATCGGGGAAATTTACAATCACCAGTATTCTTGGCGTAGAAATGGATTCGAAAAATCGAATCGAAGATTATGCTGAATTAAAACGGTAAAAATCTCTTTTCTACTTTGAAAAATTTACCTTTGTTAAAACTCAATTCCTAATTCTGTGAAGATTATCAAATATTTATTTCTTTTCTGCATTTTCCTTAGCCTGACAAGTTGCTTCGATGTTATTGATAAAATAAATATGAAAGCCGATGGAAGTGGAGAATATGCTGTGATTCTGAATGCCAGCAAAAGCAAAACGCGCTTGCAATCCATCTCAAAAATGGAAACCATCAACGGTAAGAAAGTTCCTAAAAAGTCAGAGATTGAAAGTAAAGTGAATCAGGCTTCCAACGTTTTCAAAAGCGTTCCTGGAATCAGCAATGTGAAAACGAGTTTGGACTTTGATAATTTCATTATTAAACTGAGTTGTAACTTCAAGAAAATCGAAAATATCAATTCTGGTTTGGAACAATTGAAAGCCAAAAACATCATCGGAAAAACGGTTCCGACACAATTGTACAAGCAAAATGTTGCTGAGAAAACCTTCATCAGAAACAAAATCGCAAGTTATAAAAACGATTACGACAAGCTGAGCAAAGCTGACAAAGAAGTTTTCAGTGATGCAACTTACACTTCAATTTTACAATTCGAAAACGTGATAAAATCTCAAAGCAACAATTCTTACACAGTTTCGCCCAACAAAAAAGCGATAAAACTGAATGGGAATATTCTGGATTTTATCCTTCAGAAAAAACAAATTCAAAATACCATCTCATTAAATTAATCCAAGAAAAATATTAAAACTATGAAATCAATTTTACTCAAAAAACAACTGGTGTTTTTCTTGATATTTTGTTGCGCTTTTGCGTTTTCTCAAACCAAAATTCAGGTTCCAGCAAACGCCGTTTTCTATATGGAAGTCAATGGAAAACTGCTGAACAGCAAAACCAACTGGCAAAAACTCAATCCAATTTTACAAAATCTGAATAAGAATGACCAAGAGAAACCAACCTGGAAGGACTTCTCGGACACAGGAATTAAAAATGATGCGAAACAGTATCATTATATCAATTTCAATGATTCTATTAAGAGTTACACGGCGCATTTGATTTTGGAAGATGCAACGAAGTTTGTAGAATTCATCAAGGTTTCATCAAAGAAAGAATTGGAAATCACGAAGAAAAACAAATATTCTTACACCAATTTGAATGACGACACTTTTGTAGCTTGGGACGGAAAAAGAGCCGTGATTTCTGGAATTAGTTACACGAAAAAGCTGCCAAAATTCGATTATGATTATGCTGCTGACAGTACAGTTGTTGTAAGTGTGGAAGAGCCGCCGATGATTGATAGTGCCTATGCAGAAGCAGATTCCACTTACTATGAACCAGAAAAACCTTTCAATTACAAAGATGAAATCAAGTATTTGAAAGACGAAATCAAATATACAAAAGAGGATATCAAAAGTCATCAGGACGATATTGCACGGATGCAAAAAGATATCAAATATCTGGAGAAACACCAGAAATATCCGGAAGAGAAAAAATCAACGACGGAATTGGATGAAGTAGCGTCTGCCAAACCGACTGAGGAATATGATGAGGAAGCAGAAGATTTGGCTTATCAAAAAGAAATGGATTCTATCAAAGCGGAAGATTTTAAAATCGTGAAAGCCTTTGCAGAATTGGATTTTGACAGATATTTTGATTCCAATATGGAAGTGGAGGTTCCAAAAGAATTTGTTAAATTCCAGGACGGGAATTCGGATGTTTTCGTTTATTCCAATTATGGAGAGATAGTCAAAAATGGTGCTTATAAAGATTTGGCGAAGCTTTACAATTTTGGGGATTTAATTGATAATCTGTACAATTCCAATTCGTCTTACAATTTGTATTTTGATAAAAATAAAGTAAAAGTAATCAGTAATTATCAACACAAAGACAGCGAAATTCAGAAGCGTTTTTCAGCGCTTTACAATGGTAAGAAGAATAAAAAACTAATGTCCCTGATTTCCGACAAAAGTGTTGGTTATTATGCAATAAACGTTGACGGACACAAGTATTTTGATTTGATGTACAGCTTGTTCGAAAGCAAAAATGATACGGGAAAATATCAAAAAGAACTGGAACTGATGATGGAAACGATTAAGATAGTTCTGGACGAAGAAGCCATCTCAAAAATCGCTCCCGGAAACGGCGTTTTTGTGTTGAATGCGCTGAATACCAAAAAGGTAGAATACACAGATTATGAATATGATGATAGCTTCAACGACAAAGAAATTAAGAAAACTAAGGATGTTGTTGTTCCAGATTTCACCTTTGCTTTTGCGACTGAGAACGAAAATTACTGGAAACGTGTTTTCGAAGTGTTGACAACGAACAAAGAATTGTCACAGAAGTTTTCTAAGAATGGCGATATCTATTATCTGAAAAAAGACCAAAAAAACAGCAATTATATTGACCAAGTTTATTTCACGGTAAAAGATAACATTGTTTATTTGACAACATCTCTGGAGAATCTGGTTCCTAAAAAGCAATCTTCAGTTTCGCAAAAATGGGCGAAAGATGCGGCAAAACATCCTTCCTCGGGAACAATCAATATGCAGCGATTGTTGCAAGGTTTGGAGAAGGAATTCACAACGATTTCTCAGAAAGAAGGATTTAACCTTTTCCGAAAAAATATCGGTGATGTCTATTTTAAAAGTGAGGTGAAAAAAGAAAGTATTGAAACAGAATTCAACTACACCACGCCAAATTCTTCCGAAAATAGTTTGATGTATTTCTTCGATTTTTGTAACGATTTGATTAAGATTTCTGAGAAAGAAACGTCAACCGCTTTGTAAATGAAAAGAGCAATCATCCTTCTTGCAGTCCTTTTTTTTGTCGCGGTTGTCGGCTATTTTTTCTGGTCTCTGAAGGATAAGGATTTGAAGGCGGTTCCAAGAAATGCAGATGTTTTGGTTTTGGTCGATTCTAAAAAATTGTCAGAAGAATACATTTTGACTTTACTAAAAAATCCTTCCAAATGGTTTGAAACTTCAAAAGGTTCTTTTAAAAATAGTGGCGTAGAAGTTCCGGATTATGTTCAGATTTTTCATTTAAAAGGCACGAGTTTCTCTGAATGGTACAGCATTTTTGAAGTTTCTGATAAAGAAAAACTTGTCAAATTTTTGAACGAGAAAGGTTTTAAATTAATTAAAAACAACCTTTACAAAAAGGACCAATTTTCTGTAAAAATCGAAGCTTCGAAGTGTGTTGTAGGATTTTCAAATTCAAACTTTGATAAGACGACAGCGGAGATTTTCAATTCAAAATTCAAAAATTTGTACGCTGATGAATTGATTAATAACTCGATTGCTAGCGTTTCCTACTTTGCCAAATCCAAGATTCAAAAGTTTGCAGTTTATTTGAATGATGAAAATATCGAAATCAAAACGAAAAGTTTAGACGACCATCTCACATCGATGATTTCAGATTTGGACAAACAAACGTCATTTTTGAAGTTAGAGTTGGATTCAACCAACGTAAAATTTGCATCCGCATTATTCAATAAAAAACTGAGCGATTCCATTAAAATCAATTCGCTTTCTGCCGTTGCAGAACTGGAAATGGTGAAAGATAAAATCATCAGTTATAGCTACGACGATGATTTCAATGAAGTGGAAAAGGTGAGTTATCAGCAGATTCTTCAACCTAATTTTTCCATCAATTTGCAAAGTTGGGAATCGGAAAATCTGTGGTTGTATTTCCAGCAGAAGAATTGGATTAATGCTCAAATTCAGTTCACGCCAATTCCGTTTCAGCCAAATGTCATTAAGAAAAACGGAAGCGACATTTCAATTAGTTCTACAAAAAAAGCAATAGATTTTGGACAGCGTTTTTCCGGCAATTATGTTTTTATCAAAAATAATCCGTTATTAATCAATTCAGTAAAATCGCTTTCTGCTTCGGAAAAGAAAGCCATTTCGAATATCGATTACAGTTTTTATGGCAACAAAGGCGATTATTATTACTTGAAAATTAACTTTAAAAAAGAAAAATTACCACTTATTTTGAGATGGTAAAATGATAGAGATTAGATGGATTATTTAGAGTTTTTCCCTTTACGGACGGCGGTTCATTACTTTTTACACTTCATTTTCCCCGTCGTGATTGCCTATGTTTTTTTCAGGAAAGATTGGCGAAAAGCTTATCTGATTATGTTGGGAACGATGCTTGTGGATGCAGACCATCTTCTCAGTACGCCGATTTTTGCACCAGAACGACTCAGTATAAATTTCCATCTATTCCACACGTATTGGGCGATGGGAATTTATGTTTTGCTTTTGTTTTTCAAAGGTGTTCCAAGAATTATTGGCGTCGGATTACTATTTCATATGTTGACGGATTGGATTGATTTTCAGTTGATAATGTGATAATTAATTTCCTCTCGCGTTCGCCATTTTGTGATTCATAATTCTGGCAATGTTCAAAGCTCTCGCAATTGCTGTTTCAGTATTTTCGCCTTCAAAATTTTCGTGAATCGTTTCTTCCCAAATCTGCAACCAACGGTTAAAATGTCTTTCTTCCAACGCAGAAACTTCGTTGATTGGAAAATGAACCCGCATTGGATTGCCTTCATAAACTGGATTTCCCAAGAGAATGCTTTCCCAGAAATTGTACATTTTCGGCAGATGTTTACTCAGGTCGATTTTCGCGATGTCTGTAAAGAAAAATCCAATCAAATCGTCTTTTATCACTTTGTCGTAGAACTTATTGACCAAAATTTCTATGTCTTCACGTGTAGTAATATCTTTCATTTTGACTTTTTATTATTAATGAAATCGCCGTCTGATTTGTGATTAGCAATTTCATTATCACAAAGTTATGGGTTTTGAAAAGACGAAAAATAGGATTAATGTCAGTTTTTTTTATATTTGAAAAAAATTAATAATGTTCACTTTCACTGTTTTACCAACTTTGGTAATCATAACTTTTATTATTGTAGTCCTTTATAAACATTTTGTAAAGAAGGATAGGCAAGACTTGAAGTCATCTTTTCTATTTGCTTTATTTTTTTCAGCAATCTGGGGCGGATTATATTACTTGGTTTTTTCTTAATAAAACCATTAGTTTTGCAAAATGGATGTTGATTTCTATAAAAAGCAAGCCCAACTAAAACAAAAAGACCACAGAAAATTTCTGGACGGACTCAAAAAGAAACCGCCAAAAAATTTGGATTATTTGGTGGTAGAAAAGCACGAGGAAACTTTTCGCGAAATCGATTGCCTTGGTTGCGCCAATTGTTGCAAAACCACAGGTCCGCTTTACGTAGAAAAAGACATCGAACGGATTTCCAAACATCTGCGAATGAAGCCCGCAGATTTCGAAGCCAAATTTCTGAGAGTGGATGAAGACCAAGACAAAGTTTTGCAAAATTTGCCTTGTTTTTTCCTGAATGATGACAACACTTGTTCCATCTACGACGTTCGCCCAAAAGCCTGTCGAGAATATCCGCACACAGACCGAAAAAAGATTTACCAAATCAATAATCTCACGATTCAAAACACTTTGATTTGCCCTGCGACATACGTCTTTGTGGAGAAACTAAAGAAGGTCTTGGAGAAGAATTAAAATTTCTTAAATAAGTTAAAGTTTGATATTTTTTTCATTTTCATAATTTGTGGTTTGATATTTGGCATTGATTATCAAATCATTAAAAATAAAGTATTATGAAAAAGTTAATCACAGCAACAGCTTTTATAATGTTTGGGACAATGTTTATCACCGCTCAAACCACTCAGAAAAGCGATAAGAAAGTAAGAATGGCAGAAAAACCAGCCAGCAGTACAGAAATGAAATTGGAAACCCAAGTTCAACCCAATGGAATGAACAGAACGGTGGACACAGCGACTATGAACAACAGGTCGAAAATGCAGACCAATCCAAACAGACTGCAACAAAATCAAACAACGCCAAACAACGGAACTTTACAAAATCCAAGTACAACGTTGCCAAACAATGGGACTTTACAAAATCCAAATACAACGTTACCAAATAATGGGACTCTACAAAATCCTAATACAACCTTACCGAATAACGGAACTTTGCAAAATCCAGGCACAACGACTCCTAACAATTCTACCAATCCACAACAGCCATTGAGTCCAACAAACCCGATGACTCCAAGTAGATAATCTTAGGTTTAAGTTCAAAAATAAAACCAGTGCAATTCGCTCTGGTTTTTTTATTTGGTGATTTCAGGTTTTGTCATTTTTAATTGTTCAAATCTTACTTCATATAAGTTGGTTTGATATTTGGCTTGACTAATCAAATCATTAAAATAAATCATTATGAAAAAGATAATAACAACCGCAACATTTCTCGTTTTTGGAACGATGTTGACGATGGCGCAAACTACAAAGAAGAAAGAAACAAAATCGACCACAACAAGAACAGAAATGAGAGCGAAATCAACAGCTCAGCAAAACAATACGCCAAAAATGGTTGATACTGTTAATATTGAACAAAGACAAAAAGAGGCAGATGGAAAAATAATCAGTCCTGATGGACCACACGGAGATGGCTTGACAGACGAAGCTACAAAACCTTCACAAATACATCCACGACCAGGACAAACGGAATAAAAAAACCAGAGCAAATCGCTCTGGTTTTTGTTTATGCTTTCCAATCTACAACAGCCTTTATAAAAGCTTCTGCATTTTCAACTGGAATATTGGGTAAAATCCCGTGTCCGAGATTCACAATGTATTTATCTTTTCCAAAACGGTCAATCATCTCGTGAACCATTTTCCGAATCGTCGCCGGCGTCGAGTGCAATCTCGATGGGTCAAAATTCCCCTGAAGCGTCACCGAATTATTCGTGAATTGTCTCGCCAATTCTGGAGTAATCGTCCAGTCAACGCCCAAAGCAGACGCTTTAGATTTCGTCATATCTTCCAACGCAAACCAACAGCCTTTCCCGAAAACCACAACGTGCGTCAACGGCGCGAGAGCTTCCACGATTTGATTGATATATTGCCAAGAAAACTCCTGATAATCAGCCGGCGAAAGCATTCCGCCCCAACTGTCAAAAACCTGAACTGCAGAAACACCTTTCTCCACTTTTCGTTTCAAATAAGCAATCGTCGTGTCCGTAATTTTCTGCAATAATTTGTGTGCCGCTTCCGTTTGCAGGAAGCAAAAAGACTTCGCAATATTGAAATCCTTAGAACCTCTTCCTTCAATACAATAGCAGAAAATCGTCCAAGGACTTCCGGCAAAACCAATCAACGGAATCTCATTGTCCAGCTTTTCCAACGTCATTTCTATCGCATCGAAAACATAACCCAAAGTTTCATTCACGTCCGGAACTATCACATCGTCAACTTGTTGAGCGGTTCTGATAGGTTCGTCCAACCAAGGTCCTACGGATTCCTTCATTTTGAAATCAATGCCCATCGCTTGCGGAACCACCAAGATGTCCGAGAACAAAATCGCCGCGTCCAAAGGAAATCTTCTAATCGGCTGAACCGTAATTTCCGAGGCCAATTCCGGCGTCTGGCATCTGGTGAAAAAGTCGTATTTGTCGCGCAACGCAATGAATTCCGGCAAGTATCTTCCGGCTTGTCTCATCATCCACACAGGCGGTCTTTCCACGGTTTCGCCTCGCAAGGCCTTCAGGTATAGGTCGTTCTTTATCATTTTCTTAAATTATTTTTGGGCGCCTTTTTCCGCCTTCCGTTCCCAATCTTTTTGCCCGGGCTTTTCCAGCCACAAAAAAGGATTTCCACTCAAGTCGGGGCGCGCTTCGCAAAGTTTAGCGTTTAGTCTTCCAAATCAGCTTTCCCAAAAGTTGAACTTTCCTTAGAAATCAGTTTTAAATTATTTATTTTTTTTGAACTGTTGTAAAATATGCAACACTTCAAAACTTCTTCAATTCAAGTTATTGCAAAATATGCAACAACTTAGAGCCTGTTTAAAAATGATTAAAAAATAAAATTTTCAAAGCATTTTTCTTTTCCCCAACCCTAAAGGGTGGAAAAACGCCTTGAAAATTTCATCAAAATTACTCCCTTTAGGGTCAGGGAAAATAATTTTGATGAAATTTAAACAGGCTCTTATAATGCACTATCAATTATCAATTGCGTCGGGCTTCAGCCCGATGTCGAAAATTGACAGCTATTGGGCTTTAGCCAAATTTAAAATAGGTTTGGGCTAAAGCCATTTTTTATTCTAACCTTTTAAAAAACGGGCTAAAGCCCATTCCTATTGATTTTTTTTAAAATAATTATTACAAGCTTAGATTGTTAGATTTAGCGAAATCAAATTCAACAAATCCGACAAGGTGTTTTTATGACTTGTAATTATTTTATTTTCAGTGAGTTTTTTCAATTCTGAAGTCGTCGTTTTTCCAATCGAAAAAATCTTCAAATCCTCAAAACCGTTGAACTTCGCAAAACTACGAACTCCACTCGGACTGAAGAAAACCACAACCTGATATTTCTCATTGATTTTCGGAAATAGCAATTCGGTCTTATAAACAGGGATTTTCTTGTAAGAAATATTTTGCAACGGCAATTTCTCATCCAAAACATCCAAAGCCAAATCGCCACAAAAATGCAAGAACTTTTCATTCACAGAATTTTCTGTTATGAATTGTGACAGTTCGCTCGCATTCTTACAAAGCTTGAAAGTCCCAAAATTATGTTTCCTCAATTCCTTTTTAGTCTGCGAACCAACGGCGTAGATTTTATTATAATTCTTCTCAGCTAAATTTTCATTTGCATCAAAACCATTTTCAAAGAAAGCTTTCACGCCATTCACACTTGTGAAAATCAAGGAATAATTCTTCAAACCGAAAGTTTTCGTTTTAATGAATTCCGTTTTGATGACCTCCACAAAATCAACCAACACTTCCGTTCCCAATTTGTCAGCAACTTCTTTTTTGTCCAATGATTTTGTAAAAAGGATTTTCATATTTAAAAAGTCTTCGAGAACCTCAGACTGACATTGCTAAAACATTATTTTGCCATTCCGTAGGAATCTCGACAGCACTTGATTTCTAATCTCTGTATTCTTTGTGAAATTTTTACCACAAGGTTCACTAAGTTTTTTCACGAGGACCACAAGGCTTATTTAATTTGTGCACTTTGTGAAATCCTTTGTGCCTATTGTGGTTGAATATTTTACAAACTTTTTCGAATTTCGTCCATCAATTCCTTCCCGCCGTTTTCCAAAACCTTCAAAGCCAATTTCGCTCCAAAATTCTCAGAATCATTCCAGTCAAAAATCTCGTCTGTTTCGATGCAATCTTTTCCATCAAGCGAACAAAGTCTTCCAACAAAGCGGATTTGATTTCCAATCAATTCGGCTTTTGCACCAATCGGCGCTGTACAGCCACCTTCCAAAGTTTTCAGGAATTCTCTTTCTATCGTAATGCAAATCTCAGTTTCCTTATGAGAAATCGATTTTAAAATAGCACTCAATTCAGGATTATCAATTTTGTTGGCGATTGCAACCACACCTTGCGATGGCGCTTGCAACAAAAATGGGATTTGTTCATATTCTACATCCAGATTCATTCTTTTGATTCCGGCTAATGAAAAAATCGTCGCATCTGCAACGCCGTCATCCAGTTTTTTCAATCGTGTCTGAACATTTCCTCTGATGTCTGTGAATTCAGTTTCCGGAAATTCCTTCAACCAAAAAGCGCGTCTTCTTAAACTACTGGTTGCAATTTTCAAAGTATTCAAATCCAAAGCTTCCGCATCTTTATTTCTCACCAAAACATCTTCCGGAAAATCTCTTTCCAAAACCGCAGAAATCTGAACATTTTCAGGCAAAAGCGTCGGAACATCTTTCAAAGAATGAACGGCAATATCAATCTCATCATTAAGCAAAGCAATGTCCAAATCTTTCGTGAAAATTCCTGTGATTCCCAATGCGTAAAGCGGTTGGTTCAGGTTTTTGTCGCCAGAACTGATGATTGGAACGATTTCAGTTTGTAATCCAAGATTCTGAAGTTTAGCTTCAACTTCGTGAGCCTGCCAAAGTGCAAGCGGACTATTTCTGGTTCCTATTCTTATGATTTTCATTGTCTTACTGTTTGTGGATGTCGAGGATTTCCTCCATCAATTTTGTGATTTCGTCGGCGCGGGAAGGGTTTTCCATAATATATTTCGCAAATCGATTCGTGATTTTCTGAACCAGATTGTTGGACAGTTCCATATCCTCGATTTTGGCGTAATGGAATTTCTTATGAATATTGTGCATTTCGTTTTCCTCGATTTTCTTCAAAGAATTTTTGAAATGGTTGATTTGTGGTGCAAGTTTTCTTTTCTTTTCCCAATCTGCAAACTCCTTCGCCATTTCCTTGATGATGCCTTCCGCTTTCGGGATTTCCTTCTTGCGTTGTTCCATCGTTTCCTGGATGGTTTGCGAAAGTTGGTCCACGTCTATCAACGTCACGTTTTCCAATTTCCCGATTTCTTTCTGAACGTTGTTCGGCATAGAAAGGTCGATGACAACCATTTCCTTGTTTTTAGGGAAATTAGTTTCATCAATAATATATTTCTGAGCGCCAGTTGCAACGATTAGAACATCGGTTTGTTTCAATTCTTCTGGGAACGTTTCAAAATCGATTTGAGGAATATTGTATTTGTCGGCAATTTTCTCCGCTTTTTCGAAAGAGCGGTTGGCGATTTTTATTTTGGGCTGATAAATGTGCTTTACAAGATTTTCAATCGTGTTCTGGCCAATTTCTCCAACACCGAGAAGCAAAATATTCTTCTCGTGAATGTGTTTTGTATTATTTAAAATATAATGAACCGCCGCGTAAGAAACCGAAGCTGAACCTGTGCTGATTCCCGTTTCATTCTTGATTCTCTTCGAAATTTGAATCGAGGAATTGATGGCGCGTTCCAAATAGGGATTAGAAAAATCTTTATATTTTTTGAATCGATGATAAGCATTCTTGATTTGAGAAACAATCTCGAAATCACCAATAATTTGGCTTTCCAATCCAGCTGCGACGCGGAAAAGATGGAACAATGCATCTTCTCTTTGAAGGACATTCACATAGTTCAAAAACTCGGAAAGAGAGACTCCAACTGTGTTGCAATAGAGTTCTGCGATGTGAAGATAATTCTTTGTAGTAGAGTAGATTTCGGTCCTGTTGCAAGTGGAAACAACGAACGCGTCACCGTAATCCTGCTCGTGGATTTGATTCACAAAAGCTTTGATATGGTCATCAAAAAACGCAAATCTTCCCCGTGTTTCTGCATCGGCTTTTTCATAACTGATGCTAAGAACGGCGAAATCTGATGTCTGGTGAAATTTATTTTTTGTGCTCATTTTCAGCTTGCAAATTTACAATATTTAATACAAAGACTCTTTCCGAATATCATTTTCGGGAATTGATAAAATCTATATCATTTCAATCATATGATATAAAGAATAATAAAGTATGTGTGGATTTGATGAGAGAGTAATAATTTTTGATTTTGCAATTGATATTCAGATTTCTTAGACAAGATAAATTATTGAAATTTTAAGGAAATTTTAACCAAATTATTTTTAATTCAAGATAGAGAATGCTTCGAAATTTATATCTTTGTAAACTTAATAATTACTGAACGAAAATGGGTATAATGGATATGTTTACGCAAGAGATTGCGATCGACTTGGGAACTGCGAACACACTTATCATACACAACAACAAAATAGTTGTGGATCAGCCATCTATCGTAGCGATAGAGCGCTCTTCTGGCAAGCCGATTGCCGTAGGTGAGCAAGCAAAACATATGCAAGGAAAGACCCATGAGGATATCAAAACCATCCGTCCATTGAAAGATGGTGTGATTGCCGATTTCCACGCGTCAGAACATATGATCAAGGAATTCATCAAACAAATTCCGGGCATCAAAGGAAAGTTTTTTCAGCCAGCGCTTAGGATTGTGATCTGTATCCCTTCAGGAATTACAGAGGTTGAGAAAAGAGCGGTAAGAGATTCAGCACAAAAAGTAAACGCCAAAGAAGTTCGCTTGATCTATGAGCCAATGGCGGCTGCAATAGGAGTTGGAATCGATGTTCAGAAACCAGAAGGTAATATGATCATCGACATAGGTGGTGGAACTACGGAAATTGCCGTGGTTGCATTAGGAGGAATCGTTTGTGATAAATCTGTGAAAATTGCAGGTGACGTTTTCACGAATGATATTGCTTATTATTTAAGAACACATCATAATTTATACATCGGAGAAAGAACGGCGGAAAGAATCAAAATTGAAGTTGGTTCTGCGGTTGAAGAGTTGGATGTTCCAATCGATGATATCCCTGTACAAGGTCGTGATCTGATTACTGGGAAGCCAAAGGAAATCATGGTGAACTATAAAGAAATTGCAAAAGCACTTGATAAATCTATCATCAGAATCGAGGATGCGGTAATGGAAACATTGTCATTGACGCCTCCGGAATTGGCGGCTGATATCTACAAAACTGGGATTTATCTTGCTGGTGGTGGAGCGCTTCTAAGAGGTTTGGCAGACAGACTTCACAGAAAAACGGGACTTCCTGTTTTCGTGGCAGAAGATCCTTTGAGAGCGGTGGTTAGAGGAACCGGTATCGCTCTTAAGAATATGAACAAATTCAATTTCCTTATCAAGTAATTAAGATTTTCTCAAGTTTTTAGATGGGTGCTTTGCTGAGATTTTTTTCTAAGAATGCTTTGTTTGCGTTCTTTGTATTCTTGCAATTGGTTGCAATTGTACTTATTTTCAGCAAAAATTCTATGCAGCAAAGTTTCATTGCGGCTAGGACTGCGGCGTTCAATTCTTGGGTTTCTGGATATATCGATGAGGGAACTTCTTATCTGAAATTGAAACAAATCAATGAAGATCTTGTGACCCAGAACAAAGCTTTGATGTTGGAACTTTACGGCAAAGATAAAGTGGCCAAACCCAATTTTCGAAAAGTTTACGATACAATCGGCGGCGGACAGATCTACACTTTTGTAGATGGAGAAGTGGTTTTCAACAGCATCAATAGAAGAGATAATTATTACACGATTAACCGCGGACGTCTGCAAGGCGTGAGTTCCAATATGGGCGTTATAGCTCCGAAAGGAATTGCCGGGATTGTCATCAATACTACAGATAATTATTCATTGGTCAAATCGATTCTGAGTGTCAATAAGATCAAGATAAGTGCTTCGCTCAAGAAGTCTGGTTACTTCGGAACACTGTCCTGGAAAGGCGATGACACGAGAACAATGACACTTTCCGACATTCCAAAATATGTTCCTTTAAAAGTGGGTGACACCGTTGTAACTGATGGTAAATCCTCAATTTTCCCAGCCGGAATTTTGGTTGGAACCATAGCAGGTTACGAGGTTGACAGCAAAACGGGATTCTGGGATATCTCTGTAGAACTTAGCGAGAAGATCGGGAAATTAAGCAAAGTTTTTGTCGTCCGAAATCTGAAAAAATCCGAAGTTCAAAAAATTGATGATTCATTAAAAGTTCAAATTAAGAAAGATGATCAGTAGAAACGTTGTATCAGATCTGGTTTTGATCGCATTGTTGACGGCTTTTCAGATCTTCATTCTGAACAGAATTGCCTTGTTCGGACAATATATTCCCGTACTTTATCCTGTTTTTGTGATGTTCTATCCGTTCTTCAGAAACAGATTTCATTTTTTAGCTTTAAGTTTTATCTTGGGATTATGCGTGGATGCATTTTTAGGAACCTGGGGAATCAATGCGTTCGCAACTACCGTTGTGGCGTACTTCAGAACGATCATCTTCCGAACTTCTACAGACACGACCACAGATTTTTTCTCTTTCCAAGGGATACAATGGACACAATTCATCTTTTTTATTGTGACCAGTATTTTCATCCATCAACTTTTGGTGCAGTACATCGAGTTCTTTAAGTTCGACAGATTTTTTGAAATTTTATTTAATGTAATAGTTACCAGTATAATTTCGTTTGTATTTATATTAGCCTATGCATTAGCTTTTAAGATCAAGCAAAAAGTCTGAAACTAGAATGTACATAACCAAACAAAAGCTTTCACATTGAGGTTGCATATGTCCTCAGGAATAATTTTAAAGCACATATGAAATCACAATACCTCAAGATCACACTCGCCCTTTCTATCATTGCATTGATTTTCATTGCAAGACTTTCTTATTTGCAACTATTCACCGACCGCTATGCGTTGAATGCTGCGAATACTTCCATCAAAATAGAATATGTCATCCCACCACGAGGTGTCATTTTTGATAGAAACGGAAAAATATTGGTAGGAAATCAGCCTTCTTTTGAGATCTCTTACACGGCGGCACTTCTAAAACCAGATTTCGATACGATAGGATTTTGTAAATTATTGGGAATCACAGAACCAGAATTTGTCAAAACATTGAGGAATATTGAGAAGGAGAAATACTATTCCAAGCTGACGCCGATGACTTTTATGAAGAATCTAAGTCGAGAGGAAATGGCAAGGATCCAAGAATTGATCTTCAAATATCCAGCTTTCAGCATCGTTCCACGTCCACAAAGGCAATATGAGGTTAACACTTCCGGAAACCTTTTGGGATACACGAATCAGGTAAATGATGCGGACATCAAAAAAGATTCAACATACTATTTACCGGGTGATTTTGTCGGCAAAAGTGGTGTGGAAAAATCTTACGAAAAAGAACTTCGTGGTGAGAAGGGAATGAAATACATCCAAAAAGACATTCGCCAAAGAAGCATCGGTTCTTATAAAAACGGAGAGCTTGATAAAGAAGTGGTTACAGGAAAAGACCTTACCTTGACCATCGATTACGACCTACAAAGAATGGCGGAAGAGATGCTCGTGAACAAACACGGCGCAGTCGTCGCTCTAGACCCAAATAATGGAGAGATCCTGACGATGGCGACTGGTCCGGACATCGACCCAAATCTTTTCACAGGACCGCAAAAATCCAGAAATCTTTACAAATTAGCCAACGATACAATCTTCGAAAACAAACCAACTTTTGACAGATCGATACAAGCGGCCTATCCTCCGGGATCGACATTCAAATTGCTAACTGCTTTGGCAGCTATGGAAATGGGCGTGATGACAGACAAAACGATCTTCCCGTGTGGAAGAGGATTTTTCTACCGTGGAAAAAGTATTAAAGGTCACGGTGGTGCAGATCCGTTGATTCCTTCTATTCAGGTTTCCAGTAACTGTTACTTTACTTATGCTTATTTGGCCATCATCAAAAAGTATCCGGGAAATCCTTCCAAAGGCGTGGACGAGTGGAAAAAGATCATCAACAGTTTTGGCGTTGGAGAATTTCTTAACAATGATCTGGCCGTTGGGGCAAAAGGAAGAATCCCTTCTGGAGAATTCTATGAAAAAAGGATGAAATCGATCTATAAAGCAAGCGGCTCAAAAAGGACAGATTTCAAAAACTGGGACGAGATGCCGACAGGTGCTTTGTACAATGGAATGGGACAGGGTGATGTTCTCTTAACACCACTTCAAATGGCAAACTTCGTAGGCGCGATTGCTAACAAAGGTTGGTACTACACACCTCACATTGTGAAAAGCATCGACGGAAAACCAAATCCAGATCCAAGGTTCAAGAAGAAACATATGACGATGATTCAGAATCCTCAATATTATAATGTCGTTCTTCAAGGAATGGAGGCTGTTATGATCAAAGGAACAGGAAGAAGTCTTAGGTCAAAAGATTTTACGCAACTCGCAAAAACGGGTACTGCGCAAGTGCCTCAAGGAAAAGATAATTCTATTTTTGTATTGATCGCGCCTGCAGACAAACCGAAAATTGTGGTTGTAGCCGTAATGGAGCACGCAGGATTTGGTGCCACCTGGGCTGGACCAGCTTGTACTGTGATTGCAGAGAAATACATCACTGGAGAACTGAAACGGGAAAATCTCTACAAGAAGATGATCACGTCCAGCTTTATGCCAGAATATAAAAGACAGTATATTTCTGAGATGAAACGAAAAGGCTGGTACAAAGAACCACCTAAAGATACCGTGAAACTCAAAAAGATCAAAGACAGCCTCCAAGCTATTGAAAATAAAAAAAAGAAGGATAGTTCCAAAGTTAAAACTCTAAAAAACAATTCAAAATGAAGTGGGCAGAAGGGATAGATAAATTAGGAATTACACTTTACTTGATGCTTTGCATTTTCGCTATTTTTAATATTTATAGTGTGAAAGCAGATCTCGGACAAAAACAACTGATCTTCTTCGGGATTTCTTTGTTTGTCGGGATGATGATATTCTTTATGAGAACCAAGTTTTTCGAGAACATGTCTCCAATCATCTATGTTGGCGGTGTGCTGCTTCTGATCGGTTTGTTTCCTTTCGGGACGGAGATCCTTGGTCAGAAAAACTGGTACAAGTTCGGTGGATTTACAATGCAACCCGTTGAGTTTGCCAAAATTGGAACTACACTGATGTTGGCAAATTACGCATCAAATCAGGATTTTGATATCAAGAAAAAGCGCTCATTATATACATCCATTGCAATCGTTGCCATTCCCGGAATTGTTGTTCTAATGATTCCCGATGTCGGTTCATTGCTGGTGTTTTTTGCTTTTGTAATGGCACTTTACAGAGAAGGACTTTCCGGCTGGTTGTTCGGTGTTATCTTTATCTTCGCGGCTACATTTTTGATCTCAATTGCAGTCAATCCATTATATGTGGTGATTGCAATCCTCATTATTGCTGCCATTTTTGTCTTTTTCAATTTTTATAAGATCCAAGGAAACGTGATGTATATCGTTGCAATTGTTTTGACAGTTGGCGTTCTAAGTGGGTTGTCATATTCTTCCAGTTACATTCTTACCAAGCTTCCAAAACACCAGAGAGAAAGAATTGAAGTTTTATACAAAGGTGAAAAAGCATTCCGAGATACATCTGGATATAACTTGCTCTATTCCAAGACTGCAATTGGTTCGGGTGGATTCACTGGGAAAGGCTACAAGCAAGGTTCTGTGACGCAAGGTAAATTCGTTCCCGAGCAAGAGACCGATTATATTTTCTGTACCGTAGGCGAAGAGTGGGGTTTTCTGGGAAGCACGCTTCTAATCATTTGCTATTCTATATTTATTGGCAGGATCTATTATCTCGCTGAAAATCAGAAATCTACTTTCAATAGGGTTTTTGGATATAGTTTTGCCTCCGTTTTATTAATTCACTTTGCCATCAACCTTGGGATGGTCATGGGACTTTTCCCTACGGTTGGGATTCCACTGCCGTTTTTCAGTTATGGAGGAAGTTCGCTACTGGCTTTTTCAATAATGACATTTATTTTCTTTAAACTTAATTATGCTGATAAGAATAGTTTAGTATAATTTGTTTTAATTTCTCGATGGTATGTTAATTGTTGCGGAATTCTAAACAAATAAATAAAACTTATGAAAAAAATTATCTTCTGTGCAATCATCTTAGGTGGTTTCTGCACGACAAATGCGCAAAAAATAAGTCTTGGAAAAGCGACGGACATTGCTGGAAAAGGTTTGAAAGCTATGACTTTTACCAATGCTGACGCTGCCAAATTAGCCAAAGAATCTGTAGATTGGATGGATAATAACAATCAAGTGGCTGGTCCCAAAGATCCATACACAGTAAGATTGAACAAGCTTTTTGCAAAACACAAATCCCAAGACGGTCTTAGTCTCAATTACAAAGTTTACAAAGTAAAGGATATCAACGCATTTGCTTGCGCAGATGGCAGTGTTCGTGTCTTTTCTTCATTGATGGATATCATGACAGATGATGAGCTTCTGGCCGTAATCGGTCACGAAATTGGTCACGTAAAGAATGAAGATACCAAAGATGCCATCAAGTCTGCTTATCTCAAAGCTGCAGCATTGGACGCAGCATCTGCTTCGTCAAATACAGTGGCAACACTAAACAACAGTCAAATTGGAGAAATGGCGAACGCAATGTTAGATGCTACACACAGCAAAAAACAAGAATCACAAGCTGATACTTATTCTTACGACTTTATGAAAGCGAATGGTTACAACGTTGTTGGGGCTTATACAGCATTCAAAAAGTTAGCTTTGTTATCGGAAGGAGGAACAGCGCAATCTGGTTTCCAGAAGATGTTCAACTCGCATCCTGATAGCAACAAGAGGGCAGAAGCAATCAAAAAAAGAGCTGAGAAAGATGGTCTTTGGAAAGACCCAGGAACGGTTTCTTTACCAACTACAAAACTTACGAAATAGAAAAACGAAAGCAGCCAATTGGCTGCTTTTTTTTAGTTCTTTACCAAAACCAAATATTCCCAAGGTTTCAAATTAAGATTGGTCTTTTCAGAATTGATGTTGTAGATTTTGCCAGTAAACAATTCTCGGTATTGTCCATTGTAATATTTAGTATCAACGGAAGTTGGCAAACTTTTGTCGGAGAAATTATAGATGGATAAAACCGCATCGTTATTTTTTTCTCGGTAGATGGATAGGACGTCATTCATTTGATTGTTCGTCACTCTTATCATTTCTCCGCCACATTTTCCATTCCAAAGTGCTTGATTTTTATGTTTAAGTTCAAACAATTTTTGATATAATCCATAGAATTTGTGGTCTTTCCAGATGATTTCATCTTTCTCGAAGAACTCAAGGCTTCTGTCCAATCCAGCTTCCTGTCCGCTGTAGACCAAAGGCATTCCGTTGGCCGTTCCGCAAAGTACCATCGCGGTTTCCAATCCTTTTCCGAAGTTTGAAAACTGATTGCCTTCCCAAGAATTCTTGTCGTGATTGTCTGTGAACAGCATTCGATATGAATCCAATGGGAAACTGCCGACATCGTGCGCCATATATTCGTAAAGTGCGTTGGCGCCTTTTCCGCCGGTTGTAGCAAGTTTCAATTTATCCCAAAGCGTCCAGGAATAGGTCGCATCAAATGACTTTTTGTACAAATCTCTGGATTCCCATTCAGCCAGCATAAAAACTGGTTTTATCGCATCCATTTCTTCTCTCGCATTATCCCAGAAATCGACTGGAATGAAGCCTGCAACATCGCATCTGTAACCATCGATATTGGCTTCTTTTACCCAATATTTAAGTGCGCCGGTCATATATTCTCGGAAGTCGGGATTGTTGTAATCAAAGTCGATAACGTCGTCCCAATCGTACCAAGGTGTTGGCTGGAAGTTGCCTTCTCTGGATTTGGTGTACCAGTCCGGATGTTCTTTGGTCAATGGATTGTCCCAAGCGGAATGATTGCCGACCCAATCGATTATAACGTACATTCCCATTGCATGGATTTTGTCAACCAAGCTCTTGAAATCCTTCAAAGTTCCAAAGTCAGGATTCACGCCTTTGAAATCTTTTACGGAATAATAACTTCCCAATTTTCCTTTCCGATGCTCTTCTCCGATGGGATGGATTGGCATCAACCAAAGGATATCAATGCCCATTTTTTTAAGTCTTGGCAAATGCTTTTCGAACGCTTTGAAAGTGCCTTCTTTTGTGTATTGTCGGATGTTGACCTCGTAGATAGTCGCATTTTTGCTCCATTCTGGATGTTTGAGTTCTACGTAAGGTTTTGGCTGATAGCGTGGGTCTTTGGTCTGAGCAAATCCCAAAAATGGAATCATCAGAATGAGGAGTAAGTATTTTAATGAATTCATAAGGTTTATATATTTCTCTAAATTAATAAGAGTTTTTGATTTTCATTAATTTTAATTGAAAAAATATTCTGACTGAAAAACTATAATTGTGATTTGAAACTTCTACAAAATGAAAAACCCTTTCAAAGTATTGAAACTCTGAAAGGGTTTTTATTTGAATCGTTGTCGTTAATGACAAACGTTGATTTTATGTAGAAACCCGCGCCCCGACTTGAGCGGAAATCCTTTTTTGTAGCTGGTAAAGCTTTGGCAAAAAGATTGGGAGCCCTTCGACAAGCTCAGGATAAACTACAGGCGGATATAGGCGCCCAAATAATTTTTAAGAATACATTTGCTCCTGTAATTCTTTGATTTTCTTGTCAGATAGATATTCGTCGTAAGTCATATCTCTGTCGATGATTCCTTTCGGCGTCAACTCGATGATTCTGTTACAAACCGTTCCAAGCAACTCGTGATCGTGGGAAGACAACAGGATGTTTCCTTTGAAGTTGTTCAATGAGTTGTTCAAGGTTGTGATACTTTCCAAATCCAGGTGATTGATAGGCTCATCCAAAAGAAGAACGTTCGCTTTCTGAAGCATCATTCTACTGAACATACATCTCATTTTTTCACCTCCAGAAAGGACTTTACAAGATTTTAGAGCCTCGTCGCCAGAGAAAAGCATTCTTCCCAAGAAACCTCTCATAAATTCCTCGTGACGCTCCTCGTCATTCTTCGTGAATTGTCTCAGCCAGTCTACCAAGTTGATGTCATCTTGGAAGAAGTTGGTGTTGTCCAAAGGCATATGCGATTGGTTCGTCGTAACACCCCAAGCCACATTTCCTTTGTCTGCAGGAAGATTTCCGGCAAGGATTTCGAAAAATTCTGTGATTGCCAAAGAGTTTCTGGAGATTACAGCCACTTTATCACCTTTTTTAAGATTAAGGTCGATGTTTGTGAAGAGTAATTCGCCATCTTTGGTTTTTTGAAGACCTTTCACGTCTAGAATCTGGTCTCCAACTTCTCTTTCGGTGTCGAAAATGATGGCTGGATATCTTCTGGAGGAAGGTTTGATATCGTCGATGTTCAATTTGTCAATCATCTTTTTACGAGCAGTAGCCTGTTTTGCTTTCGCTACGTTGGAACTGAATCGCGCGATGAAATCCTGTAATTCTTTTTTCTTGTCCTCAGCTTTTTTGTTGGCCTGAGCTCTTTGTCTCGTTGCCAACTGTGAAGCTTGATACCAGAAAGAGTAGTTACCAGTGTAAAGATTCAACTTCGCATAATCCAAATCGCCGATGTGCGTACAAACGGTGTCCAAGAAGTGACGGTCGTGAGAAACAACGATCACGGTGTTCTCATAATCTGCCAAGAAATCCTCTAACCAAGCGATTGTAGCGATATCCAGGTCATTGGTAGGCTCATCCAGAATCAGTACGTCTGGATTACCGAACAATGCCTGAGCAAGCAAAACTCTTACTTTGTCTTTGTTCTCAAGTTCGCCCATCAATTGGTAATGCATATCTTCTGAAATACCAACATTTGAAAGCAAGGTCTGCGCATCAGCTTCGGAGTTCCATCCGCCCATTTCGTCGTACACTACGCCAAGTTCTCCAGCTTTGATTCCATCATCGTCTGAGAAGTCTTCTTTTGCATACAAAGCGTCCATTTCTTCTTTGATGTCGAAAAGCATTTTGTTACCTCTAAGGATGGTTTCCAATACCGTGAAGTTGTCGTAAGCAAAGTGGTCCTGCTCCAATACGGACATTCTTTTTCCGTTTTCCAAAGATACGTGGCCAGATGTTGGGTCTTGTTTTCCGCTTAATATTTTAAGGAAAGTCGATTTTCCTGCACCGTTGGCACCAATGATACCGTAGCAATTCCCTTTTGTAAATTTTATATTGACTTCATCAAAAAGAACTCTTTTCCCGAACTGTAATGATAAATTAGATACTGTTAACATATTGTTTTGTAAGTTTGTGCAAAATTACGAAAATTAGTTGGGATGAGGAAAGCCCTATAGTTATAATAATTTAACACTATGAAAATAGAAAAAACTGTTAATATCTTCAACAAAAGAGCGCGCTTCGAATACGAAATCCTGGACGAGTATGAGGCAGGTCTGGTTTTGACAGGAACCGAAATAAAATCTCTCCGATCTTCCAAAGCATCAATAACAGAAAGCTTTTGCCAGTTTATTGATGATGAACTTTATGTCATTAATATGATGATTGATGAATATAAGTTGGGAACTTTTTACAATCATAAAACAAAAAGGGAACGGAAATTGTTACTGCATAGTTACGAATTGCAAAAACTTAAAAAAAAGTTAAAGGATGTTGGCAATACGATAATCCCACTCAAGCTATATATTAATGATAAAGGGAAAGCGAAATTGCTTATATCATTAGCCAGAGGGAAAAAGTTGTTTGACAAAAGGGAGGCTATCAAGGATAGAGAGAATAAGGTTAACATTCAGCGGTTATTAAAGAAAAGTTAAAAAAACTTTGTTTATAAAGAAAAATTATATTTATTTTGCATTATCAATTATTTAATCATTTAATTCTATGAAAAATCTAAAATTAGGAATTACAGCTTTGGCACTTACTGTTGCCTCTTCTGTTTTTGCGCAAACTACTACTAACCCTTGGGTTATAGGTGTAGGTGCTCATGGAGTGAATCACGTTGCTCAAAGAAACAATTTCAGCAATACGTTCTCATTCAACAATTTTAAAGAAAACTTATTCGGTGTATCTAAGTATTCAATTACACCACCGCTTTCCAAATTGACAGTTGCAAGAAGCCTTGGAAAAGGTTTGGTTTTAGACTGGCAAACTACTGTTGGTAACGTTGACAACAAGAGATTTGGAATGGAGAAAGAGTTTTTCTTGATGACAGGTCTTGGTGTTCAATTCAAAGCTGCAGGTCTAATTTGGGACGAAGAGTCTTGGTTTGACCCGTACTTGAGAGTTGGTGCTAACTATTTAAGACATGACTATACAGGTATGACTTTCCCTCAAACGGATACTAAGTCAGGTGATGTATATGCTGCTTACAACGAGGATGGAGACATCAACGGTAAAGCTAATCACTTCACTGTAAGTACAGGTGCTGGTATTAATTTCTGGGTAACTAAAAACTTCGGTTTAGGTGTTCAAGGAGATTATGTTACTACTCCAGTTGATAAATCAAACGTTGCTAACTTCTGGCAAGCTTCTGCATCTATCTTATTTAGATTCGGAAACACTGACAGAGATAAAGACGGAATTCCAGACAAAGAAGATGCTTGTCCAGATGTTCCAGGTTTACCAGAATTCCAAGGATGTCCTGACACAGATGGAGATGGTATTCCAGATAAAGACGATCAATGTCCAGATGTAGCAGGTCCTAAAGAAAACAACGGTTGTCCTTGGCCAGATACAGACGGAGACGGAGTATTAGACAAAGATGATGCTTGTGTTGACGTTCCTGGTCCAGCTGAAAACAAAGGTTGTCCTTGGCCAGATACAGACGGAGACGGTGTACTAGACAAAGATGATGCTTGTCCTACTGTATTCGGTCTTGCTCAATATCAAGGTTGTCCTAAACCAGCTTCAGCTTACGCTGACGAGGCTACAGGAGCACTTACAAACATCTTGTTTGACTTCAACAAAGCAACTGTAAGAGCAGAATCTGCAGGTAAAATCGAACAAGCTGCTACTATCCTTAACGGAGCGAAAGATGCTACTTTCTTGGTAACTGGTCACACAGATGCTAAAGGTGCTGAAGCTTATAACTTGAAACTTTCTAGACAAAGAGCTGCTGCTGTAGTTGCTGCTTTAGAAGCTAAAGGTGTAAGTAAAACACAATTGAAATCAGTAGGAGTTGGTGAAAGAGACGCTAAAGTTTCTGAAAAAGCTTCTGATGCTGAAAGACAAGCTGATAGAAAAGTTGTAGTAGAGGCTGTAAACGGCGCTGCTTGGGATGCTCTTCAAAAATCAGATCTTCCAGTAGTAGAGAAAAAAGTAGTTAAGAAAAAAGCTACTAAAAAAAGAAAATAATTAGTAATTAATTTCTAAATATAAATACCTCCAATTTTAATTGGAGGTATTTTTTTTGTTTCTATATTTCAGTACTTTTGTAATATAAAATAAAACTTGTAATGGGAAGAGCATTCGAATATAGAAAAGCCTCAAAAATGGCCAGATGGGACAAGATGGCCAAAACGTTTTCCAAGATAGGAAAAGATATAGCCTTGGCGGTTAAAGCCGGTGGAACAGATCCAGAAGCCAATCCAGCACTTAGACGATGCATCCAGAATGCAAAAGGTGCTAATATGCCAAAGGACAATGTCGAGAGAGCAATCAAAAAAGCAAGTGGCGCAGATGCCGAGAACTACGAAGAAGTAACTTATGAAGGTTACGGACAAGGCGGCGTGGCGTTCTTTGTAGAATGTACGACGAACAACACAACAAGAACCGTTGCGAACGTAAGAGCAATTTTCAACAAGTTTGACGGCAATCTCGGGAAGAATGGAGAATTAGCTTTCATCTTCGATAGAAAAGGAATTTTCACTATCGAGAAGGCGCAAATCAAAACTGAATGGGATGATTTCGAAATGGAAATGATCGACGGTGGTGCGGAAGAAATTGACCAAGACGAAACAGAAGTTTTGATTACAACCGCATTCGAAGATTTCGGCGCAATGTCTCACAAACTGGATGACTTAAAGATCGAAGTAAAAAGTGCAGAACTACAAAGAATTCCGAATAACACAAAAGAAATGACGGATGACCAGTTTAAAGCCAATATGAAGATGCTAGAACGTTTCGAAGAAGACGATGACGTTCAGAACGTTTTCCATAATATGGAATTCACAGAAGCGCAATTAGAAACGCTTTAGCAAACAGATAGCAAATAAAAAATCCTGATACATAAGTCTCAGGATTTTTTATTTTTATAAAACGCCTTTAATTATGCGTTTGGTTCAATAGATACAAATGATCTGTTGTTAGCTTTCTTTCTGAAAACAACTTTACCGTCAACAAGAGCGTGCAAAGTGTGATCTTTACCCATCCCAACATTTTCACCTGGGTGATGCTGAGTACCTCTTTGTCTGATGATGATGTTACCAGCAATAGCGTCTTGTCCTCCGAAAATCTTCACGCCCAATCTTTTAGAATGAGATTCTCTACCGTTTTTGGAACTACCAACTCCTTTCTTATGTGCCATTTTATTTAAACTTTGTGGTTAAAAATTATTCAGCAGATTCGCTGGTTTCTGTTACTTCAGCTTTAGCCGCTTTCTTAGGTGCCGCTTTTTTAGCTTCTTTTTTCTCAGAATCAAAACCAGTGATACCAGTTACGATGATTTGAGTAAGAGATTGTCTGTGACCATTTTTCTTAGCATAACCTTTTCTTCTCTTCTTTTTGAAGATGATTACTTTGTCAGCTTGAACGTGGTCAAGAATTTCTACATCTACGGTAATACCGCTTACAGCCGGGGCACCAATTGTGATTGCGCCGTTTACAGTAAGAAGAACTTTATCAAAAGAAACTTTCGTCCCTTTGTCTCCTTTCAAACGGTTCACAAACAACTTTTGGTTTTGCTCAACTTTGTATTGAAGCCCTGCTATTTCTACAATTGCAAACATTGTTTATAAATTTTATATTATTCGAGGTGCAAAAGTACACTATTTCTTTCTAAAACACAAATACTTATCACAACTTTTCAATAATAATTATTATGGCAGCTTTATCCGCCTTCCGTTCCCAATCTTTTTGCCATCGCTTTTCCAGCCACAAAAAAGGATTTCCACTCAAGTCGGGCTGCGGATTCAACATACAAACAGGTTTAGTACTGAATAAGAAGTTTGTCATTCCGTAGGAATCTAGACTGCTGAGATTCCTACGGAATGACAAAGATTGTATATATATAATTATACATAAAGAATTGTTCATAAATTTGACAACCGAAAATTCTTAATGATGTTGGATTTTATCAAGAAAAATATCGCGCTCATCTGGGCCAAAAAACATATCGCCAAAACAAAAGATTTCAAAACCAATGCGGTAAAGAATCAGGAAGAGCTCTTGCTTTCACTTGTCAAAACGGCGGAAAAAACCTTGTTCGGAAGAGAACATCAATTCGAAGGGATAAAGACTATTGATGATTTCCGAAATAACGTTCCGATTGCAGATTACGAAGATTTGAAACCTTACATCGAGAAAGTCAAAAAAGGACAATCCAAAATCCTTTGGCCAGATTTGCCAGAATATTTCGCGAAAACCTCAGGAACAACTTCCGGTGCCAAATACATTCCGATTTCCAAAGAAGCAATGCCTTACCAAATTGGTGGGGCGCAAAGTGCACTTTTCCATTATATTGCCAAGAAAAACAACGCAGATTTCGTTGGTGGAAAAATGATTTTCCTGCAAGGTTCACCAGAATTGCAAGAAATCAATGGCATCAAAAACGGACGATTGTCTGGAATCGTGGCGCATCACATTCCAAATTACCTTCAGAAAAACAGATTGCCAAGCTGGGAAACCAACTGCATCGAAGATTGGGAAACCAAAATCGATAAAATCGTAGAGGAAACCGAGAAAGAAAATATGACCTTGATTTCCGGGATTCCGCCTTGGTTGATAATGTACTTTGAAAAACTGATTGACCGTCACGGAAAGAAAATCACAGAGATTTTTCCTAACCTTCAATTAATCATAACTGGTGGCGTGAATTACGAACCTTACCGAGATAAGATGAACGAATTGCTGGGAAAACCTGTCGATATCGTTCAGACTTTTCCAGCGTCGGAGGGATTTTTTGCGTTTCAGGATGATTATACGAAAGAAGGCTTGTTGCTATTGACGAATCACGGGATTTTTTATGAGTTTGTTCCTTTAGAAGAATTCGGGAAAGCAAATGCCAAAAGATTGACGCTGAAAGATGTGGAACTCAATAAAGATTACGCCTTGATTTTGACAACCAATTCCGGGCTTTGGGCATATTCCATTGGCGATGTGGTGAGATTCATTGATAAAAATCCGCACAGAATTTTGGTTTCTGGTAGGACGAAACATTTCACTTCCGCTTTTGGTGAACACGTGATTGCATTTGAAGTCGAGGAGGCATTGAAAGTAACGGTTGAGAAATTTCCGGCACAAATCACCGAATTCCATCTTGCACCACAAGTAAATCCTGCGCAAGGTTTGCCTTACCACGAATGGTTTATCGAGTTTGAAAAAGAGCCGGAAAGTTTTGAAGCGTTCAAATCTGAATTGGATTTGCAACTCAGAAAACGAAATACGTATTATGATGATTTGATTTCCGGAAGTATTCTGCAACCTTTGGTCATCACAAAATTGAAGAAAAATGCCTTCCAGGATTATGCCAAATCTGAAGGGAAATTGGGCGGACAAAACAAGATTCCAAGGCTTGCAAATGATAGAAAAATTGCTTTATATTTGGAAAAACTAAATTTACAATGAGAACTTTTTCTTTTCTGATTGCTTTGCTCATCCTTTTGCAATCTTGTACCACAACCATCTACAGAAGTACTTTGAACAAAGACAATTTTTCCGCAGTACAGACGGGAAAGAAATACACTTTTTACGAAAACGGTAAACCTAAATACAAAGCCAGAGTTTCATCTATGGATGAGAACAAGATTGTCGCAGTGGCAAACAGTCAGGAAGTGACGATTGCGAAGAATGATATTCGTGTGATTAAAAAGAATAATCCTGGTGGCACAACGGCGATTGTTGTAGGTTCAGTGGCTGGAATGACAGCGTTTGTTGCTTTGCTTGTTTCGCTCGTTAACAACAGTTCTCCCGAATATTACTATTACTAAGAATCTGAATATTAGAATTTGGAAATGTCAGTAGATGTTACCGAATCTTCAATAGACCGACCAATACCATAGCCCCGATAGGAACGGCATCCTTTTTTGTCATTGCGATTGTTGAAACGTTCAATGCTGTATTAATGTCGTTCGCAATGGCAAAAAAGATATAGTGGATAGCGGGATCAAGCTCCTAAAAATCCATCTTTCCAAATTATTTCCCGAAAATCGAATGCCAGTTGCGAGCTATCAACTATTTTTGCATAATGGTTTCATTCACACCGCTTCGGGTTTTAAAAAATATAGAATTTCGTCATCTTCTCACAGGTAGATTTTTCCTAATCATCGCATTCCGGATGCTGGCGACTTTGCTCGGCTGGTGGGTTTATCAATTGACGAAAGACCCGTTTTCAATTGGCCTGATTGGACTTTCGGAGGTGATTCCTGCTGTTTCTTGTGCGCTTTACGCTGGTCACGTCATCGATATGAATGAGAAAAAACGACTGCTTTTGATTTGCAATTATGCGTATGTGGTCCTCATCAGTTTGCTCTTGATTCCGGCTTTTCTTGGTCATAAATTACATTTTACCGGACACGAAATCACTCATTTTATTTATGCCGTTATTTTCTTTACTGGGATTTGTCGTTCGTTTTTGGGACCGCTGGTTCCGAGTATGATTCCGAGAATTGTGAAGCAGGAAAATCTGCCTTATGCGGTGACGCTAAATCAAGCGACATTTTTGATTGCATCGGTCTCTGGTCACGCTTTGGGAGGATTTTTGATTGCGTTGATTACGATAAAATGGACTCTGGTGGTGATTGTGAGTTGTATGGTTTTGTCGTCGCTGTTTTTCTGGACGATAAATAAACAATTTTCTGAGAATACGAAAAAGGACGTGAAGGTTTTTGAAAGTATGAAGGAAGGTTTGGCGTACATTTATAAGACGAAGGAAATCTTGGGCGCGCAAATGTTGGATATGTTTGCAGTGCTTTTTGGTGGTGCGGTGGCGATGATTCCGGTTTTTGCGAGTGATATTCTAAAAGTTGGCTCCGAAGGGTTTGGATTGCTGAACGCGGCGTCGGATATTGGCTCGATGATTATTATCATTACGCTTTCTTTGGTTCCGCTTCGTAAAAATCAAGGGAAAATATTGCTTTTTGTGGCGACTGGTTTTGGCCTTTGTATCATTGGATTTGGATTGTCGAAAATGTATTGGTTGTCGTTTGCGTTTCTTGTTTTAAGCGGAATGTTGGACGGAATAAGTGTTGTCATCCGTGGAACGATTGTTCAGTTGAAAACGCCTGAGGAAATCCGTGGTCGGGTTTTGAGTGTGAATTCGATTTTCATAATGTCGAGTAATGAACTTGGGCAATTTGAAAGTGGCTTGACGGCAAAACTGATGGGCGTTGTGCGTTCTGTGGTTTTCGGCGGAACGATGACGGTTTTGACGGCATTGTTTATTGGCGCGACTTCTAAGAAGTTGAGGAAGATGCAGTATTAGATTGCTTTTGGCAAATGGCTGATTGCTTTTGGCTCTAAATGCTTTAAATTGGATTTCTAATGAAGAGATTTTTCATTGTTATTAAATCGATTTTTGTCATTCTGATTGTTTGGTTTTTGGCTCACTCAATTTATATTACGATTGATGGATTGAATGATAAAAAGACAAACGCAGATGTTGCCATCGTTCTTGGAAATAAAGTGAATAAGGATGGAACTTTGTCCGAAAGATTAAAAGCCCGGCTTGATAAAAGCTTGGAACTTTACAATCAAAATAGAATTAAAATAATTATCGTTAGCGGTGGTTTGGGAAAAGAAGGCTTTTGGGAAGGAAAAAAGATGAAAGAATATTTGATTGAAAATAAAATTCCGACCGAGAAAATTTTAGTTGATAATTTCGGAAATGATACGGAGAAGACGGTTGAGAATTCGATTAGAATGATGGATAGTTTGAATTTCAAAAGTGCGATTTCTGTTTCGCAATATTTTCATCAGACCAGAACCAAGAAATTATTCAGAAAGAAAGGATTTGAGAATATTGAAAGTGCAAGCCCGGATTATTTTGAGTTGAGGGATTTCTACTCCATTTTTCGGGAGTTTGTGGCTTATTATAAAGAAGCGATTTAATTGAAATAAAAAAGGAAGCAAATTTTGCTTCCTTTAATTTTATATCAAACTTCTAATTTTCGCAATCATATCATCGCCCAATTTATCCGCTTCTTCCTGAGAAAACGCCTCAGTGTAAATTCTGATAATCGGTTCTGTATTTGACTTTCTGAGGTGAACCCAGTTTTCAGGGAAATCGATTTTTACACCGTCAACGGTTGAGATTTCTTCGTTTTTATATTCTTCCTGAACTTTGATTAATAAAGCATCAACGTCGATATCCGGCGTCAATTCGATTTTCTTTTTACCCATAAAATAACTTGGGTAAGTTGCTCTCAATTCAGAAACCGTTTTGTTTTCTTTCGCTAAATGAGTCAAAAATAAAGCAACACCAACCAAAGAATCTCTTCCGTAATGAAGCTCTGGATAGATGATTCCACCGTTTCCTTCACCACCGATGATAGCATTTTTTTCTTTCATTAAGGTCACCACATTCACCTCGCCAACAGCACTCGCAAAATATTCTGAATCAAGTCCTTTCGCCACATCTCTCAATGCTCGGCTGGAAGAAAGGTTGGAAATTGCCACGCCTTTTTTATCTTTCAAAAGGTAATCTGCCACGGCAACCAACGTGTATTCTTCGCCGAACATTTCTCCTTTTTCGTCCACCAAAGCCAGTCTGTCAACGTCTGGGTCAACCACGATTCCCATATCCGCTTTTTCCTTGATGACCAATTCGCAGATGTCGCCAAGATGCTCTTTCAAAGGTTCTGGATTGTGGGGAAATTGTCCGTTTGGTTCACAATAAAGCTTGATAACTTCAACGCCCAATTTCTCTAAAAGTGGTGGAATAGAAATTCCTCCGGTAGAATTAACAGCGTCAAGCACAACTTTGAATTTCTTAGCTTTTATCGCCTCAACATCAACTGTTGGTAAATCTAAAATTTGTTTGATGTGAATATCGAAAGCGTCGTCTCTGGTTTCATATTTTCCCAAATCATCCACTTCCGCATAATTGAAATCTTCGTTTTCCGCCAAAGCCAAAACTTCTGCACCATTTTCACCACTGATGAATTCGCCTTTCTCATTAAGCAATTTCAGAGCGTTCCATTGTTTTGGATTGTGAGAAGCGGTCAGGATGATTCCGCCGTCAGCTTTCAATTCAGGAACCATAATTTCCACGGTTGGCGTTGTGGAAAGTCCCAAATCCACCACATTGATTCCCAAACCTTGCAAAGTCGATGCAACAAGCGAAGAAACCATTTGACCGGAAATTCTCGCGTCGCGACCGATGACAAGCGTTAAATCTTTTTTATTTTTATTGTTCTGAAGCCAAGTTCCGAAGGCAGAAGCAAATTTCACCACGTCAAGAGGCGTCAGGTTATCGTTTACTTTTCCGCCGATGGTTCCCCGGATTCCGGAGATTGATTTTATTAATGACATTTTTTGATTTTAAGGTTTTTGTATTTTGAGTGCAAATGTATTAAAAAGAAGTGATTTTAAATTTAACCAAAGATTACAACGCAGGAATTTTGTCTTGAATTTTATCATAAATCTTCTTCACTTTTGCCGGCGCATTTAGTCGATAACCAATGAAAAAGAGAACGTAAAAATCATTTTCGGTCACATTTGAGTCGTTGTCTTTGTAATGATTTCCGGAATAATTGAACTTAGAACCGAAAAAAAACTTCTCAGAATTGTAACCCAAATGCAATCCCGCACCAAAGTTTTGAGTGAAATAATTGTCCTTGTCTCTTTCATTTAAACTCACATCATTTTTATAATTGCTCCATCTTTTCCCCAATCCGCCGTAGATAAAAGGGGCAACGTTAATATTTTTGGTAAGAAGATAATTGTAATGATAACCAAGGTCGAGACTCAAATCCAAGCGTCTCTCACGGGATTTTGTTCCATCCTGAATGTCGGAAAATATCACGTACTCATAATTGAAAGCCGGAACAAAACTGCCACTACTCGTCGTTTGCCATTCTTTTTGATAGTAAATTCCCTGGAGCGAAAAATCTTTATTAATGATATAAGACGTGGAACCACCGAAACTTTGAAACCTCAAATTCGGAAAAGTCAAATACGGGTCTTTGTTTTTTCTCCAATCGGCAACGTAGTCGTGGGTGTTTTTTAGATAGTAACCTTTGCTGTTTTTATAGGAAAGCGTCTGAATGAAATTTTTCGGGAAAAATCTAAAATTGTAACTCGTAAAACTGCTTTTTCCCTTTAAATCGTTGTTGTTACCGGGAATAAATTTTGGGGCAAAAGAGATACTCGCACTGATAAATTTATAATCAATCCCAAAGGTCGTATTAATCTGATTGTTGAGCGCCAATCTTGGTTCTACGAGAAGGTCTCGGGAGGAAATGACGAGTTCGTTCGTATTCGTATCGATATTCAATCGAAGCATAATCTTGTCGTCATAGGAAATCACTTGACTATTGATGCTGTCGTTTTGTGCAGATGTGAAAATGCAGAAAGTGAGCAGGATAAAAGTGAAAGATTGTTTCAACAGCCTTAATTCTTGAAGCTAAAATTAAGCTTTTTTCAATTAAGAACACCCACAATCAGGACCACAGTTTTTGCTGTCTTTCTTGGAAAATGTCTTGGCAAATTTCTTAAAAATGAAATACAATGCTCCCAAAACCAATAATCCGATGATTGCGTACTGTATGATGATTGAGTTTTCCATTTTTTAAATTTTCCTTAATGATTTTTCTTGAAAATTATTTCAGAATCTGATAGGCAACAAGTGCCGAAAAGTATGCCAAAATTGTCATTGCAAAAGTCTGCAACATTGTCCATTTCAAACTTCTGGTTTCTTTGTAAACTACCGCTATTGTGGAAATACATTGCATTGCAAAAGCATAGAAAAGCAAAATCGAAACGCCTGTCGCAAAGCTGAAAACCTTCTCACCATTTGGATGAACGTCCAATCGCATTTTCTCAATCAATCGGCCTTCCGGCGCTTCCTCGTCCAAACTGTAGAGCGTTGACAAAGTTCCTACGAAAACTTCCCGCGCCGCGAAGCTTGTCAAAATTGAGATGCCCATTTTCCAATCGTAGCCCAAAGGTGCAATCGCTGGTTCCATAGAGCGACCGATTTTTCCCAGATAAGATTGTTCCAACTTCACATCAGAAGCAATCGTTTGATTTGTCTTTTCTGATGGTCCAAAATAACTCAAAGTCCACAAAATAATGCTGACTGCAAAAATCACTTTTCCCGCACCTGTGATGAATTCCCAAACTTTACCTAAAACCAATTTGAAATCATAGCCAAACAAAGGCATTTTGTAAGTCGGTAAATCCATTACCAGGAAACTTTTGACTTTGGTTTTGATTAAATTTTTAAGAATCAATGAAGAAAATAATGACATTCCGAAACCTAGAAGATACATTGCCAAAAGTGCCAAAGCTCTGTATTTTATCCCATAAAAATTCTCGTCAGGAATAATCAATCCAATAATGATGCTGTAAACAGGCAACCGCGCAGAGCAAGTCATAAAAGGCGTTACGAGAATGGTAATCAATCTTTCCTTGATATTTTCGATGTTTCTCGTGGACATAATTGCCGGAATGGCACAAGCTGTTCCGGAAACCAATGGAACAATACTTTTTCCATTAAGTCCAAAAGGTCTTAAGAATCTGTCCATTAGAAAGATAACTCTCGCCATATAGCCGGAATCTTCGAGGAGATAAAGGAAATAAAGCAAAATCCCAATCTGTGGCGCAAAAATCACGATGCCTCCGATTCCTGGCACAATTCCATTTGAAATCAATGAATTGATTGGACCTTCGGGAAGATTCTCTCCAGAGAAATCGGAAAGCCAACTGAACGCGCCTTCTATCCAATTCATCGGATATTCTGCCAAAAAGAAAACACTTTGAAATATGATTAATAAAATCAAAAGAAAAACCAAATAACCCCAAATTGGATGAACCAAAATCCGGTCGAGTTTCTCCGTCAGCAATTGTTTTTTCTGAGGTGTTTTTTCTGTAGTTTCAGAGATTATTTTGTCGATATTCTGATAACGTCGAACCGTTTCCTGAATTTGAAGACGTTTTGGAACATTACATTTTGCATCTTCTTGGCTGATGATTTCGTTGATTCTTTCAATCTTTCCGAGATAAGTGTCGGCCGCGAGAAGTGTCCAGATTTTGTAAAGATTGTGGTCTTTTGTATTTTCAGCAATCTTGTGCACCAAGCCTCTTTGTTCAATCGGAATTTCAAAAGTGCTTTGGGAAGATTTTTTGAATTGATTATTAAAAATAGCCTCACGCACTTCTTCAATCCCCAAATGTTCTTTCGCATTCGTTCTTAGAATATCGACATTCAGTTTCTTGGAAAGCGCACCAGTGTTGATTTTAATACCACGTTTTTCCGCTTCATCAATTTGATTCACGACCATCAAGATTGGAATTCCCAAATCCTGAATCTGCTGAAACAAAAGCAAACTTCGCTTCATATTGATGGCATCTGCGATGTACAAAACGCCAGCATAATTCTCCTGCTCCTGAATCAAATATCTGGAAAATATCGCTTCATCCTCGGAAGTCGGGTAGATGCTGTAAGAGCCGGGAAGGTCGGTGATTTCTACTTCCTCATTTTTGTAAGTGTAGTTTCCGGAAAGGCTCGCAACGGTAACGCCAGCGTAGTTTCCGGTTTTTTGTTTTCTGTTGCAAAGACTATTGAAAAGTGTGGATTTCCCCACATTCGGGTTTCCGACCAATAGAATTTGTTTCTTGTTTTTCTGATTCTGCATTATCCCAACACTTCTACTTTGATGAATTTTGCTTCCTGTTCTCTCAGTGCAACTCTTGTTTTCTCAGAGCCATATTCGATATAAAGCGGACCGTTGAATGGCGCTTGATAGAGAATTTGAAATGAGGTTTCCGGCAGAAGTCCCATTTCCATTATTTTTGTAGGCATCTGCAGGTCATCATTGTCGTAGCCTGTGATCTTTCCCAATTTGTTTTTGGGGAAGCAGCACAATTTATCAGGATGTTTGTTTTGCAAAACTTATCGATTTTAGAACTGCAAATATAGCTTGTTTTAAATAAATCTAAATAAGGATATTAATCATAAAAAAACCGGGAAGTTAATTTCCCGGTTTGTGATTTTATTTTTTCTTTTTGTCTGTCGTGGTTTGAACCTCTATTGGATTGTCGTTGCTGTTGAAGAAATCTTTCAACATCTTTTCCTGTGTTTTCAAAGCTTCACCAATGGTGACATCGCTGCCCGGCATTTTCATACTAAGCATATTTTGTGGAACCTGAGTTCTTGCTTCTGCCATCGGATCTTGTTTGAAAGCTGCATAGGACTTCTCGAATTTATCTTTTGGAATGATCTTCAATTCATTGCTCATTCCGAATTTTGCATTCAGTTCTTCGGCATAGGTCAATTCTTTCCAGTCTTTTATCGATTTGTTTCCAGATAGCAACCAAGAGTAATTTTTACCTTCGTCCTCCACTTTTACGATAAGTCCTGGCAATCCGTAGAATTTATATGGTCCATCTTGGAAAGGAATTTCCGTTGCGAACCAAGCGGTCCATTTTCTGCCTCCAAATTCCGTAGTTGCTTTCTGAGTATTGTATTCTCCGATTTTTTCTTTGTCTGTTGTGATTTTCCAATCAAACTTAATGTTTTCTTCATATCCAAAAAGATTTCTGCTGATTCTATCGCTGTAAGTCTCAAGCATGGAAGGATAAGCTTTGGTGATCTTGTACGAGAATTTTGGCATTTTGATCATTTTGGAAATGTCTTTCCAAGTTTTCGTTTTTTCCATTTCTTCCACGGCTACTTTTATGATAGAATCCTGGGCTGGAAAAGTAAAGTCTTGGTAGATCGATTTATCTTTAACGATATCAAGCGTCGTCATCACTTTATCAATTTTCGCAGAATCTTTTTTTGGTTTGAAACTTAATTCATAAAAAAAGCGATTCGCAGTTTGCTGTGCCGAAGCTATAAATCCAAATAAAAGTATTGGAATGATGAACAATTTTTTGAGAGATTTCATATTTTATATTTTTTGTTTCTGAATAATTAGTGCAGGATTTTTTAAAATGTTACAGAACTATTGATACATTTTTTTAATCGATTCATTCAGCGTTTTATAAATATGGAGTTGCTCGTCGTTTTTAATCAATTCTTCGTGGAGTTTCAAAACTCTTTCGTCGCCTCTCACAGCCGGTCCGGTTTGCGCAAATTTTGGGTCGAGATGATGAATCTTTTCAACGGTTTCATTAATTAAAGGAATGAAATAATTAAAATCTAAATCCTGAGAATCCGAAATTTCCTTAGCTCTTGCAAACAGATGATTCACAAAGTTGCAAGCGAAAACGGCGGTCAGATGAATGTATTTTCGCTTTTCGTAAGTTGAAACTTCCACATTATCAGAAATGATGGAAGCCAATTCAAACAGAGATTTTTCATCAATTTGATTATCAGCTTCAATGAAAAACGGGATTTTGGAATAATCCAGATCTTTGGTTTTTGAGAAAGTCTGCAAAGGATAGAAACTTGCCTTTCGGTAATGGCCTTTCAAAATTTCTTTAGGCAGAGAACCCGAAGTATGAGCAACGAGCGCATTTTCATTTTCAATTAATTCAGAAATATTTTCAACCGCGGAATCCGAAACAGCGATGATGTAAAGTTCCGCATCCTCAAGATTTTCATTCGAATAAGGAATATTAAACTCATTTGAAATTTTCGAAAGTTCAATTTCGTTTCGTCCATAGATTTGATGAACCTTAATATTATTCTGAGTGAAAGCTTTTGCCAAATGATAGGCCACATTTCCCGAGCCGATGATTACTGTCTTCATAAGAACAAAGATAAGGATTTGAAGATTTGGATTTGATCAATAATATTTGAGGCTCGATTTTAGATTTAGCTATATCCAAAGAAATTGAAAAAATAATTTAACTTTGGTCTTATTTTTTAATCAAAACTACGAAACATCTGAATGAAGCTCAAAGATGAGGAAATTGTAAACCTGCTAACTGCACCTCAAACGGTAGAGAAAGGTTTGCGTGCGATGATGGATGCTTATCAGAGTCGTCTCTATTGGCATATCCGTAGGTTGATTGTCGACCACGACGGTGCTCAGGATGTTTTGCAGGATGCATTTATCAAGGCGTATCAGAATATTCATCAGTTCAAAAGTGATAGCAAATTGTACACTTGGTTGTACAGAATTGCTACCAATGAGGCTTTGCAAGCGCTCAACAAAATGAACCGAATGAAAAAGACAGATGAAGATGCGGAATATCATATGCAGAATCTTGTAGCGGATAATGCGGGACAAGATGCTGAGGAGATTCAGGTTTTTTTGCAAAAGGCGATTCAGACATTGCCAGAGAAACAGAAATTGGTGTTCAATATGAGGTATTATGATGATTTGCCTTATGAGGAGATTTCGAAGATTCTGGATATGTCAGTCGGAACCTGTAAAACGAATTATCACTACGCCAAGGACAAAGTAGAAAGTTATATTAAGGACAATTACTCGCAAGAGTTTTAAAAAAATAAAAGGAAATGAAAATCGATATAGAAAAACTAAACAGAAAAACGCCGTATCCGGAACCTTCCGAGGATTTTTTCAAACAGATGCAGGCGAATGTCATTTCACAAACTATGGGGAAAAATCCCGTGGTCGTGAAAAAAGAAACAAAAGTTTTCGCTCTTGATTTCAAATGGATGGCCGCCGCAGCAGTCGTTTTGATCGCTGGTCTAACTGCTTTTTTCGGATTCAATCATGATCCAGAAGTGACGATGGCCCAACAGGCACCAATTGTGGATAGTGTTTATAAAATAGAACAACCAGCAAACGAGACTTCAGCTGATTTGATTGCAAAAAATGATGTTCCAACGGAAGTGCAACATGAAACTTCAAAATCAAAACAGTTGAAGACAACATCTGCTATAGCTTCATCTAACACGAAAACGGTAACATCCTCAGATAGAATCATTACGGACAGACAAGATTACGCTGTCGGGACAAACAAAAAATCTGAGCTTGATGTAGAAAAAGTTTTAGCGGCCTTCACGCCGGACCAGTTGAAAGACATTGATAGAAATAGCGAACAGGACGTGTATCTTGATCTTTATAATTAATTAAAAATCAGAAAAATGAATAAATTCTTATTAATTGTTTTGATTGCCGGATTTTCCTCAGCGCACACCATCAAAGGTCAACGTCGGAATTCTGGAAACACTTCTGGAAGAGCCACTACAACCAGTCCATCGTATAGAAGTGCGCCATCTAGTTCATTGTCGCCTTCAGGCTCTACACAGAGACAGACGATTCCTAGGACATCTGAATGGAAATCCATGAACATGCAGGAGAAAAAGGAAGCCGTAAGCAGCATGTCGGTAAAAGATAGAGGTGTTTTCCTTCAGAATATGAAAGAAAATATTGTGATCGACGATCTTGATATCTCTAAGGAAAAACAAGATGAGTTCAAAACACTGTACGCAGAATATCAGAATAATCAGAAACAGATCAAGGAGAAGTTCCACGTAGATAAAAATCTTGATAATCTTTCTGATGAAGAGGCCACAAAAAGGCTGAATCAAAGCTTTGACGTTGGGCAACAACTCCTCAATAACAGAAAAACTTATGCGGATAAATTTCTGAAGATTCTCACGCCGCAACAAGTACTGACGCTTTTCCAAACAGAAGGAAAAATGCGCGATAAAATGCTCGATAAAAAGAATGACAAATAACTCAGAAACCTCTAATTTTTAGAGGTTTTTTTTATTTTATCTTACACATTTGCAATTGTCTGTAAATAATTTTCCTATTCTGTTAAAAATATGTATTTTCGCACACTATTATAAATACATACTATAAAATGGCAATTTTAGGCGAAATTAGAAAAAGATCATGGCTTCTGTTAGGCGTAATAGCTTTGGGATTGTTTGCATTTCTTTTCAACGCAGATACCTTTGACAAATTATTTTCAAAGAATCCAAATGTTTTTGGACAGGTCAATGGCGAAGATATCACAAGAGACGAGTACAATGACCAGTTGTTCATCATGCAGCAACAGGCTCAGCAGCAAGGCCAGCCGACAAAAGGTTTGGAAGAGCAGGCTTGGCAGATCCTTGTGCAGTCAAAACTGATCAAACAACAATTTGAAAAAACAGGATTGACGCTTTCAGATGATACTTTTTGGAGTCAAATTCAGTATGATCCTATTTTCGCTCAGAATCAACAATATTTTGATGAAAAAGGAAATTTCAAAGTTCAACAACTTAAAACGGATATAGAAAAATCTCAAGCTGCACAGCCAGAGGCTTACTCATTTTGGTTGAAAAACAAAAAGGCTATCGAATACAGAATGATGGCTAGAATGCTTTTCGGAAATGTGACTTCGGGAATCACAACCAGCAAAAAAGAAGCTGAGTTGATGGTGAAGTTCCGTGATGAGATGGCAAATATTGATTTCGTGAAAGTTGATTACCTAGAATTCTCTAAGAAGAACAACGTAAAAGTAACGACTCAGGATCTTGCAGATTACATCAAACTACATCCAACAAGATTCAAAGCTACGGCTAGCAGAAATATTGCTTATGCTTATTTCCCAGCAGCACCAAGTGCTCAGGATGATGCTGCAACTCTTAATGAGATCAACAAACTTTTCCTTAAAGGAACAGATGCTTCCAACGGTGCAGAAAACTTCCAGAATACGACGAATGATTCTATGTTTGTAGAGCTTAATTCTGATGTGCCTTTCATTCCTCAATACGTGAGCCCAACTCAATTGCCAACTGAGTTGAAAGATAAAATTGCAACGGCTGCGATTGGACAAACTTTTGGACCTTACAAAGAGCAAACGCTTTACGTTGTTTCAAAATTATTGGATAAAAAAGCGTCAGACTCTACATTATCAAAACATATCTTGATTTCTTACAAAGGTGCAGAGAGATCGACAGCTACTAGAACGAAAGAAGCAGCTAAGAAAACAGCAGATAGTTTGATGGCAGTGATCAAAGCTGACCCAGCGAAATTTGCCGAAGGACTTAAATTGTCTGATGAGCCAAATGCAGTAGAAAGAAACGGAAGCGTGGGTTGGACAACTCCAGAAAGCCAGTTTGCTCCAGGATATCTAAGTTTCTTGGCAAACAATGCTAAAGGTTCTACAGGATTGCAAGAAA
This sequence comes from Epilithonimonas lactis, assembly GCF_900110605.1. Taxonomy (GTDB): domain Bacteria; phylum Bacteroidota; class Bacteroidia; order Flavobacteriales; family Weeksellaceae; genus Epilithonimonas; species Epilithonimonas lactis. The sequence goes on from NZ_FOFI01000002.1 coordinate 866,794, forward strand.
CCGCTTTCGGATACCACATTATCAATGTTGAAGACAAGAAAAGTGGGGCAATGACCTATAAGATTGCTCACTTGGCTAAAAATATCAAAGCGTCTGACAAAACTGAAAATCAAGTTCTGACTCAAGCAACAAGATTCATTCAGCAAACGCAAGGCAAAAGCTTTAACCAATTCAAAAACTTAGCAGAGAAAAACAAATACAGATTTGATAATCCTAAAGCTGTAGGAAGATTCCAAGGAACGCTTCCAGGTATTGGATCGGACAAAGATGCTGAGGTGATTGCTTGGGCTTTTGATAAGAAGAGAGAAATCGGAGACACAGATATCTTCACTGTAGAAGGAACTGGCGACAGAATCGTAGCTTACGTGGTTGGAAAACAGGATGAAGGTCTTGCAGATCCAGAAACGGTAAGAGATCAAATCGAACCGATTGTAAAAAATAAAGTTCTTGCTAAGAAGATCCTTGAGAAGATCAACGCTGGAAAATATGCTTCTCTAGACCAAGCTGCAAAAGCATTGGGAACAACCAAAGCTAGTGCTACGATCAATGTCTTCAATCCTTCTGTAAATGGAGCGATGGAGCCAAAAGTTGCTGGAGCAGCGTTCGGAGTTGCGGCAAACAAATTATCTCAGCCGATCGAAGGGATGACTGGTGTTTATTTGGTGGTTAAAAAATCTGTGACAACCAACAAGTTGCCAGGAGATATCAAGCAGATCACAGAATCTATCACGCAGCAGAATTCTCAGCAATTCACTGGTGCACTCTTGAAGAGTCTTCAGGATAATGCGAAGATCGAAGATTACAGAATTGACGTTTGGGACAGGAATCCTCAACAATAATTTCAAAATATATTACAACAAGCAAAAGCGGCATAATTGTCGCTTTTGTTGTTTTTTATTTATATCCATTATAAAATCAATATTCATTATATTTGCTAATTAGTAAAATCTACAAACGTGAAGTTAAGTAAAGAATTAAAAACAGGGCTCATCGCCATTTTTGCCATTATAGGTTTCGTTGTATTGTATCAATTTATGAAAGGGAAAAACCTTTTCACGACAGACAATGTCTTCTACGCAAAATATGATAACGTTGAAGGGCTTTCTGTTTCCAATCCAGTTTCTATCAATGGATTGAAGGTCGGTCAGGTCGATGAGATCAAACCTTTGACCACCAAAGACGGCAAATTACATTTCGTGGTAAAACTTACAATCGATGATACATTCGAGTTTTCAAGGAATTCAACCGTGGAGATCTTTGAACCAGGATTGATGTCCGGAAAAGAGTTGAAGATTAATCTTTTCTATGGTGGAAATACTGCCAAAGATGGTGATACTTTGAAAGGAAATTATCAATTGTCAATGCTTAACTCTTTATCTTCTCAGGTAAAACCAGTGAAAGATCAATTGTCAAACGTTCTATTGAAGTTGGATTCAACGCTTGCAAGTACAAACAAGATCGTTGATGAGCAGAACAGAAGAGAGATCAAATTGTTGCTTTCAAATCTTAATAGAACCATCGAATCTTTTAAAGGTGCGTCAGATAGAACGAACTCTATTCTCGCAAACAACGAAAAAGGTTTGCATGAGGTAGTTGCCAATGCGAATGCAGCAATGTTGACGGCCAACAAAACTTTGGACAAATATGGCTCTGTTGCAGAACGTGTGGACATTGATAAATTGAATGGAACGATCGATCAGTTCAACCAAACGGCTGGCAAACTGAATAACGTTATTTCCGGCATACAAAACGGCGAAGGTTCGCTTGGTAAATTGGCGAAAGATGAAGAGCTTTACAACAATCTTACGAAGACCTCCAAGAACCTGAATGAGTTGGTGGAAGACTTCAAAGTTAATCCTAAGAGATATGTCAACTTCTCTGTTTTTGGTAAAAACGCAGACAAAAAATAAGCTATGCAATATATTGATAATGCTATTTTCCTGATTCTTTTAATTGCTGGTTTCGGACTGTTCTTTAAAAGTCTGAAAGAGATCTATCGCAATATCAAATTAGGAAGAGAAATCAACAGAACCGATAGAAGAGCAGAACGATGGGCGATCATGTCCAGAGTCGCGCTTGGACAAAGTAAGATGGTGAAACGCCCGATTGCAGGGATTTTACACATTTTTGTCTATGTTGGATTTGTGATTATCAATATCGAAGTATTAGAGATCATCATTGATGGTATTTTCGGAACGCATCGGTTTTTACAAGGTATTTTAGGTGATTCATTCTATGGTTTTTTCACATCCACTTTGGAAGTTTTAGCATTGTTGGTAGTGATTGCAGTCGTGGTATTTTTCATTAGAAGAAATTTCTACGGCGTGAAAAGACTGACGATGAAAGAGCTTTTTGGTTGGCCAAAGAATGATGCGAATTGGATTTTGATCATCGAGTTTGCTTTGATGGTTGCTTTCTTCACGATGAATGGTGCAGATTATTATGCTGATACCAATCGCTTCGGAGGCAATTTTCCTATTTCGAAATACATATTTCCATTCTTTCAGAATTTTAGTGTAGAAACTCTTCATATCATTGAGAAATCCGCTTGGTGGTTTCACTTTGTCGGGATTTTGTTCTTCATGAATTATCTCTATTATTCAAAACACCTTCATATCATTTTGGCTTTCCCGAATACTTGGTTTGCCAATCTTGAGAAAAAGGGAAAATTCAATAATCTCGATTCTGTTACCAAGGAAATCAGATTAATGATGGATCCAAATGCAGATCCATACGCTGCTCCGGCAGAAGGCGCAACAGAAGTTCCGTCAAAATTTGGAGCTGAGGATATTTTCGACCTCGATCAACATCAATTGATGAGTGCCTATTCTTGTACAGAATGTGGTCGTTGTACTTCCGTTTGTCCGGCCAATATCACAGGGAAGAAATTATCACCAAGGTTGATCATGATGAAAACCAGAGATCGCCTGGAGGAAGTCGGAAAGAACATCAACAAAAACGGTGGAAAATTCGTTGAAGACGGAAAAAAACTGGTCAATGATTATATTACCAAAGAAGAACTTTGGGCTTGTACCACTTGTAATGCTTGCGTAGAAGCTTGTCCGGTACTTATCGATCCATTATCCATTATTTTCGAAATGAGAAGATTCCTGGTGATGGAACAATCTGCCGCGCCACAAGAATTAAACCTAATGATGACAAACGTGGAAAATAATGCCGCCCCTTGGCAATACAATCAGGCCGATCGTTTGAATTGGGCGAAAGATAATTAATGTAATAATGTAATGATCTACCAATGTAACAATGCTTATTTTGATTGCTAAACTGTTACATTGATTAATTGGTAAATTATAAAAATGGATTTCACTATAAAAACAATGGCAGATTACGCTGCAGAAGGCAAATCTCCGGAAGTTCTCTTCTGGGTCGGTTGCGCTGGAAGTTTCGACGATCGTGCTAAAAAAATAACCAAAGCATTTTGCAAAATTCTGAATAAGATCGGTGTTGAATTCGCTGTTCTAGGTCAGGAGGAATCTTGCACAGGTGATCCTGCAAAACGTGCCGGAAACGAGTTCGTGTTCCAAATGATGGCTTTGACCAACATCGAAGTTTTAAATGCTTACGAAGTCAAAAAGATTGTGACGACTTGCCCACATTGTTTCAATACTTTGAAGAATGAATATCCAAGTCTTGGTGGGAATTACGAAGTTTTGCATCACACACAGTTCTTAAAAGATCTAATGAATGATGGCAGACTGAAAATCGAGGGCGGAAGTTTCAAAGGCAAAAAAATCACCTTCCACGATCCTTGTTATCTCGGAAGAGGAAACGGCGAATACGAAGCACCAAGAATGCTCCTTGAAAAATTGGATGCTGAATTAGTTGAGATGAAACGTTGCAAGACCAATGGATTGTGTTGTGGAGCTGGAGGTGCGCAAATGTTCAAAGAACCTGAAAAGGGAAACAAAGACATCAATGTTGAAAGAACAGAAGAAGCGCTTTCATTCGAACCGAAGATCATTGCGACAGGTTGTCCATTTTGCAATACGATGATGACAGACGGCGTAAAACATTTCAATAAAAATACAGAAGTAGAAGTTAAAGATATCGTAGAACTTTTGGCGGAAGCGGAAGATTTGTAATTTTAGCGACATTTATAAATACAAAAACCCAGATTAATTCTGGGTTTTTCCTTTTTACAGAATTGGATAAAAATCCGTAATTTTATATCTTCAAAATATTCTTACAAGATCAGTTGGTGATTCGTAAGACAAATTAAAATCAATAAATCTCTTCTTATGAAAATCGAGGAATCAAATATTGTTGAAACGAGCGATTATCGCGTAATCATATATCCAGCTTCAAGACCTTTTACAGCCAAAGAAAGCAAAACCATTGCAGAGAGATTGTACGATTTCTTAGGCGATTGGGCAGCTCATGGAAAGGAACTTTCTTCTTCTTTCAAGATTGAGAAAAATCAATTCATCATCATTTGTGTAGATGAGGAAAAAGAAGTGGCTTCCGGCTGTAGCATTGATGCGTTGGGCAAAGTGATGAGAGAATTGGATTCAGAGTTTGAGCTTGGTTTATTTGACAGAATGAAAGCCAGCTTCGTAGAAAATGGTGAAGTCAAAACTTTGAAACTCATTGATTTTAAAAACAAGGTCAGAAGTGGCGAATTGTCAAAAGACATCGAGGTTTTTGATTTTTCTAAGAATACTTATTTGGATTTCTTGAGCCATTTTTTACAGCCTTTCAGCAGAAGTTGGGCTTCGACTATTTCTTAGTTTTTCATTAATTCAAGATTCAATTTCAATCATTTCAAAATCAAACTTTGAAAATACTTTTCCTTTCTTCTTGGTTTCCAAACAAATTAGAACCTACGAACGGCAACTTCGTGCAACGACACGCGGAAGCGGTTGCAATGAAACACGATGTGGAAATCCTGCACACCATCGGAGATTTTAATCAAAAAGAAACTTACATTTTTGATGATAAAGTAATTAATGGAATTAGAACTTTGGTTATTTATTACAAAAATTCTAAAAATCCAATTCAGAATTTCATCAGAAGAATGAAAGCTTACAAAATGGGATTTGCGAAAATGCAAAAGCCAGATTTGGTTCACGCGAACGTGCTTCACAACAATATGCTTTTCGCCGTTTACCTCAAGAAGAAATTCAAAATTCCGTTTGTGGTCACGGAACATTGGACGGCGCTTCGGAAAATTAATCAAAATTCCACATCTGGTCCTGTGAAGAAAATTGCAAAATTCATTGGAAATCAATCTTCTATGATGTTGCCGGTCAGCAATGATTTGAAAATCAGTCTTGGAGAATTGGGAATTACAACGCCAATGCACGTGATTCCAAATGTGGTTGATACACAGTTATTTGAACCAATCAATTCAGCTCATAACGATTTTACCTTCGTTCATATTTCCAATTTGATTCCGAGGAAAAACGCTGATAAAATATTAAACGTTTCCATCAAATTACTAAAAGAAGGCTACAAATTGAAGTTAAAAATCGGTGGCGACGGCGAAACCAAAACCTTGCGAGAAATCGTAAAAAAAGAAGGTTTCGAAAACCAAATCGAAGTTTTTGACACATTGACTTTGCTAGAAGTTTCCGAAAAACTGAAGACTTCGGATTGCTTCGTTTTATTTAGTAATGATGAGAATCAACCTTGTGTGATTGCAGAATCTTTCGCATCCGGAATCAAAGTAATTTCTACAAATGTCGGCGGAATCTCCGAGTTTTTCCCAAACGATTTTGGGATTTTGGTGGATGAGCCCGATGAACTCCTTTTGGAAAATGCAATGAAAAAACTGCTGAACGAAAGGGAAATAACCAACAAAAAAGAAATCGCAGATTACGCAGAAAAGACATTTTCCAAAACGGCAATCGCAGAGCAATTCACAGCGGTTTATGAAAAAATATTGAACTAAAATGAAAGGTTTCAATATTCATATTTCTGAAAATCAAATCAATATCAATCTTTTCTTTGAGAATGATTACGATTCTTTTGTTATCAAAAATGATGAAGTTGAAATCGCGATTGAAGGAATTATTCTTAATAAAAAACAACTTCTTCAAAAATCTTCGTATTCTGATTTTAAAGATTTTTTCTTAAGTCTTTATCAGAATAAAAATATTAATTCCATCAAAGAATTGGATGGCGAGTTCCGGGGTTTCATTTGGGATAAATTAAATCAAAAAAAATTCATTTTTACCAATCCAACTTCCACACAACGTGTTTTTTACACTAAGCAAAATGAACATGTTTTCATCGATTCTCATTTGGTTAGATTAAGTGAAACTTTGAAAAAAAACACTATTTCTATCACTCCAAATATCGATAATCTCTACAAATTATTGACGTTTGGGAATATGCTCGAAAACGAAACGCCAATTGAAAATATTTTCAAAATCCTCGATGGACATTACATCGAAATCGATTTGAAAACTCAAAATATTCTTAAGAAAAAGTATTTTGACTTAGAAAATATCGCTTACTACAAGGATTCTAAAGAGAAAGCGGTTCACGATTTGGATTCGATTTTCTCTGAAAATATTGCTTTGGAATATCAGAAAGATAATGAACTCAATTCCAAACATTTTACTTTGCTAAGTGGCGGTTTGGACAGTAGAATTGCGATGCTTTACGCTGATAAATTGGGTGAAAAACCAGACGAAACGTTTTGTTTTTCGCAGTCCGGCTATTTAGACGAGACAATCTCCAGACAGATTGCGAAGGATTACAACATTCCCTACACGTTTCAATCTTTGGATGGCGGAATTTACTTGAAATACATCGACAAACTCACGGAATTATCCGAAGGTTGCGGACTTTTCACAGGCGGAATTCATATCCAATATGCTTTTGAAAATTTGAAGAACAAAGATTTCAAAATCGTGCACAGCGGTTCGATTGGTGATGGGATTTTAGGCGGTTTCAATACGGTTCCATATCGCAAAAAGCCGGGCGAATTTAAGATTGTGGTCAATCCAAAATTTCTTCCCAAAGTAAAATCGGATTTTGAAAAGGTTTTGAACCAATACGAATCCGAAGAATTATTTTACCTCAGAAATGTCGCTTACAACAGGACGGTTTTGGGCGCGCAGGTGATTGAGCAATACGCGTATCAGACTTCGCCTTTTATGTCCAAAACGATGTTGGAATTTGCCATCAGTCTTCCGGAAAAATGGAAAATCAATCAAAAACTCTACTTGCAATGGCTGAATCAATTTACACCAAATGCCAGCGATTACATCTGGGAAAAGACCGGAATGAAACCGAATGCACAATGGAAAAGTACGTTCGGACCAAAAGTGAAAAAGCGATTTTCGAAGCTTTGGAACGCCAAGATTACGAAGCAAACCGAGAAAACAAGTATGTATCCGTACGAGTTTTATTATTACAATTCGCAGGATATTCAGGATTATTATCAAACTTATTTCAAAGAAAATATTTGGCGGTTGGACAACTATCCAGAATTAAAAAAAGATGTCGAATTTCTATTCGGACAAAAAGATTTCTATCAGAAAAGTCAGGGTGTCAATATTTTAGCTATTTTTAAATTATTTTTCAAATAGTGGGAAGCCTTTCGGATTTTCTTAGAAATTTTTTAAAAAACAAAGGTCATTTTGTCTTTGGGTCTTTGCTTGTTGCTAAGATCTGTGGATTCATCGGGTCACTCATTATCATCAGATTATTGTCTGAAAATGATTTTGGATTAATAAGTATTGTAGCGTCTTTATCGGCTATTTTTCTGGCGTTTAGCGGATTTGGAAGTCAGCAGATCTTGTTGAGATATGGCTCGATTGCGAAAAATTCTAAAGAGAAAAAAGCACTTTCAGCTTATCTTTTGAAGCAAGGTTTTTATTATCAAATGGCGTTGAGTTTTGTGTTTTTACTTTGTTCAATTTTCTATTTAGATAAGTTTGAAAAAATCATTTTCCTTTTTATCGCCTTTGCAGTAAGGTTAATTGGTGTTTTTTTTTACAATCACATTCAGTCGCAATTGCGGATCAGCGGTAGAAATCGTGAGTTTGCACGATTGAATAACGTTGTCAACATTTCTGGTTTGATTTTGATTCTCGTCCTCACTTATTTCTTCGGAATTGTCGGCTATTTGATTGCGATGATGTTGATGCCATTCTTTTCGTTGTTCTGGTTTCAGAATATCAACTTTTCAGAAAAAGTTGAACTGAAATTTTCTAAAAACGAGATCTGGAAGTATGGACTTTTCACCGCAGGCACCGCCGTTTTGGGTGATGCTCTTTTTTCTTTGGATATTATCTTGATGGGATTTTTGATGAATGAATCTGCGGTTGCCAATTACAAAACCGCCATTCTGATTCCAGCCAATTTGACTTTCATCGCAATGACTTTTATGCAAAGCGATTTTCCGGAACTAGCTAAGAAACATCGGGATAAGTCGTTCTTAAGATATTATATTTCAAATTATTATAAGATTTTCATTCCGCTTTGTCTAGGGATTTTCTTCGCCATGTTTTTGCTTGATGATTTCATCGTGACATTATTTTTTGGAGAAAAGTATCAAGGAATTGAAACACCATTTTTGATTCTAACAGGCGCTTTTCTTCTTAATATGTTGATGAGAAATCTCTACGGAAATCTCCTGTCGGCTGTCGGAAAAATGGAGTACAATACCATTATTTCTGCATTTGCATTGGCCATTTTATTGGGCTTGTCCTTTTTCTTCGTTCCGAAATTTGGTGTTGAAGGAATGGCGATTTCGCAGTCAGTAACCTTATTAATAACCGGATTGTTGCTAATGGGCGGATTCTTATCCTACTACCGAAAATTGTCTTGAAAGAATTTTTATCTTTGCAAAGATGAAACTCAAGATATCCATACTTTTATCGGCTATTATTCTATTGTTCTCTTGCCAAAGAGATCAGGAAGAAACGCAATCTATTGATCAGGTTCTGAAACTTTATATTAAAAATTCTACGAATCCTGATTTGTTGAATCCTAAAATTAAAGGATCTTACACGTCTGCTAGTTTGCTCGACCTTTTGGGACCAAAAGATTCGCTAGTCATTACTGGATACAGTTTGTTAAAGGATTCGGATACAATTACTTATCTCGATTATCCGGCTGGAGCAATCAGATTGAAGATTGATTCTCTTAGCAATGATAATGAGCAGATCTACTATTCCCTATTTGCCCTTAAATTAACAAAGTCGGCAACCAGTAGCGATAAAGACTTGATCAAGATTGAATACAAGTCCACACCATCAGCTTTTCAGATCTCAAAACTTTGGTATAATGGTGAACTGAAATTCACAAAAATTCCAGGCCAGCCAAACATTGTGACGATCGTGAAATAAAATCCTTAAATTTGCAATGACAGTCAGAACATTAATTTCTGACAATCAATAACTATCAACCAACAACCAAACTATGTTACAGGTTAATTTTTTGCGCGAGAACAAAGAGCGCGTTTTGGAAGGCTTGAAGAAAAGAAGCTTCAAGGAATTAGATTTGATCGATGCAGCTATCAATGCGGACGACGAAAGAAAAAAACTACAGTTTGAGCTAGACTCACAACTTTCCGAGATGAACAAAATTTCGAAAGAAATCGGAATTTTGATGAAAGAAGGAAATAAAGAGGAAGCTGAAGCGGCAAAATCCAAAACTTCGCAATACAAAGAATCGAGCAAAGAATTACAATCTCAACTTGCTGAAGCCGAGAAAGCCTTGATCACCATTCTGTATCAAATCCCAAATGTACCTTACGAGAAAGTCGTAGCGGGTGTTTCGGCTGATGATAATGAAATCATTTACGAATCTACAACGGTTGAAGGTCTTGGTGAAGGTGCAATCCCACACTGGGAATTGGCGAAAAAATACAATTTGATCGACTTCGAATTGGGTGTTAAAATCGCTGGTGCTGGTTTCCCTGTTTATTTTGGGAAAGGTGCAAGATTGCAGAGAGCGTTGGTTCAATATTTCTTGGATAAGAACGTTGATGCAGGTTATCTCGAAGTGAATCCGCCACACGTGGTGAACGAAGCTTCTGGCTACGGAACAGGACAATTGCCCGATAAAGAAGGACAAATGTACTACATCAATGCAGATGATCTATATTTAATTCCAACGGCGGAAGTTCCGGTGACGAATCTTTACCGCGATGTTTTGTTGGATGAGAAAGATCTGCCAATCAAGAATACAGCGTTTTCTCAATGCTACAGAAGAGAAGCGGGAAGTTATGGCGCGCACGTGAGAGGCTTGAACAGACTTCACCAATTCGAGAAAGTGGAGATTGTGAGAATAGAGAAACCTGAAAATTCGTACGCTGTTTTGGAAGAAATGGTAGAGCATATCAAATCCATTTTGGAAGATTTGGAATTGCCTTACAGAATCCTTAGACTTTGCGGTGGCGACACAGGTTTTGCCGCAGCAATGACCTACGACTTCGAAGTTTGGAGTGCAGCGCAGGAAAAGTGGTTGGAAGTAAGCTCTGTTTCGAACTTCGAAACTTTCCAGGCCAACCGTTTGAAATGCCGTTACAAAGCAGACGGGAAATCGCAATTGGTTCACACGCTAAACGGTTCTGCAATGGCTTTGCCAAGAATTATGGCCGCATTGTTAGAAAATAATCAAACCGAAGACGGCATCAAATTGCCAAAGAAGATCGCAGACTATGCAAGATTTGAATTGATCAATTAAATCTTATTCTTTAAAAATATGAAAGCCACAAAGTTTATTTGTGGCTTTTTATTTATATCGATTTTTATTTTAAATTGCTTCGAATTTTCCATTCCGATATTCGAATAATTTTTCAGAAACTAAATGGTCTCCTTCCTCACTGATTTCTTTTATGGTGTTCTTAAGTCTTTCAAGATTTTCAATATCATTTTTTCCTGTTATCAGCAATAAATCACGAGCCGGAATTCCAATAATTATTTCGCCACTTACTTCAAAGTTTTCTTCATGCCAAATATCAAGTAAAATCAAACTTGATTCGTAATTGCCATCAACTACCAACATGTAATAACCGTCTTCTCCGTGCTTCTCAATTTCTATAGAATTTAATAAATTTTCTATCGCAATTTCTCTAAGCTTACTTGGATCTATATTTAGACTTTCAACATTTTCTCTACTTAGATAATTGATATTGGTTTCTGTGTCTTCAACATAGAAAATGTAAAGTTCATCATTGTATTTTTCAAAGACATTATTTTCTTTGAAGTTATTGTCTAACTCACGTAAATTTTGAAGAAATCTTCGATCTTTAATCACTGGTAAGATGTCATTAATATTTATATCATTATTAATATTATAGATACTATCAGTGGCATTCAAATATTTTAAGAAAATTTCTTCAATTTCATCAGGGTTTCTGCAATATTCTGAATAACAATTGTTTAAAAAGTGTCTATATTCGGTTGAACCTTCAAATTCTGTTTGGATTTCTAGACCATTAATTAAAATTATTCTCAGGCCGTCAACTTTTTGAATCAAACGATTTGCGAATTCTTTAGAAAATTCAGATTCTGTAAGCATAAGTTATTTATTCAAATTCAAATAATAATTCCAAATCAACCGGATTTCACCATAATCAAAATCCGCTGGCAAAGCCGCTTTCCAATCATTGATGTTCTCTTTTGGACTTTGCTTGAAAACCTTTTCGAAAGCATTTACTTTTTCCTTTGGATAGATTCTCAGCAAGTCGCTTTTATCTAGCAAATTCTGCTCAGCATATTTAGATAAATGCCCAAAAATCGTGGAATTTACCAAACCTCGTTCTCTGGCGATTTCAGAAATGGTTTTTCCATCCTGGAACAATTGATAGGTCAAAACGTGCGTCGGAACTTTATTGATGGACATCGAGATCACAGCATCTTTTTCTTTGTCGAACAAAGGTGTTTCCAAAAGATGAACGTCTTTCAGATCTTTCAAATATTCCTCCAAATCATCCAGCCAAACGCGGAAATCCTCGTTGAAGGCTTTCAAACCTTTAATACCTTTTGTCTCTGAATAAAAATCTTTTAGAGGCGAAAAAACCTTCTCGTTCACATGCGAGAAAAAGAAATTGACCGCACCTTTTGCTTTGACCTCAACCTCTTGCCATTCCTCTTCACCTTTCAGGAATTTCTGGGTTTTCTGAAGCAAGATCCTTTCAAATTTCTGAAAGATAAGTTTCAGATTTTCTATTTCGGATTTTAAAGTGATGTAAAGTTTTTGCGATTGGTCCTTATCAACGGATTTGCTACTTCGGGTCATCACCATCCAGCTTTCCAGGGCGGAAACAAACCAAACACAATCGATTCTTCTAATGACTTTTTGAATGCTGTAATCGTACTTTTCAGAATTAAGGATTTCCTCGATTTTCGAATTGGCGTGCGTCTCGTCCTGAAACTTCGAAACCCGTTTGTCACTGAAGATCACTTCGGGCGTGATCTTAGATTTAAGGACAATGCCTTCCAAAGTTCGGCAACGCGAAAGTGCTACATAAACCTGTCCGGAAGCAAAACTTTTTCCAGCATCAATGATCAATCGGTCAAAGGTCAAACCTTGACTTTTATGAATCGTTACCGCCCAAGCGAGGCGAATCGGAAACTGTTTGAAACTTCCCAAAACTTCTTCTTTGATGTTCTTCTCATCATCAAGAGAATATTTTTTCTGTTCCCAGGTTTCTGCTTTCAAAGTGATCTCTTCTTCGCTTCCGTCTAGGATCACAGAGATCTCGTCTTCATCAAGATAAGAGATTTGAGCGAGTTTTCCGTTGAAATATTTTTTGTCTGGCGAAGTGTCATTTCGGATGAACATGATCTGTGCTCCGATCTTCAATTCCAAAACCTCATCGTTCGGATATTGCGTTTCCTTGAAATCACCTTTCACATCGGCTGTGTAGGAATGTGCTCTTCCGCCGAGTTCTTTTATTTTTTTCTGATTGATGTCGTCCGCCATTTTGTTGTGCGAACAGAGATAGACATACGCTTCATCTTTTGGGTCAAAGTCTGGTTGATATCTCTCGTTCAACGTTTCGAAGTCGATGTCTCCGGTAATTCCGTCTCGGATGGCATTGAGAATTTCCAGAAAATGTTCATCGGTTTGTCGGTAAACTTTGGTCAGTTCCAGCGTGATGAAATTACTGCCTTCCAATGCTTTGGCGTGAAAGAAAAATGGCGATGGATAATACATTCCAAGAATATGTTCGTCTCTCACAACTGGAGGCAACTGGTAAAGGTCGCCAATAAACAACATCTGAACACCACCAAACTTCTGTTGATTTCTGCGAACGTGTCTCAATGAAAAATCCATCATATCCAAAACATCCGCACGCAACATCGAGGCTTCATCGATAATGATAATTTCGATTTCGCGGAGAAGTTTTAGTTTGTCTTTTCGGTATTTGAAATGGACCATCAGATCCGGAATATTGTTTCCTAGATTTTGGTCGATTCTTTCTGTCGTCGGGAGAAAAGTTCTGAGCGGCAATCCAAACATCGAATGGATCGTAACGCCACCAGCATTGATGGCCGCGATCCCTGTCGGCGCAACTACAATGTGTTTTTTCTTGGTTTTTTTTACAAAGTCGTTTAGAAATGTAGTCTTCCCAGTTCCTGCTTTTCCTGTGAGAAAAATGCTACGGTTGGTGTGTTCTACGATTTCAAAAAGAGAATTATTCATCGATTCAAAGATAAAGATTCAGGTGACAAGAATCAAGGGATAAGCAGCAAGAAAAAGGCAAATGATCAAATAGAAAGGCTTCGAGAACCTCAGCCTGACAGAAAAATCTATAACTATTTGACCCGATCAGGATTTTGTTTCAAAAAGCTGTCCCAACCAGAATAAGATTTGTCGGTTGATATAGTTCCAGAATTGAAATGATGACAAACAGCAACGGCCAAACCATCAGACGCATCAAGATATTTCGTTGGAAATTCTTTCAGTTTCAAAAGATTTTGGAGCATTCCAGCAACTTGTTCTTTGCTAGCATTCCCATTTCCGGTGATGGCCATTTTTACTTTTTTCGGAGAATATTCGGTGATGGGAATATTTCTGTGGAGACTTGCTGCGATGGCAACACCTTGCGCTCTCCCGAGTTTCAACATACTTTGAACATTTTTCCCAAAGAATGGCGCTTCCAGAGCTGTTTCGTCGGGATGATATTCATCGATCAACGCTAAGGTCTTATCGAAAATAACTTTTAGTTTGGTCTCGTGGTTTTCATATTTTTTCAAAACCAATTCGTGCATCACGATCAACTCCATCTTCCCGCCTTTCACGGAGATGATCCCGAAACCCATAATGGATGTTCCCGGATCGATTCCCATAATTATCTTCTCAACTTGCATAATTGCAAAATTACGTTAAGATTTTCATAAAGATTGACAGCTAAATATATTTTTAATGAAAAGTTATTAAATTTAAAAACTAAAAAAATATAACTATCAAAACATGAAGAATTTTTTACTGACTGCGGCAGTCGTGTTCTACGCAGGCCTTAGTATGCCTGTGTTCGCTCAAAAAGCCGAAACTCCTAAATATGTTGGAAACATCGAAGGCGTCAAGGAATACAAACTTTCCAATGGGATGAATGTCCTTTTGATCCCAGACCAATCACAAAGTAATATGGTGGTCAACATCATCTACAACGTAGGTTCCAAAGACGAAGGCTACGGCGAAAAAGGAATGGCGCACTTGCTGGAGCATATGCTTTTCAAAAGCACCAAAAACCTGGGCGACATCAAGAAACAATTGTCCGACAAAGGTGGTGTAGCCAACGGAACAACGTATTACGACAGAACCAATTACTACGAGATTTTCCCTTCCAACGACGAAAACCTGAAATGGTCGCTCCAGATGGAAGCCGACAGAATGATCAATGCCACAATTCTTCAAACCGATCTGGACAAAGAATTTTCTGTGGTAAGAAACGAGTTTGAGATCGGGGAAAACAATCCGACGAGAGTGATGATCCAGAATGTTTTTTCTAATGCATACACTTGGCACAACTACGGAAATTCCACCATCGGAAGTAAAGAAGATATCGAAAGGGTAAAGGCACCAACGCTTCGCAAATTCTATGAAAAATATTACCAACCAGATAATGCCACGTTGGTCATTGCAGGTAAATTTGATGAGAACAATGCCTTGAAATATGTAGGTGATTATTTCTCTGCAATTCCAAAACCAGCGAGGGAATTAGGCGGAACTTATACAGTTGAACCAGCTCAAAATGGTGAGAAATATTTTGAGATCAAAAGAAATAATGACCAGCAAATCATCGCAGCAGGTTATCACGCGGCAGCTTTTGCAGACAAGGATTATGCGGCACTTAGTGCTTTGAATGAGATTCTTACCGCAGATCCATCAGGCTATTTGTACAAAGGTCTTGTAGATTCTGGCAATGCTTCGTCTGTTTGGGCCTATTATATTCCAGCGAGAGATCCGGGTATTATTTATTATAACTTTGATATTTCGAAAGAGAAAAATCTGGATGAAGCTGCAAAATTGGTCAAAGCGCAGTTGGATAAGATTTCAACCATCAATTACACAGAAGAAGACTTGAATAGAGCTAAATCAAAACTCTTGAAAGACATTGCGACAGAAAAAAATAATACGATCAATTACGCCATTGGATTCACAGAGATCGTGGGAACCGGAAGCTACAAACTGGCTTTCGTTTACCGAGACAATGTGGAGAATCTGAAACTAGAGGATATCAAAAGAGTTGCTGCAAAATATTTCAAAAATAACAACAGAACACTTGGCGTTTTCCGCCCTTCTTCCAATGAAGAACGTGTTTTGCCAACAGAATTCAGGTCTGAGCAAATCGCTACTTTGACCAAAGATTACAAAGGTAAAGCTTTGGAGAAAGAACCAGCACCTTTTGAGACCAGCATCGCCAACATCAAGAAAAATCTGACCGAAGGCACACTTTCCAACGGGATGAAATACGGCTTGATCAACAAAGAACTGAAAGGCGACAAGATCCAAGGTTCCTTCCGTTTCAGAATTGGGAATGAGAAAGACCTTCAAGGCAAATCGGCTGTGGCAAGTATGACCGCCTCGCTATTAAAATCCGGAACTAAGACCAGAACAAAGGAGCAGATCCAAGATCAATTGGATCAGATGAAGTCTTCGCTCAATTTCTATACTTCTGGGCAAAACCTTATGGTTCAGTTCTCTACCTACAAAAATGATTTCCCGAAAGTAATGGCTATTATGCAGGACATTTTAGCTAATTCTACTTTCCCGGAAAATGAATTGACAAAAACCATTGCTGAAAACAATACTTACCTGGACGGACAGTTAAAAGATCCAGAAGCAATCGCCTACAACGAGCTTTCAAGACTTTCTTCGCCTTATCCAAAAACCAGTATTTTCTACACTTCAACATTGGAAGAAGAGATTGCGGACAACAAAAAAGTGACACGCGCCCAAGTTGTAGATTTCTATAACAATGTTCTTGGTGCATCCAACGGAGCAGGAACAATTATCGGAAGTCTGGATGCAAAAGCTGTAGGTTCAGAATTAGAGAAAACCTTCGGGAAGTTCACCGCAAAATCTAAGTTTGAAGAAGTAAAACCTACGTTGTTCGAAACTAAGAAAGTAGATAAAAATATCATCACACCAGACAAAGAAAACGCAGTCGCACTTGGAACTTCAAGCTTTACCATGAAGCAGGACAGCCCAGAATATCCAGCTTTGGTCTTGGCTAATGAGATCTTGGGAAGCGGCGGTTTCCTTTCTGCGAGATTGCCAATGAGACTTCGCGAAAAAGACGGTATTTCTTACGGCGTTGGTTCGTACCTCAGCGTTCCGGTCACCAACGATGTTTCTTCTTGGAACTACTATGCTTACCTGAATCCAACAAAACGTGATGCCGTAGAATCTGCCGTGAAAGATGAGGTGAGCAAAGCTCTGAAAACTGGTTTCACACAAGAAGAATTGGACTCCAATAAGAAAAGTTACGCCAACATCCGCACCACAAGCCTTGGAATGGAGAATACATTGATCAACCTGGAAAATAGCAAACTCCTTTTCGGTGTTCCATTGGAAAGGTATGACGAGCTAAATGCCAAGATCCAAAACCTGAAATTAGAAGATGTGAACGCTGTTCTGAAGAAATATATTTCTCTTGATAAAGTAACTTCGATTTACGCAGGAGATTTCAATAAGAAATAAGAATACTTCTATAAAAAGAAAACCGTCTCAATGATCTGAGGCGGTTTTTTTATTCAAAGATGGCTAAGGATTATTTTCCTTGATTAATGACTTTTATAATGTCAGTTAAATCATCTCTGACTGATGTGACAGAACTTAGTTTTCCATCACTAAATTCAAATTTCAAAAGATTTGGATAATCGATCACTTTAAAGGATCCGTTTTTCAAATAGACCAACTCATTGTCCTTTTTGCTTCTAAAATGGTCCAAAAGCATAGATTCCACGTAAAGGCGGTTGTCTCTTTCCACAATTTTTGTTTCTACTTCTTGTCCGTAAAGGAAATCGTTGTAAGTTCCAATCAGTTTTTCTTTTAGATTTAAAGGAATTTCTTGTGATTCCTCACTTTGGAAATTTCCTTTCCAATTCATCAGTCTTAGAATTGTTCTCTGCGTGTTTCCCATTACCGGAAAACGATTCGGTTTTTCACCATTGGCAAGATAAGCGTACCCATTCCCATCTTTCATCGTTCCCATTACATTACCGCCAACTCCGGTGTTTGAACCGTTGCAGGCAAACCAATCATAATTGTTGTAAGCAAAAGATTTTTGCCAACCATTGCTCCATCCGCCTACAGCTTGTTTCAAAATGGTAACTTCTGTCATTTTTTTCGCAACATCTTGAGAGATCACTTTATTATTTTTGTTGCGCAACGCATTCTGAATTTCTATAGCGATGATTGCCAGTTCAGTCGGAGTAGACCACAGTCCAGAAGGACCAACTTGTGGCGTGATTGGCAAACCGGTTTTAATGATTTTTCCTTCATTGTCGTGTACCAAAGCAACGTTTGTAAGAAATCCCTTTTCATTCGGCTGTATCATCGTCGTGTTTTTTAATCCAAGCGGAGCAAAAATATACTGTTTTGCCAATTCAGCAATCGAGGTTTTGAATCGGTCTTCCAAAGCCATTTGAATGATGGTGTAGCCGCCACCGCTGTATTGCCACCTTGTTCCCGGTTCAAAGAAAAATTCGATCTCTTTATCATATCTCGGAATTTTACCTTGCAGGCTTTCCACTAATGTTGGGATTTTTTCACCTTCATAATGGTCTTCAAAACCTTCCTGAGTAGTTCCTGCAGTGTGATTCAAGAATTGTTTCCAAGTCGGGCTTTTGTTCTCGGTGAATTTGCTTTTTGGCAAATGCCATCTTTTTAGAGACTGGTCAATCGGGTCATCAAGATTCAGCAAACCTTTTTCTTCCAAGATATAGCAAAGAAGTGCGGTGATGGGTTTTGCAATTGAGGCTGTCGAAAAAGCCGTGTTTTCATCAATCTTTTCTGGCGAATTCATAGACTTGACTCCAAATTGTTTCGAATAGACAATCTTATAATTTTCAAAAACAACCACGCTGAATCCCGGAAGTTTATACTTTTCTAATTGTTCTTCGATTTTCAGACTGTCGGTAAGAAAGCGGTAATCTTTTTTCTGTCCAAAGATTGTGGCGCTTGTCATTAATAATAAAAAAAAGCTGGCATAAAAAATAGTTTTCATTGTATCATAATTTAAAGGTTGATTAATATTTCGATACAAAGATGTGGAAGCACAAAATCCTATGCGACCGAGTAAAAGTATTCGGCCTTATTTTTTGAAAAGAATTGGTAGGAATAATCGAATGATGTAGTACGAGTAATTACAAAGTGTTCATTTGTAATGACTTGCGATATTCGGTGGGCGTATTTCCCGTATGCTTTTTGAAAGCGGTGTTGAAGGAAGATTTCGAATTAAATCCCACTTCATAGAGTATTTCAAGAATCGTCACCTTGGATTTTGAAGGATCTCTAAGGATTTCCATTGCAGTTTCGATTCGGTAAGTATTCACAAAATCATAAAAATGCTGTCCCAACTGATGATTGATCAAAACCGATAATTCTCGAAACGGAACATTCATCGCTTCGGAAATATCCTGGATCGTCAAAGCTGGATCCAGAAATGGCTTTTCATCGCTCATATATTTTTTAAGTTTCAGAAGGTCATCGTTCAGAGTTTCCGGCTCTGTCTTTTGATCCTCCAAAACCATGTCAGCAACGAGTTTCAATCTCGAGTCGATATTCCTGAAAAGGCCGGGATGATTCAGCGCTTTGTACAAATACCAGCAGATGATGAAAAGCTGCGACACCAGGATCCCGATTTTGATCCGGTCGGAAACATACGTATAATCGGAAAATTTGAAAATGTTTTTAAGAATGACAACCAGATAAAAAACCGTCAAAACGCCCGTGAACTGAAACAGCCACTGGTAAGAACTGAGATCTCCACCCGAATTATTTTCCAAATACAGCTTCTTCGCCCTCCTCAACAGCAGAAAAATCGCCGCAAAATAAACCATGATCTGAAGATGGAACAGCCAATGCGTAAACTGTAACTCTACCATATTTTGGCGATTGACGATAAAATCAAACTTTGAAGCCAGATCGACACTATAGAAACGCGGCGTCAACAAAGCATTCACAACCAAAAACGGGATCAGATGTAAAAAATACTTAGGCTTCCATTTAAAATCCGAATAACAAACCGACAACACATAAAGATAAAAAACGGGGATCTGAAGAAAAGATACCGTGCTCCGTAACATCCCAAGATTCGAAGGACCATCGGAAAATAGACTCACCAAAGGCTCGCTGATGTCGATTGCGCTGATGATCAGAAAAAAAGCAAAGATCCGATTACTGCTTTTGTGCGTCGTCTTCACCGTCAGCAGAAAAAACGCCAGAAAAAACGAAACGAACAGCGAGATCACCGTCACCACCCCTAAAAGATCCAATTTATCCATTTAAAACCCTGTTACGCATTCCTGTTCGCACTTATTTTTCGTAAAGATAATTATTTTACCTCTGGAAAATAACGAATTAGAATCGACGCAAAAAGATTTAATAGTTTTAGGAGCCGAGAACCTGCTTTCCGTTGCAATTCCTCGCGCCCTCGCTTACATCCCGAGCGGAGTCAAATTGCCATCGCCTGCTGTGGGATTTCCACTGCAATCAGGGCTATGGGTTTTCAGGGTAAAATAACATTTATAGAATGTTCTAGATTTTGTCATTCTGAAAGAATCTAGATTTAACATTAGAAGAGTCAATCTCGGCAGAATCGAAGAGTTTTAGGAAAAGGCAGATTAAGAATTTTGAATGTTAGTTTTGGACTTAATCATTTTAACTAATTTAATCACAGAATAGATGTGAAAATCAACATAAGAGCAATTAGTAAAATTGCATATTTAAGGTTTTCATTCTTTTTATAAATGATTTTATTATTGATTTCAATTTGGAGCGGGTTATGTTCCTTGCTTCCATTTACGCTGTGATAATATTTGATTTGCTTACCAATATTATCTTTCTTTTGAATTTGAGGCCAATACTTGTCATATTCTTCACTGCTTTGTATTTCTGAGCCATCTGTCATTTTAATAATGAGTGATGTAATGTACTTTCCAGGCAAGGAGCGGCTGTTGTTTTTTTCTTTAAGAATTCTAGTTGACTCTACTATTTTCGTTTCGTATTCAAGATTTTTAATATCTGTAAATAGATTTGGAAGTACAAAATATGGAACGCAAAAAAGTAAAACTGCCGTCATCAAGAATATTCCAAAATTGCTATCTTTCGTTTTCATTGTGTGAATGAGATTTTTAGCATTTCTCATTTAATTTCGTAAAAGTAATTTAAATTAAGATTTTAATCATGCAAAAACTGCTAAAAGTGTAAGTCCAATTACAAAGATCATTCAAGCAGTACTCCATCAAAGTGGTTATGTCAGTATGACAGAACCGCCTCAATCTCCCCGAATAACAAAAACACATTTTACGTATAGGATGCATATACCGACCGTATACCGATAGCACCTCAAAATATATGTCAAAATGTCAATACGCTTCAATGTATTCCAACGAGAAAAATACACTTAGCTCACGAAAACCTCACGGCGATCTCACGAAAACAGCCCATCAAAAACCAATCATAAAATGACAAAAAAAACTCCAATGAAAATTGAAGTCTTGTAATTTATTTAGTAATTCTAAGGTCAGAAATAATAATCTTATAATGGTCACAATCCTCGAAGCAGATGCCATTCTCTTTCCAATACGGATTCTTCGGTGTCAAAGTCGGGACTTTAAAATGTTCGAGATTAGCCAAGATCTTCTGGAACTCTTCTAGGGTTTCCGGATAGAAAACCAAGATGTCATCATCATCAAACTTTGACTCCGGCAAATTTCCGTCCTGTGTGAACTCCAGATGCCAATTCTCACCAGCTTTGCCTAGGAAAACACCATCATAACCATTGTGATCTTCAAACTTCCCAATCACTTCAAACTCCAAAACGGAAGTGTAGAAGTAGATCAGTTTCTCAAGATTCTGCGTATGTCGTGCGTATCGAAAAACCATTAGATTTGAATATTAAGATTAATGAAAGTAAAAATCATTCAGCTTCTCTTCAGAAAGCGTTTTCACAACATTCACCCAGCTTTGTTCCTCGTTCAGACAGGGAATGTAATCGAATCTTTCACCACCACCGTGCAGGAAAATCTCCTTACCTTCCACAGAGATCTCTTCCAAAGTTTCCAGACAATCGGAGACAAAAGCAGGACAAACGATGGCTAGTTTCTTAATGCCTTTTTTGCCAAGACCTTCCAAAGTAGCGTCTGTGTAAGGTTCCATCCATTTGTCTTTGCCCAGTCTGGACTGGAAGGTGACCATTACTTTTTCTTTTGGCAAACCAAGTTTTTTGCACACCAGTTCGGTCACTTTGTAACATTGGTGTCTGTAGCAGAATTTGTGCGAAGGATTGTCTTCCTTTTGGCAACAAGTATTCATATTGCAAGTATTCGTAGGGTCGGTTTTGTAAATATGACGTTCCGGCACACCGTGATACGAAAACTGCAACAGATCAAAATCCGCAGGAAGTTTTTCTCTGATACTTTCAGCTAAAGCATTGATGTAGATCTCGCGGTCGTAGAATGGCTCCACGTAATTGATCTTGATATCTGGGAAGAATTTTAATCTTACTTCCTCAGCTTTGTCAATCACCGTTTCCGTAGTACTCATCGCATATTGCGGATAGAGTGGGAATAGAGTAATTTCGGTCACGCCTTGGTCTACCAACTCCTGGATTCCAGTTTTGATGGAAGGTTCTGCATAGCGCATTCCCAAACCAACCGGAACATCCACAATCTCCTGAAGTCTTTTCTGAAGATGTTTGGAGATCACGATCAAAGGCGAACCTTCGTCGGTCCAAACGGTTTTATACGCTTCCGCAGATTTCTTCGGTCTGGTTTTCAGGATGATGCCCTGAACCAAAAGGGCGCGGAAGATCCAACGGTAATCGATGACCTTTTCGTCCATCAGGAACTCGTCCAGATATTCCTTTACATCTTCCACAGATGTTGACTTTGGCGAGCCAAGGTTTACTAATAAAATACCTTTTTGGTTAATTGTTTGATTCAAAATATCTAATGTTTGAAAATAATCGCAATATTGTCATTCCGTAGGAATCTCTACAAAAACTGTTTAGATTGACTTCGTCGAACCACTTCGTTAGGTTTCCTACGGAATGACAAACTGTATGTTATATTGATTCTTCTTTTGTACTGTCAGGCTGAGGCTCTCGAAGCCCATCAACTAAATATTATCCATTCACAGCTTCCACATTCTCCACCAATTCCGGAACGAATTGTTTCAGAATGTTCTGGATTCCGTTTTTCAAAGTTGCTGTTGACGATGGACAGCCACTGCACGCGCCTTGAAGCAACATTCTTGCCGTTTTGTTTTCCTGATCATATTCGATCAACGAGATTTTTCCACCGTCGTTTTCTACGGCTGGTGCCACATATTCATTCAAAATGTCGCTGATCTTTTGCTCGTCATTGGTATATTCTCTGTTGATGATCTTCAACATTGGATTTTCGTGCTTGTGAGGTTCTGCGTTGGAAATGGCTTTTCCAGCTTGCAAAAATTCAGCGATGAAAGAACGAACTTGATTCATTATCTCGTGCCATTCAAACTGACCGTCTCTGGTCACAGCAACGAAATTATCACTCACATAGATTTCTTTCACAAAATCAAAAGCTTCGTACAATTCTTTGGCTAATGGCACTTCTTCCGCTTCTTCTCTGGATTTTACCTCGATGAAACCATCCATCAACATTTTGCTGGAGATGAATTTCATTACTGCAGGATTTGGCGTCATCTCAGAATAGATCTGATACATTTCTTTTTTCTTTTGAAGATAAATTCGTGGGTTCGCCAACAATTCGTCCTCGATGATATTTTTCAGACTTTCGGAAACGTGGTCCCATTCAACTGTATCTTCTTTTGCTACCGCAATAAAATTGGCTGTAATGAAAATTCTATTGACGAAAGGATAATTGAAAAGTTCTTGTGCCAACGGAATTTCTGAAATATCAGATTCTCTGTCTAATTCAACTGAACCCGGAATCAGATTGTAGTCCGTCACGAACTTCATCACTTTTGGATTCTCTGTTGGTTCTATAATGATTTGTCTCATTTTAAGTATATTGAACTACAAAAATATCGTAATTTGGTGGAACAAAAAAGCCGATGAATCCCAATGTTGTGTTAAGTTTTGATTATGAGTAGGTTTGCGGATATTCGATTTTTTCTATTGGTTTGATTTTGGCTGTTTCGGATGACAAAACGTGAATAGAAGACGAATCTGCGCCCCGGCCTGAACGGAAATCCTTTTTTGCTTTGACTTAATTTCTACTTAATGGAAACCTGACTGCAAAAAAGATTGACTTCGTCGAACCACTTCGTTAGGTTTGGGAGTGGAGGACGGATAAAGGCGCCCAAAGTAATATTCAGGAAGGAATTATTTTCAAAATCAATTATCATTTATAAATTATCAATTATCTAAAAATATGGCAATTATAAGAGAACTTTTAGGGAAAAAACCTCAGTTTGGAGAGAATGCATTTGTGGCAGAAACGGCTGTGATCATTGGCGATGTGACGATGGGAGATGACTGTAGCATTTGGTACAATGCTGTTTTGAGAGGCGATGTGCATTACATCAAAATGGGAAATAAAGTGAATGTCCAGGACAACGCGATGATCCATTGCACATATAAAAAAAGTCCGACGACGATAGGCAATAATGTTTCAATTGGTCACAATGCGATTGTTCACGGTTGTACGATCAAAGACAATGTGCTAATCGGAATGGGGGCGATTGTGATGGACGATTGTATCGTGGAAAGCAATTCGATCGTTGCGGCGGGTGCCGTGGTAACGGCGAATACGATTATTAAAGAAGGCGAAATATGGGCTGGCGTTCCGGCGAAAAAAGTAAAAGATATTTCGCAAAGTCTGATTGAAGGCGAGATTGACAGGATTGCAAATAATTATGTTAAATACTCCAGCTGGTACAAACAGGAGTAGATTGGTACAACTATTGGATTTTCCAAAGAAATGTAAACTATGACAAAGCTTAAATCTTTTTGGGAAGTTCTAAAGGCCACTTTTAGCGAATGGACATCATCCTCTGCATCCAAAGACAGCGCGAGTATGGCCTACAATGCGATATTTGCGTTGCCAGGTTTGCTAATCATCATCATCTGGACAACGAGTCATTTCTTTGGTGAAGAAGCGGTGAATGGCGAGGTCCGCCGACAATTGCAAGGGATAATGGGCTATGACGGCGCAAAAAGCATTCAAGATATTATTGCCAGCGCGATGGTGGACAAGGAGAATTTCTGGATGAAGGCTTTGGGTGTGGCGACTTTGGTTTTTGGTGCGACGAGCTTGTTTTTCCAAATGCAAAGCACGCTAAACAATCTATGGGATGTGGAAGCGGCACCGAAAAAGGCTTGGCAGAAATTCATTCTTGATAGAGCAAACTCCTTAGGAATGATTTTGATGATCGCGTTTCTGCTTTTGATAAGTATGGTCTTGTCATCTGTCATTGGTCTGGCCAATGGATTTATTACAAAATATTTTGGTGTCGATACTTACTTCATCATTCAAATCAGCAATTTTATTTTAGGATTGGCAGTGGTAACGGTTTTGTTTGCCATCATGTTCAAAGTATTGCCAGATGTCGAGATCAAATGGAAATCTGTTTGGATAGGAGCGATTGTAACGGCAATATTGTTCAATATTGGGAAAATGGGAATGAGTTTTTACTTTGATGTCTCAAAACCAACTTCCGTTTTCGGTGCTGCTGGAACTGTTATTTTGTTAATGATGTGGATTAATTATTCTTGTCAATTGATATTCTTCGGGGCAGAATTTACCAAAGTCTATGCTTTGAGAAAAGGACACAGCATTGTTCCATCGAAGCACGCGACTTGGAGCAAAGCAAAATTGTATCGG
Organism: Epilithonimonas lactis; assembly: GCF_900110605.1. Taxonomy (GTDB): domain Bacteria; phylum Bacteroidota; class Bacteroidia; order Flavobacteriales; family Weeksellaceae; genus Epilithonimonas; species Epilithonimonas lactis. The sequence continues at coordinate 892,284 of NZ_FOFI01000002.1, forward strand.
GATGCTGAGGAACAAAAAAAGCAAGTTGCTCCTCAGGAAATATAAACTTTATTTGAAAACGGGTCTATCATTTTCACAAACGATATTCTCCGGTTGCACAATTAACATACAATCTGATACCAGGTTGTATTTTTTGTTGTAGCCAGCAGATTTCTGATTGTAAGATTCCACTTTATCTAGAAAAGCCTTTTCGTCGATTTTGTTAGAGTAAGCGATGTAACTGACTGGTCCGCCACAAGCTTTCACGCCAAGTCCAACAGTTTTCCACTCAGCAGGGTTTGTACACTTTTCGCTGTTGGATAAGGTGATGATTTCCTCTCTCAAATAATCCATTTCATTGGATTCCTCTTTTGACATCGCGCCAATTGCAGTATTGTCTTTTGGCCTTTCTGGCAATGGTTTTGGAAGATTGTCCGCTGTGTAAGCTGGTTTACAAGACAATGCAAATGTTGAAACCAGACTTAGCAAAACTAAATTTTTCATAACTGAATTTTGAATTGAGCCATCAAATATAATACCTGTAACCATTTTCCTCCAATTTAATTTTGAATCCTTGATTGTTGTTATAATTAATCAAATATGTATGATAATTCCATAATGATTTATTGATATTCTTTAATTTTCTTGATGTTTTGTAACAAATAATGTCGGCAATCGTCTAATAAAATTATAATACTTTAAAAAATTAACTATGGAATTGAAGATAAATAACATTAGTAAAACCTACGCCAATGGTTTGAAGGCTTTGGATAATGTCAATCTTACGATTGGAAAAGGAATGTTCGGATTGCTCGGACCCAATGGCGCAGGGAAATCTTCACTAATGAGAACCATCGCTGGTTTGCAGGCGCCGGACAGTGGCGAGATTTTTCTAGGCGACCTCAATGCCTTGACCCAAAAAGAAGAACTTCGAAAAGTTTTGGGTTATCTTCCTCAGGATTTTGGTTTTTATCCGAAAGTGAATGCCGTAGAACTTCTCAATCATATCGCCATTCTGAAAGGCATTTCAAATAAATCTGAACGCAAGGAAATCGTCGAAGGCTTGCTTCATCAGACCAATCTTTTCGAGGCTAGAAAAAGAAACGTCAGCGAATATTCTGGCGGAATGAGACAGCGTTTCGGGATTGCTCAGGCGCTTTTGGGAAATCCAAAATTAATTATTGTGGATGAACCAACCGCTGGCCTAGACCCGATGGAAAGAAATCGTTTCCACAATCTCTTGAGTGAAATCGGGGAAAACACGATTGTCATTCTTTCCACACACATTGTGGATGATGTCAAAAATCTGTGCAACCGCGTGGTGGTTTTGACTTCCGGACACATTATTCTAGACGGCACTCCGAAAGGTGTGATAGAAGACTTCCAAGGTAAAATCTGGAAAAAACTCATCGAGAAATCCGAAGTTGAGGTGGCGAAAGAACAATACCAAGTGATTTCTACACATATTTCGGAAGGAAAAGTGGAGATTCGCGTTTTTGCGGAAACTCAGCCAGACGCTAATTTTATTCCTGTCGAATCCAATTTGGAAGACGTGTATTTCTCAAGTATCACCAAAAAAATGACAACCAATGTTTAAAGAATTATTCTCTTTTGAACTCAGGAACGGTTTCAAAAAATGGAGTACGCAGATTTACTTTTTGGTTTTCCTCACGCTTGGCGTACTCGTTGGATTGGGAACGACGGGCGCATTTGACACTTCAACCTCAGATTCGATTTTGACCAAAAATTCCTCTTTGGCAATCGCCAGATTGATTGTTGGGATGAGTGGCAATATTATGGTGCTTATCAACGGGATTATGATGATTAGCATTATGGCAACCGCGATTCAGAAAGATTATGCCTATAATTTTCACGGTTTGTTGTACACGACGCCAATTACCAAATCAGGCTATTTTTTCGGAAGATTTTTAGCTAATTTCCTCATAGCAATCTACGTTTTTTCAGGAATTTTAATTGGCTATTTTTTCGGGACGCTTTACGGACTTGGAACTCCACAACTTGGTCCAATCAATATCATCAATTTTCTTTGGCCATTTTTGATTTTCACAGTTGCAAATACTTTGATTATCGGTTCGATATTTTTCGCGTTGACGACGTTGACCAGAAGCACTTTGGCTTCCTACCTTTTCTGTGTGATTTTACTTTTGTTATCGATTTTGAGCGACAGCATTCTTTCCGACATCGAAAACAAAGATTTGGCCTCGCTTCTCGACCCATTCGGAAATTTTGCTTTGAAACAAATCACCGAATATTGGACGCCTTACGAGCAAAATGAAAACATAGTTCCGCTTTCGGGCGTTTTGCTTTGGAACCGTTTGGTTTGGCTGGGAATTTCGCTTTTGTGTGTTGGAGTTACTTATTTTAAATTTGATTTCAATCAATTTTTACAACCTTTTTCTTTATTTAAAAAGAAGAAAACTGCTTTGGTAGAAACTTACACCAATTCCGAAAAATCATTGCAAGAAATTCTGAATGTTCAAAAGGATTTTGGTTGGATGGCGAAACTGAAAGAGCTTTTTTACCTTTCTTTTTTTGAGGTCAAAAGAATTGTTTACACGCCATTTTTTGGAATAATTGCTTTCATTTTTGGCGTTTTGCTGATTGTGCTTTCCAATTATATGAAATCGATGTACGACGCAGAATCCATTCCTGTCACCTTTCTGATGGCGGAATTGGCGGAAGAAGGTTTGTCATTTTTCCTACTTTTATTAATTGTCTTTTTCTCAGGAAACATCGTTTGGAGAGAGCGTGAAAATAAAATCGATGAACTGATTGGCGTAAGCACAGTTTCCAATTTCAACCTGATGTTTTCCAAATTTTTGGGAATGGTCTGGATGGTCATCCTAATGCAGATTTTCTCTAATTTGATTTGCATCGGGATTCAGTTTTACAAAGGATTTTATGACATCGAACCATTGACGTATTTGAAATTCAACCTTTACAATCTGCCTTATTATCTGGTTTTGATAGGTTTCAGTTTGTTTGTTCAATTGATTGTCAATAACAAATATTTTGGATTTTTCTTGGCGATTTTCCCTGTCGTTTTCCTTCCGATTTTATATAATTATTTGGAGATGAATGGGATTTTGTATAGTTTCAATTCCAACGGACCAACGCTTCCTTATTCAGCTTTGAACGGTTTCGGACAAGTGCTTTACAGTTATTTCATTGTGAAATCATATTGGATTTTGATGATGTTATTCTTATTGTTCATCGCACTTTTGGTTTTCCCGAGAGGTAAGGAAAAAGGATTGTCCAAAAAATATCTGTTGTCGAAAACGTCATTCAAATTAAAACATAAAGCTTTACTGTTTCTATTCTTGTTCTCGACTGTCGGACTTGGTGGTTACATCTATTACAATACGCATCTTCTCAACAAATCCTACACGGAAGTTGAAATGGAAAAAATGCGTGTCGATTACGAGAAAAAATATAAATATCTGGAAAAGATAGACCAGCCGAGAATCGTTTCTTCAAATTTGAAAATTGATATTTTCCCTGCAAAATCGGGTTGGAGTGTAGATGGCGTTTATTACATCAAAAACAAACATCAAAAGCCGATTGACAGCATCATTCTCAAATATCCGAATAATCTGGACGGACATTATGCCTTCAAAAAAATGCAATTGGCTCGTTCCGGAAAAGAGATTTTCAATGATGAAAAAGCAGGTTTGAAACTTGTAAAACTCAATCAGCCACTTCAGCCTGGAGATTCTGTTGCACTCAATTTTCAATATGATTTTGAGCCGAAAGGTTTTGCCAACTCTGAGACGGAAACGGATGTGGTTGGGAATGGTTCATTTTTCAATTCCAATAATCTGCCTGGCTTAGGTTACAGCGCAGATGTTGAACTTTCGGAAAATTCTGCCCGAATAAAATACGGTCTGAAACCAAAACCAAGATTGGCAAAAGTGAACGACACGAAGGCGAGAATGAACAATTTCATTTCAAATGATTCCGACTGGATTCGTTTCCAGACTCAGATTTCGACTGATAATGACCAAATCGCCATTGCGCCAGGTTATTTGCAAAAAGAATGGAAAGCGAATGGTAGAAGATATTTCACCTACAAAATGGATTCGCCGATTCTCAATTTCTACGCATTTCTTTCTGCCGATTATCAAGTGAAAAAAGCAAAATGGAACAACGTGAACATCGAGGTTTATTACCAAAAAGGACACGAATATAATTTGAATCGAATGATTTCTTCCATTCAAAACAGTTTGAATTATTACACCAAAAACTTTGGACCTTATCAGCACAAGCAAGTCCGAATCATCGAGTTTCCGCGTTACGCTTCCTTTGCGCAATCGTTCCCGAACACGATTCCATACTCCGAAGAAATCGGTTTCCTGACGAAGATTGAACCCGACAAACCAGAAAAAATCGACCTTCCGTTCTATGTGACGGCTCACGAAGTTGCGCATCAATGGTGGGGACATCAGGTTGTTGGTGGCAATGTTCAGGGCAGTGCGATGATGTCGGAAACATTCTCGCAATATTCCGCTTTGATGGTGATGGAGCACGAATACGGCGCGCCTGCGATGAAAAAATTCTTGAGTTACGAGCTTGATAAATATTTGAAAGGCCGAACCAGAGAAGCGAAAAACGAAATGCCTTTGATGTTAATCGAAAATCAAAGTTACATCCACTACAACAAAGGAAGCGTCGTGATGTACGCGCTGAAAGATTATCTGGGAGAGGCAAAACTGAATTCGGTTTTGAAGAAATATCTGGAACAGACCAAGTTTCAGGAACCGCCTTACACCAATTCGGTGGAGTTTGTAAATCTTCTGAAGAAGGAAACGCCCGACAGTTTGCAGTACCTCATCAAAGATTTGTTTGAAACGATTACGCTGAACGAAAATTATGTGAAAGATTTATCTTACAAAAAAGTCGGAAAGCAATATCAAGTAAAACTCACTGTTGGAAGCGCAAAATACCGCGTTGATGGCAAAGGGAAATCGAAGAAAATTCCGGTTAACGATTATGTTGATGTCGGCGTTTTCGGACAAAAATCAAAGAAGTTTCCTGAAGGTAAAGAATTGATTTTCAAAAAAGTGAAGATGGATAAACCTGAGAAAACTTTTACGTTCTTGGTGAATGAAGAACCGTTGCAAGCTGGAATCGACCCGTACGCAAAACTGATTGACCGAAATATGAAAAATAACGTTCACGATTTCAAATCAAAACCGGACAAAGTCAATCTCGATGCGGATGAAAAATCTGGTGGCGCAGGCGTGAAAGTGACTGTGAACACGGGAGATTAATTTCGCTTCAAATATTATAATTAATAAAGTCTGCCTTTTAGAAAAGCAGACTTTTTTGTTTAAATCCTACATTTATATTTGGTTCGAACCACAAAAGGCACAAAAGTTTTAAACTTGTCAAAAGTTCAAAAAAGGAAAATGTCCTTTAAAAAATGGCTTTTTTTGTCTTTTGACAATCTTCTTTCTCGATTTTTCTTTTGTGAATTTTGTTGTTTTAAGATTTTTAAATCATAAATATTAGAAATAAAATTTGGTACATAATTAGCTATTTGGTTTTACCTAATACTATTTGTAACAATTTAACGTTTTGAGTTACATATTGTGATAATCATTAATATGAAAAATACATCTAACACTAATAAAATGAATTGGTTCCAGCACTTCTTGATGCTGTGTTCTGGCGCCAACATTCACCTTTTGAAGAAATCGCCAAGCGAATGGAACAAGTTTGCCGGAATTGGCGGAATCGTTTTGTTCACGGCACTTTTTGCAACACTTTCCGCGGGTTATGCGATGTTTACGGTTTTTGATAATGTTTGGACAGCCGTTGGATTTGGACTTCTTTGGGGATTGATGATTTTCAATTTGGATAGATACATCGTTTCTTCCATCAAGAAAACCGGAACGTGGTGGAATCAGGTTTTGATGACAATTCCAAGGTTGATTTTGGCGACGTTTCTCGGAATCATTATTTCAAAACCGCTGGAATTGAAGATTTTTGAAAAGGAAGTCAACAAACAACTGAACACGATTATTCAGAGAAATAAAAAACAACTTCAAGCTGAAATGACTGGAAGGATTTTGCAACAATCCGGCCCTTTTGATACAGAGAAGAAACAAATCCAAAATCAAATTAAGAATTACCAAATGGCTTATGATTCTGCGTCTGTAGAATTAGAAAAAGAAATTCTCGGAAAAGAATCTGGCCTGACGAGTGGGAAAGTCGGCTTTGGAACCAATGCCAAACGAAAAGCGGAATTGAAAGAACAGAAACGATTAGACCTCGAAAATTACCGAAAACAACAGCAATCGCGATTGGAATATTTGGATAAAGAAGTTTCGAAAGTCTACACCAATCTGGAAACCGAAAGAAAATCTACAGAAACTGTGGAGGACAAGTTCAATGGATTTGCGGCGCGTTTGCAAGCGTTAGATGAGTTGGGGAAAAATTCAGCAATCATTGCGCTGGCAGCGAGTTTCATTATGGGATTGTTCATCTGTTTGGAAATCTCACCGGTTTTAATCAAATTGATTTCCCACGTTGGCCCGTATGATTATCTCTTGGAAAAAACTGAGAATGATTTCCGATTATATTCGAAGGAAAAAATTACGAAAGGTAATTATCATACAGATTACCGCATTGATGATTTCAAAGATGACTTGGACATCCGGAAAAGAAAGAAAAATGACAACAATGACTTATAAAAGAAAAGCTTCCAAATTTGGAAGCTTTATTTATTTTAAATCGCCGACTACAAAAGGCTGTTCAGCATCTTCGTTGTAATCTCGTACAAATCCTATTTCTTTGGACTTCGTGATTTCGGATTTCGAAGTTCCGGAAAATCCATCCCCAAAATCAATGCTGAAATCAATATAACTCAATCTGTTTTTTGTAAATTTCATCTGATTGAAAACCAAAATGATATTCTTTTCTTTTAGGTTTTTCTGCAAGCTCAGCAAATCTTTTTTCGTCATTTCCTTATTGAAAACAACGGCTATCACTTTCTTGCTTGAAGTAAAAGAAAGCGTACCAAGTACTATAAATGATAGAAATAATAAAGAGAAGATTGTGGACTTTTTCATTGCGATATTTGCTTTTGCAAAACTATTAAATTCTTAGCAAACACAGCACCAAAGTTTTGATTTTTAATGCATTTATCTAATTTTTTTTATTTTTCTGAAAATTACCCTTATGAATTAGAGGTCAAACAAAAAAAGACTCCAAAATGAGAATTCAATTTGGAGTCTTTTTTATTTGATTTTAGAACTATTTAAAAAGAATAATTCGGAGCTTCCTGCGTGATGATGACATCGTGCGGATGCGATTCTTTCAAACCACTTCCGGTAATCATTACCAATTTCGAATCTTTCTGCAACGCTTCGATATCTTTCGCACCACAATAGCCCATTCCGGCACGTAAACCGCCAGTCAATTGGAAAATTACATCTTCCAGTTTTCCTTTGTGAGGCACTCGACCTTCGATGCCTTCTGGAACAAATTTCTTTGCCTCGCTTTGGAAATATCTTTCCTTCCCACCACGTTTCATAGCAGACAAACTTCCCATTCCTTGGTAAGATTTGAACTTTCTGCCCTGGAAAATGATTTCTTCTCCTGGAGCTTCATCCGTTCCTGCAAGAAGAGAACCTAGCATAACTGCTCCAGCGCCACTTGCGATAGCTTTTACAATGTCTCCGGAAAGTTTGATTCCACCATCAGCGATTACTGCTACGTTTTTCTTTTTTGCAAATTCGTAAACGTTATAGATTGCAGAAAGTTGTGGAACGCCAACACCTGCAACAACTCTGGTTGTACAGATAGAACCTGGACCAACACCAACTTTAAGGACGTTTGCACCCGCTTTTATTAAATCTTTTGCAGCTTCAGCCGTGACGATGTTTCCACCAACGATATCTAGGTCTGGAAATGTTTTTCTGATTTCTGAAATCTTATCCAAAACACCTTTTGAATGTCCGTGAGCCGAATCAATTGCGACGATGTCAACGCCAGCTTTTACTAATGCTGTAATTCTTTCAATAGTATCTTCGCCAACCCCAACGCCGGCTCCAACGATAAGACGCCCGTTTTCGTCTTTGTTCGCATTTGGATATTCTAATTGATTGTCGATATCCTTAATCGTAATCAGTCCAACCAGTTTGTTTTTCTTGTCTACGATAGGAAGTTTCTCGATTCTGTTTTTTAGCAAAATTTCTTTCGCAGTTTCCAGATTCGTGGTTTTGTCGGAAGTGATGAGGTTGTTTTTTGTCATTATTTCCTCCACTTTCACTTCAAGGTTTTCTTGATATTTCACATCTCTGTTGGTGATAATTCCGATGAGATAATTATTTTTATCAACCACAGGAAGTCCAGAGATTTTGTATTCGGCCATCAATGCTTTCGCTTCGGCAAGTGTATGGTCTTTGGAAAGCGTGACTGGGTCAGAAATCATTCCGTTTTCGGAACGTTTCACGCTGTTGACTTGTGCGGCCTGTTCCGCAATCGTCATATTTTTATGGATGAATCCAAGACCGCCAACTCTTGCGAGTGCAATGGCCAAATCTGCTTCTGTAACCGTATCCATTGCTGCGGAAACTATGGGAACATTGAGCGAAATTTTGTCTGTGAGTCTGGATTTTAGGGAAACCTGGTTAGGTAAAACTTCTGAATAAGAAGGGACTAATAGAACGTCATCGAAAGTGATGGCTGCCTCTACAATTTTGTTATGAATAGACATCTTTACTTTCTGTGCAAAATTAAGCTATTTATTTCGAATTTGAAAGTATCCTAATTTATTTGATAAATAGTTAATATTCAGAAAAATGATGATTGGATGACAAAACCCATAGCCCTGATTGTAGTGGAAATCCCACAGCAAGCGATGGACAAAGCAGGGCGCGAGGAATTGCAACGGAAAGCAGGTTCCCGGCTCCAAATATTTATGGATGATTAATGATAAGTGATGAATGATTTTTTATCAATTATCGGTTATCAAATATCATTTATCAAAACCTGCTCAGGATTCCCCAATGGATTTTTATCTCATTGAATTTGAATGGGTTGCCAAATTGGTTTCCGTTTGAAATCTGAAAACTCATCAAGCCGACGGGAAGAAAAAAGTTGAAACCGAGGCCTAAACTATACAATTTCGGTGAGATTCCCAAGGCTTTGTTGGACATCTGGCCGTACTGCGCAAAGAGGTCGAAAAAGGCTTGGTCATTGACGAGATAGCGATATTCGGCGCCGGCAAATGCGTAGAAATCGCTGATGAGACTCTGCTCGTTGAAACCGCGCATCGAGTTCCAACCGCCAAACCTAAAAAGTTCGTTTGTGGAAAGTTCGTTCTTGGCGCTGAGCAATGCGGACTCGGCCTTGATGTTCAGGTAGTGGTTTCCTGAGAGATTGAAGTTGTGTTCGGCGAAAAGGAAATATCGGATTTGGTCAAATTTTTCCTGCGTGTCGTCGTAGGTTGTCTTGAGGAAATCGGCTTCCACACGGATATTGCTTTTGTTGATGAACAGTGGAATGTCGCTTCCTTCCTGATATTGGTACCAAAGTCCAATCCCTTTTTTGCTGTAATCGCGACCGCCAGTATAAAGCGAATCCAAAATGGCAGACGACTCGAAAGTCCCTTTGAGACCGAGTTTTTGACGTGGCGAAAGGTGATAGTAAACCGCGGGCAGGAATTTCACATTCGCAAAAGTGGAGTCTTGTCGGAAAATATTGACGTTGACGTTCAGGCCGACGTTGCTTCCAAACGTGTACGGAATGTCGGTTTGCATATCGAAAGTCTGGCCTTTGTCGGGATTTCTTTGCCAGTAAACGCCGATGCTTTCGAAGCTGTTGAACATATTTTTGAGCTGGACGTTCAAGGTTCCGTTGACGGTGAATTTTTCGGTTTTGTCATTTCCGAAGCCAATCATTCCGTCGAACGTGTTGGTTTTTTTCTTTTGTGTAAAGAGAAAAACCTGCGTGGAATCCTTTGTGAATAAAGTTTGGGGCGGTTTTTCCAAAGTCACGAATTGGTGATTTTGTAAAGCCTGATTCATCGAAACCAAGTTTTTGTCTTCGTAATTTTTGCCGACATATTCTTTGTTCAAAGCTTTAACGAATTGTTTCGGTAAACGTGTGTAGCCTTTGTACACGATGGCGTCGATTTTCCTTTGAGATGATGTTACGACCGAGATTTTGACCGTTGGAATTCCGTTTTCCATTTTCTGGAATTTGGTTTTAACACGGTTGAAGGCGAAACCTTTGTTCCGATATTTTTGATTGATGTTCTTCTTGAGAGAGTCGAGGTTTTTCGTGTAGAGCTCGTTCTTTTGAAGTTTCAAATCTGAAACCAATGAATCCGAGAATTTGACATTGGCTTTGTTGAAATTCGGGCCTTTGTCGTAATAGATTTCGGTGCGGTTATCTATTTTTTTGACGTCTTTCAGTTCTGTGAAAAAGTAGGAGTTCTCTGTCAAAGAATCCAGAAACTTCACTGCTTTTGCTGAATCGGAAACTATTTTTTTGGCGTTGGTTTCTTTGTCGATGAGCCAATATTCTTTTTTCTGCGCGTTCAATAAAACACAGAAGAGAGTAAATATGAAGAAAAAGAAATATTTAGTTTTAACCACAAGGTTCACAAGGATTTTCACAAAGGACACTATTTTTAGTTCATTGTGAACTTTGTGAAAAAACTTAGTGCCTTTGTGGTTAAACAGAAAATCAATCCATTTTATTGTATTTCTTCATCAGATTCTCGTATGTGCCTTGCGGAAGAATCCATTTGAGCGGAACGCCAATTTTCTGACCGAATTTCCCAAAATAATAATGCGCTTTCCATTTCGATTTTCCTAAAAGTCCATCAAGGTAAACCGCCACATCCAAAGGTTCTGTGCCATCGCCGACGTGGGAATTCATCAAAGCGTAAACTTTGTCGAACACATTTTTATAAGGTTCGGAAACTTTTGTTTTGACACGATTTTCTGCAATATTCGTTTTGATGTCGCCCAAATGAAGTGAACAAACGTGGATATTCCAAGGATAAACTTCGTAGCGCATTGCTTCTGTCACTTTGTCCAAAGCGGATTTGGAAGCGGAATAAAATCCTCGGAAAGGCAATCCCATTTCGGAACCGATGCTGGAGACATTGATGATTTTTCCTGATTTCTGTTCACGCATTTTCGGCAAAACGGCGGTCATCATCTGGACAGAACCAATCAAATTAAGATTGAATAACTTCGTGATATCTTCTTTCGTAGAATCTTCAACCGAGCCAACCATTCCCATTCCGGCGTTGTTGATGAGCACATCGATTCTGGTTTCTGTTTTTAGGATTTCAGAAATGGCGTTGTCGATTTGGTCTTTGTCGGTAATGTCTGTCGGAATCGAAACGAAAAAATCCGAACTCACAGATTTTCTGCTCAGTCCGTAAACTTTGTTCCCTTTCTTCCCGAAATATTCTGCCAGCGCAAATCCAATTCCGGATGAAGTGCCTGTGATGATGATGGTTTTTGACATTTAGAAATTAAAAGATTTATTTGAATTAGGAATTTTGATTTCATTCTTTCCCATTTTGTACTCGTTCATTTTTATTAATTTGGGAAGTTTATAAGTGAATTCTTTATAATAATTTTCTGGAATTTTTCTGTTCGAGCCATCATCACAATCCGAATATTCTTCGCTTACAATGACTTTCCCAGTTGAAAAATTGATTTCATTTTTGAAATTATATTCGCAGGTGTCATCGTAATTAATTGATACACCAATCAAATAAAAATCTCCGTTTTGAAACCTAAAAGTGTGTTTAGAAGTGTCTGTGTGGCGAGAATTTGTAAAATACATTTGATTAATTATTAAACAATTGTTCTTAACAATCAATTCCAACTTATTATCATTTGGGTAAAATCCCGTTTTGCTATCAAAAATTAAGGTCGAATTCTCTTTCCAAATTTTTAATTTGCCATTGACGTTTTTTAGAATATAAAATTTTCTTACGAGTCCAGGAGATTCTGAGTCAGTTGTTTTATCTGTGTTGAAAACGATGACGGTTTCATCTTTTCCATCTTTGTCCAGGTCGCCTTTTGTTTCCAAGATTTTCTCGTAACCTTTTGGGATTGTGAAATCTTTCAGTTCCTGGGAATATGAAAATGTAAAAATAAATATGACTAAAAAAGAAAGAAGTTTTTTCATCAATTTACATTTTAAAAACTTAATCCAATATCCTCTTTCAGAATCATTCCAGTATCTTCCAAATTACAGATGCAACCTTTGACGGTTTTATAATTTCCTACAATGCGCGTCTCTTTTCCTTTTTTGTCAGTAATGATAATTCCGGCAGAGTAAACTTCGCCTTCTGCGTGATAGGTTCGAAATAGCAAATATTCGTAGCCATCATTTGTGAACTGAAGGTTGTCAATCTCCATTCCCGCATTTTGAATTCCGCCACCACGATAGTAAGAATTATAATGAAATTGCTTCCAACTTTCCTTTGTTCTCTTGGCTGGGAATTCCATCTCAATTCTACTTTTGGTTCCAAAACGATATTGAATATACTTGTTGGATTTATCTTTAACCAAAGACATTTTCTTTCCATTCTTAGTTTCAAATGAGTAGATGATTTCCTCATTGGGCAAAAGATATTGTGACCAAATTGTGGCAGGAATCAGAAACAAAAAAAAAAGAATATGTTTTTTCATTAATGTAAAATTAACTCGTAGTTACCTTCTCAAAATCCTCCCAAAACTCAGGATAAGATTTCTCGACAACGTCTTCATTCTCGATATTCAATTCTTTGATTAATGCAAACGGCGCAAAGGCCATCGCCATTCTGTGGTCGTTGTAAGTCGCGATTGAAATGTTTTCCTCAGATTCTATGAATTCCGAAGATTCTATTTTTTCAACCGTAATGTGCGTTTTCGCTCCGATTTTCAACAATTCATTTTGAAGTGCGACTAATCTGTCAGTTTCTTTTACTTTTAACGTGTGAAGTCCTGTGATTTCAAATGGAATTTTCAAAGCGGTTGCCGTCACACACAGCGTTTGCGCAATGTCCGGACAGTCATTCATATCCAATGTAATCAATTCCGGATATTCAAAAGCTGGCTCTGGTAAAAGTGAAATCGAATTTTCCGCATAATCCGAAACCGTGTTGATTCCGAAATATCTCCAGTAAAGTTCCTTGATGACGCTGTCGCCTTGCAGAGAAAGTGTGTGATAGCTTTTCAAGGTGATGGTTTTTCTGCCAATCGCCGACAAAGAGTAGAAGTAGGAGGCCGATGACCAGTCACTTTCCACTTCGTAATGTTCGATTCGCGTATGCTCTTTATGCGCAACGATTTCGATTTTATTTTCAGCAAAATGAGATTTGATTCCGATTTCGTTCAGGATTTTCAAAGTCATTTCAAGATAAGGTCGAGACGTGATTTCACCTTCCAATTCCAAGGTCAAACCGTTTTCCAATTTTCCTCCGATTAATATTAACGAAGTCAAAAATTGGCTGGAAACATTCGCGGAAATCTTAACCAGATTCTTTTCTAATTTCTTCCCGATGATTTGCAACGGCGGAAAACCTTCTTTTTCAAGATAGGTAATGTCTGCGCCGAGTGACTGAAGTGCATCCACTAAAGGTTTGATTGGTCGGTTTTTCATTCGGTCGGAACCGGTCAGGATTGTTTTTCTACCTTCAAAAATCGAATAATAAGACGTGAGAAAACGCATCGCAGTTCCAGCGTGGTGGATGTCCACAATTTCGGAATCCGATTCCAAAGCTTTTTTCAGCAAAGTTGTGTCCTGAGAATTGGAAAGATTGAGCATATCAATGTTCCCGAAGAGTTTCCCTAAAATCAAAAGACGGTTCGAAATGCTTTTCGAACCGGTAATTTGGATTTTTTGATTATCGATTAATTCAGATTTTTGTAATATCATAGTTTGTTTGGAAGTTGGAAGCGGGATGATGGAAGTTTAATCGATGCGTTTTAAAACATCCATCTTCCATCATCCAACTTCATCTATTTTAATTTCTCGTTATTTTGATGTCTATCCTTGTCTCTTTCGGTTTTTACCTTCATTTTTTTGTCGAAGGCCGATTGTAAATCTGTTCCGGTTTGATTGGCGAGACAAAGCGTAACGAACAGAACGTCCGCCAATTCTTCGCCAAGGTCTTTGGATTTGTCGGATTCCTTTTCAGATTGTTCGCCGTATCTTCTGGCGATGATTCTGGCCACTTCGCCCACTTCTTCCGTCAGCATTGCCATATTCGTCAATTCATTGAAGTAGCGAACGCCAATGGTTTTTATCCATTCGTCAACCTGATTTTGGAGTGTCGTGATTTCCATTATTGATATGCGCCGATTGTTGGTTGAGCGCCTCTTGGATTTCCAACAATATCGGAAGCGGTGATTCCGGTGGTATTAATTCCTTTTCCTTTCGCAGGAGAATCAGCCTTCACTCTCAGATTCATTTTCTGAGTATAGTAGTTTTGGAATTTTGGGTCTTCGTTTTTAATGATGTTGTCTCCAATCGGATTGAAGCTGGAAGAAGCACTCAATTTCAATAATGAATTATCAAATCTTGCGTTGATTGTTCCGCCATTTGCAATCTCGGTCAATGAAATCATTTCGGGTGAGTCTCCGTAAACGATGGAATTGTTGACTCTCAGGATTGTATTTCCAGAAAACAGTTCATCTCCATTTTGATAGACATTACTTGCGTAGATTCCCGTAGCATTCATCGATGGATTCAGATTCCAATAGTTGGCAAGCGTAGAGTAGTTAAGCGTATAAGTTCCACCACCAGCTATGGCAAAATCGGCTTCACCACAATTGTTCATCACCAAATTGTTGGCGGTAATATTTGATGCAATCCCGTAGATTCCAGCATTCTGAAAGGTATGGATGATGGTATTATTAATTGTAGCTGTATTATTTTTAAGTTGAAGACCAACATTCCCGCCGAAAAGTCTGGCGTAATTCATATTAAGAACTGTTGCTTCATCCATTTTGATTCCGTTCCAGTTGGCAGGAAGTGTGTCGTATTTCGTGTCACTTCTGTCACCTCGGAAAATCACTTCATCGCCAAGAGCTCCTTTTACATCAAGAATCGAATTTTTCGCAAAGTTCATTCCGCTGTTTTTTCGGAAATAGACTTTCGTGCCTTTTTCCATCGTCAAGGTTTTTCCTTCAGCAACGGTCAAATCTCCGAAAATCACTTTTACTTTGTCTTTGGTCCAAGTTGTGTTTTCAGAAATAATATTTGGATTTGAATCAGATTTGATAAAATATTCCGCATCCTGAACAACTGAGAATAATGTCACCTTTTGCTCACCAGCTGGCGTATTGAAAACAACCTTGTCTTCAGCAATGGCTTCCGGCGCGTTGGCAATCGGCGCAATTTCTACAAAAACATAAAGGCTGTCTTTTCTTCTCAGCGCCACATTTTCGAAACTTGTCCCCACTTTACCATCCACATTGATTCTGTAAAGCGAACCACTTCCGCCTTCCAGCGCAATTCTAGGAATCAAAACATCCTTATCTTCATTGTTAAAGACTTTCACGGCGTAAGTTTCCGAACGCATCTGGTTGTAAACCGTGTCGCAAAAAACAGTGTCGGTGGAGAATCTCAACAGCTGCGTTGGCGATTCAAACGAAATATCATCGCGATTGCATCCTGCTAATAACAAAAGTGACCAAAATGCAATGCCAAGGAATATTTTAATTTTCATTTATCTTGTTTAATCTTCAAAACTACAAAATTTAAATTTTTATTTTGTGATGAGGAAGATATTTTAATGATATTAAACAAAAAATCCTTTCATTGTCATAAACAATGAAAGGATTGACGTTTTTAAAAACGAATATTACTCTTTTATAAATTTCTTATTGACTGTTTCTCCAGTTTTTGTAGTTGCAGAAATAATGTAAGTTCCTTTAGCAAGTTCTACAAGATTGATTGCTTTTTTCGAGGTTGATATTTGTTTAACTATTTTGCCGGAAAAGTCAGAAATACTAATATCTGAAACTTCTTCTGAAATGTGGAGAATGTCTTTTACAGGATTTGGGGAAACTGTGAATGATTTTGATGTAAATTCATTAGTACTTAAAGCAGGGCCATTTATTGTATATGAAACAGCTTCTGATTCTATATTGCCCTCATAAACAGCTTTTACATAAATGCCTGAGTTAGAAAATCACATCCATCATTGATTCCAAAACGAGAATCACATCCTATAGAAGTAGTAGTTTGAAATCTGTATAATTCATTTTCACGATAGATATTATAACCAATCAACTCATTATGAGGAGTTTCAGGCGGAGCCCAGGATAAAGAGAATATATTGTTGTAGGGAAAAATATGCGTATGATACCACGATAAATTTTGGATAGGATTGTTTTGCGCAAATCCTAAATTATAAATAAGGATTGCAAAGATAAAAAGGAGAGTTTTTTTCATAGGTTTTAGTTTTAATTGATTCAAATATAGTGAATTATATAAAATGAACATATCGTGTTGGAATAAAATTTATTGTCTTCTTTTAAGTCTAAAAAAACATTCTTTCGTATCACTTAAAAACTAACTAACATTTGTTAGTTAAATAAAAATTCGTAAGTTTGTTTAAATCACATTCATAATTCAATATTAAAATTAATTAACTGAATGTCAAATGTTTAAATATGGAAATGACCAAAAGACATTTTTTAAACAAAGAAATTTCTCTGACTGATTTACTCAAGTCAGCTTATCGTCTGATGTTTACGGCAAAAACAATGACCGATTTGTTTGAACAGGAAAAAAAAATAACTTCGAAGTACGTTCACGCCACTTCCCGCGGACACGAGGCGATTCAGCTGGCTTTGGGAATGCAGTTGTTGCCACAGGATTTCGTGAGTCCTTATTATAGAGACGATTCTATTTTGCTCGGAATCGGAATCACGCCCTACGAATTGATGCTTCAACTTTTAGCAAAACGAGACGACCCGTTTTCAGGCGGAAGAACCTATTACGCGCATCCAAGTCTTAGACGCGACGATTTCCCGAAAATCATCCACCAAAGTTCCGGAACAGGAATGCAAGCCATCCCAACCACCGGAATTGCAATGGGAATGCAGTACAAAGAAGAAACCGGAATCGCCGAAAATCTTGACGAAAAACCAATTGCAGTCTGCTCGCTCGGCGACGCAAGTTGCACAGAAGGCGAAGTTTCCGAAGCATTTCAAATGTCAGCGTTAAAACAATTGCCAAT
This sequence comes from Epilithonimonas lactis, assembly GCF_900110605.1. Taxonomy (GTDB): domain Bacteria; phylum Bacteroidota; class Bacteroidia; order Flavobacteriales; family Weeksellaceae; genus Epilithonimonas; species Epilithonimonas lactis. The sequence continues at coordinate 909,496 of NZ_FOFI01000002.1, forward strand.
TCTTTATCTGGTTCAGGACAACGAATGGGATATTTCCGCCAGCGCAGACGAAATCCGAGCGCAGGATATCACACGATATATGCAAGGTTTCAACGGCATCGAAACCAGAACCATCGACGGAACAGATTTTATCAAATCCTACGAAACCGTCAAAGAATGCATCAAAATCATTCGTGAAGAACGCCGTCCAATGCTGATTCACGCCAAAGTTCCTTTACTTAATCATCACACTTCCGGCGTTCGAAAAGAGTGGTACCGAGATGATTTGGAAGAATGCGCGAAAAATGACCCATTAATCAAATTAAGAAATCAACTTTCAGAATTCAGCGTAGAAGATTCCGAAGTTGAAAACATAGAAAAAGAAGTTGCCGAACTCGTAAGAACCGACTTCGAAAACGCTGTTTTAGCAGAAAACCCAAAACCGGAAGACGCCTACAAACACGATTTCGCACCAACGCCAATCACCGAAGAAAAAGGAGAACGTTCCCCAAGCGGAAAAATCCCAACCGTAATGGTAGATTGCGCGCTTTTCGCCATAAGAGAATTGATGACAAAACATCCGGAAGCCTTATTATATGGACAAGATGTTGGCTTAAGGTTAGGCGGTGTTTTCCGTGAAGCGATTACTTTGGCAGCACAATTTGGAGAGAAACGCGTTTTCAACACCCCAATTCAGGAGGCGTTTATCGTTGGTTCAACGGTCGGAATGAGCGCGGTTGGACTGAAACCAATTGTCGAAGTTCAATTCGCCGATTACATTTGGCCAGGCTTGAATCAATTATTCACCGAAGTTTCCAGAAGTTATTATTTGTCTAATGGAAAATGGCCAGTGTCAATGATTCTTAGAGTTCCTATTGGCGCTTACGGAAGTGGCGGACCCTATCATTCAAGTTCTGTGGAAAGTGTTTTGACGAATATCATAGGTATCAAAATCGCTTATCCTTCAACAGGTGCAGATTTGAAGGGTTTGATGAAAGCTGCTTTCTATGACCCGAATCCTGTTGTAATGCTGGAACACAAAGGATTGTACTGGTCCAAAACCGAAGGCACAGAAAATGCAAAAACCATAGAGCCGGACGAAGATTACATCATTCCATTTGGTAAAGCGAGAGAAGTTTTGCTTTGCGAAAATCGTCGCGACAAGCCAACGTTGACCATCATCACTTACGGAATGGGCGTTTATTGGGCTTCGAACGCAGCAAAAGAATTTGAAAATCAAATCGAAATCATTGATTTAAGAACGCTCGCACCTTTAGATGAAAACCGTGTCTTCGAAAGTGTGAAAAAACATAACCGTTGCATCGTTTTGACGGAAGAACCTGTGAATAATAGTTTTGCTCAAAGTCTCGCAGCAAGAATCAGTGACAATTGTTTCAGACATCTGGACGCACCGGTTAAAGTGGTTGGTGCCAAAGATTTGCCTGCAATTCCCATCAATTCCGAATTGGAAAAGGAAATGTTGCCGAACACCCAGAAATTAATTAAAGAAATAGAGCAATTGTTGAAGTATTAAATTAACCACATAGGCACAATAGAATTTAAATGAAATTTTATATTGATAATAAGAAAACATAGAGATAATTTTATTTTTAAATATTTGAACTTGAAAATAAGACTGATGAAAACTATGTGTCTATGTGGTTTAATTAAGATTGTAAATGAATATGATGGAAGAAAATGTTCTGACTCCGAAAATAAAAATCAATAAAAAAGAATTGATTTTGTGCGAGGCCGCAATGCTTTTCAAAGAAAAAGGTTTCGGCGGAACCAGTATGCGCGACCTCGCCGAAAAAGTGGGAATGGAAGCGGCAAGTATGTACAACCACATCAAATCCAAAGACGAAATTCTGGAATTGATTTGCTTTAAAATTGCCAACCAATATATTTCCCAACTTCAGGAAATTGAAAGTACAAACCAGACTTTTCAAGAAAAACTGAACGCTATCATTGGACTTCACGTTCAGTTGATTATCGAAGATTCTGCCTCAGTTTCTGTAGCGAATAACGATTGGAAATATTTGTCTAATGACAAGAAAGAACAATACAAACAAACCAGAAAATCCTACGAAAAAAGCTTTGCCAACATCATAGAACAAGGAATGCAAAACGGCGAATTCAAAAAAATGAATGTTTCCGTCGCACTTTTCACGATGTTATCTTCCTTAAGGTGGATAGAACTTTGGTACAAACCAAGTCGCGAAATCACACCACAGGAACTGGAAGATGATTTGAAAACATTATTAATGAAAGGTTTAAATAATTAGAATTTAAAGTCATTGTACTTTTTACATCATACATTTTACAAATAAAAATGTCAACAACATTTCACCCTTTAACCGTCAGAAAAGTCAAGAAAGAAACGCAGGATTGTGTTTCCATAAGCTTTGATGTGCCTTCAGAATTGGCAGAACAGTTCAAATTCACCCAAGGCCAATACCTGACTTTCCGACAAATCAATGGCAACGAGGAACTCCGTCGTTCCTATTCAATCTGTGCAAGTCCGCACGAAAACGAATTGAAAGTCGCTGTGAAAAAAGTTCCCGAGGGCCTGTTCTCTTCTTTTATGAATGAAAATCTGAAAGAAGGTGACATTCTGGAAGTAATGCCTCCAATGGGAAAATTCTACACAGAACTCAATCCCGAGAACAAAAAAACCTACGTAGCTTTTGCAGCAGGAAGTGGCATTACGCCCATTATTTCCATCATCAAATCAGTTTTGAAAAACGAGCCTCAAAGCCAGTTCATTCTGATTTACGGAAACAAAAACAAAGCGACCATCATTTTCAAAGAAGAAATCGAAGCGTTGAAAAACCGTTTTATGGAACGCCTTAGCATTTATCACATTCTCAGCCGCGAGGTTGCCGACGCCGATTTGTTGAGTGGCAGAATCAATTCCGAGAAAGCAAAATCATTTCTCAACAATATCATTCCGGCAGAGAAAATCGATGAGGTTTTCCTTTGTGGACCAGAGGAGATGATTCTCGGCGTGAGAGACACTTTGGTCAGTGCCGGCGTGGATGCCAAGAAGATTCACTTCGAATTGTTCTTCAGCGCAGCTTCTGCCGAAAAGAAAAAAGAACACGAGTCGGCAATCAACAAATCAGATGATGTGTTTAGCAAAGTCACCGTCAAGTTGGATGCAACCGCTCTGAAATTAGATTTGGCTTACCACGGCCCAACCATTTTGGACGCTGCTTTGCAAAACGGAGCCGACTTGCCTTACGCCTGCAAAGGCGGTGTTTGCGCCACCTGCAAATGCAAACTGGAAAAAGGTGAAGTCGTAATGGACATCAATTATTCCCTCGAACCAGACGAGATTGCCGCAGGATTTATCCTGTCTTGCCAAGCGCATCCGAGGTCGGAGGAAGTGGTTGTTAATTTTGATATAAAGTAAAATTACATTCAAAATATTACTAAATCGATTGATTTAATTATAGACTAAACCAAATGTTCAAAAGATTTTTTCAAAAACAAAATTCAAACAAAATTTCCAAAGTAGATTATTGGAAAAAGTGGGAATTGTATGAATTATTTGATGACTTACATAAATCTGAAGCAATCATTAATAATATTAAAAACAACGATGAAGCTTTTTTAAATTTCAAAAATGATTTTATTGAAGAATTGTATGAAATTGAAGGAGATAATGTTGCAGATTTTACGAGGATTTGGGAATGGTTTAAATCGGCAGAAGAATGGGAATGGTTTTGTGGAGAAGAAGGAAGTGAATTAAGGACTAATATTTTTCGCATTACTGATAAATGGAAGAGAAACCAAGATTTTATAAACGGTACAAAAGTTTCACTAAATGCCGAAGTTAGTGTAGTTATAGAAAAAAAATCAGATGATGATAACTATGGACAAATCCGTTGGGACACAGATAAAGAAAACGATACTGAAGATTGGCGTGGGCTATTTGGAAGTTTTTTAAGTTCGGGAGGGGAAATTATTAGTCAAGATTATCAGTTCAGATTTATAAATGATGATGGAACAATGAAAAAATCTAGCAATTAAAGTTGTAAGATTAATCTGTTAAAACAAAACATTATGGAAACAACACAAATCAATTTAGAAGAACATTTTCAGAATAAAATAGACAGCGAAATCCGCATCGAACCAAAAGACTGGATGCCAGACGCGTACAGGAAAACCCTGATTCGTCAGATTTCTCAGCACGCCCATTCCGAGATTGTTGGAATGTTGCCGGAAGCCAACTGGATTACGCGCGCCCCAACTTTGAACCGAAAGAAAATCCTTTTGGCAAAAGTTCAGGACGAGGCTGGTCACGGTTTGTATCTCTATTGCGCTGCCGAAACTTTGGGCGTTACGAGGGACGAAACCATCAATGATTTGCATTCCGGGAAAGCCAAATATTCCAGTATTTTCAATTATCCAACGTTGACGTGGGCAGATATGGGCGCAATCGGTTGGCTAGTAGATGGCGCTGCGATTTTGAACCAAGTACCACTTTGTCGCGCTTCTTACGGACCTTACGCCAGAGCGATGGTTCGGATTTGCAAGGAAGAAAGTTTCCACCAAAGGCAAGGTTACGAGCTGATGATGAAACTCGCACAAGGTTCGCCAGAGCAGAAAGCAATGGCTCAGGATGCGTTTAACCGTTGGTGGTGGCCAACCTTGATGATGTTCGGACCCAAAGATGCCGAATCCGGAAACACAGAACTCTCAATGAAATGGCGAATCAAACGCTTCACCAATGACGAGCTGAGACAGCGTTTCGTAGATGTTTCCATTCCTCAGGCCGAATATCTGGGCTTGACGATTCCCGACCCAGACTTGAAATTCAATGAAGAAACCGGACATTACGAATTCGGGGAAATCGATTGGGATGAGTTCTGGAAAGTGGTAAAAGGCAATGGCGCTTGCAACAAAGAACGTGTCGAGACCCGCAAAAAAGCCTTCGACGACGGCGCTTGGGTAAGAGAAGCCGCAACCGCTTACCACGAGAAAAGAAAATTAAGAGAAGAAGACAACAGAAAAACAGTTTAATATAAGCCGGAAGATTAAAGTCTATTATCTCTAATCTATCCGTCTCTAATCTGAAATATTATGCAAAATACAGAATGGCCACTTTGGGAGGTTTTCATCAGAAGCAGACAAGGCCTCGACCACAAGCACGTCGGCAGTCTCCACGCTGCGGATGCTGATATGGCAATCCAAAACGCGCGCGATGTTTACACCAGAAGGATGGAAGGCGTCAGCATTTGGGTCGTAGAATCCAAGCATATCCACGCCACAAACCCCGACGATTCCGAAGCGTTTTACGAACCTTCGGAAGACAAAGTTTACCGCCACCCGACGTTTTACCACGTTCCGGAGGAGGTGAAGAATATGTAAAGGCGTACTTTCGGAAAATACCTAGCGTGTCACAAGGCAACGGCGGGCGTGCGAACGACTCACGGCACGTGTGCCATTAACAAACTTCAAGTGTGCCTTTGCAAATTCCCTCCTAGAAGGACTTTCCAGAGCACAAATTTGAAGATGAAAATATAATTGAAAATGATTTTTATGGCAGCTTAATCCGCCTTCCGTTCCTGCTTTTTTCTGTTCGGTGCCTAAGCGTAGTCGAAGGCACCGAACAGAAAAAGAGCTCCACTCAAGTCGGGCTGCAGAATCAGTATAGAACAACAGTTATCCTAAAAACACAATATTGTCATTCCGTAGGAATCTCAACGGTCTAGATTCCTACGGAACGACAAAAAGAAATTAATAAAAGTTAAAAACCTTTGTACTCAAACAAATGGAAAATAATAAAAACAACTGGCTCAATTATCTCCTGCATCTCGCAGACACAAGCCTCATTCTAGGTCAGCGTCTTTGTGAATGGTGCGGAAAAGGTCCAGTCTTGGAACAGGATATTGCCTTGTCAAACATCGCTTTGGATTTGTTGGGAGAATCTTCCAACTATTATCAATATGCAGCCGAGGTTCAAAATGAAGGGAATACCGAAGACGATTTGGCATTCCTCAGAAACGAGCGTGATTTCAAGAATCTATTGTTGGTAGAAAAAGAAAACGGTCATTTCGGAGACACGATTGCAAGACAGTTTTTCTTCGATGCCTATCATCATCTATTGTTGACAGAACTGAAACACCACTCCGATTTGAAACTCGCTTCCATCGCAGAAAAGTCTTTGAAGGAAGTGACGTATCATTTAAAGTGGAGTAGTGAATGGATGATTCGATTGGGTGACGGCACAGAAGAAAGCCACAGCAAAATCCAAAAGTCAGTCAATGATTTGGTAGATTTCACAGACGAAATGTTCATTCCTACTAACTGGGAATTAGAATTAATTGAACAACAAATAATTCCAGACATCAGAACTTTCCGAACCAAATGGGAAACCAAAGTTCTGGAAATCCTCAACGAAGCCACTTTGTCCATCGATTTCGAAAAATCAAGAAAACTGACAGGCGGAAAAGATGGCAAACACACGGAAAAAATGGGTTACATCTTAGCTGAAATGCAAATAATGCAACGCACTTATCCTAATATGGAATGGTAAATTGTAACGCAAAGGCGCAATAGCTGTGAATATAAAACTGGTTTAAGTCGCAAAACATTGCGCTAATCTTGGCGACTTAGAACATTAAATTGATAAAAATAATTGCGCCTTTGCATTAAAAATAAAATGACAATAACACAAAACGACATCTGGCAAATCCTGAAGGAAGTTCCCGACCCGGAAGTTCCCGTTCTCAATCTTTTGGATTTGGGAATTATCCGTGATGTGAAATTCAGCGGTGACGAAATAGAAGTTGTAGTGACACCCACTTACTCCGGTTGTCCCGCCACATCGATGATTAATATGTCGATTAAACTGAAACTAATTGAAAAAGGTTTCAACAACATCAAAATAACAAACCAATTGAGTCCAGCCTGGACAACCGATTGGATGACAGAAGAAGGAAAACAAAAATTGAAAGCTTATGGCATTGCACCACCTATCTATTCAAAAAATGGTGACGAACTATTTTCAAAGACAGATGAGGTTGAGTGTCCGCTTTGCAGTTCGAAACATACACATTTAGTCAGCCAGTTTGGTTCCACAGCTTGCAAAGCATTATACCAATGCGATGATTGCAAAGAACCGTTTGATTATTTTAAATGCCATTAACTTTATCAAGGGTTAAAAAAATAAAGACGTAAATGGACAAAAAAGCAAAGGACATTTTATTCAAAACATATTGGTCTAGCAAAGGTTGGAAGGATGAATTTTTTACAGAAACTTCTAATTTTGAATATGCAAAAACAAAAGGACTAATGTTTGACAAGCTAACAATTTCACACGATGATTGTATAAAAAGAATATTTGAAATTGCTAATAATATTAAAATTGAAAATGTTGCCAAAGCATTTTTAAGCAGTTTGTCGAGTAGAAGATTGGATTTACGTTCGGGAATTGCATCATATTTTGTAGCACAAAGATTTGCGCCACATCAATATGTGCCAGTTGTTTCAGGACATTCTTACACAAATGGAAAAATTACTCATACTTCCTATACTTGTGGAATATGTAGAGATTTGAAATATGGATTTGTAGGTCATAAGCTTTATGAAAATACAGACTTAAATGTATTAAATTTTGAAAGGATAAAATGGGGCGGAATTCGACTTGGTGATTTGGTTTACACTTTTTTTGATTTGGAACAATTTGCCAAAGAACATATAACAGAACCCACAAAAGACGATGCAGAAATTTTTAAAGGAATTTTAGAAGCCATCAACTGTTGTAAAGAAGATGATTATCCAAGTGTTTTAAGGGATAAATTAAAAGATGTACCCAACCTAAAATCAAGCAAAGACGAAAGGAGTATTATTCTCGAAATTCTGGCTTGTATCGAAGTATTGAAACCTGCAAATTACGACAGGCCTACAACGCACAAAAACGATTGGACTTATGTTGAGTTTTGGCGCGGAGAAGATGGTTATCATAAAGAAGCTGTTGAAAAGTATTTTGGAAAATATTTAAAATAAAAATTAGAATAGGTTAAAGGCAGAAAAAAATGAAAATAGGAATAGTCGGTAGTGGCGCAATGGGAAGCGGAATAGCACAGGTTTTGGCAACAGCCGGAAACGAGGTTTTGTTGTACGACAGTAATCCAATTGCCTTAGAAAAAGCCGGTCAAAACCTTGAAGCGCAGTTTCAAAAATTGGCTGAGAAAGGCATAATGACCTTCGAAGAAGCTGAGAATTATTTTGATAATATCCGATTGAGCGATAAGTTATCCGAATTAAAAGATTCAGAATTAATCATCGAAGCAATTGTTGAAGATTTGGAAATCAAGAAAGATTTGTTCCAAAAATTAGAAAGTCTAGTTTCCGAAGATTGCATTTTGGCGACGAATACGTCATCGTTATCCATTGCATCCATCGCTTCGGCTTGTCAGAAACCGGAACGAGTGATTGGGATTCACTTTTTCAATCCGGCGCCTTTGATGGCTTTGGTAGAAATTATTCCTGCCGTTCAGACGGATAAAGATTTAATTTCAAAAACGAAGAGCTTAGTCGAAAGCTGGAAAAAACTTCCAGTGATTGCAAAAGATACACCCGGATTTATTGTTAACCGTGTGGCAAGACCATTTTATGGAGAAGCGATTCGGATTTTGGAAGAAGGCATTGCCGACTGCGCAACCATTGATTTTGCAATGACCAGTTTGGGAGGTTTCAAAATGGGACCATTTCAATTGATGGATTTTATTGGTCACGACGTGAATTACCGAGTGACGGAAAGTGTGTTCAAAGAATTTTTCTACGACCCGAAATTCAAACCGTCATTCACACAAAAAAGATTATTTGAAGCAGGGTATTTTGGGAGGAAATCTGGAAAAGGTTTTTATGATTACTCACAAGATACCGAACAACCAAAACCAAACGAAAATCCAGAATTAATAGAATTAATATTCAAAAGAATCTTGGTAATGCTAATGAACGAAGCTTCAGACGCTTATTTCTTAAACATAGCTTCAGCAGAAGACATCGATTTGGCAATGACAAAAGGCGTGAATTATCCAAAAGGTTTATTGAAATGGGCAGATGAATTTGGATTGGAAAATCTTCAGAATGAACTCGACGAACTTTATAATTTCTACCACGAAGACCGCTACAGATGCAGTCCGATTATCAGAAACTTAGTAAAACAAAATAAAACTTTTTATAACTAGTTGATGGTTGATGGTTTTCGGTTGATAGATTTGTTATTCGCTGAAAAACCAAAAACTGACAACTAACAACTAACAACTATGAACGAAGTATATATAATAGATGGCATCCGAACGCCGATTGGAAAACTGAAAGGAAGCTTATCTTTCGTTCGTCCCGATGATATGGCGGCTTTTGTCATCAAAAAATTATTGGAAAGAAATCCTAACATCGACCAAAGTAAAATCTATGATGTAATTTTAGGTTGCGCCAATCAAGCCGGCGAGGACAACCGAAATATCGCAAGAATGTCGGCGTTGCTTTCCGGTTTGGATTATCACGTTCCCGGAGAAACGGTTAATAGGCTTTGCGCTTCCGGATTGTCAGCAGCGATTAATGCAGCGAGAGCCATTCAAGTTGGCGATGCCGATTTGATGATTTCCGGCGGTGTTGAAAATATGACGCGTGGACCATTGGTGATTTCAAAATCTGAAAATCCTTTCGGTGGCGATGCGAAAATCTACGACACCACTTTCGGCTGGCGTTTCATCAATCCGAAAATGAAAGAAATGTATGGCGTAGATGCAATGGGTGAAACAGCAGAAAATCTGGCTGAACGTGACCAAATTTCCCGTGAAGACCAGGATTTGTTTGCCTTTAATTCTCAACAGAAAGCGAAAGTTGCTCAAGAAAACGGAAGATTGTCTCAAGAAATTGTTTCTGTCAATATTCCTCAAAGAAAAGGTGATGATTTGATTTTCGATAAAGATGAATTCCCGAAGAACGATACAACTTTGGAAGGCTTATCAAAATTAAGAACAGCTTTCAAAAAAGACGGAACAGTCACGGCAGGAAACGCTTCCGGATTGAATGACGGTGCAGCAGTTAATTTATTGGCTTCGGAAAATGCGATTAAAGAATTTGGATTAACACCAAAAGCAAGAATAGTTTCAAGCGCAGTTGTCGGTGTTGAACCTAGATTGATGGGAATCGGTCCGGTAAAAGCAACTGAATTAGCATTACAAAAAGCAGGATTGACATTCAACGATATTGATATTATTGAATTGAATGAAGCATTCGCTGCACAAAGTTTGGCCTGCATCAGAGCTTGGGGATTGGATGATAACGATTCCAGAATCAATCCGAACGGCGGCGCCATTGCACTTGGACATCCACTAGGAATGAGCGGTGCAAGAATCCTGAATTCCGCGATGTACGAACTTCAAAACCAAAATAAAAAATATGCCCTGGCAACAATGTGTGTCGGCTTGGGACAAGGTTTTGCGGTGATTATTGAGAAAGTTTAAATCAGACGAATAGATGATAGACGAATAGAATATAGACATTTTAAAATCTATCATCTATCCGTCTATTATCTAAAAGTCTAAAATCTAAAAATTATGCAACTAGAAAATTACGCGCTCGGCAGATGGACAAAAGGAGAGGGAGAAGGGCAGGCTTTATATAATTCCATCAACGGCGATTTGGTGGCAACGGCAACTTCCAAAGGTTTGGATTTTGCAGAAATGATGGATTACGCCAGAAAAGTTGGCGGTCCGGCTCTTCGAAAACTCACTTTTCAGGAAAGAGGATTGATGTTGAAGAAACTCGCTTTTCATCTTTTGGAAAAGAAAGAAACGTTCTACAAAGTGAGTTGGGCAACCGGCGCAACAAAAGCTGACAGTTGGGTTGACATCGAAGGTGGCATCGGAAATCTTTTTGCGAATGCATCACTTCGAAGACAATTTCCAGACGTACCTTATTATATAGATGGCGAATCGGTGAAACTTTCCAAGGAAGGGACTTTCATCGGCCATCATATTTGCACGCCGAAACGTGGGGTTGCGATTCATATCAATGCATTTAATTTTCCGGTTTGGGGAATGTTGGAAAAAATCGCGGTCAATCTTTTGGCTGGCGTTCCGGCAATCGTGAAACCTGCGACAGCAACAAGTTTTTTGACGGAAGTTGTCGTTAAAGAAATTATTGCCTCAAAAATTCTACCCGAAGGAAGTCTGCAACTGATTTGTGGTTCGGCGAACGGAATTCTGGAAAGTGTGACCAGCGAAGATGTTGTAACATTTACAGGTTCGGCTTCCACAGGGAAAATGCTGAAATCTCATCCGAGAATTCTTGAAGAATCTGTGCCTTTCAATTTGGAAGCTGATTCTCTGAATGCAATGGTTTTGGGTGAAGATGCAAAACAAGGAACAGCGGAATTTGATTTGTTCATCAAAGAAGCCGTTCGTGAAATGACAACCAAAGCCGGACAAAAATGTACGGCGGTGAGAAGAATTTTAGTTCCTGTTAATTTGGTTGAGGATGTTCAAATTGCGCTTGGACAAAGACTTTCAACCGTTGTCATCGGCGACCCGAATGTCGAAGGTGTGAGAATGGGTGCTTTGGCAAACAGAGACCAAGTGAAGGAAGTTTCTGAAAAGGTTCAAGAATTATCCAAGACTCAGGAAATCGTTTTCGGAAATTTGGATGATTTCGATGTGAAAGGTGCGGACAAAAATAAAGGCGCCTTCATTTCCCCGATTTTATTCCTTAATTCCGACCCTTTCAAATATACAGATTGTCATAACATTGAAGCTTTCGGACCCGTCAGCACGATTATTCCTTATCATGATATCGATGAAGCGATTGAGTTGTCGAGAATGGGAAAAGGTTCACTTTGCTGTTCTGTTGTGACGGCTGATGACGATTTTGCAAGAGAATTTGTCATCGGAGCCGCATCGATGCACGGCCGGATTTTGATTCTCAATTCCGATTGTGCAAAAGAAAGTACAGGTCACGGTTCGCCTTTGCCAATGCTGGTTCACGGCGGTCCGGGAAGAGCTGGCGGAGGTGAGGAAATGGGTGGAAAACGTGGCGTTCTTCATTATATGCAACGCACGGCAATCCAAGGTTCGCCAACGACTTTGACCAATATCACGCAACAATATCAATATGGCGGAAAACAGTTCGAGGACAATATTCATCCATTCAGAAAACATTTTGAAGAACTGAAAGTCAGCGAAACTTACATCACGGCAAAACATACGGTCACAGAAGCGGATATCACCAATTTTGCCAATGTTTCCGGTGACAATTTTTATGCTCATATGGACGCAACCTCTTTTGAAGGAACAATTTTCGAAGGTCGAGTCGCACACGGTTATTTCATTTTGAGCAAAGCGGCAGGATTGTTTGTTGACCCGAGAAAAGGTCCGGTTCTACTGAATTATGGTTTGGATGAATGCCGTTTCGTGAAACCTGTTTATCCCGGAATGACGATTGGCGTGAAGTTTACCTGCAAAGAAAAAATCAGTCAGGAAAAACGCGACGAATACGATATTGCCAAAGGAATCGTCCGCTGGCTCGTGGATGTTTACGACGAAACCGGAGAAACTGTGGCGATTGCTACGATTCTGACAATGGTGAAAAAACTGAATCAAGAATAAATTTTTGTAAATTTGATTTTTACTTAAAAAAAATATTGAGCACGAATTAACTTGATTCTAATTTTAATCGACTATCATTTATCAATTATAACTTATGACATCTCTTTCACTATACACCAAAATAGAAACGCTTCCTCCAGCTTTGAAGGAAGAGGCGAAAGATTTCATAGAATATCTTCTTGAGAAGACTAAGAAAAAAAAGAAGGAATCGGAATCCAACAAAAAATCTGAAAAAACATTTGGTAGCTTGAAAGGAAAGATTTCACTTTCAGAAGATTTTGATGAACCATTAGATGATTTCAAAGATTATATGTAATGAATTATTTGCTGGACACTCATACATTTTTATGGTTTTTGGAAGGGAACGAAAATCTTTCTGATGATGCACGTTTTGCAATAGAAAATCCAAATAATATTAGTTTTATTAGTATTGCTTCGATTTGGGAAATTGCTATAAAACTAAATTTAGGAAAATTAAGACTTGATATAAAATTGGAAGAATTGAAGTCGGAAATACTTAAGAATGGCTTCGAGATTTTACCTTTGGATTTTGAACACGTCATAGGACTTTCTAATTTAGAAGCAATTCACAAAGACCCATTTGATAGAATCATTATCTCCCAAGCTATTTGTGAAAAATGCATCATAATTTCTAGAGATTCAAACTTTAACCTTTACAAAAACGTGAATTTACTTTGGTAAATCAAAACTAATAAATGGAGGCATACGTAAAATCAACCATAGAAAACGGAATCGGAACCATCGAATTTTTCCATCCGCAAAGCAACTCGATGCCGAGTTCGCAACTTAAAAATCTTGTAGAAGAAATCAACAACCTTGGAAAAAATGACGACGCAAAAGTCATCATCCTGAAAAGCGGTGGTGAAAAAGCCTTTTGTGCAGGCGCATCTTTCGACGAATTAATTTCCATTCAGGATTTCGAAACTGGAAAAACATTTTTTTCAGGTTTTGCCAATGTTATCAATGCGATGAGAAAATCTCCGAAATTGATTATCGCAAGAATCCACGGAAAGGCCGTTGGTGGCGGTGTAGGAATTGCGTGTGCAGCAGACTACACATTTGCGACGGAAAATGCTTCGGTAAAGCTTAGTGAATTGGCGGTTGGAATTGGACCTTTCGTCATCAGTCCAGTTGTCGAGAAGAAAATCGGAACTTCGGCTTTTGCACAATTAGCCATCAACGCGACAGAGTTTTATTCCGCTGAATGGGCGAGAGAAAAAAATATGTTCCAAGATATGTACGAAACGACGGAGGAAATGGATGCTGAAATTCAAATCTTGGCAGAGAAATTGGCAGCTTCAAATCCGGAAGCGATGTTCGAGTTGAAAAATATTCTTTGGAAAGGAACAGACCACTGGGACCATCTTTTGACGGAGCGTGCGGCGGTCAGCGGGCAACTGGTTCTGTCGGAGTTTACCATTAATGCAATTAATCAGTTTAAAAGTAAATGATCAAAATAAAAAACCGCCTTCCCAATCTGGAAGGCGGTTTAGTTTTCATTCGGAAATTGATCTTCATCTTTGTTCCAAATGGGTTTTCATCGTTTTGGTTTTATTTTAAGAAAGCATTTGTGTCTTTTTATTGATGAGTCAAAAGTAAGCCGATTTCATTTATTGGATCACAGTGGAAATTACCAATTTCAAAATTGCGTATTTATACGGAATGCTTTGAGCCAGTTGTTGTCATGAATGTTTCCTAAAAATAAGACTAAACGGTTTTCGGAATGGCGTGGATCCCATTAATGATGGCGAAGATGACGATGCCGACCGTATTTCTCGCTCCGATCTTATCGAGGATCCGTTGGCGGTGGCTTTCTACGGTTCTGGGACTCAAGTATAAGATATCGGCGATTTCTTGATTGGTCTTTTCCTTGCAGATCAATTTTACAACATCCGTCTCTCTGTTGGACAGCGTTTCTTCGGTTTCAAACAATGATATTTTTCTGGAAGGTGTGTTCATGTACGAAAGCAGCATCTCGTGGTCTGCCTTTGTAAAATAGACGCCGTTCCGGTGTACAGTTTCTATTGCTTCGATGAAGGTTTTTCTATCAGAATTTTTTGGGAGGAAGGCGGAAACGCCCAGTTTTACCATATATCCCAACACGCTGCTTTTGTAATGCGAGGACAGAATAATGATCTTGAGCTCAGGATAATTCTTCTTCAAGATCTCCACAAGCTGGAATCCGTCCATTGGCTGCATCTGAACATCGATCATGGCAATGTTTGGAAGTTCATCTGGACTAAGCTGTTCCAAATATTCCAGAAGCTGACTTCCAGCGGTGGTCATGTGCTGGACAGAAATATCATCTTCCAAAGACAGCAACATTTTGATGCCTTCCAGGATAAGTTGCTCATCGTCTACCAAAACAAGTTTAATATTTTTTTCCATCATTTAATTGGGAATGTTGAAGATGATTCTACTTCCTTTTCCTATTTTATTTTTCCATTTGTGGAAACCTTTCACAGAGCTGATCCTGGATTCTATATTTTTAAGTCCCATGCCTTTGTTTGCGGTTTCGTAATCGAAGCTTTGTCCATTATCGGTCAGGATCACGGTCGTATGTTTCGGGTTCTTTTTGATATAGATCGAGACTTCACTCGCAGTAGAGTGTTTGATCACATTACTGGTGAATTCCTGGATCACCCGATAGATCTGCACTTCTGTGAAAATATCTTTTCGCTCATAGCTGCTGTCAATATATAAGGAGACATTGATCCGATACGACAAGTTGGTGACCAACTCCTGCAGATACAAAGCTAGTCCAAGTTTTTCCAAATTCACGGGATATAAGGAATGTGAAATGTTTCTGGTGGAATCTATCAATTCTGTGATCTGCGACGTGATGATCTTTTTGGATGATCCCTGATTTTCGGCGTTCAGATTATTAAGCCAAAGCGAAAGAATGTTGAGTCTGTTTCCGATGTCATCGTGGACGGTGATGGCTATTCTCTTTCTCTCGTCCTCTTGTCCCTTTATGTTTTCGGAGGTCAGTTCTTTTTGATGTTCGATCTCTGCCTGATATTGCGCGTCCTTTTCCTGGATTATCCTTTTGATGAAATTTCGGTAAGCCAACAATATAAAAGATATGATGACGATCAAGACGATCACCACGATGAACAAGAGGACGATATTGAGTCTTACTTCTTTAATGTCAAAAATGTTTTGATAAATAAACTGTAAAATAAACAGCATAGAATGTTGTTGACAGACCAAAACGCCGTGAAATATGCGATGGGAAATTCCATCAGCTGATGCTGAAAAATAAATATAAAGATGCTTACCGTAAAGTACAGAAAGATCATCTTGTCCACTGCGGAAAAACGGTCTTTCGCAATTCCTTTTTTAATTTCCTGTAACAAGGTGTAGCCCGCAAGAGAGATGATGACGAGATTGCTAATTCCTTTCGAATAATCATTTTTGTACAAGTCCGAAGAAAGGAATTGGTCCGCCGACAAAAAGAAGAGGCTTATGACTCCAGTTAAAATGAAATAGGATCTGTTGAGATTTAGTTTTTTAATGAATACACCCGTAATTGTGAAGAATTCTCCTGCGATGTAGAAAGGATATAAAAATGTATTGTTGCCGTCTTTGCTGAACCAATCTAGCGCGTAGGAAATATATTCAATACAAAAAACAACAAAGAGGTAGAAAACATACCATTTTTCAGCTTTAGTAAGTCGTTTGAATCTTATAATACCGATAACAAAAGCCACCGCTCCCAAGATCCGCGCTAAGTTCACTGTGATGTCAAAAAAGTCCTGCATTTAGAATGATAAGATTAAAATATAATGATGAGGTGCTTTTGTTAATAAGATGTTTTTCGCAAATTTAAACTATAGACGCAGCTATTGATTGGAATCAAATTTTCTCCGATAAAAGTAATCAAAAACTTGTAAAATCGCAATAATAATGGTTTATTAATAGATAAGTATTAACAATATCAGATTACAAATTTCTAATAATATTGTTTTGATAAAAGTTTCAGTGTTTTTTGTAACATCTTTTTTTTAATTAATAGGAAATAAAAATTTGCAGAATAAAAAAGTTTTCCTATTTTTGCATCCTCAAAACCAGAGTTGCTGGATCCATTAGTCCGATGCTCATATATTTAAACAATAATTTTAAAACTTCTGAAAATGAAAAAAGATATCCACCCAAGTAACTATAGATTGGTAGTTTTCAAAGATATGAGTAACGAGGAGACTTTCCTTTGCAAATCTACTGCTGATACAAAAGATACTATCGAATACGAAGGAACAGAATACCCATTGATCAAAATGGAGATCTCTTCTACTTCTCACCCTTTCTACACTGGTAAAACCAAATTGGTTGATACTGCTGGTAGAGTAGACAAGTTCATGAACAAATACAAAAAATTCGCTAAATAATCTTAGCCGATTTTTATAAAAATCAAAACCTTTCGGATTTCCGAGAGGTTTTTTTGTTATTTTTGCTCAACATTGAACATCGAATTTTAAACTCAGAATAAATAATGCAATTAGTATTCTCAGACGCACAATATTGGGAAGATTTCCTTCCGCTCACATTCACAAGACCAGTTGCAGAAATGCGAATGGGAATCCTGACTTTCGCAGAAAGATGGAAAAAACTTCTTGAGATTGATGAGGTTTTCTACATTACGGAAAGTTATCTTCAGGACAAATTCAAAAAACCAGAACCGAAACAAAGCCTTTTCATCGTTCCGAACTTTTTTCCATCCGATGAGGTTTTAAAGCAAATTAAAGAATTGGAAGCTGGCGAAGCTTTGGTTTATGATAATGAAGTTCTTGTCGCCAACATCAATATGGAAACTTTCTCTCTGAATCAAATCAGCAAAATGACTGATATTACAGAGAAATTATTATTTATTGAAAAACCAACTGACATCTTTTCCCACAACGATTTCGCGATCAATTTCGATTTTGAATTGGTAACGAGAGGAAAAACGTCTCAGGAATTATCTTCAACCAACGGATTCATCGGAGAAAAGGAAAATCTATTCATTGAAGAAGGTGCAACGATAGAGTTTTCAACGCTTAATTGCAAAACTGGAAAGATCTACGTCGGAAAAAATGCCGAAATAATGGAAGGTTCAAACATCCGCGGTTCATTGGCACTTTGCGAAGATTCAAAGATCAATCTTGGAACCAAGCTTTATGGCGGAACTACGATTGGCCCACATTCCAAAGTTGGTGGTGAGGTCAATAATATTGTGATTTTTGGTTATTCTAATAAAGGGCATGACGGATTCTTAGGAAATTCGGTAGTAGGCGAGTGGTGCAATTTGGGTGCAGATACGAATTCATCAAACCTAAAAAACAATTACGCTTCTGTTAAACTTTGGAATTATAGAAAAGAAAGATTCTTGGATACAGGTCTGCAATTTTGCGGTCTGATCATGGGCGACCATTCCAAAACAGCCATCAATACACAACTCAACACTGGAACTGTGGTTGGTGTCGCTTCTAATATTTTCAAATCCGGTTTCCCGCCGAACCTGGTTGATAATTTCTCTTGGGGCGGAATGAAAGGTGACGAAAAATTTCGACTGGACAAATCCTACGAAGTGGCGGAAAAAGTAATGGAGCGCAGAAAGATCCCATTGACCGAAGCCGACAAAGACATTCTGAAACATATCTACAATGAGTTTTAATTTTAAAACTCATTTTTTTGTTTAATAATACTACAGAATTTAAAAGATTTGACGACGTCAAAAAACTTTGTGCCTTAAAATTTTTCCAATCATTTCGAAAAATCTTTGTGGACTTTGTGTTTTAAAATATTTTAGATAGCAACATTTCTTTAGTTTGCTTATTTTTGCTGATCAGGATTTTGGTCAATATCCAAAATCTCACTTCTAACATCTATATATAATAATGAAGCAGTTTTTTCTTTGGCTTTTTGCATCGTTTGTTTTGGTAAGTTGTGCCAGAGTTGGGTCTCCCATTGGCGGAGCTAAAGATTCTATTGCACCAAAAATGATCGCTTCCAATATTGATACGACACGGGTCAATGTCCCAAGAAATACCAAGGAACTCAGAATTGATTTTGATGAATACATTCAACTGAAGGATATCAGCAAAAATCTGATCATTTCACCACCGATAAAATACACCAAGATCATCCCATCTTCTACAGGTAACAAATATCTGGAGATCCAGTGGAAAGATACACTTCAGGCAAACACCACTTATAATTTCAACTTCGGAAACTCGATTGTGGATCTGAATGAGAGCAATGTCTTGCCATATTTCAATTTTGCCTTCTCGACTGGTGAAAAACTGGATGATCTCTACATCAGTGGAACCGTTTCCGATGCTTTGGGAAATTTGAAAAACTCGGAAGGCAAAGATAAAAATCTTGTCGTAGGGCTTTTTCAAGTAAAAGATACGATGAATTACCGTCAGAAACCCTACTACATTTCCAAGGCGGACGAAGATGGCTATTTTGAACTCAATTATTTGACGCCTGGCAAATACAAAATTATCGGCTTTGATGATGAAAATAGCAATTCCATCTACGACATCGGAAAAGAAAATGTTGCGTTCCAAAAAGACGAGATCAACTTGGAAGCTAGCATTTCTGGCTTGAAGTTAAAAATATTCCCTTCAAAAAAAGAGGTCAGGTACAAAGAAATGTCTATCGTCACAGGAGGTGTTCTAATGACATTTGAAGGGAATCCAGAGAGCGTAATTGTCAAAACCGTTGGAGACAAGCCCGCAGATTACAAGGTCAGACATAAACCTAAATCGGACTCGATCAAAATATGGTTTGATGCTGCGAAGGAAAATATTGGCGCAACCGTCAGTGAGAACCTGAGATTCTCTTATGACACCGGCTCCAAGCAAGACACGGTCTCTATCTTCTACAAAAAACCTGCAAAGGATGAGATGACAATTACCAATCCTTTCTCAAACAAATTGGCGCCGGAAACAGATTTTAGATTCACATCCAATTATATAATAGACAAGATTCAGCCAGAAAATTGGAAACTTGTTTCTGATAGTATTGTTCAAGATTTCACAGCAAGTATTTCTGAACTTGATTCCACACAGATCATGATCAGATCAAATTTCGTAGTTGGGAAAAAATATCAACTGACTGTTCCCAAAAATACATTGGGCTCATTTTATAAAAGGTTAAGCGAAAGTGTTCGTTTCGATTTCGAAGTTGCCAAAGCAGAAGACTTCGGAAGTTTCTCTGCGCATCTTACAAATCTACCTGCACAGAAATTCTGGATCCAACTTCTGGATGACAAAAATGAGCCGGCTTACCAGAAATATACAAACCTGGCAGATGTTAAATTTGTCAATCTAAAACCAGGTGCATATAAACTAAGGATTTTGGTTGATAACAACGAGAATGGCGTCTGGGACAGCTCGGATTTTGCAAAAGAGATTGCAGCAGAAGACGTTTACCTATTCAAAAAAGTTGGCGATAAAGAGATCATGACAAAGGTCAACATACGTCCAATGTGGGAAATCAACGAAAATTGGGACCTTGCAAAAGAAGAACAACCTACCAATTGAAAAAGATAATATTTTGGATTGCCGCCGTTTTTCTAGGAATTCAGCTGATTCCAGTAGATAGGGAGAACAAAGCGGTCAATAGGAAAGATAATTTTGTCGACATCTATAAAACACCAAAAGATATAAAGGTGATTTTGAAAAATGCCTGCTACGATTGTCATTCCAACGAAACCGAATATCCAAATTACGCCTACCTCGCGCCGATCTCTTGGGCGGTCAAGGATCATATCAGTGAAGGGCGCAGATATCTCAACTTTTCAGAATGGGGTTCTTATAACAATGACCTCAGAAAAAATGCGGTCGAGAAAACCATTTCCAGCGTTCGCGATCTACAAATGCCTTTGCCTTCTTACATTGGTTATCATCCCAAAGCAAATTTGACGACCGGGCAGAGAAAAGCCGTGGAAGAATATTTTCAAAATTTGAAGATTGATTAATTTAAAATATAATTCTTATTCATAATTCAAATATTTTATATATTTGAATCAAACTAAAACTTATGAATAAGATATTAATTGGATTATCCCTTCTTTGTTCGCTTTTCGCTAATGCTCAGGAAACAGGATCCTCGGAGGAAAAGAAAAATCTGATCAAGATGAATCTGACGTCTGTGGTATTTCGCAATTATCAGTTTGCCTACGAGAGATTGTTTACCAAAAGATTTTCCGTTCAAGTGTCCTACGGATTTATTCCCGCGGGCCAAATTCCTTTCGTGGACGAGGTCATCAAGGACGAAAATGTAGAAAACATAAAACTTGGCGGAAGCAATCTTACCATCGAACCCCGATTTTATCTTGGCAAAGGCTACGGTCACGGATTTTATGTTGCACCATATTACAGATATTCGCACTTCAATGTAGATAATCTCACCTACAATTACTCTTCAGAAGATCCAGCATTCGACGGCCAGAGGATTCCGGTGTCATTCTCAGGTAAGACAAACTCCAATAATATAGGATTGATGATCGGTGCTCAGTGGTTATTGGGTAGAAAAGACAATTGGGTCTTGGACGTCTGGTTCATCGGTGCGCACTATGGCGGAGCTAGTGGAACCATCACTGGCAGATCTTCGAGACCACTTACCGCCTACGAGCAACAACAACTAAGAGATGATATTGCAGATTTGGATATTTCTCTTTTCAAGTACGACGTTACAACCAATGCCTCAGGTGCCGTCATCAAGCTGGATTCCGATTGGCTAGGTGTGAGGTCTGGGATCTCGTTCGGCTACAGATTCTAATTAATAATCATTTAATTTTGGGCAATCCCCGCAAGTTTGCCTTCACTTTGTCCAGCGCCCAATCTTGCGGGGCCGGGCTATCCGTTGCAATCTTTTTATAAAGATCCGTCCCTCCTTTCCCATCGCAGGCTCTTCATAAAAAGGATTTCCACTACTATCCCTATTGCGTGTGTTGGTGTAATGGAGACATGTTCAGATGATATCGCGATGGTCCGTGAAAACGAATCTCATTGATATCGATGGGGTTACTAGGTTTTTCATATAAAATATTGGAATAAGTTTGTGGGATCGGAAAAAGTTCCTACTTTTGCAACCGCTTTAAGAGAGCAGCGCAGAGGACCGGCAGGATAAAAAAGACACGAATATGGGCCCATCAAAAAGGTTCAAATTTTATTAGAAAAGTCTTGCAGGATAAAAAAATGATACTTACTTTTGCAATCCCAAATCGAGAGAAGCGGGAAGCGCAGGAGAGTGGTTTAGGGAACATCGGGATGGCCTTCGGGTCGAGAAAAAAAACTTCAAAAAAGTTTTGGTGGTTCGGAAACATTTTCATACTTTTGCACTCGCAAATCGGGAACAATGACAGAACAAGATTCCTGAGGATGCGGAAAGAACGCAGTTCATTGACATAACATATAACAACCAAATTAAGAAAACCAAAGCGTCAATTTTA
>NZ_FOFI01000001.1 GCF_900110605.1 Epilithonimonas lactis
ATTGGCATAGTGCACGATCGCACGACAAGGTTCTCTCTTTGTGAACGTTTTTATCGATAATTATTAGACCATAGGATAATGGACTGATAGATGATAGACCTTAATGGTCCTGAATCTAAATGTCTATTAATCAAAATCTGATAATATAAACATAGCGTACATCCTTTTGTACGAACAGCCTTTAGGGTGGTTCTAGCAGAGGGGCTCACCTGTTCCCATTCCGAACACAGAAGTTAAGCCCTCTAGCGCCGATGGTACTGCGAAAGCGGGAGAGTAGGTCGCCGCCAGTTTTTTTCAAAACGCTCATCATTCACTTGATGGGCGTTTTTTTTGATATATACCCAAAGGAATACCAACTGAAAGTGGCAAGGCAGACGACATACTTGCGAGGTTCATTCAAACAACTAGAGGACCTCCTGACATCAACCCCAAATTTAAATGCCATTAGCTTAATCAGAAAGGTGAGAAATCCTTATTCAATACTCATGGATATTCTATTCTCAAAAATTGAATAGGATATGAATTATAATTATGAGTTTAATTGTAAAAATTTAGATGAATTAGATTAAATGAAATGTTTAGTTTAAGTAATTTAGAAAAAAAGAGAAGCGCTGTAAGCCGGATTCTGTCGAGACTTGTTATTTATCTGCGCTTTGCATTGCTGCAAAACTTTAGCTGCTTACCCCTCATCAATGCCCGAGCCGAACTTAACTGATGATATACTTAGCATTGCACCGCATAGAGTTTACCTGGTTTCACTACAGCCGAACTGTACTTGCTTTCTGTTGCACTTGTCCTACTCTCGCAAGTGACGGACGTTATCCGCTATGCTGCCCTATGGTGTCCGGACTTTCCTACCCAGAATAAATCTGGATCAACAAGTCACGCTTCTCTGAGGTGCAAAAATACAAAATATTGTTGTAGTTTTCTACAAGGTAAAAATGTTCTTGTTGGCGAAGCGCATCCCGGATGGAACGGCCTGTCTGAGCTCATCCTGAAAATAGCTTTGGAATTAGCTTTGGCTTTTCAGGATAGCGAGTAGTGAGAGCCGGATAAGATGCCCAAATCTTTATCATATCGATATTATCTTCTATTATTTTTCGTAAAATCCTTATCTTCGTTCGCGGAATGGAGAATAAACAGAAAGCTTTTTCTAAATTAATAAAGGACAACCAAGGACTTATCATCAAAGTCTCGCGCCTTTATACCCATTCTTTGGAAGATCAGGAAGATCTTTTTCAGGAGATTGTGTTACAACTTTGGAAATCGTACGACTCATTCCAAGGTAATTCTAAAATTTCGACGTGGATGTACCGTGTAGCTTTGAATACGGCTATCACACTCTTCCGAAAAAAAACCAGACAACCACAGACGGACGAACTTCAGGATTTCCACAGTAAAGATTTCCTTGAAGATAATGACGAAAAGCAGCAGCAGATCTCATTGTTGTACAAAGTGATCAAACTTCTGCCTGATGTGGAAAGAGCAATCGTGATGATGTATCTGGATGATGAGCCTTATAAAGAAATTGCTGAAACATTGGGTATCACAGAAGTGAACGCCCGAGTGAAAATGAATAGACTAAAGAAAGTATTAAAAGAATTAATGATAAAGCATGCCTAACGAAGAAGATTTTGATATCGATTCTCTTAAGAGAACCTGGCAAGATCAGGAGATCGCTGATGGATATGATCAGAATGAGATCGAATCTATGCTTAATAAAAAATCCAGGAACTACGTCAAGTACATTCTTTGGATCAGTATTGCAGAATTTGTGATCTTTGGATTGATCAATTTCTTAGCTTTATTTTCCAGCAATTTCCATACGGATTTTACAAGTATTCTGGATAAACTTCAAATCAGAAATCAGGACGAGGTCGAGTTTTCTTTGGATAGGATCTATTATTGGATGAAGATCTTCAGTTTGCTGATAACAGGTGTTTTCGTGGTCATTTTCTATATTAATTATAAAAAGATCAATGTAGAATCGAACCTCAAAAAGTTCATCACGCATATCATTCATTTCAAAAGAACGGTCAATCTTTTTATCTTTAGTAATATATTTTTATTGATCCTCTTCATTGGTAGTTTTACGAGTTTTATAGTGTTTACCATCAATAAGCAAAAGATCCATGTTGATAATCCGACTTTTTGGGGATTGATCACAGGTGTCGTTTTCAGTTTGTTGATCTGTATCATTCTAATATTGCTCTACTACAAATTGGCGTACGGAATCTTATTGAAAAGACTTTCAAAAAATCTGACGCAGCTCGAACAGATCGATTCTGAGAAAGCTTGATGGATGTCATATATCATTGATTCTCATTAGTTATTATTTGTAACATTTTCCTTATCTTTGCACCCATAAAAGATCTTTGAAATGCTGGGAAGAAGACAAATCCGTGAAAAAGTTGTAGAATCGCTCTATGCTTACTATCAAAACCCGATCAGGTTTGAAGTTGTTGAGAAAAATATGTTCTCAGAAATCAACAAAATCTACAATCTGTACATCTATACGCTCAACTTTATGGTTGGTCTCAAGAGTTTGACAGAGGATCAGATAGAAATTGGGAAAAACAAGTACATCAAGACCACGGAGAACGAAAATCCAAATCAAAAATTAGTTAGAAACCAGATCCTCATTCAGTTAGAAGATAACGAAGAGAGAAGAAGTTTCTCTAGCAAACACAAAGACCTTCTTTGGGATTCCAATGATCCTATTTTGGTAAAGACATTCCAACGCATCAAAGCGGGAAAACGTTATCAGGATTATATGGAAGATAGCGAGATCTCTTTCGAAGATGATCAAAAATTCATCGGCAAACTTTTCTTGAGATATGTTGCAGAGAATAGTGATCTGCACGATAGATTCGAAGAGAAAGAAATGTCTTGGGCAGATGATCTGCACATTTCAAACTCCATGATCCAAAAGACCATTGGTTTTATGAAGCAGGACGAACCGTCGCACACGCTGATCAAAATGCTGAAGGATGATGAGGACGAAGAATTTGCAAGAAAACTCCTAAGATCTTCGCTCAACAACTGGGAAGATTCTGAAAAGAAATTGCAAGAACGTTTGGTGAACTGGGAATTAGACAGGATTTCTCTATTGGACAGAATCGTCCTCATCGCAGCCATCACAGAGCTAGACAACTTCCCGTTGACAGCTTCCAGAATTATCATTAATGAATATATTGATATTTCTAAAGTCTATGGAACCGAGAAATCCAACGTTTTCATCAACGGTGTTCTGGACAAATACACAAAAGATACAAACCGAGTATAATTTCAAATAAATATTATTAAAAATGAAATCAATCAAAATATTAGCTATCGCAGCACTTTGCACGCTAACTTTTTCTTGCAAAAAAGAAGAGAAGACCTTAGACCATATTCCAGGAGTAGATTCTGCTCAGGCGAGTACTGTGGTAGAAGCACTTTCCCAAGATTCTGCGAATCCAGATGACGCAGCATTGGTAAAAGAGGCACAAAGCAAACCATTGACAACGATTGCCTTCAGCGAAACTGACCACAGCTTCGGTGATATCAAAAAAGGAGAAAAAGTAGAGCACATCTACGAAGTGACCAACACAGGAACGAACCCTTTGATCATCTCAAACGTGAAACCAGGTTGTGGATGTACAGTTCCAGATTTTACGAAAGAGCCGATCTTGCCAGGTAAAAAAGGAAAGATCACTTTACATTTCGATTCTACAAACTTCGATGGTGCAGTCAGCAAAGCCGCAGACGTTTTTGTAAACGTGGAAAAAGCGCCGGTAAGATTGACTTTCACAGCTAACATTACTCAATAATACAAATTATGCTAACAGTATTTTTACAAGCAGCTGCACCACAACAATCATTCACGCCTACACTGATTATGATTGGTTTGATGGTGGTTGGATTTTATTTCCTGATGATTCGTCCTCAGATGAAAAAACAAAAGCAGGAAAAGAACTTCCAAGAAGCTTTGAAACCAGGTGCTAGAGTAGTGACGACTTCTGGAATGCACGGTAAGATTTTCAGTATTGCTGATGACGGTGTCGTGATCGAAACGCTCAGTGGAAAACTGAAGTTCGAAAAAGCAGCCATCTCAAAAGATTTCACTGCTGCAAGATTCCCGGAAACTTTCGGAGAAGTTAAAAAATAGATATTTTTCTAAGTATAAAAAGGGCACGAAATTTAATTATTTCATGCCCTTTTTTTGACTTATATTTTAAAAGCTAACAGCCAAAAGCCAATTGCTATTTCGTCACGTTATCAATGAACTCCAAGATAGAATCTTTGCTCCAATCCATCGAGCTATCTTCCTTTTTCAGAATCCTACCATCTTTTCCGATCAAGTAGGTCGTAGGAAAAGCAACCGGTAAAACTTTCGGGTCCAAAGGACTTTCAGCAATGTAAACAGGCGCTGTATAATTATTTTCCTTCAAAAATTTTTTCACATCTTCCTCTTGGTCCTGCATCGCGATCAGGGCAAATTCCAGTTTATCTTTTTTCAGGTCGTACAGTTTCTGTATCGTCGGCCATTCCGTTCTGCACGGCGGACACCAGGTTCCCCAAAAATTAAGGAACAAAACCTTTCCACGCAGATTTTTCAGATTGGTACTACTCGTGTTGATGCCTTTCAGATCGATGTCCAAAACCTCGTCTGCAAGCAAAGTTTCATTATCGATCTTCGAAACCGTCGGACTCATTGCGATTTGTTCCGACACAAAATCCCGAAGTGGCTTGATGGTCATAAAAGCCAGCAAGACAATCAGTAAAATGAAGTAAACAATATTTTTTCTTAGAAAATTCATAACAATAATATTAAAAATTGGGGCGTATCCCTCGCCAACACTTGGGCCAGCCGCTCGGGTCGGGCTATCCACTACTATCTTCTACTTGCCTGGCAAGGCAAGCAGAAGGATATCCGTTACTATCCCTTACGCAGGATTCGTCTTCCGATTGAAATTTACAACAATTCCAGAAGTTCCTCTATCGTATCGAAACCTCTGTTTTTCGCATAATACGTTTGCAATTCCACATAGAATTGGTCTCTCGTGAATTCTTCCGGATTCGCTTTATGTTTATTTAGAAGTTCGGTGCCGTGTTTTGGTCTCGGTCCCCAATGTGCAATTTCATTAAAATCTTCATCAAGAAAGATCACGATCGGAATCGACTTTCCGCCGTTTACTAAATAGTCATCGATCAAACTTGGTTCCTGGTCACGGTAAGAGATCCTGATCTCAAACTGCTCAAAAAACTTGACCACAACTGGAATTACCTGACTCGCATCGCCACACCAAGCCTCAGAAATGATCAATATTTTCCCATTGAAATTCTTATTGGCCAAAGTCGCCACCTGCTCAGAATTTGGAAGATACTTTTCCCACATTCTGTTCATCCTTTGGATTCCCAATCTATAATATTCAGCGTAATCAGATTCCTGTGTATTCTTTGGATTTCCCAGTCTTTCTCCAGCTTCACGAAGATATTCGGTGTAAGAAACAGCATTGTCCCAAAATTGTTTTATATCCATTTTTTATTTTTTAATAGAATGATGA
This sequence comes from Epilithonimonas lactis, assembly GCF_900110605.1. Lineage (GTDB taxonomy): Bacteria > Bacteroidota > Bacteroidia > Flavobacteriales > Weeksellaceae > Epilithonimonas > Epilithonimonas lactis. The sequence continues at coordinate 5,550 of NZ_FOFI01000001.1, forward strand.
TGATACATTTCCCATAATTCCTTTTCGTTTCTATAGTACTCGCTCAATTTGTTATTGATAAGATTGGACATGAATTCATTGTAATCTTTTTGCTCATTTTCCCATTCATCAAAGTGCTTTTCATAATGCCAGAACAACGCTTTAGGATTTGAGAAATCGAGTGGATTTTCACCTCGACCACAATAAGGATTTTCCAATTCGCCATTGTAATATTTGTAGTCCGGAAAATCATCAGAAACAATAAAATCGCCCACTAAAAATTAGAGTTTTCTGGTTTTATTGATCAAATACATATCTGCCAAAACAAAAGCAGCAAGACTTTCCACAATCGGGACAGCTCTTGGGACAACGCACGGGTCGTGTCTTCCTTTGCCTTCCACCGTCACAGATTCGCCATCTTTGTTGATGCTTTCCTGCGGACGAAGAATCGTTGCCACAGGTTTGAAAGCTGCTCGGAAATAGATGTCCATTCCATTCGAAATCCCACCCTGAATTCCGCCGGAAAGATTGGATTGTGTTGTTCCATCTTGGTTGAAAAGGTCGTTGTGTTCCTTTCCTGTCATTTTCGCACCACAAAATCCACTTCCATATTCAAAACCTTTGCAGGCATTGATATTCAGCATTGCTTTGCCTAATTCAGCGTGAAGTTTATTGAAAATTGGCTCGCCCAATCCAACCGGAACATTTTTGATGATACAAGTTACCGTTCCGCCAATCGTATTGCCTTCTTTCTTGATTTCCTTGATTCTCTCAATCATTCTCTCCGCTGTTTTCTCATCGGGACAACGGACGATGTTGTTTTCGGTCTTAGAAAAATCCAAATCCTGATAAGGTTTCTCGCAAAAGATTTCGCCAACAGAAGAAACGTAAGCATTGATTTCAATCTCGGGAAGAAGTTGTTTGGCTAATGCGCCTGCAACCACCCAATTTAAAGTTTCACGAGCAGAAGATTTTCCGCCACCACGATAATCTCGGATGCCGTATTTTTGGTCATAAGTATAATCGGCGTGACTCGGGCGATAAGCTTGAGCAATATGGTCGTAATCTTTTGAACGTTGGTTTTCATTTTCAACAATGAAACCGATGGGCGTTCCCGTTGATTTTCCATCAAAAATCCCGGATAAAAATCGAACTTTATCGCCTTCTTTTCTTTGTGTTACAATTGCGGATTGTCCTGGTTTTCTGCGGTCAAGCTCAAGTTGAACTTTCTCGATATCGATTTCCAGTCCAGCCGGAAAATTGGTGATAATTCCGCCGTAAGCTTCTCCGTGACTTTCGCCGAACGAAGAAAGCGTCAAAAAGTTTCCTAAAACATTAAACATAAATAGAAGTTAGATGTGAGAAATTAGAGGTTAGATTTTTAAACTAAATATATTTTCTAATTGCTCTGATTTCTTTAATAACTACAAATTTACGGATTTTAAAATGTACTGATATCTAAAATATGACTTCTAATCTCTATTTTTACAATATGAATTCTAATAAAACTGTTCTGATTCTCGGTGCCAATTCTGATGTGGCGAAACAATGTATTTTGCAATATTTGGTGAAAGGCTTTTCGATTATTGCATCTTCCAGAAATCTAGGTTCCTTGGAAAATTTCATCAGTGAAAATCAATTAGACAAATCAAAAATTGAAATCAAGTATTTTGATGCGACAGATTTTTCTTCTCACCAAAAATTTTATGATGAATTATCCATCAAACCAAATATCGTGGTTTATTCAGCAGGTTTTTTAGTGGAGAATCAAAAAGCTTTAAGGAATTTTTCTGGAACTTTTGAAATGATGAAAACGAATTATATCGGCGCAGTTTCTATTCTGAATATTATTGCAACGGACATTAATAATAAAAATCTGGAAAGAATCATCGGACTTTCTTCACTTTCTGGTGTTCGTGGACGGAAAAGTAATTTCGTTTACGGAAGTACAAAAGCTGCCTTCACACAATATTTAGCTGGCCTTCGACAGGAATTGAATTCAAGGAAAATTACGGTGAATGTTCTGGTGAGCGGTTACATCAATACCAAAATCAATGCTGGTTTGGATTTGAATCAATCGTTATTGATGGAACCTGACTATGTAGCGAAACATATCGTGAATGCTGGCAATTCTTTCACCATCGTTCCCAATTGGAAATGGAAAATCATCTATTGGATTTTGAAGTTATCTCCCGAGTTTCTCGTAGCAAAGTTGCCTTAGAAATCAAACTTTAACTCATACTTTTTTGGTATGAATTGAATTTATTTCTACTTTTGTCCCTTTAATCATCGATTATGAAGTTAAAAGAGATAGGCAGAATTCGAAATTATAATTCCGAAGAATTTACTTCGAAGTTTATGAAACCCAATATTCCGGTCATTATAGAAGACTTTATCGACGCAGAAAGTCCGGCTCTCAAAAACTGGAATTATGATTATTTCAAAGAAATTGCAGGGAATAATGAAGTGGATGTCTATGGTGAGGAGATCCATTCTCTTGACAGAGCGGCGAGTAAACCTTTGGCAAGAATGAAATTTTCTGAATATCTGGATTTGATAAGCCGAGAAAAAACGAAGTACAGATTGTTCCTGTTCAATCTTTTGACGATAAAACCGGAACTCAAGAAAGACGTGATTTATAAAGACATTACGAAAGGCAAAGTCTTGTCTTGGCTGCCTTTTATGTTCTTCGGTGGACAAGGTTCCAATACGCGAAACCACGTCGATATCGATATGTCACACGTTTTTTTGACTCAATATCAAGGCATTAAAAAAGTTTGGCTGTTCCCACTCAGTCAATCAGATTTGATTTATAAATTACCGTATAATTTTCACAGCATCGCTAATTTGAAAACGTCTTCTCAAGAAGAATTTCCTGGACTGAAATATCTTGACGGTTACGAAGCGGTTCTAAAACCTGGGCAAACACTTTATATGCCGTCTGGCTGGTGGCATTTCATTCAATATGAAACGGAAGGCTACTCCATCTCGGTGAGAGCTTTGCCTTTTCAATTGATAGAAAAATGGAGGGGCTTCAAAAATCTGGTCATTACTCAACATTTCGATAATCTAATGCGAAAAATTTTCAAAGAAAAATGGTTCAACTACAAAGTTTACATCGCCAAAAAACGCGCGCAAACTGCCATTGACAGGATAGAAGGCAAACATATTCTGGAAGATATTCCTGATATTCCGATTCATTTTTAATAGGAAAACCTTTCTTTTAGTTTGAGGAATTTTCTTTCCAATAGATTAAAACTCAAAATCGAGACAATATAAGCTAAGCCGAAAGTTAGTAGAAAACTTAGTGTCAGATTGGTGATTATAAGTTCATTGATGATCAAATGAAAACAGATTGGATGATAAACGTAAAGTCCAAAACTGACTTTGCCAATGGATTTCAGAATGTTATTGGTCAGCATTTTCTTTATCCAGTTTTCCGGCTCAATGATGATAGCGATTGCCACAAAGCTGCCGTAAACCATTGCTAAAATCAAATATCTTGCACAGCTTTCCAACAAGGAATAATTACCATTGTTCAGTGAAATATAAATCAATGGAATTAAGAAGATGATAAAAACAGCGACAAATTTTTTCAAATTTTCCTTCATCAACTTCTTTTCTAATTCCAAAATGGCTAAAAATGAGCCAATTGCCAACTCATCGAATCTTGCGAATGTGAACAGTGATTCTTCAATGTGATTTTCAATCAAGATAAGTCTGACAAAAAAAGAAATAACACACAAAGATAGAATCGCCCATTTTATGTTTTTTACGGAACAATAATAGATGACCAACGGCCAAAACAGGTAGAAATGTTCCTCGACGGACAATGACCAGTAGTGAATTGGCCCCACACTATTCCAGTCAAAGGTCAAAGCAAAATTCTGCATAAAGGTCCAGTACCAGACTTGTTGCGAAAAACCAGCAACTGGTTGATGCAGAAAAAGCGGAACGACAAAATAATAGATCAGCAAAAAGAAATAATACAAAGGAAAGATCCTCAGAAATCTTTTGATGTAGAAAGATTTGAAATAAGAGTCGTCTTGCTTTGTGTTCAGTAATATTCTGGTGATGAGAAATCCAGATAGAACGAAAAACAGCGACACTCCTGTTTTCCCGAACAGGGACAATTTTTGTACTATTAATAAAATGTCGTTCTGAACGGTGACATCCTTGAAAAAGTGATAAAACATGACCATGATGACAGCAATGGCTCTGATACCGTCCAATTCATTGTAATGCTTTAACTTCATACTCATTTAAAGGTGCGTCTTGTCGAAATTATAATATAAAAAAGCGAGAAAATTTTCTCGCTTCTAATTTATGATTTTAAATCTGAAATTTCCCTTGTAGAAGGAGAAACAGTTACGATACGATCATTTGATCCCTACTTCATCAAGATAAATTTTTTGGATGGCAAGAATACTGTCCGGCTTCGACCTTAATTTTTTGAAATTCTCTTTTACAAGTTCATAATAACCTTCTCTCATTCGAGGGTCAGATTCGGTGAAAAAGTCTTTGGCAGCCTGACCTTGAGCATTGACAGCATCGATATATTCTAAAGCTCCCTTATAAAAAGGCATTGCCTCTGGACTTACCGAAGTGCCTGCTATATTCTTCAAACCGGCACTTGCGTCTTCCGATAGCTTGATCGCATCTTTGACCTCGACGGCAGTTTCTGCAGAAGGAGCCTTGGCTAATGCACTGGAATCTGAAAAATATTTCGCTTCGAATTCGTCCAGCGCATTCATTTCCTCTAGAAATTCATTTGCTACTTTTTCATTGAGCGCAAATTCGTCGCCCTTTTTACAACCTACCAAAAGAAGAATTGGTATCAAAAAAATCATTGCTTTTTTCATAGTTTGTCTTTTTTATAAAATTAGCAAAATTTTATATTCAAAGTATAAAAGGAGATAAAAATATTTCGCTCTTCTTTATTGCTGAGATTGGTGATAAGCCATCGCAATATGAATTTCAAAATAAGAAAATCCTTCGCCTAATTCATCTTTGATTGCTTTTAAGGATGGGATGCTTTGGGCTTTTGCGATTTCGATAATCGGTTCTATTTTGCTCATATCCATCAATTCGTCGGCTTCTATTTTTCCAATCGCAACAAAATTTGCTAGATGATTTTGAATGGTGTTGATAGACAGATTTCTGATTTTAGCGATTTCTTCAACATTGTTTCCATCTTTGTACATCTCAAACGTTGTCGCAAAAGTTCCAGATGTCTTGGGATTGGTCTTTTTGGGTTCTCTTTTCTTCTTCGGTTTTTTTTCGATGACTTTACTAGCCAAACTATGAATGTTGCAATAATCTGTAATCGGAGTCAAAAATATTTCTCCATATTTTTCAATTTTAAAAGCGCCGAAACCACTTATCTGACTCAGTTCTTCTTTGTTATTCGGAAGATAAGTTGATAATTCCATCAAAGTTGCATCAGAGAAAATAACGTAAGGCGGAACATTTTCTCTTTCGGCAATTTCTCGTCTTAAAGTTCTTAGCTCCGCAAATAAATCTTCATTTGCATCAAAGTCCGGCGTTGAATAATCGTTCTCAACTTCTGCAACAATCACGGCTTTGGCTTGTTCTTTTACTTTTCGGAAGGTGACTTTCTTATCTTTAAATAAAACCAATTTGCTCTCCTCATTCAGTTTTAAAACCGAAAATTCTTCATTCGATTCACTCAAAAAACCATTAAGCAATAATTGTCTTATCAAGTTTTGCCAATAATTTTTATCCTGATTATTTCCAATGCCGTAAGTCGGCAAACTGCGCATAAAATCTGTAATTTTCACACTTTTTGAACCTCGCAGAAAATCGATGATTAAGTTTTTTCCGTACCGTTCTTTCAACCTAAAAATCGCACTCAATAATTTTTGAGAATCGGTTGTTGCGTCCCAAGTTTCAAATTCACTCAAGCAAAAATCGCAGGAATTGCAGTTTCCATCGTGTTTTTCACCGAAATATTCCATCAAATATTGTCGCCGGCATTTTTGCATTTCGGCAAAGTCGGACATTTGTTTCAGCTTTTTCAACATCAGTTCAGATTGCTCTTCGTTGCCTTCTATCATTGCAAATCTCCTCAATTTTATTACATCAGCAAATGAATAAAATAAAATCGCTTCACTCTGCAAACCGTCTCGTCCAGCTCTCCCAGTTTCTTGGTAGTAACTTTCGATATTTTTGGGCAAATCTGCGTGCATTACAAAACGGACATTGCTCTTGTCGATTCCCATTCCAAAGGCAATCGTCGCAACCATTACCCGAGTTTTATCCTTTAAAAAATCTTCCTGAACTTTCGCTCTTTCCAAGGAAGAAATTCCAGCGTGGTAAAAAGCGGAATTGATACCATTTTCTCTGAGATTATTGGACATTTCTTCCGTTCCTTTTCTCGATAAACAATAGATAATTCCCGAATCGTTCGGATGTTCATTGAGGTATTGAATGATGTTTTGGAAGACCGATTGTTTCGGTTGAACAAAATATTTGATATTCGCTCTGTCGAAAGAAGAAATCAAAACCAGCGGATTTTGAAGGTTCAATTGTTTGATAATATCTTTCCTCGTAATTTCGTCTGCACTTGCCGTCAATGCGATGATTGGGACTTCTGGAAATTGCTTTTTCAATCCATTTAAAAACAAATAATCCGGACGAAAATCGTGACCCCAATGCGAAACGCAATGCGCCTCATCTACCGCAAACAGGGAAATATTGACCTCATTCAGCAATTTTAAAAACGCACCATTATCCGAACTCAATTTTTCGGGCGCAACATATAAAAGTTTGAGCTGACCGTTTTTTAATTGATTTAAAGTTTCATTTTGCTCATAAACACTCATTGAAGAATTGATGTACGAAGCCGAAATTCCGTTCACGCGCAACGCATCAACTTGGTCTTTCATCAAAGCAATCAACGGCGAAATCACAATCGCAGTTCCGTCCAAAATCAACGCGGGAACTTGGTAACAAAGCGATTTTCCACCGCCAGTTGGCATCAAAACAAAAGTGTCTTTCTTTGCAATTACATTTTCAACGGCGTTGGCTTGTTCGAGACGGAAATTATCGTAGCCGAAATATTGTTGGAGTATTTCTAGTGGAGATTTCATAGAATTTGTGTTTTAGTAAAAATAATAAATTTGGCTTGGAATCAAAAATGATAATTTCTGTAATATTTTCGTCGGCAAAAGAAGTGTTTCTATCGGTAAAGTTTTCAAAGCGTGGCAACGTACGATAATTTTGACAAAAAATTAATAGATATGTCATTATTTACACCACTTATTTGGATTCTCATCATCGTTCCATTCATTGCTTTAGCCATTATTAGGTCAGAAAAGGTCAATCTAAAATATTTAGGATTGTTCGTCCTTTATTTTTTAACGGATTCCTACATTCAGCATTTGTCGAAACTCTATTTTGATTTGGAGTTTATAGGATTGAAATTCGCCTGGATTGGTAAAATTTTGAGTTTGTGTTTCGCTTTGATTGTTATTTTTTCTGTTTCAAAAAAAGACAGAGAAGAGATTGGATTTACGACGAAAACGAACTCAAAAAGTCAAGTGAAATCCGGAATTTTAATTTTTATGGGATTTTTAGCTTTTGATTTTATATTCAAAATGATTTTGTTCCCAAAAGGCGGTGATTTCGATTTGGAAACGTTTGCATTCCAAATGACAATGCCTGGTTTGACGGAGGAATTGGTTTTCAGAGGGATTTTATTCTGGCTATTGGACAAAGCTTTCGAACCGAAATGGAACTTCAAAGGCGTTAAATTCGGTTGGGGATTTGTGATTGTCACCATACTTTTTGCAGAAGCGCACGGCGTGATGCTTACAGAAAATTATGAATTTAAGTTTGACATCGTCACCATTCTTTATTTAACTATTATTTCCTCGCTCAGTGTCGGGATTTTGCGTAAACTTTCAGGGAATCTTATTTTTCCAATTCTGGGACATAACGCCATCAACACGATAAACGCCATCATTAGAATTTTGTAAAAAGCACCAATCAAACAGCTTCAAAAAACTATCTTTGGAGCTGTTTTTTTCAATTAAAAATTATGCAAAAAATATCTTCAAATTATTTTACACAACGCATTGGTGAATTTGATTTTGAACAATTTTACACTCAACAGAAACGATTGATATTCCATTCTTTAATGTGGTTGAGTTTTGCTTTTTTGTTATTCTTAAGTTATCGTTTAGCTTATCATCTCACGTATTTCAATAGTTTCATTCTGACACTTCGGATGTGCGTTGTGAATATGATTGTGTTCTATACTTTCTTCTATCTACTTCTGCCGAAAATTTTAAAACAATCATTTGGATTGGCGATTTTTTATTTGATTATCAGTTTTCCTGTGTTTGTAATTGTCTGGTTGCTATCAACTTACCTGTTTTCCATTATTTATCACCACTTAAGATTCGAAATTTTAGAAGGAGAATTGAAAGGTGCGATTACGGCGAGTGCAGACCAGACTTTTTGGGAAGCTATTTCTATTAATAGAATAATTTCTCAGTCAATTATCTTCATTTCACTTTTATCGCCTTTCTTTTTTGTTAAAATCTTATTTGAAATTTCCAAGCTTTACAGCCGAACCATTAAGATTCAAAACCAGAAAAATCTGCTGGAAATCCAAAATATCAATATTGAAAAAGATTTTTTGAAATCTCAGCTCAATCCACATTTTCTATTTAATACTTTGAATAATTTATACAGTTTGAGCCTTAAGAAAGACAATGCGGTTCCCGAAGTGATTCTCAATCTTTCCGACACAATGAGTTATACTTTGTACGAATCGAACAGTGAAAAAGTAGAATTGTGGAAAGAAGTAGAATTCGTTAAAAACTATTTCGAGCTCGAAAAAATGCGCTACTCTGCTGATAAGAAAATTCATTGCGAATTTCCTACTGAGAGAGATTGTAACGGTTTAAAGATTGCTCCGCTTTTGACTTTCACCTTCATAGAAAATGCTTTTAAATATGGTTTAAAATCAAAAGAATCAGCTTTTTTGAATCTTAAAATAAGGATTGAAAACGGAAAGTTTATTTTTGTGATAGAAAATGATTTCGAGGAAAACAAAACCAAAAATATTCACAGCGGAATCGGAATAGAAAATGTGAGAAAACGGCTCCAATTGATATATCCGAATGATTTTCAATTAGAAATTTTCGATTCACAAAATATTTTCAGAGTGCAGTTAACAATTAATTTAATCAAATAATGGAAAAAATAAATTGCATCATTATCGATGACGAACCACTTGGAAGAGACCTCGTAGAATCTTTCGCTAAAGAAGTTTCTTATCTCAACATTCTGAGGATTTTTGAAAACCCTATGACAGCTTTATCTTTTCTGGAAGAAAATCCCGTCGACCTTGTTTTTAGTGATATTGAAATGCCCAAAATCAATGGTTTGGATTTCCTCCGAACATTAGAAAATCCGCCCATTTTTATTTTTATTACCGCTTATCGGGAATTTGCTTTAGATGGTTTTGATACTGGCGCGACAGATTATTTGGTGAAACCGGTTCGTTTTGATAGGTTTTTGAAAGCGGTGCAAAAAGCTAAAAATCAAATAGATTTAAAGAGGAGTTCTACAAGCTCGCAAGAGCACAACGACAAAATCTTTATTAAATCTGAAGGGAAAATTGTCAAAATTTTGTTGACCGAAATTTTATATATCGAAGCCCAAGGCGATTATTTGAATGTGATGACGACGTCGGAAATCTATCCGACCCAAATGACTCTTACATCGATGGAAGAGAGTTTACAAAACAAAAAATTCTTTAGAGTTCAGCGTTCTTTTATCTTGAATCTCGACTTTGTAAGAAGTATCCACGGAAATATGGTGGAATTGCTGAACGGAAAATCTATTTCTGTTTCTGTGAATAAAAAGGAGGAACTTTGCAGATTGTTGGGAATGTGATTTTTAAACTCCTAAAACCACAGAAGCATCTATTTTTAGTTTTTTGCTTATTTCTCGTGCGACTTTAAGTGTTGGTTCAGATTTTCCAGTAAGATATTCACTGACTCTTGATGGGCTAACATTGAGAATTTCAGAAAGTTTAACTTGTGAAATTCCCATTTCGTACATTCTTAACTTAATTACTTCCTGCAAACTTGGAGTTTCTACAGGAAAATATTTTTCTTCGTAATCAGCGACAGCATCGGATAAAAAATCAAGTTCAATGAAATTTTTATCATTCTCAGAAGTTTCGTTTCCTACTGTTTTCAGAAGCTCTTCTATTCTTTCGCAGGCGACTTTGTATTGTTTCTCTGTCATTTTTTAAATATTTGAAGCGTCTATTTTGTCGTAATCTTTATGAGTGCAGATAAACCGAATGTACACTTTTTGCGAAGCAAAAATAATAATGGCAATCAATCTATAATTGTTTCCTTTAATATTAAAAACGAAACGATTATTTCCCACATAATCTGCAGAATTAAAGGTTTCTTTTATATCTGAAAAGCTTTTCCATTCGCAGTTTTGAGTTTTTTTGTACCAATCTCTTAAAGCGATATATTTCAAAAAACAAAAGTTACTATTTTTTAAAATAAAAAAGCGAGAAAAAATTCTCGCTTTTAATTTATGATTTTAAATCTAATTTAAGTTCCAGTTCCGTAAGCTGTTCTTGATGAATCGGCGCCGGCGCATCAATCATCACATCTCGTCCGGAATTATTTTTCGGGAAAGCGATGTAATCTCGAATCACTTCATTTCCATCGAGAATTGCAACCAATCGGTCAAATCCGAACGCCAAACCTCCGTGAGGCGGAGCGCCGTATTTAAAGGCATTCATCAGGAATCCGAATTGCGCTTCTGCTTCTTCTTTTGAGAATCCTAAAAGGTCAAACATTTTCGACTGCAAATCTTTATCAAAAATTCGGATAGAACCGCCACCAATTTCGTTTCCGTTCAAGACCAAATCGTATGCGTTGGCTCTGGCTTTTCCCGGGTCAGTTTCCAAAAGGTGGAAATCTTCGGTTTTTGGAGAGGTGAAAGGGTGGTGCATTGCGTGGTAACGTCCGCTTTCTTCATCAAATTCCAACAACGGGAAGTCGACAACCCAAAGTGGTGCGAATTCATTTCCTTTTCTCAAACCAAGACGGTTTCCGAGTTCCATTCTCAATGCCGAAAGTTGCGTTCTCACTTTGTCTGCGTTTCCGGACATTATGAAAATTAAATCTCCAGCTTTTGCTCCGAATTCTTCTGTGATTTTCTTCAAGTCTTCTTCAGAATAGAATTTGTTGACAGACGAAGTTACAACCCCATCGTTTTGGAATTTAATCCAAACCAATCCTGTTGCGCCGATTTGAGGGCGTTTTACCCAATCTACCAATTCGTCGATTTGTTTTCTGGTGTAATCTGCAATGCCTTCAACATTGATTCCGACCACCAGTTCTGCATCGTCGAATATTTTGAAATCTTTTCCTTTTGTTAAGTCATTCAGTTCGTGGAATTCCATTCCGAAACGGATGTCCGGTTTGTCGTTCCCATATTTCTGCATCGCATCGGCGAAGGTCATTCTTGGGAAATCTCCGAATTCGTTTCCGGTAATGTCTTTCAAAAGAACTTTGGTCATTCCTTCAAAAACATTCATAATGTCTTCCTGCTCTACAAATGCCATTTCACAATCGATTTGGGTGAATTCCGGCTGTCTGTCGGCTCTCAAATCTTCGTCACGGAAACATTTCACGATTTGGAAATATCTGTCCATTCCGCCAACCATCAATAATTGTTTGAAAGTTTGTGGCGACTGTGGCAATGCGTAAAACTGTCCCGGATTCATTCTGCTTGGAACCACGAAATCTCTCGCTCCTTCCGGAGTAGATTTGATTAAAACCGGCGTTTCAACCTCGATGAAGCCTTCGTCTGAAAGATAATTTCTAACTTTCTGCGCCATTTTGTGACGGAAAATCAGTTTGTCTTTCACAGGATTTCTTCTGATGTCGAGGTATCTGTATTTCATTCTCAATTCTTCGCCACCGTCGGTTTCGTCTTCGATGGTGAAAGGTGGCAATTGAGATTCATTTAATATGATTAGATTTTCAACTAAGATTTCTACGTCGCCTGTTGCAATCTTTGGGTTTTTGGAAGTACGTTCGATAATGGTTCCTTCAACTTTGATGACGAATTCACGGCCGAGTTTCTTAGCAGTTTCCAAAAGTTCTTTGGAAGTTCTGTCCTCGTCCAAAACCAATTGTGTGATGCCGTAACGGTCTCGCAAATCTATCCAAATCATAAAACCTTTGTCGCGGATGGTTTGTACCCAGCCGGAAAGTGTTACTTTTTCATTCAGATTTTTCAGCGTCAGTTCGCCGTTTGTGTGTGTACGGAACATAAAAATTTGGTTTAAAGTTAAGAGATTCAAGGTTTAAGGTTCAGCGATGTCAACTTTGAATTGTTGAACTTAGAACTTTGAATTTTCGAGTGCAAAGATAATGTTTTGATGGGAATTAATTTGATTGATATGGAAAGGTTTTTTTGATTGAGAAATCGTCAATCGAGGCGAAGCGCGTGAGGGATAGTAGTGGATATCCTTTTTTTGGCGGATGGAATTTGCGGATGGGAAAAAAGATAGTAACGGATAGCCCGGCCCGAGCGGTGGGAGAAGCGTTGGCGAGGGACACGCCCTAATTCTTGGTGGTCTCGGAAAATTGTTGTAATTTAGTGGAAATCAAATATTTAATTATTATGGGAAGAGGAGACCAAAAATCTACCAAAGGAAAAATCGCGCGAGGAAGTTATGGAAAATCCAGACTTAGAAAAGCCTCGAAACCTGTAGTAGTGGCGGAAAAGCCGGCAAAAGAAAAAGCAGAAGCAAAGCCGAAAGCGACGAAAGCGAAGGCTGAAAAACCAAAGGAAACGGAAGAAAAATAAAAAATCGGGCTCGTAAATTTTACGGGCCCGATTTGTATTTGTGGTGTAATCTTTTATTTTCCGAAAAGTCCGCCTAGTAATCCACCAAGTCCGCCTTGCTGAGATTGTTTTTGCTGACCTCCGCCTAGAACGCTTCCAAGAATGTCGCCTAATCCGCCTCCTGAAGATTGCGTTGCGCCACCAAGTACGCTTCCTAAAATGTCACTCAAAGGATTGTTGGATGCCTGCGCTTCCTGAGCTGAACCACCAAGAATTCCGCCAAGCAAATCTCCCAATCCACCGCCAGAAGTCACGTTGTTGGCTTGCTTTTGCTGACCGATGTAGCCCATAATCACGGGCGCCAACATTGCCAAGATCGGACCAATCTTGTCCATAGAAATTCCGGTGTTTTGAGAAAGCTGGTTTTCTACGGTTGCTTTTTCGCCTCCGAAGATGTGACTTAAGATAGAATCTCCTTCCTGTTCTCTGTCGAGTGCTTGAGCAGGATTGTTTAAGATGCTTCCGTCGTGGTGTTTGTCTAGGGTTGCATTCAGCTTGTCTGCTTCGTCAGCGTTTTCTGATTTTTTCTTCAAATAGCTGATGACCAACGGCGCGGCAACTATCAAAAGTGCGATGATTTGATTTTTGCTGATCCCGAATTTGTTCTCAGCTTGTTCTGCAACCTGGTTGCCTGTACTTCCTGTAATAAGGTCTAATAAACCCATAATTTATGTTTTTTTGTTGAAATCAAAGATAAAAATTTTGATTACATCTTTCTAATTTCTTCCAAAGAATTTTTTCCTTTTCGGTGTTTGAGGAAGATATGGCAGTTGATATTCATAAAATCCTTGTTGTCAAAAGGCTTTTTGCCATCCAGGTAAAATTCCAAAACACCGACATTATTTCTCATCCAAGGAAATAGATAATAGGAGAGACCGCCTTTTTCTGATTTTTCTTTGTCAAAATTTTGACCTTGAGGAATTTTTGAAATAATTAAATAACTTAAGATATAAAATATTGGAACGCAGAAAACTGAAATTGATATTGATTTATAAATTTTCGGCTGAGAGATTTTGATGTCAATCAATCCTTCGATAATGAAAAATACAAAAAACAAATAAGCATTCAGGAAGAAAACATAACTGTCTGACACATTATAAATTGTAGCAAATCCAAATGGAACTAAAAAACTAACAAGATAAAACAGATTTTGAGAATCTCTGAAAGACTTTATTTTCTTGAAAATAATGATAATTGCTGGAATCACGAATATCCAGAAATTATAGATCAAATATCCGATTGCCACGACAATATCTTTTGCAAAGCCAGAAAATCCTTTCTCCAAACTGCCCGTCACCCAATCAGAATTGCCAGAACCGAAAACGTGGGAAGTATTATAGCCATTAATGTAAGCCATGAAATACAAACCGAATGCAAACGCTATAAAAATAAAAATGCTAGGAAAGGCATTAACTTTATAATTTCTAAAGGAAATAAAACACAAAATCGCCCAACCTGGAATCAACATGATGTTTTGAACATGAGCGAATAAGGAAATCCCAAGTACCAAACTTGAAAGGAAGAGAAATCTAGAGTTCTTATCTTCTAAAAATCTAATCGTAAAATAGATGTACAGCGCAATCCAAAAACTATTGAACGTATAAACCTCAATAATCTCTGTCTGCTTCCAAAATGTGAAACTCAACGCAAAAATCAAAGTGCCGAGATAAGCACAAATCTCTTTTCTGAACTTCAGTTTCAATCCAAAAAATAAAACCACCAAAGTCAATACTGAGAAAATCAGATTGAAAAACCGCGTGGCAGGAATAGAATCCAATCCAAAAATAGTCTTAAATCCAATCAATAAATTGGTGTAAAGAAACTTACCGAAAACCGTAGTATTATCCGTGAATTCATTGAGTTCTGCGATATTCACAAAGCCCAAAGCATCACCAAAGGGCACTTTCTCAAAACTAAAAAACCAGTAGAAGACAAACAGAAAACCAAAAAATAGGACTCGGTAAAGATGCTTCATCCAAAATTAATTTTTGAAAATCGGAACATTGCTACACGCTTCGCCAAACATCAATGATTTCACAAGCGGTTTCAGTTGTTCCACCAATTCCACGTAAGCATTGTTCGGAATCGATTCGTCGCTACAACCCTTTACCAACACACGTTTGTCTCTCAGTTCAGAAAAATCGTAGGTTTGAATCGCATTGTGCATTAGCAAAACTTCCAAATCCTCACGGTTTCCAAAAACCACTTTTTTCGCAGGGTCAGTCACTTTGGAAGTAATCAGGAAATAGGCCCACAACGGAATAATCACATCCTCAGAGCAATAGATGTAAACATAAGCGTCTCTATAAACCTCCGCATCGATGTTCGCAATTTTTTCACGGAAGTCTTTTTCCTTCAAAATCATCCCTTCCCAAAGGAAATCCTTGATATCGATTCCCAACCTTTTCCCCTTCGGATACAGGTCGGTAATATCAAAATTCACCAATCCGCTATTTGCAACCTTATTCTTAATTTCAAATTCTTCTGACATTTCTTTTAATTTAATAATGTTTAGGAGCTTAATCCCGCTATCCGCTATATCTTTTTTGTCTTCGGCGATTTGTCATTAATAGAACTTTTTTCCAAAAGACAAAAAAGGATGTCGCTACTATCGGGGCTATGGGTTTTGTCATCCAATCAAATTTTGTCAACAATTCCACTTTCCCGATTCTAATAAACCAAAATGATTTATTTTTGTTCAAAGTTAAGAATTTCACAGAAAAAACTTAATTTTAAAAATCTATCATCCAATCTCTATTAATCTAAAATCTAACCCTTGAAATATTACATTATTGCAGGCGAGGCTTCCGGCGATTTGCACGCTTCCAACCTGATGAAGGCCATCAAACAGAAAGACCCAAACGCAGATTTCCGTTTTTGGGGTGGCGATTTGATGCAAAAGCAAGGCGGAACTATGGTCAAACATTACCGCGACCTTGCTTTTATGGGTTTTCTGGAAGTGGTTCAAAATCTGGGGACCATTCTCAACAATATCAAAATTTGCAAAAAAGACATTCAGGAATATCAACCCGATATGTTGATTTTGGTAGATTATCCAGGTTTCAATTTGAGGATTGCAAAGTTTGCCAAAGATTTGGGAATCAAAGTGGTTTATTATATTTCGCCACAACTTTGGGCTTGGAAGGAAGGTCGCGTAGAAACCATCAGGAAGTATGTGGACGAAATGCTTGTCATTCTCCCATTCGAAAAGAATTTTTACAAGAAGCACGACATAGAAACACATTTCGTAGGTCATCCGTTGCTTGATGCGATTGAAGGCTTGCAACCTGTTGATATTCAAAAATTTAAATTAGAAAATAATTTAAACGAAAAAGAAATCATCGCACTTTTGCCTGGTTCGAGGAAGCAGGAAGTTACAAAAATGCTGGAATTGATGTTGTCTGTAAGAAGTCATTTCGCTGATTATCAGTTCGTCATAGCTGGTGCGCCGAGCTTGGAGAAAGATTTCTATGAGCAATTTGTGGATGCTGATGTTCATTTCGTTTCCAACAAAACTTACGATTTGTTGAGATGTTCCAAAGGCGCTTTGGTAACGTCCGGAACCGCAACTTTGGAAACGGCTTTGCTCAATATCCCAGAAGTCGTTTGCTACCGAGGAAGCCGAATTTCCTACGAAATTGGAAAACGTCTCATCAAAAATATCAAATATATTTCGCTGGTCAATTTGATTATGGAAAAAGAAGTGGTCACGGAATTGATTCAAAATGAATTGAATACGCATAACTTAGTCAAAGAACTCAATAAAATCCTGAAGACAGAAAAACGCGAACAAGTGTTGAATGACTATGAGATTTTACGTTCAAAATTAGGCGGAAGTGGCGCGAGCAATAATGCATCGGAAATCATCGTAAACTTGAAATAATGGATAAAATCGAAATACAACTTCAAAAGATAGAATCACTTTTATCCAAAATTGATGTGACAAATGAGAAGGTTTCCAAAGCTTCGGTTGGTTGGCACCTCGAACATTTGTTGTTGATTCTGAACAGCAGTTTGAAAGGTTTGACGATGACAAATCCGAAAGATTACAATCCGAAATTTAGTTTGAAAAAATTCGTTTTTTTGAATTTTGGAATGATTCCGAGAGGAAAAATACGAGCGCCAAAACAATTCATTCCATTAGACGTCCCGACTCAGGAAAGTATTTTGAAACTAATGAATTTGGCAAAAGAAAGATTGAAAGCTGTTGAAAATCTTCCAGAAAAATCATTTATCACACATCCTTTTTTAGGCGATTTTGATAGGAAAACAACCTTGCGTTTTTTGTGGCTTCACAGCAATCACCATTTGAAAATTGTGGATGATATTTTGAAGTAAATCTTTTTTGGTTTAAGATTTTCCGCAAATTTTCGGAGACAATCAGATTTTTATAAATTTAATTTGTAGATTTATAAAAACACAAATCAAAGATGAACAAACAACCGTTGCTCATTTTAGTAATCTGTCTCATACTTGGAATTCTTCTCCAAGAGTATTTGATTTTGAGTGAACTAACTGTTTTTAATTTGTTGGTTTTCTCCGGAATTTCATTAATTTCAATCCTCATCAAATCTTCATTTTTCCAGAAAGCAAAATATTTCTTTCTAGGGTTTTTCTTTTTCTCAATTGGAATTTTCCTACATTTTCAAAATTCTCACAAACCAATAATTCCAACTTTAAAAGAAAAAGAAAACATAGTTTTTCAACTCAGCAAAAAACTGAATTCCAATGAAAAGAACAGAAGATATTTCGTTGAAATTTTAGCAATTCCTTCAAACGATATAAAAGATTTCTCGCCAATCAAAACAGTTCTCAGCATTCCGAAAGAACAGGAGCAATTGGATTTTGACCATTTTTATAATTCCGAAGTTTACATTCATCAGCCGGAAAAAATCAATAATGATTTTCAGTTTGATTACAAGAAATATCTCGCAAGACAAGAGGTTTATCTGCAAGCTTATTTGCCAAATGAGATTCTGAAAACTGCAAAAACCGAAGTTTCTTTTTCTGATAATATTCGGCAAAAGCGTCTTGAGATTCTCAACAAAATCAATCAAACGCCACTTTCTCCAAAGATTCAGGAATTTTTGAAAGGTATTATTTTGTCGGACAGAACCGAGATGGACAAAGAAACTGTCAACGATTTCAATCAAACTGGTTTGGTGCATTTGTTGGCGATTTCCGGTTCGCATATGGTGATTATCTTCTGGATGACTTTGTTTGTTTTGAATCAAATTATTCCAGTCAAGTTTCGGAAGCTTTCAATTATTCTAAGTCTAGCTTTGATTTGGGCTTTTGCTATTTTTATTGATTACGGAAGCTCTGTGATGCGGAGTTGTCTGATGATTTCGTGTTATTATGTGATGGTTTTGTTGCAACGGAAGTCGGATTTGTTGCATTCTTTGGCGTTGTCGGCTTTCATTCTTTTAATTGTCGATTCTAATCAGTTTTTCGATGTCGGCTTTCAATTGAGTTATGTCGCGGTTTTGGGGATTTGGTGGTTGTCTGGACCGATTAAAAAACTATTTCGGAAACCAAGATATTGGCTGGAAGATTTCATTTACAGCATCACGGCGATGACTTTTTCTGCGCAGATTGCCACTTTGCCATTGGCGATTTATTATTTCCATCAATTTTCATTAGTTTCAATTTTTGCAAATTTGCTTATCATTCCACTTTCGGAAATTATCATTATTTCGTCCTTAATAATGGTAATAGCCATCGCTTTTGGAATGAAATATCTCTTGATATTCCAGATTTTCGATGCGTTTATTCTTTATGTTTTGAAAACCATTCACTGGTTTTCCAGCTTTGAATCGTTGATGAATAAAAATATTCCGTTAAATATTTTGGAAGTCGGAGCTTTACTTTTGGGAATTTATTTCTTGAAATTCTTAGTCAAAGACTTCTTTAATTTGAAACATTTGCTTCGATTCAGCTTTTGTCTTCTGTTGTTTTTCGGATTGAGAATCGGTTTTAATTATTATAATTTTGAGAAAGAAGAAGTTCTTGTTCATCAGTTTTATAAAGAAAAAATCATTAGTATAAAGAAGAAAAATCAACTTGTTTTTTGGCTTAAGGAAAATAAGAATGAAGAGAAAATTAAAGATTTTGTCATCAATCCTTATTTGGTTTCCAGACGCATTTCCAATTACGAGATTAGATATTATCCTGAAGATTCAGAAGGTTTTGTGTATGGAGGAAAGCAATATGATTTAGAATGATTATAGTTTTTATAAATAAAGTTTTGCGGTTTTCATAAGAAATATGTATTTTTAGAAAAAACAAAATAAACTATGATGGATTTTTTTGATGGGATGAGCACTCTGCAGCAATCCTTCTGGTGGGTAGCCATTATCGCCAGTCTCATTTTTCTGGTTCAACTTATTTTTACAATCATCGGAACCGACCTCAGCGATGGCTTGGGCGCTGATTTCGATGGGAATTTGGATGCTGTTCACGGACCTTTCCAATTGTTTTCTTTCCGAAATTTGATCAATTTTCTGATGGGATTTGGCTGGACTGGTGTAGCCTTCTTCCACAGCATTCAGAATCAGATGTTTTTAGTTATTCTGGCAGCGCTTGTCGGGATTCTTTTTGTGGTGATCTTCTTTGTGGTCATTAAACAAATTTTAAAATTGACCGAAGACAACACTTTCAATATCGATAAACTAATTGGCAAGACGGCCGAAGTCTATCTCAGAATTCCCGAAGCAAGATCTGGCAACGGAAAGATACAGGTTTCTCTGAATGGAACCAATCACGAATTATTGGCCATCACAGAAACAGGAGAGATCGCTTCTGGGTCTTTGGTGAGAATCATCCGTGTGGAAGAAAAAGTACTAATTGTAGAAAAAATTTAATAACATATATGGAAATGATTAATGGAACATTTATTCTGATTTTGGTCGGAGTATTCGTATTATTTGTAACATTCTTGGCGCTGATCTCGCGCTACAAACGTTGCCCGTCTGACAAGATCTTGGTGATCTATGGTAAAACCGGTGGCAGTTCTGCAAAATGTATTCACGGAGGTGGAGCGTTTGTTTGGCCTGTGATCCAGGATTTTGCTTATCTCGATTTGAAACCGATTTCTATCGAGGCCAATTTGACCAATGCCCTTTCCCGTCAAAACATTCGTGTGGATGTGCCTTGTAGATTTACAATCGCAATCTCTACCGAACCAGATACGATGGGAAATGCCGCAGAACGTTTGTTGGGTCTTTCGCAAGAGCAAATCCAGGAGCTTTCAAAAGATATCTTGTTTGGTCAGCTTCGTTTGGTCATCGCAACGATGACGATTGAGGAGATCAATACAGACCGAGATAAATTCTTGGATAATATCTCAAAAAACGTTGACACAGAATTGAAGAAAATTGGTCTAAAATTGATCAACGTCAATGTGACCGATATCAGAGATGAGTCAGGCTACATCGAGGCTTTGGGTAAAGAAGCTGCAGCGAAAGCAATCAACGAAGCGATTATTTCCGTAGCTGAGCAAACCAAAATTGGGGAAACCGGGAAGGCGATTGCCGACAGAGAAAAAGATACGCAGATCGCAGAAACGCAAAGAGATCGTGATGTGAAGATTGCCATCACTCAAAAAGACAGAGAAGTAAGTATTGCTGCTGCTGGAAAAGATGAAGCCATCGGAAAAGCGGAAGCGGCAAAAGAAGCGAGGATTGCCACATCATTGGCCAACTCGATTGCGGTAAAAGGAGAGAATGAAGCGAAAATTACCATCGCCAACTCCGATGCCGAAAGAAGAGAAAAAGAAGCGGAAGCTTTAAGAATTGCGACTGCTGCTGAGAAAGTACAATCTGCAAGATCTTTGGAAGAATCCTACGTTGCCGAGCAAAAAGCAGAAACTGCCAGAGCGGAAAGAGAGCGCTCGACACAACAAGCCAATATCGTGGTTCCGGCAGAGATTGCCAAACAAAAAGCCATCATCGATGCACAGGCCGAAGCGGAGAAAATTAGACTTCAGGCCAAAGGTGAAGCTGACGCTATTTTTGCAAAAATGGAAGCGGAAGCAAAAGGTCTTTATGAGATCTTGACCAAGCAAGCTGAAGGTTACGACAGGATCATCCAAGCGGCTGGCGGCGATACGAACAGCGCATTCCAGTTGTTATTAATTGAAAAATTACCTGAATTGGTGAAGACCCAAGTTGAGGCTGTGAAGAATATCAAAATCGATAAAGTAACCGTGTGGGATAGTGGCAACAATGCAGATGGTAACAATTCCACCGCGAATTTTGTTTCCGGAATGATGAAAACCGTACCGCCACTCAACGATCTTTTCAATATGGCTGGCTTGAATCTTCCGAGTTATCTAAAAGGCGACGAAGAAAAACAAGTGGTGGAAGTCAAAGAAGTGAAAACCGAAACGCCACCCAAAGCGGATGATGGCGCGGGACATTCTTAATTCATTGAACTTGCCTGAAATTTAACTTAAAACAACAAAAATCCTGAACTTCTAATTCAGGATTTTTCTTTTTAAATCATTTTTCTTACTGTTTCAAACTTCAACTTTAAAGCTTTATCTAACTTCTAAAGTCTAAGGATCATTTCACTACCGGCGCTACTTTCTCGCCGAATAATTCTATCGATTTCATCATCACATCGTGCGCAGGATCACCCACATCCATGTGTCCGATGAATCTCGATAATCCAAATAATTCTTTCATTTCGGCTATTTTGTCGGCTACTTCATTTGGACTTCCGATGAAGAGTGCACCGTCTTTGCTTCGGCCACCCTCGTATTGGTCTTTGGTGTACGGCGCCCATCCGCGTTGTCTGCCAATTCTGTCCATTTGGGATTTGTAATTGAAAAAATATTGATCAATAGCTTTTTGGTCATCACTCACAAAAGAGTGAGAATGGATGGCGATCTGCATTTGGCTTTCGTCGTGTCCCGCTCTCAAATATTCCTGTTTGTAAAAATCAATGAGGTTTTTGAACTGTCTTGGCATTCCGCCGATGATGGCAACAATCAATGGTAAACCAAGTTTCGCGGCTCTCAAAACAGATTCTGGCGTTCCACCAACTGCAATCCAGATTGGTAATTTGCCTCCATTATAAGCTCTTGGATAAACGGTTTGATTTTCCATCGATGGGCGAAGTTTTCCGGTCCACGTTACATTTTCTTCATTATTTATTTTTAATAGCAGGTCTAATTTCTCTTCGAAAAGTTGATTGTAATCTGATAGATCATAACCAAACAAAGGAAAAGATTCGATGAAGCTTCCTCTTCCAACGAAGATCTCGGCGCGTCCTTTGGAGATCAGGTCAATGGTTGAAAAGTTCTGATATACTTTTACAGGTTCGGATGAACTTAGAACTGTTACGCCACTCGCTAATTTGATATTTTTCGTAATGCTGGCTGCAGCTGCCAACAAGATCTCGGGTGATGACACGGCATAATCTTCACGGTGGTGTTCGCCCATTGCGAAAACGTCCAAGCCAACCTCATCCATCAGTTTTACCTGCTCCAGGATCTCGTTTAGTTTTACGCTTGCATCTCTATATTTTCCGGTTTTTGTGTCCAAAGAAACATCTCCGAACATTCCTATTCCTAATTCCATAATAGTCTCATTTTTGTTAGAACAAATTTACAGCTTCAAGATCTGGCTGGCATTGATGTAGGGTAATTATGAATCGGCGCTGTTGTGTCTCTTTTTTAGTTTTAAGAATTGCTTCTCGAAAAGATGATAGGACAAATACGATAAAACGACTGTTACAGAGAATGATAACAGAATCACCACAAACCAATGAAGTTCTAACCTTGCTCCGATCTTATTGAACAATTGAACACAGATGATGTGGATCAAATACAAGCCGTAAGTATATTTTCCCAACCAAGCCAAGATGCTCTGGTCAGAAATTTTGAAGACATTCTTTTCGCCCAATGTCATTAAAATTAAAATAGAAAATAAGGCGCCGAAAACAAATGCACTCACATTTTTGTTGATGATGAAAAAATTCGTCGTTACTACGATAGCTAGCAGAACGAAAAGAGCGAACACGTATTTATAGATTGCCGGAATTTTTTCGAGTTTCTGGATCATGTCTTTGCGGAAAACAAAGATGTAAGCAGGCAAAGCCCCGAAAGCAAAGTAATGAATGTTGGTAAGAATATCGGTGTAGGAAATGCCATAGTTTCCATAGATCAATCTAAAGACCACTGAAATCAGAATACTGATGACAATCAATCTAGGAACATTTTTGAATGATATAAAATAGAAAATCAGTCCCCAGATAATGTAAAAATGCTCTTCGATACAAAGCGACCACATCACACTGATCGGCGAAACATTGGGCAGCATATTTTTGTACATCATGACATAGTTTTCCAGAAATGTAATCGTGAAAAACCAATTGGGATAATAGCCTTCATTTGAGGATGGAAGTTTTAAAACCGATAAAATAAAAGGCGTACAAAATGCAAATATGACCATCAAATAATACAGTGGCCAGATCCGTAATATACGTCTCAGGAAAAATCGTTTCAGAGGAACTTTGTTTTGATGGTTGATCTTCTCAATCAGTAATATGTAAGTGATCAGAAAACCACTCAAGACAAAAAAGAAAGAGACGCCAATATTGCCAGCCTTGGAAAAGTAATGTAGAAAGTTACTTTCAGGAATCGAGCAATGGTACAGGAAGACCAATAGAAAAGATAAGAATCTCAGGGAGTCAAATGTGTGAAAGTGTACTCTGTCTATTTTTAAAATGCTCATCTGTATGTTTCTACATAAAAATTTTAAATCGCACGAAATTACTACATAATAATTACTTTCATAATAAATTGACCTTCAAAGTAAAATTAATTTTAATTCAATTCTATTCAAAACAAAAGACCTCAGAAAGTTCCGAGGCCTTAAAAAAGAAAATTTAAAGATAAAAAGGATTATTTCACAATCACTCGCTTCACGTCGCCCTCTGAAGTCTTGATCAGATAAACGCCTGTAGAAAGTTTTGAGGTATCAATTGTTAAAGCATTGGTTTCTTTGCCTAATAATTTTCCGGACATGTCATACAATTTATAACCTTGAGTTCTGTTGAAGTACAAAGTATTGCCTTTGTTCACTGGATTCGGGAAAATGTTGAAGGTCGATTTCTCGGATTTCACATCACCTGTTGCTAAACTTGGCGAAACAAGCACTTCATACATGGACAAAGTTCCGCTGATCTCATTGGCAACAATCACGTAGCCTTTTCCTGTCGTGGAGTTTTCTGGCGCGATGTAAGTAATGCCTTCTGGACCATTGTCGCCACCGTAGGACGTTGTCATTCTGGAATGCTTGTAGTCTGTGAATGTCACATTGCCAGGATCTGTCACATTATAAACCATTACGCCGCCTGTTCTTTCTAAAGTTACGAATGCGAAAGTCTGTCCATTAATTGTTCCAAGTGTTACGCCTTCTGGTTCTGGGCCCTTTGCACGGCTGCGATTTTTAGCACCATTGGCCTCGTTATCTGCATTGAAGATCAAAGGATGATTGGCTGCAATGTGTCTTTCGAACTGGTCGCCGCTGTCGTAAACAATCTCTTTTGAATCGGCATTGAAAATCGAGAATGATCTTGCACCCAAAGCATTGATTTGTTCAAATTCATTATCACCGTCTGTATTTCCGTTCACATTTGTCACCCGGAATCTGCCTAGATTGTGCGTTGCCTTTAGAATAGAAGCATTTGGGAAAATAGATGGGTCTAATGTATAGCCGTTTGCACCAACCGTCGTTCTCTCACTGAAACCGCCAAGGTCCTTCTCATCACCTTCGTTGGCTGTCACGATGTAATTGGTATTTCCAACTTTTAGGTAAGCCATTGCATCAGGATTGTAGTAAGCTTTCACAGGCCAGTTGGCAATCAGGATCTCACCATTGTTATCTGAAGCATCGAAGCCGTTTCCTGGGAGACTCATATCTTTTTGTCCCAATCCCCAGATGTTACCCAAGGTTTTTGTTGCTAAATTGACCTCGATCACGGCATTGTTTTCTTGACAAGAAACCCAGGCTTTTTGGCTATCTGCGCTGATAGCGATATATTCTGGCTCCAAGTCTTGCGCTAGAGTGCTCGTAGATTTTACTTTTCTACCGCCAGTCGCTGCCAACGCTGCTTCCTGACCGTTGAAAATCTGCAAAGAAAGTGTCGTCACATTCGACTGCAAAAGATTTGGAATTCCTCCCGTGATATCGATAATGCTGATAGAACCTTCCGGATCCACGGTGTACGCATCATTTGGTTCGCCTTCGTTGGCGGTCATCACTTTCGTTCCGTCTGGCGTGAAGGTCACCATATCTGGCAGAACGCCAACATTGACTTGCTTAATGAAATTACCATCGATATCAAAGAAAACGACAGAGCCATTCTCCTGTGCATTGGTTGCATTAGGTGAAGCTACGGCAATGATCCCATTTTTCACAGCCACACTTGTGATGCCGCCATAAGGAAGCATATTCACAGTTCTGATGACGCTTGGACTGGTTGGATTACTGAAATCAATAATATCAAAAACATCCGTCAAAGAACTGATTGTAAAAAGTCTTTGAGTTGTTGGATCGTGCACCACAATTTCCGTAGAACTATTATTGTTGCCAGAAGGATCAAAGAATCCTAAATAATTTAGTTCAATTTGTTTGGATGCAACTGGCGCTTGTTTGTCATTATCAACGATATAAATTGTAGATGAAGCGTCACCAGAAAGAGTTGCGCCAACTGGATTTTCTAAACTTAAAACAAAATATTCAGCCTGTTGTTCCTCCAAAGCGTCATCAATAATTGGAATGTTTATCGTAACACTTGTCGTAGAAGGTGTTATGCTGATGGTTTGATTTGCTAATATGAAGTCACTGCTGTCTGCTGTACTGAATGGCGCAGGTTTCACCCCCAAATTTACAGTCGCTGCTGAAGGATTGGTGACATTAATTTTGAATGCTAACGTTCCCGCATTCTCATTGACCTTAATGAAATTCTTATCCAAAGAAATGTTTGTTCCGGCGGTGGTGAAAATAGATGAGGTGCTTGTTGTGATTGCATTGTCACTTGTGTCCTCAACTACATTTGGCTTTAAAGCTAAATAATAAATTTGATTTGGCATCAAACCACCAGTCGGAATAACTGTAATTTTGTTATCGGCAAATGTTGTGGTGAAAGGCACTGTATTTCCCGTAGCGTTATTTGATCTCAACTCAACCAAATTCTGAGCATTGGTATCAGTGATTGCAGAATTGTCAATTAGTCTAACATTTTCATTAAAGGTAATGCTTGGATTTACAGTTGTGGAAGCATTGTTGACATTATTAGCCGGAGCGTAAGTCGCACTAGGTGGGGTTGTATCGACACCTCCAATCGGATCCGCATCAACAGTGAAATTATCAAATCTATTGTTTCCAACATTTCCGCCTGCGCCTGTGGTGAATTCAACCTTCAGTTTAAAATTCGGATTGTTGGCAACACCTGAGATCGTGGAAAGATCAAAAGTGATCAGTTGCGGATTGGCGTCTTGGGAAATGACGGTCTGGTACTGCGTGAAAGTGGTCCCATCCAAAGAATAGGACCAAGTTTGTGTTCCTGCCCCAGATCCTGATCGTCTTGTCGTGAATTTTACAACCACATTATTGTAACCCGTGGTTGGCAAATTGAATTGCACATTCCCATTGATCGGGTAATTATATCTTAAATGCGTTCCGGAAGGATCTCCGTTTCTAGCATTCAAATTTTCTACGTTGAAGTTCTGTCCGGTTCCTCCCGCAAAATCGATGAAAGTATCTGTGTTCCCTGTTCCTGTAGATATGGCAGAGATAGAACCATTTAATAATGAGACAGTAGGAGAAGTGATGCTCGCAACGGAAGCATTGTTGTTGAAGTTCCAATAGTGAACCAAAGTTTGTCCCGAAGCAAGGCCGTGAAACAGCGCAGCAATCGGCAAAAGACCTCTGAAAAGGTATTTGTTTTTCATGTTTACTTTTATTTTAGATTGGCGTAAAGATGAAATAAAATCCTGTCCAGATACTTTAAATGAATCTTAATTAATGTTTAAGAAAACTTGTGTTGATGGTTGTTTTACCGTTGTTTTTAAGTGAAAGTTAATCAACAGTTATCATTAAGATAATTGATGTCGAGCCAAAAGTTCCGCATCTTGCAAGTCCTTATTTTTGTTCTGTAACTTTGGTGTAAATGCTGTGCACCAATCCATCCGCCACAGAGATCTTCGGAACATAGATATGTTTGATGTCTGCCCAGGTCATCACATTGTTGAAGATGGTCAAGGCTGGAACGATGACGTCTGCGCGGTCTTCCCGGATCTGATATTGCTGCATTCTTTCTTCGACGGAAAGTTTTTCCATCTCTTTCAGATATTTCTTGATCATGGCAACTGGCATTGGTTTTCCGTCTTTCGTTTTGCTCATCGAGAAGATTTTGTTGATGTTCCCGCCAGATCCAATCGCGACCACTGTTTTTTTGCTTTTGATCTTGTCTTTGATCTCATCTTTCATCTCGTCCCAAATTGTTGGCGTTACCAATCCATTCAGTAAACGAATCGTTCCAATATTGAAAGAATGCTCGTATTGCATCTCGTTGTTTTCGTAGAAAGTCAGTTCTGTAGATCCGCCGCCAACGTCCACATAGAGATAGGCAAAATCTTTGTCCAGACCTTCTGCAACGTGATTTTCATAGATGAGCGTTGCTTCTTCGTCGCCCGTGATGATCTCGATGTTAATGTCAGATTGTTCTTTTACAATGTCGATGATTTCCTGTCCGTTTTTCGCATCTCGCATCGCACTTGTAGCGCAGGCTCTGTAATGCTCGACTTTGTAGATCTCCATCAATTCGCGGAAAATGGTCATTGTTTTGATCACCATTTGTTTTCTTTCTGCGCCAATTTCGCCTTTGCTGAACACATCAAAACCCAGTCTAAGCGGGATTCTCAGAAGATTCAGTTTTGTGAATTCTGCTTTGCCGTTGGTTTCCTTTACTTCGTTGATGAGCAGTCGGGCGGCATTACTTCCTATATCTATAGCGGCGATTATCATTTCTTGAGCTTAATTAAAAGATTAAATTTAAACTAAATTTTTAGTATTTCTGATTTTTGAGATAATTATAAGTCTCGATCTGTGATCTTTTCTCGACTGGATTGTTCGTTTCCACATATTCATTTCTCATATTTTTGTCGAGAAGTCTGGCTTTCACATTATCTTCCAGCTGAAGGTCCAAAAGTGTCTTCAATTCTTTCTTCAGATTTTTTTGCAAGATAGGCGTAGCAGCTTCTATCCTGTAATCCAAGTTTCTCGTCATCCAGTCGGCGGAGGAGATGTACATATTCTCTGCACCTTTGTTGTAGAAGTACATCACTCTGGCGTGCTCCAGATATTCATCCACAATGCTGATCGCGTAGATTTTTTTCTTAAAATCTTTCTGATTCACAGCGCAATAGATTCCTCGGACTATCATTTTTGTTGTTACACCTGCTTCTGCAGCTTCATATAATTTTTTGATAAGCGTCCTGTCACTCAGGGAATTCACTTTGATGATCATTTCGGCCTTCCTTCCAGCTTTGGCTTCCTCTATTTCTTTGTCGATGTGAGCTATGATCTTTTCTCGCATAAACTCCGGACAAACCATCAGGCTTTTGCAACTTTTCAATGTGATGGTTGGATCCACTTTTGGTTTGTTGAGGGCAGAGAAGATTTTATTGATGTCTGCCATTATTGCTCTGTTGGATGTCATCACCAGATGGTCGCCATAGATCTTGGCCGTTTTCTCATTGAAGTTTCCTGTGCTGACAAATCCGTATTGAATGGTTTTATTATGAACTCTCTTTTTGATGACACAAAGTTTGGCGTGCACCTTTCTGTTGGGAATCCCGAGAAGCACTTTTACACCTTCCATTTCCAGTTTGTCTTTCCACATCAGATTGGATTCTTCATCAAATCTAGCTCTCAATTCCAGCATCACTGTGACTTCTTTTCCGTTTCTGACAGCATTAATTAAAGCATTTACAATTTTGGAACTTGATGCCAAGCGGTAAGCCGTGATCTGAATGGATTTTACATCCGGATCCATCGCAGCTTCTCTTAATAGATCGATCACGGAATCATAAGAATGGTATGGAAAGGTCAGCAACACATCTTTTTTGATGATCACATCTGTCACCCTTTGTTTGTTGGCAAATTCCGGATGGATGAAAGAAGTTCTCTCAACAGGCTTGTGATAAGCTTTGAAGACATCAGGGAAATCCATGAAATGTCGGAAGTTGTGGATTTTCTGTCCGGGAATGATGCTGTCTTTCTTGGTAAGATTCAGTTTTTTGATAAGAAATTCCAACAAAGCTTTATCGATTTCCTTGTCGAAGACAAAACGCGTCGGTTTCCCTTTTCGTCTGCTTTTGATTCCTTTTTCGATTTTGTCCGCTAGTGTTGTCTTAATGTCATTGTCCAGGTCGAATTCTGCATCTTTTGTCACTTTGAAGCAATGCGCCGTAAAATCATCATATCCAAAGTAGGAGAAGATGTGCGGTAGATTATAGATGATGACATCTTCCAAGAGCATCACATCTTTTTGTTCCGGATTCTCGGTCGGAAGCAGGACAAATCTTCCGTTGGCTGTCACTGGCAATTCGATAATGGCATATTGACTCTCGTACTGCCATTCTTTCCTGCGCATCGCAATGCCGATGAAAAGACTCTTCTCACGAAGATAAGGCATTGGTTTGTTGTCGTGAAGCAGAACGGGAATGACATTACTTTCCACTTCCTCGTCAAAATATTTGACCACGAATTCTTTCTGAGCAGCGGTCAGATGCTTGTGGTCCTTGATGAAAACCTTTTCCTTCGCCATCTCGCGCTGAACATCCTTCCAGGTTTTGTCGAAATCCTCCTGTTGGTGGATGACGAGCTTGTTTATCTTTTGCAGAATTTTAGATGGCGCATCATAAAAAGATTCGCTGATGACCTTTTGTTTGAAGTCCATCGCACGCTTTAGTCCAGCAACTCTCACTCGGAAAAACTCGTCCAGATTGTTGGAAAATATTCCTAAAAATCGGATTCTCAAATGGATAGGAACACTTTTGTCCATAGCTTCCTGAAGAACTCTGGCGTTGAAGCCGAGCCAGGTGACGTCGCGTGGATTAAATTCTTGTGGCATTATTGGGTTTTTGATTATCTCAAAAGTAGTAAAATTCATTGTATTAATTTGGGTTTGAAAACTACAATCTTCTTTCGTGTCGGTATGTTTCGGAACTGTAAACTAATTTTTAAATCAATCGGGAAGAAGGTTTTATTGAAGATTAGATAATTTATTTTCAAAAAATTAATAATATTTATAAAATATATTAAAAAATAATATAGATTTGCAGCCCTTTTAATTGATTATAAAAAAATGAAGAAATTTTTACTATTACTGTCAAGCGCTTTTTTCTTGAGCGCTTATGGACAAAGAACTTGTGGAACGGAGAAAAAGATGGCGGCTTTTTTTGCTGCAAATCCACAGGCACAAGCGAACAGAGAAGCTTTGAAAGATTACCTGATTCACAATGATTTTACACAATCAAAAAAAGCAGGTGTTGTCACAATTCCTATTGTTGTTCACGTTTTGTATTCTACAACAGCGATGAACATTTCGGATGCTCAGATCGCTTCCCAGATCAAAGTCTTGAATGACGATTTCAGAAAACTCAATGCGGATTTCAGTACAGTGGTTCCGTCTGTTTTCCAGGGTGTTGCCGCGGATATGGAATTGGCTTTCTGTTTGGCTACCAAAAAACCAGATGGTTCCACAACAACCGGAGTTGAAAGAAAATCGGTAAGCAGCAATTTTAATTTCGATGATAATTATTATAAATCTTCAGGATTGCCATCTTGGGACACGACAAAATATCTGAACATCTGGGTCGGCAACATCAGCGCAGACTATCTAGGATGGGCTTATCTTCCGGATAATGCTGGAGGTACAGATGATGGACTTGCGATTGGTTACAAATATTTTGGAACGACCGGAACGGTAGTGTCTCCATATAATAAAGGTAGAACGGCAACACACGAGATCGGGCATTATTTTGGACTCAATCACATCTGGGGAGACGAGGAGAACTCTTGTGGTACTGCTGCAGGTAATGATGGATGTGCGGATACGCCGGCAACTAAAGAACCTTATTACGGAGCACCAACATTCCCAACAAATCTATACGCTTGTACCACAACTACCAATGGCTCAATGTTTATGAATTATATGGATTATGTAAACGATAATAAAATGGCGATGTTTACAAACAACCAAAAAACCATCACCCAAAATACAATGGCTGGTCCAAGAGCTAGCTTATTGAATTCTAATGCGTGTTCTTTTCTAGCAGTTGATGATGTGGAAAAATCTAATTCTATTAATTTATTCCCAAATCCTGCGGTTAATTATATTTCTATCGCTTCACCATTGGTTAAGATTAATGAAGTTGAGATCTTTGCGGCTGATGGAAAATTGGTCAAAAAAGCAAACGTGAAAAACGAAACTGACAAAATTGATGTAAAACAACTTCCTTTGGGAACTTACTATGTGAGAACTTACAATGAAAGTGGTTTTGTGAAATCATTGAAGTTTATCAAGAAATAATTCAATTACAATTATAAATCTAAAACTCTGTCGATAGGCGGAGTTTTTTTTGGTTAATGACAATTTGTCACTTTTTTTGACGTGGTACAAATATTGAGAATTGGTCATTGTAAATATTAATAATAACAAAAAATAACATATAAAAAAATGAGTAAAATAATCGGAATTGACTTAGGTACAACCAACTCTTGCGTTGCAGTAATGGAAGGTAAAGATGCTGTAGTTATCCCTAATGCAGAAGGAAAAAGAACGACGCCTTCTATCGTAGCGTTCATAGAAGATGGCGAAAGAAAAGTAGGAGATCCTGCAAAAAGACAAGCAGTTACAAACCCTACAAAAACTGTATATTCTATCAAAAGATTCATCGGAACACATTTCAAAGATGACGCTTCTGAAGTTTCAAGAGTGCCTTACGCAGTGGTAAGCGGACCAAACGATACTGTAAAAGTAAAAATCGACGACAGAGAATATACGCCACAAGAAATCTCTGCAATGATCCTTCAGAAAATGAAGAAAACGGCTGAAGATTATCTTGGACAAGAAGTAACAAGAGCGGTGATCACTGTTCCGGCTTACTTCAACGATGCTCAAAGACAAGCTACTAAAGAAGCAGGAGAGATCGCTGGTCTTAAAGTAGAAAGAATCATCAACGAGCCTACAGCAGCAGCTTTGGCTTATGGAATGGACAAATCTCACAAAGACCAGAAAATCGCAGTTTACGATTTAGGTGGTGGTACTTTTGACGTTTCAATCCTAGATCTAGGAGACGGCGTTTTCGAAGTATTGTCTACAAATGGTGACACACACTTAGGTGGTGATGACTTTGATGATGTGATCATCAACTGGATGGCAGACGAATTCAAATCTGACGAAGGTGTAGATCTTAAAGGTGATGCGATTGCATTACAAAGATTGAAAGAAGCTGCTGAAAAAGCAAAAATCGAATTGTCTTCTTCTCCTCAGACTGAAATCAACCTCCCATATATCACAGCTACAGCTACAGGTCCTAAACACTTGGTGAAGACTTTGACTAAAGCTAAATTCGAGCAATTATCTGCTGACTTGGTAAGACGTTCTATGGAGCCTTGTAAAAAAGCGCTTTCTGATGCAGGTCTTTCTATCTCAGATATCGACGAAGTGATCTTGGTTGGTGGTTCTACAAGAATCCCAATTATCCAGGAAGAAGTTGAGAAATTCTTCGGTAAAAAACCTTCAAAAGGTGTAAATCCCGATGAGGTTGTAGCAATTGGTGCAGCGATTCAAGGTGGCGTTTTGACTGGAGATGTGACAGACGTTCTTTTGTTAGACGTTACGCCACTTTCTTTAGGTATCGAAACTATGGGATCTGTTTTCACTAAATTGATTGAAGCGAACACAACCATCCCAACTAAAAAATCTGAAGTATTCTCTACAGCTTCTGACAACCAGCCAGCTGTAAGCATCAGAGTAGGACAAGGTGAAAGACCAATGTTCAACGATAACAAAGAGATCGGTAGATTTGATTTGACAGATATTCCACCAGCACAAAGAGGTGTTCCTCAGATCGAAGTGACTTTCGATATCGATGCAAACGGAATCTTGAGCGTTTCTGCTAAAGATAAAGGAACTGGAAAAGAGCAATCTATCAAGATCCAGGCATCTTCTGGACTTTCTGACGAGGAAATCGAAAGAATGAAAAAAGAAGCTCAGGAAAACTCTGCAGCAGATGCGAAGAGAAAAGAAGAAGTTGAGGTTTTCAACAAAGCTGACGGATTGATCTTCCAAACTGAAAAGCAATTGAAAGAATTCGGTGATAAATTGTCTGCTGACAAAAAAGCAGCCATCGAAACTGCTCACGCAGAATTGAAAACCGCTTTCGAAGCTAAAAACGGTGACGATGTAAAAGCTAAAACCGAAGCTTTAGACGCAGCTTGGATGGCAGCATCAGAAGAAATGTATGCACAAGGTCAAGGTGCTGATTCAGGCGCTCAACAAGGTCAAGGAAATGCAAGCGGAGCAGAAGATGTTCAGGATGCAGATTTCGAAGAAGTCAAATAAATAGCAATTATCATCGATTAATATCGATTGAAATAAAATAGCAAATCGCTGTAAACGTAATGTTTACAGCGATTTTTTTTGTTTTTGTATTTTTTTTTAATAGTTGATTTTAATCGATTTTTGTTGTAAGTTTGTATCTCATTTGTACCGCATCTTAATTACGGACAATGTGGTTCTTATTGTGTCTTAAATGTGCTAATGCATATTTTTAAATTTAAAAAAGTTGAATTATGGGCTTTAGCAATCTTAAAATACCTAAACTTTGTGAATTTTGTCAGAAGCCATTCGAAGCAAAAACAGTTGCCACCAGATTCTGTAGTAAGTATTGCTCGGAAAAATTGGGAAAAAGGCAAAAACAACTGGCAAAAGAAATCGAAGCAAAAAAAACACTGTTAGAAAACTCAGTTTCTAAAATTGCTGAATTGCAAACACGACCTTATATATCTGTGAGTGAAGCGGAAATGCTTTTTGGGATTTCAAAAAACACGATTCATAGATTAATTAAAAGTAAAAAAATACCTGCCATCAATTTGGGCGAGCGACTCACTCGTGTAAGCAAAATTGATATAGAACAAATGTTTACAGCAGTTGAAATAACAGCTAAGTCAGAGGAAATTCCTGAGAAACCCAATTTTGAAGTTGGTAATTGTTATACAATTTCTGAAATTAGTTCAAAATTCTACGCTGATCCAGGAACTGTAACAAACCTAATTAAAAGAAACAAAATTCCGACAAAGAAAGTTGGAAGTTTCGTGTATGTTCCTAAAAATTTAATTGATAAAATTTTTGACGGAAAATGAAAGAGTTATTAAAAACCAAAGTTACCGTACGATTGCGAAAATCCGAATTCCGAAAAGAATGGTTTATCTATTTGGAAAGTTATCCTGTGATGATTCCCGGTAAAGATAAAGTTCAAAGAATCCGGGAATATTTGAACCGAAGTGTCACAACCGTAGATTTTGATAAGAAAAGACCTGCAAGAACAACCCAAGAATCCGTTTCATTTAAACCTAAAAGAGATGACAATGGTATTATCGTTTGCAAAAGCGAAAACGACCGCGAGACAATGTTCTATGCGGATTCTATGCGTAAATTACGTCAGAGAGAATATGATAATATAGAACTTTACAGCGAACTCGACAAAATTCAAGTAGAACAAAAGGAAAAATCGAAGGAGAATTTTGTGAGATATTTTGATTTGCTGGTTAATAAAAGACATAAAAACAATTCCGAATCTATTCAAATAAATTGGTATCGTTCGATAGAATTTTTAAAAGATTTTGGAGGCGAAAAAATTATGTTTTCGCAGATCAATACAAAATTCTGTGAACACTTTAAATCATATTTGTTGACTGCAAAAAGTGGTAGCAATAAGGAAGATATTATTTCTCAAAATACAGCTTCAACTTATTTTTCTGTTTTCAAAGCTGCATTAAAGCAAGCTTTTATTGATGGATATTTTACGACTGACATTTCTGCTAAAATTAAAGCCATTCCGCACGAGGAATCAAGACGAGAATATTTAACACTTGATGAACTTAATACTTTAGTTGAAACGCCTTGCGAACTTGAAGTTCTTAAACGAGCAGCACTTTTTTCAGCATTAACAGGTCTGCGACATTCCGATATTCAGAAACTAACGTGGAACGAAGTAAGTGTTGAAAACGATCAGGCAAAAATAAATTTTACTCAAAAAAAGACAAAAGGTGTAGAATATATGCCGATGTCTAAACAAGCATTACAACTTTGTGGTGAAGTAGGTCTTCCAACTGATTTGATTTTTAAAAATTTGACTAATCCGGCTTGGATTTCCCGACCACTTAAGAAGTGGATTGAAAGAGCTGGAATTACCAAAAAAATAACTTTCCATAATTTTAGACACACTTTTGCAACGCTTCAACTTTCGAGTGGAACTGATATTTACACAGTGAGTAAAATGCTTGGTCATACGAACGTAAAAACTACGCAGGTTTACGCAAAGGTTGTTGATGAAAAGAAAAATAAAGCTTCGACCGCTATTCATTTAAAAAACTTATAAAATGCACTTGAAATATTTCGAATATATTGTCATCTACCTTTCCGTTTTATTAGTATGTGTAATAGGGGGAGCGATAGCAAGAATTTCTTTTCTTGGAAAAGGTGGTGACGAATATACCGCAAATATTGTATTTTGGTCAATCACAGCATTAAGTATATTATTTTATGCACTTATTATTTTATTTCTCGATGGTATAATAGTCTTATACAGAAAGATTTTCCCTAAAAAAGGCAGTTCCGAAAATTCTACTGAAGATTTGATCCCATCTGAAAATCTTGAGAATGTAGGGGAAAAGCAAAAGCATATAATTGATGAAAATACACCAATCTATTTAGTTGAAAATTCGGAGGAAAACAGTGTGAATCAAACTACTGAATCCGTAAATCTAGAATCTATAAGAAATGCTCAACTCCAGCAAAAGCAACACAATGAAAGTGTAAAACTACAAATCGCTCTGGATTATACTCGGAATCAACTTGCATTATATGTAACAGATGAAGATCTTGATACACTTTGTAATGCTGTAAGTTTATACTCAAAAAAAGAAGGCATTCCTAAAGGTATTTCTGTCCAAACCAAAGGACTAACTAATCTAGATCTTTATCATTTCGGTTGGAATATTTGGAATTATTTTAGACCAATAAAACAGGAAGAAATTTCAAAATTATTAAAAACTATATTTGTTTCGCTTGATGATATAGATTTAGATAGTATCAAGTCACATTTGAAAGATGAACCTCAAAAAGGTAATATTAAAATTCAAGAAGACTTGACAGGCTACCAAAGAACATAAAAAATCACAAAGTGAAGTGTATGTTTAGTGATTCCTCTGTGATTGCGTGTTTATAACGATCACAGAGGAATCACTTTTTTTCTTTGCACCATAACAATCAAAAACAATAGTTATGGATAGCAATGACATTTCATTTGAAAATCTGCCACGAGCAGTAGCGCATCTGGTTAGCGAAATAGCTGAAATTAAATTTCTGGTAGAAAGGAAAGAACCTCCGATAATTCCCGTAAAAAGAATTCCGATTGATATTGCAGAAGCTTGCCAAATTATAGGTAAGGCAAAACCTACTGTTTATACTCTAGTGAGGAAAAGATTGATTCCTTGTTACAAAAATGGCAAGAAACTTTACTTCTTTGAAGACGAATTATTGGATTGGATTTCGAAAGGAAAGAAAAAAACCTTAGAAGAAATCCAATCTGAAGCGGAAGTCAATTTCAGAAAACATTCAAGAAAGGCAAATGTAGATTCTAACCAAAATCTACAAAGATGAGCCAAAAAATTCCCTACATCAGAGTTGGAACCACCTATTATAAAGTGATAGAAAAGCCATTGATTTCTGGCGATAAAACTTCAGTTTTGGTTCGCTGGAATCGAGAAACAATTGTGAGCGATCACGGAAAAAGTTATGTTTCAACTGTGCCAAAATTTGATGGTTTCTGTTGCATTCCGGAGCATTTAAATTATCAACAAATCGTTCAAGGTTTCTATAATATTTACAATGAAATCCCATTTGCTCCTTCATCCGAAAAGGAAAATTTAAAAAATAATATTCCATTTTCTTTGAATTTTGTAGCGCACATTTTCGGTGAACAACTGGAAATGGGTTTGGATTATTTGAAAATTCTCTTACAATTTCCTACGCAAATTCTACCTATTTTATGTTTGGTGTCCAAAGAACGAGCTACCGGAAAATCAACATTTATCAAATGGCTGAGAGAGATTTTCGGGTTGAATATGACTTACATCAAAGGAGATTCATTCGGAAGTCAATTCAACAGCGATTGGGCAGCAATGTTGTTGGTGGCAATCGATGAAGTTTTTTTCGACAAAAAAGAAATCACGGAAAGATTGAAATATCTATCGACAACTAATAAAGATAAACTAGAAGCTAAAGGAAAAGACAGAGAAGAAATCGATTTTTTCGCCAAGTTTATTCTTTGTTCCAATAATGAGGAGAATTTTATTCAAATTGATGAAAACGAAATTCGATTTTGGATTCTGAAAATCAATCCGATCAAAACCGAAAACACTGAATTTTTGAATAACCTCATTTCCGAAATCCCCTACTTTCTTCGGTTTTTAATCGAAAGACCATTTTCAACGGAGAAGAAAACAAGAATGTGGTTTTCAGCCGATGAGATCAGAACGAAAGCACTTCAAAAATTAGTTTTCAAAAACAACAATAAACTCGAATCTAAAATAATAGAATTGCTTTATGAGTTTTTTGAAACCAATGACGATGAAGAAATTAATGTCGTTCCGCAAGACTTGCTGAATATGATCATCAGAATGTTTAGACTTACTTATTGGACGAGAAATGATATTCGAACTCTATTAAAGGAAACTTGGAAATTAAATCCACAAAATAATGGTTTGACTTACATCAGATACGACCTTGATTTTGCAGGAATATTTTACCAAAACAATTCAGTTGGTCGCTATTTCACCATAAAAAAGGATTTTATTCTTAATAAACGTGTTGAAATGTTGAATTGATTGATAATGAATAGAAAATCAAACACTTTAAACTCAACAAAATCCTCAACAAACTTTTAAACTTCACTTTTTGTTGAATGTTTGTTGAGCGGAAAAACTCTAGTTTGTTGAATTGTTGAGCATTTGTTGAGTAGCTAAATATTATTAAATCAATAAGTTACAAGGTTTTCTCAACAATTCAACAAAAAATTTCTCACTCAAAACACGGAAAATTTACAGCTATGAATTGCAAACAATTTAATACAATCCCGCTGGAAGAAGTCCTCCTTTCTCTCGGACACCTTCCAACGAAACAATCGGAAAAAGAAGCTTGGTATCTCAACCCCTTTGCCAACGAATCCCAAGCCTCTTTTAAAATCAATAAAAGCCTAAACTATTGGTACTTATTTTCAGAAGGAATCGGTGGAACGAATACCGACTTTATGAAGAAATATCTTAACGCTTCAGTCAATGAAGTTTTAGTATGGGCAGAAGGTCAGAATTTCTCTTCTTTTCTAAATCAAAATATTCCTGAACAGAAGTTCGAAAACCCGAGTAAAAATTATGACATAATTGACGTAAATGAAATCCAGCATCCTGCACTTTTGGAATATTTAAGAGAAAGAAAAGTTGGAAATCAAACTCAGTTCTTACACGAAATTCATTACCGAATGAAAGATAAAAACTATTTCGGAATTGGTTTTAAGAACGATTCTGGCGGTTATGAAATCCGCAATAAATACTCCAAAATTTGTTTGGGTAAAAAAGATGTTTCCACTATAAAAAGCGGATCAGAATCGCTTCGGATTTTCGAGGGCTTTTTCGATTTTCTTTCCTTTAAAAATGTAGAAATCTTTTTAGAAAAAAGACCTTCCGATTACATCATTTTGAATTCAGTTTCGATGATTTCTAATATTAAGAATTCACTCAAAGATTACGAGAATATTGAACTTTATTTTGACAATGATGAAGCTGGAAATCGTGCAGTTGAAATGATTAAAAGTGAAAATAAAAACGCAGAAGATTGTCGGGTTTTGTATTCAGATTTTAAAGACCTGAATGATTGGTTGATTCATAAAAATCCATCAAATGAAAGACAGGTAAAGCTTAGAAAAAGGTGAGTGAAATAACACAAGGTTGTCTTTTAAATACCTGAGTAAAATAGATAAAGGTATTAAGAGAATAACCTTGGTAAAATAAGCAAAGGTACAAGACGGTGGGTAGTTAGTGCAAAAAGTACCCAAAGTTTACAATAAGCGTATCCGCTGATTGCAAAATTGGGATTTTTGATTTCTTCCTATCGTCAGAAATGTATTGAAATACACTTAAATAAAACACAATGGGAAAAGACTTTTTACAGGAATTCGTAGAGCAAGCTGCCAAAGAAAATGCGGAAAATATTGCTCAGGAAAAGAGAAAAAAACACTTTCAGGAATTAGGTCGGAAAGGAGGTGTGAAGACCAAACAAAATGAAAAATTGGATAAGGTTATTTCGATCAGAATGACCAATTCCGAATATGAAATTCTGGTTCAAAAACAAGAAAAATATCCGCTAAAACTATCCACTTATATACGGAATGTTTTGTTCGAAAAAGAACTCAAGATTAATGAATTTCAAACCGATGAAGTCTTACTTCAATATGGATCTCATTTCAAAAAAATAAGCAATCTTTTACGAAATCGAGAATGGAATGTTTTTGAAAATAAGAAAGAAATTTTATTGAGAATTGAAAATCTGATCGAATTGATTCATCAATATTTATATTCAAAAATTCAAAAAAATGAATAATTCTGCGACCACAAGAACCATTACAAAAATCGCTTTGGAATATAATGGAAATGACAAAGGAACAGCGGAAATGATTTCGTTAAATTGTCTTTTAAGTTCAAATCCGGACGGTCAGTATTTAGAAATGAAAACTGTAGCTGAACGAAATTCCAAAGTGAAGAAATGGGCATTGACAGGTTATATTTCTCAACCGGACGAAATTGGTAGAAAATTGAAGGATGAAGAATTTGCAGAAATCGCGACCAGAGCTTTAGGAAAAATTGGAGTGACAAACAAAAATCAGTACCGATTGGATATTCACAACATTACGAAACATAAGCATATTCATTTTATCGTAAACAGAATTGATATTTCGGGGAAGTGCACTGTGAAAGCACACGATATCGGAAAGAGATTTGGTGAAGCTGTCAGAGAAGTTTGCAAAGAGAAAGGATTATTGACCGATGTTGAAATTGGAATTCAGAAAAAAGAAGAAATGCTGAAAACCTTAACCGAAGTTATTAGGTCTGAAAATAATTTTGATGATTTGATTGCAGCAATGAAGAAAAGAGGTTTTGAGATTCAATTGTCTTCAAATGTAAAAGACGGGATTTCGGGAATGCGGATTGTTATGGAAAAAGACAAAAATTTTCAAACCGAAAGGATCTATAAAGCTGGTTACAAATTGTCTGAAATCTCAAATCAACTGAAAATTTCTGAAATAAAATCTCTTTTTGAAATAAAACAAGCAATTAGAGAAGCACAAAAACACGCTGACAATTTAAAGGAATTTCGGGAAAATCTACAACAAAAAGGAATTTCTGTAAAGATTCAATATAAAGGAGAATTTAAAGTCGGTCAAAAAAATGAAATTCAAGATTTCTGGTTAAATAAAAATGGTGATAGCCAAGAGAAAAACGGATTCTTTTTTCGGAAAAATGTTGGGTTCTCCCTGTCGGCAATAGATCCGGGTCTTGGTGATGCAGTAAAATCATTGAATCAAAATAGTGTTGTAAATGATGCAAGTAATCATCTGAGATCAGAAACAAATGAAAGCCTAATAGAAATTGCAGGTGGATTACTAAGTGACTTTCTTAATCCGACCTATGTTTCTCAGGACGAAGATGAACTCTGGAAAAAGAAGCGAAAATTTAGAAGATAATTAAAAAAAAAAATAATTATGGAAAATGAAAATAAAGAATCTAAAAGTAATGGAATGGAACTTTTAGAAAATGTCATCAAATCAAATATGGAGAATATCGAACAAAATATCAAACTTCAGTCTGATATCGAACACCATACTAATCTGCTGAACGATGTACAAATGAGTTTGCAAGAGATGCATTCGATCTATGATGATGCAGTTCGATTTTCAAAATTAGAGGAAGCCAAGAGAACTGAATTTCTTGCCAGTATTCCTACTCAGGTAGAGACAGTTCTTTCAAAAGAAACTAAAGATGATTTGGAAGGTTTTGCAAAGGGTCTAAAATGGAAGAAGATATTTATTTGGAGCGGAATTGGAGTTTTTGTCTTTTCAGTTTTAGTATTTATCGCCTCAATCAACTTCTCTACCAATTGGTACAGAGAAAGCATCAAAGCGAAAAGTGAACTACGCCAGGATATTTTAAATGAAATTGCTAATGAAGGAAAAAATATCTACGATGAAAATGAGATTAAAATCTTGAGCGAAAATACTCAAATAATGCAGTCATGGATTAAGAGTAATCCAAAGAAAGCAGAAGATTTTTTGAGGTTTAGAGATGGATATGAAGCGAGTATGAAATCAAAATAAGTTAATAAAACGTGGATAATTAATCCAAATAAATCTCAAGAAATATATTTTTAAAAATGCTGATTCTTTCAAAAAACAAAATAATGAGCCGATTAAAAACATTAATCGGCTCATATATTTTAGTATATTTGAGCCAAATAAATTATTTAATCAGCTCATGGAATATATTTGGCAATCAGAAGATTTCCCGAAATTCATATTTAATAAGCGAGAAATCATTCCGCTGATTCAACAGTTTGCGCACGATTTGGGCGAAATATCTGGAATTGTGATGGGCTTTTCTGAAGCAAATAAACAAGATTTATTTGCTGAAATTATGCTTTCTGAAGCACTAAAAACATCAGAAATTGAAGGCGAATATTTTAGTCGGGAAGATGTAATGTCCTCACTGAAAGCCAATTTAGGTATCAAAGATTACCATCAAAACAACCGGAACAAAAAGGCAAATGCCATTGCACATTTGATGATAGAAGTTCAAAGCAGCTATCACAAGCCAATTTCCGAAAAAATACTTTTGGACTGGCACCATATCTTGATGGAAAATGAAAGAGGAATTAATGCCGGACAATTTCGAACAGGAATAGAGCCAATGCAAGTGGTGTCAGGTAAATTTGGTGATTTCATCATCCATTATGAAGCGCCACCTTCTGAGGATCTGCCACTGATGATACCGCAATTTTTGAAATGGTATAATGACTTTGAAATGAACGACATTGGGAAAATCGGAGAAGGTGTCGTGCTTTCGGCATTAGCGCATCTATATTTTGAGACTCTGCATCCTTTTGAAGATGGAAATGGGAGAATAGGACGTGCTTTAGCGGAAAAAGCTTTGTCCGAGAAACTTGAAACACCTGTTTTTATTAGCATTTCAAAATCTATTGAAAAGGACAAAAACCGTTACTACGAAGAATTAAAGCGAGCTCAGCGAAATCTTGACGTAAACAGCTGGATGCTTTATTTTTGCTCAATATTGCAGGATGCTTTACTCGATTCTAAAAATCAAGCACTTTTTACTTTGAAGAAAACTTTGTTTTTCGATCAATTTAAAAACCAACTTAATGAAAGAGAATTGAAGGCTATTCAGAAAATGACAGAAATGGGAGAAAATTCTTTTGTTGGCGGAATGAATGCAAAAAAGTATATGTCTATCAACAAAATTTCTAAAGCCACTGCAACCAGAGATTTACAACATCTTTCCGAAATTGGAGTTTTTCTAAAATCGGGTGGTGGACGTTCCATTTCCTATCAATTGAATTTGTAAATAATCAAGTGTTATTTCCGGATGTTCGTTATTTCAATCAAAATAGATGTTTTTGTATGAAATAGCAATCATTCGTATTATTAACTACAGATAAACCTTCTGAAGTTCAAACAACTGTTACAGCAAATGGGAATAAAATATAAGCTCGCAAGAAAGCGAGTGAGATTCACAGACTTACAGGTTTTTGAAAGAA
This sequence comes from Epilithonimonas lactis, assembly GCF_900110605.1. GTDB lineage: Bacteria > Bacteroidota > Bacteroidia > Flavobacteriales > Weeksellaceae > Epilithonimonas > Epilithonimonas lactis. The sequence goes on from NZ_FOFI01000001.1 coordinate 48,639, forward strand.
CAGACATTAGATGTTCAAGATTTCAGTGCTGAAGTTTTGATGAAAAAAGAAACCCACGCCGTTGTATACACCAGAAAAAATATTCAGTTTCCAGTATTTAGTGAGTGTTCAAAACCTCACCCTACGGGTTTACAAGCACCCTCAATTTTTTAGCTATCCGATGATCAATTCGATACCGGCCTTTTCTGCTTTGTATTTTATTTTGGTCTGCAATTCATAATAGCTCCAGTTGCGAAGCACAAACTCCTGTTCTTTTGCAATCCCTATTTTGTCTTCCTGATCTTTAAGAATCAAGGTGCCCGCCTGTTGCCTGATGCAGAAATCAATGAGCATCCGGCTGTACAGATGAAGATGATGACTGACAAAACGATTTTCCAGATTCTCGGTCTTGTGCATTGCCTTCTGTTTCCGTTTGGTTCCATTTCCGGAACGGGAATAGGCGACTCCGGCTCGAATCCTTTTATTACTGGCCTGTATCGCCAGCCTGCGGTAGAGAAATTCTTCTTTCGAGCCAATATTCATTCTCACATTATTGGCTTTTACAACAATTGGATGTTCTAATGATAGGTACGCTTCTGCAATTATTTCGGGTTTTAAACCGTGGTTTTCTTTCTCAAATTCAAAAACAGCCAGCCAAAATATTTTACCATCTTTCAGCTGTACCTGTGAATTGCACAGCTTGATCTCTTCTCTTAAAAGGCGTTCCAGTACCAAATGTTTATCCGAGAAATCTCTCCCTAAATAAGTTTTAACAGGAATAGCAAACATATTGAAGCAAAACGCTTTCTTTTCGGGATTATACTTCATTTTGCTGATGCACTTGACCGGAAGCGGAATGGGAATGTCTTTTTTAAAATTCATTAAAGATTTTGATCCCTGCCAATAGTCGGCTTTGTTTTTAGAAAAGGTTGATTGAATTGTATTGTTCAGGCATCCCAGAATATCGGTGGGAATTTCTCCCTTGAATTTGTCAAAGACTAGGCGTGCCGTCGTGTTTGTTTTCGAACGATCGAAGATTCCCATTTCATCTTTTTTTTCATCAGCTAATTTATATTGGATTTTTTCTGTCAGGTAAAAAAAATCCTTGATCATTTCCTGTAGATACAGATGGGAAACAATTAAATTAGCCGCACGGAAGCAGCGGTTCTGATACCGGTAAAGCTTTTCCCACATCTGGCTTTTATCATCAGATGGAACATCAATCACCAGCTGAATTTTTCGGGTCAGGGTTATCGTAGACTTTTCCATATTAAAGCGGTATTTTAGAGCAGTTTTGATTTTGCAGTTGCTGATAGGCGTACAGAAATTCCCGATGGACTTCTTTTTCCGGTAGTTTGAGTTCTTTTGCAATCACTGCAAAAGAAGATTTCTGTTCAAACCGTCTTTTGATAATATCGAGTTGCTGATTGCTGAGTTTTTCTGTCTGCTTTTCTTTATCAAAAACTTTTTCCTGTGACTGCTCAAAAGAAGTTACTTTAAGAATTTTACGAAGATCATTTATGGCTTTGCTCACCTCCGTGCTTATGCTGGTCACACTGCTCCCCATAGCTTCTGCGATAGATTTGTACTGAAAACCATATTCCAGACAGAGTTCTATCAGATGTTTTCTTTTGGGGTTTAGAACGGGTAGGACCTTTGTTATTTCATCAAATTTTTTTTGATCGGATTCATGGCTATGTAAAAACTCTTTATCTTTTAAAGGATCATAACCTGCAAGATACTCCTGATAATTCTCAAAACTGTCAAGAGAAGCCATCAGGCGGGTGAATTTATTTCTTGGCGCAGTCACATATGCGATACAATCCCTTTTCATCACAAAGCGTAGAAAGCCGATGATATGATCAGGCGATTCAATGGTGTCGCGGTGTAGCCACAATTTTAGGAAGGTATCCTGAACAATCGTGTCTACTACAAAATCATCTTTCAATACCTGCAATCCAAGCCAGAAAAGAAGTCTTTTGTGGCGTAGATGAATGTGTTCCAGAGCGGTCGGATTGCCTTTTTTCAGCAATTCGTACAACTGAAGATTGCTCAGCTTTCGGGGCAAAGAGTCTGTTCTTTTCATAAGCAGCGGTTTTAGCTAATTATTGCTAGAAGGAACTGTTGAAATCTATAAGGTTGAATTCTTTGTACCATTCAAAACATTATCTAACTAAATCTCGCCCAAAAGAAAGAGGGCGTGGAATTCAACTCACATCATTAGAGGCACTGGTGTTCCCGTGTACAGTGAGCGTAAGCCGCGGGCAAATTTATTTATCTTATCGTACACATAAAAATTACCAGTTTTCTAATGCGAGATTCTAATCAATTGCTTCAATGTTTTAATTCTATTGGAATAATTGAATTTTATTATTAGCAAATGTAGAAAAAAACATCATTGTAATCCAAATGGATTACATTTAAATTATGGTTTTTTGCAAAATTGCACTATGGCTGGACTCAACGAGGAAGATATATTGCTAAAAAATAAAATTGCTGATCGAATTAAGTTTCTTAGGGCCAGAACTGGTTTGTCACAATCTGAATTTGCTAAAAAATTCGAAATCGATAGGCAGATATTAAATCGATGGGAAAGTAAAAACAATAAAAGAGGATTGACTATTTATACAATATCGAAATTTTGTGATTTCGTTGGAATTTCTTTAAAAGATTTTTTTGATTTTTAAGTTGCAAATGTTGTTCTCACATATTTACTTAAAAGTATAATAAAAAAATTAGGGAGGATACGCCCCAAAAATAGAACGAATAAAATGTCCAGTTTATTAATTAATAAACTGGACATTTTTATATAGTATCTTTTTAATTATTCAATGAAAATACCGAAATTTTAGTTTAGTCCTTTTAATTTCGCTATCTCGTACTTTCTTTTATTTTTTTTGTCAATTTATGGTTTCCCGTATTTTAGTGGAGTCTGTTTTTCTTAGATTTACAATAAACTCATAAATTCTACCCCATGGCAACCAACAAAAACGCACAACTCCGTTACAAAGCGCTAGATTATTGCTTTTCTAATCCATATAAGAAGTTTTTTATTGATGATCTAATTGGATATTGTTCTCAAATTTTGTCAGAACATTATGCAGATGAAACTACAGTTTCCCGTCGCCAGATTTTGATGGATTTAGATTTTATGAAAAGCTTAGCAGGCTATGAGGCTCCTATTGAATCATACAAAGAAGGGAGAAAAACATATTATCGATATTCAGAAAAAGATTTTTCTATTCTGAAAAAACCACTAAACCCTTCGGAACTAAACACACTGAATGAAGCTCTTGAAACACTTGGTAGGATGAATTCTCTTCCCGGTTTTGATTGGATAAATTCTTTACAGACCAAATTGAGATCTGGATTGAATTTAGACAAAGAAAATCATCAAATTATCAATTTTGAAGAGAATGAATTTTTAAAAGGTTTAGAATTTTTGAACGTTTTGTATCAATATATTTCTCAAAATCAATCATTAGAAATTAGCTACAAAAGTTTCAAATCTGACAAAGAATCCCAATTTACGATTTCGCCCTATTATTTAAAGCAATACAATAATCGCTGGTTTTTGTTCGGGTGGAATCATAAGTATTTAAACATTCAAAATTTAGCTTTAGACAGAATCATTGCTGTTGAAAATTCAGAAAAAACTTTCATTGATAATGAAATAAACTTTGATGAATATTTTGAAGACATCATTGGCGTAAGTAATAATCTTGCAGAAGAAACAGTCAAAATCACAATAGAACTTTCTGATAATATTATCCCATACATTGCCTCAAAACCAGTTCACGGTTCTCAATTGATTAAAGAAAATATTCTTTTCTTAAATGTAAAAATCAATTATGAATTGGAGTCACTTATCCTTTCCTACGGCGAATATATGAAAGTTTTGGAGCCAGAGATTCTCAGGGGAAAAATCAAAAACCGCATTCATCAAATGAACTTGAAATATTAGTGCACATCTGCTGCATAGATAGAATATAATATTGTAAAAAATAAAGATGAGCGAATTCGATAAGATCTTAACGTCCAGAAATATTCAAAAGTATTCTGGAGATCCATTATGGAAATTTCAGTTGTCAAATAATGAGTTTAGTCAATTGAAAACATCTTTTTCACTCAGTGAAAATAAAAATAAGATAAATCCGGTAGATTGCGCATTGTATTTTGCCGAATGGTGGAAGCGTTGCTACAACGGCGGAAAACCAAGCAAGGAAATCATCTTTCAATCATTAGGAATCAACCTCGAATCTGTAATCGACTGCGATGAATTCTACAAAAAAGCCAAAATAGGCGCAGAAATACTCGGTGTAAAATGGTTGAAGAAGCAAAATATTTTATTTTTCAGAACATTACTTCTGCAGGGTGGACTTCCAATTTTGCATATTTCCGAAAATCAAGGAAGTTACAAAAATTTCCTTTTGGCAGTGCTAGAAGAGCAACCAGAATCGATTGAAGATTTTATGTTTCAACCACAAATTATTAATCTTTTACCCCCTTCCAGCAGAAATGATATTGTTTATGAAAACTGTTTGGAAATTGTAAAATCAATTCTGAATGACGAAACAACTTACGATGATCTTCTAAATTCTAATGTTGCAATTAAAAAAATAAACAAGGAGCTAAGGGAAAGAAAAACGCATTTACAAAAAAAGCAACGAGCTTCTAAAATTCAGAATTACTGGATTCTAAACATTGATCCCAAAAAACTAAAACTAAGTCTACGTCTGGGTCTAGCAGATAGTTACACAAAAGAGGTATTGGAACATATTTTAGGTTTGGAAATTGTTGAGAAAAGCAATCATTTTTTCATCAATGATCAATTGGTTTGCGTTTTTCAAAAGATGCTAAGCGGAAATTACAAAACAGAGTGGAACAACCGCCTTGCTCAGGAATGGACAAGGGATACTCTTTTACCAAATTGCTACATAATAGTCAATAATAACAGATTTGAGGTAAAAGATTTTATAACCACAGCTCCAGATTTTTCTGAACCTAGTTTGTGGGTGCCATTTTCTGATAATGAATGGCGGCTTATAAAAGGTAACTCTACAAGTAGTGAAATTGCAGCAATTTTATCCCCCGAAAGTTGGAAATCAAAACAGGAGCCTGAATTGTTTAATCTATTCGACACAAACTTCAATTGGATAAAATTTGAAGGTCAGACAGAAATAAGCAATGAGTTTTATACAAGACATTTTATCAGCAATGTATCTTCTTTTGATTGGACAATTGTAAGTCAAATGCCAAAATGGATGTTTAAGGCCAAGATGGTTGTTGTACAAAATGTACCCAAAATAATTGTTTATAATGATCAAAATGAAGCTTTAAAAAGTAGCGATTATGAAGTTTTTATCAAGCATAAATCATTCGAAATTTGGAAAACTATCAACGAATTGAATCATCTTCCGCTTGGCTGCATTGATGTGAAAATTGTAAATGACCAAACTACAGCTTATGATTGTTTCTATAATATTGGAAATCTCAGAATAGATTACTCCAATCAGAATATTTCTTCAGCAGAATTATCTTGTTCAAATAACAATTTTGATTTCAAAATTAAAGAAACACCGATCTTGAAAGTCTTTGAACAAAGTAAAAATCGTGCGTATAAGCTTTCTGTAGAAACGAAATTTAACAAAATTCCAAACAGCATACTTGCGAGTTTAAGAATAGGAAATTCCAAAAGTCTGCATTTTGAGATTGTTTGTCCGTTTACTGGAATTACTTTAATAGATCAAGAAGGGAAAATAATTCTTGAGGAATCACAACTTACATTTAATCATTTGCACGGCATCAGGATTTTGAGCGAGAGTGAGGAATCTGTTATTATAAAATTTAAAAATATTCTAAGACCAGAGGTTATAATATCCAAAGAATTACGGCTAAAAATACAACCTTTGATTTATTTTAAAGATGAACTTCTGCGTCTGTATTTCTTGGCAGATGCTATGAACCACGAAAATATGTTGAGCATCGAGCTTGAAAAAAATGGCGTCTCTAAACAATATTTTCTGAAAGGCTTTACACACACTTTGAATGTAGAAAATCAATTTCAGGGAAAACTGAACTTGTGGAATTCCGAAGATGATTTGTCCTTATATGCAGTTCCGCTCAATTGTTCGGCAGAAAATATTAGCCTAATTCCTTTGTTAAAAGAATCGGAAGATTACAAAATACCGAAAACTAACTTTACAAATCAATACATCATTATTTCTTCTTACGAAAAAAACAGACATCTGATGCCTAGATTTGTGAGCACAGATAATCAATTCAAAAGTCTCCAAAAGAATGAAAGAATTGAGTTGTACCATCATAAGCTTGAAACTTCTGACTTCAAATCTGAAATTTGGAAAGAGATATTGGCTTATTTCAATATCTGTATCAATCAAAATATTCCATTTTCAACTTTCGATCAGTTGAGAGCTGTTTCTCGGAGTTCAGCTGTCGCATCGAGAGCGTTTTTCTTTTTAGGAATTAATCAAATTAACACAGATGAATTTATACAGAAAATGATTCCAGAATTAGAAACAGATTTGGGATTTTGCTTCCACTGGATTAGAAAAGATGATTGGCACGATGCAATTAATGAAGTTGCTCAATTTATCGGAGAAGAATATTTCAGAAATGTGATTGCATTATTTTCGAATTATATGAATGAAAATGACTTGGGCGAGATGATTCAATTTTTGAATGGTCAAAGAATTTTTACAGATAAAGTTTATAATCCTTTCATTAATCAAATAAGATCTGATTTAGGAGAGCGTGTTTTGAAAGAATTACCAGATATGAAACCTAATGTAAATGATTATTATAATATTCCAAACAATGAGTATGGTAAGTTTTTTCTGCTGATCAAAGCACCAATTGCCGTGGCAGAATCTATAAAAAATGTCCAGAAAGAATTTCCTATTTGGGGCGGAAATGATTTTCGGGAGCAGATTAGGAGGAATATTCAGTACGCGCAGTATCTATCTCCAGAATTTTACAACAGAATAATTTTACAAGTATTATCGCAAAACTAAAACTATGAACTTCAAAAATTTTTACACAAAAGCAGAAAACCGTTTGACGGATGCAATCCTTTCTCTTTGGGCAACTGGGGACAAAGAAATGCAGGATTATTTTAAATCCATTTTATCCCAAGAACCAATAATGGCAGATGCGGTTTTCCAAGCAATGTTTCCTTGGGAGCAGTCTCATATAGATTTTCAAAATACCAATTTCTTATATGGTACCAATTTTATAAAATCTTTGGATTCAATTAGAAATCCCGAATTTCAGTTCCCTAAAGACAGATTCCCGTACAAGCACCAGATAGAAAGCTGGCAATCTTTGTTGCTAGACAAAAAGTCTATAGCTGTGACTACAGGAACAGGATCTGGAAAAACAGAATGCTTTATGTTGCCCGTTTTGCAGGATATATATGAAAATAACCGAGATCAGGAAGGCGTCAATGCTATTTTCCTTTATCCTTTGAATGCGCTTATTGCAAGCCAGCAAAAGAGAATGCACGCTTGGTGTAACGCTTTGGGCGGAATCAATTATGCCTTGCTTACAGGAAGTACAGCCAATCGAGAGTCAAGTATTGAAAAGAAAGACAGCGCAATGCCTCAGCTTATTTCCAGAGAACAAATTAGAAATTCGCCACCACAGATTTTATTCACAAATCCTACAATGCTGGAATATATGCTGGTACGTAATGCCGATGTGCCAATTATCGAGAAATCTGAAGGTAAATTAAGATGGATTCTTTTGGATGAAGCGCATACCTTGACGGGATCCAAAGCGGCTGAAATGGCTTTGTTGATCAGAAGAGTTATTTCAGCTTTCAAAGTTAATATTAAGGATGTTCGTTTTGCCATTACTTCTGCAACAGTCGGAAATGGAAATTCTGACATTTTAAAGAAATTTATGTCCAATTTATGCGGTATCTCAGAAGATCAGATTCAAGTGATCACTGGCTCTAGAGTAAATGACTTTCCGGATACAGATATTCCAAATATTTCTGAAATATTGAACAAAACTCAAATTAAAAATTTGAGAAACCTTTTATTGAATACTTCAGGATTGACCAATTCAGAAATTGGAAATCGTTTAGGTCTTCAAAGTAGAGCAGATCAGATTGAAGCGATGGACATTCTTGCGGATCAAAAAATAAATGGTAAAAACCTTCTGCCATTGCGAGGTCATTTTTTTACAAGAGGAATTGGTGGTGTTTATGTTTGCACCAATAACAATTGTACAGAACCGGATATTCCCATAAAAGCTTTGGGCAGAATGACAACCGTAGCAGAAACACATTGCAATTGTGGCTTTCCAATGCTGGAATTAATTGCCTGCAACAGCTGTGGTAATATGATGCTGGAAGGAGAACTGAAAAACAGTGTTGTCTCTCAAAAAGCAAGCAGCGGATACGAAGCTTTTCAGATTGATGGGGAGAATGAAGATGAAACTTCAAATAACAATTCTTCTAAAACTGTAAGGTTTATAAAAAATAATAGCAGAGAAAGATTGGTTAATAGAAACTTGATACAATGTTCAATTAATCAGGAAGGAAAGATAATCTATGAAAATGAAAATCTCTTAAAAATTGATGACTTCAAATGCCCACATTGCGGTAATCAAACTGAAAATTCAATTCATTTCAGGATTTCTTCTGCATTTACCAATCGGATTCTTTCGGATATTGTTTTAGATCAAACGCAGCCTGCTTCAAGTTTAACAAATAAAACTCTTTACAACGGCAGAAAATACATTTCGTTTACAGACAGCCGACAAGGGACTGCAAAAATTTCTGCCTTGATTAATATCGATGCGGAAACAGATTGGATCAGGTATCAAGTTTATCATTTGATGATTAGAAAACTTGCGCAGCAGACAAATAGATTTTCTAATGATCAGCTCCTGCAAGAAAGGGCGTACATAACAGGACAATTGGAAACTGATATTCCTCCTTTTTTAATAGCCGGATTGGGAGCCAGATTATCTGAAATAGAGAATTTATTATCGAATGAAAATAACGTGAATCATTCATTGACCCGAACGAAATGGCAGGATATCATCGATAAAATGATGACAGAAAACGGATTCAAAACATTGTTTATAAAGGCTGCAAAAGGAAAAGATTTTGAATTGGATGGTAAAATATATGCCAAAGGTTTGTTGTACAGTCAGTTTGCAAGAAGAATCGGTAGGGAAAGATCATTAGAGAATCTTGGATTGGTCAATATTGTTTATCCGGAATTGGATTCTGTCATTTTACCAGAGGAAGCATCGTTGCTGAACATCAATCTGCAAGAATGGAAAACTTTACTCAAAATTGCGGCGGATTATGTTATTCGTGATGGTTTCAACTTTACTTTTGATGACAGGATGCGTCTATTTAATTCAAAATTATACCATCCTAAATTAATCTACCCAAGCGCATCCGCGCAGAAGAATAGCTGGAAATTATATAAAGCAGATTCAAAAACGCAACCAAGATTTGTCCTATTGATTTGCGCTGGTTTAGGATGGTACAACCCTGAAGATATTGATGCGGTAAGAGAAAGTCAGCTAAATCATTTACTAGAAAAAATCTGGAAAACCTTGCAGGAAAAGATTCTTACCAAAGATGGAGACGGTTATAAGCTGGATTTTTTTACCCATACGCAACTTGAGATTGCTGGCAAAGAAGTTCTTTGCCCTGTCACAAACAGGCTTTTAGATAATACTTTTAGAGATTATACACCTTGGATAAAAGGTTCGCTGAGCGAAGAAAATATTCAGAATTACAAAATCCAAAGTCAGACAGATATTCAGATGCCTATTTATCCGTATCCATTTCATTTGTCAGATCAGAATGAAGATTTACACGATGATATTATTAATAGTTGGATTGAAGAAAATAGGCTAGAAGCCAGAAACAAAGGTTTGTGGAATGATTTGCACGAGAGGATATTTGATAAGGAAAAACTATATCTAGCAGGAGAACATTCTGCACAGCAGAAAAAATCCCGATTGGTAGAGTTGGAAGACCAGTTTGAAAAGGGAGAGATCAATGTTCTGAGCTGTTCCACAACTATGGAAATGGGAGTTGATATTGGCGGAATCTCGGCGGTTGTGATGAGCAATGTTCCTCCAATGCCGGCCAACTATTTGCAAAGAGCCGGACGAGCCGGGCGGCGCGCAGAAAACAAATCATTGGCGCTCACTTTTTGCGCACCCAATCCAATTGGTCTGAGAACGATGGCTCAGCCAAAATGGGCTTTGGAGCATCCCATCGCTCCACCTATTTTGAAATTTGACAGCAAGAATATTGTTTTGAGACACACCAATTCATTGTTATTTGGGCTCTTCATCCGAAACAATGCGAACAGAGGATTGAACATCAAAGAAAATATAGAAAAATTCTTTCTGGGAGAGCAACCCAATCTTGGACAGAACTTTTTGAATTGGCTGTCTGATCTTTCTGTTGATAATTACAAAGATGACCTCGTATATCTGATAAAAGGAACATCACTTGAAAATACAGATCCCATCCAGTTGAAGTTCTCTGTTTACGATAATTTTATGAAAACCGCAAGAGGGGTTACAGGACAGTTTACAAGCTTTGAAGAAAAGCTTAGAATCTTGTTGGAAACTGATGGAGAAAATAGTGCAGCCTATAAAGCCATAAAGTACCGCAAAAGCCAGTTTCTGAAAAAACATATTCTTACCTACCTAGCAGAAAATGGGTTTTTACCAAATGCTGGTTTACCAACTGGCATCGTAGATTTTGAAAAAACAGTTTATGATGACATTAAAAATGATAACTCGAAAGTAACAGAAAATCCAAGTTATCCGCTTACTAGTGCATTGACGGAGTTTGCGCCCGGCAACAGCGTGTTGATAGACGGACTCAGCTATATGTCTGCCGGAATCATAATGAAGAATAATTGGGGACAAGAGGGAGAACGAAATGCAGTACAGGCTTGCAAAAATTGTGGCTACCAAAGAATCATTTCCTTAAGTAATCAATTAAATGATAATTGCGATCATTGCTACGCTACAGATTCATTAATTGGTATCGACCTTGGAGAATATCGTGGAAAGCTGACAGAATTGGTGGAGCCTGTGGGATTTGCAGTCGATCTTTTCAAAAAACCTACGCGCGTGATCTCGGAAAAATCTAAACCACAATATTTAGAGCCACTGCTGTTGAATATCAAGCCTTGGAATCAGGATCAAAGCAGTATTGTAGATGTACGTTCTACAGATGATGACAGATCAGAAATCTTGTTTTACAATATGGGAGATGGAGAAGGTTACAGCCTTTGTACCAGTTGCGGTAGGGTAGAAACTGCTAGTGATAAGTTAGTTGGTCACAGCAGACTGCGTGGTGGTAAAAATAACGATGGCGAAAGTTTTTGCGATGGGAAGTCAAAAGACCACATCATTTTAGGAGCCAGATTCAAAACAGATTTTACAGAAATTCGCCTTTTGAATAGAGAAGGACAAAGAGTAAATGACAAGACGTTGATGTACACTTTGGGAGTCGTCTTCACAAAATCTTTGGCAGAATTTCTTGCCATAGAAGAAAGTGAATTAGGATTCGGAATCAAAACTTACAGCGGCTATCAAACCATTTTTATCTACGACACAGCAAAAGGTGGAGCAGGCTATTCTTCTCAGTTTTCTATGTACACCAAAGAAGTACTCACGAAAGCTTACCAGGCTTTGGGTTGTGATTGTAACAAAGCCTGCACAAAATGTTTGATAGACAGATCTTCCCAATGGCATTTGGAAGATTTGGATAGAAATGTTGCCCGTGACTGGCTTCGGTTTGCTAATGAAAATCAGGTGCCGAAAAATTTACAAAATACAGGACTTTCTATTTCCAATATTTTTGGAACATTGACTAATGAAGTCATCAGCCTGCAATACCATCAGGGCGTGAAAGAGATCAACATCCATATCAACAACCAAGTTTCTAGTTGGGATATTGATAAATTATACGATCTGGAAGAATTCAAGAGAAACAGAATCAAAATAAATCTGATTATAGAAGGCAGTTTAGACTGCAATAACCATCAGGAAAAACTCTCTATCCACAAGCTGGAAGTAGGATATCAATTAAAAAAAGGAATCGAAGACAAAATAGCAGATTATCCTGTTCACTTTTCTGTAATATTGAATGACAATCAGTCGATTTCTTATATTGCTGAAGCTGATTATCCTTTCTTGGTAGGCGATATTTTGAAAAGTAGAAGCATTACATATTATAAAGTGGGAGGTCAGCAGTTAGCGAATTATGCAGACTGTATATTGCCTACTTTCACTGCCAATATCTTTGAAGCAAGAGTGGGATCATTGCCTTTTAATTCCGATAGCAATGATCTTGTATTAGCAATGTTTAATAATCTTGAAAACAAAGAGGATTTGATGGACAAAATAAAGAACAGAAACTTTTCTGTAGATTATTTTGATAAGTACAATCAGTCTGAATTTTCTATGCGGTTAGTCTTGCAGTTCATAGATCAGATTAAAACGATTTGTGAGATCAAAATTGATGATTTCAAAATTCATTTATCCGAGAACGATTTTAGAAGTAACAGAGAACCATATTACATTATAGATAATTACAAAACTATTGTCGATTATGAAAATCATTTACAGCACATCTCGCAAGACTTTGACTTTAATATAGATCTGGTAAATGAAAATCGTTTGCCTCATTACAGATTTTTCCAATTTAAGAATGATGAGGTGTCTTTTAGCATAAGGATAGACGGTGGAATTTCCCACGGTCTGAAACCTATAAGTTTTCTGAAATCTGAAGATATGGAATTGGAAAACCTTGTTTTTAAGATCAAAAAAGACATTACTCACGATATCATTTACACCATAAATATTGGATAATTTTTTAATAATAGTCAACTATGCAGTTTTATTGCATAGTTGGATTTTACTTTTGCTTCATTAATGTAAAAAGTAAATATAATGAAAAATTCAACTACAATCCCTTGCCCGCATTGCGGAGAATCTATTGATGTAAATGATGTACTTAAACACCAAATTGAAGACAGCATCAGACACGAATTTCAGGAGAAAGCTAAGCGGAAGGAAGAAAAAGATGCAATTGAGAAAGAGAAATTTGAGAAAGAGAAACTTGAGTTCGAAAAAAAGAAAAAGGAAGAAAATGAACTCTTCACAGAACGATTAGAAAAAGCTAAAAAGCAGTCTGAGAAAGAGATTTCGGAAAAACTGAAAAAGTCTATTGAAGAAGAAAACAGAGAAAGCATTGATCTGCTTCAAAAAGAACTTGCTGAAAAATCAGAAAAAGTGAAGGCTCTTAATAAATTGGAAGCTCAAATTTCAACACTCGTAAGAGAAAAATCTGAAATGAGAGATGCCATCAAAGCAGAAACTGAAAAAGAACTGAACGTCAAAATTTGTGAAGAAAAAGAAAGAATAAGAAAGCAACTGGAAGACGATAATGAACTAAAACTGGCGACACTCAGAAAACAGTTGGAAGATCAAAAGAAACTCACCGAAGAAATGAAACGCAAACAGGAACAAGGCTCTATGCAGTTGCAGGGAGAAGTTTTGGAGTTGGCTTTGGAAGATTTTCTTCAGGAAAACTTCAGATGGGACAAGATTGATGAAGTGCAGAAAGGAACTTTAGGAGCAGATGTTTTGCAGACGGTAAATAACGATATGCTTCAAAATTGCGGTAAGATTATTTACGAAACCAAGCGGACCAAGAATTTTGACCAAAAATGGCTTGATAAATTAAAACAGGATCAGCTGAATGCCAAAGCCGAAATCGCAGTTCTTGTTACGGAGACATTACCCAAAAACATTGAAAAATTTGATGTAGTTAATGGAATTTGGGTTTGTTCTTATCAGGAAGTAAAATCTTTGGTAGTTGTTCTTCGCCAGATTTTAATAGAAACACAAAAAATAAAAATAGCCAACGAAAACCGAGGCGACAAAATGGAAATCTTGTACAGCTATTTCACAAGTGGAGAGTTTTCTCAAAAAACAAAACGAATTCTAGAAATATACGATGGTATGCTTACACAACTCGATGCAGAAAAAAAGTAACCCAAAAACTTTGGGCAAAACGCGAAAAAGACATTAGTATTATGAAAGAAAATCTATCCATCGTTTCTGGCGATATTGCGGGAATCACCGGCAAAGAAGTTAATCTTTTAGAAGAGTATGATTCCTTACTGCTGAAATAAAAATCTGAAAAAATTTCGTCAGCTTAAAGACAAATTATAAGAACAGCTTTTCATTACAACTTTTGTTGGAAGGCTGTTTCTTAATCCTTATTTTTACCCATTACAACTATAATAAATGATTACAGGAGAATTAAAATCCCAAATAGACCAAATATGGAACATCTTCTGGACAGGAGGTGAACCGAACACAATAACCATTGTAGAGCAGCTTACCTATCTTATCTTCATCAAAGATCTTGATGAAAAGGAAATCAGAAATGAGCTTAAAGCAAAACGTGGTTTTACTTATACACCCATTTTCACAGAAGACCAGCAGAATTTCCGTTGGAAAAACCTTAAGGAAATGGATGTCAACGCAAGACATCAGATTTTCTCTAATACTGTTGACGGAATTTTCCCGTTCATCCGTTCATTAGGAAAAGAAACCAGCCTTTTTGCAACACACATGAAAGGCGCAACATTCGGAATCTCAAAACCTTCCGTTTTGGATCAAGTGATAGAAAAGCTTGATAATATTGACATGACCCATCAAGATACTAAGGGAGATATTTATGAATATATGTTATCTAAGCTTGAAGGTGGCGGTACTGCGGGTCAATTCCGTACTCCAAGACACATTATAAAAATGATGGTAGAGCTGATGCAGCCTACTTTGGAGGATACCATTTCCGATCCTTCCGTGGGAACTGCTGGTTTTTTGGTTGGCGCAAAAGAATATATTGACAAGCACAACGATGTTACTTTGCTAGACAAATATGCTGATCACATCAACCGAAAAATGTTTAATGGGACAGAGTTTTCATCTACTATGTTGCGTATCGCCTCTATGAATCTTTATTTGCACGGTGTGGAAGAACCCAACATCATTGATGTAGATGCCGTTTCAAAAGACAATACCATTGCCAACGAACATACTTTGATTTTAGCCAATCCACCTTTTAAAGGAACGATTGACAAAGAAAGTATTGCTCCTGGACTGAAAAACGTAACCGATACTTCTAAAACCGAATTGTTATTTTTAGCACTAATGCTTCGTCAGCTGAAAACTGGTGGCCGTGCTGCGGTAATTGTTCCCGACGGCGTACTCTTCGGAAGCGGGAAAGCCTACAAAAGCATTCGTGAAGAAATTATTGCCAACAACAAATTAGAAGCCGTGATTTCCATGCCAAGTGGTGTTTTTAAACCTTACGCCGGAGTAAGCACCGCCATTATTATTTTTACAAAAACAGGAAACGGAGGTACCAACAATGTATGGTTCTATGATATGTTGGCCGATGGAAAATCTCTGGACGACAAACGCACGCTCTTGGTAGACGAAGATCTGTTTATCTCTTTCTCTTTTGGGAATGCACTAGAAACGATGGATTTAGAAACCAAACAAAAGCTGCACAGCAAGTTTAATCTGCCTCAGATCATAGACCATTATCATTATTACAAAAGCGATTTCTTCAAAAAAAATCATGCTGAAAACGGTGAAGTGTTGCAGGTAAAAGACCTACCAGAGAATTTAGGTTTTAATGATTTCATGCCCGAAACCATTACCCACGATTACAGCGACAGAACTTCGCAGTCTTTCTTGGTGCCGTTTAAAGATATTGCAGCCAATGATTGGGATCTTTCTATCAACCGATACAAGGAAATTGTTTACGAGGAAGTTGAATTTGATGCGCCGAGTGTGATTTTGGGGAGGATTAATCAACTGGATGCTGAAAGACAAAAAGTTTTACTTGAACTAATTAAATTCTCATAGTAATGCTGAAAGAAAATTTAGGAGAATTAACTGCTATAAAAACAGGACGGTTGGATGTAAATGCAGAAAATCCAACCGGAAAATACCCTTTTTTTACTTGTTCTAAAAATCATACATACATTGATCAATTTGCTTTCGATGGAGAGTTTGTATTAGTTGCAGGTAATGGTGATTTAAATGTAAAATATTATAATGGTAAGTTTAATGCATATCAAAGAACATATGTAATTCAAGCTAAATCAAAACTAGATGGTAAGTATTTATTTTATTTCCTTGAATCTTATATAGAAAAGCTGAGAGAGCAATCAATAGGAGGAGTAATTAAATATATAAAAATTGGTAATTTAACCGACGCTAAAATTCCACTTCCGCCCCTCGAAACCCAAAAAGACATCGCCCAGATTTTAGATGATGCAGCTGCTTTGCGAGACAAAACCCGCCAACTTATTAAAGAATACGATGTTCTCGCACAATCTATTTTTTTGGAGATGTTTGGGGATCCGGTGAGAAATGAAAAGGGATTTGAATTAAGAATTCTACAGGATTTTTATTTTAATATGAAAGAAGGAACAAAATGTGGTCCATTTGGAGGTGCTTTAAAGAAAGAAGAATTTGTTGAAAGTGGAATTGCAGTTTGGAATATGGATAATATTTCTAAAAATGGAGAATTAATAGAAATTATCAACCTATGGATTACACCAGAGAAATATGAAAAACTAAAATCTTATTCAGTCGAAAATAATGATATAATAATTTCGAGAGCTGGAACAGTAGGTAAAATGTGCGTTGTTAATTCAAATTTCAAAAAGTCAATTATCAGTACAAATTTGATAAGATTAAGACTTAATAGTGATAAATTATTGCCTTTATTTTTTTCATTTATGATGAATCATTTTAAGGATAGGGTTGGAAGGCTAAAAAAAGGTTCAGATGATGGCTTTACACACATGAATACTGGAATCTTAAATACTTTAAGTTTTCCTTATCCTCCAATAGACCTCCAAAACCAATTCGCCGAAAAAATCACCTTAATCAAGCAACAAAAAGAACTCGCAAAACAGGAACTCAAAGAAAGTGAAGATTTGTTTAATTGCCTTTTGCAGAAAGCGTTTAAAGGAGAATTGGGATAACGTCATTCCTCGCAACTCCTCGCAATGACAGAAGAATGCTTATATAAGAGAATTAAAAAAAAAAACAAACAGAAATGCAATAGAGAATAAGGTTTTAGAGCCTGTTTAAATTTCATCAAAATTAATTTCCCCAACCCTAAAGGATGTAATTTTGATGAAATTTTAGAAGCTTTTTTCCTTCCTTTAGGGTTGGGGAAAAGAAAAAAGCTTCGAAAATTTGTTTTTTAATAATTTTTAAACAGGCTCTTAATGATTTAAGAGAAAAAAAATAGTTTTTTTGTAAATTGAATGTCAAATCATTCATCATTTTTCAATCATCAATTATGAATACCAATTTTCACCTCCTCGCCACAGAATGGGCAGAATTTTTCGACCGATGTACCAAAGCCGAAAAATTTGTCATTACCGATCCACGCACTTCTTTGATGATTAGCAGATCTGCGCTAGAACTGGCTGTGAATTGGATGTTTAGTAATGATGAAGAATTAGATTTACCTTTCGATACTTCGCTCAACTCTTTGATGAAGCAACGAAGTTTTCAGGATCAGTTTCAGCAAAAATTTTATACCGAAATCGATTTAATTCGCAAAGTAGGAAATCTCGCCATTCACAACAAAAAAGTTTCTGAATACGATTCTAGAACAATTATCGATCATCTTTTTTATTTTGCAAAATGGTTTACAAAATCCTACTCAGAACAGGATTTAGGAGATTTAGGATTTTTCGATTGGGATTTTGTTCCCACAGAAGGTGCCGAAGTTTTATCTAAAAAAGAACTAGAAAAACTTCAGGAAAAATTTGATGACGATCTCGAGCAATTTAAAAATAAACTCAAAGAATTTGCTGAGAAAAATGCAGCTTTAGCAGAAACCAATGCGCTCTACAAAAGACAAATAGAAGAGTTGCAGGCGCAGATAGAAGCCAACAAACAACTCGCCAACAGAGCCGAAGAAACCACCCACCCAAGAAACGAGTACGAAACCAGAAAATACTTCATCGATGTTTCGCTTCGTGAAGCAGGTTGGGATTTGGCAGGAAGCAAAGACAAAGAATTCAAAGTGCAATATATGCCTTCTTCTACCAACGTTTCCGAAACTGGCTACATCGATTATGTACTTTGGGACGATGATGGTTTGCCATTGGCAGTAGTAGAAGCCAAAAAAACCATGGAAAATGCGTCCAAAGGTGAGAATCAGGCGCAACTCTACGCAGAATCTCTGGAGAAAATGTTTGGGCGAAGACCTGTAATGTACTACACCAACGGTTTTGAAACCTATTTGTGGGACGATCAATTCTACAAAAAATCTAGATTGGTGCACGGTTTTTATACCAAAAAAGAACTACAGACTTTAATGTTCCGTAGAGTAAATCGCCAAGACATTAGAACGACAACAATAGACACTACTATCACCGACAGAGCGTATCAGTTGAGAGCCATTCGGTCGGTTGCAGAACATTTCGCTGGCAACGATAAAACCTCAGAAAAACTTATCGGCACCCATCGTGCTGCACTTTTGGTTTTGGCAACAGGTACAGGAAAAACCAGAATCAGTATTGCTATTTCAAAATTGTTGTTGGAAGCCAATTGGGCAAAAAGAATACTATTCCTTGCAGACCGTAGAAGTTTGGTAAGACAAGCGAAAAATAATTTCGTGAAGCTGATGCCAGAACACACCTGCGTGAATTTACTCGTAGAAAAAGACAATCCCGACGCCAGAATTGCGTTTTCTACTTACCCGACGATGATGGGATTGATCGATGGTTCCAAAGACAATGACAAACGTTTTTATGGCGTAGGTCATTTTGATTTAATCATTATCGACGAAGCTCACCGCTCGATTTATAAAAAATACGCAGCAATTTTCGATTATTTTGATGCAATGTTTTTAGGTTTAACAGCAACACCGATTGAAAATATCGACAGAAGTACTTACTCAATGTTTGGCTTGCCAGATAAATCGCCGACAGATGCTTATACCTTTGAAGAAGCGGTTTTCAACAAACATTTAGTTCCTTATCATTCCATAGAAGTTCCTACCAAATTTTTAAGAAGCGGTATTCATTACGACGAATTATCGGAAGAAGAAAAAGAAGAATTTGAAGAAGAAATCTTAGATGGCGAAGAAGCATCTGGCGAAGAAGTGATTGAGGCAAATGAACTTAATAATTGGCTTTTTAATAAAGATACCGCCATAAAAACGCTTAAATATCTCGTAGATAAAGGAATCAAAAAAAGAGACGGCAGCGAACTTGGAAAAACAATTATTTTTGCCCGAAACAGAAAGCATGCTCAATTTCTGAGAGATATGTTTCTGGAGCTAGATCCGGAATTGTATGGCAACGAATATGTAAAAGTAATTACCCATGGCGAGCCAAAAGCCGAAGAATTTATCGAAAGATTTTGCGACGAGGAGAAAGAAAGGCTTCCCCAGATTGTAATCTCGGTAGATATGATGGATACAGGAATTGATGCGCCGAGCTGCGTAAATTTGATGTTCTACAAACCTGTAAAATCGTATGCCAAATTCTGGCAGATGATTGGTCGTGGTTCCCGATTGAGGAAAAACCTTTTTGGTGATGGTTTAGACAAAGAACACTTCTTGATTTTTGATCTCTACGGAAACTTTGAATTCTTCAGAGAAAACCCAAAAGGCATGGAAGCGAGTTCACAAAAAAGCCTGAATGAGATTGTCTTTGGCTTAAAATTACAATTGGCTTTGTATCTGAAAGGCGAAACTTTCAGTGAGGATCCTGAACTTCAAGATTATAGCGTGAGTTTGCTCAACGAATTGCATCAATCGATTGCAGAACTCAACAAAAATCGCTTCGATGTAAAAATGAAACTGGAAACAGTGATGGATTACAACAGCCGTGAAACCTGGAATCATCTCGACAAAGGAGAAGTGAAAAAGATTAATGATGTATTGGCGCCATTGGTAAGACCCGCTCAATCTGATACTGATCTCGCTCGTTTTTATGATAAAATGATTTATGCTTTGATGCTGAAACGCATTGAAACTCCCAATACAGAAGAGTTTATGGCAAGATTGAGCGTTCCGATTGCTAAAGTGGCAACGATCTCAAAAAAACTGCTCAAAAAAACAAGCATCCCTGAAATTAAAAACAATGAGGATTTGGTAAAACTCCCATTACAAGAAGATTTCTGGAAAAACGACGGCTTGAAACATCTCGAAAAAATACGTCAAGGCATTAGAGAATTGGTGAAATACATTGATCCGCTAGATCAGAAATATGTAACGACCAATTTTGAGGATGAAATTTTAGAAAACGAAATTTTAATTACTGGTGTTAATGAAGAACGTTCCTTCTATGGAAATATTTTCGCCAACAATCTTCACCGTTTAGAAGAGTTGGTAAGGGAGAATAAAAACAATATCACAATCAAAAGAATCCAGAATGGTGATGTGATTACCGAAGACGAATTACAGTCGCTGGAAAAAATTCTATTCTCGGATAAAGTAAAAAAAGAGCAGGTTGAAAATGAATTGGGAAGTCAGCTAAATCTCGTGAATTTCATAGTCAATCTAATCGGTTTGTCTGAAGAGAAAGTAAACACAGCATTCTCAGAGTTCATGAATCAATATCAGCTTTCGGCGGTTCAGATTCAGTTTCTTGATACACTAAAATTATTCCTTACCAAAAACGGAAAAATAGATCCGCTAAAACTTTATGATTCTCCATTTAAAAACTTCCATAACCAAGGAATTGATGGGATTTTTAATAATGAACAAGCAGATAATATTTTTAGTATTATTGAACATTTCAATCATAGCCAAGCGAATTAAAATAGATTAAAGGCTTCGAATTTTCATGATTAAATTTAATACATAACAGTCCTGCTTAAGTTAACTTAAGTAGGACTATTATTTTCAGCCGGAAAATAATTAATAAATATATTTCCTTTTAATTATAATCTCTTTATTCAAAAAATATTCTAATTAGAAATAAGTAGAAAAAAAATAAGGCCAAATTTTTTTCTGTGCAGTTCTGCTGCATACGTAGTGTGTAGATTTGCTTCATGGTTCACAAAGGGAACTAAGAATTATCAAGTAAATATTAATTTAAAAATTAAATTATGAATAACAACTATTCGGAAAGATTAATTAATCTTAAAAACAGGTATAATCCTGACGGCATTTTCTTATCTAAAGCATTTTCTGATTTAGATATTTCCAAATTGTCTTATAATAGCTCATCAGATGATTATGTTAGATTTGCTATGGCTGCGGTTGACGATAAATTTACAGACGATATTAAGAAAGCTGGAAATAATGTTAAAATGCATTTGCAGAGAACATTGTCTAATGTAGATTACGAGTATCAAGGCTCAGTAATGACTGACACTCATATCAAAGCAAATAGTGATATTGATTTATTAGTGATTTCAAACCGATTCTATAATATTCCAAGTAATTTTGAATTACAATCTTTGATAAATGATTATTCATTAAACACATCTCAGAGAACATTGGTACAAGATATTATAAATTCGCCCCGTTTTACTGAAGATTCAGATGCAGTTCTACTACAAAATAGGAAGGTTTCAGAGGAAACATTACAAAGGCAATATATTTCCTGCGATACTAAAAAATCTAAATGTGTAACAATTTATAATTCGGATTTAAGGAAGTATGTTGACACTGTTATTGCCTGTTATGATGATGATGTTTTTTCTTTGAAAAATCTAAGAGAAAAGAAATATAGAGGAATAAAAATTTACGAGAAGAACGTCGGAACAGGAAAAACTGATCATCCATTTTTCACTATCGACTCAATAAATACGAAAAGCGCTTTGGCACATGGACGATTAAAAAAAATGATTCGTTTTTTAAAAAATTTCATGTTTGATTCATCTTATAATTATCAAGAATTGAAATCGTTTGGTGTAAATATTATTTGTTACAATATCGAAGTGTCGAGATATAATACATTGCATTATGTTGAATTACTTTTAATTATGCAACAGCAACTTAAAAAGATAATTACGGACTCTATTTATATGTCTTCTCTAACAAGTATCGATGGATCAGAAAAATTATTTTATGATTCTAACGGGAATTTTTACGACAAAAAGTTTAATGAAGTTAAACAACTTGAAAATGAGTTAAGTGTCTTAATTAATGATATTTATTATAATTTTAAAAAAGCAATATAATGAGAACAAGAATATTTATTGGTTCATCAAAGGAAGGTTTGAAAGAAGCAAACTACGTAAAATCTAGATTGGAAAAAGCAAATTTTGAAGTTTTTATTTGGAATGATGATATTTTTAAACCAAATAAAAATACATTAGAAACTCTTTTAAATGTTGCAAGTTTATTTGACTTTGGTATTATGATAGCTACTAAAGATGATTTTACGGCATCTCGTGATGATATATTTGAGACAGTTCGTGATAATGTGGTATTTGAGTTTGGGCTTTTCTTAGGCAGATTGGGAGAAAACAGAGCATTTGCATTACAAGAAAATGGAGCTAAGCTTCCGTCTGATCTATTAGGCATCACAATTCCAAAATTTGAAAAAACAGACGATTATTTTTCAAATTATAATTTAAATACAGAAATTGATAATATTATCAAAATTATTAATGAAAAGATTTCATTGGGGGAGCTTGGGTTGTTGCCATCAACAGTTCTCGCGATAGGTTACTATGAAAATTTTGTTTCCACAGTTTGTGATGCACTTCATAGCTTGCCTACTATAAAATTAAATGGAATAGAATACAAAGATTTTGTATTTAATATAATTATACCTAACGATTTGGATGCTGATATTAAAAGGAGGGCACAAATCTATTTTAAAAAAATGGATATTCACGAGGTGAAAATTGATACTAATGGTAGATCATTCCCTCTTTATTTACAAATAGATGAAGAAAATAGTGGAGATGTGGCAGTACTATATGACATGCCTACCACGCTAGGCGGAATTGACAAAGCTATTGAGATGTACATGAAAAAAGGTCACATTGGAAAAACTTCTCAGCAACAACTTCTTGAGGAACGAGAATTGAGAAATTTTAAAACAACGCTTATCAATTTAATCAATAATAATTCATTTACTAAAACATTTGTGAAGGTAATTGAGGAATAATATTTTTGAATCAATTTGTTTCTAAAAAGCTTGAAAATGTGGAACTTTTAATCAATTGATTTGTATATAAAGCGTAGACAGTTTACATAATCAAATATAATTAAGGTTTGTCACAAATATTCACTAAATTTGTGACAAATAACATTCAATATTTCCGTGCAAAACACTCATAATCAGATAGAAATTAAGATTAAAAAATCTTCTAAAGGAAAAATATTTTTCGCTGAAGATTTTTTTAAATTTGGAACTGCAGAGAATATTCGGCAGGTTCTTCGACGTTTGGAGAAACAGGGAATCTTAGTTCGCTTGGCTCACGGAATTTATTTGTTTCCAAAAAATGATGATATTTTGGGAATTGTTTATCCGAGTATCGAGGAAATTGCCAAAGAAATTGCCAATAGAGATAAAGCCAGAATTGTACCCACAGGAGCAATGGCAATGTATCTTTTAGGGCTTTCTACACAAATTCCTCTTCACGTTGTGTATCTTACAGATGGAGCACAAAGAGAAATGAATATAGGAAAAAGTAAAATTAAATTTAAAAAAACGGCGCCAAGGAATTTAGCAGTAAAAGATGATTTACTTCAACTTATCATTCAAGCCTATAAAATTACGGGCGAAAAAAATATCTCAGAAGATTTTGAGACAAAACTCACTCATTATATCAAAAAAATCGAAAATAAAGTTATAGTTTCTCAATTAAAATTTGCACCGGTTTGGATTCAGAAAAGAATTAAAAATAGATACCAATCATAAAATGTGGCATATACAACTTTCTATAGAACAACGTATTGAAACCCTAAACCAATTAGCATTATCTACTGGTTATGCTCCATTTGCAATTGAAAAAGATTGGTGGGTTTGTATGGTTTTGAGAGCTGTTTTTCAGTCAAAATACAAAGACCAGATTATTTTTAAAGGCGGAACATCCTTGAGCAAAGCTTATCAAATCATTGAACGTTTTTCAGAAGATGTCGATTTAATTATTGACAAAAGTCTTTTGGGATTTTCAGATGATCCCGAAACCAAAACGCAAATGAAGAAACTTCGGAAGACCGCAGGAAAATTTGTGATCTCCGAATTTAGAGAAGAATTAGTTCATCAATTGACCAAATTAGGAATTTCCGAAAATGAGTACGAAATTAAATATTCCGAAATTGTAGACGATCTTAGCGATCCCAATTATTTAGAGTTGGTCTATAAAAGTGTGATTCCGCAGGAAAGTTATGTGCAACAAAAAGTGTTGATTGAAATGGGAGCAAGAGCAATGACGGAACCTTCGGAGAAAAAAGAAGTTCAATCTTTTGTTGAAAATCATTACAAAGATGTATCTTTCTCTTTACCGCCGTTTGAAGTCTTGGTTACTGTGCCTACAAAAACTTTTCTTGAAAAAATTCTTTTACTACACGAAGAATTTTCAAAACCTAAAGACAGAATCAGAAGCGAAAGAATGAGTCGTCATTTGTTTGATTTATACCAACTTTATCAAACCGAATATGGCAAAAATGCTTTGAATGATGATGAGCTTTTTGATAGGATTGTTATTTTTAGAGAAAAGATGAATCACTCCAAATGGATTAATTATGAAAATCACAAAAAAGGATTGATTAATATTATTCCACCTGATGAAGTAATTAGAGATTGGGAAAATGATTATAAGATTATGCAAAGCAATATGATTGTTGGCGAAAGTCCAAATTTTCCGGTTTTAATTGAAACAATGAAGGACATCTTGAAAAAATTGAATCACCAATAGGATGCTACAATGGATAATGTTCAATAAATAAGCACGTTCATCGTTACTGAAATCCATTTTTGATTCAACAAGCGAAGATGTTCAGTGTCTTTTTATCAGTCTCTTATTTGTACCATAAAGACATAACTAATTCATTATCAGTATTAGTTATTTTTGAAGAAGTAAAATAAGACTTTAAAGTCAATCAATATTAGTAAAATCCCCGAGTGAAAGCTTGGGGATTTTTTTGTGAAAGGAATAATCCCTAATTTAGTTTGATAATTAAACAAATCATCAATGAAATTTTCAAAAATATTTTTAGTCGCAGCATTATTGTTAGTGCAATTTGGATTCGCTCAGGAGAAGGCAGGAACTGTTTTGGACAAAGCGTTGACTCAGGCAAAAGCAGAGAACAAAAATGTGCTTTTAATATTTCACGCGTCGTGGTGTGGCTGGTGCAAACTGATGGAGAAAAATATGGAATTGCCAACTACAAAACCGCTTTTCGATAAAAATTATGTGACTGCTTATCTCGATGTCCAGGAACGTGGCGAAAAGAAAAGTCTGGAAAATCCCGGCGGCCAAGAATTGATGAACAAATACAAAGGTGAAACAGCAGGTCTTCCTTTTTGGTTGATGCTAAGTCCGAAAGGCGAAGTCCTAGCCGATTCCTTCGATGCAAAAGGCGAAAATATCGGTTCACCTGCAAGTCCGGAAGAAGTAGCTTCATTTCTAGTGAAATTAGAGAAAACTTCCAAATTAAATAAGACAGAACTCCAAACCATTCAACAGGTTTTTGTCAAGAAAAATTAATGAAACTTCCGAGTGCTGACTTGGGAATTTTTATTTAACAACGTCCTAATAAATTGATTAGCTTTGTTTTAATAATCAATTAAACAAAGTTAAAATGAAAAATTTCAAAGTAATATTCAGTTTTATATTGTTAATGACAAGCGTTCTCGGTTTTTCTCAAACCGATGAAAAATCAATTCAAGCGCAAGTGACCCAAATGGTTTCCGACTGGAACACGCACGAGTTCAAAAATATGGATTCCTATATGACAGACGATGTGGAGTGGGTGAATATCGTAGGAATGTGGTGGAAAGGCAGAGCGGAAGTGAAGGCCGCACATCAGGGAAATTTTGGCGCATTTTTCAAGGGTGTTCCGTTCAAGCAGAAAAGTTTGAAAACCAGATTTCTGACAAAAGATGTGGCTGTTGCAACTTTAGTTTCCAGCGTGGGCGAATTTTTCCCACCAGACGGCATCGACCACGGAAACAACAAGATGCCTGCGAGCGACGATATTTTAACGTTGGTTTTTGTCAAACAGAACGGGAAATGGCTCATCGCTTCCGGACAAAATACAGTGGTTGATGCGAGAGCCGCGAATAATAATTCAGCTAAAAAATAAAATAAATCCCGAACTTAGGTTTGGGATTTTTAATTAGAATCGGTTTTTGGTAAGCATTTTTCCACCATTTTATAGATGATTTTCAGTCGCTCTACAACTTCTTCCATATTTTTCGTGAGTCTTTTCACTTCTTGTGGGTCTTTTGATTTCAAAACTTCATCGCCACTTTTGGAGACACATTTTTGAGTTTCCGATTTTGAGATTTGTCCGTAAGTTGAAACTTTCATCTGGATGCATTCGCAGGATTTTTTGGCAACTTCTTCTTCGATGGTTTGAGCATTTACAAGCGTCGATGTCATTAATAAAAAAAAGAAGGCACAATATTTTGAGAGATGGAAAATCATAGTTTCAAAGCTTTTCATAGCGAAGATAATTATTTCTTTCGAAGCAATTCCGCAATTTTAACTTTAAATCAAAATCCTTAAATTGCAGTGACACCAAATCAAATCAATCAAATCAATTAAAAAATGAAGAAAGCAAACGCAGTAATTTTAGGATTAATAGGAGTTTTAATATGTTCTTGTCAGGAAAGCAAAGTCGAAAGTTCTGAGATTGCAAATTCTGAGAGGTCAGAAATGATTTTCGAAAAAGGCGACAAAGTTCCGAATGACAAATTTGTAGGCAATGTCTATCAAGCGATTTTAAGTGATGAAGGAACTCGCGTCAGCAATGTCACTTTCGAGCCGAAAGGTCGCACGAATTGGCACAATCACCCTGGCGGGCAAACGCTTTTGGTGACCGATGGCGTGGGCTATCATCAGGAAGAAGGGAAACCTGTCCAAGTCATTAAAAAAGGCGATGTCATCAAAATCGGAAAGAACGTAAAACACTGGCACGGCGGAAGTGCAGACCAAGCGATGACGCACATCGCCGTAAGCATAGACCACGAGAAAAATCCGTCGCAATGGTTTGAACCTGTGAGTGAGGAAGAGTATGCAATCAAATAACGACAAGAAAATCCCCGAACAGAGAGCTCGGGGATTTTTGTAGTGAGTTTTCAATGGTTTTTTTTAATTATCTTTTGACTAAATGTGTTTTTTTAAGTGGTCAATTACTTAAATCGAAGATAGAAGCATTTATCTTGAAAATCAATACCTCTTTTGGGGTATTTTTTTTGTGAAAATCAGAATATTATTATTAATTTAATGGCTGAAACTACTTATGACCAATGAAAAATCACCAACTCAAATTTGCTGATCTTGTACAATCGATCGATGCTGTTTTCAATCAGATAGAAATGTGCCATATTTTGGAAATGGATAACTTCATCAATCCTACTTCTACCAGCTTCTTCAATGAATTTGATTGGTACATCACGCTTCACGATCTGCAGAAATTAAAACCGATCTTCATCAATGATAAAATGAAAAATTACTATGGTTTCGAGAAGAACACATTTCAGGATATCGATTATTTTTACTATTTCACCACCATACATCCTTCTTCTTATCACACACTTCTGGATTCTGTGGTCCATTTCAAAAAAGGTGGAGAAGGTTACCTGATGCTGGAGTACAAACTGAAAAATAATGCCGGCAAGTTTGAGCAATTCCTGGGTGTCACCAAAAGTATTTTTATTGATGAGAAGCCAGCTTTTGCATTGTCGTTGCTCAAAAAAAAGGAAGATACAAAACGAGAGAACACCCAAAACAACCTTACAAAGAGAGAGCTGGAAATTATTCTGTTGATCTGCAAAGGCAAAAAGCAAAACGAGATCGCCAACCAGCTGTTCATTTCTCTGGAAACGACCAAGGTCCATATCAGGAATATCTACAGAAAATTGGAAATCAACAGCAGTCAGGAATTAATGATTTTGTACAAAGATTATTTGGAATAAAATAGAGTGCAGAATTATTACAATGAATATCTTTGCAAACTCAAAAGATAAAAAAATGTTTTCAAAAATCACAGTTCACAGAGTCGGGAATAAAATCAATGGAGAATCTTTAACGCTTTCTCAGCAGGAGCTTCAGCTGGATGAGGATATGACAGAATTGCTGGGGAATTACTTCATCAATGCTTTCAAATCTGAGGAGCAATTTCAGTTCTACAGCGATTCTTATTTGGTCAACAATCCGGTTTACAGTTCTGTTTCCGAGATTTTTGAAGACAAAGCCAAGTTCCAGTGGGAATCTGAAAACATTGCCAAACATCTTTACGAAGCAGCAGAAAATCCGAGAGTTCAGGCAGGCGAACTGTTCGTTGTTTATTTTGAAGGCGAAGTTTTTGAGTCCGCAGATGGGAAAAGTGAAAAAACGGATTCTATCGGGATTTTCAAAACCGAGAAAAGAGAAGGTTTCCTGAAAATCAATCCTCAGGACGAATCTTTTGAAATCGAAAGAGATTTCGGAATTAGCCTGTCAAAAATCGATAAAGCGGCTTTGATTTATAACAGCGAAAAAGAAAGTGGCTACGTTCTGTCC
Organism: Epilithonimonas lactis; assembly: GCF_900110605.1. Taxonomy (GTDB): domain Bacteria; phylum Bacteroidota; class Bacteroidia; order Flavobacteriales; family Weeksellaceae; genus Epilithonimonas; species Epilithonimonas lactis. The sequence goes on from NZ_FOFI01000001.1 coordinate 77,400, forward strand.
GTCATAGACAACAACAAAAACGGTGACATCTACTATTGGTTCGAGGATTTCTTGAAAGTGAAACAACGCGACAACGAGTATTTCCACACGCAGGAAACTTTGTCCGTTTACAAAGATTTCATCACGCAGAAATTGCCTGAGGAATTTGAGGTTTCAAAAGCAGACCAGGCGGATTTTCTTAACAAATCCATTAATTTCTTCAAAGAAAAAGAAGAGTTCAAATACGATGATTTTGTGAAGGAAGTGTTGCAGGACGACACAGTGATAGAAAGTTTTTCCAACTTCAAATCCGATTATGAGAACGATATGCAAATCTCGATTTCAGAAGATTTTCCGATTAACAATCAAGCGGTTAAGAAGCAGCAAAGACATTTCAAATCCATCATCAAGCTCGATAAAAATTTCCACATCTACATCCACGGCGACCGAGACAAACTGGAAACCGGACAAGACGACAAAGGGAAATATTACAGATTGTATTTCGAAGAAGAAAAATAATTTTGATTTAACATAATAATTAAAATACCAAAAAGTTCTACCTTTGTGGCTATGTTGAACAGGAGAAGTAAAACTTTCAAAAATTTCATTTCGGTATTTTTCGCCGGGCTGTATCTTTTTGTGGCTTTGTTTTCTTCCCAATTGCATAGCCACGAAGGCGAATCTTTCTTCAGAGATTCTGGTTTCAAAAAGACAGAGAAAACTTTTTCATCCGACATTTCAAAAGGTCAATCCGGCGATTGTCTGGCTTGTCATTTCTTGGCAACGGGCAATTCTTTGGTTCCGGAGCAGTTTTCTTTCCATTTTGAGAACCACACACACGAGACACAACAAACTTTCTCTGTACAGGAAAAAATATGGTCAGCGACCAAATTCACTTTTCAACTTCGCGGTCCACCCGCCATTTCATAAATTTCATTTTTCTCAATATTCATCAGGATTTTTGAGAGATTTTTCTTGAATTAATTAAACAAGTTTTTCGGCAAGAGACAGTGTCTCGAACAATTGATAGAATTCGAACGTATTTGAAAACCAAAAGATTGTAAAGAGGCGGAGCCTCGGCGAATCGGTTATTCTTGAAATACTGATAGAATATAATCAACCAAGACATTGACGTGCTAAGCTCCGATATGTAATGTTTTTTTATGGCAACTATTCCGTCTTCCGCTCCCAAACCTAACGAAGTGGTTCGACGAAGTCAATCTTTTTGCCTAGGCTTTTCCCAATGCAAAAAGGATTTCCGCTCAAGCCGGGTTGCGAGCAATTCGCTGTTCCAAAGACAGTCCCTGATTAATTCAAAATTTTCAATAGGTACACCGTACTTTTTACTTTATCAATTTAAAATGAAAAACATTATAAATCTGATGCTGGTCTTTTTCGGGCTGGCATTGGTATCTGCGCAGAACCATTCTGTGGAAGGAACGGTTCAGGATTTTCACGATAAGACAATGCTGGAAAATGCCGTTGTCAAAATCGGAGCATTCACGGCGAAAACAGATAAAAAAGGGAAGTTTTCTTTCCGAGACATTCCCGCAGGTTCATATCAGGTCGTTGCGAAGCATCCTCTCTGCGATGATTATACTGAAAATGTAAAAGTCGACAGAGATGTGCATTTGGCAATCACATTGGAACATCATATCGGAGAAATAGAAACCGTAAATCTTCACGGAAATCACAAGACAAAAGGTTCTGTGATCATGAAAACGCTAGACAAAACCGAAATCGAAAGAAACTCCACAGAAAACCTTGGAAATCTTTTATCGAAAATTTCTGGCGTTACCGCTTTGAAGACTGGTAATAACATTTCAAAGCCTGTCATTCGTGGTCTGTACGGAAGCCGAATTTCCATCTTGAACAACGGTGTGAAAATGGCCGAGCAGGAATGGGGCGTAGAGCACGCGCCAAATGTGGATGTCAACGATTTCGAACACGTTGACGTGGTGAAAGGCGCTTCCGCTTTGAAATATGGGAACGAAGGTGTCGGCGGTGTCGTCGTCCTAGAACCGGCCATTTTACCAAAGAAAGATACAGTGATGGGAAGTGTACGGCTTTCTGGCATTTCCAACGGTAGAGGAGGCGAGCTTGGTGCAAACGTCGCGAAAGTTTGGGAAAACCAATGGTTTGTAAAAGCTGGCGGGAGTTACAGAAAAACGGGCGACCAATATGTTCCGCATCACACGTTGCAGAACACAGGAATGGACTTCAATTCCTTCAATTTCTCGTTTGGGAAACACAGTTTCTTGCAAGGTTTTGATGTTTCGTACAGTGGCACAAATCAGGAATTCGGGATCTACAAAGGTTCGCATTTGTCGAGTCTTCAGGATTTTTACAAAGCGATCAATTTTGGACAGCCTTACTATTTGGACCAGTTCAGTTATGATATCGATCAGCCAAAACAGGAAGTGAGCCATCACATCGCGAAGTTGTCTGCTTATAGACGATTTGAAGATTTTGGGAAATTGACTTTTCAATACAGTTTCCAGATCAACCGAAGAAAGGAATATGACATCAGAAAAGGTGACCTGGCCAATATTCAATCACTGGATTTGAGACTTATTACTCATTCGGCGAGTTTGGTTCATTTGCTGGAGCGCTCCAACTGGAGTTTGGAAAGTGGAATCTCTGCCGCATTTCAGGACAATTATCCGAATCCGGCAACTCAGGCAAGGCGCTTGATACCAGATTATTATAGGTATGATGCTGGTGCGTTTTCCGTTTTCAAATATCGATTTAATTCGAAGTTGAATGCGGAAGCAGCTGTGAGATACGATTTCAGTCGATATGATGCCTACAAATATTATGATTCTGATAAGTGGGAAAGTAATTTTGCCGCAATATTTCCACAATTCTTTGTGCAGGAATCTGGCAGCAGGACTTTGACGAGACCAATTTTGGATTATCATAACCTGTCTGCAAATATCGGAATAGATTACAAACCTACAGAGAACTACGATTTCCGGATCAACCTGTCTAGGACAGAAAGAACGCCAAATGCGGCGGAGCTTTTCTCTGACGGACTGCATCATTCTGCTGCGATCATTGAAGAGGGCGATCTTACCATCAAAAAAGAAACGATCTATAATTTGAATGTTTCTTTGGCTGGAAAATTCGATGTTCTAAAAGGTTTGCATATCGAGGTCAGTCCTTATTTGATGTATTCTGATAGTTTCATAAATCAAGTTCCGACCGGCGTGAAATATACAAACAGGGGAACTTTCCCGGTATGGACCTATCAACAGATCAAAGCGAGGATCATGGGTGTGGATGCGGATGCCGAACTTTCAATTTTGGACAATCTGAAATGGAGGTCTAACTTCAGCATTTTGAAAGGTGACGACCTTTCTACCAACGAACCTTTGATCCTCATGATGCCAACAAAACTGAGAAACACACTGGAACTTAATTTAAACAAACCAAAAAATTTCTACATCACACTGGAAAACGAAAATGCTTTCAAACAAAATCGTTTTCCAATCAGAAATCCGCCAATCACATTCATTAATGATGATGGTGAGTTGATCAGTGATGTGGTCGATTTCAGTTCCACACCTGCAGCTTACAGTGTTTTCAATGCTTCTGTAGGAGCAGACCTGTTCAAAAACCTGAATCTTAATTTCAGGGTCAACAACCTTTTTAACACAGAGTACCGAGAATATCTGAACAGACTCCGATATTTTATGAACGAACCCGGAAGGAACTTCGTCGTGACTCTGAAATACAATTTTTAATAACAACTTAAATTTTAAATCAAAATGAAAAAATTCATCAATATTACATTAGTCCTTTTAGTTTCAATTTTCATCTTTTCTTGTAGAAATGACGACGATGCCATTCCAGAAGATATCCACGAGCACGAGGAGATTGGTAAAGTTATCTTGACGCTTACCAATAAAGCAGATGCCAGCGATGTGCAGACTGTCAATGTGATTGGTGGTGTTCCAGATGGTCATTTCCATTTTCATCAGGGTGATACTTATGTTGCAACTTTGGACTTCCAGGTGGCACATGAGGACCATTACCATTCTTCTGAAGAGATTGTGGAAGAGAAAGACCACCACTTCATTACTTACGCCATTGCAGGTGCGGATATCAATGTGATCAGAGCTGCAGATGATGTTGTAAGAACAGACGGACAAAAGCTAGGACTTAAGACAGAATGGAAGATCAACAGTGTTTCCGATGCTGCGGTAAACATCAAATTGGTGCACGGACCAACTTCTGTAAATCAAAACTATCCTTCTGCAACCAATCAATTAGGACAAACTACTGGTGGTGAAAGTGATGTTGACATTACAGTGACTGGTCATTAATCTGATTTTTTGATCGATATATTTAAATAAAGATGTCTTTTCTAAGGCATCTTTATTTTTTTAATGAAACTTTATGATTTTTTATAAAAGCCGCACGTGCATTTAATTTTGAAGTTCCTTAGAATTTGACTACTTTTGCAACCTAAAAATTTCAATTAATGAACGTTACAGCTACAAACCATGACGATGTAAGTGCATTGCTTACGGTAACATTGGAAAAATCTGATTATAAAGAAAAAGTTGAAAAACAACTACTAAACTATGCAAAGAATGCACAAGTTCCTGGATTCAGAAAAGGGAAAGTGCCATTGAGTATGGTTAAAAAACAATATGAAGCTGGCATCGCTTTCGAAGAGATCAACAAACAGGTTTCTGAAGCGTTGAACGGTTATTTAAGTGAGAACAAACTTAGATTGGTAGGTCAGCCAGTTCCTCAGCCAGTAAACGATTTCAATCACAATGCAGAATCTTTGTCTGTAGCTTTTGAAGTTGGATACGAGCCGGAATTCACTGTTGATCTTGCTAAATACGAAGCGCCTCATTACAAAGTAGAAGCTTCTGACAAAGAAATCTCTACAAGTGTTGAGAACATGCAAAAGCGTTTCGCAGAGAGATTGCCGGAAGATAAGATTGGTAAAGATTCTTACGTAGCTTTGGAAATTGCTCAAGTTGTAGAAGAAGGTGCAGAAGGTGAGCACAACCACGCTCCAAAAAACGTAACGATTTCTAAAGATCAGAAAGAAGCTTACGATTTGGTGAAAAAATTGAAAAAAGACGAGTCTGTAAATGTTTCTAAAGAAGACCTACAAGCTAAAGAAGAATTGGCAACTCAATTAGGATTCTCTAAAGAAGATGCAGAACACCTTCACCACAACGAGGTAGAAGTGACAGTAAAAGATATCTACGGATTGAAATTGGCTGAACTTGACCAAGAGTTGTTCGACAAAGTTTACGGTAAAGATGTGATCACTACTGAAGAAGAATTGAAAGCAAGAGTGAAAACTGAATTGGACGAATATTTCCAGCAAAATGCTGATGTTCATTTCGTAAACAAGATCCTTCAGCAAGTAAATGAGAAAGAAGAGATCAAATTACCTGAGGCATTCTTGATCAAATGGTTGTTGTTCTCTAACCAAAACATCACTTCTGAAGAGCAAGCAAAAGAGATCCTTGAAAACGAGAAAAGCATTATCAAAGGTCAGATCCTAGAAGGAAAATTGATGAACGATAATGATATCCAGTTGGATTATGCTGAGGTTCTTGGACAAGCTGAGCAGTTAGTAAGAAACCAATTGGCAATTTACGGAATCCACCACTTGGGTGACGATGAGGTTCAGAAATATGCAGCAGAAATGTTGAAAGACGAAAACCAAGTAAGACAGATCTCTTCTGAAGTTGCTATGGCAAAATTGAAAGATGTGATCTTGGAAAAATCTAAGAAAACAGAAACTGTGATCTCTCACGACGAGTTTCTTGAAGAATTGAAAAAGTAATCAATTCTCAATCATAAATAAAAAAGCGATCCAGATTTGGGTCGCTTTTTTTTATGACTAATATTTTAAAAGTTCAACGTGAGGATCTCCGCTTAACCCTAACAATTTGGCGAATGCAGGTTCGGTTTTGAAACCTTGTTCTTTAAGTTCAATAATTTTTCTTCGAAATTCATCACCTTCCCTTTCCAAAATCTCAAACTCCTTTATCATGTGCAGATAAGCGTTTTGAAGATGAGTTGGTCGGTCTTGGGCAAATAGCTCTACAAGAAATTCTTCCAGTTGGAATTTGCAAACCAGAGATTCTACATCATTTATTTCAATCAAATTAATGCTGAATTGCTCTTGATCCTGAAATTCAATAATCAATAATTTCTTCAAAATTTCAAAATCATCTGTTTCCAAAATAATATCAAGATCACTTCCTTCAATATTAATTTCAATCGGAAAAGTTCCCGCAAGAATCGGATTGTACGTTTTAAGTTTTTGAAAAATCTGATGGTTTTCTAAAACCTGAAATATTCTTTTCTGAACCTCAGATCCATTTTTCAAATATTCCAAATTCAAAAAATTCATTATTTGATGATTTTAAAAATTCAAAAACAAACGCGGATTGATCGGCTGATTATTTTTATGAACTTCATAATGAAGATGAGGTCCTGTAGAACGTCCGGTATTGCCGGATTTTGCGATAATCTGTCCAACTTTTACTCTATCATTGGTTTCTACTAATATCTCCGAAAGATGCCCGTAAAGCGTTGCCAAACCATTGCCGTGTTCGATGATGACACAGTTGCCATAACCGCCTTTCACGCCAGCGAAGATCACTTTTCCAGATGCCGCACCTTTTACAGGACTTCCGTAAGCTACCGCAACGTCCAGACCTTTGTGAAACTGCATTTGGTCTTTCTCGGCAGGTGCGTTGCTGGATGCATTTTTATCTTCTTTTACAATCGCTTGTCTTTTGATTACATTTCCAAGGCTGTCTTTTTCTTCGGAAATATTGGATGCGTTTTCTGTTTTTGAAGGGTCAACTTTCGGTGGAATTGGATTTTTCCTGATTCCAAAATTCGAAGAGATGTAGCCGTCTGTAGGGATTCCCAATGGAACTTGCTGTAACTTTTGTTCCAGGTCGATCAGATATTGGCTGTATCGGTTGCTGACCTTTGCAAGGTAAACCTCGTTTTGAAGACTGTCTTGCGCTAGTTTTTCAATTCTGAGGTCTGAGACATTTTTAGATTTCAAGAATCCATCGATGCTTCTGATGCTTTGGTCTACAACTGCAAGATCCGTTTTGAGCTGAAGGTGATCGATGCTGTCCTTCTCATTATTGATCTTCACCAGGTTGACCTCGTAAACTTTATCGTCGGCACCATTGTATAATTTGGCGATGATCAAAGCCTGAACAAAGCAAGCAATCAATAGCAGGATAAGAACTATGTTTTTTTTCTTTTTCGATTTAAGAAATTGGACCATTAATTTATTTTTAAAATGGACTGCAAAAGTAAGAAAATTTTATTTTTATCAATGTTAATCGGTATTATGAATGTAAAATAGATTAATAAAAGTTAATTATTCTTAAAATATTGTAAAATGGAATTTAGATTTAGGTAAATTCACAAATTACATTAGATTTGTAATCTTGGAAAGTTATAGATATTTACAAATGAAAATGCAAATCAAGAATGACTAAGAAATCGACTAAATCATCTAAAAATGTACGTGTGGGCGTTTTGGGAAGCGGAAGTTTTGCGACGGCCATTGTAAAAATGCTTGCAGAAAACTGTAAAACCGTCAACTGGTGCGTCCGAAACGAATTCGTGAAAGGTGCCATAGAACAGCGAGGACACAATCCAACTTACCTGACAACGGTTTCCTTCAACTTAAAAAAACTTCAAATCACAACTGATATCAACGAGTTGGTTTCCAATTGTGACGTGATTATTTTGGCAGTTCCGTCCATCTATCTAGCAGAATCGATGGAGAAACTGACTTGTGATTATCAGGACAAATTATTCTGTTCTGCCATCAAAGGGATTGTTCCGAAGCACAATGACATCGTTGCACATTATCTAAAAGACCAATTCAAAATCGGATTCAAAAATCAGGCGGTGATTGCTGGACCTTGTCACGCGGAGGAAGTGGCGATGGAGCGATTGTCTTATTTGACCGTTGCTGTGGCAGGGAAAGAAGACGCTGATGTTTTGCAAAGTATTTTGTCGTCTTATTATATTAAGGTCAATACGAGTTGCGATATTCTCGGAAATGAATATTCTGCAATTCTGAAAAATATCTACGCAATAGGAGCGGGGATTGCAAGCGGTCTCGGTTACGGAGATAATTTCATTGCGGTTTATGTTTCCAACGCCATTCGCGAAATGGAAATTTTCCTGGAGTCCATTTATCCTGAGAAAAGAGATGTGAATGAGAGCGCGTATTTAGGCGATTTGATTGTGACCGCTTATTCATTATTCTCAAGAAATAGAAACCTTGGAAACTTAATTGGTAAAGGTTATACGGTGAAATCTGCCATCCAGTCGATGAGTATGGTTGCGGAAGGTTATTATGCAACGAAAGGGATTTACTCCATTTGCGAGGAAAAGAAGCTGAAATTGCCGATTATCAATGCCGTTTATGATATTCTTTATGAAGGAAAAAATGCAGAGAAACAATTTGCAAAACTCACGGAAAAACTGACTTAGCATTAATGATTTAATTAACAAAACATTACAATTTTCTATGGATTGATTGGAATAGAATTTGTAAATATTGCTCCGTTAAAGTAACAAACACAAAAAACAATAATGAAATATTCAAAATTAAAATTAGCTCAAGAGGCCATCAAACACAAAGGATTTCTACAAAAGATTCCTTCTGTGATTCGGATGTTCAAATTGTGGTACAGAGGCGAATACAAAATGAAATTCACCGATGTCCTGATTCCCGCATTGGCACTCATCTATGTCATCTCGCCAATTGATATCATTCCGGATTTCGTACCTGTTGTAGGTGCTTTGGATGATTTGGCAATCTTAGCTTTGGCCATTCCGATGCTGATGAAAGAAGTGGACAAATTCCTGCTTTGGGAAAGCCAACTCAGAAAAGGCAACCGCGAAATTCAGGACGCTGAAATAGTAGAATAAAAAAAATCCCGATTCAAAACTGAGTCGGGATTTTTATTTTTAAACGCTGATGACTTCTTCAATCTCCGGAGCGTGTTGCTTGATGGTGCTTTCCACACCCAGCTTCATCGTAGAACTGCTGATACCACAGCTGGAACAGCTTCCCAATAGTTTTACGAACACTTTCTTCTCCTGAACGTCAACCAATTCAATATCGCCACCGTCTTTCTGCAAAAACGGACGAATGCTTTCCAAAGCATCCATCACTTTGGTTACCAGTTCTTCCTGAATTTGATTTGTATTATTATCCATTTTATATATTTTCCTTTTAATGACTCCGAATTATTTTTTCGGAGAACAACCCGCCATTGTTGTAATTTTCACGGCTTCGGTTGCAGGTAGATTTTTGTTTCTCTCAACAAGACTTTCTACCATATTCTGAGCCGTCTTCACGTAAATCTCAGAAATCTTAGAATTTTCCTGAAGCGCCGCTGGTCTTCCGACGTCACCCGCTTCTCTGATGCTCTGAATCAATGGAATCTCTCCCAAAACCGGAATGCCCAAATCCTCGGCCATAAACTGAGCACCTTGTTTGCCAAAGATATAATATTTATTCTCAGGTAGCTCTTCTGGCGTGAAATAAGCCATATTTTCTATCAATCCCAAAACCGGAATGTTGATACTTTCCATATTGAACATCGCGATTCCCTTTCTCACATCCGCCAAAGCAACGTGTTGAGGCGTACTCACAATCACCGCGCCAGTCACCGGAACTTCCTGAATGATAGATAGATGAATGTCGCCAGTTCCCGGAGGAAGGTCAATCAACAAGAAATCCAGTTCGCCCCAATCCGCATCACGAATCATTTGATTCAACGCTTTCGAAGCCATTGGTCCTCTCCAGACAACCGCTTGGTTTGCACCTGAGAAATATCCGATAGACAGCATTTTCACGCCGTAATTTTCAATTGGCTTCATCAGATTTCTACCGTTTACTTCCACAGAGATTGGTTTTTGACCTTCCGTATCAAGCATTGTCGGGACCGATGGTCCGTAGATATCCGCATCCAGCAATCCAACTTTGAAACCCATTTTTGCCAACGTCACCGCAAGGTTCGCCGCAACTGTAGATTTCCCAACGCCACCTTTTCCGGAAGCGATGGCAATGATATTTTGAATTCCAGCAATTTGCTTTCCTTTGATTTCGTTGGTCACCGGCGTTGCAGGCAATTCCGGAGATGTGATTTTCAATTTAAGATTCACGTGCTCTCCAAATTCCGAAGCAAAAGCCTGCTTCATAGCCACCTCCAGTTTCTTTTTCTCGTGCATTGCCGGAGAATGCGCCGTCATATCAATATAAATATCGTCTCCCATCACCTGAAAATTACTTACCAGGTCTTCCACTTCTATCTCTTTCAGGAAATCCTGAACCTTTGATTTCGTCAGCATAAAAATTTGATTCTTAATCTTGCAAATTTACGGATTTTAAAATTAATTTAGAATCAATACGATTTGTGATTTTGTCTATGTTGATGATTTTTGGCAGGCGTGTTGGGTGGGAGAGTTGGAGCGTTTTAGTGTTCGAGAAATAAGTGTACCGTAAAAACTCACCAACTCACGAACTCACGAACTCATCAACTCTCAAACTCTCCCACACACCAACTCATCAGTAGCCGGGAACCTGCTGTCCGCTACAATTCCTCGCGCCTTGCTTTTCCCATCGCTTGCTGTGGGATTTCCACTGCCATCAGGGCTAGGGATTTTGTCTCCAAATCACGTTTTGTCAATTAAAAAAAATTTTCTTATTCCGAAGAATCTATACAAAATGGAATTTGAGTTTTATAAAGTCTTCGAGAGCCTCAGACTGACAATCGTGAAAATAGAACCGTTCGCATCAAATTGTCACACTGAGCGGAGTCGAAGTGTTTCCACTAAAGATTAATCAACCATCAAAGTCAAATTATTATCATTAGAATTTCCATTGGTGTTGAGTGCGCTGTAAGGCGTGGAGAGCCAGCCATTTTTGTTCATCACAAATCGAAACTCATACGTTTTCCTTTCGAATTGAGATTTCGGCAACGCCAACTCAAATGTATTGTTGTCCTTTAAAACCATTTGATAAGCCGTATTCCCAGGATTCCAATCATTGAATGAACCAGCAACAGCCATCTTTGTTATCGCTTTGGCGTTTAAATCTTTAGGAATTTTGTACGTGAAAATCACTTTGTCATTCTCAATACGATAACCATAGATTTCCTTTTTGACATCAGGTTTATTAATTAAATCAGAAATAACAGATTCTTCTCTGGATAAATACGGATTGGCCAAATATTTATCAATCAACCCTGCAATATGATTGACTATAATATATAATGGCGGAAAAGAATTGTATTTGTAACCATTTGACATAAAAATGATAGACAAATCATTCTCCGTAAATAGACTGTAAGCACTTACGTTTCCGCCGGAAAAACCATAAGACGTGACGTTGCCAGTTTTAGTAATTTCCCAGCCGTGAGCAAAAATATCTTGCTTGTTGGTGTAATCAAACGGTTGCCACATCAGCTTTTTCGTCTCATCCTTCAGGAATTTGTTTTTATCCAGATGAATGCTCCATTGCAGAAAATCAGGAAGCGAAATCGCCAATCCGTTGCCGGGATGTGACCTCAAACCGCCAACGTGCGTCGATTTTTTGTACTGTTTGAGAGAATCATTAAAAACATATTTTTGAACGCGATTCGGGATTTCCACAAGAGAATTGGAGGAGAATATCACTTTGTTTTTGGCATCAGAAAGTTGATTTTTCAAGACATAATCTTCAAACTTTTGTCCGCTTATCTTTTCGATAATCATTGCTAAAAGCATAAAATTCGTCTGATTATAACTGAATTGATTTCCAGTCTCGAATTCCATTTTTTCCTTTGCCAATCTTGCAAAAACTTCAGCGTTGGAAGCATCAGGAGAAATATCCTCATATCGGGCAAAATCCGGAATGCCAGATGAATGCGACAACAGATTCTTAATTTTCACATCCTGCCATTCTTTTGGAAGATGGTCAACATACTTCGAAATTTTGTCTTCAAACGAAAGTTGTCCTTTTTCAATTAACTGGAAAATAGCAACATTGGTAATCAGTTTCGTTGTAGAATAAACCCTGAAAAGCGAATTCGAATCCACGTTTTTATCAGACTCCAAGTTTTCTCTGCCGTAATATTTTTGAAAAATGATTTTATCGTTCTTCACAACACCAACCGCCAAACCTGGAATCTCATAAGTTTTCATCACTTCGTTCAGGTAATTGTCGATTGAATTTGTCTGCTCTGTTTTTTGGCAAAATCCTAAAAATGAAAGATTTAAAAAGAATAGGATTAAGAAGATTTGTTTCATTGGTTATCGGTTTACAACATAAGACAATTCTGACCTTTGATTTGTTACATCGTTTAAACACAATTTTGTCATTCTGAAAGAATCTAAACTGTTATTTATAGAAAGTCTTCGACTCCGCTCAGACTGACAATGCTGAATAAACCAATTAATATTAAAGATGTCACACTGAGCGGAGTCGAAGTGTTTCTTCATTACCTAAATGAATAACTTCCAAAAGCTGAAAAATATAGATACAGTTGAAATGATTACTAAAATGATTGAAAGTCGCAAGCTTAAAATCTTTTCATTATTCCTAAAACCTACTCGAATTAAAATCAATGAGACGATTGAAAAAATAAGCAGATAATATTTAAATGAAAATTTGCTAAAAACTACAGCGTCATAAAAAGCTTTTGTTTTGCCGTCAGAATTATTGTAATTGTCTAAAATATTATAATTGATAATTATTACACAGATTAGAACTATCAAGCTTAATGAAGCAGAGGAAGTTGAAGATTTAATCAACATTTATAAACTTTCAACTGCTTCTTTGGGACTTGGAAATAGCGTACCGACTCTGGGGTCCATAATATTTCCTCCAAATCCTTCACTTTTGTCAGATAACGTAGAGATATTTTTCTTCAGAATTTCTAAATGTTCTTTACTTTCAGATTTTTTTAAAGACCATATCCCAATTACTTTTTCAAAATTTGAAGAGGTTTTATCAAGAATAATTGAAACTAAAAAATCATTGCTCTCTTTGGTTTTATAATTACCTAAAAGTTGTAGAGCAGAAACTTTAGAATGAAAATTGTCTGATTTGGCAAATTTTAAAATGTGCTTTACATCTGGAGTCAAGTCCAAAAGATAAGATGTTTCCAAAGCTGAGTGTTGAAGATAGAATGAAGATATTTCATTTTCTTCAAATCCTGCTGGGGATTTGCTTATTTGTTCATTTATAAAATTTGTAATTTTTTCCTTATCAAATTTCCGCGTTTTATAATAATTCCAGATATTTTCATAAGTTAATTCATATATAGATTGTGGAATCAAAGCTTGATGATAGCTGTGTCTGTAAGTTGCTCTGACTTGTTCATTGTCAAGCAGGGCGAAACCGGATGTAGGTGTAGGTAATGAGTAATTGTTATTTTTGTTTCTCTTCAAAAATAAATAGTAAGATGATTCTTTTTTTAAATCAGTAGTTATTATTTGTCCTGAACCACTCATAAGCTCAAGAAGAAAATAATTGTCAATTATTATTTCACTTGGGATTGTTTCATTTCCAAATCTTTTTACGATTTGAACTTTTACATTTGTACCATTGTTCTCTATTATTTTTCCGAAAACAAAATTGTCAGATTTTTGTATAATTTCTTTTTGCCAAGGTTCATTCCAGGTTTCAGCAATTAAATTGGAAAACGAGAAAAGAAATATTAACGCAAATAGTAATTTCTTGATATTCTTCATACTTGTGTTCATTAACTCTCCAATTGCCCTTCCCACTTACTCACCGCAGACGTCGCCAAAGCATTACCCAGAACATTCGTCATACTTCTTCCCATATCGCAGAAGTGGTCGATTGGTAAAATCAACGCAATTCCCTCAACCGGAATATCAAACATTCCACACGCGGCCACGATGATTACGAGACTCGCTCTTGGAACGCCGGCAATTCCTTTACTTGTCAGCATCAAGACCAAAAGCATTATGATTTGTTGTCCAAGTGGCATATCGATGCCGTAAATCTGTGCAATGAAAATCGAGGCAAAGGTCATATACATCATACTTCCGTCCAGATTGAAGGAATATCCCAAAGGCAAGATGAAAGAAACAATTCGGCTGTTGCAACCAAATCTTTCCAACTCTTCTACCAATTTCGGGAAAACGGCTTCGGAACTTGTGGTGGAAAATGCAATCAACAAAGGCTCTTTGATTCTTCTCAACAATTCGAAAAGTCGGTTACCGAGAATCATATATCCAACTAATAAAAGTACCAACCAAAGAATGCCAAGCGCGAAAAAGAAATCTCTCAGGTAAATGGCATAGACTTTAAAAATCTCGAAACCATTTGTCGCCACAACGGCAGAAATCGCTCCGAAAACACCCAATGGCGCCACCCACATAATGTAGCCTACCATTTTCAAAATCGCGTGGGCAATCACGTCCAGACCTTTGATGACGGGTTTTGTATATTCTTCACCCATCGCAGAAAGTGCAATCCCAAACATTACGGAAAACACCACGATTTGAAGAACCTCATTGGTCGCAAACGCTTCGAACAAACTTTTCGGAATGATGTGCGTCACAAAGTCTTCCATAGAAAATCCTTTGCTGTTACTCACAATGTCAGAGGCAGACGAAACATCCTGAATCGGAAGTTGCGTCACGTGGCCAGGCTCCAGCCAATTCACCAAAACCAAACCAATCGACAATGAAACCAAAGACGCCGTGATAAACCAAAGCATCGCCTTCGTCCCAACGCGTCCCACCATTTTGATGTCGCCCATTTTCGCAATTCCCACAACCAAGGTCGAGAAAACCAACGGCGCAATAATCATCTGAATTAATCGGATAAAAACCGTTCCCAGCAATTTGATATTCTTAGCGAATTCCTCTTTCGATTCGGGGTAACTGGTGTGGACAATTCCTCCTAAAATAACGCCCAAAATCAATGCGACGATAATTGCGATAAACAGTTTATTCTGACCTTTCATAACTTTTATTATAACTTTTAATTTCTTAAACGCAAAGATTATTTTTTCAACTTAAAGATTTAGAGAGCAAAGAACCGAATAAATCCGTTTTCTAAGCGCTCGCTTCATCATTTGCTTTAGCAAAATCTTTGCTCACTAAAATGTTTTCAGCAATCGAACATCTTTGCGTTAAAATCACCAAGATTTCAACCAAACAATCTTAAGCGAAGCGACTTTGTGACCGTAAAGCAGTTTCAATTTCAAAAAATCCTTGTGTGCTTTGTGTTCAAATCTCAGCACCGCAAGACTCAATGTAAATTGTAACTGAACAAAACTAATATTTTTGAGAGAATATCCACTTATTTTTTAAATTAATATTAAGACACTCAGGAAATTCATCCGTTTCGCATCAATAAATATAAAATACGATTCACGCACAGTTAAAATTAGAAATCGTTCTTTGTATAAATCTGATTGTGAATGAAATCGCCCTTAATCCAAATATGAAAAGAGATGTCGAAATTGTCATTATTTCCGATGTGCATCTTGGAACTTACGGTTGCAAGGCGAAGGAATTGTTGCGCTATCTCAATTCCATTCGGCCAAAAACTTTGATTCTGAATGGCGACATCATTGATATTTGGCAATTCAAAAAATCATATTTCCCGAAATCACATTTGAAAGTGGTCAAGAAATTAATCTCATTTGCAACCAAGGAATCGGAAGTTTTATACATCACAGGCAATCACGATGAAGCGTTCCGAAACTTCACAGATTTTGAATTGGGAAAATTGAAGTTGTGCAACAAACACGTTTTGAAACTCGGCGACAAGAAAGCGTGGATTTTTCACGGTGATGTTTTCGATGCATCGGTTCAACATTCGAAATGGATTGCGAAATTGGGCGGACAAGGTTATGATTTGTTGATTGCGTTCAACAATCTCGTGAATTGGTTTCTTGAGAAAATGGGAAGGGAGAAATATTCATTCTCAAAGAAGATTAAAAATAATGTCAAAAAAGCCGTGAAATATATCGGTGATTTTGAATTGACTGCTTCGGAACTGGCGATTGAAAATAACTTCGATTACGTGATTTGCGGACACATTCATCAGCCTCAAATCCGAGAAGTGATTGGCAAAAAAGGAAAATGTACTTACTTGAATTCCGGAGATTGGGTAGAAAATCTATCGGCTTTGGAATATCAAAATGGCGAATGGAAACTTTTTGTTTATGAAAATGAAAAGCATACTTTAACTGACGATGAACCAGAAGAATTAAAAGAAATAAATAGTGAGGAATTGATGAAAATCGTGACAGCGATTTTATGAGTCTTCGAGAACCTCAGACGGACAAGTTCGTGTTGCTATTATCAGAGTTGTCACACTGAGGCTCTCGAAGTGTTCATCAAAATCAAAATCAATAAAACACAAATATGTAATAATCAAAGGAATATGAAAGTATTATACGCCTTCCAAGGCACAGGAAATGGACATCTCGCAAGAGCTCAGGAAATCATTCCGATTCTCAAAAAGCACGCATTGGTGGACACTTTGATTAGCGGACATCAAACACAATTGAAGTCAGATTTTGATATCGATTTCAGGTTCAAAGGTGTGTCTTTGCTTTACAACAAAACCGGCGGTTTGTCTTATAAAAAGACATTTTTGGAAAACAATTTCTGCAAAGCGGCGAAGGTTATCAAAGATTTGGATTTGTCAGCTTATGATTTGATTATCAATGATTTTGAACCTTTGACAGGTTGGGCGGCAAAACTGAAAAATCTGCCAATTGTGGAACTAAGTCATCAGGCTTCTTTGACTTTTAAGGAAACACCGAAACCTGAGAAAAGAGATTGGTTGGGAAGTTTGATTCTCAATAATTATGTGCCTTGCAAAAAGAAAATCGGTTTTCATTTCGAGAATTACAATTCGCATATCAAAAAGCCGGTCATAAGACAAAAAATCCGAAATCTGAATCCATCAAATCAAGGTCATTATTTGGTTTATCTTCCGAGTTTTTCGGATGAAGTGATTACTAATTTCCTGACGAGAATTGATGTCAAGTGGAAAGTGTTTTCAAAATATGCCAAGCAAAATCAGAAGTTCAACAATGTGGAGATTTTCCCGATTGATGAGAAAAAATACCTTGAGCTTTTCGAATCTTGTGAAGGCATTCTTTGCAACGCTGGTTTCGAAACGCCGGCGGAAGCAATGTTTATGGACAAAAAATTATTCGTAATTCCCATCGAAAATCAATACGAACAGGAATGTAATGCTTTTGCGCTTGACAAAATGGGTGTTGCGAATGCGACCAAGTTGGATTCAACAAAAATCAGGAATTGGATTAATTCTGAGAATTTGATTGAGGTCAATTATCCGGATAATATTGAAAGTATTTTGACGAAAGAGGTTTTGTATTGATTGAAACCACATAGTCACATAAATATAAGTAAGTAAAAATAATATTAAGATTACATAGCTATTTGAACTTAATATTACTTCCTTTTCAAATTTGTTCTTATGTGTCTATGTGGTTTAAACTTTTTAAGATTTACTTCCTCCGATTTTATTGAATTTAAAAATCAAAGTCAACATAAAATAACGGCGCAAAATCAATTCTTCCTTATCTTCAACATAATTATCGCCAATCGTTCTCGTGATATTTTGACGCTGATTCAGTAAATCATAAACTTTGAATTTCAGCATCATCTGCTTCTTATAAAACTGATAGGTCAAACTCGAATTCCAGAAATATGACGCTCGGTTGAAGCCTGCCGAAATGTTGGAATTGTTCGCGTATCGGAAATCATTTTCCCAGAAAAGGTCTTTCTTCAGGAAATAATTGGTCGTTCCGATGTTGACTGTTTGGTTGGCGATTTTCGTTTTGTCAAGGCTGTAATTGGTGTAATGCGAGTAAGAATAATTGATTCCGAAGGACGAGCGAACATCCATTATGTCTTTCCAATTGAGCGTAACATTCAGTCTTGGATAGAGCGTGTAAATATCATTCGTGAATTGTGTCGCGTCCACAAAACCTTTTCTGTAGCTGTAACTTGTGGAGAAAGTCGGTGCAATTCTCAATCGGTTTCCGTTCCATTTGTAACTTTTGGAAAACGACGTGTTGAAGTTCGCACGCTTGTTTCCGCTGATGTTCGCGTATGTGCTGAACTGTTTTCCGGACTCATCAAAGTAAGAAAAATCCACAATGTCATTATTGATATAACTGAAATTCATCGTCGCAAAAAAGTTGATTCCTCTCGCAACATCATTGGAATTATAATTAATATTCGTCGAGTTTTGCCACGTACTTTTCAAATCTTTATTTCCCTGAACGGTGATTAGCGGATTTGAAATATCAACAAAAGGATTCAGTTCCATCGCCGATGGAATCGTATAATTGGCATTGTTTGTAATTCTCAGACTCTTGCTTTTCGTGAATTTGTATTGCAACATCAAACTATATTCTGGCAGCACAAAATTCTTTTTGAGTGGAATATTTTCCTGATTGTAAATGGAATTGAGGTCAAGTTTCGAATAATTAAGATTCGCACCAGCACGGAACGTCAGTTTTTCTTTGTTGAGGTTGTAATTGATTTCAGTATTCAGAAAATCATTATTTTGAATTAATGTATTTGATAACAGCGAATTGTAATTTGAATATTCATTTGAATTAGTGTCAAAATCATTCACAATTCTTTCGTTGCTCAAATTCTGATGGTCAAAATTCATTTCTACAGAAACTGTCGCTGAGTCAGAAATTGGTTCAAAATATTTGAAGTTCGCTCCGAATGTATTTCTCGAATTTTTGGTCTGAGAAAACTGATTTCGGTAATCATTATCTTCCGGCGTTTGGAAAAACAAAGTTTCCTGAAGATTGTAATTCCGGTTCACATTTTGCGCAAACGTATTATTGATGGAAGCCGAAAGCGAACGTCTTTCATTTTTGAATCGCCTTGTCAAACCAATCGTTGGACTGAAATTGTTGTTCTCAGAATTTCCCCTCACAGAACTTTTACTGCTGTTCAGATTCTCATCGTCTCGAAGTGTAAAAGTATTGCTGTCGCTGACATTATCAACCGAAGTGTTCGCAAAATTGGCGGAAATCGTAACATTGGTCAAAGAATCGATTTTAAGATTAGCGTCCGTATTCGCATTGAATTTCCGCGTGTCAGAATTCCCATTTCGCTCCGAGTTTTTATCCAATTTATAATCCGGCAGAAAAGTGGTCCTCGAAGTTTTGGAATACGTTTCCAGATTGCTGTCGTTGTATTGCAGACTGAGCTTTTCCAAATCCAGATTGTCTCCGATTTTGTCCGCGTAATTGATTCCGATAATCGAAGTTCGCATAATTCCGCTGTTGACAGCGCGGCCATTTACTGCCGAGTTTTTACTTCTGGTACCACCATTGTCAAAAAAACTATCGACGGAAAATCCTGTGGTGTTGATGTTGTTGGAAGCCGCAATCAAAGCAATATTTCTATTCTTCTGGAATCTCGTCATAAAAAGATTGCCTTCATAACGTTTGTTGCTTCCGTAGCCCAGACTCAGATTACTGAGATTTCCCTTGTTATTTTTTTCATCGATGTTGAAGTTGACCGTCATACTGTCAGATTTCGGCGTTCTTCCGGTGAATTCTTCTTCTCTTGTTTTCGACGTTGTGAATTGAATTTTCTTAATGATGTCCGCAGGAAAAGTCTGCAAAGCAATCGTTCCGTCCTTATTGAAAAATGGTTTTCCGTTGATAAGAATTTTATTCACAGGTTTTCCATTAATCGTAATTTTTCCGTCTTCATCGGTTTCTACGCCTGGAATTTCCTTTAATAATTCATCGATTTTTGCGTCAGGTTTTACTTTCAGATAGGAAGCCGTGTATTCAACCGTATCTTTTTTGATTTTGACAGGCGAAACCGTGATTTGAACTTCTTCAATACTCGTTACCAAATCTTTTACTAATTTGATGTTACCAAGTTCTTCATCTTTATTAATGACCTCGAATTTTTTAGAATAAGTTTTTAGTTTATCGCCCGTAATCTGTAAAAATGAAGGTTCGTTTTGAGTTGGAACTTTAAAGTTGAAATTCCCGTTTTTATTGGTTCCTGTAAAATTGATGATGGAAGAATCTTTTTGTTTGATGATTGAAACCGTCGCGTTTTCCAATGGCGCGTTATTGTCGTCGGTCACTTTTCCGCTTACGTTGTAAGTTTGGGCGTTTAGCCTCAGGCAAATCAGAATCAAAAGGAAAAGGAATTTTCTCATCAATAGTTTTTAATGGTTAGAAGTTAGATTGGAAATTAGACCAATGTTAAATGCCAATTGCTAAAAATAGAAAAAACCCCTGAAATTCAGAGGTTTTAATATGATTTTAAATCGTTTTGAAAATTAAGCTTTCAAATATCTTGCATAAGCATAACCTTCTTCGCCGTCAGCTGTTTTGATTTTCCACCAGTCATCGGAAGATTGCTCTACCAAAGTTACGGTTTCACCTTTTGCAGCTTTTCCAACAATAGAAGCGTCAGTTGAAGGCTCTTGACGGATGTTCAAGTTAGAATCATCTGTTGCAACAGTCAAAGTCGCACCAGCAGCCAATCCAGAAACCTGAACATCGATGTTGATATCGGTTGCCGTATAAGAAGAGTCGATAGCGCCTAAAGCATTCCAAACTGAATCTTTTGAAGCGCTGTTGGCCGCTTTTCCTGTGATGTACAAAACGCCATCCTGCTCTTGTACAGAAAGGTCAGAAAGTCCAGCAGACTGAGCTGCAGAAACTACGCTTGCGTATTTATCTTGTAAGCTCATAATTATTTAACTGTTATTTTGTTATCGTATTTACCAATTTTCAAAGCATCTACAGACTCTTTCACTTTTCTTGCGTTAGCAGCAGTGGTAGTTCCTGTCAATGTCAAAGTTCCTGCAACATCTTCAGCTTTCACGCCAGGGATGTCTTTCAGTGCTGTGTTTACTTTTGTTAGAACCGCAGCGTCCACCACGTTTACTTCTACTGGCGCAGCTACAGGAGCTACAGTTGCCATATCGTGAACATCTTTCACACCTTCTACTTTTTTCAAAGCGTCGATAGCAGCTTGTTTGTCAGCTTCGGTTGCGAAAACACCGCTCAAGTGTGCTTTGCCTTCCTTCACTTCCACAGAAGTTCCTGGGTAAGCGGTAAGTGTTGTGGTTGCCTGTGATGTCAACTCTGCATCAGAGACTTTCTTTTTACAAGAAACAGCCGTCATTGAGACCATCAGGGCAAGAGCAGCGATTTTAATTGTTTTTCTCATAGTGATTAAATTAATTTATGTTTTTTAAGCAGTAAAATTAATGCCAAAAGGATTTGTGTTGATTTTTCGGTCATTTAAATTTTAAACTTTCACTTATTGTAAAATTAATTTTTTTTTCGATACGGAAATTAATTTTAAATAAAATTAACAGTTTTATGAGGACAAGATTTTTAAAATAAAAATGAGAACGCAAAATGAATTGCATTCCCATCTGTATAAAAAGTAGTTAAGTTATTAGAAAGAAATCGTGTTCACTGTTGCAGAAGCAGACGTTGTAGTCGTGCTTTTCAAAGTTGCTCCGGTTGTAGAATAGGTTCCGCCAGTGTACAATCCCCAAGCGGTTGCGCCGCCTACGAAACTTCCACCTGTGTAACTTCCACCGAAATAGATTTTATACTGCGTTGATTTGGCTAAATTCGGACTTGAGAAGTGGAAATAGTAAACGGCATTTTTCGGTTTGAAGGTCACCATTTCTGTTCCCGCTGCATTTTCGATGTGTAACAAAGAAGTAGCTGCCAACTGCGCCGAAGATTTGATGTACATACTCACTTGGCTGGAAGCTGTTCCCATTGCTTTGGTCATATTGGCGTTTGAACCAGCAGAAATCAATGTTCCGCCGTTCATCAGAAAAGTTCCGTTGTAATCAATGCCCTCCTCAGGCTGACTTGTAGGTCCGTTGACGATGGTTGTTCCGCCGGAAATTGTAATGTTTCCATTGCTGTCAATCGCATCGCTTCCTGTCACAATATTGATTCCGCCTGTGATGTATAAGTGACTTCCGTCATTTCCTTCAGTTCCGCCAGAAACTGTTCCGTAAGTCGCATTGATGCCGTCGTTTGATGCGGTAATATTGTTGACGCCACCAGCGAAAGTAATCAAAGGTGCTTCAACACCTTCTCCAACGCCGGAAGTTGCGGAGATTGCAGAAACAGTGTTTGTTCCGCCATTAATCGTTACAGAAACATCAGAATGAATGCCGTCATCCGTAGAAGTGAACGTGTTGTTTCCATTATTAATGACAATCGCTTTTGCGGCAACCAAAGTTTTCGGGTGAGAATAATCTGTTCCGGAAACCAATAATCTTGCGCCAGTTGTTGTAATCTTCAAAGTTGGATTTCCGGTTGCTGTTCCGATGGTGACTTGGCCGTCAGACTTAATTCCTTTACCAGCAATTCCTGAACTGTTTGTAGTTAATGAGCCACCGCTGATAATGACGTTTGCATCGCCCGAAATTGCAGCAGAAGAATAAGAATCTGTTGCTCCGGTTGCGTTCGTATATTTTGCACCAGCTCCAGCTGTAGTGATATTAATTGTTCCACCAGAAATTTCGATATCAGCATCTGCAGAAATTCCTTTTGTTCCGGTCGCGGTCGTAGTTCCGGTCACTGTAACAGTTCCGCTTGAGATTGTAACTTTTCCATCTGCTTTGATTCCTGTTGGGTAAGATGGGTCGAATCCGCTTCCAGAAGCATTAAGCAAGGTGGCCCCTGAAAGATTCACAGTCGTGTTTCCGCCGGAGATGGTTACGTTTCCATCCGCTTTGATGCCTTTGCTTGCAGTTCCGGAATTGGTTAAGATTAATGTTCCGCCAAGAATGTTGATATCAGTGTCAGAAGAAATCGCAGAAGATGAGTAAGAATCTGCAACGCCCGTTGTATTGGTGTAGGCTGCTCCGTTTCCAGCCGTTGAAATCGTGATGCTTCCGCTGTTGATGTTAATTTCTTTACCTGTCGAAATTCCTTTTCCGCCGTTTGCTGTTGAAGCCAAAGTTAAATTAATGGTCGCGTCGCTCACAGTCAAAACGCCATCAGTTTTAATTGCAGTAGAGTAGGAAGGGTCAAATCCAGTTCCTGAAGCCGTAAGAACTGCCGCTCCGGAAAGATTTGCCGTAATATTTCCGCCACTGATTGTGATATTCCCTTTTGCGCTGATTGCTTTGGATTGCGCTCCAGTTAAAATTAGATTAATGGTTCCGCTGGAAATATTAATGGTGTTACTTCCGGTTTTGATTCCCTTCACATCAGGCGAAGCCAAAGTTGAGGTTATCGAACCGCCTGAAATCGAAACTGCTGCATCGCCTGCGTCAACCGCGTCGCCAACTGCTGTAATTATCAAAGTTCCGTTGCTCATCGTGAAACCTTCGGAGTGCAGCCCGTCAGAAGCTGCGCCAGTTATTGTGATTGTTCCATTTTGAATTTCGATATCTTTTGAGGTGGAAACGCCGTGTTTTTTGACGCCATTAATATTCAGATTTCCTGTTCCGGTGAAAATGATTTTTCCATCGGTTTGTAAAGCGCCGTTCTTGGTATTTGTAGAACCGTCAGTTAATGAACTTGTTGTTCCAGCTTGCAAAGAAAAAGTATTCGTCTGTGCGCCAGTTACGATAATTGCTGGTCCTGCCGCATTCGTCAGATTAAGATTATTAAGAACAAATTTTGCGGGTGAAGTAGAACTCATTGTCAGACTTCCGCTCGTGCTTGCTCCCAAAAGATTGTATTCTAAATTGCTTGTCGTAGAAGTTGAGGTTACAGCTACCGTTCCGCCAGTCGCAGTGATGGTTACGCCGCTTGCAGAATAAGGATTGATAATCGTTGCGTTATCCGTTCCGTTGTAGATGATGTAGATTTTGTCAAGATTGACGGCGTTATTGGTGAATGTCAAACTGTCAATCACATTTTTTCTGATATCCAAAGTGTTGGTCTGCCCACTCAGTTTGAATTTCGAATAGGTATTGTCCAATTTGATGCTGTCCACCGAAGCAATTGGTGACGCGTACATCGTATTGCCGGAATTATGAATGACCACTTTTTGCTGAGCTTTCATCGAAAAAGAGAAAAGTAGCACTACTATTAATAAGATAGACTTTCTCATTTCTTAATAAATTTAATCGTTACACCATTCGCCTGAACCAAATAAACACCAGCGTTCAGTTTAGAAACATTGATGTCTTCATCAGATTTGTAGGTTCCTGAAACCACCAATTTCCCTTCGAGATTATAGATTTTGACATCCAGAGATTTTGCCTCAGATTTGATTCTGATGTAATCTGTGGAAGGATTTGGATAAAGTTGAAGATTGCTTTTATTAAGACCGACATTCTGAGTTGCCAAAACTTCATCAGTAAAAATAATTTTCTGGATAATGCTAACAGGAATACTTGTTTCCGTAGAATTGGCTTCAGATTTAACCAAGAGATTGTCTCCCGAAAAATAAAGTTTTCCCGATGCCGAAACATTGAAGCCTTGCTCAGTTCCCGTGTAATATTTTATTTTAACGCCTGTCTGTGCGAATCCAAAAACGCCGGCAAACATTAGAAAAATAAAAGACACTTTACTGAAAAAGTGATAGTTATTGTTCATTTTTAATTATTTTAATGAACAAAAATATCTTTACTATATTAATGATGAAAATAAATGCGGAGAATTAGGAAAATGTGTCGGTTTTTGGAGTAATTGATAATATTAGTGAGGAAATGGTTGTATAATGATATTTTGAATCACAGAATTTTAATATGCTAAGCAAAATCTTTATTAAGGAAATTAATATTTGATTGTGATGCTGTTTTCTTTTCCAATCCTTTTTAATCTTTCAACATATTCAGTATTAATTTTTGCCGTAGATGTTTGTATTTCTTCTGTGCCGTCAGGATACACTATTTTTGATACGTAATCTTTGGGATTCAAAGCATTTGAGAAAGCTGTATTGAGTAATTCTTTTGCTCTTTCAATTTCTCCAACCTTTATTAATATTTGAATCTTAGAAATCTCACTAGTTGTTAAATTAATATTTTCATCATTAAGGATTAAATCTTTTAATGATATTAAATCAATGTTTTTTTCTAGAAATGGTCTTAAGTAATCATTGAGGTGAGAATGAATCTCCATCTCTAAATTTTCTTTTGTTGTATTTTTGTGTAATTCATACCAGTAATCATTTCCTTTGACTAATTGTCCAAGTCTAGTGCTTATTTGACAATCGTATTCACGAATAAATTTAGGGATTTCATTATTCCCATTCTCGGTATAGATTTCCGTCGCAAAAAAACCAATGTTGAAAGTAAATGAAACATTATCTTGATGATTCCATCTACTTTTTTGGATATTTACAACTTGAGTTAATTCGCTTATATTTTTATTAAAACCATTTCCATTTTTTCTAAATTCTAACTCTTTAAAAAATGGATAGACAATATTTTTCAATATTTCATTGAACTCTAATTGCAGGTTCCGTTCAACCTTATTCTTTTTTTTAAATAAAAACTGAAACATAATTCAAGCGATTTCTCATTTTATCCTCAAAAACTCCTTCGCCAACTCAATCATTTTCGGGTCGCCGGTGTATTTCCCTTTTTCGTCGGAGAGTTTTACGGTTGGAATCCATTCATTATTAATGCCTTTTACACTGATGAGTTTCATAACGATGTTCATTGGTTTCAGTCCAACATCATTTGTCAGATTAGTCCCGATTCCGAAAGAAATTCCGATTCTTCCTTTGCAGTAATTGGTGATTTCCTCCACTTTTTCAAGATTCAAACCGTCTGAGAAAATAATATATTTGAACAAAGGATTGATGCCTTGCTTCTGATAATGCGCAATCGTTTTGTCCGCAAATTCCAACGGGTCGCCGCTGTCGTGACGAACGCCGTCAAACAACTTTGCAAATTTCTTGTCAAACTGCTGGAAGAACACTTCCGTCGTGTAAGTGTCGGAAAGTGCAACGCCCAAATCACCGCGATAAACATCCACCCAATTTTCCAACGCGATAGAATTCGCCATCTTGAAACCAAATTCCGCCGCGTGGAACATAAACCATTCGTGCGCGTGTGTCCCAATTGGTTTTACATTGTAAAGCATCGCTAGATGAACATTCGAAGTTCCAGTGAAAGTGGATTTCTTATCCTGAATCAAAGCGTCCATCACCAATCTGTGAACTTTGTAAGAATGTCTTCTTCTCGTCCCAAACTCTGCAAACGGAACACCGAGTTCTGTCAAATGAACTGCTTTTTCAACGGTTTTGTCAATGACTTCTTCATTGGTTTGTCTTTCCAGATGATTCATTTCATAATGAAGTTCACTAATGAGCGCCAGCAAAGGAACTTCCCAAAGAATTGTTCTGTACCAAAGTCCTTCGACGGAAACTTTAAGCTCGTTCCCGATTTGCTCAATTTTCACTTCAGATGGGTCGTAATGAAAACCTTCCAGAAAATCGAGGTAGGGAAGGGCGAGATAAGGACAGGTGACTTTCAGATATTTTTTTTCGTCTTTGGTGAGTTTCAGTTCTGCCATTGCGTTGACAGATTTTCTGAGTTCGTCTGCAAAACCTTCCGGAAACTCGTGTTTGCCACGGTTGATGAATTCGTATTTTACAATTTCGTTGGTAAATAATTTCACGACTGCATTTTGCATTGTGATTTTATAAAAGTCATTATCCAGAATAGAATTCAGCCGAACCTCGCGCATAAAAATATCGTTTACACAAATCTAAGGAATTTTGTTGAGGAGATTTTGATGAAGAAAAAAATAACACAAAGGCACAAAGGATTTATTTTTAAAATGCTCTGTTGTAAGACACAAAGTTTTAATGTCATTAAAAACAAAAAAATCAAAGATTTTCTTGTGCCTTAAAGCATTAAGAAGAGAAAATAACTCCTTGTGTCCTTGTGTTATTTTTTTAAACATCATAAAATTTACAATTCTTACTTTTGCAAAAATGATTTGAAATGGTAAAAGCGCTGATGTATTTTGTGGTCGGAACGTTAATTAGTTTTTTCTTGAGACGTCTTACAGGAAGTCCGGTAGATTTCTGGGTGGAACTTTATGTGGCTTCAGCTTTTGGGATTGGTTGGGGATTGGCTTATTTCGTTGACCATCCTGATTGGCCTTTACCAAAGAAAATGGGGATTTCGTTTATAGGAATTATTTTCCTCGTGGTTTTAGGCTTGCTATGTTTTGACTTCGAAGTTGCTGTTTCTTCTATTCTGAAATTTTCGACCGTATTCGTAGCTTATTATATGATAGCAAGTTTTAGAGAAAGCAAATCGTTGAGATATTAGTTGGCTGATAGCATTTGGCTTTTGTCAATTTGCTTCGGTTCTTTATAATATATTAAAAAGCCAGACTTCTTGGGAAATCTGGCTTTTTTATTTTGTTTAATGAATCATCAGAAAACTTATGAGTGCTAATCCAATGATTAAAAAAGTAAAAGCAAAGAAGTTGAACCAAAGTGTTAAAAATCCAATGAGTATGCTGACTCTTTTTTTAGTATTATAAACGCGTTTGTGGGCAATGAAAAAGTAGATGATATCATAAAAGAAAATACAGAAAATCCCTAAGTACAATATTTTGTTGATAAATGGTACGCTGCAGTATTCTGAAACTTTGTATAATAGTAATGAAAGTAATAAAGACAACAATAGAAATGAAAAGTAATGTAATGTGAAAATACCGTGGTCGAAATACCACCATCTCTTTTTGTTATGAAACAGCCATAAAATAAATGCGAAAATTGGGAGATAAATGAAAAGTGCTTTTGGAAGATTATGAATGGTCGTCTCTATAAATCCTGTTAAAATCTCACTCTTTTTGTAGCCTTTTTTCTGTAATTCGGCTAGTTTGTTATGGATTGGTCGATTAAAGAAATTATTATCAGAAATTGTAATTTCATCCTCGTCTAGTTTCTTGTCCATATCGAACGTCTGTTCAATTTCGTCGATTTTTGAAGAGTCTGTAATAATAGGAGTGTACTTGGCAATAATTATGCTGTCTTCTTTCGTCCACTTTTCTTTGGCTTTAGCATCGTTAAGCGCTTTTTGTATTTCGGAGATTTTGTCCTTTTGAGAAAATAATTTTGATTTCCCCTTTCCCTCAAAATTGATATTGAAAGGTGGAAATATAGCGAACAGGAAAAATGTAACGAAACTTACAAAAATGTAAAGCTTCACAGGAGGGACAAAAGTTTGTCGCTTTCCTTCAAGATAAGTGCTCGTAAGTTTCCCTGGTTTGAAGAACAGATTTTTCAAAGTTCCCCAGAATTGTCCATCGTAATGTGTGAAATCCTCTACAAAATGAGTGAAGAGATAATGGAAAGGCTGTCTTGTCTGGATGTTTTGCTGTCCACAATTAGGACAATATTTTTCCTCAACCGTATGTCCGCAATTCAGACAGTCTTTTTCTTCTCTCAGTTTTCCGTGGCTCATTTTTAGAATTTTCACCAAAAATATAAAAAAGCACTCTTATATAATTGCCTTAATATTAATTAATTTTGAACAGTGCGAGAAGAATTCGAATTAATAACTCATTAATAGTTAGAAATTTAAAATCTTTTTTGCGGATTAATTTTTCAGGCGAAAAAATTTTGCTACCTTTGCACACCCGTAAGGGAAAATTATGTTTAATCGTAAACGATAAATTGTGAATACATTAAGTTACAAAACAGTATCGGCAAACAAGGCTACAGCAAATAAAGAATGGGTTGTTGTAGATGCTGCTGGGCAACCGTTGGGAAGATTAGCTTCTACCGTTGCAAAGATTTTGAGAGGTAAGCACAAAACGAACTTCACACCTCACGCAGATTGCGGAGACAATGTGATCGTTTTGAACGCTGGGAAAGTTACACTTTCCGGAAACAAGTGGGCAGATAAAACTTACATCTGGCATACAGGATATCCTGGTGGTCAGAAGTTTATGACTGCAGACGAGCTTAAGAAAAAAGACGAACTGAAAGTTTTGGAAAGATCCATCAAAGGGATGCTTCCTAAAAACAGACTAGGTTCTGCTTTGTTCAAAAACCTTTATTTATATGAAGGAACAGAACACAAACACGAAGCTCAGCAGCCTAAAGTAATCAATGTTAACGAATTCAAATAATTAATATGTCTACAGTACACAAAATCGGAAGAAGAAAAACTTCTGTTGCAAGAGTTTTTGTTAAGCCAGGAACTGGCGTTATTAGCATAAACGGTAAAGATGCTAAAACTTATTTCTGTACGGATGTTTTGGTTTATAAAGTGAATCAGCCATTTTTGTTGACAGAAACTGTTGATCAATATGATCTTAAAGTGAATGTTTTCGGAGGAGGGATTACTGGACAAGCTGAGGCTATCAGACTAGGAGTTTCTAGAGCATTATGCGCTATCAATGAGGAATATCGTTTGGTTCTTAAGCCACACGGATTGCTTACTAGAGATGCAAGAATGGTTGAGAGAAAGAAATTCGGTCAGAAAAAAGCAAGAAAGAGATTCCAGTTCTCAAAACGTTAATCCAGACAAGAGATGGAGAGACAAGAGTTGGGAGATCATTGATCTCATATCTCGAATCTTTAAGTCTTTTAATCTCACTTAAATATTGCCCGTTACGTTTAGCATCCAAACTTTACTCCCATCTAAAGTAAAGTTGATTGCGGAAAAGCGGAAAGTAAACTAACAAAAAACAAGAAAACATGGCAAAAGCAAATGTAAAAGACCTTTTAGAGGCTGGCGTACACTTCGGTCACATGACTAGAAAGTGGAATCCAAATATGGCTCCATACATTTTCATGGAGAAAAACGGTATTCACATCGTAGATTTACATAAAACAGCTGTTAAATTGGACGAGGCTTGCGTAGCTTTGGAAAAATTAACTTCTGCAGGTAAAAAAGTTCTTTTCGTAGCAACTAAAAAGCAAGCGAAAGAAGTAGTAGCAAAACACGCTGCTGAACTTAACATGCCTTATATTACAGAAAGATGGCCAGGTGGTATGCTTACAAACTTTGTAACTATCAGAAAAGCTGTGAAGAAAATGAACTCTATCGATAAAATGAAGAAAGACGGTACTTTCGAAACTTTATCTAAAAAAGAAAGACTACAAGTTGATCGTCAAAGAGCAAATCTTGAGAAAAACTTAGGTTCTATCTCAGACATGGTTCGTCTTCCTTCAGCTATTTTCGTAGTTGACATTATGAGAGAGCACATCGCAGTAACAGAAGCTAAAAAATTGGGTATCCCTGTTTTCGGTATCGTAGATACTAACTCAGATCCAAGAAAAGTGGATTTCGTGATCCCGGGAAATGATGATGCTTCAAAATCTATTGATATGTTGTTGAGCGTAGTTTCAGAATCTATCAAAGAAGGTTTATCTCAAAGAAAAGCAGACAAAGAAAAATCTAAAGAAGAAGGCGAAAAAGTTTCTGCAGACGCGGATGCTGATTTCGATGCTGAATAATCGAAGGATTTATCTAAAAATAGAAAAGCGGTTTCAAACATTTGAGACCGCTTTTTTTTGTTGTAATATTTCTACGTTATAGTTATTTGAGCAGCTTTTCCGCCTTCCGTTCCCGCTTTTTTTGCCAAGGCTTTTCCCAATCCAAAAAAGAGCTCCACTCAAGTCGGGCTGCAGCTTCGCAAGATTGAAATTTTGTCGATTAATTCACGATTTGCCATACAATGAAATTCAGACAAACAAAAAACCCTTCCAAAGTTTTAAACTCTGAAAGGGTTATATTTTATTAGGTTAAAGGGTGTAAAGCCAAAAGCAAATTGCCAAAAACAAAATCTTACCCTTTGAATTCTCCCATCGCAATGAATTTCTCCTGACGGTCGTTCACCAATTTCTCAGAAGCTTGCTTAGACAACGTTTTAATGTCTTTTAAAAGGACTTTCTTCACATTCTCAAACGTAGTCGCAGAATCATAATGCGCGCCTCCTAAAGGCTCTGGAATGATGCCGTCGATCAATTCCTGTTTTAGCATATCTTCTGCTGTCAGTTTCATTGTCGTTGCAGCGGTTTCTTTATATTCCCAGCTTCTCCAAAGGATTGCAGAACAGTTTTCTGGAGAGATTACAGAATACCAAGTGTTTTCCATCATGTAGACCTTGTTTCCAACACCAATTCCCAATGCACCGCCACTTGCACCTTCACCGATGATGATGGTGATGATTGGCACTTTTAGAGAGCACATTTCGAAGATGTTTCTAGCAATCGCTTCACCTTGCCCACGTTCTTCAGCTTCCAATCCTGGATAAGCGCCTGGCGTATCGATCAAAGTTACCACAGGAATGTTGAATTTCTCTGCCAGTTTCATCAATCTAAGAGCCTTTCTGTAACCTTCAGGATTTGACATTCCGAAACGTCTGTGCTGACGTTCTTTGGTCGTTCTACCTTTCTGGGTTCCGATGAGCATAACTGTATTTCCGCTGATGCTGGCAATTCCGCCGATCATCGCAGGGTCATCACCGAAGTTTCTGTCACCGTGCAGTTCCACAAAACTTCCTTCGTCTGCCAAACCGTTGATGTAATCAAGCGTGTAAGGTCTGTCCGGATGTCTCGATAACTGAACTCTCTGCCAAGGCGTCAGATTTTCGTATATTTTTTTCTTAGTTTCTTCTATTTTGGTTTTGATCTTTTTGCAGGATTCATCCACATCAATGCCGCTTTCTGTACCCAATTGTACACATTTTTCGTACTGATCTATCAATTCCTTTACAGGTTGTTCAAATTCTAAATATTCCATGTTTTGTTTGGATTAAACCCTCAAAAATAATGTTTTTTTTTGAATTGGTTTTTATTTAATCGCAAAGGTTTATTTTTTCATTCTGGTTATTAAGAGAGCAAAGTTTTTGATCAATTGAAATTGATCTGAGGAAGCTTGAATATTGACTCAAACGCTTCTTCATCGACAAGGTCGAAATCTTTGCTTGCTAAAAAAAACCAGTTTTTCTTTAAAACTTTGCGTTTAAAATATTAATTTATACTAATTGCTTTTTCAATTCTTGCAAGAGTTTTTTCTTTGCCGATAATGTTCATAATATCAGGAACATCAGGACCTTTCAATTCACCAACTAAAGCCAATCGAAGTGGCATCATCACTTTTCCCATTCCCAAAGAATGTTCTTCAGCAAAATGATGGATGGCTTCCTTGAGAGTTTCCGATTCAAAGTTTTCAGTTTCGAGTTTGGTAGAAAAGTCTTTTAAAATGGCAGAAGTTGTGTCGTTCCAGGCTTTCTTCAAGGCTTTTTCGTCGTAAGATGTTGGCGCTTCGAAGAAGAATTTTCCATCGTTGTAAATATCAACCACGAAAGTCGCTCTTTCTTTCATCAACGAAACGATTTTCAATAATTTGTCATCAGAAAGATCAAAAGCTTTTACTTCATCCACTTCTTTCAATAATTCTAAAACTTCTTCATTAGATTTGGTCTTCAAATATTCCTGATTGAACCATTTTGCTTTCTGCGGATCAAATCTTGCGCCCGCTTTATGAACTTTATGAAGGTCAAATTCCGCAATCATTTCGTCCATAGAAACAATTTCTTTATCGTTTGCAGGCGTCCAACCTAGCAATGCAGTCATATTAATGAACGCTTCCGGGAAATAGCCTGATTCCTTATAACCTTTCCAGATCTCATCACTTTCAGGATCTTTGAAATTCATTGGGAAAACCGGAAAACCGAATTTTGCACCATCTCTTTTGCTTAATTTTCCTTTGCCTTCTGGTTTTAGAATCAATGATAAATGGGCGAACTCAGGTGCATCCCAATTCATTGCTTCATAAAGCAAAACATGCAAAGGCATAGATGGCAACCACTCTTCACCACGGATCACGTGAGAGATCTTCATTTCAAAATCATCAACCACATTGGCGAAATGATAAGTTGGCATTCCGTCATTTTTGATCAAAACCTTGTCATCCAAAGTATTTGTGTTGACAGAAAAATTTCCTCTGATGATGTCTTGAAGATTCAAAGTTCTGTCAACCGGCATTTTGAAACGAACAACATACGGAACG
Organism: Epilithonimonas lactis; assembly: GCF_900110605.1. Classification (GTDB taxonomy): domain Bacteria; phylum Bacteroidota; class Bacteroidia; order Flavobacteriales; family Weeksellaceae; genus Epilithonimonas; species Epilithonimonas lactis. The sequence continues at coordinate 110,413 of NZ_FOFI01000001.1, forward strand.
CTCGCATCCAATAATTTCTGAACTTCTTCCTGAGAAAGGGAAATGCTATTTTTAAGTTGTTGTCTTGTCTGATGATTGTAAGAGAAAACGTCGCCTTTAGCTTCGAAATCTTTACGGATCGCATCCAATTCTTCCGGTGTATCAAAAGCCAAATAAGCATAATCTGTTTTCAGGATTTGCTCTTTGTATCTGTCGTAGATGTCTCTTCTTTCAGATTGTCTGTAAGGAGCGTATGGACCACCAACTCTAGGACTTTCGTCTGGGATGATGCCGCACCATTCCAAAGAATTCATGATGTAATCCTCTGCACCTTCCACATATCTTGCGGTGTCTGTATCTTCTATCCTAAGAACAAATTCTCCACCTTGATTTTTGGCAAACAGATAATCATACAAAGCAGTACGTACGCCACCTAAATGTAAAGCGCCTGTTGGGCTGGGTGCAAATCGCACTCTTACTTTTTCCATGTCTAAAAAATTGTGGTGCAAAATTAAGAAATTCTGAGCGTTTTGCCTTTTGAATTTGGTTAATCTTTTCCGAAATAGTACTTTTGTTAATTAAAATAATGGTTATGTTAGAAATAGGGGAAAGACCTTGGGGAACGTATTATGTTTTGGCAGATGAACCACATTATAAATTGAAAAGAATTGAGGTGAATCCAGGACACAAATTGTCTTATCAATTCCATTACAAAAGACAGGAACAGTGGACCATCGTGGCAGGCAACGCCATTGTAGTTTTAGACGACAAGGAAATTCCGCTTTCTTACGGCGAAAGTATCTTTATCCCGCAAGGTGCAAAACATCGCATCATGAATCTATCGGAGCAGCCAGTTGTTTTTATCGAAGTTCAAACTGGAACTTACTTTGGTGAAGATGATATCGTGCGAATCGAGGATGAATACGAACGAGCATAGATCATCAACTCTATATAAAATAATGGCAGCCTAATTTTTAAGCTGCCATTTTTAATTGATATTCTATATTTTTCTTTTTCTAAGGATAAAATCTGCAATTTCTAAAAAGAACGATCTCACAGGGAATTTAGATGTCATTTCATTGTAGTTGTTATCAAACCTCTTTTTTAATTCTTTCAAATTAGCATCAAAATATGCGCTTTGAAGTGGTAATTTTTCTGATAGAATAAGGTTTTCTTTATACTTTATAGCAAAGCGCTTGAGGAACCTTTTGTATTCTTTGAAAGATTTTACCTCTCTATCAATACTAAAGTAGTTGGTGATATCCTTTTTTTCTTTCTCTGTATTTTTAAAAAATACATTGCCTACTTGTTGCGAGTCGTGCCTTCTGTAGTAGATCAGTTTTTCGTCCAGGAAGAAAAGTTTGTCCTGCAAAACAGCTACCAGCGCAATCCAGCCATCGTGATGCACATTGTCTATGATCGGAAAAGGCATGATGTCTTTTTTAATATCTTTTTTGATTGCCATTGTAGCGCCAGTACAAAAATTGTCAATTAAATTAAGGATATTAAAATAATCAAATCGGTATCCTTTTGCGCGCACAGATTTTGGAATGTCCCAAAGACTTATAATGTCCAGTTCCTTATTTTCCGCATCGATTCCGTAGCCATTGGTGCATATTACAGAGATTTCTTTGTTTTCTTCGAAGGTTTTGAGAATTCTTTCAACTTTATTTGGAACCCAAATATCATCTTGGTCGCATAAAAAGATGATCTCGTTCTCACAAAGTGAAATGGCTTTTTCAAAGTTTTTGACGCTTTGAAGATTTTGTTCGTTGATATGAATCTTAAAAATCCCAGGATGCTTTTCCGCGTAGACATTCAAGATGGAAACCGTAGAATCTGTGGATCGATCGTCACAAACGATAATCTCGTCAACTGGGTGTGATTGATTCAGAATAGAATCCAATTGTTGTTTTAAAAATCTTTCTCCATTATAGGTGCAAATTGCAACTGACGTTTTCATATATTCTTATTCAATTTAATTTTTCAAAATAGTCCAGATCCAGTTGGTAAATGAGTAATTTTTTCTGATCTCATCATCTATTTTGATATGATCCTTAGAAAGGAAATCTTTTATGTTGTTTTTATCAACGCTTTTATCCCAAACCAAAATATTGTCTGGAGAATAAAAGTCATAATCTTTGACCAGCGGATTTGTCGTGATCAATTTTTTCGAGTAGTGTAGTGTTTCGAAAATTCTGAACGATAAACCATTATGAACCGGATCTGCAACGTCCAAAACTATATCAGCTTTTTTCACCATTTCCAAGGTTTCAAGATAAGTTAAGGGTTTTTCAATAAAATTGATGCCATTCTGTTGATGAAGCAAAGGTGTTCTTTCATCAAAGTAGAGCAGATTGATATTGGTTTTCATTTTCAGCTCTGTAAAGATGCGGGTTAGATATTTGATGTCATCGATTCTTTTCTCTATAAAACTTCCAATGAAAAATATTTCTTTTGGATCTTCTCCAGTTTTGTGCGGATCAATCTCAGAATCAAAATCAAAGTAAAAATTAGTTATCGGAAATACGTTGGCGTACTGTGATTTATACTTTTCATAATCATCCACATCAAAAAGGAAAAAGCGGTCAAAGATGTTGATCAGTTCCTTCGCTTTTGGATATCGGTCCAATCCATCCCATTGATAAGCAATGAGTTGATTTGTTTTTTGCTTTAGGATTTCCAGCGTCTCTTTTGAAAAATAATCCGGACGGATCACCAATGCATATTCTACCTTTTGGTTGATTGAAGACAGTGCTTTTCGCAATGATTTGTCATTGTATTGATCCTTAAGCGTGTTCTTGTAATTTTTGTCGCCCACCAGTTTTCTAAAAAAATTAGTGATCTTCTGAGCGGCGTGATCGTATTGGAATTCGCTATCACTGGTAAAGAGCAATTTAATATCGAAATCCAGATTTTCTAAGTTTTTCTTAAAACCCTCATAGATCTTGAAATGATGAGGCATTACCAAGATGATTGTTTTCTTCAAAAGGTGTTTGGTTTAATGTGTAATGATTTTCCTTATCCAACTGCTGAATCCATATTTCTTTACGATATCTTCCGAAATTTCGTGGTAAGACCTTCGTAAAAAAACATCAATATCATTGTAATTGTCGTTTTCTAACGCAAATATATTGTTTGGATGATAAAAATCGTAATTTTTCACCATTATATTATCAGTGATCACTTTTTTCTTATAATAAAGCGCTTCGAAAAACCTGATGGAAAGTCCGTTATGTACTGGATCAACAAAATCCAAAAGAATATCAGCGTCTTCTACATTTTTCAAATTTTCACGAAAAGTAACTCTCTCTTTGATATATTTGATTTTCGGATTTTTGATTTCTGATTGATTGTAATATTGAATGAATATGGATAATTCCACATTTTTTGAAGACATCTCTTCAATGAAACGGTCAATTTTCATTTCTCTATTTTCCCAATACAATCCTACAAAGTACAACCTTGGTCTTTGAACATTATATGATTTGTAAACAGGTGGTAAGCAGTCAAAATAAAAGTTGGTGATTGGTTTTATATTATTCTTTTCATCTTCATAATCAAAACAGAAAAAGGAATCGAATAAAGAAAAATAATCTTTTACTTTTGGGAATTTTTCAATGCCATCCCACTGATATGCAATTAGTTTTTTGGTTTTTTTCTTGAGTTCCTGGATGACCTCGATTGGAAAGAGATCGGGGCGGATCACCAAAGCATAATCCAACATTTCAAATTCCGATATTCTTTTATAGTATTCTCGGAGCTTATGATTATCAACAAGTTCCCTCTTGTAATTTTTATTTTTAAAAAAAGTCTTCTGAATAAAGTTGATGAACTTTTCGTTGGCTCGGTACTTAAATTTTGAAGGATTGTCAGTGATCAAAAGTGGCGAAAAACCTTCCTTCTTCAGATTTTCCAAAAACAGATCAGGGAAATCGGAGTAATCGGGCATCATCAAAAGAAATGTTTCGTTCCGCATATTTTTACTGAAATTTTATTTGAGTAAATATTTGATTTTAAAAAGTTTATAACGTTTTCTAATACTGTTGACCGGGTTTTTGAAAAAATGTTTTTCGATGATATCAAAAGAAAACAATGACAATTTGTTCAAAGCTTTATAGTAATTTTCATTTTTATCAGAAAGCAATTTAAATTCGTCAGAATGGGTATGGATCTTTTTCAAAGTTCCTTCCAATCTTAGTCGAGCAGCATGACCAAGTTTGCTTTTTTCTCGAATGGAAAAATCGATGATCAATTTTTTTAAATATTGCAAATATCTTTCGACCACCGCTTTTTTATAAGGATCTGAATTGTTCTGATAGTATTTTTGGAAAACAACTTCGAGAATCTCTAAGTAAGAATTTAGATTTCTCTCGCCAATATTTTTGGTAATCGACTCCGCATTATCTGTCCGGTAAAGATAAGTTTCCTGATCAATGAATTTCACATTTGTCGCCAGAAACATCGTTTCAAAGAACCATAATTCATCTTCGTGAAGAATTCCGTCTTTAAATTTTAAATTAAATTTTTCCAGAAACAACCGACTGTACAAACGGTTTTGTGCAACAGGAGCCAAACCAGATTCCATGGTTCGGAGGAGAACTTCCTGTTTATTATTCCCAAATAAAATATCTCCTTCTTTTGGATGTTTCAGTTGCGAGATCTTCTCAAGATTTTCCCCATTCACAGTTAATGTAATTCCCGTAAGAATTTCAGATTCTGTATCAAGTTCATCTATAAATAGTTGTAATGCATTTTCGGCGATGAGATCATCGGAATCGAGGAAGAACAAATAATCGCCTTTTGCATTTTCGATGCCCAAATTGCGGGTTGCAGAAAGTCCCTGATTTTCCTGAGAAAGCACCTTGAAACGATGGTCTCCCGAGGAAACTTCTTCCAGGATCTCCAAAGTTTTGTCCTTGCTACCATCGTTTATCAACACACATTCCCAGTTTTTGTAAGGCTGATCGATGACAGATCCAATACAGGAATGAATATATTTTTCCGCATTATAACACGGAATGATAATGGAAATTAAAGGTTTTTCGGAGAGATTCATTTTTTTATAAATCGGGAATATTTTTCAGGATAATATACGAAAAACCGAAGATAGAGATAATTTTCCAGACCGACTTTCAAAGCTGGATAAAGCAAAAAGCATTTTAGTCCATTTCTCATATTTTGTTTTTCAGAAAGCATTTCGTCTGCTTTTGTGTTGCGAATGACGCGCTTCAAAACCATAAAGGATTTCTTCAAAATATTCCGAATGATCGATGTGTGAAATTTGGACTCAAAGTTTTGGGCTTTCAAAAAAGTGTAGGCTTCCATCAACGCCAAAAAGAAATGGTAAGCGCGTTTTGGTGTCAGATTGTGCGATAGGCTATTTTCAAATTGAACATAATGGTAGATCGGATCACTGATCTTCACCACTTTTTTTGCATTATTGAAAATCTTGAACATCGTAAAATAATCTTCAAAAGCTTCCAGATTTTCCGGGAAAGTGATGGTCTTCAAAAGTTCTGCCCTGTACAATTTTGCCCAAGGATGACTCTGGATGATCTTGTCTTCCAGCAAAAGCTTGAGCGCCGTGTGCTTGTCGTAGATTGCAATTGGATCTGTAGAAATTTGATGTTTTCCAACTTGATCTCCATTTTTATCCTCAAAAAAAGCTTCAGCAATGCTGATGTCTGCCTGGTTTTCCACAATCGCTCGATGTAGAACGGAACAATAATTCTCCTCGGCCCAATCGTCAGAATCTACAAAACAAATGTAAGTTCCGGAAGCCTGTTTTATCCCTTGATTCCGTGCTTTGGAAACCCCGGAATTGATCTGGTCTATAAGAATGATTCTCGGATCTCTCTCCTGGAATTGTTTGATGATCACAGACGATCTGTCCGTAGAACCATCATTGATGATAATGATTTCCAGATTGCGATAGGTTTGTGAAATCACAGATTCTAGACATTTTTCAATGGTGGATTCTGCATTGTAACAAGGAATGATGAGACTTACCAATTCAAAACTATTCATAGACCATGTAATCTTTTCGAATTTCATCTAATCCATTTTCGCAACGTGTGTTTTTGGAGATTTTCAGATGTTCAATTTCTCTCATCTGTTCGTCGTGTTTGCAATTATCAGATTGTGGATGATAAATGTGGTATTGTATTGCGCCGTATTTCACTTTTCTTTTTACAAGACCAAAGTTTACAAAACGTTGTGCGAGCTCTTTGTCTTCTGCGCCCCAACCTTTCAATGAATTATTATAACCATTGACTTTCACAAAATCTTCCCGTGAAAATGCCATGTTGCTTCCCAAAACGCCATCTGCCGATTTTTCCTTTTTACTCGTGAATATCAGATTGAAAAAAGGAATACGAATACCATGTTCTCTCATCTTCACATCGGTACTTAGAAAAGAAACGGACGTAGATTTGTTTTTTAATAGGGTCGCACTTTTTGTTCTGCCGATCATCAGTCTTCTGCCTTTTACAAAGGAGTTTTCCTGAGCAAAACTTTTATGGTCTCTAATGAAATCCCGATGCAGGATCACATCACCGTCAATCTGTACAATGTAATCTCCTGATGCCTGTGCAACGGCTTTGTTTCTAATTTCTGCAAGTTTGAAACCGTTGTCTTCGTGCCAGATGTGTTTTATTTTCCACTTGTAGGTTTTCCGAAAACGGTCAATGATCTCTTTGGTGGAAGCGGTGGATCCATCATCGGCAATGATGATCTCTTCGGGCATTAGCGATTGTCTCATCACACTTTTGAGACACAGCTGTAGTGCTTCCGGCCAGTTGTAAGTTGAAATGATCAGTGAAATCTTCATTTTTTTTTATATTCTATCAATTTGGATAGAGTCAAAAATTTGTATTGAGACTTTAAACAAGCAAAAATGAAGCCTTCTTTCCCGTCGCGAAAGCCCTGTTTTACAAAGTAATACTTGAAAAACCAAAAAAATGGTGATGTCAATAATTTAAAAAAGCCAACTTTTTGGTGTTGTCTTTTTGGGATCTCTGCGGTAGAGTAGAGGTTGTTTTTATGTTGAGTATGCGAAATAGTGTCGTTCGCCAAATGCTCTATGGCCAAAGATTTATTTTTTGAATTGATCTTAAAAACTTCACCTTCAATATTTGGAATCGAGTGGATGTACTCCGGCCAATGGATCTTCGATTTTTTAAAAAAACGATAAACATAATCGGGATAAGCCGAATGCATAAATCTACCTAAAAAGTAATTCTTCCTCGGAATCGCAAAACAAGCTATTTCAGGTTTTTCGGCAGCGATTTTTTGTAGATAGTTTTTCAAATCGTTATTGACTGTTTCGTCTGCGTCCAAAAGCAAGACCCATTCGTTCTTGGCTTGCGAAATGGCAAAATTTCGGGCAGGTTCCACAAAACCTGTTTTCTCATGAAAGATGATCTTTGCATTGTACTTTTCCGCAATTGCCAAAGTCGCATCTTCACTGTGCATATCGCAAATTAGGATCTCATCAAATTCTTTTACAGAATCCAATACTTCGTCGAGATGTTTCTCAGCATTAAGTGTGTTGATTACTACGGAAATATTCATCATTAATATTCCAAAACCGTTTTCTCAATGATTTTCACACAATCCAAAAGTTGCTCTTCTGTAATTACCAAAGGCGGTGCAAGTCTGATGATATTGCCGTGCGTCGGCTTTGCGAGAAGTCCATTTTCTTTTAGTTTTACACAAAGATTCCAAGCTGTTTTGCTGTCTGGCGTGTCATTGATCAAAATGGCATTCAGCAAACCTTTTCCACGAACTTTGTTAATCAAGTCGGTTTTCTCGATTAGTTTTTCGATTTCAGAACGGAAGAGTTTCCCTAATTCTTCGGATCTCTCGGATAAATTTTCATCTGCCACAACATCCAAAGCTGCAACTGCAACAGCGCAAGCAATCGGATTTCCACCGAAAGTTGAACCGTGTTGTCCTGGTTTGATGACATTCATGATCTCGTCATTGGCTAAGACTGCAGAAACAGGATACATTCCGCCGGAAAGTGCTTTTCCTAAAATTAAAATATCTGGCTGAACATTTTCGTGATGACAAGCTATCAATTTACCAGTTCTTGCAATCCCGGTTTGAACTTCGTCTGCGATGAAAAGTACGTTGTATTTTTTACAAAGTTCTGAAGCATTTTTGAGGTAATTTTCGTCTGGAACGTAAACGCCAGCTTCACCTTGAATTGGTTCAACTAAAAATGCAGCAATATTTTGAGCATCATTTTTAAACGTTTCTTCTAATGCATTCAAATCATTGTAAGGGATTTTTACAAATCCTGGCGTGAAAGGTCCGTAATTCTGGTTGGCATCTGGATCGTTAGAAAAAGAAACGATTGTTGTTGTTCTTCCGTGAAAGTTGTTTTCGCAAACTACAATTTTTGCAGCGTTTTCAGAGATTCCTTTGACTTCATAACTCCATTTTCTGGCTAATTTTACAGCGGTTTCTACAGCTTCAGCACCAGAATTCATCGGAAGGACTTTATCAAATCCGAAAAGCGTTGTGATCTTTTTCTCGTATTCTCCAAGATTTGAATTGTAAAAAGCTCTTGATGTCAAAGCCAATTTTTTAGCTTGATTGACCAATGCTTCCACAATTTTTGGATGAGAATGTCCTTGATTGACAGCAGAGTAGGCGGATAGGAAATCATAATATTTCTTACCTTCTACATCCCAAACAAAAACACCTTCACCTTTGTCCAAAACCACTGGAAGTGGATGGTAATTGTGCGCGCCATATTGGTTTTCGAGGTCGATGAAGTATTGTGAGTTTTTTTCCTGAACTGCTGTTGACATAACTTTTAATTTTTGTAAAAATAATAAATTTGAATTCAATAGACGGTAATAAAAATGCCCAACTTTTAAAGTCAGGCATTTATATCTTTATTAATGATAATTTCTAGATATGATTATCGAAACTTCTGTCCATCACGAAGTCTTCCATAAACTTGGTCGTGTAGTTTCCAGCAAGGAAATCTTCGTTCTCCAATAATTGTCTGTGGAAAGGGATCGTAGTTTTCACTCCTTCAATATAGAACTCTTCCAGAGCACGTTTCATTTTCGCGATCGATTCTTCTCTGGTTTGAGCAGTAACAATCAATTTAGCGATCATAGAATCGTAGTTGGATGGGATTGTGTATCCAGAATAAACGTGAGTGTCAACTCTTACACCATTTCCACCAGGAATATTAAGTTCAGTGATTTTTCCCGGAGATGGTCGGAAATCAGCATAAGGATCTTCCGCATTGATTCTACACTCGATAGAATGTCTTTTCGGATAATAATTTTTTCCACTGATTGGCGTTCCGGCAGCTAGAAGAATTTGCTCACGGATCAAGTCAAAATCAACAACTTGTTCCGTAATTGGATGCTCAACCTGGATTCTCGTATTCATTTCCATGAAATAGAAATTTCTGTGTTTGTCCACCAAAAATTCTATTGTTCCAACACCTTCGTAAGAAATATATTCTGCTGCTTTTACAGCCGCAGCTCCCATTTTTTCACGAAGTTCATCCGTCATAAAAGGAGAAGGCGTTTCCTCAATTAGTTTTTGATTTCTTCTTTGGATAGAGCAGTCTCTTTCGGAAAGGTGACAAGCTTTACCAAATTGATCTCCAGCAACTTGGATCTCGATGTGTCTTGGCTCCTCGATCAGTTTTTCCATGTACATTCCGCCGTTTCCAAAAGCCGCTACAGCTTCTTGGATTGCAGAATCCCAATGTTCTTTCAAATCTTCTTCTTTCCAAACAGCTCTCATTCCTTTTCCACCACCACCGGCAGTTGCTTTGATCATCACAGGATAACCAACAACTAAGGCAGTTTTCTTAGCATCTTCGTAAGAATCGATCAAACCTTCAGAACCTGGAACACAAGGGATTCCAGCTGCTTTCATGGTTGCTTTGGCCGTAGCTTTGTCTCCCATTTTTTCGATTTGCTCAGGACTTGCTCCAATGAATTTGATGCCATTCTTAGCACAGATCCTTGAGAAATTTGCATTCTCTGATAAGAAACCGTAACCTGGATGGATCGCGTCTGCATTTGTAATTTCTGCAGCAGCAATGATATTTGGTATTTTAAGATAAGAATCTTTGCTCATTGGCGGACCAATACAAACAGCCTCGTCCGCAAAACGAACGTGAAGACTGTCTTTGTCAGCAGTTGAATAAACAGCTACTGTTTTTATGCCCATTTCTTTGGCCGTACGCAAAATTCGCATTGCGATCTCGCCACGGTTTGCGATCAATATTTTTTTGAACATCTTTTTATAATTAAAAATTAAGAATTAAAAATTGAGATAAAGTGAAAATCATCACTTATCAATCATCATCTATCAATTATATTAAGAAGGGTCTACTAAAAATAATGGTTGATCATATTCTACAGGAGAAGCATCTTCTACCAAGATTTTCACGATTTTTCCGCTAACTTCTGATTCGATCTGGTTGAAAAGCTTCATCGCTTCGATCACACAAACTACTTTTCCTTCTGTTACAGAATCGCCTACGTTTGCAAAAACCTCTTTGTCTGGAGATGGTTTTCTATAGAAAGTCCCGATCATCGGAGATTTGATAGTAATATATTTGCTGTCATCGGCAGCATTTGCTGCTTCAGAATTATCGTTAGAAGCAGAAACTGGACTTGCAGCCGGTGCAGAAAAAGGAGTTTGATAAGAAACTTGTGGTGTTACATAGCTTACAGGCTCGCCTCCAAGTGGTGTTTTGATGTAGATTTCGAAGTCTTTATTTTTATATTTCACTTCGGAAACTCCTGCTTTTGCTACAAATCTTACAAGATTCTGAATGTCTTTTATATCCATAAAATTTTAAATGTTTTGAACGCCAAATATAATAAAAAACCACCCAAATTAATAAAATCCGAGTGGTTTTTTATGCTAAGTATAAGATTATCAAAGATAATTCTTAGTTTTCTTCTATAGTTTCTACAGTTTTCTCTACTACAACTTTTCCTCTGTAATAAAGTTTTCCTTCGTGCCAGTGCGCTCTGTGGTATAGGTGCATTTCGCCAGACGTTGCGTCTTTAGCCAATTGAGGAACTACAGCTTTGTAGTGTGTTCTTCTTTTATCTCTTCTTGTAGACGACTGTCTTCTTTTAGGATGTGCCATTTGTTAGTACTTTTTAAAAAATTCTTTCGAATTATATTGTTATTTCTTAATTGTTATCTTTTAATTTCTTCAAAGCTGCCCATCGTGGGTCAACTTGTTCATCTTCTTCCTCGATTATTTTTGGACTGTATTTATCTAAAAGATTCTGATATTCATCATTGTCTTTTACAGAAGGTGCTACTTTCTTCATTGGAATTGATAAAACCACTGTTTCGTAGATAAGGTTTGCAATGTTGAAATCGCTGTCTTTTCTGTTGATGGTAATCACATCCTCGTTGCTGTCATCGTATTCTTCTCCAAATTTCACAAGAACTTTCAAGTCATTTTCTATGTTTTCGGAAAATTCATCATTGCTAATGTCGCAAATCAATTGAACCGTTCCTGAAACTTTGAATATGAATTCCAAAAATGTAGTATGCTTGTCCAAAAGAACATTTACACTGATTTCCGGGTTGAAAAACTCTTGTTCAGTCTCAAATAAATCAAAGAACTCCTGATTGATCTCGTAATTGAAATCGTGCTTTCCAGCTTTTAAGCCTACAAAAGCAATGTCGTAGTTTCTAAATCTGTCCATAAAAATGGTTTGCAAAAATAATTTAATTTTTTCAAATAACAAAATATTTTTTGGAAATACTTGAATTGCAAAAAATTAGTCCTCCAAAAACTTATTTTAATGTCTCAATTTTGAAGAAAGTTTTAGCTTTCTTTTGGTAAATCTTCGTCTACTCCGTGGTTTGCGTGTGTAGCTTTCGGGCGGAGGCGATGCGCTCTCAATTCCTGATATTCGTCTCGGCTTTTGAAAATATCGATGGCTGTAAAAATTGCTTCGGAAAATGAAGTCTCATCTGCGATATTTTTCCCCGCAATATCATAGGCAACGCCGTGGTCCGGCGAAGTTCTGATAAAAGGCAAGCCAGCAGTGTAGTTCACGCCTTCTTCGTAAGCAATCGTTTTGAACGGCGCCAAACCTTGGTCGTGATACATTGCCAAAACAGCGTCGAATGCTTTATATTTCTCTGGTTGGAAGAAACTGTCTGCCGGATAAGGACCGAAAGCCATAATGCCTTCGTTAAATAAATCCTGAATCGCAGGCTGAATGATTTCTATTTCTTCTTTACCGATAACGCCACCGTCGCCAGCATGAGGATTGAGTCCGAGAACGGCGATTTTTGGTTTTTCTACGCAGAAATCTTCTTTCAATGTAGCAACCAATTGTTTCACTTGTTTTTTGATATTGTCTTTCGTTATGTGATTTACAATGTCCGAAACCGGAATGTGATGCGTGGAAACAGCAACTTTCAAACCTTCGCTGACCATAAACATTACGGCTTTTTTGCCTGCTTTTTCCTCGAAGTATCCGGTGTGGCCTGCGTGAGCAAAACCATATTTCATCATTTCGTCTTTGTTGATTGGCGCTGTTACAAGAACGTCGATGTCTTTGTTTAATAGCGCTTCTGTTGCTGAGTTCAATGAGTCGATGGCCATTTTTGTGGATTCTTCCGTCGGGACACCAAATTCTATATTGCTGTTCTCCTTGGTCAGATTCACCATATTGATCTTCCCCGCCTGAGCTTCTTTCGCTTCGTTGATGTAATTGAAATTGGTCTGAAGTTTAAAAACATTTTTCTGATAAGTGAACAATTTTCCTGAACCAAAGATGACGGGCGTAAAAAAGTCTGTGATGGATTTATCTTTCAGAGATTTGAGGATGATTTCCGGACCGATTCCGTTGAAATCGCCGATTGAAATTCCTACTCTGATTTTATGGTGTTTGGAGCTCATTTGTTTATCTTTGATATTTATAAAGAATTTACAAAATTACAATTTTTTAGGTAGTTTTTCTTATGAAACGGATGTTAATTTAAATGGCTAAAGTTTCTACGGATGACAAAGCCCATAGCCCCGATTGCAACGGCATCCTTTTTCTGCGGTGGCTTGAAAAAAGCGATGGCGAAAAAGATATAGTGGAAAGCGGGATTAAGCTCCTAAAAATTTAAAAATATTAAGAAAGAATGTTTACAGGAATCATTGAAGCTACGGGAAAAGTAGAAAAAATTGACAGAAACGAAAGTAATATAGATTTTACGCTGAGCGGACCTTTCACTCAGGAGCTGAAAATCGACCAAAGTCTGGCTCATAACGGCTGTTGTTTGACAGTTGTTGAAATTACGGAGAATACTTATAAAGTGACAGCCATCAACGAAACGCTGGAGAAAACCAATCTTAATTTTTGGAATGTGGGCACGGAAGTCAATTTGGAACGTTGTTTGCGCTTCGAAGGAAGACTGGACGGACACATCGTGCAAGGTCACGTGGACAAAACGGGAACTGTGGAAAGCATCGAAAATCAGGACGGAAGTTATTTCATTACCATCAATTACGACGAATCTGCGGAATATACAACTGTTCCGCAAGGCTCGATTACGGTGAATGGAATCAGCTTGACTGTTGCTGAGAGCGGAGACGGGAAGTTTTCTGTGGCGATAATTCCGTACACCTGGGAGTTCACGAATATGAAAAACCTGCAGAAAGACGATGTGGTAAATCTGGAATTCGATATTATCGGAAAGTACGTTGCCAAACTATTGAAAAAACAGAATGCCATTAAGTGATTATAAAGGTTACCGATTAAGAAACAGGGTTTTCATCGGCTTTCTCACAATTTGTATCTTGAGTGTTGTCACTTCGGCGGCTTTGTCTTTCGTAATTCTTCGGGACAATGCGAAGATGGTGAGCAAGACCGATATGCAGAATAAATCTCAGGCGCTGATGGCATCTTTGGATTATGCGCTTAGTCATTCTCAGGTTCAGACCTATGATATTCCGAAGGTTTTGGAGAACGAAATCTACGAGATTGCGGATATCAACAAGCACGATATTATCATTTATGACCTGAAAGGAAATTATCTCCTCTCCAACAAAGACCCAAATCTTGTGGAGCAAAAGAAAATGCCTGCCAATGTCCTGAATGAAATACGCAAAAACGGAAAACAATACGACGACAAATCCTATGACGAGAAATTGGACGCGAGTATCGTCTCTTCTTATATGGTTCTGAAAAACAATATGCTGGAAGATATTGGCTATATCTATTTTCCGTATTATCACAACGAGAGCGCTTATATGGAAGTTTTCAAGCATTACTTTGCTTATATTATTGGCGTTAATATTTTGATTATCATTTTCAGTATTTGGCTCAGTTGGATTATTTCCAACAATTTGACGGAAGCTATTGTCAGGTTTACATCGATGATTAGCAGGATTAATTTGTTTGATAAAAATCTGCAACCCATCAAATATTATAAAAATGATGAGCTGAATGCCTTGGTGAAAGCTTATAATAAAATGATTGCCGAAATTGCCGACCAGCGCGAACGATTAAGCTACATCGAAAAGCAATCCGCCTGGCAGGAAATGGCTAAGCAGGTTGCTCACGAAGTCAAAAATCCGTTGACACCGATGAAGTTGATGATGCAAAACTTCGAGAGAAAGTTTGATCCGAACGACCCGAATATTACCAATAAAGTTAAGAATCTAAGTGAGATTGTCATCGGTCAAATCGATGTTATCAGCAGAGTAGCGAGTGCGTTTTCTCAATTTGCACAGTTGCCGGAGAAAACGGATGAGGAGATTTCTTTGAATAAGGAAGTTCGGAATTCACTCACGATTTTCAGTGACGAAAATATTTTTGTCCACGCCAATCACGATGATATCCGGATGAAAATCGATAAAGATTATCTGACCAGGATCATCACCAATCTTGTTACCAACGCCAGTCAGGCAAAGTCCGATGATAGAAAATCCGTCATCAACGTTGACCTCGAGAAAATCGAAAAGCGAATCAAAATTACCGTTCAGGATAATGGAGTTGGGATTCCGACTGATAAACTCGATAGAATTTTTGACCCGAATTTCACTTCCAAAAATAGCGGAATGGGAATTGGACTGACGATGGTAAAACGAATGGTGGAAGATTATAACGGCACAATCACAGTCGTTTCCGAAGTTGACAAAGGCGCGACTTTCACGATTTCTATGCCTTCCAATTTATAATTAATGAAACCTTTCCGATTTCAACAATTTGATATTCAACAAAACGCTGACGTTTTCCGAGTGGGGACAGATGCAGTTTTGCTCGGCGCTTTAGCTAATGTTTCCGAAGCGAAGAAAGTTTTGGAAATAGGTACAGGAACCGGAATTATTTCATTAATGATAGCTCAAAGAAATCCAGAAGCGCAGATTTTAGCCATCGATATTAATTCCGAAGCGGTCAATATTTCTCAAACCAATTTCATAAATTCTCCTTTTTCTGAACGACTCAAAAGTCAACTTCACGATTTGAAAAACTTTGAAACTGAAGAAAAGTTTGATGTCATTATTTCAAATCCGCCTTATTTTGAAATCAATAATTCCGAGAAAGATATTTTGGCAAGACAAAGATTGGAATTGAATTTTTCTGATTTAATTAAAAAATCAAGTCAATTGCTTTCCGAAAATGGTTTATTTTCAATCATTATTCCAATCGATTCTGAAAAGGAATTCAATCAAATTTGTTCTAACAATAATTTATTTCTCCAAAGAAAAGTCATTATTAAAGGCATAAAAACCTCGGAACCGAAACGTTTAGTTTTAGAATATTCATTTAAAAATTCAGAAGCTAAAATAGAAAACTTCGTCATAGAAAAAGCGCCAAGAATTTATTCCGACGAATATCTTGAACTGACAAAAGACTTCCATCAATTCACAAAAAAACCTCTCTGAAATTTTCAGAAAGGTTCTATATTTTAAAAACATTAGAATCTAAATTCTAATCTCTAACTTCTATAATTATTCAAAAAGTTCCGCTGTATCCAAAACAGAAACCTGTCCATTCTCGCAACGGATCGCTTCTCCAGGATAATTCTGGATCATATGGTAATCGTGCGTCGCCATCACCACTGCGCAATGGTTTTCTTCCGCAAGATTCTTTAGCAGCGTCATAATATCGTTTGAAGTTTCCGGGTCAAGATTCCCAGTCGGCTCATCTGCAAGGATTAATTCTGGATGGTTTAACAAAGCTCTCGCAATTGCAGCACGCTGTTGCTCACCTCCGGAAAGTTGATGCGGCATTTTGTGCTTTTTGGTTTTCATCCCAACACTGGACAGAACTTCGTCAATTCTCGCTTCCATTTTCAATTTGTCTTTCCAGCCAGTCGCCTGTAAAACAAAAAGAAGGTTTTTCTCAATGTTTCTGTCTGGTAAAAGCTGAAAATCCTGGAAAACGATTCCCAATTTTCTTCTCAAATTTGGAACTTCAGATTGCTTCAATTTCTTCAAATCAAAACCTGCAACCTGTCCGCTTCCACCTTGTAGAGGTAATTGTCCGTAAAGCACTTTCAAAAGAGAACTCTTTCCAGAGCCAGTTTTTCCGATTAGGTAGCAGAATTTACCTTTCTTGATATGAAGGTCGACATCATTCAAGACTGTGAAGTTTTTCTGAACAATCTTAGCGTTGCTCAAATCTATAATATCTACTCCCGGGTCGTTTCTGTGCGGCATAATTGCAATAATTGATAAGTTATAATTGATAAATGATTAAACAAATCATCAATTCAAAAATAATAAAAACATCTTGTAATGCTTCTATTTTTGGGAAATTTTAACAACAAAAAATGTCTGAAACAATGTCCAGACACTTTTTGTATATGATAATTTTTGAAGAAATTATCTCTTAGCGCGCGCAGCACTAACAGTTAAGCTCTTTCTGCCTTTCGCTCTTCTAGCTGCCAACACCCGTCTTCCGTTTGGTGTAGACATTCTTTCACGGAAACCGTGTTTGTTTCTTCTTTTTCTCTCAGATGGTTGGAATGTTCTTTTACTCATCACTAATATATTTAGTTCGTAATTACTATTAAATTTTCAGATTGCAAATATACAGCTTTTATTTTGCGTCGCAAGTATTTGAAAACTTTTTTACAATAATTTTCAACAACTTATAATTTGACAGATTTGAATTTACAGGAATAATGATTTGGGCAGCTTTTGACATTCGTCGAATAGCTAGTTGTTATTTTTTATGGCAGCTATTTCCGCCTTCCACTCCCGCTATTTTTGCCACCGCTTTTTCAGTCACAAAAAATGAGCTCCGTTCAAGTCGGGCTGCAGATTCCAGCTTCGAATCAACATTTGTCATATAAATACATCTTTTGTCATTCTGAAAGAATCCCAATAGTTTTGATTCTTTCAAAATGACAAAATTACGGTTTAATAATTTTCTAATCCTTAGATTTGCGACAGAAAAATAAAAGATGAAATCTCTATACAATCTTTTCGTCCGCTTGATGATTTTCGGGATGAAGGTCTTTGCACTCATCGATGGCAAAACCAAAAAAGGAATCCGAGGCAGAAAACAGTCTTTGGAAATTGTAAGAAATGCTTTTTCCCGCGAAGATAAAGTCCTGTGGATGCATGCTTCCAGCTTAGGTGAATACGAACAGGGTTTACCGGTTCTCGAGAAACTGAAGGAATATTTTCCGGATTATAAAGTGTTAATCACGTTCTTTTCACCTTCCGGTTATGAAAATGTGAAGAAGAAAAAACATATGGCGGACGCAATTTGTTATTTGCCTTTTGATAAAAATAAAGAAATTCAGGAATTTGTTTCCAGCTTTGATTGTCAGATTTTCTTCACAGTGAAATATGATTATTGGTATAATCTACTGAGCGAACTGAAAAACGGAGGAACAAAAATCTATGTGATCTCCGCATTGTTTTACGAACATCAGATATTCTTTGAAAACTATGGCAAATGGTTCGCAAAACAACTGAAACATAATATCGATTGGTTTTTTCATCAGACCATCAAGTCTTCCGCTTTGGCAAAAAATATCGGATTGGTCAATTCCTCCGTTTCCGGCGATACAAGGTTTGACCGCGTGAAACAGTTTTTGGAAAGAGACAATCATCTCGATTTTATTGAAGAGTTTAAAGGCAGTCAGAAATTGATTGTGTTCGGAAGTTCTTGGCAAACTGAGGAAGATATCGCCCAACTTTTGGTCAAAAAACTTCCTGAAACCAAATTTGCCATCGCACCTCACGATTTGCATCGCATTCCGCATTTGTTAAAATTATTTCCGAACGCCATTCTTTACAGTTCACTTTCGAATTCTCCAACGCTTCAAACTTCGAATTATCAAATTCTCATCATCGACAGTATTGGAAAGCTTTCCAAATTGTATTCTTATGCTGATTTGGCGGTTGTTGGCGGCGGATTTCATTCGGCAGGATTGCACAATATTCTGGAAGCGGCGGTTTATTCGGTTCCGGTAATTTTTGGAAATCAATACAAGAAAAATCCGGAAGCAGATAATTTGGTTGCAGCCAAAGGCGGAAAACACTTTGACGATTTTGTGACCGCAGCTGCTTTCATCGAGGAAGTGATGAAAAAAGATTTGACTACCGAAGAAGGTGAAGTTTCTTACCTGAAAGAAATGTCGAAAAATGCTGGCGATTTTGTAGAGTCTCAGCCAAATTCTACGGAGATTATTTTGAAGAAAATATTGATTTAAACACAAGGTTCACAAAGTTTTTACACAAGGTTTGCTATTTTCATTTCCTCAAAAGCTTAATTGTGTTCTTTGTGAAGAGCTTGGTGTCTTTGTGATTAAAATATTACCTCAAAAATCCCTCACTCTTAATTCCCTTCACAATCAATTCAAAATGGTCGGGAATGTTTTCGCATTTCCGCCAGTTGAAATCTAAACCATTATTAATGCAAAGTTTTTGGAAATAAATATTACCATCGATTTTTTCATTGAGGTTTTCCAAAAATTCATCGATTTCCATCCAATAATCTTCATCCAGTTTTTTGGTCAAGGTCAACGCTTTGAAGATTTTGTTGATGAGATAAATATAGAGTTTGTAGACGTTGTCAAATCTTTGTGTTCCAAGTTTTTCGTTGTATTCTAAGATTTCATTGATTAAAAATAAATTCAAAGAAACGTCACCAAATTTATCAGTTGTGATTTTCACGTGTTCCGTGATTTCTGCACTTATTTTTCTGACAAGAACGAGGAAATATTTTTGATTTGCAATATATTTTGAAGCTAACGAAACTTTTTCATGAATGATTTCTTCCATTGCATCTCGCTTGTCATCAACGGTTTCAAGGTCAATCAATTCGAAATAGAGTTTCTTGGAAAGCAATTTGTCTTTCTTCAACAATCGGAAAATCAATTTGTCTTTTTCGGCCGGCGAAAATTCGCTCAAAGCCTGCTTGAATTCTTTTGAATATTCCATTAATTGAAGATTTTTGAATATTTGATAAAACCGTTAAACGCCCAATTCGCTGTGTAATACAACGATTTTACAGTCGAGAATTTCATATAATCTTTGTAAACCAAATATTGGTCTTTCATAATGTTTGATTTGTTTCGGGAAACGCTGTTTGGCAACATTCTGTATTTTGATAAGGTTTTTTTTAAAGGTTTTCCTTGCGGGATTTTCTTCAAAAGTTCCAGCCACATCACGTGGTCTTCGCGTTTTGTGCCTTCTGGAAAATAGAATTTTCCCACTCTTTTGGAATCGTACATCGAAGCTAAAAGAGATAATCTGCAGGTTTTCAAAAGATTATTAAAATTGACAATCGTGTCTGCTTCAAAATCGCCTAAAACCGGATTCAGATTTTCATCGCAACGGGAATAAGTGGAGTAGGCCAGTTCTGCATTCTCGGATTTCATAAAGTTGACCATTTCTTCGAGGAAATTCGATTCCCAAAAATCATCGGCATCCAGAAATGTGATAAATCTTCCGGTAGCATTTTCCAAAGAAATATTTCTTGCGTGTCCTGCGCCGCCATTTTTCTTCGCTTTGAAAACTTTGATTCTTGGGTCATTTTGTTCTTCCAGAATCTCTACGGAATTGTCTGTGGAACAATCATCAGTAATCAGCCATTCCCAATCTTTGAAAGTTTGATTGAGGACAGAATTGATGGTTTCATCCAAATATTTTGAAGAATTGTAACTCGGTGTGATGATAGAAATTTCCGGCACTTTCGATTTTTTACAAAGATAAAGATATAGACTTTAAGATAATGATTTTGCAGATAATAGACTTTTGGTAATGAAAACACTTTGACTCCGCTCAGTGTGACATCTCTAATACTAACGGGTTTTTGAAGTTGTCAGTGTGAGCGGAGTCAAAGACTTTATCTTTTATATGCTTCACTTCTTTTTGAATGACAAATGTTGATTCGAAGCTGGAATCTGCGCCCCGACTTGAGTGGAAATCCTTTTTTGCTTTGACTTCAAGTTCTATTGAAACTGAAAACGTCTGCAAAAAAGATTGGGAACGGAAGGCGGAAAAAGGTGCCCAAATAATTATTATTGTGGAAAAGTGAATCCGAAAATTTAAAATTGTCTATTTATTTCAAAATCTTAACTTTGTGAATCTTAAAAAAATTATTCATTACTAATTCTTACTTTATAGAATGTTTTACGACCATCAGCAGATAGAAAAAAAGTGGCAGAAATACTGGGAAGACAACCAAACTTACAAGACTTCCGACTCAACCGATAAACCGAAATTCTACGTCCTCGATATGTTTCCATATCCTTCCGGAGCGGGACTTCACGTGGGTCATCCGCTGGGATACATCGCATCGGATATCTATGCGAGATTCAAAAGACATCAGGGTTTCAACGTGTTGCATCCTGTTGGTTATGACAGTTTTGGACTTCCTGCTGAGCAATATGCGATACAAACCGGAACGCATCCTGCAATTACGACTGAACAAAATATCACGAGATACGAGGAGCAATTAAGAAAAATCGGTTTTTCATTTGACTGGAGCAGGGAAGTGAGAACTTCGGACGCTTCTTATTATAAATGGACGCAATGGATTTTCATTCAATTGTTTCACTCTTGGTACAATACAGATACAGACAAGGCTGAATCTATCGAAACTTTGATCAAACATTTTGATGAAAAAGGAACAGAAGGTTTGAATGCCAATCAAAATGAGGAATTAAATTTCACTTCAGATGAATGGAAAAATAGTTCTGATATTAGAAAAGAAGAAATATTATTAAATTATCGTCTGGCTTTCCGTGCAGAAACAACTGTGAACTGGTGTCCAGCATTGGGAACCGTTTTGGCGAACGACGAAATCAAGGATGGAAAATCCGAACGAGGCGGTTATCCTGTTTTCCAAAAGAAAATGATGCAGTGGAGTATGAGGATTTCTGCATACTCGGAAAGATTGTTACAAGGTTTGAAAACTTTGGACTGGCCTCAACCTTTGAAAGATGCTCAGGAATATTGGATTGGAAAATCTCAAGGTGCGCAGGTAAGATTCTCAACTGAAAACGGAGAAACGATTGAAGTTTTTACAACCCGTCCCGACACGATTTTCGGAGCAACCTTTATGGTTTTGGCACCGGAAAATCCTTTGGTTCAAAATTTAACAACAAGTGAGCAAAAAGTTGAAGTTAATAATTATATAGAAGAAACTTCCAAAAAAACAGAACGTGATAGAATGGCTGACGTGAAAAACGTGAGTGGTGCTTTCACGGGAAGTTATGGCATCAATCCATTTACTGGGAAGAATATTCCAGTTTATATTTCGGATTATGTGTTGATGGGTTACGGAACTGGTGCTGTAATGGCTGTCCCTGCGCACGACGAACGTGACCATAGATTTGCTAAGAAATTTAATCTGGAAATCATCAAGGTTGTAGAGTCTGATGTGGATGTTCAGGAAGAAGCTTACGATTCTAAAGATTCGGTTTGTGTGAATTCTGATTTGCTGAATGGCCTTAATTATAAGGATGCAAAATCCAAAATAATTGCTGAAATCGAAAACCGAGGAATTGGTCACGGAACAACTAATTACAGACAGCGTGATGCGATTTTCTCCAGACAAAGATATTGGGGCGAGCCGGTTCCTATCTATTATAAGGATGGAATGCCGTACACTTTACCAAATTCCGCTTTGCCTTTGGAACTTCCTGAAGTCGAAAAATATCTACCAACAGAAGACGGCGACCCGCCATTAGGAAATGCAAAAACATTTGCGTGGGACGAAGCAAATCAGAAAGTGGTTGATACGGATTTGATTGATGATAAAACCGTTTTCCCATTAGAATTATCCACAATGCCAGGTTGGGCAGGAAGTTCGTGGTATTTCCTAAGATATATGGACCCGAATGATGACGAAGTTTTTGCTAAAAAAGAATTGACCGATTATTGGGGACAAGTTGATTTGTACATCGGAGGAAGCGAGCACGCAACCGGACATTTATTATATTCTCGTTTTTGGAATATGTTTTTGAAAGACAGAGGTTGTATTGAACAAAATGAGCCTTTCCAAAAGTTGATTAATCAAGGGATGATTTTGGGAATTATTGAAAGTTCATATAAAAGCCAACATAAATCAAATCATATTTATCAAGGGAAAAACATTTATCGAGTTTTTAATGATAGTGAAGAACTAGGAGATTTAATATTTGATAAAAAAGCAATCAAAGAAGGATTCAATATTCAAGTAACTGGAGATTGGTTGCAAAAACTTTCAGTTCCGATAGAATTTGTTAAAGATTATAATAATAATGAAAAGGAAGCTTACTTAAATGAGCAAGGGATTTTAGATTACATTGATTGGCAAACTTTTAAAAATCCTGTCTTTATAACTGTTGATGGATTCTATAAATTTTCTGAAAAGAAGTTTTATAACTGGGACGGTTCAGTGAAGAATATTGATGACATTAAATTTTTTACAGATAGTGAACAAGGAAAAATGTCCAAATCAAAATACAATGTCGTCAACCCTGATGATATTTGTAATGAATATGGAGCAGACGGTTTAAGATTGTATGAAATGTTCCTTGGTCCATTGGAACAATCAAAGCCTTGGAACACGCAAGGTCTTAGCGGAGTCTATGGTTTCTTGAAGAAATTCTGGAACTTGTATTTCAATGGTGATACGTTTGAAGTTTCAGATGAAGAGCCGACAAAAGCGGAATTCAAGATTCTTCATACTTTAATCAAGAAAGTGCTTTTTGATATCGAGAATTTTTCTTTCAATACCTCAGTGTCGTCATTTATGATAGCAGTCAATGAGTTACAGAAATTGAAATGTAATAAGAGAGCGATTCTGGAGCCATTGGCAATAATAATCTCACCTTATGCGCCACACATCTGCGAAGAGGTATGGAATTTGCTGGGAAATAATTCGTCTATAGAGTTCGAGAAGTTTCCAATTCTCGATGAAGCTTATCTAGTAGAAGATGAGATAGATTACCCAGTAAGTTTTAACGGAAAAATGAAATTCAAAATTAAATTGGCTTCTGATTTACAAAAGGACGAAGTTGAAAAAATAATTTTGGAGAATCAGGATGCAAAAAGATACTTGGAAGGCAAAACGGTGAAAAATTTCATCTTTGTTCCCAAGAAAATCATTAATATTGTCTCATAAGTAAGCAATGAAATGGGGCGTTTTTAAAATTTAACAAAAATTTATTATATATTATAAATGTAATTATTGAATCGGAAAACATAAAAATAATTCACAATTTTTGGTTATATTTTATAATGTTTGGAAAGATTGATAATAAATTGATAAAAAATAAGTTTAATTTTAATAATATACGAATGCGGTCTCGATTGCATTGACAAAAAAAACAAAAAGTAACATTATTTAGTTTGCATTTTTAAATAATTTGACTTTATTTTACAGAATAAAATTTAACAATTATAATTTAGTTTTAATATGGAAATGAATGTTTCAAACACAGACGAGCAAGTAGTTGCTAGAAAAAAGGGAGGTCTTAATCCTGCGGTAATTATACCAATTTTATTCGCTATTGGTATTGCAATCTTTTTATTTGTATTAGGTAACCCATCTAACTTTCAGGAGGATGCGCGTACTGCCGGTACAGCTTCAGTAGCTTTTGCTGATATCAAAGGGACGGAGTTACATCCACACGGATTAGGAGTTATCTATATGGGAGGAGTTCTTGTTCCTGTTTTGATTACTTTTATGATCATCGTGATCGTTTTCTCTATCGAGAGAGCAATCGTTTTAAGCAAAGCTTCAGGAAACGGAAATGTTGATAATTTCGTTTTGAAAATCAGAAGTTTATTAAACAACAACAAAGTTGACGAGGCTCTTGAAGAGTGCGACAGACAGCAAGGTTCTATCGGAAACGTTGTGAAAGAAGGTCTTACGACTTACAAAGCTTTGGCTCACGACACAACTCTTGATAAAGAACAGAAAATGGCTGGTCTTAACAAAGCGATTGAAGAAGCTACAACTCTTGAAATGCCAATGTTGGAGAAAAATATGAACATTCTTTCTACACTAGGAACAGTTGCAACATTGGTAGCATTGTTGGGAACAGTACTAGGTATGATCCGTTCATTCCAGGCGTTAGGAGAAGCAGGTGGAACACCAGATGCTGCTGCACTATCAATTGGTATCTCTGAAGCATTGATGAATACAGCTTTAGGTATTGGTACTTCTGCAATCGCGATTATTCTTTATAACTATTTCACATCTAAAATTGATGGTTTGACTTACAAGATTGACGAAATCTCTATGAGCATCCAACAATCTTTTGCTGAATTTCATTAAGAAATTGAGCGTCTTATAAAATGTATTTTACATTTTAAATTTCATCAAATAGTTAAATAGACAAAACAATGGCGAGAATTAAACCAAAAAGACATGGTGTAGCTCTGGATATGACAGCAATGTGTGATGTGACATTTTTACTTCTTACATTCTTCATTATGACTACCCAGTTCAAAAAGCCCGATGTGGCACAGATAAAACCGCCTTCTTCTATATCAGAGAAAATACTTCCTGATGCAAGTCTAATGACAGTAAATGTTGATCCAAACGGTGTGTTTTATTTTCAACCCGTAGATAACGGTACAGAAAAATTACAGCTTTTGGACAAAATGGGAGCAAAGTATAATATGACTTTCACAAACCCAGAAAAAGTTGCGTTTGCAAAATTAGAATCAGTAGGAGTGCCAATGGGGCAGCTGAAAAGTTTTTTGAATCTGCCTGCAGAAAAACAAAAAGCTTACAAAGCGACGGAAGGAGTTCCGATGGATAGTACAAATAAACAATTGATTGATTGGGTACAGCAAAGTTTAGCAGTTAATCCTAACTACAAGTTAGCGATCAAAGGTGATGTAACTACAAAATACCCAAAAGTGAAAGGTTTATTTGAAGGTTTAAGAGATATTGATTTTCTTAAATTCTGGTTGATCACATCACAAGAAGCTAAAACAAATTAATTCGAGAAATGGCAGAAGTACAAGTAAAAGAGGATTCCGGGAAAGGCGGTAAGGTCCGCTCGAAAAAGCAGAATCCACGTGTAGATATGACACCGATGGTTGATTTGAATTTCTTGATGTTGATGTTCTTTATGTTCACCACAACATTTAGTAAACCAAATGTAATGGACCTTGGTCTTCCGGCAAAACCTAAGGATCCTAAACAACAGCCTGAAACAGAAATCAAATTGAATAATTCAATTTCTATCATTATAGGGAAAGATAACAAGATATTTTACCATCAGTTGGATCAAGCAGGTCTTAATGAGCAAACTCTTGTTGAAACCAATTTTGATAGAGAAGGTATTACGAAAGTAATAGAGAGAGCAAAAGCCGGAGCATCTGATAAAGAAAAGTTCACAGTAATTATCAAGCCAACGGACGATGCAGTATATAAAAACTTTGTAGACATTCTAGATGAAATGGCTATTACCAAAAACGAAAGATATGGGGTTACCGATATCAAACCGTGGGAAGAAGCTATTTACAAAAAGAAAGTAGGAGAATAGTTCCACTACAAGTATCATATTTAATAATATTAAAATGGCAGACGAAAATTTGAAGTACGATCTTTCTCTTGATGAGATTGTATTTGAAAATAGAAATAAAGAATACGGAGCATATGACCTTAGGACAAGATATCCCAATGTGCTTACAAAATCATTCTTAATTGGGACCGCTTTCTTTATCCTTCTTGCTGTATCTCCTTTGATCTATCTTAAGATTCAACAGATGAATGCTAAAGATAAAGTAGAAGTGGATGCAAACTTGGTTAATATTTTGGAAGAACAACCCATTTTAGAACAACCTAAGGAAGAAGAACCACCTCCACCACCTCCACCAAAAGAGGAAGAGAAACAGGAGGTAATTCAGAACGTAGTTCCGGAACCTAAGAAAGCTCCTAAGATCGAGACTCCACCGCCTCCAATTACAAAACAGTTGGAAACGACGACTGGTCTTAACAATCAAGAGGGTGTGAAAACACCAACTTACACGCCACCGCCCCCGCCCCCAGGAACTGGTAAAGTAGTGACAGCAGAGGTGAAGCCAGTGACTAATGAGGTTTACGAATCAGTAGATCAGGCAGCAGAATATCCTGGAGGTATCAATTCATTCAGAAATAAATTCCAGAATAATTTTGATTCAGGAAGTTTGGAAGGTGAAGGTACTTTGAAAACAGAAGTGACATTCGTTGTTGAAAAAGATGGATCTCTTACGCAAGTAAAAGCCTCTGGATCAAATTCTGACTTTAACAAGGAAGCGGAAGCGACCGTTAAAGGTTTGAAAACAAAATGGACTCCTGGTAAAGTTAACGGGCAACCGGTAAGATCTAGATTTAGATTCCCAGTTACAATGAATTTCCAATAGGGATTTAATTTGTAACGTATTATATAAAAGAGAAGTTGTTACAACTTCTCTTTTTTTTATTAAATTTGTGATATGTTTAATTGGCTTTCTTTGATAACAGGACTTTTCTACATCGTTTTAGGAATCGTTGTTATCGTATATAAATTCTTTATCGTTATTCTAGAACCTAATGTGGCCTATCCACTAGGCGGACTTCTTATAGCTTACGGGGTTTTCCGAATTGTACGAGCTATTCTCAGAATTAAAAGTGATAATTAATATGAAAAAAATATTTTTTCTCTTCATAGCAATTGCTGCTATTGTTTTTGCATGTTCCAAAGAGAAACCAAAGGAAATCGACACACCAAATAAAGGTGAGATCACAGTTGAGACAGACGAGTCTTTCAAAAGTGTGATTGAAGCTTTGGCAGAAAGATACATGGCTTTGAATCCTCAAACAAAGATCAATGTCGTTATCAAGAAGGAAGACCTGGGATTGTTAGATCTTTTGGATAGGAAAGTTCGCATCGCAGTGATGTCCAGAGAACTTTCTCAAAAGGAAAAAGAGGCTTACGATACAAAGATCGATTTGCCTTGGCTTCCAGGAAAATTTGCTGCAGACGCAGTTCTTTTCGTCGTTCCTAAAGATTCGCCATTAGAATCTATTTCGATGGATGACATCTATGCAGAATTGAAGTCCGATAAAAAGCGTTTGATCTTCGATGGAACCAACTCCAGTAACTTGAATTTCATCGCACAAAAATTTAAGAAAGATCCTTCTCAGCTCAAATTTTCTATCATCAATGGTAATGAAAATGTAGCTGAACAATTGAAAAACTATCCGGATAAAATTGGAGTGATCAGCTACAATACAATAAGCCGACCGTTCGGCGAGGAAGCTCAAAGGCTAAGAAATGATTTGAAGATCCTGAAAGTGGTCAAAGAAAACCAGGCTTATGATGTGACTGGTGATAACCTTAAAAATATGACCTATCCTTTTACCAGAGTACTATATTTCGTTTCGAATGAAGCGTATTACGGTCTTGGAAACGGTTTCATCAGGTTCTCTTGCCAACAACTAGGTCAAATTGTTGTTGAAAAAGAGGGACTTCAACCTTACAATATCTTCAAGAGAGAAGTGAGAATGAAATAATTGAATTTTTAATATTTATTTAACAGAGGTTTTAAAGTTTAATTTATATTTTGGTCTAAATATTGTGATCAAAACAAAAATTTACAGTTAAGAAAAATGAAAAAAGAGAATAGAATGAATTTATCAAAAAAAATTGTTGTTACAGCGGCAGTAGGCTTTTTTACAAGTTTTAGTTTTGCACAATCTGTACAAGACGGGATCAACTTTGTAGATAGCCAAAAATATGCGAAGGCAAAACAAAATTACACAGACCTTATCAACCAAAATCCTAAAGAAGCAAGCAATTACTTTTATTTAGGTAACACATATTTAACTCAGTTCGACCCTAATTTTGATTTAGCTCAAGAAAGCTTTAACAAAGGTTTGGCAGCCGACCCAAAAAGTAATTTGAACAAATTAGGTTTGGCTTCGGTAAAACTTGGTAAAGGCGATAAATCTGCAGTTGCAGAGATCCAACAAATCGTAAAAGATTCTAGAGAGAAAGATGCAGAAGTACTTTTCCGTGCAGGTGAGGCTTTGACATTATTCGAAAAAAACAGTTCACCTGATCTAGCGATCGGCTTCTTGAACAAAGCGGTGGAAAGAGCTGGGAAAGCTGGCGTTCCTGCAAATTATTATTACGCGCTAGGTGATGCTTACAGAATCAAAAAAGATCCAGGTAACGCGATGACGGCTTATGATAAGGCAGAAGCTGTAGCAAAGAACAAAGCTTCGGTTTACACTAGAAAAGGTACACTTTGGATTGCTGCACAACAATGGCAACAAGCAAAAACAAACATCGATAAAGCGATTGCTGTAGATCCAACTTACGCTCCGGCTTACAAAGCATTAGCAGGTTTTAATATCAAATATCAGAAAAATGCTGAGGCAACTCAGAATTTGATCAACTATACAAAGTATGCGGATGAGGATCCATATACACAGTTGGAGATTGCTAAACTTTATTTTACGAATGAGGATTACGCGAATGCTAAGACAACTTTGGATTCTGTTTTCGATAAAGTGAATGATCCGATCAAGCATAAATTGAGAGCTTACATTCTTTATGGTGAAGGGAAATATGCAGAAGCTCAGCAAAGCATCAGTACTTTCCTATCTCAGGCTGATAAATCCAGAGTCCAAGCTTCAGACGAAGGTCTACAAGGTTTGATCGCTGCAGGATTGGCAAAAGATGAGAAAGATGCGGCTAAAAAAGCACAGCTAGAAGCTACAGTTCAACAAAAGATTGCTATTGCTAAGAATGCAAAAGACGAAACTTTGAAGTGGGATGAGGAATTAGCGAAGATCAAAGGCGGATTGGTAGGTATTACTGCTGATGCAGGCGGAACATCTCCAGAGATCGACGCTTTGAAGGCTAAAGTGGCCGCTAATGCACAAGATACAGATGCCCTTTATAAATTGGCACAAGCTTACCAGGATATCAAAAACTGGAATGGTGCGATCTTGACTTGGCAAAAAATGATAGCGCTTCTTCCAACTTGGGAGCCAGCTTATTACAGCCAAGGTTATGCTTATCAGCAGGCAGGAAGCCAGGAATTGGCATCTGCTGCGTACCAAAAATATATTGATACGTTGATGGCAAAACCAGCAGCTGATCAGGAAGCTAACAAAGAGACTATGTCTTATGCTTACTTTGCAATCGCTTTTATCGCAAAAGACAGTGATAAAGAAAAAGCAAAAGCTAATATTGCAAAATCATTGGCATTGAATCCAACTTATGCAGATGCATTGGCGCTTCAAAAAGCACTTGGACAATAATCTTTAAGTGAACCAACATATAAACTTCCCAATTCATAAGATTGGGAAGTTTTGTTTTTATTAATTTTGCACAATAAATATTTTGAAAATGAAATGTGATTTTCTAGCTATAGGAGCACATCCGGATGACGTAGAATTAGGCTGTGGTGGAACAATCATTAAATTGATCTCAGAGGGCAAATCAGTCAGTATTATTGATTTGACCGAAGGTGAATTAGGAACCCGAGGTACAGCCGAAACCCGTGCCCAGGAAGCCAGTGATGCAGCTAAGATCTTAGGGATTACTGCAAGGGAAAACCTAAAACTTAAAGATGGTTTTCTTACTAACTCTGAAGAATATCAATTGAAGATTGTAGAAAAAATCAGAAAGTACAGACCAGAAGTTGTCTTAGCCAATGCGATAGATGATCGTCATCCTGATCACGCAAAGGCTGCGAAATTGGTTTCTGATGCTTGCTTCCTAGCTGGTCTTAAGAAAATCGAAACTTATGATAATAACGAGTTACAGGACGTTTGGAGGCCCAAACATATCTTTCATTACATCCAATGGAAAAATGTGGTTCCGGAGTTTGTGATTGACATTACAGGATTTTTGGATAAGAAGATAGAAGCGTGCCTTGCGTACAAAACTCAGTTTTACAATCCAGATTCGAAAGAGCCAGTGACACCGATTGCCACAAAGGATTTCCTGGAGAGCTTGACTTACAGAGCTCAAGATCTTGGAAGACTTTCCGGCGTTGAGTTTGCAGAAGGTTTTACGACGGAAAAATTAATTGCACTCAAAAATTTTGAAGGAATTATTTGCAATTAAACGATAAAGTACTATATTTGCACACGCAAAAACGGTGATTGTAGCTCAGTTGGTTAGAGCGCCGGATTGTGGTTCCGGAGGTCGGGGGTTCGAGACCCCTCATTCACCCCAAGTTAAAAGCGCATTCTTTTTAGGATGCGCTTTTTCATTTATTCAGAAAATAATTTTTAAATTACATTTTTAAAATTTTCCGATGTTTGCAAAGCTGAAAACTCTTTTGACGTACAAGAATTTACTGATAATGAATCTTTTCATTGTCATTGTGAAGATTCTCTATATCATACTGATCCAAAAAGAATTTGTGACGTTGGAGGATTTTACAATCGCTAAAAACATTGTCAAGTATCACCAGTATTCAGAGTTCATCGATCAGGGAGGAACTGCTTTTAAATTGCCAGTATATCCGTTTTTTATAAGTTTCTTCTTGGAAATCTTCGGCGATAATGCTTTGTTGGGAATAGCAATTTTTCAAGCTCTACTAAGTTTTTTTACACCCATATTATTATTCAGAATCACAAAATTGTTTGGTTTTGAGAAAGTTGGAATTATTGCTGGATTCTTCTTTATTTTTTCGCCTTCCTATTTTCTTTATCCCGGAATCATAGAGGCTTCCAATGTTTTTATCAGCATTCTTTTGCTTTGGTTTTATCTCTATTTTAAGATTTGGTTTTCGGTAAACAACAGCAATAACGAATTTATAATTTTAGGCATTGTTTCAGCCTTATTATTCCTTACGCAAGTCGTGGTAGTTCCGCTGGCTTGTATTATGATTTTAGCGCTTCTGATTTTTAAGAAAATAAATTTCAGACAGTTTTCATTTATAGTTATTGTCACAGCCCTTTTGTATTCGCCTTGGGTCATCAGAAATTATATTATTTTCGATAAGATTGTATTATCCAAAACGCCCGCTTGGCAAAATATCTATTACGGCTTCACGGAAAATGGACAATTGATGGACGATCTCAAACTGATTTCCAAGGAAAAAGACCACCAATTGTATCAAACCAGAGATGAGATCAATGAATTAGTGATGGAAAAGATCTACGAAGATGAAATCGTAAAAGCCACAAAAAATGAGCCTCACTATTTCGTAAAAAAAGCAGCTAGCAATTTCTTTTGCTTGTGGTTTGTTCCTCCCAAATACTTTGATGATAATAGTTTGTCAGTCTTGTTCGGACGGAAGATCTATGTTGTTTTGCTTAATATTTTTACGCTGGTCTCATTGGTTTTCCTGTACAGAAGATCAAAGTTACTATTTTGGTTTTCACTATTATTCTTTGCCAATTTTTCTTTTCCTTACATGATTGGACATGCTGCAAACATGAGATTCAAGTTGGATTTTGAATGGTATCAGTTTATTCTGATTGCCTTATTAATATTAGAATTCGCTGGATATTATAAACAAAAAAAACGCATTTAAGTTAAATGCGTTTTATACTTTTTTTTAAACTTCGTCGTCAGATTCTATCGTAAACGATTTTGATTTGAAGTCTTTATCATGTCTTTCAGAGATTACATCTTCACCTTTTTGTTGGATGATGAAATCCGTAGATTCTTCGAAGAGCTCTTGGAAACTTTTGAAATCCTCTTTGTAAAGATAGATTTTGTGCTTTTCAAAAGTAGCTTCTCCGTTTTCCCCGAAATTCTTTTTACTTTCTGTAATGGTCAAATAATAATCACCTGCTTTGGTTTCTCGCACATCAAAGAAATACGTTCTTCTGCCTGCTTTCAACACCTTAGTGAAAATCTCATTCTCATGTCTTTCCTTAAATTCACTCATCGTTATATAATTTTTTTAGAAATGTGTATTAACAAATATAACAGAATTCTCCGAAATTCAAAATGTTTTGTTAAAAAAACCTTCAAATTGAGAGGATTTCTTAAAATTTCAGCAATAATGTTAACGATTTGATGGCGATTTTAATTTAAATATAAGATTTCGTCAGCTCGCTTTGCACTTGATTCTCTATGAGTTATGATAATGGAAGTCGTCGTTTTAAGGTCTTTATCAATGTTTTGAAGAATATTCTCTTCGGTCTCTGTATCCAAAGCGGAAAGGCAATCGTCGAAGATTAGGATATTTGGTTGTTTGATCATTGCCCGAGCGATGCAAATCCTCTGTTTCTGCCCACCAGACAGCATTACGCCACGTTCGCCCACCATCGTTTCGTACTTTTCTTTAAACTCTTCGATGTTTTTGTGAACGTCCGCTTTTTTCGCCATTTCTACCACCAAGCTACGATTTGGCTGATCGATCGCAAACCCGATATTGTTCTCGATCGTATCAGAGAAAAGGTAACTTTCCTGTGGCGTGTAGCCCAGCTGATCTCTATAAAGCTTCAAATTGTGCGTTTTCAGATTTTTTCCATCAATGAGAATTTCACCTTCATCAGGATCGATCAATCTGCAGATCAGTTGTGCGATGGTCGATTTTCCACTTCCGGTTTTACCCATGATAGCAAGCGATTTTCCTGCATCAACTTTGAAACTAAGATTATCAACGGCTTTGATTCCCGTATTCGGGTAAGTGTAGCTAACGTTTCGGAACTCAATTTCGCCGTTAATTGGATAGGTTTCGGAGTTTGTATTGATGATATCAGATCTTACATCCATAAATTCGTTCACACGTTGCATACTCGCTTCCGCCCTTTGATTGACAGATGTCACCCAACCCAGCATTGAGAAAGGGAAGATCAACATGTTGATGTACATGAAAAAGTCGGCAATCGTTCCTACACTCATTTCGCCAGCAATATATTTTTGTCCACCGATGTAAAGAATAGCGACATTCAAAAGTCCAACCACGAAAAGAATGATTGTGAAAAAGTACGCTTCGGTCCTTGCTAGATCAAGTGCTTTGTCTTGATAATCTTTGACCTTGATGCCATAATTTTTCTCGATATATTTTTCCTTGCTAAAGAATTTCACCACACGGATTCCGGAAAAACTATCCTGAACAAAAGTCGAAATGCCAGATTGGCTCTTTTGCATCACCTTCGATTTCTTGTTGATGATATCACTCACTTTATAAATCCCAAAAGAGAGAATTGGCAGTGGAACCAAGGTCCAAAGCGTCATCTGAACATCGGTCATGAACATGTAAACACTCGTGATGATCAACAGAATAATGAGATTGACAACGTACATCACGCCAGGTCCCAGGTACATCCGGATGGCAACCACATCTTCACTCAATCGATTCATCAAGTCGCCAATCGTAGTCTTTTTGTAATCGGTGACAGACAATTCCTGATAATGTGTGTAGATCTTATTTTTCAGTTCGTACTCGATTCTTCTGGACGCCACAATGATGGTTTGTCTCATCATAAAGGTGAAAAATCCTGACAGCAAAGAACAGACAATTAGAATTCCAGAATTGATGAAGATGATCCTGAAATATGCCCAATTGTTTTTCACATTCTCGATCAGTCCCGCTTCGTCGGATAGTTTGAG
Source organism: Epilithonimonas lactis (assembly GCF_900110605.1). Lineage (GTDB taxonomy): Bacteria > Bacteroidota > Bacteroidia > Flavobacteriales > Weeksellaceae > Epilithonimonas > Epilithonimonas lactis. The sequence goes on from NZ_FOFI01000001.1 coordinate 144,385, forward strand.
CGTGGAATAATTTTTTTCGATGATATTGATCGTTTGTCCGATATATTGAATCTTGTAGATTGCAAAGAAGTTACTCAGAATTATGAATAAAAATCCCCAAAACAATAGCACGCGATGTTTCCAGAAATATGGGTTAAGTGTCTTTAAAGCTTTCATTCTTTTTGCTTTGATTTTCCAAAAGCGATGCAAAATTAATGATTTAAAATTTCAGAAAAGATTTTAAAGCCGAAATTGAGATTTCTTAACAAATGGTAAGTCGATTTATCATTCAGAAAGGGCTTAAAAAATAACTATATTCAGTATTTTTGTAGTCGAAAAATTTAATTAATAAAAATGAATCCGAAACCTAAATACGATGTTGTACTGGTCGGTGGCGGGATAATGAGTGCAACATTGGCAACAATGCTCCACGAGTTTGACCCAAAACTGGAAATTGCAATCTTCGAAAGACTGGAAACCGTTGCCAAAGAAAGTTCATCTGCATGGAACAATGCTGGAACGGGACATTCCGCTTTCTGCGAACTGAATTATACACCAGAAAAAGACGGCAAAATCGATATCAAAAAAGCAGAATACATTGCAGAACAATTTGAAGTTTCCAAACAATTTTGGTCTTATTTGATCAACAAAGGCATCATCGATCAACCAAAGGAATTCATCAATTCCTGCCCGCATATGAGTTTCGTTTTTGGAGAGAAGGATGTCAATTACCTTAAAAGAAGACATGAAGCTCTTACCAGATCACCACTTTTCCAAGGGATGGAATATTCTGACGATCATGAAAAACTGACAGAATGGATCCCACTCATGATGCAAAAAAGAATGGCAACTGACCAACTGGCAGCGACCAAAATGGACCTGGGAACCGATGTCGATTTTGGAAAATTGACGGTCAAGCTTATTGAACATCTCAACAAAACCGAGTCGGTAGAGGTTTTCACGTACCACGAAGTCAAAGATATCGATGCAGACGGAAAAGGAAGCTGGAATCTAAAAGTGAACGACCGAAAGAATCTTCACAAACAAACCGTGAATGCAGATTTCGTATTCATTGGCGCTGGAGGTTACGCCTTGCCACTTTTGGATAGTTCTGGAATCCAAGAAAGCAAAGGCTACGGCGGATTCCCGATTAGTGGGCAATGGCTAGTCAGCAGAAATCCGGAACTGGTGGAAAAACATCAGGCGAAGGTTTACACGCAAGCGACTGTTGGCGCACCACCAATGTCTGTACCTCACTTGGACCTTAGGATCATCGATGGGGAAAAAGCATTGCTGTTTGGTCCTTTTGCAGGATTCTCGACCAAGTTTTTGAGAGAAGGAAGTTATTTGGACCTTCCGGAAAGTGTCAACTTCAAAAATATACGTTCATTATTCGGGGTTTGGTGGCACAATATGCCGCTGACCAGATATCTGATCCAACAGGTTACGATGAACAAATCTCAGAGAATGTCGCATTTAAGAGATTTCGTGACCGATGCTCAGGAAAAGGATTGGGAATTGATGCAAGCTGGACAAAGAGTTCAAATCATCAAAAGAGACCGTTTCGAAGGTGGAAGATTGGAATTCGGGACAGAAGTGGTGGTGAACAAGGACAAAAATATTGCCTCACTTTTGGGCGCATCTCCAGGAGCAAGTACTTCTGCATTTGCGATGATCATGGTTTTGGAGAATTGTTTTGCTGATAAACTGAAGACCGACTGGAAAGATAAATTGGTAGAAATGGTTCCTAGTTATGGTAAAAAGCTGGCAGAACATCCAGAATTGATCAACGAAATAAGAGATTATTCTAAAGAGAAATTGGAGCTGGAATATTAATGATAATTGATGAGCGAAACAATCGTAAAACCAAAGATTGATGAAGAGATCCTACGTCAACTTCAATCGGAAACGATAGAGGAGAAGCAGGTGATCTTGCATTGCTGTTACAAGTCTGAGTTTTTTCTGGAGGAGAAAATCAGAATCTGGTCATCTACTTATTTGATCGACAGAAACTCGGACCATATTTCTAAGCTCATCCATTTTGAGAATATCAGCTTGTTCCCTACTTGGACCGACGTGCCACATGGGAAAGAATATTGGTTTACGCTCGTCTTTGCAGGATTGCCAAAGGATTGTAAAGTTTTTGATTTTATAGAACTGATCCCTCAGAACAACGGTTTTTTTGAAGAAGGCATTGTGAGAAATGGTTCGGATGTTTATAAGATCAAACTAGATATGTAAAATTAAAGGTTCAGAGATTTCTGAACCTTTTTTGTTTTCTTAAGGATTTTCTTTCAGCTTTTTAAAAGCATCTTCCAATTCCGGATTTTTCTCAAACGTGTATTCTTTTTTGTCTAAAAGCGATTTTGAAAATTTGATCCTATCTTCCGTCAAAGGATGGCTTGATAAAAGTTCGGGAATACCAGCATCATGACTTGTTTTGAGTGTTTTAAAAAGTTGATACATACCATTTGGGTCGATTTTGTTTCTTTTTAAAATCTCATAGGATCCAAGGTCGGAAGACGATTCAAATGCTCTGGAGAACGACAGATTATTCAACTGATTGGCATTGTCCGCGAGACTGGTCATCACACCGTTCACATCACCAACCACCACCGAAACTACAAGATAGCCTGCGAGACTTCTTGCCAATGTTTTTGTGCTGTGTCTTTCCTTGACGTGTGTCACTTCATGTCCGAGAAGTGCGGTCAGTTCTTCGTAATTCTCAATTTTTGAAAGAAGACCGGTGTAGACAACGATGGTTCCATTGGGTAAGGCAAAAGCATTGATCTCCTTATCAGCGATCACTTTGAAGTTAAGTTTCCGATGGGTTGCAAAATCAATGTGATCCGCAAAGTTTTGAAGTTTGGCAGAACGTTTTTCATCAATATCAGAAAAAGATCTGATCCGCTGAAAACTAGTGTTCCCGATTTCTTCATCAAAACTAAGAGGCATCAGATCCGTCACTTTTTCACCTATCCAAGGAATAATGAAGATGTAAAAACAAGCGATGAAGGTAAATGTCGCAACAGTTGCTGTAAGGTAGAATTTCGGGCCAAGGTCGAGAAGCGTGTGGTACCAAGAAACGTTTTTGGACTGTTTTGCAGATCTGTAAATGTTGTTGGCGATTTCGGAATCCTCGATCTTCAAGCTTTCTGATAGATTGTCTTTTCGAGTGATGATGAGATGATCACCAATCTTTTCAAATTTGATTTCGTGGAATTTCCAAACGGCTCTTTTGTTCTCAAAATAAAAAGAGATCTGCTCACCAAGAAAAACTTCCAGATCCAAAAGATAGGGTCTGGAAGTTTTGCCATCAAAATATTTTGCTGGTATAGAAAGTTTCATTTAGATGATGCCAGAAAGGTCCATCGCGTCCAAAGCTTCATCACCAAAGGCGTTCTTGTACTCGGCTTCAGTTTGTTTCAAAGCATCGAGATCGATATTTCCGACAATTTCTATATTGCTGAAAAGTTTGGTCAAGGTTCTCACTTCTACGAATGCATAGCCAATTCCGAGTGTGAAGATGATGATCAGCATATTCACGATCATCAATTCAAAAATATCACCAGGCGTTAACTTGGATTGGAATTTTACCCTTTCATCACCATTGTTTAGTGTCAAGTGGTCCATGTAAAATCTCAGGATATCTCTTTGAAACCAGAAACTATAAATTCCTAATGTGATGTACGTCAGAAAGATGCCTTTCAGATTAAGAAAAAAATATTCTGAGCCTTTTGCATCGTGTTTGAATTCTGCATTCCCGAATTTGATATTGCTCAAAGTGTAATTTCTAAGGTCGATCGTCATCCAAAAACCATAAAGTCCCAAAGTGATAATTGAGAGCAACAAGTCCTTGAAATAGATCTTCACCAAAGTTCCTCTGTCACCTCTGTACCCAAATCTCACGCCGCGCCAAGTGGTTCTGGACATTCTGTATTTATAAAAACCGTGAATTGCAAATGGAATGATACCAATCAACAAAGCATAAAACAGCAAGCCGAAAATCAAAGTCAATGTTAAATTTTGCATTCTTGCAGCGATGAAAATACCGGCATACAACCCGACAAAAGCTACAAAAACTTTTATGAAGCCGACGAACATTTCTTTTCCTGTTCCTGTGAATTGAAAATTATCGCCTTCCAAATTGGTGTGCGAGTAGAGATATTTCAAAGTCCTTTCCTTTGCCCAAGGATAATAAAGTCCTAGCGTGATGACTGTTAACAGCCAATTCAGCACCACGACTCCAAAGTATTCTTCCCCTTTTCCTTGGAAAGAAAAGGCATAACGTTTCATGTTGTTGGTTTCCATATATGTTTTTAGGTTATTAGTTTTTGTGGAATTAGATCTTTTCCATTTCTTGTCTGATCTTTTCCTGCAGACCTTCAGAAGCTGCTACCAGAGGTAATCTCAGGTAATTTTTGATAAGTCCTTTTTCGGCAAGGATCGTTTTCACGCCACAAGGATTACCTTCAGCAAAGATCAATCTTGTGATTTCCACCAAAGAATTGTGGATCTTGTAAGCTTCGTCCACTTCACGACTTAGCGCAAATTTTACCATTGTGGAAAATTCTTTCGGATAGGCCTGACCAATTACGGAAATCACGCCGTCTCCACCTGCCAAAGTTACTGGCAAAGTATATTCATCATCGCCAGACATTAGAGAGAAGTTCTCCGGTTTTTGTCTCAGGATATCGAAATATTGTAAAATGTTTGGTGCTGCTTCTTTCACCATGAATAGATTGGGGAACTCATTGGCCAAACGCAAGGTTGTAGAAGCTTCTACGTTTTGTCCTGTTCTTCCTGGAACATTGTAGATGATGATCTTGGCTCCAGTTTCTGCCAAAGCTTTGTAATGCTGATAAAGTCCTTCCTGATTTGGTTTGTTGTAGTAAGGAGAAACCGACAACACAGCTTCGAAGTCCGAAAGATCGGTATCCAAAATCTGTTGTTTTACTTCCGCTGTATTGTTTCCGCCAATTCCTAAAACCAATGGCAATCTGTTGTTGTTGATCTTTGTGATGTGCGCGATCACCTTGTCCTTTTCCTCCTTGGAAAGCGTTGCAGCCTCAGCTGTCGTTCCCAAGACCACCAGAAAGTTGGTGCCGTTGTCTATATTGTAATCTATTAATTTGGTAAGAGAATCAAAATCTATGGAAAGATCTTCATTGAAAGGTGTTACCAAAGCCACACCTACGCCTTTTAACTGACCCATTTTTATATTAAATTTAATTTGCCCAAATTTAATTTATTTTTAATGAAAGCACAAAGATTATGTTTGCCTTTGTTTGTGATGGATATATTTGTGCTAAACGAAAAATCCATCCCTTTTTTTGAATGATCTAATTGTGAATAAGTTTAGTTTTAAAACGCTAAAATCATTAGATTTGTATCCATATTTTCTTTTAATGAAAAACAAGTTTTTTGGATTCGGAATCATTGGGCTACTGCTAGTTGGCTGTAAAACACCACTGAATATCGCAAGCATCCACACAGAGAAAAACATATACATTACCGAGCAATTGCCGGAAGATCAAGCGATGGATGCCATCATCCAGCCTTACAAACACGAGCTGGAAGGTAAGATGAATACCAAGATCTCCCATACCAACATAGAACTGACAAAGTCCGGAGACAATAGCAACTTGGGAAATCTCCTTGCAGATTACACTTTCCAAGGTGCAGACGAATGGGCTAAAAAAAATAATATTCCACCGATGGATGCTGCGGTCATCAATATCGGCGGCATTCGTACGATCATCCCGAAAGGTGATATCCTTACAAAGCAGATCTATGAAGTGATGCCATTTGAAAATGAGATCGTCATTATTAAAATTAATGGAAAAGAGGTAGAAGGTTTGTTCGATTATTATTTGAAGACCCAGAAAAACAATCCCGTTTCACATATTTTTATTGAAACGGAGAACGGCATCATTTCAAAAAAGATGATCAATGGGCAAGCGATCGATCACAATAAAACCTATTACATCGCCACATCGGATTATCTGGCTTTAGGTGGTGATAATATGTTCTTCTTTGGAAAAGGGGAAATGATATCAACCGGAATTAAGATGAGAGACCTATTCTTGGAGAAATTCCAGCAAAACCCAGAAGTGGCTACACCAGAAGATGTAAGATTGATTTTCAAAGACAAAAAAGAAAAGAACTAATGAAAAGAAAGGAATTCTTAAAATATGCCGGTGGTGGAAGTCTTGCTTTGACATTGGCTCCAAGTCTATTGCTAGCAGAACAAGTCGAACTCATCAATAAAGAATCGACGCACAAATTGACGATTCTGCACACCAACGACCAACACAGCAGAATAGAACCTTTTGATGCTTCTTATACCAAAAATCCCAACCAAGGCGGTTTTGCGAGGAGAGCTTCATTAATTCAAAAGATCAGAAGCGAAGAAAAGAATGTTTTATTGTTGGATTCAGGCGATATTTTCCAAGGCACACCGTACTTCAATTTTTTCGGAGGTGAGCTGGAGTTCAAACTGATGAGTATGATGAAGTATGATGCATCCACAATGGGAAATCATGATTTCGACAATGGCCTGGAAGGTTTTCTAAAAGTTTTGCCCAATGCTAAATTTCCTTTCATCTGCTCCAATTATGATTTTAAAAATACAGTTCTCGACGGGAAGACCGATGATTACAAGATATTCGTAAAAGATGGGGTCAAAGTTGGGATCTTCGCAGTTGGAATAGAACTTAATGGTTTGGTAGGAAAGAAAAATTATGCAGAGACCATTTACAAAGATCCTATCGAGACCGCTCAGCATTATGCCGATTTTTTGAGAAAGGAAAAAAAATGCGACCTTGTGATCTGTCTTTCGCATATCGGTTTCGATTACAAGGATGAGCCGGAGAAGATCTCGGATAAACATTTGGCAGCAAAAACCTCAGGGATCGATTTGATACTGGGAGGTCATACACACACGTTTTTACCAGAGCCACTTACTTTTCAGAACAAGGAACACAAGAATGTCATTGTAAATCAAGTAGGTTGGGCAGGTATTTTATTGGGTAGATTGGATTTTTATTTTGATAAAAATAAGGATGTGAAAAATATTTCTTGGAATAATCAGTTAATAGATGAAAACATAATCGTTTAAGAATGAAGAAAATTTTATTAATTATATCGTTTTTTGTAACGCTGAACTCCTACGCACAGACAAGCAAATGGAGTGACTTATTTTCTTATAACAACGTCCTGGCTATCCGGGAAGACAATGGTAGATTGATTGCTGCTACGGAAAATGGGATTTTCTATTATTATCCATCCACAGGCGAGATCAAAAAATTGTCTAAGGCAAATGGACTTCACGATGTCAAAATCTCAGCTTTCGATTATAATGCTGCAACGCAGACAGGAATTGTCGGATATCAGAATGGTTCTATGGATGTCATCACGCCAAATGGAATCTTTCTAATTGTCGATATTCCGCTTGCAACAGGCTATAACGGGAGCAAAAAGATCAATCATATTTCAATCAATGGGGACAGAGCGGTGATCTCTGCCGGATACGGCGTTTCTGTTTTTAATATTGCACGTAGAGAATTTGGTGATACTGCTTTTTTCTCCACTGGTGGTGTTTATGTGGCAGCTAATGCTGCGGTGTTGAAGGACAATACAATCTATGTCGCGACTAACTCTGGACTCAAATCTCACGAGATCAATCCCACTTTTCCTGTCTATACGAGTTGGACAAATCTAGTGGCTGGTTCATTCAAAAAAGTTGACGCTTCCACAACGATGGCTTTTTCAACAAGTACACAAGTGAGCTACGGCAGTGGAACAAGCTTTACACAGCTCCCAAGAACTTTTACAGATATCAAAGACGTACGCGTTACAGATAATCAGATCATTGTTACGGATAAAACACAGGTTTTCGTTTACAGCACGGGTGGTGCGCAGCAGAAAAATTTCAATGCTGCAGAAGATATCAATACAGCGCTCATCTACCAAAATGCTTTGTTTACAGGAACCAAATTGTCTGGAATTTACAACGAACAAAAAAGTAGTTTCAAACCGGATGGTCCTTATCACAATGCTTCGAACAAGATATCCCTGCTGAACGGCCAGATCTGGATAGCATCTGGAAACAAAGATGCTGATTCTGGGAGAAATTTGGGTTACTACTTCTACGATGGTACCAAATGGATCTATCCTCAGTACTTTATAGATAATCCTTCTGGTTATAATATTTTGGATGTCGTACCGAATCCTTCAAATCCGAGTGAGGTCTTTTTTACAAATTACACCTATTGGTCTGCAGCGGTCCAAGGCGTTTACAGGATGAATAATAACGAATTTGTCAAGAGATACGCCTTTAATAACGAGAGCCAGTATTTCTTCAAGCCAGTAGGTCTTGTTTTTGATGCTCAGAACAACCTTTTCTGTACTGTTCAATTTACATGTCCACCTCCTTTCCCTAGTAGTTGTCCAATTTCTAGCTTTTATGTTTTCAATAAGGCCAACGACGCTTTTGCCTCAAATCCTTTTACAACCTTTAATATTGGAGGTGCGCAGAAACCAATAGCCAAAGATGGTGTTGTCTACGTACCAGCTCCCTTCTATTCCGATGGAGGTGCGATGATCTACAATTACAACAATACGCCTACTTCTACTTCTGATGATAGTTTCAAAGTTCTAAAAATGAGCAACAATCTTCCTGTAAATGGAACTGTGTCACTGGCCATCGATAATAATGATGACCTTTGGGTAGGAACCAGAGAAGGAGTAAGGATTCTATCCAATCCAAAAGCTGCGATATTGGAAGACAATCCACAGACAGATGCCATTATCATAGAAGAAAATGGCTTGGCGGAAGAACTTTTCCGAGATGCCAATATTCTGCAGATCGTCTCCGATACAGGTAATCAGAAATGGGTCTCTGTAGAAGGCGGAGGTGTTTTCTACTTGAGCTCAAACGGAGATCGTACAATTTATCATTTCACAAAATCCAACTCATCATTACCAAATGATAGTGTGACAGATATCCAGGTGGACAACAAAACCGGAAAGGTCTATTTTGCTACAGTAGATGGGGTAATGGTCTATCAAGGCGACGTTACAGATGTGAATTCAAACTTTGGAGATGTTCTGGTCTATCCAAATCCTGTGGTCTATGCCCAATACAAAGGCAATGTCAGGATCCGAGGTTTGGCGGCAAAAACCAATATCAGAATCACAGATGCTGCAGGAAATCTTGTACATTCTGCAGTCGCAAATGGCGGTTATTTCGAATGGAATCTTGCCAACCAAAGAGGCGTGAGAGTGGCTTCCGGAATCTATTATGTTTTGATGACCAATGAGGATGGAACAGATACAGCAACGGCTAAAATTGCGGTCGTAAATTAATAGATGACACAAGAAGTTTTTTTACTGTCTTATACAAAATATGGAGATCACGATGCTGTTCTCCATTGTTTTTGTAGGGAAAACGGCTTCGAAAGTTTCTTTGCCAAAGGGATCTACGCGCCAAAGAACAAAAAGAAAGCCTTCCTTTTTCCATTGAACGAATTATTGCTGTACACGTCCGATAAGAAGAAAAGCATTCAAAATGTTCAGAAGATAGAGCAGAAGAATGTGGATTTTTTCAGTTCGGATATTCGGAAAAATTCGATTCTGTTTTTTGTTTCCGATTTGCTGAATCAGGTTTTGAGGAATGAAAATCAGAACGTTGGAATCTATTCCGAGATTTCGATTTTTCTGAGTCAATTACAGATTGACAATTTCCAGTCGCATTTGATTTTTATTTTCAGACTTCTGAAACAACAAGGTTTACAGCCTTTATTTTCTGATAAAAATTACCTCAATCCCGAAACTGGAAACTTCGAAGATATCGAGATGCATCACTTTTTTGACAAAACGATTTCCGACATTTGGAAAGACCTTATCACGTCTCAAGACCCATATAGCATCAAACTCAGCCGAAGCGAAAAACAGAATTTCCTAGATTCGATTTTAGTATATTTTCATTATCATTTTACAGATTTCCGAGAACCAAGGTCATTGGAAATCATCAAAGAGATTTTTTAGGTTAAATTTTCAACTACAGAATTAAATTCATTCCTTAATGAGCGAAGCGTCTTTGCGAATCTTAAAGTGTTTTCAATAATTTTAAAAAAAACTTTGCGAACTTTGCGTTAAATTTTCATTCATCAAATATATTTTATGATTAAAAAAGCCACACAAAAAGATATTCCGACCATTCAAAACCTCGCAAAAGAATCCTGGAACTCAGCTTATGCCAACATTTTGGAGCAAGAGCAAATCGATTATATGTTAGGTTTAATGTACTCTGAATCCACCTTGCAAACCCATTTTGAAAATCCAAATTATCAATATTATTTGATTGAAGAAGATGAGGTCTTTTTAGGATTTATCGGCTTCGAATTTCATAGTAAACCAAATACCACAAAACTTCATCGGATTTATTTTGTGAAAGAAGCGCAGGGAATAGGTCTTGGAAAAAAAGCTTTGGAATTTGTCAAAACTGAAACAGAAAATGCAGGCGACAAAAGACTGACTTTAACAGTCAATAAAAATAACAACGCCAAAAGTTTCTACGAATCACAAGGTTTCAAAATCTATGACGAAGCGATTTTTGATATTGGAAATGGTTATGTGATGGATGATTATCTGATGGAATTTAACATCGCTAAATAACTTTCAAAGCATTTGCAACCATTGCGGATGCTTTTTTTGTGATTGATTTTCTACCAAATTTAATGTCGAAAAATGAATAGATGATGAACAACTGTGAAAGTTCAAATTTTAATTTTTCAACTTAATCATTTCCTGACTTTGTTTGAATCCTGATTTTTAGTTTATTAATGATATAAAAATAATATCCGAAATCGATTAATTAAAGTAACGTTATGCAGATGTGAATTCTCGTTGAAACTTACCTGAACTGATTCTTAAGTATTATTAATAAAGGGATAATGATTCATTAAAGTTTGATGTCAAGTATAATTTTAGATTTGTCGCAGAACGAAATCAAGCAAATGCCTGATAGTAATTTTTCTTCATATACTATTTTTTTAAATTTAAGAAGTCTGTTATTTATAGCGGACTTTTTATTTTTCCCAAGGGAATTTTTCTATTAATCTTAATTGTGGCAAGCCTCCGCCGTGATATTCAGAATTGGGATATTCCAAAATCCACTTTGCCAAAATTTCATCAATATAGTATGTAAACCAACCATCTTCGCTAGTGCCAACTTTAGTTAAATGCTTTTGTTTTTCAATAAATTCATTTCCAACTAAAATAGTATTCATAATATTATGATTTCGATTTAACTCTAACTAATCTGCGACCACTTATTCTTCCCTTTATACTGCTTGATGTAATATTGCTTCATCATTTGATTGTCGGGACGCGTCAGAAGTGCATCTTGTTCCAATATCTTTTCAACAGCCCGTTTTGAAGCTTTGATGATGGCAGAATCTTCTATCAAACTCAGTTTTTTGAAATCCACAACACCACTTTGCTGAGTTCCGAGAATATCGCCAGGACCGCGCAATTCCATATCAACCTCCGAAATCTTGAAACCGTCCGTCGTTGCCACCATCGTTTTGATTCTGGTCCGGCTTTCCTTGCTCAGTTTGTCGCCCGTCATCAGGATGCAATAACTTTGTTCTGCGCCTCTACCAACGCGTCCGCGCAACTGGTGAAGCTGTGACAATCCGAATCGCTCCGAACTTTCTATCACCATTACAGAAGCATTTGGAACGTTCACGCCGACTTCAATTACAGTTGTCGCCACCATAATTTGCGCTTGTCCTGAAGCGAAATATTGCATATTGGCATCTTTTTCTGCAGGTTTCATTCGGCCGTGAACCATCGTCACATTATAGCTTTTGAAGAAATTCATTACGCTTTCCAAACCTTCCATCAGATTTTTATAATCCAAGGTTTCCGATTCCTCGATGAGTGGATAAACGAAGTAGATTTGTCGGCCTTTTTCAATCTCTTCTCTACAGAAATTATAAACCGAAAGTCTATCTTTTTCTCTACGATGAGCTGTGATAATTGGTTTTCTTCCAACCGGCATTTCATCAATCACAGACACATCCAAATCGGAATAAAAACTCATCGCCAAAGTCCGTGGAATCGGCGTTGCAGTCATTACCAAAATGTGTGGCGGAATGTTGTTTTTCGCCCAAAGTTTAGCACGCTGAGCAACTCCAAATCTATGTTGTTCATCGATAATCGCCAAACCAAGATTCTGAAATTTCACTTTGTCTTCCAAAAGGGCGTGCGTTCCAATCAGGATAGAAAGTTGCCCATTTTCCAATTCTTCGTGAATGATTTTCCGTTCCGCCGTTTTGGAAGAACCCGTCAAGAGTCGGACGTTGATATTCGTATTTTGAAGTAATTCTTTGATGGAATTAAAATGTTGTTGCGCCAAGATTTCCGTTGGCGCCATCAAACAGGATTGAAAACCGTTGTCCATCGCAATCAGCATCGTTAATAACGCCACCATCGTTTTCCCGGAACCAACGTCGCCTTGAAGCAATCGGTTCATTTGAGTCGACCGTTTCATATCGATTCTGATTTCTTTCAGAACGCGTTTTTGCGCATTCGTAAGTTCAAACGGAAGATTGTTTTCATAAAAACTGGTGAAATATTCGCCGACGATTGGAAACGGATTTCCGAAGGATTTTGTTTTCTGATGAAGTTTCTTCAAGCCATAGCCCAGCTGGAAAAAGAAAGCTTCCTCGAACTTCAATCGCCTGTTGGCTTCATCAAACTGTTTTAAATCTTTGGGGAAATGAATGAAATAATAGGAATTCAATCGTCCAATCAACTTCATCGATTTCATCAAATAATCCGGCAGATTTTCCTGAATCAAACTAGGTAAATCTTTCAGAAGATTGAAAATAACGGTTTGAAATAATTTATTCGTAATGCCTCGTTTAGTCAGTTTTTCACTTCCGGGATAAACCGGGAGAAGTGTTCCTTGCAAAGCTTTTTTCTCATCAACCTCGATTTCCGGATGAGGCATCGAGAAGTTTCCATTAAAGAAATTGACCTTTCCAAAAATGAAAATCTCCTGATTCAATGGAATCGCATCTTTCATCCAATTCGTATATCGAAACCAGACCAAATCCATCGTTCCCGTTTCATCACGGAATTTCGCAGACAATCGTTTTCCTTTTTCATAAACGACTTCTTGGATATCGGTGATTTTTCCTTTTAATTGAATATCTGCTTCTGTATCTTTGGCAATATTTCCAATTTTGTGGATTTTGCTTTTATCGATGTATCGGATTGGGTAAAAGGTGAGCAAATCTTCCACAGTCGAAATCCCCAACACGTTTCTGATGAGTTTTGCGCGTTCGGTACCGATGCCTTTGAGAAATTCTATGGAAGTTTCTAATGTCAAGAAAGGAAAATTTGTTCCGACGAATTTCGGGAAATTTTATTGATTTTTCAATGAACAATCAGTAGGTAATTATTCAAAATTGATATTGTTGTTTTTCAATATTTTCAAAAAATCATCTTTCTTTCCTTCTTTTGACATAATCTGATAGATATTTCGGATAATCGATTCGGCGTCAGTTCTGTATGGAGACTTCATTTCAGTATACTTATTATATGCTTTACACATATAATCTAATGCTTTTTGATTGTCCTTTAGATGGTCATAATAAATGACACCAATTCCATAATCAACTTCTGGGTCGTCGAGATATATTTTTTTCAAATCCAAGTAAGCGTCAACAGCTTTTTGATATTCCTTTTTATAAATATAAACTATTGGAATATTCTGAAGTGGCATTTTGCCTGTAGGGTCAATTTGTAACGAAGTTTGATAGGCCTTCAAAGCATCATTATAATTTCCTAACGCTCTGTTTGTAAATCCAATGTTGTCCCAAGCAAATGGGAAATCGTGGTCTTCTTTGACAGCTTTCTGAAAATATTCTAAAGCCCTTTTGTGATTTTTAGATTCATTTTCTTTGATTCCCAAATTATAAAAATCTAATGCTTTGTCATTTTCAGAAACAGAATGATGTGACTTTTTCTCGTTGGTATTTATTTTGTCATTCAGGCTCACACAGTTACTTCTCAGTTCCCTTTCCAATTCATAGTAATATTTCTTGAATTCGTTTGAGTTTTGATTGGTGTTGATTTCGATATTAACCTTTTTGTTACCAGTTTTTTCTACTTCTTTCTGTGATTTCAAAATCTTGATTGTCATCTGGTAAGCTGTGGCTTGCTTCTCAATACAATTGCTAATGTCTGTGGAAACCTGTAAGCTTGTTTTATTATTGATATTAATAGAGTCAATACAAAGACAGGCTTGATTTGATGAGGTTTTTAATAATTCTTTTTCTGAAGGAAGTAGTTCCGAGATTTGTGAAAATGCGAATAGACTGAAAAATAGAAGTAAAAAAGATAAAAATGATTTCATATTTTAGGTTATTAGTTTCGTGTTATTCTTTAATCTTCGACTTAAACTTCTTCTGATAACCTTCCCATTCCTGTCTGGATTTTATCGTCTTGTAGTCATTAGAAGCAATCATTGAGAAATATGGTTCCACTTCTTTCGCTTTCAGAAATCCGGAAAGACTGGTAATCGGGTCTGTTTTTTCATCAAGAAAGACCATTGTCGGAATCATATTGATGTTCATATATTTTGAGAACTGATGAAGCGTAGATTTTCCTTTTTTGCCCTTGTATTCAGGATTCGTGAATTTATGTCCCAGGAAATTGACGGTGGAATTTCCGTCGCTTTCAAACTTCACGGCGTAGAAATTTTCACTGATGATTTTTGCAATCTCGGGATGATTGTAGGTTTTTTTGTCCATCTCTTTACACGGCTCGCACCAATCTGCGTAGAAATCAATAAGGATTTTTTTCGGTGCCTTTTTCTGAGCTTCCAACGCTTGGGAAATCGTCATCCATTGGACTTGCGCCATTCCAGCAGTTGGAATCACGAAGAGAATCATTAAAATTAATATTTTTTTCATCTGTGTTTGGATTGTTGAAAAGGACTTTAGTTAAATCATTATCTCACTTCTTGCATTAGTTTTTTCACGAGTGGAGATATCAAAATTAGCACAACGCCCGCAATTAAGGCGTATAAACCCAATTGTTTGTATCCATCGGTGTAAGTGATGAGGGCGTCGTAATTGTTGGCACCGGTTTTCACTTTTGCCATTCCCGCTCCGATTTGTCCTGCGACATATTGCCCGTAAGCAGAAGCCAAAAACCACATTCCCATCATCATTCCCTGTAGTTTTTCGGTGGAAAGTTTTGTCATAATTGATAATCCGATGGGAGAGAGGCACAATTCCCCGAAAGTGATGACCAACAGTGCGATTGTAAAAATATTTAGTGAAGTAATTCCTTGTAAAGTTGCAAAGAATTTGGTTGCAAAAAGAACGTAATATCCCAATCCAAGAAAGATAAATCCCAATCCAAATTTGATTAATGTATTCGGTTCCAATTTTCTTTTGCTCAGCCAAATCCATAGCAAACCAACGATTGGTGCCAGAAAAATAATAAAGAATGCACCTCCGGAATTGTTCACGCCGTTCGGGTCTAATCCCAATAAATCTTTGTTCAGATTGTTCGCTGCGAAAATACTTAATGAACCTCCAGATTGCTCATAAATTCCCCAGAAAACGATTGAGAAAATGATGAAAACTAAGGCTGCCCAAAGTTTGTTTCTTTCGGACGAGGTTACTTTGGTCATTTCATAAAACAGATAAATCAGCGTCAAAGGACCGACTGTCCACATAAAATAATCGGTGTATTGTGGGACGGAGACCATTATCATAATTAATGGAACAAAAATCAATGATAAAATATAGACGCTGTACTCATTCCATTTTGCTAAGGCTGAGAAAGTGCCGTCCGCATTTAATCTTTGAGGTTGAAGTCCGATTGGCCCTAATTGTCTTTGAGTGAAAATAAAATTAACCAAACTAATCACCATCACGATGGCTGCCAAACCGAAAGCCACATTCCATCTTTTGTGTTCTGGAATCAGTCCAGAAAGCATTTCACCCTTTCCAATCGCAATACAAAGATAACCGCCTAAAAGCGCTCCCAGATTGATTCCAGCATAGAAAAGCGAAAACCCGGCATCAGTTCTGGAATCTCCGGATTTGTATAATTTTCCAACCATTGTAGAGATATTCGGTTTGAAGAAACCTGTTCCTACAACAGTAAATGAAATACCGAGGAAGAAATAATCGTGTGGATTGGTCGCCAGAATCAAACTTCCGACAATCATCAACAATCCTCCCCAAAATAGAGATTTCCTAAATCCTAAAATCTTATCCGCAAAAAGTCCACCCACAAATGTGAATGCATAAACGAAAGCCTGTGTTGCGCCATATTGTAAATTCGCTTGCTCATCATCAAATTTTAATTGAGAAATCATAAAGAAAACCAACATTCCACGCATTCCGTAGAAGCAAAAACGTTCCCACATTTCGGAGAAAAAAAGAGACCAGATTTGTTTTGGATATTTTCCTTTGAAATCCTGTATTTGTTCGAGTGTTAAGTTCATTGTTTATAATTGATGGATGATAAATGATGATTGATTCAAATGTTGATGAAATACAACAATAATCCAGATTTTCGCCATACGAATTTAACAAAAAACCACCGAATATTCGGTGGTTTTTTATAAGGTTATGAAATTTAATTATTAGTTGACGCCGTGCATCATTTTCTTCAAAATTGGAGAAATTAAAGCCAAGATAGCACCTGCAATTCCACAAAGAATTACAAATACCATAAAGAACTCAAACAAATTATGGATTTCAAATCCTACAAATGATGGATTTGACATTGGTAGCTGTTCTTTTGTAAAAGTTGCAACTTGCTCTGTAGTCAAGGTTACTTTCTTATCCAAAACATCCTGAAGGTTGATTCCCAACTCTTTCGCTTTAGTGAATTTGTCTCCAGTTGCTGGTAAGATGGCACCCAAAGTTCCGGATAATGCATAACCTGCGGCATTCGCGATGAAGAAAACACCATATAATAAGGATGCAAATCTTTTCGGAGCCAATTTACCGACCAAAGATAATCCAATTGGTGACAAACAAAGTTCTCCCATTGTCTGGATTAGATAAAGTAAAATCAACCATTTTACAGCCAACAAGCCGTTACTTCCCAAATCTTTTACATTGTAAGCAATGATGAAATAACTTAAAGCAATCAGTCCAAGTCCAATCGCTTGTTTCAATGGGGAAACCGGTTCTTTTTTTGCGGCTCTAAGCTTGTCCCAAAGCATACTGAATGGAACTGCCAAAAGAACAATGAATAATCCATTGAAAATCTGAACCATTGATGGTGGCATATTCCAGCCAAAGATATTTCTGTCCGTTTGGTTATCTGCAATGAATGTCAAAGATGAACCTGCCTGCTCAAAAGCTGCCCAGAAGAAAATGATGAAAAAGGAAACGATATATATTACCCAAATTCTATCTCTCTCCACTTTGTTTTCCGCAGAAGACATAATCAAAAATGCCAAAGCAATTCCCATAGAATAGATGAATGGATAAATTACGGCTTTCACAAATTCTCCCATCCCAACGGAACTAAAACCAATCTTATCTACAAATAGATATTGGAATCCAAAGAATGCTGCCATAAAAATAGCCACTGCAAAACCAATGGATTTTCCTGAGAAATTGGCCGTTTGTGCTTCTCCTTCTTCGAAATCTTCCGCTGTATTGTTTTTTGGTAAACCACCGATAGGTCTTCCTTCCGGCGTGACAACATATTTATTTTTAAGGATAATGAAAGTCACTGTTCCGATTGTCATCGCAATAGAAGCGGCCAAGAATCCCCATTTGAAAGCGTGGATGTCACGTACGCCAGCAGAATCTTTAACATCTCCTATGAATGGACAGATGAACTGACCAAGAAATGCACCCAAATTGATTCCCATATAGAAAATCGTAAATGCTGAATCTAACTTTGATTTTTCCTGTTTTGGATATAGACTTCCAACCATCGAAGAGATATTCGGTTTGAAAAATCCGTTTCCGAAGATAATCACGCCCAGCGCAATCCACATCAGCATCTGTGCTGAGCCTAGGTCTGCTCCAAATGTAGAAGCACTCATAAACATTAGGAACTGCCCGATGGCCATCAACGCGCCACCGACGATGATACAATATCTATTTCCTAAAAATCGGTCCGCAATGAAACCTCCCAACATTGGTGTCAAATAACAAAGCGCTAGAAATCCACCATAGATGATGGTAACATCGCCTTCCTTCATCAACAAGGAGTTTACCATAAAGAGCGTCAATAGTGCTCTCATTCCATAAAAGTTAAAACGCTCCCACATCTCGGTTCCGAATAGAACCCATAGACCTTTAGGATGTCTAGAATTAGTCTGTATTGTATCCATTTTTAAATTGTTAAATTTTCTTAAAGGTAACAAATATAGTTTTTTTTCATAAACGGGAAAGCTAAATTGCGACGATTAACAAAATTGCACCCGATAATCTTAAAATTATGGAAGTCAGAAAATCAAATCCGGAAGACATCAACCAAATAATGAACTGCATCGACACGGCCAGACAGCTGATGCGTGAAAGTGGAAACCTAATCCAGTGGACCAATGGTTATCCTTCCAGAGAATTGATGTTGGATAGTATTAAGAATGGATTTAATTTTTTGATTATCGAAAATGATGACATCGTTGCGACTTTCGATTTCATTATTGGTGATGACCCAAATTATGCAAAAATCGTAAACGGAACTTGGTTGAATAATGAAAAGTACGGTGTCATCCACAGATTGGCATCCAACGGAAAAGCAAAAGGCGTCGCGAGATTTTGCTTCGAATGGTGTTTTTCCCAATTCCCGAACATCAGAATCGATACGCACGAAACCAACATCGCGATGCAAAAAGTCTTGGAAAAACTCGGTTACGAAAAGTGCGGAATCATCTATGTTTCAGATGGAACTCCGAGGTTGGCGTTTCAGAAAATTTAGACTGATAATAATTTGGGCAGCTATTTCCGCCTTCCACTCCCGCTATTTTTTGCCATCGCATTTTCCAGCCGCAAAAAAAATGAGCTCCGTTCAAGTCGGGCTGCGACAATTCGGTATTTAAATATTAATCCACACCATTTTCCTTCATCACCTTATTCAGAAACTTCAACATAAAAATTCCTAAGATAAAAGCGAAAATCAACAAGGCAAAGTTCACAAGGAAGTAATATTCCTTATTTTCATAATTGTACCAAGTGCTGGCAAGAATCCCGGAAAGCTTGTTCCCAACTGAGTTGGCGAGGAAAAATCCACCCATCATCAAGGCTGTCAACCTCGCAGGCGACAATTTTGAAACGACGGATAATCCCATTGGCGAAAGACAAAGTTCACCAATCGTCACAACGCCATAACTGGCAACCAGCCAAAGTGGAGACACTTTCACAGCGCCATTATTTCCGGCAAACACGGCGCCCACCATCACAAGACAGGACAAAGCGGTGATGAAAAGGCCAATCATAATTTTCGTTGGTGTCGTCGGTTCTTTTCCTCGCTTTCGGAATATTGCCCAGAATCCGACAATGACGGGCGTGAGGACAATTACCCAGAACGGATTCACAGATTGAAAGAGTTCAGTATTGAAAAGGTAAACTTCCTGCTTAGGATTTGTGGCTAACTGAGCGCGTTCTTCTGGATTGATATTTTTGAAATACACATCTTTTCCGGAAACTTTCATCGTCTCACCAGCTTCATTTTTTTGCGAACGGAATTGGTCGTCGTAAACGGCAACTTCTTTGTCTTCAAAGGATTTTCCGGTTGTTCCATCTTTTCCGTCAAGCATATAAATGCCACGCATCGGTTCCACCAATTTCTCAGGAATACTTCGGTCTGTGTAGTAATTGGCCCAACGTGTCAGGGCTGTTCCGTTCTGTTTGAAAATCGCCCAGAAAAACATACAAACCAAGAATATCATTAGCAACGCGCCAATCGACCTTTTCTCATCCTGATGCGCTTTGAAGTAAAGTGAAACGTAAAAATAAATCACAGGAACACAGGCAAAAATAAAAGCATCCGTACTGTCACTTCCAAAGATGTTCCCGGGAACAATCCAACCAATGGCGCCAACAATCAACGCTGGTAAAAATACTTTCAAGAGAACGTCGGAAATCTTGCTGTCGCCTTCTTTCGCAGCTTTCATTTCACAAGCGTGACGGATATGTTTCAACCCAAAACTGAAAATCACCAAGCCTATCAACATTCCAACACCAGCCGCGATGAATGCCTCACCCCAGCCAAATCTATTCCGCATATAAGCGGCAATAATATTGCAGATGAATGCACCAATATTGATTCCCATATAGAAAATATTGTAGCCTGTATCTTTGTTCTTTTTATAAGGTTCTTCTGAGTAGAGATTGCCCAGAATTGTAGAAATCGTAGGTTTGAAAAAACCATTTCCAATGATAATTAATCCTAATGAACCATAGAATAATGGCAACTCTTTGAAGAGTCCCAATCCAATATACCCAGCAGCCATCAAAACGCCACCGAGGTAAATCGATTTGATGTAGCCAAAAAGTCTTTCCGCCAAAAATCCACCAAGAAAAGGTGTCAGGTAAGTCAAGGCAATATAGGTTCCGAAAACATCATCCGCCATTTTATCTGGCAATCCAAGTCCGCCTTTGTCGCCGTTCGGTTCTATGACATAAAGGACAAAAATCCCCAAAATCAAATAATAACCGAAACGTTCCCACATTTCTGTGAAAAATAGATAGGGTAGGCCTTTAGGATGTTTAGTTTTCATATAGTTTATTTTCTTGCGTCGTAAAAATAGAATTTTAAAATGAATTTCTAAAAAAACCTTTCAAGAAGACTTAAAAGGTTGCAATATTATTTTTTCTTTGTTTCCATCGGTGGAGGTGGCGGTGCATACTCAATCGCTTCTTTTATCTGTGCTTTATCTGTTTTTACTAAGCCATTGATGAGATGTAGCATCTCTGATTGATTCTTTTCAAAATCTTTTTCGTAGCTAAACACAACCACATTGCAGTAACCATCTTCGGTCAAATAGTAATTCCCGATATAATGAAAATCCATACCTGATGTATTGAGTGAGTAATCAATAAATAAAACTTTGATTCCATTGACAGTGCGATATTCAGATTTGTTCAATTTGAAATAATCAGCCTCTGATTGGATGGAACCTAGCAATATATCTCTTAGATTTTTTAAAGTCTGTATTGGCGCATTCTCCGACATCAAGCTACCCAAAATCATCGTGCTGGGGTCTATTAAACTTTGAAATGTATATTCTGCTGTTGGCAAAACCGACATTTTAATCGTTTTCCACTTTTTAGGATTAATATAAATTCCAGCATCTACTTTTTTACTCCTCATCAGAAAAGTTGAAGCACTTGATTTTATTACAGGCGTTTCGTTCGTTTGTATATCAGATAATGTTTTTTCATCTGTTTCATTAACAAATCTCCAAGTTTTATTTTCCAGTAAGACAACTTCTCGTCCATCTTCTGTGAGCGCTTTGATCTGTGATGTCAAAAACGAATAATTGAATATTAGAAAGAGGAACGTGATTTTTTTCATTTGAATTTTAGAGTCGGTGTTATTAATTTTTGCTTTAACGATTCGTAAAAATAGAATTTTAAAATGAATAAAAAAATTTTAATAACTTTGATAAAAAGTAGTCCAAATGCCAATCACAATAAAAAAATTAGAAGAAAATATCAAAACACTTCCGGAGGATTTGTATGATGAGGTGAATGATTTTGTGGATTTTTTGAAGTTTAAATATGAAAATATAAGCTCAGATGATTGGTCAGAAAATTTGTCTGATTATCAGAAAAAATCAATTGACAGTGGTGTTTCGGATATTGAAAACGGGCGAGTTTATTCTCACGACGAAGCTAAACAAAGAATCAAAAATTATCTTTTGGAAAAATCAAAATGATGGAAATTGTTTGGTCTGATGAAACTTTGAAAAATTATTTCAAAGTTTTGGATTATCTTTTTGATAATTGGTCAGCCAATGAAATTGAAAATTTCGAAAATAGTTTTGACGATTTAATCGTTAGAATAACGAACAATTCGGAAATATGTCCAAAGTCAAAAATTCTGAACTTTAGAAAATGTTTGATTGATAAAAATAACTCTTTAGTTTATCAAGAAATTAATGGGAAAATATTTTTAATTTCTCTGATTGATAATAGAAGCTCTCATCAATATTAAATAAAAATCCGCAAAAGAAACATCTTCTGCGGATTTTTTTATCTTCCAGCTTCGGTCTTCCGACTTCCAGCCTTTTACAAATTCTCCAAAATAAAATTCGTCATTTTCTCATAAAGCTGAGGTCTGGTTTGTCCACCGTAAATGCCGTGGTTTTTGTCTGGATAAGCCATAAATTCAAATTGTTTTTTGTTTTGAATCAATGCCTCGGAAAACTCCATTGAGTTCTGGAAATGAACGTTGTCATCAGCTGTTCCGTGGATTAACAAGAATTTTCCTTTCAACAATTGCGCAAAGGTCGTTGGGGAGTTTTGGTCGTAACCTTCAGGGTTTTCTTGTGGTGTTTGCAGGAATTTTTCCGTGTAAACACTGTCGTAATATCTCCAGTTTGTCACCGGCGCCACTGCGATTCCCAATTTGAAAACGTCTGCACCTTTTGTCATTGCCAACGAACTCATATAGCCACCATAGCTCCAACCGAAGATTCCGATTCTTGACTTGTCGATATAGGATTGATTTCCAAACCATTGTGCGGAAGAAATCTGGTCTTCGATTTCATATTTTCCCAATTGTTTGTAAATCACTTTTTTGAATTTCGAACCTTTGAAACCTGTTCCACGACCGTCCACACAAGCGACGACGTAACCTTTTTGAGCCAGCATCTCGAACCAGATTCCGTTTCCGCCATCCCAAGAATTTGAAACCTGCTGAGAACCCGGACCAGAATATTGGAACATAAATAATGGATATTTTTTGTTCGGGTCAAAGTTTTTTGGTTTGATAATCCAAGCGTTCAGTTGGTCGCCTGCAGAATTTGGGATTGTTAGAAATTCCTTCGTTACAAAACTGTCTTTCTGAAGTTTAGAAAGCAATTCATTATTATTCTGAAGTTCCTTGATTTCTTTTCCAGACGCATCTTTCAAGACATATTTATAAGGTGTTCCAGCCGTAGAATTTGTATTAATGAAATAATTAAAAGTCTTGCTGAAACTTGCCGAGTTATTTCCTTCAGGATACGAAATCAATGTGGTTTTTCCAGAGTTGATGTTCAGTTTGGAAACGACTTTGTTCAAACTTCCTTTTTCTGTCGTTTGGATGTAAGCTTCTTTCGTTTTTGGGTTGTAACCATAGTAATCTGTGATTTCCCAATTGCCTTTTGCCACTTGTTTTTTCAGTTTCCCGGATTTGTCGTACCAATACAATTGTCTGTAACCATCACGCTCCGAAGCCCAAAGGAAAGAATTGTCGTCCAAAAATTCCAAAGTCAGATTGTCGGTTTCTATCCAGGCATTATCGGTTTCTGAGAACAGTTTGGTTAAGTTTCCGGATTTTGTGTCCACTTTTATCAAATCAACTTTGCTGTGATGTCTATTGCTGGTGGCGATGACGATTTCGTTTGCATCATTGGTTTTCCAGATTTGTGGAATATAATGATTTTCGAAACCTGTGATATTCAAAGCGGTAGTTTTTCCTGAATTTAATTGATATAATTGAGCAGAAACAGTTGAGTTGGTTTCTCCTGCTTTTGGATATTTGTATCTCATTTCGGTTGGATAAAGCGACTTTCCGTAGATTGGAATGTAGATTTCAGGAACTTTCGATTCGTCGAATTTCACGAAAACGATTGCGTCTCCGGCTTTGTTCCATTGATAATAATCTGCGTGACCGAATTCCTCCTCATAAACCCAGTCGCCAAGGCCGTTGATGATAGAATTTTTCTTTCCGTCGTTTGTAATTTGCGTTATTTTCCCTGATGTCAAATCCTGATAGAATAAGTTATTATCCACGATGAAAGCGACTTTGCTTCCGTCCGGAGAGAATTTTGGTTCTTGGATGTAATTGCCATTATTAAGAGGCATTACTTTATTTGATTTCAAATCTTTGACATCAAATTTTCCCAAAAATGAATGTCTGTAAATCGACTCACTTTCTTTTTGCAACAAGATTTTGGATTCGTCGGCAGAGAAAATATATGATTCGAATGTTCCATCCACGATGTTTCCGGATTTCTGAGACGTTTTGTAATTGTATTTTGCGATGCCGTCTTTCTCGATGGTAGCGTAGTTTTCGCCATCATTCAAGGATGCAATTCCTGCAATCCCTTTTCCGCGGTAATAGCCAGAATAGATTTTATCGAGTGTAATTTCTTGAGCATAAGTGTTTTGTGAGAAAACTGCTGTCATCGTAACAACAGCAAAAAGGACTTTCTTCATTTTTAAGATTTTAATGACGTAAATATAATAAAGATATATCGTTTTGAATGTAATCTTGAAACAGAGAATTGCTAATGCGTGAGGGATAGTAGTGGAAATCCTTTTTTTGCGGGGGAATTGGTGAGGGGAAAAGATTGGAACGGATAGCCCGACCCGAGCGGTGGCCTTAAGGTTGGCGAGGGTCACGCCCAAAGATTGTTGATGGTTGATAGTTTTTGGTTGATGGTTTTTGAAAAGCAAATTTTTATCAGGAATCAATTCTTTCTATCAACTGTCAACCAAAAACTATCAACGAAATTCCGTATCTTTGCGCCATTATTTTTCTCACTTAAAACGTTTATAGCATGCAACTGTACAACACCTTAAGCGCAGAAGAAAGAGCCAGACTTATTGATGAAGCTGGTAAGGAACGCCTTACATTGTCTTTCTATGCGTATGCCAAAATTGAAAATCCTAAGAAATTTCGCGACGACCTTTTTATAGCCTGGAACGCCTTGGATGCGCTTGGCCGAATCTATGTGGCGCACGAAGGAATCAATGCTCAGATGAGTGTTCCTGCAGACCAATTTGAGGCTTTCCGTGAGACGTTGGAAGCTTACGATTTTATGAAAGGCAT
Organism: Epilithonimonas lactis; assembly: GCF_900110605.1. Classification (GTDB taxonomy): domain Bacteria; phylum Bacteroidota; class Bacteroidia; order Flavobacteriales; family Weeksellaceae; genus Epilithonimonas; species Epilithonimonas lactis. The sequence continues at coordinate 169,420 of NZ_FOFI01000001.1, forward strand.
TCGTCTGAATGTGGCTGTGGAGCAGGATAATCACTCATTTTTAAAATTGACGATTAAGGTTCGAAACAAAATTGTTGCGGATGGTTTGAATGACGAGACTTTTGATGTGACGAATAAAGGAATTCATCTTAAGGCGCAGGAATTCAATGATTTGCTGGCGAATCCGGATACGATTGTGGTGGATTTTAGGAATCATTATGAGAGTGAAGTCGGTCATTTTGAAGGCGCGATTACGCCTGATGTAGAGAATTTCCGGGAAAGTTTACCGATTATCAATGAACAATTGCAGGATTTCAAGGAAGATAAAAACCTTTTGATGTACTGTACTGGCGGAATCCGTTGTGAGAAGGCTAGTGCGTACTTTAAACATCAGGGTTTCAAAAATGTTTACCAATTGGAAGGCGGAATTATCGAATATGCGCGTCAGGTAAAGGAAGAAGGTCTTGAAAGTAAGTTTGTTGGGAAGAATTTTGTGTTCGACCACAGACTGGGCGAAAGAATTACGGACGATATCATTGCGCAATGCCACCAATGCGGAAAACCCTGTGATAATCATACAAATTGTGCGAATGATGCTTGTCATTTGTTGTTTATCCAATGTGATGATTGTAAAGCGGTGATGGAAAATACTTGTTCATCGGAATGTTTAGAAATCATTCATTTGCCTGTGGAAGAGCAATTGGCCTTGAGAAAAGGACTTCAAGTTGGCAATAAAGTTTTCCGAAAAGGTAAATCTGAAGCTTTGAAGTTTAAAAATTCAGGTGATTTAACAGATAAACCTTTGGCTAAGGCAAAAGATATTCGTCAGAAGATAAAAGTGAAGAAAACCTTGATTGGAAAGGCAGAACATTATTATACAAAGTCAAAAATTGCTCAGTTCTTACTGTCAAATGAACTTTCTGTTGGTGATAAAGTTTTGATTTCAGGGCCGACAACTGGTGAACAAGAGATTGTTATCAATGAAATGGTTGTTGAAGGAAATTCGGTTACAACTGCAAAAGCTGGAGACCAAATTACTTTTGAACTTTCATTCCGCGTTAGATTGTCTGACAAATTATATAAAATCCTATAAAATTAAGATGAATTTAAGTCGAACAAAAAACGAACTTAGAACACTTTATAAAACAAAAAGAATGGCCATATCGCAAGATGAGGTCAATTTTTTATCCCAAAAACTGCTTGAAAACTTTATTTTACAATTTAATATATCTGAAAATCAGAAAATTAATATTTTTTTGTCGATTGAAAAGTTTAATGAAGTCAATACTCAGATTTTTATAGATTATTTTTTTGAAAATAAAATCAGAGTTTTTGTTCCGAAAATCCAAGGCGAAAAAATAATTTCTGTTGAGATTTTTCGGGATTCTGAATTTGAAATTAATAGTTGGGGAATCAAAGAGCCAATTTCTAACATTGCTTCAAACGTAGAGCTAGACTATGTTTTGACACCTTTGCTTTATTGCGATAAGTTTGGAAATAGAGTAGGATACGGAAAAGGTTTCTACGACCAGTTCTTTTCCGAATATTCAAAAATTGAAAAAAAAATCGGAGTAAATTTCTTTGCTCCTAATGAAATTATCAGCGATGTTTATGAAAAAGATGTTCAATTAGACGTTTTGATTGCGCCTGATAAAATATTTAAATTTTAATTAAATTATTGATATTCAGTTGTATTTATTTGTAAAATGTTTTTACAAGGTTATTACAAGCTATTTTTTAATGATTTTTGACATACGGTGCTAATTTTGTCTTGTAATTATAACTCGATAATTAAGACAACAATAATATAATAATAATTAATTTAAATTTTAAGAACATGAAAAAGTCATTATTCGTAGCTGCTATTGCTGCTATCTCTCTTGTAGCTTGTAAAAAAACTGATAACGTAGAAGCTGCTGCTGTTGATTCTGTTGACGCTACTGCTGATTCTACTGTTGCTGCAATCGACTCTACTGCTACTGCAACTGTTGATTCTGTAAAAGCTACTGCTGATTCTGCTAAAGCTGAAGTTAAAGCTGACGAGAAAGCAACTAAAGATGCTATCAAAAAATAATTAGATCCCAGATTTAATTAAAACAAAACCCGCTAATTAGCGGGTTTTGTTGTTTTTATACTGTCTATTTCTTTCTTATAGAAATTGGCGAAATAGAATTTGAATTCTTTCTGGAACTTCACCGGTGAGGCTTTTAGAAAATATTGGGCCTTTCTATTGACCGTAGTGATGTAAGTTCTTTTCTTATCATAGTACTCGACATCGAAGTTTGCGAAATCCAAAGTATCTTTCTCAATCACCGCTTTTGACGTCGTCAGATTGTTGACTTTGGCAAATCTTACTTTCAAACTATCCATTTCTTTGAGCAACGGTTTCAGATTGTTAGAATCCTTGGTCATGAAATGTGCCTGCATCTGTGTGTATATCACAGAATCTATCTCTGTGTCTTTGTTTCCGGAAGTGTAAAGTGTTGAAAGATCGAGTAGATCCTGCACTTTTTGCGAGGTGATAAGATTGATGGCCTGCAGACTATCCAAACTTGATTTCTTGTAAGTTACTCTATTGTTGGCATTTCTTATGGTTTCCAAGGAGTTTTCTTCTCCTTCATATTTTTTGTTGCAGGAGATCAATCCCACGATGATCATTGATAGAGACAAGATCCACCAATAACGTTTATTTTGTTTTTTCATCTTCTGTGATTTTGAATTTGATCATGACGATTTTTCCATTTTCCATTTGAGAGTCGATCACTTCTAAGTTCTCAAGAGAGGTCGTAGGAAGTGTAACCAGCGAGATGTATTTTTGTTTATCCAAAGTCTCTATGCCGTATATGTCACTGTCAACCACTTGATAGATAAGCGCTTTGTCACTTATCAGACGGTTGAGTTGATCCGTTTTTTTCTTAAAATCTTTGATGGATTTTGAATAGTAAAAAAGCTGGATGGCATAATCATTCGGTTTTAGTTCTATATTTTCTTTTTCCGGAGCGTTGGTAAGGTCTCTCGTGACTTCATCTGTCTTATAAAAGGGAGAAGAGATGATCATCTTAAGTTTCTTACTCTTGGTTTCATAGACGAACGGCGAGTTTGGCTTTACTTTGAAAAGGATTGGAGACTCATTATCTCGGATGATCTTCACGTCCAATTCTCCTTTGATAGCTGAGTTTCTGTCTGCATCTGTAAAGGCGTAAGTGTATTTTTTATAAAAAAGATTATCATAAAAAACCAAGATCAGGACCGTTGCAAATAACAGTACAGAAATCCCTAACCATAGATATCTTTTTAGGAAATTTGGTTTGCTTTCGTTAGAAAAGGTGATATTTTGATTTATTTCCTCAACAGTTTGATTTTCTGCTGGTATGGCTGGTTTGATATCTTCTTTATATTCTATTTTTGGAACTGTGACAGGTTCATTTTCAGGATTGAGTGCTGGCGAAGTGACTGTTCGTTTGTCTTCTGCTAATGGATTTTTCTTTCTGAATTCTGACCAGGAATTGAAACCCACATACACAGAAAGGATGTTGAGCATGTCAATTCTAGGGATTTTTTCCTGAGCGTTATTCTTAAAATAGGTATAGAATGTTTTTTCGCTGATGTTTCCTTTCGCTTTTTGTCTTAGATCTTCTTGGAAATAGATGATATCAATGCCTTTCCATTTGGAAATGTCATCAAAAGATGGTGAATGCGATTCAAGATATTTATCCTGAACAGCCTTTTTTAAGTTTTGGAAATATAAAAATTCTATATCGGTCAAAGTCGTGTAATTGTTTAAATTGTTGATTTTCAGATATATTAATTTGTAAATCGTATTTTACAAATATATTACAATTAATATTCAAATACAAAATTTATTTATCGATGTAATTTTGTCCCGTTCAAAAGAGAACATCTATTAACTAACAATTTAAATTTTATTATTATGAAAAAGTCATTATTCGTAGCTGCTATCGCTGCTTTTGCTCTTGTAGCTTGTAAAAAAACTGAAAACGTAGAAACTACTTCTGCTGATTCTGCTAACGTTGATTCAACTGCTGTTGCAACTCTTGACTCTGCTGCTGCTAAAGTTGATTCTGCTGCTGTAAAAGTTGATTCTGCTGCTGTAAAAGTTGATTCTGCTGCTGCTAAAGTAAAATAATCTTAAACTTTTAAGATATATGAAACCGTTTCTTTCGAGAAGCGGTTTTTTTATTTCTCTAATTTCTGCCTCAGGATTTCGTAACAGGTAATCGCTGCGGCATTACTCAAGTTCAAAGAGTCGATGGTTCCTGCCATTGGGATGAGAACGTTTTCTCCTTTTTGTTTCCAAAAGTCACTCAAACCGGAATGTTCCGTTCCGAATAAAACGGCTGATTTGCTTTTCAAATCCTTTTCTTGAATATGTTTTGCGTCCTCACTCATAAAAGTGGTGAAGATTTGATACTCATTGATTTTAAGGAATTCCAAAGTTTCGTCGTTTGATGCTTGGAAAATATTCATACCAAAAAGACAGCCAACGCTGGAACGAATGACATTTGGATTGTAAAAATCTGTTTTTGGATCGGTGACAATTAATGCATTGATTCCGAAAGCTTCGCAACTTCTCAAAATGGCTCCAAGATTTCCTGGCTTTTCCACACTTTCTAAAATGATGATGGCGGAATCATTTTTCGGATTAAACTCGTCTAAGTTTCTTTGTTCCAATTTGTAAATGCCGATAATTCCTTCTGTCGTTCCACGATAAGCGATTTTCTCGTACAGTTTTTCTGACACGTAATGGATTTTTGTCGTTGGTAATTTCCCTTTGAAGATATTTTCGCAGATGTAATATTCCTCCGGCAGATTCCCGAATTCCAAGGCGCGTTCGTTTTCCTGCTGACCTTCCACGATGAAAACGCCGGCTTTTCTTCTTTCCTGATTTTTGGTGAGAAGTCTGGTCAGTCTTTTGATTTTTTCGTTTTGAAGGCTTTCGATGAGCATTTTTGGAAATTTTTCACAAATGTACAATGTATAAAGTATAATGTAAAATGTATAATGTAAAAAGTACAATGTAAAAAGAGAATGTTCAATCGAGGCGAAGCGCGTGAAGGATTGCAGTGGAAAGCCCGGAGCGAGGCAACGAGTGAGGACTTGCAACGGAAAGCCTGACCCGAGCGGTGGCCGTTGAGCTGGCGAGGGACACGCCCAAATGTTTACCGTGAATTGAGTTTTGGAGGGCGAAATTTCTCGTTATGTGCAAAATAGCATTGAGATGAACTTCCGGCTTCCTACTTCCAGCAAAAAATATATATCTTTGTTTTATGATTTTACGAGGAGAAAATTTAATCAAGGAATACGGACCGAAAAAGGTGGTGAAAGGCGTGTCGTTGGAAGTTCAGCAAGGCGAAATCGTCGGACTTTTGGGGCCAAATGGTGCGGGGAAAACGACGTCGTTTTATATGATTGTTGGATTGGTGAAGCCAACTTTGGGGAACGTTTTTCTTGATAATCAAAATATTACGCAGGATGCGATGTACAAACGCGCGCAAAAAGGAATCGGCTATTTGGCGCAGGAAGCATCGGTTTTCCGAAAGTTGTCTGTGGAGGATAATATTCTGGGCGTGTTGCAATTGACGAAGCTTTCCAAAAAGGAACAGCAGAAAAAATGCGACGAGTTGATTGAGGAATTCCACCTGGAACACGTTCGTAAAAACCGTGGCGATTTGCTTTCGGGAGGTGAAAGACGTCGTACGGAAATTGCGCGTTGCTTGGCGACGAGTCCGAATTTTATTCTTTTGGATGAGCCGTTTGCTGGTGTTGACCCGATTGCGGTGGAAGATATTCAAAAGATTGTAAGGTCTTTGGTGGAGAAGAATATCGGGATTTTGATTACCGACCACAACGTTCAGCAGACTTTGGCGATTACCAACAAAACGTATATTATGTTCGAAGGGAAAATCCTGAAAGAGGGAATTCCTGAGGATTTGGCGAACGACCCGGAAGTGAGACAGGCTTATCTTGGGGAGAATTTTAGGTTTGAGAAGATATAATTGAATTTAAATATGAAATTTTTTATTTTGATTTTCTTTGCTATTTGCCTGGTTGTAGGTTGTAATAAAGAGAAAGTTGATGTTGAGAATTTCGATAAATTTAAAGTCAGTCAAAGTGTAATTCCAGATTCGATTTCACACAAATTAGTTCAAAAAAATAATTCTATTGTTTCTGAACAATCATTAGCGATTTCTCCTTACAAATATCCTTCTTACAATGAAAACTATATTTGTAATGCGTCAATCATTGAAAATGACACATTGAATATTTGGATTAACAACTACAATGGCTACTTTGGAAATGGAATTTTAGCTCAAGTTTTCGGTAATAAATTTCGAATTAAATCAGTTACTCCAAAAGTTATTAAGGGAACTAAGTTTGAGAATTACGAACTTAAAACACAGGAATTAATTCTTGATAAGACTGCTTTTAAAAGAGGCGATTCTTTATTTGGATATTTGAATTTTGAGTGTGTGGTTGATTCTGCGAAATCCAAAAAGATGTTTGGTTATTTTAAAACTAAAGTTCAATAATATCATATAGTATTTTTACATTGAAAACGTTCATCAGTATTTTTTTTATGCTAAGTTTTAATATTTTGTATTCACAAGAGAGAAATGTGTATGACGAAAATATTTTTGTTAATTGTCAAAACGAAAAGTTGAATTGGAAAAAACTTGAATTAAATTCTACTGAATATAAATATACATTAATCTCTAAAAATTACTTTGCGAGTGATAAAGATGTAAATTATTATAATGGATTAATAATATTGCCAATTGATAAAAACGAGGAAAATAAAAACGTAATAGAAGAATTGTTAAAACTCATTTCCATAGAGGAAGATTTATTTGAAATTACAGCCATAAAGAAATGTGAAATCCAAAAGTTGTATTATTCTTCATTCTTAACTGAGGAACAAAAAATTGAAGTGAAAAATAATGTTATCGGAAAACTCAGGTTAGGAATTAAAAACTAATCAGGATTTCTCAAAATAAAATCATTTTTTAATTTTCTCCTGACAAACGATTGTCACAACCTCGCTGTACATTTGTATCAAATAAAACAAACTATTATGAATGCAACAGCCAAAGTCCTCGACTCACAACAACTTTTAATCCATTGGCAAGGCCACAGAAATCTAACCAGAAGAGTGCTAGAAGCTTTTCCTGAAAAAGATTTATTCGAATTTTCAATCGGTGGAATGAGACCATTTTCGAAATTAGCACTCGAACTTTTGGCAATCGCCGGACCAGCTTTGAAAGCCATTGTTGACGGTTCGGAAAATAGTTTCGACGAAGAAGCTTTCCAGCCAACGACCAAAGCAGAACTCCTTTCAAAATGGGACGAGCAGACGGAAGTGATTAATGAATATTTCAGTCAGATTTCTGAAGAACGTTTTCAGGAAACTTTCAATTTATTCGGCCAATATGAATTTCCGGTTTATCAGAATATTCTTTATTTTGTTGATAATGAGATTCATCACCGAGGCCAAGGTTACGTTTACCTGAGAGCTTTGGGAATCGAGCCACCATTTTTCTGGGAAAGAGAAAGATAAAAAAGCAAAGAGCTTTCAGGATTTCTGAAAGCTCTTTTTATTTAGTTTGGTAAAATATTACTGAAGAATTTCACAATGTTTTCCTTGAGTTTTGCAAACGTTTCCGAAGTTCCGAATTCCTTGTTATCATAACCAATCGGGAAACCTTTTTCTACATATTCATTATTTTTACTTAATGTCAAAGGTTGGAAATCCTGATTTACTTCGCCCAATTCTTCGGTATGAATATCCAGATATTTCACCGTAGAATTTTTGGAGAAATCCAGTTTTGTCAAATCGATTTTCTTGATTTCTTTCTTTAAATCTGAACGGAAAAATAAGTTCATATTTTTAGCATCAATCACGGTTTGCCATTCGCCGGCGTGGATAGAATTCAGAATATTCCAGGCGTAATCCACTGGTTTTCCGTCGTATTTGTAATTTTGAAGCATATAATAAGCGCGGTTATATCGGTCGTCCCAATTTCCACTTTTCTCATACTCAAATTTCTCATTTCCGCCCAGAAAATCAAATTTCTTAGCCTTATCAAAATCCTTTTTATATTGATTGTTACACAAAAGTGGCATCGGCATTTCTTTGTCAGTCAGGACTTTGTACTTTCCATCAAGCAAAGTAATCGTCGTTGCATTTCCTTTCGCATCGGTAAGAAAAAAATGACTTCCCGGCGCATTGGGCCACCAATCGATGTTCGGACCTTTGTTCAGATTGTCAACGACTTCTTTTACAGTTTTATAATTATCCAATTGATATTGAATCCATTGCGCCCAGAACATATTGGGCTGTTTTGGATTTACAACTTTCGAAGTTTCTTCAAGATAAAGTTCCACCAGGAAAAGTCCTTTTTCGTTCACGCCATAACAAGGGAAATCGTAACCCAAAAGATTGAAAGTCACGGAACCATATTTCGAAGTCCATTGTTTTTTGGAATTCAAATTATCAGTAGTGAGATTTTCCCAACTGATATTTCTTTTCAGGACGTCGCGTTTGTTCACGACAATCATTCCAGGCATCGTTTTCCAGTTTTCATTGAAGCCAACCACACAATGGTCTTTTCCCCGCAATAGAAAAGCAGAACACGCGGAAAGTGCCGTAGAATAAGCGATTGTCATCAATAGAAAACTTCGTAAAAGTAAAGACTTCATATTTTTTATTTTAATTTTTTTGAAATATTTTGGATTAAATCGGCCATCGTATCCTTCAGATATTCTGGTTCGATAATTTCCGCATAATCTGCAAATGTAATCAACCAGCGCGGAAAACCCTCATCAATCCAGCTGGTTTCAAAGGTGATGAGCATTCCGTTTTCCGTTTCTTCATCGGAAATCCAGCCGTAATATTTCATCGAATTCATAATGTGAGGCATTATTTTCTTCTCGACCAAAAGTTTGACCTGAACTTTTTCCGTATTTGATTTTTGCTTGTAGTCAGCAACTTTTCCATATTCTTGATGGAATGGATTTTCTGTTTTAATGATTTTTAAAATCCTATCAACGCGGAATTGTCTGTAATCTTTCCGCATCGTACAAAAGGCCATCACATACCAATAATTGAATTCGTAAAAAATCCCAACTGCTTCAATTATCCTTTCTGAAGCTTCGGTTTTTGCACTTTCATAATTGATTTTCAGTTGTGTTTTCTCAGAAATACTTTCCAGAATGGTCGGAATAATATTTTTAATCGAATCCGTCTTTTCCGGTTGATAAGAATAGATGTTGATTTGATTTTCAATATCGGTCACCAGATTTTTCTCTGAATTCCGAAGGACAGATTTCACTTTTTCCATCGCCGAATTGTAATGCGAATCGAGACTTTCGTGGGAGAAATTCTGCATCAGTTTTTCTGCCGTGATGAAACTGAGAACTTCCTCTTTCGAGAACATCACAGGCGGAAGTTTATAGCCATCCACCAAAGAATAACCCGAACCAGCTTCCCCAAAAATCGGAATGCCAGCGTTTTCCAAAGTTTTAATATCTCTGTAAATAGTTCTGACACTCACTTCGAATTTATCAGCCAAATCCTGCGCACGAACAATCGGTTTGCTTTGCAATTGCACCAAAATCGAGGTGACGCGGTCTATTTTTTTAATGTAATGGTCTTCATTCATCTTTAAGTTCTTAACAGTCTATTTCAATCTTTGTTGGTTCTGTTTTATCATAATGCTGAATTGAAAAGGTATAACTATTGCCATCGTCTTCGCTCATAGCATTTCCGATTTTTTGATTGACTTTAATTTTATCACCCACTTTTAAATATATTTTATTCAAATCTGAATAGATGAAAAATTCATCTCTCTCATTTCGAATAAAAACTATATAATTAGAATTTAAAAGTGAAATTTTTGTTACAAAACCTTCTGATATGCTAATTACTTTTTTGTGTTTTGATAATAACCGAATTGTAGTATAATCTGGATTTGAGTTTCTACCAAGTTTCGGATGAGAGATAATTCCTTGCTTTAAAGGACATTTATACAGTTGAGAAAATGCCCAATTACTAGACATTGAGAGCAATAATATTAAAATTCTAGTTTTCATCTTTATAAGTTTTCACCAGTCTATCAAGATTCAGACTTCTGGCTGATGCATCGAAGATTTCACGGTAAGTTCCGTCTTTTTCATACAATTCTTCGTGCGTTCCGTTTTCCACAACTGCGCCTTTTTTCATCACATAAATCATATCCGAATCCAAAATCTGCGACAACGAATGCGAAATTATCACAACCGTTCGTCCTTGTTTTATTGCATCAAGAGAATTTTTAATTTGTTCTGTGGCGATGGCGTCCAGACTCGCGGTTGGTTCATCAAGAAAAATAATGGGTGGATTTTTGAGGAACAATCTAGCGATGGCAATTCTTTGCTGCTGACCGCCGGAAAGTTGTGTGGCGTCGTGGTTGTAAGCTTCCGGCAAATCCATAATCTGCTCGTGGAGATAAGCTTTTGTCGAGGCTTCTTTTATTTCGTCAAACGTGGCGTGAAGATTTCCGTAGCGGATATTATCCTCGATGCTTCCTTTGAAAATATGATTTTTTTGAAGCACCAATCCAAGGTCATCACGCAGATAATCATTATCAAAATCATTCAGATTGTTGCCATCCAAAAGGATTTCGCCGGAATCTGGTTCGTAGAATTTACAAAGCAAATTAATGATTGTCGATTTTCCTGCGCCACTGAGTCCAACCAAAGCGGTCGTTTTTCCATTTTCGATTTTCAGCGAAACGTTGTGAAGCGCTTTCATCCCGTTTGGATAAGTGAAATCCACATTTTTGATTTCGAAATTTCCTTTGATTGGAATATTGTTGATGGTTCCGTTTGGTTCGGTTTCCTCGTCGGCATTCAGGATTTCAAAATAACCTTCGGCGTAAATGAAGGCATCATTCATATCATCATAAATCCTGTGAAGCTGGCGAATAGGCGCAGAAACGTTGTTGAATAACATAATGTGAAGCATAATTGCACCAATTGTCATCTGTTGGTCAAGCACAAGATAAACCGTCAAAAGGATAATCAAAACAACGCCGAATTGCTCGATAAAAGTCTTCAAACCGTCATAGATAAAACTGGTTCGTCGAGTGTAGAGTTGGCTTTCCATCAGCTTCATCTGAAGATTGTATTGCTTGCTTCCTTCAAATTTTTCTCGGACAAAACTTTTGATGACCATTATGGAATTAATCAAATTCAAAAGTCCGGACGTTTTTTGCTCCCGTTGATTTCTGAGTGTTCGTCTTACATTTCCTAATTTTTTCGCCTGTCTTGATGTGACATAAAAATAAATCGGAATCACAAAAGTTGAGACCAAACCGACGTAAACATTTTGCATATACATCACAATCAGCGCAATAATCGCCGTTGAAAAAAGTGGAAGAATATCGATGAAGAAATTCTGAACCAATTTCGTTAAGCTCTCAATTCCTCGGTCGATTCGGATTTGAAGTTTCCCAGATTCGTGATTTTCGTCGTTGTAATAGGCGATTCGGTAAGTCAGGATTTTGTTGATTGCTTCCTGTGCGAGTTCGGAACTGACATTAATTCTGATTTTTTCGCCATAAAATTTCTGTCCAAACTGAATGAAAATATTCACTAGTTCTTTTCCTAAAAGGATGATTGAAATTAAGGTTAAAACGTGAATTCCTTGTTCCATTGGATTTGGAAGTTGCGTCAGTTTGGTCACTTCGTCCACCGTATATTTCAAAACCAAAGGATTGACCTGAGCGAACAATGCGCCGATGAAAGTCAATAATAAAGTCACAAAAATCATCATTCGGTAAGGCTTGATGAAACGTCGCAACTGCTGATAAATATGAATGAGATTGGTGGTTTTTTGAAAAGGCTTTTTCATTTGTACAATTTAAGAATTAATTTAAAAACCACATAGACAAATAGAAAATGCTTAGCAGAATTAAGTTTACATAGCTATTTGAACTTTTAGAAAAAATTGTTTTAAAATTCTATTGTGCCTATGTTGTTAAAAAATAAAAAGATTAATTTTATCCAATAATATTTCAGAATGAAAATATATACAAAAACCGGCGACAAAGGTGAAACCGGACTTTACGGCGGAAGCAGGATCTCCAAAGCCAGCGCAAGAGTGGAATCTTACGGCAACATCGATGAACTGAATGCGAACATTGGCGTTGCAAAATCTCATATTGATGATGAAGATGTCATTAATCAACTCAAAAAAATTCAGTTCGATTTGTTTACGGTCGGTTCTGAGGCTTCAACACCGATTGATAAATTATTTTTGGCTAATGGAAAAGCCAGATTGCCGTTGGTAATTTCGGATAAAGAAATCGAAGAATTGGAAACCTGGATGGATGCGATGGAAGAGAAAGTGGAGCCTTTGCAATATTTTATTTTGCCTGGCGGAGGAAAAGCATCGACGTTTCTTCACGTGGCGCGAACGGTTTGCAGACGTGCAGAGCGCAGTTTGGTTTTCCTGAATCAGTCCGAAGAAGTGCGAGCGGAATTAATCAAATATCTCAATCGTTTGTCGGATTATCTTTTTGTTTTGGCGAGATATGTTTCGAAATTGAATAATGAGCCGGAGGAATATTGGAATCCTAATGATAGAAGTTAGAAATGAGATGTTAGAAGTTAGATTAGAAAATAAGATTCATTAATGAGAAAGGCACTTCTTTTCGTCAACGGAGAACCACCAAAAGAATTTCCAAATCTGGAAGATTATGAGTTGATTGCTTGTACAGACGGCGCATTTCATTATTTAAAAGAATTAAATTTTCCTTTGGAAAAACTGGATTTTATTTCCGGCGATTTTGATTCTCATTCAAATGACGAGGAAATTCTTCAATCTAAAATTCACGGTTTTGAAATTATCGAAACGCCAGACCAAAATAAAACTGATTTCCACAAAGCAATAGAAATTATTCTTGAAAAAGGCTTTGATAATATCGATGTTTACGGCGCGAGTGGAGGAGAACAAGACCACTTCTTAGGAAACTTGAGCGTTGCTTTTTTCCTTAAAGATAAAGTGAATCTTAGATTTTTTGATAATTATTCGTCCTATTATTTTATTCCAAAAGAATTCACGATTTCTGATGTGAAGGACAAAATGATTTCATTAATGCCTTTTCCAATTGCCAAAAATATTGAAACTAAAGGGTTGAAATGGCCTTTGTACAAAGAAGATTTGATTCTTGGTGAAAGAATTGGAACGAGGAATATTGCAGAGAATCAGGAAGTTTCCATTAAATATAAAGAAGGTGATTTGCTGATTTTTGTAGGTATTTAATTTTTTCGAACAAGATACACTTGCGAAGTAGTTTTAGGTGAAATATTAAATCTGAATTTTTCCTGCTAGGCGATTGCTTGCGAAGTAGTTTTAGGTGAAATATTAAATCTGAATTTTTCCTGCTAGGCGATTGATATAACCTAATAATCTTTCGAAATCACAGAAACTGAATTTGTTGCGTCCTGATCAAATATCTCTGCCGCTAATCTGACTGCTCTTTCGCCATAATATGCGCACACGAACGGTTGCAGGATTTGGATTGCACCTCCGATAGCTTTCGCACCCGTCGCCAAATTTGCTCTGTTGTTGGCTCGGATGTTACTCTGTTTGGAATCTATGGCTTCCTGTGCATTTGCTGTGGTGTTCATCCCGCCCATTGTACCTCTCGAGTTGGTGTAGATCCGCCGCACTTCTTCACCAAATTCTCCGGCTTTTATTTTTGCCAAGACAGCCTTCATTTCGGGATTGTTTCTTGCTGACAGCGAGCCTCCGTTTGCGTTTGCTCTTTCCAGCGCTGCGTTGATTTGTGCAATGTGATTAGCATTACCTTTGTTTTTGATAAGATTGTCTCTAATGTCCGTCAGATTTTTGATATCATTAATGTCGTCTGGTGCATTATACTCATCATTAGGATTAATTGTTGCCGCATTTTCCGTCGGATCTTCCCACCATTCAGGATCCTGATATGCATTTTCTTTTATTTCGTCGTAAGTTTCATTTCCAAGTGCAGCGCCGGTAGTATCTCCAAACCAATTAGCGGCTGGATTCAAAGCGTAATGTCCGATTCCCATCCAAACAACATATTGACCCAAAGCACCCCATCCGAAACCATTTCCCAACATAAAACCACTTATGAAACCCGCTGCAACACCCCATTTCATCTCAGTCTGATTGTTTTCTCCAATAGCTTTTGCGGCTTGTGCGGCCAAAGTTTCGCTGATAAAAGGTAATAATACGCCTCCCGGCTCTTTACAAACTAATTTTGAATTTTTCACCAATGCCAAATGTTTCTCTTTGATAGAGACGTTTTGACTATCAAATCTCACTGTTTGGTGATGCATTACCCATTTACTTTCTTCATAACCAATCATTTCGGAGCAAGTTGGACTTTGCATCATTTGTACAGCTCCCCAAATCAAACAGCCGATAGCGATAGCACCACCCACAATCCATCCTGCGACAGGGATCACTGCAACTGCTGCAGCTACTGTAAGTCCTGCTGCAATTCCCACACCTACTGTAGCTGCCATTCCCACTGCGATACCTGCGCCGAATGCAACAGTTCCTGCACCGGAACTCCACCCACTTTTACATTTAAAATCAGCTGTCAATTTTTTATCTAAAACGACCAGAAAAACTCTATTTTGCGAACCTAATTTTACGGTTTGATTAGCTTTAGGTCTCATTTCATTGTCAATTGTGAGCTGTTTGTATTCTGTACCGAGTTGGTTCATACAAACAGTGTATACTTTATCCGGCAAATAACTTCCCATAATTAATTGTTTTTTGATAAATTAATGATTCTATATCCTTGATTATAGGTATCTGTTTGATTTGAAAAAGGTTTTACTAATAATAGAAATTCAGCACTGAATGAAAAAATAGCTGAAAAACAGGTTTTTATTTTCTCATTAAAAAAGTGTGGCCAAATGGCACTGTAATTATAATTGCTACTACAATTCCTGATTTTATATTTGCCTATTGTCTAAACCTTTGAAATTATATTCTTTCATTTAATATTTTTTAAATAAATGCCTTGGTTTTCAAAATGAATCGCTTTTTTGACTTTATTATCAAAATTATTTTTCAAAAAAGGAGAAATAAATTCTACGAATTCATCTGTTAATCGCAAATCCTCTTTTGTTGAAAATGGAGTTAAAAAATTTGTTCCTACCCTTATTTTAATTTTTTGCTCATTGGTAAAAAAAGATAAATAGCGAAAATTTTCATTGCCTAGATAGCTTATCTTCTGGATATCCCTTTTTTCCAATCTCCATTTTTCATTTTTGAAAGTGATTGTCAAATGATCTTCAAGAGCTATGATGGTCCAAAGATTTTTATACCTATGACTCAAGACCTTTATGAATAAGACAGAGACAGAAAAGCCAATGAGGAGACATAGGAAAAAAAATCTTTTGGAAATACGTACTATAGAATCTAACTGGAAATATTCATAATAAAACAGCAATAGACCAAACCAGACGACAATGAGTGCTAGGCCTGCGATGAGTGCTATGGACAATTCTGTTTTAGAATCAACACCGTAAAATTCAAATTTGCGCTCTTTCATATTTTTCATCTTCTGATGGAACATAATTCTCTAATTTTTTGAGATGAAACTCACAGGTATTGTCAATATTATCTGCAATTTGTTCCATAATAAAAACGTCTGCAGTTTCTATTATTTTTTCTTCGGTATTGTACTCTATCCTTGTGCGGAATTCCAGTTTGTATTCTGTGAAACTGTATTTGATATTGGGCTTGTGAATTTCATCATATTTTTTCTCTATTTCAGAAACTAATTCTGGGTTTAATTTTACAGTTCCTACTTTTCTAAGTTTAAGAATACCATTCTCTTCTGATATTTTGTCATATTTAAACTCTAATGGTACAATAACTGGCGGGACAATAGTAGACATAAAAGGAAAATCTTCGGGCAGAATGTTTTCAGTTTTTTTTACTAAAAAGGAATCAAAGCAACAGAAGTAAAAGAGGTTTCGTCTGTATTCTTCCTCTGCCAGTTTATAATCAACAGAAAATTGCTTGTCTCCTAAACCTTTGAGGTCCTCAACAGCTTTTGTATTGGTCTGCTGTAGTTTTTGGATGAATTTGGATTTTTCAAAATCTTCATCTCGAAATTTTTCCCATTCAGATTGTATTTCATTTTTGTTCAATACTTCCTGCACACGTCCGTTTGATTCTGATAGACTGCACAGAACATTATTCTTAATAAATTCTGTTTTTGATATAAATTCGAATGACAGATTCAGAACTGCGGGATTGAAATTGTATAAATGCTCTTCCAATTTGACATGGGCAATTCTGTTTTCAAGAGATTGTAGTAATAAATACTGAAATTTTTGTTCTACAAAATGAACAGTTTTTCCATCAACTTTTGAAGTATTGATCTGCTCACATCTATATCTTGCTTTTTGCTCAAAGTTGATGGTGTCTGATAAGTTTTGGCTCTTCTTTTCAGAATGTACTGGTAATATTATTTCATTAATATGAATTGGAATTGTACTACCAAAAAATTGCTGTGTTATAGAGGCATTGGCATTATGAAAATTCAACAGATCTTCAACATCTATCTTATGCTCTAGCGCAATAGATTCCAAAGTGTCATCCTTCTTTATGGCGTATCTTTTATGTTCCATGCTAGTTGATATCTACTTTTGTTGCTTTTATGGTAACATCTTTTCCT
The DNA here is from genome assembly GCF_900110605.1 of Epilithonimonas lactis. Lineage (GTDB taxonomy): Bacteria > Bacteroidota > Bacteroidia > Flavobacteriales > Weeksellaceae > Epilithonimonas > Epilithonimonas lactis. Next base: position 186,147 of record NZ_FOFI01000001.1, read on the forward strand.
CCCGTTATCTCCACACTTCCTTCGCCACTGGATCCTACTGTAGCCAAAGCTGTTCCTCCAAAATGCGATTCTTCGCCAATAATATTTATTTTTTTTCCTAAAATATCTATAGTGCCATCGGACTTCATCGTGATAGAGCTGTCTCCGGTCTTAAAAGTTATTTCTTTGTCACAGGTGATACTTACATTACCTTCGTTATCAAGTTTTAGTACAGCGTTAGAGCCTCCGTCTTCTTTGCTTCCTACCTTGATGGAATGCATTACGCCAACATTTTCTGTTGCATTATTGCTAACTGAGGTAGTCACATCGCCAGTACCGCTCAGGGTGACGTAGTTACCGTTTCTGTCTTTGATTTCAATTCCGCAGACATCATTAAATTGGATAATGTTCCCACTTTTACTGCTAATGCTTTTAATATTGTTCCCGTTTCCACCTCCACCAGCAACTTTACCATGGAACAGTCCTCCCATAACAAAAGGACGATCCGGATGATTGTGTATAAAATCGACCATTACCTGATCGCCAACCTCAGGAATAGCCATGAATCCTCTGTTTTTACTTACTTTATCACTGCTTCCGGCATCTGGTGTCATCACACGGATAAAGTCCGTAGTGTCGTGCATATGCCAGTCAAAGCGCACTTGAACCCTGCCCTGATTTTGAGGATCTGTATTGGAAATTACGGTCGCCATTTGAGTTTCTGCATTTGGATATTCAAATTCTGGACGAGGCAAAAATCCACTGTCTGCAGCAACTGCTTCAAAAGTTCCTTGGTAGTTTCCCTTACCATCTACCTCGTGTTGGGTTTCTGTAACGATCAACTTCGTAAAGTAAGATGTTTGACTGCTGTCTTTCTTTCTCATATTAATTTCTGCTGTACAGCCGGGATAAAGAAAAGGGATTGATGTTTTTCCTGACGTTACAAAAACTTCTGCAACTTTGCTGCCTGCTGCTCCTTTTTGTGAAGCAGCGATATCCATAGAAGTTGATGATCTTATGGGTGCTATGCGGAGTGATGGTGTGGTAAAGGTTTTTTCTGCAATCTGTTGCGCTCGGTTTGCAATATCCGAAACATGTTTTACAGTAGATTTGCCTGTGGTCAATTTTTCGTTTTTACTACTGTTGTAGCCATAAAATGTAGGATTGACATGCGTCGCTTTCATTTTTAATTTTACATCTGAGATGTTGCTTTTATAGATCAAACGAAGCGGATTTTCTGGTGGCGGTAATGTTCCGAAATGCAACACTTCACCATCATAAAAGAACTGTTCGCCGTATGCCTCCGCCATTCTAGCAAGATAATTGTAATGCGTTTCATTGTATTGAGATGAGTAGCTGATGTTTTTCACATAACCGCAATCGATACGGAAGTCATAATTGTTGTTGAGCGCTTCTTTTATAATGGCATCGGCAATCGTGCTCAGGCTTACGGAAGATGAACCTCCAAAGCTTTGCGTGTGTGGTGCAGCATCCAAAAGAATCGTAGGACTGTATCCGGAAAGTACGATGATCCCTAAATTTCCTTCTTCCTGTTCGTATTCCACACTTAGGATGACTCCAACAAATGTTCTTTCGGGTCCATCAGGCATACCTTTATAACTGAAAACGACCGTAAGTCTCTTCCCAAGAAAATTTTGAGCTTCATTCAGTTCATGATTTTCCGATTTTTCTAAAGCATCGTGTGGCAGTTTGAGCTCAAAAGAATGGTGTTTGCAAGCACTTTGATTCAGAGAAAAATGATTGTAATGATTGATGACTGTTCCCTCGACAATAATTTTGAGTCCCACAACTCGGTTGATTCCAAAAATTTGATGCACGTCTATTGCATTGGAATTGTAAATCTTTGACGTTGGCTGCTTTTTCAAAAGCTCATCATTTTGCATAGAGCCATCTTCCTGGTCAGCTGTAGTCGACGATTGGCTTGCGGTATTGAGGTTTTTTGAATCTTGAAACATAACTTCTGTTTTTGTGATTTAGACAAGTAACTTGGGAATGTTGGCTTTACTCTGTAAGTAAGTAGCAATTTTTATGCAAATTTTGCAATTCCGAACCTGCTTTTAAGAGAAAATCCTGACGCAATTACTTTTCAGTACATTCATCAGGATTTAGTATTAATTGCAGTTTTTTTTAGAATAGTAAATATCCAAGGGGCTATTTTGCTCCCGGCCAGATTCCGTCGTAAGCAGAATTACCGTACTCGATTTTCTCTGCACTCACGATAAAACTGATAAACATATTATCCTCATTCAGAGCATCATAATCTACTTCGTGCTGTATCACATAGCCATTTTCCCATTTCAATGTAGTCAATGTTCCTTCTTCGTGAGATTTGTTAAATGTTACCTCACCACTGGTTGGTTTGTATTTACCATTCAGTAAACTTTCCAAAATACCAGAATCTTCTGTAGCTTCCACAGTAATTTTGATTAATGCATTAGAAGGATCGGATGCCACTCGACCTGACACATCTGTGTTTCTTGATACGCCGTAATTCAGTTTAAGAATTTTTTGTTCGGATCCACCATTGAATTTTAGGATCGCTCGTGAATTGTTTGCCATGATTTCTAAATTTTAAATATTAATAATGAATTTATTTCCTGATTTGAATATACCAAAGATAGAACCGGAAACTCATTTTTTCGGTCGTAGAATTACTACAATTCTTGGCAAATCAGAGACATAGCATTTAACAATAATAGCTTAATGTATTTCAAAATACCTGTTTTATTTAAATATCTGAAAAAACTTCAGTGGTTGTATTTTTACGATAATGTAAATTTTCAAGCAATTTTTCATTAAGTTTTTTGTCATCATTTTTTATAGAATTATTAACGTAGAAATTCAGTTTTTTTAATCATTTTTGTACCGTAAAACAATTAACTTTTTTTAGCCGGAAATGAAAATAAAATATTCTGAACTAATTGACCAAACGCTTTATTTTCCTACAGAAGAATTCAATGTAGAAGAGAATAATCTGAAATTCCACGATATCAACCTGATGGAAGTTGTGGAAAAATTCGGAACTCCTTTGAAGTTCAATTATTTACCAAAGATTTCTCAGAATATTGAAAGGGCAAAATTCTGGTTCAAAGAAGCTTTTGAAAAGAACGATTACCAAAAAACCTACAGATATTGCTACTGCACGAAGTCCAGCCATTTTGCCTTCGTTGTGGAAGAAGCGTTGAAGAATGACATCAGTCTGGAAACGTCTTCCGCTTACGATATGGACATCGTGAAATCGCTTTATGACAAAGGAAAAGTAACAAAAGACATCGAAGTGATCTGCAACGGTTTCAAAACTGATGATTATTTAGCAAAAATCTCTGACCTGATTAACAGCGGTTTCGAAAATATCACGCCGATTCTTGACAATTACAGAGAGCTCGATAAGCTGACAGAAAGCATCGACAGAACTTTCGACATCGGAATCAGAATCGCGGCGGAAGAGGAACCGAAGTTCGAATTTTATACCTCAAGATTAGGAATCGGATACAAAGATATCATCCCATATTACAGCCAGAAAATCGCTGAACATCCGAATGCGAGACTGAAAATGCTTCACTTTTTCATCAACACCGGAATCAAGGACACGGCGTATTATTGGAACGAATTGTACAAATGTCTCCGCGTGTATGCAAGATTGAAAAAAATTGCGCCGGAAGTGGATTCATTGAATATTGGTGGTGGTTTCCCAATCAAAACTTCGCTTAATTTCGATTATGACTATCAATATATGGTCAATGAAATCGTGTCTCAAATCAAGAAATTCTGTGAGGAAGAAGGTGTTGAAGAACCAAATATCTACACGGAATTCGGAAGTTTTACCGTTGGAGAAAGTGGCGGACATTTATATAAAATCATTTCTCAGAAACGTCAGAACGACAGAGAAAAATGGAATATGATTGATTCATCTTTTATGACGACTTTGCCGGACACTTGGGCGATTTCCCGTCACTTCATTATGTTGCCACTCAACCGTTGGGAAGATTCTTACGAAAGGGTTTTTCTGGGCGGATTAACCTGTGATTCAGATGATTACTACAATTCTGAGCAACATACGAATGCAATTTATCTTCCGGTTTTCAATGAGACAAAATCTTTGTACATCGGATTTTTCCATACAGGCGCTTATCAGGAAACGATTGGCGGATACGGCGGTGTTCACCATTGTTTGATGCCTCAGCCAAAGCATATTTTGATTGATAAAGACGAAGATGGGAATCTGACTTACGAGCTTTTCCGTGAGGAGCAAAGACCTGAAGATGTCCTTAAACTTTTAGGATATTAATTCTAGAGAATAGACTTTTGGATAAAAGATAATAGACAAAAAAAGCGGAATTAATTTCCGCTTTTTTTTATTTGATTTCTGCAATGAATTCGTCGTTTGGTGTTCTGTATTTTTTCAGATTTACCAGCCAATCTCCGCTTGTGTCTCTGTAGCCTAAAGGTAACAGGACAACGCTTTTCAGTCCTTTTTCTGCAAGTCCTAACAATTCGTCAAGAGCTTGGTTGTTAAAACCTTCCATTGGTGTTGCGTCCACTTTTTGTTCAGCGGCAGCAGCAATTGCTAGTCTGAAGGAGATGTAAGCTTGTTTTGCAGCGTGTGTTGCGTGCCATTCGGTACCGAGTGGTTCATATGATCCCCAAAGATTTGCTTTGTAATCGTCCATCGTTTCGGTTGGAATTCCTCTTTCTGCAGTCGTTTTTTCGAAAACTTCAGAAATGCTGTTGTGAGAATAGCCGTCCCAAGCTGCCCAAACCAAAAGGTGTGAACCATCTGTAATCTGAGCTTGACCGTAAGCAATTGGCTGAATTTTTTCCAATAATTCTTTGTTGGTGATAACGAATAATCTGTAAGGTTGCAGACCAGATGATGAAGGCGCCAATCTTGCCGCTTCTATTATGTAATCTACTTTATCTTGAGGAACTGGTTCGCCGTTCATTTTCTTTGTTGCGTACCGCCAGTTCAAATCTTCTAATAAGCTCATTGTCAATGATTTTTTAAATTGAGAGTACAAAGTTAATTAAGAAAAGTTTATTTTTGTAATGAAGTTACCAAAAGTTAGCATTACTAAAAAGTTATAAGATTGATAATTAAATTGTTAACTAATATTGGAATGTGATTTCTTATCATATGATATTAAAAAAATAAAATGATGAAAATAAAATGTTGTAAAACCAATATGATGGCTGTTCAAGATACAATGGATGTTTTGAAAGGCCGCTGGAAGATCCATATCATCGCCGCTCTGTGCTATGATAAAATGAGGTTCTCCGACCTTCAAAAAGAAATTGAAGGCATATCGGCGAAAATGCTGAGTAGCGAATTGAAAGATCTCGAAGTCAATCAATTGCTAAAGAGAACTGTTCTGAAAACCCAGCCGATCAGTGTTGAATATGAACTGACAGAGTATGGTTACACTTTAAAAAAAGTGATAGAAAATCTCGCCGATTGGGGAATCCAGCACCGAAAAAGGATTGTTGGAAAGGTGTTGGAAGGCTGATCTTATTTTGATCTAAATTGATCTTTTAAATTGGATTGATCTAAGAATTTTTTATCTTTAATGCTTGTCTTTGATTTTTCAAATAATGCTGTTCAGAATTTTTTCTTTGCTGTTATTTTTGGTGTTTGCAGTGAATGTGAATGCCCAGATCAATGATGCTCAAAACCTGACAAAGGATGTCAGGTCTTTGATGTACAGTGATCCGGAAAAGGCGATCAAGACGGCGCAGTACATCGTTTCCAATCAGAGCTTTGGAACGCCAGATGATGTTTATAATGCCTTGCTTCTCCAGTCCGAGATCTATTTTAATTTAAAAAAATACAATGACGCTGTCATAAAGCTCATCTCTGCAGACAGAATATCTGGCAATGTTGATGATGATCTTCTCAAGGCTAAAAATGAGTATCTGATTGGAAAGCTCTATCTAGAGCTTGGTTTTCTTGACGAGTATCAAGAGGCTATTGACGCTATCGATGCACGTTCCAGATCTTTGAAGAAAGAGGAAGAAAAATCCTGCGTAGAGCTTTGGAAGAAAGAACTGGAAATTTTGAAGTTGTACCATCAAGGAAAGTATAAAGAATGTCTTAATGAAATTCAAAGTAGAATTAATAGTAAGTCAGATTTGGATACGGCTTATGGTTCACGTTTACAGGTCATTAAACTAAATGTCGCAAATAACAAAACGAGCAATTTTCAAAGCTCCGAAAGTTACTTTCAGTTTCTGGCACAATTGGCCGATCTGAGATCTGAGGTTAAGAATATGAACTTTAAAGAAGCTGATCTTATTACTTTAAAGAATCGATTTCCGCAATTCAATGATGGCGTTTTTTTTGCCGATGTTTACCGAGAATGGTCAAAAACTGCTTGTGGTAGTAATTCTGCCGACTGTTTTACTTCAAGGAAAGAATATATTAAAATATTAAAATCGACACTTGCGGACAAGCAGGAAGCGAGAGTGAATATCATCAACCTCATCGATCAGAAGGAAAATTCTAAGATCCACAATCAGAAAGAATTTCAAAATAAAATTTTATTTCTTTTGGCTGCTATTGCTGCATTGTCTTTGGTCATCAGTCTGATCTATTATTTCATCATAAAAAACAGAACGAATGTTGCGACGATGGAATACGAAAAAGAGAATATTTCCAAAGAATACGAAAGGAAACTGAGCGACCAGCTGAAAGATTTCCAGGCAAGTCACGTCTTTACGATTCCAGAAAAGACGGAAAATCTAATACTTGCAAATCTTGAAACGTTTGAAAAAAGCAAAGATGTGAGAGATCCATCTCTGTCATTATCCGTTCTTGCAAAGCGGATGAATACGAATTCCAAATACTTGTCCGAGGTGATCAACAAACACAAAGGCAAGAACTTCAATAATTATCTGAATGAACTCAGGGTGAATTATATCGTGGAAAAATTAACTCAAAACCCTGAATATCTGCAATATAAAACCAGTTATCTGGCAGAAGAGGCTGGCTTTGCATCGCGCACGACCTTCACGACGATCTTCAAGAATGTGACCGGGAAAAGCCCGTCGCAGTTTATAGATGAACTTAAAAACAAATGATATGAAGAAAGTTTTGTACCTCTTGTTTTTGATGTTTTCAATGTTTGGTTTCTCACAGTCCGAAGCCAACTTGGAGAAGCAAATCACAGAAGTTGATAGGATGGCTTTTGTAGATCCGGATTCTGCTTTGGTAATGGTCAAAAAGCTGGAACCCAAGATCGATGATGATAAGTTGCAAAGCAAATTGTTGCTCGCAAAAGGTAGCGCCTATTCTGTCAAACATCTGTCGTCAGCGGCGTTGAGGTCAGGTTTTGAAGCCTTGGATATTTCGCAGAAATCGCAGGATTCTCTGATGATGGTCAATACGTTGGGATTCATCGGTAATCAATATTATATCCTTAAACTCAATAAGAAAGCCATCAATTATCTGAACAGGGCAGAAACGATCATCGATTTTCTGAAGGATGGTTCTCTGGATCAGATGAGCGCAAATATTTATTTTGTGAAGGCCTTGATCTACAAGGATAATTTGGATCCCGCATTTGCGATCACTTATTTTGATAAAGCGATCTTTGAGTATAATAAAAATAATGACCGAAGTAGTTTGCTCAACAAAAATATCACCAAGATCCAGAAAGGTTATTCCTTGATAGATATTGGTAAAGCGGATGAAGCGGAGCAACTTTTCCTTGAGGTCATCAAAGAATCTGACCGTTACAAAATGGCTGAGGTTTCTGACTATGCGAAAGTGGGTTTGGCAATTACCTATGACAACAAAAAGGATTTTATCAAGGCCAATCAGATCTTGTTGGAGACTGAGAAGAGAATTGGGAAGACGGGAAATATTGGACTTCTGACCGAGGTCTATGATGCGCTGAGTCAAAATTATCTCAATCAAAATAACGCTCCTCAATATTTTTTTTACAACCAAAAGCTGGAAAAAAATCTGCTGACAAATGATAATGTAGAGGAAAAATCTTTCTCCGAATTGCTCAGAAAAAACATAGAAACGCAAAATTCAGAATTTGAGAATAATCAAAATTTGTTTTATTTATTTGCGGTTTTGATAATTTTATTTAACATCTTTAGTTTATTTTACATCAGAAAAAAGATTAATGGACTAAAATCAGTAAAATTTTAGAATTTATTTATTGGTGTCTTTAATGTTTTGTAATTCAATGCTTTGAGGTGTATAATTCAGTGTTTATATTCGTGTAAATTCGCTGATTCCAAACAGTAAAAGTTTTCTTTTAAACAATTTCGTAGTTACATTTGATTATAATTTAAAATCAAGAATATGAAATTGAAAAACGCTTTTTTTGCATCCCTACTTTTATCTGGAATGTTATCCGCACAGACCATTGCTATAGATACAACCGTTCCTAATAATCCTGCTGCTGAAAACAGTATCCTGGAATATTGGTATTGGGCTTACGGGATCAAAGTGACAGGAAGTGGTTTCGCGGCCAACTCTGCCATCAAGTTTACATCCGTAGATCCTCAAGGTGGTTTGAGGTCTTTATCTTCTACTACAGATGCTACAGGAAATATCACTTTCCAGTTCAATGGCTGGACCAATGTTTCTCCTTTAGGATATTACACTTTGAAAGTTGAAGACGCTTCTGGTAAGACAGCAACTGGAAACTACACCGTGATCAAGGATCCAAAAAGTGTCATTACAGGAACTGCAACACCTGTAGAATTCAAGATGATGGATTTTGATTCTGGTTCTACGATCAAGGTTAAAAATCTGGTGCCTTACGGACAGGTCAAGATCAATGTCGGAAATCCGGCGTCAGGTGCTTGGGAGCTGAATAAAGATGAAGAAATGTACGCTGACGGAAACGGAGAGCTGGATATAGAATTAAACAGCAACTCCAGACTTTTTGCTCCAGCAGGAATGATCCCTCTTGAGCCTATCGAAGGCAACTGGACCTTGAGCTATAATGACTGGTCTGGAGAAGGTCTGAAGGGAAGCACAAAAATACGAGTGTTACCAAATAATCCTAGCACATCATCATATTGTGGCGCTTCGGCAATCACTTCTGAGCCGATCACGTCTGTCACATTTGCTGACCTTGCTAATAATTCTGATCCAAATGCCGGAAGTTCTTATGAAAACTTCGTGTCCAAAGTTGGAAATATAGAAAGAGGAAAAGAGTACAAAATGACCGTGAAAGGTAATGCAGCAGGTTCTTGGAAAGTGAGCACCTTCACCGCTTTCATCGATTGGAACCAAAACGGGACTCTGGATAATGAGAACGAGATCTACAGAATTGGTTTTGTAAAAGGAAGCACTGGAATGGATGATATGTCAGCAGAACTTACCATCAGAGTGCCAGAGAATGCTGTGTTGGGAAATACAAGACTGAGACTTCTGAAAGTGAATTCACCTTCTACATTTGCAATGTTCTGGCCAACAGGTGCTTGTGGAAGTTACAACAATGGACAGATTGAAGATTACACGTTAGCCGTGAAAGAAGCTTTGGCTGTCAATGACGCATCCATCAACAAAGTACAATTGTATCCAAATCCTGTGAAAGATGTGTTGACGGTTTCTTCTAACAAAAAAGTAAACTCGATTTCTGTTTACAATGGTGCAGGACAATTGGTGAAAACGATTCAAAATGCAAACACGGTGAATATGAGCAATCTTTCTGCAGGTGTTTATGTGGTGAAAACCGATGTAGAAGGTAAAACCGAAACTTCTAAAGTCATCAAGAAGTAACAGACTTCAAAAAAGACCATAATTATTTTATCGGCTATTGTTCAATATCTATTTTTTCAATAGCCGGTTTTTTAGTGCCCAATTTTAACTATCAATCTAACTAACTTATATGAAAAAATCTTTATCAATTCTATCCATTCTACTGGGTATTTCGGCTTTCGCACAAGTCGATGTGGCAGCAACTGCCGGAACAGCAACCGCAACGTACACTACGGTGAAAGGTGCCTTTGATGCCATCAATGCAGGGACGCATCAAGGTGTCATCAACATAATAATTACGGCCAATACAAATGAAACTGCTACTGCAGCGCTTAGTAGAAGTACAGGAACTTCAAACTTTACATCGGTATCTTTAAAACCTGCTGCAAATGTATCCGCAACCATTACTGGCGCTGCAACTGGTCCCGTTTTCAGAATTCTTGGAAGCAACGTCACTATCGATGGAAGTAATAACGGAACAGATAGCAGGAATTTAACTGTCATTAATGCTAATGCAGCAGGAGCTCAGGTTGTTGCAATGGGTTCATCTGACGTGGCAAATCCATTGACCAACGTGACGATTAAAAATACGACTCTGGTCAACGGTGTTAAAACTTCAGGATATGGAATTGTCGTTAGTAATAATGCAGGAGCAGCAACAGCTGGCTATTTCAGAAATATCAATATCGAAAACAACTTGATCCAACGATCTTTTAATGGGATCTATCTTCTTGCAGTTTCCGCTGTAGGAAATGGGTCAGGATCTGTGATCAACAAGAATGACCTCTCTACAAGTGGAGATAATTCCAACAGATTATTAGGAATTTATTTGGGAGGTACAGATGGCGTAACGGTCTCTAATAATAAAATTGGAAACTTCGATACTACCGTTAATGAATCAAAAAGAGGAATTTGGCTGGCTGTCAATACAATGAATTCCACGGTGAGCGATAATATCATTGATAATATTGGGGTAAATAATTTGGCAGGAGGCAGCGCGACAGGAATTCAGATCTTTACCAATGCAGGAGCAGGAAATGTACCTTCGGCAAACAAGATCCTTAGAAATAAAATTACAAACCTTTTCAGCAGCGGACTCAATAGTTCTGTTACTGGAATCAGTTTGGGTGGAAGTACGGTTGGAACGGTCATTAGCCAAAATACCATCAATAATCTTCTGAATACAAAAGGAGGATCATCAACAGGACTGGGAGCAGAAGGCATCACCTTGAATACTGGTACGGCTTCCAATACTTTGGTGAGTAACAACTTCATCTCAAAGGTTTCGAGTTTTGGAGCATCATTTTCTGGAAGTACGGGCGGAATTCTCATCAACGCAGGTACTGGATATAAGATCTACAATAATTCGGTTTATTTGACAGAAACTCAAAACGACGGAACAAGCAAAGGTCTTCCGATTGCACTTAGCATTGCCAGTATTACAGCAACGGGCGCGATAGACCTTAGAAATAATATTTTTGTAACGAATCTTGCAGATTCTTCTGTACCGGCTTATGCGGCATCAGTATATTTCAGTACAACATTTGCCAACACAGACCCGAAGATCATCTTTTCTAATTTTGACAATAATATTTTTTACAGCAGCAGCAATCTGGCTATTCTATCGGTCACAACAACGCCTACGATTTTAACTAATATGACTGAGCTGCAAACGACCTACGGAAGTAATGCCAATTCTCTCAGAGCGCTCCCAAAATTTGTTTCTGATACAGATCTTCACATTACAGAAACTTCTGAAAACTTAGCGATTGATAATAAAGGCGTTGCTTTGACAGAGGTTCCAACGGATATTGATGGAGCAACAAGAAGCGAAACAACTCCAGATATCGGAGCAGACGAATTCACTGTCGTTACAATGGCTGTGAATGACGCTGCCAACAAATCAAAGATCCAAGTTTATCCTAATCCTGTAAATGATGTTTTGACAGTTTCTTCTGACAAAAAAGTAAGCAACATCTCAGTTTACAATGTTGGAGGACAATTGATCTCGGAAGCTGATCATTCTAATGTCATCAACCTTAATAAGCTTCCTTCAGGTGTTTATTTCGTAAAAACAGTTGTGGAAGGGAAAGTCGAAATGACCAAAGTGATCAAAAAATAAATTTAATTCATCATAATTTTTTAATTGAAGGCGAGACTGATCGGATTGAAAGGTCTCGTTTTTATTCTTGATGATCATTACAGTTTATATAATTAATATGAAGAAAATTTTCACCATTCTAGCGGTTTCATTTGGTCTGATATTGAGTTCCGCCCATTGGAATCCGACAACCTTCAAAGGGACAAGGTCCAAGGAAACGAAATCGACCAATTTCTATTCTCTCGACCTTGATGTCATCAGAATAAAACTTGCAACAGCACAGCCAACGGGAAGAAACAATCAACCGACGATCATTGAGTTGCCAACTTTGAACGGACAAATAGAACAATTTGAAGTTTACAGTTTACCAGTCGTAGCGAAATCTTTGGCAGAGCGTTATCAATTGGGTTCTTATGTTGGATCGAAAGTCGGCGATCCTACAACTTACGTTAGATTTAGCGTTTCGCCATATGATCTGCAATCGATGATGTTTAGAAATGGCCATTACGAATTCATTGAACCATTAAACAAAGAAAAAACAGTCTACGGCGTTTTCCCAAAAAGTGAAAAACAAAGTGGAGACCATGCTTTTTCCTGCTCAACGTCAGAATCTCCTCAACGTCAAAATGAAATTGACCAATTATCCAAAGGGTCAAATTTTTCTAATATAGCAACCGACTTCAGCAAATCAAGTGACCAAAAGTACAGAACCTACAGACTGGCAATCTCCGTCACTGGAGAGTACACGCAGTATTTTGGTGGCGTACCCCAAGCTTTTTCTGCGATCAATGCAACCATTACACGTGTCAACGCGGTCTTTGAAAAGGATTTCGCGATCCACTTGGATCTGCAGGATTTTCCACAATTGATCTTCACAAATCCATCTACAGATCCATATTCTACAGCCAATACAGGCGTCGGCGGCGCTTGGAATCGTGAAGTGCAACAGACTTTGACTTCCCTTGTCGGGAATGACGCTTACGATGTTGGTCATCTATTCACAAGAGCTGGCGGTTCTGGCAATGCCGGAGACGTAGGAAATGTGTGCCGAAATCCGTCCAACAGCAATGATACAACCTCAAAAGGAGCAGCGTACAGTGCGCCAAGAGCAGGTAGTGGTCCGCAAGGTGACTTTTTTGACATCGATCTGGTAGCGCACGAGATGGGACATCAGTTTGGTGCCGATCACACTTATTCTTTTGATATTCAGCAGTCACCCAATCAAACGGCGCATATGGAACCGGGCTCTGGTTCTACGATCATGAGTTATGCTGGAATTACCAATGTGGATGTTCAAAGTTACCGCGATGCATATTATCATACGAGAAGTATAGAGCAGGTTCAGACCTATATCAATTCTCAAAGTTGTGGAACAATTTCAAATATAAATAACAATCCACCTGTCGTAGCAGCTTTGCCAAACAAGACCATCCCAAAAGGAACTGCCTTTGTTTTAACGGCCAATGCCACAGATGCTGAGAATGATCCTTTGACCTACAATTGGGAGCAATACGATCTGGCTACTTCAGCAATTACAACGGTCACAGGAGATAACACAACAGGTCCGAAATTCAGATCTCGTGTAGCTTCTCAGTCACCAAGCAGGTATTTCCCAAGATTGAGTAATGTGATTAATGGAAACTTATCCAGCGCCACAGACTGGGAAGCGGTTTCCAATGTTGCAAGAACTATGAACTTCAAAGTTTTGGTCAGAGATAACAATCCTGATATCACGCAGCAGCAGACTTCCATTGGTTCTCAGACGATAACAGTTGGCAATAATGGTCCTTTTAAAATGACAACTGCAAAAGTTTATAATAATGTCGCAAGTCCCATCAATTGGGATGTTGTGAACACGAATCTTGCACCTTACAATGTCTCGAATGTCAAAATCGATTATTCTTCAGACCAAGGTTTGACCTGGAATGTTTTAGCAGCTACAACTCCTAATGATGGATCTGAAACGTTGGATTTCTCAGCGGTTTCTGCCAATCAGAATATTGTGGTTAGAATTTCGGCTGTTGATAATGTGTTTTATGCTTTAGGCAAAGTCGCTGTTTCAAATGTTTTGGCTTGTGATGGAACTGCGCCAACAAGTTTATTAGCAAATAATATCACACAGACTACAGCGAATATAGATTGGGATATGATCGCCAATGCGACTTATACATTGAGATACAAAAAATCGACAGAAAGTAATTGGACCGTTGTCAATAACATCACTACAAATCAATATGCGTTGTCGCAATTAGCAATCAATACTTCGTACGATGTAAATGTTGCGGCGGTTTGTAGCGGTACAGTTGGAAATTATTCAAACATTACCTTTTTCACGGGTGCTTACAATTATTGTGCAGCAGGTTCCACTTATCTCATGTCTGAGAAAATTGCCAATGTGATGTTTGCTGATATTAACAATAATTCCACTTCCAATGCAGGTTATGAAGATTTTTCTAATGTCATCGGAAATGTAACGCCAGGTCAGATCTACAATTTCACAGCATCTTCCACCACGGGTTCTGGGGATTATGACCAAGTGATCGTCTGGATCGACCTCAATCAGGATGGCGATTTTGATGATGCTGGCGAGAAGGTTTTGACCACCAATTTCAATACTTCGCCTTGGAAAGGTGTCATTACGATTCCATCAACAATCAAAGCTGGAAGGACAAAAATGAGAGTGAGGCTTTACGGCGCGATCTCAAATCCGAATACAACACCGTGTGGTAATTCCTATTATGGTCAGGTGGAAGATTACAGTTTGAATGTTGGAACCTTGGCTGTTTCGGATGTCAATAACGTTTCATTCAAATATTATCCGAATCCCGTGAAAGATATTTTGACAATTACAAGTAGCGACAAAGTCAATTCGATTTCAATTTATAATGTTGCTGGACAATTGCTCAAAACAAATAACAGTTCCAATACGATCGATATGAGTACGCTATCTACTGGAATCTATCTTATTAAGACAAATATTGGAAGTGAGATACAAACCTTCAAAGTCATCAGGAAATAATTTTTATAATTGTGTTTTTTAATCGAAACGAGGCTGATCCAATTGGAAAAGCCTCGTTTTTTTATTTGTTACTTCTTTGTGAAATTGTATGTTTTGCCATTCTGCAAAAGCTGCATCTCATTCTTTTCCGGGAAGAAATTGATCTTGATTCCAGCCTTTTCGAATGTGAATTGATCTTTCTCCACCATCTCCAAAGGAAACTCTGCTTGGCCTTTTCCCTGTGCAAATAGTTTGTCGTCGTTCACAAAGATCATCAGATCCAAAGGAATATCTGGTGAAGTGTAATTTCCGATGTATTTTTTAAGTTCTCCATTGTAAGCCGCCGTTTCTTTGTCATTTTCAAATTTTGGAAATTCAACATCTTGGTCATAAATGATATTCAGAACGCCGATGGATAGTGTGTTGTGCGGATAATTTTCGCCATTAATGATCATCGATATCGAGTAGTCTTCTTTCTTACTGTAAGACGTGACAGCGTGTGAGCCAGCCGTGTCGCCACCGTGACCAAATGAAACCTGATTGTAGAAAGGTATAGCCATCATTCCCAATCCAAAGGCCAACTTAGCGCCAGGCTTCGGCATCATCTTATCCAGAGTTTCTTTCTTCACAAATTTCCCATTGAATAAGGCATTGATAAAGATATTCAGATCATTTGGAGTAGATACAATATCGCCCACACCAACGCAATTATGAAAGTCGAAATCCTCCACTTCTTTCCAGGTTCCGTTTTCATTTTCATATCCTCCAAAGACATTTTTCGGATCATCAAGCACGGAAAAAGTATTTTTCATTCCTGCTTTGCTTGTGATATTTTCTTTCAACAAAACATTGTAAGGTTTCTTTGCCACTTTCTCCAAAATCCTGCTCAATAAATAATAGCCAGAATTGGAATATCTGGTTTTCTCACCAGGTTGAAATTCCACACCTTGAGCGTTGATCGTATCACGAATAGCTTTGTCACCAACCGATCTTTTGAACAGCCATTGGTAATGTTCGCCGGCATAATCGCCTAATCCGCTCGTGTGATTCAGCATTGTTTCTATCGTGATATTATCCGCATTTGGAGCGTCTGGAAAATATTTGGAAAGCTTGTCTATGAGATTCAGTTTTCCTTTTTCCACTTGCTGCATCAGCATGATCGCAGTGAATAACTTACTGACAGAACCGATCTGATAACGCGTGTCAGAATCCCATTTTACATTTGGCAATTGATCTTGCCCAAAGTCTCTTTTGTAAACTTCTTTTCCTTTTCTGAAGATGGAAATACTCCCAATACCTTGTTTGTTCTGAGTGAGATAATTGAAATAATCATCCAACTTCGCCGTATTGATCTCACGGTTTCCGATGTCTTTTAGTTTCTCATCTTTCGGGTTTGATTTTTCGGTACCATTATTTTTGAAAAGATTCATTGGGAATGAGCGACCATTCTGGGTAAAAGTGCCTTCGAAATGATCTGTTTTGTATTGTCCTTTGTAGGAAGCACCCAATTCATTCATTTCAAAAACAAGTTCATTATTGGTGAACTCTGTTTTATCAACCGTAATGATCTTGTCACTTTGTTTTGGACTTTTTGCGGAAGAAGTATAACTGTTATTTTCTTTTTTAATATTAAAGATCAGAGGCAGTTGCGTTCCACCAAGGTCGAGTTCGCCTTTCCAAGAACCTGTTAAATCTTGGGCGTAAAAAGTCTGTGCTAATAAAATCAGCACCCATAATAGTTTGGTTTTCATAATGATTTAGTATTTATTTATTGAAGATCTGACAAAGTATGACCGTGAGAAAAGTGACGATGCAAAATAGCGTCACGTGCTGCCATTTTTTGATGTTCGTTGCCGTTTTGAAGCCGTTATAGAAAAGAACAATGCTGTAAACCAACGCTCCAACTGCGATTGCTATGGTCAAAAACATGAAGATGAAATCGAGGATCGGAAAAGTACCAGAAGGATGATCTTGATAGGCGATGACCCGCTTCGTAACTACCTTCGTGTATTCTATTTTTTCAAATGGTAAAATGATGATCAAAGGAATTTG
This sequence comes from Epilithonimonas lactis, assembly GCF_900110605.1. GTDB lineage: Bacteria > Bacteroidota > Bacteroidia > Flavobacteriales > Weeksellaceae > Epilithonimonas > Epilithonimonas lactis. The sequence goes on from NZ_FOFI01000001.1 coordinate 203,019, forward strand.
AGAAATCAAAACTGTATTGATGATATCGATGATCCTTGTTTTCTTGTATAATATTTTCCCTAATACAAACAAGACTGCAATCATAGAAACATAACTGATAATGGTGGAAATCGTCGCTTTTTGGAAATCAAAATTTTCCATACGATCGATCCTGTAGATGCTTGTAAAATAAGAGCTGGTCCATTGATTGATCAATATAATTGCTATCAGAGAAATGAGTCCTAAACCAAGCAAATATTTCTCATCAAATCGTCCAAACGGATTGAATATAGTTTTCCAGTTCATAGCTTTTGGTTTTGAAGTTTTTTCACTTTTTCGATGAGGTCATCCATTTTGTTTCTCATGGTGGGATAGGAGAGTTCGGCCTGTTTCGCCATTTCCTTGATGCTTCCGCTGGAAAGTAAGAAGTTGACAACAAATTCCTGATCTTCACGGCTCAGTTTCAAAAGGACGGGAAGTTCATAATCACCATTCACTTGGGTAGCGCATGATGGACATTTCATTTGGCTAACATTCAGGTTATGATCGCAGCTTGGACAAACGATTGGAAGTTTCATTTCTTTAATTTTGTTTTACAAATGTAATAATTATTTTAATAAAGTTAAATATTATTTTAGTTTTATTAAAATGTATTTGATTTAAAGACATAAAAAAAACTCCCACGATTGGAAGTTTTAAAACTCGTTGCGAGAATTTTATCTATTTATTTTTGGCTGTTGTCGACATTTTCCTTCTTTACATAATCACTGTAACTTCCTTGCGAATAGGTCTTTTGTTCTACGATTCCCAACTTTGTTTCAGTTGGTTTCCAGTAATTTTGCTCAAATTTTTTAGAAAGCGTTAAAGAACATAACGGACTTTTGGTCATGATCTTCAGTTTTACCGATGTGATGTAATTGATGTCAGAGAAAAAGAACTGAGGGATCTTCTCTTTTGATTCCTGCGTATCACCATTGATGTAGGTCACTATCCATTTGTACAGATAGTCGTCTAAATTCTCATTAGGAAAAAAAGAAATGACAGATTCCGAAACCTTCACCTCTTTGAAGTCATTAATGAAAACGCCACAATTTTTGTCTGCTAACTCTTGCTTATTATCCACCACATCGATGACCTTTTCACATTGCAACAATCCTTTGTTGTTCAGGATTGACACGGAAATTGTACTTTGTCCAGGACTTGATGCCTTGACTTTTATTGTATTCGATTTTGTATTGCCATCAACTGTCAAGTTTTGGTCAGAGGGCATTTTCCAGGAGTAGCATTCTTCACATTGTGCTTTCGCATCTACGGAAAAAGTGGCTGTTTCGTTGATTTTAATGGTGCTGTTCCCGGCAATAGTACATTGCCCAAAGGAAATGGTTGCCAGAGATCCGGCAGCCACAATTAAGTATTTTTTCATTGCTATCTATGTGTTTCATACAAAGATAGCTCAAATATTATACCTGGATCACACCCAGATTGAATTTTTCTGTGATTGGAGAATGATTCGCGGCCTCGATTCCCATGCTGATCCATTTTCTGGTATCGACTGGGTTGATGATGGCATCTGTCCAAAGCCTTGCAGCCGCATAAGTTGGTTGTGTTTGTCTCGTGTAATCTTTCAATATTCTGTCCAGCAATTCTTTTCTGTCTTCATCGGTAATTTCTTTTCCTTGTTTTTTAAGCGCAGATTCCTGAATTTGAAGCAATACTTTTCCAGCTTGCGAACCGCCCATCACCGCTAGTTCTGCCCACGGCCATGCAACGATCAGTCTAGGATCATAGGCTTTTCCACACATCGCGTAATTTCCTGCACCGTATGAATTTCCGGTAATGATCGTGAACTTTGGAACCACAGAATTCGCCACGGCGTTCACCATTTTTGCACCATCCTTGATGATTCCGCCTTGTTCAGACTTGGAACCAACCATAAAGCCTGTAACATCTTGTAAGAAAACCAACGGGATTTTTCGCTGATTACAATTGGCAATGAATCTTGTCGCTTTGTCCGCAGAATCGGAATAGATCACACCTCCGAATTGCATTTCGCCTTTGCCGCTTTTTACCAGTTTTCTCTGGTTGGCAACGATTCCCACGCTCCAGCCATCAACTCTGGCTGTGCAGCAGATGATGCTTTTTCCGTAATCTGGCTTGTATTCTTCGTATTCGGAATTGTCGACCAGACATTTGATGATCTCTAAAGTGTCGTACTGTTCAGATCTAATGGCTGGCATGATTCCAAAGATATTATCTGGATTCTCTTTTGGAGGCGCACTTTCTATTCGGTCAAATCCAGCTTTGTCAAAGCCTCCAAGGGATTTCATGATGTTCTTGATCCTGTCCAAGGCATCTTTGTCGTCTTTGGCTTTGTAATCTACGACGCCAGAAATTGAGCTGTGCATGGTTGCGCCGCCTAAGGCTTCATTATCAATTGATTCTCCGATGGCTGCTTTCACAAGATAACTTCCCGCTAGGAAAATACTTCCCGTTTTGTCCACGATCATTGCTTCGTCGCTCATGATCGGGAGATAGGCGCCACCAGCCACACAACTTCCCATGATCGCAGAGATCTGAACAATTCCAGAGGAACTCATCTTCGCATTGTTTCGGAAAATTCTTCCAAACATTTCTTTGTCTGGGAAGATCTCGTCCTGCAATGGTAAGAAAACACCAGCGGAATCTACGAGATAAATGATTGGCAAACGGTTTTCCATCGCGATTTCCTGAGCTCTCAGATTTTTCTTTCCGGTGATCGGAAACCAAGCGCCCGCTTTCACCGTTGCGTCATTGGCGACTACGATGCATTGCCTTCCGGAAACATAACCTATCATCACAACTACGCCACCAGCAGGACATCCGCCTTGCTCTTCGTACATCTCGTAGCCTGCGAAAGCACCAATTTCTATCGATTCAGAATTTTTATCGAAGAGATACTCCAATCTTTCTCGGACAGTCATTTTTCCTTGATCACGTTGTTTCTGGAGCGATTTTTCGCCGCCACCCAATTTGATCTTTGCCAAGGTTTTCTTGATGTCAGAATATTTCAGTTTGTTGATATCTTCTCTTTTGTTGAATTCTAAATCCATTTTTGATTTTTCTTTGGCTCTAAAGATAAAATATTTTAAATAATCACAAAGCAGAAATGCTAATTGTTGCACTTTAGAATTTGATTTAAAATATAATTGCCTTTTTTCCGTTATTAATCCAAATACAATAAATTTTTAGTTAGTTTATGTTATTTTAATAAGTTCTTTATTAAAGGATCCGTATAATCCAATTATGCGGATTTTTTATGCTCAATTTCGTAGCAAATCTCAGTTTTAAACATAAAATCTGCAATATTTATCCTAATTTTGCAGACTGAAAATCAATCATTCCAATGAAGAATTCTTATTTGCTGAGGTTACATTTTATCGTGTTTTTATGGGGTTTCACAGCAATTCTTGGAAAATTGATCTTGGCGGAAGCTCAGGTTCTGGTCTTTTACAGAATGCTATTCGCTGCGATCTTTCTTTATTTATACATCAGACTGATCAAAAAAGAAAGCATCAAAGTTTCTAAAAACCTTCTACTTCAATTGGTAGCGATTGGCAGCGTCATGGCTTTTCACTGGCTTTTCTTTTTTCAATCCATTAAAGTTTCAAATGTTTCTATCGCGTTGTCATGTCTATCATTATCAACCCTATTTGCATCCTTGATAGAACCTTTGGTGTACCGCAGAAAACCCGATTGGGTAGAAGTTGTCATCGGACTTATCATTGTGGTCTGTATTTCTATGATCTTCAATGCGGAACTTAAATATAAGGAAGGAATCATCTACGGAATTCTTTGTGCGTTTTGTGGGACAATATTTTCAGTTTTCAATGGAAAGATCTTTGGGAAAACCAGTTCTGGAAATATTATTTTTTATGAGATTGCTGGTGGATGGTTAATTATCAGCTTGTTTTTTCTTTTTACAGGACAAATTTCTTATGTCAGCGAAATAAGTTATACCGATATTGCGTTAGTACTATTGCTGGCTTCTGTTTTCACCGCTTACCCGATGTTCGAAAGTGTGAAATTGATGAAATTCATTTCGCCTTTTACATTGATCCTGACTGTGAATTTGGAACCTGTTTATGGGATTATCCTAGCTTTTTTTATCTTTGGAGCATCTGAGCATATGAGTCCTGTTTTTTATATTGCATCGTTCGTCATGATCGCATCGATTGTGGTCAACGGGATCATCAAATCAAGAAGAAAAAAGGAGGTTACCATTACAGAAACCGAAACTCTGTAAACACGAATTAATGAGAAGAATTTTATTTTTTTTACTGATCATTTCAACCCAATTCTCTGATGCACAGATCATCAGAAAATATTCCAATGAGTTCCTGAATATCGGAGCAGGCGCTAGAGGCCTTGGAATGGGTGGTGCAGTGGTTTCCAATCAGGATGATGTCTATTCACCGATGTGGAATCCCGCAGGTTTGATGAAGATCGACAGGGACTGGCAAGTTGCCGCCATGCACGCAGAATACTTCGAATCTATTGCCAAATATGACTATTTATCTTACGCCAAACCCTTGGATTATGGGAATGGTGTTTTCGCAATTTCATTGGTAAGATTAGGTGTTGATAACATTCTTAATACAACACAATTAATTGACTCAGAAGGGAATATTGATTATGATAAGATCAGTTCCTTCTCGACCTCAGATTATGCGGCTTTATTTTCCTACGCTTTTCACCCGAACGGGAATCAGAAATTAGATGTTGGTGCAACAGCAAAGATCGTTTACAGAAATGTCGGGAAATTTGCAAGCGGCTATGGTTTCGGTTTTGATGTGGGCGCGATCTATCACTCAGATACAGATTGGAATTACGGTTTCATGCTGAGAGATGCGACTACGACAGTTAACTTCTGGACCATCAATCAAAAAGAATTATCCGCAGTGGTGAATGGCGAAGAGTTCAACCCGGCGCCAACGGACAAGATGGAGATCACAATGCCAAAATTGAATGTCGGGATCAGTAAAACATTCGAGTTCAACAGAGATTTGAAGTTGCTACCAGAAGCTGGTGTCAATATAGATTTTGCAAAAACAGCGGCTTTGGTTTCTACTGATTTTGCAAGTATCACACCTTATGCAGGTGGCGAATTGATCTTTCAGGATATGATCTTCGTAAGATTGGGTTTCAACAGATTTCAAACGATTTCCGATATCGAGGATCTAAAACGTAAAGTTTCTTTCCAGCCAAGCGCAGGAATTGGGATCAAATATAAAGGTCTAACGTTGGACTATGCGATCACCAATTCTGGAATCGGCGGTTCCAATTTCTACTCCAATTTCTTTTCTTTGAAATTGGATATGCAGGGTTTTAGAAACTAATTAATCACTTTTACTTTATGAAAAAATTTTTACTATTTGTCTCTTTTGTGGTGATAATCCTTCATCCTGCTCAAAGCATTACGGCAAAGCTCAATGAGATCAATTTTCAGGGTTCAAGCATGCCTTACTTCACTGTAAAATATAAAGGTCAATTGATTTTCACTGCCGAAAATGCAGATACTGGTAGAGAACTCTGGGGCTATGATCTGGGTAGTGGGAAATCTAAATTGATAAAGGATATTTTCCCTAACAGTAATAGTGGGATAGATTCTGATCCTTTCTTCAATGTTTTGAATGACAAGCTGTATTTTGTCGGAAGAACGAGCTTTTCAAACTACAGATTATTCTCGACCAACGGAACAGAAGCAGGAACAGAAATGGTTTTTACATTCCCTGCAGAATTATCCTATATTGATAAAGTAGTGATGGCAGGAGATAAGATTTTTATCTTGGCGAATTATCAATTATGGGTAAGCGACGGAACAAGCACAGGCACTAAATTGTTAAAAACCTTCGGAACATATACCAGTGGATCTGTTGATTTGAGGATTTTTGGAAACAAAATTGTTACTGCTATTGATGACGGCATCAATGGAAAACATGCTTGGATCTCTGATGGAACAACAGCCGGAACTTTCCTTTTGAAAAAAATATCAGCTACCGGAAGCAGTATCGGAAATGATTTCGATATCGTAGTCTTTAATAATAAATTTTATTTCTACGCTTACGATACAGAGTCTGCACTTTGGGAATCTGATGGGACTGTAAATGGTACCAAAAAATTCACTAATAAAGTCAATGGCAGTTTTATACAAGGTTTTGCTCTTGGTGATAATTTTGTCTTTGGCGGTAGAGACTCGGCGAATGGCATGGAACCTTGGATAAGCGATGGAACAGTCGATGGTACTAAGTTGATAAAAGATGTTGTGCCGGGTGTGTGGGGAAGTATCGGGATCAATTCTAAGGTTGTAAGGTATAAAAATAAAATTGCTTTCGATATTATTAATAATTCTGGAGATTTTCAAATTTGGGAAACAGACGGAACTTTCGCAGGAACCAAACAAATAGTAATTACGGATGCAACTTTAACGAGTCCGAAACTTTACAAGGCTTCTACTGACAGTACTGAACTTCTTATTACAACGGCTAATGCAGGAAACAATTTTTGGATCTATGATGACGAAAATGGACTGTCCAAAATCCCGAATCTGATACCCACAATTTATACAGAGGCTGCCAATAACTTTATTGATATAGATAATTTTGTTTATATGACAGCTGTTGGCCAAGCAAATGGAGCAGAAATTTTTAAAATCAATAAGCAAAGCAGAGAAGTTTCTTTGGTTACAGATGTCAATTCCAGTCAGAGTGCAAATCCTCAGGGATTCATCAAAAATACCAACGGGTTGATCGTTGCTGCAGATGATGGTGTTTTTGGAAATCAATTCTATAAAATTAACCCCGATACAGGCGAGAAAACGCTTATAAAAATATTGAGTAATCCTTTAAGCGGAGAAAGAGCCACGCTTTCCAACAAAGGTTTGATAAAATTGGGGAACGATATTTATCAAAAGGGAACTTTAGGTGTCAATACGCCAAACGGAAATTATTCACTCTTTGCAAAAACTGATGGAACAGCTGAAAATACAAACTTTGTCAAATATCCTAACAACACTTTTAACTCAATAGGAGACATTTTTGAGAATCTAAATGATGAATACCTCGTGTTTTCTGCAAACGAGCCGCTTAAAGGGACTGAACTTTACAGGATCAAAAAAGGTTCGGCAGAAATAGAATTGTTGAAAGATATCTCTACAAATGAAGGCGGAGGTCTTTATAATGTAGATTCAAAGACGGTGATTGTCAATGGTTTTCTATATTTTATTGCCAGAGAAAATAATTTGAGAACGATTTGGAAAACCGATGGAACACCAGAAAATACCCAAAGTGTAATTAGTTTTATTGATAACAATTTCGACGGTAATCCCAAAATATTAGGGAGTTATGATGGCAAAATTTTGATTTCAAAAAGTGTCTATTATCAAGGGATAGAATATCAATCTGAATTGTACATCTCAGATGGAACCCAGTCAAACACAACATTATTAAAAAGTCAATCCTCGCAGTATTTCAATCCTGAATCAATTAATGATATCGGAACTCAGTTTAAGGAAGAATTTTACTACACTACTAAAAGTGGAGTTTTCAAAACAGATGGAACCGCAGAAAACACGAAGACGGTATATTCTGCTAATGGAATTTCGGATTTTTATAGAGGCTATAATAGGATGACGGTGTGTGGAGATAATTTATTTATTGGTTTTGGAAGTAGAGAGAGCAGTTATTACGATGGTACTTATGACAAGATCTATGAACTTTGGAGAACGGATGGGAACACCAATACTAATCAAGTTTATAAAGTTCAGAACCAGTCAGGAATGGATGATTATATCAAAGATCTCAAATGCATCAATAATTATGTTTACTTTACTAAAACTAATGACAGCAAAATCTGGAGAACCAATGGTAATACAACAGAAAATGTCGCATTGTCAATTGATGTGATCGACGAAGAACCTTTCAATTCTGATAAAAATGAATTTATAGGAGATCTGTTTTTGTCTGATAACAAACTTCTGTTTACTGCGAATACTAGAAAAAAAGGTGTAGAACTTTATTCAGTGACCACAGAATTGCCGGTTTATCTTAATGTGATCGATGCAGATACAAATTCCGTTCAAAAACTAAAACTTCTATTATATCCAAATCCAGCTTCAGATCTTGTGAAGATAAAAGATGCTTCTGCAATCAAAGCAGAGTCGTTTGCAATCTATGACTATTCTGGAAAAGTGGTTTCTGAAGGAAAATATACAGGCGAAGATCAAGGTATTAACATTTCAATGTTGAACAAAGGCATTTATGTGATTCAAGTGAAAACAAAAACAGGTCAATCATACGCACAAAAATTAATTAAAAATTAAGTCGAAACATATTTAGGATTTGACCATTAAACTTACAATTATGAAAAAAGTAGCCACTTTATTATCGATTATTTTAATAACATTGATAAAAGCACAGGCCGTTTCTGATTACAGATATATTTTGGTTCCGGCAGAACTGAGTGATTTCAAAGAGAACAAATCATATGGTTTGGATACGATTCTTGAAAATTCTCTAAAAGGAAAAAAATATACGATTCTTTCGGAGAACAAATCCACCTGGCCAGCAGACGCCCTTGGAAATTCTTGCAAAGTTTTGACTGCTGATATTTTGAATGATAAAAGTATGTTCAGAAACAAGATCATCCTGCAGTTCAAAGATTGTAACAATCAAGTGATTTTGGCGGAAAAAGCTAGCAGTTCAATAAAAGAATTTGAACCTGGGTACAAAGATGCTTTGAAGTTGGCTTTAGGTAAAATTCCTGTTTCTAATCCATCTTCAAAAATTGAAAATCTTGCTGATGTAAAACCTCAAGAGACCATCAAACCACAGGAAACAGTAAAACCGCAGGAAGCCATCAAAACTATACCGGAAACAAAACCAAAAGAAACCACTTCTCAGACCGCCACTGCTCAAAGATATACAAAAGGTAATCTATCCTTACAAAAGATCCAGATTGCAGAAGATCAATTCATTTTGGTAGATGGAAACAGTTCTGTGCCTTTTGCCACGTTCAAATCTACTGCTAAGAAAGATGTTTACAGAGTGAAATTAGGCTCAGGAGAATCCACAATCGCTTACTATGAAAATGGAAATATCATCATCGAAATGCCAAAAAGCAACGGCGAATTTTCCAACGAAATTTTTACCGCTAATTAATTTGGGTAAGATTTTAATTAACAAAATAGAAAAAGGTCAGAAGCAATTCTGACCTTTTTTATTTTTAAAGATTTATTTATTTGGCTGAGGTGTGTAGCGCAAATATGGTTTGATGACCTTCACACCTTTCACAAATTTTTTCTCCGCATCTTCCTGAGAAACTGCCGGTGGAATGATGACATCGTCGCCGTCTTTCCAATCTACTGGTGTTGCAACACCGTAGCCATCCACCAATTGTAGAGAATCTAAAACCCTCAATATTTCAGTGAAATTTCGGCCTGTAGAAGCAGGATAAGTGATGATCAACCGTACTTTTTTATTTGGGTCGATGATGAGTAGGGACCTCACAGTCAATGAGGCGTTGGCGTTGGGATGGATGAAATCATACAACTCAGAAACTTTTTTGTCCTGATCCGCAATGATGGGAAATTCAACTTCCGTATTTTGAGTTTCGTTGATGTCAAGGATCCAACCTTTGTGATTCTCGATTCCATCGACGCTCAAGGCAATCACTTTTGTATTTCTTTTATCAAATTCGGGTTTCAGTTCTGATGTTTTACCAAGTTCCGTGGTGCAAACCGGTGTGTAATCTGCAGGATGTGAAAATAAGATTCCCCAAGAATCACCTAGGTAATCGTAAAAGTTAAGTTTTCCAAGACTGCTTTCTGCATCGAAATCCGGAGCGGTGTCACCAAGTTTTATAGACATATTTTAATATTTTTTTGATTAATGGATAACAAATTTAATAAATAAAATTTCAATTCATACTAGATTAGTATTATTTATTTTTAACAATAAAAAAACCATTCAGAAAATTCTAAATGGTTTTAATATTTTAGGCAAAAGCTGGATTAAAATGTTCCAACTTTACTGTCATCGATGTTATATTTTGCAATAACTTCCTCGTAAGACATTTTTCGGATATCCTCAACGTTGGCATTTTTTCCAAAAACAGCAGGTACCAATACCACTCTGAATCTTTGATTGTTCAAATATTGTGGTGTCGTGCTGATGTCATAAGTTCCACCTGCGTAAATCAAGAAATCATTTTTTGTAAAATCGAAATCATAGTCCAATTCTCCTTGCTCCAAGTAAAGTGTTCTTGGGATTGGCTGCCAAACTACAGCACCGTTTTCGGTACCAGCTTGTCTGTAGATCACAACATAATCTTGGTCCAATAAAGGATTGTTGAATGCTTGATCGTAGAACCAACCGTCAGTTGCATTGAATTTGAAATTTACATTAAGGTCATATACTGCAGGATATTCCACATCAACATTTACATAATCGTCGTCGTCATCTTTACAGCTAAAGATAAATATACTGGAAATCAGTATCAATAAAAGGGGAAGGAACTTTTTCATAAGTTTAAAGTATTTACGTTATAAATTTTATTACAAATAACAGACCATAAAAATAGCCATTTTCAGCGGAATTAATATCTTTATGGAAAGTTTCTAAAATTTTAGATATCAAAAAAATGAAAAGGTTAAGTCTTATAATAATAACTTTTATTTCGCAGTTTTATTTCCCTCAATACCAACCAAAAAATCTTTCCAGTTCCGACCTCAAAAAAGCCAACGATTGGGTTGATAAAACCTACAATGCGCTTTCACAGGAGGAAAAACTCGGTCAGCTTTTCATCGTTGCACTTTACACGAACAAGGACGAAGCACACATCAATCAAATCCGAAATATCGTTTTGAATGATAAAATCGGTGGATTGATTCTGATGCAAGACGATGCAACGAGAGAAATTAATTTGGTCAACGAATTTCAGTCCAAGTCAAAAGTGCCTTTGATGATTGGGATGGATGCAGAATGGGGCGTTTTCCAGAGGATTGCAAAAGCACACAAATATCCTTGGGCAATTACGTTGGGAGCGATTCAGGATAAAAATCTGATTCACGATATGGCATCCAAAATTGCTGAAGATTGCAAGAGAATGGGCATCAATTGGGATTTTGCGCCCGTTGTGGATGTGAATACGAATCCAAACAATCCAATCATCGGCAACAGAAGTTTCGGTTCTGATGTCAATAATGTGGTGAGTTCCGCTTTGGCATATTCCAACGGTTTGCAGGACAACAAAGTGCTGGGAGCAATCAAGCATTTTCCTGGTCACGGCGACACGGACAAAGATTCCCACTTGGATTTGCCAGTCGTTTCCCACAATATGGAACGGTTGGAAAAAACTGAACTTGCACCTTTCAAAGCATTGATGGACAAAGGAATTGGTGGCGTAATGGTTGCGCATCTCTACGTTCCAAGTCTTGAAAGCGAAAAAGGAATTCCAGCTTCGATTTCCAAAAAAATCATCACTGGATTATTAAAAGAAAAATACGGGTACAAAGGCTTGATTATCACCGATGCGCTCAATATGGGCGCGGTTGCAAACAAGTTCAAAGCGGGAGAATTGGATGCGTTGGCATTCAAAGCCGGGAATGATATTATGTTGTTTTCGCAGGATGTTGCGACCGGAAAAAGATTGATTCAAAAAGCGATTGATAATAAAGAAATTTCTCAACGTAGGGTAGAAGAGAGCGTGAAGAAAATTCTCTTGACCAAATATTTTTTAGGTCTAGATAAATATTCCAACGTCAATCCGGAAAATATCAATGAAGATTTGAACAACGCTTCACATTCCGAAGTTGTTCAGAAAATGTACTCCAACGCTTTGACATTAATTAAAGATGACAAAAAGTTGTTGCCTCTCGATTGCAAAGAGACTTATTATTATGTTCCATTGGAAGAAGCGCCTTACGAAACTTTCCTCAATCAATTAAACACAGGAACAACTATTATTCTAAAAAAAGCTTCGGAAATCAATTCAATTCCGGCGAATTCGAAAGTAATTGTTGGTTTTCATAAAGACAATTCGACAGCTTACAAACCTTATAAAATTTCGGATTCAAGCAAAAAGATTCTTTCAGATTTAAGCAAAAATCAAACTGTCATTCTTGATGTTTTCGGAAGTCCATACGCTTTGAAAGATATTGATATTTCTAAAGTTTCCACAGTCTTAGTTTCTTACGAAAATAATGACGATGCGATGAAAGCCACAGCCAACGGACTTTTAGGTCAAACTAAAATCTGGGGAAGACTTCCCGTTTTGGTCAATGACAATTTAAAATTTGGAATGGGAATGGATATTGACGCTAAAATCCCAGCCAATCAAACCGATAGAAAAAATAGTTCGGAAACGAAGAATTTGAAGAAAGTTATTGAGTAATTTTGGAATAAAATGAGATTTGTAATAATTTTTTTCACTTTGATTATTGTTCTTTCTTGTTCAAAAAAAGAAAAGGATTTGACAGTCGAAGTTGAATTAATAAACTCAAATCTGACTAAGTTTAATAATGAAAATATGCTGGCTTATCAACCATCAAAAATAGGTTACAAGGTAAAGGCAACGGTCAAAAATAATACAAATAAAGAAATTGAATTTTGGACAATGTCTTGTTCTTTTGTACAAGATTTTACAACCAATAACAAAAACAAATTACTGTTAACGTTATTACCTACAAATTGTGATTCCAATTATCCGATGACTCATTTACTAAAACCTGACGAATTTAAAGATTTTGAGTTTTATATTTTGAAAGATGATAATATTATTGATAAAAAGATAAATGATGAACTATCAAAAACAAAAGTGGGTCTAGTAATAAGAGCAGAAACCAATGATGTATATAATAATTTTGACGATTATTTAAGAAATGTGGATTCAGGAAAGAACATCAAAATAATTTGGTCGGATGAGATTGATTTGAGTAAGTAATTTTGAGATAATTAATATAAATCAAATAAAAAGTCATTATACTTTTTACATAATACATTGTACATAAAAAAATGAAAATAGGAATACTTTGCTATCCAACCTACGGCGGAAGCGGAATTGTGGCGACAGAATTAGGAATGAGTCTGGCCGACAAAGGCTATGAAGTACATTTTATAAGTTCAGCATTGCCAGCGCGTTTGGACGTTACCAATCCGAACATTTTCTTCCACAAAGTGAATGTTCAGACTTATCCGCTGTTCCAATATCAACCTTACGATATCGCCTTGTCATCGATGATTTACCGCGTTGTCAACCTTTACAAATTGGATATTTTGCACGCGCATTATGCGATTCCTTACGCTTACGCCGCGTTCACGGCAAAGCAAATGTTGAAGGCCGAACACAAAGATGTACCTTTGGTGACGACGCTTCACGGGACAGATATAACATTGGTTGGCCAACATCCAAGCTACAAACACGCTGTCGAATTCTCTATCAATCAGAGTGATACAATAACTTCGGTTTCCGAAAGTTTGAAAAAAGATACGCTCCAGTTTTTCAATATTCACAAAGAGATTCAGGTAATTACCAATTTTATTGATAATTCTGTTTTCGATGATTGCAAAACTTGCCAAAGAGAACAGTTTGCCAGCGACGACGAAAAAATCCTAATTCACGTTTCCAATCTCCGTCCAGTAAAGAGAATTCAGGATGTTTTGGAGATTTTCAGAAATGTCAATAGAAAGGTACAATCAAAACTCGTCATCATCGGAGAAGGTCCTGAAATGGAGAAAATCAACCAGTTTTTGGAAGAAAATCCAGAATTGATTGGTAAAATAAAATTACTTGGAAAAGTCAACGACCTTTATAGGATTTTACAACTTTCAGACGTCTTTCTTTTGCCTTCCGAGCAGGAAAGTTTCGGATTGGCGGCTTTGGAAGCGATGGCAGCAAAAACGCCGGTAATCAGCAGTAATGCGGGTGGAATTCCCGAAGTTAATATCCAAGGCGAAACTGGTTTCCTGGCTGAAATCGGAAATGTGGAAGCGATGTCCAATTACTGCATCAAACTTTTGAGCAACGAAGAGCTTCTTGCAGAAATGAAAAAGAATGCGAAAGCACAAGCACTGAAATTTGACCTCAAAAACATCCTTCCAATCTACATCGAAATGTATGAAACGACGATTGCGAAGTTTGAAGAAGCGAAGTTGATTGGCGCTGGGAATTAAATAGAATTTTAATGAAAAGAATTGGTTTTTTAATCTTGATTTTTAGTGTAATTTCTTGCTCCAACAAATACAAAAATTATTATAATCTTCACAGACTAAAGCCTAAAGACTTTGAAACGAAGACTTCAATATCAAATAAAAATAAAGATTTAATTTATATTTATTCTTTTAATAATAATATCTTAAATAAAGAAATTAATGGCTTTGAAAGTTTAACTTTCAATAAAATAATGGGAGAAAAGATTTATATCAAGACCGAAGAAAGAAACAGAAAGAAATATACTTTTTCGAATAATTCGTCAATGTATTTTAGAGAATTTGATTTTATTCTTCAAAATTATTTAGATGGAAATTTGGAATATTTACTTTCTTTAGAAGATTCTTTTAGTAGTTCTGAAGTTGGTTCTTATTTTTATATTTTTGATTTTGAAAAACATAAAGTTTATAAGATTAATGCTATTGCTTTTGATAATAAAGGAAAGTTAATTCAATAAAAGTTTTTGTGAGATTTAAGAATTTTATAACTTAACCCTTTCGAAGTCACGCACTTTGAAAGGGTTTTTGTTTAACAGAAGTCAATACACAAATGAATGAAGAAATATTACAATATCTCTGGAATTTTAAGAAATTCCGGAGTTTCGATTTTGTTTCCGTCGATGGAAAGAACATTGAAATCTTAGAATTCGGCGAATGGAATAAGAATTCGGGACCGGATTTTTTGTTTGCAAAGATTAAAATTGACAACATCATTTTCGCCGGAAACATCGAGATTCACACCAAAGCATCGGATTGGTTTTTCCACAACCATTCCGGAAATCCCGAGTTTGGGAATCTGATTCTTCACGCCGTTTACATCAACGATTGCGAAATTCCTGAATTGGAAAACCAACAGATTCCGACCTTGGAACTCAAGGATTATATTGATGAAACCTTGATTCAGAAACATCAGAATTTGAGAGAAGAACATTCATTTATTCCGTGCGAGAATTTGTTTGATAAAGATAAAATCCCATTGTTTTTTGAAGAAGAAGTTTTGCTGAAAAAATTAGATTTCAAATCGGAAGCTTTGGAATTATCATTAAAGAAAAATCAAAATAATTATGAAGCGGTTCTGTTTCAACAATTGGCTTATACGTTTGGATTGAAAGTCAACGCGGAGATTTTTCTTCAATTGGCGGAAAGTCTGGACTTTTCTGTCATTCAAAAAATCAAACAGAATAAAGTTCAGTTGGAAGCTTTGCTATTCGGGATTTGTAATTTTCTGGATGAGCCAAAAGATGAAATGATGAAAGTCTGGAAACGGGAATTTGATTTTCTGAAAGTGAAATTCAATTTGTCAGAAGTTAGAATCAATCCAAAATTCTCAAAACTCCGTCCACCAAATTTCCCTACGATTCGGCTTTCCCAATTGACGAATCTTTATCATTCTCAGCCCAATCTTTTTTCTAAGATTATTGAAGCGAAAATGATTGATGATTTGTATTTGATTTTCGACAATATTTCAGCTTCGGAATATTGGGACCATCATTTTAATTTTGGGAAAATTTCACCGGTTGAAAGTCAGAAATTGTTGAGCAAAGATTTCATCGATTTGATTATCATTAATGCGATTCTACCCATCAAATATTTTTATCAAAAGAATCACAATCCGGAAATTGTAGATGATATTTTTGACTTCTACAAACAGCTGAAGTCGGAGAAGAATTCTGTTCTGGATGAATGGAAAAACTTGGGTGTGAAATTTGAAAATGCTTTGCAGACACAGGCTTTTCTTTACCAATACAAAACATTTTGCAGTCAGAAAAAATGCTTAAATTGCAGTATCGGTTTTCAGTTGTTGAAGAGCCACGATTAAAGTAATACATCCAAAATGAAAGAGCCAATTGTAATCAACGGAATGCGCCACAAAATGGAACGAGAATGGTTTGGCGTACTCACAAGATACGGAACCAAACTCGGAATTCCTGTTTCGAAACTGCGTGTTTTCTTTATTTATTCTACGTTTGCGACGGCTGGGATTTTCTTTTTGTTTTATCTTGGATTGGCTTTTATGCTCTGGATTAAGGATTGTATTGTGACGAAGAGACCGAGTGTTTTTGATTTGTAAATAATTTTATTTCTCGCAGATTTAGCAAATTTTGCAGATTTCAGCTTAAACATCATATTGTCATTCCGCAGGAATCTCAACAATCTAGATTGACTTCGTCGAACCACTTCCTTAGGTTTCCTACGGAATGACAAACGCTTTATTTGTGACAAATGATGTTTTGTACTGAAATCCGCAGCCCGGCTTGAGTGGAAATCCTTTTTTGTGGCTGGAAAGGCGGTGGCAAAAAGATTGGGAACGGAAGACGGAATAGCTGCCCAAATCATTTCCAAACAAAAAATCCGATTGAAAAACTCAACCGGATTTGTATTTTGATATATTAGTCTAAATTCTAATATCTAACTTCTAAAATCTAGATTATGGATTTGCAGTTTTAAGGTTTGCAGATGCATATTCTCTGTTCATTCTTGCGATGTTCTCTAGAGAGATTCCTTTCGGACATTCTACTTCACAAGCGCCAGTGTTGGAACAGTTTCCGAAGCCTTCTTCGTCCATTGCTTTTACCATATTCAGAACTCTTCTCTTAGCTTCTACACGACCTTGCGGCAACAATGCGAACTGAGATACTTTTGCACCAACGAACAACATTGCAGAACCGTTTTTACAAGAAGCCACAC
Organism: Epilithonimonas lactis; assembly: GCF_900110605.1. GTDB lineage: Bacteria > Bacteroidota > Bacteroidia > Flavobacteriales > Weeksellaceae > Epilithonimonas > Epilithonimonas lactis. The sequence continues at coordinate 219,926 of NZ_FOFI01000001.1, forward strand.
AAGCGCCACAACCGATACACGCTGCAGCATCCATCGCTTTGTCAGCGTCTTCTTTCGGAACCAGGATTGCGTTGGCATCCAACGTGTTTCCGGAAGTATTCACAGAAACGAATCCGCCGGCCGCCATTACTCTGTCAAAAGCACTTCTGTCAACCACCAAATCCTTGATCACTGGAAAAGCAGCACTTCTCCAAGGTTCGATGTGGATGGTTTCGCCATCTTTGAAATGACGCATATGCAACTGGCAAGTCGTGATTCCTGTATCAGGTCCGTGCGCTCTACCGTTGATGTAAAGTGAACACATCCCACAGATTCCCTCGCGACAATCGTGGTCAAATGCTACTGGATCTTGTCCGTTGTTGATCAACTGCTCGTTTAGGATATCCAACATTTCCAGGAATGAAGAATCCGTGGAAACGTCAGCTAATTTATAGCTTTCGAACTGACCTTTCGTTTTATTATTTTTTTGTCTCCAAATTTTCAGCGTAAGATTTAAGCCTTTTTTTGCACTCATTTTGTATATATTTTTGAATGGAGATTATTTGTAACTTCTTGCTTTAACTTCAATATTCTCGTACACAAGGTCTTCTTTGTGCGCTACCGATTGATTGATGTCCATACCTTTGTATTCCCAGGCTGCAACGTATTTGTAATTCACATCGTCACGTTCCGCCTCACCTTCAGGTGTTGCGTGATCTTCACGGAAATGCCCTCCACAAGATTCATTTCTGTTCAGTGCATCAATCGCCATCAATTGTCCTAATTCTAAGAAATCTGCTACTCTGAATGCTTTCTCCAATTCTGGATTCATATTGTCAGAATCACCAGGAACTCTTACATCTTTCCAGAAGTTGTTTCTCACTTCCTCGATTTCTTTGATCGCTTCTCTCAAGCCTTCAGGCGTTCTTCCCATCCCAACTTTGTTCCACATGATGTGACCCAATTGTTTGTGGAAGTGATCTACCGTGTGCGTTCCTTTATTTGTTAAGAAGAAATTGATCTTATCCTTAACTTCTTTCTCAGCTTCGTTGAATTCCGGCGTATCCGTAGAGATTGCGCCAGTTCTGATGTCTGCAGAAAGATAATCTGCAATCGTGTAAGGTAAAACGAAATATCCATCTGCCAAACCTTGCATCAAAGCAGAAGCTCCAAGTCTGTTGGCACCGTGATCTGAGAAGTTGGCTTCCCCAATTACGAAACATCCAGGAATTGTAGATTGAAGATTGTAATCCACCCAAACGCCACCCATGGTGTAGTGAACTGCTGGATAGATTTTCATAGGTGTTTTGTAAGGATCATCGGCAGTGATCTTCTCGTACATTACGAACAAGTTACCGTACTTCTCCTCGATCCAAGCTTTTCCAAGATCATAGATCTGCTGATCTGTAGGATTATGAATATGTTTTTCGATAGCGGCCTCTTTACCTTTTTTCATGATTTCTGTAGAGAAATCTAGGTAAACGCCTTCTTTCGTATCGTTGTTTTCGATTCCGTATCCAGCATCGCAACGTTCTTTTCCAGCTCTGGAAGCTACATCTCTAGGAACCAAGTTCCCAAATGCAGGATATCTTCTTTCAAGATAATAATCTCTGTTTTCTTCAGCTATATTTTCTGGTCTCAATTTTCCTTCTCTGATGGCAACAGAATCTTCAATATTTTTAGGAACCCAGATTCTTCCAGAGTTTCTAAGGGATTCTGACATCAAGGTCAATTTAGATTGCTGCGTTCCGTGAACAGGAATACAAGTCGGGTGGATCTGAACATAACAAGGATTTGCGAAATACGCTCCTTTTTTATGAATCTTCCAAGCGGCAGAAACGTTGGATCCCATTGCGTTAGTAGAAAGGAAATAAACATTTCCATAACCTCCGGAAGCAATTACAACGGCGTGTGCAGAATGTTTTTCAATTTCTCCTGTTACAAGGTTTCTTGCGATGATTCCTCTTGCTTTTCCATCAACAATTACAAGATCTAGCATCTCGTGACGGTTGTGCATTTTGATTCTACCTTTACCGATTTGACGGCTCATTGCAGAATATGCGCCTAATAATAACTGTTGTCCAGTTTGTCCTTTTGCGTAAAACGTTCTTTTTACCTGAACACCACCGAATGAGCGGTTGTCCAATTGTCCGCCATATTCTCTTCCGAATGGAACACCTTGTGCCACACATTGGTCGATGATATTTGCAGAAACTTCTGCCAATCTGTAAACGTTACCTTCTCTAGCACGGTAATCTCCACCTTTGATCGTATCGTAGAACAATCTGTAAGTTGAATCTCCATCACCTTGGTAATTCTTGGCAGCATTAATACCACCTTGAGCCGCAATAGAGTGTGCTCTTCTTGGAGAATCCTGATAACAGAATGCCTTTACATTATAACCTTGCTCGGCAAGCGTCGCAGCAGCAGAACCGCCCGCTAATCCTGTTCCGATGATGATAATATCTATTTTGTCTCGGTTGTTTGGTGCAACCAAGTTCATGTGATCTTTATGATTTTTCCATTTGTCCTTAAGTGGACCAGCAGGAATTTTGGAATCTAAACCCATAATTTATTTTATTATTATTGAGTAACGAAATGATAAACAGCGATGATGATGAATCCTAGTGGAATAAGTACAGAGTACCAATTTCCAAAAGCTTTGATGAAAGGCGTGTACTTAGGATGTCTTGCTCCGATGGACTGGAAAGAAGACTGGAAGCCGTGTGCCAAATGCAGACCTAGCAGGACGAAAGAAATAATATAAATTACAACTCTCCAAATGCTACTGAATTTACCGTGCAGATCTCCCCAGAAACGATTTTCCTCTACTGGAAGACCTTCGATGTACTTGTAATTCATCTCGTGGTACCAGAAATCGTACATGTGCAAAGCAAGAAATGCCAAGATCACAGCACCTGTAATGATCATATTTCTAGACATCCAGGTAGAGTTGGCTTCCCCTTTGTTCATCGCATACTTCACAGGTCGTGCTCTGTTGTTTCTGATTTCAAGGATGAATCCCATTACGAAATGGAAAATTACTGCGACCATCAATACTGGCTGCATCAAAAATTGAATCAAGGGATTGTATCCCATAAATTGAGAGGCATTGTTGTAAGCCGTTTCTCCGAAAATTGATAATAAATTTACGGAAAGATGCATTACCAAGAAGATCAGCAAAAACATTGCTGAAAGTGCCATAGCATATTTTCTGCCTATCGAAGACGTAGTCCCTGCCATAATTCTGTTTGTTATTTGAATTTCCACAAATTTAGAAAATAGTTGACCCAACTAACATTGAGAAATGTCACAAAAATACAGTTTGTAATCTTTCTAAATAACTTTAAAGGAATGTTAACGATATTTCAAATCTGATGGTCAATCTATATTATATGAAAAGAAAAATCCCGAAATTGATTCGGGATTCTGTCTATTATAATTCTTTTCTCAATCTTGCGACCGGAATGTTGAGTTGTTCTCTGTATTTTGCAATCGTTCTTCTCGCGATGTTGTAGCCTTTTTCTTTAAGAATCCCTACCAAAGCATCGTCTGTGCAAGGTTTTCTTTTGTTTTCTTTATCGATGGCTTCCTGCAAATGTTGTTTGATTTCTTTTGTAGAAACTTCCTCGCCGTCATCATTGGTCAATGAATCGGAGAATAGGTTTTTCAAATAAACAATTCCGTTTGGTGTATCTGCGTATTTGCTTTTTACAACTCTCGAGATTGTAGAAATGTCAAATCCTGTGATATCGGCAACATCTTTCAGAATCATTGGTCTGATATTTTTCTCGTCGCCAGAGATGAAATAATCTTTTTGAAGCTTTACAATTGCTGTAATCGTTTGCAAAAGTGTATTCTGTCTTTGGTTGATGGCATCGATATACCATTTTGCAGCATCCAGTTTTTGCTTAATGAAAAGCGCTGCTTGTTTGTGCTCTGCAGATTTTTTATCGTGAGAATATGTTGTCAAAATCTCCTTGTACTCGTCAGAAACTCTTAACGAAGGTGCATTTTTATTATTTAATGTTGGAATAACCTGATTGTCCTTTACTTGGAGCACAAAATCCGGGATGATTTCTTGGTTAATGGTAATCGTTTGAGTGTCAAAGTTTCCACCAACTTTAGGCGACAATTTTGCAATCTCTTCCAAGGCGTCTTTCAAATCCTCTTCCTCGATGTCGTATTTCTGGATGATTTTGTTGTAATGCTTATTGGCAAGTGCATCAAATTGATTTCTCAAAATATTTCCTGCCAGAATTACAGTTTTATTGGAGCTTACCTTTTTCTCGATTTGAAGCAAAAGACATTCTCTCAAATCTCTTGCGCCAACACCTGGCGGGTCCAATTTCTGAACGTAATTTTCAAGAATATAGGTCACTCTCTCAATGGTTGTATAAATACCTTGTGAAAATGCCAAATCATCAACGATAGATTTAATATCTCTTCTCAGATAACCGTCTGTATCCAAGTTTCCAATCACATATTCACAAATTTTCAAATCTTCTTCCTCAACCGTTGACAATCTGATTTGCTCCAATAGATAATCGTAAAGCGTTTGCCCTTCCGTCAAAAGTGACTGATTGTCAAATTCCTCATCGTCCGCAGAATAGTTGCTGCTGGCAGTTTTATAATTTGGCTCGTCATCATAAAGATAGTCATTGACATCGAAATCCGTTTCTATGCTTTCTGTGCCTTCGTTTTCGTAGGCTTCTTCAGCAGCGGTGTAGTCGTCTTCTTTACTTTCCTCTTCATTTACTTTTTCCAAAGCAGGATTTTCCTCAAGCTCTCTTTCAAGTTCTTCTTCAAATTCCAAAGTATGAAGTTGTATCAGCTTCATCAGTTGAATCTGTTGTGGAGCAAGTTTTTGTCCGAGTCTAAGTTGTAGATTTTGCTTTAGCATATTGGTAACGTTTATCAATTATGATTAACTTTTACGAAGTTAAAAAATAATTTTCAAAAAACAGTAGCTTTAGCACGATTTTTGATGAGTTAATGAAAGTTAACAAAAAACCTTCAGATTTTTCTGAAGGTTTTTTGCGTTTATTCTACCAAATTTTTATTCTTTTCTCAGGAGCAACATACAATTTGTCTCCAGGTTTGATATTGAAGGCTTTTTGGAAAGAATCCATATTGACCAATGGTCCAAAACTTCTGTAGTAGCCAGGCGAGTGTGGGTCTGTCTTCACCTGATTGGTCATATATTTGTCGGTAGATTTAGTTCTCCAAACGGTTGCCCAACTCATAAAGAATCTTTGGTCCTGTGTCAAACCACTGATTTCTCCTGGATTTCCGTGGTCTTTCAAATACATTTGTAATGCGGTGTAAGCGACATTAATGCCGCCCAAATCTCCAATATTTTCGCCACTCGTGAATTTCCCATTCACAAAACTTCCTGTCACAGGTTCATATTTATCATATTGCGCAGCCAATTGTCCCACTTTTTCGTCAAAGTTTTTTCTGTCACTTTCTGTCCACCAATTGTTTAAGTTTCCATCGCCATCAAATCTTGACCCGCTGTCATCAAATCCGTGCGAGATCTCGTGACCGATAACGCCACCAATTCCGCCAAAGTTAACCGCAGGGTCTGCATTGAAGTGGAAAAATGGAGGTTGCAAAATCGCAGCTGGGAAAACAATCTCATTATTAGAAGAGCTGTAGTAGGCATTTACAGTTTGTGGCGACATTCCCCATTCTGTTTTATCTACGGGTTTTCCGATTTTGTCAAGGTTTTTAGCATAGCTCCATTCAGAGATTTTCTGAAGATTATTGTAATAAGTTCCATTGTTGGAAGCCAGTTGCAAATTCAGTTTAGAATAATCTTTCCATTTGTCTGGGTAAGCAATCTTCACTTTGAATTTTGATAACTTTTCCAAAGCTTTTTCTCTCGTCACAGGAGACATCCATTCTATATTTTCTATGTGCAGTTTGAAGGATTTTTTAATATAATCAACATAGGTTTCCATTTTTTGTTTCGCTTCTGCCGGGAAATATTTCTCAACATAAAGCTTTCCAAATGCTTCTCCCAAAACGCCGTTGATGACGCCCAGTCCACGCTTTTCCATAGAACGTTGCTCCTGCTGACCTTGCAGATATTTGGAATAGAAATCAAAACGGATATTGTCCAGATTCTGACTGAGATTCCCCGCATTGTTGTTCAACAGGTCATATTTCATATATTCTTTGATGAGACCGATATTTTTATCCGTCATCCAAGAATCCATATTTTGATAATATTTTAATTCCCCGATGATGACTTTGTCGGTATTGACACCAACTGTTTTCAGATAATCGGGTAGGTTGACATTCTTCACCAAAGGTTTTAGTTCTTCAACAGTTTTGGGATTGTAACGTAAATTCGCATCACGGCCTTGTTCCAGAGTTAGAAGGTCTTGCGCCAGTTTCTTTTCGAAATCCACAATTTGCTGAGCTGTGACATCTGGGTTTTTGCTTCCAAGAACTGTTTCAAGTTTGGTAACATAATTTTTATATTCTGCCAATGTTTTGGTGTTGGCCTCATTTACTTTTTGATAATAATCTTTGCCCAAACCTAAACTAGGTCCGCCAAGATAAACAGCGTTCATCACAGAATTTTTCATATCCGCACCAACTCGCCAGCCGTAAAAAGGATTATCTCCTGAAGGTGTTGCATCTATCAAATATTTCTGTAAATCTTTTACATTTTTAATTGCATCGATTTTTGTCAACTGAGATTTGATAGGATTGATTCCTTCTGCATTTCTCTTGTTCCAATCGATGAAAGTTCCATAAAGCGCCTGGATTTTTTCACCTTCGGAGTTAGATGCGAATTTCTCAGAAAGTACCTTGTTCAAAATATCCAATGATGCCACATCCACATCTTCCCTCAAAGCGTTGAACGAACCCCAACTTGGTTTGTCCGATGGAATCACGGCGGTTTTCATCCAACCTCCATTGACGTAATTGTAGAAATCATCCTGAGGTCTTACGGATTTGTCCATATAAGAAAGATTAAGTCCTTCTTCTTTTATTTCCTTTGGTGCTTCTAATTCTTTTTTCGGTTCTTCCACTGAGGTTTTCTGTGAGGTAGAGCAAGATTCCAGATAAAATGTTGCTGCAACAGTCAGGATGTAAACACTGATTTTTTTCATTGAGATTTATTTTAAGACTTTCAAAAGTAGGGAATTTTAATTTTTCATTAATGTTCTAAAATTAAAAATCCCACTCGATTGAATGGGATTTAAGAAATGCTGTATTTATAGTTCCAGATTATCCGGGTTTCTTCTGTTGTCCCAAAAAGCTAAAATTTCTATTTTATCATTTTGAAATCTGAAGAATAATGAATAATATTTAAGGATTTTAATTTTATATATTTCATCAAAGGCAGTCTTTATTCCAATTTTAGGATTTTCAGATAGCTCTAATTGTTTTTTCTTGACTTCAAGTCTCAATTTTTTAGAATAAGTTTCAGATGAATTATGAGTATTCCAATATTCTAAAGTTTCCGCTAAAGATAGCAAAGCCTTTTTTGTCCATTTTATTTGAAACATTTATCAAGGATTTTTTCAGCCTCACCTTCAGTGAAAAATTCTCCTCGATTGGCTTGGTCAATGCCTTCTTGCAATTGTTTTCTCTGCCAATCTGTTAAATTCTCCTTTTTAGAAACCTCAAATTTTATATTCAATTCCTTCAAAAGTGCTTCAATTAATTTTAATTGATTTTCAGATTCGTTATGTAAAGTAATTGTGCTCATTTTTAAAATTTAAGTAAAGTTAATAAAAAATTCCTTCAATTAAAACTGAAGGAATTTGCTTTTTAATATTTGATTAATGCTTAAAACTCTGCATTTTTAGGCGTTCTCGGGAAAGGAATCACGTCTCTGATGTTTGTCATTCCAGTTACGAAAAGTACCAATCTTTCAAGACCTAATCCAAATCCAGCGTGTGGCACAGAACCGAATTTTCTAGTATCAAGATACCACCAAAGTTCGTGCTCATCAACACCGAAGTCTTTCATTTTTTCAAGAAGAACGTCGTGTCTCGCTTCTCTCTCAGAACCACCGATGATTTCGCCGATTCCCGGGAAAAGAACGTCCATCGCAGCAACAGTTTTTCCATCATCATTCAGTTTCATATAGAACGCTTTGATTTCTTTCGGATAATCGAAAAGGACAACTGGTGTTTCGAAATGTTTCTCCACCAAATATCTTTCGTGCTCAGACTGCAAATCGGTTCCCCATTTCTCAATCGGATATTGGAATTTGCCTTTTTTATTTTCTTTTGAGTTTAATAAAATCTCAATTGCTTCCGTATAAGAAACTCTCTTGAAACGCTTCGCCACCACGTTTTGAAGTTTTTCAATCAAGCCTTCTTTTGCTCTGTCTTTCTCTGGTTTCGATTTCTGCTCTTCTTCGAAACGTTTGTCAAGGAACTCCAAATCATCTTTGCAGTTGTCCAAAACATATTGAATCACATATTTCAAGAAATCTTCAGCAAGGTCAATGTTATTTTCAAGATTGTTGAACGCAACTTCCGGCTCAATCATCCAGAACTCAGCAAGGTGACGCGTTGTATTCGAGTTTTCTGCACGGAAAGTCGGTCCGAAAGTATAAATTCTTCCTAATCCCATCGCTGCAGTTTCGCCTTCCAATTGTCCAGAAACGGTCAAGTTGGTTTTCTTTCCGAAAAAGTCCTGAGAAAAATCAATTTCGCCTTCTTCGGTTTTCGGCATATTATTAAGGTCAAAATTCGTAACGCCGAACATTTCGCCAGCACCTTCTGCATCAGCTCCGGTGATGATTGGCGTGTTGATGTAGAAAAATTGATTTTGATTAAAGAACGAGTGAATCGCAAAACTCACCGAGTGACGGATTCTGAAAACTGCTCCAAAAACATTGGTTCTGAATCTCAAATGCGCCTGCTCACGCAATTTCTCCAAACTGTGTTTCTTTGGCTGAAGAATCGTGGACTGCAATTCCTCAAAGAAATTGTCGCCCAGAATCGTGATTTTTTTCGCAATGATTTCCACGGTTTGTCCAGCGCCTTGGCTTTCCACCACTTCACCTACAATTTTCAAAGACGAAGCCGTGTTGATTTTCTTGATGGTTTCCTCATCAAAACTTTCAAAATCAACCACGATTTGCAAATTATTAATCGTAGAACCATCATTCAGCGCGATAAAACGATTGGAACGGAAAGCCCGAACCCAACCCTGAACGGTAATGTCGTGATGTAATACTTTTTTGTAATCTGCTAATAGGTCTTTAATTGTCTGTCGTTTCATTGTACAAAATTAATGTGCGCAAATTTACGAAAAAACGTTGTAATTTATTGTGAGATTATCAACAGAACTATTCCATTTTAATTTGAATCGATTTTTCTCGCAGATTTCACCAATTACGCAGGTTTTTTTCGAGGCTTTTATCTGCTCAATCTGCCAAATCAGCGAGAGTAAATATCTTAATTCAACAAAACAGATTTTTTCAACAATTTACCGTTTCGGATTTTCCAGGCGTGGTAGGAACTTGGAACATCAAACTGCCATTTCGGTAAGATTAAAATAATCAAAATGACATCCAGATGTGAGATGAAACCCAAGACCACACAAAGATAAAATGCCCAGCCAGCCTCAGAAAATCCAATGAGAGAAGTGAAAGCAATAAGCAAACTCAATCCCCAAAGTTTGGCCAGCCAAGCGTGCGTGCAGGTTTCTTTCCCGAATTTCCAAAGGCTGACGATGTAGCACAAGGCTTCCATTACGAAAATCAAAGCGATGCTTTTCCAGTGTTCTTGGATGATTTCGGGATTCAGAAAATAAGTGGCGAAACCAATCGATAACCAAAAAACCAAATCAGTTTGGCTGTCCAATCGTCTCAGTTTTTCTGATGAAACGCCAACTTTCCTGGCGATGATTCCATCAAAAATATCGGTGAACAATCCGAAGTACATTAATATTAAAATCAAATTCCGGGAATTTTCAATTTCAAAGTAAGCCAGCAGGAAGATAATTGGCGCAAGTAGAAATCTTGTCGCGATGAGAATGTATGGTAACTTTTTCATAATTAATGTTTTAAAAATTATGGGATACGTTTGAATTTTTCTGCGTAATTAATCGTTCGTCCGGCCCACATTAGAAAAAGGAAAGAACCGTTGTTATCGTTGTAGCTGTGAATCACAAGATTATTGTCTGCCGTCAAACCGATTCTGGATTGGGAAACTTCGCATCCGCCAAGGAAGTAGGGGATTCCGGTGCATTTTGTCGTTCTGTTTTTCAAGGTCAAGATGCCGTTTTTCAAAGTGGCGTTCTGCTTGTAAGAATGTTTCACCGAATCATTTTTGAATAATGTCAATTCCAGTTCGTAAAGCTTGGGTTCCAATTTTTTAGATTTGATTTCCAACAAGTCGCAATCTTCCAAACCTTGATTTTTCAAATCCAACATTCTGGCAATTCCTATGGATTCGCTTGGTTTTGAGATTAATGAACTTGAGTTGTCATAACCTTTGAATTCATACTTTCCTTCGATTGACTTCCCGTTGTTTTCAGAAATCCTTGTTAAATCGTATTTGATTAATTTTCTGTCAAAACTGACGCAAGAAGTGAGCGTTGTCAGAAGAATGGCGAGTCCTAATATTTTCGTTTTCATAATTTTATCTTTTAATGATGATGTAAAATTATATTCGAAACTCAACTTTCTCAATGCGGAAAAGAATTAATATTTTTTCTAAATTTGTGAAAATCGCAAAAGATGTATCAGGAACTTTTATTGAAACAAATCAGAAGCAAGATTGGAGACAAATCTCTGAACGATGAGATTGCCAATGTTCTCAACATCAGCTACGATGCATCACACCGAAGAACCTCGATGAAATCTAAATTTTCTCTGGAAGAAAGTCTGGTTTTGGCAAAATATTATAACATTTCGCTGGACAGTTTTATGGAAAGCGACAACCAAATCATTGCGAAGAAAACCAAGCCCATCAGAACGGTTACGGATTTGCTCAATTATTTTGATGACGCGTTGCATCTTCTGAATGATTTCAAAATCAACAAAGAAACCGAGGTTTACTATTCCGCGAAGGATATTCCGTTTTTTTATACGATTTCGGATTCGGTTTTGTCGAGGTTTAAATTGTTTGTCTGGATGAATCTCCTTAATGAAAAAGACTTTATGCAACCTTTCGACGATTTCAAATTGGAACGATATTCCGACAAAAGTGAAGATTTGAAAAGCCTTTATGAGAATTTGAATGTCACAGAAATCTGGAACAACACCACAATTTCAAGCATTCTGAATCAGGTTTTATTTTATTCAGAAATCGAAATTCTATCTGAGGAAACTGCGAAATTAATTCTCGAAGAACTGAAGGTTTTAATAAAAAGTATTGAGAAAAAAGCAGAAAATGAAAATAAGAATTTCCATATTTATGCCCACGATATTCTGATTCTGAACAACAGTATTTTATTCAAAAACGAAGAAAAATCGTCGCTTTTCGTGCCATACAATATGTTTGGCTATATGATGACGGATGACCAAAGTACGTGTGATGATGCGCTCAATTTCTTTCAACATCAAATCAAAAACTCGACATCGCTGAGTTTCTCCGGACAACGCGACCGCAAAAAATTTTTCAATAGTATGTTGGAAAGAATAGAAAGTCTGAAGAATTCGATTTAGGAATTACTCATCCTTTTTCGAAGGCACCAGGAAAACATCCATCAAACCTTCCGGCAAAAACATTTTGATGAATTTCTCCTCACGATTTACCTCAAGAATCCAGTCTTTGATAAGCGGAATAATGATTTCTTTTCCGGCAAGATTCAGAATGAAATAATTCTGAGCCGTCATATCGTTGATGGAAACAATCGTTCCACAAGATTTTCCATCCTCTTCACGGATTTCGAAACCGACAACTTCGTGGTAATAGAATTTTTTTCCCGTCAATGGCGGAAGCGTAGAAAGCGGAAGGTAAACGCCCTTTCCAATGGTCTGATTCACCAAAGCTTCGGAAGAATTTTTGAAAGAAAGGATTTTCGTGTCGCCTCTCTGCCACTGCTGTTTTTCAACAAAAAACGGAACCAGCAATCCATTGATTTCCAAGAAAATCGATGTCAGTTTATCGTACATTTCAGGTTGGTCTGTATCCAGTTTCAGGATGACGTTGCCTTGCAGTCCGTGCGTTCTGGTAATGGTTCCTAAAAAATAGCAGTCTTCTTTTCTCATTATTTCAAAAATTAATTTTCTTCTTTCCCCGGCCCTAAAGGGTGGAATGAAAATCAATTTGCGCCTGTCATCCTGAGCGGAGTCGAAGGAAGGGCTGGGGAAACAAATTGATTTTTATTAAACAACAAAGACACGAGATTATCGTGTCTTTGAGATTGTATCTTTTTGTAAAGAATTAAGCCTGAGTTTCTTCAGTTCCTTCTGCCTCAGCAGTTGGTTCTTCAGTCGCAGTTTCTTCAGTTGCAACTTCTTCAGCAGGTGCGTTTGCAGCCTCTTCAGCAGCTTTTGCATCAGCTTCAGCTTTCGCAGCAGCGTCAATTCTTGCTTGGTTTACTTTAGCTTCAGCTTCCAAAGCCGCTTTCTTAGCGTCAGATTTTGCTGTCGATAAACCTTCTACTTTACCTTGTACTTTAGCATCTTTAGCGTCAACCCAAGCAGCGAATCTCTTCTCAGCTTCAGCCTCGTCAAAAGCACCTTTAGCCACACCACCTTGAAGGTGTTTTTTGTACAAAGCACCTTTGTAAGAAAGGATAGCTCTTGCAGTGTCAGTTGGCTGTGCACCGTTGTTCAACCATTTAACAGCAGAATCAACATTCAAATCGATAGTTGCTGGGTTTGTAATTGGGTTGTAAGTACCTAATTTTTCGATGAATCTACCATCTCTTCTAGCTCTTGCATCCGCAACTACGATGTGGAAGAAAGGTTTTCCTTTCGAACCGTGTCTTTGTAATCTGATTTTTACTGACATATAATTTTAAAATTGTGGGAACACGTCCCGGTTAAATATTAAGTGTGCAAAGATATACAAAATTTTCGATTACGAAAAATTTTAGTTAGAAGTTGGTAGCCAGATGTCAGAAGTTTTTTCAAACCTGGAATATTGAATAAAAAAACTTTGAATCTTCGGAGCCGGGAACCTGCTTTCCGTTGCAATTCCTCGCGCCTTGCTTTTCCCATCGCTTGCTGTGGGATTTCCACTGCAATCAGGGCTATGGGTTTCGCCGTTATTAGAAAATTGATTGTGTATGATTATCTGTTTTTTAACAAGATCCAAGAATTGTATCTGTGAATAACTTCCGTGTCGGGTTCTGTCCACTCCAAAGTGTACCAGAATGTCCCTGTTGAAAGAAGCTTACTTCCATCTTTCCCATCCCAAATGTAATTGCCATCTTTCCCTATGAAGACAAATCTACCATAGCGGTCAAAGATCTTGAAAGTGACATTGTTTTTCAGACGCAGGGCAGAATAGTCCAGAACATCGTTTTTCCCGTCGCTATTAGGAGTGATCACATTCACAAGGTCAATGTTGGAAAACTCTCGCATTGTAGGGATACATTTTTTAGCACTTCTTACGTAGATCTGCTGGATGCCTTTCGGAATATTGTTGAATACATTGGAAGCCTGCCAAATGATCCCGTTCAAAGAATATTCGTAAGGTGCAGTTCCGCCTATTGCTGTAACGGTCAATCGGTCATTTTCAATCTCCAGGATCTTGATGATGACCTCTTCCTCTGCAATCACTTTCACAAATTGCCTGGTCGTACAATTTTCAAAGGTCAGGTCCACCCAATGTTCACCTACCTTTAACGCTCCAGAAGAAGCTTGATCGGATCCAGAACTCCATAGATAGGAATCGAATCCAGGTCCCGCATCCAGCGTAATGCTATTTTCTTTGCAGATGGTAACATCTTGTATCAAGCTGGATATTTTTGGACTCTTGAATATTAATTTCAATTCTCCCACAGCTGGACAGTCCACACTATTCTGAAAGCGGAAAAAGAAACTTTTATCGGCTTTCAGATCTTGGGAAAAAGAAATACGATTGGTGTCTTTTTTCGCATCGTTCATTGTTTCGTAAACCGTTGCGGTAGCTTGCGTCGTAAAGAACGCAGTGTAATCATTGAGGTCAATTAGTTCGTTTCCGGAGCGGTCTGCGTCACAGATCTGTAATGGCTGTACTGCATTCAAGATGATTTGAGGTGCAATTTTAAAATTGATAGTTCCGAAGACAGAAGGGCAGCCATTTTTACTTTTCACCTCTACGATCACGGTTGTGTCTGAAGTAAATGCAAAATCATCTGGCAACACGGTTCCAGGAGCGGAGGAAAAATAATAATAGACATCAAAATCATTCGGGTCAATGACAATCACTGGCGTAATATCAGAGAATTTCAAACTTACTGAGCCATCCAGATCATTGTCACAAATATTGGCATCATATAAACTGGTATCCACATTTGGTACAGGATAGAAACTTAGTTTGATCTCCGTAGCATTTTCACAACCAGAAACTGTTTTTACCCACGCAAAGACAGATCTTTCCACTGAAGGAAAAAAATTAGGTGTCAAGATCTCTGTACCTGGGAGGTGAGCCTGAGCCGCTGGTAATGTCTGGTAATATTTGGTGTCTGCAACGCTTTCGCTCGTCAGATTTGCCAAAGTAAGATTAAAAATACCTTCGCCATTACTGGTCTTGCAAACTTTAAGTTCTGGTATATTCAAAGTCAATGGTTTCCAATTGACTTTGATGGTTTCTACTCGGAAACACTCGGTCACCGTACTTTGGATCCTGTAGTAATAATCATGATCACCAAGTGCGATCGGAGTTGTGATCCTGTTCTCATCATACGTTGCATCTTCGTAGGTCCCATAGTACGCGATGTTGAAATCTGGATTGCCATTCAAGATCTGAGTATCATAGTCAGATAGATCGTACAAAGTACTGCTGTTGCAAACGTCGATTGGAGCTACCGAACCAAAAGGATTGGGCGCGGTACCGAATGGGTCTTCCAATATTGCAGTTCCTGTCCAGTTGAGGCTAAAAGCACCATTACCAATAGGTCTATCTATTAATAAGAAATAAGATTCTCCAGCTATTACATTGAGAGATTTCACATAACTGTCGCCATCATCACCTGGACCTTCAGAATAGTGACCATCTGGCTCAGAATCTCTCATTCCTGTATGATTATCTGCAGAGCCAGCCATAGCAGGATTGGTTGTGGAACAACGAATAGAACTTCCCAAACTTCCACATGAAGCGTTAGGCCCAAAAATCCAAAAATCGTAGTCAATATTAATATCGGTACTCGTTGGGATAAGGTCAAAACCTAAAGTTCCGCTTGTCTTTGCTGTGAATTTTAACCATAAGGAATTATGTTCTTGTCCATTACAGGTATTACTGTAATCAATCTCCTGCACACCATAACCGGTCGGGTTTAGTGTAATGGTTTGATTTCCACAAATTTGGATATAATTAACGCAGTCATTCGCTTCTCTGTTCTGAGAAAAGATCAACGAAAAAAGAAATAAAAAATAGAGAATGGATAGCTTTTTCACCAAGGTCATTTAGTTTTGTGCAAAACTAAAAATAACATTGACTCATTACAAACTTTTTTTGCAATCATTTAGCTTAAAGCCTTTTTATAAGTCTCCAAAGCCCTTTCCCTCGCAAATTTATGCTCTACGATTCGGTTCTCCACAATGTCTTTTTCAAAATCAGGATTCCATTTTCGGATGTATTTCAAATCCTTGTCAAACTTCTTCGTCTGCTCATCTGGATTGAAAACCCGGAAATATGGCGCCGCATCGCAACCACAACCTGCCGCCCATTGCCAGTTTCCGTTGTTGGCTGAAAGGTCGTAGTCCAACAATTTCTTCGCAAAATAAGCTTCGCCCCAGCGCCAGTCAATCAAAAGATGTTTTGTGAGGAAACTGGCAGTGACCATTCGGATTCTGTTGTGCATTCTGCCTGTTTGGTTCAGTTGCCGCATTCCTGCATCTACGATGGGATAGCCTGTTTCGCCGTTGCACCATTTTTCAAATTCAGATTCGTTGTTTCGCCACGGGATATTTTCGTATTTTTCTTTGAAACAATAATTGACAACTTTCGGAAAGTGAAAAAGGATTTGCATAAAGAATTCCCGCCAAATCAATTCATTAAGCCAAGTTTCGTTGTGACTTAAGGCGAATTTCACACATTTGCGAACGGAGATGGTTCCAAACCTGAGCGCAATTCCCAAATGCGTCGTCGCATCCAAAGCTGGGAAATCCCGTTTTTTATCGTAGTCATCAATGATTTTCGATTCCAGCGTTGGTTCTTCAAAATCGAAATCTGTTTTCTCAAATCCGATTTCCTTTAAGCTCAATATTTTCTTCGAAGGTAAATTCAGAAATTCGGTTTTATCAATCTTAACGGATTTGTAATCGTCTTCGGTGAGAAGTTTTTTCCATTTGTTTGAGAAAGGTGTGTAAACCGTGTAAGGTTCGCCGTTGTCTTTTGCAACTTCATTCTTTTCAAAAATAACTTGGTCTTTAAAATCAAGAAAATCAATCTTATTTGAATTGAGAAATTCCTTTATTTCTTCATCTCTTTTAATCGCTGAAGGTTCATAATCCCGATTGCAATAGACGGATTTCAAATCATAATCTTTCTGCAATTGTTTGAAAATCTCCAAAGGTTTTCCATAGAAAGTCAGAAGATTGCTTCCGGATTCTTTTAGCTCCAGATTGATTTTTTCTAAAGCCTGATGAATGTAATCGACGCGTCGGTCGTATTTATCTTCAAGCTGACCCAGGATTTCCTTATCGAAAATAAAAATCGGAGTCACTTTCTCGCCGGACTTCAAAGCTTCGAACAAACCTTTGTTGTCTTCCAAACGAAGGTCACGTCGAAACCAGAATATTGAAACTTTTTGCATTGATTTGATTTAAATGAGTTAAGATTTAATTTTGAATGTCTAAAGCACTGTAAAATACTAAAATCACATTCAGTTTGTCATTCCGTAGGAATCTAAACTCGTGTGTTTTCACAATGTTGAGATTCCTCCGGAATGACAAAAAACTGTTAGATTAATTTAGCACTAAGTAAAGACATTCAAGTATTTTTAAAAATAATCTCGCACAGAAATCAGATTTTACAAAATTCAATAGAAATGAAGATTTGCTGTATTTGCTAAATATGAGACTTTTAAAATTTATCAAATAAAAATTATTCCAAACTCCCCATATAGAACAATCCCAAACACTGTTGGTTTTCTTCGATGGTCAAAGCATCTTTCAGTTGCTCAACGATTTTTGGGGAACTCCAGTAGCAACCTATATTATTTGCTGTGCAAGTCAAATACATATTCTGAACCGCCATAGAAACGGCGGAAATCTCCTCCCAATCTGGAACCAATCCACTGAAATTGACCACAATTGAAACTACCACATTCGCCTTCGAAATCTTGAATCCAATATCATCATATTTCTTCTGAAGAAACTGAGCTTCCGCCGTTGAATTTTTATAAATGTTTTGAAGTTCCAATCCAAGCTTTTGTTTTTCCTCACCTTGGAAAGTTTTGAAACGCCAAGGTTTCGTGCGCTTGTGATTGGGTGCCAGAACGGCGTTGCTTAGGATTTCGTCAAGAATATGTTGAGGGATTTCTTTGTCGGAGTAATCTTTTGGGAAGATGCTTCTGCGCTCTTCTATGATGTTTTTTAAAATTTTAGCGTTTTCCATATTCAAAGATACAAGAATCGAGGCAAAAGGACAAAGTGATAAGACTCACGCTAAAAAGCTTCCATCATCCATCTTCCAACTTCCATCATTCTAAAACACCTCCACAATTTCCTGCCCGATTTTATTCAAGACAAAGGAATCGCCGGCTTGCATTCCCATCATCGTTTGCGCCATTGGACTTTCTGGCGAGATGGCGTAGAAGCGGTCACCTTGGAAGAAAAATTCCCCCAAAGAAACCGAAATGTAAAAACGAGCTTTGTTTGTGATGACCAGCGAACCAAGTTTCACCTTGTCGGAAACGGAGTTCAGCACTCTACGCATTTCGCGTTGCATATTTTTCAGCGAAACCATTTGTTTGTCCAAAAGATAAATTTCCTCCTGGATTTCTTCTCTTATCGAATCGTATTTTGAAGTTTTCTTGATGTCTCGGCTGGCTTCCAGAGAGAAGTTGAGGTAAAACTCAAGCGTCTTCACTTTCCCCGAAATGCTGTCATTCACAAAATTGCGCAACTCACTTTTATCGTAAACCGTCTTCTGCATAAATCCAATTTTGAATAAAGATAATAATTAATAAAATAAATAAAAAACCTCTCTAAAAATATTTAGAAAGGTATATTTCAACTATGAAAATCATAAATTATTCCAAAAGGTCAGGCCGTCTTTCCTTCGTCACTCGCACCGCTTCATCGTGCAACCAATCTTCAATGGCTGAAGTATTACCACTCAACAAGATTTTTGGTACAGACAATCCTTTGTAAGTTTCCGGTCTTGTGTAGATTGGAGGCGAAAGAAGATTGTCCTGGAAACTGTCTGTCAATGCACTTTGCTCGTCATTCAAAACGCCAGGCAAAAGCCGGATGACGGAATCTGCCAAAACGCACGCTGCCAATTCTCCACCAGTCAAAACGTAATCGCCGATGGAAATTTCTTTCGTGATGTGAAGGTCACGAACACGTTGGTCAACGCCTTTGTAATGTCCGCAAAGGAAAATCAGATTTTTTTTGATTGAAAGTGTATTGGCAATTCTTTGGTTCAAAGTTTCGCCTTCCGGTGTTAGATAGATGATATCATCATAATCTCTTTGCGATTTCAGTTCAGAAATACAGAGGTCCAAAGGTTCGATTGTCATAATCATTCCTGCGCCCCCGCCGTAAGGTTCGTCGTCCACTTTGCGGTGTTTGTTGGTGCTCCAATCTCTGATATTGTGAAAATGTACTTCTGCCAATCCTTTTTCCATCGCTCTTTTCAAAATCGAGGTTTGGAACGGGCTTTCCATCAGTTCCGGAAGTACACTTATGATGTCTATTCGCATAATTATAAATGATGAATGATGAATGATAAGTGATGAATTGCAATCAATTATCATTTATCAACTATCGATTATATTACTGTTCTGTAGCATTTTTTCGAGACGGCGCAATGATCAACCTTAATGAAGAATCTTTGTTGATGTAACTCCACATCCAGTTGAAGAAAATAGCCAGCTTGTTTCTAACGCTCAGAATCAGCATCAAATGTAAGAACATCCAGAAATACCAAGCAAGAAATCCCTGAAATTTAAATTTAGGAAGGTCGACAACCGCGCGGTGTTTTCCAATGGTTGCCATCGATCCACGGTCGATATATTCGTATTCTGTCCAGTCTTTTTCCGACTCTTTTTTGAAATTCCTAGCCAGATTTTTCCCTTGATTGATGGCTACATTTGCTAGCTGTGGATGCGCTTGTGGGTACTTTGGCGTTTCCATATAGGCAATGTCACCAATCGCAAAGATGTTGTCGAAACCTTTGACTTTGTTGTATCTATCAACGATGTATCGGTTTCTTACAAGGCTTTCTATGTTAAAATCATCAATAATATTTCCGGTCACACCCGCTGCCCAGATCACATTGTTTGTTGGAATAGAGTTTCCACTTTTCATATAAATGATCTCGCCGTCGTAATCTGTTACGCGTTCATTTTTTAGAAAATTGACGCCCAATTGTTTTAGATATTCTTCGGCAGCGTCTTGGGATTCCTGACTCATCGCTTCCAATGGTTTGTCGCCAGAACTTATCAAAATAATATTGAGGTCGGAAAAATTCATTCTCGGATAATCTCTTGGGAGAATGTGAGATTTCATTTCAGAAAATGCACCCGCTAATTCAACACCTGTTGGTCCGCTTCCGACGATCACGAGATTCCAATTCCCATCGTCACTGGCTTTTCTTTCGATGATCATTTTCTCGAAAGTCATTAAAATGTGATTTCGGATGGTGATGGCTTCCTGTGTATTTTTCATTCCGAGCGCCAGGTCTTGCATCTTTTGGTTGCCGAAGAAATTGGTCTTGCAGCCTGTTGCGATCACAAGTTTGTCGTAAGTGAAAACGCCGTCGTCGCCAATTACTTTATTTTCAGACGGAATGATCTTCTTAACCTCTGTCATTCGAAACTGAATGTTTTTTGACCTTTGAAAAATTTTACGGAAAGGGAAGGAGATATTGGATGGTTCGATGCGTCCTGTTGCCACTTGATAGAACAACGGCTGGAACATGTGGTGGTTCATCTTATCAATGACCATGACCTTATATTTTCCTTGGTTATTAAGATTTCGGGCCAACTGTAAACCTGCAAAACCACCTCCGATGATGACGATCTTTTCCCTCATTGTGAATTTTTTATAAAATTAAGGTTTTTATTTTTCTTGGCATTAAGCAAATTTTATGCTGAATGAGACGATTGAATAATAATTTATGTCATTTTAAAATAAAAAAGGAACCCTGCCAAAGTTTGACAGGATCCCAAAAACACAAATGATGAAAAACTAATTTTTATAGAAACCTTGTTGATCAAGGAATTATAATCTTATTGAAATGAAATTAAAACTGGTAGCTCACACCAACAGTATAATTTCTAGGTCTTGTTTTGTAGCCTACGATGTCAACATATGAAGTGTTGAAAAGATTTCCAACGTTTGCAAATGCTTCGATCTTGTCTGTGATTTTTTGATTGATATTCAAATTGAACAGATGGAATTTTTCATTGATTACATTGACAGTTGAGAAAGTGGAAGAATCATAATAAGCATCGGTCCTTGTTCCAACAAATTGGTGGTTGATGTACAACCTTGTCGATTTGAAAGGTTTCACTTCAACGTAAGAGTTGATTCTCTGTTTCGGCTGGCGCAACATCGAAGCTTCTTCATCTTTTTCCACATAGCTGAAGTTACCACCAAAACCGACATAATCATTCACATCATAATCAAAACCAATTTCAAAACCTTTCGCCTTGTTCTGATCAACATTCAGATATTGTCCTGCGAATGTTACAAAGTCAACAGTTTGATAAGCGAAAACATCTTTTTCCTGACGTTGGAAAAGGCTTGCATTCACCACAAATGATTTGGAAGTGTTCCCGATACTTAGGTCAATTTCGTGGCTTTGGTTGGTCTCAGGCTTCAAATCTGAATTTGGCAGGATGTATGGCAAAGAACCATAGTTTTGATATAACGTTGGTGCGATGAAGGCGGTCGCGTAGGAATAGCCAATTTTGAAAAACAAATTTTCAGTTTCTCCCAAATAATAAGGATTGATGGAGTAGACCCAGTGATTTCCGAATTTGGAGTTGTCTGTCATTCTTGCGCCAGCATCCAAGTTGAATCCTTTGTAATTCACATTGACCTTTGCAAAAGCATCGAAGTTAGAGATTTTTGTATCATCTTTTAAAAGTACATCTTCTAAAGCTGTTCCTTCCCAAGGCAAAGAGGCGGCACCCATTTTTTGATCTTCATACTGCACACCAACTGTGAAGTTGAAGAAGTCATTCACTTTATAGAAATTGTACAATTCTGAGAACAGGTTTTTTCCTGTGTAAGAAAATTGGTCATTGTACTTGTCTGAATAAAAATTCTGACCCAATCTGTCCGTTCCGGAATATCTGGAATTGAAAACCACTTCTCCAT
This sequence comes from Epilithonimonas lactis, assembly GCF_900110605.1. Taxonomy (GTDB): domain Bacteria; phylum Bacteroidota; class Bacteroidia; order Flavobacteriales; family Weeksellaceae; genus Epilithonimonas; species Epilithonimonas lactis. The sequence continues at coordinate 241,545 of NZ_FOFI01000001.1, forward strand.
TGTTATACTTGAAGCCTGCATTCAAACCACCGAAAAACTGTTTGTCATTTCCTCTGTAAAGTCCGTCTGTGAAAGCGCCTTCGTCATATTTGTACAAATTATGATTCCAACCTCCGGATAGATTGACGTTGAACTTTTCATCCGAATAACCCACGTTGGCAGACAAGTTTTGTTTCTCCCAGCCATCTTTGTCAAAAGAATCATTGCCTTCTGCAGAAGAGATGCCCTGCGATTTTTCATTGAATCCGCTTAATTGATAATTGAACTTGTCAAGTTTTCCTTTAACTGTTGCGTTTTGAGAAAATGTGTTGAAAGATCCGCCTCTTGCAGAGATAATGCCTTCAATTTCTTTCTGGGAAGTTTTTTTGGTCTTGATGTTAATGACAGAAACCGTAGCATTGGAACCATACAAAACAGATGATGAGCCATTCAAAACCTCGATGCTTTCTACACTTTCCAAAGCGATGAGACGAAGGTCGGAAACAGTGTAGTCATTGCCCGTCACATCTTTCAACGGAATGCCATCCAAAAGGATCAAAACATTGGCGCTTTTGCCACCTCTGATCTTCATAGATTTTGGTTCTGTCTGATTGTTGAAGTTTCCTGTAATTTGAAAACCAGCGACTTGGTTCAAGACATCATTCAACGTTTGGCCTTTGAAGTTGACAAGGTCTTCCTCTGTGAAAAGCTTTACGTTTTTCCCTGTTTTGTAAAGCTGTTGTGGGATTTTGGAAGCTACAGTCACTTCTTCGATGGAAGTGGTCTCATTTTGTTGGGCGAAAAACGATGCACCAATGGTAAGCATGGCGCCAGCCAAAAATACTTTTCTGTTCATTAAGATATAATTAAGTTTATAAAATAACTTCCAGAAACAAAGGCATGAAAATATAGCACAACGCGTGTATAGAATCAGGCTTTTCCTCCGAAAGCATTTATTCATTGTTTTGACTTGGCAGGTCTCCTGACTTTCGCTGATTTTGCGCCTTCTCATCCTTAATTAAAGACAATGGCAAAGATTACAAAATCTCTTTTTTGCGATTTACAGTTGCGGGGACAGTTGAAGATTTACACTTCATTCCCATTTAATCCCGATTTTTCGGGAACCAAATTCTCGGCAAATATACTGAAGTTGAAACGATAATTGAAAATTAGTTAAAACGGCAATTTTCCAATTTCCGCTACGTCTCGTTTTTTGTAGAAAGTTTCCAACGGTTTTGGGAAAGATTTTTCATCGGCCAATTTTTCATCCACGATTATGAAATCATTATCCGAAGCGAATTGCTCCAAAGCCTTTTTTGATTCCAATTCAATCGTATTGATCTCGATTGTCATATTTTTATGCGTCAGTTTATGATTGATGATCTTCGAATTGATAATTAATTCTTCCCATTTCTCAGGAACCGAAGTTGGAAATTCGTACAATTTCTTCCAGATGAAATCATTTCCTCTTTGTTTGATGAGAAATTGGTTTTGAAATTTGATGAAGTAATATTTCAGACTTAAATCTGTGACTTTTGCTTTCTTGGTTTTCACAGGAAATTCTGAGATTCTTCCGGTTTGATACGCGATGCAATCATCATTCACAGGACATTCTCCGCAAAGTGGATTTTTTGGTTTGCAAATCTCGGAACCAATGTCCATAATTGCTTGGTTAAAATCTCCAGGTTTGTCCTCCGGCATTATTAATAAAGCCAAATCCGTGAAATATTGAAACGCTTTGGAACTCGACATATCAAAATCATCCGCAAAGATCCGTGACAAAACGCGGTAGAAATTTCCATCGATCGCTGGGATCTTTTCATCAAAACAAATACTTGCGACTGCGGCAGCTGTATATTTTCCAACACCTTTCAGTTTCAGAATATCTTGATAATGCGTCGGGAATTTACCATCAAATTCCTCAATGATCTGATGTGCCGCCTTGTGGAGATTGATGGCACGGGAATAATAGCCCAGGCCTTTCCAATACAACAAAACTTCATCTTCCGGAGCCTTGTGAAGTTCATTGACATTCGGGAATCTTTCTATGAATCTGAGGTAATGTCCGAGGCCTTGTTTTACCTGAGTTTGCTGCAAAAGAATTTCGCATATCCATATATTATAAGGATGTTGATTTTCTCTCCAAGGAAGTTGTCTGGCATTAGTATCATACCACTTTATTAGCTTTTTCCCAATGTGAAGAAAATCAGCATTTTGTTTGTTTGTTTTCAAAAATATATCTTATATTTGCACACCAAAAATATAAAGAAAATTATAAAATGACAAAGGCAGAATTGGTAAATACCATCTCGAACAAGCTGGGAGTAGAAAAGAATGATACACAGAAAGTTATAGAAGCATTCATGCAAGAAATCAGAACCTCTATGTATAATGGAGATAACGTTTACTTAAGAGGCTTTGGTTCTTTTATCATCAAAACAAGAGCGGCTAAGACAGGAAGAAACATTTCTAAGAACACAGCAATTGAAATTCCTGCCCACAATATTCCGGCTTTCAAACCTTCAAAAACTTTTGTAGAAAAAGTAAAAACTAAAGTTGCAGTTAAATAATCAATAGAATATAAACGTATAAAAATATAAATTATGCCAAGCGGAAAAAAAAGAAAGAGACATAAGGTTGCAACTCACAAAAGAAAGAAAAGAAGAAGAGCAAACAGACACAAGAAGAAAAAATAGTAATTTTTCAACGTCTTATACATATAAATATAGTTGGTCTTTTGCCAACTATATTTTTGTTTTATATTTACAACCTAATTTAGTAAAAAACCCGTTTATGAAGTTATGAAGAAAGAACTGATAATTTCCAATGAGGAAGACGCTTCAAAGATCGCATTGTTGGAAGATGGACGCCTTTTTGAACTTCACGAGCAGAAAACCAAATCCGATTTTGTGGTTGGTGACCTATTTTTAGGGAAAATAAAAAAACTTGCCCCCAACCTGAATGCCGCCTTCGTGAGCATTGGGACAGACAAAGATGCGTTTCTGCATTACCAAGATCTGGGACCTCAATTTCTATCCTACCAGAAATTCCTGAAAAACACGATTTCCAAAAAACAACAAACGCCAAGTCTCAAAAATGCCGAGCACGCCAAAGACATCGACAAGATGGGAACGGTGGACAAAGTGTTGGCTGCAGGCGATGTTGTACTCCTTCAAATCACCAAAGAACCAATTTCAACAAAAGGACCGCGTATCTCTACGCAGATTTCTCTTACGGGAAGGTTTTTGGTCTTAATTCCTTTTGATAATAAAATTTCGATTTCCAAAAAAGTGAGCGACGGCGCAGAAAAAGAACGTCTTAAAACTTTGATTGAAAGTATTCGTCCGGAAGGTTTTGGTGTCATCATCAGAACGGTGGCTGAAGGAAAGAAAGTGGCTGAACTTCATAACGATATGAATCAGCTGGTGAAAAAGTGGGAAACGACTTTCAAGAATATCCAGAAAAATAAAGTTCCTAGTAAGATCTTAAGTGAAGAGGACAAAGCATCTTCGATTCTAAGAGACAACTTCAACCAGGATTTCGTAAGCATCATTTGTGATGACGAAAAAATGGTGGAGGATATGAAAGCTTACATCGAGGTCATTGCTCCCGAACGTAAGAATATCGTCCAGTTCTACGATTCTCATATTCCGCTTTTGGAATATTACAATGTTGAAAAACAATTGAAACAGAGTTTCGGGAAACACGTGAATATTCCTGCTTCCAAAGGTGCTTATCTCGTGATCGAGCATACAGAAGCCCTTCACGTGGTGGATGTGAATTCTGGAAACAATATTTCATCCTCATCAACCAACAAAATGCACGCTTTGACAGTCAATAAAATGGCGGCCACAGAGATCGCAAGACAACTTCGTCTTCGCGATATGGGCGGAATCATCGTCGTGGATTTCATTGATATGGTGGATGCGGAACACAGAAAAGAATTGTACGAACATTTCCGAGACGAAATGAAGCGTGACAAGGCAAGGCATAAGATTTTACCACCTTCCAAGTTTGGTCTGATCCAGATGACAAGACAGCGTGTCCGCGCAGAAAAAAGCATCGAGACCAACGAAGAAAATCCGAACAAGGACGGCGAGATCATCGCCCCGATCGTGATCATCGAAAAGATGGAAGATTCCATCAGAACCATTATGGCCACAGAGAAAGGAAAGCTTTTCCTTCACGTGCATCCGTTTGTAGAAGCTTATCTTACCAAAGGTCTGGCGAGCATCCAAAACAAATGGTTCATCAAATACAAAAAATGGGTAACTATCATTCCTAGAGATTCTTTCAAGATGTTGGAGTTCCATCTCTACAACGCTCAGAAAAAGGAATTGATCAGCTTTTCCAATTAAAAGAAATTCAAAAACTTTGTCACATCGCTGGCAAAGTTTTTTTTATTTTTTCCTTTAACTAATATTTAACGCCCATCCTCTGTTATTTACATATTATTGTGATATTTTGGTCATAATTTTGATGCTTTAAAACTAAATAAAAATATATGTCAGGAAAAATTTTATGGATCGATGATGAAGTAGACCTTCTCAAACCTCATATTGTCTTTTTGGAAAACAAAGGTTACACGGTAACACCCGTGAACAACGTGAATGAGGCTTTGGAATTGATAGAAAAACAAAAATTTGTGCTGACACTTCTCGACGAAAATATGCCTGGGATCTCTGGTCTGGAAGCGATTCCAATGATCAAAGAAAAAGATAACGCGATCAAGATCGTAATGGTCACCAAAAGTGAGGAAGAACACATTATGGAACAAGCAATCGGGTCACAAATCGAGGATTATATCTTGAAACCTGTAAATCCAAATCAGGTTCTTTTGTCACTCAAAAAAATCCTTCAAAGTGAATCATTGGTTGAGCAAAAAACAATCGTTGATTATCAACAGGAATTCCGAAACTTAAGTATGGAATTGTCTTACTTGAGAACATATCAAGATTGGGCAGAATATTATAAGAAAATCTTGAATTGGGAAGTAAAATTCGATAAAGTGTCCGACAACGAGTTTGCTGATTTGCTTCAAAATCAAAAAGAAGAAGCGAACATCCAATTCTCAAAATTCATAGAAAATAACTACGAAGATTGGCTTCACGGCAACGATAAACCGATGATGAGCCACACGCTTTTCAAAGACAAAGTGAAACCAGAAGTGGAGAACGACAAGGTTCTTCTTTTGATGGTAGATAATTTGAGATACGACCAGTGGAAAGTCATTGAGCCATTATTCACCAAGTTCTACAACAAAACGTCCGAAGATTATTATTTCAGCATCTTGCCAACGGCGACACAATACGCCCGTAACTCATTCTTCGCAGGATTGATGCCATCAGAGATTGAAAAAAGATTCCCGAACAATTGGTTCAATGACAACGAGGAAGGCAACAAAAACGAATTCGAAAGAGACTTCCTGGAAGACCAAATGAAACGTTTGGGTTTATCCAGCAAGTCAATGAAATATTTGAAAATCCTAAACTCAGACTTCGAAAGAAAGATTTTAGAAGATTTCAATCAGCACAAGAACAATGATCTGTTAGTGATCGTTTACAACTTCATCGATATTTTGTCCCACGCGAAAACCGATAATAATATTGTAAATCAATTAATTAGAGACGACAAAACCTTCAGGTCGCTCACTTACAACTGGTTCGAGAACTCATCATTGCTTAAAATCATCAAGTTGGCCGCAGAAAGTGGATTCAAATTGGTGATCACGACCGATCACGGCACAATTTATGTTAAAAAACCTAGTAAGGTAGTTGGCGACAGAGAAACCTCTACCAACATCAGATACAAGACAGGACGAAGTTTGACCTACGAGGACAAAGATGTTTGGGCGGTGAACGACCCAGGGAAACTCTTTCTACCAAAGGGAAATCTTAGTTCAAAATATATTTTTGCGAAGAACAATATATTCCTAGCATACCCAAAAAACTATAATCACTTTGTGAATTATTACAAAGAAACTTATCAGCACGGTGGGATTTCCCTCGAGGAGGTCATCATCCCGATAAGCATATTAGAACCCAAATAGTTTTTTCATAGTTTATTTGATTTGGGTTTACCAGGGCGGAAGAAGCGAATGCTTTTTCCGCCTTTTTCTTTTTAGGAGCAAGACGATTGGTACTTCTTTTCACCAGTCCAACCCGCTATCCACTATATCTTTTTTCCTTTCACACGATTTATCATCCAAACAAGATTTCCCCAAAAAGCAAAAAAGGATGCCGTTCCTATCGGTGCTATGTTGAGGTTTGGTATTTCTTTTGACGCGATTCCATCCAGAATTCCTAACTTATTTTCCAATACTAATATTCAAATTCGGCAATTCTACTTGTAGTTTAACATTAGCTTTCAAAGCAGAAAAAACTTTCATCAAAGTATCCATTGTGGCATTACTTGCATTGCTTTCAAGTCTTGAGATTTGAGCTTTTTGTACGCCAATCAGTTTTCCCAATTGTTCCTGGGTCAGATTTCTTTCTTTTCGCGTTTCCTTTATCGCTTTGCCAATTAAATCCATTTGAAGTTCATATTCGAAAACGTCACGCTCTGGCGTTCCAACTTTTCCAATGAGTTTATCTTGAACCTCGTCCAATGTGAATGTTTTCATTTTTTCTTATTTTTTGATTGTTGGTTTGCAAAATATTCTGTTCTAGATTTTACAGCTTTTTGAATTTCATTATCGGGAACTTTGCTTCGCTTTTTTACAAATCCGTGTGTGGAAATTACCAAAGTTTCTGAAGATGAGGTTTTATCCCAAAACGCCAGAAACCTGTACTGAAACCCTTGATACAGCGTTCGGAATTCCCAAATTTCATCATTCAGTTTTTTAAAAAGTTCTGGGTCGTGTTGTATTTGAGATTTACGAATATTATAAAGAATCTTTTCGTAATGCTTTTTATCAAGACCGCTTAGAAATTCAAAAGCTTCTTCAAGAAATATAATTTCAAAAAGTTTTTTCATTCATCTATGTTTTGTCCAAAGTTAGTGAAAAGTTTCATTATAACGAAACTATTCTAGCTTGGTATTTCTTTTGAAGATTCCATCCAGAATTCCGAACTTTGATTTTCAGCGAAACTCATTTCCCAGTAATCAACAAAGTTTATTCTGAATCACCCAATCTTAAAAACAAAATTGAAATTATGAAAGACATCGACGCATTACTCCAAGAACACCATCTTGACAGGCAGGAAATAGAAGAGTTGCTCCAACAAAATGAAAAGATGAATGCCATCAAACTCGTATTTGATAAAACAGGAATAGGACTGAAAAATTCCAAAGATCTCGTAGAAGCTATCCAGCGGAAAGAAACACACTTCACGGAAGATAATTCCTCAAGCAACAGCAATGTCTCGGTGAAGACGTTCAACAAAAATGGACAACTCACCGTCAAATTGAAGTTGAATAATCAACCGGAAAAAGTGGTTTTCCCTTCCGACCCAGATTGGGCTGAGGTCAAAAGAGTAATGGGAGACAAACCCGAACTTCTGGCTTACGAAAAAGAATATCTGGAAAACCCGACCAAATTTCAAAGTCAAAAAAATACACTTTTCATAGAAGATGAAGGTTCAAGAAAATGGAAAGTCGTACTTTTGGCAGCTGTTTTCACAATCGTTATTATTTATCTCATTTATTCTAATTCATAAACAATGAAAATCATTTCCTACAACGTCAACGGAATTCGGGCTGCTTTTACAAAAGATTTCCTCGGCTGGCTTAATGTCGCTAGTCCGGACGTCATCTGTATTCAGGAAAGCAAGGCAGGAAATGACCAAATTGATATTGACAGCCTCGAAAAAGCAGGCTATCACAGTTACTGGCATTCTGCGGTGAAGAAAGGTTACAGCGGCGTAGGAATCGCTTCCAAAGTGAAACCAAACCACGTAGAATCCGGTTGCGGCATCGAAAGTTATGACAACGAAGGCAGAATCATCCGCGCAGATTTTGATGGCTTTTCCGTGATTTCAGTTTACGTTCCGTCAGCTTCAAACATCGAAAGATTGGAATTCAAAATGCAATTCTGCTTTGACTTTTTAGAATACATCAAAGAACTCAGAAAAACCATCCCGAATCTCATCATCAGCGGCGATTTCAACATCTGTCATCAGGCAATTGATATTCACAATCCAATTGGTTTGGCAAATACTTCCGGATTTCTCCCGATGGAACGCGAATGGATGACCAAGTTTATGAATGAAAATAGTTTGACAGACAGTTTCCGACATTTCAATGGTCAGCCGGACCAATATTCCTGGTGGAGTTACAGAGCTGGTTCCAGAGCAAGGAACAAAGGCTGGCGTTTGGATTACAACTTCGTCTCCGAACCTTTGAAAGAAAAAATGACCAGAGCGGTAATCCTCCCAGAGGTCAAACACTCTGACCATTGTCCTGTGATGGTGGAACTATCAATATAAATGATAAGCGATGAATGATAATTGATTTCATTCAGCCGCAATTTATCATTCATCATTCATCATTTATCAATCATCAATTATAAAAATCCGTGCACGAGCAATTCAATCTTATCATAGAAATCTTGGGAACCATTTCTTTCTCGATGTCGGGCAGTTTTGCCGCGATGCAGAAACGCTTGGATCCTTTTGGTGTTTTGATCATTGCCTTCGTGACGTCTGTAGGTGGTGGAACTGTGAGAGATCTGCTTCTGGATGTTCCTGTTTTTTGGATGACCGACCTTTTGACGTTTGTATTGATCCTGACGACTTGTGTGTTCACGATGATCTTCAAATCAATTGAGAAGAATTTCAAGGTGACGCTGTTTATATTCGATAGTTTTGGGTTGGGATTGTTTACGATCATTGGGATCCAAAAAGGATTGAGTTTAGGTTTTCATCCTTTGATATGTCTGACGTTGGGAACCATCACGGGTTGTTTCGGTGGAATCATCCGTGATATTTTGTTGAACAGAATTCCATTGATCTTTCGAAAGGAGATTTATGCGACAGCTTGTATCGTAGGTGGAGGAACATTTTTACTCTTGTCGAAATATTCAATCTTGTCGTATACGCTCGTTCAAATATTTACGATTCTTCTGATTGTTTCCATCAGGACCTTAGCTGTGAAATACCATTGGAGAATCCCGAAATTCTATGGCTACGAAAGTAATCAGGAAATGTAACTACTCGAATCATAGCCCTGATTGCAGTGGAAATCCCACAGCAGGTGATGGCCAAAGCAAGGCGCGAGGAATTGCAACGGAAAGCAGGTTCCCGGCTCCTAAAAAATAAAAAAGGATTGAAAAAGTTTCAACCCTTTTGATCTGTTATTTAGAATTTTCCTCTCTGTCTCATGTGAGGATTGTGCATATGCTTTTGCATGGTCGGCATTTTCATCTGGTCTTTGATCATTTTGATCTGATCGGTCATCATGCCTGCAGAATCTAACTGTTTTGCTTCTTCCAGTAATTTTTGAGCTTCAGATTTTCTGCCTTTTGCAAGAGCTGATGCGGCAAGGTTGAGTTTTGCCATTGCGCGGTCGTGTTTCATATTCAAGCCGTAATCCAGCGCTTTTTTCATCAATCCTTCTGTCTTTTGAGGATTGTCCTGAGCGGTTGTCAAGGCTTGCAGATAGTGGAAATAACCGTATTGGCTTTTGTGAAGCTGAGATTGGTAATTGGTGATATTGGATAAAAACTTCGAAGCTTTTTCCAGATTTTGTTTTCTAAGTTGCCAAAATGCCAAAAGAATATTTTCGTTTTTGAAGAAAAGTGCAATTGGAATCGCAGATAGAATGACCAAAACGACGCCCCAACCAATGTTTCGGTTGAACATCAGGTAAACGCCCAAAGCGATAATGACTGCAGCAATTACAAATTTTATGTATTTGTTCATGTTTAAATTTTAGGTTGCAAAGATAATAATTAACGATTGAAATTCCGAATAGGAACTTTATTGATTTCGATTTTAAATTCTTGCAATATAATATTTGATATTCGGATTATAATACTAACTTTAATTGTTGATAGTTGATTGATTATCAAGTTTTAATTTTGTTTGATCTCAAAAAATAAAAGTCATGAAAACAATTACAAATTCTTTGATCGCAGGCTTATTTCTGTCAAGTCTGTTCTGTTTTTCTCAAGAAACTACAAATCCTTTGGCCAATACGCAGTGGAAAGGAGTTGCCAGCATTCCGACACCTGCAGAGGTTATTTTTAGATTTAATACTGATGATCTTGATCTTCTTTACCAAGGAAACGTCATTGAGAAAATGAAATATTCTTTCACAGACCAAGGCACCTTGAAATTGGTGAAGATTGAAGGCAATTCTCCTTGCGACTCTAAGGATGAAGGTTTGTACAAATATCAAATTGCCAATGATACGCTCACATTTATAATTATGAATGACAATTGCGGAGAAAGGCAAGCTGCTTTTGACGGCAATGGTTACAAAAAAGTAGTTGCAGGAATGGCTGAGTAGGTTTAGGAATTAAAAAACTCCCAAACCACTTTTGCTTTCACTTTCCCTAGGATTTCCTCCAAGGTCACGATATCCGCTTCTTTGATTCTTTTGACAGACTTCAGTTTTGTCAATAGCATTTCTATTGATTTTGGACCAACGCCCGGGATTTGTTCCAGTTCAGATTTGATGGTCGAATTTGTTCGTCTCGTTCTGTGATGTTTCACGCCAAAACGGTGCGCTTCATCTCTCACACGTTGGAGGATTTTCAGCGTTTCCGCTTTTTTATCGATATACAAAGGAATCGAATCTTCTGGGAAATAGATTTCCTCCAGACGTTTTGCAATCCCGACTATTGTGATTTTTCCGTAAAGTCCAAGCAGTTTCAAACTTTTGACAGCCGAAGACAATTGTCCTTTTCCACCATCAATTAGAATGAGTTGTGGCAAAGGTTCGCCTTCTTCCAGCAATCTTCGGTAACGGCGATAGATGACTTCTTCCATCGTCTTGAAATCATCTGGGCCAACCACAGTTTTCGGATGGAAAATTCTGTAATCCGCTTTGCTAGGTTTCCCGTCTTTGAAAACTACACACGCCGAAACAGGATTTGTTCCCTGAATGTTCGAGTTGTCAAAACCTTCGATGTGTCTTGGCTCAACGGGCATTCTTAGGAGTTTTTGCATCTCTGCCATTATTCGGTTGGTGTGTCTTTCCGGGTCGATGATTTGGACTTGTTTCAATTTTTCAAGTCTGTATTCCTTCGCATTTTTCTCAGAAAGTTCTACGATTCTTTTTTTGTCGCCGACTTTTGGGACAATCAATTTGACATTCGGGATTTCCAAACCGAGATGAAAAGGAATCAAAATCTCTTTGGATGTAGAATCAAATTTCTGACGAATTTCTACCAAAGCTTCCTCCAACATATCTTCATCGCTTTCCTCCAAAACTTTCTTGATTTCGGTCGTAAAACTTTGAACGATGGAACCATTTCTGATTTTAAAATAATTAACGTAAGCCGCCGTTTCATCGCTCGTCATCCCAAAAACATCCACGTCATCAATACTTGGATTTACGACCGTGTGTTTTTCCTGATAATTTTCGAGAGACTCGATATTATTCTTAATCATCTGAGCCTTTTCAAACTCAAGATTCGAAGCAAAACGGAACATTCTTTCTTCCAGATATTTCTTGGCAAATCGGAAATCACCTTTGATAATTCCTCGGATGGCTTCTACTTTTTCATCATAATCTTCCTTAGATTCCAAATCTTCGCAAGGTCCATTACAATTTTTGATGTGATATTCCAGACAAACGCGGTATTTTCCTTCTGCAATTTTTGATGGCGCCAAATTCAGATTACACGTTCTTATTTTATAAAGATTCTTAATCGTATCAAGCAGAACTCGCGCAGGTTTCACTTTGGCGTAAGGTCCAAAATATTCGGAGCCGTCTTTTATTTTGGTTCGGGTCAAAAATATTCTGGGAAAATCTTCATTCTTGATGCAAATCCACGGATAGGTTTTATCATCCTTCAGCATCACGTTGTAGAATGGTTGATGCGCTTTTATGAGATTGTTTTCTAATAAAAGTGCGTCGTACTCACTATTCACAACGGTTGTTTCAAGCCTGTGAATCTTCGAAACCATTATTCTGGTTCGGTAACCATTTTGATTTTTGTTGAAGTAGGAGAGGACTCTTTTGTTGAGATGTTTTGCCTTTCCGACATACAAAAGCTGGTCGTTCTTATCATAATAACGATAAACGCCTGGTTCCGATGGAAGTGTTTTGAGCTGAAGTTCTAAGTTGGGATTCACAGAGCAAATTTACGGAATGATATTGATTCGTGAGAATTGTTGAAACGATATTTCTTTGATGAAAAAATCATCTTTGTTAGTGAATTGTCTGAATGTTTTATATCGATTTTTTTTTGAGGATTCTAAAATCTTTACGGTTTTCCGTTTTGTCCTCTTTCATCAAAAAACTATCTTTATAAAATGAAAATCCTTCACACCGCCGATTGGCATCTCGGAAAACGCCTAGAAAATTTTTCCCGTTTGGAAGAACAAAAACTTGTAATGGACGAGTTGGTTGAGATTGCTGATGCGGAGGATGTGGATTTGGTTCTCGTTGCGGGCGATTTATTTGATAATTTCAATCCCTCAACGGAAGCTGTAGAATTATTTTACAGGACTTTGAAACAGCTTTCCAAAAATGGAAAACGTCCTGTCATTGCCATTGCAGGAAACCACGATTCGCCAGATAGAATTGATGCGCCAAATCCGTTGGCAAAAGAGTGTGGAATCATTTTGATTGGTCATCCCAACGCAGAAATTCCGATTTTCGAACTGGAGCATTTTAAAATTATCAATACCGATAAAGGATTCATCGAACTCAAATTAAATCAATTCGATTATCCGATAAGAATTCTCCACACGGCTTATGCCAACGAAATCCGTCTGAAAGAATATCTTGGAGAAGACAATAAAGAAGTCGCACTCAGCAATTCTTTGCAAAAAACGTGGCAGAATCTAGCTGATACTTATTGCGACCAGAACGGAATCAATGTGCTGATGGCGCATCTTTATATGATGAAGAGAGGTGCTGAAAAACCTGAAGAACCAGAAGGCGAAAAACCAATTATGATTGGAAACGCCGACTTGCTTTACACGGAAATTATTCCATCTCAAATCCAGTACACAGCTTTGGGACATCTCCATAACTTTCGGAATATTGGGACATTGGAGAAGCCTGTTGTTTATTCGTCATCGTCTCTTTGCTATAGTTTTAGTGAAGCTGGACAGAAAAAATCTGTCAATATCATTGATTTGAAACCTGCAGAAAATCCTCAAACCAAAACCGTCGAAATCAAAAGTGGAAAACCGCTTTTCCGGAAAACCTTTGATAACATTGAAAATACAATTTCCTGGTTGCAAGATAATCCGGAAACTTTGGTAGAATTGACTTTGGAAAGTGACACTTTTCTAAAAGCTGAAGATAGAAAGTTGCTTTATCAAACCCATCACGGCATTATTCATCTCATTCCGAAACTAAAATATGACATCATCGATTCTAATGAAACGGATAAAAGCATCAATCTGAATCAGGACATTCAGGACTTGTTCAAAGATTATTTCAAATCGAAAAATCAAAATCAAGAACCGAATGACGAACTGATGAATATTTTCAAAGAATTGATTTAAGAAAAGATAAAATTTAAAGATTTAAAAATCAATCAACCAGCAATTATCAACCAACGACCAAAATGCTTCCAATAAAACTTACAATAGAAGGACTTTATTCCTATCAAACCAGACAAACGATTGACTTTTCTGAGCTGACTCAAGCTGGCTTGTTCGGGATTTTTGGAGCCGTTGGCTCTGGGAAATCCTCAATTTTGGAGGCTGTCAGTTTTGCACTTTATGGTGAAACTGAAAGGATGAATAGCAAAGACAGTCGTGCTTATAATATGATGAATCTCCGTAGCAATCGGTCTTTCATCGAGTTTGACTTTCAGAATTTTGAGAATAGAACATTTCGCGCCGTTCGGGAGTTTAGGAGAAATGCAAAACGTTTTGATGATGTCAAAGTTTACAACACTTGTTTTTACGAAGAAAAAAATGGCGAATGGATTCCACTGGAACATACGAATGCGTCTGAAATTCTGGGTTTGAGTTATGAGAATTTCAAGCGGACGATTATTATTCCGCAAGGTCAGTTCAAGGAGTTTCTGGAATTGGGAGCCAAAGACCGAACGCAGATGATGAAGGAAATCTTCGGACTTCACAAATATGATTTGCAGGACAAAGTTTCTACGAAAGTATCCGAAACCAAATATGAATTGGCGGAACTCGAAGGGAAATTGGGAACTTTTGAGGAAGTTTCAGCAGAGCTTATTAATGCAAAAAATGAAGAACTAAATCTTTCTAAAATTAATTTTGGTAAAGAAAAAGAAGTTCATAATCAGCTGGAAACCAATTTTCAGAAACTCAAAAATCTCAAAACTGATTTTGATAATCTAAAAATAAAAGAAGCCGAATTCGTCATTAAAGAAACAGAAAATGAAAAATTCCAGAAACTTGAACAGCAATTGGAAGTTTTTGAAACTGCGGAAAGAAACTTCAAATCGTTGTTAACGGAAAAAAAGCGTTTGTCTTCTGAAATCAATCAAAATTTGAAGACTCAGGAATCAGCGAAGACGGAATTTAATGCGCTTTCTGAGACTTTGAATCAATTGAAACAGAATATTTCGGCATTAGAAAATGATTTCAATCAACTTGAAAACAGCAAACAAAAAGCCGTTGATTTGTTGAATATTTCAAGGATTTTGGATTTTGAAACTCAGAAAAATCTATTGTTGGAAAGAATTGAAAAAGGCGAAAAAACCATTTCAGATTCGAAGCAAAAAGAAATTGAGATTCAAAAAATTATAGATGTTGAATCCAAATCGATTTCGGATTTGAAGTCTAAGAAAACGGATACTAAAATTCTGATGGAAGTTGAAAACTGGTTTCAAATCAGGAAAAACTACCAAACCGAATGGTCTAATTTTCAAAAAAATATTCTTTCAAAATCTGAGGAAATTGCGAAACAGCAAATCTTACTGAATGAATTTCCCGAAAACTGGAAGGAAGAATTCTCTTCCAAAAATCTTGTTTTGAATGAGAAAAAACTGAATCATCAAAACCAGAAAAGTCATTTGGTATTGTCTCAAAAATTAGCAGAATTTGCTCAGAACATTGAAGACGGAAAACCTTGTCCGCTTTGTGGTTCGCTGGAACATCCGGAGATTTTGGTCTCAGAAAATGTTTCCGAATCATTGAAGACTTTGAATGCTGAACTTCTGGATATTGAAGATTTAATTGAAAAAATTAAAACAGACGAAAAGCAGATTGAGAAAATTCTGGAACTGAAACAGCTTTTGGAAAATCAGAAAATTGAACTGGAAAATCAAAAATCAGAATCTGATAAAAAATTGAAACTACATTCTGAACAATTCATTTGGAATCAATTTGATAAAGAAAATGAAACCCAATTTTCTACTCAAAAAACCGAAGCTTTTGCATTGGAACAGAAAATTTCTTCCGCGGAGAAATTGCTTGATGAACATCGTAGAACATTAGAAATTCAACAAAAAGAAACCAAACGTTTTGAAGAGGCGATTGTTGATTTTAAAAATAAAAAAATCAGTCTGGAAACTTCTATTTCAGATTTAAAGCAAAATTTGAAAGTTCTTGATTTTAAAGATTTTAAAACCGCAAATTCGGCAGAAATCAAAATTGAATCTGAGAATTTGTCTACCAAAAATAGTTCGGTCGAAAATCAATACAAACAATTTCAAAAAGATTTGTTGGAAACAACGCCGAAAGTTGCTTCTAAGGAAACCTTGCTTGCCCAAATTTCAAAACAGATTGACGAACTTCAAAAATCGGAAAAAGAAAATATTGAAAATATCCAATCTGTTTTAGCGAAATCCTCATTCACAAACCTTGAAGAAGTCGAGACGATTTTATCTCAAGATTTTGATATTCAGACGTCGCGGAAGGAAATTCAGGATTTTAAAATCAGTTTTAATACCCTGAAAGAAATCATTAATTCTTTAAAGTTGAAATTGAAAGAGTCCAATTTCGATGAATCAGAATTCGTGGCAAAAGAGAATGATTTTTTAGTTTCTCAAGAAAATATTTCTCAATTACAAAAGCAGTTGACAATTATTGAAAAACAACTTTCGGATTTGCAGAAAAGTTTTGAAACCAAGAAGGAATTGATTCTCGAGCAAAATAAATTGTTGCTAAGGAAAGCGAATCTTGATACACTTTCTAACCTTTTCAAAGGTGCTGGTTTTGTGCAATATGTTTCTTCGATTTATTTGAAACAACTTTGTGACAATGCGAATATCAGATTTCATAGAATGACAAGAAACCAACTCAGTTTGCAAGTCAATGACAAGAATGAATTTGAAATCATAGATTATCTGAACGAGGGAAAAACGCGAAGTGTGAAGACTTTATCTGGCGGACAGAGTTTTCAGGTTTCGTTGAGTTTGGCGTTGGCTTTGGCAGAAAGTGTGCAGTCGCAGGCGAAATCGGAGAGAAACTTTTTCTTTATTGATGAAGGTTTTGGAACGCAAGACCCGGAATCTGTGAATTTGGTCTTTGAAACATTGATGAATCTCCAGAAAGAAAATCGAATCGTCGGAATTATTTCGCACGTTGAAGAATTGAAAGAGAAAATTCCAATTTCGCTGAATATTACTAAAGATGAAGAAACTGGAAGTAAGATTGAAATGATTCTGAGTTAAATCTTCCTATTCTTCGCCAACATCGGAATCGAAATCAAGCCCATTACGAGCATAATGATGATTTGCAAAGGCAATGTGATGAAAGAGTAGGCGAGTCCCAATTCTCCGCCTTCTACAGCGTCTTTTCCCATCGAAATGAATAAGGCGGTGAAGCCAAATTTCATTGCTAAATTAAAAGCGCCAACTCCGCCACTTGCTGGGATTATCATTCCCAAAGTTCCGACTACTAAAATGAAACAGCCGTCTGCAGGTGTGAAATTGGAAGTTTCTGGCAAAGCAAAGCAAACAAGATAAGATGCGAAGAAATAGCAAATCCAGATTCCCGCGGTGTAAAGGATGAATTTTCCTTTTTGTTCTAAGGTCAAAATAGATTTTAAACCTTCAAAAACCCCTTTTGCAAAATCGATTAATTTGTCTTTTTTATATATGAATAAATACGTTAAGACTGCGATTACAATAATTCCAATAGCAATTTTTGAAAAGAAATAAAATTGTTCTAAATCAGTAATTCCAATTTTTAGCAAATATTGTTCAAACCAATTTAATTCTTTTTTTTCTGAAGCTTTTTGTTGAGTCGCCGCTTTGTAGAAAGCCAAAAGCGCATCATATTTGAAAACCAAAGTCAATAATGCGAAGATTCCCATACAAACCAAATCGACAACTCGTTCCAAAATAATCGTTCCAAAAGACTTGTCAACCGGAACTTTCTCAACACCATAAAGCGCTGTTGAACGCGCCACTTCACCACTTCTGGGAATCGTTAAATTCATTAAATATCCGAAAGAAAGTGACCAAAGTGAGTTGGAATTGGAAATCTTGTGACCCATTGGTTCCAACAAAAGATTCCATCGGATGGCTCTGAACCAATAAGCGGAAACGCCAAAAAATCCTGCAAACGCTACCCAAAGGTAATTGGCTTTTTGTAATGAACCTTTGATTTTGTCAAAGTCCAATCCTTTGAGTGCAAGCCATAGAAATAATCCTGCAATCGCAATCGAAATTAAAACTGTCAGAATATTTTTGAGTAATGATGGCTTCTTTTCTTCCAATGTGATTAGGAATTATGTGAGGAGATTGGTCGCTTCGTCTGGGAAAACGATTTTTGGCTGGAAATCTTTGGCTTCCTCAGGGCTCATCTGTGCATAAGCGATAATAATGATGATATCGCCTTTCTGCACTTTTCTGGCTGCAGGACCATTGAGGCAGATTTCGCCGGATTTTCTTTTCCCTTTGATGACGTAGGTGTCAAAACGTTCACCGTTGTTCACGTTTACGATATAGACTCTCTCGCCAACAATCAAGCCGGCCGCTTCTATAAGGTCTTCGTCAATAGTGATGCTTCCAATATAATCAAGGTCTGATGCCGTAACACGGACCCTGTGGATTTTCGATTTAAAAACTTCGATAAACATAGTTGCAAATTTACGCTAAATAATAAAAGTGAGAAAGAACATTTTATGATTCCTCAGAATTGGCATCATTTTTCTATTGAGAGAGACATTGCAAATATTTTTAAAATCGATATTCGATATTATGAATTTATGAATATTGTAAATATTAATTGTTACGTATTATCATTGTTGATGGATAAAGATAAATTATTAAAAATCATCTTCAAAAAATCGAGTGTTTTCGTTAAAAATTGATTTGTCGAAAATTCATTGATTTAAAAAGAATGATACATACTTCACTAATTTTTATAAAAATATTTGCACGATATGAAAATTGTCTTATATTTGCTATAACAACATAACTTTAATTAATAAATATTATGAACAAATCTGAATTAATCGACGCTATCGCGAAGGATGCAGACATCACAAAAGCTGCTGCTAAAAAAGCTTTGGAATCTTTTGTTGCTAACGTAACAGAAACACTTAAGAAAAAAGACGGTAAAGTATCTCTAGTAGGTTTCGGTACTTTCTCAGTATCTGAAAGAGCTGCAAGACAAGGTATCAACCCTGCAACTAAAAAACCAATCCAAATTGAAGCAAAAACTGTTGCTAAATTTAAAGCTGGAGCTGATTTGGCTACTGCGGTTGCTGGTCCTGCTACAGGTAAGAAAAAATAATTTTATTTGAGTTTATTCAAATAAAAAACCGTCGCAAGACGGTTTTTTTGTTTTTATGATCAAGAATTCTCGTCATCCAAGAGATGTCCGAAAAAGTCTTTCTTAGTTTTGAGGTAAGATGCGCTGGACAAGTTTGACTTGATTTGCAGAGGTATTCTCGAATTGAAGTTGATATCACTATCCTCAATTATTTTAATCTTTTCCGGATTGTTGGTCATCAGATTGAGAGACTTCACCTCTAATTTTTTAAGCATTTCTATCGCAATATCAAAATTACGGTCGTCTGCTGGCAATCCTAGTTCCAGATTGGCTTGAACGGTGTCAAATCCTTTCTCTTGCAAAGCGTAAGCTTTCAACTTATTGATGATTCCGATGTTTCTGCCCTCTTGTCTAAGGTAGATAATCATTCCGCCGTTTTCCTGCATATATTGCATCGCTGTATTCAGTTGCTGTCCGCACTCACATTTCTGAGAATGGAAAACCTCGCCAGTAATACATTCTGAATGAATCCTTACATTAACCGGTTTTGTCAAGTCTGTACCTTTAGCAATCAAAGCCATATGCGGCATCCAATCTTTTTCATTTTCTGAAAAAGCCATCATTCTGAATTCCCCAAAATCTGTGGGAACATTCGATTCTGCTTGTATTTGTAACATTAAGTAGAGTAGTGGTAATAAATTAATTGGAAGACATAGAGGTCTCGATACCTTTTGATTGCGAAGCTTCCAGAAGATTGATATTGGTCTTAATTTTAACCATATAACGATTCAAAACCTCATCATCATCTTTTACCATGAATTTTCTAAGTTTCTGAATCTTCTTATAGTACTTCTCAAAATCTTCTAAAGATCGGTGCTTTGAAGATTGATTGAATTCCCTCACAGCGCCTAGATAATCTGAAAGCGAACCTTTCAGTGACGAAACTTCTCTATTGACAGCATCATTCCTGAATTTAGGAAAAGTTGCAATTAGATTGGAAATTGAAGAGGCATAAACAATAGCTTCTGGAGATAGGTATGCATACGTATCAGAAAGCAAATCAGAATGTACCTGTTCCGATGCCGCTGAATTGGTGGAACAAGATCCTAAAAGTGCTGTAATAAGTGTTATCGCTAAAAGTTTATGGAAACTTTTCATTTTTTCTGCATTTTTTGATACAGGATTGGATTAAGACTTTCATCATTATACATCTTCATTTGCTTATAAAGCTTCATCTTAACTTTACCATTCTCAATATCAGAAAGCAGTTGGTCTATGGCTGTGGAAAGGTCTTTTTTCTGTTCCAAAAGTACATTCAACTTTTGGGAACATTGTAATTTGTGTTCTTCAGAAGCGTCTTCACGAGAAGCCTCAATAGACATATGATAAATTTTCAAAGATAAAATCGAAAATCGATCTATGCACCAAGCCGGAGTTTCGCTGTTAATCCTTGCATTTGGATCAGAAGTAATATTTTCGAAGTTTTTGTAAAACCAAAAATCGATCTGTTCTACCAGATCAGTTCTTTTTTGATTGAGTTTATCAATTCTTCTTTTTATTTTTAGAGCTTCTGTTGGGTCGATATCTTCCTCACGTATAATATCTTCCAAATGCCATTGAACGGTATCAATCCAGTTCTTTGAATACAAAATCCATTCCAAACTATTAGCTTGGAATGGATTATTTTCTTCAGAATTAACATCGTCATTGATGTGATAATCATTAACCGATTGGTTAAAGATCTCCCATGATTTTTCTGTTAAACTCATCAATAATTCTTATAGATTTTGATTAGGTTCGTTGGTTGTAGAAGTAGGGTCTTTTTTCTTGTCCTCTTCTTTTACCGCGTCTTTAAACTCTTTGATGCCAGAGCCTAAACCTTTCATTAATTCGGGGATCTTTTTTCCTCCAAACAACAAAAGAAGAATCAAGGCTACAATTAGGATATGTTGCCAAGAGATACTTAATATAACAGTGGATAATGTCATCTTGATTTTTTTACAAAGTTAAATTATTTTTTAATACGAAACCCAACCTAGTGGATCAACTGGATTTTGACCCGACCAGATTTGGAAATCCAATGTAACAGATCCATCAAAATCACTGCCAACTTCTCCAATCAGTGTTCCAGCGGAGACTTGCTGATTTGCCTTTACCAATGTGCTGGATAGGTTTGAGTAAATAGTGAAGTAGCCACCATGTTTTACGAAAACTGTACGGCTGCCATTGATCACTTGGATTGTAGAGACAATTCCTGGGAAAACGCATCTGGCTTTTGTCCCTGGCGCTACTGCTATTTTGATACCTGTGTTTTCTTCAACAATATTTTTGAAAACTGGATGTGGTTGTCTTCCAAAACGATGGGTTACCGTCCCTTTATCAACTGGGAAGCCTATTCTTCCTTTGTTATCAGCGAAATTATTTCCTACGACATTACCGATGTCATAGTTTTTCATCACTTTTTTCTCTGCAGCTTCTTTTGCATCATCATTCTTTTTGTTGATCGCCACTTCGTTGGCTTTTGCAGCAGCTGCTTTTTCATTTGCTATTTTTGCTCTGTCGGCAGCCTCTCTCGTTGCTCTTTCCGCAGCTTCCTTCTTCTCGATAGCCTTGTTTGTTTCGGCTAATCTTCTTTCTTCTTCAGCACGTTTAGCGGCCAATTCTGTAGCGCGCTTAGCTTCTAACTCAGCTCTTTTTCTTTCAGCTTCAGCAGCGGCAATTTTTGCTCTGTTTTCTGCCTCAATCCTGTCTTTCTCTCTTTTTGCAGCAATGTCTGCCAGTCTTTTTCTTTCAGCTTCTGCTTTCTTTTCAGCTTCTTCTTTTGCTTTGGCAATTCTGATCTCTTCAGCAATGATATTTCTGATCTGGCGTTCCAGTTCTTTGGACTGCGTTTGTTTTTGTCTAAGTTCTGCAGTGAGTTTTACCTCGTTCTTTTTGAACTCCTCCAAAAGTTTTTGCTTCTCGATTCTTTCCGCTTCAATTGTAGCAAGGTCCTTCTTCTGTGTCAGCAAAAGATTGTCTTTTTCTGCAGCCGATTTTTTCTTTAGCGCAATATTTTTCTTGATTTCATTTGCTTTATTAGAGATTTCGGCAGCTTTTTTGTCCTGATATTCAGAGTATCTTTTCAGATATTCTACTCTGCTAAGCGCTTCTCCAACATTTTTAGAAGATAGGATGAAGGTGACTTTGTTTTGAACGCCTTTTGTCTTGTAAGCTTTGACGAGAATTGCAGCGTAGTTTTTTCTCAGAACAGTCAGTTCACGGTTGTTTTTATTGATTTCCAGCTGACGTTTATAGATATCATCTTCAATAAATCTTTTCTCCTTTTGAGTATTGGTATAAACTTTTTCTCTCAGTGTAAGTTTTTGATTTACAGCATTAAGATATCCGATAGAAAGTTTTGATTCTTGCTTGGTTTGATTCAGGGTGGCATTGAGAGAAGAGATCTGTTTCTTCAGATCAGCGTTCTGCTTTTGCAAAACCTCTTTGTCTTTTTGTCCAAATGCGCTTCCGAAAAGGATGATACTTATTAATATACTTAATTTCTTGATCATTTAATCTCTGTCTTTTTGTAATTGGCAGGAACGGAATAAGTAGTTTCCATCCGGGAAAAATCAAATTTCGTATTTTCTAATAATATTTCGTCCGTTTTCTTGGTTTTTATAATTATTTTAACACTTTTCGGGAAGCTCTCATTGTTTAGGATTTCTCTGTTTGAATAAGTGATTTCCAGCTGATCGTTGTTTGCTGGATTTGACAACAGGACGTGGCTCAAGTTGAAGTCCGCATCATAATCCAGAGAGATTTTGTATTCCGTTGTTTTGCCGTTTTCTGTGATTTTTTGATTTTGTTTTGAAGTCAAGTTGAAGCCAGAAATGTTTTGGGTTAATGTATAATCATTCTCAGAAACCGGAATGAAGGTTTTTCCCAGCAAAAGATTTTGCAAAGCACTATAATCTATAAAGTTTACATTGAGAAGTTTATTAAGATAACCAAAATCAGAATCAATGTAAGTTTTGTCCAATTTGTAATAACCTTTGATCCCTTCTGGCGTTGCCATACCTCTCGCTGCCTGAAGAATGACTGCAGTTAGATTCATCCAAACCTTTTGCCCGTTCTCGATGTAGATGACAGCATCCAATGTCGGAATGAATGAGCCTGTTTTAGCGTCTATTTTACTGTTGATTTTCACCGCATCAAAACTTGATCTTTTGTCGATGGCGGAAAAGAAGCTGGCGTTGTTCGAAATTGGTTTTGTAGTACTGATTGGAGTTGTAGCTTGGTTTTTCTGAACTTTACAAGATGTGACCAGTAGAGCGGAAACTATGATGAGAATGTACTTTTGCATAACTTTTTTATGGTGGAACTTACAATATTAACGCCAAAAATAAACTTATATTTTGACTTAGGTATCTAAAAAAAACTTTGTCAAAATCATGGACTTTGACAAAGTTGATATTTTATTAAAATTAAATTTAATCTTTCGAAACGAAATCCAAAACGGAATAATCTCCTAAAGAAATCTCTCTGGAAACACCGAAGTATTTCGCAGAATTCCCAATCATAGAATTGCTCAGGTTTCCGTGGTCAATAATCGTGTTTTCCTGGATCAAAGAGTTATCAATATTAGAATTGATGACCACTGTGTTGTTCCCAAGAGAAACGTTAGGTCCAATTTTAGAATTTAATATTTTCACATTCTCCCCGATAAAACAAGGCGGAATGATCATGCAGTTTTCAATCTCAGCAGATACCGGATAGTTGGCCATGTTTTCTCTTTCATACTGTAATATCTTGCTGTTGGTTTCTACGGTTGCATTTTTGTTCCCGCAATCCATCCAATCATCTACTTTTCCAAGAGAGAATTTGGCACCTTTAGCTCTTAGGTTTTCTAATGCTGTTGTCAATTGATATTCACCACCTTCGGTAATATTATTTTCCATGATGTGGTCAATCTCTGTCATCAATTTCTCAGCAGAATTGAAATAATAGATTCCGATGATGGCAAGATCAGAAACAAATTCTTTAGGCTTCTCAACAAAGTCTGTAATGAAACCGTAGTCATCCAATTTCACAACGCCAAAAGCAGAAGGGTCTTCTACTTTTTTCACCCAGATCACACCATCTGCATTGGTGTCTAGCTGGAAATCTGCACGGAAAAGTGTATCCGCAAATGCGATTATCACTGGACCAGTCATACTTTCTTTCGCACAGTTGATGGCGTGCGCCGTTCCCAAAGGCTCGGTTTGAGCATAGATGCTTCCTTTTGCGCCAAGATTCTCAGCTACTTTTATAAGAGAAGCTTCTACCTCTGGACCAAAGTCACCGATAATGAACGCAATTTCTTCAATTGGCTCATTTGCAACTTTAGCAATA
Organism: Epilithonimonas lactis; assembly: GCF_900110605.1. Taxonomy (GTDB): domain Bacteria; phylum Bacteroidota; class Bacteroidia; order Flavobacteriales; family Weeksellaceae; genus Epilithonimonas; species Epilithonimonas lactis. Next base: position 265,676 of record NZ_FOFI01000001.1, read on the forward strand.
TCTTCTACGAGTCTTTGTACAATTGGTTTTCCACCAATCGGAATCAATGGTTTTGGAACTGTCAATGTATGTGGTCTTAATCGAGAACCACGTCCAGCCATTGGAACTATTATTTTCATAAATTTGTTTTTAAATTATTGGTTATTAATTATTTAGTGAATTTTACTTCACACCAATTTTGTTTAATATTTTTTGAGGAATCAAATTCTCTGTCTTTAGCAAAATGGTTGCCAAAAGTAAAAATATAAGATTTCCCAACCAAATATTTTCTTTCATATATTGGTAATATGCCAAAGATACAACCATTGTTACAAGAATGATAATTGTATTTTTATAAATATTATATGGTACCGGATATTTGTATTGTCCCCAGATGTACGATATGACCATCATTGCGAAATAACTGCCAATGGTCGCCCAAGTTGAAGCCCAATATCCGTATTTTGGAATAAAATAAAAATTAATAATTATGGTTATCAAAACGCCAATTCCTGAGATGTAGGCACCAATAATTGTTTTGTCTGTCAACTTATACCAAATCGAAAGGTTGAGATAAATTCCGATAAATAAACTGGCAAAAAACAAAATTGGTAGAATTGAAATTCCCTCGTAGTATTCCGGATTGTTGATGTAAACTTTTGCAATCCAGTCCAAATTAACTGATAAGAATAAGACAATCAAACAATTGATGGCGATGAAAATGTCCATCAGTTTGACATACATTTCTTTCGCATTTGCATTTTTAGAATTGCTGAAAAAGAAAGGTTCTATTCCCAAAGAATACGCTTGTCTGAACAAAATTACAAACGTCACCACTTTCGCAACACCGCCGTAAACCCCAAGTTCGTGTCTTCCGATTGTATCTGGTAAGAGAAACTTAAGAAACTGTCTGTCAAAGGTTTCATTAATAATTCCTGCTAAGCCTGCAATGGTGATTGGCCAGGAATATTTTATCATTTTTTTCCAAAGTTCCCAAGAGAAATGCTTTATCCTTGCGATTAATAATTCTTGTGAAAGCATCAAAAAAGTGACAGCGCTTGCAACCAGATTCGCGACAAAAACATAACCGATTCCAAACGCGGGACTGTATTTCAAACCGAAAATTCCTTCCGGATATCTTGGCAGAATGATGATGAAAAATACAACTAAAAGAAAATTAATAATTCCATTCGTGATTCTGATTCCGGCATATTTTAAAGGTCTTTCGTTTTTCCTTAGCATTACAAAAGGCATCGCACTAAATGCATCCAATGCCAAAGTCACCGTTAAAATAGCCAATAAATCAACTTGGTCTGGCGTTTTGAAGGCAATCGCTAAAGGCTGTCGGTAAACTAAAGTGAAAAATAAATAGATTAATGTTACCGTTAAAACGCTGAAAAAAGCAGTCGAAATCAATTTTCTGTCGTCTTTTTCATCCAACGCAAATCGGAAAAAAGTAGTTTCCATTCCGTGGGTCAAGAGCACTGCGATAACACCAGCTACTGAATAAAAATCGGCAAAAGGAGAATAGGCAGTTGGACCAAAAGTTCTGGTAATAATTGGATTAATTACAAATGGAAACAGCCTGATAATCACAGTTGTTAATCCATAAAGCGCAGTTTGTCCAAGTAATTTCTTCAATTCAAAAATTTTTGCAAAAATAATCTATTCTGATAAGAATCCGATTTATTTCTTCAGCTTATAATTCATAAAGAAAACCAATTTACCACCTTTCATAATGTCCTCATGATTCAATTTATAGCCTTCAAACGGTTTTCCATTCAGCTCGATTCTTTCGATGTAGACATTTTTTTCTGATTGATTTTTAGCTTCGATTTCAAACGTTTTTCCGTTTTCCAAATTCAATTTTGCGTTGACGATACTCGGACTTCCAATCCAATATTCATCAGAACCTGGCGAAACTGGATAGAATCCCAAACTGCTGAAAATGTACCACGCACTCATCTGCCCGCAATCGTCATTTCCGCCCAATCCGTCGGGTTTTGCTTTGTACTGCATCGTCAGGATTTTTCGGATTTGAGACTGTGTTTTCCAAGGTTGACCTGCAACATTATAAAGATATGCCACGTGATGCGCCGGTTCATTGCCGTGAACATAACCGCCGATAATTCCTTCTCTGGTAATATCTTCCGTATCAGCAAAAAACTCGTCAGGCAAATGCATTGAAAATAATTCATCAAGATTTTCTCCAAATTTCTTTTGTCCGCCCATCGATTTCATTAATTCCTCGGGATTGTGCGGAACGAAGAAACTGTAATTCCAAGAATTTCCTTCGATAAAACCTTGTCCGTGCGTGCTCATCAAATCAAATTCCTTCTTGAAACTTCCGTCAGACAATCGAGGTCTCATAAAACCAATCGATTTATCAAAGACATTTTTCCAGTTTTCGGAGCGTTTCAGATATTCATTGTAGATGTCCGTTTTGCCTAATTTCTTGGCAATTTGTGCAATCGCCCAATCGTCGTAAGCATATTCCACAGTGTTGGAAACCGACGTTCCATTTTTCTCCGCAGAGATGTAACCTTTGTCAATATATTCGCCGATGCCTTCGTAATTTCTTTTGTTGGAAGTCGCAATACAGGCCTTCAAAGCTTCTTCCGGATTTCCGGTGTAAGTTCCTTTTATAATCGCATCTGCAATCAAAGAAACCGAGTGATAACCGCTCATACACCAGTTCTCGTTGGCATAATGTGACCAAACCGGCAACATTTTCAAACTGAATTGGTCATAATGCACCATCATCGATTTTATCATATCATTATTCCTTTTTGGCTGAATGATATTGAAAAAAGGATGCAGAGCCCGATAAGTGTCCCAAAGTGAAAACGTCGTGTAATTCGTAAAACCTTTTGCCTGATGCACATTTTGGTCAAGACCTTTATACTCGCCATTGGAATCCATATAAGTGGTAGGATTGATGAACGTGTGATACATCGCCGTGTAAAAATTCACTTTGTCATCTTCGGAAAGCGTGTTGACAACGATTTTATTCAATTCCTTATTCCAATCGTTTTGAGCCTGAGATTTTACCTTTTCAAAGTTCCAATCCGGCGTTTCTTTGGTTAAGTTTTCCAAAGCATTGGCTTGACTGACTGGCGAAATTGCGAATTTGATTTGAACTTTTTCATTTTCCTGCGTGTCAAAATCAAAATGCATTCTGATTTTCTTGCCTGCAATCTCTGGGAAATTTTCGTCCTGATTCCATTTTCTCCAGAAACCTCGGTAAGCTTGTTTCGTGTCAAAATTCTTCTGACCATAAGATTTGAACGGCTTCGAAAATTCCATTGCAAAATAAACCGTTCTCGTTCTTGCCCAACCGTTTGTTTGTCGGTAACCCGTGATTCGGTGGTCGTTTTCAATCCTTACATAGGTCCAGACATTTTTATCATCATAATTGTAAATTCCCGCCATCAAATCCAAAATAATGTGTGCATCGTCGGATTTAGGAAAGGTGTATTGATGAACGCCAACCCTCGTTGTAGCCGTCATTTCAGCCAGAATATTATAATCGTCAAGTTTCACTTTGTAATAACCGGCTTCCGCTTTTTCGTTTTGATGAGAGAATCGCGAACGAAATCCACTTTCGGGTTTTTGGGCAGTTCCGGGATTTAATTTTAATTTTCCAACCGTCGGCATTATCAAAAAATCACCCAAATCCGAATGTCCGGTTCCACTGAAATGCGTGTGCGAAAATCCGACAATCGTTTTATCTTCGTAACGATAACCGGCGCAATATTTATAGACATCAGGATTGTATTTTCCATTGACCTCATAAGAAAGCGAGTCGGTTTCCGGACTCAGTTGAACGGCGCCAAAAGGAACAGTTGCTCCCGGAAAAGTGTGTCCCATTTTTTCGGTTCCGATGATTGGATTCACGAATTTTGAGAGGTTTTCTAATTTCTGAGAATTAAATAATGAAGCGAATAAAACGGGTAGAATTAAAATGTATTTTCTCGGAGACATTCTTTGGAATTTTGAAGCAATTTAAGAATATTAATTTATGATTGGATTAATTTCAACCACATAGACACATAGAATTAATTGGAAAAATTCGTATTGAAAAGTTTACATAGTAGAATTGAATCTATTTGAACTTAATTATATTTTTTAAAACTATGTGTCTATGTGGTTTAATTTTATAGATTCAAAAACTTGAGTAATAATTTTCAAAAACTTAATTTTGTTTCAATCTAAAAAAGTAAAATGAAAATTCTAATAAAAAATGCCCAAATCGTCAATGAAAATCTGGTCTTCGAAAGTGATGTTCTGATTGAAAATGATTTGATTTCCAAGATTTCAAAGAATATTTCAGAAGAAAATGTTGACCAAGTTATCGATGCTTCCGGAAAATATCTTTTGCCCGGAATCATCGATGACCAAGTTCATTTCCGTGAGCCAGGTTTGACGCAAAAAGGTGACATAGAAACCGAATCAAAATCTGCAATCGCGGGCGGAATCACAAGTTTCATTGACCAGCCTAACACGGTTCCGAATGCGGTGACTCAGGAATTGTTGGCGGATAAATACGAGATTGGTTCTCAAAAAGCCTACGCCAATTACGGTTTTATGATGGGCGGGACCAATGATAATCTTGAAGAAATTCTCAAAACAAATCCAAGAAATGTTCCCGGAATCAAATTATTTTTAGGTTCATCAACTGGAAATATGCTGGTTGATAATCCTGAAACTTTAGAAAATATTTTCAGCAATACCAAAATGCTGATTGCCGTTCATTGCGAGGACGAAGCAACCATCAGAGAAAATACTCAAAAATATCTGGATAAATACGGTGAGGATATTCCCGTGAAATTTCATGATTTAATCAGAAGTGAAGAAGCCTGTTATAAATCTTCGTCAAAAGCGATTGAACTGGCGCAAAAAACAGGTGCGCGACTTCACGTGTTCCATTTGTCAACAGCGATTGAAACGGACCTTTTCCGAAATGATATTCCTTTAAAAGAGAAAAAAATAACGGCTGAAGTTTGTGTTCATCACTTGACTTTCACCAACGAAGATTACGAAACAAAAGGAAACCTCATCAAATGGAATCCGGCGGTCAAAACTTTGAAGGATAAAGACGGACTTTGGGAAGCGTTGCTCGATGACAGAATTGATGTCATTGCCACCGACCACGCGCCTCACACTTGGGAAGAAAAACAGAATGTTTACACGAAATGTCCATCAGGAGCGCCTTTGGTTCAGCATTCTTTGGTTGTGATGCTGGAGAATTTTAGAAACGGAAAAATTACTTTTGAGAAAATCGTTGAGAAAATGTGTCATAATCCTGCGATTCTTTTCAGAATTGAGAAAAGAGGTTTTGTGAGGGAAGGTTACAAAGCGGATTTGGTTTTGGTAGATTTGGATGAAAACTGGACAGTCGCCAAAGAAAATATTCTATACAAATGTGGCTGGAGTCCGTTGGAAGGAACTGAGTTTCATTCTAAAGTGACGCACACTCTTGTCAATGGAAATTTGGTTTATGAGAATGGAAAAATTAATGAAGAAAAATTCGGGGAGCGATTGCTATTTGAAGTTCAGGAATAAATTAGAAAAGACTGCGATTATGCAGTCTTTTTATATCTCTCGCAGATTGAGCTGATAACGCAGATTTTTATCATCTGCAAAATTTGCTCAATCTGCGAGAGATTATCTAATAATTAATTAAAATTAATCAATGACAATGCTGTCAATTCCTTTTGCTAAAGCATTTTCCATAATTCCCGGAATCGACAACCCTTCTGCACGGAACACACTGACATCTTTGACGCCGTAGAAACCAAAGACATTTTTTACATAAGGAACATTCGAGTCATAAATTTGATAAGGACCTTCCGAATAAATATTTCCCGATGCGAAAGCAATATATAATTTCTTGTCATTCAACAAACCTTCAGGACCTTTTTCGCTGTATTTGAAAGTGTAGCCTGCTCTTGAAGTGAAATCGAAATACGCTCTGAGTGTGGCGGGAACGGAGAAATTATACATCGGAGAATCGATGACAATGATGTCGGCTTCCTGAAGTTCCGAAATCAAATTTTCAGAATAGGCATTGATAGACTGTTGCTCGGGAGAATGACTTTCTGCGGGAGAGAAAAAAGTGTTGATGTGTGCTTCTTCCAAAAGCGGAACAAGGTTTTTTGTAAGGTCGCGTTCTTTGACAACACTGTCAGGATATTTCCTTTGAATTTTTTCGATAACAGCATTTCCTAATTTTCTGCTTGCGGACAAATCCTTTCTCGGACTCGAAATAATGTGAAGTATATTTTTCATTTTTTTGATGATTAAAATTCTTCAACAAAATTATGTACATTTGCTTATCAAAAGTTAGTAGTGAACAAAAGGTTAGTAGTAACCTTTGAGTTAGTTAATCTTATTTTATGGAAAAAATTATTGAACTAGAAGAGCCAATTACTGCCCGAAGATGTTCCGAAAGTTTGTCGTCTGTGGAAGATGCGATTTATGTCATTGGCGGAAAATGGAAATTGAAAATTATTATTGCATTGCAGGAACAGGGAAGCATTCGGTTCAATGAACTTCAAAGAATTGTTGTGGGAATATCTGCAAGAGTACTTTCGAACGAGTTGAAAGATTTGGAACTCAATGGTTTTGTGAAAAGAATCGTTCACAGCGAGCAAACGCCTGTGGTTGTGGAATATATTTCCACAGATTATAGCAAAACGTTGAAGCCAGTTATAATGGCACTTTCCGAGTGGGGAAGAACGCATAAAAATAATCTCCGAGAAGATATTTTCGAAAATAAATAAGACGCTCGCAGATTTGGCAGATAATGCAGATTAATTTCAACCTGCATATCAAGTAAATCTGCGAGAGAAATATTTTTAATTAAACGACTGCCGAAATTCCAACGGCGACATCTTAGTTTTCTTTTTAAATAATGTGCTGAACGACTGCGAATGTTCAAATCCTAATTCATACGCAATTTCACTCACCGACAATTCCGTGGTTGAAAGTTTCTCTTTTGCTTTACTGATGAGCTTTTCGTGAATATGTTGTTGTGTATTCTGTCCGGTCTGGATTCTTAACAAATCACTCAAATAATTCGGAGAAAGATTCATCGCTTCGGCAATTTGATGAACTGTTAAAAGTCCTTTTTCGGAAGATTCTTTATCGAAATATTCGTTCAAAAACGTTTCAAATTTCGTCAAAAGTTGATGGCTTCCACTTTTTCGCGTAATGAATTGTCGCTCGTAAAAACGTTTGGAATAATTCAGCAACAATTCAATCTGTGACAAAATAATTTCCTGCGTATGTTGGTCGATGTGCTGACATTCCTTATCGATTTTATTTAAGATTTCCAGCAAGTCATTTTCCTCATCTTCGGAAAGATGCAAGGCTTCATTCACGGCGTAAGAGAAAAATCCATAAGATGAAATCGTAGTTGCCAAGGGCTGTTTTAATAGAAAATCTTCGTGGAAAATCAGCAGATAACCCGTATTTTCACAATCCATCGTTTTCAAATCGAGGTACTGAACCTGATTGGGCGCTGTAAAACTCAAAACACCTTTGTCGTAATCGTAATGTTGCTGGCCGTATTTTATTTTTCCCTTCGCATTTCGTTTCAGCGCAACACAATAATATCGGCTCACAAAACCTTTCCAGACCTCATCTTCAATGAAAATACTTTCAGAAAGATTGATGACGCTGACCATCGGATGTTTCGGTTCCGGGAGCGACAATAACCTGTGAAAAGCCGAAATGGAATGTATTGTGTTCATAATTTCAAATTCTGATTAATAAAAATAGTAATAATTTTTTGGGCGCCTGTTTCCGTCTTCCACTCCCGCTTTTTTGCTCCACTTCGTTACACAAAAAGAGCTCCGTTCAAGCCGGGGCGCAATCGTAATGCGTTTTAAACAAACCTTCAAGGTTTCAAAAACCTTGAAGGTTTAAATATTTCTGAAATTAAAATTCGTGTATTCGTGGCAAGAATCAATAATCCAAAAGTCCCATACTGAATTCGTCGTAAGGCGCGCCAGTGTCGGTTCCTAAAGGTACAATACTTTCCAGTTTTGTAAGCTCATTTTCACTTAAAACAATATTTCCGGCTTCGATATTTTGTTCAAGATATTTTCTGCGTTTCGTTCCTGGAATCGGAATAATGCCTTTGCTGATAATCCACGCCAGAGCCAATTGTGACGAAGTAATTCCTTTTTCTTTAGCCAGACTTTCAATCGCTTCCACCAGTTCAATATTCTTATGAAAATGTTGTTCTTGGAAGCGTGGAATTCCTCTTCTGAAATCATTCTCCGGCAAATCATCAATTGAACGGATTTGTCCCGACAAAAATCCTCTTCCCAATGGAGAATACGCCACAAAACCAATTCCCAGTTCATTCAAAGTTTTGATAACGCCTTTCTCTTCAACCGTTCTTTCAAACAAAGAATATTCACTTTGAACTGCCGTGATGGGATGAACGGCGTGTGCTTTTTTGACCGTCTCAGAAGAAACTTCAGACAATCCAATGTAACCGATTTTGCCTTCCTTCACCAAATCGCTCATCGCGCCAACCGTTTCCTCAACCGGAACATTTTTATCCAGACGATGCATATAATATAGGTCAATGTAATCAGTTTTTAAATTTTTCAGCGAACGTTCAACCGATTTTTTCATATAATCTTTCTGTCCGTTGATTTTCCAAGTCACTTGCTCATTGTCGTCAATTTCCCAACCGAATTTAGTCGCGATAATGTATTTGTCACGATTGCCTTTAATGGCTTTTGCAATCAATCGTTCGTTCTCAAAAGGGCCGTACAAATCTGCTGTGTCGAGAAAATTTCCGCCCAATTCCAAAGAACGGTGAATGGTTGCAATCGCTTCTTTCTCATCAGTTTTGCCGTACATATCGGCATCGCCAAAACCTGTCATTCCCATACATCCCAAACCGATATTCGGAATGATTAAACCTTGATTTCCTAATTTTACTTTATTCATTTTTTCAGTATTAATATTGATAAAGCAAAGTTGAGCAGAAGTGAAGAATCCGATGTATGCAAAATGAAGATTGTCGTATGCAAATTACGGATTGATGTTTTTTTTAATTAAAAAACTTCCGAAACTCCAAAGGCGAAATATCCGTTTTAGCTTTAAACAATTTGCTGAAAGACTGAGAATGCTCAAACCCCAGTTCGTACGCGATTTCACTTACTGAAAGTTCGGTGGTGGAGAGTTTTTCTTTGGCTTTCTCAATCAGTTTTTCGTGGATGTGTTGCTGTGTGGTTTGTCCGGTTAATTGCTTCAATAAACTTCCTAAATAATTGGTGGAGATATTCAGTTGTTCTGCAATGTAATTAGCGGTTGGTAAGCCTTTATCCATTACATTTTCATTAAAATAATCTTCCAGAATGATTTCTAATTTATCTAAAACCTGATGATTGGTCTTTTTTCGGGTAATAAACTGTCTTTGGTAAAATCTTTCGCAGTAATTTAAAATCACCTCAATCTGAGAGATAATAATACTTTGTGTAAACTGGTCAATTCCCGATTGGTATTCTTTTTCAATGCCTTTAAAAAGTCCAATTAACGTCTCTTCTTCCTTTTCAGATAGGAATAATGCTTCGTTCACATCATAACCGAAAAATTTGTAGTTATTAATGGTTTTTGCCAAAGGTGTATTCCAAATAAAATCTGGATGAAATGCCAAAAGATACCCTGAAGGTTTCGTTTCATATTTGCTGATTACCATTTTTACAACCTGCCTCGGCGCTATAAGACACATCAGACCTTCATCAAAATCATACTGACCTTGCCCGTAATGAAGTTTCCCCTGAATATCTCTTTTGAAGCCCATAAAATACAAATCCTGAACCCAGCTTATTTCGGATTCCTCGATTTGATACTCTACCAAACTGTAATCCACCAGACTGATGAGCGGATGCTGAGGTTTGGGCAATCCGGAAATCCTGTGAAATTCAGAAATGGTATCAATGGTGTATAATTTTCTGTTATTCATAATTTCAAAAGTTAAAGGCAACAGCAAGAAACTGTTGCCTTTACAAATTTAATAATCTGTAGATGTACTTAGCGTTTTAAACTCAGAAATTTCGTTTTGAAGTGCATTTAATTTGTTTCCCGCAATTCCGAATGCATCAGAACCTAAAACCAAATGTACAGGCGGATTTTCCAGTGCTACCAATTCCATCAATGCTACAGCTGCTTTTTCAGGGTCGCCGGGTTGATTTCCATTGATATCTTTTTCGTGTGCGGTCTGAAGTTGTCTTGCTACAGTGTATTCTTCCATTTCAGTTTTTGGTGTTCTGAGTGAACCGCCCGTTAAGAAATCAGTTCTGAAATAGCCAGGATAAACGACGGTCGCGTTCACTCCAAATTCTTTTACTTCTGCAACCAAAGCTTCTGTGAATCCTACCACTGCAAACTTGGTAGCACAATAAATTCCCCAACCTGCAAATTCTCCTGTCAATCCGCCAATTGAAGCGATGTTGATAATGAATCCACTTTTCTGTTCTCTTAAATAAGGCATTGTCTTTCTGATGATATTCAGAGAACCGAAAACGTTGGTATCGAAATTCTGACGGCTTTCCAAGTCTGAAATTTCTTCTAAAGTTCCCAACTGTCCGTAACCAGCGTTATTCACCACAACATCCAGTTTCCCGAATTTCTCTATTGATTTTGAAACCGCTGCCTCAACAGAGTTTTCGTTAATCAAATCAACTTCCAGCGGAAGAAATGATATATTTTCTTCACTGACTGCCTTCTGAAGTTCAGCGATATTTCTGGAAGTTGCTGCCACAGAATGACCTTCTGCCAATAATCTTTTGACTAAAGTTAATCCTAAACCTTTTGAAGCTCCTGTCACGAACCATACTTTTTGTGTGTCCATTTTTTTTATTTTTAATTGATTAATTTTTACATTACAAAGTTGGTCAGAATTCAAAAGCTAGATGTAGCTAAATCAATGCTTGTTGTAGCTGAAACACAGATTTGTAAAAGTGAAATTATTTGGGCAGCTTATCCGCCTTCCGCTCCCAATCTTTTTTGCAGACGATTTCAGTTTAAATAGAAATTGATTCAAAGCAAAAAAGGATTTCCGCTCAAGTCGGGCTGCAATCGTATGACGTTCATATTTCGCGCATAACTTTTGTTAATTTCCAATACAAAATAAAAATCTAATTTTACCAAAGCCACAAATGATTTCACTTTTAATCTCAAAATCATTCAATTAATGAATCCATATTCACAACCAATGTTGCGCGAAGACGCACTCAAAGATAAAGTTGCCATCGTTACAGGTGGCGGAAGCGGACTGGGAAAAGCAATGACCAAATATTTTCTTCAGCTCGGTGCAAAAGTCGTTATTACTTCCAGAAACCTAGAAAAACTTCAAGGAACTGCAAAAGAATTAGAGGAAGAAACTGGAGGAAAAGTCCTTTGCGTAGCCTGCGACGTCCGAAATTGGGATGAAGTAGAAGCGATGAAAGAAGCCACTTTGAAGGAATTTGGAAGGATTGATATTCTTTTGAACAACGCGGCTGGAAATTTCATTTCACCAACTGAAAGATTGACACATTCCGCATTCGATTCTATTCTTGATATTGTTTTGAAAGGAACCAAAAACTGCACACTTTCCATTGGTAAATATTGGATAGATAATAAAGTTTCGGGAACAGTTCTCAATATTGTAACCACTTACGCGTGGACAGGTTCGGCTTACGTCGTTCCATCCGCTTGTGCAAAAGCTGGCGTTTTGGCAATGACAAGAAGTTTAGCCGTGGAGTGGGGAAAATATAACATCCGCTTCAACGCAATTGCTCCAGGACCGTTTCCTACCAAAGGTGCTTGGGACAGATTGCTACCCGGCGATATGAAAGATAAATTTGATTTGGCTAAAAAAAATCCACTCAAAAGAGTAGGGGAACATCAGGAATTAGCGAATCTTGCAGCTTATCTGGTTTCAGATTTTTCATCTTTCGTGAATGGCGAAGTTGTGACCATCGATGGTGGCGAGTGGCTTCAAGGTGCCGGCGAGTTCAATATGTTGGAGGATATTCCGCAGGAGATGTGGGATACTTTGGAAGCTATGATCAAAGCGAAGAAATCAAATTAATTAAATTCGATTTATATCAAAATTAATATACTACGCATGCTGTCACTTGATAGCACGCGTGCCAAGAACCAAAACCACACGTGAAGTTTGCCAACAGCACGCGTGGTTTTTTTATGTTGTTAATGAGACTTCATTCCAATGATGTAACAAGTTCCGGATTTTATTGACTAATTTTATTTTAATAATAAATCTATTCCTCAATGAAATTCAAAATTCCAACACTTCTTTCTGCGGTTGCGATATTTGCTTTCTCAGCAAATAGCTACGCGCAGGAAATGCCTGCCTACAGCTACACCGAAGCTTTCAAACCCTTGTTCTATCCTCAGACCGGAACAGAAACGCGCTCTGCAAGCGGACAACCTGGCCACAAATATTGGCAAAACTCAGCGGATTATCAACTCAATGTAAGCCTTGATGCTGCTAAAAATGAGATCACAGGTTCAGCAGAGATCACTTACACGAATAACAGTCCTGATCAATTGGGATTTCTTTGGTTGCAATTGGACCAGAATCTTTTTGCAAAGGATTCCAGAGGTAATGCGGTAGTGCCACTTTCCGGAAGTAGAAATGGTGCACACGGCGAAGAGTTTGATGGCGGTTACAAGATCAAATCTGTAACATACGATGGTAAAGATGTGAAATACACCATCACCGATACTAGAATGCAGATCGATCTTCCGAAAGACCTGAAAGCAAACGGCGGTGTTGCAAAATTGAAGATCGAATATTCTTTCCTATCACCAAAATATGGTTCCGACAGAATGGGTGTTGAAGATACGAAGAACGGAAAGATCTTCACGATGGCGCAGTGGTATCCAAGAATGTCTGTCTATGATGACGTTTTGGGTTGGAACACTTCACCATATTTAGGAGCTTCAGAATTTTATTTAGAATACGGCATTTTATCCGCGAACATCACGGTTCCTGCCAATCAATATGTGGTGGCTTCCGGTGAGCTATTAAATGAAAAAGAAGTTTACAGCAAAGAAGAGATCAGCCGCTGGAATCAGGCGAGAAGCAGCGACAAAACAGTTGCGATCCGCCCAGAATCTGAATTGGGAAAAAATAGTGCGAGCGGAACCAAAACCTGGAAATTCAAAATAGAAAATGCAAGGGATTTTGCTTGGGCATCATCAGCAGCTTTCATTTTGGATGCAGCGAGGATCAACTTGCCAAGTGGCAAAAAATCTTTGGCGATCTCCGCTTATCCAGTAGAAAGTGCTGGCGAAAAAGCGTGGGGAAGATCTACGGAATATACCAAAGCTTCCATCGAGCATTACTCAGGAAAATGGTTTGAATATCCTTATCCAGCAGCGACCAACGTTGCCGGAAACGAAGGCGGAATGGAATATCCAGGAATTGTCTTCTGTCATATGAGTTCCAAAGGCGAAAGTCTGTGGGGCGTTACCGATCACGAGTTTGGTCACACTTGGTTTCCGATGATCGTAGGTTCCAATGAGAGATTGTTCGCTTGGATGGACGAAGGTTTCAATACTTTCATCAATGAAGGTTCTACCGCAGCTTTCAACAATGGGGAATATTACCACAAGCAAGATATCGGCAAAATGGGCTCATTTGTATTGAATGACAACTACGAACAGATCATGGTTGGTCCAGATAATATGAAGGAAAGAAGCATCGGTGTTTTGGCTTACTTCAAACCAGGATTGGGATTGGGGATTTTGAGAGAAACGATTTTAGGTCCTGAGAAGTTTGATAAAGCGTTCAAAACTTATGTGGCAAGATGGGCGTTCAAACACCCGACACCTTGGGATTTCTTCCACACAATGGAGAATGTTTCCGGAGAAGAGCTGAACTGGTTCTGGAGAGGTTGGTTCATCAACAAGTGGAAAGTGGATCAGGCTGTGAAATCGGTAAAACCTTTCAATGGCGATTACAAAAACGGTGCGCAAATTACAGTGGAAAATCTTGGTCAATTGCCTATGCCGACAACGGTTGAATTGACCTTCAAAGATGGAACAAAGCAGGTGGTGAAATTGCCTGTTGAGGTTTGGAAACGCAACACAGAATGGACCTTCAAAGTGAATTCTACCAAAGAAGTAAGTGAGGTGAAATTGGATCCAGCGTCTGGGGTTCCGGATATCAATCCTAAAAACAATGTTTGGACCTCAGCGCAAGCAGCTCCGGTAGAAAAAGTGAATATGAAAGAATTCGCAGGAACTTTCAGCACCAAAGAAGTACCGTTGAAACTGACTTTCACAGAGAAAGGAGGCCAATTGTACGGACAAGCAACAGGTCAGCCAGAGTTTCCTTTGGAATATTTGGGAGAGAGCAAATTCTCTTTTGAGCAGGCAGATGTTACCATCACATTTAGCAAAGACAAGAAAAGTATTGATTTTTCACAAGGCGGAAAAGCATTCAAATTCAATAAAGAATAAGTTGATTATACTTGAAATAAAAAAAGCTCCGAAATTATTCGGAGCTTTTTGCTTTTATAGTTTTTTGAACGCTGAATCTTAGCAGCCCGGCTTGAGTGGAAATCCTTTTTTGCGGCTGGAAAAGCAAGGCAAAAAGATTGGGAACGGAAGACGGATAAAGCTGCCCAAATAATTTTACAGAGCTACCATTTCCGTCACCTCCACATCATATCCAGAAATTACTGGTTTGATATTCGGATTCTGCGTGATCACTTTGAATTTGTTGATTCCAAGATCTTTCAAAATTTGAGTTCCAATGCCATAATCGCGGAAGTTTGGTGCGATTGTCGGGAGCTCGCTGGTTCCATCTTGATAATTAAGGAAATGCTGAAGTTTGCTCAACGTGTTCTCTTTGTTGGAAACATTATTGATGAAGACCACGGCGCCTTTCCCTTCAGAATTGATGAGGTCCACCACACGCTGCATCAACGGATGTTCGCCATTGGAAAGTCTGCTCAACACATCAAAATATGAACTCGAAGATTGAACCCTGACCAAGACAGATTCGTCTGGCGTCCAAGTTCCCGTCGTCAATGCAAAGTGGATCTGCTCCGTCGGTTTTTCCTCGAAAACATAGAATTTGAAATCCCCGAAATGCGTTTTGATATCACGCTCCTCGATTCTTTCCACCAGGTCACCTTGTCTCAGTCTGTAATGGATCAGGTCTTCTATGGAAACCACTTTCAGTCCGTGTTTCTGTCCAAATTCCAGCAAGTCTGGCATTCTCGCCATATCGCCGTCATCCTTCATGATCTCGCAAATCACGCCGCCTTCTTTCAGTCCGGCCAATCTTGTCAGGTCGATCGCAGCTTCTGTATGTCCGGCTCTTTTCAGTACGCCACCTTCCTTTGCGCGAAGCGGGAAGAT
Source organism: Epilithonimonas lactis (assembly GCF_900110605.1). GTDB lineage: Bacteria > Bacteroidota > Bacteroidia > Flavobacteriales > Weeksellaceae > Epilithonimonas > Epilithonimonas lactis. The sequence goes on from NZ_FOFI01000001.1 coordinate 281,063, forward strand.
GTGTCCAGGTCTCATCAGGTCGCCAGGTTTGGTGTTTGGGTCCATAATGGCCAAAATCGTCTTCGCACGGTCACCGGCAGAGATCCCTGTCGTAGCACCTTTTCCAAGCAGATCCACAGAAACGGTAAACGCAGTTTCCTTCGGATCGGTAGAATTGGCCACCATCGAGTTCAGTTCCAGTTCGTCACATCTTTTCTCGGTCAGCGGCATACAGATCAGACCTCTCGCGTGGATGGTCATAAAGTTGATCATCTCCGTCGTAGTGAGTTCTGCAGCAGCAAGAAGGTCACCTTCGTTCTCACGGTCCTCGTCATCTACCACGATGATCATTTTCCCGTTTTTAAGGTCTTCCAATGCTTCCGCTATCGTATTTAGTTGGATCTTATCCATTGTGCTAAAATTTTTTTGCAAAGATACTTATTTAGAACGTAAATAAAGATTGTAAAAACCGATTAAAGATATGTAGAACGTGTCTATTTTTTGGAGCCGGGAACCTGCTGTCCGCTGCAATTCCTCGCGCCAGGCTTTGTCCAAGGCTTGCTGTGGGATTTCCACTACCATCAGGGCTAGGAGACGTTTGGTCTATTAATCAACATTTTACCGTGGCTGAAAACTTTTTTTTGAAATTAAAAGCCGATAAAATTTGAAATTTGAAAAAAAACACTAAATTTGCAATCCAAGAAAACGGTGCTTTGGCCGAGCGGCTAGGCAGTGGTCTGCAACACCATCTACAGCGGTTCGAATCCGCTAGGCACCTCACTGGTAAACCCTAATTCATTAGTTTATAATGTTTTAGGGTTTTTTGTTTCTCAATAATTCCAACCAAATTCCAACCATTTGAAAAAAGTGTGTTTTATTTCTTTTTTATGGACTCCGAAAATTCCGAAACATATTGAAACATTATTACATCAGTTAATTGTTAGACTTGTCTAATTTTTTATATTTTACTCACGGGTGTACAGATAGTGGAATATAGATAATTACATCAAAAAAGACCGCTTAAAATCTTCAATACTTGTATTTTCTTTTTGCTCTATCATTTTCATTAACTTCAAGTATCTTTTTGTTGGACTTCCGTTGTAGTGGGTTTTGAAATGTTTGCTGTACAATTTTTCATAAACCTCATCGTTTAATAAAATTCCAAATCTTTTGCTCCAATCTCTCATTTTTTTAGATTCCAATTGTTTTTGATACATCAAATTTGGATTGGCGGAACGGTGTTTAAAATAACCGTTAATCAAATGTAATTTTCTGCAAACTCTTGCGGTCTTTGGACAAACGAAAAACCATAATTTTCCATTTCCCAAATTTGATGGTCTTGTGATGAGTTGGGCGGTGTATCTTATCTTCTCTGTATCTCGATATGTATAATCAAATGTAATTGAGCCGTTATTTTCCCCCGTATGAATAGATACGGATATTGAACCGTTGTTTTCTTTGGTGTTGCGGTTCGTCCAGTTTATCGTTGTAGTTACGAAATTATCGGGTGTTAATAATTTCATTCGTTTCAAATCTGCAATTGAAATCATTTTTAATCTTTCAATCTCTGTTGGATAGGTGGCGTATCTTCCCATATAGTAAGTTTACTCTAAGATACGAAACCTAAATTATTAAGGAAAACCATAATTTCCAGTTTAAAAGTTTAATTACATTTGCTGAAAAATAAACTATGAAAAAAATATTACTCTTTGCAATTCTTATCTCAGGATTGTTTTCTTCTCAAACTGCAAATGAATTTAGTCTAACAAAAGAAAACGGATTAACAGATTATGTTGTTACCGAAACTCCAAACAAAACCAAAGAAGAAATTTACAAAAAAACTTTAGACTGGATAAATAGAACCTACCAACGGGCGGATGACGTTATTCAAGGGCAAATCGAAAATGAATATGTGAGATTTCAAGGTGTTGACAAAAGTTCTCTTTGTAAGAACCCCAACAATAACCTAATATTTACTTGTATAGAAATACGTTATCAAATCGAAATATCTGTGAAAGATGGAAAATATAAATTTGATGTTCTTGAAACCGAACAACATAATTATATGTATCCAAAATTTTCTTCAAATCCGTGGATGCCTTTAGAGTATAAATTTGATAAAAAGGGAAATGTTAAACCGCAAAAGGTCAGTGAACTACCGAGAGAGTATAATAGACTGAATGAAAATTTAAAGGATTATATTTTAAATGGAGCTGAAACAAATGTCAAAAATGACTGGTAAATAAACCGAAACATATTGTAACATAATTAAATTCATAATGTTAACTTTTGTTAGCCTATAAAATTAAATTGTAATTGTTGTTTGTTGTAGTTTCGATTTTCAAACCTTTGGCGGTTATGGTTTTGATTCGTTTTTAGGTTTCGGATATTGTGAGCGATGTAATAAATTTGGCTGTCTGTATCTCGGACTTTCATCTTCTCGGACAAAAATCTTTTTTCGAGGTCTTTATAAATATCAGATTCAAATTCTTTGTAATATTTCAGACCTGCAAAACATAAAAATTTACTCCCTCTTCTCTGCATAGAAATATCTAATCCAGTCACTAAACAAACTCTGTTATTTTCGTTAGGTGGTGCATATTCCAAGTTTATCAGTTGAATGGGTGTATGTGCTAAAACTTCTTTTCTCGTGTTGATAGGGTTTCCCTGCGTGGAATTTGCACCACTTTGGTAAGAATTGAGTTTGTCAATAATTTGTAGTTTGATGAGGTGGTGCAGATTGTTTTTCCCTTTCAGAAATCTGTAATATTTTTCTTTGTACCGATTGAATTTATTTCGGTTTGAATCATCTTTTAAATCATCCCAAAAATCAATTTTATTTCCATTTTGGATAAATTGTACCTCATCGGGTTTTAGATTGCTGAAATCAGGCGTTTGATTGATTAATAGAACGTTTTCCCATTCATCCACTAATATTTGAGTGAGTGTTTTGTAAATGTCAAGTTTTGTCAAGTCGTCTGCGTTCCAGATTCCATACTTTTCAATATTCTTTGCCTGTTTGCTCTTCACTTCAAAACGGAAAGTATTTGGATGGATTCCGTACTGTGGGAACTCTAAAAACTGCAATCCTTTGGCGTATGCCTTTATTTGTTTGTAGCTGGTTGCATCTGTTTTTTTGAAGTACGGAAACGCTCCAGTTTTGAAAGGTGTTTTTTTGTAGAAATATAATCCATCAATCAAACTTTTAATATCAGTTTCGGGAATGATATTTAAACCAAATTCAATATTCACTACTTTCAGCTCGTTGTATTCTCGTTGTTCTATTCCCAAATAGTTCAGAATGTCAATAATTGTTTTAATGCTATGTTCGGGCGTGAAATCGTTGCCGTTGTGCTGGTATTGATTAAAATGATAATGTGGACTTACATTAATCTCCAAATGTCCATAACCAATTACATTTCCGTTTTCTACTGCCTTGCGAAAATCCAAACTCAATTTCGCTCCGTGCGTTCTATGTTTCAAAGAATGATAATAGTTTGTTTTTGGTCTGCATACTACAAAATCAGGATGCAATAACATCCTGTTTATTATCTCAATATCTGTAACGGAAAACTTTGTATTGTCTAACATTTGCCTATATTTGCTCTGTTGTAATGGTTGCCACTATTACCATATTTTGAACAATTAGGGAGCGGTTTTAATCGTTCCCTTTTTCGTTCATATCATTTAACATTACTTTGATAATTTCCTTTACTATTCTCGTGCGGTCTGCTGTGATGAATGGGTAGAACTGCGGACAAATGCGGATATAAACCGTTTCCCAATCTTCTGGGATGAATGCGACAAACAAAGATTTTTTATCCTTTACTTTTAAATCTGCATAATAAAATCCTGGTGTTCCTGCTGGGCGTAATCCTGTAATGGTGCATTTGCTCCAGTTGGATGTATCTCGGATTTTCAAAAGGTTGTCTGCTCCTGTGGTAGAATTGTAACCGTTGTTTTTCTCGGTGCGTATCAGTTCGGAAAATGCTATCTTTTCGTAATTGGATAGTCTGTATTGCCTGAATGTCTTTTTAACCTCATCGAGGGTGTAGAACATCGGATAATGGTCTGGTGTGTAAGTGGTTGCCGTTTTCATTATTAACTCAATTTGTTTTGGTTAATAATCTGTTCCACTTCGTTCCGTTTGAAGTACACACGGTTGCCAAATCCATAACTCGGAATCATTTTATCTTTTCTCCATCTGTGAAGTGTGGATAGGTCGATTTTTAGAAGTTTGCAGACTTCGGAACGTGTGAGGTATTCCGTTGGTTGGATGGGTTGGAATTGGGCGGAAAGTTGCGCCTTTAATTCAGGTATCAAAGAATTTTTTAATTCTGTGATGAGGTCGGTCGGATTTGTTCCGATAAATTGGATTGAACTCATTTGCAATATCTTTTTTGTTGTTATTGATATTGCAAATATGTTCAGAATGCGTTTTTAAATAGTTATGGGAATATTCCCATTGATATTCCCATTTTTATTTTGCGTTGTATGAAGTGGTTTTAATTACCGTTTTGCCTTAACTTTTTTTAGCCCCTCCAAATACTGTTGTGCTGTATTTTCGTGTTTGGAATCTGAAAAACTGTTTCTAATAGTTTTATCTGTTCTGTCAAATAAATCAGATAATAATTCCTCTATTTGAAATGTTGTAAAATTATGTTTATCCATTAACCAACCTTTTATATTTAGCATATCCAAAATTTTTATTTTTTGTGGAACTGAATATTTATTTTGAGTTATTTCATCTATATATTCGTGTGTGCTGTGTGGTATGTTGGCGGGTTTTTTATCGTTTATTTTTTCATCAACAAAATCTAATATTTTTTTAGTTGCAAATTTAAAATTTGTAAATTTCTTAATATCAATATTCAGTTTCTCTGTATAATTGTCAAAAGTGAAAAATTCCTTTAAATATTTATGTTTTTCGTCATCAATGATTGCGCTGTTTTTTCTGGTTCTCACATTACAATCGTTCCAAAAATCCATTACATCAGTATCAGCTGGAATATCTAAATAGTCTCCGTCAAAATTTGAGAATCCGTTGTTATACAAATATTGTATTAATTTTTCTTGCATAAACTCTTGATATGCAATAATTGATAATTCGTAATGTTCAGGGTATTCGTCAGGAATCCAATTTGAATTTATGATAAAATCGGAATTGTTTTTATAAAAAAATAATTGATATTCATTTCTTAACTCATTCAAATAGTCACTTTCTCCAGCATCAGGAAATGAATCAAACCATTTTTTTAAATCGTTATTATAATTCTCTTCAAATTCTTTGAAAGTATAGTAGAATGGTATTTTCATATTTTGAACATTTGTAATTGGTTGCCTTTAGTTTAATTTCTTTGAAACATTGAATTATGAAACATAAAAATGTTTTCTAACCATCCGATATAAACTTGTTTTTGTGTACTTATTAGCTGTTGTAATAAATCCGAAAATGGACGTTTCCAACTTTCCAAATATCCTATTTTAAACGGAATGTCAGTATTAACAATTATTTCAAAATCTACATCATCCATTTGTTTTATTTCTTTTTCTATTCTCTCAAATTCCCTTTGGTATTCATAGGGAGTATATTTTCGATAAACGTCAGGGATAACTTTTTCCATAATTTTACCTTTATCCCACTTTCAAACTCAATCCCAATGCATTGATGATTTGGGTAAAATTAGAAATCTGCAAATCTGTTTTGCCCTGTTCTATTTTGGCAATGTAGGCACGTTCTTTTCCTATCTTGTCGGCAAGTTCCTGCTGGGTTAGTTTTTGTTCTTTTCGGGTTTCTTTTATCAGTTCTCCGTAGTAATAGGCTAGTGCCTTTGCAGAAAACTCTTCACGTTCGGGCGTGCCGTGTTTGCCGTATTTTTCAGCTAAGTAGTCGTTTGCGGTTGGTAGTTCTCTTTTTATTTTTTCTATGTCTAATTTTGGTCTGTCCATTTTTCTAAAATTTTAATTGCCTTTTTTATTTCTTTGTCGTAGTCCTTTGTTGCCTTTTTCATAAATCCCGAAATCAATAAAATGGTTGTTGCCTGATTGATATTTTCGTGGTCGATAGAAAAAGTTAATATCCGATATTCGTTTTCTGTTTGGATTCTCAACTCATACAAATTTGTATTCGTGAGTTTCTTGATTATTTTAGTATTGATAACTGTTTGCGTTTCCAAAATATCAAAAACATAAAGGATTTTGTTTCTAAGTCTTTCATTTGAATTTTCTACAAACTCATCAAATTCGGGTGTTCTAAATAATATTCTCATATCAATTACTATGCAAATGTAACAAATTAATTACATTCTATTTTTAAGATATTTTCTGGTTTGATAGTTTTTTGAAAGTCTTTGCGGTCTGCATTGCCCAATCGTCTGCGGTTCTGCCTATGTAGTTCAGAAACATATTTTCTGTTTTGTGTCCTGTGATACTCATCAGTTGAGGTGTTGTAAATTCTTTGTTTCCGTAAAAATTAGTCGCAAACGAACGTCTGCAAACGTGGGAACTTACCAAATTATATTTTTCCGTTTCTACAATTTCGTTTTTCTTTTTGTCCTCATTGTAAACTTTGCCCTTTATCATTTCATCAATCCCTGCGAGTTCGCAAACCTTTTTGATGTGGCGGTTAAACAGTACCGCATTGGAATCAAAATTAACGGCAAGTATTGGCGGAAAATCTCCGTTGTATTTCTGCAAAAGGTTTTCCACCTCATCGTGGATTGGTATTACTACTTTTTCCCCTGTTTTCTGTTGTTTAATCTCAATGAATCGGAATGTGTTCCCATCAATGTCAGTTTTGGTGTAAATCATTCGTTTGTTCATCCTCAAAAGGTCAGATACTCTCTGCCCAAGATAGCATCCAAGTACCAACCAATCTCGGGCAATGTTCCAATCTGTATTGAGTGTTGTAACGTCTTTTATTTTCTCAATCTCATCAAAGGAAAGGAAAACTTTGTACTCTGTGTTAGTCGTTCCCGTACTGAATCCTCTAATGGAATAATGGATAGACTTGCCATTTTGCTCTGCATCAAACAAAACTGTTTTCAGATTCTTAATAAATCTTACGGCTGTGGTTTCCATCAGGTTGCAATCTGTGATAAGGTAGTTTTTGAAATCAATTAAGATTTTGGAACTTACATCCTGCAATAGAAATATTTTCTTTTTCTTCTTTTGATAAGATAGAAAACGGTCTTTCAGGTTGTTGTATTTTTTTAATGTAGATTCTGTGTAGGATGCAGTACTGCGTTTGAAGTCTGTGAAGTTTTGCAGATAGTTCAGAAAAACAGAATCATCTTCTTTTACTTCGATGCGGTTGTAGAATTTATCAATCTTTTCCGCTAACCAATCTTTTGAGAAAATAACGCCTTTGGAATAATAAGAATTATATTCTTTCAAAACAAAGGTTTCCAACTCATTTAGCTCTGTGTAAAGTATTTTGAACTCTGGTTGGGTTTGGATAGGTCGGGATGTTTTTACGCTCCAGTATTTCGGATTGATGATTTTTCCTGTTTTGATTTGGAAAACATTATCTCTATCAATTGAAAAACGGATATAGATTTGAGCGTTCTCGGTTTTGTGTAAAACCCGAAATTTAACGGTTGCCATATTTGAAATTTTTGAACAATCAAATGTACAAAATCCGTTGGAATTAATTCCAACCAAATTCCAACCGTTCTGAAATTTAGTAAAACGCTATGCAACTACATACCATTGTAAAGTACCATTAATAAAGGATTTGTGGCGTATTTTTAAGTTTTACGAAAATGCTATAAAAATCGTTTGTCGGGTACGCTAGGCACCTCACTGGTAAACCCTAATTCATTTATTATCAATGTTTTAGGGTTTTTTATTGTCTGTGTCTCCCGATATTTTCCCGATAATTATCAAAGTGTTATATTTTATAATGTTACCCTTTCTAAAATCTTTAAACATTAGTTATCTTTAACCGGGAGAAATCCTTTATTGTCCAAAATCTGTATAACACCTCTTAAGAGATGGTTATTTTCAAATCTTAAAATATACCTTCTCGCTCCCTCTTCTTCTGGAACAAGCATTTTTTTATCAACTAACTTTTTTATTTCTCTTGATATCTGTGAAGTATTTTTATCGTGCAGTATTTCTTTTATATCTTCATTTTTTATAACCTGAAGATCTACCGCCTTTTTTAAAATTTTTGATTCTATATCGGTTATAAACTTTCTTTCCAACGAATAGTTTATTGCAGGAATCAATACTTCATTTTTCAGATAAGTATAATCTGATAACTTATCCACTTTTTCTATTTCTTCTTTCAATCCTCTAAGTACATATTCGCACCAAGTCAATATTCCTTCTTCTGTTCCGGTATCCGCTTTGGATAGCATATCGTAATAAGTATTTCTATTAGTACAAAATACAGCAGTAGGATTAATTATTCTTCCGGCATTTATATTTAATCCATTTTTTACCAGCATAGCGTAAGTAAAAAGCCTTACAGTTCTACCATTGCCATTGCCAAATGGATGTATCCAAACAAATCTATGATGCGCAATTGCTGCCTTAAGTAAATCATACTTTGTTGACTTTTCGGAATTAATAAAAGAAAACAACTCTTCCATGTAGGTATCAACTAAAAAAGAATCGGGAGGTAAATGTATAGAATTGTTAATTTTAATGTTATGATTTCTATATATCCCAGGTGTTGCATCGCCTTCTCCATTTGGAGGTGGGGGCAAATCTCTGACAGCTATTTTATGTAGTTCGCTTATTAAATCTTTATTTATTGGATAATCCTTAACCGTATTTTCAATAAAATCCATTGCTTCATCAATATTGTCAATTTCTAGCAACTTCGAGTTCTGATTTTTAGGAATGTCGTCAATTTTAGTCTCTACATATTCGGCAATTGTTGTATTATTTCCTTCAATTCTTGCTGAACCCATACTTTCTAACCAATGAAAAATATTTCTTAATTGAAAAAAAACTTCAGGATGAGTAGATCCTCCTAAGTCTTTTTTACGCAAATGTTCAAGTTCAATAATTAAATCTGTAAGTGGAGAATCAAAATCCGGCTTTATTAATGTTAAATCATACGGTTTAAATATTGCTGACATATAAAATTATTTGCAACAAAGAAACGGATTATTTGCGGACTAAAAAAAAAATATTTGCAAATGGACTCTATAATTATTTGTAAATCACAGTATTGTATATAAATGTATAATTTATTATTTGCGTGTACGGTTTAGTGTTATTTGCGTAATTATAATTACACATTTGCGTAATTAGTATATTCACCTTATAGACTTTAGGTTATATTTATGAAATCTAAAATTCCAGACATATCATATAAAAAGTTATCAAAAGTGAGTCGTCGGAATTGATCTTAAATTCTACTGATAACACTTCCATATCTTCCGGCAGCATCGTCAACGCAGCGTAGCCACAAGCACTGTCCACAATGCTCGTGGCTACGCCCGCGTGGAAAAAGCCATACTGTTGCGACAAACCCTCCGAGAAATCTATGGAGATTTTCACCACACCTTTTTCTATGCTCACCAGTTCTGCATTAAGCGTTTTCATCAAACCTTGCTTTTCGAAGCTGTCTTTGATTCTTCTTTGCATCAATAAAAAATTACAAATAATCCTGACGGATTGGACTGAAAACATCTACCACTTCACCAGCTTCCACAATCACAATGGAGTGCTCAACATCTGCCGGGATAGAATAAGTGTCGCCCTGTGATAACTCATATTCTTCTCCTTCAAATTTCAGTATATATCTTCCAGAGATCACGTATCCGCTTTGTTCATTCGCATGTCTGTGAAATGGGACATTGTCTGTCGATTTGTATAGCATTTTTGTAACCATGGTGTTTTTGCCAATAGAAAGTACCACAAAATCGACTCCTAAAAACTGTCTGTTGACAGCGTTTTCCTTTTTTACTATATTTTTCATGATTAAGAATTGTTTTTCAAATTAAGTTCCATCTGGATATTACAACGTTTGTAAGGTGTCGCACGACCAACGATTTTTTCATAGCCCATTTTATAATACAAATTGGTGGCGGGTTTTAGGATCGTGTTGCTTTCCAGATATAATTTCGCAGCACCTAACTCTTTTGCTTTATTAATAATTGCCTGTCCGAGCAGCCAACCGATATTTTTACCTTGAGCTTTTGGGGAAACCGCCATTTTGCTCATTTCGAAGTCATAATATGGGTCATCCATTTTTATTAGCGCACAAACGCCAAGTGGTTCTTCATTGTAAAGTGCGACCAGGATTTTGCCGCCTTTGTCAAGGATGTATTCCTGAGGATTGTCTAATGCTTTGTAATCGGCAGCTTCCATCTCGAAGTAGTTGGAGATCCATTCCTCATTCAAGGCTTTAAAGGCAGATTGGTATTTCGGCTCATAGTCTACGATTTTTACATTTTTACTTTCACGAAGTTTTTTCTGGTCCTGAACTCTTTTTAGCAGTGATTTTTGCTCCAGAAGAAATTCCCATTCTGCGATGGCTTCCCAAAGATTGTGAGTGGCCTCGTTAATCATATTTTCCACAGCAATGTCAATATCGCTAAATTGGTCTTTCATCTGCTCAGAGAGTTGTTTTCCCTTGTCGGTGAGACCAACCAGATTTCTGCGCTTGTCTTTGGATTCCAAGTTGTTTTCGACCAATCCTGACGTTGCCATTTCCTTGATGATCTTTGTGACAGAAGGCTGCGAATGTGAGATCTGTTCGGCAATTTCGGTGATGGTCTTCTCGCCATCTTGCGCCAAAATAAAAAATACGGGAAACCATTTGGGTGAAAAGTCGTTGCCATACAGCTCGTAGATTTTCGAAGCATCATCGGTAAACTTAGCAGTCAATAGACGCAATCTGCTTCCTAAGGCCATTTTGCCTGTTCTCTCAAATAAATTCATAATAGTATAATTAATTACATAATCAGTTATGCAAATTTATAAAAGTTTAATTAAGACGCAAATTATTATTGATAAAATATTGGGTTGAGTAAGTTGGATAAAACTGTAAAGTGGATTAATTAAAATAAAATAGGGAGACCAACAAAGCGTCCCCCTACTTATTCTTAAAAACTATATATAACAGTGAATGGTATTTTTTTAATAACAATTATGCTGCCAAAAATCTGATGAATGAAAAATCAGAGCAAATTATTTTACTCTGATTCTGGTCATTAGTTTTAAAAACGGGTTATGGATTTTTAGGAATCGTCTTTTTGATTTCTTCCAAAGTCGCTGTATTAGGCAAACCTTTCAATGCATTAGTAGGTTTTGAAGCTGTGTTTTTCACCACTTTTCTGTTGGGAATGCTAGCTAAGATTTCTTCCAGTGTTGCATTGTTTGGGATTAATTTACCTGAAGAAGCGCTGGATTTTGGCTGTGGTGTTGCAATTTTATTTTTCGGTTCCAGACCTTGTTCCGAAGCCAGTTGGGCAGTTTTTGATTCCGCTTTTTTCTCGCTTTGCTGCTTCATCATCTTTTGCTCGAATGCTTTAGAGTCTTTGATGTGCTGGATGTTGTCCTGCTGTTCGACGGTTTTATTTTCCTGTGCTTGTATAGAAACGATGCCTGCCAATAGGAATGTTGTGATGTATAATGTTTTCATTTGGATTGATTTTATTTGATGCTTACTAAAACTTTGATTTTTCCAATGCCTTCCTGATTGTAATCCTGAAGAGCCTTTCCAAGAACCTGACCGATTTGAACTTTTTTCGGGTCAGCCTTCATCGCAACACCTGAGATCGAAGATGTCACGAGCAGATCGCCACGTTTGATGTTTCCACCTTCCAGACAAACTTTGGTTGGGATCACACCAATGACGCCCATTGGGACTTTACCAACCAGCTCAGAATCGATGTTTTCCTCGGTTAACAAAACACCTGGTTTTGTAGCGTAAACACCAGCTACAAGCGTAGAGTAGGATTCGGAAGATTTTTCGATGGTTCTGTCTGTATCGGTTGAGATGACCAAAATGTCGCCTGGTTCGTAATCTGCGGTGTTGCCTTCTACATCAAATGCTTCGGCAACGTCGGCGCCAGTATTCTGCGTTCCATTATTGAAGAAACCTCTTCCTGTTTTATCAATTCTTGCAACATTGGCACTTGCACTTTGGAAAACAGCGAGATTTCCTGATGGTCCTTGGTGGTTGATAAGCAATGTCGAACCAGTACCAGTTGTAGTGACGTGGACCACTGGCTGACTATTAGCATTATTAAAGTTTCTGAAATAGCCGGCTTTACCGGTTCCAAAATTAGGTATCCAACCGTAGATGGCCGAACCTGTACCATCTGCTGTAGCTTCCACGCCGTCTCCGTTGCCGCCTGCATTGGCCGTGATTCCATTTCCAGCTCCTTCGGTCAAAGCTAATAGAGCAGGACCATTTCCCGCGGCGTTCGAGGCATAAAACAAACCTCCGTATCCACCTGTGCCAGAAGATAGACCATAGACACCTGCAGTACCAAAATTAGCAAAAATGGAATTGACTTCACCTTTTACGGCGGCGGAAGTTCCTGTAGTTCTGTCCACTTTGAAATTTCCTGCAATTCCGTTTCCGACTGTGCTTACTGTAATTGCGTCACTGGTATTGTCCTCATTAAAATTCTGAAATCTACCTGCACGTCCTGTAGAAAAAGTAGGTGTCCAGGCATAAATGGCATTTCCATTTCCATCTATATTTGCCTCTACTGCATTTCCATTTTTTCCTGCGTTTGCTGTAATGGCATTTCCGTTTCCGTCAGTTATTGAAACCAAAGCAGCTCCGTTTCCACTTGGATTTGAGGCGTGAAATAATCCACCAAAACCTCCTGTTCCAGATGAAACCCCGAAAATACCTGCCGCGCCAAAGTTGCCGAAAATCGTTTTTACCTCACCTCTCACCGCTGCACTTACGCTATTGGAATTATTAGAAAGAAAAGATGAGACATTTCCCTGCGTATTATCTGGTATATTTCCGTTACCATTCGATTCTACTTCGAATGTATTTCGGTCATTGGTCGCATTCGTATTTACAAATCTGCCTGCACGGCCTTTACCACTATTTTGTCCCACTTGTCCCAGTACACCAACAGATGTTCCTGTTGTATTGCCAGAAACAAAGCCTCTCACGCCAAATCCACCACCATCATTTCGGCCGACAACTGCGCCTGCAATGTCACTGGTATTTCTTCCCACCACGGCTTCTCCGGCACCATTATTATCAGCAATGACACCTGCAGAAGCTTGAGAACTCGTAATTCCGTGGATGGCAAAGCCTGTTCCTGTACTACTCATTACTCCTGCTCCGGAACCAGTTGAAGAAACATTGATCACTATTCCGTTTCCAAGTGTGTTGGCGTTGATTACATTATTAAGATTTGCATTATTGGATATGGAAAAATTGGCTGCAATACCATTGTTACTTGTGGCATTGAGTCCTGTTCCGGTATTACTATTTGCATAAACACCAAATCCTGAACCTGATGCATTTCCGTAAACGCCTAATCCATTCGGTGTTACTCCGTAGACGCCCCAGCCTGAGCCAGCTTGTGAACCCCAGACGCCAACACCCAGGCCACCAGTTCCATTATTGATTCCCCGCACGCCAGAAGAAAAACCGCCTGGAGCAACATTGGAAACTGTACCTCGTACAGCAGCAATACTAGAAGTTGTGGTATTGTTGATCCCATCCATCGAAGTTCCGTCGCCGTCATTGGTCAATGAAAAAAGAGTTGAAGCATTATTGGTCGTTGCTGTGTAAGGTAAAGTCAAACTGCCGCCACCACCACCGCCAGAACTTTTTGCATACAAGGCATAGGGAACGCTCAGTAATTGACTTGTACCTGCGATCGTGTAATTAGTTCCGCCTGCGGGATCGGTCTCTGTTTTTAGGTAATAACTGTTGGTTCCCCAAGTGATGGCGTTAAAGGTTCCAGAAAGCACAGTTCCTGAACCAATTTCCAAGCTTACCAAGCCATTCACATTCGTTGTTCCTGTGACTCTCTCGGAGTATACGGCTGTTCCTGCTGCGGAGCCTTGCAACACGCTTACTCTTACCGCAACGTTTTGATTGGTTAGTAATTGGCCTGATGCATTTCTGACAATGGCCTGATAGCTCATTTTTTCAGGAGCCTGAGCGGAAACCATGTAAGTTCCCAATGCCAAAGCTGCAATTAATACAATTTTTTTCATAAGGTTATTTTTTAATGATTTTAAATGTTTTGATGTTCTTTTTGTCTTGGAAGATTTGAATGATGTAAACCGAGCTTGGAAGGCTCGTCATATCCAATTCTGTTTTTTGCTGGGAAAAATTTCCTGTTTTGATCAATTTTCCTTGGGAATCAAACAGGATGTAATTAGAATTGTGGAAGTTTTCCTTTCCGAAATCAACGTGCAGAAAATCTCGCACAGGATTTGGATAGAGTAGGATCTTTTTCTCCATGATGGATTCGTCATCTACTTCCAATGTGATGATCTCGTACGCCTGTTGTACACCTTCCATCAATTCTTGATTTGCTCCTTTTTGAGAATAGGCCAATTGGCCAACACTGTAGGTTGCACTTCCGGATGTGCTAGTCGCTGTGGTTCCCGTTGTGAGAATTGCTGTCTGAGCCTTGGTCGATCCAAACGGAATGATGATCAGAGTCAGAAATTTCATTAATAGTAATTTGCTCATTGTAATAGGTTTTAAAATTTTTATCGAAGTTATAGAGAATGCCATCCTATGAAAAGTTGTAATAGACGAACAACATTTTAAATAGATGAATGACTTTTTTTCTTAAATTTGATGAAACACTGGGCAATCATGGAAAGACTGAATTGTATAATTGTGGACGATAACGAGATTGACAGATTGACGGTTTTGTCCTTTGCGAAAAGATTTCCCAACCTTCATATTCTCGGGACTTTTTCAGATTCCAATGAAGCCTTGAAAGCTGTAGAAAGTCAATCTGTCGATATTCTGTTCCTTGATATTGATATGGCAGGATTATCCGGCGTTGAACTCAGAAAGAAAGTAAAACACGTTCCGGTCTGTATTTTCATCACGTCTCATCCGGAATTTGCTGTCGAAAGTTTTGAATTGGAAACCTTAGATTTTATCGTGAAACCTTTGAAGTTTGACCGCTTTGAACACACGATGAGAAGAGTCACGGATTTTTTTGAGATGAAAAGCAAAGCCAGCCTATTCGAATCCAGTATTGGTGGCGATGTGATCTACATCAAAGAAGGGCACGACCAGATCAAGGTAAAACTTCACGAGATCCTTTACCTCGAAGCTTTGAAGGATTATACCTTGGTGGTCACTTCTCAAAAAAGGCATTGTGTGCTTTCCAGTATTGGTCTACTTTTGAAGGAAGTCAGTTTTCAGTCTTTTGTTCGTATTCACAGGAGTTTTGCGGTGCAGAAGCAATTCATCAATAAAATAAATACCAACGAGATCATTTTGAATAATGACCTCGCCATCCCGATTGGCAGAAGCTTTAAAGATAATTTGAAATTCCTGCTATGAAACAAATAATGCTTTTTTTTCTGCTACATGTGTTTGCTTTTTCATTTGCCCAGAAACAGCCAGACCTTTCGCAGTTCAAAAGCATTGATGAAAAATTAAAAGCCTGGGACGACTACTGTACAAGTTTGCACGAAAATGAAAAATATTCGCTGCTGATCGACAAAGCAGAATACGGAATCAAACTCGCAAAGAATAATCCAAAATATCTCGCCAATTTCTATTTCTATAAAGGTTACGGCTACGAGTACACCGATAATCAATATGAAAAAGCAACGGTCTATTTTGAAAAGTCTTTAAAGTTGGCGCAACGAACAAAGGACCTTGAAAGAGAGACGCTCGCACTGATGCGGCTGAATTACATGTATTATTCCATCAAAGAGCATCAGAAGGCAAAAAACCTGATCCAATACATCAAAAAAGTTGTTGACACGGTAAAAGATCCTGACATCAAAGCAACGATGCTTGGTAGCTTAGGTGAATATTATCTTGACCGGTCGGAGTTTGAGAATTTCATTAATTATAAATTGAAAGCCATTGATTATCTGAAACTTGATAAAAAAGCAGACTCATTAAAATTGAATAACATTGGTATTTCCTACCTACAGATCGCGGATGCTTACAATGATATGAAACAGTACGAAAAAGCTGTGGAATATTGTAATTACGCGGTTCCATACCTTAATAAATCCGACGGAATTGCCTTTCTCTACAATTCGTACATCGAGTCCTACACGCATTTAGGAAATATCGATCTGGCCAAAAGATATTACTCGGAGCTTTATCAAATGGCGATCAACAATCCAATTCTTTTCCTGAATATCAGTTATGCCAATCGGAATATGTCCGAGTTTTATTTAAGTAGAGATCGATTGGAACTTGCGGACGACTATGCAGACAAGGCCTTGCATTTTGCCATCAAATCGAATGATGAGGAGATCGAGATGGAAGCCAACGTGATCAAAGGGAAAGTACTATTACAACAAAAGAAATACCAGCCGGCGATTGATAAATTAAACAAAGCTTTGAAGTTTGCCTACGTCTATGACAAGCGTTCGTTTGCCGAGGTCAATGAAAAATTGTCCGAAGCATACGCTGCGAAAAAGGATTGGAAAAAAGCCTACGAATATCATAAAATTTACAATCTCACGAACGATTCTCTCTTTGTGGAATCTGGCAAACAAAGCCTTGCAGATGCCGAAGCGAAATATCAAAATAGAAATAAACAGCAAGAAATAAAATCACTTTCTGCCGAAAACACAATCCATGAATTGACGATCAGGAATGCCAAAAAACAACGGATCTATTTAATTTCTGGTCTGATTTCCATTGCCATTATTGGAGGTTTGCTCTACAATCAAAGTCGAAATAGAAAAAGGATCAATAAAAAATTATCATTCCTGAATTCGGAATTGGAAAAAGCCAATAAGACCAAAATGCAGTTCTTCGGGATCCTGAATCACGATCTGAGAAGTCCGGTGGTTTCGCTCATTCATTTTCTGGACCTGCAGAAAAATTCACCGGAACTGATTGATAATGAAACCAAGATCAGATTGGAAAAGCAGACTTCCGACTCTGCCGAACAGCTCTTAACTCAAATGGAAGACCTGTTGTTGTGGAGCAAAGGCCAAATGGAGAACTTCGAACCGCATAAAAGATTTTATGATATCAATGATATCTTCGCTGAGTTGGAAAGAGAATTTGTTTGGGCTTCGGGTGTCAAAATTGAATTCGATATTCCTGTGAAACTAAAACTGTTTACAGACAAAGAATATCTCAAAACCATTATCAGAAACTTGATGAGCAATGCTGTGAAGGTTTTGCAGCATGTTCAAGATCCGAAGATCTCATGCAAAGTTTGGGATCAAGGCGATTTCATTCAAATTCTCATCAAAGATTACGGCGGCGGAACCAATATCGAAAAGTTTCGGGCGCTGTATGACGATAACATGAGCATTGGAACAACCAAAGGTTTAGGAATGCATGTGATCCGCGACCTTTGCAAAGCGATTGACTGTAAAATTGATGTCGATTCTGATACCGAAATTGGCGAAACAGCTATTACTTTGAGCATCAAAAAAGCTTAAAAATATTTTGTTCTGATGTGAACTATTAAATTGTATCTTAGTAGTAAATAACAGATTATGATTTCAAAATTAATAATATTCTGTGTCTTCTTACCATTGTCCCTTTTCTCACAAGAGTTTTCCAAACTTGATTTTTTCCGAACCGAATCTAGGAAGAATAATACGGACGAAAAACAATTTGAACTGCAACAAAAACTAATTGAGATCTACAGGATCTACAATCCAGACAGTTGTTTTTTTTACACGCAAAAGAACCTTCAGCTCATTAAGAAAAATAATTGGCAAGAGAAAAAAGGAAAGACGCTTTTGGGATTAGTTGGTTATTGTACGGAGAAAAATAAACTTAATGAAGGTTTAAAATTCAACAAGAGATCATTGCTGATCAATCAAAAAAATAAAGACAACTATAATCTCGCTGACAACTATTATATGTTCGGAAGATTGTTTCATCAAAAAGGGGAACACGCAGATGCTGTCAAAAATTACATGATAGCTATTGATTTTGGTGAAAAAAGTAATAATCTTTGGATCGTTTCGTCCGCTTATAGGAGCTTAGCCTTTCTTTATCTGGATGAATCGAACGAAGAAAAGTCTTATGAAAATATCAATAAGGCCTTGGCAGTTGCTCAAAAAGCAAAATCTAAAGAGGCACTCGGTTTCTGTTATGGCGTTTTAGCGGAAATCGAACGGAATTTCCAAAAGTTTAATGAAGCTGGAAATCATTTCAAAATAGCCTATCAATATTTTGATGAAACACAAAATGATTATGGCATGGCTTGGCTGTACACCAATTGGTCACTATTGGATATTACAAGATTGATGGAAAGTTATGCGATGCAGCTGAAAGCGCAGAATATATGGGACAAGATCTCACCTGATCATTATATGTCGGTCGTCAACCATTATAATATGGCCTATTCTTACATGGATTTTTATAAAGATTATGATAAATACAAAGGGCAACTGAAATATAAAAGATCTGAACTATTACCGAAGGCGCAGGAAGAATTTGATATCAGTAAAAATATCGCGCAGAAAAATAACAATATGCAATGGGTGATGTTCAATTACTCAGGGATGGCAGAATTGAGTAAAACAAAAAGGGATCTGGATGCTTATGTGAAGAATATCACACAACTATACACAACCAGAGATTCCATCTATTCCCAAAAAAGAAAAAATGAGATCGCGAAGATCGAAAGTCAGAAAATTGTCAATCAGAAAAATAAAGAAATTGCACTAAATAAAATCATCATCAAAAATAAAGAACAGGAGAAGATTTACTATCTACTCGGTCTCGCAGCACTTTTTGTCATCGGAATCTTGTTGTTTTTCCTCTATCGACAATCAAAGAAAAATAGCAGCAGACTTCAAAGTCTCAATCAGGAATTAGAAAAAGCTAACAAAAACAAAATGAGGTTCTTCGGGATTCTAAATCACGATCTCAGAAGTCCGGTGGTTTCGCTTATTCATTTTCTTAATTTACAAAAAGATGCACCAGAATTGATGGATGATGAAACCAAGATCCGACTGGAAAAACAAACCTCAGATTCGGCTGATCAACTTTTAACACAAATGGAAGATCTGCTTCTCTGGAGCAAAGGTCAAATGGAAAACTTCGAACCGAATAAACAGTTTTATAGCGCAAATGAGGTGTTTGATGAAGTTAAAAAAGAATTTGTCTGGGTTTCAAATATTGACCTGGAATTCGAAACTCCTTCAAACCTTAAAATTTTTACGGACAAAGAATACCTGAAAACAATCCTTAGAAATTTGATAAATAATGCCGTCAAAGTTTTGCAAAATGTCAATCAACCTCACATATTCTGCAAAGTTTGGGAACAGGGCGATTTTCATTACATTCTCATCAAGGATAATGGCGGTGGAACCAACATTGAAAAGTTCCAGGCTTTATATGATGACAAGATGAGCATCGGAACCACCAAAGGTTTGGGAATGCATGTGATCCGCGATCTTTGCAAGGCAATTGATTGCAAAATTGAGGTCGATACAAATGTAGAAGCTGGCGAGACTAGAATTATGCTATGCATAAAAAAGGTTTGATTTAATTTCATTTTTGATAATTTCCATTTTTTCTGTTCAATTGTTAAAGTTTGCTTTTTTAGGAGCAAAGAAGAGTTGTTTAGCTTTTTGGCAACGATTTTGTTAAGTAGATAATTACCTATATATAATCACTAACATTTTCGCATATGGAAGCCACAGAACTTAGACTCAACAATTTGGTCATCTATGAAGATGAGATCGTACCAGTAATCGGGATGGAAAACAAAAACAATGGTCTTTTTATTAAGATCGACCCATACACCGCGGTAGATCAAAGAAAGCTAAAACCAATTGCACTTACAGCAGAATGGTTTTCAAAACTTGGATTCAAGGAAGTTTATCGTTCATCCACGAGAGTGCGATTCGACCTTCCGAATTTCTGCAGATATGATTTTGACCTTAGTTCAAACAAGATTCTTGAAGGATTTTTGTTCTTTGGAAACTACATCAAATGCACGCATCTTCATCAATTACAGAACATCTATTTCACGCTGACAGGCGAGGAATTGAAAGTTGAACACAATCTTACACGAAAAGAGATTGTAGCTTAAAAAATAAAAACCTGATTTGGAAAAACGAATCAGGTTTTTTTATATCTGAATTTAGTGAAAGGAAAAATCTAAGTTCTGGCTTCTAACTTCACACATCTTTCCTTACTTTTGTCTAAAATTATTCAGAATTGAAAACCCATTTCATTGCTATTGGCGGTTCTGCGATGCACAATCTTGCCATTGCGCTCAAAGATAAAGGCTATCAGGTCACAGGCTCAGACGATGCTATTTTCGAACCTTCAAAATCCCGATTGGACAAAAAAGGAATTCTTCCCGAGGAATTGGGTTGGTTTCCGGAAAAACTGACTACGGATATTGATGCCGTAATCCTCGGAATGCACGCGCACGCCGACAATCCTGAGCTTGCCAAAGCAAAAGAATTAGGTTTGAAGATTTATTCTTATCCAGAATTTCTCTACGAACAATCCAAAGAAAAAACCAGAGTG
Source organism: Epilithonimonas lactis (assembly GCF_900110605.1). GTDB lineage: Bacteria > Bacteroidota > Bacteroidia > Flavobacteriales > Weeksellaceae > Epilithonimonas > Epilithonimonas lactis. Next base: position 301,671 of record NZ_FOFI01000001.1, read on the forward strand.
GTCATTGGCGGTTCCCACGGGAAAACCACTATTACATCGATGATTCTTCACGTTCTCAATTTTCATCAGAAAGATATTGATTATATGGTCGGTGCCCAATTGGAAGGCTTCGATTGTATGGTAAAAATCACGGATGACAATGATTTTATGATTCTTGAAGGCGACGAATATCTGTCTTCTCCAATTGATTTGCGTTCTAAATTTTTATTATATCAACCGAATATTGCTTTGGTTTCGGGCATTGCTTGGGACCACATCAACGTTTTCAAAACCTTTGACGATTATATCGACCAATTCAGAAAATTTGTTGCGAGCATCACGCCTGGCGGTGTTTTGGTTTATAACGAGGAAGATGCAGAAGTGGTGAAAGTGGTGGAGTCGGCTGAAAATTATTTCAGAAAAATTCCTTACAAAACGCCAGATTACGAAATCGTGGACGGAATCGTTAATTTGAAAACCGATATGGGCGATATTCCATTGTCTGTTTTTGGAAAACACAATTTGTTGAATATGGAAGGCGCAAGATTCATCTGTTCGCAATTGGGCATAATGGAAGAGGAATTCTATGAGGCGATTATGAGTTTCAAAGGCGCTTCGAAACGTCTTGAAATTGTCAAAAGAGCGGATGGCGGTTTGCTTTACAAAGATTTCGCGCACGCACCAAGCAAAGTGAAAGCGACCGTTTCCGCATTTGCAGAACAATTCTCAAAAACTGAAACGTTTGGATTTTTAGAATTGCACACTTACTCAAGTCTGAATCCAATTTTCCTTGAGCAATACGACCACGCAATGGACGGTTTGGATAATGCCGTCGTTTTCTATTCAGAGGACGCTTTGAAAATCAAAAGAATGGACCCGATTTCTCCAGATTTGATTAAGGAAAAATTCAAAAATGAAAACCTGAAAGTCGTTACCAATGCCGAAGACCTTCACGCTTACTGGGAAACTTTAGACAAATCGAAAGGAGCTTTTGTAATGATGAGTTCCGGTAATTTCGGTGGCTTGGATTTGACGAAATAAAATTTGATTAAATATAAATTATCAACCTTCTGGATTAATTTTCAGAAGGTTTTTTATTAATGACAAATCCGAAACCCAACACTAAAAGTCCCAAAGGGACGACCGATTTCCCAGCATAGGAATTTATTCCTATGCGAATAATATGATAATGCATCAATTCAATTTCCCCATCAATAATTTCAAAATCCCATTATCAACCAATCCCTCATTCCGAAACAAAACTTTCCCATCTTTATCAATCAAAATCCAACTCGGATAAACCGGATTTTTATTTAATGAAATCTCAACCGCCAATTCGTGAATCCCAGAATTTCCATTCGAAATGTAATTATAATTTTCATCAAAGAATTTAATCGATTCCTTATATTTTTCAGGATTGAAAGTGATAAAATAAACCTTCTCATCCATCAGATTTTTCAACTCCAAATCCTTCTCCATCTGATATTTCTGAATTTTACAAATCGAGCACCAATCGGTTTTCATATAAATCAAAATCCGTTTCTCCAACTTTTCCGGTAAACTTTCAAATCCATAATGCTTCACTTCCTGCGAATTGAAAATCCCGGAAATCATTAATAATATGAAAGCTATTATTTTCACTAGTCTAACTTCTAATTTCTGCCATCTACCTAATCTGATAACGAATACCCAAAAACGTCCGAATTCCCTGCATCGGTGCATAGCCATAAGTCGTATCAAACGAATAACCATACGGATTGCTCGCAACATCATCCACTTGATTATCAAACGGGTCAAACGGTCTCAGAATCGGATTTTTCGGCGTAAAGTTTAATAGATTTCTTATACCTCCATAAATCTCAAACCCATTATCAAATTTCTTTGTCAACTGAATGTTCATTAATGTAAACCAAGGCGAATATTCCGGTCGGAAATCATCCGGAACAGTTGGCAATCGCATTGGTCCGTAAAATTGTCCCGTCAAATCCATTGAAAATTTGTTCGCAAACTGATAACTCAGATTGTAAGTTCCGCTCCATTTCGGTGCGTGCAATTGCTGGATTTTGTCGCCTTCATTTTCCTGATAAACATCCATATAAGTCACTCCAAACATCAATTGAATTGGCAAACTCCAATTTGTACTGATGTCGGCAGAAATTCCTCTCGAAATCGCGTGTCCAGCCAGATTATCATAAATAATTTTATCCGGCTCCGTGTCAAAATCGCCCACAATTTTATTGTTGAAATAAGAGTAAAATCCATTCACATCAACATTGATAAAATAATCTTTGATTGGAATTTTCATCAGATAACTCAGATTCGTGTTCAAAGATTTTTCTGGCTTCAAATCATCCGCAATAACCACTTCCCGCGAACCAGTCAATGCTGAGTGGTCTTCGGTGAAAAGATTCACCACACGGAAACCGGTTCCAAAACTCAACCTCAAAGTATGGTAAGGATTCGGCTCAAATTTCCACGCCACTCTCGGCGAATGCACAGATTTGTGAATCTTGTGATAATCATATCTATAACCAAGAAGTAAAGTGTTTTTATCATTGATTTCCCATTCGTCTTCCAAATAGAAACCGTAAATCGGTGATTTCATCGGTTGATTTTCACCTTCTAGATTTGCTGTTCCAGGCGTGTTGTCATCGTAAAAAGTCGATTTCAAAGTCGTTCCACTTTTCAAAAGATGCTTGCCCAATTGCTTCTCCCAATTCATTTGCAAAAACAAAACTTTCTGAGTCGCCAAGTAAGAAGTGTTCCCATAAAACGAATCCTGATGATGATAATTGTAAGAATATTGAAGCAAAAATTTCTCCTTTAATGGCAATTGATAAATTCCAAAAAACTCAAAACGGTTGGTGTAAATGCTTTCGCCGTAAACATCATCCGAACCTCGGTTTTGCTTTTGCCACTGCATTTCGCCACCAAATCTATCTTCGTAAAAATATCTCAATGCAAAACTCGCCTGTCGATTTTCTTTTCTTTTAAAATTCCATTTGTTGAAAACTGAGATTCGGTTTTGCAAAGGCGTATCGGTGAAATTATCTTTATTCTGGTCAATTCTGTTCCCGAAATAGAAATAATTGAGACTCAACAAACTGGAGAAATTCTTGTTGTCAAACACTTTCTTAGCAATATCAAGATTGATTTCACCTTGATTTCCCGTCATCACATCGGTCGCAAAATCCGGCGCTTGCAAAGCATTTTTTGTTATGATATTAATAACGCCACCCATCGCTTCCGAGCCATAAATAGACGAAGCCGGACCTTTCGTCACTTCGATTCTATCAATCAAACTATTCGGAATTCCGCTAAGTCCGTAAACTGTGGAAAGCGAACTGACGATGGGCATTCCATCAATCAAAATCATCGTGTAAGCACCTTCCAAACCATTGATGTGAATGTCGCCCGTATTACAAACCGCGCAATTCAGCTGAGGTTTCACGTCGTTGACCATCGCAATCGCTTCAAACATATTGGCCGTCGGATTTTTCCTGAAAAATTGTTGCGAATAAACATCGGTCGAAATCGGACTGTTCAGCTTCTTCACAGAAAATTGATTGATGGTCACTTCATCAATATCATTTGATTTCTTCAAAGTGTCAACGGAAGCAGTTAAAGAATCTTCCCGACTAGTTTGCGTTACCTTCAAAGTGTCCACAGAAGAAGTTAAAGAATCTTTCGGAATAGATTCAATTTGCGCATTAATTAAAACAGAAAATAAGCTGAGTATGATGTAGAGTAATTTCATTAAAACAAAAATGTTAGACAAAGCTAACAAATTTATTAGAAATAAAAAATTTACTTTGATTTTAATTTTCGCACACAAAAAAACTCATCAAAAAATGATGAGTTTTAAATTATAAATTGTCAGTCTGAGGCTCTTGAAAACCTTTAACAATATCAGTTTGAGGTTCTCGAAGACTTTTAACAATGTCAGTCTGAGGCTCTCGAAGACCAATAAATATTAATCTCTTCTGCTCAAAAATATTCTCAAAATATACCAGAACAAAAGCATAATAGATGAGAACAATTGTAAAGCCGCGCCGACATATTGACCTTTGGAGTATTGATTTTTGATGTTGTAAGTCTCATACAAAATACTTGCACTAGCCAACGCAACCATCGCCAAAGAGAACCAAAGTCCAAGATTGAACCCGAAAATTGCGCCAACCACAATCACGCCCAGCGCTACAAATCCACCAATCACAATAATATTTCTAAGGAAAGAAAAATCTTTGTTCGTGAGGAAAACTGCCGCCGTCAATCCAGCAAACATAAATGCCGTTACCAGCGCTGCCTGCGTGATGATTTCCGGTGCGTACAACGTCGCGATGCCTAACATCGGAAGGAAAATTACCGCTTGAATCAAGACAAACAATCCCAATCCCAGATATTGCGTGGTCTTTGAAACGGAAAACGACAATTTGGTCGCCAACATAGACACCATCCAAAACACACCGATGATGAGCAACCAAGTATATTGGCCAGAAACCATCGACAAAATCATTTCCATCGGAACCACTTTCAGCAAGATGCTTTCCACCGCTCCGAACGCCAAAATCGCCACTGCGACGTGCATATACGTTTTTCTGTAAAATTCTGCTCTTTCGATTTCCGAAATTTCCGAAACCATTAATGAATCATTCATTTGTAAAAATTTTAATAATCTCAAAGATAGTAAAAGATACAAGAATCAAGAAAAGTTGATGTTATGTTTTTATTTGGGCAGCTATTTCCGCCTTCCGTTCCCAATCTTTTTGCCTAGCTTTTCCAGCAACAAAAAAGGATTTCCACTCAAGTCGGGCTGCAGCTTCGCAAAGTTGAAGATTTGTCTATCAATTCAACTTTCCATATTAAATTCAAATCTGCGAAATTTGCATCATCTGCGAGAAACTAAATCTTAGCTGAGCGAAAGCGTCTTTGCGAACTCAAAAATATTTTCAATAATTTCAAAAAAAACTTTGCGCTCTTTGCGTTAAAATAAAAAATATTACATTTGAGAAAAGCCAAATCCAACAAAATGAGATACGTTCAGCTAGGTAAGATTCCACCAAAAAGACACACGGTTTTCAAATCCGAAAACGACCAGTTCTATTACGAGCAACTCTTTGGAACAGAAGGTTTTCACGGCATTGCGTCGTTGTTGTATCATACGCATCGCCCGACTCAAATCAAATCCATCGGCGAAGCAAAAGACGTGACCCCGAAAATCGCAGTCGAGAAAAACGTCACGCCAAGAATGATAAAAGGCGCAAAAGTGACCGCCGAAGATGACTTTTTGGAAAGCCGAAAGGTTTTGATGCTAAACAACGATTTGAAAATGGGTCTGGCAAAACCAAGAAAATCGCCAGACTATTTCTATAAAAACGCAGAATGTGACGAGTTGCTCTTCGTACACGCCGGAAAAGGAATTCTGAAAACAATGCTCGGAAATATTACGTTTTCTGTCGGTGATTATCTCATCATTCCAAGAGGAACGATTTATCAACTGGAATTGGAATCCGAAGATAATGTTTTCCTTTTCATCGAAGCGCATTCCCCGATTTACACGCCAAAACGCTACCGAAATGAGTTCGGACAATTGCTGGAGCATTCTCCGTTTTGTGAGCGCGATATTGTTCCGCCAACTTTCGTAGAACCAAAAAATGAGAAAGGCGATTTCCTCATCAAAGTCAAAAAGGAAAATCAAATCACGGATTTCATTTATGCTACGCATCCGTTTGATATTGTTGGTTGGGACGGCTATTTTTATCCATATAAATTCAATATCAAGAACTTCGAACCGATTACGGGGAGAATTCATCAACCGCCTCCGGTTCATCAGAACTTCGAAGCGCATAATTTTGTGGTGTGCTCGTTCGTAGCAAGAATGTACGATTATCATCCACAAGCGATTCCTGCGCCATACAACCATTCGAATATCGATTCCGACGAGGTTTTGTTTTATACGGAAGGTGATTTTATGAGCAGAAACCACGTGGATTTGATGGATTTTTCATTGCATCCAGGCGGTGTAGTTCACGGTCCGCATCCTGGTGCGATGGAACGAAGCATCGGCAAAAAATCTACCGACGAATATGCTGTGATGGTGGACCCATTCAGGCCCTTCAAACTGACGGAAGAAGCGATAAGAGTGGAAGACCCGAATTACAAAACGAGTTGGTTGGAAGATTAAATGAATAAAGAAAAGCTAACAGAAATGTTAGCTTTTTAAATTTAGGTCGAAATTAAATGGCTTAACTCCCTGCAATTGGACTTCCAAAAATCCCAACGGCCATTTCTGCCCAAATCAAAATTAATAAAGCAAGAATTCCAAATACCAAAATCAATCTGGATTTGAGAGTCTTTACTTTTTTTAGGACAAAATCTACAGCAAATGCCGTTGTAAAAAGTAACGCGCCCATAATTAGAAAATCTGAAGCTGACCAATTAACTTCGGTTGTGAATTGCATTGCTATCAGTGGTGCAGTCAAAATAAGTGCTGCTGCAGAATAAATAAAAGCTGAGGTTCGGTTTTGTGTTATCATCATTTTAAAATTTAATTACTATAAAGAACTTTGAATTGCAAAGTAAAGTCATTTTGTTGAATTCTCAAAATATTATTGTGACTTTTATCATTTTAACTGATAAATAGAGAGTTGGCTGATAATGCTCATTTTTTACCATTCAATTAAATTCTAACTTTGTTAAAAATAAAAAGCAATGATCAATTACGTAAGCCCAGAAGAAGCAGTTTCAATCATTAAAAGTGGTGACAGGATTTTCGGACACGGAAGTGCGTGTACTCCTAACCTTTTGTACGATGAATTGGGAAAACAATCCTCCCGTTTGAAAGATGTGGAGATGGTTTCCATCACGCAGCAAGGCAATGTGGAAATCGCCAAACCTCAATATAAAGATAGTTTTTACATCAATTCACTCTTCACATCTGCGCCTGTTCGGGAAGCTGTGAATTCCGAGAATGGCGATTACGTTCCGATTTTCTTGAGTGAAATTCCAATTCTTTTCAAAAATGGAATCTTACCCATCGATGTCGCTTTGATAACCGTTTCGCCTCCAGATGCTCACGGATACTGCACGCTTGGAAGTTCTGTAGATGTAGCGCGTGGTGCAATTGATACGGCGAAAAGAATCATTGCGATTGTGAATCCGAAAATGCCAAGAACCCACGGCGATGGAATGATCCACATCAACCGAATTGAAAAATTGGTTTGGAGCGAGGAAGAGCTTTTGACCATTAATTATAGCGAGAAAGTTGGTGAGGAAGAAATGAAGATTGGTAGAAATGTGGCCGAATTGATTGATGACAAAGCGACAATCCAAATGGGAATCGGTACCATTCCGGATGCGGTCTTGCAATGCCTTCACAACCACAAAGACCTTGGTGTTCACACAGAAATGTTGAGCGATGGTGTCATCGATTTGATTAAAAATGATGTCATTAATAATAAATATAAAGGCACGCACGCCAACAGAACGATTACCAGTTTTTGTTTCGGGACCAGAAGATTGTACGACTTTGTAGATGACAATCCTGCCGTGGCTTTTATGGATGTTCAGCACGTGAATTTTCCAATCAATATTATGAAGAACAAGAAAATGCACGCCATCAATTCTGCAATCGAAATTGATTTGACTGGACAGGTTTGTGCAGATTCTATCGGAACTTATCAGTTCAGCGGAATCGGTGGACAGATGGACTTTATGCGTGGCGCAGCGTTGAGCGAAGGCGGAAAGCCAATTATGGCCTTGTCTTCCAGAACCAAAAAAGGTGTTCCTAGAATAGTCCCTTTCCTAAAACAAGGTGCTGGTGTTGTGACAACGAGAGGTCATATCCATTACGTTGTGACGGAGTTTGGAACGGCTTATCTTTATGGCAAAAACCTTCGTCAGAGAGCGCAAGCTTTGATAGAGATTTCGCATCCCGACGACAGAGAAATGTTGGATAGAGCAGCGTTCGAAAGATTTAAATAAAACTAAACAAACTTTTAATTTTTTCTTGATTTTGTTGTATATTTGATTAAACACACAAGAAAAAAAACTAATTGAAATCAATCTATAACTTACTGAAAGAAGAGGTAAGAAAAAATCAAGCTGTTCAGAATTCTATTTTAGGCAATTCTCATCCCTGGAAAAGGAGCCATTATATCATCCTTTCTGAAATCATTAAAGAAGACCTTTCGAACCGTGAAGAGTTGCAAAATGAACGCAAATTTGAGTTGGGAACCAGCATTTCTCACATCACTTTGCAACGTTTTTTCGAAAGTGATTATCATTATAAAACCCATAATGACCTTCGGTTTTTGAAGACTTTGGACAAAATCTGCATCTTCCTCGGTTTCAAAGACCTGAACAGCTACGTGATGAATGTTAAGGAAAACAACATCTACAACGAGGCTTTCTTTAGCAAGGAATTCACCACAGATATTGTCTATCGATATTGCCACACCAATTTTGAGTTCTTCAAGTATTTTCCGACACTGCAATTGGAAGTATTTGACGGACTCATATTTCCGGAAGCGCCATTCATAGAACGCATCAAAAATTACAGTTCCAAACTTTGCGAAAATGGATTGAAATTGTTTACACATAACAACCGTTCCAATTTTGAGATTTTTGACCTCGACATCATTTCCGAAGAATCTGACAAAATGGTCATTAAGACCCAGGAGTTTTGGAATTTGGTTTTCGTTGTAGAAGAAACGGGCGAAGAGTATATTGTGAATGAACTCAACACACAAATATATTTTATCAAGAATATTGACGAAAAATGGATGATTTGGGATAATTATAATCCAAACTCCGGATTACTTAACAATGTGATAAACAAAAAACCGCACTAGGTACGGCTTATTCATTGATTTGTGTTTTTAGAATCTTGATAATTCTTTAACAAAAGTAGTCATAGAAAACGAACGAAATTAAACTTAAATATACTTATAAATACATATTGTATTATTATCATTAAAGTTAAATTAATAATGTGGATTGATTAACCTTTGTTAATTAATTTTGTATTTAAATTTTAAAATGATGATTTATAGTGAATTATCAATAGCGCAATCGGTTGCATTGAAGTCGCTGATTTTATTTAATTCTAATTCACAATCACAAGGATTACAATCTCCCAAAACATAAAAACTAACAATCGTTAGTTAGTTTCCGAAAAATTCTTATCTTGGCATCAACAGATATAAAAGTAAAAAGTAAAATGTCAACACTCACTTTTGCCGAGAAAATCGCACAAGCCGAGAATTTTCTCCCAATCAACGGAACAGATTATTTAGAATTTTATGTAGGAAATGCCAAGCAGGCGGCGCATTTTTACAAAACCGCATTCGGTTTTCAGTCCGTGGCTTACGCAGGTCCGGAAACTGGCGTGCGAGACCGCTCATCTTACGTGCTTCAGCAAGGAAAAATCAGATTGGTTTTGACTTCTGGTCTCAAGTCGGATTCTCCAATTTGTGAACATCAGAAAAAACACGGCGACGGTGTCAAGATTTTGGCACTTTGGGTAGATGATGCAGAAAAAGCTTTTGAAGAAACCACAAAACGTGGCGGAAAACCATATTTGGAACCTCAAACTTTGACCGACGAATTCGGCGAAGTGAAGATGTCCGGAATCTACACTTACGGCGAAACGGTTCATATGTTCGTGGAACGTAAGAATTACAACGGCGCATTTATGCCAGGCTACGAACCTTGGAAAAGCGACTACAATCCTTCTGATGTTGGGCTTCTGTACGTGGACCATTGCGTCGGAAATGTCGGCTGGGACAGGATGATTCCAACCGTGGAGTGGTACGAAAAAGTGATGGGATTTGTCAACATTCTTTCGTTTGATGACAAACAAATCAATACAGAATATTCTGCTTTGATGTCAAAAGTAATGTCCAACGGAAACGGATTTGCAAAGTTTCCAATCAACGAACCAGCGGAAGGTCAAAGAAAATCTCAGGTCGAAGAATATCTCGATTTCTACGAAGGCGAAGGCGTTCAGCACATTGCTGTTGCGACAAAAGACATCGTGAAAACTGTTACAGAACTGAAGAGTAGAGGCGTGGAATTCCTTTCACCACCGCCAGAAGCCTATTACGATATGATTCCAGACAGAGTTGGAAACATTGACGAGGACATCAAAAAACTTCAGAATTTAGGGATTTTGGTGGATTGTGATGAGGAAGGCTATCTGCTTCAAATCTTCACAAAACCCGTGGAAGACAGACCAACTTTGTTCTACGAAATCATCGAGAGACACGGCGCTCAGAGCTTCGGTGCCGGAAATTTCAAAGCACTTTTCGAAGCCTTGGAAAAAGAGCAGGAAAAACGTGGCAACTTATAAACCCAATCATTCACTATAGAATTAAAGCATTATTTTTAATGCTTTAATTTTTTAAGGCAACTTATCCGCCTTCCACTCCCAATCTTTTTGCCTTGGCTTTTCCAGCCACAAAAAAGGATTTCCGTTCAAGTCGGGTTGCGCTTCGCAAAGTTGAAATATTTTCCATTTATTAAAATTGAGAGCAGTTTTAATCTTTGTTGAGTTTTACGTCTTTGCGAACCTTATAAATATTTTCAATAATGTCAAAAAAATCTTTGCGGACTTTGCGTTAAATTTCTGCAGGAGATAATAATCAAATCTTAAACTAAAAAAATGAAATCATTCATAGAATATTCCTCAGATTCAGACTTTTCCATTCACAATATTCCTTTTGGCGTTTGTGTGTTTAATAAAGAATTTATTGCCTGCGCCACGAGAATCGGCGACATCGTCATCGATTTGGCGACTTTGTATGACCTAGGTTATTTTGAAGAAATCACCGAAATGGACGACAATGTCTTCGAAGCCTACACCATCAACGAATTCATCGAACTTGGAAAACCAGTTACGAATAAAGTCAGAGAAAAAATACAACAGCTGTTATTGGAAGATTCACTTCTTTCAAAAGATGAACGGACGATTACAGATTGCTTCTATAATCTCGACGAAATTCAAATGATGATGCCTTTGCACATCCCCAATTACACCGATTTCTACAGCAGTATTCAGCACGCCACAAATGTCGGAATGATGTTCCGCGACCCTGCCAATGCGCTTCTTCCAAACTGGAAACATTTGCCAGTTGGTTATCACGGTCGCGCGTCTTCCATCGTTTTATCAGGCATCGACATCATCAGACCTTGCGGACAAATCAAACCGCCAGATGCAGACAAACCGATTTTCAGTGCTTCAAGACAACTTGATTTCGAATTGGAAATGGCATTTGTGGTGAACAAAAATACAGATTTGGGCGACAGGATTTCCGTTGCAGAAGCTGAAGATGCGATTTTCGGAATGATGATTTTCAATGATTGGTCGGCGAGAGATATCCAAAGTTGGGAATATGTACCGTTGGGGCCGTTTTTAGGGAAGAATTTTGGTTCGTCTATTTCGCCTTGGATTGTGACTTTGGAAGCTTTGAAACCTTTCAAAACTGAATCTCCAAAGCAAGAACCGGAAGTCTTGGATTATCTGAAATTTGATGGCGACAAAAATTATGACATCAATCTTGAAGTTTATTTGAAACCAGAAAACTCAGAAGAAAATCTGATTTCACAAAGCAATTACAAATTTATGTATTGGAATATGTTCCAGCAATTGGCGCATCACACGGTCAATGGTTGTAATGTGGAAGTTGGCGATGTTTACGCCAGCGGAACGATTTCCGGAGAAGATGAAAAATCCTATGGTTCGATGTTGGAATTGTCTTGGAAAGGAACCAAACCAGTGCAATTGAAAAACGGCATCGAAAGAAAATTTATCGAAGACGGCGATACGGTGACGATGAAAGCTTGGTCTGAGAAAGACGGTATCCGAGTTGGGTTTGGGGAAGTTTCTGGGAAGATTTTGCCTGCAATTTTACCACAATAGTCACAAAGATTTTTCACAAAGTTCACAAGGATTTTTTTACTTGTGCTCTTTGTGAAAAACCCTTGTGTTCCTAGTGGTTAAAAATATTTTAATAAATAAGAAATGAAAACAATCATCCCATCCGATATTTCCGCAGTTCAACTCCAGCAAGTGATGCAAACAGCGATTGCGCCACGACCAATTGCTTTGGCAAGCACAATTAACAGCAAAGGAGAAATCAATCTTTCGCCGTTCAGTTTTTTCAATATGTTCAGCACGGTTCCGCCGGTTGTGATTATTTCACCTTCCCGACGCGTTCGTGACAATACGACCAAACACACTTTGGAAAACCTGAAAGAAGTTCCCGAATTGGTCATAGGAAATGTGAATTTCGATATGGTTCAGCAGGTTTCTTTGGCGAGTATGGAATACGAAGATGGCATTAATGAATTCATCAAATCCGGATTGACGATGAAACCAGCCGACATCGTAAAACCACCTTTAATTGTAGAATCGCCAGTTAATTTTGAGTGCAAAGTTCTTGAAATTAAAAGTTTAGGAGAACTTGGAGGCGCAGGAAATCTTGTGATTGCTGAGATTGTAAAAATTCATATCAATGAAAAATATTTGGATAAAGCGGGAAATCTGGACCAAAAACAATTGGATTTGGTCGCAAGATTAGGCGGAAATTTCTACTCCCGAAACAACGAAAGTAACATCTTTGAAGTTCCAAAACCGCTGGTGACAAAAGGAATCGGCTACGACCAACTTCCAGACGAAATTAAGCAAAGTCATATTTTCACAGGAAACGATTTGGGAATGTTGGCAAATGTGGAAATTTTACCGAGTGGTCGTTTTTCTTCGGAAAAAGATGTACATTTATTAGCTCAGAATTATTTAAAAAACAATGAAATTGAAAATGCTTGGAATGTTTTAAAATCTGACTGATAGCCATTAAAAACTAAAAACCTTTAATTAAACTATGAAAAAATCGGTGTATCAAACCATCATCAGCCTTCTGATTTTGGTGATTGTGATGTCGGTTTTTGCCGTTGTCAACATCCAGGTCAGTTTGAAATATGAAACTGAGAATATGAAAGATTGCATTTCGCTGATTTCTGGGAGAAATCTTTGTCAGGAATTGTTGGCTTCAAAAATTATTATTGTGATTTGCCTTATTGCTATTTCCGGAATGTTGAGTTTTAGAAATAAGATTGTAAGTTTATAGGATTATTTAGATACATTCATTTCTTACTTTGATACCGTTTTTTTCTAATTCTTTTTTCATTTCAAGCCAAGTTCTGTCTTTTAACGTTCCAGCAGGATAAATATCTTGTTTGAAATTTTTAGTAATTATTCTTAAAATATTCGCTTGTTTATGCTGTGTTTCATAGACGATTTCTTCAATGTCCGAAATTCTGTAAATTTTCTTTTTCCAAAAAAAAATAATGATTTTTAACAACAAAGAAATTTTTAGATTTTTCAAAATAATTCATTGAAAATACATTCAGTAAAAACCAAAAAATAGAAAATGGAACATAAATTTTCAACTGATTGAATTTAGAAAGTTTGCTATCTGTAAGTAATATCACATAGATGCAACAAAGTATTAATGACCACATCATTATTCCTCTGAATGAAAATATTGGATTTCCTTTAAACTCCTGAAAGTTTTCATTCTCTATTTCATTACTTCTAATTCTAGAATTAATTATTTCAAAACTTTCCTTTTTATCAACTACTATTTGTTTGATGAATAATTTGATTTCCCAACTGTTGGAATACATATCATCAAATATGAATAAAGTTTGATTGTCATTGAAAACTAATGTTGAAACTTCCATTTGATAAGAAAAAAAACCAAATCCTTTTTTGCCTGTAAGTATTATTCTTTTCACGTCTTTCCAAAAGTAGACTTTAGGTCCTATTGTTATTTTTTCTTTATCAACAACGATTTTTCGAGATTTTTGATAATAATTTTTCACGTAACTAAATCCCAAATAGTATGTAAAAAAACTGAAAACAGGTAATAAATACGTTTTAATTTTATGATTATTCAAAGGCCAATCCTTAATAAAAATGTATATTAGAAAAGAAGCTAATGCAGCAAAAAAAATTGCAGAAAATAAAACTGAAAACCAAATAGTTTTACGGTTTTGCTTTGAAGTTATTTTAGTCATAAGTCAACTATTCTAAATCACCGTATCCCCATCAGGCGAAACCACCTGCGCCTTATAAAGCAAAGAATAATAACCATTTTTCGCAAGCAATTCCTGATGTGTTCCTTCTTCCACAATCAATCCGTGGTCCATCACGATGATTTTATCTGCTTTTTCAATGGTCGAAAGTCGGTGTGCGATGAGGATTGATGTTCTGTTTTTTGTGATTTTCTCTGTCGCTCTTTGGATTAATTTTTCGCTCTCGTGGTCGATGGATGAGGTCGCTTCGTCCAGAATCAGAATTTTCGGGTCGGAAAGATAAGCTCTTAAAAATGACAATAATTGTCTTTGTCCAAGGGAAATGGACGAACCTCTTTCACTCACCACATAGTCGTAACCGTTTGGCAAACTTTCAATAAATTCATCAACGCCGATTTCCTTTGAAGCTTTTTTGACTTGTTCCAAAGTAATGCTTTCGTCGCCCAAAGTCAGGTTTTCAAAAATACTGCCGTGGAAAAGGAAAACGTCCTGAAGAACCACGCCAATGTGACTTCTTAAATTATACAATTCATAGTCGCGAATATCAACATCATCCAACATTATCTTTCCAGAATTGATGTCGTAAAGTCTTGTAATCAAACTGATAATTGTAGATTTTCCCGCGCCGGTTGCACCAACGATTGCGACAGTTTCACCCGAATTAACCTTAAAATCAATGCCTTTTAAAACCAATTGTTTCTCGTCGTAAGCAAAGTGAACATTCTGAAATTCAATTTTTCCATCAAAATGGTCTCGGGCAATCGTTCCGTTGTTCGGCATCGCCTGGTCTTCGTCCATTACGCCAAGAACTCTTTCTGCGCCGACAATTCCTCGCTGAATATTATTAAATCTATCCGCAATCTGTCTCAACGGCCGAATCAACATATTAATGAATTGAATAAAAGCGATAATAACACCTGGCGTAGATTTGATAAAACCACCGTAAAATAGGATGAATCCAATAAAAAGCGACGAAATCAATTCGACAACCGGAAAAAATAATGAGAAGATGAAAACCGTTCTCAACAAAGCTTTCTTCAGTTCGATATTAATTTTATCAAACTTCGTAAACTCGGCTTCCTGTCTGTTGAAAACTTGAATCAACGGCATTCCTGCCAAACGTTCCTGCACAAAACTATTCTGCGTCGAGGTCCAGCTTCTTTCCAATCCGAAAGCCGTTTTCAGTTTTTTCTGAAAAACTCTTGTAATCACCACCATCAGCGGAAGAATCGCCAATGAAATTAGACTTAGATGCGTGTCCACCTGAAACATCGCAAACAACACCATCACAATTCTCAGAATGTCTCCGAAAACCATTAGGAATCCGTCTGTGTAAACCGTCGCAATTGTTTCTACATCGCCGACCGCTCTTGTTACCAAACTTCCAATCGGGGTTTTGTCAAAAAATGCCGTTCTGAAATAAATCAGTTTGTGATAAAGTCTTTCTCGGATGTCACGAATCACATTTTGAGAAATGAAATTTGAGAAATAAACCAGGAAAAAATTCAGAATCGTCTCTGCAACCACCAGTCCGATGAGCAGATAGATGTGCTTCATTAATTGAGATTTGTCTCTCAGCTGAACGATGTCAATATCCACAACATCTTTGGTAAGAATCGGTCGGTAAGTGGAGACAATTGCCAGAACGATGGAGATGACCAGCGTGATGATGAACCACGAACGGAATTTCATCCCAATTAGAAATAGTCTTTTTACAATATCCCAAGTCGTTTGTTTCTTCATATTATCTCAAATGCAGTGCAAAAATAAGGAAATTCGATGGGAAGTAATGTTAAAGTCGTACAGCGATTTCTATGGTTTGAAAATAATTATTTCACAAGCAAAAAGTCATAGAGATAGTCTCTCGGTAGGAAATACTTGAAATGTTTTTAGATATAGTCGCAGAGCGACTTTCCATTGGTAGAAGATAATCATAACGTTTCCACGCAGAGTCGCGGAGCGACGACCAATTAGTACTAATTTCAAATCAATTCTTTAAAAACATATTTCTCATTATAATCAATTTCAAATTTCTCTAAAAAATCAACATATTCTTCACGAAACGATTTTTTATAATGGTGTTTTTCCTGATTTTCAATATATCTTATTACATCATTGATTTGAGATTTTCCATACGAAAACGCGCCAAAACTATCTTGCCATTCAAATCGAAAGGGAATAAAATTATTTTCATTAATCCATTTGGAGGAAATACTTTTCACTTCCTGAACTAAATCTGATACTGATTGATTGGGTCTTAAACCAATTAAAATATGAATGTGGTCTGGCATTCCGTTGATAGATAACAACTTGTGTTTTCTGTTTTGGATTACGCCTGTGATGTATTTAAACAAATCATCTTTCCATTCATTCTGAATTAATGCTTGGCGAAATTTCACAGCAAAAACCAATTGAATATGGATTTGGGTGTATGTATTATTTTCAGCCATTTGAGTTTTTTTTAGATTAATATTAAATCTAATTTAATGAAATTTCATTAATAATTTTCAAGGATTGATAACCAATAGATCGTCGCTCCGCGACCGTTATAGGGATTTTTTAGTTGCTACCAATAGACTGTCGCTCTGCGACTCTTTTGAAATGCTCATTATCTTTTGACAGGTTGTTGCTCAGCACTATTAAAAGTGCAGGAGATCAGGAGAATTTAAAAATCATACCCAACATCTACCAAAAAAAGACCTTGAGCCGGAGCGGAAACGCCAGCTGAATTCCGATATTTGTCTTCAATGATTTTTCGCAAATCGTTGGGCTGTAATTTTCCGATTCCGATTTCTACCATTGTTCCGACAATCGCTCTTACCATATTTCTCAAAAATCGGTCAGCAGAAATAGTGAATTTCAATTGATTTCCTAGCTGTTCCCATTCGGCTTTGTAGATTTTGCAGATGTTGGTTTTGTTGTCTGTGTGGAGTTTGGCGAAGCTTGTAAAATCATCGTATTCGAAAAGGATTTTGCAGGCCTCGTTCATCGCATCGATGTTCAATGGTTTTTGACGCCAGGTTTGCCAAGACGAATTTATAGTGAACGGATTTTTCTCTGTTGAAATATAATATTCATAAGTCCGGAAAGTCGCACTGAATCGCGCGTGCATATCGGCTGGAACTTCAAAAATTTGTTTGATAGAAATATTTTCCGACAAAAAGGAATTGAGTTTGTAAACCAGATTTTCATCGAGATTTTGCTCCGTTTCGAAGTGTGCAAACATTTTTTTTGCGTGTACGCCAGTGTCAGTTCTTCCTGCGCCGGTTGTTTTTATCGGCTCTCTCAGAATCGTGGACAAGGCTTTTTCCAATTCTTCCTGCACAGAAATTTCGTTGGGCTGGATTTGATAGCCAAAAAAAGAAGAACCGTCGTAAGCAAACTCTATAAAATATCTCATTTCGACGCAAATTTCCTGATTTTTTTTTAATTAATAAGAAAATCTTAATTCGTAATTTCGTGACTCGAAAAATCCTTCAATCAATGAAACCGCTCAAAACAGATAAACTTTCCGACCCAAAAGAATTTATAAAACTAATGGTCATTATTTTTGTTTTGGTCTCTGTTTTTCTTTTCAGTCAAGGAGTTTCGCAACAGCAAACCATCATCAACGTTGTCGTCCTTTTGATTCTTTTCATTTGTTTGCAATTGACATTTGTGATTTTTTACAAAAAGGGAGTTAAAACTTTGGCTTTTTGGATTCTGATGATTTTGTTATTAATGGGAATTTCGTTGGGTGTGGCAATCTGGTATTATTCAAAATATGGAATTACTTTTCAGCTTTAATTATTAATTTAAATTTCAAAATGAAACGCATCCTCCTTTTATCAGACACACATTCCTATATCGATGACCGCATTCTAGATTACGCAAAAGATGCTGACGAAGTTTGGCATTGTGGCGATTTTGGGAATATGAAAGTCATTGAAGAATTAGAAAAAATAAAACCAATCCGTGGCGTCTATGGAAACATCGACGAAGCAAAAATTAGAACGATTTTCCCTGAAGTTTTGAGTTTCAAATGTGAAGACATTGATGTTTTGATGATTCACATCGGCGGTTACCCGGAGAGATATTCAGCTTTGGCGAAACAAGAGATTGCTGAGAAAAAACCGAAATTATTCATTTCCGGACATTCACATATTCTGAAAGCGATGTATGATAAGAGAAATAGTTTATTGCATCTCAATCCCGGTGCTTGCGGAAAAGTCGGCTGGCACAAAGTCAGAACGATGATGCGTTTTACCATCTTTAAGGATGAAATCAAAGATTTGGAAGTGATAGAATTGGGAAGTAAATAAGTTGGAGAGTTGGAGCGTCGGAGGATTTGAGAGTTAGACTTAAAGTCCCATCGGGACGATTATATCTTAGCATAGGAATTTATTCCTATGAATGGAGATTATGCAAGCATAGGAATATATTCCGATGAAATTAATAAATAGAAAATGAAAATAGGAGACAAAGTTTCGGTAATCGATGATGATTTGAAAGGAACCATTTTGAAAATCATTGCTGACCAGGTGAAAATCGAGGATGAGCACGGTTTCACCTACAATTTTCCTAAAAGTCAATTGACGCTCATCGATTCTGGATTATATGAAAATTCGCCTGTCATCAGAAAAAATGAAAGCTCGAAAAACGTTTCCAAAAGACATAATAAAACACCTCTAAAATTAGATTTACATTTTCAATTATTGGTCAATAATTCATCTGATTATGACGCTTTCGAGAGATTGATGATTCAAAAAGAAAAACTATTGGAGACCATAGATTTCTGTAGAAAGAATCACATCAAGAATTTGGAAATCATCCACGGAATCGGCGACGGCGTTTTGCAAAAAATGGTCTATGATATCTTGGAAGGTCTCTCGAATGTAGAATACGACGAACACGGATTTTTCTACCACGAATCGGGTAGAGTAGAAGTCAAATTTTTGTAAAATTATTAATGATGCTAAGAAAACATTTAAGCCTTATTCTGATTCTTGTGTTTGCAATTTCTTTTGCTCAGACAGAATATAAAACCGAGAACAATATTTCCTATTATCCGGAAAATATTTCGAAAAAAGATGCTTACATCAGCTCTCAATGCAAGCTGAATTTCTATTATCCGACCAATGTCAAGAACTTCTCGACGGTCATTTGGTTTCACGGTGGCGGATTGACTGGCGGAAGCAACGAACTGCCAAAAGAATTATTAAATGAAAATATCGCTGTCGTAAGTGTGGAATATCGCTTAGCGCCAAAGGTCAAAGCGCCAGCTTACATAGAAGATGCAGCAGCTGCAACGGCTTGGGTTTTTGAGAATATCGAAAAATATGGCGGAAATAAAAATCTCATTTTCCAATCCGGCCATTCGGCTGGAGGCTATTTGGGGATGATGATCACCTTGGACAAAAAATACCTTCAAAAATATAAGATCGATGCAAATGAGATTGCGGGTTTGATTCCATTCAGTGGCCAGGCAATCACTCATTTCCAAATCAGAAAAGAAAAAGGAATTGCTGAACTGCAACCAACAATTGATGAATATGCACCATTGTTCCACGTCAGAAAAGATGCTCCGCCAATCGTCCTAATCACGGGCGACAGAAATCTGGAATTGTTCGGACGCTACGAGGAAAACGCCTATTTGGCAAGAATGTTGGAGCTTGTGAAGCATCCTTCGGTCAAACTATTGGAAGAAGATGGATTCGACCACGTGAGTATGGCAAAACCAGGTTTTCCTTTGTTGCTAAAGGAAATCAGAGAATTATCAAAGAAAATTAAAACACAGAAAAATATAAAATAATGTTTACACTAGCACAGATCGAAGCTGCACATTCCGAAGTGGAAAGCGGAAAAAATTTCCCAGAATTTGCAAAGACCATCAAAGAATTAGGCGTTCAGACCTTCGAAACCTACGTGGAAGATGGCTCCACAACTTATAAAGGCAATGACGAAACCCAAGTGACTTCAGCCCAACAATACGCCCCCTTGCTGATTTATGGAATTGTGAATCCTGAAAAATTTTTGGCAGACCTTAGAAATCACCAACAAGGAAATACCGACTTTTTCCAATTCTGCAAAGATTGTGCAGACAGTGGTGTTTTCAAGTGGATTGTTGATTTGGACGCAAAAACCTGTACCTATTACGATTGCGAAGGCAAAAGCATTTTCGAAGAGAAAATTCCGGGATAGAAGTCTTTAAAGAAAAAAAATAATCATAAAAAAAGGAGAAAATAGCAATGATCTATTTTCTCCTTTTTTATTTTAAGGTTCAAGTAAAATTAATTCATCGAAACATCCTCCGGCGCATTCGCCCACAGCAGAAACTCGCCGCCCAGATTTTGCATGATATTTTTCCAGAGACCTTGGTCGTTTGGCAGCGTGTAATCCAGATTGTAAACATCCACGATCGTCCACATTTTCCTCTGCAATTCGCCTTCCAGCTGCATCGCAGACCAACCAGAATATCCAGAAAAAACCTTGATGTCAAACGTGCTGATCTCGCCATTGATCATCGCAGAGACCACAGAGTCAATATCTTCAGTCAAATAGAATTCTTTATTGATCTCCACGAACTCAGAGGTTACCTTTTCACCTTTCAGGATAAAGTAGATCCTTTCGTTTTCCACAGGTCCACCTTCGTACAGTTCCACGGGAAAACCCAGGATATTAAGCAGTTTGGAGCTCATATTCTGGTTCTTTTTATTCAGTATCAAACCAAACGCGCCATTCTCGTTGTGATCCACAATCAGAACGACCGAACGGGAAAATATATCACCCGAGATATCCGGCGTCGATATTAAGATTTTACCTTTGTAAGAGTAATTCATCTATCAAATCTATAAAAAAATATTTTTTTGAAAAAAGAATTCGACGAAAATTTAAGTTAAAATTGTCTCGATTCAAATAATTTGGGCAGCTTGATCCGTCTTCCACTCCCAATCTTTTTGCCATAGCTTTTCCAGCCACAAAAAAGGATTTCCGTTCAAACCTAACGAAGTGGTTCATCGATTCAGATTAAAATAAATAAAATTAGAGATAAGCCGGGCTGCAGCTTCGCCAGGTTCAAGATTTGTTTTTCAATCAAACATTCATTATCAAAAAAGTAGATTTTTTTTTATTGCAAAAGCTAAGTTCAAATTTAAAGCCGCAGAGCGGCAAACTGTAAATAGAAAACAATAACAGTAAGAATAAAAAAGCTCCAGAGGAGCGACCTGTAAAAACCCTACAAATAGTTTTTAAATCAACTATTTATTATCCTTATCCCGAAATTAATTCAAATTATATAAAAAATCTTAACGAACTTTGCCTTTAGAAATTTAGAATTCGAAAGAAAATGAACAGCGAAAACCTCCACGATAAAAGAAGAATCTACGAAAAATCCCAACTTGTAGAAACTGAGATAAAAGAAAACCCAATCGAGCAATTTCGCGACTGGTTCTTGGATGCAGAAAATAATCCCGAAGTCTCAGAATCCAACGCAATGGCCATCTCCACCGTGGAAGAAGACGGTTGTCCCAGAACAAGAATGGTTCTCCTGAAATCCTACAATTGGGAAGGCTTCATCTTCTACACCAACTACGAAAGCCGAAAAGGAAAATCTATTGAGAACACGCACAAAGCTTGTCTGCATTTTTTCTGGCCAAGTCTGGAGAGACAAATCATCATCAAAGCCAATGTAGAGAGAATTGCAGAGAATCTCAGCGACGGCTATTTTCATTCAAGACCAAAAGGAAGCCAATTAGGCGCTGCAGTTTCTCCCCAAAGTCAAGAAATTCCCAATCGTGATTTCCTAGAAAATAAATTAAAAGACCTCGAAAAAGAATTCGAAAACAAAGAAGTTCCAAGACCACAAAACTGGGGCGGCTACATCGCAAAACCCTACGAAATCGAATTTTGGCAAGGTCGTCCAAACCGCCTTCACGATAGAATTATCTACACTTTGGAAGATAACATCGATTGGAAAATCTCAAGATTAGCGCCGTAATCTTAACATTTTTTATAAGATTGTTAACATAGATTTTGATTAAATTTTTCGTTATTTGTTTTCATTAACCATTTAAAAACAAATCAATTATGAAAAATTTACTGAGAATCATCAGCGTTGTCGCGCTTGGCGTTTTATTATCATTCAGTTTTTCGAAAGAGAAGAAAGTCGTGGTCATAGATGCTGGTCACGGCGGCACCGATTTGGGCGCGACCAGAGAAGGCTTTTCGGAGAAAGAGATTGTCCTGAATGTTGCTAAGAAAATCAAAGCCCTCAACCAAAATCAAAATCTCGAAATCATATTGACCAGAGAAGATGACAGCTATCCATCATTGGAGCAAAGAACAGGCAAAATCAATGAATTGAAACCTGATTACACGATTTCTTTGCACGTCAATAATTCACCAAGAACAAGCACAGAAAGTAAAGGAATGGAGGTTTTTGTGCAGGAAAATGACGTTTCAAAAAAGCTGGCAAACAAGTTTTCAGAAAAGTTCCAGGCTACAAAAATTAGAACAGGCAACCTTCATATTTTAAGAGAATCCAAAGTGCCAACCATCTTATTGGAATTAGGATTTATGAACAATCCACAAGAAAGAGAGTATCTCGGAAGCGAAAAAGGACAAACCGAAACAGCAGAGAAAATATTGAAATTTATCGATGAGAATTAATTCGATTCAGAAATTTAACATACAGGAAAACCAGCAATTGCTGGTTTTTTTATTTGCTTCTTGCTTTCAAAATCTGCTCCACATCTTCCAAAGTAAAACCTTTCGCTTTCAGCAAAATCAGGTAGTGATACATTAAATCTGCCGCTTCATTTAGGAATAAATCATTGTTGTCATCCTTCGCTTCAATCACGAGTTCCACAGCTTCTTCGCCCACTTTTTGCGCGACTTTGTTGATGCCTCTTTTGTAAAGTTCATTGGTGTAAGAACTTTCATCATTGTTATCAATTTTATCTGAAATCGTTTGTTGTAATTCGTATAAAAATCCTTTGCCGGTTTCCTCAGCAAAACAAGTCGTCGTTCCGTTGTGACAAGTTGGTCCGAGCGGTTTTGCTTTGATGAGAATCGTGTCTTGGTCGCAGTCGATTTTCCAGTCGACTAATTCAAGGAAATTCCCTGAAGTTTCGCCCTTTGTCCAAAGTCTGTTCTTTGAACGGGAGAAAAAAGTGACTTTCTTTTCCTGCAAAGTTTTATCAAAAGCTTCCTGATTCATATAACCGAGCATCAGAACTTTCAGATTGAGATAATCCTGAATGATGACGGGAACCAAGTGTGTATTGTTGTCAAATTTTATAGTCAACGTATGGGTAGATTTTTAGATTTTAAATAATTTTTAAGTTCCGGAATTCCGATTTCGTTGAAGTGAAAAATACTCGCGGCCAAAGCTCCGGTTACCTTGGTTTCCGTGAAAACCTCTTCAAAATGTTGCATTGTTCCCGCTCCTCCGGAAGCAATCACCGGAATATTGATTAATTCCGAAAGCGTTTTGGTAATTTCAATCGCGAATCCAGCTTTGGTTCCGTCCGTGTTCATCGACGTTAAGAGGATTTCTCCGGCTCCTAGATTTTCGACTTCTTTTGCCCAGGAAAACAATTCTTTATCAGTTTCGACTTTTCCGCCGTTGCTGAAAACTTTGTGTTGATTTCCAACGAATTTGGTGTCAATCGCCAAAACCATACATTGTGAGCCAAACCGTTTGGCGACTTCACTTATCAAATTTGGATTCGATAATGATGCAGAATTTATGGTGATTTTGTCCGCACCATTTTTCAGAAGTTCCTCCACATTTTCCAAAGCGTTGATTCCACCGCCAACTGTAAACGGGATATTGATATTTCTTGCAATTTCTTTCACTAATGGAATTAAAGTTTTCCTGCGTTCATCCGTTGCAGAAATATCCAGAAAAACCAATTCGTCCGCACCTTGTTCAGAATATTTGATGGCCATTTCTACGGGATTTCCGACTTCTTTTAAATCCAAAAAATTGACACCTTTTACAGTTTCCCCGTTCTTGATATCGAGACACGGAATGATTCTTTTTGCTAACATTACAGAAATGGTTTTAAATCGTTGAACGTGATTCTGTTTTCATACAAGGCTTTCCCGATGATTGCGCCTTCACAACCTAATGACTTTAATTGAACTAAATCGTTAGTAGAAGTAATTCCACCTGAAGCGATTAATTTGATTTCAGGATTCTTCGAAATTATGTTTTGATACAATTCGAAAGATGGACCTTCCAACATTCCATCTTTATCGATGTCTGTGGAGATGACGTACTCGATTCCGGATTCTGTTTTTTCTCTGATGAAATCATAAATGTTCTTTTCACTTTCTTCCAGCCAACCGGAAACTACGATTTTTTCTTTCCTAGCATCTGCGCCTAAAATGATTTTTTCTGAACCATATTTTTCAAAACTTGCTTGAAATAATTCCGGATTTTTTACAGCGACACTTCCAAGCGTGACTTGAGTTGCGCCACTTTCGAAAGCGATTTCAATGTCGTTTTCGGATTTCAAACCGCCTCCGAAATCTATGATTAAATTGGTTTCTTTTGAGATTTGTTCTAAGATTTTATAATTGATGATTTGATTTTGTTTTGCGCCGTCCAAATCGACCAAATGCAGAAACTGGATGCCGTTGTTTTCGAAGTTTTTGGCAACGTCCAAAACATTGGAATTATAAATCGTTTTTTGGTTGTAATCGCCTTTGGAAAGCCGGACGCATTCGCCGTTGATGATGTCTATTGCTGGGATTATTCTCATTTTCTATTTTATTTTAATGTTCGATTGATTGGGAAAACTTTGATTTTTGCGAAGCGCGCCCCGGCCTGAACGGAGCTCTTTTTGTAAGCCTTGGAAAAGCCTTGGCACAAAAAAGCGGGAGTGGAGGACGGATAAAGGCGCCCAAACCTAACGAATTGGTTCGACGTAGTTAATTTTTATAATTTTAAAAAGTTCTCTAATATTTTGCTTCCCAAAATTCCGCTTTTCTCGGGATGAAACTGGACGCCGAAAAAGTTGTCTTTTTGCAAAGCCGTGCTGTACGCTTCGGAATAATCTGTGGTCGAAATCGTGTGTTCGTTTTTCGCAACGTAGTAACTGTGAACGAGATACGTGTAAGTTTGCTCTGGAATTCCTTTGAATAAATCAGATTTCAAATCATAAATCTGATTCCAGCCAATCTGCGGAACCAAAACCGAATCCGGAAATTTTCTGACCGAAACATCGAAGATTCGCAAAGCTTTCGTATCGCCTTCTTCCGAATCTTTGCAAAGCAACTGCATCCCGAGACAAATCCCCAAAAGTGGCTGTCTGAGCTCCGGAATCAGCGAATCCAGATGGGTTTCCCGCAAAGAATTCATCGCAAAAGACGCTTCGCCAACGCCTGGGAAAATGACTTTGTCGGCATTAGAAATTTCGTCTGGATTGCTCGTAATCTTCGCCGAAAAACCCAGCCTTTCTATTGCAAACAGTAGACTTTGGACGTTTCCGGCTTTGTAATCTATAATAACTGTATTCATTATTTTTATTTTTTAGATGATAGATTCAAGATTCAAAGTCTATCATCTATCCGTCTATTGTCTAATTGTCTCTTACAACATTCCTTTTGTTGATGGTAAAATCATTTTGTCTGGGTCGCGTTTTACAGCGGATTTCAGGCATTTTGCGAAGGCTTTGAAAATCGATTCTATCTTGTGGTGCTCGTTGTCGCCTTCCGCTTTGATGTTGAGATTTGCCTTTGCCGAATCGGAGAAGGATTTGAAGAAATGGAAGAACATTTCAGTCGGCATTTTTCCAATCATTTCGCGTTTGAAATCCGCATCCCAAACAATCCAATTTCGGCCCCCGAAATCCAATGCTACCTGCGCCAGACATTCGTCCATTGGTAAGACGAAAGCGTAACGCTCGATTCCCAATTTGTTTCCTAAAGCTTGGTAAAATGCTTCTCCGAGGGCAATTCCAGTGTCTTCAATTGTGTGATGTTCGTCCACTTCCAAATCGCCAACGACTTTGATATCCAAATCCATCTGACCGTGTTTGGCAATCTGGTCGAGCATATGATTGAAAAAAGGAATTCCAGTTTCGATATTGGATTTTCCGGTTCCATCAAGGTTTAGGTTGATTTTGATTTTGGTTTCATTGGTGTTTCTGATGATTTCGGAAGTTCTGTTTTCGAGTTTCAGGAATTCGTAGATTTCTTTCCAGGATGTTGTTTTTAAACCAATAACATCTTCGAGTTCATCATTTTCTAAAATCTCATCTGCGCCAAGATTTTCATCGGTATTAATGAAAATAGCTTTTGAATTGAGGTTTTTTGCCAGCTTCACATCTGTGATTCTGTCGCCGATGATGAAGGAATTTTCTAGGTCGTAAGTTTCTTTATCAAAATATTTCGTCAGTAAACCGGTGTTTGGTTTTCTGGTTGGCGCGTTGTCTTTGGCGAAAGTTTTATCAATGAAAATATCTTCGAACTCGATGTCTTGACTTTCAAATGCTTCAATGATAAAATTCTGAATGGTCCAAAAGTTTTCTTCCGGATGGGAATCCGTTCCCAAACCGTCCTGATTGGTCACCATCACCAATTCGTAATCCAATTCGCTCACGATTTTTGAAAGGTAAGTGAAAACTTGCGGATAGAATTTCAGCTTTTGAAAAGAATCAACCTGATAATCTTCGGGTTCGAGAACCAAAGTGCCGTCGCGGTCTATGAATAGTAGTTTTTTCATTTTTTTTTGGACTTTTTATTTTTATATGGCTTCGAGAGCCTCAGCCTGACAATTGGGTTACATTTCTTATATTAATATCTATCACACTGAGCTTGTCGAAGTGATTTCTAATTCAAATTTTGGAGCGTTTCTATTAATTTCAAATTCTCTTCCGGAGAACCAACGGTGATTCTCAAGCAATTTTTGATGACTGAATTTCGGTTTCTGACAATCACATTTTCATCCACTAATTTTTGGTAAATCCAATCTGCATTTTCAACTTCTATTAAAATAAAATTAGCGTCTGTGGGAAATATTTTCTTAACCAATTTTAGTTGTAGTAAACTTTCAATTAAAAGTTTTTTTTCATTCAAAATCAGTTTGATATTTTCTTGAACGAGTTTGATATTTTCATCATTTAAAGTCTCAAGAACTGCATTTTGATTAAGCTGACTGATGTTGTATGGCGGTTTTGTCTTATTATAAAATTTGATAATTTCCTCGGAAGCATAAGCAATTCCAACCCGAACAGAAGCCATTCCCCAAGCTTTGCTGAAAGTCTGACTGACGATGAGATTTTCATAATTTTTGATTTGATTTCTGAAACTTTCTTTCGGACTGAAATCAATGTAAGCTTCATCAATAAAGATAATTCCGTTGAAATTTTCCAGAATGTATTCTATATTTTTGATTGAATTTCCTGTCGGATTATTTGGCGAACAAATGAAAATAATTTTAAGATTTTCGTCTTTTAAATACGGTTTCAAAGTCTCCAAATCAATTTGAAAATCTTCATTTAAATCCAGATTGATTAGTTCTACATTATTGATGTTGGCCGAAACATCGTACATTCCATAAGTTGGCGAAAACGTCAAAACCTTATCTTTTCTAGGCTCACAAAATATCCTGAAAGCCAAATCAATCACTTCATCGCTTCCGTTTCCTAAGAAAATATTGTCAGCAGAAATCTGATTAATTGCACTCAATTTTTGCTTGATTTTCCGTTGATAAGGGTCAGGATAACGGTTCAATTCTCCAAAAGGATTTTCATTTGCATCAAGAAAAATCCCATTCTCACCTTCGAACTCGTCTCTTGCGGAAGAATAAGGTTTGAGATTCAGAATATTTTTTCTGACCAATTTTTGAATATCAATTTTCATTTTCTAAATATTTTAATCTGACAGAAACTGCATTTTTGTGAGCCATCAATTCTTCGGCTTCCGCCATTAATTCGATGTTTTTTCCGATGTTTTGAATTCCATTTTTTGTGATATTTTGGAATGTGATTTTTTTCACAAAACTATCCAGAGAAACGCCACTATAATTTTTCGCAAAACCGTTTGTAGGCAAAGTGTGATTGGTTCCGGAAGCGTAATCGCCAGCACTTTCCGGACTGTAGTTTCCTAAGAAAACAGAACCTGCATTTGTAATTTTATCAGTGAAATTTTCAGCATTTTCGATTGACAAAATCAAATGCTCCGGCGCATAAAAATTAGAAAAATCAATGGCTTCATCAATAGAATTCGACAAAATTGATTTGCTATTTTGTAATGCGATTTTAGCAATTTCGTGACGCGGTAATTCTTTGAGTTGTCTTTCGATTTCGATATTAATTTCATTTATAATTGTCTCAGAATTACTCAGCAGAATCACTTGAGAATCCGTTCCGTGTTCCGCTTGTGATAATAAATCCGACGCTACAAATTCTGGAATCGAACTTTCATCAGCAATGACCAAAACTTCACTTGGACCAGCTGGAATGTCGATGGCCATATTATAATTGAGCGCCAATTGTTTCGCAAAAGTTACGTATTGATTTCCAGGCCCGAAGATTTTATCAACTTTCGGAAGCGTTTCTGTTCCAAACGTCAAACCTGCAATCGCTTGACTTCCGCCAACTTTGAAAATATTTTTAATTCCAACTAAATCAGCTGTAAATAGAATCGCGGGATTGATTTTTCCATCTTTATCCGGTGGCGAACAAAGCGCAATATTTTTACAACCTGCGATGTTGGCCGGAATTCCCAGCATCAAAACCGTAGAAAATAAAGGCGCGGTTCCTCCAGGAATATAAATTCCAATATTTTCAATCGCCCGGCTTTCTCGCCAGCAAAAAACGCCTTCCGTTGTTTCAATGATTTTTTTCTCTTCTTGTTGAGATGCGTGAAATTTTCTGATATTTTCAGACGCAATTTTTATAGCAGATTTTAAATCATCAGAAACTAAATTTTTAGCTTCTTCAATTTCTATTTCTGAAACTTTTAAACTACTTAAAGCAACGCCATCAAATTTTTCAGTGTACAACTTTAATGCTTTATCACCGCTAATTTTCACTTCATCAAAAATAGATTTTACTTGCTCAGAAAGGTTTTCTTGATTCTGTAAAGGTCTTTCGCAAAGTGATTTCCAGTCTTTGATATTTGGATATTTGTACTGCTTCATCATAATATCATTTTTTCTATTTCCAAAACTAAAATTCCCTGCGCACCTTCATTCTTCAACTTCTCTATCACTTCCCAAAATTGGTCTTCTTTAATCACTGAATGGATTGATGACCAACCGCTTTCCGCCAATGGAAGAATAGTAGGAGATTTCATTCCAGGTAAAATGTTAATGATTTTTTCCAAGTTTTCATTGGGAGCATTCAAAAGAATATATTTGCTTTCAGAAGCTTCTTTTACAGCGTTGATTCGGAATAATAGTTTTTTGAGAATGTCTTTTTTATCTTCTGATAAATTAGAATTGGAAACCAAAACTGCTTCACTTTCTACAACCGTTTCAACTTCTTTCAAACCATTTGTCAACAAAGTTGAACCTGTGCTGATGATATCGAAAATAGCATCGGAAAGTCCAATTCCAGGCGCGATTTCTACGCTTCCACCAATTTTTTCAATTTGTGCGTTGATGTTTTTCTCTTGGAAATAATTCGAAAGAATCTCAGGATAAGACGTTGCAATTTTTTTACCTTCAAAATATTGGATTCCATCATAATTTTCTTCTTTCGGAATTGCCAAAGACAATCTGCATTGGGCAAATCCCAATTTCTGAATGGTTCTGATTTGTTTTTTCTGTTCCAGAACTTCATTCAGACCAAGGATTCCAATATCGGCAACGCCTTGCTCCACGTATTGCGGAATATCATCGTCGCGAAGGAAAAGGATTTCCAATGGAAAGTTGGAAGAAACGGCTTTCAGTTTTCTGTTGCCGTTGGAGATTTTGATTCCACATTCTTCGAGGAGTTTGAGGGACTTTTCGCTCAGTCGTCCGCTTTTTTGTAAGGCTAATTTCAGTTTACTCATTTTAGATTTTGACATAGGTCCGAGTAAACGACAGGAGAATTTTTGGAATAAAAAAAAACCGACTGATTACTCAGACGGTTTATATTTTTAGAAGTTATGACATATCACTACCTTCCCGTCTGTGCGAGGAAATGGTGATGATGATGCATAAATTGTGTAGTCATTTTGATATTTTAATGAAGCAAATGTATAGAACTTATTTTAATAAAATCTAACTTTTCTGGAAAATTAACTAAATAAAATTCTCGGCCCACTTCTGGACCATCTCAGAAAACCGTGTGTTTTCAAAGGTTTTGTTCCTGATTTTGGAAACCGAATGAACACCTTTTTCATCCGAAATTCTTAAAATCTCTTCTGCTTTTTGAGATTCGAAAGCAATGATTTCCGCTTCTTCGATTTCAGCCAGTTTATTTTTATGAACGAAAGTGACGAAGTTTTCCATTAGTGGCGAAATGTATGCGCCTTCGGTTTGTTTCGGGATTTTAATCACGTTATCCTGCAAAAACAAAAGATTTCCAAAGATACTTCTGGCGATTTTTTTGTTTGGATTAAGGAGAATCACATCGTCCAAGTCATTTTCTTTGGCGTAAATCTGAGCGTAGATATTTTCCGGAGAATGAACGCGAATATTACTCAAAAGATTAGCATTCACATTGATTTCCTTAATCAAATCTAATTCCACATTGCCTTGGATTCTCAACACATCTTCCGTCTCGTCCACTTCAAAAAAGAACGCCGTTTCCGATTTTGCCAAAGGTTTTTCGTCCTGTTTTCTGTAAGCCATCAACTGGACGATTCCGTTCTGAACGCCTTTCGATAAAACTTCGTTCTGTAAAAGTTCCTGGAAAAATTCCAA
The DNA here is from genome assembly GCF_900110605.1 of Epilithonimonas lactis. Lineage (GTDB taxonomy): Bacteria > Bacteroidota > Bacteroidia > Flavobacteriales > Weeksellaceae > Epilithonimonas > Epilithonimonas lactis. Next base: position 332,593 of record NZ_FOFI01000001.1, read on the forward strand.
CGTGTAAGTCAAAGGAATGTTCAATCTCATCTTCCTCATCGAAGCCATTAGGAAGAAGTAAGATTCCTCCGCCATAATGACTTGGCCGTTTCTGATGAAAAATGAAACCCAAACCGAATCTCCAAAAAGAAAAGAACGATTCAGTAATTGTAAATTGTCTTGTGTGTAAATTATCTTCTGCATTGTATGGTATAAAAAAATAATGAACGATAAAATCGTTCATCCATTATTTTTAAGAAGCTCCTAATTTTAACTGTAGATTTTCTATCAGATTTTCCCAATAGAGTCTGTTTTCCTCTTCATCGCCAGGCTCACAAAAGTCGGTGATGTTAAGAGAAAGGTCATCTGTAATCTCGTCTATGACAATAGAAAGTTCGAAGAAATATTTGGAACCTTCGTCCTCTTCCCAACGGAAACGCACGAAACTTTCCGGCTTATATCTGATAAGTGTCGCCTTTTCAGCAGGACCACTTCCCCAGCTGAAGAAAAAATCGTCTCCACGCTCCACCACATCTTCCGCAAACCATTCTGATAATCCTTCTGCACTCGCCAAATACTCGTACAAAATCTCTGAGAGACAATGCATATTGTATTCGTACTGCACTTTCGTTTTCGCCATATTCAAATTCTAATTGTGGCGCAATATATAAATTAATTTTTTATTTCCAAATCAAAATGTCTATGGAAATTCAAAATTTTTATAGAAATAATGTATGATTTTTATTAGCTGATTTCTACGATTCGAAAAACCTACAATTCATCGATTATTGGGGCAGCTTTATCCGCCTTCCGCTCCCAATCTTTTTTGCAGACCATTTCAGTTAAGTTGAACTTGAGTACAAGCAAAAAAGGATTTCCGCTCAAGTCGGGCTGCAGATTCGCCGGTAAATCAAACTTTGTCCTAAAAACATAATTTTGTCATTCCGTAGGAATCTCAACAGTGAAGTTCAGATTGCCTTAGTCTAACCAGTTCATTAGGTTTACTACGGAATGACAAAGTATATTAAAATTCTTTTCTAAGCATAGCGCCTTTGTGAACTTTAAACATTTGATTGTTAAAAAAATCTTAGTGTGCTTTGTGTTTAAAAACTATTCCACTTCATTCAAAGCTTCCAGAATAATCGCACAACCTTTTCGGATTTCTTCTTCCGAGATGGTCAACGGCGGCGAAATTCGCATATATTCATTTCTGTAAAGTTGCCAGAAGACAATCAGTCCTTTTTCCATACATCTCGAAGCAACTTTCAAAGTGTATTCCGGACTTCCAAGATTTACAGCCAACATCAAACCTTTTCCATTCACATTCTTAATTTTTGGATGAACGAGCAATTCACGGAAGAGTTTTTCTTTTTTATCAGTTTCTTCCATCAATCCGCTTTCCAAAACCTCTTTCAACGTTGCAAGAGAAGCAGCTGCAATCAACGGATTTCCTCCAAAAGTCGTAATGTGTCCCAACTTCGGCGAATGTGAAAGACTGGACATAATTTCTTTAGAACTCATAAAAGCGCCAACAGGAACGCCACCGCCCATTCCTTTTCCCATTACAAGAATATCCGGAACAATCCCAAAATGCTCAAAAGCAAACAGTTTTCCCGTCCGTCCAAAACCCGGCTGAATCTCATCAAGAATCAACAACGCACCAACTTCCTCACAACGTTTTTTCAGCTGGATGAAATAATTGTCTTTCGGCATTATAAACCCCGCAGCACCTTGGATGGTTTCTACAATCACACAAGCTGTTTTCTCCGTGATTTTATTAAAATCATTCTCGTTATTGAACTCGATGAAATTGACCATTGGCAACAACGGACGAAATTCTCTTTTATGGACTTCATTTCCGGCAACAGAAAGTGCGCCGTGTGTGTTCCCGTGATAGGCTTCTTTGAAAGCGATAATTTCCTCTCTTCCCGTGTAACGTTTTGCTAATTTCAAACTTCCATCAATAGCTTCTGCGCCTGAATTGACGAGATAGGTTACTTCCAAAGGTTCAGGCGTCGCTTCTGCCAAAAGTTTGCAAAGCTCGACTGGTTTTTCCTGCGCATATTCGCCGTAAACCATCACGTGCAGATATTTATCCGCTTGTTCCTTGATAGCATTCACAACTTTTGGATGAGAATGTCCCAACGTGTTTGCTGATACACCGGCTACAAAATCCAAATAGGCTTTTCCGTTTTTGCCGTAGATGTAGCTGCCTTCTGCTTTTTCCACTTCGAAACCTGCGGCGTAAGGTGTTGTCTGGGCTTGGTATTTGAAAAAATCTTGGTTCATATTTGTAATCATTTCTACATCAGATTTTGAAATCCATAAAGAACTTTTTATAGGATTGTGATTGATAAGACCTAAAGAATCTAAATTCTTGTCGAACAGAATCAATAGTTTTGTTTCTTCAATTTCAATAATTTTTCCTGTTTCTCCAACTAAAATCCAATAGTTTTCATCATCATTACAATTTTTAGTTGTCTTTGTTTTTCCTAAAAAAGACTTTAAAATTATTTTTGAATTTAGATTGTGCATTTGATGAATTAAAGAGCAATGAATTAAAAAATTATTGTAACTAATAAATTCCCGCAAAGTTCGGGAATTTATTAGTTTTTTCGTGAAAGTATCGACAAAAGTTTCAATCTTGGCGAAGCGCGCCCCGACTTATCTCAAGTTTAGATTTTTTTTATTTGAATCGATGAACCACTTCGTTAGTTTTGAACGGAGCTCATTTTTTTGTGGCTGGAAAAGCAATGGCAAAAAATAGCGGGAGTAGAAGGCGGATAAAGGCGCCCACATTTCGACTCCGCTCAATGTCATAGATGTTTTTACTTCTTCACCCGAATAGGTGTCTTTGGTTTGTTCTTTTCTTCGAGTTTTTTGCGTTCGGCATCTGCTCGTTCGAAAAGAGAATTGTCCGATTGATAAACGGTTTCCGGATAGTTTGGTGTGTCCAGGAAGATGTCTCGCCACTTTTGTGGTCGGTCTTTGGTATTCCAATTGAAATCCTTGAAAAACCGCTGTTCTTTTGAAATCAAACTCATCGGATAGGTGTCCGTATTGGCACCGATATTACAATCCACAACTTCCAAACGACGCTCCAAAAACTGCGCTGCAATCTCGCCACAAGTGGACAAGGCGACACCAATTCTCGTGATCTCGTGTGTCTTTTGATTTTCGTCATCGGCATAATTGATGGCTTGGGCATTGCCGACCGCTTTTGCAATGTCGATGGCGTTGTCCTTCAGGTAGACGATCATATTTTTGCTTTTGATCTGATGGAATTCGTCTTTCATATTCAGTGAATCCACTTTGCTGATCGCGAAGGCATTTCCTAAAACCCGGATGGAATCTGTGATCTCTTTTTCTGGATTGCTGTATACGCGGATCTCATCGCCAGTGACCTGTTTCACGCCCATCCAAAGGATCGGTTTTCTGATCAGGTGCATCTCGCCGTCGGTCTCATTGAAACTTAATGAATCGGAACGGCCTTGCATATTGGTTTTGAAAATCCTAACTTTTTTGAACGCTCTCAAGAAGCTTTTTTTCTTAAGCTTGTTTACGGAATCCGGACGCTGATAGGTCAGGAATTTTTCTGCGGAAATGTAGACAGAATCTTTGCTAAGGATCTTGACAGCGTAAGGTTTGTCCGTTACCATCGCAGAATCTTTTTTCTCGTAGATCTCGCCATAGCCGCCTTTGATGAAACGTTTTTGTTGTGGGTCGTCCAAGGTCACGTTGCCGTTTCCTTTTCCAAAACCTGTGTTTCTGTTGAAGTAGAGTTTGTCTCCGGTCAGGATCTTGTCGTTGTAATGTATTCTTGAATTCTTGTTAAGGAAAGATTCTCCGGTTTTGGAATTGTGCGTTCCCAATTCTGTGTAGACGTAATTTCTTGGATTCTCCTTAGCTCTGATGGTTGTTGGTCCAAAGAAGTCGGATATGCCTGTTGTCTGATTGGTTTTGATATTATCGCTTACAATAGTGTATTTATCGGTTTCGATGTTGGAACGACCAATGAAATCGATCATCTTGGTGTTGAGATAATACGTTGCCGCCTTGGTGTACATTACGCTTCCATCGTTACTGTAGATCGTTCCGCCAGTGTTGAAGTAGGCGGTATTCGGAATCTTGTCGTAATAAAGCGTTTCTGTTTTGATGGTCTGTTTCGGGTCGGTGAGGACCACGTTTCGTCTGGCAATTCCACGTTCAGTATTGCCGTCATATTCCATTTCTTCTGCTGTGATCCGGTTACCGTCCGCCGTAGTCAGGACGACGTTTCCGATGGCTTTCAGAAAGTTTTCTTTTTGATAAAGAACGACCTCGTCAGCTGTAAGTACAGAGCCTTGATGTTCAAACACAACGTTGCCGGAGAAAACAGGATTTCCCTCATACTTGTCTTGTTTGATACCAAAAACATCAGAATGTTTATGTTGAACTTTCTTGGAAGCTTCCGTATTTGGTTTTGGATTGTTGAAAAAAGGATCTTTGACCAGACCTGTATTTTGGGTTGGCGCCACTTGCGAAAAGATTCTTACAACAACTAAAAGTAATATTAAAAGAAAGGTTATCTTCATTAATTTTCAGACTTCTTATGTCCGTAGAAGTACAACGAATGCGTATCAATACTGACACCAAATGCTTTTTCAATCGAGTCTTTGATCCCTTGGATCCTTGGGTCGCAAAATTCTATGATCTCTGCAATTTCTTTGTCAGAATCTTCTTTGTAGATCACCAAATGATCGTGCTGCTTATCGAAATATGATTTTTCGTAAGACGATGTACTCAATGTTTTCTCTCCGAATTGGTGCTTTCTGATCAATCCTGCATCAAGGAAAATCTCGATCGTATTGTAGATCGTGGCTTTGCTCACGTGGTATTTTTTCTGCATCATCAGAAGATAAAGATCGTCCACGTTGAAGTGATGTTCCATATTGTAGATCTCTTCCAAAATGGTATAACGCTCCGGCGTGTTGCGGAAGCCTTTATCCATAAGGTATTGTCTTAGAACATCTTTTATAGTTGCGATATTCAACTCTTTTTGTTTCGTATCCATCTTACAAAATTAGCGATTTTTTTTGTGATTAATCAAAATGCTTGCCTTCGACTCTTTCTATCTTCTCTGTTTTGATTTTCTGGTCGAGTAGTGGCGCAGATTCTACAACCACATTGTGACTTGCAACACCATAAGCCGTGAAATCGTTGCTTCCAAGTTTCTTCACAAAATTATAGATATTAAGAATAATTTTATCACGGATCGTCAATAAGAAGTCATTGATGTAAACATTATCGATAATGACAAATTTGAGATCCGGTGGAATGTTATGCGTTCTGAGTGACGGATGCGAGCTTCTGGATGGAATCGTTCCTTCTTCCATCATCTCTGCCAAAACTTGCTGGAAATAGTCGTTGATCCTTCTGTCTCTTTTGAAACCGAGTAAGAAACTGATTTTATAAATTGTTCCAGGTAGGATTTCCTCCACATTATATTTGAAGCTGTATGGATCTTCTTGGTTGACGATGTTTAGAATGAAATAATGGTCTGCTCTCTTAGGTTGCGCTCTGATAATGGAGTAGATGATCTTTGATTCCACTTCGTCATCTCTTTTCGCACGGCTGATGAACGCCAGATTGGTCGCATATTTTGGAATCGTTTCATCCAGTTTCATATCTTTTATGGTTGAGATATATTTCTCAAGTTTCACAAATTTGATGAAAGTGGTTTTGATGATTCTTCCGTTGTACCAAGCGTACATACAGATTCCGATGAATCCGGCCAGTAGAACAGACATCCAACCGCCGTCAAAGAATTTGATGATGTTGGCACTGAAAAATCCACCTTCAATGACAATATAAATTAAAGCAAAAAGCGCAATCCAGATTTTATTGGTTCTTGTTTTAAGGAACCAGAAAATGAGAAGAATGGTTGTCATCAACATCGTGACAGTAATGGAAAGACCATAAGCCGCTTCCATTTTCCCCGACTCTTTGAAGTAAATTACTACGATGAAACAAAGCAATAAAAGTCCCCAGTTGATTTTCGGGATGTACATTTGACCTTTGATTCCAGAAGGATATTCGATTTCCTGATTTGGCCAGAAGTTGAGTGACATTGCTTCCGAGAACATTGTGAAAGCACCTGTGATAACGGCCTGACTAGCAATGATTGCCGCAGCGGTCGCGAGAACAACTCCTGGAATAATAAACCATTCCGGCATAATTCCAAAGAATGGATTCTTGCCTGCAAAAACCTCGTGGTAATTGCTTAATAACCAAGCACCTTGACCAAGGTAATTAAGAATCAACATTGCTTTGACGAAAATCCAACTGGCCTGGATGTTTTTGATACCGCAATGTCCAAGGTCAGAGTACAAAGCTTCTGCTCCTGTCGTACAAAGGAAAACGGCTCCTAAAATGACGATGGCACTTGGCGAATTATAGATTAATTTAAGTCCGTAATAAGGATTGAAGGCTTTCAAAACCATTGGATGTTCTATCAATTGTACAAGTCCAAAACCTCCCAAAACCAAGAACCAAAGCACCATTACAGGTCCAAAGAACTTCCCGATAAAACTGGTCCCAAATTGCTGAACAACAAAAATCACAATCAAAATGACTAGAGTTATGGGAACAACAGGCGGTTTATGCGTCACAAGTTCTAGACCTTCTATGGCAGAAATGACCGTCATCGACGGTGTGATGATACTGTCTGCAACCAATGTTGCCGCACCAATGATGGCCACGATGTAGAGCCACTTTTTCTTGAAGCGTTTTACGAGAGAGTAGAGCGATAAGATTCCACCTTCGCCTTTGTTATCGGCCTTCAAAGCGATGATAACGTATTTGATTGTCGTCTGTAAAGTCAGTGTCCAGATGATACACGAGAGTGCACCTTCGATGTATTCTTCCGAGATGATGCCTCCGGATTTTCCAGCGTTGATGATGGCTTTCATCACGTACAACGGCGAGGTTCCGATGTCTCCGAAAACAATTCCTAATGAAACTAAAATCCCAACGGCGGAAAGTTTTTTGAGGTCAAAATGACCACTGCTATCTTGCGACATAATTTAAGAATTATTGAAAAATAATTTTGCAAATTTAGATTATTTTATAGTCTGAGAAATTTTTTTAGTGAAAATGTAATATTGGAGAAGTTTTCGTAATTAATATAATTGATTGTCAGTCGGTTGTGAGCCCGATTTTTCTTGAATTACAAATACGAAATGAAACTCCACCATTTCCTCTTTTTAAGATAATCTAAGTTTTGGTCGTTCTTGTACGCTTCTCTCTCAAAGCTGATGTTTCGGTAAGCCAGGTCTGGATTTTTGTACTTCAGATATTTGATATAATATTCTGACAGGTACCAAATGTAAAACGGAATAATCAAAAGTTCCAATTGTTGCCGAAGATGGATTTTTTCGTGGTTGATGAGAATCGGATTGTGTCTCAACTCTTTTTTCCTCAGCAAAATAAACGGGAACAAGGTAATCCCCGAAATTTTAGTATTTTTGAGTAATCTTTGGCAGATGATTATCATAGTTTGGTTTGGAAGATGGAAGTTAGAGGATGGAAGTTAAATCTGATATTTAAGGGATAAATTTGATTTGAAGACGAATCTGCAGCCCGACCTGAGTGGAAATCCTTTTTTGTGGCTGGAAAAGCGCAGGCAAAAAGATTGGGAACGGAGGGCGGAAATAGCTGCCATAATAATTTTGATTAATAATCTATCAAAGATAAAAATTTTGGTACAGTTTTTTAACTTATGAAACTAAATGACATCAAAGAGAATGAAGACTTCTACTACAACGAGCAAGGTTACAAGGTTTTTACGGAGAAATTCCATCTGAAACGTGGTTATTGCTGCAAAAGTGGATGTCGACATTGCCCGTATGGCTACGATAAAAAGACGGATACATTTATTAAAAAATCTAAATAATATTACAATGAAAAAATATTTCTTCATATTACTGGCAGCAGTTTCTCTGGGCGTGACTTCTTGCAGCCCTTTCAACGTGAAATCTGACTATGCAGCGACGGCAAATTTTGCCAACTACAAAACTTATTTGCTGAGAACAGACGACCTGAAGCTGAACGACATCGACAAAGACAGAGTTTTGAACGAATTGTCCAAACAACTGCAAGCGAAAACTTTGACATCGGCTCAGAATCCTGATTTGATTATCAATGTGAAAGCTTCGCACAAGAAAGTGCAGGATGTAACGACTTCTTACGGCGGCGGTTTTGGCTGGGGAAGACCTTGGGGCTGGGGCGGCGGTTTCGGAATGGGAAATACCTGGACGAACAATTACAACAGCGGAACCATCGTAGTGGACATCGTAGATGCGAAAACCCAGAAATTGGTTTGGCAAGGAATCGGAAGTGGACTTTCCGTAGATTCGCCGAAGTCTAAACAAAGACAAATCCCGGAAATCGTAGCTGAGATAATGAAAAATTATCCGCCACAGAAGGGGAAATAGTTTTTTAGACTTTTAGATGATAGACTGATAGATTTTAGACTTTATCTTTCTTGTACTAATATTAACCATCTCATTTTTTATGAGATGGTTTTTTTATTCCGAAATTTTGATGACCAGAAGTTCTTTTGCTTCTTTCAAAATCTCTGATTTTCTTGCGTCACTCAAATTCAAAACGTCTAGTAAATTCTGATTGTTGAATAATTCCTTTACCAAAACACATTTTTTCTCAAGTAGTTTTTGCTTCTGTTTTCCGTCCAAGGTTGTTAGACAAGTGATTGGATAGAGCGCATTTTGGTCCACCAAGCTTTTGATGTTTTTACCTTTTGGATAATCCCAAGACAGCAATCGGAGTCCGTAATATTCGCCAAAAGCCACAGAATCTTTGGTAAAATAGGTATTGGTGATGAGCCAGCCATCTGTAAATTCGGTTTGAGTTCCGAAGAGATGATAATTAATTCCAGAAATATCTTTGATTCTCGATAAAACATACATCGGCGTTGTGACGGAGATTTTCGTGTCTTCCGCATTTCGGAATTTGCATTCTACCCAATAGGTTTTCTCATCTTTTTTGGCAATAACGTCCGCTTCGTGCGTCACCGAATGTCCTTTTATCAATTGTCCGGTTTCGGTTTTGTAGCCGATATTTTGAAAAACTCTCGCAATCCACTGTTCGAAATAAAATCCTGCAGGTCCCAACTCCAACAATGCTTTTTTCAAGCTGTATCTTGCTGCGACGGAATTTGAGATTTTCTTCAGCTCGTCAAAAGCCAGTTTGTAAATTTCTCGTGTTGTGACACCTTCGATGCAATTTGGCAAAATATTTTCAATCACTTTTTTGATGGAATTTTCTTCCGCTCCAGAGTTCCGAAGTGACTTTTCCAGTTTTGAGATTTCAAATTCTATAATTTCGCCAGCGTTGTTTTTGATTTTCATAGTTTAATTTTTATTTGACTACGTCGAACCACTTTCGTTAGGTTTGGGCAGCTTTATCCGCCTTCCGCTCCCAATCTTTTTGCCTAGCTTTTCCAGCCACAAAAAAGGATTTCCGCTCAAGTCGGGCTGCGAGCAATTCTACGTCCCAAAAGATAATAAATACTTTGTACTTAAATACATTTTACTTTTTACATTTACTCCACAAACCACATTTCAAATCGACTTCCTTTTTCCAAAGGCTTATAATTAAGATAGCCTTTATGCGCCTCGATAATACTTTTGCTCAAAGTTAAACCAATTCCGGAACCACTGATTCTGGTTGTGAAAAATGGCAAGAAAATCTTGTCTTTAATTTCATTTGAGATTCCGATTCCGTTGTCTTCAACGCTTAGTAAAATTCGTTTGTTGAATGTTCTTATTTCTGTTTTAATGATTCTTTCTGAATTGTCTGCAACTGCGTAAATTGCATTCAGATAAAGATTAATCAAACATCTCTCAATCATTTTCTGGTCAGCAAAAATCATTTGATTTTCTAATGAATTGATGATTGTAATATTATTTTTTTCGAATTCCGGCTTGAGAAAATTAAGTGCAGATTCTACAATTTGAGTCAGAGAAATAGTTTTGAAAACAGGTTTTGGAAGTTCTGCAACTTGTCGGTAATCGTCCACGAAATTCAACAGTTGTTTGGATTTTGAATTGATAATCATCAGACTTTCCTTCATTTCTTCCTGGTCATCTTTGTCAACAATGTCCTGATTGGCAATATATTCAAGGTTTTGAATCAAACTGTTGACAGGTGTTAACGTATTTAGAAGTTCGTGCGAAATCACTTTCATCAAATTATTCCACGCTAGTTTTTCTTTTTGCTCAATGATTTTTTGAACAGATTCCAGACTGATGATGCAAAAACGGTTTTTGACATTCTGCACTTTTTTGGTTCGAAGAGAAAATGACTGTTTTACATTTTCATTAATCGAAATATCAAAGAATTCCTGCGAGTTTTCGTAATTGGTTTGCTCGATGATTTTATAAAATTCTGATGTTTTGGATTCGTACAATTCCCAGGAATTATATTTTGGAATCTGTAAAATTTCCAGGAAAACTGGATTCACATAAAAAACTTCCCATTGATTGTTTTTCTCGGAAAGAATCATCAACCCGATTTCCAGTTGATTCAGAATTTCTTCGTACAAAAGTTTGTAAGATGATAACGACAAATGTTCTTCTTTGCTTTGATAATAAAGTTTTACAGCATTATCAACCAAATTATTTTCCTCCGTTTTGGGAAACAGTGAAAAATCTTTTTTCTGAATCGCCAACAATATTTTCTCACTTTTCTGAACATAACTCAAAGCTGAAATCTGCGCCAAAATAATGCATCCAATACTTACAGCAGTAAACAATCCGAAGTTTATCCACTTGCTTTGTGTGTAAAAATCAAAAGCGAAAATCCCACTGACAATCGCCAGAAGAATAGATATTAGCCAGATAATTTGTTGTTTGTTCATCTATAATTCAAATTTTGATTAATAGGATTTCATCCCGTCCTTGATTAAATCGTTCCTTCGGAACTGTGCTTGAATTTTAACTTCAGACTTCCTTCCTCCATCTTCCAACTTCCTGCTTTATTATAACTCAAATTTTTCCATTCTTCTGTAAAGCGCGGCACGCGACAATCCTAAATCTTCCGCCGCCAAAGAAATATTTCCTCTGTGTTTTTTCAAAGCTTTTTTGATGAGAATTTCTTCCATTTCCTCAATGTTGAGATTGATGATTGGTTTGTCAGATTCTTCATCCTGAGGCATCAATAATTTTAAATTTTTCTCATTGGAAAGAATCACGCTTCTCTCAATGCAATGGTCGAGTTCACGGATATTTCCCGGCCAGGAATACGTTGTGAGTTCATTAGTCAAAGATTCATTTAAAGCTAAATCAGATTTATGATATTTCTGTTTGTACTTCTCCAAAAAATAGTTAGCCAAAGTTGGAATATCTTCCAATCGCTCTCGTAAACTCGGAATTTGCAATTCAACGGTGTTGATTCTGTAATACAAATCTTTTCTGAAACGATTTTCTGAAACGGCTTTTTTTAAATTTTCATTCGTCGCAAAAATAAATCTCACGTCCAACGCTCGTTCCTTGTTTTCTCCAATTCTCGTCAATTTTCGATTTTGAATTAAACTCAACAATTTGGTTTGAAGATGAAGCGGAAGATTTCCAATCTCATCCAAAAATACTGTTCCGTTCTGCGCATTTTCAATTTTCCCGGAATAATCCTGATTCGCATCGGTGAAAGCTCCTTTTTTATAACCAAATAATTCCGCTTCAAACAAATTTTCAGACAGACTTCCCAAATCGATGTGAACGAAAGGCTGGTTTTTTCTTTCTGATAATTCGTGAATGTGCTCTGCCAAAACATATTTTCCGGTTCCGTTTTCTCCTAAAAGTAAAACGTTGGCGTCAGTCGGCGCAACTTTCGTGATTTGTTCCATCACTTCCTGCATTGCAAAAGACGCCGTTTCCAACTGATATTGATTGGTTTTCACACTCACATTTTCCCACTGATTCAGTTTTTTATTTTTTCGGGAAATATCAACTGCGAGATTTACGGAAGCATATAATTTTTCATTATTCCAAGGCTTCAGAATAAAATCCGATGCGCCGTTCTTCAAAGCTTCAACCGCCAATTCCACCTCGCCGTAAGCGGTCATCAGAATAATTGGAAGCTGAGGTTCCAGCGTTTTGATTTCATTCATCCAATACAATCCATCCTGCCCGTTTTCAAACCCTTTCCGGAAATTCATATCAAGTAACACCGTGTCAACTTGCTGTTCGGCTAAAAACTTCAAAATATTCTTCGGCTGACTGAGACAACTCACTTCCGTGAAAAATTTTTTGAGCCAGACTCTCGCCGAAAATAAAATATCCTCGTCGTCATCTACTATTAAAATATGAGCTTCTTTTTTTCGCATTTTCGTGTTATAAGATTAAAGCAATTTCTTGCGTTCGAAACGTTCTTTTGCTTCGATAAGAGCAGAATGTAATTTCCTTTCTAATTCCTTTTTAGAAGGCAATTCTGTCCAATATTCTGCTACCATAATTCCGTCTTTGTGCATTTCCAAAAGCTCCACTTGCTCCTTACTGCTTTCGGCACAAAGTATAAGTCCGATTGGGGTTTCTTCGCCTTGCTGACGTTCATTTTTATTCAGCCATTTTAGATATAATTCCATTTGACCTTTGTGTTTTGCCTGGAATTTTCCTAATTTCAGTTCGATGGCAACCAATCTTTTAAGTGAACGATGATAAAATAACAGGTCAAGGTAAAAATCTTCGCCGTCGATAATCATTCTTTTCTGGCGTTCCACAAAAGCAAAACCTTTTCCTAATTCTAGAATAAATTTTTCTAATTCGTGAAGAATAGCAGTTTCAATATCTTTTTCTAGATAACCATTTTGCAGTGCAAGGAAATCCAAAAGATATGGGTCTTTGAAAGTATTAATAGGAAAATTTTCGTTTTTATTGACTTGAATATTTGCAATTTCAGTTCTTTCGAAGGCTTTGTTGCCAATTTGTCTTCGGAGTTCTCTTACGCCAAGTGTTTCATTGATTGCTAATTGGGCGTAAAATTCTTTTGCTCCTTCAGATTTTAAAGGAATTAATACTAAAAAATGAGACCAAGTCAATTGTCGTGACAGTGTAACGACAATTTGCATTTCGGAAAACAATTCTGCAAATTGCATCATTCTTCTCACATTTTTTTCGGTAAAATTCCGACCGTACAGATGTTCCAATTGTGACGATACCGTCGACACAATCTGTTTTCCATATTCTGCACGTTGGTTCTGAAGAATGTCATCATTGACACGCTTACCAACCTGCCAAAACAAAATAGTCAATGTACTATTGGTCTGCATCGCAACCTGATGGTGGCTTTGCTCTATTAATTTAGATAAATCGCTAAATAGTTTTTCGCTGGGAAATCCTATTTGATTATCATTGGAATCTGTATTTTTTGATTTTTTTGTCATAGTTTTTATTTTCATCAATTAAGATGTTCGTTTTCGCACAAAAAGTGTCCGATAATGAACAGTCTTAAAGTTAAATAAAATATATTAAGTCACATTTTCAGAGTGTTACAAACTTATAAATCTCTGGCATCTGCATTGTGTAATAGTCTGTAGATAAATAAGTTATCTCAAAATATGGATACGAAAATAGTAAAAAAGAAATCTAAACTAAAATTAATATCGATTATCATTCTTTCTAGTTTGTCGATTTCAGTTTTTGGCTGGTATTTTTTGAATCAGAAAAAAACTTATAATGTAAAGCTGGAGGATATTCAAACGGATGAAGTGACAAATGGGAAATTTGAAGATATGCTGATGGTGACGGCGCAAACGCAATCTCTCAATTCTTCTTTAGTAAATGTTCTGGAAGGTGGCGCAGTGAAAGAAATTTTTGCGGAAGACGGACAAATGGTGACTAAAGGACAGCCTATCGCAAGAGTTTACAATCCTAATACAGAATTCAATTATTTGAATCAGGAAACGGGAATTATGCAACAAATCAGTCAGATGAGAAGTTCGCTTTTGGAACTGAAAAATCAGGAATTCAACCAGGATAAGGAGTTGCTTCAGTCCCAGAATGATTACAATACTGCTTTGCAGTCTTTCAACCTTCAGAAAAGATTGTACGATGCGGAAATCGGAAAGAAAACCGATTATGATATCGCTTTACAAAATCTAAATTATCAGAAACAAAGAAAAGTGATTGTGGAAAAAGGCGCTTCCAGTGAAAAGGCTTCCAGAAATTCTCAGTTTTCCGCCATTAATAGTTCCATTAATCAAATGGAAAAAAGTCTGAATATTCTTCGTTCCAACAAAAATAATTTCCTGATAATGTCGCCGGTTTCCGGAAGATTGTCATCATTTAATATTTCATTAGGACAAAATCTGACGAGTGGAGAAAGCATTGGAAAAGTCGATTTGATGGGCGGTTACAAACTGATTGCCAAAGTGGATGAGTATTATATCAATAAATTAATCAACGGCATCAAAGGAAGTCTGGAAAGCAATGCGAAACAGTTTGATGTGATTATTACCAAGATTCTTCCCGAAGTGAAAGACGGACAATTTTCTGTGGAACTTAATTTTGTAGATGTAAAACCTGAAAATCTGAAAATCGGGATGACCTTCGGCGTGAAACTGAAACTCTCTGCTGATACGCAAAGTATGATGATTCCAAAAGGAAATTTCTACAAAGACACAAACGGAAAATGGATTTTCGTAGTAAAAGGAAACAAAGCTGAAAAGCGAAGCATCAGTCTGGGAAGAGAAAATCAAATGTATTACGAAGTGGTTTCCGGATTGAAACAGGGTGAAACGGTCATTACATCAGATTACACTGAACTGAAGAAATATGAGATTTTAGATATTCAAAAATAACTAATTATGAAAAATATATTCTTAATACTATTATGTTCATTTTCCGCAATGGCGTATTCACAGAAGCCGACAGAGCTGGAATGGACCATTTCTTTCAAAAAGAATCACGTTATTTTTGAATGTTCCAAAGGTTGTAATTATAGCTATTTGAGTTTTGACGCTCACCGAAAAGTCGTCCTTAATGAAAATGCAATGGCGAATCTTGAGAAAAATCCCGACGAGGAAAATTCCAATTTTTTGGTTCAATATTCCAAACGAGGAAATCAAATCAATCTCGAAGGAATCAAAGGCGTGGATTGGAAAAACATCACTTTGACCAGAGATTTAAAATCAAAATATTACATCAATCAAACAGGAGAAATCAGAAAAACAACACTTTAAAAATTAATAAAAATGATAAATATTCAAAACCTTTCAAAAGTCTATAAAACAGAAGATGTTCAAACCAACGCTTTGAACAATGTAAGCCTGCACATCAAAGAAGGCGAATTTGTAGCGATAATGGGACCTTCAGGTTGTGGAAAATCTACTTTTCTTAATATTCTTGGACTTCTGGACAGCGCTTCCTCCGGTTCTTATCAATTCGAATCAACAGAAACCATCGGAACTTCTGAGAAGAAAAAATCGGACATCCGAAAGAAGAATATCGGTTTCATATTTCAGAATTTTAATTTGATTGATGAACTCACGGTTTATGAAAATATCGAATTGCCATTGATCTACAACGGCGTTTCTTCCTCAGAAAGAAAAAAACGTGTGGAAGAAATTATGGAGAAAATCAACATTGCACACAGAGCAAAACATTATCCACAGCAACTTTCCGGCGGTCAACAGCAGAGAGCGGCCGTTGCAAGAGCGTTGGTGACAAGACCAAAATTAATCCTTGCCGATGAGCCAACCGGAAACCTCGACAGCTCCAACGGAAACGAGGTGATGAACCTTTTGGCTGAACTCCATAGAGAAGGCTCTACGATTGCAATGGTGACTCACTCGTCTTACGATGCAGGTTATGCTTCAAGAATTGTAAATATGAAAGACGGTGAAATCTTCAGCGAAGAACATTCTTCTCAAAGAAGAGACGTCTTCGAAAAAGCGGACGCAAAAAACTTCGAATAATTGTTAAATAAAGGTAGCCGGACGATGGAAGCTGGGTGTTTTACGCTACAGAATTCTTCCATCTTCCCGCATCCGACTTCCAGCATTATCATTTATCACTTATAACTATCAATTATGCTAAACAATTGGCTTAAAATTGCCCTCATCAATTATAAAAAGAACTGGCTCTCCACGATTATTAATCTTTTTGGATTGACGATAGGACTGACTGGATTTATGCTCATCCTGATGCATTGGAATGACGAAGAATCTTTCGAAAGATGGAATCCGGGAAAAGATAATATCTATTATTTCCAGACTTATCACAAACCAGAAAATTCCTACGGAAACAACATTTCTATTCCGATGGCAAAACGAGCGAAGGAATTAATTCCTGGCGTTCAAGATTATGTTTTGTTCAATGGTTCCGGAATTGGTCTAAAGATGACGACGAAAGTGAAAACAGTTTTCCAAAAAGAAGGAATGACTGCAACAGAAAGTTTTTTCAAATTGTTTCCGTTCAAATTGGTTTCCGGAAGTTATAAAGATGCTTTGAAGGGCGAAAGCGCAATTGCTCTTTCTACAGAAGCAGCAAAAAATCTGTTTGGTAAAACCAATGTTGCTGGCGAAAGTGTAAAATTCGATAACAAAAATTATGTCGTAACCGCAGTTTACGAGTTGCCGAAAGAAAACAGCCAGATCAAGCCCGAGTTCGTCATCCATCCTTCTATGGAACAGTTTAAGGGTGATGAAAAAAATTGGGGCAACTTCAATTATGGGTCGTTTTTTATGCTGAAACCCGGAACAGACCCGAAGGTTGTGCAGCAAAAATTTGTGAAAGATGTTTTTGAATATCGCGCAAGTCTGGATAAAGATTCTGCAGGAATGACCATTCAGCAATATCTTGACCTTTACGGTCCCACGGACAGCATTCTTACACCATTGGTTGAAATAAAACTCCATGCAAAGGCGTCTTGGTTTGGTCCGGTAGACTTCAAGACTTTGATGATTTTGTTTACACTTTCTGTTTTGATTGTGATTTTGTCAGCTATTAATTTCATCAATCTAAAAACAGCACAAGCCTCTCAAAGAGCAAAGGAAATCGGCGTGCGAAAAGCCATCGGAAGTACAAAAACCAATCTCGTTTTTCAATTTCTAATGGAGACATTTCTAATTTGTATGGCTTCTTATTTATTAGCTTTAGCTTTAACAGAACTGCTTTTGCCGAGTTTCAACAAGTTCTATGACAAAGAAATGGTGATGAATGACTGGCATATCTATTTCTACTCATTTGCGATGGTTCTTATGGTAACATTGATCTCGGGATTGATTCCTGCAACTTACCTTTCCAACTTCAAAGCGATAGAAACTCTGAAAGGGAATTTTGCCAGAAGCAAACACGGCGTTTGGCTGAGAAACGGGATTTTGACTTTACAATTGATTATCTCTTCATTCTTTATCATCGGTGGATTAATTGTAAATCAGCAGGTGAACTATATGATGAATAAAGACCTTGGTTACAGCGGAAAACAGATTATGATGATCAACTTCAGCGAAAGCGATCCGAAACCTTGGCTGAAATATGAACGTTTAAAAACTGAAATGAAAAAAATCAAAGGTGTAGTTGATATTTCTTACGGAGAAGCAGTTCCCGGAAATGGAAGGAGCAGTTCGTCAAATATGGATTATAAGGACAAAAGTATCCAAGGTCAGCACGGTTCCATGGATTATAATTATCTGAAATTCATTAATGTAAAACTGAAAACAGGCCGTTGGCTGAATCCGAATCTTTCATCAGACACCATCAATAATGTGATGGTTAATGAAGCTTTTGTAAGAAAATTCGGTTGGAAAGATGAAGACGCTTTGAAGAATGAGATCAGACCTGGATTTGACAACAAAAATTATAAAATTGTAGGCGTTGTAAAGGATTTCAACATCCGAAGTTTGAGAACAAAAGTAGAGCCGATCATTTTTTTCCACTATAGAGAAACCGAATGGAAGAAATTCAATGTTTATAATATTCAGTTGAAAATTAATCCTAATGACATCGACGGAACTGTAAAAAGACTGAAGGCCTATTGGCAGAATAATGTAGAACGAGGTTATCCTTTTGACTATTATTTTCTAGACCAACAGTTTGCAAAAACCTTTGAGAAATACCAAAAACAACAAACGCTTTTTACCATCCTGAACGCAATGGTTTTAATGGTAGCCTTACTCGGATTGTTTGCTTTATCATCACTGATGATAGAACAAAAACTGAAAGACGTCGCCATCAGAAAAACGCTTGGCGCTTCAGACGGAACTTTGATTGTCGGATTGACAAAACAATTCCTCTGGATTACTTTAATTGCGGTTATCATAAGTATTCCAATCAGTTATTATTTGATGAATGAATGGCTGAAAGATTTCGCTTACCGCATTGATATGCCGGTTTTCCCGTTCGTCTTGAGTTTGATTTCATTATTGATTTTGACATTCGCAGTAGTAAGCGTTAAAGCATATCAAGCCACAAAAGTGAACCTTGTGAAATATCTGAAATACGAGTAAAGATGGAGGTTGGAAGCTGGAAGCTGGAAGTTTTTTAGCATTGTAATCAGACTTCCATCTTCCCGCACCCAACTTCCAATCCAAAATCATTTAATTATCATCCATCAATTATGATTAAGAACTGGCTCAAAATAGCATTCATCAATTACAGAAAAAACTGGCTTTCCACCATTATCAATATTTTGGGATTGAGTGTTGGTCTGTGTGTCTTCCTGTTGATATATATCCATTGGCAGGATGAAAAGTCTTATGAACAATGGGTTCCCAACAATGAAAATATTTATTTAGTCGAGAATCATATTTCCAGTTTTGGAAATATGTCACAATCAAGCTATCCGGAATTGTATGTTTCAAAAGAGAAATTTCCAGAGATTGAGGATTACACGATTGCTAATATTTGGGGTTGGTATAAAACGAGATTGGTTGCGGGCGAAAATTCCAGCTATTCCACAACTGGACAAGTTTCCAGTCAGTTTTTCAAATTTTTCCCATTCGAGACAGTTGTAGGCAATATCAATAATGCATTAACAGATAAGTCAAAAATCGCATTATCGGAAAACACAGCGAGGCAATTATTTGGCGACGATTACAAAAACAGTATTGGAAAAACAGTCAAGAAAGACCAAAATGGCAATCTTTACACAGTTTCTTTCATATATAGATTTCCTGATGAGAATTCAGTTTTTAAAGCAGATTATCTAACCTTGGAAAATCAACCAAAAGATGATACGCAGTGGATGAGCTATAGTTTCTTAGGTCTTTTTAAAGTAAAAGCGGGCACGGACATTCAAAAGCTGGAAGAGAAGTTATCCAAACAACAGCAATACCACGAAGAGATTCTTTCTAAAAAATGGGGCGCAGAGGTGGATAAAAAAAATCCTACCAAAGTATTTTTGACGCCAATTACCAAAATGAAATTAGACGCAAAAGGCGATGGAATCTCAAAAGGTGATAAGAAATCTTTGAAGATATTATTAGGATTATCCATTCTTATTTTGATTTTGTCAGGAATCAATTTGATTAATCTAAAAACCGCACAATCTGCTCAGCGTGCGAAAGAAGTTGGTGTTCGCAAAACAATGGGAAGCTCTAAGGGCAGTTTGGTGATTCAGTTTCTGATAGAAACTTTCATTATTTGTCTGGTTGCTTACTTTATCGCTTTTGCTTTGGTCGAATTGCTTTTACCATCGTACAACAAATACTTGGACAAAGAAATTAAACTGAGCGACCCGAATATTTTCGTCGGTTCAGCAGTTTTATTGATTCTATTTGCATTGTTTGCAGGGATTTTACCGGCGACTTATTTATCAAATTTCAAACCTATCAATACATTAAAAGGTAATTTTTCCCGAAGCAAACACGGTGTTTGGTTACGAAATTCAATCCTGACCTTGCAATTGATAATCTCTTCATTTTTCATCATTTGTTCGTTGATAATTCATTCTCAAGTTGACTTTATGATGAAGAAAGATTTGGGTTTCAAAGGGAATCAGGTCATTCAAATCGATTTCAAAAAGACCAATTATAATGAGAAAGATTATGATGTCAAAAAGTATGAATTGCTGAAAAATGAAGTCAGAAAAATCGCTGGTGTTGTGGAAACCACAGGTTCTGTACAATCTTTGGGAATGGGGCTTCGGAATGCATCTATTGCAAAATCCGCAAGCGACACTACAAAAATTGTCAACAATGTAGCAGTCGGCGGCATCGAAGAAAATTACTTCCGATTCTATGATATGAAGATGGTCGCAGGTAATGACCTCAATTGGAAAAAAACGTCGGACACCATCAGCGGAACTGTTGTGAATGAGACATTTGTTAGAAATATGGGCTGGAACAATCAGCAGGCCATCGGGAAAGAAATCCTGCCTGGATGGGAAGAAAAGAAGAAATACAAGATTCTAGGCGTGGTGAAAGATTTCTATTTCGGTGGAGTAGATAAGCCCATTGATGCTGCCGCTTTTTATAATTACGATAGAAATTGGGCGAAAAACAGTATGACCAATCTCCAAATCAGGCTGGACGGAAACGACATCAACGGAACCATTGAACGTATCAAAGAATTTTGGCTTACAAAAGCTGAGCCTGGTTATCCATTTGATTATCAATTCATAGACAAGCAATTCGCAAAAACCTTTGAGAAATTCCAAAAACAGCAGACGCTTTTCACAACTTTGAATATCGTGGTTTTGGTGGTCGCATTATTAGGATTATTCGCCTTATCATCATTATTAATAGAACAAAAGCTAAAAGACGTCGCCATCAAAAAAATCTTGGGCGCAGATGAGAGAACCATCATTTGGGATTTGACCAAAAGATTTTTAATAATCTGTATCATCGCAGTTGTATTCAGCATTCCCGTCAGTTATTATGCAATGAACGAATGGCTGAAGGATTTCGCTTACCGCATCGATATGCCGGTTTGGCCTTACGCTCTGAGTATGATTTCTTTATTGATTTTAACCTTCATTGTCGTGAGTTTTAAAGCTTACCGCGCCACAAAAATCAGTTTGGTTAAATATCTGAAATACGAATGAGAATCCGAAGGATTCCAATATAAGTAGCCGTAGGTGAAACCTATGGAGACAAACAACAATAAAATTCCCATCCATTGGAGGGGTGGCAAAAATTAAAAATTTTTGACGGGGTGGTTTATACAGCCAATAAATAAAAAACAATGAAAAAACTATTCTTCATATTATTAATCAACCTTTTCCCGGCACAAACCTGGACTTTGAAACAATGTCTGGATTACGCCTCTGCCAATCATCCTTTGGTGAAGCAATCGTCGGTCAACATTCAAAAAAATGACCGATTGGTTTCCGCGTCCAAAGGAATGCTGTTGCCGTCTGCAGATGCCGGAATCAACCACAATTACAACTTCGGAAACGGCATCAATCCGCAGAATAATCAGCGTGAAAGCATCAATACGCAAAACGACAATTTCTACGCACAAGCCAATTGGGAACTGATGAACTGGCGAAATTACCTCAATATTTCATTGTCCAAAATCAATCGCGAAACCTCAACTTTCCGAATGAAGCAAGCGCAAAATGAGGTGAAACTGAATGTCATCCAAATGTTCTTCAATTACCAAAACAACAAAAGTTGGCTGGATGTTCTGGAAACCCAAATCTCCGGAATCGAAGACCAAATCAAGCGCACCGAGAAAGAAGTGGAAATAGGAAACCGACCAAAAAGTGACGTTTACGACATCAAGGCTAACCTCGGAACATTGCAGGAACAATGGGTTTCCGCAAAAAATTCCAGAGATTTGTCCAAGATTAATTTGCTGAATGCTTTGGCCATCACGACCGATTCTCTGGATTTCAAAATGGAAGACGATGCGTTGGCGCATTCTAATTTCAACGACGCGGATTTTGTGAAAAATCTCCTCGAAAAAAATCCGGCTTATCAAACGATTTTGATGGAAATCAAAGCCAATCAAAAAAACATTGCCATCGCAAAATCTGCCTATTTGCCGACGCTGAACGGCTCTTACACTTGGTCGAGTTTCTACAGCAAGACTTTGGGCGAATCGGCGGATGCATTTTCTGACCAATTCAAAAGGAACAAAAATCAACAATTAGGTTTCGGACTCAATATTCCGATTTTCAATAAATTACAAGTAAAAAATAATATCGAGATTGCGAAACTGAACGTCATCAATTCCAATTATGACAAAGAAATTGTGATTAATAATCTTACGCAAACCATCAATTCCATCAAGGCACAATTCCAGAATTCCGAAGAAAAATACACGTTGCTCCAAGCCAATTTCGAAAACCAAAAACTCTCTTTCCAAAAATCCGAAGAGAAATACAAAGAAGGCTTAATGGACGCTTACACCTTCTTCGTCGTCCGAAACAACTGGCTACAAGCAAATTACAATCTCATCAACAGCAAAAACGAAGTCATCCAACAAACCGAACTTTTGAAAGTTTTCGAATCCGGATTTTAAAATTAAAAAATAATTGTTACCTAAACGAAGTCAGTCTGAGCCGAGTCGAAGACTTTAACCCCCAATTCAAAACATTCATTATATTATTTTCTCGAATCCCTCTGATGGCTCACACATCGGAGGGATTTTTCATTTGATTAAATTTAGGCGCCTTTTTCCGCCTTCCATTCCCGCTATTTTTAGCCTACCCTAAAACCAGCCACAAAAAATGAGCTCCATTCAAGTCGGGGCGCGCTTCGCAAGAATTGAGGATTTGTCTATCAATTCAATTTTATCTTCCAATTCAAATCTGCAAAATCTGCTAGAAAAACAAAATCGTTGATGAGCGAAGCGTCCTTGCGAATCTTAAAATATTTTCAATTATTTCAAAAAAACCTTTGCGCACTTTGCGTTTGAAGAAAATAAATTCACATTCAACCTTTTATAAGCGAAGCGCCTTCGTGAACCTAAAATATTTTCAGTAGATTCAAAAAATCTTTGTGAACTTTGTGTTCAAAATCCCTCGTTTTTTCAATTTAAAAATCGCATTTTTGCAAGCCTTATTTCAAGCCAAGTCAGATGAAACTTTGTATAGCCGAAAAACCCAGCGTTGCCCGTGATATTGCCAAAGTTTTGGGAGCCAACAATCCCAAAAGCGGTTACATGGAGGGAAACGGCTATTGCGTCACCTGGACTTTCGGACATCTTTGCACGCTGAAAGAACCGCAGGATTACGCACCACATTTTAAATCTTGGGATTTGATTTTCTTGCCCATCATTCCCAAACAATTCGGAATCAAATTGATAGATAACAATGGCGTTGAGAAACAGTTCAACACCATCGCAAAATTGGTGGAGGAATGTGATGAGGTCATCAATTGTGGTGATGCCGGGCAAGAGGGAGAACTCATTCAACGTTGGGTGTTGCAAAAGGCCAAATGCGACAAACCGATGAAACGTTTGTGGATTTCGTCCTTGACCGAAGATTCCATCAAAGAAGGTTTTGAAAACTTAAAACCTGCGGAAGATTACAAAAATTTATATCAAGCAGGAAACGCAAGAGCAATTGGCGATTGGCTTCTCGGAATCAATGCGACGAGATTATTCACAAAAAAATTTGGAGGAAACAAAGCGGTTTTGTCAATCGGACGCGTTCAAACACCGACTTTGGCAATGCTCGTTCAGCGTCAGAAGGAAATCGATGCATTTTCTCAGGAGGAATATTGGGAACTCAAAACAAAATACAGAGATGTGCTTTTCAGTGCATCAATTGACAGACTTAAAACTTTAGAAAAAGCTGAAAAAGGTTTAGAATATCTCAAGAAAAATCAATTCGAAATTGTCTCTTTTGAAATTAAGGAAGGAAAAGAGAAGAACCCAAGATTATTCGATTTGACGGGTCTTCAGGTGGAAGCGAATAAGAAATTTGGGTTCTCTGCGGAACATACGCTTAATTATATTCAAAGTCTTTACGAGAAAAAACACACGACTTATCCAAGAGTTGATACGACTTACTTGTCAGAAAATCTCTATCCAAAAATCGGTGGAATTCTGAGAAGTATGACCATTTATTCAGACTTGATTTCGCCATTACTTTCTCAACCAATCCCGAAAACAAAAGCGGTTTTCGATGATACGAAAGTGACAGACCACCACGCGATTATTCCGACAGAAATTCCGCCTTCATCAAATTTGAGTCGTGAGGAAAAATTAATTTATGACCTCGTCGCAAAACGATTCATCGCTGTTTTCTATCCCGAATGTAAAATTTCAAATACTTTGGTGGAAGGACAAGTCGGGACAATTCCGTTCAAAGCTTCGGGAAAACAAATCCTGGAACCAGGCTGGCGAGCGGTTTATGCGAAAGATAAAAAAGAAGAAAAGGACGAAAAAGATAAAGACGAGGAACAAACCATTCCGGAATTCGTAGCCGGTGAAAAGGGCGACCACGCGCCATTGATTCATCAGGGAAAAACTTCGCCACCAAAACCTTACACGGAGGCAACTTTGCTGAGAGCAATGGAAACCGCCGGGAAACAGGTTGAAGATGAGGAACTCCGCGAAATGCTGAAAAATAACGGCATCGGAAGACCGTCAACCCGAGCCAACATTATCGAAACTTTGTTCCGAAGAAAATACATCGAGCGCAAAAAGAAGAATATTTTTGCAACTTCAATCGGAATAGAATTGATTGACACCATCGAAGATGAAGTTCTGAAAAGTCCAGAACTCACAGGAGAATGGGAATCCAAACTTCGAAGAATCGAAAAAGGCGAGTACGAGGCTAACCAATTCAAAGACGAATTAATAGAAATGGTAACGGAACTGACACGAAAAGTCATCAGTTCAAAAGGAAAAGTAATTAATTTTGAGGAAGAAAAACCAGCTCCGCCAAAAGAAAAAGTACCAAGAGTAAAAACCGAAATCGTCTGGACAGAAACCCAATGTCCAAAGTGCAAAGCCAACAATTTGATGAAAGGAAAAACCGCCATCGGCTGTTCGGATTTCAAAGCTTGTGGTTTCAAAGTCTCATTTGAAATATTAGGAAAAAAATTGTCAGAAAAACAACTTCAGGATTTGATTCTTAAAAGCAAAACTTCAAAACTCAAAGGTTTCACACAAGGTCAAGAAGAAGGCGTTTTGCTAATGAACGAAGATTTTTCCATCGGCTTAAAATAGAATATAAAACCCACAACGCATCGATTACTGAAAACCTTTTTTGCAGATAATTCCTCATTATTTGCTCAAATTTCTTTAATTTGCAATGCTAAAAATAATTTCAACAATGATTATTCAACCAAGAACAAGAGGATTTATTTGCTTGACGGCGCATCCGGATGGAGCACTTCAAAGCGTAAAAAATCAAATAGAATATGTAAAGTCCAAAGGCGCTATCAAAAATGGGCCAAAAAAAGTTTTGGTAATCGGTGCTTCTACAGGTTTCGGACTTTCTTCCAGAATCACGGCGGCTTTCGGTTCCGATGCGGCAACAGTTGGTGTTTTCTTCGAGAAACCAGCTTCTGAAGGTAAGATGGGAACTGCTGGCTGGTACAATTCGGCAGCTTTCGAAAAAGAAGCGCACGAAGCTGGACTTTACGCCAAAAGTATCAACGGTGATGCATTCTCAGACGACATCAAAAAACAAACGATTGAATTAATCAAAAAAGACCTTGGTCAGGTTGACTTGGTGGTTTACAGTTTGGCTTCTCCGAGAAGAACGCATCCAAAAACGGGCGTTGCACATTCATCTGTTCTTAAACCAATCGGGAATTCTTACACCAACAAAACGGTGGATTTCCACACAGGCGTAGTCTCTGATGTGACGATTGCTCCGGTTGAAAACGAAGAAGATATTCCAAACACTGTTGCCGTAATGGGTGGCGAAGACTGGAAATTCTGGATGGAAGATTTGAAAGAGGCTGGCGTTTTAGCTGACGGTGTTCAAACGGTTGCCTATTCTTACATCGGCCCAGAATTGACTTTCCCAATCTACAGAAACGGAACCATCGGTCAAGCGAAAAACGACCTTGAAGCGACTGTGACTGTTCTAAATGATTTATTGAAAGACCTTAATGGAAAATCGTATGTTTCTGTAAACAAGGCTTTGGTAACTCAGTCCAGTTCTGCGATTCCTGTAGTTCCATTGTATATTTCTTTACTTTACAAAGTGATGAAAGCGAAAGGAACACACGAGGGAACAATCGAGCAAATTCAAAGACTTTTTGCTGATAGATTATATACGGAAAATGGCGAAGTTCCTTTGGACGAAGCTGGTAGAATCCGAGTTGATGACTGGGAAATGGCGGAAGATGTACAGGCAGAAGTTGACAAATTGTGGAAGGAAACAACAACTGAAAACCTTTCTGAAATCAGTGATATCGCAGGTTACAGAAAAGAATTCTTCAACCTTTTCGGTTTCGAAGTGGATGGAATTGATTATGAGAAAGATGCTAATGAGAACGTACAAGTTCCAAGTATTGAGGCTTAAATTTAGACTGAGAGATAATAGACTGAGAGATGAGAGACTATGAATAAGTCAATCATTTTAATTATAAACATAAACGGCTACTTTTTCAGTAGCCGTTTTTTATTGTTGGGATTTTGATTCTTTCAGTTTGGTGTCGTAATCGTGCAGAATATTGTGTTCTGGTGTTTGCTCTATGGCGTGCATTATTTTGTCCAGAATCTCGTTGGCCGATTCATTATCATAATCAATATCCAAAGCAGGTTTGAACTCCAATGTTGGTTTTACGCCGGTCACTTTTATCTTCAGACCTTTCTTGTCAAATGCGCGTCGGAAACCGTTGATTTTGATGGGAATTACCGTTGGTCTTTGATTCTTTATCAATTTTGCGGTTCCTTTTCTCCCTTGTGCAAAAGCGGAAGTTGTTCCTTGCGGAAATGTCACGACCCAGCCGTTGTCCAGCGCGGTCATAATATTTTCGATTTCGCTCATATCTACCATTCGATTGACATTTTTTCCCTCTGCGCGCCAAGTTCTCTTCACTGTCACAGCACCGGCAATTTTGAAAATTCTTGCCAATACACCTTTATTCATCGTTTCTTCCGCAGCGACGTAATAGAAATCGACTTTGGGATTCAGAAGATAGACAGGATTTTTGATGGTGTTGTGAAATCCATTGTTGACGGCACAGAAAGTATGATACATCGCGGCGACATCGGCAAAGTAGGTTTGGTGGTTGGAAACGAAAAGCACATTGCTGTCCGGAAGGTCCGTGAGGTTTTCCGTTCCCGTGATTTTCAGTTTGTTGAAACCGTTGAATCTCCGATAGGAAACCAATCCCAGAATAAAAATAATAAACCTCTTCAAAACATAGATGTTTCCAAAAGAATCGGTAAAAATATTTTTTTTTGCCATTTATGTTTAATTAGATTTTAAGCTAAAAATCAATGTGATGTGTTAAAAGTGATAACCAATTTCCGTTCCTAAGCCGTAGGAATTACTGCAAAACTAAACATTTTTTAATAAGTTGCTGAATTCGCTGAGTATCATAGAGGTAGCGCCCCAGATGATATAGCCATTAAAATCGATGACTGGAACTTCTGCGCCGTTGGTAGATGGCAAAACCATATTTTTTGGCTGGTCGGGAAGACTTAATAAAGATGAAATCGGAAATTCTATCAATTCTACCGCTTCACTTTCTTGAAGGAAGAATTCCGGATTTTTTTTGGTGTAAGAAACAAAGGAATGAACATAGAAATTACTTGGCGGAATGTAAATCGGCGACATTTCTCGGATGATTCTTACGTAATGTTCATCAATTCCTAATTCTTCGGAAGTTTCACGTTTTGCTGTGTGAGCAAAATCCAAATCTTCTTTTTCATTTTTTCCGCCAGGCAAAGAGATTTGTCCGCTGTGACGGTCTTTTTCGTTGACGCTTCTGACAATCAATGGAAAATGCCATTCGTTATTTTTAAGATAAAGAAGAATGTTGACAGCTGCAAACTTTGGATTTTTGGTCAGAATATCTTCATAACTGTAAACAGGGCGATAAGGCGGAGAATAAATTTTGTGCGCATTTTCGCCCAATAATTCCGCTTGTTTGATGTCTCTGAGTAAATCTTTTCCAAAGGTCTGCATATCTCAAAGATAAGAAAAATAAAAGATTTTTTTTATCGTAAAGACACAAATTTATGATTTATAAACTTCAAAAACAGTGGCAAATATTTTCGTTACAACTTTTAATACTTTATGAATAAATTTAAAATTTTATTTGCAGATTGTAGTTTTAGTAAGTTTTAAATATTGTCTTTTAATTGTTCCTCTATGGTCAGTCATCACTTGACCAGAAGCTTTTGAAAAATTTCTATAACTTTTTAGTACTTTTAGTTTTTTGATAGTATCTCCATAACCTAAAATTTTGAGACTATCAATTAGTTTTTTATACTGAGCTCTACTTACTGGTAAATTTTTTAATTTATTTCCAACAATTTTGTAACGAACATCTCCATTATAACGCTGTTTAATAGAATCATATTTTATAAGTAGAGTATCTCCATTTACGTACCATTTTCCAATTGATTTGTCATTCATTAAATCGCCTTGGAAATTCATTTCTGCGATGCCAGTACACTGCAGTGTTAAGGAATTTACAAACATACCATAAAATGCGTGCTTGCTGGAATAAATACGTTTTACTGGTTTATTAGCACACGAAATACAAAAAATGATTGTAATTATAAATATCTTTTTCACAATCAAATTTAATAATTTTAAAGCGAAATCCCACGTCCTGCATAGAAATCCAGAACTTTGATGCTGAACAGATAATTATATTTTGCTTGAGCCACAGAACCCTGTGCATTTGCAAAATTGTTTCTCGCCATCGTAACGTCATAAATGGTCGAACGTCCAGCTTCATAACTTTTCGTTGCAAAATCCAGCGCCAGTTTTGTACTTCTCTCAGCTTCCATCGCAGAAACATAAATTTCGTAGTTCGAATCAGCATTGAACTGCGCCTGTTGAATATCCTGCTTCAACTGGAACTTCTGTTGCTCCAAATTATTTTTCGCAATCGACTCATTGATTTTGGTTTGTTCCACTTGCAATCTTGTAATTCCTTTGTTAAAAATTGGAATGTTGGCAGAAATCCCGACTTGCTGACCAAAATTTGATTTGTATTGCTGGATGAAACTTCGTTCCTGCACCGCAACCGGAAATCCGCTTGATGCATCGTAACCAGTGATGTTGGTGTTCAGAAGATTGTTGTAAAAACTTCCAATTCCTGCAGTTGCCGTGATTGTCGGATAGAAATTCGTCTTCACCACTTCCGTTTGTGCCTCTGCAGATTTGATTCTACTTTCCGCCGCTTTTATCACGGGCTGAGATTCATAGGCAATATTCAAAACTTCATCCACGGTTTCTTTTTGAGGTACCAACTCATCCGGAACAGGAATATCTACCACATCAAAACTCTTGTAATCCTGAAGCTGTAAAATCTGAGCCATTGCAAACAAAGCCCTATCTACATTGATTTGAGCTGTTTGTACATTCTGTTTTTCTCTAGCGACGGAAGCGGTTGCTTCTGCCAAAACCGTTTGCGCGGTCGTACCAACTTCCGTCGTGATTTTCGCGCGGTCGTAGAGTTGTTGTGCGTTTTCCATTGCGCTTTGAGAGATTTTTTTGATTTCCCTGTTCAGCATTACAGAAAGATATTGTTGTGCAATTTGAAGTGCGATATTGTTTTTTATCGTTTCAATATCCTGCAAACTCGCCTCCACATCAAAGCCCGTTTTTCTAATCGCTTTCTCTAGCCTTCCGTTGTTGTACACCAAAATATTGGCGCCAACACTCGAGTTGTTGCTGAAGTTGTCATTTCGGATACTCGTGTTCACAAACTGTGTGTTTCCAAAACTTGCCGTGTTTGAGATGCTTCCGGAAACTGACGGCAGATAATCTCTCTTTGCCATTTCCAGATTTTTTGTCTGCACATCTTTGTTGAGAGCCTGCGCCTGAACCTGCAGATTATTTTTAATCGCATAATCCACACATTCCTGAATCGTCCATTTCTTCTGAGAAAATCCCAAAACCCCAATAGACAAAAGCGAAATACAAAAAACTTTTTTAAGCATAAAAGAAAAATTATACACAATAAGACTTCGGAATATTGGATTTGTTACAATTAAAATTTACAATCGGATACTTTTCATAAAATTTTTTGTTTTATAGAAAAAAACATTAAACAAACTTTAATGTTTAGAAGATGGGATTTGTTCTTCTTTACCAATAGTAACATTATTAAAAATAATATTCTCTGTATTGGTCATGCTTATTGCATTCTGTGCTTCATTGATTTTTACATTAGAAAAGACAATATTATTTACTTTCTTGGTAGGATAACCCTGTATTACGATTCCAGCGTTGGTCGCTTTTTTAACTTTGAAATTATTGACAAACAAATTATGGATGTCTGTTTCGTGACCTTCGCCTTCCCCTTTGTAGAAAGATGTGATGTAAATTGCATCCTCTACCTCTCCAAAATCTACATTGTTGATGTATATATCCTTGATGTAGCCACCTCTGTCCGCGTTAGATTTCAGATATAGAGCACGTTTGCAATAGCCGGCAAAGGTCGAGTTTTCTACAAAAACGTTTCTTACGCCAGATGACATCTCACTACCAATCACAATCGCATGCAAACCTTTGAAACGGCTATTTCTAACGATAATGTTTTCTGATGGCATATTGGTTTCTCTGCCTTCTCTGTCTCGCCCAGCTTTGATGGTGACATTGTCATCTGCGTTGTCAAAATCTACATCATCAATCAAAACATTTTTAGAATATTCTATGTCGAAGCCATCATTGTTTTTGTTTTGAGAATCAAATTTTACTTTCCGAGCCGTGATGTTCTCTGATTTTAGGAAATGAACACACCAGAATGGAGCGTTTGTAATGGTAACACCTTCAATCAAAATATTTTTACTTTCAAAGAACTGAACAAGCTGAGGTCTTAAAAAGCTGTCTTTCCCGAAGATTCTTTCCTTTACAGGCGTCATCTTCAAGTTCATATCTCTGGTTTTTGCCTGTGCAGGTTTTTGCTTGTCGTACCATTGGCTGAAACCATCTTTGCCATTTCCATCAATTGTTCCTTCACCAATTATCGCAACATTTTCTACTTGATAGGCGTAAATCAAGGGACTGTAGTTATAGATAAGTGTTCCTTCCCAACTCGTGAGAACGGCAGGAAGGTAATCTTTTTCATTTGTTCCAAAGATTATTTTTGCATCTTTTTGTAATTCCAAAGTCGTGTTGCTTACGAAGTGGATCGGCCCGTTAATCAAGTAAACACCTGCCGGAACAACTATTTTTGCGCCTTTTTTTGCCTTGCTTTGTTTCATTGCTTTGTCAAAAAAAGGTTTGTTATCTGTTTTAGAATCGCCCTTGGCACCGAGATTTGTAATTAGAATTACATTTTTTGAAACTTTGGGAGCTTCTATTGTTTTAAGAATATTGTCAATTGCACGAGATTCAACAGTTGCAGTATCAAGGATGTTGATGTTAATTTTTGCACCAAAACAAAAAAATGAAAGACTGCAGAAAACGATTAAAATAATTTTTTTCATTTTATTTTTATTGAGATTTTTTATTTCGTTAATAATAATAAAAATCATTGTAATGATGGTTGATTTTCACGGTTAATGTATTGTTTTTTTCTATAGAAGTGGTTTTTATATTTTTTTGATGTAACAATTCAGCAATCGGATTTACTTATATGTAAAATCCAGACAATGTCTCATCCCATTCTAAGAATAGAAGATATCAACAAATCCTACGACACAGGCAAGAGCAAATTGCACGTTCTCAAAGGCATCAACCTGAATATCAACGAAGGCGAATTTGTTTCTATTATGGGAAGCTCCGGTTCCGGAAAATCGACATTGCTGAATATCATTGGGATTTTGGACGAAGCAGACAACGGCATCTACGAGTTGGACGGCGTTCCCATCAAACATCTCACCGAGGTCAAAGCCGCAGAGTACAGAAGTCGTTTTCTTGGATTTATTTTTCAGTCTTTCAATTTGATTAATTATAAAACAGCTTTGGACAATGTGGCGTTGCCGTTATATTATCAAAATGTTTCCCGAAAAGAAAGAACCAAACGCGCCGAAGAATATCTTGAAAAAGTGGGACTTTTAGCTTGGGCAAATCACCTTCCCAGTGAACTTTCCGGAGGGCAAAAACAAAGAATCGCCATTGCAAGAGCACTCATCACAGACCCGAAATTAGTCTTGGCCGATGAACCAACAGGAGCATTGGATTCCAAAACGACACACGATATTATGAAGTTGCTTCAGGATATCAACAAAGAAGGAAAAACAATCGTTGTTGTAACACACGAACCAGATGTGGCCGCGCAAACCAAAAGAAACGTCGTCCTGAAAGACGGCTTGATAGAAAGCGATACATTCATCAATCAAATTGTGTTGTAGAAGGCTGGGAGAGGGAAGTCTGATGATGGAAGGAAATAAATTGAAAACAGAAATATTTAAAAATTAAAATAATGCGAAAGGCGGGAAACTTCCAACTTCCTTCTTCTAGCTTCCAACCCAAAAATTATGTTTGACTTAGACCGCTGGCAAGAGATTTTTAGTTCTATTCGCAGTAACGTATTGCGGACGGTGCTTTCTGGGTTTACGGTGGCTTTGGGATTGTTCATCTTCATTGTATTGTTTGGCATTGGAAACGGTCTTAATAATTCATTTGCCAAAGCATTTACAAGAGATGCAACCAATCTGATCATGCTTTTCGGAGGGAAAACAACGCTTCCTTACGCAGGATTGCAATCCGACAGACAGATCACTTTTAACAATGATGATTTTGAGGAAATTGTGAAAGAAAGTGATGGCAAATTAGAATATGCGTCGCCAAGATACACAACAAGTCTCACCGTAAAATATGGAAAGGAAAGTGGTGGTTATCAAATCAACGGTGTTTTGGGCGACGAGAAATTCCTGGAAAACAGAACCATGATCGATGGACGATACATCAATGAAAGAGATAATGCATTAAAACAAAATGTGGCTTCTATTGGAAGGATGGTTTGGCGAGATCTGATCCGAGATGGAAATCCAATTGGGAAAGATCTGGAAATCAATGGGACGATGTTCAAAGTAGTTGGTGTTTTCTCCGATCCTGGCGGTGACTGGGACGAGCGACACATTTCGATTCCACTTTCTACACTTCAGCAAATGAAGAAAAGTTCTGATACGATCAGTACACTAATGCTTTCCTACAATCCCGATATGACGCCAGACGAAGGTGTAAAATATGGCGATGAACTTGAGAAAAAAGTAAAAGCACGACATAAAATTTCACCAGAAGACCAGCAGGGAATCAGGATCAATAACAATGCAAAAAACACGCAGGATTCTTTTGCTTTCCTTTTTGTCATTACTGCAGTTGTAGGATTCATCGGGCTTGGAACTTTGTTGGCAGGAATCATTGGGATCAGCAACATCATGGTTTACATCGTAAAAGAAAGAACCAAGGAAATAGGTGTCAGAAAAGCCATTGGTGCCAAACCTGGTGGAATTGTAGCCTTGATCCTTCAGGAAAGTATTGTGATCACAGTGATTTCTGGATTTGTAGGCGTTGGACTTGGTGTTTTAGCTTTAAAGTTAATAGGAAACAATCTCGAAGATTATTTCATCTCAGAACCTTCTGTTGGTTGGGGATTGATTATTTCGGCCTTCTTCTGTTTGCTGCTAGCTGGCACGATCGCGGGATTTGTACCAGCCTACAAAGCTTCCAGGATCAAACCAATTGAAGCATTAAGATCAGAGTAAAAAGAGAAACGAATCAAAAACAAATAAACAAGATCAAGACTCAGCAAAACCATCAACCATCAACCAACAACTATCAACCAAAAATGAATATACTTTTCAAAAGAGATACCTGGCAAGAAATCTATTATTCCCTTCGGAATAATAAGCTCAGAACGTTTCTGACGATGATCGGCGTTGGTTGGGGAATGTTCCTGTACGTCAGTTTGCTTGGTGCCGCGAATGGAATGGAAAATGGGTTCAACAGATTGTTCTCAGGTTTTGCCACTAACTCCGTTTTCCTTTGGCCACAAAGTACCAACATTCCTTACGAAGGTTTTCCGAAAGGTAGACAAATGAATCTTCATCTTAAGGATATTGAATACATCACCAAGAAAGTTCCAGAAGTCGATTATATTTCGCCTCAAAGTGTGAGAGGGAATTTTGGAACACCGGGCGATCAGATCTCTAGAAACGGAAAGAAAAATACGTATATGATCACAGGCGATTTCCCGGTTGGTAATCAGATCTCTAAGAAGAAATTATTGTTTGGTAGATACATCAACGACGCTGATATTCAATCTAAAAAAAATGTGATCGTGATAGGAGAGGAGATCTACAAAAATCTTTTCGATGCTAAGAAAAACGAGAATCCAATTGGGAAATCAGTCAATTTGAAAGGGATATTTTTCAATGTCATCGGTGTTTTCCGGGTGCCAAGAGGTGGCGGAATGGAGAATGACCAATCTGCTTATATCCCATTTTCCACTTATTCCGGAATGTACAACGAAGGTGACAAAGTCGGATTTTTCGCAATTGTAGGAAAGCCAAATGCAGAAGCAGCAGTTGTCGAAACGAAAGTGAAAGATGAACTCAAAAAGATCAACCACGTTTCGCCGGAAGATACCAATGCGTTTGGAAGTTTCAATCTGGCAAAAGAATTCAAAAAAGTAACAGGATTTCTCACCGGAATGCAGTTGCTGACCATCATCGTAGGAACATTGACCATTCTCGCTGGTGTCATCGCAATTTCAAATATTCTGCTAATTACAGTGACAGAACGTACGAAAGAGATAGGGATCAGAAGAGCTTTGGGTGCAAAACCGTCAGAGGTCAGAAATCAGATCTTGTTGGAAAGTGTTGTAATCACATTGTCATCGGGATTGTTGGGATTTATATCAGGAATCTTCTTATTGATCATCCTTAATATTTTAACCATGAACAATGATGCTTTTCCATTTTACAATCCAACGGTAGATTACGGAAATGTTTTCTCTGCCATGGGAATTATGATCTTCCTTGGACTGATCATCGGATTGATTCCTGCGCAAAGAGCGGTGAAAATTCGACCAATTGAAGCATTGAGGACTGAGTAATTATAAAATTATAAATGATAATCGATTAGTGATAAATGATTTTACTAATTTTTTAATATTAAAATAAAAACAAACTATATTTCTACGTAATGGAAAAGGAAAAAAAGAAATTTACATTCAAAAAGGCATTGTCCATATTTCTGGGATTGCTCTTCGTTGTGGCTTTGGTTGGCGGAATTGGTTATCTCATCAAATCCAACTCTGCGGAAAACGAGGTCTTTCTAACCAGAAAGCCAACCATCCAAAACCTGGATGATAAAGTGATGGCCACCGGAAAGATTGAGCCGCGTGAGGAGATCGAGATCAAACCAAATATCGCCGGGATCATCCAAACCATTAGCGTGGACGAGGGTGACAAAGTGCAGGCGGGACAACTGATTGCAACCATCAGAATTGTTCCGAATATTACCGAAGTGAATAATGCCACAATGCAAGTTACCAATTCTCAAATCCAATTGGCGAATGCAAAGGTCAATGTTGCAAACCAACAGAAGCAATATGAGATGCAGGCGAAATTGTACAAGCAGGGTGTGATTTCAAAACAAGAATATATCACCGCTGAACAACAGTTACAGACAACGACCCAACAACAAAAATTGGCAGTTCAAAGCTTAAATGCAGCGCAGAAACAATTGCAGATTGTAAGAACTGGTGCAACGCCAGAACTTCAAAGTATGGCAACCACCCAGATCCGTGCGAAAGCCGCTGGAACGGTGTTGGAAATCCCTGTGAAAGTCGGTAGCCAGGTGATCGAGGCCAACTCTTTCAATGCTGGAACTACGATCTGTTCTATTGCAGACCTTAATGCCTTGATCTTCAAAGGTGATATCGATGAGGCACAAGCTGGAAGATTACAACAAGGCATGGAAATGAAAGTGGTGATCGGTGCGTTGCAAAATAGATCTTTCCCTGGAAAGCTCACGCTTATCGCACCAAAAGGAAAAGAAGAAAGTGGGACCATCAAATTTGCTGTAGAAGGTGATGTTTACAACAAATCTGGAGATTACATCCGTGCAGGATTCAGCGCAAACGGTGAAATATTATTGAGTTCTAAGAAAAATGCACTACTTTTGGATGAGTCGTTGATCCAATATGAAAAAGGCAACAACAAATCCTTTGTAGAAGTGAAACAACCGAATGGAAGCTTCAAAAAAGTATATGTGAAATTGGGCTCTAGCGATGGGATCAATGTTCAGATACTATCTGGGATTGATAAGAATGCAGAAGTAAAAGTCTGGAATCCTTCTGATAAAGATAAGGAAGAGCTGAAAGACAAAAAGAAATAGACCTTTAAATTATAATTGTTAAAAGATCCGTCTCGTTTTCATAATGGGACGGATTTTTTATTTTTAATAATAATCATCAAGAATATACATTGAACTACTATGGTAGTACAACAAAAAGTCCTCAGTAAATCTACCGAGGACTTTATATTTGAATTGTATATTGTTTAGATTACATTGGAGGCATATCGTCACCACCATTGCTATTGGAATTAATATCCTGTTTACGCTTCGGTTGCTCTACCTTTTCTCCTTGCTTGAATCTGTAGGTCAGAGAAAGAGACATTTGTCTTGGTTGCCATTGCATATACATTTCGTTTTGGAAATCCGGACCGTAAGTAGTAGATTTTCTAGCTCTGGTATTGAAGATATCCTGAATGTTGAATGCCAAAGTTCCATCGCCTTTCCAGATGGTTTTTGTAGCACCAAGATTGAAGAAGTAAATCGACTTCGTGTCTTGACTTGCATTCTTCTGACCACCTCGGAAATTTGCTTGAATCTGTACACTCAAGGTTTTGTCGAATTTAAAAGTATTTGACAATCTCATTCTTGTAGATACGCCATCTCCATTGTATGATTGGATAAATTTGTTATCTATGTAAAGATCACCTTTGGTATTGTATCCAAAGACATCAATGTTACCCATGATCTTCCACCATGCAAATGGATCATAGGTTCCGTTCAGGTCCAATCCATATCGGTCCTCATTACCAACATTGAATGGTTTGATGTTGAAGGCACTTGGGTCAGTGGTA
This sequence comes from Epilithonimonas lactis, assembly GCF_900110605.1. Classification (GTDB taxonomy): domain Bacteria; phylum Bacteroidota; class Bacteroidia; order Flavobacteriales; family Weeksellaceae; genus Epilithonimonas; species Epilithonimonas lactis. The sequence goes on from NZ_FOFI01000001.1 coordinate 369,711, forward strand.
CTTTGAATCACTGCCATTTGGACATTGTCTTTTTCCTTTCTGTAATATAAAGTTGGATTGATGGTCAATTTACTTTTTGAGTAATTATAGCCAAATTCAAAAGAATCGATATAAGAAGGATTTAGGTCAGGATTTCCAGAGAAGAGGTTTCGGCTATTGTTAAACGAAAAGAATGGTATCAAAAACCAAGATCTAGGTCTGTCTATCCTTCTGGAATAGTTGACTAATAATTGATTGTTTTTGGCAAAATCATAACTCAAAAATACACTTGGGAAAAGATTGTTGTAATCTTTATTTTTTGCAACAATATTTCCTGTAATGGTATCTGGATACGAAAACTCTATTTTTGAATGTTCATTTCTCAACCCTACTTGATAGCCAATTGGTCCCAATTTGCTTTTGAATTGGACATATCCCGCATTGAAGGTTTCATTATATTTACTGATTCCTGTAAAAGTGGGTAATTCAAAAGCTGGAGTATCTACATCGTTCTGCTGCAGTACAAGATTGTCATAATCATTTTGATTATCATCCAATTTGTAACCAGCGTTGAAGGTAGAATTTTCCCCAATTGGTAGTTCGTAATCCAATTTTACGACCAGCGATCTATTCTTGGTTTCCTGTCTTGTAAAGTTGTAATAATCTAGTGTGCTATTTGTAATTTGGGTAATATCATTGCTGTTATTGGACCTGTTGCTTTGCAAACTTACGGAACCTGAGATGTTCTGACCTTTATCATCCAATTTATGGTCTATTCCAAAGTCACCTTGCATTCCTGTATTGGTCATTCTACCAATACTATTACGAGTTGTGAAATCTACAGAGCCATTTCTATTGAAGTCATAATAATCAATTGGATTATCAGTATCATTGCTGAAAGTTCTAATGTTTCCCGATAGATTGATACTGGTTTTTGGAGAGATGTCGTAGGTGACACCAGCCATCGCATTGTAATTTTCAGATTTGGAATTTGTTTCACTGTTTTGAGTGGAATTAGCAATATTTCCTCCTGTGTAAGCAATGTTATTTCTACTTGTGTTTTTCCCTTCCTGATAACCACCGCCACCATTCAGAAACCAACTCCAGTTACCTTTTTTCCAGCTTAAGTTGGTATTAAGATTGGTTTTAGGAAGATAACCTAAAGTTCCGATCACACTTCCATTAAAACCGAGTTTAGTGGTTTTTTTAAGAATAATATTAAGGATTCCCGCTGTTCCAGAGGCATCATATTTTGCTGAAGGATTGGTAATTACCTCAATTCTGTCAATCTGATCGGCAGGAATTGCTTGTAGTGCATTGGCACCATCGTCTATTCCAAGTAGCGCAGAAGGTTTGCCATTGATCAAAAATCTGACGTTTGAACTTCCTCTCATAGAGACTGTACCGTCTGTGTCCACGGAAACCGAAGGCACGTTTTGAAGAACATCTTGCAGATTGCCTCCAACAGCTGTTAGGTCACTTTTTACATCATACGTTTTCTTGTCAAGCTCCACTTTGTAAGGTTTCGTAGAAGCTGCGGTGATCACGACACCTTGGATGTCTGTCGTGTTGTTCAGGTTGGCGTTGCCGTTGGAAACGATCACGAAAGGTGCGATTGGACCAGCCTTTTCAACTCTTATTGTCTGGTTGAATTTTTTGTAATCTACAGCTTCAATCGTTACATCGTAGCTTCCAGGAGCTAGATCTAGTTTATAGTTTCCATCTGCATCTGCTAGTGCTGCATCGCTCAATTGTGAATTCTGCTGATTTTTGAAAGTGACAGATGCATAGCCAATTGCGCCATTCGCATCTTTCACATTTCCAGAAATATTCACCTTTTGCTGAGCCATGATGAAGCTTGCTGCTCCAATAGTTAGTGCCAAACCAAAAGCTTTCTTTTGAAATACACTTACAATTTCCGTTCTTTTCATTCCTAGTTTGTTTTTGAGCCGTTGCTCTATTTATTTTATATCTTTCTTGTTTAGCCAATCTTGGTAAGCTTTGGCGTTTATCGCATGTTCCGCAGCATTGTCAGTGAATTTATGATAACCAAATCTCGCTGGATCCGCACACATAAAAATGTAATTGTTGTTTTCCGCATCCAAAACCGCATTCAGAGAATTTTTATCAACAATACAGATCGGTCCTGGCGGAATACCTTTGTTCGCATACGTATTGTAAAGCGAAGGTTCCTTCAAATGTTTGTAATAAACTCTTTTGATCTGTAATGTAAAATTGCTCGCTTTGTTCACCGCATAGATCACCGTTGGGTCACTTTGTAGTTTCATGCCTTTTTTATATCGATTCAGATATAGGCCAGCGATCGTTTTCTGCTCATCTGGTTTGCCGCCTGATTCTTTGTAAACGATGGAGGCCAAAGCGTAGATCTGATCTCTTGTCAAGCCGGATTGTTTTTCTTTTGCAATTCTCTCCGCGGTCCAAAACGCTTTATATTCATTATCGAATTTCTCAAAAAACTCTTTCGGCGTCACGGTCCAGAAGAAATCGTAGGTATTGTTGAAGAAATACTTTTTCAGGTCTTCAGCATTTTTATAACCTTTGCTGACAGCGATTTCATTCATTTGATCAGCAAATTTCGTTGAATCGAGCTCTGTCTTTTTGGTCACACGACCGATCATCTGATAAACATCATCGAAGTCTTTGATCCGGAAAGAATTCGGCGTTTGATTTCCTGCGAGGATCATATTCACGATTTCGCGGTTGTTCATTCCCGATTTCAGTTCGTATCGTCCTGGTTTGTAATTTGCCCCAAGATTTTTGTCTTCTGCGATGCTGGTGAAATGATCTTTATTTTTAATATAAGGAGAGATCGAATCCAAGATCTGCTGAGACTTCGCATTGTGCGGGATTAAAACAAAGCCATCTTTCTCCACATTATTTCCGACATATTTATTGTAAAATCTGATCCCGAAAAATCCCAGGATTGCGATGACAACAACAGATATTATAAGAATTATTTTTTTCATAGTTTAATTTGTAAAAGAGATCTAGAATTTTAAATCTTTTAATTTTCCAATTATTGAATCTTTAATTATAATGCAATATCTCCCTTAAAAACTTGATTTGCTGGTCCTTCCAACCAAATGTCAGTGAAACCTTCGCCATTTTTCTCAGCATAAACTTTCAGTTGTCCACCCAAAACCTTGACTGCAACAGAGGTTTGATTGTTTTTATCCATAAAAGTTAAAGCCGCAGCCGTCACTCCGGTTCCACAACTGTAGGTCTCATCTTCCACGCCTCGCTCGTAGGTTCTTACAAACAATTCATTGTCAGAAACAGTTTCCACAAAGTTGACGTTGATCCCTTCTTTCTTATAAGTTTCAGAATTTCGTATTTCGTTACCATTTTTGAAAACATTATAATTATTTAACATTTTCACGTACTTTACGTAATGTGGCGAACCAGTATTTAAAACAAAGTCATTTCCGTCTGTGCTAATGTTTTTCACATCGATCATTTTCAGTTTCACGATGCCGTTTTTGATTTCCGCTTTGTGTAGTCCATCGATCGCATCAAATGTCGTTTTGTCTTCGAAAATATCCAAGAAATGAGCAAATGCCACAATGCAACGCCCGCCGTTTCCACACATCGTACTCTCGTTTCCGTCGGAGTTGTAATACACCATTTTGAAGTCCGATTTTTCATCGTTTTCCAGAAGGATCAAACCATCGCCACCTATTCCGAAACGTCTGTCGCACAGTTTTTCGATGAAGTCGGTACTTTTTGGGAATTCCAAATCGCGGTTGTCGATCATTACAAAATCATTTCCTGTTCCTTGATATTTATAAAATTTGATTTGTTTGTTCATAGTTCTTGTATTGGTAGATGCAACGCTTAGGTATATTTTGTTGAAACAATATTTCCATAAGCGATTTATTTATTATTCTGATTGTTAGTTGATTAATTTGATTTTCCATTACAAAAATCAAGCCTGTAAAAATACTTATTTTAAAGACAATCCAATCTTGATTAATGTTATTTAAATTTAATCTAAAATGCTCCTTCATTATAGAATTTCTCAATCTCGCCATGTTGAATTTTTTTAATTATTATACCTATCTTTGTTCGTCGAAAAAATGAAAGAAGATCAATTACTTACGCTCATTCTAAAAGCCCGAGACAAAGATCAAAAGGCTCAGACACAACTCATTAATTCTTTTTGGGTGGATGTGTTCTCATTTGTGATGAACAAAGTGAAAGATGAAAATGATGCGGACGAGATCACTGTTTCGGTTTTTTCGAAAGTCCTGAACAAGTTAGATCTCTTCGATCCCAGTTTCCAGTTCAAAACCTGGATCTTGACAATCGCCCAAAATACGATCATCGATTTTTGGAGAAAAAGAAGCCGTGAAAACGAAGATCCAAATGCCAACCTTCAAGACGTTAAAAATGAATTTGCAAGATCTCCCGAGGAGTTATTGATCTCCGAGGAAGACCAGCAAAAGATCATCAAGATCATAGAAACAATGGATGCTAAGAATCAAGACATCATCCGTCTAAGATTTTTCGAAGAGAAAAGCATCAAAGAAATAGCAGAAGAACTCAATCTTTCTGTGGCCAATACAAAAGTGAGAATAATGCGCGCCAAAAAGATCTTGGCCGAGTTATTAAAAGAAGACGAAACCGATTTTTAAATTTAAGATCAAAATGGAGGATTTAATTCAACAAGATACAGCCATTCAAAAACCAAAATGGATCCGCGTAAAATTGCCGACTGGTAAGAATTACCGCGAACTGAGACATTTGGTAGATAAATATAAGCTGAACACCATTTGCCAAAGTGGAAGTTGTCCAAATATGGGCGAATGTTGGGGCGAGGGAACCGCGACGTTTATGATCCTAGGAAATATCTGTACAAGAAGCTGCGGATTTTGTGGTGTGAAAACCGGAAAACCTTTGGATGTGAACTGGGACGAACCGGAAAAAGTGGCGCGTTCTATCAAATTAATGAAGATCAAACACGCTGTTTTAACTTCTGTTGACCGTGATGATCTGAAAGATATGGGTTCGATTCTATGGGGCGAAACGGTAAACGCGGTCCGTAGAATTTCTCCCGGGACGACGATGGAAACTTTGATCCCGGATTTCCAGGGCATCACAAAGCACCTTGACAGAATGGTAGATGTGGCGCCAGAAGTGATCTCTCACAATATGGAAACTGTAAAACGTTTGACCAGAGAAGTAAGGATCCAGGCAAAATACGAAAGAAGTCTCGAAGTTCTGAGATATTTGAAGGAAGCGGGACAAAACAGAACCAAAACTGGCGTCATGCTAGGTCTTGGCGAAACAAGAGACGAGGTTTTCCAAACGATTGAGGATATCAGAAACGCTAATGTGGATGTGATCACGATGGGTCAATATCTCCAGCCAACCAAAAAACATCTTCCTGTGAAGAGTTTTATCACGCCGGAACAGTTCGACGAATATGGAGATTTTGCAAGAAGCTTAGGTTTCCGTCATGTGGAAAGTTCACCTTTGGTAAGAAGTTCTTATCACGCAGAGAAGCATATTCATTAAGATTAAATTCAGATTTAAAATAAAAAAAGACTCCTATATGGAGTCTTTTACTTTTTGTTCTACAGGTTGTATGTTTTCGGTTTTGTTCATATTCTCCACTTGTTGTGGGATGAACATCATGTAAGCAAAATATCCTAAAAGGAATACAACTACCACAATGATGATAGCCATCATCGGGCCTTTGTTGGTTTCGCTGTCTGGTTTTGGAATGTCTGATCTCATAGTTTGGATTTTTTTAACCTATTGCAAAACTAGTGCCTGAATGTTATTTAAATAATTTTCAAATTATTAATTTATCATCTATAAAAATTACGAGGTGTAATTGGCTAAATTATATGTTTTTTAAAATTAACCCTCTATATTTGCAGGGTTAAAAATTAAATTTATAAAAATGAAAATAGAGAAACGCTGGGTTATTTCTTTTGTTGTCATCAGTATCATTGCGATTGCAGCACTTTTCTGGCCAGAACAGACTTCTTTACCGCTTCCGGGAACTTTTCTTGGTGAAGACAGTATTGTAGGAGCCGACGTTGCTTGGATTTTAGCTTCCTCCGGTTTGGTTTTGTTGATGACACCTGGACTTTCATTTTTCTATGGCGGAATGGTCGGGAAGAAGAATATGATCTCTACAATGCTTCAAAGCTTTATTGCTTTGGGTGTGATCAGTATTTTGTGGGTTGTAGTTGGTTTCAGTTTGTCATTTGGAGAATCTATTGGGATTACGATCAATGGCGAACATTATGGTTTGATAGGAAACCCAACCACCTATCTATTTTTCAACAATGTGGGTGTTTTGCCACACAGCAAGATGGCTTCCACTGTTCCTTTTATTCTTTTTGCCTTATTTCAAATGAAATTTGCCGTCATCACACCAGCTTTGATCACGGGTTCTTTTGCAGAACGCGTCAGATTTATTTCCTACTTACTGTTTATGGTGTTGTTCAGTTTGATCATCTACACACCGCTTTGTCATATGGTTTGGCATCCGGACGGTTTGTTGAACAAATATTTCGGAGTTAAGGATTTTGCGGGTGGAACAGTGGTTCATATGAGCGCAGGATTCGCAGCTCTGGCTGGCGCAATGATGATTGGCAAAAGAAAAAATCCACACCACGAACCTTCGAATATTCCATTTGTCATCCTTGGAACTGGAATGCTTTGGTTTGGCTGGTTTGGTTTTAATGCTGGTTCTGCTTTGGCTGCGAATGCGACCGCTGCGATGGCTTTTGGAACCACAACGATTGCATCAGGAACCGCAATGTTATCTTGGATATTTTTCGATAGAGTCAATGGAAGAAAAGTTTCTGCTTTGGGTGCTTGTATTGGTGCGGTTGTCGGTTTGGTGGCTATTACGCCTGCTGCAGGTTTTGTGACGATTCCGCACGCTATTTTTATCGGATTTATTTCAGCGATTGTTTCAAATCTGATGTGTCACTGGAAACGTCTGAAAAAAGTAGACGATACCTTGGACGTCTTCGCTTGTCACGGTGTTGGTGGAATTATGGGAATGATTCTAACAGCGATTCTGGCGCAAGGTGAGAACGCCAGTCTTCTCCACGGAGGCTTCGAGGTTTTTGCGCATCATATGATGGCTTTGGTATTGGTTTCGGCATTCACATTCTTAGGCTCATTGATTTTATATAAACTCACGGATATGATAATTCCACTAAGAGTTGCAGAAGATTCCGAAAACATCGGTTTGGACCTGTCGCAGCACGATGAGAGTCACGCATAAAGTATGCTGTAATGCATATTTGATTTTGATATGAAGAAAACCTCACTTTTTAAAGTGGGGTTTTTATTTAAGATTTGGGCAGCTTAATCCGCCTTCCACTCCCGCTTTTTTTGTTGTTGCGAATGACGTGATGCCGTTAGTAGAACTTTTCTAGAATCGCAACAACAAAAAAGAGCTCCGTTCAAGTCGGGCTGCGCTTCGCAAAGTAGAATATTTGTTTATCAATCCAAATTTTCTCCACATAACACACCCAAAATCCGCCGAAAAATCTCTAAATTCGTGTCTTAAATTTTTTATGAGATGACGAAATTCGGAGTGGATGCGGCCAGTTTTTATGTGCCTTCTTTATATTTAGAAATCAAAGACCTTGCAGAGAAAAGAGGAATCGAACCAGCAAAATTGGAGAAAGGTCTGGGCCTTCAAAAAATGGCTTTGCCAGATGTTCACGAAGATGCAGCAACGTTTGCTGCAGAAGCTTTACTCAAATTAATTCAAGATTACAATCTCAATCCTAAAGAAATCTCTAGAGTTTACCTCGGAACGGAAAGCTCATTGGACGCAGCAAAACCAACTGCAACCTACGCGGTTCAAATGGTGGAAGAATTCTTAACAGAAGAATTTGGTGAAAGGGTTTTCAAGCACTGTGACGTTGTTGATATGACGTTCGCTTGCATTGGAGCTGTGGATGCTTTGCATAACGCTTTGGATTTCGTAAGAGCAAATCCAACAAAGAAAGCGGTCGTCATTGCCAGCGATTACGCGAAATACGAATTGGCTTCTTCAGGAGAATATACGCAAGGCGGTGGCGCTGTTGCCTTATTGGTTTCAGCCAATCCGAAATTAATCGAGATTGATAACAATTGGGGTGTTGCCACGGAAAGTGTTTTCGATTTCTTCAAACCGAGACGTCATTTTTCTAAAGGCGATTTCCCAACTGCTCCGGAGAATTTCCCTGACAAAATTGAAGTGTTCACAGACGAACCTGTTTTCGATGGTCAATATTCAAATGTTTGTTATCAGGACAGAATCCGTGAAGCTTATGAGCATTACAAAGAACAGACTTTCACCGTAAGACCTTATGAAAATTGGCGATATTTGATTTTCCATTTACCTTACGCTTTCCACGGGAAAAGAGTCTTCACCGAAATTTATAGTTTAGAAAATCACCTGGATTATTCGGATGCAGAGAAACAAAAAGCCATCGCAAAATCCGAAGATTATATCAATTTCATTAATGAAAAAATAGAGAAATCTCAACGCGCATCTTCTGAGATTGGAAATATGTACACGGCTTCTATTTTTATGGCGTTGCTGTCAGCGTTGCAAACTTCATTTAGCGAAAATGAGGATTTGTCAGAAAAAGAAATTGGATTCTTGGCTTACGGAAGTGGCTCCAAATCGAAAGTTTTCGTCGGCAAAGTTTCCCCAGAATGGAAATCCATCGTTGAAAAATGGAATCTTTTCGAGGAACTGAAAAACAGGTTACCAATCGATTTTGAGACTTACGAAAAACTACATCGCAAACAACTAGATTTTTCGGTTAACCAAAATTACAAAGGTTTTGGATTGACTAGAATTGAAAAAGAAAGTCCGGTTCTAAAAGGCGCAAGATATTACAGTTATCAGAAATAAAAATTGGTTAACCACATAGAAACATAGATTTTTATTTTTCAAAAACTAAAATAGATATGCCAGCTATTTCTACCTTATTAGCTAAATTTTTAATTTTAAAATAATCTATGTGCCTATGTGGTTCAAAACGAAACGTATAAAATCGAGAACGAGCAGAAATTTCTGCTCGTTCTCTTTTGAAAATCTATAACTAACTACTAACTTAATTCAAATTATTTTTCTGTTCTGAAATATTTTCGGCGTCACGCCTTCCACTTGTTTGAACACCCGAATGAAATAATTCGTATCCGAAAATCCAGTACTGAAAGCCGTTTCACTCACCGAATTCTGCTGATTCAATAATTCTTTCGCCTTTTTAATTCTCTCGTGAATGATAAACTCATTCGGAGAAAGTCCCAATTCCTGTTTGAACATCTTGAAGAAATTCGATTTGCTGACATAAGCCATCTTCGCAATCGCATCAATCGATAATTTCTGATGAAGATTCTTCTTGATGAAATCTGCGACAAAACCAATTCTCGATTGAGTCTTCAACGTATTTTTCTCAACCAAGTTTCTCGCTTGCGTCTGCATCAATCGGATTAATAATTCCTTCAAAGCAAAATCTGCAATCACATCTTTGTGAGAATTGTCGTCCATCGCAATTCTCATAATGTTGTTCGTCGCAGATGCTAGAGCTTTACTATTAAGCAAATAAAACTCGTCAAAAGAAATATTCCAATGCGAAGAATCATCGATTTTTGTGGACGTGAAATTTAGATTTTCCAAAGATTCTTTCACAAATTCAGGATTCAAAGTCAAAGAAACGCATTGTGCTGGCTGAACATCAGCTTCCGGAAAATCAATCACCATTGTTTCGCCTGGCGCCACCAAAACACTTTCTCCAGGAAGATATTCGAAGTAGTTGCTCTTATCCTGAAGCTTCATCCATTTCTTTCCTCGCAACATTCCAGTGAACGCCAGATGCTCAAAATGCAGTTTCACATCGTAAGCCGTCTTGTGCGTTTCATAGACACTGAGTTCACAATTATTTAAACTGAATTTGGTTTGATTTTCTACCAACGTATTCAATTTGTTTTCGTGCGTCAGGCTTGGTTTGTTAAGTTGAAAATGATTTGGATTCATAATTTCAAGATTTGTAACATCCTGTTTTTCAAATATAAGATTTATTTATGACTTCAGCTCTTAAATTTTGTTAAGGACTTATAAACTATTATAAATGTAGGATTTTACTGTTTATTTGGAGGATTGTGCTATAATTCTTGTTGTATTAGTAATTAATTTAGCATTAATCAAATATTAATTCAGTATTAATAAAACCAAATATTATTATGAGTACAACAGCAGAACAAACACAAAATTCAACCACTTTGGCTTGGCCAGAATTCAAATCAAAATATGATAATTACATCGGCGGGAAATTTGTACCGTCAGCAGGCGGACAATATTTCGATGTGATTTCTCCAATCAACGGACAGGTTTTCACACAAGCCGTTCATTCCAACAAGGAGGATTTAGAGAATGCCGTCAATGCTGCATCAGAGGCTTTCAAAACTTGGAAACTTACCTCTGCAACAGAGCGAAGCGTCATTCTAAATAAAATCGCTGACAGAATTGAAGAGAATTTGGAATATATCGCAACAGTTGAAACGATTGATAATGGTAAAGCCGTGAGAGAAACTCTGGCCGCTGATATTCCTTTGGCGATTGACCATTTTAGATATTTTGCTTCGGTAATTAGAGCAGAAGAAGGTTCACACAACGAGTTGGACAAAGACACCGTTTCGTTGATTGTTCACGAGCCACTTGGTGTGATTGCACAAATTATTCCTTGGAATTTCCCAATCTTAATGGCCGTTTGGAAACTAGCTCCCGCTTTGGCCGCAGGAAATTGCGTGGTGTTGAAACCAGCAGAAAGCACGCCAGTTTCTATTATGGTTTTAATGGAATTGATTGGTGATTTGCTTCCAGCAGGTGTGGTGAATATCGTCAATGGTTTCGGAGCAGAACTAGGAAGAGCGTTGGTTACGAATCCAAAAGTCAACAAGGCAGCCTTCACAGGTTCTACAGTGACTGGACGAATGGTAATGCAGTATGCGACAGAAAATATCATTCCGGTGACTTTAGAGTTAGGAGGAAAATCACCTAACATTTTCTTCAATTCCGTGATGGATGCGGATGATGAATTCTTGGATAAAGCTGTAGAAGGTGCTGTAATGTTTGCCTTAAATCAAGGTGAGATTTGTACTTGTCCTTCGAGATTGTTGGTTCAGGAAGATATCGCAGACGCTTTCATTGCGAAAGTGATTGAAAGAACAGAAGCCATCAAAATAGGAAATCCATTGGACAAAACCGTGATGATGGGAGCGCAGGCTTCGAAAATCCAGAAAGATAAAATTATGGGTTACCTGAAACTCGGTAAAGAAGAAGGTGCGGAAGTTCTGACAGGAGGTGAAGTGAATGAAATTGAAGGTTTGGAAGAAGGTTATTACATCAAGCCAACCATCTTCAAAGGAAACAACAGAATGAGAATTTTCCAGGAGGAGATTTTCGGACCAGTTGTGGCATTCACGACTTTCAAAGATGAGGCAGAAGCTTTGGAGATTGCGAATGATACAATTTATGGTTTAGGAGCGGGTGTTTGGACGCGTGATGCACATCAGTTATACAATATCCCGAGACACGTGGAAGCGGGTAGAGTTTGGGTGAATCAATACCACGCTTATCCTGCTGGTGCGCCTTTCGGAGGTTACAAACAGTCGGGAATTGGTAGAGAAAATCACAAAATGATGCTTGACCATTACCGTCAAACCAAAAATATGTTGATTTCTTACGATAAGAAAAAATTAGGGTTCTTCTAATCTTAATGTTTTATAATTAAGTTTAAGACTTATCAATACTCTGAACCCGACAGATTTTTTTGTCGGGTTTTTGCTTAACTTTAAAATAATAATGCGCAAAAATATTATGAGCTGGCTCCAGAGGAGCGAACTATTGGTAGCAAAAAGGTAGCAACCAAAATAGCAAAGCTCCAGAGGAGCGACCCATCAACCGGCATTATTATTTATTAATTTTAAAAATAAAAGAAATGGAAACTAAAGATAAAATCTCAAGACTATCCGTCACCGACGAGGCGATGGAAGTCATTTGGGAACTCGAGAAAAAACACGGTGAACTGATGTTTTATCAAGCGGGTGGCTGTTGCGAAGGCACACAACCACAATGTTTCGAGAAGGGTGGATATTTTCCGAGAATGAACGATGCAATGATTGGAACCATCAACGGATTCGAGTTTTGGATAGACCGCGACCTTTTTGAATATTGGAAATATTCGCATTTTACATTGGATGTTTTAGAAGGTTGGGGACCGGGCGGATTTTCTTTGGAAACGCCTTTGGGAAAGACTTTCAAAGTTCATTACAGGCTTTTCACGGCGGAAGAATTGGAAAACCTGGAACCGATAAAGCGAAGTGAATAGATTGTAGAATCGTGACATAGCCCCGATAGGAACGGCATCCTTTTTTGCTTTTTGTACCAACTTTCTTTCGAAGACCAAAAGTTCTGAAAGCAAAAAAGATATAGTGGATAGCGGGATTAAGCTCCTAAAAAATCAAACGGTTTCTACTTTCACGAACTTTGAGACAATCATACTTGCCAGAATATTTCCCACGGAGTTGAGAACGGTTGCGAGCGGGTCTACCAAGGTGCCGATGATAATTACCGCTGGAACGACGTCGGGCGGGATTTTGTAAACCGAAATCATCAGCATTTCGCCTATGTAACCGCCATTCGGGATTCCGCCGGCGACTGCGCTGACGAAAACGGTGATGCCGAGCGCCATTATGAGATTCATTGGTTCGAAGAAATTCCAGCCCAGGAGTTGGAACGCGACGTAGATTTTGATGATGGAGGAGATGGAGGAGCCGTTTTTGTGAATCGTAGTTCCAATCGGAATCACGACGTTGGCGATGGATGCGGGGACGCCCATTCTTTTGGCAGACTCGATGGCTACGGGCATCGTCGCCAGACTGCTACACGTGCTGATGGCAGTTGCGGTCGGCAAAAGACTTTCTTTCCAAAAGGCTTTCACGCCGTTTCCACCTTTCCAAACGAAGGCGTAAAGACTAAAAAATACGATGAAATAAATGGTTCCTGCAATGTAATAAAGTCCCAAAGGCTTGGCGTAAAATCCGAAAAGTTGTGGTCCAATCGTGCCAACTTGATAGGCAAAATAAGCGCCTAATCCGACGGGCGCGACTTTCATAATTAATAGCAAGAGCTGTTTCATCACTTCGTTTCCGGAGAGGATGAAGTTTTGAAAAGCCTTTCCCATTTCGCCAGATTTTCTGATGGAAATCCCGACCAAAAAAGAAAAGACCAAAAGAGCGAGCATATTTTGTCTTGAGAATAAATGATAGAACTCGCTGACGGTGAAAAATCCTACGATTTGGTCATTGATACTGGTATTATTTTGAATGTTTTCTGATATGGTTTCGCTAATGTTTTTTGGTGCTTCAGTTGGGAAGAAATAAACTAAGATAATGCAAAATGTAGCTGAAATCAGGATGAAGCTGAGGAAAGTCAAAACCATTGTTCCGATGATTTTTCCCAATTGATTTTGTTGTTCGATGCCTGAAATTGCGGAGACAATCGCAAAAAACACGAGTGGAATGACCGTAACGAAAAGTAGGTTGAGGAAAATGTCACCGATTGGTTTTAAATAAACCACAAAATCCGGTGTAAAAATCCCAACGAGACTTCCGATGAAAATCCCGATGAGAAGCAGGATGATGTTGCTGTAGTTTTTCCAGAAAGATGATTTCATTCCTCAATTTTAATCAAAGATAAATATAAAAATGTTTGGAATTTTATTTAAAAACCTAATTTTAGAATTGAATTATTCCCGAAATTTGTTCTTATGAAAACAGCAGTTCTAATCACCATCGGAGACGAGATTCTCTCAGGAAATACCGTTGATACCAATTCTAATTTCATTGCCACACAACTTAAGGAGATTGGTGTGAAAGTGACTTCCATCTTCACGATTCCTGATGATGAAAGTGCGATTGTTTCGACTTTGGGAAAAGCGTTTGAGATGGCAGATGTGGTTTTCACGACTGGTGGATTGGGTCCTACGAAAGATGATATTACCAAGAAAGCTTACGCTGAGTTTTTCCAAGACGAATTGATTTTTTCTGATAAAGTCTACGAACATTTGCGTGCTTATCTCGAAAAGCGAAACCGACTTTGGATTTTGGAACACAATAAAGAACAGGCAATTGTCTTGTCGAAAGCTGAGGTTTTTCTTAATCATTTCGGGACAGCGCCTTGTATGGTTTTGGAGAAAAATGGTACGTTTTGTTTCAGTTTGCCAGGCGTTCCTTACGAGGTGAAACCTTTGGTGAAAGACCAAATCATTCCATCTTTGAAAGAGAAATTGTCATTAGAGCATATTGTGACGAGAATCGTTTCCGTTGTGGATGTTCCGGAAAGTATTCTGTCAGAAAATATTGAAAGTTGGGAACTGGCTTTGCCGAAACATATTGCGCTCTCTTATTTGCCAATCGGAACACGAGTGAAATTAAGATTGACCGCTTCCGGAAGTTCTCAGGAATTATTAAATCAGGAATTGGAAACTGAAATTCAGAAATTAATGCCAATCATCGGTGAAAATATCATCGCTACACACGAAGATAAAATCGAGAAAATCCTCGGCGAATTGCTGAATGACAGAAAGTTAAATATTTCGGTTTCGGAAAGTTGTACGGGTGGAGAATTGTCTAGATTAATCACTTCAATTACAGGAAGTTCGAAATATTTTATCGGCGGAATTGTGAGTTATGCCACCGAGAAAAAAGTTGATATTCTGAATGTCAATCCAAAGACAATCGAAGAATTTACCGTTGTGAGTGAGCAAGTAGCTTCTGAAATGGCGAAAGGTTGTCAGGAATTATTCGAAACTGATATTGCTGTTTCTACCACTGGTGTTGCTGGCCCTGGAAAAGGCGAGGATGGGAAAGATGTGGGAACAGTTTTTTATACGATTAGAATTGGCAATGAAGAAGTGACCTCAAAATTGTTTTTGCCACACTTGGAAAGAATTGATTTTATGAACTTCGTTTCTCAGAAAGTGGTGCAGGATATTGTTTCGTTGCTCATTGAAAAATAAGAAATTGATTTTCTTTTTGCCAATTCTAAAGTCAAATATGAATCAATTGATTTTCTTTTTTGCCCCAACCCTAAAGGGAGAAAGAAAATCAATTGACTCCCTTTAGAGTTGGGGAAATCAATTGATTTTTAGTTGAGATTATTTCAGAATTTCTTTAAGAAAAGTCAACGTGTGATTCCACGCGCGTTTCGCCATTACTTCGTTGTAATCTGGAGATTCCGGACTGGTGAAAGTGTGTTTAGAATTGGCGTATGTGATGATTTGAAAATCTGTTTTTCCGGCTTTCAATTCCGCAATCAGATTGGTCATATCTTCAGGTTTTACGCTTTCGTCGTCGGCTGGATGTTCTACGAGAACTTTAGTTTTGATGGGAACATTCAGTCTGTCATTGCCTTTGGCCAAACCGCCGTGAATGGAGATGACGCCAGCAACAGGAATTTGAGCTCTCGCCGTTTCCAATGCGCCCGTTCCACCGAAACAATATCCGATAACCGCAATTTTATCTGGATTCGCACCTTGTTTTTTCAATTCTTCCAAAGCCAGAGCAATTCTTTTTTGATACGCTTTGTAATCTTGCTTGTAAGTTCCTGCAATCTTTGAAGCCGAAGCATTGTCGGTCGGGATATTTCCTTCACCATAAATATCAGCGATGAAGGCGATGTAGCCTTGCTTTTCCAATTCTATCGCAGAGTTTTTAGCTTCATCATCGATGCCTTTCCAAGCTGGAAGAATCAAAACGCCGGGAAGTTTTTTTCCTGCATTTGAAGTGACTAAACCATTCAATTTTTGAGTGCCATCTTGATAAGCGACGGATTTTAATTTTTGGGCTAATGGGAGTTGCATTCCGAGGAACACAGCGAATAATGTGAGTGAGAGTTTCATATTTAAGATTTTGTTTGATTAATTTTCTTCTGCTTGAAGACGTTCATAAGATTCATTAAAAGTACAACTAAACTGAATACCACGAGCTGAATTCCAACATAATGCCAACCGCCAAGTTCCCAGCATTTGAGTCCGATGAAAGTTCCCAAAGCGCCACCAACAAAGTAAGAAGTCATATAAATCGTGTTGATTCTGCTGTTCGCTTTTTCATCAAGTCTATAAATCAATGCAACATTCGTGACTTGGATGGATTGAACGCCAACATCAATGAAAATGACGGCAAGAATGATTGAAATCAAATAACTCGGAAATAGAAAAATAACGACCGAACCCGCCAACAGAATAACACTTGCAATCAATTGTGTGTATCTGGAATCGCCTTTGTCAGACGCTTTTCCAATCAATGGCGCAACCAAGGCACCAGCAATTCCCAACATTCCGAAAAGTCCAATCGTGTCTGAACTATAATTGTAAGGTTTTTCAACCAACAAAAATGTCAAAGTTGTCCAAAACGAACAGAAGACAGCAAATGCAATTCCGCCAAGCAAAGCCATAAACCGCAATTGTGGAAATCGCTTTAGTTGATAAAACGACGACGAAATCAATTTAAAATAAGATTCTTTGAACGTCGGTTTTACACTCGGCAATTTGAAATAGACAAATGCCAAAGAGAAAACCGTGAATCCAGCCGAAAGATAATACACCATTTTCCAACTGCTCCATTCCGAAATATAACCGCTGAAAACCCTTGCCATCAATATGCCTACGAGAATTCCAGTGAATATTATTCCGACATTTTTCCCTTTTTCGTTGCCTGATAATTCCGCCGCCATTGGCAAAATAACCTGAGCCGCGACCGCCGTCAATCCCAATAATAAACTGAATAAAAAGATGAAATAGTAATTTGAAACCAACCCAATCGCTATCAAGACAAAGAATAAAGTTCCGAGTAAAGTCAGAATCAATTTCTTGCGGTCAACTTTATCGCCCAGCGGAACCAAGGTCAAAAGTCCAGCGCCATAACCGACTTGTCCGAGTCCGACCATAATTCCCATTTTACTTTCAGGAACGCGGAAACTTTCAGCGATTTGATGCAGAATGGGCTGAGCAAAATAAATATTGGAAACGCTAATTCCCGCGACGACAGCCATTCCCAAAACCTGACCTTTGCTCAGTTGTGATTGTACTTCTGACATCGCTTATTTCGAAGCTTGGTTAAGGATTTCCAAATCTTCAGAATCTAAACTCAATTTTGGCGCATCGAAAATGGTTTGCAACTGTCGTTCGCTCGTCGCACTTACGATTGGAGCAGTGATTAACGGATTTGCTAACAGCCAAGCTAACGCCACAGTTGCAGGTTGAGATTGATGTTTTTCGGAAACTTTGTCAAGCGCGCTCAAAACCGCTTTTCCTTTGTCATCAAAATATTTCTTGATGCCGGCGCCTCGGGTTGTTTTCTCAAAATCTTCTTCGGTCCTGTATTTTCCGGTTAAGAATCCTGCGGCCAAAGACCAGTATGGGAAGGCACTCAATCCGTATTTTTCAATTAATGATGTGTATTCCGTTTCGAATTTTTCTCTCTCCACCAAATTGTAATGAGGCTGAAGCGCAACATATTTCGGCAAATTATTTTTCTCAGCAACTTCAAAAGATTCAATCAATCTTTCAGGCGAAATATTCGAACCGCCGATATATCTTACTTTTCCCGCTTTGATGATTTCGTCATATGCAGAAAGCGTTTCTTCAACTGGCGTTACTTTGTCATCAAAATGTGTGTAATACAAATCGATGTGGTCTGTCCCGAGACGTTTCAGAGATTCGTCCACCGATTTCAGGATGTGTTTTTTACTGATGTCAAAGCCGTGTTCTTTGGTTTCGGAACCCACTTTTGTGGCGAGAACGATGTCTTGTCTGTTCTTTTTTTCCTTCATCCATTTTCCGATGATTTCCTCGGATTGCCCGCCTTTTCCGTTCACCCACCAAGAATAAGTGTCTGCTGTATCGATGAAATTAAATCCACCTTCTTCAAATTTATTCAGGATATTGAATGATTCTTTCTCGTCCAAAGTCCATCCAAAAACATTTCCTCCAAAGTTAATTGGAGCGATTTCTAAGTCTGTATTTTTAATAGTTACTTTTTTCATTTTAATAATTATTTTTTTGAACACAAAGTCCACAAAGTTTTAAATTTCAATTTAGTGTTTCAAGTTCACGAAGCCGTAAAACTTATATAAGCGAAGCGCCTTTGTGAACCTTAAAATTGACATTGTTTTTATAGTTCTTTGTGAGCTTCGTGTTCAATATTCTATTTTATGGTTTTAAAAATTCTTTTACAGGTTTGATGAATTGGTCAAAAACCTCAATGTGTGGAAGATGTCCCACATTATCGATTTCTACCAGTTTCGAACCTTTTATTTTTTGTTGAGTAGCTTTTCCCAATAGGTCGTATCGTCCCATCGTTTCAGCTATTTTTGGGTCTTTTACATTATTTTTTCCAATCGCCGTTCTGTCTCGCGTTCCGATAATTAATAAAGTTGGAACATTCAAATTTTGAAATTCATAAACCACGGGTTGAGTGAAAATCATATCCGAAGTTTTTGCGTTTACTAATGCGACTTTAGGATAATCTGGCGCTTTTGTCCAGCCTGTCAAAAGATAAACCCATTCATCATATTCCGGTTTCCATTTGTTGTCGTAATAGAATCCATTCTGATATTTTTTCGTCGACTCGTAGTCAGCTTTCAGTTCGGTTTCGTAATTTTTATCGATGGAAGTATAAGGCGCCACCAATTTCCAATCTTCCAGTCCGATTGGGTTTTCGAGGATTAATTTCTCAACCGTTTCTGGGTACATCAATGAAAATCTTGTCGCGACCATTCCGCCCATCGAATGTCCGAGAAGATAAATTTTATCAATTTTTAATTCATCCAAAACAGCTTTTGTATTTTGAGCCAACTGCTGAAATGTGAATTGATAATCAGTAGGTTTTGATGATTTTCCGAAACCGATTTGGTCTGGAACGATTACTCGAAATCCTTCTTTTGTCAAAGCGTCAATCGTCGTTTTCCAATACGCACCATTGAAGTTTTTGCCGTGAAGCAGAACCACGGTTTTTCCATTCGTTTTATTTGGTTTGATGTCCATATAAGCCATTTTCAAATCCTGATTTTGGCTTTTGAAATTCAGAAAACTGACTTTGTATGGATATTCATAATTCGTCAACATAATATCCAAAACAGGCCGATTTTCCTGAGCGGATAAATTGATTGATAAAATCAGAAAAGCTATTATTTTTATTAATTTCATAATTTAATTTTTGATGATTAATGAGCTGAAGCTGGTCGATATCTTTCCCAATACCAAAGCAATCCACCCAGATAAATCGAATGTATCAATTGCGCTTCAATCGCGCTCCAATTTTCCACAGAGGCACTTCCGAAAACCAAAAGTCCCATCAACGCCAAGCCAGCATAAATTGTGTATTTTGTTTGATAGCCAATTAATAAAACCAATCCAATCAGAAATTCTGCAATCGGAATAAAATACCCGAAAGGCGTTAGCAAACTCTCAGGAATCGCGGATTTCTCCATCGATTTTACCATTCCATCCGTGAAGGCTTGTAATTTTGGTAATCTTACCAGGCCGTGACCAAAAATGGAAAGTGCGATGGGCAATCGTAAAAAGAAATAGGTGGTTTTGAAGTCTTTCATTGATTTATTTTTTCAGATAATTGATAATCCCAATCACGTCATCTTTCCCAAAACCTTCGTCATTGGCTGATTGATAAGTTTCTATCAAAGTCTTTGTTAAAGGAAAATCGGCGCCTGCATCTTTAGCAAGCAAAATATCTTTTAACATCAAATCCAAAGCAAATGTCGGTGCATAGTTTTCTTCCGTCAATAGAGGCGTTTTCACCTTCGTAGCGCCGCTTCCGCTCGCACTTTCATTAATGATGTCGAGCATATCCGAACGATTGATTCCCTGAGATTCTGAAAATAAAACCGTCTCTGCCAAACCTTGATAAATGTTTGCTATAAAGTAATTGACTGATAGTTTCGCCGCCAAGCCTTTTCCATTTTCACCCAAATACTTGATGCTTTTTCCTAATTTATTTAAATAAGGTTCAGCACGTTTCACATCTTTTTCATCGCCGCCAACCATTATAATCAATGTGCCGTCTGTTGCTGGTTTTGTGCTTCCTGCAACCGGCGCGTCCAGAAGGGAAGCTTCTTTTATTTTTAAAGCTTTTGCAATTTCACTGGAAACTTCCGGCGAAATGGTACTCATATCAATGAATAATTTTCCTGTAATATCAAGTGATAGAATCTCTTCATAGACGGCTTTTACAGCCTTGTCATTTGTAAGAATGGTGAAGATGATGTCACTGTTTTCAACCAATTCTATTATGCTTTCGGCGATGTTTGATTTGTCTTTGAAGTCTTCTGCTTTTTCGATGGTTCTGTTGAAAACGGATAAATCAAATCCAGCTTTCTCGAGATTCTTTGCCATCGGATGGCCCATATTTCCAAGACCTATAAATCCTATTTTTTCTGAACTCATTCTTTTATTTTTAATTACTGACTTTTTAACTTTTTCATAAATTCCATTATCGCCGGTCTTAATTCCGCAAATAATGGATGTTGTTTGTTCTTCAGCATCACTTCGGTCAATAGTTTTAAACCTAAAGCAAATTCGGTCGACGTATTTTCATCATCGAATATTTTCTTTGATTTAATGACCTCAATAATGTTGAAAATATCATCGTGGTTATCAAATTCTAAACTTAAGTGTTTTGTGCCTTCAGAACCGTCTTTTAGTTTAAGTTCCTTTAAATCTAATTGATAAGTATTGTTTCTTTTTTCCATTATTTAAGCTTTTGGAACTGGCGCATTGGCTTCGATTAATTTTTCTTTTTTCAGTTCTGCCCAGAAATCAGCCGGAATTTTTGCTTTGAATGAGGCCGCATTTTCCTCAGCCTGCTTCACCGTATGTGCGCCAGGAATCACGCCTGAAACCACATCCGGCGCGGCCGCAAATTGAAGTGCTGCCGTTCTCAAATCTACTTTATGATTGTCAGCAACTCTCTTCAAAGCTGCTAATTTTTCTTTTACGCCATTCGGGAAATCGCCGTTGTACAAATATCTGTCCTTACCAGAAAGAAAACCGGCACACAGCGGCGCGCCGACGACAATCGAAATGTCTTTTTCAGCCGCTTTCGGGAAAACTTTGTTGAGGTCATCGGAATGATGAATTAGCGAATACTGACAGGCAGAAAGGAAAATATCAGGGTCAGAAACTTCGATGGCCTTCAAAATCGGTTCGATGGTGTTGACACCAAATCCCCAACCTTTTATCAGACCTTCCTCACGCATTTTGATGAGTTCCGGCATTGCACCTTTCGCAGCAATATCAAAATATTTGACCCAATCGCCCTTCATATCTTTGTTGTCAGGAGAAAGGTCGTGGATGAAAACAACGTCCAATGATGCAACGCCTAATCGCTGCAAACTGTCTTCAACGCTTTTTCTGGCGCCGGCTGCAGAGTAATCATAGTCGTAAGAAAAATTAAGTTTTCCTTTCCAAAGTCCATCCAATTTGAAATCATCGTGAGGTTTCAGGATTCTTCCCATTTTGGTGGAAAGTGTGAATTCATCGCGATTTTTATCTTTTAAAAACAATCCCATTCTGTGCTCGCTGAGTCCTAAACCGTACCACGGCGACGTGTCAAAATAGTGGACTCCGGCATTCCAGGCGGCTTCTATCGATTGTAAACATTCGATGTCCGGGTTGATGTTGAAACCATTTCCCAAAGCGACTCCGCCGAAACCGGATTTATTTTTGGGTCTGAATCTTTTATGCTGATTTGAATTGTCAAACTGTTCCATAATGTTTCCTTTTAATAATTGTGATGCAAATGTGGGAATGGCAGATGAAGCCATTAATCCTGCAGCGGCAAGTCCGCTGTTTTTAATAAATGTTCGTCTTTCCATTTTTTTAATATTTTGTGATTGGTGGTTTTAGTAAAGCTTAAAAAGCATTGACAAGTTCATCGATGGTCTGTAATTCTTCTTTTGTAAGATTAATGTCCATCGCATTTGCATTTTGAACGGCTTGTTCCGCATTTCTGGCGCCAGCCAAAGCAATCGTAATTCCAGGTCTTTCAATCGTCCAACGCAGAACCAATTGTCCAAGCGTTGCATTATGCTCGTCAGCAATCGGTTTGATTTTGTCGAGAAGTTCGTTGGTCTTCTTGATAAAATCTGGTTGGAAATGAGGATGGCCAGCTCTGTGGTCGCCGTCCTGGAATTTGTAATCTGAAGTGATTTTCCCCGTTAACAATCCTCTTTCCAAAGGACTGTAAGCCAAAATCGATTTGTTGTTTTCGATGCAGTAAGGAACGGTTTTGTCCTCAATACTACGATTCACCATACTAAACGGAATTTGGTTTGAAACCAATTTCAACGTTTTCTCAGCCTCGGCCATTTGTTGTGCATCATAATTACAAACGCCAGCGAAACGGACTTTCCCTTGTTCAATCAATCTTGAAACGGCTTCGAAAGTTTCATCAATCGGTGTTGTAACATCAGGCCAGTGGATTTGATAAAGGTCGATGTAATCAGTTCCAAGTCGTTTCAAACTTTGCTCACATTCGTAAATGATGCTTTCTTTTCCGGCGTATTTGTAAATGTCGATATCATTTCCCTCGTTATTTTTGCTGTTCATTGCCAAAGTTCCCTTGTCCAAATCCCAGCGCATTCCAAACTTTGTAAGGATTTGAACCTTGTCTCGAGAAATATCTTTAATCGCTTCGCCCACAATTTCTTCGCTCGTTCCTTGTCCGTAGATTGGCGCGGTGTCGATAGACGTTACACCGACATCATAAGAAGCTCTGATGGCTTCAATGGCTTCATTTCTGTCCGTGCTTCCCCACATCCAACCGCCGGCCGCCCACGCTCCGAAGGTGATTGCTGAAACTTCCAATTCGCTGTGTCCTAATTTTCTATATTCCATTTTTAATTTTTATCTGTTTTGATTTTTACTACTAAATAAGGTGGTTTTCTCAGGTCTTTCCCATCATTGAAACTTGGAAGTCTGTTCCATTGCCCGAGTGTGACGTAGACGAAGCCATTTCTGTAAGCCAAACCATCTGGCCAAACAAAGTTGTCTTTGTCGTGTGACAAGAGGGTGAATTCGCCGTCTTTGTTTCTTTTAATGATTGATTGGTGTTCAAATGCTCCGAAGTAAATATTTCCATTTTCATCTTCTGCCAGACCATCACAAGCTGGTCTTTCACCTTCGAATTTGACGGCGTCTTCAACTTGTTTTTCTGTTGAATTAAGGTTGCTTAAAATATCTGTCGAAATGCTAAACAATTTTCTCCCTGAAATGGCTGTCCAATACAAAGCTTTTTCGTCCGGACTGATGGCAATTCCATCTGCACCACCGAGCGGAAATTTTTGTTTTTTGAAATCATATCTAAGCGGTTTCCCTTCCAGAAATCCCATAAAACCAGGCTCTGGCGAAGTAGAATAATGGTTGAGTAAAACTTCCTTTGCTTTCCCGGAATCTATATCCAAAACAACCAAAGAAAAGCGTTCTCCGAACCCTGAATTGGCAATATAAACCGTTCCTTTTTTTCCGTGAGAAAGGTCGATTCTCAAATCATTGTAATGCGAATCATCCGACAGAATTGGTTTTGGGATAATAATGCTGTGAAGGATTTTTTTAGAATTAATATCAATGCCAACCACTTTCGCTGCACCTTCCGGAATTTCTTTGATTCCCGAACGTTTTCCGTCGTCCAAAACCCAAAGGACATCATTTTTATCAATGTAAATGCCGTGTGGCGAAACAAGTTTGTCTTTGTAAAGTTTGTCGCTTGGATAAACGTATTCTTTGTTAGGAAACGGAATGAGATTTCCGTTGACCAGTTCTGCCAAAGCAAATTCCTTGTGGTCATCTGCGTGGCGTGGAAATCCTAAGAAAACCCGGTCCTTGGAACTTACTGCGATTCCTGATGGGTCAGGATTGGGCGCGGAAATTTTTGTAACAATTTCGTAGTTGGATTGTGCATTGGACATCAATGAAATTCCGCCGAGACATAAACTTAATAATAACTTCTTCATCTTCATTTATTTTGCTAATGGTCCTTTGCTCACTTCCTTCCCAGCTTTGTAAACTGAAAAAATATCTCTTGTATTCTTAATGTTTTCTGTCAGATTTGAATTTAAAATAATAAAATCAGCCATTTTCCCAACTTCAATCGTTCCAAAATCCTTATCAATCTTCAAAGCTTTTGCTGAGTTTTTCGTAGCAACTGTGATGGCCTGAATTGGCGTCAATCCAGATTCCGTCATCAACTGTAATTCCAAATGTTCCGAAAATCCCTGAGCTCGCAAAGGCATTGCACCGCTGTCAGTTCCCATCGCAACAAGAATTCCGGAATCATAAACTTTTTTCAGATTCTGTTTCGCAGTTTCAAAAGCTTTGATATTCAAATTGTAATTGGGAGAATTTTTTATTTCGTTTTGATATTTCTCAGAAGTTATCATTTCGTAAACGCCTGGTTCTAATGATTTTTTGAAGAATTCGTTATCCACCCATTCCGGTTTTTTGGTGTACACATAAGCGTATTCGTCAAGCGAAAGAGTAGGGATGTAAACGATATTTTGCGCTTTCATTTTTGCTAACGTCACATCGTCAATCACTTCGCTTCGTACGCTGTGGCCTATGACATCGATGCCGTCTTCAACCAATTGTTTCAAGTCTGACAAATAATAAACGTGCGCTGCAACTCTCAGATTTCTTTTGTGCGCTTCTGTAATGATGGCCTTGTAAATCTCAGGACTTATTTTTTTCTTGAATTTTCCATTAAAATCATCCACCCAGATTTTCACCAATTCTGCATTGATGTTTTTCAAACTGTCCATCTGAGCCGGAATCTGATTCACAGAACTTGGTCGGAACACTTTATCCATTGCAAAATCGAGTGGTGGAGCGCCGTCGGTCACGCCAAATCCATAACCTGCAGAATGTATTCTTGCGCCGTCAATTTCGCCTTTCGCAGATTTTTCTCTCAATCCGCTTTCAAACAACAAAGGTCGGTCGGTTCCCATAGACATTACATTGAGAACGCCATAATCCTGATATTTTTTGAGTTGCGAAAGGATGTTTTCTTCGGTGTAATTTTCAGGAACTGTGGTTTTTCCCTTCAAAGTTCCAACGTGGGAATGGGCGGAAATCAAAGCTGGAATGATTGTTTTGCCTTTTAAATTAATCCGTTTTGCAGTTTTGTCAGAAATGGTTTTTCCGATTTTTGAAATTTTATCATTCTTAATGAGAATGCTCGTATTTTCTATTGGAGTTCCGCCGTTTCCATCAATGAGCCGGACGTTTTCTAAGATTAAACTATTTTGCCCGAAAGAAAAATTAATGATGAAAAAAGATAAAGCGGTAATTATTTTCCAATATTTCATAATGCTAAGATTTTTGATGTTTCAGAATATTTTAAGAACTAAAAAAGGATTCTGAAAGTGAATGTTATCGAGGGAACAATTATTATGCCCCGTAAACGCATTACAAATGTTGAAAAAAAATAAAAATTTTAGCTTGTACAATTAATTTAAATAATTGTAGATTTATCCTATCATAACAAATTTAAAATTAATTTAATATTGTGAAAAAACTGCAGTTTGAGTCTTTGGTGATAAGTGATTTGGAAGGCGAGGAGTTTGGTCATCCGTCGCATAGCCATACTTATTATGAGATGATTTATGTTATGAAAGGAAATGGTAATCATCACATCAACAACATTATTTTGCCTTACAAATGTGGCGACCTTTTCCTGATTTCGCCAGACGATCAGCATTATTTCGAGTACAATAAATATTCGAGGTTGATTTTCATCAAGTTCACGGATGACTATTTTAAAGGAAACAAGCATCTTTCTCCCGATTCTTTTGCGATGAATTCTCCGGAAAACGTGATGCGGAAACAAGTCCTGAAAGAGAAAAAACTCATCTTCACCGAACCTTGCAAAACGATTTTGAAAAAGACGATTGAAAATATCCTTTCGTACAACTGCAGAAAAGATGTTTCCACGTCGCCGATTGTTTTTTATCAAATCCTTTCAATCTTCGGATTGATAAAAGAAGCGACTTCAAAAATGGATATCAGATTGGATGTCGGACTTCAAAATAAGGAAGATGTGATTTCGTATATCCATCAGAACATCTACCAGCCGGAGACGATTCGAATCAAAAATATTGCTTACCATTTCAATATTTCGCCGACTTATTTCAGTGCTTATTTCAAACGGAATTTCGAAGTTTCTTATCGTGATTACGTCAATGATTATCGGATGGCCTTGATAGAAAGACGAATGGAATCCGGGCAGAATACCATCAAGCAAATCGCTTATGAGTTTGGTTTTACGGACGAAAGCCACCTGTCGCATTACTTCAAAAATAAGAAAAGCAAAACGCTGGGTTCGTACAAAAATAAGAGTCGGAGTTTAGCTTAGTATTTACAGCTATATCTTTTTACAACATAGGCACATAGCTTTTGATTTTAGGTAAAATAGAGATAGTGGAATCAGCTATTTTACCTTTTTACAATTCTAATTTTCTATGTGCCTATGTGGTTTAATCAAATTATTTTTTAGTCTTCATCGCCTTCACTTTTTTCACAGAATCATCAGCCAACAATTTTTGATAATCATCAGATTCAGCCGGAATCAATTGGACTTTGGAATCTTCATTATGAAAAATCCCGAATCCATTTTTCTTGGCCAAAGGTGACGTTCGCAAACAAGGTTGACCTTTGGAAAAGAATTTCTGTTTTTCTTCTTCAATTTCCGAAGGCGAAATGTCATTTCTTTCCGCAAAGATTTCAAATAACAATTCGTCGGAAGTGTATTTCAATGGTTGTTTCGATAGCTTTTCGAATTGATAACTGGCAATCGTTTTCTTCTCATTTTTCTCCACCGGAATCACCGCTTTGGAAACCGGAGAATCTTCAGCGATTTCTATTAAAGTGTTGGTGTAATTGGTGGTGTGAAGTTTCATTATTTAATTACTTTTTGAATAATTAAGACACTTGAAGCGGAAATTAAAATTGCAATGTAGTTCCAAAAAGTTAATTCGATATGAGGAGCTTGTAATTCATTATTAAAAGGATTTGCTTTAAAATAGAGTATTAAAATTGAAAAACAGATTCCAACAAAAATTAAAATATTCCAATCGTATTTATGCTCAAGCTTTTTTCTAAAAATATAAATAACCAAAACACTTATTATAAATCCAAATATATTTGTTAGAATAATAAATATCGGAGCCATTCCTGCCACTCCTCCGGGAAATTGTGATGATTTTAAAATATAAATTATAGTTGATGCTACAATTATTAAAACAAAATTTCTAACATTCTTATACATTTTTGAAAATTAGGTCGTTGCAACAATCTTACCTTTCGACCGCACCAACCACAACCCAACAAACGTCAAAAACCCATTCAAAATAATCAGTTCAACCCCAATTCTGTAATCCGTATTATTCGTCACATAAAGATTAATCAAATACGTCAAAACCGGCGCAAGTAGCGTCACAGCCAATATCGAATACTTTTTTACAATCGTAAATTTCGTCAAAATCCCAAAAGCAAACAATCCCAAAAGTGGCCCGTAAGTATAACCTGCGATTTCCATTATCAAGTAAACAATCGACTTCTCATTGATGGCTTTGAAAACCATAATCAACGCAAAAAATATCACTGTGAAAGTCAAATGAACTTTCATTCTCAGTCTTTTCTTTTGCTTCTCGGTTTTTTGCTGGTCTTCATTCAAGCCCAAAAGGTCAACGCAATAAGAACTCGTCACCGCCGTCAAAGCACCATCAGCAGACGGAAAAAGTGCGGAAATTAATCCAATGATAAAAATAACAGAAAGCGCCATCGGAAAATGTCCAAGTGACAACGCCGGGAAAAGGTCATCACCCATTATGTTGCTGATTTGTCCATCGGCACCTTTGAAACCGAAAATGCCATCGCCATAAACCGCACCATTTTGTATCGCAAAAAGATAAAGCAAACCACCCAAAAATAGGAACGCCAGATTCACAAAAAGCAAAGTTCCGGCAAATGTCAGCATATTCTTTTTCGAGTTTTTCAGGTTGTCCACCGAGATGTTTTTCTGCATCATTTCCTGGTCAAGACCTGTCATCGCAATCGTGATGAACATCCCGCCCAGAATGGTTTTCAGGAAAAAAGTCTTTGAATTAATGTCAGTATTGATGAAATGCGTGTACTGCTTTTGCTCCAGAATCGCGTAAGCTTCTCCGAAAGATAAATTCAAATTCGATAAAATATAAACGATGCACGCAATCAAACTCAAAATCATAAACGAGGTCTGCAACGTGTCCGTAATCACAATCGTTTTCACGCCACCTTCAAATGTGTAAAGCAAAATCATCAAAAGCAACACAAAAGCCGTTACCCAAAACGGAACACCAAGATTCTCAAGCAAAAATATCTGAAGAATATTCACCACCAAATACAACCTCGCCGTCGCCCCAATCGCTCTCGAAATAATGAAAAACAAAGACCCGATTTTATGCGCCTCCACATTGAATCGTCGCCCCAGATAAGTATAAATCGAAGTCAGATTCATCCGGTAATACAGCGGAAGCAGAACGCCCGCCACAATGAAATAACCGATGAAAAACCCAATGACCATCATATAATATTCGAAACCGCCAAACGCATAATCGCCCGCCGTCATCTTCCCGACCGTGCCCGGAACGGAGATAAACGTCACGCCCGAAAGCGACGTCCCAATCATCCCAAACGCCACCAGCCACCATTTGCTTTTCTTGTTTCCGATGAAAAAAGACTGGTTGTCGGAGTTGCGACTTGTAAAATAGGAGATTACCAAAAGCCCAATAAAATAGGCGAATACGAATAATAATAAAACAGTTCCCGGATTCATTGTTCAAATTTGAGTGGAACAAAAATAGTTTTTTTATCGCATTGGTTCGAAAATAATTATTTGGGCAACTTATCCGCCTTCCGTTCCCGCTTTTTTGCCATTGCGAACGACGTGACGCAATCAATAGAACCATTCTACAATCGCAATGACAAAAAGAGCTCCACTCAAGTCGGGTTGCAGATTCTACATAAAATCACGATTTGTCCTATGAAAAAACAGCTTTAAAAAATATTTTTGCATCCGTAAGTTATATTCTTGCATCCGGAAGCTATATTTTAACATCCGGAAACAATATTCTTGCATCCGGAAAATATATTCTTGCATCCGGAAACAATATTCTTGCATCCGTAAGTTATATTCTTGCATCCGGAAACAATATTCTTGCATCCGGAAAGTATATTCTTGCGTCTGGAAGTTATATTCTTGAATCCGGAAACAATATTTGCGCTACGATAAATTATATTCTTGCTCCTGCAACTTATATTCTTGCTCCTGCACGTTATATTCCTGCACCTGCAAACTATTTTCTTGCACCTGTAAATAATATTCAACTACCGCGTCGGAATCATCTTCTTCACCACAATATAAATCAAAACCGCCGACAACGCCAACACACCAAACGACCCAATCCACAAACTGTCAAACCCAAATTGACTCACCACATAAGTTCCCAAAAACGGCGTGAAGATAAACGAGAAAGAGAAAGCAATCCCATTCAGTCCCATATACGCACCTTTATTTCCTCTCTCAGCACGCAAAGCCGTCACAGTGGACATAAACGGAAGCACCCAAATCTCAGCCACGGACAAAATCGTCATCGAAAGCAAAAGCAAGGCAACATTACTTCCCAAAAGCAAAATCAAGTAAGACAATCCAGCCATCACAATCCCAATGAACAAGATTTGAGGAATCTTCAAAGTCCGTTCTGCAATACTTACCAAAGGCATTTCCAATAACACAATGATAAATCCACTGTAGCCCAAAACAAACCCAATCGTACTTTGACTCAACTTCGCAACGTCTTTATAAAACAATGGAATCGTATTAAAAAACTGAAAGAAACAAACCGCAAAGACAGCACACAAAATACTGTAAATCAAAAACGGGAAATCTTTGTAAGGTGATTTCTTGAAGACATTCTCAACCTTTTTTTCAGGTTCCAATCTTTTTTTCTCCCGGAAGATTTGATTTCTCTTTCGGAAAAATACAACGTAAATAATGCCTGCAACGAAAGCGCCGATGGCATTTACCACAAACAAAAAGTTATAAGAAATTCCGGACAAGATTCCACCCAAAGCTGGCCCAATCGAGAATCCAAGATTGATGGCCATTCGGTTCAATGAAAAAGCTTTCGTCAGATTTTCTGGTCTTGCATATTTGGTAATCGCTACAGAATTCGCAGGTCGGAACATGTCACTAATCGTACTTTGAAGGAAAATCAAAAACGCCATCATCTCAATACTCGGAAAAAATGGAATGATGAGAAATATCGGCGCACTCAAAAATAAACTCCAACATTGCACGTAATATTCACCAAATCTGTCCGTCAACAATCCGCCCAAGTAAGAACCGAGCACAGAACCAATCCCGTAAAAACTCAAAACGATTCCCGCATTCTCCAAACTGAACTTCAAATGGTCTGTTATATAAACACCCAAAAATGGCAAAACCATCGAGCCAGAACGGTTGATGAGCATTACGATGGACAACATCCAAGCTTCCCGGGAAAGCCCTTTGAAAGTTTTGATATAAGAATTGAAAAGTTTCATTTTGATTTTCGAACCGCAAATTTACCCAAAAAAGAAAGCCATCCGTAAAGAATGGCTTTCAAAATTTATCATTTAGAATTAGTCTAACTTCTAAAGTCTAATATCTAATTTCTGGACTTACTGTAATTTAAATCCTCTCGTCGTGATTCTTCCGTAAGCGTCCACATATTTTACCTGAACGTTTCCTTTGTAATTATTTAGGATTTTCTCCACGTCTTTCTGAGAATTAACTGGTTTTCCATTGATTTCCATTACGATGTAATTATCAACGACGCCAATCTTATCCATCTCGCTTCCTTCTGTCACATTTTTCGCGATAACGCCACTTTCCAGACCGTAATCAGTTTTCACTCTTTCGCTTAATGGCTCGAACTCAGAACCTATTTTTTCAGTCACAGTCAGGTCATCTTTACTTCTGGATGAAGTTCCGCCTTTCAAATCTTTCAGGGTCACATTCACGTTGTTGACTTTACCGTTTCTGGTGTAAGTTACCGCTACTTTGTCGCCAGGTCTTCTGCTTCCAATCGCTAGAGAAAGGTCTGAGAATCCGGAAATGTCAGTATTGTCGATTTTTGTGATGATGTCGCCAGGTTGGATTCCCGCATCTTCAGCACCACTTTTTTTCGTGATTTCTGTGACGTAGATTCCGTCGCCGGCTTTCAGATTTTTCTTTTCTCTTTGGTTGTAAGCTGCGACTTGCATTTCATTAGACAAATCTAAACTACCAACACCCAAGAAACCTCTTTGTACCAATCCAAATTTCTTGATATCCTCTACGATTTTTCTCGCAAGATTCGAAGGAACCGCAAATCCATAACCTTCATAATATCCAGTTTTAGACTGAATCGCAGTATTGATTCCAATCAAATCACCGTTCACATTGACCAACGCACCACCACTATTTCCAGGGTTAATCGCCGCATCAGTTTGGATAAAACTTTCAATCGGCGTTCTGGATTGTTGGCTTAAGATATCAATGCTTCTTCCTTTTGCAGAGATAATTCCTGCCGTTACTGTGGAATTAAGTCCAAGTGGATTTCCTACTGCCAAAACCCATTGTCCAACTTCGGTCAAATCTGAGTTAGCGAAATTAAGATAAGGCAAACCTTTCTCTTCAATCTTTAAAAGTGAAATATCGGTGTTTGGGTCAGTTCCAATCAATGTTGCAATGTAAGTTTTTTTGTTACTCAACACCACTTCCAATTTATTGGCACCTGCAACCACGTGGTTATTGGAAATAATATAGCCGTCTGGCGAAATAATTACACCAGAACCCAATCCTGAAGGCATATTTTTAGGAGGCTGCTGTTGTCTCTGTTGATTCCCACCTTGTGGACCAAAGAAAAAATCGAACATATCCGTCTCCGGCATTCTTTGTGAAGCCGCACGGTCTTGATAATTTTTGATGGTTACTACAGCTGGAACCGTAGTTTTGGACGCTTTTACGAAATCATCGCCTACAGCAGAACCAATGCCTGCGAAGGATGCATTGTTAGAAGCTGTCGTGAAATATGAGAAATCTTCTCCATTTTTTTCTGAGCTGATGTAGTGACTCGCCCCGAAAACCGTTGCACCGGAAATAACCCCGGTCAATGCGTAAGGCATTAGTTTTTTGAAAGTATTCTTCATCTTAATATTCATTTCTTTTTGAGATTATTGTTAGACAAATTTAATGCTAAATTAGTATGAACTAAAAACTTAGTGTTACAGTTTTAACGAAGTTTAACCAATTTTAAAAATTCCTTAATAAAATTAGATTTATTTTAAGTCAAATTGGCAGTATTCGTCGATTGGTTCATTTGGAAATTAGATGATTCTTTGTCCCGATTGTTAAAATTTGTTGAGAAATTAATCAAAACAAAATAATGATGTCGATGTAAAATGTTGTCGCTGTCACTTTTGGCAGAACTTTTGTTTTTACACTTTAAAATAAGCTATATGAAAAATACGATAAAAGTTGCGTTGGGATTTGCTGCAGGTGGCGCATTGATTCTTTTAAATCAATTGAGAAAGAGAAAGCAGAAGGAAAATAACAAGTTTATGGCGCCGGACGGCAACAAATATCTGAAAAACGAAATGTACCGAAGTGCGGAAGGCGAAATCTTCAAAAATGGAAAGAAACTACATTTCGAAACACCGAAACATTTGGACGATGCTAATAATAAAATTGATGCGCGTCTTGCCAGAAATGTTCAGTTCAATGACCAAAATCCGAACAACAGAAATGTGACCTATCACAAACGCGGGGTTAGGCATCATTAATAAAAATTAATCACAAAAGAATAAATTATGGAAACGGAAAATATCGTCGAAAGACTAAACAAATACGAGTTTGATAACAGCAATGTTTACACAGGTTTCAAATCGGTAGGAGAAGCAAGACAGTTTGCAACCGAACGAAATGGAAAATTGGTAGAAGTTGGTTTCCTGGACGGAAATGACAATCCTGTGGAAGATGATTCTCAAAACCTGATTGCTGAAAATAAATATTACAAAGCGTTTGCTGGACCAGATTACAAAATCATCCATTCATCGGATGAAGGTTTTCAGGAAGTTGCAGATAAATTAAAAGAGAGACAAACCGAAATCACGGACAAAAGTCCTGATGAAAAATACTTCTCAGATGCCGATTGGCAAATCAAGGAAGATGCGGTAATCGTCTTGTTCAAAGGAGAAATTGAAAATATTACTTCACGAGAACGCTCAAAATATCTGATGCATACGAAAGTGTATGAATTGGCCGTTAGCGTTCCAAAGTCAGAATAAAAATTTAAAATCAAAATTTGAAAAGATGGCAACTACTAAAAAATATTCGGAGAAAGCTCAGGAGAAAGTTGGTAAAGTGATGCACGAATTCAAAGAGGGGAAATTGAAATCCAGTTCTGGTGAGAAAGTAACCAGCAAAAAACAAGCGGTTGCAATAGGAATCTCCGAAGCCAGAGAAAAAGGTTTGAAAGTCCCGAAAGAAAAGAAATCCAAATAATATGAATCCGGTTTAATCGCCGGATTTTTTATGTTTTAAAATGAAATTTCTGCGAAATTCTGCATTTGGAATGATTTGGATTTTATTAATAACTTTGCAGACTTATGTCGAATGTCATTTCTCAACCGAAAACCGTTGCGTTTCACACACTTGGCTGCAAACTGAATTTTGCAGAAACGTCCACTATTGCCCGAACTTTAACAGATGCAGGTTATCAAAAAGTCAATTTTGATGAGCCTGCGAAAGTTTATATTATCAATACTTGCTCAGTTACCGAAAACGCTGATAAGGAATGTAAACTTCACGTAAAGCGTGCTACGAAGGCAAATCCTGATGGATTGGTTGCCATTATTGGTTGTTACGCACAGTTGAAGCCGGAAGAAATCTCTTCAATTACCGGCGTAGATTTGGTTTTAGGAGCGAAAGAGAAATTCAATATTCTGAGTTATCTGGATGATTTGGAGAAATCTGAAAGTCGGGCTGAGATTCATTCTTGTGAGATTGATGAAGCTGATTTTTTCGTTGGTTCCTATTCAATCGGCGACAGAACGAGAGCTTTTCTTAAAGTTCAGGACGGTTGTGATTACAAATGTACTTATTGTACGATTCCTTTAGCCAGAGGGATTTCACGTTCGGACACCATCGATAATGTGGTGGCTAATGCTAAAGAAATTGCGGCGAGAGATATTAAAGAAATCGTTTTGACCGGCGTCAATATCGGTGATTACGGAAAAGGAGAATTTGGAAACAAAAAGCACGAACATACTTTCCTTGATTTGATTTCGGAATTGGATAAAGTGGAAGGCATCGAAAGAATCAGAATTTCGTCTATCGAACCAAATCTTCTCAAAGACGAAAGCATCGAATTGGTTTCCAAAAGCAGAAGTTTTGTACCGCATTTTCATATTCCACTACAATCTGGAAGCGATGAATTATTGAAAAAAATGAAGCGTCGTTATTTGACGAATTTATATTTTAATCGAGTTAATAAAATCCGCGAAGTGATGCCCGAAGCTGCCATTGGTGTTGATGTCATCGTCGGATTTCCTGGTGAGACAGAAGAATTATTTATGGAAACGTATAACTTTCTGAATGATTTGCCAATCAGCTACCTTCACGTTTTCACGTATTCGGAAAGAGAAAATACGGAAGCTGCAGAAATGCTTGGCGCAGTGCCAATTCCTGAAAGAAAACGCCGAAACAAAATGCTGAGAATCCTTTCCGAAAAAAAGAAAATGGAATTCTACAGAAATCAATTAGGTAGAAAACTGATCGTTCTTTGGGAACACGAAAATAAAAATGGATCAATGTTTGGCTTCACAGAAAATTATGTCAGAGTTTCGAAAGCGTTCGATGAGAATTCCATCAATCAAACAGAAACGATAATTCTTGATAAAATTTTGGAAGATGGAAGTGTTTCTATCAAAGAAA
Source organism: Epilithonimonas lactis (assembly GCF_900110605.1). Lineage (GTDB taxonomy): Bacteria > Bacteroidota > Bacteroidia > Flavobacteriales > Weeksellaceae > Epilithonimonas > Epilithonimonas lactis. The sequence continues at coordinate 404,811 of NZ_FOFI01000001.1, forward strand.
AACAGTTTGAGGATTTTCTTGCTAAGATCTAAAGGTCAAATATATACTAAAATAAAAAAGAGGAATCTCAATAGTGAGATTCCTCTTTTTTATTATTTTTCTGTTTATTAATTTTCGCCAGGTAAAACTCTAGCTCTGGAGTTATAGACCTGAAAATTAAATACAAAACTTCTATTCATATAAGAATATACATTATTTTCTCTTCCAAATGCTGCTCTAGAAGGAACAATGATAACGCCTTGCAGATTGTAGTCCGTAGCAGGATTCAAATTGTCGTAAGATTTGAAATATTTTAATCCTTCTTGTAAACCTTCAATCTCATAGAAACTTCTGCCATGATTTGTTCCATTTGCGGTATTATACTTATCCAAAATACTTTGCTTTACATAAAAATAAGGTGTTTCGCTAGTTGGAACACCACTTCCTAAAACATTATCAATGAAAGTAGATTCACCACCAAATGAGATGATGTCATTGGTCTTGGATGAAACATAACTTTTTGTCACTTGGAAAAGACTGATGACATCTGTACTTCCAATATCTTTTCCGGGTTCTGGTTGTGCACCAGTTCTCTTGATGTAGATCACGCCAGAAGGCAATTTCTCGTGAGGATAGGAAGATAATTTTGGGTTGGCATCATCTGTATCAGTTGTGCTATCAAACGCAACAATAAGACCTTTGCTGTTGAAATAATGATCCTCCATGAACTTTGTGGCAGCTGCATCATCATAGGTGTTTTGTTCTTCCACAGTCAATACTACAGTTTCGTCCACTTCATCATCATCTTTCTTACATCCTTGCAATACAACAAGGGAAAGAGCAATTCCTAAAAATATTTTCTTCATTTTTTTTATTTAATCTTAAATTGCGATTAATTTTTAACGTGACAAAAGTATAAAAAATTATGAGAATAGATAAATATTTGTGGAGTGTAAGATTTTATAAGACACGAACTATCGCCACAGAAGACATAAAAAAGAACAGAGTCAGCATTGGAGAAAATCCCGTGAAAGCGTCAAAAGAAGTAAAAGCAGGTGACGTCATCAAGATCAGAAAAAACCAGATCGACTACAAAATAAAAGTCATCGACATTCCGAAAAGCAGAGTAGGAGCCAAGCTGGTACCACTTTACGTAGTAGATATGACGGAGAAAGACCAATACGAGATTCTGAAATTGCGACAGTCATCCCAAGACTATTACAGACAGAAAGGCATCGGGAGACCTACCAAAAAAGACCGTAGAGATATGGATGATTATGTAGACGATGGTCCTTCAGCTGACATGGAAAATGATGATTGGGATGTTTTCTTCAAGGAAAATAAAGACGAAGAACTTTAAATTTCTAATAACTCTACGATGTGATCAGATATTTCCACTGCATTTTTGGAATCTGTATCAATAGTAAAATGTGCTTTGGAGTAATATGGATTTCTTTCGAAAAGATGTTTGGCGATAAATTCTGGGATGTCGGAATCCTCCAGTTTGGCAATCAATGGTCGTGAGTGTTTTTGAAGTAGAACACGATTGGTCAAAGTCCCAACAGAGGCTCTCAAGAAAAAACTTTTTGATTTTTCATTAATGATATTCATATTCTCATAGTAAACGGGAGTTCCGCCGCCAAGACTTAGAACAAGATCTTCTTCGGAGTTTAATAATTCTTCCAAAATCCGTTTTTCCTCCTTTCGAAAATAGATTTCTCCTCGTTTTTCGAAGATTTCGGGAATAGATTGCTGATGTTCCTCAGAAATTTTCTGATCGAGGTCAATTAATTTAAAATTTATTTTTTGGCTCAAGTTTTTGGAAATGTGAGATTTACCACTGCCCATGTACCCCAAGAGAGAAATTATCATAATTTTATTTTAAACAAAGTTCGAAAAAAATTTTGAGATTTTAAAAAAACGCCTATCTTTGCACCACTTTAAAACGAAATAGTAATATTGAAATTTTAAATGTGGCCGACTCGGTAGCTCAGCTGGTAGAGCAATACACTTTTAATGTATGGGTCCTGGGTTCGAATCCCAGCCGGGTCACAAGCAAAAAGTCCGTAGCGATACGGTTTTTTTTTGCCTGCGTGGTGAAATTGGTAGACACGCCATCTTGAGGGGGTGGTTTCCTAAGGATGTGCTGGTTCGAGTCCAGTCGCAGGCACTGCAAAAATAATCGATAAAAGATAGTCGATAATTGATATGTTTTTACAATCATTTATCTTTCATCAATTATCATTCATCAAATGGCCGACTCGGTAGCTCAGCTGGTAGAGCAATACACTTTTAATGTATGGGTCCTGGGTTCGAATCCCAGCCGGGTCACAATTTACGCAAGTAAATTTTTTTCATATTAATATTTTGTGATTTGGTGTAGGAACTTCTTGTATAAAGAAGTTCCTTTTTTTTGTCCAAATTCTAAATTTAATCCAAATGAAGATTGTCGATCAATCTCACGGTTCCAACATTCACGACAATGAAAGCCCGGAAATCATCATCCGCTGAAAAGAAGTCTACCTCTTTCAAAGTTGATTCTTCTGCGATCATAAAATATTCCAGATCCATTTTTTCATTGTCAAAAATCGCCTCAACTCTTGCTTTGATCTCAGGCACGGAAATTACGCGGAACCATTCATTCACTCTTTTCAAGGTTTGATGGATCAGTGCTGAGGTTTCTCTTTCGATTTCTGAAAGGCGCATGTTTCTGGAGCTCATCGCCAGACCATTTTCTTCCCTATGGATCTTGACGCCGTGGATCTTAATTTTCAAATCTAGGACTTCAACAAGTTTTTGGATAATTTTAAGTTGCTGAAAGTCTTTCTCACCAAAATAAGCATTATTAGGCTTTACTTGCAGGAACAATTCTTCCACAACGGTTCCAACGCCATCAAAGTGTCCTGGCCGTGCTGCGCCTTCCATCTCGTTCTCTATTCCTCCAAAGTCGTAATGTGTTCTTTCCATACCATTTGGGTAGATGTCTTCAACTCGTGGGATGTAGACGGCATCTACAAGCTTTGAATCTTCAAGTTTCCGAATGTCATCTTCCACCGTTCTGGGATATTTTTCCAGATCATCGGGATTGTTGAACTGTGTCGGATTCACAAAGATAGATGAGACTACGATGTCATTCTCTTTTCGCGCTTCTTGATACAGCGAGATATGACCTGCGTGCAAGGCGCCCATTGTGGGTGCAAAACCAATGGTTTTGGATTGGATCTTTTGGTGATTGATGAATTCTGAAAAAGTTTTTTTGTCATAGAAGACCTCCATGTTGCTAATATTTTAAGATTCAAAGATAATTGTTTTGTGATTTCCAACTTAAAGAATGTTGCATAATATCGCTTTGATGTGTGGACTCAATCAAATGATATTAATATTTCCCTCTCCATCATTATAATGCTTGAATCTATTAAAAATTAACATTTTAAAAAAGATAACTTATTGATAGTTAATATATTTCCGTTGGGACTATTAATATTAATGAAAATAAATATTTTGATTTTATTTTTTGTAATTTTGCAAAATGAAGATTTTATACTTCATCTAAAGAAAATTTTATGCCTAATCAAAAGATTTTATACGTTACTACAGAAATGTTCCCTTACCAAGAAGACACTAATATGGGAAGTTTGGTACACAAAATGGCGCTGAAAATGCACGCAAGTGGTAACGATGTTAGGGTTTTCATGCCCAGATTCGGACAGATAAGCGAAAGGAAATTCCAATTGCACGAAGTGATTCGTCTTTCTGGGATGAACATCATCATCAATGATCTAGATCAGCCCTTAATCATCAAGGTAGCTTCTTTGCCAGGTGAGCGTCTGCAAGTTTACTTTATCGATAACGAAGAATACTTCAAGAGAAAGCAATATTATCATGATGACGAAGGAAAAGCGTTTGAAGATAATAATGAAAGAGCGATCTTCTTCGCAAGAGGCGTTATCGAAACGATCAAAAAACTAAACTGGGTTCCAGATGTGATCCACTTGAATGGCTGGATGGCCGCTTTGATCCCGATCTATTTGAAAACATATTACAAAGACGATAGCTATTTCAACGATACCAAAATTGTACTTTCTGTCTACAATGAAGAGGATATCGAGCTAAACGGTAATACAAAAGAAATTTTGGCATTTGATAATATTTCTGATCTACAATCGTTAGATAATCCAAGCTTTTTAAACTTTGTGAACGACAGTATGCAATATGTAGACGTAATCGTGAAAGGAAACGAGTTCTTAGAGGAAAAGCTAGAAGAAGCTTATGGAAAGGCAGATGCTGAGAAGTCAGACTATTTGAATGCCGACTCTATAGCGACAGTTTATTAATTACTATTTTTTTATAATGATAAAAATAAAAACTTTGATGAAGGTGATCCCATTTCTATTAATGGGAATTGTGGTTTTGAATTCGTGTGAAGGTGAGTTGGACAATCTAGGATCTCAATTGGTAGATATGGATGCAGCCAACGGCAATGAAGTAGCATATAGTCTTGTCGCTTACAACATTAATAATGGCGATGTCATAAGAGCCGACGCAGAAAAGTTGGACAGCGTTAGAATTGGCGCTTTTGACGAGCCTGTTTTTGGAAAGCAAAAGGTTTCATACATCACGCAACTTAGACTGAATGCCTATAATCCTGATTTTGGAACAAACCCAGTCATTGATTCTGTAGTTTTGACGCTGAAGCCAAGATATGCTACAGACTCTGCTGACACTAAAACAACTGAAGATTATATCTATCCGGATGGTGCTGTAGCTGCTAAAAAAGTGGTGACAACTTATCCGATTAGTAAATATGGAAAGTATAAAATTGGTGGTCAAAAAACGCCATTCACTATTAAAGTAAACGAAGTTAATGATTTCCTGGGAGGAGCTTCTGATTCCCTTACTTCTAATAAGGCCATCGCACTAGGTGCTGAGATTGGTTCAAAATCTTTCAACGGAACTGTTAATTCTATTGTGGTTACAAAAGATACGGATGCATCTGAACTACTTAATAGACCTGTTTCTTACAGAATGAAACTGGACAGTGCCTTTTTTCAAAACAAGATTATTGCTAAAAAAGGTGACCAGGTACTTAAAGATGCCGCATCTTTCATCAGATATTTTAGAGGAATCAGTATTTCTGTTCAAGAGCAGGATGGTTATTTGTTCTCCATGGCTCCCAATGATATTGGCTTGACAATTTATTATAAAAATGATGTAACCGAACCTACTGGAACTGTGACCCGCACCAAAGCAGAGTTAGCTCTGAACCTTGGAGCCGGTAATGTTCACCTTAGTAGTATTGCTTATAACAGAACAAACGAATCTTACATCGCAGCAATGAATGTAGCTGTGAAGCCTGAAAATCTTGATAATCCTAATTTGCAGGTCAGTGCCGCACCGTTAGTTTATGCACAAGGAATGGGTGGAGCAGGATTTGGAATTAGAATCCCTGCAGCTACGATCAGAGAGTTGAAAGACCTTTACAAGAATAAAAAAATTGGTATTGTTTCAGCGAAAATTAGAGTTTATAATGATGCTGATAATTGGACTAATTCTTATCGAAAACCAAATAGTATGCTGGTACGGGAGCGAGATGCAAAAGGCTTTCTTCCAGATATGACAAGCTTGTCAAGCGCAGGATATTCTTTAATTAAAACGGCTAATCTATCTACAAAAGATGCTAACTACGATATAGGTATCACAGCTTCTTTGAAGACGATCATAGAAAATGAAAGCTATGATACGACGAAAGATAAAGATTTTGTCATCAATCTTGGAAGTTATAAAGTTGATGCTACTACAGGGTTTCTATTAGGACAGAATTACAATACAAGGGCTTACACGCCTAATCGTATCGTGTTAAAAGGTACAGATATAGCTAATATCGCTAATGTTGGAAAAGCTATTGATAAAACCTCCAAAGTAGCTCAGCTAAGATTAATATTTACTCAAAAAAATTAAAAACTCAAATAAATTATGTGTGGAATTGTTGGATATACGGGCTTTCGTGATGCGTATGATGTTGTTATCAATGGATTACGCCGTCTAGAATATAGAGGGTACGATAGTGCAGGTGTCATTTTAGAAACTGAGAAGGGCGAATTCGAAGTTAAAAAGACCAAAGGTAAAGTAGATGATCTTGTGGCAATCTCAAAATCTTTACAAAGTACCTCTAAAATTGGAATGGGACATACAAGATGGGCAACCCATGGTGTACCTAGTGATAATAACTCACATCCTCATGTTTCCAATAACGGAAAAATAGCAATCGTTCATAATGGTATCATCGAAAATTATGATACTATAAAAACAATGCTTATCAACAAAAATTTTGAATTCAAATCAGAAACAGATACTGAGGTTCTTGTCAATCTAATCCAATATTTTATGGATAAGGAGCCAACATTGGATTTCCCAGAAGCGGTCAGATATGCTCTAAATGAAGTTTATGGTGCATATGCCGTTTCGGTAATGCATGAGGATTTCCCTGGGCAGTTGGTGGTTGCAAGATTAGGCTCTCCTTTGGCAGTAGGTATTGGGACAGACGAATATTTCGTAGCATCCGATGCTTCTCCATTTGTTGAATTTACAAAAGAAGCTGTTTATCTTGAAGAAGGTCACATGGCAATCATCTCGCTAGATTCTGGTATCGATATTAGAACCATCACCGAAAATACCAAAATTGAACCTGCTATTCAAGAATTAAAACTTAATCTAGAACAGATAGAAAAAGGTGGCTACGAACATTTTATGCTAAAAGAGATCTTCGAACAGCCAAAATCTATCCTCGATACAATGAGAGGAAGATTGCTTGCCGATGAAGGTATTATAAAAATGGCTGGTATTTGGGATCACCTAGAGCGATTAACAAATGCTGAAAGAATCATCATCATTGCTTGTGGAACATCTTGGCATGCTGGACTTATCGGAGAGTATCTGATCGAGGAATTTGCAAGAGTCCCTGTTGAAGTAGAGTACGCATCAGAATTCAGATACAGAAATCCGATCATTAGTTCCAAAGATGTTGTCATAGCTATCTCCCAATCTGGAGAAACTGCTGATACGATGGCCGCTATCAAATTGGCTAAGGAAAAAGGTGCTTTCGTATTCGGTATTTGTAACGTGGTAGACTCTTCTATCTCAAGATATACAGATGCAGGGGCTTATACGCATGCTGGTCCAGAGATCGGTGTAGCGTCTACAAAAGCATTTACTGCACAGCTTACCATCCTTTCTTTGATTGCTATCAAATTAGGAAATCATAATGGTAATTTAGGCAAGGCTGATTTTATGAGATTGATCACAGAATTAGAAGCTATTCCTAAAAAGGTAGAAGACGTTTTGAAAACTGTTGATGAAGCTGTTAAGACCATCGCTAAGAAGTTTGCAGATGCAACCAACTTCCTTTATTTAGGTAGAGGTTACAACTTCCCTGCAGCATTGGAAGGTGCTTTGAAACTAAAAGAGATCTCTTACATCCACGCAGAAGGTTATCCAGCAGCAGAGATGAAACATGGTCCAATTGCATTGATTGATGAGAATATGCCAATCGTTATCATTGCACCAAAAGTGGGTCATTATGATAAGATTGTAAGTAACGTTCAAGAGATCAAGGCCAGAAAAGGACAAGTTATCGCAATTATCAATAAAGGCGATACACAGGTTGCTGCGATGGCAGACTATATTATTGAGATTCCAGAGACTTCAGAATGCTTCTCACCTATCTTAGCATCAGTGCCTTTGCAATTGCTTTCCTATTACATTGCTGTTGAAAGAGGAGCGAATGTAGATCAGCCAAGAAACCTCGCAAAATCCGTAACTGTAGAATAATTTCATACTTTGTGAAATATTCTTTAACAAATTACGTTTAGAATAAAAATTGATAATTATTCATAAAAAAAATTATATATTTACCGCTTAATTTCTTTAAAATAGATGAAAAGGATATTACTAATATTATTGTCAACAACAGTTATTATTTCTTGTTCCAAAGGTGGAGGTAAAGGGATAACAGGCAATCCCGGAATTAAGGGAGAGTTGGTTCCAAGAGGATCATCAAAATCATTTATTGCAGAAAGACCTTACGGAATGGTTCCTATACCAGGAGGTTCATTCGTAATGGGTATGGCAGATCAGGATTTTGCCGCTACTCCGGAAAAAGCAATGCCAAAAACGGTTACAGTATCTTCCTTTTTTATGGATGAGACAGAGATCACCAACGCAGAATACAGATTATTCATCAATGCAGTGAGAGATTCTATCGCCAGAGGTTTGCTAGCTGAGGCTGCAGGAGAAGGTGGTGAAGAAGGCGGAGATGGTGGATCTATTGCAGATTATGCCTACGCTGGTAAGAAAACAGGAGAAGAAGCGACGCCATATCAAGCATTTTTGGAATCACAAGGTGGTAGAGATGGTTATGATGAATCTAAGAAATTAGATAAAAAAGTTCCATTGACCTACAACACTTCTGCATATCCAGACGAGAAATATGCTGAAGTTTTGGAATCCATGTATTTGCCAACAGAGAAAAGAATCAATAATGAGAGAATCATTGATTGGTCGAAGATCAAATATAGCTACCAATGGGAAGATGTGTTGTCTGCTGTGAAAGATAAAGACAGAGGTGCAAACTATCTTAAAAAAGAAAGCATCGCAGTTTATCCAGATACAACAGTTTGGGTTAAGGATTTCAATTATGCTTATAATGAGCCTTTGTTCGACCAATATTTTTGGCATCAGGCTTACAGAGAATATCCTGTCGTGGGTGTTACTTGGGATCAGGCAAGAGCTTTCTGTGATTTCAAAACCAAATTGAAGTCCGATTACAATAGCAGTCTGAAAAAGAAAAAACAAAAAGCAATGAGATTCCGCCTTCCAACCGAGGCAGAATGGGAATATGCTGCCAAAGGTGGTATCGAAAATGCGACTTACCCTTGGGGCGGACCATATTTGCAGGATGACAGAGGTTGTTATTTGGCAAACTTCAAACCGAAGAGAGGTTCTTATATAGAAGATGAGAAAAAAGGAAACTTTACTTACACTGCTCCAGTTAAGAAATTCCCTAAAAATGGTTATGGATTGTATGATATGGCAGGAAACGTTTCCGAATGGACAGAATCCCCATACAGCAACTCAACTTATGAATTCTCTTCAACTCTAAATCCTTATCTGTCTAATCAAGCTTACAGAGAATCTAAGAAAACTGTGAGAGGTGGATCTTGGAAAGATGTAGGATATCTATTGATGACCGGTTACAGAGATTGGGAAAGAAAAGATTCTGCAAGAAGTTACATTGGATTTAGAACCATCCAAGATATTCCTTCTGGTGCAGGAAAATTTAAAAGAACGACTAAATAATTAACTAACTATTACTAACTAAAAATTTAAAAAGAAATGTTTAAAACTAAAGATTCAATCACGAATTTTATTTATTCGTTCGGTGCTGCTATCGTAATCTTGGGTGCTCTATTCAAAATGACCCACTGGAGTTTGGGTCCTATTACAGGTAACGTTGCGCTTGCTGCAGGTTTGATCACTGAGGCGTTGATCTTCTTATTCTTCGCATTCGATCCACCAAGATCGGAGGAAAGCTATGCTTGGGAAAATGTTTATCCAGAATTATTGGATGAGACTGCTGAGAGACAACCTAGAAAAGTTGTTGCTAAAGTGGAAAACAAAGAATTGGAAGTATCTCTTTCTGATAAATTGGACAAAATGTTAGCTGATGCTAAATTAGACGTTAACTTATTCGAAAGACTAAGAGGAGGAATTGATAAATTCTCATCTTCTGTAGATCAGATCAACCAAACTGTAGACGTTTCTGCTTCTACTCACAAATATAATGAGCAACTTAACTTAGCTGCTTCTCATTTGGAAAGTATGAATGCATTGTACGCACTTCAATTGGAGCAAGGACAAAAGCAATCAGAATATAGTAAAAAATATGTTGAAGATATTCAAAAATCTGCAGCACATTCTGAAAAATTCAACGAAGAACTACAAGGCCTAACTGGTAATCTAAATAATCTTAATAGAGTTTATGGTGGTATGCTTAGCGCAATGAAGTCTTAATCACTCACATTTTAATTTTTGTTTAACAATTAATTTAATTTATTAAAATGGCAGGAGGACAACAGACACCACGTCAGAAGATGATCAACCTGATGTACTTGGTTTTCATCGCGATGCTAGCGATGCAAATCGACCAGGAGATCATCAGATCATATAAAGATACAAACCAATCTCTTACAGATACCAGATTGATGGTAGAAGATAAGAACGATAAGATTTTCGAGGCAACGCTTAAAGCAAAAGCTGATTCATCCCCAGAAGTTTACGGACCAATGTTTGCGCAATACCAGGAATTGAAAGGTAAAACTAATGATCTGGTAGGTTATATCACAGAATTAAAAGATAAAATGAGTACTGAAGCAGAATATAATTCTGATCTGGCAGTTGAGGAGAGCTTTACGGCGCTTAACAACACAGAGCCTTCTACTACAACTTTCTTTAAAGATGGTGATGAGAAAACTTTATCTACTCAATCCGTTGAGTTGAAAAATAAAGTGGATGCACTTAGACAATATATTGTAACCACTTTTGGAAACAACGCTCAATTGAAAGATGTTGCAACAAGAGCAAACAAAATGATGGTTGCTGAATTTCCAAAGGGAGACAAAAGAGCAAACAAAGGTTGGACGCAATACAAATTTTATAATCAGCCATTGGTTGCTGCATTATCAAATCTCGAAGTGATCCAGTCAGAAGCTAGAAACTTGCAGTCCGATGCATTGACATCAATGTTGCAAGAGAAAGTAGATGCTGATATCAAATTTGATGCTTACGAAGCTTTGGTTTCTGGACCTAGTTCTGTGATGAAAGGTGAGCCGGCTCAAATTAAAATCGCAATCGGTACTTTCGCTAGTTCTGTTCCGGGGTTGGCTATTACAGGTGCTCAGGTTGTTAATGGTCAAGGGATCATTACACCTGCAACTGGAGCAGTGGGAGAGCAAAAATTTGCTGGACAAATTTCTTTCACTGATAAAAATGGTAAACCACACACGTTGCCTTACGCGCATACTTTGAATGTAGTTTCTGGTGCAGAAGCATTGAAAGAGCAAAGTGGAGCGATCTTAGCAGCGGACAAAATGAACGTTCTATATAGAGGTCTATCCAATCCAGTTTCTGGATCTATTTTAGGTGCTAATCTTGAAGCGACTACATTGTCTGCAGCAGGTGCATCTGTAAGTGGAGGTAGAGGAAAATGGAATGTGACGCCAGCTGGTGGAAACGAGGTAACACTTACTATCGCAGGAAAATCTCCAAGTGGAAAGACAATTTCTCAGCCTTTCAAATTTAGAGTGAAGAATATCCCGCCACCAAGAGGTGAGATCAGAGGTAAGAGTTATGACGTGATGCCTGCAAACATGATCTCTAAACAAACGTTGACTGCAACACTTAAGGATTTTGACTTCCCAGTTTCTTTCAATGTGGTTAGTTTCAAAGTGAAGGTTCCAGGAAAAGCAGTAATGTCTGTGAATGGTAGTTCTTTGGCGCCAGTAGAATCTTTGACAAAAGGTTTGAGAGCAGGAGACAATATCGCAATATTTGATGTTCAGGCAACTGCACAAGGTTTAAGTGGCGTAGTACTTCCAAATATAGGAGGTGTTGTGATCAGTGTACTTTAATTTATTTTAAAAAGTTATTTTTAGCTTATTGATTTTATATTTCAATAATTATTATGAAAAAGATTATATATAGTTTAATTTGTCTTTCCTCAACGATGGCTTTTGGACAAAGTAGCATTCTTAATGCTGGTTCTCCTCAAACATTCCGAGAAGACCGTGAGGTTAAGAAAGATAGTATTACACCTCTTAAGTACGGATTTATCGAAGATAAAGACATCTTGAGAAGTATGGTTGTATGGGAAATAATTGATATGAATGATAAGATCAATCAGCCTTTTTATCATAACAGTGATGGTCTTGTAACACAAAACAAATCGCTATATCAGATTTTATTGGACGCTGTTAACTCAGGTAAAATAAAAGAAGTGTATTCCGGCGATGACTTTACAACAAGATTGACTCCCGAGGGAATTGCTGCTGCAACGTCTGTTCCAATGGTCGATAATTATTTTATCGAAACATTGAATGCGAACAAGATCTCAGATGCAGAAGCTCAAGGCTTATTAAAGTATTTTACTTCAGTAAAAGGTACGGATAACAAGCAAGTGACCGGATTATTTATGAAGTATTCCACAAGGCTATCTGATGTTTTGGAATTTAACGGTTCTGCTCAGCCAGCTGCCACAGAGGAAACTGTAACCACTGGCAAAGGAAAGAAGAAAAAAACAGTTAAGAAAACGACCAAAGCACCAGCTATCGAGCCTGGAACAATGTTGGTAAACTTGGACGGATCTTGGTACAAGATCAAGAAGTCCGATATCGATGCTAATGTTGGATTCTCTGAAACTAAAACTGAAAAAGTGAAAGCTTTGAAGTTGATGGGAATGTGGTACATCGATAAGAGAGATACTCAACTTAGATACAGATTGCTTGGTATCGCTGCAATGGGAGAAGATCCAAATGCTGCGATATTGAAAGCTGAAAGAGCACAACAGATGCAAGAGTCTGGAGCGCCAATGGATCCATCGATCTTGAATGAAGCCGGTGATCTGATCGACCTTTTCTGGATCTACTATCCGGATGCAAGACAGGTATTGTCTAGCAACTATATTTTCAACGCGAAGAACTCAACTTCTGATATCACTTTTGATGATGTCTTGAATGCAAGAAGATTCTCAGCTGTGATCTATAAAGCTGACAACGGTCTTGGTAGAGGTGGAAGTGGAGTGATTGATGAATACATCCCGAACGACGCCGACGGACAATTGGACGAAAGCGACAGGATCAAAGCACAGATCCTACAAATGGAAAATGATATGTGGAATTACTAAGATTTCTCATATTCCAAATAGAAAAACCTGAGTATCTTTACTCAGGTTTTTTATTTTTATGAAGCAGATAGATTATATTATTGTCGGAGGTGGTTTTGCAGGGTTTTTTCTTGCACATCAATTGCAGAAGGAGAACAGGTCTTTTGTTATTTTTAATGGAAGACAAATTTCCGGGTCATACATCTCCGCAGGTGTTTGTAATCCTGTCATCCTAAAAAGATTCAGTACTTTCTGGAAGTCCAAAGAACAAATGGATTATCTGGAAACGATCTTCTCGGAAATAGAATCCTACACCGGGAAAAATTACATCATCCATGAACCCGTAGCCCGGATTTTCCACGATGAAGCTGAGAAGAAACAATGGCTCAAAAATTCAAAGAAAGAAGATCTTAAATCTTTCTTGGATAATGATTTTATCACTTTAGAATCTGTAGAAAATCCACTGGAATCAGGAGTTGTAAAAAATTCCTGTAGAATAGATGTAGAGAATTTCTTTAAAGATATGTTCCAGTATTTCGATGCAAAAGGCGTTCTCATCAATGAGTCTTTTGATCACAATCTCGTTGATTTTGATAATTCAACTTACAAAGATCTTCAATTCAAACATATCGTTTTCTGTGAAGGCATTCATACCAAAGACAATCCATATTTTGACACGATTCCAATTCTTCCAAACAAAGGGCATTGCCTGGAAGTAAAAATTGATCGGGCAATCGATCCGTACATCATCAAGAAAAAACATTTCTTATTCTCACTTTCGGAGGATCGATTTTATTATGGTGGAACCTACGACCGCTTTGATCAGACATCAGATATCAATTCCGAATTTGTACAAGAATTAGAAACAGGACTTCAAGCTTTTTATAAAGGCAATTATTCCATCAACAAAGTCAGGACAGCGTTCCGCGCAACAGTTGATGACCGTCGTCCAATCCTTGGAACACATCCGGAATTCAAAAATCTTCACATTTTCAACGGTCTCGGCGCAAGAGGTGTTCTGAACGGAACCTATTTTTCCAAAGTGATGTGCGATTATTTGGAGAAAGATCTAGACCTTGATCCGGAGGTCGATGTAAAAAGATTTTATGAATAAGGTCTTTTCGTATTTCATATTATACTAATTTGGTAAGATATATATGAATCATTAACTTTGCAACCAGCAACGATTAAAAAAATGAACGAAGATCTAAAGTCCATCTTTCAAAACCTAATTCAAAACAACATTCAGAACAATTCTATCGAAGAAGTTCTGGATCATCTAACCGACCTTTTCCACCAAGATATCTGCTTTTCCACCAGTTTCAGTATGGAAGATCAGGTCATCACAGATTTTGTTAAGGATTCCGAGATCAAGATTTTTACATTGGACACAGGCCGCCTTTTCGAGGACACTTACAACACTTGGAATTTAACGAGGTCAAAGTACAAAGTCAATGTCAAAGCCTACTATCCAGATCAGGAAGAATTGGAACCGTTCATTCAGGAAAAAGGTCCCGATTCTTTTTACACCTCGGTTGATAACAGAAAAAAATGTTGCGAGATCAGAAAAGTTCATCCGCTGAAGCGCGCTTTGAAAGGCAACAAAGTTTGGATCACAGGTCTGCGGGCAGAACATTCGCCAGATCGTGAGAATCTCCAGCAATTTGAATGGGATGAGTCCAACCAGATCATTAAGTACCATCCGATTCTTTTCTGGACCACCGAGCAGGTCAAAGATTACATCAAACAAAAACAAATTCCCTATAACATCTTACACGATAGAGGTTTCGTAAGCATCGGTTGTGCGCCTTGTACAAGAGCGATCCAGCCAGGTGAGGATTTCCGCGCTGGCCGCTGGTGGTGGGAAGATGCCAACAAAAAAGAATGTGGCCTTCACGTTCACAAATAACTATTTAACAGAACAAAATGTCAAAATATCAATTGGATTATCTAGAGCAACTGGAGTCCGAAGCCATTCATATTTTCCGCGAAGTTGCCGGCCAGTTCGAGCGCCCAGCTTTGCTTTTCAGCGGAGGGAAAGACAGTATCACGCTGGTTCACCTTGCACTCAAAGCTTTTCGCCCTGGAAAATTTCCTTTCCCATTGGTTCACATCGATACAGGCCACAATTTCCCGGAAGTTCTGGAATATCGGGATCAATTAGCCGAACAGATCGGTGAAAAACTGATTGTAAGAAAAGTGGAAGACACCATCAAGGAAAAAGGTTTGACTGAACCAAAAGGCAAACTGCCAAGCCGCAATGCCCTTCAAACCTTCACACTTCTAGACACCGTGGAAGAATTCGAATTCGACTGCTGCATCGGCGGTGGAAGACGCGATGAGGAAAAAGCCAGAGCAAAAGAAAGGATTTTCTCGGTTCGAGACGATTTCGGACAGTGGGATCCAAAACTTCAACGCCCCGAATTGTGGAATACCTACAATGGAAAGATCCACAAAGGCGAGCAGGTGAGAGCATTCCCGATCAGCAACTGGACAGAACTCGACGTTTGGAATTACATCTTGAAAGAAAACATCCAATTACCATCGATCTATTTTTCCCACGAGCGAGAAGTTCTCAATTTCGACAGCCAGTTCATCGCAATGAATGAGTTCGTCAATCTCGAGGAAAGCGATGTCGTGACCACAGAAAAGGTCCGCTACAGAACCGTTGGCGATATGACCTGCACCGCCGCAGTCCTGTCAAATGCCGCGAATCTGGAAGAAGTGATCGCAGAGATCATCACCACCAAAACCAGCGAACGAGGCGAAACCAGAATCGACGACAGAACCTCCGAAGCCGCAATGGAAGACCGTAAAAAAGCTGGCTACTTTTAATTATTAATGAAAAAATTATAAGTGATGAATGATTAATCGCGAATGAATTCTCAATATCATTTATCAATTATCCATCATCAATTATAATGAGGAGCCGGGAACCTGCTGTCCACTGTATCTTTTTCTCGGTGCCTAAGCTTGCCCGACCCCACCGAGAAAAAGGATGCCGTTCCCATCAGGGCTATGGAGCAATTCAAAACAATTATAGTTGCAAAATAGACGATCAACTATCAACCAACAACTGACAACGAAAAATGGACATATTAAGATTTATAACAGCCGGAAGTGTAGACGACGGAAAAAGTACACTGATTGGTAGATTATTATACGATAGCAAAAACATTCTCATCGACCAGCTGGAAGCCGTAGAACGTGCCAGCAAATTCAAAAATGATGGCGAACTGGATCTGGCTTTGCTTACAGATGGTTTGCGTGCGGAGCGCGAACAAGGGATCACCATCGATGTGGCTTACAAATATTTCTCTACCCCAAAACGAAAGTTCATCATCGCAGATGCGCCAGGTCACGTTCAGTACACGAGAAATATGATCACAGGCGCGAGCAATGCAGCTTTGATCATCATTCTAATTGATGCCAGAAACGGGATCATAGAACAGACCAGACGCCATTCCATCATCGCATCGCTCCTCAACATCCCGAATGTGGTGGTGGCGATCAACAAATTAGATCTTGTCAACTATTCCGAAGAGATCTTCAATAATATCAAAGAGGAATATTCCAAAATCGCAGAGCAGCTGTCGCTGAACAATGTGGTCTATATTCCGATCAGTGCTTTGGACGGCGACAATATTGTGGACAGATCCGAGAAATTATCTTGGTACGAAGGGAAAACTTTGCTAGACCATTTGGAGACTGTGGAATTGGAAAATACGATCAACCTTGATAAAGCCAGATTTCCTGTCCAATACGTCATCCGCCCACAGTCAGAAGACTACCACGACTACCGCGGTTATGCCGGAAAGATTACCAGCGGCATCTATAAAGTTGGAGACGAAGTGACAGTCCTACCTTCTGGAACCGAAAGTAAAATCTCTGCGATAGAAATAGATCAGAAAAACGTGGAAGAGGCCTTCGCACCGCAAAGTGTGATCCTCCATTTGGAAACGGATGTCGATATCAGCCGAGGCAATCTGATTGTCAAGTCAGATGATTTGCCAAAGCTCGAACAGGAATTGGAAATCCTGGTCTGCTGGATGGGCGAAAAACCATTGAAGATCGGTTCGAAATACCTGATTCAAAACAACACGACCCAAACCAAAGCCGTGATCAGAGACATCGAATATAAATTAGATGTCAACACGCTGGAAAAGCACGAGGTGGAGCAGGTTTCTCTTAATGAGATCGTAAAGTTGAAACTCAAGACTGCAAAACCATTTGCTTATGATGCCTACAAAGATCTGCCTTCAAACGGTGGCATCATCTTCATCGATGAGACGAGTTTTGTGACCGTTGGCGCAGGTTTGATCCAATAATTTAAATCTGATAATTTGAAAACAAAGATCTCACTTCCAATTTTCATCAACGCATCCACCAACAAGATCCTGATTGTTGGAGGTGGGAAACTGGCGTCGGAACAGCTCAATGATATGATGCAGAATATTCCGGAGGCTGATATCAGTGTCCTGGCCAAAAGGCTTTCAGACGATATCAAAAACCTGTTGCTGGAAAATACTTCCATCAAGATCATCAATGACGATTTCAAAGATGAATATTTGGAAATGGCAGATCTGTTCATTGTCGCAACAGAAGACCCAGCGCAAGATCAGCTCATCATCTCAAAATTAAGGGAACACAAGAATCTATATTTCGCACCAAACAACCCGACAGAAAGCGACTTTACCTTTCAGACAGACGACGATCAGCACGAGAAAAAAACCATTTTCCCGATCAATAATGAGAAGAAATGGCGAAGAACCGCCACCGTATTCTTCCTCGCTTTCGTCATCCTTTTGATTGGAAATATCCTGTCTTTTTACATCGGTTTCAAAGATTTGGAGGTCGCTTACCAATATTTGAACGCCAATACAGACGAACGTTTTTTCTGGCTGTTTCTCGTCGGATTTTTAGCACAATTGATTGACGGTGCCCTGGGGATGGGCTATGGCGTGACTTGTACTGCAGCTCTGTTGTACATCGGAATTCCACTGCCCGCAATCAGCAGTAGTATTCATACCGCCGAGATGTTCTCAAGTGGCGCATCTGGTTTCAGTCATTATAAGTTTGGGAATATCAACAAGAAATTATTCAAAAACATCCTGATTCCAGGCGTTTTAGGCGCAATATTGGGTGCATTAATGTTATCTTATTTGGGAGAGAAATATGCAGGAATTATCAAACCAATTCTCGCTCTTTATACATTCATCCTCGGAATTAGAATTTTGCTGAATGCCTTCAAGAAAAATAAAATCAGAAAGAAAACCAAAAGAGTAGGTTGGTTAGCTGGAGCTGGCGGATTCCTGGATTCCTTCGGCGGAGGCGGTTGGGGACCATTGGTAACATCAACTTTAATTTCGAAAGGAAAAACGCCACGCTACGTCATTGGAACCGTGAGCTTGACCGAGTTTTTCGTCACTTTCGCCAGTGCGTTGACCTTCTTTTCCGTCATCGGAATCAGCCATTGGCAACTCATTGCAGGATTGATTTTGGGTGGTGTTTTAGCTGCGCCTATTGCCGCAAGATTAGCGGGTAAATTACCTTTGAAAGCAATGTTCATAGGCGTCGGCGCCATCGTCATCATCTGGAGCTTGAATGTTTTACTCAAAACTTTCCACATCATATAGAAAATTTAGGGCAAATCCCTCGCCCACGCTTGTCATCCTGAGGCTCTCGAAGGGCCACCGCTCGGGTCGGGCTGTCCGTTACTATCTTTTTCTTGCCTCAGCTTTTGCCTGCCCAAGAAAAAGGATATCCACTTCCATCCCTTTTGCAGCTGACGCAAATAAGAAGCTAAATTTATAAAAACGTCAACAGCAAAGCAATCACAATTCCTAGCGCTGTGAAAACCATTCCACGTTTGAAGACCTTGGATTTAGGTGGGAACATCCAGAAACTGGAAATCACAAAGAACAATAGACAGATGCCGAAAAATGTGTTCAGCGGAGAAAGTGCATTCTCAGATTTTGCCTTGTGAAGTTTCGTCATTTTATCCCAAACAAAAGGCAATTCTTTCTTCGTATAGTCCGCTTTTCCTGTTGTAGAATTATAAGTGCCTTCTTTAAAATAAAAGACGCCGTTCTCCCTTTTGGTCACTTCAAAGTTCTTGATTTTCGTCTCTTCACCAACCTGTTTTTCGGTCAGATTTTTCTCAAAGACCTTCTCGTAATGATTTTCTCTCTTCAAAAAATCCGTATCACGGTAAACGAGAATCACTCCGCTGATGGCGTAGACAGCCATAATTCCCGCCATCAAATATCCAAGATATCTGTGAACGATTCTCATAAAACTTCTCGTATCCTTTATCTTATCCATAGAATTTTTATTTGATTTAATCCTGCAATTCCAACCAACGCAATTCGAAATTCTCTAATTTTTTAGAGAGGCTTTCCAATTCCGCTGAGAATTTTGCAATCTTTTCGTAATCAGTTTCGTTGTTCAATTCGTCGAGTATTTTGCTTCGTTGCTCTTCCAATTTCGGCATTTCCTTTTCGATTGTTTCCAACTCGTGTTGCTCTTTGAAAGATAATTTCTTCTTTGGTTGTTGGTTGTTTGTTGGTTGAGGATTTGCCACAACTTGCACAGTCGATTTTTCTTCCGACTTCTGACTTCCGACTTCCGTCTTTTCTACTTTAGGACTTTTCTCTTCGTTCTTCAGGTTCTCTCTGTACTCAGAGAAATTCCCAACAAACTCTTTTATTTTTCCGTCACCTTCAAAAGCTAGAACGTGGTCCACAATTCTGTCCATAAAATATCGGTCGTGAGAAACGATAATCAAACTTCCCTGAAAATTCTGAAGGAAGTTTTCCAAAACCGTCAAAGTCGGTAAATCCAAATCATTCGTAGGTTCATCAAAAATCAAGAAATTTGGATTCTGATAAAGAATGTACATCAAGTGCAATCTGCGTTTTTCTCCTCCCGAAAGTTTCGAAATCGGTGAGTATTGCGTTTGGTCATCAAACAAGAATAATCTCAAAAACTGAGAAGCAGAAATTGTTTTTCCATTGGCCAATGGGAAATTCTCCCCAATTTCTTTGATGAAATCAATAACGCGTTCATCTTCTTTATAGGTCAAACCTTTCTGCGCAAAATATCCGAACTTAATTGTTTCTCCGGTTTCAATTTCACCTGAATCTTTCGGTTCAAAACCTTGGATGATATTTAATAAAGTCGATTTTCCAGCACCGTTTTTCCCAACGATTCCCACTTTTTCACCTCGTTGAAATTGATAAGAAAAATCTTTGAACAACACTTTCTCACCATAACTTTTATTGATGTCTCGAAGTTCAAGGATTTTGTTCCCCAATCTTTTCATTTCGAAATCCAACGCCAAAGTTTCTTTTCTCGTGTCGGTTTTCGCTATTTTTTCAGTTTCGTAGAAGTCATCTTGACGCGATTTTGATTTCGTGGTTCTCGCTTTAGGCTGTCTTCGCATCCATTCTAATTCCTTTCTGTAAAGGTTGTTGGCCTTATCAATCGTCGAATTCAAATTGTCCTCACGAATCATTTTATTCTCAAGGTAAGTCGCGTAACTTCCGTTGTGGAGATAGAGATTTCCGTCTTCCATTTCCCAAATCTTGTCACAAACGGCATCCAAGAAATAACGGTCGTGCGTCACCAAAAGCAAGGTGATTTTCGCCTTACTCAAATAATTTTCCAGCCATTCTACCATTTCCACGTCCAAGTGGTTGGTCGGCTCATCCATAATTAATAACGTGTGGCGATGTTCCGCTCTGGTTTCTGTCAAAAGTTTTGCCAATGCAATTCTCTTGATTTGTCCACCAGAAAGCGTTCCCATTTTCGCCGACAAATCGGTAATTTTAAGTTGAGAAAGAATCTGTTCCATCTCATTTTCCAAATCCCAAGCCTTATGGATTTCCATCTCAGCCAAAGCCGTTTCCATATCATCCGGATTTTCCGAGGTCAAAGCGTGGTGATATTTTTTTAAAGCCAAAATAGGTGCAGAATCCAAAGTCATCATAAATTCCTCGACAGACAATTTCGGGTCAAAATCAATTTCCTGGTCAAACAAAACGACTTGGATGTCTTTGTTAATTACCACTTCACCACCGTCCGCAATTTCTTTTCCCATCAGGATTTTCAGAAGTGTGGATTTTCCGCTTCCATTTTTGGCAACGATGGCAATTTTGTCGCCTTCGTTTACGTGGAAGGTAATATTTTTGAACAGAACTTTGACGCCGTAAGATTTGCTAAGATTTTCTGCAGAAACGTAATTCATTTTGGGTTGGATGATGGAGGTTAAATGCTGGAAGTTTTTCCAGCTGCGAAAGTACGAAAATGAAATTTTAAAATTCAGATAATCATAATTATTTGGGCAGCTTTATCCGTCTTCCACTCCCAATCTTTTTGCCAGCGCTTTTCCCCTCGCAAAAAGGATTTCCGTTCAAGCCGGGCTGCGAAGATTCTACGTTTCATTGACATCTTTAGAAAAATTTAACGAAAACCAAAACGCATTTAACCTTTTCTTGAGATAATAGAAATGGGAAATTTCAGATGTTTGCAATCAAATTAAACTCTATGAAAAAACTCAACTTTCTGTTTGCCATCTTCGCATTTGCCGCTTTTCACGCACAAACCATTTCCGGAATTGTCCTTTCAAAAGAAGATAACACACCAATTCCTTACGCTAAAATTGGGATTATGAACGATGGTTCTGGAATTCAGGCTGATGAAAATGGGAAATTCCAAATTCAATTGGACAATGTTTCGAAAGACAAAGAATTGATGGTCGATGTTCCAGGCTACAAACAGTTCCGAAGTTCTGTGGAAGATTTTGCAAAACAGAATCCTCACACTATTTATTTGTACGAAAAAGTCACCAATATTCAGGAAGTTGTAATCGTTCCCAATAATTACAAAGACAAAAATATGGGCGTGAACAGCAAATCGAAATCTGTGATGTTTACGCCGAATATGGAAAAAGGAAATTCGGTTGTAGAAGAAACAGCGGTGGAATTCAGTTCCAGCAAAAAACTGAAAATCACCAAAATCAATATCAATTTTTCCAGATTCGAAGCTACGACGCCCATCAAAGTTCGTTACACGATTTATGATGAGAAAGATGGCAAACCAAACAATCTGATTTTGAATAAAGACATCATCGCCACGATTAATAAAGACAAATTGGATAATTCTACTTTTTCTGTGGATGTGAGTGGTGAAAAAATCTGGCTTCAAGGCAAATTCTTCGTCGGGATTCAGTTTATTGGACAGTCAGATGGGAAAGTGGCTTTGAGCGGTGCGCTTTTCAGGTCGGGATATTACCGTTCGTTCTATGGCAATTGGGAAAAAATCGGAATGGCAGCGCCAGCTATCAACATTGATGTGAAAGTGAAAAAGTAGTTTGATTTATTTCTACATTTGACCATTAATCAAATCCAATGAAAAATATACTGTTTTTAGTCTTGTTATGCAGTTGCATTTTCGGTATTGCCCAAGTTTCAGATTTTGGTAAAAATAAAAAAGTTGGAAAAGTACTTCATTTGAAAGATGCCGATATCTATTACGAAATTTACGGAGAAGGCGAACCATTATTTTTGCTTCACGGAAATGGTGGAAGTATCGACGCTTTTACGAAAGAAATTCCGGAGCTTTCCAAATATTTCAAAATCATTGCGATGGACACGCGTGCTCAGGGAAAAAGTACGGATACTTCGACTGAACCTTTGACGTACATTAAGTTTGCGGATGATGTAAAAGCTTTGGCGGATGAATTGAAATTAAAGAAAATCAATATTCTCGGCTGGAGCGACGGCGGAAATACGGCGATTGAATTTGCAATCAAATATCCAAAAAAAATCAATAAAATCATCACAAGTGGCGCCAACGTTTTCCCGAATGGCGTAGGAGAAAGTGAAGTCGAAAATATGAAAAAGGACGCCGCGAAAATGAAAGCTGAAAACAAACCTGAACGTGAGATTCGCCTGCTTCAATTGATGATTGACGAACCAAAAATCACCACGGAACAACTCAACGAGATCAAAGCGAAAGTCTTTGTTTTAGCAGGAGAAAATGATTTGATTTTGCGTTCGCATACAGAATACATCGCCAAAGAAATTCCTAATTCCAAATTGAAAATCTACAAAGGTGCTTCACACGGCGTTCCGATAGAAAGAGCGGAAGAGTTGAACAAAGATGTGACTGAGTTTTTGAAGAAGTAAAGCTTATTTGAATAAATCGGAATGTGTGCCAGTTCTGGTGAGAGAAACCAGTTTAATTTCTTCGTCTTGTTTCCAAATCAAAAGCCAATCTGGTTGGATATGACATTCCCAATAACCTTTGAAATTTCCTTTTAAAGTATGAGGTTTATAGCTGCTTGGAAGTTTCCCATTTTTTTCGAGTAATATGACAACCTCTTTGAATAATTCCAGGTTAAGTCCTCGTTTCTGAGCTAACTTAATGTCCTTTTTTATTTTGCCAGTATACTCGATTTCGTAACTCATATCCCCAATTCTTTGAATAAATCTTTGGAGTTTTTCACTTTGAAGGTTTTACCTTTTTCAACATCTTCAATAGCTTTGATGGTCGCCGAATTGGGTTCGTTTTCATCAACTATTTCCACACCTTTTTTTTCATCGATTCCAATTTTTATCAATTCCAAAAGTGCTTTCCCGTAACTTGTGCGCTTGTTTATTTTTAGCTTGATTGTTTCCATTTCTATTCTATTAACACAAAGATACAAGAAAATATTATTGAATTAATATTGATAATTTATCAAAAATCAATCAATCGTCATCATTTTCAAACTCCAAAGATTTCCATTGTAAATATCCAAATCGACTTTGGAATTAATCCCGTAAACAATCCCGTTTTCTGAAAATTGCCAGAACTGAAATTCATCATCTGGTGAAGGCGTCGGGACATCGTTGTAATTCGCCAGCCAAAGCGGATAATCATCGAATTCACCTTTCAGATAATCTTTGTAATAATGGTAGTAGGTGTAGATGATGGGTTTCTCACCGTATGTTTCTTCCATTATTTTAATCCAGACCTTGAGGTCAGAAACCAATTGTTCTTTTGATTTCTTTCTTGGATTTTTTTCGATGTCAAGAATTGGAGGCAAATCGCCAGATTCCAATTTTGCAACAGAAAGAAAAGAATTTGCCTGCATTATCGGGTCTTCATCAGGACGATAAAAGTGGTAAGCACCTCGGATGAGACCGTGGTGTTTTGCCGTTTCCCAAAAATGGTCAAAGTTCTTATCCAATTTTCGATTGCCCATACTTGCTCTCAAAACAACGAATTTTAAAGGAATAGTTCTATTTCCTATGCTTAAACTATCCCACTGGATATCTTCTTTTCTTTGATAATGAGAAATGTCGAACCCAAAAGTCTGATTGGAATAGAGACCAACGATTTTATCAATTCTCGCTGATTCCTTTTCCGAGTTCGTAAGATTCTTGTGTTCGAAGTGTTTTCCTAAATAGTAGGAGAAGTAATAATTTATTTTTTGCCTTAGATAAAAACCTGTACCGAGCAGAGACACCAAAAGAATCAACAGAAGAATCCAACGCTTTTTGACAAAAACATTTTTTCTTTTCTGATGGATTTTCCGCTTCGTAGATTGGTTTGCCTTTGCCATAAGTTTTGCAAAAATATTATATTTCCCTTTTGAAAAAGAACAAGATGAATTTATTTTTAAAATTTAAAATATTGATTAATTTTTTTGGCTTACTTTGTGCTTAGAATATCATATTAATTTAAAATATAAAAAGATGAAAAAGAGAATCTTATCAGCAGCCGCATTTCTATTTGTAGCAGTTGCAATGAATGCCCAAACTGTAAAACAGGAAGTGAAAAAGGATGCGAAAGCTGTAGGAACGGCAGTTGAAAAAGGTGCAAAAGCAACTGGTGAAGGCGTGAAAGATGGCGCAGAATGGGTTGGCGATAAAACCAAAAAAGGCGCCAAAGCAACTAAAAAAGGTGTGAAGAAAGGCGCAAAATGGACAGGCAAAACAGCAAAAAAAGGTGCTAAAGCCGTAGAGAAAACGGCAGTAAAAGGTGCTGACGCCGTAAGCGACACTTATAAAGACGTGAAGGCGGATATCAAGAAATAGAATTAGTTCAGAAAGACTTCAAAATTTGAGGTCTTTTTTTGTAACATTTTACTATAATTGATAACTAAATAAAAGACAATATTTCACGAAAGGAATATTTGATCTTAGAAATTTGACTAATTTTATTCAGGAAAAAATTTAAAAAAATATGAAACGAATCATTTTGACATTCGCATTATCGGTTATGATGGTGGTAACGATGTCTGCAC
The DNA here is from genome assembly GCF_900110605.1 of Epilithonimonas lactis. GTDB lineage: Bacteria > Bacteroidota > Bacteroidia > Flavobacteriales > Weeksellaceae > Epilithonimonas > Epilithonimonas lactis. Next base: position 430,019 of record NZ_FOFI01000001.1, read on the forward strand.
AAGCGTTGCCAACAGCAAAACAAATCATTGATAACTACGTGACTGTTCTTGGTGGAAAACAAAAATTGGAAGCTGTAAAAACACTTTCTATGAAAAATACCATCAGCGTGATGGGAATGGAAATGGAAGGAAAGACCTTGAAGAAAGATAACAAGTTCAAATCCACACAGTCTATGATGGGACAGGAGATGGTTCAGGTTTTTGATGGCGAGAAAGGTTATGCATCTCAAATGGGTCAGAAAATGGATCTTCCTGCAGACCAGATATCAAAACTAAAGACAGCTAAAATAATGGATGCATTAGGATTGGATCCTGCGAAAATCAAAACTGTTGAGAAAACTCAGATTGACGGAAAAGATTATTATTTGCTTTCTTCAGACGATTCCAAATCTTACTTCGATGTGAAAACTGGATTGCTTTTCAAGACTGAAAATGACAAAGGCAATATGACCATCAACAAATATACCGACGTGGACGGAATCAAATTCGTGGAAGAAATGTCTGTAGATGCAGCAGGACAGCAGATCAGTGTCAAAAATTCTGATATCAAGATCAACCAACCGATCTCTGATGACGAGTTTAAATTGTAAAAGGAAAAATGTATTTTGTACAATGTACAAATGCCACTAAATAAAAAAGGAGTCCAAATTGGATTCCTTTTTTTTGTCTCTAATCTCCTATCTTAAGATTTCCTGTCTGATTAAGAATTATATTCTTTTTCCCATTCTTCTGCGGCGTCGCAAAGGGTTTTGTAAAATTCTTCGCCGTATTTGCGGATGAGCGGCTCTTTTAGGAATTGATAGATCCTCACTTGTAATTCTTTCCCCAAAGTACAGGCATCATTACAAATTTCCCACTCGTGATAGTTTAGCGCGATGAAGGTTTTATAATCATTCACTCTTATTGGATAAAGGTGACACGAAATTGGTTTTTTCCAATCAACAACGCCGTCTTCGTAAGCTTTTTCGATACCACATTTCGTTGTGCCTTTCTCATCAAAAATAACGTAAGCACATTCGCTTCCGTTAACCAATGTCGTCACGTAACCGCCGTCATAAGGATCTATAACCCAAGTTCCTTGTTCCTCGATGGCTTTCACGCCTTCTGATCTGAGGTAAGATTTTATTTTCGGGAAAATTTCCTCAAGAATTGGCAATTCGTCTTTGTCGAGTGGTGCGCCAGTGTCGCCGTCTACGCAACAAGCGCCTTTGCATTTGGTAAGGTTGCAGACAAAGCTCTCTGCAAATATATCTTCGGAAATCAGTTTATCATCTATCTGGATCATTCTTCATCAATTATTTAATATTGTGCAAAATTAGCGATTTTAAATGCTGCCAAGCAAAAAACAACGATCCAAAGTCCCAATTCCTGCATCCAGTATTTTGGAAGGAAACGCAACATTCGGCTGATAATAATGCTTACAGGCAAAGCAAGTAGCAAAAGATATTCGTAATCATAGCCCATATAGAAAATGATCGTGATCAATTGCGCAAGCGAAAAAACCAGGACAAAAGTATATTTGTATCTGCTGATAGGACTTTTCTCATTATAATGTTTGAAGTGATCGGAAAGCGAGTAGATGATCATCAAGGCAATCGGGATCAAAATATATAAAGGATAGTAAGATCTCAACATTTCAAATGAAGCTGAAAATGGTAGATAAGAACGGTCCCATGTGGTAAAATGTATCAAGTACATCACACCAAAATAACTCAAGACAATCAAAATGGCCCCAAATAAAAGTCGAAACATGTTAAGACCAATTCGTCCGGAAGTTCCGATGATATGGAAGATGACGAACACAGCCATTGGCCAACTGGGCGGGAAAACGAGAAATGTAAAAGCCAGAATTGCACCTACAAGCATATATGAACTTTTCCTCAATTGGTCATTTTGACTCGTCAAGATCAATAATAAAATGGAGCTCATCAAGAAAGTACAGGCCAAACCCAGATTGATGGTTCCATCGTAAAAAGCAACCACAAAAACCGTGTAAAGAAATAATGGAAGATGGGAAAATTGGTTTAATGCGATCGCATTGAATAAAAAATATCCCAAACTGATCCCGGTGAATGTAATTAAAGTCGGAATAAGGGTTATGTTTTTGAAATCTAATAAGTTAAGTGATAGGAATATCAGAAACAAAGCGCCAATGTAGGCTGGAACAGAAAAAATATTGCTTTCTTTTGAAAGTAATCGAAACATTTTTTATAAATTTGTGCAAAGTTAATTTAAAAAAAGAAAAATATGACATCTTTCTGGTTAGCATTAAGTGCAGCTTTCAAATGGTCTTTCGGATTCTATAATCTTTTTGGTAACGTTCTGAACTGGGTGCTGTTTCTTGTAGCAACAGGATTTTTCTGCTACTGGTGTTATATTTTGGTAGTGACTTTGGGGGCTCAAAAGGACAAAGATTACTTCTCTCCAACAGAAGGTAAAAATCCATATTACGACCCAAAAATTTATAAAAACGAAGGTTAAATAAATTGATTATATAATAAAAAACCCGTCTTGTTTTTGCAACGAGACGGGTTCTTTTATTTTAATATCTTGGTTCTTATTTCTTAAGAAATTATTCTTCATCATGACAAGGAACAACCAGAACAGGAATCTTTGACTTTTTAGTGATCTCTTTCGTCAGACTTCCGATGAAAACATCATAAACACCGCTTCTGCCGTGCGAACCTACCACGATGTAATCTCCATTTTGTTCATCTGCAAATTCCAAAATCGTGTCGCCAGCGATGCCTTGTTTTAGGATGTGATTACAAGTGACGCCTTGTGCAACCACTCTTTCCTGAATTTTATTAAGCTCTTTCAATTCGTATTTGATCTCATTTTCTTCAACTTCAGGAAAATATTGGAATCCCATATCACCGATCACAAAACCAATATCTGTCGCCGCAACGTGAATCAATTGGATTTCGGCATTGACTTCTTTCGCAAAATTGATGGCATAATCTACCAATTTATTTGAGCTGTCGGAAAAATCTACAGGTAAAATAATTTTTTTCATAATCTAAGGTTATAAGCTACAAAGTACAAAAATTTAGCCATTATAAAAAGAATTTAACTGATAACCGTCAACTATCAACCAACAACCATCAACTAATTCTGACTATTGAATCTTTAAACTGAACAATTTTTTATCTTCCAAATAAGCTTCAAGCAGATCATTCTCAGAAACTTTCCCAACACCTTTTGGCGTTCCCGTGAAGATCAGATCGCCAACTCTCAAAGTGAAATATTGAGAAGCAAAAGCAATGATATCCTCGGGACTGAAAATCATTTCACTCGTGTTTCCGTCTTGAACTTTCTCATTGTTCTTGGTCAATGAAAATCCAAGATTTGTCAAATCAAAATTGTCTTTCGAAACAAAATCTGAAACCACCGCCGAACCATCAAAACCTTTCGCCAATTCCCAAGGCAAACCTTTGTTCTTTAGTTTTGTTTGTAAATCTCTTGCGGTAAAATCAATTCCCAACCCGATTTCTTCATAATGATTTCCTGCATTTTCTTTTTGAATATATTTTCCACCTTTTGAGATTTTCAAAACCACTTCCAATTCATAATGGATGTCATCAGAAAATTCAGGAATGTAGAAATCCGAACCTTTTTTCAAGATGGCGGTGTCAGGTTTCATAAAGATCACTGGATCTTCAGGAATGTCATTTCCCAATTCTTTGGCGTGCTCGCCGTAATTTCTTCCTACGCAGATTATTTTCATAATATTAATGTAACAATTTATCAGTATAACAATGTAACAATCTTTAATTCCAAATTCTTACGCTATTCGATTTTCACCATGGTAATTTAATTAAAACCTGGATTTCAGCTGGATTTTTGTAAATATTTTCTTAGTATAAAGCGGAAAATCAGCGCTTTGAAGCCATCCATAATAGCCAATATCTTTTTGGAAAACGTCCTTTACAACTTGTCCTTTATATTTCCCAAAAGCAAAAATCTCCTGGTCTTTGTCATTAAAATGAATCATTCCAGCCAGATCCGCAAACTTGCTGTGGAAAGAGAATTCACTCAGGCCAGCAACTTCTTTTGGTAAGTCTGCGTAATGACCAACTTGCGCATCCAAAACTTCGAAAGTCGCCAAAACATCGGCTTCCGCAGAATGCGCATTCTCCAAAGTTTTTTGACAATAAAAATTGTACGCGGCGGAAAGATTACGTGGTTCCATTTTGTGATAAATGGTTTGCGCATCCACCAATTTGAATTTGCTCAAATCGAAGTCCAAACCAGCACGCAAAAGCTCTTCTGCCAAAAGTGGCACATCAAAACGGTTGGAATTGAAACCGCCCAAATCAGCGCCGGAAATCATTTCCAGAATTTTCGATGCAATGTCTTTGAAAGTTGGTGCGTTCACAACGTCCTCGTCGTAGATTCCGTGGATGGCGGAAGATTCTTTTGGGATTGGCATTTCTGGATTTACTTTCCAGGTTTTACTTTCTCGAGATGCGTCCGGATTTACTTTCAGGATGCAAATTTCCACGATTCTGTCTTTTCCAACGTTGGTTCCCGTCGTTTCCAAATCGAAAACGCAAAGTGGTTTATATAGTTTTAAGTTCATTATTTATAAATGATTGTTGATGAATGATTATTGATGAATTTTTTGTTCTCGCAGATTTGCCTGATTAAGCAGATTTTTCTAAAATAAATCTGCAAAATTTGCTTAATCTGCGAGAAATATTTTTATAATGTTATGATTTTAAAATCTTCCAGCCTCTATCTTCCAGCCACCAACTTTTGACTACTTCAATTGTTTTTGAAATATCAATGAAATCAAAATGTAATAGATGATGACTAAAGGAATTCCGACTGTTTTGAAAATTAGTAAAATCAAAATTCCGCCAATCAGCAAAGCCAGTTTTGGATAATTATCTTTTAATTGTTTTGATTTAAATTTCATCGCAATCATCTTGATTGGACTGATTAGGAGCCAAGAAGAAACAACGGTTAAAATCAATAGATAAATTTCATTTTCAAATAGGAAACTGAAAGCGCCAGTTTCTTTGAAAGCATAAAATAATCCGAAAATCAAAATCGTGTTGCTTGGCGTATTCAAACCTTTGAAGTAATATTTTTGGTCATCATCCAAATTAAAAATCGCCAATCTAAGACAAGAGAAAAGTGTGATAATGAAACCTAAATATTTTATCCACGGTATAAATTCGGGAAGACCAGAAAGCGTCAAGTGTTCCAATACAACAAACATTGTAATCCCAGGCAAAAATCCAAAACTTACCATATCTGCCAAAGAATCCAATTGTCCGCCCAGATTACTGCTGGAATTCAGTGCTCTTGCAATAAAACCATCGAAAAAATCGAGAACCAATGAGATAATAATGCAAATCGCAGTTGTTTGATAATCGCCCGAAATAAGGTGAACAATCCCAACGCAACCCGAGAAAAGATTCCCTAAAGTAAATGCGTTGGCAAGGTTGTTTTTGATGAAATTCATATCACAAAAATAGGAAAATAGTTGGAGGATGGAGGTTGGAAGATGGAAGTTTTTCAGGTGTGTGGAAAAACTTCCATCTTCCATCATCTGACTTCCCACTTTTCGTAATTTTGCAAAATGAAGAATTTTAGAGGGCAGGAAGTTTTGGCCTTGGTTTACAGACTTTTTTTGGTGTTTTTCTTTTATCAAATGGCGAGATTCCTGTTTTGGTTTTTCAATCAGGAATTGGTGAAGGTCGATGGCATTTCGGAATATTTCAAGCTATCTTATTACGGGACTGCGTTTGACACAACTGCGATTCTTTATGTGAATTCGGTTTTCATTCTGTTAAGCATCATCCCGATTGTCATTAATACAAAAAAGAATTATCAGAAATTTCTCTTTTTCTGGTACTTCATAACAAATGGATTTACTTACGCTTTCAACTTTGGCGATATGATTTATTATCGATTCAGCCAAGCGCGATTGACTTCTGCTGTTTTTTCTGTAGCGAAGAACGAAAGTAATATTGGAAAAGTCTTTTTCAATGCGGTTTTGCACAATCCTTTTGTGATTGTTTCCTTTATTTTAATGATGCTCTTCTGGATTTTACTTTACAAAAAAATGAAAGTGGAAGAGGAGAAACCTAAAAATTTAATCAAATATTTTGCCTCATCTGTTGCGATTTTGTGTGTAATAGCACTTTTAGTGGTTGGCGGAATTCGTGGTGATTTCAAACATTCCACAAGACCAATTAATCTGGTTGATGCCAACAAACACGTCAGCAATCCTTTGCAGGGAAATCTTGTTTTGAACAGCGTTTTCTCTTTTTTTAGAACCATTAATACCAACAACTTCAAGCTCGTCAAATTTGTTGATGAGAAATTCATTGAGAAAGAAATCAAACCTTATAAATTATATGAAAGGGAAGTTGAGAAGAAACCAAACGTTGTCATTTTCATTATGGAAAGTTTCGGGAAAGAATATTCTGGAGCGTTCAATAAAGATACAAAAATCAAAGATTTTGTTTCCTACACGCCATTTCTCGACAGCTTGGCAAATGAAAGTTTGATTTTCACCAATGCGTTTGCGAACGGAAGACAATCCATCCACGGAATGAGTTCGGTTCTGGCAGGAATTCCGAGTTTGACCGATGCTTTTACGAGTTCACCGTATTCCAATCAAAAAATCCAATCGATTGTTTCGGTTTGTAATGATTTGGGTTATGACACGAGTTTTTACCACGGCGCACCAAATGGCTCAATGGGTTTCCAAGGTTTTGGGAATATTTTGGGTTTCAAAAATTATTTCGGGAAAAATGAATACAATAATGACAAGGACTTCGACGGAATGTGGGCGATTTGGGACGAACCATTTTTTCAATATTTTGCTAAGAACATTGGGAAAAAGCAACCTTTTATGTCCACAATGTTTTCGGCTTCGTCTCACGACCCATTTAAAGTTCCGGAGAAATATCAGAATAAATTCAAATCTGGACCATTGCAGATCCACGCTCCAATTCAATACACAGATTATGCGTTGAAGAAATTCTTCGAAACGGCGAGCAGACAACCTTGGTATCAGAATACAATCTTTGTGATAACTGCGGACCACACCAATCAAATCCATTATGAGGAATATCAAAAAGCGATGAATAGATTTGCTATTCCACTTTTGTTTTTTTCTCCAAATCCAAAATATAATTTGAAAGGAATTGATGACCGTTTCGCCCAACAAATCGACATTTATCCAACTTTGGCCGACCTGCTTGGTTATAACAAAAAAATCAGAAGTTGGGGAAGGAGTTTGGTTTCCGATAAGAATGAAGATCATATGATCATCCATTCCGATTCCATCAATGAGCAAATTGTAATTGGAAACTACGTTTACATTTTTGATGGAAAAGACGTGACGGGAATCTATCACAAAACAGATCTTGCCTTATCCAAAAATCTCTTCAGCAAAAACCTTAATCCAGAACAAAAACTTGGTATCCTGAAAACAAAGGCGTGGTATCAGGATTATATGGATCGCGTCATCAACAGAAAATTGTATTAAAATAAAGGTGTTTAATATTTAAAAATTCTGTCAATTGGCTTTATTTATGCTTTGGATAGCAAATAATTCTTGTTTGTTTAAAATTAATTTATATTTTTATCAATATTAATTTAACGTTAACAAGTTAATCACATCAAACAACAAACAAACTTAAAATAAAGACAATGAAAAAATTACTTTTAACATTTGCCTTATCATTCATCGGCGTTCTTTCATTCGCTCAAATCGAAGGAAAATGGAAAACCATCGATGACGAAACCGGAAAACCAAAATCCATCGTAGAGATTTCCAAAGATTCCAAAGGGAAATACAACGGGAAGATCGTACAACTATTGATCAAACCAGAAAATGCGAACTGCGTAAAATGTAAAGATGACCGCAAAAACAAACCATTGATCGGATTAGAGATCATCCGTGGTCTTTCAAAAGATGGGAATGAATTCTCTGGCGGAACCATCACCAATCCAAAAGACGGAAAATCTTACAAAACAGAGCTTGTACGTGAAGGAGATGTCCTGAAAGTAAAAGCCATTGTATTGGGAATTGCCGTTAAAACGCAAACTTGGCACAAAGTGAACTAACAATCTTTATGATAATTGACAGGCTTCCAGATGGGAGCCTTTTTTGTTATGCAGATAATAAAAAAATTAATACTTTTGTATTTCGAAATTTAACAAAGAACATTTTCATAATCAATATTACATTATAATGAAGGAATATACATTTCGTGAAGTAATTGCTCAGGCTATGAGCGAAGAAATGCGTAAAGACGAATCCATTTTTCTAGTAGGAGAAGAAGTTGCAGAGTACAATGGTGCTTACAAAGCGTCCAAAGGTATGCTGGCTGAATTCGGAGAAAAAAGAATCATAGATGCACCAATTGCGGAACTTGGTTTTACAGGGATCGCTGTAGGCGCGGCAATGAACGGGAATCGTCCGATCGTAGAATATATGACTTTCAACTTCTCTTTGGTTGCGATCGATCAGATTATCAACAACGCTGCGAAAATGTACCAAATGACAGGTGGACAATGGAATATTCCAATCGTTTTCCGTGGTCCTACAGGTTCAGCAGGTCAGTTGGGAGCAACACACTCTCAGGCTTTCGAAAGCTGGTACGCCAACTGTCCAGGTCTCAAAGTGATCATTCCTTCCAATCCTTACGATGCAAAAGGCCTTTTGAAATCTGCGATTCAAGACAACGATCCAGTGATCTTTATGGAGTCTGAGCAGATGTATGGTGACAAAATGGAAATCCCAGAAGAGGAATATTACATCCCGATCGGAAAAGCAGACATCAAGAAAGAAGGAAAAGATGTGACTTTGGTTTCTTGGGGTAAGATTATGAAAGTAGCTTTGCAAGCTGCAGAAGACTTGGAAAAAGAAGGGATCTCTGTAGAAGTGATCGACCTTAGAACGATCCGTCCTTTGGATTACGACACAATTCTTGAGTCCGTAAAGAAAACAAACAGATTGGTAGTTCTGGAAGAATCTTGGCCATTTGCAAGCATCTCAACCGAGATCACTTATATGGTTCAGCAAAAAGCATTCGACTATTTGGATGCGCCGATCAAGAGAATCACGACGCCAGATGCATCAGCGCCATATTCAGCGCCATTGTTCGCAGAGTGGTTCCCGAAAGTGGAAAAAGTGAAAGAAGAGATCAAAAACGCTCTTTACATCAAAGCATAAAACAAAACTCCCGGATTCATTCGGGAGTTTCTATTTTGTAGACTATTTAGGAGCTGTTTGACGCAAGTCGAATAGCTTTTTTAGATTTTTTATTTGGAGCTAATTGATTACATCGAACAGTTTTTGTTGATTTTATTTTTGGAGCTATTTCCCGCTTTCCGTTGCAATCTTTTTTGCCCGACAATTTCGCTCTAAATAGAACTTTCCGCAAGCGCAAAAAAGGATTTCCACTGCAATCGGGGCTAGGGATTTTGTCATCCAATCAGCAAGACAGATAAAAACACCAGTTTGCCATTCCGTAAGAAGCCTAACAAAGCGGCTCGACGTAGTCAATCTCAACTGTCGATATTCCTACGGAATGACAAACTTAACGTCAAATTCTAATCTACAAAATTTGCTCAATCTGCGAGACACAAAAAAACTTTGATGAGTTTTACGTCTTTGTGAACCTTAAAAAAATATTTTCAATAATGTCAAAAAATCTTTGCGGTCTTTGCGTTAAAAATATTTAGATGGAAAAAGTTCTTTATAATATTAAAAATAACTCTTCAAAAATTTGCGAATTAATAAATAATTCATATTTTTGCAATCCAAAATGAGATGTAATATATGTTAATAATTCCAGTAAAAGACGGAGAGTCTATCGACAGAGCTTTAAAAAAGTATAAGAGAAAATTTGATAAAACAAGAGTTGTAAGAGAACTTAGATCAAGACAACAATTTATCAAGCCTTCTGTAACTTTGAGACAATCAAAACTTAAAGCAGCTTACAAACAAAGAAACGCAAGCATCGAAGAACAAGCTTAAGTTCTTTTTTGCAAAACATAAGAAAAATCACTTCCGAATTTCTATATTTGGAAGTGATTTTGCATTTATAGACCTATGATAGAAAGATTCCTGGAGTACATAGAAGTGGAAAAGAGATATTCTCCACACACCCTTACCAACTACACAAAAGACCTTTCGGACTTTTCAGCCTTTGTTTTGAAAACAGAAGCAACAGAAGATGTGGTTCATGTTCATAAAAAGGTAATCAAGAACTTTATCATAGAACTCAGCAATTCCGGCCTGGCTAAAAGAAGCATCAACCGGAAACTTTCCTCACTCCGTAGTTTCTATCTGTTTATGCTCCGTTTGGAGGAGATCAAAGTCTCGCCAATGCAAACCATAGATTCGCTCAAATTCTACGCAGAAAAGCGCATTCCGTTCTCTGTGGAAGAAATGGACACAATGAAAACGGAAGTGGAGGAGAAGGGACAAATGACACTTCTGGAGAAACTCGTCATAGAAACGCTCTACCAAACCGGAATCAGAAAGGCTGAACTATGCAATCTCCTACTAAATAACGTTGATTTCTCAAAAAAGGAGATCTTGGTCATCGGGAAAGGAAACAAGGCCAGGGTCATCCCGATCGCAGACGAATTGCTTTCAGATTATCAGACCTATCTTGCGACAAGACTTCCGGATTCTGATAACCAGCAATACTTTTTCATCAATAAAAAAGGAAAAAAACTGGGCGAAAAATTTGTTTATGTAGTCGTTAATAGGTACTTTAGTAATGTTACTTCTAAGCAGAAAAGAAGTCCACATATTTTAAGACATACCTTTGCTACACACATTTTGAACGAAGGTGCAGAGATATCAAAGGTTCAAAAATTGATGGGACATTCCAGTTTGGCAAGTACGCAGGTTTATACCAGCGCGAATATTGAGAAACTGAAAGAAGTTTACAAGAACGCGCATCCAAGAGAGAAAAAATAAATTTGATAAAATAGAGAAGATGGAATGATTTTTACATTTTACATTGTTTAACCATTTAAAACAGACGTTATGAAGATTACAATTCAGACTGCAGGTGTTACACCGCACGAACCATTAAAAGAAAGAATTGAAAAAAAATTAGCTAAGCTTGAGACCTTTTATGACAAGATTGTTGAGGCTACGGTTTACCTTAAAGTTGAAAATACTACTGAGAAGTTAAATAAAACGACCGAGCTCGTTATCAAAGTTCCAGGTGATGATATCGTTGTAAAAAAGACTTGTGCTACTTTTGAGGAAAGTTTAGACGAATCTGTTGATACCGCTAAGAAACTGTTAATCAAGAAAAAAGAATTAGCTTAGAAAAAAATACGTTTTTTTTGTAAAAAAACATTTGTAGGTTTCAAAAAAGAGTCTCATATTTGCACTCGCAAAACGGAAGCAACCGGATTGCAGAAATATGATCTTTAATTTGAAGCCTACTTTTTTGTTTAAACTGACTGTTTAGATTAAATAAAAAAAATCAAAATTTTTTTAAAAAATATTTGCAGGTTTGAAGAAAAAAGTCTCATATTTGCACTCGCAAAAAGGAAGTAACCTTAGCGCAAGATTGACGATCATTATTAAAAAAAATAAATGCCTCCATAGCTCAGTTGGCTAGAGCAGCTGATTTGTAATCAGCAGGTCGTGGGTTCGAGTCCCTCTGGAGGCTCATTTATAGAAAAATTTTGGGGAGATACCAGAGCGGTCAAATGGGGCTGACTGTAACTCAGCTGCTTCGGCTACGTAGGTTCGAATCCTGCTCTCCCCACTTTTTTTGTAAAAAAAATATTTGCAGATTATAAGATTTATTTTTAAATTTGCACACCGTTAACCAACCTTTTTGGAAACAAAATGCGAAAGTAGCTCAGTTGGTAGAGCGTCAGCCTTCCAAGCTGAATGTCGCGGGTTCGACCCCCGTCTTTCGCTCAAAATCACAAACCTTACGGAATGTGATTTTTTTTTAGGCCGACTTAGCTCAGGGGTAGAGTGCTTCCTTGGTAAGGAAGAGGTCACGGGTTCAAATCCCGTAGTTGGCTCAGAAGGTCCCGAATCCGTTCGGGATTTTTTATGTTTAAATTAAAACTGTTGTTAAAATAAGAAGCCCGGAATAGATTTCTATTCCGGGCTTCTTTATGAAGATTTAAAATTGTTTTTAAAATCCTAATCCTACAGCAAAACCTTTTACCATATTTGGATAGTTTGAAACAGCTGTTGCGGCTCCACTCGTAGTGTTTACCGTATAGATTTTAGTTTCAGTTCCCACAGTCCCTACCAAGTAAGCTTTCTGGCTTGTACTTCCAATATCAAATCCGTTGTTTGAAGTGATGTTGATTCCCAAAGCGCCTCGTTCAACTAATGTTCCAGCATTCGGTGGATTTTGAAGATATAATTTATCGGTGTTGTGGTCGATTACAAACAGTGAAGTCGTTGTTGCGCCAGCGAAGTTGTCTGTGTATGCGGCAGAGCTTAACATCGGTGTTCCTGGGTTTATGATGCCATCTATTGCGGCCACAGCGCCATCAATTGGATTTAATCTAAGATTTTGTCCAGCATCACTTACCACTCTAATTCTGTCAACCGTCGGATTGAAATCAAATCCAAATTCGGTTCCGACAAGTGGCGTAGAAAGTGTTCCAGAGCCAACTTGAGTAGCAGCGCCAGTTCCTAGATTGATCGTGTAGATTCTGCTAGAGCTTCCTAAAGCGTAAAGTTGTCCATTCAAAGGTCTAAAGTCAATTCCCAAAATACCTTCTCCATTTTGCAGTCCCGTGATCGCTTTTGAAACTGGTTCTGGTTTGTTCGGGTTAAAGATTTGAAGTGTATTCGAAGCATCAACAGCGTAAGCAACGGCATCAGTTGGAATAGCAATGTCAATCAGTTTTTGAGATAAGGTTCCAATGTTTGTGGTTTTACCATTGGTAAGGTCCAACGTGTAAAGATTGTTTTTAGAATCCTTGGTCGTCGCGATCAACGCCACGCTGTTGTCCGGATTGATGTCAAATGCGGCTTGTCCAGTGAAGGTGATTCCCAAACTACCGACCTCTGCCAAAGTTCCATTGTTCGGTGGGTCTTGTTTGAATAATTTTCCTGAAGTCATATCCAGATCATATAGAATTGTAGAGGACGCACCGGATTTACTATTGGTGTAAGCGATTCCGGCAATCGAAGATGTCGTGGCAATGCTTGTGTCCATAGCGGCAAGAGCTCCATTCTCAGGATTTAGACGAAGATTTTGTCCCGTATTTGACACCAATCTGATGCGGTCCACTGTAGGATTGAAATCAATGGAGGCGATTGTTCCCGTAATTGCAGGCGTGAAAGCCGTTGTGCTTACAACTCTGGAAGTTGCTGTCGCAGTATTGATGATGTAGAACTTACTCGCATTGGACAAGGCATAGAGTTCACCTGTGGCTGGTCGGAAATCAATACTTAATAATTTTTCTCCTGTAGCAATACCTGCAATTGCGGTTTTCGAACTGAAGGTAGAAGGGTTGTTGGCGTTGAAAGCAACAAGTTCATTGTTCTCCGTAAGTCCGTAAGCAAGTTGATTTGGACCCACGGTTACAGCTGGTTCTTCCGGCATTCCTGTTATGGTATCATCATTATCACAAGAGATTACCGAGACAATGGCAACAGTTGCCACACAAAAGTTGAATAATTTTTTCATAAAGCTTATTTTTTTAGAGTTTCAATAAGCATATACGAGATAAAAGTAATATTGGATTTAATGCGCTTTTTTTAATTGATTTTTTTATGTAAATTTGCAACGTCAAAAGACAAAAATGCTTTGGTTTGTGGTTTTTGAATTTGAATATCGAAATTTTTAATAAAAATATTTTTGATATTCAAAAAATCGTTATATTTGCAAACCGAAAAAAATAAATAATTAATTAATAAATATTAAATCATGGCAAAGGAAACGTTTAATCGTAACAAACCCCACTTGAACATTGGTACTATTGGTCACGTTGACCATGGTAAAACTACACTTACAGCTGCAATCAGTAAAGTGTTATCTGATAAAGGATTCGGAACTGCAAGAGATTTCTCTTCTATCGATTCTGCACCAGAAGAAAAAGAAAGAGGTATCACTATCAATACTGCTCACATCGAGTACGAAACTGCAAACAGACACTACGCTCACGTTGACTGTCCAGGTCACGCGGATTACGTAAAGAACATGGTAACTGGTGCTGCTCAAATGGATGGAGCTATCCTTGTAGTAGCTGCTACAGACGGACCAATGCCTCAAACTAGAGAGCACATCTTGCTTTGCCGTCAGGTAAACGTACCTAACGTACTTGTTTTCATGAACAAAGTAGATATGGTAGATGATGAAGAATTATTAGAATTAGTAGAATTAGAGATCAGAGATCTTTTATCTTCTTACGAATATGACGGAGACAACGCTCCAATCATCCAAGGTTCTGCTTTAGGTGGGTTGAACGGTGATGCTAAATGGGTAGGTAAAATCGAAGAATTGATGGATGCTGTTGATACTTGGATCGAACTTCCAGTTAGAGATCAAGATAAGCCATTCTTGATGCCAATCGAAGACGTATTCTCTATTACAGGTAGAGGTACTGTTGCAACTGGTAGAATTGAATCAGGTGTAATCAACACAGGAGATCCTGTTGATATCGTAGGTATGGGTGATGAGAAATTGACTTCTACTATCACTGGTGTTGAGATGTTCAGAAAGATCCTTGATAGAGGTGAAGCTGGAGATAACGTAGGTCTATTGTTGAGAGGTATTGAAAAAACTGACATCAAGAGAGGTATGGTTATCGCTAAGAAAGATTCTGTTAAACCACACAAAAGCTTCAAAGCTGAGGTTTATATCCTTTCTAAAGAAGAAGGTGGACGTCACACTCCATTCCACAACAAATACAGACCTCAGTTCTACGTTAGAACAACTGACGTTACAGGTGAGATCTTCTTGCCAGAAGGTGTAGAGATGGTAATGCCTGGAGATAACTTAACTATCACTGTAGAATTGTTGCAACCAATCGCTCTTAACGTAGGTCTTAGATTTGCGATCAGAGAAGGAGGTAGAACAGTAGGTGCTGGTCAGGTTACTGAGATCACAGACTAATTATCTAAATAATATAAAAAGTTCCGTAAGGAAACTTACGGAACTTTTTTAATCTACGGGCATCGTCCAATGGTAGGATACCGGTCTCCAAAACCGTTGATCTGGGTTCGAATCCTAGTGCCCGTGCAAAAAGAAAATAATGAGCTTAGTAGAATTTTTAAAAGGTTCTTACACAGAATTCAAAGATAAAGTAGAGTGGCCAAAATGGGCAGACTTGCAATCTTCTACGATTGTAGTTTCTATTACTACTGTTATTCTTGCTTTATTTACATTCGGAGTGGATTCACTTTTCAGTGTAACGATAAAGAATTTTATTGCGACGTTTATTAATATGTTTAACTAATCCCTAATACTTTCCTAATGAGCGAATCGAAATGGTATGTGCTGAAAGCTATTAGCGGACAGGAAAATAAGGTGAAGAACTATATTGAGAGCGAGATCCAGAGAATGAATATGGAGGCTTACGTCACTCAGGTAGTGATTCCGATGGAAAAAGTGATCCAGATCAGAAATGGTAAGAAAGTTCCGAAAGAAAAACCTTACTATCCTGGTTACCTGATGGTGGAAGCTGATCTGATTGGAGAAGTACCTCACGTGATCAAAAATATCCCTGGCGTAATTTCTTTCTTAAGTTTAACCAAAGGAGGTGAGCCAGTTCCAATGAGAAAGTCTGAAGTGAACAGAATGCTCGGAAGAATGGATGAGCTTTCTGAATTTGCTACAGATGTAGAAATTCCTTTCGTAGTTGGAGAAAATGTGAAAGTGGTCGATGGTCCTTTCAACGGATTCAATGGAACAATTGAGAAGATTTTGGAAGACAAGAAAAAAGTGGAAGTTTCTGTTTTGATCTTCGGAAGAAAAACACCAATGGAACTTAGCTTCATGCAAGTAGAAAAAGTTGTTTAATACAATTTTATATAAAATAAAAACCATCCGTTTTTAACGCGATGGTTTTTTTATTTTAATAGCTCACTATTAAACTCACTCGGCGTCTTTCCCATGTATTTTTTGAAGGTGCGGCTGAAGTAGGAGATGCTGTTATAGCCAGTTTCATAGCACGATTCCGAAACGCTTTTTCCCTGTGCGATCAAGTTGCAAGCTTTATCTATCCTGTAGTGATTGATGAACTCTGTGAAAGTAATTTTCGTCGTTTTCTTGAAGAAGTTACAGAACGCTGGCAATGTCAGGTTCACCAGATTGGCGATATCATTGATCTCAATTTCCTTATCATAATTTTTCTCTACGTAGGTAAAGATTGTTTGTAAGCGTTCTTTGTTTTTGGAGATCACAGTATGTGGCATGATCTCCTTATTCAGCAAAACATAATCGGAGGTTTCCGCCAATTCAATAAGAATATCAAGCAGCATAAAGTACCTTTTGGAATTTTCCGCTTCTACCATTTCATAAAGTTTTGGTAGGATTTTCCGTTTTACCTTTGGACTAAATAAAACGCCAAATTGTGCCTTTGATATCAACCGCGCTAATGCAGACATTTCTTCCACCTCTTGCGGAAACCTGACGATCTCTTCTTTGAATTGTAAAACTATCTCCTCATGAGGATCCAAAGAGTTTAGACCAAATCCCGAGTGCGGAATATTTGATCCGATCAGGACCAGATCGCCATTGGTATAATTACTTTTATGATATCCCACATGACGCGTTCCATTGCCAGCTACCACGCAGACAAGTTCTACTTCCTGATGATAATGATATTCCCACCGGTGCTCTTTGATTGGAACTTTGAAGTGTAATGTACAAAACGACGAGTTTCTATCGGGAATAATAGTCTCATAACTAACTCTCATTTATTTAATGTAAATATGTTATAAATATAATAATTTATATTAATACAGTGAAAATATTGATTTACTATGTTAAATTAACGTAAACTAAACATTAATAGATTTGCATCATTCCTACATCAGATGAAAAATTTAAATATCAAGGCCGTCCTTTTTCTCAACTATTTCGTGTTTGCGATCTTGCTCAATTCCGTTGGAACTGTGATTTTACAAGTTCAGCAGAATTTTGGGATCTCAAAATCCGAAGCTAGTGTTTTAGAAGGTTTTAAAGATCTTCCAATTGCGATCTGTTCTTTCCTTTTAGCTTCGTTTCTTCCAAAGGTAGGCATCAAACGATCAATGTTGATCGCGCTTTTATTGGTGAGCGCAATATGTTTCATCATGCCATTTGCCAATGCTTTTTGGTTCTTCAAAATTCTATTTTGCGTGGTAGGTATTTCATTTGCCTTGATCAAGATCTCAGTTTTTACGTCAATAGGTTTGATCACCAATAATGACAGAGAACATTCCAGCATCATGGGTTTTTTGGAGGGTTTCTTCATGGTTGGCGTGCTGATGGGAAATGTCATGTTTAGCTTGTTCATTGATGATAATAACCCGTTGTCCAAAAGTTGGCTGAACGCCTACTGGGTTTTAGGCGTCTTATCGATGTTGTCCTTTATCTTTCTTCTTGTGACGAAGTTGGATGAGAAAGAAGCTAAGATAGAGAACTCTACATTTTCGGAAGATATTAAAAACAGTATTGGATTATTTAGTTTTAGACGCGTACTTTTCTTCTTGGCCTGTGCCTTTCTGTTTGTTTTGGTAGAGCAGAGTTTCCAGACCTGGACGCCCACTTTTTACAAAGAGATCCTGAAACTTCCAACATCTATGGCAGTTCAGGCCGGAGCTGTTCTTGCGGGATCATTCGCTTTGGGGCGTTTTCTTTCTGGATTCTTTTCGAAGAAATTCAAGTGGATCTACGTGGTTTCATTCTGTATCATTGGGTTTGCATTAAGTATCATATTGGTTTTACCGTTAACGCATCATATTCATTTCAATAGAGATACAACTTGGTTCAATGCGCCGTTGGCAGTCTATATTTTTCCATTGATGGGAATCTTTCTTGCGCCCATCTATCCAAGTATCAATTCTGTGATACTGGCATCAATTCCAAAATATCTGCAAAGTGCAATGGCTGGACTTATCGTGGTTTTTTCGGCAATTGGTGGGACTTTCGGTTCTATGCTTACGGGATTCGTCTTTCAGAAATTCAGTGGACAGCAGGCATTCTATTTATCCATCATCCCTTTGACCTTGTTACTGATCTGCGCTTTGGTAATGAATAAGCAGATTATCAAACTAAAAAAATAAAAATGAAAGATCAATTCAATATAAAAGACATTTATCCAATTTTTGAAGCCGTTCAAAAAGCTCAGATATTCGATGACCAAAAAGCGATGGCAGATATGATTCCGCTGTTTCCGATTTCTGAGATCAATGATCATTATGAAAATGAAAAGAGCAATGAAAATTTTAATCTGAAAGAGTTCGTGTTGCGAAATTTCAAGTTCGATCCGGCCATCTCATCTATTCAGAGAGAAGAGAAATTGCCAATTAAGCAACATATCGAAAAGCTTTGGGATGAACTCACAAGAACAGCTTTCGAGGATAAAGGAACCTTACTCAAGCTTCCAAAACCATACATTGTTCCCGGAGGTAGATTCAACGAATTTTTCTATTGGGACAGCTATTTTGTGATGCTTGGTCTACAGGTTTCTGGTAGAATTGAGATGATGAGAAACATTGTTGATAATTGCGCCTATTTGATCCATGAATTTGGGTTTGTTCCCAATGCAAGCAGAACCTATTTCCTCAGCCGTTCGCAGCCACCTTATTTTTCTTTGATGTTAGATCTGATTTTTGAAAGCACAAATGATGAGAAGATCTATACCCAGTATTTCGAAACATTAGAAAAGGAATATAAGTTCTGGATGGACGGCGAGGAAACTCTGCAAAATGGTCAAGCTTGTAAACGTGTGCTAAAAACTAAAAATGGTGACATTCTGAATCGATATTACGATGACGAAAATGCGCCGCGCCCCGAAAGTTATATGATCGATGTGGAAGACGCTGAAACATCTACCAATCCTGACTTTTATAGAGACATCCGCGCCGCTTGCGAATCCGGATGGGATTTTTCCAGCAGATGGTTTGCTGATGGAAATTCTATCCAGACCATTGAAACTTTAAATCTTGCCCAGGTAGATCTCAACTGCCTTCTTTGGCATTTGGAATACACTTTGGCAAAAGCTTCCGAGCTTCAAAACTTCGAAGACAAAAAAAGAGATTACAGTCAAAAGGCCGAAGCCAGAAAAAAAGCGATCAATCAATATTTCTGGAATGAGGAAGATAAGATCTATAAAGATCACAACATCAAAACAGGATCTCAAACCTTATCAGAACATATCGCCACGCTTTATCCATTGTTTTTGAAGTTGGCAAATCATGACCAGGGAAGTGCGGTCTCCGAAACCATTAATGAAAAATTTCTAAAAAAAGGTGGTCTGATCACGACAACCAGAGATTCTGGACAGCAATGGGATTCGCCTAATGCCTGGGCTCCTTACCAATGGTTAGGATATATGGCAATGAAAAATTATGGTTTTGATGATGTAGCAGAAAATATTAAAAATAACTGGTGTTCCAACGTAGAAAGGATCTACAATAATACGGGAAAACTGATGGAGAAGTACAATGCGATCGACACCACAAGTATTGCAGGAGGTGGGGAATATCCGAACCAAGACGGTTTTGGATGGACCAATGGAGTTTATATAAAATTAAAGACAACAACTATTAAATAAACTTAAAAACATGACAAGAAAATCGCTCATCTTGGTTGCAGGTATTGCAACAATGTACTTCCAAAATGCCTATGCGCAGGAGGTCAAAGATTCAGTTAAAACGAATGAGATCGATCAGGTGGTGATCACAGGAAACTCCAGACCAAAGGCAAAGCTGGAGTCCAGTACGGCCATTTCCACTTTTACAGCAAAGGAGATCATGAAACAAAATCCGATCAGTGCCGCTGCATTGTTGCAGAGAGTTCCGGGTTTTGCAGTTGAAACTTCTGGTGGAGAAGTGGGAAATAATTTATTTTCAAGAGGTATCCCTTCTGCCGGAGGTTATGAATTTGTGCAGGTTCAGGAAGACGGATTGCCTGTTTTCGAAGATGGTGCGTTGCAGTTTGCCAATGCTGATAACTTTTTCCGAGTTGACAATACGACAGGACGATTGGAAGCTTTGAGAGGTGGGTCAGGTTCTATTTTCGCTACCAATTCTCCAGGAGGTCTCATCAACTTTATATCCAAGGAAGGAACCAACGACTTCAAAGGAGTTGCCAAATTGGAAACCAGTACTTATGGATTGATGCGAACCGATATCAATCTTGGTGGTGCATTGATCGAGGATAAATTATTCTTCAATGTGGGCGGCTTTTACAGAACGGATGACGGAATTAGAAAAACAGGCTTCAAAGCGAACAACGGCGGACAGATCAGAATGAACCTGAAATATGTTTTTGACAAAGGGTATGCGAAAGTGTACTACAAAAAACTGGATGACAGAAATACCTTTTTCCTCCCAATTCCATTGACTCAAAACGGAAATGATATCAAGGAATTTGCTGGCTTTGATGCTAATTATGGAACCTACAGCTACAGTTCGATCAGTCAGTTGAATATTCCTCAAGTTGGTGGTGGCTATTTCAAAAGGAATCTTCAGGACGGGATCCATCCCAAAGTAGATGCGATAGGAGCAGAATTCAAATATGATCTGGGTAATAACTTCTCTGTTTTGAACAAGACGAGATATACCAATATCGATATGAATTATACAGGGATTTTCCCAGCAGGCGGACCTCAGACCGCGGCTGGATTTGCCAATGGAAAAGGAATCGTCGGGAACAATTATCAATACTCATTGGTGAGCAGTGGCGCAGTGGTGAATCCAACAAATGTCCAACATTTGGGATTCTGGGCGATTGACAAGAAGATGAATAATTTTGTCAATGATCTACAGTTCAGCTATAAAATGGATAAAGGAAATGTGACGGCTGGTTTTTACAAATCCAACTGGACGTCAAATCAATATTGGAACTGGAGCAACATCCTAACAACTGCAACAGACAAGCCGCAACTTCTTAATTTGGTCGATACATCGCTTAGTCCAAGTGATGTTGGTTATTCCAAAACCTACAACGGTGTGACTCAGATGTCTTTCCTACAAAGGAATACACAAACCCAGGGAAGCCTGAATGACCTTTATGTAAATTTGGATTACAACATTACTGATAATTTGAATATCAATGTTGGAGCACGTTACAGCAGAGATTTCTACAGAGGATTCTTTGCCAATACAACTTCCGGAAATCTTAATAATTCTGGATTGACGACGGATGGTGTTCACGATTTTACAACCACCACTGCGGATGACAATATGAGCGTTTTGGGAAATCAATATTCTTATTGGAGATACGATATTGATAAGTTGTCTTACACGGCTGCGGCGAATTATAAGATCAACACCAACAATGCAGTTTACGGCCGATTCTCTCACGGTTTCAGGTCTCCGAATGAGGAAGCTTACTATAATTATTTCTCCGCTGGTAGCCAGACTCAGCCTTTGGAGCCAGTTACGACGGATCAGATCGAAGTTGGGTATAAATATTACACAAGCAATTTCAGCATTGGTGTCATTCCATTTTATTCCACGTTGAAAGATCTTTCTTTTACGGATGTTTTCTCAGACGGAAGCTCAGAAAATACATTTGCCAATACGAGAAATATGGGTGTTGAGATAGAAGGTTATGCTCGTTTGTTCAACAATTTATTAGACCTTACTTTCAACGGGACCATTCAAAATCCTAAATATAAGAATCTGGAAGCTGGTAGTCTGCTGGAAGGAAATACGGTGAGAAGAATGCCTAAGCTCTATTTCAATATTACGCCTGCGGTCAATATCACCAAAGAGTGGAGAACCTATGTAAGCTATAACTATTACGGAAAACGTTTTCAGAATGAGTTGAATACTCAGACTTTACCGGCATTTGGCGAAGTTGGGGCAGGAACGTCTTATCAATTAGGGAAGATTCGTTTCGGGATTGATGCCACCAATGTTTTCAATACGATCGGTATTACAGAAGGCGATCCAAGATCAGGATCTCCAAGTGGAGATGGGACGATCATGGCAAGACCAATCATGGGTGCTGCGGTAAGAGGTTCTATTACATTAGAATTTTAGATTAGATTTTTCATACTATTATTAGGATTCATCCCGGGCTTGCTCTGGGGTGTTTTTTTTTGGATGCAATTGAAATTCATAAACCATATTGGCATATATAAATGTAGAATTAGCTAAAAAAGACAATGTAATATGAGTGAAAATCTATTTTTTCCTTAGTATTTTCTCTATGAAAACTAATATGCCTATATGGTTAAAATATTAAGTAAGATCATATTTAAATATTTTTAAATAGAAATTTCTAAAAATCAACACATTCCATTTGCTATTTCAAAAATATTTTATACTTTTGCAATCCGAAATATAGGTCTTCTTTTATGCGAAGTGACTTATGTTGAATAATTAATGCTTCCACATTCAATTATTTATTAATCAAATCAAAACATTAAAATGGCTAAAAAAGTCTTTAAAATGGTAAAACTTCAGGTGAAAGGTGGCGCTGCCAATCCTTCTCCACCAGTAGGTCCAGCATTGGGTTCTGCAGGTGTGAACATCATGGAGTTTTGTAAACAATTCAACGGTAGAACTCAGGATAAACCTGGTCAAGTTCTTCCGGTAGTTATCACGGTGTATGAAGACAAGTCTTTTGAATTCATCATCAAAACACCTCCAGTTGCGATCCAATTATTGGAAGCTGCAAAATTGAAAGGTGGTTCTGGAGAACCTAACAGAAACAAAGTAGGTGCTGTATCTTGGGCTCAGGTTCAGAAGATTGCAGAGGACAAAATGGGAGATCTTAACTGTTTCTCTGTAGATCCTGCAATTTCTATGGTAGCTGGTACTGCTAGATCTATGGGATTGAGAGTAACAGGAACTAAACCAACTAACGCTTAAAACTTAAAGAAATGGCAAAATTGACAAAAAAGCAAAAAGAAGCTTTAAGCAAAGTGGAAAAGAATAAAATTTACAATCTTGACGAAGCATCTGCTTTGGTGAAAGAAGTAAATTTTGCAAAATTTGACGCATCTGTAGATATCGCTGTTAGATTGGGTGTAGATCCAAGAAAAGCAAACCAAATGGTAAGAGGTGTTGTATCTCTTCCTCACGGTACTGGTAAAGATATCAAAGTTTTGGCTTTGGTAACTCCGGACAAAGAAGCAGAAGCAAAAGAAGCTGGTGCAGACTATGTAGGTCTTGACGAGTATTTGACTAAGATCAAAAACGGTTGGACAGATGTTGACGTTATCGTGACTATGCCTGCAGTTATGGGTAAACTAGGACCTTTGGGTAGAGTTTTAGGACCAAGAGGTCTTATGCCAAACCCTAAGTCTGGTACTGTAACTATGGACATCGGAAAAGCTGTAGCTGAGGTGAAAGCTGGTAAGATCGACTTCAAAGTAGATAAATATGGTATTATCCACGCAGGTATTGGTAAAGTATCTTTCGATGCTGCTAAACTTAAAGAAAATGCTGCTGAGTTGATCTCAACATTGATTAAGTTAAAACCAACTGCTGCAAAAGGAACTTATGTAAAAAGCATCTATTTGTCTTCTACAATGAGTCCTGGAATTGCAATTGATACTAAATCTGTTAACTAATTATAATCCTTAAGACAATGACAAAAGACCAAAAAGTTGTAGCAATACAAGAGATCAAAGACTTGCTTCAGGATGCAAAAGTAGTTTATGTAGCAGATCTTGAAGGATTGAACGCTTCTAAATCATCTGATTTCAGAAGACAAGCTTTCAAACAAAATATCAAAGTAAAAGTTGTGAAGAACACATTGCTTCAAAAAGCAATGGAACAGATCGAAGGTGTAGATTACGCTGAGATGTTCGAAACTTTCAAAGGAAACTCTGCATTGATGATTGCTGAAACGGCTAACGCGCCAGCAAAATTGATCAAAGATTTCAGAAAGAAAGAAGAGAAACCAGCTCTTAAATCTGCTTTCGTTCAAGAAACTTTCTATGTTGGTGATGAGAACCTAGACGCTCTAGTAAGCATCAAGTCTAGAGAAGAAATGATCGGTGAGATCATCGGATTGCTTCAGTCTCCAATCCAAAGAGTTGTTTCTGCTCTTCAAAACAAATCTGAAGCTGGAGAAGCAAGCGCTGAAGAAGCGGCTCCTGCAGTAGAAGAAACGCCTGCTGAGGCAGCTCCAGAAGCTCCAACTGCAGAAAGCACTGAGGAAACTCCAGCTGCTGAATAATTAGAACTCAAAAAAATCAATCAATAATCAACAAAAAACATTACAACAATGTCAGATTTAAAAAATTTAGCTGAAACGCTAGTAAACTTAACAGTAAAAGACGTAAACGAATTAGCTACTATCCTTAAGGATGAGTACGGAATTGAGCCAGCTGCTGCTGCAGTAGTAGTTGCTGCAGGTGGTGGAGAAGCTGCTGAAGAGAAAACAGAATTCGACGTGATCCTTAAAGCTGCTGGTGCTTCTAAATTAGCAGTTGTTAAATTGGTAAAAGATTTAACTGGTGCAGGTCTTAAAGAAGCTAAAGATATGGTAGATGGTGCTCCTGCTGCAATCAAGCAAGGTGTATCTAAAGACGAAGCTGAAGCTCTTAAGAAACAACTTGAAGAAGCTGGTGCTGAAGTAGAATTGAAATAATTCTGGTTTACATCCAAATATAGACGCCCAAACTTAGGTTTGGGCGTTTTTTTTTGTCTATTGATTAGACGTAAACATAAAGTTAAATAAGATGGTTCTGTGGGTTTGAATCAAGTTATAAACTACTTTTCTGTTTATATTATGGTTGAATCACTTTTTTAAATAACTAAGAATCAAAGTCTAAAAAGATTCAAATTTTATTTTCTAGCCACTTTATCTGTGAATGCCGTTTGGGTACGCTTTTACGAACAATTTTAATGTAATTGATTGAATATAAGTAGTTAATTATTTTAATGATTCTTTATGAAGCATTATTGTAATGAATTTGGGCTTTCATTTAGAATATTATTTCATAATTTATTTATTGTTTCATTTTTGATAAAAATAAATTATTATTATTATTATTTTATCTTTAGTTAATTTTAATTGTAAAGTGTTATTAATCAGATAATTAGGAGTTTTTTTTCTTTGTTTGTGTTGTTATAAATCGTATTTTTGCAGCAATAAAAAACAGGTGATGATTAGGTCGTTATTTCCTAACTCTTTTTACAAGCTGAATAAGAATCTATCCAACAAGGGAAGATTTACTCTCGCTGTCCTCTTCAGCGTCTTTTCTGCTTTCACTTCTCCGAATCAAGTTATGCAGTCTTACAGTCAACAATCAGTGATTGTAGTCGATAGTAATACTGAGACCAGTAATTCTAGCCACAATTTCTGTAAGCAAATTTTCAGTAAAGATCTTGAGGCTGCAAGGTCATCAATGTCTTATAAACGCATTAGGAAAAATGCCGTATTGAATAGTGTGCAATCGATTGAGCTGGAGGCTGGGGCTGCACGAATCAATTTGGATGAAGAAATAGCGAGTCTGGAGAATATTACCAATATCATAATTTCGCAGACATCAAAGGTCAATAATTTTGTTGAGCAAATCTTCAAACGATCGCCGGCCACCAACCATTATTTCTTAATTAATTACATCGCTACCAAAGATTGCATCAACAATGCGAATGTCAATTTTAAATTCCAAAAGACAGCCTACCTCCAAAAGGATTTTGTAGTAAAATGTGCTCTCAATGACCTGCATTGCAAACTGTTTGTTTTCTATAACAGCAGGGCTCAGGATAATTGTTTTTCAAAGGTTTTTTCTGTAAGACCGCCTCCTGTGGTTTAGTTCTTTTTAATATCCCAAAATTTATCAATCACGTTTTGCATCGGCATTAGCACCATTTGGGTGTTAATAGGATTGCTATGTCCTTAACTGAGAAGGATGGATGATCCTCATTTCGATGATCGCCTTTGTCATGATAAAATTTTACTTGGGATTTCAAGCGTTTTTCACCCTATGATGGAAAACATTTTAAAACTATCAAGAATCTAAATAATGAAATTAAATAAACTTTTTTATTTTGTTGCTTTCCTGTTTTTTCTAAATAGCAAAGCGCAAAATTGTAATGCACTGTATATTTTGAATGCTCAAAATGGCAATGTTTACGATATTTCGGCACTCAATGGCGTTTTGCCAACTGCTGTGACTACGCTGTCTTCATCCGCAAGAAGCAATCTGGCAGTGGGTGCTGATCCAACCAATATTTCTCAAACTGTCTTTACCTCTTCGAACACGGCTGCCAATTCCCCTGTTTACAAAGACAATGCAAGTATCGCAACCACTATTCCTGTCACTTTAGGTGGTTTGACTGCTAATCCAGTTTCGGGAACGACCTTAGGATATGTATACGGTGTTTCTGCCAACAAGAGACTTATTCAGGCAAGTCCATCGCCTGCATTTGATCTTGGTTTGATTTCCGGCGATGCTGCCTGGACATCGGGATCTGTTTCCAGCGATGCTTTTTTCGACTCTGTCGGAAGATTGAATGTTGTGGTAACTTCTGGAGCTTCAAGGTATGTTTATAGAGTAGATATTTCAACACTTTCGGCCGTCCAGGTCATTCGGTTGAGTGGAAGTTTGCCTACCAACTTTCAGGGATTGTCATTTTTCAATGGAAATATTTACGCCGTCGAAGGATTTGTAACCAATATACTTTTAGTGAGTACGTTCAGTGCTAGGGTCTACGAGATCAATCCAAATACGGGAGTGAGTTCGGTAAAGACATCATATAATTTAAACACCCTCTTAGGTCCATTTACCAATGCAGATGATCTTGATCTGGCTTCATGTCAGTTTTTTACGCCAACCGCAGCGCCAAGTTGTAATGAATTGTTCGGTTTGACAGCATCCAACGGAACCACGTACAGAATCGATTTGACTACGTTGGCCACTACTTCGGTAGCAACTGGAACGCCAAGTAATACGGGAAATCTTGCCTACGGACCTTCTCCCAACAATTTGACCCAAAACCAATTTGTGGCTTCTCCGAATGCTGCCTCTGGTAATATTTACCGCGGAGTGGCAACGACTGCAACGACTTCAATGACAAGTACGGGAAGAACTTGGGGATCACCAATCGGTTTAGGAACCGATCCAGCCACGGGTTATGTGTATGGTATTAATAATAAAACCTTAACAAGATGGCTTGGGCAGACAGGAAGTGCAAGCGATAATGCAACCACACTAGGCACCATTACAGGTGATACGAATTGGACGAATGGAACCAGCCTGAATGACATTGCTGTAGACAATTTTGGTAATCTGTATGTGATAACATCAGTCACAAATAGCAATATATGGTTGTATAGAGTCAATCCGACGACAAGGGTCGCGACGCCGGTAGCGCAGCTGAACGGGACTGTCCCAAATTTAAGTTCTTCTAATGGGAATGGTTTGGCTTATTTGGGAGAATATTTTTATTACAGTAGGATCAACGGAAACGGAACAAGTATTTGGCGTCTGAATGCGATGACCGGACTTTCCGAATCCGTTGGTACTGTCTCTGGAACAAGTGGAAATCCGAGAGATTTTGGAGATCTCGCATCATGCGCAACGGTGATCAATGTACCGTCAGCTTTCAGTTTTGATTGTGGTGCAAATGGCGGTGGATTGCAAGGGCCAGCTTTAACTGCTAATGGTACAACTCAGAATGCTGTTTTACGGGTGCCGATTTCTGGTGCTGTCAATGGTCTTGCAGAATTTACATTGACAGGAGCAGGGATTACCACATCGCCTTCACCGTATGTTGCTTTTGTTGCTCAGAACGCCACTTTTGTTGATATTCCATTCACCTATGATGGCAGTGGCGCCAACGGAAATCGTATGGTAACGGTATCTTCACCAAGAGCTACTTCTGGCAGTACTTGTTCGCTTTCTGTGCTGATGGATGTAGATTCTGATGGCGACGGCATACTGGATTCTCAGGATCTGGATGACGATAATGATGGCATCTTGGATACGGTGGAAAATCTTTGCGAAACAGAAGGGACACCTATTTATAATAATACTTTCGGGACAGGAACGGCAACTGCTACCGATGCCAACGTCGTAGGACATACCTTCGCCGCTGTAAATCCCAATGATGGATCTTATACGGTTTCAAGGTCATTATCTCAAACGATCTACTATACTCAGACCAATCAAAATGGGAACAAAGATGCCGGTAATTTTAGCATTACCAATGGTAGCACAGATGGTAGATTTTTGATCATCAATGTGGCTGCAAATTATGCCAATAAGACTTTGTACAGAGTTAATGGAATATCTGTCACGCAAGGTAAAAAATACAGATTCAGACTTGATATGGCCGGATTGGCTGAAGGTGCCGCTCAAATTCCTAATTTAAGGATCGCGGTGAAGGACACCTCTGGGAACATACTGGCTTTTACAGATTCGAATAACATCGGGATGGCAAATGATGACATCTGGAGAAGATTTACAATGGATTTTATTGCCGGAACTTCTACTGTCAATTTGGAAATCATCAATCTGCAACCACTTGGGAATGCAGGTAATGATGTTGGAATCGATAATTTCGTTTTGGTCCCTTTGAATATTTGTGATGCGGATGGTGACGGGATTGAAAACGCCTTAGATCTGGACTCTGACAATGACGGATGCTTTGATTCAATAGAAGGTGATGAGAATGTAAATTCATCTCATCTCAATACAGATGGAAGTATCAATTATGCCGCGAATGGTGGCCTGGGTTCAGCGGTTACGAATAACGGAGTTCCAAATATTGTGAATTCTGGTGCTTTCGATATCGGAAATGATGTAGGGCAAGGAATAGGCATTTCTCAGGACATTAGTAAAAGTGATTGCCTCGACTCAGACTTTGATGGGATTCCAAATTATATAGATCTGGACGATGACAATGATGGCATCCTGGACACGACAGAAGGTTGCTCACCAACAGTGACCATGGGATCGATTGGAGATAATGCTAAGATTGCAACTCTAAAAAGTACAGGTTCTGCTGTATTTACATTAGTTCCGCCCGCTGCAACATTGCCTTTGGGTGGTGTAAAGGTGACCTACAACTCAGGTGGGAATGGCTGGGGATATTTCACACCTGGCGTTGCAACATCCACGATCACAGTCAACGGAACACAATCTGCTCCTTTTCCTACAACATATCTTGATGTCATTGCTTATGGAAATACTGTAGCAGGTATTGCAAGAAATGTTACCGTAGATTTTGGAACATCGGCAAATTCTATCAGTACTGCAAATAATGATTATCAATAC
The DNA here is from genome assembly GCF_900110605.1 of Epilithonimonas lactis. Lineage (GTDB taxonomy): Bacteria > Bacteroidota > Bacteroidia > Flavobacteriales > Weeksellaceae > Epilithonimonas > Epilithonimonas lactis. The sequence continues at coordinate 459,401 of NZ_FOFI01000001.1, forward strand.
ATTATCGGGATTGCAGGATTAGGAAATGAAGGCGCGATAGTCACCAATACTTTTAGTGTTCCATTGACGGTCCTAGGTAACGCGGATGTTTTCAATACGGGTGTGTATTCACTTTTGGATGGCGTACCATCTACCACACCAGGTCAAATGGGAACTGTGGTGAGAACAAACAATAATACCACGCAAGGTTACACTTTTTACTCCATTCCAAAATCGGTGGCATCATTCACCATGAATCTCACAGGAGGAGATGATCCACACGGTTTTATTTTTGGCGTTTACAACATCAATTGTGATGCAAATGCTGACGGAGATTCCTTACCAAACTATCTTGATGTGGATAGTGATAACGATGGTTGTCCAGATGCAATTGAAGGCAGTGAAACCATACGCTTCGATCAAGTTCATTCATTGACATTACCATCTGATGATGCGAATTATCCAAATAGAGGACAGATCAAAGTCATTTATGATGGTTTGACCAAAGGTGCTCCATCTCAGGTCATCAGTACGTCAGCCTTATCTTATGGTGTTCCTCAATTGGTCAATAACGCCGGAGCAAATCTGAATGCAAGTACCAATGCCTCCAATTTGGCAGGTTTAGCAGACAATTCGGACGGTACCTCGGAAGTTGGGCAGGGAATAGGTACATCTCAAAATACACTTATCAAAGATATCGAGTGTGACAGATGCTTCCGTCCTGCTGCATCTCCAGGTGTGGGTGGCGAACCTACCATTCAAGGTTTTACTGCATTAGGAAGAGCAGGAGGTGATGCTGCAGAATGGCCTGGCAAGATCAAAGGTGCTTATACGGCTTTGGATGCCAGGACCAAAGGTTTTGTGATCAATAGGCTACCGACATCAGCTTTAGGTTCTGTCGTGGGCGTTGTTGGTATGATGGTCTATGATACCACCGAAAACTGCCTCAAGGTCTATGACGGAACTGCATGGTCCTGTTTCTCAAAACAAACATGTGATAATTTTAATCAATAAAACAAAACAGATGAAAAGAGCTATAAAAATATTATCAATATTAATATCGGGGATCTTCTTTGGTCAAGTGACTATTGGGAAAACCGTTCCTTCCAATCAATCTGCGAACGCAACCGTATCCATTGAGTTTGGTAATGAGACAGGAGGGACAAAAGGAGTGGTTCTACCTTGGGTGACGTCTGCAACAGATGTTACAACGCCAGTTCCTGGAACTTTGATTTTTGATAGTGCCGATCAGAAGGTGAAGTATGGAACTGCAATTACAGCCAATGCAACCACGATCACAGGTTGGACGGATTTATCCTCCGGAGCTTATTCGCCAATCGTAGCAAATATTCCCGATAACAATCTAGAGAACACAACTGCGAAAGCCTTGATTGGTGGTGATCCTTCCACAGATGGAACCTCCGGGATCCTGGTCTTGGGAGATACGGACAAGGCGATGATCTTACCAAGAGTCAATGCCTACACCGATATTGTAAATCCAAGTGCGGGGATGTTGGTCTATGTCACAGGAACTACGCCACATCAATTAGCGTTTTTCAATGGCAGAGAATGGTCATTCTGGACGAAATAGCGGATGTCAAATAGACAAAGAATTGTTAGATCACATTAAAAAAAACGGTAAATAATACATAAATGTTTCTTTTGGAAGCATAAAAATCGATTTTTTAGAAATGGAACGACCATTTATCAAAAGGCTGATAAAATACTTAAGTAACTGAAATAAATTAATTTACGTAAATGTAAAAACTCCCCAACTCAAGTTCGGGAGTTTTTTTGTGTTAAGTTTGCGTAATATGAATTAACAATTGTTAATTTTCAGTAGCGTTTACGGGCTATTTTTATTAAATTTGCGCCATGAATAAAGACTTCTTGTCTTTTAATGCACAGAATGGTATTGGGACTAATTTGCTATATAGGTTTCAACTATTCTTCGTATTTTTTTCTGTCTGTTTCCTAAATGCTATTTCCGCTCAAGATGTCCAGTCGCAAGACCTTGCGAAATCTGACGTTGTTATCACAGTGGTTGGTGACGCTTTCATCTACTCTAAAGATGAGTCTTTTAATGCGCAGGTCTCGCACAATAAAGATCTGAAACAAAATTCCAAGGTCGAGCTAAGTGAGGATAACGTCTTAAAAATTAGAGGTAAAGCCTTGCCAAAGGCAGATAAAGTTGCTAATTCTACCAGGAAAAAACCTGAAAACGTTGTTGTCGCTTCGAGCAAAAGTAAACGATGCAAGTCCAAGGAGTTTTCTAAAAAATATGTCGCTGAACAGATAAAAGGTCTGGATGATGATGGTCAGTTCATGGTCAATTCCAGGTCTGGAGCTCAATCCTTTATTTCGCCAGGTACCGATTCTCCTTCATTTGCAAATTCTGCTGTCTTTCTAGAGCGACTCGTGAGTGATTCTTTGATGTATTCCTACTACGTCAATCACTTTTATAAGAACAGCAATGCGAAAACACGGATTTTCAGCAATGACTTTTCTGTAAGGCCACCGCCAGCTTTGATTTAATTTTCCACTTTTCGACTCAGTACTTACTATGAATTTTTCAGTTCATAGTGGTCAATTATTTTATCAATAATAATTTTCTATGAAAAAATTAAATCTATTTTATATAACAGTATTCCTGCTTATAGGAACGGGAATGCTGTATTCTCAAGCGGCTGCCGACAGACTTTATCTAACTTTAGCAAATACGGGAAGAATCTATGATATTACAGCATTGTCTACTACACCAGCTACAGCAATAAATTTACCTAACGCGGTAACTACTCCTGGTGTGCCAGGAGGGACAAATGCCAATGCCAGTAACCTGGCTGTTGGTTATGACCAGCCTGGTGGTAATCCAAGTAATATAGTTTTTATCCAGTCCAACATATCGGGAGGTTCCACACTGTACAAAAATGGAACTGCCATCTCTGGGACTACGACACCTGCAGGTATAGAGATTGGGGGAATAGCGACGAATAATGTTCCCGGTCCTTTTTTTGGTAATGTATATGGTTTCCAAAGGAATACAAAAGTATTGTATCCTATCTATCCGGCAGGTACAGCAACAACAATAACTGGTGATACAATATGGACAGAAGGGGCAACATTAGGAACAGATACTTTTTTTGACTATCAGAATAATATTTACATGTTTGTCAATTATCCTGCAACTAATCCTACTTCAAGGTATTTGTATAAGATCTCTATTGGTGGTTCGACTGCCCAACAGGTTGTTCAAATTGCAGGAACAGCGGCCAGTGTTTCCAGTATACAAGGGATGGCGTATCTCCAAGGCTCTGTTTACATTGCGACAGTTCTTGCATCTACTATTGAAGTACGTAGAATCAATATTTTTAATGGTAGCTCTTCCCTTGTAGCTACTTACAATGGTGGTGCAGGTCAAAATCTGGATTTGGCAACGGTTCCTTATTATGTCCCTTTTCAGTTTACTTGTTCGGGGATCACACAAACTTCCACTACATCATTTGTAAAAGGTGTAGCTAGTAATAGTCAGAAATTTATTAATATCCCAATTAACAATGTGTATGCAGATGGTGCTTATACGATCAATATAATTGGAACAGATTTCAATAGTTCTTCTAATGTCAATATTACAAGCTCCACCACATCGATTCAAGTTCCATTGAATTATACTGGAGGTGGAAATGCTGGTACGAGAACTCTTCAAGTCAATTTGAATGGTAGTACAACTGCTTGTCCGATAAACGTCATTGTAGAGGAGGATACAGACGGCGATGGAATAGGCAATTCTCAAGATCTTGATTCTGATAATGATGGCATCTTGGATATTTTTGAATGTGCAGATACTGTCGTGAATAGAGACTTCAGCACTACAGATGGAACTGTCACAACTTTTGATGCGCCGGCTGCGGACCTGGGTTTTATATTTGATGTCTATCGACTCGATAATTCTTTTAATCTTAATATAAATGGTGTCAATATTTCAACAAGCACCTTGGAGTTTCAACCCGATCAAACTGATAACGTTAGATTCTTAGATGGTTCCAAATATGGAGACGGCACTGTACCGCAGATCTACAGTATGACAGGTAATGCTGATAATCCTTTGGTAAGGATCATCATTCACAAAAATGGTTCAATTGCCATGTACGGAAGTAAATCTGGTGGTAGTGCCCTTTTTCCGCTCCAGCTTTATAATGGGAATGCTTTTAATAATATTATATGGAATCAGACAGGCACGAACACGGTAAGATTGTCACAACCAGTTGTAGGAACAACTTACATTAGCGGTAAAGGACAAGGTTTTAAATTTGGTTTCTGTGATCCGGACAATGATGGGATTTCCAATCAATATGATGTCGATAGCGATGGTGACGGTTGCCCAGATGCTATAGAAGGTAGCGAGGCAGTACGTTTTGATCAGGTTCATTCCATGACTTTACCTACTACTGATACGAACTACCGTTATCGCGGTCAGATCAAAGTTGCCTACAATGGCACTACTACTGGCACGCCGGCTCAGATCGTAAGTAATTCTGCTTCGGCCTTTGGAGTCCCTCAATTGGTCAACAATGCAGGAAATAATCTCAATACAGCGACCAATCCTTCGAATCTTGCAGGTTTGGTTGATAATACGGATGGCACATCGGATGTTGGACAGGGAATAGGTACTGCGCTAAATGCAAGTGCAAGAGATGTGGAATGCGACCGTTGTTTCCGTCCTGCAACAACGCCTGGTGTTGGTGGTTTGTCTACAAGCCAAGGTTTTACATCGCTTCAAAGAGCTGGAGGCGGCGCTGCCGAATGGCCAGGTAAGATCAAAGGTGCCTACACGGCATTGGATGCCAAGACCAAAGGTTTCGTGATCAATAGAGTGCCGACCACTTCACTCTCTTCGATCATAGGTGTTGCAGGAATGATCGTTTATGATACGACCGAAAACTGCCTCAAAGTTTATGATGGGACAGCGTGGTCTTGTTTCTCCAAACAGACTTGTGATAATTTTAACCAATAAAAAAGAGTCAGAATGAAAACATATATCAAAACATTAGCAATATTAATGTCAAGTATGGCCTTTGGTCAAGTGACGATTGGTAAGACCACGCCGTCCAATGTACCTGCAAACGCGACGGTGTCTTTAGAATTCGGTGACGCAACTGGTGGATTGAAAGGGATTGTTTTACCTTGGGTCAATGCTGCAGCAAGTGTTACAACGCCAGTTCCGGGAACGTTGATCTTCGACAGTGCCGATCAGAAGGTGAAGTACGGAAGAGCGGTGACTGCCAATGCAAGTGAGGTTACGAGCTGGACAGATCTTTCCTCTGGAGCTTATTCGCCAAGCGTCGCCAATGTTCCAGATACCAACGCGGAGAATACGAATGCAAAAGCCTTGATCGGAGGCAATCCAACGACAGATGCAACTTCTGGGATTTTGGTTTTGGGAGATACGAATAAAGCAATGATTCTCCCAAGGGTGAATTCCCATAAAGATATTGTGAATCCAAGTGCAGGAATGATGGTCTACATCACAGGTACCACGCCCAAGCAACTTGCTTTTTTCAATGGCAGGGAATGGTCTTTCTGGACCAGGTAGTCTTAAGGTCTTCATTATTAGATATTTTTAAACCACTTTCGAAAGGAAGTGGTTTTTTATTTTGAATAATAATTTGTATATTTGCACCATCTTTTGGCGCGACTTAATATTATACTTTAAATAACGAATACTCTTTCATCTTAATGGAAGGGCATTTTCTGTTTAATGATACCGTTACTTCAAACCAAAAAAAAATAAAATATTTTGCACTACACCGTGAAAAGATATACCGGTGTTGCTCTTAGGAAGAATCAGATTAATAAGTTAAAAGCCAAGGTCTCACGTGCGCGCCAAAACACTTTTTCCTTTTGCCTTTTATCTTGTTTCTTAAGTTTTTCCTGATATTTTTTGTGAATCAAAATATTTTTTAACCCATTTTTTCTTATAATTTTATGAGTAAAACACAGGCCACACAAAAAGTGAAAGGAACGGAAAGAATCAACTTTTCCACTGCGAAAGGTAGAATCGACACCCCTGACTTTTTGGACATCCAAATCCAGTCTTTCAAGGAGTTTTTCCAGTTAGACACGCTTCCTGAGCAACGTTTGAACGAATCACTTTACAAAACGTTCCAGGAAAATTTCCCAATTACAGATTCTAGAAACCAATTCGTTTTGGAATTCCTAGATTATCTGGTAGATTCTCCTCGTTACTCTATAGATGAGTGCGTTGAGAGAGGTTTGACGTACAACGTGCCTCTAAAAGCTAGACTTAAACTATACTGTACAGATCCGGAACACGAAGATTTCCAGACTGTTGTACAAGATGTATATTTGGGTCCAGTTCCTTATATGACACCTTCTGGTTCATTCATCATCAATGGTGCAGAACGTGTTATCGTAACTCAGTTACACAGGTCTCCGGGTGTATTCTTCGGACAGACTTACCACGCAAATGGTACAAAACTTTATTATTCAAGAATTATCCCTTTCAAAGGATCTTGGATGGAGTTTACTACGGATATCAATAACGTAATGTATGCGTATATCGACCGTAAGAAAAAATTACCCTTAACTACATTGCTAAGAGCAATCGGTTTCGAGTCTGATAAAGAGATTCTTCAGATCTTCGACCTTGCTGAGGAAGTGAAAGTTTCCAAAGCAGCGCTTAAAAAAGTAGAAGGAAGAACATTGGCTGCGAGAGTTTTGAACACTTGGTTCGAAGATTTCGTAGACGAGGATACAGGTGAGGTGGTTTCTATCGAAAGAAACGAGATCATCCTAGACAGAGAGACAATTCTTGAAAAAGAACACCTTGATGTTATTTTGGACTCTGGCGTTAAGTCGATCTTGATCCACAAAGAAAATAGCAGCGAGTTCTCCATCATCCAGAACACTCTACAAAAAGATCCAACCAACTCTGAAAAAGAAGCGGTTGAATATATCTACCGTCAGTTGAGAAATGCTGATGCACCAGATGAGGAAACTGCAAGAGGAATTATAGAAAAATTATTCTTCTCCGAGCAGAGATATTCATTAGGTGAAGTAGGTCGTTACAGACTAAATAAAAAATTGGGTCTTAACATCTCTCAGGAAAATCAAGTATTGACGAGAGAAGATATCATCTCTATCGTAAAACACTTGATCGAGCTAGTTAACTCAAAAGCTGAGGTAGATGATATCGATCACTTGTCAAACAGAAGGATCAAGACTGTTGGAGAGCAATTGTCCGGACAATTCGGCGTAGGTCTTTCTAGAATTGCTAGAACGATCAAAGAAAGAATGAACGTTAGAGATAACGAGATCTTTACACCGGTTGACTTGGTAAATGCTAAGACTTTGACGTCTGTTATTAATTCATTCTTTGGTACCAACCAGCTTTCTCAGTTTATGGACCAGACCAATCCTCTATCAGAGATCACGCACAAGCGTAGACTTTCTGCCCTAGGACCTGGTGGTTTATCTAGAGAAAGAGCAGGTTTCGAGGTACGTGACGTTCACCATACACACTATGGCCGTATCTGTCCGATCGAAACGCCAGAGGGACCAAATATTGGTTTGATATCTTCTCTAGGAATGTATGCGAAGATCAACACGCTTGGTTTCATCGAGACACCTTACAGAAAAGTTGAAGACGGTAAAGTAGATCTACAAGCTGCTCCAACTTATCTTAATGCTGAGGATGAGGAATACAAAGTAATTGCTCAGGCAAACGTTGAGTTAGATGATAATGGTGTTTTCCAAACAGACAGAATCATTGCTCGTCTAGATGGAGATTATCCAGTAGTTGAGCCTCAACAAGTGGATCTGATCGATGTTGCACCAAACCAGATCTCTGGTATTTCTGCTTCATTGATTCCATTCTTGGAGCACGATGATGCGAACAGAGCGTTGATGGGATCGAATATGATGCGTCAGGCCGTTCCATTGTTGAATCCTCAGGCACCAGTTGTAGGTACAGGTTTGGAAAAACAAGTAGCTAGAGACTCTAGAGTTTTGATTAATGCAGAAGGAACTGGAGTTGTAGAATATGTGGATGCTGAGAAGATTACGATCAAATACGAAAGAAGCGAGGAAGACGATCTAGTTAACTTCGACTCTGCAACTAAAACTTATAAACTGACCAAGTTCAGAAAAACCAACCAGAGTACGACTATTACGCTAAGACCAAACGTAAGAGTAGGTGATGTAGTAGAAAAAGGACAAGTTCTTTGCGACGGTTACGCGACTGAAAACGGAGAGTTGGCATTGGGTAGAAACCTAGTGGTAGCCTTCATGCCTTGGAAAGGTTACAACTTTGAGGATGCAATCGTAATCAATGAAAAAGTAGTTCGTGAGGACTGGTTTACATCTATCCACGTAGACGAATATTCTCTTGAAGTTAGAGATACCAAACTAGGTATGGAAGAACTGACAGCAGATATTCCTAACGTTTCTGAAGAAGCTACCAAAGATCTTGATGAGAATGGTATGATCAGAATCGGAGCAGAAGTGAAGCCTGGTGATATCCTTATCGGGAAGATCACTCCAAAAGGTGAATCTGATCCAACACCAGAGGAAAAACTTCTTAGAGCGATCTTCGGAGACAAAGCTGGTGACGTGAAAGATGCTTCATTGAAAGCAGATTCTTCATTGAGAGGAGTTGTGATCAACAAAAAATTGTTCTCTAGAAATATCAAGGACAAAAAGAAAAGAAGCGAAGAGAAGATCAAATTGGAAGAGATCGAAAATACTTACAAAGCTAAGTTCGACGGTCTAAGAAATACTTTGATCGACAAATTGAATACATTGGTTTCTGGGAAAACTTCTCAAGGTGTACAAAACGATCTTGAAGAAGAAGTGATCAGCAAAGGAACTAAATTCACATTGAGATTACTTCAAAATGTTGAAGATTATAACAATATCAGTGGTGCAGATTGGACCGTTGATTCTGACAAGAATGAATTGATCAAACAATTGGTTCACAACTACAAGATCAAATACAATGATCTTGCAGGTGTTAAAAACCGTGAGAAATTTGCATTGTCTATCGGAGATGAGTTGCCTGCAGGTATTATCAAACTAGCTAAAGTTTACATCGCTAAGAAACGTAAATTGAATGTTGGAGATAAGATGGCTGGTCGTCACGGTAACAAAGGTATTGTTTCAAGAATCGTTCGTGAAGAGGATATGCCGTTCCTAGAAGACGGAACACCAGTAGATATCGTATTGAATCCACTTGGGGTACCTTCTCGTATGAACATTGGTCAGATCTACGAAACTGTTCTTGGATGGGCTGGTACCAAACTAGGACTTAAGTTTGCCACACCGATCTTTGATGGTGCAACGCTAGAGCAGATCACAGAATACACAGAACAAGCTGGCGTTCCGAAATTCGGAAGCACACACTTGTACGATGGTGGAACTGGGGAGAGATTTACTCAGCCTGCAACCGTAGGTGTGATCTATATGTTGAAACTGGGACACATGGTAGATGACAAGATGCACGCACGTTCTATCGGACCATACTCATTGATCACGCAACAGCCATTAGGAGGTAAAGCGCAATTTGGAGGTCAGAGATTTGGAGAGATGGAGGTTTGGGCTCTAGAAGCTTTTGGAGCATCCAATATCTTGAGAGAGATCTTGACTGTGAAGTCAGATGACGTGATTGGTAGAGCGAAAACTTACGAAGCGATCGCGAAAGGAGAAGCAATGCCTGAACCAGGTATTCCGGAATCTTTCAACGTATTACTTCACGAGTTACAGGGTCTTGGACTTGATGTAAGATTGGAAGAGTAATTTAAATTAAATTATCAAAAAATTTAAAATTAAATTATTAACCAATGGTTGAAAAGAATGATTTCTAAAAGTAATTTTTTAATCATTTAATGTTTCAATCTTTTAATCAAATACATAAAACAAATGTCAAATAAAAATAAAACAAGTAGATTTACTAAAATCACTATTGGTTTAGCTTCACCAGAATCCATTCTTCAGGAATCGAGAGGAGAGGTCTTAAAACCAGAAACGATTAACTATCGTACACACAAGCCGGAAAGAGATGGATTGTTCTGCGAGAAGATCTTTGGTCCTGTAAAGGATTACGAGTGTGCTTGTGGAAAATACAAACGTATCCGTTACAAAGGTATCGTTTGTGATAGATGTGGGGTAGAAGTAACAGAGAAAAAAGTACGTAGAGAAAGAATCGGACACATCGGTCTGGTTGTTCCTGTAGCGCACATCTGGTATTTCCGTTCTTTACCAAACAAAATCGGTTATTTATTAGGTATTCCTTCCAAGAAATTGGATATGATCATCTATTACGAAAGATACGTCGTGATCCAGCAAGGTATTGCTAAGAAAGCAGACGGTTCTGATTTTGATGACAAAGAATTCCTTACAGAAGAAGAATATCTGGACGTTCTAGAGACGCTTCCTGTAGAAAATCAATATCTTGATGATTCTGACCCGAACAAATTCCTTGCAAAAATGGGAGCAGAAGCGGTTGAAGAATTGTTGAAGAGAATCGACCTTGATTCTTTATCATTCGATCTAAGACACAAAGCGCACAACGAATCTTCTAAACAAAGAAGAACCGAGGCTCTTAAAAGGTTAAATGTTGTAGAAGCATTGAGAGGTGCCAATACAAGAATGATCAACAAGCCTGAGTGGATGATCATGCGTGTACTTCCTGTAATACCACCAGAATTGAGACCTTTGGTTCCATTGGATGGAGGACGTTTCGCAACTTCTGATTTGAATGACCTTTACAGAAGGGTGATCATCAGAAACAACCGTCTGAAAAGACTATTGGAGATCAAAGCTCCGGAGGTGATCTTGAGAAATGAGAAGCGTATGCTTCAGGAATCAGTAGATTCATTATTCGATAATACAAGAAAATCTTCTGCCGTAAAATCTGAATCAAACAGACCATTGAAATCCCTTTCTGACTCATTGAAAGGTAAGCAAGGTCGTTTCCGTCAGAACTTACTTGGTAAGAGGGTAGATTACTCCGCTCGTTCCGTAATTGTTGTAGGACCTAGTCTTCAACTTCACGAGTGTGGTATCCCGAAAGATATGGCTGCAGAGCTTTACAAACCGTTCATCATCAGAAAATTGATCGAGAGAGGAATTGTAAAAACTGTAAAATCAGCTAAAAGGATCATCGACAGAAAAGAGCCTGTAGTTTATGATATCTTAGAAGGTGTAATGAAAGGTCACCCTGTACTATTGAACAGAGCACCTACTTTGCACAGACTTGGTATCCAGGCATTCCAGCCGAAGATGATCGAAGGTAAAGCTATCCAACTTCACCCATTGGTAACGACGGCTTTCAACGCCGATTTCGATGGGGATCAGATGGCAGTGCATTTACCTCTAGGTCCAGAAGCTATTTTGGAAGCACAACTATTGATGTTGGGTTCTCAGAATATCCTTAACCCTGCAAATGGTTCTCCTATCACGGTACCATCTCAGGATATGGTTTTGGGTCTATATTTTATGACCAAACAATTGGATTCTACAGATGATATGAAAGTAAAAGGCGAAGGTCTTGCTTTCTATTCTCCGGAAGAAGTAGAGATCGCTTATGCTGAGGGACAAGTTTCTCTTAATGCAAAAGTAAGATGTCGTCTTCCGATCAAAGAGAATGGTGTCATTACAACGAAATTATTCCCTACGACAGTTGGTAGAATTTTATTCAACCAGATCGTACCGAAAGCTTCTGGCTATATCGACGAGTTATTGACTAAGAAATCTCTTAGAAACGTCATTGGTCAGGTATTGGCAGACACAGATTTCCCAACTACGGTGAAGTTCTTGGATGATATGAAAGATCTTGGATATGCAAACGCATTCAAAGGTGGACTTTCATTTAGTCTTGGAGATATCGTGATCCCGGTTGAGAAAAAGAAAATGATCGCGACTTCTATCGAAACTGTAGATGAGATCAAGGCCAACTATAACATGGGTCTTATCACAGATACAGAGCGTTATAATCAGGTAATTGACGTTTGGACCAACACCAACGCAAGTCTTACTGAAATGATTATGAGCAGAATGAAAGTAGATCAAGGTGGATTCAACTCTGTATATATGATGCTTGATTCTGGTGCGAGGGGTTCTAAGGAACAGATCCGTCAGTTATCTGGTATGAGGGGATTGATGGCAAAACCACAAAAAGCAGGTTCTGTCGGTGCTGAGATTATTGAAAACCCGATCCTTGCAAACTTTAAAGAAGGTTTGTCGATCTTGGAATACTTTATCTCTACCCACGGTGCTCGTAAGGGTCTTGCGGATACCGCTCTTAAAACTGCCGATGCTGGTTACTTGACCAGAAGATTGGTGGATGTTGCACAGGATGTTATCATTACAGAACAAGACTGTGGAACACTTAGAGGTACAGAAATTACTGCACTTAAGAAAAACGATGATATCGTAGAAAAGATCGCTGAGAGAATTCTTGGTAGAGTTTCGCTTCACAATATCTATCACCCAGAAACGGATGAGATCTTGGCACAAGCTGACGAGTTGATCGTAGAAGCAGTGGCTAAGCAGATCGAGGAAGCTGGAATCGAAGCTGTAGAGGTTCGTTCTCCATTGACTTGTGAGGCTAAAAAAGGTATCTGTGCGAAATGTTACGGTCGTAACCTCGCAACAGGTAAAGGCATCCACATGGGAGAAGCTGTTGGTGTAATCGCTGCGCAGTCTATTGGTGAGCCGGGAACTCAGTTGACATTGAGAACGTTCCACCAAGGTGGGGTTTCAAATAACATCTCAGAAAATCCAAGCATCGTTGCAAAACGTGATGGTATTGTTGAGATGGATGAGGTTAGAACTATTAAATCGGAAGGTGAAAATGGTGAATCAGCAGATATCGTTGTTTCCCGTTCAACTGAATTCCGTTTGGTAGCAGACAACGAAGCTAGAACGCCGATCATGATCGCTAACGTTCCTTATGGATCCGAGTTGTTTGTACAGCCAGGTGACAAAGTGAAAAAAGGAGATATGATCGCGAAGTGGGATGCTTACAACGCGGTAATCATTGCAGAGAACTCTGGTAAAGTAGAGTACGAGGATATTATCCAAGGGGTTTCTTTCGTATTGGAGATCGATGAGCAGACTGGTTTCGAAGAGAAAGTAATCTCTGAATCTAGAAATAAAAAAGCCGTTCCTACTCTTAGAGTTGTTGACTCCAAAGGTGTGGAGCAAAAAGGTTACAACTTACCGGTTGGAGCCCACATCATGGTAAACGACGGTGAAAAAATTAAGGCTGGTAAGGTCTTGATCAAAATCCCAAGAAAATCTGCGAAAGCAGGGGATATCACCGGAGGTCTTCCGAGAGTTACCGAATTATTCGAAGCTAGAAATCCTTCCAACCCAGCGGTTGTTACAGAGATTGACGGTGTAGTATCTTACGGTAAGATCAAAAGAGGTAACCGTGAGCTTATCGTGGAAGCTAAAACTGGAGAGATCAAGAAGTATTTGGTTAAATTATCAAACCAGATCCTAGTTCAGGAAAATGACTTCGTGTATGCAGGAGGCGCACTTTCCGACGGTTCTGTAACACCAGACGATATCTTGAAAATCAAAGGTCCAACTGCGGTTCAGGAATATTTGGTTAATGAAATTCAGGAGGTTTACCGTCTTCAAGGGGTGAAGATCGATGACAAACACTTCGAGATCATTGTTCGTCAGATGATGACAAAAGTATCGATTGTGGATGGCGGAGATACGCAGTTCCTAGAAGGTGCTTTGGAACACAAATACGACTTCTTGCAAGAGAACAACAGAGTATTTGGTCTGAAAGTAGTAATGGAAGCGGGAGATTCGAAAGAATTCAAACCAGGACAGATGATCACAGCTAGAGAACTTAGAGATGAGAACTCGAAACTAAGACGTGAAGATCAGGCTTTGGTAGAAGTAAGAGAAGCACTTCCTGCAACTGCAACTTCTGTACTACAAGGTATTACAAGAGCGGCACTTCAAACCAAATCATTCATGTCTGCAGCATCGTTCCAGGAAACGACCAAGGTTCTAAACGAAGCAGCAGTGTCTGGTAAGATCGACTTCTTGACAGGTCTGAAAGAGAATGTAATTGTAGGACACAGAATCCCTGCAGGTACAGGTCTTAAGGATTACCAAAATGTGATTGTAGGTTCTAGAAAAGAATTCGAGGACATCAACTAAAATTAATCAAAATGAAATTTGAGGTTTGGAATTATTTTTTATACTTTCACAACCTCAAATTTTAATAAAAAAATAACAAAACAAAATGGACAATAATCAAAACCAAGATCCAAACAACATCAACATCAATCTAAACGAAATGGTAGCTGCAGGAGCATATTGCAACCTAGCATTGGTAAACCATTCTCCATCAGAATTCGTAGTGGATTTCATCCAATTGATGCCAGGTGTACAGCAAGCGAACGTGCGTTCAAGAGTAATTCTTGCGCCACTTCACGCAAAGAGAGTTTTAGCAGCATTGCAACAAAACATCACTAACTATGAGCAGCAATTCGGAGAGATCAAAGAATTGGAGCCTTTCGTAGTTGGAGGTAACAACGTACAAGCTTAAGATTTTTCTTAAACATAATAAGAAATGCCTCAGTGAAAACTGAGGCATTTTTTTGTATTAATAGTTTTGCAAAAATTCTTTAATGATATTTGAAAAATTATAGCCTGCAAAGTTTCTTGCATTTGGATGATAGATTCCTAAAGCTTTACAATTTCCACATTCGTAATCTAATTGCCGTATATTCCAGCGATTGTCGATTTTGTCAAGATGCTTTCCCCAACAACCTTCATTATTAAAAAAGTGTTCCCATATACGGCTGGAAAAAACAATCACTTTTTCTGGCTTTGTAATCTCAAGATATTCCTTGAAAGCTTTTTCAGCAGTATCTTTTTCATCGTTTGTCGGAACTTGGTTTGAGGAAGTAAAAGCACTTTGAATAGAATTTGCAAAAGCTATATTCTTCCAAAAATCTGCGTGTTTTTGATACCCAAAAACTTCAAGAATTGTCTTGTGAAATTTACTAGCAATTACATCCAGTTCAGCAATTTGCGCTTTTGTAAAATCGTTCAGATTACTAGGTAAACCATTATTGAAATAATGAGAATCTCCAATTACCAATAATTTCCCAAGCTCAGAATTGCCGTAGTTTTTGCCAATCCAAGGTTTAAATATTATGCTTTTCAACTTCAAAAATTAAAAAACTATAACTCATTTTTATCATAAAACTCAACTTCAAAACTCCATTTCCTAGTATACTTAAAATTTGCATTTCCTTTATATAAACTTAAAACATCAATATCTAACCCTGCACTTAAAATAATTGTTTCTGTGAATTTTTCCATTGTTTGATTTCCATCAATTCTACCTGTTATTGTAGTTTTAATATTTGGAAAATCGTGAATAAAATATTTGTTTTTTAAAGCTCTTTCTGGATCAAATATTCCTTTACCAAAAGTTTTTTCCCTTAAAATATTTTTTGAATAATTTCCGTTGACATCAACTTTAACTCCTTTTCCAAAAATACCAGCATTTCCAATTAAATCTGTTTTATCTTCAATTATTATTTTCTTTGCGCCTAATGCTTCATAAGCGCTTAAAGTTTCTTCTAAAATAAGATTTTTTATTAATTCACTCGAGCCTTCTAAAGGTATTAACTGATTGTTATCTTTTGGGTGAGTAACATATAATCCATTATGAAAAAAGCCGTATTCTCCGCCAAAATGTTTAAAGTTTTTGGGTAAGGAACTTCGCTCTACAATAATCAATTCTGAGCCACCTTTAGATTTCATGAATTTTTCAAATGCTTTGTCTCTGTTTGAAAAAGAGTCAAATAAACCATAGAAAATATCAGAACTTTTTGTTATTCCAAATTTGTCATTTAATGTATGATGTGGGATAACTATAGTTCGGGATTCATCATTTTTTTCAGAAGGATGTTGAAGAGTTATTGAGAGTTCCGCAGCTCGTATGCTTTTATACCATAAAAATATTTCTGTTCCAGCCTCTTTTGCTAAATTGACAATATTACCATACGGAGCTAATTTTGCAACGATTCCGTTCGCAAAAGTATTTTCTTTTAGTAAATTTAAAAAATCATTAACTTCATCTTGCTTCATTTTTCTACGACCATAGATACCATTTCTATGTTCAATATTAATTTTATCAACAATTCCGTAATATATCATTTTTACTATTTTTATTTATAAATCATTCCCAACCTAGACAATTCACGTCCAAGCAGAAAAGTAAAACTCAATTTTTTGCTAAACTAAGAGAAAACCTAGCAAGAATTTTACGGTTTTCCGTAAACGAAACTTTATTTAGAAAGTTAGAATGTAATTCTCCATTTCTTTTTCAATTCTCACCCAATATTTCAGCAAACTTAAAACCTCAAGAAGCCAAAATTTGTCCTTTGGCTTCTTGAGGTTGTTTTTTTTCATCATTTGTTTTTCGAGTCACAATTTATGTTAATTTGCTGTCGATTTTTTGTACAATTCTGTACAATTTTGATGTGTTTATATCTATATTTGGATTCCATTTTAAAACTATGAACCGGGAAATAACTGTCGTGAACCAATTGCGGAAGAATATCGAAAAACAATTCGGAAAGGACATAAAAACAGCTACAGATTGTGATAATTTGGTAAGCGTCATCCTCCGGGATTGTAAAACAAACATTAGTTCTCAAACACTTCGTCGGTTTTTTGGCTTGATTAAAACCACCACAGGATCAAGCCAATTTACTTTAGATTTGCTTAGTCAATTTTGTGGATATAGCAATTTAAAGGCGTTTAGAGATGCGTGCAACAATCAGGAACTCGAGCAGTTTTTTGGAAATTCAGAAAATACAGGTCATCATTATTGGGACAGAAGTGAACAGTTGTGCAAGCAGATCATCAAATCGCCAGAGCTTTTGGTAAGCACACATCACCGTCTGATGTCTTTTCCGATGGCAAGAAAATATTTTATGGAAAATCATCCGCTTCGTGATCTATTAGGTTCGGTTTACACCCAGTATTTTTCGGCTTATCTAAAATATAACACGAGCAACGAAGCTAAAATCTTTGCCTATGGTTTTCTTTTTCAAAGTAGTTTTCTTCTGCAGAATACTGAAATGATGGATTTATACTATAAGAAAGTGAGAGAAACCGAACTTTCGGATGAGGTCCACGTCATTCCTGCTGGTCTGAAATATGGCGTACAACTTCTTTACGCCGATTCTGCGGGCAACGATCATCTTTTTGAAAAGTATTTTGCCGAAATGAAAAAAACAAGACTTCTTTACCGAAAAGCATCACAAAAATCGGTTTGCAGTTTTGAATCTACAGTTCTGGAATCTCTAATTTTTACCAATCGAACCAAAGAGATGAAATTTTTGATTGATAATAATACCTTTCAAGTAAGTAATGATAAAGATTATATTCCTTCAAAAAGAAAAGAAACACACGATGAGGTTTGGAAAATTCTCTGCGCTGTAGCTTATCAAAAAATGGGCGACAAGAAAAATACAGAGCGTTTTTTGAACCAGATTAATGTAAAGAATTTGGGAACTGGTTGGGAAAAATATTACTCATTGTTGTACTATTCTGTCTATTTTCATTCAGCTCAGCTAGACCAAAAAATAGAATGTATTTCCAAATTTAAGATTTTAATTGATGAAACTTATTTCAGCTATTATCAGAAGTATTTAATCGAGTTTTCAAAAGAATTGGAGCCTTTCGTAGTTGGAGGTAACAACGTACAAGCTTAAGATCTTTTCTTAAAATAAATGATCCCGATTCTGAATAAGAATCGGGATTTTTTTTGAGTAATAATAAGCAGCTCTAAATACTTTATAAATTTTTGAACCAGACGTAAACATCTTCTTCAGAGGAGATATTCAGTTTTTTTCTAATGCTGTTTTTTCGGTTCTGTACCGTTTTTGGTGATGTGAAGGTGTATTCCGCAATGTCCTTGGTTGCAAAATTAAGGAAAAGCATAGCGCAGAATCTTATCTCGCTACCCACGAGCGTAGGGTTGATCTCTAATAATTTTTTATTGAAAGCGGGATATACCTCATTGAAACGTGTGAGAAATTCCGGGCTGTTGTCTTTTGCCATTTGTACCACTTCTTCAAAAGACTCGTTCACCTTCTGCTTCAGGTCTTGGTTTTCTTCTTCCTTTTGAGATAGCAAGATCTCTTTTTCTGTGAGAAGTTCTTCTTTCATATCAGCATCTCTTTTTCTCTTTCTGAAATAGATATAAAGAGAGATCCCGCTTATTAAAAGAGCAATAGATATGAAGCTTAATATAAAAGTGTAATTCTTTTTAATAGTAGAATTTTCTTCTGTTTTTTTCGACATCATAATGCTTACAGCCTCATCCACATTCTTTTTGTGTACCGTTTTCAGGCTGTCATTGAATTTGGTATATTTCTCCAAATAAAAACTTTGCTTCTTGGGATTATTCAGGACTTTGTAAGTATCCGCCAGTACTCTGTTGATATCATTGTTGTCATTAAATTCTGTAGTTTGTTCTTTCGCATTCTGTTCTGCTTTCAGATAAAATTCCAATGCTTTTTGATACTCTTTTTCCAAATAATAGTAATCTCCCAACCCAAGATATTCTGTGGAAAGATCATTGTTATTGTATTCTTTTTTCAGGTCGTAACCTTTCTGAAAATAATGTAGTGCCGAATCTTTCAGCTTGGTATGCTCCAAGAAAAGATAGCCTTTGGTGTTGTATTGCGAGGCGAAATCGATCACATAACCTTCCATTTGATCTTTAGGAACTGTCTTGAGTATTTGCATTTGCCTGCTGTAATAATACAAGGATGAATCTACATTTTTCACCGAGTAATAGTAATAGCCCATATCGCCATATCTCTGAGCTAAAAAAGAAGCTTTGTCAGGTCTTTTCTCCTCCAGCAAGAGATTCATGGCCCTTTGGCTGGATACTAAAAATTGAGTATGCAAACCAATTTGGTCATAATTGTAGGCGTAAATATCATATACTCTGGATTTGAAGATGTTGTTTTTTTGATTAAAATCCATCTCCATGATTTTCTCGAGATAGGAGAGGCTTTCTTTTGGAAGTTCCAACCCGGACAAACCATCTGCCATTTCTAAATAAATATGCGGTAATTTTTTTTCATTCTTTGTTTGTAGGGCAAGAGACTCTGCTTCTTTAGCATATTTTATCGTTTTTAAATATTCTAAAGTCACCATGCCATTATATGATCTTTGAATCAGCGCATCTATTTTTTTGTCACTCTCAGTTGGAGAATCATTGCAGGAAATGCATAGAAAGAGTATAAAAAATATGGAGAGTTTTAATGTCGAATTCATTGACTATAAAAATATTGATTGAAGGTTTTCTATAAATAACATCATATAAGATGATTTCTAAACAAATATAACATTTTATAGAAAATTAATTCTGCTACCAAAAAAAGCGGATAGATTTTACAATCTACCCGCTTTACAATAACTTTATTTTATTTTTCTAAGGTTTCCAAAAACTCCACACTGTACCGTTGTACACAGCAAGTTGTCTACTTGCAGTATCGTAAACCATCATTCCTGGTGCAGGATTCAGGACGTTCAGATGCGGGCTTGCCACTTTTGGTAAGACCATCGCCTTGTCGGTATCCGTCAATACAAGAATTCCTGCAGTGGTATCTGTAGCACCATTGGCTCCAATTGCTGCTTTGGCACTCTCCTGTTCTCTTGCATTGTCCTGAAGTGAGGAATCAATGGTATTGAACTGTGTAAAGACGACATTATTATTGTTGGCATCCTGTACAGTTAGAGGAAAAGTAGGACTACCTGTGAGGTCAAACCAGTTGCCTGCCTTTCTGTATTTCATCTTTTTATCCGAAAGGTCGAAGATGATCGTTCCGTCGACCACTGTTCCCTGCATACCACGGTAACCTGCGCCAGTGGTCGCATTGTAAGCAACTGGATTTCCCGCAACAGTAGAGACCCATGGCATTACAATTCCTTTTTTGTTGTCAGCATTGTCATAGAATTCCAGAGAAACATTAGAGCCTGCAGTGGTTGAGCTTTTGCCTATGGCTACCTGGGAAAACATGGGAATAGCCGACAAGATGGCAAATGTTATGATTGATTTTTTCATTGTATTACGATTTTGTTTCCCGCACTTACTCTCATATTTCTGAATTTTTTAATGATTAAAATTAAAGAGCTCCAATTTTTTAAGAGAGTAAGCATGAGAAAGTTAAATGATTAGTTAAAGGTATCCGGACAAGTTTGAGTTGTCAAACAATGCCACGCTGCTGTGGTTTCACCTTCTTTGACGGTGTAGACCTTTAAGCAAGCGGCTTCCTGGTCATATACCATCATTCCTTCAACAGGATTGGTAATGGAACTCAAACTGGCAGTGGTAGCAACCCTGTTCACTACAAATCCTTTTTCTTTGGATTCCAGCGCCGTCCATGCACCAGAACGAACCATAGGCCAGTTGCTGTTGTTTTCACCAGCTCTCGCCAAAGCAGTGATCCCGTGCTTCGTTTCCAATGGGGTACCTGTGGCTGCAGGTTTGTAGCAGAATGGAGGAATAAGACAAACCGCGTCCTGAATAAGCGCATCTATAGAGGTTCCTATTCCTTGCCCCAAGTCACCACCAAGATCAGCAGCTCCACCAGAGTTTACAACAGTCGGAACGCCGTTGGTATCTCGGCAACCTGTACCTGCACAAAGATTTTTATTAAGTGCTGCAGAACCTGATCCTACAGATAGCCCCGGAGCCGCATCTACAAGCATCGAGGTCGTTACGTTTTCATCTCCTTCCAAGGCATCCAGACATCCGTCATTGTCAGAATCCAGATCCAGATAATCCGGGATGCCATCGCCGTCGGTATCTTTCAAACTGTTGGCAGAAGTAGCACCTGTAGCTAAATTTACCCCTCCTATCGACAGAGGTGTCGCGTCTGAAACATCAGTTCCCACTCCATACCAATCTGTAATAAACGGCACATCGCCTGTTGTAGAACTTACTCTAGAAATAGCACCTGGTACGATGCCATTTGAATTTGTAATTGTGGTATATGAATAGGAAGGATCTTGACTGAATGGTGTCCACCAGGTTCTAGGATTACCATTGTAAAGTATTTTACTTGTGTCAGATGTCCGTACAAAGATGGTTAAAAAATTATATTTTTGCATCGATGGAGGAATAGTAAGTAGTGCAGGTCCTAATGTTGCCTTGGTGATATCCAAAACTGTTGTTACAGACGGGTCTCCATCACCACTATCACCATTGTCATATGCTCGACTATATGGAACAACCCTTGTAAATTGAACAGCTTTATTTGTTTCGACAATTTCGGCTGTATCAAAATTCTGGATATAGTTATAGGTGTCACCCTCATTTAATGATGACATCACAATGCCGTTAACTTTTACAACAGTATTATTTTGCGTGGCCGTGATCATCATTTTGGTTTTATGAGATGAACTTTTTGTTAAAAATCTGGTTCCCAAAAGCCGGTCTGGTAAAAGATATTCCAAGGTATTATCACATGAGCTTCCGGGACTGTTAGCACATTTCAGAGCTACCATTACACCAATATTTTGAGTAGATGTGATTGTATAACCATTGATGTCCACTGATGGTCCTAGATCAAAAACATAGTTTTGTCCATCATTCAAAGTGAATGAAGCAACGGTTGCACCCGCCTTATTTTTCACGGTCACTGCATTATTATTAACAGCACTGAAAATTGTAAGTCCGGTTTCATTATATTCACTTGAAGTGTAAAAGTGCGTGTTAACAGTGTATTTTGTTCCCCATGTTGATTTTGGGTAAACTACAGCTATTTCCTGTATATTTACAACGTCTCCAAAAATTTCCTGTAAAACAGAGACAGGAGCAGAGGATGTTATGGATACATATTTTCCGCTTGTCACCTGATTTAGAGGCCAGTCGGGTATCTGCGAACTATTTAAATTAATGGATAAAATTCCCGATGCAGGTATGGTTGCTGTGGTAGCAGAACCATTGTATGGGGTGTAAGTTACTATTGTACCGGTGACTCCTGTTACATATACTATCCATTTTGATGTCCATATGAAATGAACTGCATTATACAATCTAAAAGCAGAATCTTTAAGAGAGATAGGACCTTCCAAACTATCTAAAATCCCATCATTGTCATCATCCAGATCGCAGTCATCTGCAATACCATCGCCATCACTATCCGGATTGGAAGGAGAAATAACGCAAGGGCATGGCGGCAAAATCTTCACCATCACTGACGATGTTGAATTATCCGTATTCCAACAGTTGTTGACAGTGTCATAGAAGAATGCGTAGTAAGTTCCTGAAACTGTAACATTACTTGGATCTGCGACTTTCGTCCCCGCTGCTCTTGTAGGCGTGGTCCACCATTCGATCACCGTACTTGGCGCATTTGGATGAGTTCCGGTGTAAAGGGAATTTAAGTTGACAGAATTGTTTCCGGAATTGGTACAACTAGGTGTAACTGTGATTGTAACCACATTGGACGTTGAAGTACAGCTACCTAAAGTGGTAACAGCTCTATAATATCTTGTCGCAGTCAATACTCCTGGTGAATAGCTTGCCGCATTGGCTCCGGATATATTGGTAAAAGTAACATTGTCCGTAGATACCTGCCACTGAATGGTACCATTTGAACCCGTTAAATTCAATGCAGAAGGTGCAGTGCCAGAAGTAATGGTTTGACTTGAACCTGCTGTTCCAGCATTACAGACTTCGACAATACTCGAAGAACAAAATCCCAGTAGGGAGCCATTTTGCCCGCCAGCTCCATTAATGGTTAAGGTGGTAAAGTTAGAAGGCGCACTTATTCTAAAACGTCCACCGCCGTCACCGCCTGTTGTTGATGCTCCAGATAGAATCTCGTTTCCATTGATGGTTGAAAGACAATTAGCGGGTGAATCGGAATAGATCGAAACTGTGCCACCGTTAGAATTAAAAATAAAATTCTCATTGTAAGTGTGTCCAGCAGCACCCAAGAGTAACACTACATTGTTTACAGGTTTATTAAAATTTAAGGTAAGCGACCATGGAGAAAATTGACCTATCCATAGCGAATTAGCACTCAGCTGATCTGATGAACAAGTATTAAAAGGACCATTAGGATAAGTCTTGACATCACCAGTATAAGAAGAAGTAATTGTCACGCCATTTACAGTAAATGTTCCACTTGGTGGTATATTAGCTGTTCCTGAGCACGAGAGGACAGGGCATGAATTAATGGTCACCGTCACTGCATTGGACACTGGGCTGTAACAGTTGGCAACGGTCGTACTTTTATAAAATGCATAATACGTTCCCGCTCCGGCATTGGCCAATTGCGTTGCAGTGAGTTGAGTTCCTGTGGAAGGATTATTGGTGGTAAACCAAACCAGATCAGTTCCTGTAGGTGTTGTTCCAGTGTGTGCGGTATTAAGATTAGCGGTTGTGGAAGGACAAACATTGCTGATATTTTGAACAGATGGTGCGGTGGTTCCGGCGTTGCATACGGCAGTGGCAACAATTCCAAAGCGATATGTAGAATCATTATTGATATCTGCAGAACCCAAAGTCAATGTGAATTCTCCATCTGGCGTACCATCGCTGGTACCGCCAACAGTGCTTTCTCCAACCGTTGTCCAGCCGGGTGGCAGTTCTTTTGCTGGTGCAGGTTGCCCTACGATTCCCTGATTTTTGCTCAATTGAAATTTCACAACATTACCTGCAATTAAATTTCCTCCCGGATCAAAAGTGAAAATACCTGATGCATCTACCGCTGCAGTAGCGAGTACATTGCCTGTACTAGAAATCGCATTAACATAAAGCGTGTTGGCTGTATTCCAAGTTCCTCCGCCTGTTCCTCCGCCGTCTATGGTAGCGCTTCCATCATTATCTCTGTAGACGGTACCACTAGGCTTAATTTCAGATAGCGAAACGCCTAAACTAATCCGCTCCGCTTGCCAAAAGGGACTGGAAGAACCCGCCGGCCCACTCCAATTGGTGTAAGTTGGAGCTCCTGATGTGTAAGTCTGTGGGTTGGAAGACCCTCTCAGATAAGTCTTCAATTTAATGACTGTAATATTGTTACCATTAAACCGTACAGATCCATTGGTACTCGGGGCAGGGTCTGCTGAATTGCTATGCAAGATTTGATTAGTAGTGGTATTTAAAGAGAAATTAGTCGTCCCACTGAGCCTTGTCATCGTCATTGTATTTGGAAAAGAACCGGTTAAATCCAAATCAAATTCACTTGAATAAGAGGATCGATAATTTGTCGTTTTAGTCGCACCCATATCTGCAAGGTGTATAACCGGATTATTGACCGGACGGCTAAAAGTGATGGTAATATCTCCCATATAATACCTGCCCGTAAATGCGCTTTGACTGGTATATAGAGGATATGAATAAATAGAAATTCCTACAGCCCTGTTTACAGCAACCTCTATTCCTGTACCTGCCGTTGCAGTAGCTGTATTTGTAAAATTTCCATTCGCAACAGTGCCAATCGTATTCATTAAAGGAAAGATAGCAGTACCAGGTGGCGCGGTTGTACTTGCATCATTGCTACCGCCAAATAACATTGGTGGGTACGTGGGGTTACCTTCACCTATGTTTGGATATTGGTTCCTTAACGATATAGTTGCTGTTAAAGTTGGTGTATAGGTTGCAAAAACACTTCCTGATGTATTTTCCTGTAGCGTGATAACGGTACTTGATGTAGCACCCGTAGCTACGGTTACCGGACCATTCCCAGTTGGATTACCGGCACCAGCAGCCATTTCCAGATTTCGTCTTTGCGCCGAAAGTTCCAACGTTCCAAACAATAGCAACAATGCAAATCCAAAAATATGATTTGTGATGTTTTTTGTATATTTTTTCATTGAATTAGTTTTAATTAGTTGAATAAAGTACTACCGTTCAAAGGAACTTGGGTGGTTCCCGCGTTGCACACGGCAACGATGCTTGACGAACAAAATCCCAACACAGAACCGTTTTGTCCTCCAGCTCCATTAATGGTGAGAGAAGTGAAACTGGAAGGTGCACTAATTCTAAAACGACCACCACCAGCGTTAGGTGATCCGTTTCCGTTTCCGGAAAGAATTTCATTTCCATTGATTGTGGAAAAACAACTGCTTGGAGAGTCAGAATAAATCGAGACCGCTCCACCATTGGAATTGAAAATAAAATTTTCATTGGCAGTGTTACCAGTACCACCCAAGAGCAGAACTAAGTTGTTTACGGGCTTATTAAAATTTAAGGTAAGCGACCATGGCAAATTTTGTCCTATCCACAATGAATTATTATTAATTACATCTGATGAACAAGTGGTATATGCACCCAAAGTATAAGTTTTTACATCACCAGTATAGGAAGACGTTATTGTTACGCCATTTACAGTAAATGTTCCACTTGGAGGTATATTGGCAGTTCCTGAGCAGGAGAGGGCTTGCGCAAATGCAAGATTACTCACCACAAGAAGTAAAAACGTCATCATCCAAAGACGGGTTCGCCTCAAGATAGATGGTTTATTTATATATTTTTTCATTTAAAAAAGATTTTATTAATGTTAATATCGAGGCCCTGTCCCATAGTTGGTGATCCAAGCCTCTGTTTTTAGGTTAAAATGGTCATGGCTGAGGTCATTTTTCTCATCATTGCCGTTCATCGTTCCAATTTTGAGGTTCTAAACCCCATTTTTGACGTTCCAAGGTCCATCGTTGGGGTTCTGAACC
Source organism: Epilithonimonas lactis (assembly GCF_900110605.1). GTDB lineage: Bacteria > Bacteroidota > Bacteroidia > Flavobacteriales > Weeksellaceae > Epilithonimonas > Epilithonimonas lactis. The sequence continues at coordinate 485,141 of NZ_FOFI01000001.1, forward strand.
TCATCGTTGGGGTTCGCAACCCCATCATTGACCCCAGACAACGTCATCTTTGAGGTTCATGACGTCATTTTTGGGGTTCAGAACGTCATCTTTGGGGTTCTAGACGTCACTTATGGGGTTCTAGACGTCATTCTTGGGGTTTGGAACGTCATCTTTGGGGTTCGGAACGTCATTTATGGGGTTCGGAACGTCATTTTTGACCCTCGGAACCCCAAAAATGGAGCTTGCAACGTCATGCCTGTGGCCAAGGGCCGCATCCCAGCGATCTATTGCTGGATTTCTGGATCTTGTGGCGGTTGCGAAGTGCCTGCACGGTTGAAGAATTGTCTCATTTCATTCACCTTGGTCTCGTAGCCTGGTGCATTGGTAGTGGCTTTGTACTTCGCATAGTCATAATCGGTCAGGGCAGCCTGATAATTGTCCCAATCATGAAGGATCTTGGCATTGCGCAAGCCATCATAAAGACTTTGCAACCTTTGGATAACCCCTTCTATGAGCGATCGGCTGTTGAAATCTTTGGCAAACTCTTCCCAGTCCACATCTGTACTGCTGAGATTGGGTTGGCTGTCCTGGTAATCTTTTGCTTTGTTGACCAATAATTTGTTTTCCTCGTTAATGCTGCCGTACTGGGTGCGTTCCTCCGGACTCAGATTGGCCAATTTCGGCGATAGAGCTGTTTCCAGATTTCGCAGTGCAGCATTGATGGTTTCCTGTTCTGCCGCAGTAAAGTGGCGGCTTTCAAAATTTGTAAAAGGCATATGTATTTGTTTTTAGGTGATCATGGTTTTTGAATACATTCTGTTTCCCCTGCTAAAAGAACCAGAGGACAATGTTTTCAGAAAAAAAGGATGTTACAAGAATGCCGGAGGTGGCCTTACAGAATAAGAATCTGAATCAATCTTCCCACAGAAGTGGACAAGGGCAGTAGGCGTTTTTGCCTGAGTTGCATCTGGAGCAACGATTTGAAAATAGGAAAAGCCCGATCTGATAAAATGCTTCAGAGCTGGATTTTGTGTTTGAGCAACTGCAATGTTGTGATGCTGATGCAACGAGAAAGCAGCGTCCGATTCTGATCCCGTTGTAATGGTTTCGTCTGCTTGCGGATGGGGCGGTGCTATTTTTGATTTTGGATGTACGGTCTGTAGTACCACCTTCTTCTTACTTTCACTTTTCTGAGAATTGGAGGCGATGGATCGTTTGGGATCTGAGACTGCCACGACCTCATATTGTGTCTCTGTTTCCAGATCAGCAATGGAAATGCCAGAAGAAATGTAGATGACGGCCTGAGATTTTGAAACATCAGATAAAGAAGTAGAATCTTTGGAAACCGTTTTTTCTATTTCAGCATCCAGCGGATTTGGTTCCGCCGTGTTTGCAAAACTGTTTTGAGCGCTTAGCAAAAACAATAAAATGAAAAGTACTTTACTGCCAAATGACAATAAAGTACTGATTCCTTTTTCATGGTTTGTGTTTTTACCTCGCATGGAGTATATGGATGTGTTTTCTTTTGCAAAGGAATATGGATCTGCTCAAAAGAACAAATACCTACATACCCATCAGGTACCCTTCTGAAGTAAAATGTTTAAAATCAGGCTTTTTTTATTCTTTTAGCAGCCCTTCTTAAACTTGATACTGCATTCATGATCACTTAAAATGAAACCTTTATTTTTGCAAAAATTTTTTGTTCTCATGAGGTTATTTTTCGCCATCCTATTTTTATTCTCTTTCGTTTCTTCATTTTCTCAAAGTAAAACTGACACAGCACAGGTGGTTGTCCCGAACAGGAGCAATAGCCCAGAGGCCTTGTCAAAACCTTATGTCATAATGATCTCTACAGACGGCTTCAGGTCAGATTATGCTAAGAAGTACAGTGCCGGGAATCTTTTGAGATATTCAGCAGGTGGCGTTCAGGCAAAAGCCATGCTGCCCAGTTATCCAAGCATTACCTTCCCAAACCATTGGAGTCTGATCACAGGGCTATATCCTTCCCATCATGGCTTGGTAGATAATTTCTTCTACGATTACAAACTGCAGAAGAACTATGCGATGAACAAAGCAGAAATTGCGGAAGACGGAAGTTGGTACGGCGGAACCCCACTGTGGGCATTGGCAGAAAAGCAAGGCATGATCTCGGCCTCTCTGCAATGGGTGGGTTCGGCGAGCGATGCAGGTGGGATGAGACCAAGCTACTATTACCATTATCACGAACAATTCAAACCATCGGAAAAGGTGGCTAAGGTCATCCATTGGCTGAAGTTGCCGGAAGATCAGAGACCGCATTTCATCTCTTTGTATTTCCCGGAAGTAGATGGCGCTGGGCATCATTTTGGGCCGGAAGCTAAGGAAACGGAAACAGCGGTTCACCTTGTAGATGAGGCGATTGGAAGTCTGGTAGAGAAAGTGAATGCCCTGGGACTTCAGAATGTCAATTTCATCTTTGTGTCGGACCATGGGATGATCCAGGTGGATGGCGGAAATTCACTGGAGATTCCGGAGGTCCTTAAAGACAAAAATAGATTTGACTATTACAATTCACAGACTTTGCTCAGGGTCTATGTCAAAGATCCCAAAGCAGTGAGATCGGTCTTCAAAGAATTGAAAGCAAATAAAACGGAGGACTACGAGGTCTATCTGGACAAGAAGCTTCCGAAATATCTCCACTTTGCGACCCGGGACGACCAATATCACAGGATCGGACAAATCCTCCTGATCCCCAAAGCACCAAAAATATTTTTGGAAAAGGGACAAAAAACCTCCAGTGGAAAACATGGCTACGACCCCAAACTGGTGCCGGAAATGAAGGCGACGTTCATGGCCTGGGGGCCAGCATTCAATCAAAGTCTCGTCATCGATGAATTTGAAAATGTGAATGTTTATCCGTTGGTCGCTGAAATTCTGACATTGAAGATCGATCAGAAAATAGATGGGAAGTTGAAAATTTTGAAGCCTATCTTAAAGCAGAAAAAATAATACTTTAAATAAAAAGATCCCCCAAGAACCATAAAGGCTGGAGGGGGAAATATGGAAGTAAAAACACACAAATTACTTCCTGTATCTCCAGTCTATCAATGATCAAAATAAACCGGATTTCTTAAATTGATTGGTTGAAACTGGGTTCCGCAATCAATTTTATTTTATAATTTCTGACTTTTCTACAAGTCTCTTGCTCTACAAACTTTAACTGACCGAAAAACCAAAAGAGATGGTTAGTCTCTTTCAAATTTATCGTGTCTTTGTGCTGTTGCCCTGCTATCGTTTATTTGGTTTAACGAGGGTGCAAAGAAATATATTTTTGGTGTTCCAGACTAAAATTGGTGAGCCCAATTGATACCCACATTTTGTAAATTATTGACTTTAAAAGCGCAAAGTTTTTTTCAACCCCAAAATAGGTGATCAACAAGAAAAATCAATCTAGAAATCACGATGACTGCGAAGGGAATTGATCTGTAATTATCGCTAAGATTTTGGCGAGAGGGTACCAGTTGGGTCTCATATTTAGGCAGATTTATTTGGAATCGTTTGTTAAAAAACATATGGATCTAAACCAGACAGTGACAATGATTTTAATATAAAAAAAGTGCAGTAAGATGGTGAACGCAATTTTAAATAAAAAAAGAGGACACAAAAATGCATCCTCTTTTTTTGGTATGATGAATAGAAATTAATCCTTCAAACTTTTCATATCGATCACGAATCTGTATTTTACATCGCTTTTCAACATTCTTTCATAAGCTTCGTTGATGTCCTGCATCTTGATGATCTCGATATCTGAGACAATATTTTTCTCACCACAGAAATCCAGCATTTCCTGAGTTTCCTTAATGCCACCGATCAATGATCCTGCAACAGAACGTCTTTTGTAAATCATAGGTTTGGTACTCACGGCATCATTCTCAAATTCGCCGATGAATCCAACAAGAACCAAAGTTCCGTTCACGGTCAAAGTGTTCATGTAAGGATTGATATCGTGCTCATAAGGAACCGTGTCGATGATGAGGTCGAATTTATTTAGGACAGCCTTCATTTCCGCTTCGTCTGTAGAAATGATCACCTGATCTGCACCTAATGCTTTGGCATCATCCGTTTTTCCAGCACTTCTGGAGAAAAGGGAAACTTCTGCGCCCAAACCTTTTGCCAATTTGATGGCCATGTGTCCCAATCCGCCTAATCCTACAACGGCAACTTTGGAGTTCTCGTTTACATTCCAATGCTTCAAAGGTGACCAGGTGGTGATCCCGGCGCAAAGAAGTGGTGCAACGGCTGCCAGATCCAAGTTTTCTGGAACGTGCAACACGAAATGCTCGTCTACCACCACAGATTCAGAGTATCCACCGTAAGTTCTTTGACCATCGATGTATTTGTCTTTTCCGTTGTAAGTTCCGGTGAATCCGTTTTCACAGAATTGCTCCAGATCTTGGGCACAGCTGCTGCAAGTTCTGCAAGAGTCTACCATGCAACCAACGGCCGCCAGATCTCCCACTTTGAATTTTGAAACTTCGCTTCCTACGCCCGTAATCCTTCCAACGATCTCGTGGCCAGGAACTGCAGGATACGCCGATCCGCCCCAGTCATTCCTTGCCGTGTGAAGGTCGGAGTGGCAAACGCCGCAATATAGGATGTCGATCTCAACGTCTTTTGGCTGGATCTCTCTTCTTTTGATGGTTATTAATTCTAGATCGTTCTCGGGAGCAGCTGTCCCGAATGCTTTTACATTGTGTGTGTGCATTATTTTGAATATTTTTACTTGAAATTATTATTAATTTACCTATTGTCTCTTTGATGAAAAAACTGCTTTACAAATGTTATCCAGCATTTATCAATGTCTATACCGTTTGGATGTTATATCTCATGTTTTTTATTTCAGAGAGAGGAAACTTCGGTGAAGGTCATTATCTGATAAGAGCCAAACCTTTTGAAAGTATTCGTTATGTGCTTTACGACGCAGGATTCATTCCGTACGAGATGTATAAGAATATCTTGGGAAATATCGTCTTGTTCTTGCCTTATGGTTTTCTTGGGATCCTATATCCGAAACTGAATCGCTACAGGAATTTGTTTTTTGTTTTTTTTGTTATCATTAATATTTTGGAATTCTCACAATACTATTTTGCCATTGGTTTTGCAGAGTTTGATGATGTTATGCTAAATATATTAGGAATTAGCATTGGCTACTTGATCTATAAAAGATTTTTCTTTATCAAGGACAAATAACTTTCATCTCCGTTCTACGATTCACCTGATGTTGCTCTTCTGTACAATTCACGTCATTGCTGCAATTGTTCAATAGTTTTGTTTCTCCATAACCGATTGGTTGTAGGCGAGCTCTATCAATGCCTTTTGAAACCAAATATTCTACCGCTGCGTTAGCTCTGTTCTGTGACAATGTTTTGTTGTAGTCATCCGAAGCTCGAGAATCTGTATGAGAGGCTAGTTCAACCTTTACATTGGGATTGTCTTTCATGAACTGGACCATCTTATTGAGTTCTGCTGTGGCATCTTCACGGATGAAAAATTTATCCAGATCATAATGGATATTCTTCAGATTTATAGGTTTACCACAAGTCGTTTCCTCCATACAAACTTGGAGATTCAGAAAAAATGTGTTGCTTCTATCCACATTTTTTGACGTTACAGTCTCTGTCTGCGAAAAGTAATTTCCCTTTTTCCCGTAGATATTGTAAGTGGTATTCTTTTCAGCTTTGAAGTAGAATTTTCCCTCGATGTTTGTTTTGATTTCATTCACGATTTGAGTTTCATTATTCCTGATGACCACCGTGACGTCTCTCAATGGACCTTTAGAATTACAAATATTGACTTGTCCTTTGACGAAAAATGTTTCTTTGTCGGTCGCGATCTCTTTCTTCAACATCCCATTTTTGACAAACTCATTTTTGTTAGCCTTGGCAGAGATTAGTTCCATATTATAAAGACTTCCTTTAATCTCATAATTCTCAGGCTTGATTTTCTTGAAGAAGGCGACACCTTGCGCATTGGTTCTGGCAAAGTAAGCACGTTTCCCATTCTTGTAAAGTTCTACGAAAGCATCTGGCAAGATCGTTCCCGTTTCCCTGTCTTTAGCAATAACGGATAATCCATAGTTCGGACTCGGTTTTTTGCTTGAGAATCTAAACGTAAGTCCTGCAAAAACACCAACCGAATGGATTTCGTGATTCAATTCTGAGGTTCTGAATTCAACATTCGAAGGAGAAATTATATTCTGATTATCATTGGTTGTAAAAGGAATATATCCAGCTGCATTACCGTTCTTAACCAGATCTTTTGCCTTAAAATGCTGAAGATAATAACCACCAACATTCAGCCCAATATTCTCCGAGAAAAACCAGTTGAATTCCAGTTGACCTTTACCTGAAAAAATATTTTTCTCATCATATCCAGGATGTGAATTAAGATTGTAAACCGTTCCCAAATTATTTGATATCAACGACGTTTCACCACCTTTGATATTGGAAATTCCACCTTTTAGTTTGAAAGTCAAACCCATATCATCATTAATCATCCATCGGAAGTTCGGGCCAATTCCGAAGAAATAGCGCTGGATCTTATTTTCAGTCAGAGTTGGATCAGATAATTTTGTATTGCCTAAGTATAAATTCCCAATAGGATAAGAACTTTTTGGCGAATTTTGAAGATAATCCGCATCGATTCCCAAACCTATCCAATTGAAGTAATAATCTGCCGAAATTCCCAGATTCAAATTAGGTTTGTAATCAATGTACTTTGTCTGGTTGTCGTAGGAAGGAAAATCCAGTCCGCCTCGTAGTGAGATGTTAAATTGACTTTCATCGTACAAAGAACTCCTGAACTGCGAATTGAATAACTGAGTGAAAATTAGGAATAGAAGAAGGAGAGATTTTCTCATAGATGTAGCTTTCTTGGTTGCCACAAATTTACTGAAATTAATAAATAAAAATGCCGGCTATGAACCGGCATTGTATGTTGAAAATAAAATTTTTACTGTTTGATGATCTGTGTGATCTTCTGTGTATTGTCATCCAAAGTGTATCTCATTAGATATTTTCCCGGACGCAGTTTGTCAAGTCTTAATTCAGTATTATTACTATTGATGTTATACTCTGCAACTTGAGCTCCCAAAATCGAGAAGAAAGTCACTGTTTTAATTTTAACAGAAACGTCTTTTGATTTTAAAACCAAAACATCCTTGGTAGGATTAGGATAAGCCATCAAAACACCATCATCGGTCCTTTGAGAAGAGATTGTACGTGCAGTCTGTGCTTTCATTTCTCCCGAAAATCCTACTGATACTACCGTAAATATGATAAAGAATAAAAGTTTTTTCATTCGCTTTAGTCTGTATTATTACAATTACAACAAATATATTTTAAATAAATTACCTACGCAATAGTCTAACAATAAAAGTATAATTAAATTTGCATAAATATTTTCAATAAAGATGATCTCAAGAAATAGAAGACTCAGAACCAACGATTCTATCAGAAGTCTAGTGCGCGAAACCAGCCTTACAACAAACGATTTGGTCTTGCCAATGTTCGTTACAGAAGGTGACAACAAAAAAGAAGCCATCTCATCTATGCCTGGCGTTTTTAGACAAAGTTTAGATCTTACGGTCAAAACTGTTAAAGAAAATTATGACCTTGGCATCAAAGCCATCAATCTCTATATGAAGGTTTCTGAAAACCTGAAAGATAACACCGGAAAAGAAGCCTGGAATCCAAACGGATTGATGCAGACTGCCATCAAAGCTATCAAAGACGCTGTTCCAGGAATCATCATCATGCCAGATGTGGCGTTGGATCCGTACTCCATTTACGGTCACGACGGCATCATCAAGAATGGAAAAATTGACAACGATTCTACTGTAGAAGCCCTCGTAAAAATGGGCGTTTCCCTTGCAGAAGCCGGCGCAGACATTCTCGCACCAAGCGATATGATGGACGGTCGTGTTCTGGCAATGCGCGAAGGTCTGGAAGAAAGTGGATTCACAGATGTTGGGATCTTGTCCTACGCCGCCAAGTATGCAAGTGCTTTCTACGGCCCGTTCAGAAGTGCTTTGGATAGCGCCCCAGTTGACAATCAGGATATTCCAGCGGACAAGAAATCCTACCAAATGGATTTCCACAATTCCCGCGAAGCCATCGATGAAGCCTTGAAAGACGTGGACGAAGGTGCCGACATCATTATGATAAAACCCGGAATGCCTTATCTGGACATCGTTTCCAAGATCCGCGAACTCATCACGCAACCAATCGCTGTTTATCAGGTCAGTGGCGAATATGCAATGTTGAAAGCCGCAGTGCAAAACGGCTGGTTGGACAACGACAAAGTGCTCATAGAAAGCCTCACCAGCTTCAAACGTGCCGGCGCCGATATGATCTTCACCTACGCCGCTCCCGAAGTTGCAAAACTATTGAATAGATAAGATTTTTAGGAGCTTGATCCCGCTATCCGCTATTACTCCTCGCGCCAACTGCTTTTCCCATCGCTTGCTGTGGGGTAACCGCTACTATCGGGGCTATGGGATTTGTCATCCAATTATTGTTACAAGACGATAACACTTTAAACCATTTAATATGAAATCAATTTTATTAAGCTTTTCACTTTTATTTTTTTTCCAAGGCTTTGGACAAGAAAAAGAGCAACTGTCTATTAAGAAAGGGGATTTTCCCGAAGGTGTTTATCAAACCTTGGAAGATGTACTTAACAAAAAGCCAACATCTACGGACGAGGTTTATTTCAAACCTGCGGACTCACGTGACTCTTCCAGTTCTCCCGAAAAAGTATTTTTCTACTTCAAAGAAAAAGACAAAAGAGTCAGAATTCCTCTTGCCGTGTCTCATAATGGCGAGATGTACTTTCAAACCTATAGAAAGTACACCAACAAAAAAGATAAAGGATACGATCCGGACCAATATTCCAGATTCTGTAAAGTGACAAACTATGGAAGATTCATCTATTTTGAAGAAAATATGAAAGGATTGTGGTCAAAAGCTTTTATGGGCAATTTGAGTCCTATAACTTATTCAATTAAAGGGAATACTAAAGGAATTGTCTTAGATCTTGATAATAAGGAATTCAATATGCTGAGAGATTGCGAAGATCTGAACGATTTTTTAAAGCAGCATCAGATTCCAGAGATCACATGCGATTCAGACAAATTTACAATGGGAGAATTACAGGCAACAATCGACGAAATAAACAAACCTTACCGCTAAATTTACAAATCTTCCTCACCCAAACCCTGAGGAAGATTTTTTTTGTTTTTAATTCCCAGACCTTTCAACTTCTGAGTCTGGATGATCAAATTATCATTCCCCGAACTCAACTGTTTGAAAGCATCATTGTAAGAATTCTTAGCCTGGTCGATATTCTTTCCAACGCGTTCCAGATTATCAACGAAGCCAACAAATTTATCGTACAATTTCGCGCCTCTGTCCGCAATTTCCATTGCATTTCGATTTTGATGTTCGCGTTTCCAAAGGTCTTGGACTAATTTCAAAGAAGTAATAAGGTTGGTTGGACTTAGTAATAAAATTCTTTTGTCATAGGCAAAATTCCAAAGATTTGGGTCGGTTTGCAGAGCCGTCATATAAGCGGCTTCACTTGGCACGAACATCATCACAAAGTCCAAAGATCTGTCAAAATCATCATAAGCTTTCTGACTCAGTTGCAAAATGTGGTTCTTGACCGATTGCAAATGTTGATTCTGTTTGATGGTGAAAATCTCAGCATCCGTTTCGTCCGTCATTTCCACAAAAGCGGTGAGAGAAACTTTGCTGTCTATGATGACGTTTCTGTTGTCTGGATATTTTACAACCGCGTCAGGACGCATTTTTTTACCGGAAAATTCGGAGAAGATTGCTTTGTTGTTTTCATCTCGGAGTTCGTGCTCCATAAAATATTCCTGATTTTTCCTCAATCCTGATTTTTCTAGAATACTTTCCAGGATCATTTCTCCCCAATTTCCCTGCGTTTTGCTTTCACCTTTCAGAGCGCGCGTCAGCTTTTTGGCGTCTTCGGAAATTTGTTGGTTCAGATCTTTCAGTTCACGCACTTTTTCTCCAAGAGAAAAACGTTCTTTGGATTCCTTGTCATAAGTTTCATTCACTGTGTTTTTCAGTTCGTTGATCTTTTCCTGAAAAGGTTCAAGAATCAACTTTAATTGATTCTGATTGAGTTGCGTAAACTTTTCAGATTTTTGTTCTAAAATTTGATTCGCCGTTTTCTCAAACTGCAATCGATTCGTTTCCTGAAGTTTTTCAAAATCCTCTTTTTGATGTTCTAGATTTTCCTGCAAATTTTTATAATGCGCATTGAGTTCCGCATTTGTAAAAAGCAGTTCTTCCTTACTTTTTTGGATCAATGAATTTTCTCTCGTCAATTCAAGATTGGAAAGTTTAAGTTCTTCAATTTTCTGTTGATAATTGAGTTCGTTTTCCTGTGCGCGAATCAGCTTTTCATTAGCTTCATCAAAGTTTTTTTTGCTGACGGAATTTGATTTCATTAAAAGGAAGATTAAAATTCCGCCTACGATTATTCCAATAAATAAGTAAATGATTTCCATTTTATCCTTCGTTATTTTTCACAATATTAAAATAACTTATGTTCACAAAACTGAGGTTTTCCGTAAAATTAATTAATTGATCAAGAATCTTATTTCTCGTTTTCCAACTTATTTTTAGATTCAGCCAAAGCTTTTTTCTCTTTGCCGGAAAGTTCAGGAAATTGCAGATCCATTTCTTCAAGTTTATCAATAATAATTTGAATCGCCGCAACTCTGGAAAACCATTTCTGGTCAGCTGGAATTACAAACCACGGCGCAGAATCGGTGGAAGTTTCCTTGATCGCTTTTTCGTAAGCTTTTTGATAATCATCCCAGAATCCTCTTTCTGTAATATCGCCTTCTGCAAATTTCCAGTTTTTATCTTCTTCATTGATCCTGTCTAGAAATCTTTCTTTCTGCTCCTCTTTGGAAACATTCAGGAAAATCTTGATGATCTTCGTTCCGTTGTTAGCCAAATGCTTTTCAAAGTTGCGAATACTTTCGTATCTGTTTTCCCAGAATTTGTCATCAAATTGCTTCACATCGGTCCAGGTTTTTTCGCTGAGATTATATTCAGGATGAACTTTGCAAACGAGAACACTTTCGTAATGAGAACGGTTGAAAATTCCGATTTTTCCCTTCGCAGGAAGAGCCAGATAATGTCTCCAGATAAAATCGTGAGAATAATCTTTGGAACTTGGCGTTTTGAAACTGGTCACTTCACAGCCTTGCGGATTTACACCACCAAAAACATGTTCTATCAAACTGTCTTTCCCCGCAGCATCCATGGCTTGTAGGACGATTAACAACGATTGACTTCCATCCGCGTAGAGTTTTTCTTGCAACAATCGAAGTTTCTCTTTTTCAATTTCTAAAAGTTGTTTTGCTTCGTCTTTGTTGATCTTTCCTTTATATTTTGTTTCGTGTTTTCCTATCTCGAATTTTGAGTTTTCTTTGATGAGGAAATCATCGGAGAAGTTGTAATCCATAATATTTCATTTAGTGTAAATATAAAAAAAACCGCTCCAAAAAAGGAACGGTTTCTATAACAAATAGTAAATTTTTATTATTGTGCTGCTTCTACTTTTCTAGCAACTTTAGTAACTTTTGTAGCTTTAGTTACAGGTTGTGCTTTTGCAGTCGCTACAGGAGAAGAAACAGTTAATTTTGCTTCTTGATTCACACCTGCAACATCTTCTACAGTTCCTTTGATGTAAAGTACAGATCTGTTGTTTGCTGGGTCATTAGAATAAACCTCGATCAATTTGTTGAAAGCACCTTTGATGCCTGTATTGTATCCAACTTTGATTTGAGCCGTTTTACCTGGTAAGATCGGGTCTTTGCTCCATTCTGGTGTAGTACATCCGCAAGAAGGTTTCACTTCGCTGATGATAAGTGGCTTGTCTCCAGTGTTTTTTACAGTGAAAAATCTGTGACCATCAGCTCCAGCTTTTACATTTCCGTAATCGAAAGTTGTTTTGTCAAATGAGATCGTTTGAGCAGATGCAAAAGCCAAAGCTCCTGTCATAAATAATCCTGCAAGAATCTTTTTCATATTTTTTTGTTTTAGTATAATTAAACTTTTAAGTAACAAAGTTATAAATAATTTAAATATGTGATGTTAATTTTTTCACATTATCTTATTTTTGCAACTTATAAGCCAAAAATAACTTACGACATGCAGATCGCTGACAAATATAGCCCACAAGAAACCGAGCAAAAATGGTATGACTTCTGGTTGGAAAACAAATATTTCCACTCCACTCCAGATGACAGACCACCTTACACGATTGTAATTCCACCACCAAACGTGACTGGAATCCTTCACATGGGACACATGTTGAACAATACGATCCAGGATGTTTTGGTCAGAAGAGCGAGAATGCAAGGTTTCAATGCTTGTTGGGTTCCGGGAACGGATCACGCATCAATCGCAACAGAAGCGAAAGTTGTAGCTAAATTGAAGTCTGAAGGCATCAGCAAAAAAGATATCACGAGAGAAGAATTCCTAAAGCACGCTTGGGAATGGAAAGAAAAATACGGTGGAACCATATTGGAGCAATTGAAAAAACTAGGTTGTTCTTGCGACTGGGACAGAACGAGATTCACGATGGAAGAGAATCTTTCCAAATCTGTGATCAAGGTTTTTGTTGATCTTTATAACAAAGGATTGATTTACAGAGGTTACAAAGTAGTGAATTGGGATCCAGAAGCGCAAACCAATATTTCTGATGAAGAGGTGATCTTCAAAGAGCAAAACGGAAAATTATTCTATTTAAAATATAAAATTGAAGGAACACAAGATTTCTTAACTGTTGCGACAACGCGTCCAGAAACCATTTTTGGCGATGTTGCCGTTTGCGTCAATCCAAATGACGAGAGATATGCTCATTTGAAAGGGAAGAACGTCATCGTTCCAATCGTTGGTAGAGTAGTTCCGATCATCGAGGACGATTATGTTGATATTGAATTCGGGACTGGAGCGTTGAAAATCACGCCGGCTCACGATATTAATGATTATGAAATTGGACAAAGACACGGCTTACCAATCATCGATTCTATGGATAATGATGCGGTTCTGAACGAACACGGAATGCATTACCAAGGTCAGGGAAGATTTACCGTTAGAAAAGAAATCGCCAAAGAATTAGAAAAAAACGACCTTCTTCTAAAAGCCGAAGATTACGTGAACAAAGTTGGAACTTCTGAAAGAACTGGCGCCGTGATTGAACCGAAAATTTCTGTTCAATGGTTTCTGAAAATGTCCGAAATGGCAAAACCAGCTTTGGATGTTGTGATGGATGATAAGATCAAATTCCATCCTGAAAAATTCAAAAATACCTATCGTTATTGGATGGAGAATGTTCATGATTGGAACATTTCTCGTCAGCTTTGGTGGGGACAGCAGATTCCGGCGTTCTACTATGGGACGGGCGAAAATGAATTTGTGGTAGCTGAAAATATCGAAGATGCTGTAAAATTAGCACAAGAGAAAACTTCCAACTTCCAACTTCAAGCTTCCGACCTAAAACAGGACGAAGATGCGTTGGATACTTGGTTCTCCTCTTGGTTGTGGCCAATGTCGGTTTTCGAAGGGATTTTGGATCCGGAAAATAAAGACATCAATTATTATTATCCAACGGCAGATTTGGTTACTGGACCAGATATCATCTTCTTCTGGGTTGCCAGAATGATCATGGCTGGATTGGAATTCAGGCAAGAAGTGCCTTTTAAAAATGTTTATTTCACCGGAATTGTACGAGATAAACAAAGACGAAAAATGTCCAAGCAACTAGGAAACTCGCCAGATCCAATTGATTTGATCGAGAAATATGGTGCAGATGGCGTTCGTGTGGGAAGTTTATTGAGTTCTGCAGCAGGAAATGATCTTTTGTTTGATGAAGATTTGATGTTGCAGGGAAGAAATTTCGCTACCAAAATTTGGAATGCGTACAAGTTGATCCAAGGTTGGAAGCGTGACGAATCTATCAAAGCGCAAAACCACGACCTTCAAACCATCGCATGGTTCGGAGAACAACTGAATAAAACAATTGGCGAGATTGAAGATCAATTCTCGAAATTCAGGATCTCTGACGGATTGCATTTGGTTTACAAACTGATCTGGGACGATTTCTGTTCTTGGTATTTGGAAGCCGTAAAACCGAACTTTGGCGAGGCGATCAGTGAAGAGGTTTATCAAAAGACGATTGCTTATTTTGAGGAATTGATGAAATTGTTGCATCCATTTATGCCTTTCCTGTCAGAAGAACTTTGGCAGTCGATTTCGGATAGAAAGATTGATGAAGCGTTGATTATCACGCAACAGAAAAAATCTGAAAGTTATAACGAGCAGACCATCAAAGATTTTGATTTTGCTAAAGAAGTGATCTCCGGCGTTAGAAATTATCGACAGTCAAAAGGAATTTCGCCAAGAGAATCCGTGAAAGTTTTCACCAATGCAACGGAACTAAAAGATGCTGACGTGATTACTAAATTATCAAATATTTCAGAGATCAATTTCGCTCAAAAAACGGATAAACCTAGTTTCACATTCTTGGTTGGCTCCAATGAGTTCTCAATTCCATTAAGCGAAAATCTTGACCTTGGTGAAGAAAAAATCAAAACTGAAGAAGAGATCAAATATCTGAAAGGCTTCTTAATTTCTGTTGATAAAAAGCTTTCAAACGAGAAATTCGTTGCCAATGCAAAACCAGAAGTTGTAGAGATCGAACGTAAAAAACAAAAAGACGCTCAGGATAAAATTGTCCTTTTAGAAGAAAAATTAAAGAGTTTGTAGGACACTGGAAGTTGGATCAATGTTTTCAATAAAGTAAACTTCCATCTTCCAGCACCAAACATCCATCAGATTATGACACACATCGAAAACATAAAAAAACTATTCTCCAAAAATTTTGTAGAAAATCCACTTCTAGAGACCTATGATGCGGGAAAGATCTATATTTCGTCAGGTTTCATCGTGGCTAGTGATCCATTGATCTCGCCGGATCATTCGGCTTTCACACAAGAATTTCCGAAAGGTGATTTCCCGGTTCATGTCTATAAAGAAACAGAATCCAATTGCGTGGCTTACGCCGAGATTGTTTTTGATAAAAATCAAATTGCAGAGAACTGGAAATTGGCTTTGTCTGACGGTCAGAATTTGAAAGATTTGAAGGACGAAGAGATCTACGGTTATCTCGTAGAATCTGGAATGGGAAGCTTCATGGACAAAGATACCCAGAACGCTTTGAATCAATTAGAAAAAGATCTGTTTCAGCAAAAGGGTGATCAGTTTATGGGAATCTACGAGGAGTTTTTCCATTCGCATTTCTTTGACGAAAATGGCGCAATAGACCAGTTTTCAGTTTTGAAACCTTATCAAGATAAACAGGAAAATATTGTCGCTTTCGAGACAGGTTATGGCGAAGGATTCTATGCAACGTATATTGGTTATTCTAAAGATAATCAAGTGGTTAAGTTAATTTCTGAATTTATAGAAATTGGTATGGATTAATTTGTTACTTTAGCCTGTAACAAATTCGCAGTTAGCGATTCCATCTGACCTTTGAAACGTTGAATGTTAGCCAATGAAACTGAGTAATACAAAACCGCAAATCGTAGTTGTAGGAAGTTCTTCCATCGATCTTATCCTAAAGACTACCATCATACCGACAGCCAATAAGACTGTTCTTGCCAGAAATTTGTCAAGTTATCTTGGCGGGAAAGGTGCCAATCAGGCCATTGCGACCTCTCGTTTGGGCGCTCATACTTCACTGGTGAGTTGTGTTGGGATGGATCCCTATGGTCAGCAGGTTTTAAGAAATCTGGATGATGAAGGTGTGAATGTAGCTTACGTTTGCGAAGACGAGGACGAAGCAACGGGAACGGCTTATGTCACCGCTTCGGATGAAGGGAATTCTATAGTGGTTGTGCCTGCTGCCAATTATAATTTGGGTTCAAAGAATATTGACGAAGCTGAGAAATATCTCAACGCAGCGGATCTGATTCTCACTCAAATGGAGATCCCGACCAAAACGGTGGAATACCTTTTCAAAAAAGCCAAGAAGCTGAATAAGAAAATTGGGATCTACGCCGCGCCGGCCAGCAGACTTTCCGATGAATTGATAGATTATGCGACCTTTATCGTTGCAAAAAGTACCGATCTTGAGGTGATTTTTGGACAAGGCAATCACGAAGATATCATCAAGCATTTGCCAAACAAACTATTTGTGAGAGATGGCGCCAACAGCACCAGCTATTTTGATGGTTCCGAGATGAAATATTTCCGAAAAAATCCAAGCACAGAAGCGCACAGCATGGGATTGGGAGATGCTTTCACGTCTGGTTTTTCCATCGCACTCCTTCATGGGAATTCTATCGAGGATTGTGTGAAGTTTGGAAACGAAGTTGCATTGAAAGCGGCCGACTACAGAGGCTCTCAGAAAGGTCTGCCTTATCTTGCTGAGATGAAGGAATTGATATCTCTTGCATACTAAAACCACCAAAAAGCCAAAGAAAATTTTCTGCTTTTACGGAAATCTAATCGCTTTTCATGAAAAGTATCGATGTTTTGACCCAGGACAATTATTCATTGTCTGTCCACCTTTTTGAGCCTGCAGATCCGAATCACAAACTATTACTGATCAACTCGGCAACGGGTGTGAAACAGCAGATCTACTTTTCATTTGCACAATTTTTCTGTGATCAGGGTTTTACGGTCATCACTTATGATTATCGTGGCATTGGACTTTCGAAACCAAAAAAGATGAGAGGTTTTGAAGCGTCGATGAGAGTTTGGGGAACTGTAGATTATA
Organism: Epilithonimonas lactis; assembly: GCF_900110605.1. Taxonomy (GTDB): domain Bacteria; phylum Bacteroidota; class Bacteroidia; order Flavobacteriales; family Weeksellaceae; genus Epilithonimonas; species Epilithonimonas lactis. The sequence continues at coordinate 501,995 of NZ_FOFI01000001.1, forward strand.
AAGCATTGACCAATTACATTAAAACCAATTTTCCAAACCAGCAGAAGTTTTGCCTTGGACATTCGCTCGGTGCTTTGATCTTGGGAATGAATGAAGATTCGAAGATGTTTGAGGAGTTCATTTTTGTTGGAACGCAGAACGCTTTTGTCGGAAATTTAAAGTTCAAAACAAAGGTCGAGGCTTATCTTGGATTCGGAATTGCACAGCCGTTGTCGACCAAGATTCTGGGTTATTTTCCCGGAAATTGGTTCGGATTAGGCGAGAGTTTACCCGCTGGAAGTGCTTTCGATTGGCAAACGCTCATTCTCAATAGAAAATCGACCAACAAGTTGTTGGAAAAGGTGAAGGATTACTCAAAAGACCTGACTCAAAAGGTTTTTGTCATCAGAGCAGAAGATGATGCGTGGCTCACAGAAAAAGGTGTGAGGTCACTTTTAGAAGACACTTACCCGAATATGAGACCAACCTACAGATTAATCAAAACCTCCGAATCGGAAAAGAACGAAATAGGACACATCAACTTTTTCCGAAGCTACAACAGGAAACTTTGGAATATCATTCTTAAGGAGCTGGAAGTTGGAGGTCGGAAGTCAGAAGATTAAAAAACTGAAAATAGTTTCTTTCTTTGATGAGTCAAACATCTTGCGAATCTTAAAATATTTTTAACATAAATAAAAAAATCATTGCGCATTTTGCGTTTAAAAAGTAATATGGAATTGATCAACAAAACAATAGATTTAGTAAAAGAAAAATTAGAAGGTACAGAATCCGGTCACGACTGGTTTCACATAGAACGCGTCTGGAAGCTGAGTTTGCACATCCATGAGAAAGAAGGCGGCGACAAATTGGTCATCGAATTAGCTGCACTTTTGCACGACATCGCTGACCCAAAATTCCACAACGGCGACGAAACCATCGCTACAAAGATCGTAACCGAATTTCTGACCGAGCAAAAAGTAGATCAGGAAACCATAGACAAGGTCATTTTCATCATAGAAAATATGTCCTTCAAAAACAGAAATGACGCTCCGAAAGATCTTCCTTTGGAACTGAAGATCGTACAGGACGCAGACAGATTAGATGCAATCGGTGCCATAGGAATTGCCAGAACTTTCAACTTCGGCGGCTACAAAAATAATCTGATGTACCATCCAGAAATCCAACCGAAACTGGCACAATCCAAAGAAGAGTACAAAAAATCCAACGGAACCACGATTAACCATTTCTATGAAAAATTGTTGCTTCTCAAAGATCTGCTCAATACAAAAACAGCCAAAGAAATTGCCGAGCACAGGCATCAATTTATGCTTCAGTTTCTGGACGAATTCTACAAAGAATGGAATGTCACTTTTTAATTAAAGAGAAACCATTATCTTTGTTTCAATGATAATCATTCTAATCCTAATTTTTCTCATCATTGCATTGTTTCTATCGGGCATCCGAGGAGGAAAATGGAGTTTTTGGAACAAGGTCGTCCGCACAATTATTACCATTTCTGCAGCGGCCTATTTCACATTTTGGTTCGTAGAGAGGAGTGTTTCCCAGTTTTTGGAAAACTCATTAGCGGTTCAGGTCATCAATTATCTGCCGCAGCCAATAGATTTTTACATCATCAGGATTCAAGACCAAGTCCCTGAATATCAGAAATTCAGTTCCAAACACGTTGGTCAGATCCGCCCAGAATATTTCAGGATAGAGTACCTCAATATGCAGAAGTCCAATGAGTTTTGGGTCGTTGGTTATCTGGGGAAAGGTAATTTGGTCTACTTTTCACAAGTTGCCGTTCCAAACAAAAACGAAGACAAGATCATCGAGGTTCGCAACTACATCAACCACAGTTTGAAACTCTCCGCCATCGCCACAGAAAAAGTAGCAGAATTGAAGTACGAGAACATCAAACTCAGCATTTGGGTGACTTTGGATCTGCTGTTGATATTCCTCAACGCCGTTTTGCTTTTCAGAAGCAATAAGAAAAAGTAGAATTATTTGGGCAGCTTTTGACATCCGTCGAAACTTTATTTTTATTGTTTTTATGGCAGCTTTTCCGCCTTCCACTCCCGCTATTTTTTGCCTTCGCTCTTCCAGCCACAAAAAATGAGCTCCGTTCAAGTCGGGCTGCGATGATGACCTGGTTTCGAAACGTGTCTTGCATTTCAAAAGTCTAAGCCATAATTTCCTATTTACAGATTTTTAGTGGAACTGAATCACAACATTTTACAAATCTCCAATTTCATTATTTATAAAATTTAATACTAAAATTTATAAAAAGTATAAAATTTGGTTTTCGTTTGATGAGCAACTTTGTACATTTAGCAATTCAAATAAGTGGTACAATTACTGCAGCCTAATTAGACAAAAATATTTCAAAATGAATCTATCAAACCATATAAATTCAGCACAGAAAACTTTCCTGGAATGGAAAAAAGTACCTTTCACAGAAAGACAAACATTACTTCTGAAACTCGCCGACGTTCTCGAAAAAGACAAAGAAAAATTCGCAAAACTCATCACCACAGAAATGCACAAACCGATTTCCCAATCCATTGCAGAAATCGAAAAAAGCGCAGGAATGATAAGATATTATGCAAAAGCAGAAAACGTCCTGAAACCAGAGAAGATCAAAACAGAATTCGATGTTTCTGAAGTTCATTACGATGCGTTGGGAATTATTCTAGGCGTGATGCCTTGGAATTTTCCGTTCTGGCAAGTCCTGAGATTTGCAGTTCCAGCGATTTTGGCAGGAAATGTAGTCTTGCTGAAACACGCTTCCATCTGCTTCGAGAGTGGCGACGCGGTCGAGAAAGTTTTCAAAGATGCAGGTTTCCCAGAATATATTTTCCAAAATCTGAGAATTGGTCACGAAGAAATCAAAGAAATCCTGGAAAATCCATATGTACGTGGCGTAAGCTTGACAGGAAGCGAAAAAGCCGGTGCAAACGTTGCAGCGCTCGCAGGGAAAAATATCAAAAAATCTGTTCTGGAATTGGGCGGAAGTGATGCTTACATTGTGTTGGACGATGCAGATGTAGAAAAAGCAGCAACAGAAGCACCAAGCGGAAAACTTCAAAATACAGGTCAGGTTTGTAATGCGGCGAAACGTTTCATCGTGCATCAAAAAGTGGAGAAAGATTTTGTTCCGAAATTCGTAGCGGAATTTAACTCATATCAACCAGCTGACCCTTTCAATAAGGAAACGAAGCTGAGCAAAATGGCAAGACCAGATTTGGCGGACGAACTGGAAAGCCAGTACAAAAAAGCTTTGAGAAACGGGGCAGAAGTGGTTTTGGCCCTAGAACGTATTTCGGAGAGTGAGTTTCGTCCCGGAATCATCTTGGTGAAGGAAGGTAATCCGATTTTGCAGGAAGAACTATTCGGGCCTTTGGCAATGCTGATGGTTGGGAAAGATGATGAGGAGATTCTGAAACTGGCGAATGACATTCCGTTTGGATTGGGAAATTCGGTTTGGACGAAAGATAAGAAACGCGCACAGTTCTTCATAGAAAACCTGGAATCTGGAACTGTTTCCATCAACAAATCTACAAGTTCTGATGCTAGACTTCCTTTCGGCGGTGCCAAATCCTCTGGTTACGGCGTTGAGTTGTCTTTGCACGCCATCAAGGAATTTACGCAAATCAAAACGGTGGTTGGAAATATTTAGATAAGCGCTTTGACTCAGCTCAATGTGCCGATTATAATAATAAAAAACCCTTTCAAGATAATCTTTGAAAGGGTTTTTGTTTTATTTGAATGACAAATCTTCTTTTGAAGACCAATCCCATAGCCCCGATAGTAACGGTTACCCCACAGCAGGCGTTGGGAAAAGCCTTGGCGCGAGGAGTAATAGTGGATAGCGGGATCAAGCTCCTAGAAAACTTAATTCATATTTGCTGATAGCTGATTCTGGCTTTTTAGATTGGCGAGAGAATCTGCTTTTGCTTTTTTCTCAGCTATAACCTGCTGAATCACAATGTCTCTGTTTTCCTGCTCCTTCATAATGGTTGCAAGATGAGGTTCTATGATTTTGTTCATTTCGTCTTCGGAAATGTTGTTAGCTTCCGGCGAATCTAGAAGTTTTTTCCAAGGTCGTCTCTTGCCCCAAGGATAATCCCCGTAAACGATAACTGGCGTTCCCTTTGCTCTTTCTGTTGCTCCGCCTTTGTTCAGAACCCAATTGTCTACCCAGGTGTACATCCATTTGGCGTCTTCCTCCAACATCCGTAGACAGGCGTGCGAAGCTGGATATCCGGGCATTGCGTACTGATGCCAGCCGATGCCGTCAAAATTGGCAATATTCACGTTCCATCGTAGTTTCCACTCATCGCTGACGGTGGAGATGGCGACTTCTTTTTTCCAGTTGGCGAACATCAAACCAGTTTTGGTCTTGGTGGCTTTTTTGCCCATACTGGTTGGTCCCCATTTCACGATGTTTCCGTACTCATAAACGCCGTACGCCTGAATCGGGTAGGAGAAGAATACGAATTTTTTCACATTTTCCAGACTCGTGATGTGGCCTGGAAATGGTGAGTATATCAGGAAGTCGTCCTCGATTTTTGCGGGAACAACCAAGGTGTCTGCAGCGCCGATGTTGGCTTTGTCCAGACGATTAAGCGCAAGAATCGTGTAGAGTGCTTTGCCGGTAAATTCTTTTTTGTTCTTTTGAGAAACGGAGTCGGTGCTTTTGTAGACCCAAGGGAAAAATCCGAAATCTTTTCTTGGGATGACCACGTCTGGAACTTTTGGTTTTTCGTCTTCTTTTTTCTCTTCCTCTTTTTTGTCATCGGAACCCAAAATGTCCGTGATAGGATTGTCTTTTGTCTCGGAAGGTACATTTTCGTCCTTTTTACATTGAACCAAAATTAAGCTCGAGGCGATAAATAAAGGAAGTAGGTTTTTAATTTTCATAGGATTCTTAGTGTTTTTTTTCAGCCTGAATATAAACAAAAAGAGTACCATTTGGAAATTAAAAAAGGTTTCAACTTATAAATGTGGAAAATTTAATTATCAATATCAATAATCGTTTATGACTTGTCAATAATGTTTTTGATGATTTGTTTGGCGTGGATTCTGGAATTTTCTATAAACCAGAGATGCGTGTCCTTTCCACCACAAACGACACCTGCGAGATATATTCCTTCGATATTGCTTTCCATTGTCTCGGGATTGTAATTGGGATTCAGACATTCGTTTTGTAAATCTACTCCAATATTTTGGAGGAAATTAAAATCGGGCAGATAGCCTGTCATTGCAAGGACAAAGTCATTTTCTATTTCTTTGATGTCGCCAGTTTCGGTTTTGAAGATGACGGAATGTTCTTTCACTTCCAAGAGCTCAGCGCCGAAAAAAGCCTTGATGCTGCCTTCTTTGATTCGGTTTTCGATGTCTGGTTTGACCCAATATTTGACGCTTGGTGAGATTTCATTTTTACGGACAATCATTGTCACGTTTCCTCCTTTTCGGTAAATTTCCAAAGCAGCATCCACCGAAGAATTACTGGAGCCTATGACCACAACGTTTTGAAATGCGTAAGGATAAGGTTCTGTGTAATAATGCTTGACCTTAGGCAAATCTTCGCCTGGAATGTCCATCATATTAGGGATATCATAGAAACCTGTGGCGATGATGACATTTTTGGCAAAGTAAATCTGTTTACTCGTTTCGACCTGGAAAAAAGTTGATTTCTCAATATTCAGAACTTTCTCATACGGTCTGATGTTAAGTTCTTTTTGACGCGCAATGCCTTGGTAATATTCCAGGGCATCTTGTCTGCCAGGTTTTGGTTTGGTGGTGATGAATGGAATTTCGTCAATCTCCAAACGGTCAGCCGTCGAGAAAAAAGTCATATACAAAGGATAGTTGTAAAGGCTGTTCGCCACTGTTCCTTTCTCTATAATGATATATTTTAAATTATTTTTTTTCGCTTCCAGAGCGCTTGCCAAGCCAATTGGTCCGCCGCCAACAATAAGAACATCGTATAATTCCATAACCCAAATTTACGGCTTTTTGGCATTAATTTCTATTTTTTAAAAGGATCCAGCCAGTAAGCACTTTATCAGGCAACGTGATGATGTACCAATAGCTGGCTGTCGGCAGAGCTCTTCTGTTGAATGTTCCATCCCAAGTGAAACTGCTTGTGCTGGATTGATCATAGACCAATACACCATTTCTGTCGTAGATTTTAACTGTGGATGGAATATCTTTGAAAACATCCAGGTCTTTGAAAATCCATCTGTCATTCACGCCATCATCATTAGGCGTTATCACATTATTGATATTGACAGAAAGGCCATCTCTTGTGAGTCCAAGACAATCGGAGTTTTCGAATCTGACATAGAATCGAACAGGACCTGGCGTGAGGTTTTCAAAGATATTGGAGTCTTGCCAAGTGATGCCATCAATGGAATAAACAATTTTTCTGCTTCCAGTTGCAATCACCTGATAGGATGTCGCGCTTAGTCCGTCCAATTCTTTGATGATAGGCACTTCATAAGCCAGCACATCAAAAGTTTCTGTGTAAGTACAGTTGTTAGCAATACGAATTGTGAGTGAGTATTGACCTTCAACTTTGATGTCATCTATAAATTTACCAGTAGATATGATCTCTCCTGCCGGATTTCTCCAAATATATTCGATTGGGCTTAGATAAGAAAGATCTGGTTCAATTCTGATTCCGACACCAGGACAAAAATAGTAAGGTGGCAATTCAAACGCTGGTGTATTCTTTAATGTGATATTGATTTGAACCAATGCAGGACAAAAACTGGTACTCTCAACTTTGACGAAAATGACAGGTGGTTGAATCTTATTGTTGTAAGAATAAGCAGTTGGTGTTGTGATCTTATTTGTATTTTTATTCAAATCATCCAGAGTCGGATAGTAGGAATAGATGGCTGTAGAATTGTAGATTTCACTTTCGAATTGGGTTAGATTCAATGTCTCTAAGCCGTCATTGGCTTCATCACATTGCTCTAGGGCAAAATTATCACTGGTCACAGGAAGTACAGGCCCTGACGTGAAATCTATCGTGGAAGGCAAGGTAAAACATCCTACCAGATTTTCTACCAGAACATAGATCCTGTTGGGAAATGGAACTGGAGAAAAGTTTTCTGGATCTTGGATTGGATTGTTGCTCAAAACATCCGCCTCCGTCAGAAAAAACATAAAGTGATTTTCCGGATCTGTTTCGCTCACCATATTTCTAGTGTACTGTGGTAAAAGCAAATTAACTTCCGGATTACCATCCAAGTTGCTATCACAAACCTGAATTGTTGATGGAATGGCTTTTGGTGGGAAGTAGGTCTTTAAAATAATAGATGATACAGAAAAACAGTGTGTATTTTTTGATTCGAATCTTGCCCAAAAAGTAATCGTGTTGACGTACGTGGTTTGAAGATTTGATACGGAATTTGTGCCTAGAACTGCGTCTTCCCTAGTAGCGTAATAGGTAACGTCCATATCAGCTAGCGTGTCTGTATTCTGAGCAGTGATGAACATATCGGCTTTCGCTTCGTTCAGGTCATATGTTTCGCCGTAGTCGTAACCTTTGTCGCATTTTGCAATGATCGTGGGTTGGATCTTGACAGTCGGTAAAAAATTAAAATTAATAGTGATCTTCGCTACGGCGTAGCAGGCTCCTCTCGAAATCTGAACATAGACATCCGTGCTTTCAGTAAGTGGAAATGCGGTCGGATCTGCAATTCCGTTGCTAAAGATACGGGTACTTGAATCATAATTTCTGTAATAAGTGTAGGTGAAAACTTCTGAACCAGAATATATCTCAGTTTGATATTGTGTCAGATCATAAGGTTCGGAACCATCATTGTTGTTGTCGCAGATCAATCCCAGATTTGCAGTCACTGCTTCTTTGCTAAGGACTGGACTGCCGACAAGGGTCAAAGTTATTGGATAAACGCGGTAGCAGTCACCGTTGTCCGCTTCCATATCCAAACGAACGTAGACCACTGCTGGAGAATTGGAGCTGGTAAGAAGGAACGTCGTGATCTCGCCTGTGTCTGCATTCGCACTTGTAGCATCGCTAAAATAACTAACTGTTACGGGCTGACTTCCGGCAATGGCGCCATTCAATATGTTCAATGTGACATTTTCTGTTCCGTCATTTTGGAAGTCACAGATATCATGTTCTTTCTCTGCAATCGGATTTCGAAGTTCTATCGTTATTTTTTTGACGGTGAAGCAGCCATCAGAATTCTCGAATCTCACAAAATAGACGTACGTAAGATGGTCGCCGTCATCTGTTAGGATTTGAATTGGCGGAACTGATTCTATTTCATTTGGTACGGTCGCGTCGTTTTCGGTTTTGTAGAAGGTGACTTTGGTGATGTCTGAGATCGGTGAGATCAGCATTTCCGGATAGATGGTGTTCAGGTCCACGGTAAAGTCTTCCGTTCCATCAAAGCAATATAGCTTTTTAATATCTATGGCTTCGATCTTGTCCAGAAATGTAATGTTCATATTTACAATTCCGATAGAAAAGCAGCCACTTCGGTTTGTCACCCTTGCGTATACTGTATATTGGCCACCTCTGATATTGGATATCCCGGCACCACCAGCTTCCGCCGCGGCCATTGAACTGTAATATCTTACCATGAGTGTTGGGTCGGTGGTGATGAGAGATGTTAGGGTATTAAAATCAAATACCTCAGTATTGTCGGCGTTGTTATCACAAACAGTATTATTATAGTTAATAGGACTGTTGATGATTGGTGCATCACCGCCTGTACTGTAAGTGATGTCGATATCATCGCTCAATGTAAAATTGGATCCGCAGACCAAATAGTTGAGTGTTACCGTATATTTATCCGTTTGTGTAGGGCACGCGTTGATGGTCGCGCCACTTCCAACCGTTTGGCCAGCTGCATTTTTCCACGTGATGCTTGGTAGAACGATTGCGCCATCGGGAGTATATTTCCAACTCTCATTATCAGTTTGCCAGATTCCTCTATTTCTTCCAGTTGGTGATAGTCCGTCGTCTCCTGCAGCATTCATGGTGCCAATCAATGATTCCTTGAAACGCGCCGTAGCACATGGTAGTGGTTTGTTCTCGATGTTGATCTCAATTTCGTTGGAGAATTCTGATAGGACAATTTGAAAGGTGGAAGTCTCTGTACAACCAGTCAATCTTGCTTTGTAGTAATTGATTACAAATTTTCTGCAAGGAGCTGTTCCGACCACGGAGTAGTAGATCTCTGAATCATCGGTATTAGAAAATATCAAATCCTGCATGGTACCGAAAATGGAGTTTTTTGGTAACAGCGGGCTGGGATTATCGGCCAAAAGATTTGGATTGCTTGAAAGTCCAGCTTGCGTGGTGTCAAATGTTATAAAGCCATTCGTACTGATCACGAATTTGTTATAAGTTCCGCCGTAAAAACAAAAATTGAAAGGTAACGGGATAACGCCTGAGAAGCTATCATCTGAATTAGCATTGAGTGGTGTTCCTTGATCAAAAGGAATGACCGGAGCGTAAGTTTGAGGTGCTACTTTGTAGGAAGTTGTCAACGTAGTTGTAGGAACATTGGTTGTCAATTCGATACAGGCACCGGTCCCACATGTAAGTTGCGCCGATGTGTTTCCAAAAATATCAGTTGCGGTAATGGGGGAACAGATCTGTGAATTGAAAAATTGAGTGCTTAGTAATGCAATCAGCGCTATTATCAGTTTCATATTTCACACTTTAATTATTGTCAAAATTAGTTAAAATATATCATTATCATAACATAATTTGCTTTAATAATTAATTATGGTAATGTTATCTCAATCATGCAAAAGATGCTTTTGTATTAGTGGTTGGGTATTAATTTTTTTTGAGTTATTTTTGACAGAGTAGTTTCGATGAGAGATCTTGGAACTATGGCAAATTTTGATAAAAATTAATTATGAAAATCAACGCATTAATATTCTTGGTCGTTCTAACGGGTTGCAATAAAGTTGACCCTAATACGGCAATCATACCAAAAGCTAAGCCAGACACCTTGGTTAAAAAGGAAAATTCGGAAGAAAAGACGATTATTAATATTAATACCGAAATAATAAACCTTCTAAAGCAGAAAAATCATAAAAAACTCTCATCTTATATCCATCCAGAAAAAGGAATTCACTTTTCGATGTACAGCTTTGTTTCGGATAAGGACAAGAGTTTTTCCAAAGCGGATTTCGAAAAATATATTGATGCTGATGAGAAATTCACCTTCGGTCACAAAGATGGTTCCGGTGCGATCTACACCGTTTCACTCAAAGATTATCTAAAGGATTGGGTTTACAAAAAAGATTTCAGCACGGCTAAGGTCAATTACAATAATTTTGAAGGAAAAGGGAATAGCCTGAACAATGTCAAAGAAAAATATCCCAACGCAGTAACTGTTGAAAATTACCTTGCTGGGACAGTGGAGTATTCTTATATGGATTGGAATAGTTTGATTTTGGTCTTCGAAAAGATTGATGATCAGTATTATTTAGTTTCGATTTGTAATAACCAATGGACGGTTTAATCGTGTGAGTAAGCGCTATTGTTTGACCCAGATCAACTTCGAGGTGTCATAGCCAACTGATTTTGCTTTTTCCAAAAATCTCGTTTTGATATCTTCTGGAATTGTTTTTTCTCTAGAAAGGATCCAAAGGTAATCCAGGTTTTTTCCTGCAACCAAGGCGTATTTGTAATTCTCGTCCAGGTCGATCACATTGTAGCCTGACCAAAATGGTTTGAAAAAGGAAACTTTCAATCGCGCTTCGTTCTCAGCATTCACAAACTTGGCTTCGCCCGTGCTTTGTTTCCATTCTTTTTTGACGTAATCATAACCTCGGTTTTCAACTTTAATCGTGCCGTCTGGATTTTTGGAATAAGTTGCCGTCACTTGGTCCATGTTTTTTTCAAATTTATAATCGAATCTGGCAATTTCGTACCATTTTCCAAGGTATTTTTCAGATTCAAAATTCTGAATGGCTGTGGCCTTTTCCGGGATTCCCGCTGAACAAGAATTTAAAAGTATTAATCCTAAAATTCCCAATGATACAGGGATTCCTATTTTTAAAAAAGAATTTTTCATTTGATAATATTTCTTCCATCAATTCAAAAATAGTTCCATTAAAAGTAGATTACAGAATGCTTTGTTATTATTTAATATTATTAATGATAATTAAATTATTTGGTTAATTTTACGAATTATTAATTATAATTATTCGAAATGAAGATAAAATTATTTTCTATACTTTCAATCTCTTTGTTTGGTCAGCTCTCAGCGCAATTCGATAAATTCTACGCAACTACAGATGCCAAGAATGCCATCGAATTAAAATCAAAAATGCCAAACGAGGTCGAGATCATCGGTTCCAATGATAAGGAATCGGTCGTTTTTCTATCTCCAAAAGCAGCAGAATTCCTCCATCATAATGTCATCACACACGGCCCTGGCTATATTTATAAGTCTTCCGAGCAAGAAGCGCTATTGGCTATCAGTAAATCAAAAAAGTCCAATAAAGTTTTAGCCTTCACCATTGATCAAGATGCAACGGTAAATTCTGCCATTGGAAAAGTAAACGCGGATAATATCAAAAGCCATATCCAAGTTCTGGAAGCCTATGGAACCAGACGTCACAATACAAATCAAGCGCTGACTTCTGTCCAGGATCTAAAGGCGAAATGGGAAGGCTTGATTGCGGCAACTGGCAGAACCGATCTTTCTGTGAGAATTGTAAATCACGTTGGAACGCCGATGCCTTCTCTGATTTTTACGATCAATGGAAATTCGGCGCCAAATGAGTACATCATTGTTGGCGGTCATATGGATTCAATTTCCAGCAGTGCGGCGGCGCCTGGCGCGGATGATGATGCTTCCGGGATTGCAACTGTTACAGAAATGATCCGTGTCCTTCTGAATATCAATTACAAACCTTCCAAAACCGTAGAATTTATGGCTTATGCTGCAGAAGAAATCGGTTTGGTTGGATCCTCTGAGATTGCGGAAGATTACGCGGCAAATGGCAAAAACGTCATTTCCTATGTACAGTTTGATATGACCAATTACAAAGGCTCCAACCGCGACGTTTATATCTCAACGGATGCTTACAACAGCAACAACCTCAATTTGTTTTTGATAGAGTTGATGGAGCATTACAACAAAACTGGAAGTCACGTTTTCACTTACGGAAACACGATCTGTAATTATGGATGTTCCGACCATTTCAGTTGGGCACAAAATGGTTATGATGCGGCTTTTCCGTTTGAGGCTTCTTTTTCGCAATCCAATCCTTATATTCATTCGGCCAATGATACGTTGTCCAGAAGTAATAATTCAGCGACACACGCAGCGAAATTTGCAAAACTTGGTTTAGAATTTATCATCGAGACAGCGAAAGGTTCCGTTTTGGCAACTTCAGAAATGTCAAACCAATCGGTAGAAATCTATGTGAAAAACAAATCCCTTAATTATAAACTCGGAAAAGAATCCATTGAAACTCTAACGATCATCGACACCAGCGGAAGACAATTGGTAGAATCAAAAGATCTTCTGTCGATAGGAAAAATCGATTTGAATAAAATCAACACTGGTCTTTATCTTGCCGTTTTCAAAACAAAGTCTGGAAAAGTGATCACGAAGAAATTTATTTTAGATTGATGATTTAAAATCACAGCAACAAAGATTTTTAACTAAATAAAAAAAGAGCAAATAAATCTCAATTTCTATTTGCTCTTTTTATTTTTAAGAAACATAAACAATATTCCTGTGTGGTCGATTTTGATTTACGCTTCTGGTGCAAGTTCTACAATCAGTCCTTCCAATTCTGCCGTTACAGGAATTTGGCAGCCCAAGCGGCTGTTTGGTTTCACATTGTAGGCTTCATCCAACATTGCTTCTTCATCCGGCAACATTTCCGGAAGTGGCACATTTTCGCTCAAGATATAACATTGGCAAGAGGCGCACATCGCCATTCCGCCGCAGATTCCGATGGTTCCTTCTTCCGCCAATTCGTAGGCACGAACGATTTCCATTAGGCTCATTGCCATATCGGTTGGAGCGGGAATAGTGTGAGAAACGCCGTTTCTGTCTATGATTGTAATATTAACGTCTGACATTTTGCAAAGATAAGAGATAGATCTTAGACAATAGATGACAGAAGTTGGAAATTTTGATTAAGCACAAAAAAAGAGGACTTAGAAATCCTCTTTTAATATTATAGATGAAGTCAGAAAAATCTAATCTCTAACTTCTAAAATCTAATTTCTTTCTTAATCAATAGATTTCACCACCGCTTTTTCAGCTTCTTTTCTGGTTCCGTCGAAACCGTCAACGCCGCTTACAGTGGTGTATTTTAGGACAAATTTCTTACCTGGATTCATTCTGTTGTAAACGCTTTGAACCATCAAGGTTGCCTCGTGGAAACCACAAAGGATCAGTTTTAATTTTCCTGGATAAGTGTTGATGTCACCGATTGCGTAGATGCCTTCGATGTTGGTTTGGTAATCCAAAGCGTTGTTCACTTTGATCGCATTTTTCTCGATCTCCAATCCCCAATCTGATAATGGTCCCAACTTAGGCGTCAATCCAAAAAGTGGAATCAAATAATCTGTTTCGATGATGGATTTTTCACCGTCTTTCTCAATTTCGATTGCTGTAATCTTATCTTCGCCAATCAGGCCGGTCACTTCTGCAGGTGTGATGAGGTTGATTTTTCCCTGATGCTTCAATTCTGATACTTTTTCAACAGAATCTAAAGCGCCACGGAATTCGTTTCTTCTATGGATCAAAGTCACATCAGAAGCAACATCGGCCAAGAAAACCGACCAATCCAATGCAGAATCTCCACCGCCAGCGATCACGATTTTCTTATCACGGAACATTTCCGGATCTCTCACGAAATATTCAACGCCTTTTTCCTCGAATTTAGCGATGTTTTCCAACTCCGGTTTTCTTGGGTCAAAACTTCCCAGTCCGCCAGCAATTGCGATGGCTTTTCCTTTCACTTTGACGTCGCGACTTGTGGTTACGATGAATTGTCCATCTTCGGTCTTCTCATAGCTCACTGCCTTTTGAGCCAATGAAAACTGAGGTTCGAACTGCTTGATCTGCTCCATCAAATTATCCACCAAAACGCCAGCATCCACACTTGGAAATCCAGGAATGTCAAAAATCGGTTTTTTAGGATAAAGTTCGGTCAATTGCCCGCCAGGCTGAGGAAGTGCGTCAATCAAATGACATCTTAGTTTCAACAATCCCGCTTCGAAAACAGTGAAAAGTCCAGTCGGACCAGCACCTATTATAATGATATCTGTCTCAAACATTTATATAAATTTTGGAAGTCCAAATTTAAAAATTATAAACTATTTTAGAATTACTCTAAATATGATTTTACTTAGCTAAAATTAATTCCCAATAAAATCTTACCAAATGATAAGAAATTATTTTACGGTTTCCCGTAATATTGTCCTTTCATCATTTGTGTTTTTAATTCCTGAGCGTAATTCATTTACCTCAGGAATTTTTTTTTATGCATTACGTTTGATGAGTGCCATGTAGAATCCGTCGTAGCCTTCGCTTGGCATGATCTTTTGGTCTTTGATCAAGGTGTAATCCGGATTGTTTTCCAAGAATGTTTTCACTTGTTCGTTATTTTCTGAAGGTAGAATAGAACAAGTCGCATAGATCATCTGTCCACCTTTTTTAAGGATTTTAGAATAATCCTGAAGGATCTGCTGTTGTTCTCCTTTGATCCTATCAATGAAAGCTTGATCGATTTTCCATTTGGAATCTGGATTTCTTTTCAAAACACCAAGTCCGGAACAAGGTGAGTCGATCAGCAATCGATCTGCCGTGTTGTGAAGTCTTTTGATGACTTTGTTGTCAGAGATCATTCTTGCTTCTATGTTGTGAGCACCAGCTCTTTTGGCGCGTCTTTTCAGTTCTGCCAATTTCCATTCGTAGATGTCTAGTGCGATGATCTGGCCTTTGTTTTTCATCAAAGCAGCCAAATGCAACGTTTTTCCACCAGCACCAGCACAAGCATCTACAACGCGCATTCCTTCCTGCACATCCAGCAATTCTCCGATTTTTTGGGAACTTGCATCCTGAACTTCGAAGAATCCATCTTTGAAAGCACTGGTCAAGAAGACATTTTTCTTCTCTGCCAATTGGATCGCGTCTGGATAATTTTTGATCGTGAAAGCTTCCACATTTTCGTCATTCAGGTCGGCAATCAATTCTCTTGGTGTCGTTTTCAGGGTGTTTGCACGTAGAACGGTTGGTGCTTGCTCATTGAGCGCGACCATTTCTTTTTCCCAGTTTTTACCTAATTCTTTTTCCAAAGTCTCAGCCAACCAATCTGGAATCGAATGTTCGATAGCCTTCGTTGGAACAGTTCCTTTTTTTAGTTTTGTAAGGATATCCGCGACTTTGATCCCGTCGAATTCCTCAAATTTTTTGTAATGCGTTTTGCTCCAAAGCAAGTATGCGATGATCATTTTATAAACATTGGTCGGCTTTACACTTTCGCCCATGTAATATTCCAGGCGTTTTTTCCAACGGATGATGTTGTAGAAGATCTCAGAAACCACGCGTCGGTCTTCGCTTCCCCATTTTCTGTGGGCTTTTAAGAGTCTTTCTATGACCTTGTCAGCGTATTTTCTGTCTTCGAAAAAGGTTTCTTGCAGGCAATCGTGAATCCCGATCAGAAGGTTGCGGTGTATAAGTTCCATTGATTATGATAAAATGTTATGATTTACTATTTGAGAATGTGCGTTTTACAGAATGGATAAGTTCAATTTTATGAATTAAAAATTTCTGTAATTCAAGCGGCAAAGTTAATGATTTTAATTTAATTTTTTTGAGTGTTATTGGCGTGTGAAAAGTAACAGCAATTGAAGCTATGTTAAATTTGTATTAAGTTTCTCAAATTTGTTTAATTAATTTGTTTAACAATTTTGTCAAAACAAATGATTGATATAAATTTGCACAAAATTGTTTAACAAAAATGTCAAAACAAGAAAAAAAGGACCAAACACAGGAATTGATCAAAGAAACGACCAAGAATTTATTCTTCGTCAAAGGGAAGTTTGATGCCACTACGCAAGAGATTGCGGATGAGGCGGGAGTCAACAGAACGCTTATCAATTATTACTTCAGATCCAGAGATAATCTCGTTCAGATCGTTTTTGATGAAGCGCATAAAGTGGAAAAAGAAAAGTCTGAGATCATTATGCGATCCGATCTCTCTTTCAAGGAGAAGATCAGTCAGTTTATTGATGGAAGCCTCTCAACAAGTTTGCAATATCCATATCTGGAAACCTACATTGTTTCGCAGATCAACAAAGGAAGTTGCCATAAGCGAGATGTGGAAAAAGAAGATCTCGAATTGTTCTACAGAGATATCAAAAAAGAAATGGAATTGGGAACGATTGAAAAAATGGAACCAGTTCAGTTTATCTTCAACATGATCTCTCTCTTGGTTTTTCCAAGTGCAATAAGACCTTTGTTTATGGAAAATATGATGATCAGTGATAAGGAATTTGATAGATTGATTGCCGACCGGAAAGAAATCATTCTAAATATGCTTTTTAAGAATTAGTTAAAATAATTAAAAATTGTTAAAGTATTTATAAAATCGGATCGTCATCAATGATTAGAGATAAGAAGAAAAAAATTAAAAATAAAAGAATTAATTAAATTATGAATAGAAAACGTATAACTGCAAAGAAGCTAGGAATCAGCGTCGCTGCAGTATTTATGATTTTCGGCTCTACATCTGCGTTTGCCCAACAGCAGGTGTCTTTGCAGGAAGCCATCAAACAGGCCTTGCAAAACAAAGCAGAAGCCAAAAAGGCCACGCTTGAGATCAAAAGAGCTGAATTGAAGATCACTGAAGCCAGAGCCGGAGCACTTCCACAGATCAGTGCAACTGCAGGTTTAACATATAATCCTATCATTCAGGAATCTTTACTGGAATTTGGTGGAGAAAGAATCAGAGCGCAATTGGGACAGCCTTGGACCTCAAGCGCTGTTGTTACTTTGAATCAGGCAATCTTTGATCAAAGGGTTTTTACAGGTCTGAAAGCAGCGAAATCTACCAGAGAATTTTACGTTCTGAATGCGCAACTTTCCAACGAACAGATCATCGAGAATGTTGCAACAGCCTATTATCAGGTTTTTGTTCAGGAAGAAAATCTGAAGACGCTTAATGTAAGTTACACCAATACCGAAAAGGTACGTAACGTCATCAAAAGTTTGGTGGATAACGGTTTGGCAAAAGGAATCGATCTGGACAGAACGAATGTTCAGTTGACAAACATCAGCGCCAACAGACAGCAATTGATCAATGCGGTAGAACTTTCCAAGAACTCCTTGAAATTCTATATGGGTGTTCCAATTGAGAAACAAATCGAACTAGAAGAGAAATCAATTGAGCCAAGACCAGAACTGATTGCTGGAAATGTAAATCTCGATGAAAGAATAGAAGTGAGGGTTCTTAATAAAAATAGAGAACTTCTTCAATATAATCTAAAAGCGACAGAAGCTTACCTGTATCCGACAGTTGGCTTGCAGGCAAACTATGGTTGGGCTGGACAAGGACCTAAATTTCCTCTTTCCAACGGTTTAAGAAATGGTGTCCTTTGGAGCGACTATTCAGCAATTGGTTTGAATGTCAATATTCCTATTTTCACAGGCGGTGCTACCAAATCCAAGATCCAACAGGCTGAGATAGATATTCAATCTTTGGATGTGGATATCCAAGAAACCCAGTTAAGTTTGAGTCTGGAGTACAAAAATGCCATTACCAATATGGAAAATTCCATCATCACTATCGAAAATATGAAGGGGAATGTGGAGTTGGCAGAAAAAGTACAGAAAGATACGCAGTCCAATTATCAATACGGTTTGGCAACTTTGACAGAGGTTCTAGATTCTGAAAACGCACTCACAGATGCAAAACAGAACTACACGACGTCATTATTAGACTATAAACAAGCTGAGATCAAATTGATCAAAGCGAAAGGAGAACTTAATACATTACAAAATCCATAATCAAAACTATGAAAAAGACTTTTATATATATCATCGTAGCAGCTGTACTTGTAGGTCTGGCCGCTTGGAAAATTGCCGATAATAAGAAGAAGCAGGAAACTGAAGTAAAAGAAGTGGCAAAACAGGTTGACAAGATCAACGTGAATGTGGTGACTGCCTCCAGAACAAACATCGATACAGATTATTCTGCAAACGGAACATTCATTCCAAAACAGGAAACCAACCAGTCCGCGGATATCTCAGGACGTGTGGTAAGTGTTTTTGTGAAAGAAGGTTCTAGAGTAGGTGCTGGACAAGTTTTAGCTACCATCAAAAGAGATGCGATCGAAGTGGACGTGACTCAGGCTCAGAACAATTTACAAAATGCCATCATCGATAACCAACGTTACGAAAATGCTTTCAAAACTGGAGGTGTGACCAAACAACAATTGGACAACTCCAGATTGCAACTTCAAAATATGAAAGCTGCAGTAAGAGCTCAAGGTGTTAAGATCAATGATACAAGTGTAAGAGCTGGGATCAGCGGAACGATCAACAAAAAAATGGTTGAGCCAGGAGCAGTTGTTGCGCCAGGAACAGCTTTGTTCGAGATCGTAAATATCAATTCTCTTAAACTTTCTGTTTTGGTTGATGAAAGCCAGGTTGGAAGGATTCAAATTGGTCAAACCGTGAACATTAATGTGAATGTTTTGCCTGACGAATCTTTCAGCGGTAGAATTACCTTCATCGCTCCAAAAAGTGATGCGTCTCTTAACTTCCCAGTAGAGATCGAAGTTCAAAACAAAGGAAACTTAAAAGCCGGGATGTACGCAACGGCAGTTTTCAAAACCAACCACGGTGCAGAAACTCAAAATATGTTGACCGTCCCTGCAGAAGCTTTCGTAAATGGTGTGAGTTCAGGTCAATTGTTCATCGTTCAAAACGGAACTGCGAAATTGATCACGGTACAAACAGGAAAAGTTTACGGCGACAAAGTTCAGATCATCAGCGGTCTTAATGATGGCGAGCAAGTGATCACCAGCGGACAGATCAACCTAGATAACGGTTCAAAAATCAATATCGTAAAGTAACAGAAGAATGAAGTTAGCAGAAATATCCATTAAAAGACCGTCCCTCGTTATCGTACTCTTTACGATCCTGACGTTGGGAGGTTTGTTAAGTTACTCCATGATGGGGTACGAGTTGATCCCGAAATTTGAAACCAATATGGTAACGATCTCTACCGTTTATCCGGGAGCTTCGCCTGCAGAGGTGGAAACTTCGGTGACGCGTAAGATCGAGGATGCCGTTGGTTCTTTGGAAAACGTAAAAAAAGTAGAGTCATCTTCCTACGAAAGTTTATCGGTGATCATGGTTCAGTTGAACACCGGAGCCGACGTGAACTATGCTTTGAATGATGCACAAAGGAAGGTAAACGCTATTTTGGCAGACCTTCCGGAAGATGCGGATCCGCCGTCACTACAGAAATTCTCATTGGATGATCTCCCGATCATGACCTTGAGTATCTCTAGTAATAAGTTGAACAACAAAGATCTTTATGACCTTTTAGATAAAAAAATTGAACCGATCTTTTCCCGTGTAAACGGTGTGGCTCAGGTTGACCTTGTTGGTGGACAGGAGAGAGAGATCCAAGTGAGTTTGGATGAGAAAAAAATGCAGGGTTACGGTCTTGCAATCGCAGATGTACAGCAGGCAATTCTTTCTTCAAACTTAGATTTCCCAACGGGAGCTTTGAAGACCAGAACTTCCAGATCGACAATTAGACTTTCTGGGAAATACAGAGATGTAGCAGAAATGAACAACCTTGTGGTTTCCAACAAAGATGGCGCGCAGGTTCGTTTGTCTGATATAGCAACGGTTTTCGATACACAAAAAGATATCGAGAAAGTAGCGAGATACAATCAGAATTCTACGATCTTAATGCAGATCAAAAAACAATCTGATGCGAATGCTGTAGCGGTTTCAGAATTGGTGCAGAAAACGATTGCTCAGGTGGAAGGGAATTATAAAGTTCAGGATATCAAAGTCAATATTGTAGATGATACGACAGATTTTACGCTTGAAGCGGCAGACCACGTGATTTTCGATTTGTTCTTGGCGATTATTTTGGTAGCTGTGGTAATGTTATTGTTCCTTCACAACATTAGAAATGCATTTATCGTAATGGTTTCGATTCCAGTATCGTTGATTGCAACGGTGATCGGAATGTATTTGATGGGATATACTTTGAACTTGATGAGTTTATTGGGACTTTCACTCGTGGTAGGTATCCTAGTGGATGACGCGATTGTGGTTTTGGAGAACGTTTACCGTCACATGGAGATGGGAAAAAGCAGGATCCGTGCAGCTTATGATGGTGCTTCCGAAATTGGATTTACAGTAACAGCGATCACGATGGTAATTGTCGTGGTATTCTTACCGATTGCGATGAGTTCCGGTCTGGTTTCTGATATCTTGGCGCAGTTCTGTGTCACGGTAGTTATTGCGACGATGTTCTCATTGTTGGCTTCATTTACCATCATTCCTTGGTTATCTTCAAGATATGGAAAATTGGTTCATTTGACTGGCAAAAATCCTTTTGAGAAATTCATTCTTTGGTTCGAAAAACAATTGGAGAAATTCACACATTGGATTTCAGGAATTCTAGAATGGGCGCTTAAAACTGGATGGAGAAGAATAATGGTGGTTGTAGTGACTTTCATAGTTTTGATCTCATCTTTTATGTTGGTCGCATTCGGATTTATTGGAGGTGAATTCTTCCCGAAAATGGACAGAGGACAGTTCCTTGTTCAGATGGAATTATCAAAAGATGCTTCTGTAGAGAAAACCAATCAGGTGACTTTGGCAGTTGAAAAATATTTGAGAGATGATAAAGATGTAGTCGATATGATTACAACAGTTGGTCAGCAGTCATCAGGTTTTGGTGGTGCGCAGGCAACTTTGTATCAATCCGAAATTCAAGTGATTTTGGTCGATAAATCTGAACGTAACGAAAGTACAGACATCAAATCAGCAAAAATAAAGAGAGCTTTAGAAGAGAAATTCACTGGCGTTGAATTCAAAACAGCACCAATTGGATTGATGGGAGCAGACAATGCGCCAATCGAAATGGTAGTAACTGCTCAGGACAACGCAACAGCCAACAAAGAAGCGAACAGAATCCTCGCATTATTGAAAAAAGTGCCTGGTTCCGTAGATGCGGAATTGTCAACCGACTCTGGAAGTCCGGAAGTGCAGGTGAATATCGACAGAGATAAAATGTCTTCTTTAGGCTTGAATCTTTCCGGTGTAGGACAAACGATGCAGACTGCATTTAGTGGAAATACAGACGGGAAATTCAGAGCTGGAGAATATGAATATGACATCAATATCCGTTTTGGTGATGCCAACAGACAGTCGATTGATGACGTTAGAAACTTGATGTTCACCAATCCTTCTGGACAGCAAGTAAGATTGAGCCAATTCGCTGAAGTAAAAATGGGTTCTGGACCGAGTTTGTTGGAACGTAGAGACAAAGCGCCTTCTGTAAAAGTAAAATCCAAAGTGGTAGGTCGTCCTGTAGGTGATGTTGCCAACGAATGGGCTGTGCAGTTTATGGACAACGAGAAAACCAAACCAGCCGGCGTAAGCTACATCTGGAGTGGAGATATGGAAAATCAGACCGAAGGTTTCGGTACTTTAGGAATCGCATTATTGGCGGCTATTGTATTGGTTTATTTGGTAATGGTTTCCTTATATGACTCGTTTGTCTATCCATTTGTGGTACTATTCTCGATTCCATTGGCATTGATTGGAGTAATGGTGATCCTCGCCATCACAGGAAATTCATTGAACATCTTTACGATGCTCGGGATGATCATGTTGATTGGTTTGGTTGCGAAGAATGCGATCATGATTGTCGATTTTGCCAATATGAGAAAGGCGGCCGGAGCAAGTACGCACGACGCTTTGATCCAGGCGAACCACGCACGTCTTCGTCCAATCTTGATGACCACGATTGCGATGATCTTCGGTATGATCCCGATTGCGATTGCGAAAGGAGCAGGAGCGGAGATGAACAATGGATTAGCTTGGGTAATTATCGGTGGTTTGACATCATCATTGTTTCTTACCTTGATCATCGTGCCAGTTGTTTATTCATTATTTGATTCATTGCTTAGAAGAATGGGCAAAGGCGAACCAGTAGATTATGACGCTGAAATGAAAGCAGACTATGACCACAGAGAACTAAGTGAAGACGGATTCACTCCGAAACACGTAGATTAAAATATCAATTATTTAATCCTTGAAACCGTATCAATTTTTATTGATGCGGTTTTTTTATGAATTAAACGATTGAATTAAAACAAAAAAACTCCCAGAAAAATCTGAGAGCCGACAATATATTTTTAAAGCTAGAAATTAATCTGCCATTACTTCGCCAGATTTTCTGTAGATGAAATTCCCGTAGATGTGTCTTCTCGCAAAACGGCTTGGAGAATCAGAATTCACCATTTTGATATAAATGTTTCTTGGAACACCAATATATTCGAACATTTTTCCGTTCAAGTGCTGAACTTTCAAAATTGATTTTTCTAAATAGAAATCGGTGATGATAGAAGTGGTAATGGTCTCCGTGTATTCCTCTTTATATTTTTCCTGAGTTTCCTCGTGGATGCTTACTAGAAAGTGGTAAGCCTCGATCACAGATTTGCTTTTGTCTTCTGCTTCCAGTTTTCCAGCTTCGTCATTCACAAATTTGTCAGGATGCGTGTCCTTCATCGTGTTTCTGTAAATGGTTTTAAGGTCTTTCAGAGTTGCAGTTTTGTCAACGCCAAGTAGCTTTCTGTGTTCGCCTATTCTTTTCATAAGTAGATTTTAATAATTTGTCATAGACCAGATCAAGGGTCTATTTTCGGGGTGCAAAATTAAGCTTTTAAATTTAAAATATCATAACTTATTCATTATTAATTTATTTGTGAAGAAATTGATAATTTATTTTTATTGTCTATTATTAATTAAAAGGTCTTTATTTCATTTAAATCCAAAGATCTTCAATTGTCTGGATGGCGAAGGATCATCTATAGAAATTAAGTTCGGAATTTTCGTAAACGTATTTTGTACCGTTATTCCTTATAAAAATATCCTTGCTGCCAGGCTGCAGAAGTAGAGAATCCGTTTCGAAGGTGAAATTTATTTTCCTGTCGGCTTCTTTGATTTTTAAAACGTTGGTCATCGGCAATTCCATTTGGTTAGATTCTATGTCCATATTTCCGATATATTTGATGCTGTTGCCATCGATGAGGAAAGCTTCGGCGCCCATAAAATATTCGTAGGCGATCTGAAAAACGATGATGATCTTATCATTGTGATCATTCTTGAAAAAGTGTGGTTCGAAAAGATAGATGTCTCCAAATCCAATTGATTTGAAAAGGATCTTGTTCTGAGAATCCAAAACCAGCAATCGTCTTCCATTGTTGTTTTCGGAATCTGGCGGCACGATTTTACCATCCACAGGATTATAATATCCAGTCACAATTTTGAATTGATTCAGCTGATGTGTGGTAAAAGTCTCAAAACCAGAGACGTCGATGTTTTTGATCGAATCCGCTTTGAATTCATGATAATCAATTGTTTCGCGGCGCAGATCATCTTTGGCGCTTAGATCAGTTTTACTTTGCGTTGTTACTTTTTTCTCAGTCGGTTTCTTTTGACATTGAATCAAAAATAGGGTGCTAAACAAAAAAAGGATCAAATTTTTCATCTTCATTTTTACTTATTAGTTAAGATTTTTTCGATGGATTCCAAGATCTCTTTTTCTACAATTTCCTCATGCAGCGTTTCCAGCGTGTAACTTTGTTCCTTCATCGCAGCAGTACCTTCTCCGTTTTGGAAAATGGTATCCATGTGAATTCCGATTTTCTTATAATATTTGTCGGCCGTGAACATGATGTGTGGAAACTTGTTGTTGGTGTAGAAATTTGAATCCACGTTTCTGGAGATCTGAAGTTTGATATTTGGTTGCGAATTGATTCCTGTTCCGCTTCTTTCTTCATTGATGGTGATCTTACAACCAAATCCATTCTGTCTCAGCATTCTTCTGAACTCCTGCATTTTTGGGTCGATCAGATTTTTGCAAAGTGTTTTGAAACTTTCCAGAAACAAGTCTTCTTCACTTTTTTGCTTCTCCTGGCTTTCCTTCAGTTTTTGTTCCTCCGATTTTAGGTTGGAAAATAGAGCATTCAGTTTATCTATATTTTCTTCTTTCATTTGATGTTCATTTTTCAATTAATTTTAGCCTTGATAATCCATCTCGCATAAATCTTTTTCAAATATAAATAAAATCGCAAAATGGAAATTCATGTATCAGAAAAATACGATGAGCATTAATGAAATATAAAGGATTATAAATTTTAAAATTGAATAGTAAAATAATTATGTTAAAAAGAAAATCTTATCTTTGGATTATAATTTATATCCAATGAAAAATATTTTTTATACGATCATAATCACGTTGGCAATGGTCTCTTGTACAAGTAGAGTAGGCAACGCTAACAAAGTTGGTAAGAATCAAGCTCCAGTTACGGGAACGCAATGGGTTTTGGCAGACAACATCGCCAGCAAGCCGACCTTGGTGATAGAGGAGAACAGGATCTCTGGAAACGCCGGCTGCAACAATTATTTTTCTGATGCAGTGATCGATACTTCTGCGGGAAACTTCTCTGCAAAGAACATCGGTTCTACAAGAAAAATGTGCAACAACATGACGGCTGAGACCAGCTATATCAGTGTTTTGCAAGAGGTGAACAAATATGTGGTAACAGAAAATACTTTGGAACTTTACAAAGACAATCTACTTTTGTTGAAATTCAACAAGCAGCAATAATCTAAAAATCCATCAAAATTATTTCCCCAACCCTAAAGGGTGTAATTTTGATGGATTTTTTAATTGATTTTTGCTCCCTTTAGGGTTGGGGGAATACAAAAATTAATTAAAAATTTATATTTGAACAAAGGCACTATGCGTATGATCAGTAAAAACTTTTGTGGTTACAAAAAAGCATAAAAAAAGGAACTCAAAACTGAGTTCCTTTTTTATTATTCTTCGTCTTCTTCCTCGTCGTCGTATTTTGCAAGTTCTTCATCACACCATTTGAAGGCTTCTTCCACAACTTTCGTAGCCTCGTTTGCTACAGTTTCTTCGTCGTCTCCTTCCAAGTCATCCAACCATTCTACATCCTCTTCTTCTACGTTTAGGATGAAACGTGGATACTCTGTGTGTACTACAAAAAGATCTTCTGGAAATTCAGAATTGTCGGCTAATAAAAACTTAGGTAATTTCATAATATAAAATTTTAAATAAATCAGAGCATTTTGTGACTGTCACTCTATGGTTCAAAGATAGAAAAATTCCCGAAAACTATTATTGATAATTATTTTTTTTGATCCTCATTTTAGTTTCCACTTTGTGCCTTGTCAAAACGCGCTTCTGCAGCGTATCTTTTGGCTGGAAAGTAATATAGATCTTCGGATTCACCGTGCTGATGAGTTCTGCTGTTTGGATCTCTTCGCTTCCATCATCTTTAATATAGAATTTCAATGTTTCCTCTTTCATGTTTTCTTTTTCAAGGAACTTGCTGATCTCTTTTCTGTTGTCCAGATAAGAACCTTTTGACAACCAAGTGAAAGCAAATCCGGTCATCAAACTCAAAAAAGCGATCGAATAGGTCAAACCATCAAATAGTTGAAATAATTTACTGAAAAATACCAGCCAGATTCCAATAGCAAACGGCGCTAATAATCTGTAATCTATCGCATTCACAGAATAAACATATTGAATGAAATACGAGCAAACAATACAGACAAGAGATGTGATCAAGATGAAGTTCTCAATCTCAGAAAGTTTTGTTTTGATGAATAGAAGCACCATTGCAGTGATTGTCAAAACGCCGATGCCGTAGATTCCATAATTGATGATTCCGCCATTCGGGTCAGCAATGTGGATGAATGGATTGAAACTCGTTGCCAAACCTTGATACAATTCCAAAAGTAGAGTAGGCGTGGATTTCAAACCAATTTCCAGGAAACTATTGACGTAGTTTTCATTAAAATAATCGATGAATAAAAACTTGTAAAAACCATAAAATCCAATGCCGATAATTCCTGAGAACACAAAACTTTTCCAATAGGTTTTTTTATAATTAAGCAAACCGGAAAATGCTGTTCCAAAACACAAGAACAATGCGCTGTAACGGATGTTGATCAATAAAATTAAAATTAAACTTAGAGAGAAAATCGCTTTTTTGGTGGAGATCTTATTATTTAAAATTTGATTCGCAACGTAGAAAAACAGGATCACAAATGGAAGCGTTAAAGCTTCACTCATCGTAAACGAAAAGATACTCACAAAGCTGAAAAGCGCCGATGTGACCAACAATTCTTTGAAGAAAAATCCTTTTTTGTAAGCGAAAAATAAGAGAAAGGTGTAAGCCAAAATCCCGATCAATTTGCTACTCCAAAAATCATCAATCCCAAAATAGGTGAAAAACTTGATGGACAGTGGATAACCCAAAGGCGCGGTCGTATTGTCAATGATCGGAAATATTTCCGATTGCCTCATATATCTGATGGAATCGGGGTTTGTACGACCTTTTTCATTCAGGAGAAATCTCAGGATGATCATTACATAGGTTGTGATCATCAGAAGAAACTGAAGTGTTTTCTCGTACTTTTCGTTTAATTTTATGGAGATCATAGTTTTATTAATAAAAAATGTCAGAATCAAATCTGATCCTGACAAAGTTATAAATCGTAAGCTTAAATTACTAATTAGTTATTTAATCTTTATAAAGCCTTTTTTTCTCCGCCAAATAATAGTTCGAATCTTTCTCCATATAAGTATAGAATTCATCGGTCAAAGTATCGAAATAAGTTTTTGGGAAAACCATTTTCTTTTTGATGGTTGGGATCTTGATAAGTTTCACTTTTTGATTATCAAAGTAATTCCATTCACCGATGTAAGTATTTGTAAGAAGATTCACGCTGGATTCTCCGCTTCCGTCGTTATTTGCTGGTCCGAATTCATAGCGTTCCATTCCAATCAATCTCATCTTTCCGGTTTCTTTTTCGTAGCGGAATTGATAAGCATAGCCTGCTCGCATCTGATTCAGTTTTACTTTGAAACCATGTTTGGTTTTATCAAAAAATATCTCCCCAATATCTTCAAATCCATCCGAAGCCACTTTTTTGAATTTCTGAGAAGAAAGTTCGTAAACCACCGCTCCTATTTTGGAATCCAAATAGAGTTTGTCGGGAATATTATCGCCGTCAAAATCCGCAGAAATTCGATTTTCCTGTGCAAAAATCAAACTTGGAAATAACAGGACAAAGAGAAATTTTTTTGTAAACATTTGGTTTATT
The DNA here is from genome assembly GCF_900110605.1 of Epilithonimonas lactis. GTDB lineage: Bacteria > Bacteroidota > Bacteroidia > Flavobacteriales > Weeksellaceae > Epilithonimonas > Epilithonimonas lactis. The sequence goes on from NZ_FOFI01000001.1 coordinate 529,420, forward strand.
TTAAAAACATTTTCGAAACCTTCTCCGCTTTTTTACTTTCGGAATAATCGTAGAAACCTTCTCCGGATTTCACACCTTTTTTGCCGGCCATTACCATATTGACCAAAAGTGGATTTGGCGCATATTTCGGATTTTTGAAACCGTCGTACATTACATTCAAAATAGCAAGACAAACATCAAGCCCGATGAAATCTGCCAATTGCAAAGGTCCCATTGGATGCGCCATTCCGAGTTTCATTACCGTGTCGATTTCTTCTACGCCAGCAACGCCATTGTACAAAGTTTCAATCGATTCGTTGATCATTGGCATCAAGATTCTGTTCGCCACAAATCCAGGATAATCATTCACTTCCACAGGAACTTTCCCCAAAGTTTTTGACATTTCGAAAATCGCATCAAAAGTCTCTTTGGAAGTCGAATAACCTTTGATGATCTCTACCAATTTCATGATTGGAACCGGATTCATAAAGTGCATTCCAATGACTTTTTCTGGGCGTTTTGTCACCGACGCAATTTTGGTAATAGAAATAGACGACGTGTTGGTCGCAAGGATGCAATTCTCTGGAGAAAGAGCATCCATCTCAGCGAATATCTTCAGTTTCAAATCCAGGTTTTCTGTCGCTGCTTCTACGATGAGGTCAGCGTTTGAAACCGCATTTTTCAGTTCTGTGAAGGTTGTAATGTTGCCAATGCTTGTCGCCTTTTCTTCCTCGGTCAGATTTCCTTTGGCGATGATCCGGTCCAGATTCGTAGCGATTGTTTTAAGCGCTCTGTCCAGATTTTCTTGTTTCACGTCCACCAAACTTACTTGGAATCCACTTTGGGCAAAAGTATGGGCAATGCCATTTCCCATAGTTCCTGCGCCAATTACAACGATGTTTTTCATATGATATTAATGTATTTCAAAGGTTTAAGGAAACCTCTTTTATTGGATTGTTTTACTCTTTTGTAAATATATCATAATTTCTGAATTTGGAAAGTGATGTTATTCATATTAGGCTTACAAAATGTCCTGAATTCTATTTGGTCTCGCTTTTGAATTTAACATAATATATTTCGATGTATATAAAGTTCTAATAATGAAGCAGCCTGAAAAATATGTAAGAGACAAACGCTCACCCATTTCTACCAGCGAAACTGTTTCCAGGGTCATGAGCAAGAACAAGGGCAAAAATACCAAACCGGAACTTCTGCTGAGAAAAACGCTTTGGAAAAATGGCGTGCGAGGCTACAGACTTCATCCCAAAAAAGTGCCTGGAAAGCCAGATATTTCTTTTATCTCGAAGAAAGTCGCTGTTTTCGTGAACGGTTGTTTCTGGCACCGATGTCCGCATTGCCAATATAAATTACCAAAAAGCAACAGGGATTTTTGGAAAGATAAATTTGAAAAAAATATCGCACGAGACCTCAAAGCCAATGATAGCTTAAGAGAAATGAATTGGAAAGTTTTAACCATCTGGGAATGCCAGCTGAAAAATCCCGACAAATTGGAAGAAAATGTTGAGAAGATCAAAAATCTCGTCAAATAATTTTCATCAATAATTTCGCGTATATCTTTTCTTTTCCTCAAGAAAGATAGGTTTCGTACTGTTCCTCACTCGGAATGATTTGTAGTCATTTTGCTGCCAATATCTTTGTACTGCTAAAAAAATTTCATATCCTCATCCTCAGACTATTTTCTTCTCCCAATTATGAGGAAAATATCGACGTTTTTTGAGTTCGGATTGCTAAGGATTTAAGAGTCATTTGCAATGTAATTAAAACTTCATAATTTTTCTTTTTCCAATTTTTTTTTGGTAGGGTACAGCTTCTAAATCATCTAGATAAGTTATCATAATTGAGCCTTCTCTAGATTTTTTATACACTTCATTGTAAGCTAATTGTGTTTTTTTTAAACCTTCTTTTAACTTGATTTTTTCATTTGAAGAAAAACTTCTCATATCAATAATAATTGAATATTCGCCTTCTTCTCCACGGCAACAAACATTATAAACAAAAATGTTTTTGATTTTGTGTTGGGTTTTAAAATTTTTCAGAAAACTAACTAATTTTTCTTCAGAAGGAGTTCCGCAACATTTGCTTGAGAAATAAATATCTGCGTACTGATTTTTTTCTTGACCAAATATCATCGAAGAAAATAGAATTGAAAATAATATAATAGTTTTCATCATGCTCAAGATTTAATTTTAATCAATCATCAACTATTTATGTACCAACCTCACAATCTCCAGCGCCACCTTCAAAGCCTCCGTTCCATCTTCCAAAGAAACCTGAACGGGAACATCATACTGGATAGCATTGGCAAAGCTTTCCAATTCATCAAGAATCGCATTATTCGGCTGAATATTCGGATATTCGAAAAGGATTTGGTTTTTCTCGCCTTCTGCATTTTCGATAATCATATCAAAGTCGGACGGGTTTTCCGGCGCCGGTTTCATTCGGATAACCTCAGATTTTTTGTCCAAGAAATCAACAGAAACATAGGCATCTTGTTGGAAAAATCTCGATTTCCGCATCGCTTTCATTGAGATTCTGGACGTTGTCAAATTCGCAACACAACCATTTTCAAACTCAATTCTCGCGTTGCAAATGTCCGGCGTTTTGCTCACAATCGAAACACCGCTGGCGTGAATCAACTTCACTTTCGACTTCACCAGACTCAGCAAAATATCCAAATCGTGAATCATCAAATCCAAAACCACAGAAACATCCGTCCCTCTCGGATTGAATTCCGCAAGTCTATGAATCTCGATGAACATTGGATTTTTAATGTAATCTTTGGCACCAATAAAAGCTGGATTATAACGTTCAACGTGACCAACTTGCGCCTTGATTCCAAATTCGTTGCATTTCTGAAGAATTTCTTCCGCCTGTTCCAGCGTTTGCGTCACCGGTTTTTCAATGAAAAAATGGATGCCTTTTTCAATCGCTTTCAATGCGTAATCATAATGGTAAAGCGTTGGCGTCACAATATCCAACATTTCGATTTCGTTCAAAAGTTCTTCCAAACTTTCAAAATATTTATAACCGAATTCCGCTTCCAGTTTTCGGCCGTTTTCTGCGTCTTTGTCGTGGAAACCAACGAGTTCGTACTTTTCAGATTGATTCAACAATCGCAAATGGATTTTCCCCAAATGTCCCGCGCCCACAAGTCCGGCTTTTATCATAGCTAATTTTTCTTAAAGACGTAAATTTAAGAATTATCACCAACCAACATAAAAAAAGACCCAGAATTTTTAAACTTTCTGAGTCTTGTCATTTTAAATATGATTTGGGCAGCTTTTCCGCCTTCCACTCCCGCTTTTTTTTCATTGCGATTGAGGGTTTGTCAATCAATAGAACTTTACAATTCTCGCAATGAAAAAAAGAGCTCCGTTCAAGTCGGGCTGCAGATTCTACATCAAAATAAGATTTGTCATAATCACAACGTTTGTCATTCTGAAAGTATCTAAACTAAGCTGTCGAGATTCTTTCAGAATAACAATATTGTAAAAATTAATATTAAATGTCACACTGAGCGGAGTCGAAGTCTCTTTTTTACAAAACAACAACTTCACCCTTCTCAGAACTTTCCTTCGCCGCCTCAATCACTTTCATCGTCTGATAAGCTTGTTTCGCAGTCACGGGAACTTTCTTATCGTTCACAATCGCCTCATAAAGGTCATCACAAAAGTTAAGATAATTCCCTTGAAAAGTAGGGAAGTGGACAACTCTGCCATTGTAAACCAAAAGTCCGGTTTTTTCTTCCGGCTCCGTTCCCCAATTCTCGCGATTCGGAACTTTTCCCAATTTCAATTCATCTTCTTGCACGTCGCCACGATGTTTTAGGAAACTTCCTTTCTTGCCGTGGAAAACATAAGCTGGCGTTGGTTCTTTCACGAAGTAACTGGATTTCAATCTCACGCGTTTGTCCGAATAATAAAGCAAAATATCAAAATAATCATCAATCTGCGTATTCTCTCTTGTCCTTCTGATGTCTGCAAAAACTTTCTCAGGATAACCAAACAAAGTCAAAGCCTGGTCGATGATGTGCGAACCCAAATCCATCAAAATGCTTGCGCCTGGATTTCCATTTTCCTTCCACGCTTTCGGGCTCAGTTCCGGATTGTATCTTTCAAAACGGATTTCTGCTTCCACGATTTCGCCAAGATAATCCTCATCCAAAACCTTTTTCACAGTTTTGAAATCGCTGTCATATCGTCGGTTTTGATAAACGCAGAGTTTCAGTTTTTTCTCTTTGGCAAGTTTGTGCAATTCCTCAGCTTCTTCAGAAGTTGTGGTAAAAGCTTTCTCCACCAAAGCATTTTTCCCAGCTTCCAAAACTTTCTTTGTGAATTCGAAATGTGTGTCGATTGGCGTATTCACGACAACTAATTCCGCATCGCTTTTCAGAACGGCTTCGAGAGAATCAAAGCTCGTGACTTCTGGATAATCTTGCTGGATTAATTTCTTGCTTCGTTCGTAAGCGCCCAATAATTCGTAACCTTCGTGAACTTCGAAAAACGGTGCGTGAAACAATTTCCCCGAACCGCCGTAAGCCAACAAAGCTGTTTTTATTTTTCTCATAAAATTTTTACAATTAATTTGAAATAATTTCTGTCTTGCAAAGTCGCAATAAATTTAAAATAAAACCATAAAAGTCACAGAAAATTAAAATAAAATCTCGCAGACTAAGCTGATTTTGCAGACTAAATTTTATAAATCCGCTCAATCCGCCAAATCTGCGAGACATTTGTTATTAAACTTAATATAGATAAGGCTTCGAGAGCCTCAGCCTGACATCGCTGAAAACAAACAGTTAGTAATTAGATTTGTCGCTCTGAGCGGATTCGAAGACCTTCAAAACTCTAAGACTCTAAAACTCTCAAACTCTCAAACCCAAATTATCCCATAATATGAAAACCACCATCCACGTGACGGATTTCGCCAGTAATTCTCGTTTCTTTTCGGAAAAGATGAACAATCTCGTGAGCCAAATCTTCCGGCAATGCATTTCCAAGCGGACTGATTCTGTCAGCTCGTTCCACATCTTCAACTTTCAACGTTGCATTTCCGGCTTTGCTTCCCATATAAGGTGAGAATCTAATAGCGTTGGCGCGGATTCCGTATTCTTTTCCCAATTCATAAGCCATTTCAATCGTTAGCCTTTCGAGCGCCGCTTTTGCAATACTCATATTGATGTAAGGGAAAAACGAAACTTTTTCTGCCGCGATATAACTCAACGAGACAATCGACGAACCTCTTTGCAAAACACCATTGGACAACAATGCGTGACACAACGAAATCAATGAAAACGCCGAAACATTCATCGTATCATTGAATTCCTCAGCTGTTACTTCCAGCATCGGTTTTACAGATTTGTTTCGGATGGTTTTGTCCATCGCAATCGCGTGTAGAAATCCATTCAGTTGAATATTTTTATTTTTTAAATCTTCGGCAAGGAATTTTAAACTTTCCGGAAGCGTCACATCCAAAGGCGCGGTGTAAACATCATTTCCCAAAACTTTCTTACAAGCCGATTCAAAATCCTCGTAGTTTTTATTGAGAAATCCAGCTGCTTTTTCCGAAAGATTGTTGTGGAAAGGTGTCACGCCCAAACCTGTGCAAACGACTTTTCCGTTGTTTTCTAATATTTTCTCAGCGGTTTTCATCGCCAAAGAATTTTCATCTGCAATTCCTGTAATTAGGAAAGTTTGATTTTCTAACATTTTTGTTGATACTTTAAGATTATAGACGAATAGATTATAGACCTTATAATCTTGTCTGATTTTATTTTAATAATCAAATTATCATTTATCAATCATCATTTATCAATCATCATTTATGCCTTATAAAGCGCAGTTCCCCAAGTCCAGCCTGAACCAACCGCTGCAAAAAGCAAGATGTTTCCAGATTTTACTTTTCCACTTTTGTAGGTTTCATCAAGGACGATTGGGATTGTTCCGCCAGAAGTGTTGGCGTATTTGTCCATATTCGTCATCACTTTTTCGAAAGGAATGTTGGTTTTTCTGGCGGTTTCCTGAAGGATTCTGATGCTTGGCTGATGCGGGATTACCCAATCTACATTATCAGAAGTCATTTTGTTTGCTTCTAAGATTTCGTCGATGGTTTCTGGTAAAACTCTAGTTGCCGTTTCGAAAACCTCTTTGCCGTTCATTTGGAAATAGTGAAGTTTTTGCTTCAAAGTTTCTTCGGATGCCGGCATTTCTGAACCTCCAGCCGGAATATTAAAATGGTATTTTCCAGTTCCGTCCGCGTGCAATTTGAAATCGAAAAAGCCTTTGTCTTCCGTTGTTGCGGACAACAAAATCGCGCCTGCGCCGTCTCCAAAGAAAACAGAATCTTTTCTTTCCCAATCGGTAATTGTTGAAAAAGTATCCGCTCCAATGACCAAAACATTCTTATACATTCCGGTTTCGATAAATTGACAGCCAATCGCAATTCCGTAAAGTCCGCCCGAGCAAACTGCCGAAATATCAAAAGCAACGGCTTGTGGCGCATTCATTTTTTCTTGCACGAAACACGCTGTTGATGGCGCTTGTCTATCTGGCGTTGAAGTTGCGACGATTATTAAATCAATATTTTCTGGTTTTACATCTGTGTTTTCCAAAGCTTTGAGTCCGGCTTTGTAGGCCAAATCGCTGGTCACTTCGCCTTCTGCGATTCTGCGTTCTCTGATTCCGAGATTCTTGAAAATCCATTCGTCGGACGAACCTACTTTTTCGAAAAATTCATTTTTTAAAATTTTTGGTGGAACGTACGAGCCTGTTCCTTTAATGTAAGCTCTTATTTTCTGCATAACATCCATTCGTTCATTCAATTAATTAAAAGTTTATTTAAATATTTGGTAAAAAAACAATCAAATTTATAAAGTTTATTCTGAATTGGGATTAAATTTTTAATAAATGTTGAAAATTATGATTCTTGTTTGGATTTTAAATTTATCCTTCGGAAATTGCAAGTTATAATAGTTAATTCCATAAAACGGAAAGGCTTCGACTCCGCTCAGCCTGACATCGCTCTAGTAATAGCTTAAGTATTAGAGTTGTCACACTGAGCGGAGTCGAAGTGCCAATTAAAAAGCAATTAGTAAATGAGAGATACTTACGTTCACAAAGGGAAAAGAAAACAATTAATGGATTATCTTCATCAGAAGATTGGAATCACTGACGGTTTTGTTTTGTCTGCGATGAACGAGGTTCCAAGGCATCTTTTCATCGAAAGTGTTTTCGAGGATTATGCGTACGAAGACCGGGCTTTCCCGATTTTGGCGAAGCAGACGATTTCTCATCCTTCAACCGTTGCGGAACAAACCGAATTGTTGGAAGTTGAAGAAGGCGAAAAAATCCTGGAGATTGGAACTGGTTGCGGTTATCAGACAGCGGTTCTCATCAAAATGAAGGCCTTGGTTTACACTATTGAACGTCAAAAAGACCTGTTCGATTTTTCTCATAAACTTTTCAGAGAATTGGATTTGCGTCCGAAGTTCCAGAGTTTCGGCGATGGCTTTGCGGGTTTGCCGACGTTTGCGCCTTTTGACAAAGTCTTGGTAACTTGTGGTGCGGAAGTTCTCCCCACCGAATTGTTGAAACAATTGAAAGTCGGAGGAAAGATGGTGATTCCGCTCGGAAAAACCGATGAACAGATTCTTTACCGATTTACGAAGATTTCGGATACGCAGTTTGAGAAAGAGGAATTTGGGGTTTACAAGTTTGTTCCGATGTTGCAAAATAAATCACACTGATGAAAATTTGCAAGAGCAGAAGAGACTGGATTTATGGTTCTATATTTTTAGGAATCACTTTGCTTTTTGTTGCTATTTTGGTTTCATCTTATTTTGACAGCGACTTTTGGGATTGGATGTGGATGGTATTTATTTTAGTTGGAATCGATTTGATAATCTTAATCAACTTTTTTTTTATAAAGACTACAATAAAAGATGAAGAACTGATTGTAAGCGTCATCTATAATGTTTTCAGGATTGATATTTTTAAAATCACGAAAATCAGAATTGGTGAGACGATGTGGAGCGGTTTTCACAAATGTGGAACTGCAACGGGCGGACTGATTATCTTTTCGAAAAATAAAAACGACCTTTACATTACCCCAGAAAATCAAGATGAATTTTTGAAGGAATTGCTGAAAGTGAATAGTCATATCATCATTGAAGATGTGAGAAAATAGTTGATGGTGGTTAGTTGAAAGGTTGATGGAAATTGACTTTGAAAGACAAATGTTGAACGTTGCGAAGCGCAGCCCGACTTGAGCGGAAATCCTTTTTTGCTTCTTCTCAGTTTCTATTGAACTAGAAATGTTGTGCAAAAAAGATTGGGAGCGGAAGGCGGATTAAGCTGCCCAAATAAAATAGAGTAGAATTAATAATCATTTATCAAATATCATTCATCATTTATGAACACACGAGAGGAAAAAATGGAGGCTTTTGGAAGGCTTCTCGATATAATGGATGATTTGCGGGAAAAATGTCCTTGGGACAGGAAGCAGACATTGGAAAGCTTGCGCCATCTGACGCTTGAGGAAACTTATGAATTGTCTGATGCGATTCTGAACAATGACCTTTTGGAAATCAAGAAAGAGATTGGCGATGTGCTGTTGCATTTGGTTTTCTATGCGAAAATCGGTTCTGAGAAAGAGAGTTTTGATATTGCTGATGTCATCAATTCTTTGAATGAGAAATTGATTTTCCGTCATCCACATATTTATGGCGACTCTGTTGCGGAAGATGAGGAAGCGGTGAAGCAAAATTGGGAAAAACTGAAATTGAAGGAAGGGAATAAGTCTGTTCTAGAAGGTGTTCCGAAGAGTTTGCCTCCGATTATCAAAGCTTACAGGATTCAGGATAAAGTGAAAGGAATTGGTTTTGAGTTTGATTCTGCGGAAGATGCCTGGGTGAAAGTGGAAGAGGAGCTGGAGGAATTTCACGCGGAAACTGAGACTGATAAAAAGGAGCAGGAGTTGGGCGATGTGTTTTTTTCTTTGATTAATTATGCGAGAATTTCGGGCTTGAATGCGGATACAGCTTTGGAACGAACGAATTCTAAATTCATTTCCAGATTTCAGAAAATGGAGGAGATTGCGAGGTCGAAAAATCTGAATCTTGCCGATTTGAATCTGGAAAAAATGGATGAGCTTTGGGAAGAAGCTAAGGTTTTTGATAAATAATTATTCAGCATCAATCAAAACTGCCAATTGGATACAGTTTTCATCAGAACGGTTACTCCAAGCGTGATTCGTTCCGGTTTGGATGACAATATCGCCAGCTTGCAAAAGCGTTTCGTCTGTATCGGTAATCAGAAAAATTTCTCCCGACAAAATAATGATATAATCCAGACTTTTGGTTTGGTGCATCAATGGATGAGGTTGTCCAGCAGGCGCTTCGATTCCCAGTTTTTCGTCTGGCGGAATCTGGACGTAGCGGAAGTAAGTTCCATTTTTGATGACACTTGGGATTGCGGAATTTTCTATTGGTTTTTCTTGTTCAAAACTTGCAGGCATTTTGCTGGTTTGCCAAACGTCAGAAATGATTAATCCAGGAAAATGTTCTGAGACATTGGTGATGATTTCGTCTTTTGCAATGTAAGATTTTCCGCCTTTTGTTCCTGTGATGATTCTTCTTGGAATTGCTTTGATGTTGCTCATTTATTCTTGATTTTGCATTATTAATTTTTTGCCTTGCGTTTGATTGCTTTTTAGTAATTGCTGCGCATTTTCAGCAGTTTCGGCAGAAAGTCCACCTACAATTTTGATTGGTAAAGGTTTGACTTTTCCATCCTCGATGTATTGTTTGATTTGATTGAGAGATGTTCTGAAATGTTCGTAATTTTTCTCTTTTGCATAAATAAAATTTGAAATATTAAGAATCGTTGCGCCAACTCCGAAGAGTGAATCGTTGGCTTTTGGTGTGATGAAATGGGTCACGTTGGCGTAGATTCCGTTGGCTTTCAAAACGTCGGCGGAGATTTCTGATAATTGATGTCCTACTGCATCAATGACCAAATCGAATTTCTGATTTTGATTGATTTCTAAAATTTTCTCAGCTAAATCATCTTGTTTGTAATCGACAATTTGATTTTCATTAATGCTAATCTCAATTAATTGATTAATGCTTTCTTGATTGCCAGCTGTGACAATAATTTTCTTATTTAAATTTCCTAAAATCAATCTCAAAATAAAATTCCCAACGCCGCCAGAAGCTCCGGTTATAAGAACACTTTCTATTTGATTCCAATCAACGCGATTGAAAATTTGCAGAGCAGTAATTCCGATAGAAGGCAAACCAGCTGCTTCTTCAAAACTGATTGAAGTTGGTTTTTTCGCAACAATGCCTTGTGGCAAAATAATTTCTTCAGCATAAGTTCCGTTGCTTCCCATACTTCCGCAAACGAAAAAAACTTCATCACCAATCGTCAAATCGGTCACATTCTTTCCAATTTCGACGATTATTCCGGAACCTTCTCTTCCAAGGATATTAGAAAATAAGTATTTCTTTTCGTGTTCATTTTCCCGCATCTGATAATCGATGGGATTGAAGCCAGACGCGATGATTTTGATTCGGACTTCATCTGGATTTATTGGTCTTAGCGTGACGGTTTCGTCTTTAAGCTGATTGTTGTCGTCTAGAATAATAGCTTTCATATTACTTTATTTTAATACAAAGTTATTGGTAAAAAGCTTTAATTTTGTTAGTAGTTAACCAAAGGTTACTAGTTACCTTAATGAAATCGATATGAGTAAAATTGTTGTAAATAATATAGAAAGAGAAGCAACTTGCGGTGAAGAACTGATGGCGATGAGAGATTGTCTGGATATTCTGGGCGGCAAGTGGAAGCTGATGATATTGAGATATTTGACCAATCGGGAACATCAAAAGTTGCATTTCAAAAAACTTCAACGCGAAATTAATGGAATCTCCGCCAAGATGCTCAGTAAGGAATTGAAAGAATTGGAAACCAATCTTCTCATCACCAGAACTGTCGAAGATGACACGCAAATAATGGTTTTCTACGCCATTACGGAATACGGTAAAAGCGTCACGCCACTTACAGAAAATCTCGTCCGATGGGGAATCAAACACAGGAAAAAGATTATTGAAGGTTAATGCCAATATCCATAAAAATTAATTTTAAGATTGCATTTAATTTGTATATTTGATTAATTAACAATTATAAAAACATAAAATATGAGAGGTAAAGGTTGCCTGGTTGTCGGTGTCGCATTATTGGTCATCGCAGCATTAGTTTTCTTTTGGGGATCTGGAAGATATAATTCTATGGTTCAAGCGAATAATGACGTTCTGGAAAAATGGGCGAATGTAGAGACCGTGTATCAGAAACGTGCGAACTTGATCCCGAATCTTGAAAGAACGGTAAAATCTTACGCAAAATTTGAGCAGGAAACATTGACTCAAGTGGTAGAAGCGAGAGCAAAAGCAACTTCTGTGAATGTGGACCCAACGAATATGACAGAAGCGGATATGGCAAAATTCCAGCAGGCTCAAAGCCAATTGAGTGGTGCGCTAGGAAAATTATTGGTCGTGGTTGAGAAATATCCTGACCTGAAAGCTGATCAGCAATATATCAATTTCCAAAGAGAATATACTGCGATTGAGAACAGCATTCGTTCAGAAACCGTTTACTACAATGGTTCTGTGAAAGGTTTCAACAATTTGGTTGAAAGTTTTCCTGGAAATATCGTAGCGGCATTTTTTCCAAAATTCCAACCTAAACCAACATTCAAAGCAACAGAAGGCGCACAAAATGCACCAAGTGTTTTCTCAGAATAATGAATCATTTTCTTACAAATACAGAGATGGCTTCCCTCGTGGAAGCCATCAAAATAGCTGAAGATCACTCCTCGGGAGAAATTCGTGTGCATATCGATTCGACCTCCGAAACCAACTTTGCAGAGAAGGCTTTTGGCATCTTCAAATCTTTGGATATGCATTTGACCAAGGAAAGAAATGCCGTTCTATTCTATGTGAATTTTGAACAGCATTACCTCACGATCATTGGCGACGAAGGCATTCACAAAAAAGTGAAACAATCTTTTTGGGACACGATCCATGATGAGATCACAGCTGAGTTTGCTAAAGAAAATTATTACAACGGACTGAAACAAGCCATCCTGAAAACAGGCTTCGAACTGAAAAAATATTTCCCTGTAATTGGGGAAAATATCAATGAACTATCCAATGATATCAGCTTCTCTTAAACGATATACGTTCGTATTATTCCTGCTCTTTGGTTTATTTGTCAAAGCTCAACTTGTGCCCGAGAAACCAGCGGTACTTTATCCAGTTTATGATAAAGCCAATTTGCTTTCGGAAAGTGAAAAGGAGACGCTCAATCAAAAACTGATCAAATTTTCTGATTCTACTTCTACAGAGATCGAAGTTATCATTCTACCAACCACCAATGGAGAAGATGTCAATTATCTTGCGACAATGTATGGACAGAAATGGGGAATCGGACAAAAAGGTGTTGATAATGGCGTTGTGTTCTTAATTGCAACGGAGGACAGGAAATTTTCTATTCAGCAAGGTCGAGCCGTTGAACAGTTTTTGACAGCGTCAGTTGCAGGCCAAATTTTAGATTACTTGGTGATGCCAAGTTTCAAAAAAGGCGAATGGTACAATGGCATAGACCGTGGAACTTCTGCAATAATGGAAGCCGTTCAGGGGAAATTCAAACCAATCGTCAAAAAACAGAACAAAGATGGCGGTATCAGTATTGGCTCACTTGTGTTGATTGTCATTATTATCATTATTTTGATAAGCATAATGACCAAGAATAACCGAGGTAACGATGACGACGATGATTACACGCTTTCCCGAAAAGGTAGCCGAAGATACGGCGGCGGATTCTTCCCATTCCCAGGCAGTTTTGGCGGTGGTGGGTTTGGTGGCGGAAGCAGCGGTGGCGGCGGTTTCGGTGGCTTTGGCGGCGGCGGAAGTTTCGGCGGTGGCGGTGCTTCTGGAGGCTGGTAAACTAATTAAGCTTAAAAATATTCAAGTCAAAATTCAGCGATGGATTTTGACTTTTTTTATCTCCAGAAATTCCAAACCTTACCATCAAATACAGCAACTGATTTGGAAACCGTGTCGTAGCAGATCATACCTGGGTAAGGACTTCTGACGTTGGTCTGTGGTGAGGCGACCTTTGGCAAGACCAATGCTTTGTCTGTGGCTTCCAAGACTAGAACGCCACTTGCTGAAGAAGTATTACTGCCGATGATGACGCCATTTCCAACTTCGGAACTTGTGTTCTGAGCTATTTTTGAAAGGTCTCCAGGATTCGTCAGGTCAACCCAAATATTGTTTTGTCTCATTTTTACTTTGAGGTCTGACCGGTCTACAACGAAGGTTCCATTTGCTGGGTTTGTAGGTAAGCTGGAAACAGCAGAAAGGATGAGTCCGTTGGTAGTGCCTGTAGCAAAATCCAAAATGGCACCACTGCTAGTAGGTGCTTTGCTGATGGCAACTTGTGATTTATAATTTTGAAAGCTTATAAAAATCGAAAATATTAAAATGGTTCTCTTCATTATCAATCAATGCAAATTCTTTGAATACAACGCCACGTCGTACCATTGTAAAGTTTAATACAGTTATCTGTCGTGTCGTAGATCAGCATTCCTTCCACAAGATTTGCGGTCGGAATTGATGCGGCTGTGGTTCTGGTGATCACCAAGCCTTTGTTTTGAGATTCCAGTGCAATGAATCCATTCGGAATACTAGTTGGCCAGGTAGGTGCTGCAGAGGCTTGGGTATTGATTCCGACCCTTGTGGTATTGGTGCTTGCTGCGGTATTGAATGGCTTCGTACAATAACCGCCAGGGATAGTTACGGTCACAATGGCATTATCACATTGGATCCCATCACAGATCTGATAGGAAAAAGTGATGACACTATTGCTCTGAGTGCCTGCTGCTGCAGTGTAAATGATATTATTGCCAGATACCACAGCTGTTCCTTCGGCCGGTGGCGTGTAGATTGTCAGCGTCACAGGATTGGACGAATTATAAAGGTCATTGTTCAAAACCGGGATTGTGACGGAAGTATTTGGATTGGTCGTTGCAGAATCATCATTAGCTAAGAAAAAGTCGAAGGTCTCTTCGTTATAAGCTAATATGCCTGGATCACTTTGTCCATTGAAACGATATTTGAAGGTCTTTACCGAAGCGGAATTTGTCGTATTGATACCAAAAGAAGTGATGTCTGTCGCAAACAAACGGATGTCTCTCACGCCATTGGTGTTCCAAACGGGTGTGTTTTGTTTGATCTCATAGAAGTCCATATTCCATTTGCCAACGGAAGGATTTTGTGTGTTGGACGAAAAGGTGATAGCAATATTATTACCCACCATCACGCCATTGGCATCTTCAAACCAGGCTTCATCAAAACCAGTGGTTCCAGCATCTGCCTGCTGTGTGAAGAACATATCTGGAATCCCATCATTGATCTTTGTCGCATCCATAGGGAATTGTAAAGTGAACTCCAAAGGTATGGAGGAGGGAACGTTGGTCAAAGCAGAGCCAAGTCCCATGCCTTGCAAACCTCTGTTCAATGCGAGGGAAATTTTGTAATCAGGAAAAGTAAACGGTGGCTTTAGAGCTTGGTTGGTATTTCCATCAATGGCCGATGCAAAGGCAAATAAGAAAGGTCCTCCAGGTCCAGAAGTTGGTTCACCAGCAGCATTTCCAGGGAATTTGACATCTTTGATCGGCAGCGATCGGTATCTTGTGTTTTGAAATGCAACACCATTTGTGGTTAAGATAGAGTTGTTGACACCTGTAGAATAGACTCTTGTTGTAGTGCCATTGTTATATCGGAAACCCAAAAGTTCGCAATCGTTATTGATTGGAACAGAGGTCATTCCGCTATTCCAATAACCATTGAAATTACTGTAAATGTAATCTACCCTTTGAGAGAATGCAAATGAAGATAAGGCTAAACAAAAAAGAATTAATGCGAAAAGATTTGTTTTTTTAGAGATCATCTATTTTAATTAAACAGGTAGTGGTTTAATATTGGTATAATGCAAATATAAAATAATATGGTTGAAAATCCTCTAACAATGCGGGTTTATTAATGTAAACTTAATTCAATTTTAAACAAGAATTATGGAAAATTGAATAACTTACTTCAAAAATAATTCTTGATTTTTTTACATTAATTGACTATATTTACGAAAATCGCAGTCTCTTTTGAAGAAAACATTGGTACTTTTTGCGCATCCTTATTTCGAACATTCTACCACAAATATTAGATTGTTAGAATGTTATGAGTCTATGCCAAATGTGACGTTCCGAGATCTGTACGAGGATTATCCCGATTTTCACATTCAGGCTTTTCGGGAGCGGAAGCGTATTGTCGACTTCGAAAGGATCATTTTTCATTTCCCGATCATTTGGTTTGGATTGCCACCACTGCTGAAACTTTGGATCGATGAGGTTTTCGATATGCGTTGGATCTCCGAAGGACAGCTTAACATCTTGTCGGGAAAAGATGCCTTGGTCATTACCAGTGTTGGCGGAAGTGAGAACAATTACAGCAAGGAAGGAAAGTATAAGACCACCGCAGAAAGTCTTCTGACTGGCTTGCAGGTTTCCCTGGATATCAATAATATAGAACTCAAAAAAACGCACATCATTTATAACGCAGATAATTTGGACGATAAACAATTGGATGTTTCGTGTGAAGAATTATCAGAGATACTAAAAACAGAATGACAGAGAACTCAATTGCAATGACGATCCTGATTTTCTTGGGCGTTGCCATCATCATGGTGCCGCTGGGGAAAAAACTGGGTTTGAGTTCCGTCATCGGCTATCTGTTAGGTGGAATACTAATTGGCCCTTTTTGTTTACAATTGACAGGAAGAGACGCCGAAGACATCATGCATGCTTCTGAATTGGGTGTCATCATGCTGTTGTTTCTGGTCGGCTTGGAATTGGAACCACAAAAACTCTGGCAGATCAGAAAAAGGATTCTTGGACTTGGTTTAAGCCAAATGCTCCTAAGTATTGTTGGCATCTTCATTGTGTTCTACATTGCCGGATTTGGTCTTCAAAAATCTTTGATCATTTCGCTTTGTTTCGCCATGTCATCCACGGCTATCGTGCTGCAGACTTTGAAGGAAAAAAATCTCTTTCGGACCGTCAGCGGTGAATCTTCATTTTCAATTTTGCTTTTTCAAGATATTGCAGTGATTCCGATTTTGGCATTGTTACCATTTCTTTCGAGGTCGCAAAAAGCGGTGGCACAGGCGGAGCATGAGAAGATCTTGTTGCATTTCATCCCCGAATGGTTGCAACCATTTACCGTAATTGGAGCCGTTTTGATCCTGATTTTGTTAGGGAGATATATCTTCATTCCATTCCTCAGATTTGTTTCCAGGTCGGGTCTCAATGAACTTTTGACCGCTGCTTCATTGTTCCTCGTGATCGGTGTTTCAGAATTGATGATCTCAATTGGATTGAGTCCTGCTTTAGGCGCGTTCATCGCCGGTGTGATGTTGGCCAATAGTGAGTTTCGTCACGAACTGGAAAGTAACATTGATCCATTTAAAGGTTTGTTGTTGGCCGTATTTTTCGTGAGTGTTGGTGCAACGATCAACTTTGATATCATCGCTTCAAAACCAGTTTTCATCTTTACGGCGGCCTTCATTGTTTTGGCTATAAAAGCAATAGTTCTTTTTGGGATTGGAAAATATTATAAGATGAACAATGAGCAGAGTTTCTTCCTCGCCTTTGCATTGTCGCAGGTCGGTGAATTTGCTTTTGTTTTGATCAATTTCTCCGCCAGTTTATTTTTAATTGATTATCAAGCCAACTCAGAGTTGATGGCAATCGTAGCGATCACGATGTGTATTTCGCCATTGCTTTTGATCTTTAAAGAAAAAGTTCTCGACAAGCGATTTATCAAACAAAAATCTGAGGAAAACGTAGAACTCGGGATCATCAAACAACGGAAGATCATCATCGTCGGATTCGGATATTTTGGAAGTACGGTAGGAAGATTGTTGAAAGCCAACGGCATCCGCTCCACGGTTTTGGACAATGATCCGGATCGCGTCGCGCTGTTGCGTTCCAACGGTTTCAACGTGTATTACGGCGACGCCACGAAGCCCGCGTTGTTACGTTCTGCCGGGATCGAAGAGGCGGAATTGCTCGTGATCTGCCTGGATGATCCGGAGAAAAACAAATTCCTCGTCGATTACGTCAAAGAAAATTATCCCGATATCAAGATCTTCGTGAGAGCCAAAAACCGTTTGGATGCCTACGAATTTCTCAACAAAAAGGTTGATAATATTTACCGCGAAACCTTGGGAACTGCCGTAGATATGGCTGTCGACATCCTAAAGGAAAACGGAATGCGAAAGTACACCGCCAGAAGAATGGGCAAACGTTTCATGATCATCGATAAAGCCATGACCAGACGACTGGCCAGGGAAAAAGACGAAAATATGGTCACGTTCACCCTCAGAGAAACCTTGGAACGTGAGGCACAACTATTGGCTCTCGACAGCATTTCCTTCGAAGAAAACCATTGGAGCGGCGATGAGGACGAGGATAAGTAACTAGTTGATTCCTATTTGCGAACAGCTACAAATGGGAATTATTTGGGCAGCTTTTGACATCCGTTGAAACCTAATTTTTATTGTTTTTATGGCAGCTTTTCCGCCTTCCACTCCCGCTATTTTTGCCTTTGCTTTTCCAGCCACAAAAAATGAGCTCCGTTCAAGTCGGGCTGCGGATTTCAGTGTAAAAGGAACATTGGTCTTCGAAATCACGAAAATCGTTACGTAGCAGATCGATCAATTCCGAAATCATTACTTCCAAAAAGCAAGTCGATTATTCCCTCACTTTTCATTACTTTTATTCCCCAATTAATTTTTATTATATGAAGAAAATAAAAACATCATTGCTTGTCGCATTTATGGCGTTCAATACAGGAAATATGATGATAAATGCCCAGCAGAAAAAGACCACGGCAACCACAGAAAAAGCTATGAACAACAATCCATTTCTTAAAAAAAGTACCTTACAATATCAAGCACCGGAATTTGACAAGATCAAAGACGAGCATTTCAAACCCGCTTTCGAATTTGGTTTGAAAGAACAATTGGCCAACATCGATAAAATTGTGAATGACAAAGCGGCTCCAACGTTTGAAAATACCGTTCTTGCTTTGGAAAACAGCGGACCAACTTTGGGAAGAGCAACCATTATTTTTTATAATTTGACGAGCTCCAATACCAACGATGCGCTTCAGAAATTAGAAGAGGAATTTGCGCCGATCTTTGCATCGCACGCAGACAAGATCTCTTTGAATGAAAAATTATACAAGAAGTTAAAAGCCGTAAAAACGGATAAGCTTGACGCGGAAAGCAAAAGACTGACAGAATTTTACCTCACCAACTTCGAATTGGCCGGCGCAAACCTTTCTGCAGAGAACAAAGAAAAATTAAAAGAGATCAACCAACAATTGGCAACTTTGGCAACGCAATTCAGCAACAAATTGTTGGAAGCCAGAAAGAACGGCGCTGTTCTGATCTCTGATGTCAAAGAACTAGACGGACTTTCTGCCGACGATATCGCTGCTGCTTCGGAAGACGCGGAGAAAGCTGGACAAAAGGGAAAATATCTCTTGGCTTTACAAAATACAACGCAGCAGCCACTACTTCAAAATCTTAAAAACAGAGCCACCAGAGAAAAACTCTACAAAGCATCCTGGACCAGAGCCGAAAAAGGTGACGCCAACGATACGAGAGAAACAGTTGAGAAATTGGCTAAACTAAGATTGCAAAAAGCACAACTCTTCGGAAAGAAAAACTTCGCAGAATGGAGTTTGCAAGACCAAATGGCAAAAACGCCGGAAGCTGCAATGGGACTTCTAGCGCAATTGGCAAAACCAGCCGTTGAAACTGCAAATCGTGAAGCTGCGGAAATCCAGGAAGTGATCGATGCGCAGAAAGGTGGCTTCAAAGTGGAACCTTGGGACTGGAATTTCTATTCCGAGCAAGTTAGAAAAGCAAAATATGACCTGGATGATAACGAGATCAAACCTTACTTCGAAGTCACGACGGCTTTGGAAAAAGGTGTTTTCTACGCTGCTGAAAAATTCTACGGCATCACTTTCAAAGTGAGAAAAGACCTTCCGGTTTATCATCCAGATGTGGTGGCTTACGAGGTTTTTGACAGAGACGGCAAATCTTTGGCTCTTTATTATTTGGATTTCTACACCAGAAGCAACAAAAGTGGTGGTGCCTGGATGAACAACTTCGTTCAGCAATCGCATTCTCTAGGTCAGAAACCGGTGATCGTAAATGTTTACAATTTCCAGAAACCAGCGCCAGGAAAACCATCTTTGATTTCCTATGATGACGTAGAAACCTTGTTCCACGAATTTGGTCACACTTTGCACGGCCTATTCGCGGATCAAAAGTATGCCTCGATCTCTGGAGCCAACACACCGAGAGATTTTGTTGAATTTCCGTCTCAGATCAACGAGCATTTTGCTTTGGAACCAGAGATCCTGAAAAACTATGCCTTGCACTATCAAACCAAACAGCCAATGCCACAAGCATTAATCGATAAGATCAAAAAAGCGTCCAACTTCAACCAAGGTTATGCAACGACAGAATTGGTAGCGGCCGCAACTTTGGATATGAACTGGCATACGGTAACTTCTGACAGCCAATTGATCCCAGTTTTAGACTTCGAAAAACAAGCATTGAACAAGTACGGATTGTTGGTTCCACAAGTTCCGCCAAGGTACCATACACCATATTTTGCGCACATTTGGGGCGGTGGCTATTCAGCGGGCTATTATGCTTATCTGTGGTCAGAAACTTTGGATTCCGATGCTTGGGAATGGATCAAAGCCAATGGTGGAATCACGCGAGAAAACGGTTACCGTTTCAGAAAATATATTCTTTCCGTTGGTAACAGCGTTGATTTGAACAAAGCTTTCGAAGGTTTTACGGGTCACAAAGCGGACATCAAACCATTGCTAAGAAGCAGAGGTTTTATTAAATAAAAATAAAATTCGATTATAAAAAACGTTTCCAATTTTGGGAACGTTTTTTTTGTTTTAGATTCGAAATATTTTTGACTAACTTTAATTTTAAGAATCAATAATAATGACTATTAAATCCCAGATTCTATTAATCGGTTTATTTCTATCATTCAGTTTAAGTTGTAATGATAAAGAATATGACGAATTTGAGTTTTCTTATGGTAATACTTTTGAAACAGATTTTTGCATCCGATTTACACGGAATGATTCAGTCTATATTCGTGAAAATTGGTCTCGTAATGATATTAATGAAAAAAGCGCATATCCCAAAAGTCAAACCAACTACACGGCAATCTTAACAAAAGTTCAAAAAGAAAAATTAAATAAAATTCTTAGTGATATTGATTTTCAGAAGTTTAATTCTGCTTATTATGAGAAGTATGAAGATGGAGATCAATACAGAATTTATTTTAAAAAGAAAAAATTTGAAAAAAAAATCTATGTTCATAGTGATAATACTCCGGAACAATTGGATTCTTTAGCTTATTGGATTGTTGATGTCAAGAGAAAACTAAAACTTAAGAAAACAAATAAAAATCTCAATTTTGAACATACGGTTTATTCTAAACCACCACCACCGCCGCCATTATCAAATTAATGTGAAAACAATTTTGACTAACTTCGTTTAAATTTATAAATCAATCATTTTTGAAAAACATCTACTACCATATTCTGCTGATCCTTTTGCTCCTGCTGATCCCGATCTTGTCATCGCCGGAATTGGATGGTAGTCTGCATCTGCTGCGTTCTCCAGGATTTCTCAGAGATTTTTCAAGATACTTTTTATTGATTGTCTTTTTTTATATCAATTTGGGTTTTCTTTTGCCAAAATTATATGACAAGAGGCGATTGCTACTATATTGGGTAGGCGTTTTCGTTTCCTATGTTTGGATCTCTACTTTGCCGTTTTTGATATTTCCAAACCACCACAGAAATGATGATGAGTTTGATTTCTTTCAAAACAAAATATCAAAAACCACAGATCAAATTAATCAGAAGGAATTTCATGATTTTCCGCCTCCAAATGACTTCGATTTTGTACCGGAAGATGGGAGGAATTTTGAGAATCAAAAACCACCTTCTGATATGCGAGGTTCCGATGGTAGACAATTTGGGCCGCCTCCGCCAATGATGCGACAGGATAATTTCTTTGCCAGAACCTATTTGATGGGAATTCTGCCGTTTCTGTTCTCGTTTTTCAGTTCGTTCTTCTTGCATCAGTCCATCAAGAAAAAAGAAATGGAACGCGCGAAAGCAAAAGCGGACCTTCTGAATCTCAGATATCAATTGCAGCCGCATTTTTTGTTCAATACGCTGAATTCTATTTACTCATTGATTTTAATTAAGTCTGATGACGCGTCGGAAGGGATTTTGAAATTGTCAAATGTAATGCGCTACATCGTAGAAGAAAGCGAAAATGATTTTGTGCTCCTGTCAAAAGAATTGTTTTACATCAAGGATTATATTGCTTTACAGCTGATGAGAACAGACGAAAGTCTCGATTTTGATTATCAAGAAAATGGCGTCACAGATGATGTGAAGATCGTCCCGATGATCCTC
Organism: Epilithonimonas lactis; assembly: GCF_900110605.1. Lineage (GTDB taxonomy): Bacteria > Bacteroidota > Bacteroidia > Flavobacteriales > Weeksellaceae > Epilithonimonas > Epilithonimonas lactis. The sequence continues at coordinate 551,075 of NZ_FOFI01000001.1, forward strand.
CTTAATTACATCGAAAATGCTTTCAAATATGGGGTGAATGCAGAAGAGAACTCCAAAATTTCTATTGAAGTGAATGTGAAAGACGAACAATTGAACTTCAAAGTTTTTAATCACATCGTCAATCATTCCGCTGCTGACGAATCGACAAAAGTTGGAATGAAAAACACAACAGAACGTCTTGAGAAACTATACCCAGGAAAATATACTTTAAACATCGAAGAAAATAAAAAATCGTATTTTGTGGAACTCAATCTGGACCTCAGTTCATAACTTATGATAAAAGCAATCGCCATAGACGACGAAATTCTGGCTCTGAAGATCATCGAAACTTTCGCTTCGAAGATGGATGGCATCAGCCTGGAAAAGACTTTTCATAAACAGAGCGATGCTGAAAAATATCTGCGAAAGTTTCCCGTCGATTTGATTTTTTTGGACATCCAGATGCCAAACAAAAATGGATTGGATTTCTATAAAGATCTTTCCCAGGATATCAAGGTGATTTTTACTACCGCTTTTTCCGAATATGCTGTCGACGCTTTTGATGTGAATGCGATTGATTATTTGGTCAAGCCTTTTTCATTTGATAGATTCCAAAAAGCGGTTGAGAAATTGTCTCTCAAATCTTCAAATGAACTACAGCCGCAACATCTCCTGATCCGCGCAGACTACAAACTTCATAAGATAGAATTTGAAGATATTATATTGATAGAAGGTTTGGACGATTACATCCAGATCCATCTTAAAAATGCCCCGAAAATTACAGCAAGATCATCGATGAAAAACATTCTGGTGAAGCTTCCGGAGAAGGATTTCATCCGGGTTCATAGGTCCTATATTCTTCCGGTCAAAGCCATCAAAGGGATTGTGAACAAGAATATTCATCTGGAAGATTTCATCATTCCGGTTGGAGAGACGTACAAAGATGATCTCAAGAAAATCATTGGATATTATTAAGATACCTTTAAGATTTAGCCGAAAAATCGACACATTTCTTTCGTTTCCCTCAAAAAATTCTTCCTCTTTCTAGCTCGTCCTACTTTTGTCCTGTAAAACTTAAATGTTAGAAAGATGAGGATGGTGAGTAGGAAAGACTTCCTGAAAAGTCTCGGATTAGCAGGTGTAACTGCTGTTGCAGCACCATTTATTTTGCGTTGCAGCAGCAAAAGTGATGAAGAAGAAAATGCAGCGATCGATAATTCTGTTTCTACAGAATGTGCGGTGACGAATTCTGAAACGGAAGGCCCTTTCCCCACCAAATCCCCATCGACTCTAGTTCAAAACAATATTGTTGGTGACAGAACAGGCGTTTCTTTTGATATTAATTTGACGATTCAAAACGTAAAAAACAATTGTGCGGCTTTGCAAGGCGTGATTGTAGATATCTGGCATTGCGACAAAGACGGAAATTACTCCGAATATGGCGGCGGCGGAATGCAGTCCACGAATTACACCAGTTATCATTTCCTGAGAGGCAGACAGACGACGGATGAGAACGGGAAGGTAAGTTACAGATCGGTTTTTCCTGGTTGGTACAATGGTCGGGCGACGCATATTCACGTTCATATTTATAACAATGTGGGAACGTCGCTTCTCATCACGCAAATCGCTTTTCCGGAAGGTTTGGGAAGTCAGGTGGAATTGGTGAATGCAAGCAGTGGTTATCGTGGAATGAGCGGTTATACCTACAACGCCAATGACAATGTATTCGGTGATGGAACGGCAAATGAGATGAGTACAATCAGCGGAAATTTAAATGAAGGATTCAAGCTGGAACACACGATCAAAGTGAATGCTTAATTTATTGGATCTTAATAAAATATTCTAATATCTTTTTAAAAATTTAACATCTGCAATCTTTCGTCTCTCGTAGATATAGATGTCCATAATAATTTTCATAAGTTTATTTTTTTTCCGGGATTCATGATGTTGTCAGATTTTCATAGGTTAATGGCAATGGATCCCGGAATTTTTTTTAAGTCCAGTCATTAATGTTTTAAAAATAAAATATGTTGGTTCAAACGCCTTCAAAAATATTAAAATCAGATTACAGGTTTTGGGATCTTGCCCCAAGTGCTGCCATTGCGGATGTTTACAAAAATGAAAGAAAGGTAGGCGGCACGGACCATACGTTGTATGAAGTTTTAGAGTTTGTGATTTATAGAGACTCTCAAAACCTTGTAACTCTGAAAGCGGATCAAAAGGCGATCTTCCTACCGCTTTACGGAAAGATCAGGATCAACAACTTCCAAAAGGTTATCGAAGCAGGAGAGGCTGTCATCTTTGAAGCGTCCGAAGATCAGGACGTTTTCATCAAGAATATTCTGACCGATGAAGATGCGGATGTCTTGGTGATTAAATTCAATAAAAAAATAACGGAAAATTCTTACCGTATCAATCATTTGGATTTGGAGATCCGAAACAAACTTAATTTCATTGATACAGGTTTCAGTTTTCCTGGTTTCATTGGGATTTTCGATGGGAGAGAAGTAGGACGCTACATCCTGAAAGAACGAAATAATGGAATCTTCGGAATGGTGATCAATGGCGCCTTTGAGTTCCAAAACAGATTGCTGGAAAATCGGGATGCCGTATTGATATGGGACATCGAGGAATTGGAATTCGAAGCGTTGAGTGAAAACGCTATCATTCTTTTCTTTGAGATCCCAGAATAAAAATTAAAATTGTTGTTATTAATAAATTTTCATTTTTCGATTTATTAACCCCAAGAATCCCGGTCAGATTTTGATCGGGATTTCTTTTTTGATAAAGGTATTTCGCAATTATTCTCCTATTTGAAGTTGCGTACTGATAGCAATCCTGTTCCAGGCATTGATGGTTACGATGGCCATAATGATCTCCGCAATTTGTTTTTCAGAAAAGAATTTCAGAGCTTTTTGATAGGTTTCGTTGCTCAAACCGTGTTGCGAAATTTGAGTGATCTCTTCAGTCATCTTCAAGGCAACTCTTTCCTCTTCTGTGAAATGACTTTCTGCCTCGTGCCAAGCGCTGACGATGAAAAGTCTCTCTGCACTTTCACCATATTTTATGGCATCTTTGGTGTGCATCGCCAAGCAATAAGCACAATTGTTGATCTGTGAAGCACGGATCTTGATGAGTTCTTTGATGGTTTTAGAGATCTCTGCCTGAGCCAGATAAGCTTCCAATCCTAGCATTGCTTTGTAAGCGTGAGGTTCTGTCGTGTTGATGTTGATGCGTTTGTCCATTGTGAATTATTTTTTAGGTTGATTTAAATTTTCATCGATGCTGAAGGGAAATTTCTCCTGAGCTGAAAGCAAAAATGCCGCAGCGCTTCCTACCCAAACCGAATAGTCAAAGGTCGCTTTGATGCCAAGCGTGATGCTCATACTCAGTGCAAAGATCAGGAGCAGTGATCCTGATGCAAATGCCGTGATCTTGGTTTTGAAACCCAAAATCAGAAAGAGGGCAAAAACAATTTCTAAAAATGTCGCAGCATAAGCGCCGAACTCGCTGAGAGATTGTGGCAGAAAAGCAGTGATCTGTCTGGTGTAAGTGACAAAATTTTCCCAGTTCCCCCAAACGGTATTTTTTCCTAAAATTCCCAAGCGGTCTGCCACTGCGGACAAAAATGTAAAGGCTAATGCCAGTCTTAGGAAGAGCTGTGGAATGATTTGTTTTAGAGGATATTTCATTTGTTATTGTTTTGCTTGGCAAAGTAACAAAGAATGATTTTCTAAAAACTTAAACTGGTTTAAGAAACAATCCTTTTCCGGATCTCACTCAGATATTCTGGCGTGAAACCAAGAAAAGAGGCAATCAAATATTGCGGAACACGCTGAACGAAAGCTGGTTGCTTCTTCAATAGATTGAAATAAAATTCCTCTTTGGAAAGTGAAAAGATATATTTGACACGCATTTGGTTGGCAGCATAAGCCCGTTGGTAAACAAACCTGAAATAACGTTCCATCACAGGAAATTCTATCAACAATTTTTCCTGAGAATCACTTGATATTACCAAAATTTCAGATTTCTCGACAGTTTGGATGTAAAATTCAGAAGGTACTTTGTGCTCGTAAGAGATGTTGTCCGTCATCCACCAGGTTTCGACGGCAAATTCTGTGATCTGTTCCGTTCCTTTTTCATTAATGAAAAACTTGCGCAGAAGTCCGTTCAGTACAAAATAATTGTACTTGCAAACTTGTCCTTCCTCCAAAAGATTTTCTTTTTTAGCAAAATTTTTGACCTCGAAGTAAGACAAGATCTCCTCAAAATCTTCATCGTTGATCGTGATAAATTTTTCTAAATGGTTTCGGAAGATCTGAGACATTGTTTTTAAGTTTAAACGAATTTATTTTGTTTAATAATCATTCGGACAGCATTGATCTTTCGGATAAAACCACCAGGTGCTTTGTTCTTTTTCAATGTCAATTTTTGAATTATTTGAAAACTGGATCTCTCGTTTCTTCGCAGAATAATTGTTTTTAAATTGGAGATACCACAGTTTGTTTTGCTCGCCGTGGAAAAGAGAAAACGTCATCTTTCCTTTTTGAAAAACAGAAGCTCTTTTGTTGGGCTGGCTTTTGTAGCCGATCGTCTGCAACCATTTGGATATTTTTACAAACTCAGAACTGTCGAGCATCAATCCAATATCGGTGATTTCTTTAGCGATCTTTTTTTTGGAATAGTATCTTTCGGCGCGTTGTTTTTTGCCTGTAATATCAAACGACGTTTTCTGTTTTCCAAAATTATTCTCGATGAATCTTAGGTAGAATTGCTGCAACCAAAGGTCTAGGTTTGTTGCTGAATTATTTTCTGGTTTAATGTAAAAAGTGGTGTGTAACTTCTGTTTTAGACTGTCTTTTTCGTCGTAGGATTCCACTTCTTGGTATTTTGATCTTAGAAGTTCAGACAATTCTTCCTGAGAGTTTTCTTTATTACTTGCCCAGCCGATTCCTATTTTATCAAGTGGTTCTTTCCATTTATTCTGGTCACTTAGTAATTCAAAATAGCTATTTTCCAACCTGAAATACACTTCTTTCTTTTCCGGAGAATCTATCGCTTCGAACTTGGGCCAACCTTTGTCGCCACTGGTAAAGGTTTCTAAAAAATAGGAATCTGAAACCACTTTTTGAAAGACAGAATCAGGGATGACAAAGTACAAATGGTCAAATTCTATGTTATTGGCAATCGATTTTTCCTGCCCGACAACAAAGCTTTGAATCAAAATAAAAACGACAATCAATAGTCTCATAATTCAAAATTTATGATCAACGCATCCAGTCGATCGTATCGATCAGCCAGCCACAAAAACATTCTCTACTGGCCATCAAACAACCAATGTAAACGATAAAAACAACAAACGGAATCAGAAAAGGAATATTAATCAAAGCAATTTTGTACTCTTTTCTGCTGAGTCTCACCAAAAGATCGACGAGAAAACCGACGAATAAAATGATCAGAATAAAGGCAAGCAAAACGACGATTCCCAAACCTGCGTCTGTTGGATGTTCTTTTTCTCTGTTGGCTTTAAAAGCTATTTGAGCATAACAATACAAAACCAGCAGAGGAATTGCAACGATCATCAATCGGAGTAGAAAAGCTTTGAGTAACTTCATTCTTTACATTGGTTTCTGAAACGCGGGAAGAATTTACATTCTAGCCAAGATCTCTTTCTTTTTGGCTTCGTAATCTTCTGCGGAGATGAGGTCATTGTCCAGATAGGCTTTCAATTTCATCAGCGTTTCCATTGGATCTTCACTTGGGATTTCTTTTTTCGGTTCTTCTTTTTGCTCAGGTTGTGTATTGACGGTAATTCCTCCAGAAGTCGCACGCTTGTCTTCCAGTTCTTTTTGTCGTCGAAATTCTATCATTTCTTCCTCTTTGGCTTGTGCGTATTGATACAATTTTCTCGCTTGAGATTTTGGAATATAATCAATCGTCTCCACAAATCCGCTGACCGCCGTCATCTTAAAAGTAGAACCAAGAATTGCTTCACTGATATGACTTTCGCCCACATCTTTCCAAAGATAATCCTGAAAATCCGTCACCAAACCAAACGATTTTGAACGGAAAAAGATGATCCTTTTATTCGTAAGGACAATAGAATCTGGCGAAATGTTAATCGCCGGTTTATTCTGAACAGCGATGTATTCCAGGGTTTCACCATTGGTCAAAAGGTCATTTATTTTTTCTATGATTTTTTCAACGGATTTTGGGTCTTGCTCTTCGTTGAGGTATTTTTTGAGGTTGTTGATCATCGTATAACTTTTGTGATTGAGATTTTATTTAATGTGAAATTACGAAAACAAATTAATTATTAAGCTAGACCAGCAATGTTCACTAACTCTATTTTTTCTGTGGTTAGATTTAATCTAATGTAAACATTACAATTTCCACCATCACGCATTCCAATTTTATAGAACTGAAAACTAACTACGGTGTGACTGTTTTTACAGTAGCAATTGATACCAATGATAGCTTCATTCTTTTCATTTTTCAATGAAGTTACTTGCTTCAAATAATCAGAATATTTTCTCAAACTTTTATTTTTTTGAAACTCATTTTTTAGAATACTTTCAATTTTTTTTAAATCATTGCTGTTTAAATCAATGCTTTTATAAATACCATCATTTTCAAATTTTGCATAGTCTGTAAATACAGCGTAATCTTTAAAAGTCTTAAAATCAATTTTATTCTTAACTCTTAAAGATGTTTTCTCAATCTTCATTCTAAAAGGTTCTTGTCCATCAACAAACTCTACAAATCCATTTTTCAAAACAGCTGTTTCAGACTCATTGTAATCAAATTCAAAGGGAAAGAATTTTAAAGTATCATCTTTTATTTTTAAAAATCCTTCAAAACTTTCCTCTCTGCTATGATTTGTTTCTTTAATGATTTCTTTAAAGGTGTAAGTGCTGTCAGAAAATATAGTCAATGTTCTACTGATTCTACTAAAGTCATCTAGGTTTTGTTTGGCAATTAACAAAGTATCTTTCGGATTGATTTTCTTAGATTGATTTTCAGATTTATTGCAACTTAAAAACAGAATTAGAATAATTAATAAATTGATTTTCATTAGTTTTTTTATTAATAAATCAAATATCCGAAATTATTCTTCTGCAACAAAAAACTGCATCAGAATATCCAATGCAGTTTATATTTTACCTTAAAGTTCAAATCCTAACCTTCCAGCTGAGTTCCCAAGAATTCCCATTCCTGCAAAGTCAAATCCAATTCTTCTTTGATTTTATTGTAAGTTTCCAAAGTTTCTTCAGACGGATTTTCTTTGGTGAAAGAACCTTCGAATTCCTCGATTTTCAATTCAAGTTCAGAGATCTTTTCTTCGACTTTCTTGATCTTGTTTTGGATGTTCTTTTGTTCTTTGCTAACGATAATATTAGATTCTTTCACAGGCTCTTGAACCTTAACTTTTACTTCCGGGATCTCTTCTTCCTGATGAAGTTTTGCTTTCTCAGCAGAGATCTCACGGATGCTTTCTTTCTGTCTAAATTCCAGATATTCGTTGATGTCACCAAGGAATTCCTTCATACGTCCATCACGGAATTCGAAGATCTTGTCAGACAATCCTTGTAGGAATTCACGGTCGTGAGAAATGACGATCAAGGTGCCTTCAAACTTCTGAAGTGCCAATTTGATGATTTCCTTTGACTGGATATCCAAGTGATTCGTAGGCTCATCCATAATCAAGGTGTTGAACGGACGAAGCAACAATTTACAAAGCGCCAAACGGTTTCGCTCACCTCCGGAAAGGACTTTCGTTTTCTTGGTCACATCCTCGCCTTGGAAAAGGAAAGATCCCAAAAGATCACGAACTCTCGGTCTGGTTTCCTCGGTTGCAGAATCTTCCGCTTCCTGTAGAACGGTTTTATCCGGCGTCAAAACTTCTTCCTGATTCTGAGCGAAATAACCGATATTAACATTGTGTCCAAGATTCCAACTTCCAGAAAAATCAGTAATGTCACCAGCAAGAATTTTTGCCAAAGTCGTTTTTCCTTGTCCATTTTGTCCAAGCAAAGCGATTCTAGCGCCTCTTTCTACGATGAAATCTACTTTGTCAAAAATCTGTTTTTTGCCATAAGCTTTCCCCAGATTTTGAGCTTCGAAGATCACTTTTCCAGGTTGTACACTCGGTTGGAAACGGATATTGAATTTAGAAACGTCCTCATTCTCCACTTCAATGCGTTCTACTTTGTCTAGTTTTTTGATCAATGATTGCGCAAACGATGCTTTGGAAGCACTCGCACGGAATTTGTTGATCAATTCCTCTGTATGTTTTATTTCTGCATCCTGATTCTTTTTGGCCTGGATGAGTTTTTCTTTTCTGTCTTTTCTTAGTTCAAGATATTTGGAATAGTTGGCCTTGTAATCGTCGATTTTTCTATTGTTAACATCAAAAGTTCGGTTACAAGTAGAGGTCATAAATTGCTTGTCGTGACTTACAAGCAACATCGAGCCTTGATAATCTTTCAAGAAATCCTCCAGCCAGATGATAGATTCCATATCCAAGTGGTTGGTAGGTTCATCCAGAAGCATCAGATCATTTTGCTGAAGAAGTAATTTTGCCAGTTCGATTCTCATTCTCCAACCGCCGGAAAACTCATCGGTGATCTTTTGGAAATCATCCGCTTTGAAACCCAATCCAAATAGGATCTTCTCCACATCGCCTTCCAAATTGTAAGCATCGAAATTCATCAGAAGATCATTCAAATCTGTCATTCTGTTGATGAGATCGGTGTAGGCATCACTTTCGTAATCGGTTCTAGTGGCCAGTTGATGGTTGACTTCTTCCAATTCATCCTTCAAAGCATTGATCTGCTCAAAAGCCTGCATTGTCTCGTCCCAAACGGTTCTTCCTTTTACGAAGTCAAGGTCCTGTTTTAGGAAACCGATTGTGATCTTACCTTCTGTGACCACATTACCTTCGTAGAAATTGATCTCTCCGGAAAGTATTTTGAGAAGCGTGGATTTTCCAGCTCCGTTTTTTCCGACCAATCCGATCTTATCACCTTTTTTGATGGTAAAATTGGTGTCTTTGAAAAGATAATTTCCTGCGTGATGTAAACCTAATCCCTGAACCGAAAGCATTGTATTCTATATTTTATTTGAATTTGCAAAAGTAGTGAAATATGATGGAAGATGGAAGCTGGATGTTGGAAGTTTATATTTGGTTAATAATTAAGACGTTATTGAAAGAGTAGTGGGCTTCGAGAGCCTCAGCTTGACAGTTGTTGATTGATTATGGTCAACTTTTATTTAATGACAAAATTTAAATTTTATCCAGAAACTTGCAGCCCGACTTGAGTGGAAATCCTTTTTTGTGGCAGGAAAAGCTAAGGCAAAAAGATTGGGAACGGAAGGCGGAAATAGCTGCCCAAATAATTATTGTTAACAACATCCAACTTCCATCATCCAAACAAATCCTTATCTTTGCAAAAATCTTAAACAAAATGAGCAAACCGATTACTGAGTTCATAGAAAAATATTATCTGCATTTCAATGCTGCGGCGTTGGTAGATGCGTCCAAAGGATATGTTGCGCATCTTAAAGATGGCGGGAAAATGATGATCACGCTTGCTGGTGCAATGTCGACTGCGGAATTAGGAAAAATTCTTGCTGAGATGATCCGTCAGGGAAAAGTGGATTTCATTTCATGTACTGGTGCAAACCTTGAGGAAGACCTGATGAATCTTGTGGCGCACACGCATTACGAAAGAGTTCCAAACTATAGAGACCTTACACCGAAAGAAGAATGGGATTTGTTGGAAAGAGGCTTGAATAGAGTGACTGACACTTGTATCCCGGAAGAAGAAGCGTTCCGAAGATTGCAGAAGCATATCTACGAAATCTGGAAAGATGCAGACGAAAAAGGAGAAAGATATTTCCCGCACGAATATATGTACAAAATGATCTTGTCTGGCGTTCTTGAACAGTATTACGAGATCCCGAGAGAAAATTCTTGGATGATCGCGGCGGCAGAGAAAAATTTACCAATCGTGGTACCAGGCTGGGAAGATTCTACAATGGGAAATATTTTCACATCTTATTGTATCAAAGGCGATTTGAAGTTTTCTACAATGAAATCCGGAATCGAGTATATGGCCTATCTGGCTGAATGGTACCCGAAAAATTCTGGTGGAAAAGGCGTTGGATTCTTCCAAGTTGGTGGTGGAATTGCAGGTGATTTCCCAATCTGTGTGGTGCCGATGTTGTACCAAGATATGGAGATGCATGATATTCCGTTCTGGAGTTATTTCTGTCAGATCTCAGATTCCACAACGTCTTACGGATCCTATTCCGGAGCAGTTCCGAATGAGAAGATCACTTGGGGGAAATTGGATATCAACACACCGAAGTTCATCGTGGAAAGTGATGCAACGATTTGTGCACCATTGATGTTCAGTTATATCTTAGAAAATTCATAAAGTTAGAGGACGGAAGTCTTAGGCTTGAAGATAAAAAAGAAAGCGTTCAAATTATTTTGAGCGCTTTCTTTTTTATGTTTTAATGTTGATGATCTAGTCTAATGAATTTACCAAAACCTTATATCGATAACCAAAAATGAGTTTCTGAAATTTGTTGAGTTTTGTAAAATCTCGTTTGCTATATTTTGGTAAAATCGCTTTGTTGATGTTGTTCAGAACTCTGAAAAATGCTTTTTTCATAACTTGAAATTTTAAAATACTGCTGGTTAAAATACAAGTTTCAAGCCACTCTAAAATCATTTATCAATCATCATTTATCAACTATAGTTACAGCATCATCACATTTTCTATTTTCGCCACCTTTTGATAGATGTCGATGACTTGATCCGCGTCCATCACGAAACATTGCAAAGAAACGGATGTGTATTTTCCTTTAGAACTTTCTCTGTTGGATAAAGTATATTTAAGGCCGTCAAAAACTCTTAAGATCTCTGTGATCTTTTCAGAATCTCCTGGAACAATGAACTTGAAAAGATATTCCTCTGGAAAGTTGTGCTGACTTTCTAATTTCTCCTTTAATGATTTGTAAAATTCTTCTGGATTATTGTGGTTGGTTTCTACGATATCTGCCATTATTTTGAATATTAAATTAATAAAAAAATCTCCGCTAAAAAACGGAGATCAAAGTTAGTGATATTTAATTTGTCGTTACGAAGGATTTTCAGCCGTCGCCTCTTGCGGAAGAGAAACGTCGTCTGGCGCAGATTCCAAAGCTTTGTCCAATGTGAAAAGAGATTCGTCTGAAGCGCTGTCTCCACCAGCGATTTTCAATTTGTCGATCAACTCAAGAGCTAATTTTTCTTCTTCGATTTGTTCTTTCACAAACCATTGCATGAAGTTCCACGTTGCCCAATCTTTCTCTTCAAAAGATAAGTTTACGATTTCATAAATGGCAGTTGTATTATCCACTTCGTGTTCAAAAACCTTATTGAAAGCGTCGGTTAGATTGAAAGGATTTTCCGGTGGAGCAGGGATTGCTTCCACTCTTGCCTCGCCACCTCTGTCCAAGATGTAACGCATGAATTTGATCATGTGATTTCTCTCCTCCTGTGAGTGTCTGTAAAGGAAATTGGCAATTCCGCCGTATCCTTTGACGTCTGCCCAACAGCCGTAAGAAAGGAATATTTGTGAAGCATGTGCCTCTTTTGTCATTTGTTTTATCAGTGCCTCTTGCATCTGAGGCGATAGTCTGTTAGTGTTCATATATTTTGATTTTTGTATTTGTTCTCACTTTGAAATTGATATTAGCTCATTTTGAAGCAATAAGTTTTAGATTTTCTTAAAATCACAAATATTGAGCCATAAACGGGGATTTTTTTTATTTGTATTTATTTCAAATAGAATCAAAACTTCGTTTTATTCTACTGATTTTTAGTTGATTAATTAACTTGTTGTTAAAAATTTATTTATATTCGGTGTAAGAAAATAATACATAAGAACATTATGAGAAAAAATTATGTGAAATTACCATTGCTCATTGCTGCGATCTATTTTGGAGGCAATTTGCATGCCCAATCCACACAGGATACAATTTCCAAAGAGAACAAGATCGAGGAGGTAGTTGTGGTAGGATATGGTACTCAGAGAAAGGAGAATGTAACGGGAAGTATCGGGATTGTAACTGCAAAAGATCTAGCAGACAAGCCGAATGCGAATCCTTTGAACTCGGTTCAGGGACGATTGGCTGGTGTTAACGTGGTAACTTCTGGTACGCCTGGAGGATCACCAAGAGTTGATATCAGAGGTGTGGGTTCATTATCTGGAAATACAGTTTTCATCGTGGACGGAATGTTGACAGAAGATATCTCTTTCCTTAATCCTCAGGATATAGAATCCATGAGTGTCTTAAAAGATCCATCATCTTTAGCTATCTTTGGAGCAAAGGCAGCGAATGGCGCTGTGATCATTAAAACCAAAAGTGGAAAAGGTAAACCGGTTTTCAATCTTAATTCATATTTAGGGATTAAGACGGTGACCAATGTGCCTAAAATGGTAAATGCAGATCAGTATATCGAATTGTACAATGAGAAGTTGATCAACGATAATGGTTCTTCTGAAGGGTCTATTTCCAGAGCAGATTTTCCAGCTGATACAGATTGGTTCAAAGAGATCCTTCGTACCAGTATCATCAATTCAAATGATTTCTCTGCATCTGGAAGTTTAGGAAAACTTAATTATTATGGTAGTGTTGGATATCTTCAGGATGAAGGTAACTTAGCTGCGGGACAAGGGATCAACTCTGGAACTGGTTTCAATAGATTCAATACAAAATTGAACCTTAGTTATAAGATCACAGATAACATTACAATTGGAAATAATTTCTCTTATTCCAAAACACGTACAGACGTTGCGCAAAATCCGTTGCTAAATGCACGTAACGCACCGCCTTTATTTGACCCTATGAATCCTACAACAGGAAGTTACCAGTTTTTCAATGGTTATTCTATTGCCAATCCAAGAGCTCAGTTGGATCTTTACAGATCCCAGGTAAGACAGGATAGAATGTTGAACAATGTTTTTGCTGAAATCAAATTCCTAAAGGATTTTACTTTTAGAAGTAGTTACACTTTGGACAACTACAGTCCAAGACAGTATGAGTACACGCCAGCAATTACCTACACACCACAACCTTCTCTTTCCAACTTGGTAACAAGGAACATAGATATAGAAACTATGTTTGGGATAATACCATCAACTGGAAAAAAAGTTTTGGAAGCCATAATCTAGAATTATTGGGTGGTTTCTCAAGAATTAGAGATTCTAGATCAGAAGAAGTGAGAACTGCAAAGAATGTTTTCTATAACGGTACCAATGAATCTTTGAATATCTACGACGGAACAGATATCTTCTATTACAATGATACCGCGCTGGCATCAGGAGGAAGACCTGAGGCAACTCAAGATCAACGTAGAATAGAATCTTTCTTCGGAAGGATCAACTATGACTATGCAGGAAAATATCTATTGAACGCATCCGTACGTAGAGATGCTACATCACAAGTTTCTACAGATAGATACAAAACTTTTCCAGCTGTAAGTATTGGTTGGGTAGTTTCCAAAGAGGGCTTCATGAGTGGGCAGAATGTGTTCAATCTATTGAAGTTCAGAGCAAGTTATGGAGAGTTAGGAAATCCTAATGTAACAAGGAAATACAATCAAACCGTGACTGTGATCGGTGGTGGTGCATATTATGGAAATAATGGCTATCCAGCATCAACTATTGATGAGGTAATTGATCCAAGTATCGGTTGGGAAACTACTGTAGGTACAGATTTCGGTGTTGAGATGGCTTTCCTTAACAATGATTTGAAGGTTGAAGGGACTTATTTCAACAAAGAATCAAAAGATGTGGTTTACGGAATTTTCCAAGGAACAATATCTGGAGCTAGTAACCCAAGAAACTTTATTACAAATGCATACTCTTTCAGAAACAAAGGTTTTGAGGTATCGCTTAACTACAACAAGAATGTTAACGAAAATGTAAAACTTGGATTCTATGGTAACTTCACATCACTTAAAAATGAGATTACTGATGTTTTTGGAGGATCTTTCTTAGAGACAGGTGCTAGTTTATTCGGTAACTCAATTGTTAGATTACAAACTGGACAAGCTGTTGGATCTTACTATGGATATGATGTTGCAGGTGTTTTCCAAACGGATGCAGAAGCAGCCGCATCTGGACAGACAGGAGCAAAAGCTGGTTGGTTCAAGTTTGCTGACCAAGATGGAAATGGCGTAATTGATACCAGAGATAAAACATTCTTGGGAAGTCCTATTCCAAAAGGAACTTACGGTTTCGGTTTCACACTTAATGTTCATTCCATCGATTTTGGAATTGATTTCCAAGGTGTCTTCGGAAACAAGATCTATAACTACAACCGTGAGCAACGTTATGGTAACGAAAGTTGGGATCTAGATATGTACAATAACAGATGGAGAGGTGCAGGAACTTCCAACACCAATTCTATGATCACGTCTAACCAATCTATTATTTTACCAAACAGCTATTTTGTAGAAGATGGCAGCTATTTCAGAATCAGAAATATCCAAGTAGGATACAACTTACCTTCAGTGATCGCTCAATCTTTATCTGTTAAAAAATTGAGGATCTATCTAAGTGCACAAAACCCTTGGACAAGCTTCAAATACAACGGATTCTCTCCAGAGATTATGAATCAGGATAGAGTACAGATGGGTATCGATAATAACATTTATCCGATCTCTGCGATTTATACAATGGGTATGAACTTAACATTTTAATTAGAAAATCATGAAAAAAATATTTTTAACACTCACCATATTATCAGTATTTGCTAGTTGTAGCGAGGATTTCGTGGATATCAAACCAGAAGGTCAAATCATCGCAGAAGATTTCTTCAAAACACCGGATGATGCGATGAGAGCTACCAATGCTGTTTATAGCTTCCTGAGAAGTTGGGAAAATACAGGTTTTCCTGCGCAATATGTATTTGGCGTAACAGGCGATGATGTAGAAAAAGGATCCAACCCTGGTGATGCATCTTTCATCAATGCTTATGACCGTTTTACTTATACCATTAGTGATGACGGAGTTCATGGCTACTGGACAGGACAATGGCAAGCTGTTCAGAGAGCAAACCAGGTTATCACAAACGTTCCAAACATAGAGATGGACGCCACTCTTAAAACGAGGTTGGTTGCAGAAGCAAAAATGCTTAGAGCTTATTTCTATTTTAATTTAGTTAGAATTTACGGCGGCGTTCCAATTTTTGACGGTTTGCCACCAGACAAAAGTTATTTGAAACCTAGAAATACTGCAGCAGAAGTTTACGCTTTCATCGTGAAAGATTTGACAGAAGCTTCAGAGATCTTACCTCAAAACTATCCAGCTTCTGAGGTTGGAAGAGTGACGAAAGGTGGTGCACTGGGTTTACTTTCAAAAGTTTATCTTTATATGAAAGATTATCAGAAAGCTTATGACACATCTAGTTTGGTGATGGGAATGGGATATGGACTAGATCCTGACTTTAACCATTTATTCAGACAAGCTGGAGAATTTGGCTCAGAATCTGTTTTCGAAGTGAACTGTGGATGTTCTGCGGAATTTGGCGGAAGTCAGTATGCAGAAGTTCAAGGCGTTAGAAATCAATTTGGATGGGGCTTCTTCACACCGACTCAAGCTTTGGAAGATGCATTTGAGCCAGGTGATGTAAGAAAAGAATTTACAATCCTTAGAGAAGGCGAAACGACTTTGGAAGGAGACCTGATCAAAAAAGGAGATCCTCAGGCTGGTAATACTTGGAATCAAAAAGTATATGTTCCAACTTCAGTTAATAACAACGCATGTGGTTACGGATCGATTCAAAATCTTAGAATTTTAAGATTTGCCGATATTCTTTTAATTAATGCAGAGGCTGCGAACGAGCTAGGAAATACTGCCGCAGCAATTGCTAATATTAATAAGGTAAGACTAAGAGCCAATCTTGGTGAGACTACGGCAAGTACACAATCTGCACTTAGAGCTGCCATCTGGCAAGAAAGAAGAGTGGAGTTGGCAATGGAAATGGACAGATTCCCAGATCTAGTAAGAACTGGTCAGGCTGGTACTGTTCTAGGACCATTAGGATTCCAAACAGGTAAGAACGAATTGTTCCCAATTCCTTTGCAGGCTATCACAGACAGTAAAGGTATTTTGACACAAAACCCAGGTTACAATTAATAGTATTGTACACGATAATTTGTAAGAGGAGGATTTAGTCCTCCTCTTTTTTTATAATCAAAATTGAAAAAAGACCTTTTATGAAAAATATTATAACAGGGATATTTCTGGCATCTTTAGGATTGGTTTCCTGCAAAACCGCTCAGTCATCAGAAAACAAAGGTCCAGAAGGATCTCAGCAAAAAAAAATGACAGACAACCAGCTCATGGACAAGGTCCAAGGCGACGCGCTCAAATATTTTTGGGACTTCGCAGAACCAAATTCCAAGTTGGGAAGAGAGCGCTATCACGAAGACAACATCTATCCGGACAATGACAAACATGTGATCACGACAGGTGGATCAGGTTTCGGTTTGATGACCATTTTAGTAGGTGTTGATAGAAAATTTATTCCACGCCAGGAAGCCGTAAAAAGGCTGACAACAATTGCCGATTTCTTAGAAAAGGCAGACCGTTTCCACGGTGCTTGGCCACACTGGATCAACGGAGAAACTGGCAAAGTCGTTCCTTTCGGTAAGAAAGACAACGGTGGCGATCTCGTGGAAACCGCATTTCTGACGCAAGGGATCATCTGCGTCCGCGAATATTTCAAAAACGGAAATGCTGAAGAAAAAGCATTAGCCGCAAAAATGGACAAACTCTGGAAAGGCGTAGAGTGGAATTGGTACACAAAAGGTGGCGAAAAAGTTCTCTACTGGCACTGGTCGCCAAGCTACGGCTGGGAAATGAATTTTCCTTTAGAAGGCTATAACGAATGTCTGATCACCTATGTCTTGGCAGCTGCATCACCAGACCATTCCATAGATTCCGAAACCTACAACAAAGGCTGGACAAGAAACGGAACCTACACCACAGACCGCACAAAATACGGATTACCGCTTTACGTCAAACACAATTATGCAGAGGAATTTGGCGGACCACTATTCTGGTCACAATATTCCTATTTAGGACTGGATCCAAGAGGATTGTCCGATAAGTACGTGAAAAGTTATTGGGACCTGAACAGAAATCACGTTTTGATCGACTACAAATATTGCGTGGAAAATCCACTTGGTTTCAAAGGTTATTCCGAGAAATATTGGGGACTCACCGCGGGTTACACCAGGAACAAAGATGGTTCCGTAGGTTACGCCGCACATCAGCCGATGAAGGAAGATCTGGGCGTGATCACACCAACTGCAGCACTTAGTTCTATGCCGTACACGCCAAAAGAATCAACGGCATTTCTAAGATTCCTTTACGAAGAGAAACCTAATTTCATAGGACAAGCAGGACCTTACGACGCGACTTCCATCAATTTTGATGACTGGACCACGCCGCGTTATCTCGCTATCGATCAGGGAACTATAGCGCCAATGATCGAGAATTACCGTTCAGGATTGTTATGGAATCTCTTCATGAATGCACCAGAGATCAAAAACGGACTCAAAAAAATCGGATTTAAGTCCACAGAACACAAGATCCAATAGACAAAAAGTACTATCTTTAAAAACTAAATTTTATTGTATCATTTTGAGACATTAAATAGTTTTTAGGAGCTATGTAACTTTGTCGAACAGTACTTATTAGAAATTTTTGGAGCTGTTTCCCGCTTTCCACTACAATCTTTTTTTTTCAAAAAAGGATTTCCGTTGCAATCGGGGCTAGGGGTTTTCAGTTCAAAACAACATTCAACACAAATAGAAGTTTTAAATTTCCAACCGTGTTTTTGAAAATTAAAAATATGAAATTAAGAAACATCATTTTATTGCTGATAGGATTTTCATCTTTTGCAACTGCGCAGGAGATCAGATCCGAATTCAATAAAGAGGTCAAGATCCCCAAAAAATTATCCTATATTCTGGATATTCCCAAGAACGTAAAGTCCAAAATTCCGCTGATCGTTTTTCTCCACGGTTCCGGAGAAAGAGGAAATAACTTGGAGATTGTCAAAAATCACAGTCCTTTCACCTACAAGAGTTTGATCAAAGAACCAGTGGCGATTTTGGCACCGCAATGCCCGGAAAATACTTGGTGGGATACAGATGCGATCTATTTCCTCATCAAAGAAGTTTCAGAGAAATACAAGATCGATAAGGAAAGAATCTATCTTACCGGACTTTCAATGGGCGGTTGGGGAACTTTGAAGTTGGCTGGTGAGCATCCTGAAATGTTTGCAGCAGTGTCAGCCATTTGTGCGCCTACGGACCGTGTGATGTTCGCAAATATTCACAATTACAAAGATCTCGACATCAAATTGTTTCACGGCGGAATGGATGATATCGTTCTGCCAGAAAATGCATTCAACTTCTATCAGAAATTACATCCAGTTAATCCAAAAGCAGAACTGACGATTTTCCCAAACGACAATCACAATTCGTGGGATTCTACCTATTCTGACCAGAAATTATGGGACTGGATGCTATCTTTGAGAAAAATTAAAAATTAAAAAAAAATTAAATATAGAAATAATGAAAAAGTTTGTAATTCTAGCTGCGTTGGCCTTGTCGCCGTATTTTTTGGCGCAGGATATTATATCAAAACCTGTTCAGTCTTACCAATCCGCAAATTATCAATCCAAGAAAAAAGCTTTCGTTGATAATTTGATTTCCAAAATGACTTTGGATGAGAAGATCGGTCAATTGAACTTGCCTTCTTCAGGAGATTTTACAACCGGACAAACTCAGAATTCCGATATCGGAAAGAAAATAGAACAAGGATTAGTTGGTGGACTTTTCAATATCAAAGGTGTTGATAAGATTCGTGCGGTTCAAAAGGTGGCTGTTGAAAAAAGCCGACTGAAGATTCCAATGATCTTCGGGATGGATGTGATCCACGGTTACGAGACCACTTTTCCGATTCCATTGGGGATTGCATCTTCTTGGGATATGGATCTGATCCAAAGGTCAGCTCAGATCGCTGCTCAGGAATCGACTGCGGATGGGATCAACTGGACATTCTCACCAATGGTGGATGTTTCCAGAGATCCAAGATGGGGAAGGGTTTCCGAAGGTTCTGGTGAAGATCCGTACTTAGGCAGCCAAATTGCCAAAGCAATGGTTTACGGTTACCAAGGTGATGACCTTTCCAAGAAAAATACCATGTTGGCTTGTGTGAAACACTTTGCACTTTATGGCGCGGCAGAAGCTGGTAGAGATTACAACACGGTGGACATGAGCCACGTTCAGATGTACAACACTTATTTTCCACCTTACAAAGCAGCTGTGGACGCTGGAGCGGCTTCTGTAATGGCTTCTTTCAATGAAGTAGACGGGATTCCTGCAACGGGGAACAAATGGTTGATGACCGATGTCCTTAGAAAACAATGGAACTTCAAAGGTTTTGTGGTGACGGATTACACAGGCATCAATGAAATGATCGAACACGGAATGGGTGACCTTCAGCAAGTTTCTGCTTTGGCAATGAATGCTGGTGTGGACATGGATATGGTAGGTGAAGGGTTTCTGAAAACTTTGAAACAATCTGTTACAGAAGGGAAGGTTTCCGAGCAAACCATAACAGAAGCGACAAGAAGAATCCTTGAATCAAAATATGACCTGGGACTTTTTGATGATCCTTACAAATATACAGATTCCAAAAGAGCACAGAAAGAGGTTTTCAGCCCAAAACATTTGGAAGCTGCAAAAACGATCTCGTCTCAATCTATGGTTTTGATGAAGAACGACAAACAGATTCTTCCACTTAAAAAATCAGGAACTGTTGCAGTGATCGGTCCATTGGCAGACAATGCAGTGAACATGACCGGAACTTGGAGTGTGGCTGCAAAACACGCCAATTCAATTTCAGTTTTAAGAGGTTTGAAGGAAACTGTGGGGAAAGACGTGAATTTCATCTATGCAAAAGGAAGCAACATCTACGAGTCCGAAGAGATGGAGAAAAAAGCGACGATGTTCGACAAAACTGCAGGTCGTGACAGTCGTTCTGCTGAGCAAATCAGAACAGAAGCATTGGCCATTGCAAAACAAGCCGATGTGATTGTATTGACAATCGGAGAAAGTGCTGAGATGAGTGGTGAATCCAGCTCTAGAACAGATATCGGAATTCCAGAAACTCAGAAAGAACTTTTGAGAGAGCTTAAGAAAACTGGAAAACCGATCGTGGTGGTCCTATTCACAGGTCGACCATTGGTTTTGACGGAAGAATCCGAATTGGCAGATGCTATCCTGAATGTTTGGTTCCCAGGAAGTATGGCTGGATATGCTGTTTCCGACGTTCTTTACGGAAAAGTGAATCCTTCCGCAAAATTGCCAATGACCTTCCCAAGAAGTGTAGGGCAAGTGCCACTTTATTACAACGCGAAAAATACAGGACGACCATTAAGTGTAGAAAATACAGAAAAATGTACGTTTGAGAAATTCCGATCCAATTATCTGGATGAATGTACAACGCCACTTTATCCTTTCGGATTTGGGTTGAGTTACACAACTTTCGGATATTCTGAGGTTTCTGTGAGCAATGCAAAACCAACAGGAAACACACCAGTCGAAGCTTCTGTAACATTGACCAACAGTGGGAAATATGATGGAGCGGAAGTGGTGCAGCTTTACATCCGAGATGTGGTTGGAAGCATCACAAGACCAGTTAAAGAATTGAAAGGTTTCGAAAAAGTTTATTTGAAAGCTGGAGAAAGTAAAAAAGTTACTTTCAAGATCTCACCAGAAGATCTCAAATTCTATAATAATGATTTGAAGTTTGACTGGGAATCCGGCGATTTCGATATCATGATCGGAACCAATTCTCACGACGTGAAAACAACGAGAGTTAATTGGACCAAATAAGATTCGATTTTAAATAATAAAAAAGCCTTTCAGATTTTCTCTGAAAGGCTTTTTTAATAGAAAACTATATAACTAATTACTCAGTAACTAAAAACTAGATCACTATTCCTTAATGATTTTCTGACTCATCAATTTGATATCATCTTTCTTCAAAACCAAAATATAATCCCCGGATCTCAAAGTAGTCACGTCAATGCTTTTATCATTTTCAGCAACTTTGGTGTTTAGAATGACTCTTCCAGAAAGGTCCAGAATTTCTACGGAAAGATTTTTATCGATCACGTTTTTCAGGTAAATAAAATCTTTTGCAGGAATCGGTGTGATTTGAATGGGACTTTTATCAATATCATTTACGGCCAAGCTGTTCGTTTTTATTTTAAAGATCTTTCCATTTTGTGCCGCTACATAGAGTTGTTTGCTGTTGTCTTCCCCAAAAGTGGTGAAACTATTACCAGAGAATGCAGAACTCCAGGTAATGGTCGTATTGTCCAAGATTCCGATTTGTTGAGAACAGTAATCTGCAAAAATATATTTCCCAGCCAGATCAGAATATAAACCTCCTCTGTAAACGTAGCCTCCTGTGATAGAACATTTTCCGCCAGAGTGGTCATAGGTTACAGCAGGGAAGGTCATCGTCGATTGACTTGCGCAGCCAGCAGCATTATAGGCAGCATTTCCTTCGTAACATCTCCAACCATAATTCACGGCTGGCGTGGTTGCGGAAACTCTGTTGATCTCTTCGATTAGATTTTGTCCAACGTCTGCAATCCAAATGTTGTTTGTGGTTCTGTCAAAGGAATATTTCCACCCGTTTCTTAGGCCGTAAGACCAAACTTCATCTGCACCATCCACGCCTACGAAAGGATTGGTAGATGGAATACTGTATGCGGCAGTGGAATTAACGTCAATTCTAAGTAGTTTTCCCAAAAGAGAGTTTTTATTTTGTGCATTGTTATCGGGATCGCCGCTACCACCACCATCGCCGGTCGAAATGTATAGGAAACCATCCGCTCCAAAATGAATACTTCCACCATTGTGATTGGTATTATTCTTTGGAATTGATAACATGATTTTTTCTGATGCTGGATCGGCTGTATTTGGATTGGCTGAGTTGGCTGTAAATCTAGAAACCGTGATGGTTCTGCCAGCTCTGTTGTAATAAACGTAAAAGTAGCGATTGGTTGCAAAATCCGGATGAAAAGCTAAGCCTAATAAGCCCATTTCCCCACTGAAGTTCACTCGGTCTGTAATGGTTAGGAAATTTGTCGCTTCAAATGTTCCATTGGTATTCAATATTCGGACGGTTCCGGATTGCTGCACCACGAATAATCGATTGTCATTGGTTGGTGAAGCTGTAATTTCCACTGGATTGGAAGCTGTCGCAAACTCCTCCAGAATGATCTGCTGTGAATAGACTTCCGATGCAAAAGCAAAAGAAAGAACAAGTAGTAATTTTCGCATAACTGATTATTTTTGAGATTATTAATAATGTTACCAAATTATATGCCTTACCATTTTATAATTATTTAATTAACAACAAATGCCGATTATTTCCTTGTTTTTTCAAAGAAAATTGGGAATTAATTTCAATATAAAAACTATAATGCACTTTTCTCATTTTCAAATTCTTATTTCCGCTATAAATCATTATATTTGCCGACTTAATTTATATATATCGTAAGAAAATGCAAGGAAAAGGACTCGTTACATTAGTTGCCATCGTTCTTGGATTAATTTGCCTTAATGAGCTTCTGCCTTCTTTCTATGCCAACAAAGTAGAAAAAGAAGCAAGAGCAATTGCCGGCGAAAATCCAGTGAAATACAATGCTGAGCTCGCAAGACTTTCTAAAGACACCCTGAATCTAGGTTTTACAAAACTGGATTATGCGTCTGCAAAACAGAAAGAAATGAAACTCGGATTGGACCTTAAAGGTGGTATCAACGTATTGCTAGAGATCAACCAAAGAGACTTGGTGAATGATCTAAGTAATTACTCTACAAATGCTACTTTGATAGAAGCACTTGACAGAACAGACAAAGCGCAGAAAAACTCGAGCAAACAATACATCGAGGATTTCTTCATACAGTTTGATGCTGTCAATCAAGAAAAAGGGACCAACCTGAAACTTGCAGATCCTGAGATCTTCGGAAACACCAATCTTTCTGAGATCAAATTCAACACGCCGGATGATCAGGTGAAGAATATCGTAAGAAAGAAGATCGACGCATCTGTCGGAACTGCTTTTGAAGTTCTTAGAACACGTATCGACAAAATGGGTGTAACGCAACCAAACGTTCAGAGAGTTCCTGGAACTGGAAGGATCTTGGTAGAGATGCCTGGTACAAAAGATATCGATAAAGTTAAAAAAATGCTTCAGACCTCTGCAAAACTTCAATTCTGGGAAGTGCAGTTGGGACAGGAAGTGCTTCCATATTTCTCTCAGCTAGACCAATTGGTTAAAACAAAAGGGGATTCAATAGGTGTTGCAAAAACAACCAACTTGATGAACCTGATCCAGTTGAATTCTACGCCTGGAAATGCTGTGGCAAATGTAAAATTGTCTGATACAGCAGTTGTCAATAAATTACTTAACAGTGCCATCGCTACAAAAGCGAGACCTGTTAACTTGAAATACACCCAGTTCATGTGGGGTTACAAACCAGAATCTACTACTTCCAACAGTCTTGTTCTTTACGCGATCCGTGGGAACATCTCTCAGAATGCGCCAGTTGACGGTGCGGTAGAATCTGCAAACATCAACTATGACCAGTTGGGTCGTATCGTTGTAGACATGCAGATGGATTCTCAAGGTGCTCGTGATTGGAAAACCATGACGGAGAAGAACAACGGAAAAGTGGTAGCGGTAGCTTTGGACAACAGAGTTTACACGGCGCCTTCTGTAAACAGCGTGATCCCTGACGGTAGAACGCAAATCTCTGGAAACTTTACACAAGAGGAGGCTAAAGATCTAGTAGATGTTCTAGGTGCTGGTAAATTACCTGCAGGTGCGAAAATCGTACAGGCAGATGTTGTAGGTCCATCTCTTGGAGCTGAGTCTATCAACGATGGGGTGATGTCTTTCCTTATTGCATTTGCAGTGATCATTGTTTACATCATTTTCTACTACGGTGGGGCTGGTGTTTATGCCGTGATCGCGATGGTGATCAACTTGTTCTACATCTTTGGGATCATGGATTCTTTGGATGCAACGTTGACTCTTCCTGGTATCGCTGGGGTTGTACTATCTATGGCAATGGCGGTGGATGCGAACGTGATCATCTACGAAAGAACGAAAGAAGAACTATTCCGTGGGAAAAGTATTCTTGAGGCTTACAAAGATGGTTTCAAACATGCGATCTCTGCGATCATCGATGGTCACGCGACGACTTTCATTACAGCTTTGATTCTTTACGTTTTCGGAACGGGACCTATCAAAGGGTTTGCAGTAACGTTGATGATCGGATTGGTGATGACATTGTTCACCTCTGTATTGTTGTCTAGAGTTATGATCTTCAGCAGACTGGAGAAAGGGAAATCTCTTTCTGTATGGACTGCTCCAACTAAGAATCTTTTCAGAAACACTTGGATCGATTTCATCGGGAAAAGAAAGTATGCTTATTATTTCTCTGCCATCTTGATGGTGATTTCTATTGCTTCCATCGCTTATAACGGATTCAAATATGGTATCGACTTCACAGGTGGACGTAATTATGTGGTAAGATTCGAAAAGCCGGTAGATGCGGAAAATGTTGAAGCCAACATTGGTAAACTGATGAAAACCGCAGATGGTCAAAACAATATCGTAGAAGCTAAAACTTTCGGTAATTCTTCTCAGTTGAAGATCACTACCGATTATCTGATCGATGACGAATCTTTGGCAGCGGATCAAACCGTAGAGCAAAAAATATACGAAGGTCTTAAATCTGAATTGCCTGCTGGGATGACCATTGCAGATTTCAAATCAGCGGACAAAGGTCATGCAGGAATTGTTTCCTCAACCAAAGTAGGACCTACAGTGGCAGATGACATCAAGACCCACGGGATCTTGGCAGTAGCTGCATCACTATTGGGGATTTTCATCTATATTTTGGTAAGATTCGACAAATGGCAGTTCTCTCTTGGAGCGGTGGCTGGTCTATTCCACGATGCGGTAGTGATCCTTGGGGTTTACTCATTGTTCTACAAAGTAATGCCGTTCAACATGGAGATCAATCAGGATTTCATTGCGGCGATCCTTACCGTGATCGGATATTCCATCAATGATACGGTGATCATCTTCGATAGAATTAGAGAGTACCTACGTGAGAAAAAAGCAATTACACTTGCGGGATTATTCGATGACTCTATCTCTAGTACGATTGGTAGAACCTTCAACACTTCTTTCACAACGATCTTGGTGATCCTTGCGATCTTCATCTTCGGTGGAGACAACTTGAGAGGTTTCATGTTCTGTCTATTGATCGGTATCGGATTCGGTACTTATTCATCTATCTTTATTGCATCAGCTACGGCTTATGACTTCCTTAGAGGTAAGAAGAAAGAAGATAAGGTCACTGGAAAATCTTCTATCAGCAATGCTGAAATAGTGGAGTAATTTTCCTTAAAATATATTATAAAAGCCCTCAAGAGATTGAGGGCTTTTTTTATTCAGGCGCCTGAGCGTAGCCGAAGCCACCGGAGGGCGCGTGTTCAGTTAGAAGACCATTTTGTCATTCCAAAGGAATCGAGATATCATACACCACATTTTTTAATCAACCATCATTCTTTTTTTAATGGTGTCTAAGCGTAGCCGAAGACCCATTAAAAAATCCTACAGAAAAATATCTGTAGGATCCAAATTGGCTGAACCATTATGACACATAAAAACACACTAAATGAAAACCAAAATCAGCCAATCTTTTATTATTGAATAGGTGGCGGTACAACTTCTGGGAGACCACTTGGCGTATCATAGATGATGTAGTCATTGTACTTCGCTTCGTCGACCTCGTAGAAGATATCTTGTCCGATGCCCGCATATTTGGTCAGCAGTCGGTAGAGGGTATTGAGGGTTTCCACGCGGTCTTCCGTGGCAACATCCCGGTCCGAGATGCCTTTGGCTTGCGCATCCAAGGCGAGGTCCAGGGTTTCGCGCTGCGAAGTGAGCGTATCGATTTTGGCCGTCGTAAGACCTTCCGGTTCCAATTCCCGCAGGTACTTGTCTGCTGCGGCTATCATTATTCTGGCGTTGCGGACGAGCTCTGCATCTGGCTGTCGGCTGACATCCGAGGCACCAAACTCCTTGTGCTTGGCACTGGTGAATCCAAAGACATTCTCTGCCATGTTCAGGATGGTGCGCATCGTTTTTTCCAATGCGCGGCGGGCATTATCTTTCTGCGCGGTAAGGTCTATTTTAATGGCTTCCAGTTGTTCATCGGATGGGAACTCATCCACGGCATTGCGGGCATTGGTCAGTTCTGTTTTCTTGGCAGGCGAGTAGCCCCGGTCTGTGAATTCTACAATATCGCGGTCCAAGAGGTTGATAAATTCATCTGCTTTTTGTTTCAGGACGGCGTCGGTGAGATGGAACTCCCGAATTACAGGTTCTTTTTTCATTATATGATCATTTGATGTTTGTGATTCTAAAATAAAAAAATATTCTTATATCAGGATAATCAGTAGAAATTTATTTTGAAAAAACACGTAACTCATTCATTAATAGTGAATTTGCCTCATCGTAATGAATCAACGCCTCATCGTAATGCTTCAACGGCTCGTCGTAATAAATCAATGGCTCATCGTAATGATTCACGGATACTTCGTAATCCTTCAAAAGCTCATTGTAATGAATCAAAGACCCGACGAAGTAAATCGATGGTTTGTTGTACTGGATCAGCAATGCGACGTAATGTGTATTTGATACTTTTGATGATTTCAATAAAAAAACAGACATTGTTGGTGTCTGTTTTTGATTATCGTTTGTGGATGCGTTTGGCATCAATGAAAAATATTACTGTTTGGTAAGCGTCCAATCGCCTGTTAGATCGCCATTTTTCCAAGTTCCTTTTTTGGTGTTGAGGCTTCCGTACATGGTGAAAATAGGTGTTTCGGAAATGACCGGTGTCAAAGCACCGTCATCTAATACAAATCCGAGAACCATATCGTTGTTTGGACCATAATTGCCCGTGATGCTGCCACTTTTTGCAACCGAAATAATTAGTGTTCCATTGCCTTGTCCAGTGTAATTTCCGACCCATTTTCCCATGTAGGGAGAAGTATAGTTTTCTTGGGCTTGCTGCTCGTAGTAGTTGTCTATGATCCTATCGCAAGAGGTCAAAAATAATAGCGTGATAAAAAAGGGTAGGAGGGTTTTAAGTTTCATGAGTGGTTTTTAGTTTGGGTAAATTTAATAAAAAACAGACGGGTGGGTGCCTATTTTTTTATATTTGTTGTAAGCGGGATGCTCGCAGCACTGTTGGATATTTTATTAGCTATCGTATTTACTCACAATATATTCTTTAAATTTTTCAGCAAAATTATTAATATGATTTTCTAAGAAACTTTCTAAATTTTCTTTAGTAATAAAGTCTATTAAATATTTATTATTTTGTTTTTTCGATTCAATTTCTCGTGTAAATGAAATATTTCCTATTTCATTTACCTTATTTATATCGATATGAGAGTCTATGGAAAAAATTTTTGAATTTAGTACAACTATGGGAAAGTAAATAATATAGTTTTTCCAGGTTTCACTTCTGATTGCTTTATCTTTACTTTTATAGTATTCCAAACATTTACTCAATGGTAATAAAATAGAATCATAAATACCATCGTGAAAAGCATTCCACTCTTTGTTTTTTTGAACGAGCTTACAAAATTGCACAGCTTTACTATCATCTAAGTTGTAAGGGAAAATTTCTTTGAGATTATAGTAGATGAATCCATCCCTTCTATAAAATGAGTTCTGTCCATCATCTGTAGGAATCATATATTCATCCTTTGGGTAAAGAAAATTTGGAGGAGAATAACTATTATCAATTTTACCTTTATTTCGAGTTATAAAAACAAAAGGATTTTTATTGTTTTTGCATTCACACAATATTCTAATTCCAATTGAAATTTTGTTTTCTTCATCAAAATAGAATCTTTTATAGCCAGTTACATCTATTTCTCTAGATTTTTCTTCCTCAATGTCCTTAAAAGCAGAATTTGTTTGAATGTTAAATCCAAATTTCTCAATTATGGATCCAATTTCTTGTTCGAAAAGATATCCAGATTCATTGATGGCATTAAGTATATCTGCTGGCGAAGGTATGTTCATAATTGGTCTTTATAAGTTAAAGGTTAATAGTTGTAATTTAGTCATTTTCTTTTAAATCAATTTTCCAAGCTTTTAACAACCGAAATTCTAAATTCCAAAATCAAAAAAATACTATCTTCGCAGACATGAAAACAAATCAAAAATCTGCTGCCATTGGTTTCATCTTTATCACGCTGCTGATAGATATTACGGGTTGGGGAATCATCATTCCCGTAGTGCCGAAACTGATTGAAGAACTGATCCACGCAGACATCAGCGAGGCAGCGAAATATGGTGGTTGGCTGAGTTTTGCTTATGCCTTTATCCAGTTTGTTTTCTCGCCATTCGTAGGAAATCTGAGTGACAAATATGGGCGCCGACCTGTGATCTTGCTTTCGCTTTTTGGCTTCTCCATCGATTATATTTTCCTGGCTTTGGCTCCGAGTATCTGGTGGCTTTTTGTAGGGCGGATCATTGCAGGGATCACTGGCGCAAGTATCACGACGGCAAGTGCTTACATCGCAGATATCTCAAATGACGAAGACCGTGCGAAGAACTTCGGGATGATCGGGGCGGCGTTTGGTCTTGGGTTTATCATCGGGCCCGTGTTGGGTGGCGTTTTGGGACATTATGGCGCGCGTGTTCCGTTCTATGCGGCGGCGGTCTTGTGTATGATCAATTTTATCTATGGCTACTTCGTGTTGCCAGAAAGTCTCAGCAAAGAAAACCGACGGGAGTTCAGTTGGAAACGCGCCAACCCGATCGGGTCTTTCAAATTCCTGAAAAAACATCCCGAGATCTCAGCCCTTACAACGGCTTTGATCCTGATCTATATTGGCGGACATGCGGTGCAAAGCAACTGGAGTTTCTACACGATGTACCGATTTAATTGGGATGAGCGCATGGTGGGGATCTCGCTTGGGGTCGTTGGTCTGTTGGTAGGTTTGGTGCAAGGTTTGTTGATCCGGTGGATCAATCCGAAGATCGGTGATCAGAAAAGTATCTTTTACGGCTTGATGCTCTATGCGATTGGAATGCTGTTGTATGCCTTTGCGACGGAAGGTTGGATGATGTTGGTCTTCACAATCCCTTACTGTTTGGGTGGGATCTGTGGCCCGGCGTTGCAATCGATCATTACCAAGAATATTCCGTCCAACGAACAAGGCGAACTGCAAGGGGCATTGACCAGTTTGATGAGTGCCACTTCCATCATCGGTCCGCCGCTGATGACGAATCTATTCTATTATTTCACGCATAAGTATGCACCGTTTTTGTTTCCGGGTGCGCCATTCTTTTTGGCATTCTTGCTGTTTGCGGTGAGTATTTATTTTGTTTTGATCAGTTTTAAGGGGAAGAAATCTTAAAGATGAATCTCTTGCATATCGAATTGTTTTTGCGGATTTTTAAAGAAATCTGCTTTATTTGCTGGATCTGTGAGATTTGATTTTTAAAATAGATTTTAAGCTTTCGGAGCGTAAGTGTAAACGTTGTAAGGCAAAATTCTCTGAGCTGTTTTCTGAGCGAGGATACATCCCAATAAGATAGGAAAGAATAAAGCATATCCGTTTGGTACCAAACTGCAGGTCAAGATCAGCGCGGTGAAAGGCGCGTAGATTGCGGCAGATAATGTGGCGGCGATGCCTATCAAAACAAAATTGATCAAAATCAAAGACGTTCCGAAAAAAGTGTTGCACGCAATGGCAAACGCCAATCCCAAGTAGGCACCTACAACAATACTTGGTGCAAAAACACCACCGTCGCCACCAGCGCCTAAGGTGAGAGACGAGGCCAATGGCTTCAGCAAGATCAAAGCAAAAAGGAACATCAGTGAATAACTTTGTGGATGATCGATCAATTCATTCAAAGAATGATAACTGTCGCCGTACAGGAATGGGAAAATACAGATCAAAGTTCCAACGGCCAAGGCACCGAGATTGACTCTGATAAAATTGTTGTTGATCCCAGAAAAGAATTCCTTCATCTTGATGACCAAGAACGTGAAATAGACCGACAAAGTTCCGCTGAGTAAACTTAGAACGACCATAAATGGAATCGCTACCCAATGCCACTCTGTAACTGGTAAACTGATCAAAGAAGTGGAAGGGAAAAAGTATAGGAACAGCCACGACAACAAGGCCGAAGCAGAACAACTGATGAACAAGGTCTTACTGAATTTCCTAGCGATCACTTCCAAAGCAAACAGAAAACCGACCAATGGATTTCCGAAAAGCACACCAACACCAGCCACGACACCAGCACAGATCAGTTCCAACTTATAGACATTCGCGGCAAACTCTTTCTCATAAACCGAATTCCCCACAGTCGCCGTCGCTACAACTGTTGAAACCTCGATGCCTGTTGACCCACCGAAAATGACGGTCAAAAATCCATTGAAGTAGTGCGATGGAATTTTGAAGAAAGGCAGATGGTCTTTCCGCTGATCCACCGTTTTGTAGATCTCTGTAATGCCTTTGTTCTTTCTGTTTTTGAAAAGGTATTTTCTTAAAAAATAAATGGCGGTGATCCCGATGGTAGGAAGAATGATGAAAAGATAGGAATTGTTTTTCTCCGCAAATTCGAAGAGATGTTCCTGGCAAAATTCTGTGATCTTTTTAAGAGAAAGCGCTAGAAAAGAAGCAATGATTGCGATGAATAATGATGATGTGATCAATTTGAAATAATTGTGCGCCTGTACTTTTTGTCTTTTCATTTCCCTAAACTCTTACTGGTCACAAATTTACGATAAAATGTCCAAAATCTCCTGAGAGAGAAGATGACAAATCTCTTTTTATCAATTTTATAATAAATTTAATAATGATCTGTATATCTCTTTTCTAAATCTTTGCTTAATTTTGTCACATGGAATTGAGTATTGGTGAAATGCTGATGATCGCTTTGGCGATCGTTGTTTTATTTGGTCCCGACAAATTACCCGAAATCGCAAGAGGTCTGGGCGAAGGTGTGCGTAAGATGCGAGGTGCCGTAGACGATATCAAAACCGAGATCATGAAGGAAGCAGACAATCCTGTTTCCGAGATCAAAAAAGAGATCGACAAAGTGAAGCAGTCCGCACAGGATTACAATCCTTTGGCCGATAGAAAGACCGAAACCTTCATCAACGAAGAAACACCTAAAAAGATCGACCTTTCCGAAGACGATTCCCACGAAGGACCTGTAAGCCGATAATTTTTATGAACGGATTGATTGAAAAAGACCAAGAACTTCTTCTTTTCCTCAATGGATTGGGCAATTCTGCCTTTGATCCATTTTGGTTGACCGTTACCGGAAAATGGTTCTGGATCCCGTTTTACGCCATTTTACTTTATTTGCTTTACAAGAGTTTTCCGCTTAAGAAATTACTTTTCATTTTAATTTTTATCACCATCGGAATTACAATTTCTGACCAGTTGGCTGGGATTTTTAAGCACGGGATTGCGAGATACAGACCTTGCCACACAGATTCTTTGATTTCGCAGATGCGTCTGGTGATTTGTGGCGGCAATTACGGATTCTATTCTTCACACGCTTCCAATTCATTTTTCCTATTCAGTTTTCTCACGATCCTGATTGGAAAGAAGTACAAATATCTGCCTTACATTTTATTCGTTTGGGCGAGTATCGTTTCTTACAGCCGAATCTATCTCGGCGTTCATTTTCCTTTTGACATTGCGTTTGGTGCTGCCGTTGGATTTTTGCTTGGCGGTGTTTTGGCGAATCTTGCCAGGAAAGTGGTGAACAGAAACATGGCTTAGCTATTCTTTTGGAGCTATTTCCCGCTATCCACTATATCTTTTTTGTCCTCGACGTTTCGTAAACAATAGAACATTTGCACTAAGACAAAAAAGGATGCCGTTCCTATCGGGGCTATTGGCAATTCGGTATTCAAATTAAGATCCAGGATTTAAGAATCAAGAATTAATTTTGCAACTATCAACTATCAACTATCAACTATCAACTATCAACTATCAACTATCAACTATCAACTAATCGTTATGATAAGGTTTTCCTTGCAAGATCGTAGCTGCTCGGTAGATCTGTTCCACGAAAAATAAGCGGATCATTTGATGCGTGAAGGTCATTTTTGATAAGGAGATTTTTTCATTCGAACGCTGATAGATCTCTTCCGAAAAACCATACGCGCCACCAACCAGGAAATTGATCTTCTTCACAGAACTTCCCATCCAAAAATCTATTTTTTCCGAGAATTCACGACTTGTGAACTGTTTTCCCTTCTCATCCAGAAGAATCACAAGTTCATTGGATTCTATTTGATTCAGGAACAATTTGGCCTCTTCTTTCTTCAGTTGGTCAGGAGTCAGGTTTTTAGCATTCTTGATATCAGGTATTTCGATGAGGTCAAAATTCCAATGTTTCGGGATTCTGGGAAGATAATATTTGATGAGAGAGATGATTTCTTTGTCATCCGTCTTCCCGATGCAGATCAAATTAATACGCATTCACTATATTTGTGCGGCAAAGATAACTGAATGGCAAAAAAAATACAGCGTTTTTTCCTGAATATCAAAAACTTTTTCGAAGGGATCCATATTCCGGTTTTGGGAATCTCTCTGTGGAAGATGTTTTCGATATACTCGGATGCGATCTTCAAAAATCCTTTGGGCAGACAGGCCGCGAGTATTTCGTGGAACTTTTTCCTAAGTCTTTTTCCGATGATCCTGTTCTTTCTGTCGGTGCTACCATTTATGCCACATTACGACAAACTTCAGTTCTACATCTTCGAAGTTTTGATGCCGAGGGTTTTTCCGTCCCACATGCAAAGCGACGTTACATCCTACATCCAAGAAAGCATCATTCCGAATATGAAATCAATCAGCAACTTGACGATCTTATTATCTTTCGTTTTTGCGACAAATGGTTGTTTTACCTTGATCAATGGATTTAATCGAAATACGGAACTCTCGAGAACCTTTGTCAAAGAATACCTTTTGGCGATGCTCGTGACAATCTGTTTCCTGACCTTGGTTTGTCTTTCGATTTTCGGAATTTACTACAGTGAGGTTGTTTTGAAGCTCTACACACCAACATACGACGTCACGTGGTTTACCAAAAATTTAACGAAAATCATCAGTTTTGTATCGTTTCCGATATTCTATTTTGTTTTGTTGACTTTGTTCTATTGGGTCGGCTGTCTGAAGATCACACGGATTCGTGAGGCTTTTCCAGGCGCGATCTTAACGACTGTCCTCTTTGTTCTTTTAACCTATTTCTTTGCCATCTATGTAGCGAATATTGCGAGATATAACGTCCTTTATGGTTCCATCGGATCCATTATTTTGGTCATGGTCTGGGTAAACGTGAATGTGTTTTTGGTTTTGATGGGAAATGAACTCAATCTCGCTATCAAAAAAGTGAAGCTGGAAAAGATCGTTCGCGATGAGATGAGGACCATTAACGAAATAAATTAAATCATTATTAAATGAAATAATTAGCCAAAATCATTATATTTACAATAGTTAAAAAGCAACCAACATTAAAATATAATAAAATGGCAAAAGGTCAAGACGTAAAAAAGGCTGTGAAAAAAGAGCCTTTGAAAACAGCAAAAGAAAAAAAAGAAGCCAAAAGAGAAAAGAAAAATGCTTCTAAAAGAGATTAATAATGACAAACCTTTCAACTAAACACTGAAAGGTTTTTTATTGGATTTTAATAAAAGATATCCTGTAATTCCAGATAGAACAGAAGCAATCAAAATACTGATCTTCGAAATGTTCTGGATCTCAACTTCATCTGGAAAGGCCAAAAGCGAAACAAAGATGGACATTGTAAAACCTATTCCCGCCAAAAATCCTACACCGATCATAGCTTTCCAGCCCGAGAAAGCTGGTAATTCTGCCCACTTCATTTTTATCGATAACCAAGAAAATAGATTGATCCCTACCACTTTACCTACAAATAATCCACCAATAATTCCCAAACTCAAAGGATTGATGAAACCTTCGAAAACTTCTTTTTGAAAGGTGATATTCGTGTTTGCCAGCGCAAATAATGGCATGATCACAAAACTAACGGGAATATGAAGTTTGCCCTCTAATTTTTCTAAAGGTGAAATCTCAGTTTCAGAACTATTGGTCGGAATGGTGAAGGCCAAGATCACGCCCGCAATCGTCGCATGAATGCCGGAATGGTGCATAAAATACCAAAGAAACAAACCCGGAATCAAATAGAAAGTCAAATTTTTGACGCCAGCTCTATTAAAAATAATTAATAAGGCGGTGATGCCTGCGCAAATTCCCAAAGATATCCAATCGATTTGAGCTGTGTAAAATAATGCGATGACAATGATGGCTCCCAGATCATCCACAATTGCCAAAGCGCTTAGAAATATTTTGAGAGAATTTGGAACGCTTTTTCCAAGCAAAGAAATGATGGCCAAAGAAAACGCAATATCCGTCGCCATGGGAATTGCCCAACCGTTTTTATAATCTGTATTGTGATTTAAGCTAAAGTAGATCAGAGCAGGAATCAGCATTCCACCAACGGCCGCAAAAATCGGAAGACTCGCTTTTTTGATGTCAGACAATTCGCCTTCCAGCAATTCCCTTTTGATTTCCAAACCCACCAAAAGAAAGAAAATCGCCATCAATCCATCATTCACCCAAACGGAAACCGAATAGTTAAGATGAAAGACCTTAATACCAAACTTCGAATCCAATAAACCCTGAAAACTATCAGACAAAGAACTATTAGCAATCAGTAAGGAGATCACGACAAAAGTGATCAAGACGATTCCTGAACTTTTGCTGTTGTGAAAAAATTGCTGAAAGTATTTTGATAAGATCATTACGTTCGTTTCACTTTTGAAACGCCATTAATTCCTTTCAGTTGTTTGAATGTTTCCTCCAGTTGGCTTTTGTTCTTGACTTCCAGATTGATATTTCCGGTGAAGATCCCATCGTTGGAGGAGATGCTCATGCTTTTCATATCCATGTTCATAGAGCCAGAGATGACCGCTGTGATGTCATTGATCATTCCTATTCTGTCCAGACCTTCGATCTCGATCTTGATCCTGTTTTTGAAGCTTTCTGCATTCACCCACTTCGCCTGCAAAACTCTGTAATCGTAGTTTGCTCTCAGATTGATGGCATTCGGGCAGCTGTCATTATGGATCTTGATCCCGTCGGAAATGGTGATGAATCCAAAGATCTTGTCGCCTGGAATCACCGTACAACATTTTGCAAAGGAGTAATTCAGTTTTTCCTCATCTTTCCCAAAGACGATCATGTCCAGATTAGAATCTACCTTTTCTATGAAATCTTCTTTGTTGGAAGTCTTTCTAAAGCGCTGGAAAAGGTTGCTGAGAATGCTTTTTCCGTCCGCGTATCGTTTGATGTCGCCAATGTCGAATGTTCCGTTCTGAAAACCTAAGAAAAGGTCTTGGGACGTTTTCAGGTTCAAGGATTTTTGCAGACCATTGATCTCTTCGTCAGAAAAATTCAGTTTGGCGTGGCGCATTTTTCTCTGCAGAATTTCCTTTCCTTCGGAGGTATTGATGTTCTTTTCAGAATTAAGGATATTCTTGATCTTCGATTTGGCTTTGGAAGTCACTACAAAATCCAGCCAATCCGGTTTTGGCTTTTGGTTTTGAGAAGAAAGGATATCGATCTGATCTCCGTTTTGCAGTACATAACTGATTGGAACCAATTTACCATTGATCTTTGCGCCAAGACATTTTGTTCCTAGATCAGAGTGAACCGAGAATGCAAAATCTAACGCTGTTGCTCCTGTTGGAAGGATTTTGATCTCACCTTTTGGGGTGAAGACGAAAACTTCTTTGGAGTAGAGATTTAATTTGATATTATCAAGAAGTTCGGATGTGGAAAGGTTTTGTTGTTGTTCCAAAACATCGCGGATCTCCGTTACCCAATTTTCAAATCTCTGATCATCGGTGTTTTTACGATAGCCTTCTTTGTATTTGTAATGCGCTGCAACGCCTTTTTCTGCGATCTCATTCATCCTTTCGGAGCGGATCTGCACTTCGATCCATTTTTTGTCAGGACCCATTACGGTCAAGTGGAGACTTTCGTAGCCTGTCGATCTTGGTTGCGAGATCCAGTCGCGCATTCGCGAAGGATTGCTTTGATACAGGTCGGTTACAATTGAGTAAATTTTCCAGGCCAGGAATTTTTCATTTCTTGGATCGGATTTATAAATAATTCGAATGGCGTAATTATCATAAACTTCCTCAAAGGTTACGTTCTGCTTCTGCATTTTCCGATAGATGGAGCTGATGGCTTTTGCACGTCCTTTGATCGTGAAGTTGAGATTTTCCTCCTGCAATTGTTCAGACACTTCTTTGGTGAATTCCTCAACATATTTTTCACGACCTTCTTTTGCTGTTTCCAATTTACCAAGGATCTCTTGGTAAACGTCGGGATTATTATATTTCAGAGAAAGGTCCTCGAGCTCGGACTTGATGGAATAAAGTCCGAATCTGTGCGCCAGTGGTGCGTAGATGTAGGCTGTTTCCGAAGCGATCTTTTTCTGCTTCACAGGATGCATGCTGTCCAACGTTCGCATATTGTGAAGCCTGTCTGCGATCTTGATCAGGATCACACGGAAATCTTCAGAAAGCGTTAGGAGTAATTTTCTGTAATTTTCGGATTGAACAGAGATATTCTGCTGGTTCATCACCGAGATCTTCGTCAGTCCACTTACGATGTCTGCAATGGTTTTCCCGAATATCTTTTCCAGATCCTCATAAGTATATTCAGAATCTTCGATCACGTCGTGGAGTAGGGCGCAGGCAATGCTTGTCGCACCCAGACCAACTTCATTGGCTACGATCTTTGCAACTTCTATCGGATGGTAGATGTACGGCTCGCCAGTTTTTCTGCGCTGGTCTTTGTGCGCATCCAAAGCAATGTCAAAAGCCTTTCGGATCAGCTTATTCTGTTCCTCATCCAACGTCCGGTAGGTGTTGTTGATAAGGTCTTTATATCGGGCAAGGATTTCCTTGTTTTCTTTCTCTAAATCGTAGATCATCGGTTGGCTTTATCTCTAAACGAATATAAGAAAATTAATACAGATTATCAAGCTATATTTGTACAGCTTTTTTATAATTAATTGGTTTAATGAGAGAAAAATATTGGAAAATATTCAGGAAGTTTTACAGGATCTTTATTCCGTTTTACACGATTTTTCTTTTGTATCTGATGTTTTTCGGATTCGGGAGAAGTCAGTACGATATTAATATTGTAAGGCTTTCACCGCTGATTTCAACCTTTAGTTTTGTGAAGGAAACGATTCTGTGGAAAACGATTGTTATCAATGTTTTCGGGAACATCATCATGTTCACACCTTTCGGCTTTTTAGGAATTGGCTTTCCGAATCTCAATGATTTTAAAACTTTAATGATCAACTTTCTTTCCGGAATTATCATCATCGAAAGTCTTCAGTATTTCACCAGACTTGGCGTATTCGATATTGATGATATTATTTTAAATACGATTGGTGTAGTAATAGGATTTTGGTTTTACAAATTTTGCGCTGCGAGAGCCTCAGCCTGACACCCTCAAATTCTCCGACTCTCTACTCTCCAACTCAAATTACTTATTCAATTCCTTAGCACGATTTTCCGCCGCCAATATTCCTTTTTGTAAAATAGATTTTAATTGATTTTCATCAAAAGTTTTCAAAGCCGCTTCTGTTGTTCCACCTTTTGACGCGACATCTTTGATTAATTCTTCCAGAGATCTGTCCGAATTATTGATGAGGTGATAAGCGCCTAACATCGTTTGTTTCACGAAAAGTTTCGAAAGATTTTCATCGATTCCCATTTCGGTTCCGGCTTTTATCATCGCATCGATGATGTAATAGAAATATGCTGGGCCACTTCCTGAAAGTGCCGTTACGCCGTCCAGAAGACTTTCGTCTTCCAAATAAACAGAGCGTCCAGTGGAATTCAATAATCGCTCGACATTCATTAATTCTGAAAAATAAATTCCGTCTGCCGCTGTATAACCCGTGATTCCCATTCCCAGAAGCGTAGGGGAATTTGGCATTGCGCGAACCACGAATTTATGATTCAAAAGTTTCTGGATTTTCTCTATGGAAATTCCTGCCATTATCGACAAGACCAAAGATTTTTCTGAAATTTTGAAAGGCAGATTTTCCGCAACGAAAGTGAAATCCTGAGGCTTCACAGCGATGATGATTAAATCAGCTTCCAGATTTTTGATTTCCTCAAACGTTGAGATTGCTGAGTCGGGAAAAGATTCTTTTAGTTTGGATTTTTTACTTTCATTTCGTGTGATGAGATGGAGGTTTTGCGGTTTTATCAATTCATATTTCAAGAACGATCTCGAAAACGAAATGCCCATATTTCCTGCTCCTAAAACTGCGATTTTCATTTGTGTTTTTTAGTTTTAAATCTTTTACGAATTACAATTTACTGTCGTAATTTGCTAATTTAATAGTAAAGCTAAGAATTTATTTATTTCCATTTTGCTCCGAAGGATACAATTAAGAAATAAATAATAAACATTATTAAATTGGTTGTTAAGTTTACAAATATGAAAGGTCTAAGTAAATTCCAGCCTCTCATTTTCTGTTTTAATGCGAGTAAGTAAAATGGAAATTCGATTATTAAAGTAGCAAGAAAAGAAACAAACATTCCAACTACAAAACCTTTTAATTCATATTCTCCTAATCTTGTTTTTCCTCCCCAAAAATCAGTATTTCCACTAAGCTCAGAAAAATGTGGAGCGATATAATCCAACAAACATTGAAATATAATTCGCAAGAACAATGAGCCATTTTCTATTTAAAACATGGAACTTAGAAGTCAATGTTTTACTTTCATAAATTCCAATTATGGCGTTTATCCAAATTAAATGTAAGAATCCAAACCACATCATTGGTGAGCCTGCATTTGCCAGAACAAAAATCGGTAATAAAATTAAAGCTAAAAGGATTAATGAATTTTCTTTACTCATTAAGATTCGTGTTCTTTGTTTTAGCAATTTCCATCAATTTTACAGGAATCACCTTCTTCGATAATTTTTAATTTGGAATCGTTTTCAGAAAATTCTGACCAGCTTTTTTCCAAAACTTCGGAAAAAAGGTCGATAGGTTGAGCACCGGAAACGCCATATTTTTCATTAAAAACAAAAAATGGAACACCTTTTATCCCTAAGGAATTGGCGGCGAAAATATCATTCTTTACCAACTTTGCCAACTCCGGAGATTGTACAGCGTCTTGGATTTCTTCTTTTGGAAATCCCAATTTTTCTCCAATTTCTGAAAGCACTTCAACATCATCAATATCTTTTCCTGATTTGAAATAAGCTTCAAAAAGAAGTTCTTCCATTTCATTCGCTTTTCCTTTTTCTTTCGCGATTTGAACCAACATTTGACTTTTGAAAGAATTAGAAACCTTCACGTCATCAAAATTAAAATCAATCCCAGCATTTTTCCCTGATTGGATCAGGTTTTCGTGCATTTGCATAATTTGAGCCATCGGAAAACCTTTCACTTCAGATAGATATTCGTAATGATTTTTGGCCAAATCGGTTTTCATATTGGGGTCGAGTTGGAACGAATGCCAATTGACCTCGACTTTATCATTCTGAGAAAATGTCTGAAGTGCTTTCTCAAAATTTCTTTTTCCGATGAAACAAAACGGACAACGTGTGTCACTCCAAATATCTACTTTCATTTTTTTATTTTCAGTATTTTCTAATTCTACAACCCCTTCAGAGTTTCAAACTGTGAAGGGGTTTCTGATGTTTTTAAATAATATTCACTTCCCGTTCCAGCTCAATTCCGTATTTTTCTTTTACGGAATCAATAATCATTGTTGAGAAATCAAAAATCTCCTTTCCAGTCGCATTCCCAGTTGCATTGATGATGACCAGAGCCTGAAGTTTATGTGAAGCCACATTCCCGATTTGCTTTCCTTTCCAGCCACATTGTTCAATGAGCCAACCTGCAGGAACTTTTACAAAATCACCATTAGGATAACCAGGAATATTTTCGAATTTTAGTTTCAAAGTTTCATATTGTGCGAGCGGAATTGTCGGATTTTTGAAAAAACTTCCAGCATTTCCAATCTCTTTTGGGTCGGGCAATTTGCTTTGTCTGATATTGATGACCGCTCTGGAAACATCTTGAATCGTCGGATTGATGATTCCCAAATTTTCCAATTCAGATTGGATGGCGCCATATTCCACATCAATTCTATGGGTTTTTGTGGTCAGTCGGAAAGTCACTTCCAAAATCACATATTTCCCTTTTCCTTCCTGCTTGAAAATCGAATCTCTGTAACCAAATCGGCATTGTTCCGAGTTCAGGGTTTCGAGTTCAAGGGTTTTAAGATTCAAAACTTTGCAACTTTCAAATACGTCCTTGATTTCCGTACCGTAAGCGCCAATATTTTGCATCGGCGAAGTTCCGACGTTTCCTGGAATCAACGACAGATTTTCCAATCCACCATAATTTTTTTCCAGACAAAACATCACAAATTGATGCCAGTTTTCACCAGCTTTTGCAGTAACTAAAATTTCATTATCATTGATGATCTCCTCCGTAATTCCCTTCAGATTCAATCTAATTGCCAAACCTTCAAAATCCTTTGTCAAAAGCAGATTGCTTCCGCCACCTAGGAAGAGTTTGAGCGTTTGAGTGTTTGAGGATTTGAGAGTTTCTGTGAGTTCTTCTACTGAATTGACTTCAGCAAAAAATCTTGCGGATGCATCTACGCCAAATGTGTTGAAAGGTTTGAGAGAAATGTTTTCCTGGATCATTATTTATACTGAGGAAGCAAATTATTCAATTCGGTTTTCAGTTTTTCCAATTGTTTGTAACCTACAGATCCAACGGGAACATTGTAAAATTCATATTCTTTGGAATCTGTAACGATGGTAAAGATCTGGTCTGGACCGTCATAATGTCCGCGTCTTTCGCCACTTTGGGTTTTTTCTAAAATTGAGATATCAATTCCGGAAACTAATTTTGTCCAATCCTTCGTGTTTATTTTCTTTTTGAAGCTTGGGAATTCCTCAGTTCTTCCACCTCTCGCAGATGATTCCAAAGAGTCTTTGCTCGCATTGATAAACGTTGCGCCGCCTCGTCCCATTGTATGTCTGTACGAAACCGATTTGATGGACGAAGTAGTTTGAGCAGTTGTTTTGCAGCTAAGCAAAAACAAACTGATTGCTGAAAGGACGAATCCTATTTTGATAATTTTCATCACTGTATTTTTTTATTTTAATTAAATTCAGAATTGTATTGGGTGATCGCATCTTTCAGGATCTCAACACTTCTTTTCAGATCTTCCTGTTTCAAAACGTAAGCGATCCTCACTTGTTTTTTTCCAAGTTCAGGATTGCTGTAGAAGCCACCCATTGGCGCGACCATTACGGTTTCACCGTTGTTAGAATAGCTTTCCAAAAGCCATTGTGCAAACTTCTCTGTGTCATCCACCGGCAATTCTACACCGCAGTAAAATGCGCCTTTTGGTTTTGGACAGATAACACCGGGAATCTCATTCAATAATCCGACCAAAAGGTCACGGCGCTGTTTGTATTCCTCTCTTACTTTAGCAATATATTCTGCATCATTTTTGTGCGCAGCAGTTGCAGCAATCTGTCCCAATAGAACTGGACTCAATCTTGCCTGAGCAAAAAGAATTGCCGCGTCGTGGATTTTTTTGGAACGCGTGATCAGACAGCCAATTCTTGCACCACACATCGAATATCTTTTTGATTCAGAGTCGATGACGATGACGTTGTCTGCCACTTCTGGAAACTCGAACATAGAGATCTGTTGTTCTCCGTCGTAGACATATTCTCTGTAAACTTCGTCGGAAATAATGACGATATCGTGTTTCTTTGCGATCTCTGCCAATTGCTGAAGTTCTTCTCTTGAATATAAATAGCCTGTTGGGTTTCCTGGATTACAGATAACAATCGCTCTTGTTTTATCTGTAATTCTCTCTTCAAATTCTTCGATTGCTGGTAAAGCAAATCCTGTATCAATCGTAGATGGAACAGCAACGATATTGATGTTGAAAGTTCCTGCAAATCCGTTATAATTTGCATAATATGGTTCTGGAATAATGATTTCGTCTCCATCATCACAAAGTGTGGAAATGGCGAAGTTCAGAGCTTCGGAACCACCGTTGGTTACGATGAAATTATCTGTGGTCAAATCTGTGAATCCTAAAGAATGGTAGTAATCTCTAAGCGCAGTTCTGTATT
The DNA here is from genome assembly GCF_900110605.1 of Epilithonimonas lactis. GTDB lineage: Bacteria > Bacteroidota > Bacteroidia > Flavobacteriales > Weeksellaceae > Epilithonimonas > Epilithonimonas lactis. The sequence goes on from NZ_FOFI01000001.1 coordinate 593,530, forward strand.
CCAGATTACCTTCGGAAAGTGCGTATTCGTAGATTTTGAGGTGGTTGTTTTTGATGGCTTCCAGCGCAGTTTCCGGCGTTTCGATATCGGGTTGACCAATATTGAGGTGGTAAACTTTGATTCCTTTCTGTTTTGCTGCTGTTGCAAACGGAACTAATTTTCTAACTGGAGAAGCGGGCATATGCTGAGCGCGCTGAGATATTTTCGGCATTGTTTATTGACTTTGGGATACAAAAATAGTGATTTTTTGGTTGTCAGTTGATAGTTTTCAAAATTCGAGAGAATGTGATTTGATGACAGATCGTGAACATTTGCGAAGCTGCAGCCCGGCCTGAGTGGAAATCCTTTTTTGCTTGTACTTACATTCTATTTGAACTGGAAACTTTCTGCAAAAAAGATTGGGAACGGAGGACGGAAAAGCTGCCATAAAAATATTTGTAAATAGCTTTCAACTCAAAGTCTAAAAATTAATAAGTAAATGCTTTCTGTAATTTGAATCTTCAATTATCTTTGCAGCTATGAAAAAATCGGTTTTACTTTTTTTGTTCTTGTTGACATTAAGTTGTAAAACTTACAATACCTCAATTTTGGAAAACGGAGATCTGCTTTTTGTGCCTGCTGTGGAAACGGGATTGTCTGGCGCGATCAACAATGTGACGCAAACGGAAAAGAAAACTTCGTACGACCATATCGGAATCGTGAAGAAGGAATCTGAGCATTTGTACGTGCTCCACGCTGCTCCGAAAGGCGGCTCTCAGAAACAAAAACTCAATTCTTTTTTGAAGGAGCAAACCAAACTTGGACAAAAAATTGACGTTTATCGTCTGAAAGAAGAATATCAAAGTATCATTCCAAATTCTGTTTCGAAGGCAGAAACTTTGGTTGGGAAACCTTATAATTTCAATTATATTCTCGACGAAAATTCCTATTACTGTTCAGATTTTGTGGAAAGGGCGTTTCGTGAGAATCAAATCTTCACTTTGGAACCAATGACTTTCATCGACCCGAAAACGAAAACGACCAATGCGTTTTGGGAAAAATTCTATCAAGAAAGAAACCTGAAAGTTCCGGAAGGTGAGCCAGGCTGTAATCCCAATGGATTGGCGGCTTCTGAAAAATTGAGTAAAGTCGGGGAACTGAAATAAAATTTTTTAAATTTAATTCATACTTATTTGGTGGGAATTAAATAATTTATATATTTGCAGTAGAATTAGAATTAAATGAAAGGCATCTTCTCTCAAATCATAATGTGTAACTCCAAGTAAATCATTGGATAGGAGAGAATATGTCATAAGCTTTACCTTTCCGGTAGAGCTTTTTTTATTTAAAAATTTTAAGAACGATGAATCAAACAAATAAATTTTACACGGACGAAAATACAATCAGATCGACTGCGTTTTTGGTGATCATTGTTCTCGCGGTAGCCCTTATTTTCAAGTGGCCGTATTTGGTTTTACTCTTAGTTTTTGATTTTATTATGAGGGCTTTAGGCTTATCACTTTCTCCTTTAGCCCTTTTTTCAAGATCGATCTCGAAAATATTGGGATGGAAAAGGAAACCGATCTTCGCGGCACCTAAAAGATTTGCGGCGACACTGGGTTCTCTTTTTACATTATTGGTTTTTTTATTGATGCTCAATGGATTGTATGATCCGGCTTTCGCAGTCGGGTTTCTCCTGATCATCTTAGCAAGTCTGGAAAGCTTTTTCAAAATTTGTGTCGGCTGTTATCTCTATCAATTCCTTGTCGCTCCAATCCAAAATAAATTTAAATAATCAACTCACCAAAAAATATTCAATTATGATCTATCCACAAGAAACGCAGAAAGGAGGCTTCTTTCAAAAGCCCACAAAGGAAATAATCCTGGAAATAGAACTGAATGGTAAAATAAGATTTGATATCCTGCTTTACACGATCTACAATCATTACAAGATCAGCTACAAGATCGTGAACGCGCATATCGAATATCTGAATGGCAATAACTTCGGCAACGTAAAACTTCTTCTGAAGATCACGGATGACGAAATAGATAAGATCGAAAATTACCTTGGTGAATATAAACTGATGAGTTGCAAAATACCAGTCCTACAACAAACAAAGGAAGCTTCATAATGAGCTTCCTTTAATTTTTTATAAATGATCAAGCTGTCGGCTGACAACTAAAATTACTAGTTATTGTTCGATTCTTCTGATGTCTGCGCCGATCGCTCTCAATCTTTCGTCGATATTCTCATAACCACGATCGATCTGTTCGATGTTCTGAATGATGGATTTTCCTTCTGCAGAAAGCGCCGCGATCAACAAAGCATTTCCAGCTCTGATGTCTGGCGAAACCATAGATGTTCCTCTCAACGGTGTTTCCTGATTCATTCCGATGACGGTTGCTCTGTGTGGATCGCAAAGGATGATCTGCGCGCCCATATCAATTAATTTATCGACGAAGAACAAACGGCTCTCGAACATTTTTTGGTGGATCAAAACAGAACCTTTGGCCTGAGTTGCCACAACCAATATGATTGATAATAGATCCGGCGTAAATCCTGGCCAAGGTGCATCTGAAACAGTCAAGATCGATCCATCGATGAATTTCTGGATCTTGTAATTTTCCTGAGAAGGAATATAAATATCATCGCCTCTTTGTTCCAATTCAATTCCTAGTTTTCTGAAAGTATTCGGGATCACGCCCAGTTCATTCCAGTTTACATCTTTGATGGTGATCTCCGATTTGGTCATCGCAGCTAACCCGATCCAAGAGCCGATCTCTACCATGTCTGGTAACATTCTGTGGTCTGTTCCATTCAATTTGTCAACACCTTCTACAATTAGAAGATTGGAACCGATTCCGGAAATATTTGCGCCCATTCTGTTCAGCATCTTGCATAGTTGCTGAAGGTATGGTTCGCAAGCTGCATTGTAAATACTCGTTTTTCCTTTTGCCAAAACGGCAGCCATTACGATATTGGCTGTTCCGGTTACAGAAGCTTCTTCAAGAAGAATGAATTTTCCTTTCAATTCTTTAGCTCTTAGAGAATAATAAGCTTCTTCTTCATCATAAGTGAATTCTGCGCCCAATTCCACAAAACCTTGGAAATGCGTGTCCAGACGTCTTCTTCCAATCTTGTCTCCGCCAGGTGTTGGCAAATAGGCTTCACCAAATCTCGCCAACATTGGACCCAAGATCATCACAGAACCTCTCAGTTTTGCGCCATCTTTCTTGAATTCCTGAGATTTTATATAATCGAAATTGACCTCATCTGCTTTGAAAGTGTAGTCTCCTTTTCCGTTTTTCGTAACTTTTACGTTAAAATCCTGTAAGATGTCAATCAATTTGTTGACATCTTTAATATCCGGAATATTACTGATTCGCACCTCATCTTCAGTCAACAAAACAGCACAAAGGATTTGTAAAGCTTCATTTTTCGCACCTTGTGGTGTGATCTCTCCGCTTAGTTTTTTTCCTCCTCGTATTTCGAACGCATTACTCATTATTTTCTCTTGTTTTTATGGTTTTGGAAGTTATTCCTTCTGTTATTGTTGTTATTATTTTGATTTGGATTCCTGTTGTTACTATTGGGGTTCCTGTTGTTATTATTTCTGTTGGCAGCGTAGTAGATCTTGCTTCTTTCCAACGATTCCAAAGTGGTGAGGTCCAGTTTGTCATTCGAAAGTTCCTTCAAGTGGCGGAAGATCACATCATCCTGCACGTGTTCCTTGTTGTAGACATTGTAGGACTTTTTCATATTATTGGCGATCACGTGGGTCAAAGCTTCTTTCTCGTCGCCTTCTTCCAGTGCGATGGCTTTTTCTATCAATTGCAGGATGCTTTTCCCGTAGAATTTATAAGCATTATCCAAAGAAGGATAGTCCATTTTTCTAGGTTTTGTGATCAGGTCATCCGCAGAAAGTACCGGATACGGAGAATCTACGTCCAGATTGTGGTCTGCCAAAATAAACAAGTGGTCCCAAAGCTTGTGCTTGTAGTTTTCCTCATCGCGGAGATGTGGGTTTCTCTGTCCCATAAACTCGATGATGGCAAGCGCCATTTCATTTCTTTCTTCTTTGGTTTGCAGGGTTTTGCAATGCTCCACCAGCTGCTGTATGTTGCGCCCATATTCGGGCAGTAATAGTTGTGTTCTGTCGGTATTATAATCCATAATGTGCAAATATAAAAATATAAAATCAGAAAAAATTCAATTTTAAAATTTTAGAAAAAACTAACAATTATTTGGGCGTGTCCCTTTGTTTCCCAACCGCAAGATCCCAACGCAAAACAAGCGGGCCGTGCTTTCCGCTATATCTTTTTTCCACAGCCGCATTTTCCACCATCAAAAAAAGGATGCCGCTGCAATCACTCACGCAGCTACAACGTCAATTCACGCTACAACCAGTTAATTGATGAATTTTTTCCGCTGGTCCGCACTTGGTAAGAAACATTGGTTTGCAGCCAATTTTTTACGATTTCTGGAAACGAGATTGTAGAATTGATTTCCAATTGCGTCAGGAAGTATCTTCCCAATTGAAGCTAACGAATAGATACCGCCAATTTCTGAAGCAATTTCCAAAATCGCCTGATATTTGGTCAAATAGAAACTATCTGGTTTCCAAAGGTAAAGCGTATCAAAAACCTGGTTGGGCAGATTTCGTTCATTCAAAAACTTCTGCCCAAATTCCGATTGTAATGACGAGAACAAGAACTTGTCATTTTTATCCTTCTCCAAGATCCATTGCACCCAATGGTTGCAAAATCCACATTCGCCATCATAGAAAACGATGTTCTTGTCTTTGAAACTTACTGAGATATCTGTGGTCATAAGGCGTTGGCTTGTTGGATTTGTTTCTGGACCATTCGGAAATAATCCACTAATTGTTTTCTTTGTTCATCGGTTAATTTCGCATCAGGATGTCCGAGCGTGTAACTTTCCAAAGGCATTTTCTTTTGCTCCACATATTCCGCAGCCTCTTCCAATTTATGAATTTGACGTTTGGAATCGTAGGTTGCAAATGTAGAGAAATTAAGTTCCAGTCTTGCTTCATCAATATGACTTTTCAAAAGCCAACCCGCTGGCTGAATGTAACTGTAAGCCGGATATTTGGTCTCGTTGGAATGACAATCGTAGCAAGAATTTCTGATGATGTTGGCAATCGGTTCCGGCGTGTTTTTAATCTTTATAAAATCCATTCCGTCGTTGGTCGCGGGATTCACTTTATCAATTTGAAAAAACTGGATCATAATGAAAGCCACCAATAGAATAATTAATACTTTTTTCATAGTTTGATTTTGCATTAATATAACAAAATCTCGTCCAAAACTTAAAATCAAGAAGGAAGGCAGAATAATAATAGTGTATATGAAGTTTAATTTATCATAGTAGAATATTTAGCACTTAAGTTTAGATTAATTATAAAATAGTAGTTCACATTAGAACACATAAGTGATTCCTTAAGTGAACTCTAATAAGCATTTTATTTATGCTCTAAAGTGACTTTAGTGTTAAAATTAAAACATCAGTAGTCTCTAATCTCACAATCAAAACAATAAACCCAATCAAAACAACAATATTTCGTACATTTGCAAAAATTTTGGGCTTCGAAAGTCGAAGTAACCCATTCTTAACCAAGTCTTACGCTCAATGATTCTTAACCTGAGCTGAGACCAAGAAACAAATTTATGTCAAATATTGTCGCAATCGTTGGGCGTCCCAACGTAGGAAAATCCACATTATTTAATCGATTATTAGAAAGAAGAGAAGCTATCGTAGATTCCACTGCCGGCGTTACCAGAGACCGTCATTACGGAAAATCTGACTGGAACGGCGTTGATTTTACCGTGATCGACACAGGTGGTTACGACGTAGGAACAGACGACGTTTTCGAAGTGGAGATCCGCAAGCAGGTTCAATTGGCTGTGGACGAAGCAACCTCTATCATCTTTATGGTAAGCGTGGACGATGGACTTACAGACACCGATCAAGAGATCTTCGAATTATTAAGAAAATCAAACAAGCCTTTATATTTGGTAGTCAACAAAGTGGATTCTTCCAAAGAAGAACTTCCTGCAACCGAGTTTTACCAATTAGGCGTTGAAAAATATTTCACTTTATCTTCCGCAACAGGCTCCGGAACTGGAGAATTGCTAGATGCTGTCGTGAGAGACTTCCCGACTACAGATTACAAAGATCCGTTCGAAGGTTTACCAAAGATCACCATCGCAGGTCGTCCAAACGTAGGGAAATCTACAATGACGAACGCACTTCTCGATGTTGAAAGAAATATCGTAACCGATGTTGCCGGAACTACAAGAGACAGTATCCAGACTTTGTACAACAAATTCGGACACGAGTTTGTGTTGGTAGACACTGCCGGAATGCGTCGTAAAGCGAAAGTTTCCGAGGATCTGGAATTTTATTCCGTAATGAGATCCATCCGCTCCATCGAATATTCCGATGTTGTGATCTTGATGGTAGATGCCACACAGGGTTGGGAATCTCAGGATATGAATATCTTCGGATTGGCTCAAAAAAACAGAAAAGGAATCGTGATCCTTGTCAACAAATGGGATCTCATCGAGGACAAACACACCAACACGATCCGTGATTTCGAACAATCCATCAGAGACAAGATCGGTCAGTTCAACGATATTCCCATTCTTTTCGTTTCCGCTTTGACAAAACAAAGGATCCTGAAAGCCGTAGAAATGGCAATGGTCGTTTACGAAGACCGTAAGAAAAAGATCAAAACGTCCAAACTGAATGAAGTGATGTTGCCGATCTTCGAAGCAATGCCACCGCCATCCAACAAAGGAAAATACATTAAGATCAAATATTGTGTGCAGTTGCCAACGCCATCGCCACAGTTCGTATTCTTCTGCAACCTTCCGCAATATGTGAAGGAGCCGTACAAGCGATTCACCGAAAATCAACTTCGAAAAAACTTTGGTTTCACCGGAGTGCCAATCGAGATTTACTTCAGACAAAAATAAAATCCAAACCCTTTCTTAGTTCAAACTTCGAGAGGGTTTTTTATTTTAGGAGCATCACGTGTCTATTTCTTTTCACCATTCCAACCCGCTATCCACTATATCTTTTTCTTTCAGGTTGCCACAGCTCGGACCAATGCAACCTAAAAGAAAAAGGATGCCGTTGCTATCGGGGCTATGTTGAGGTTTTCAACCATCTTTCAAGTTTTCAAAGTGCTTCAAAGCAAAGTTGTCTCGACGAAAGTCGCGGAGCGATGATTTATTGGTAGAAAAAGAATTGTAGTATTTTCAAAGCTCCAGAGGAGCGAACTGTTACAATAAGATAATATTATGTATTACCAACGCAATTATATCTTCCGAGAAAATCCAAACAGTCTACATTCCTACGGAATGACAAAGTAATGATAAAAAAATCTGATGTTGGCAACATCACCAAAGCCTAAGATTTAGAAAGAAACCACAGCGTGGCGAACTATTGGTAGAAAGTAATTGAACGATTGTCAGAGCTCCAGAGGAGCGACCTGTTGGTAGGAAAAAAATCAACACCATTAGCAAAGCTCCAGAGGAGCGACCTATAACCATCAAAATATCATTAAATAACGTATTTCATCAAAAATTATTTGGAACCAAATCCAGACAATTTCCAAATTTTTACGATATTTACCCACAAAATAAACGAAATGCTAAAAGTTTTATCAGAAGAATTCTCATTGGTGAACTCCTGGATCAATGACCTTCGAAATGTTGAGGTACAAAATGACCGCTTAAAATTCCGTAGAAATATGGAACGCATCGGCGAAATTGCCGCTTTCGAGATCAGTAAAACTTTGAATTTCATCGACATTGAAATCACCACGCCACTGGAAAAGATCTCCGTCAAAGAAATCGAAACACAGCCTGTGATCACTACGATCCTTAGAGCTGGAGTTCCGCTATTCCAAGGGATTCTCAATTATTTTGATAAGGCAGATTGTGGATTTGTGGCGGCGTACAGAAAGCACGACATCAACGATTATTTTTCCATCAAACAAGATTATCTCACCTGCCCGAAATTGGACGGTCGTCCACTGATTGTAGCTGATCCCATGTTGGCAACCGGCGCATCCCTAATCGAAGCCATCAAAGATCTTTTGACCAACGGAAAACCAACTTCCATTCATATCGTCGCGGCTATTGCAAGCCGACAAGGTGTAGAAACCATCCAAAAAGCGTATCCTGACGCAAAGATCTGGATTGGTGCATTGGACGAAAGTCTGACTCCAAAAGGTTACATTACGCCAGGTTTGGGCGACGCGGGCGATTTGAGTTACGGCGAGAAACTTCAGAGATAGATCATTATAAATGATAATCGATTGCCACTCATCATTTATCAACTATCAACCATCATTTATATTTACACGTCCATCGCCATCACAAGCAAACTGACCTTCACATTGTCAGAATTGTTTATGATTTCCCAGGCAATGTTGGAACTTGTGTTTCCAGTGGTGTAAACATCATCGATCAATAATAGATGCTTATCACGGATCTTCTCGGTCAGTTGGTAGGCATTTTTTGTTTTCAGGCGTTCATGCTGGTCTTTCTTTGCTTGTGCTTTGGAATGTTTTGTTCGCTGAAGAAGGGAATGACTGATTGGAATCTGAAAATGCTTTGACAACTCATTCGCGAAAATATGAAGTTGATTGTAGCCTCTTTGTTTCAGCTTTTTGGGATGGAGTGGAACGGTGGCGATGAGGTCTGGCTTTTTGTCTTCGAAGTTTAATTTCTCGATGGTCCATTCTGCGATATTCTTTCCTATCTTTTCCCGGTGGTTGTATTTCAGTTGTTGGATGATCTTCTGCGCCAGGCTTTCCTTTTCGTAAAGCATTAATGAAAATGCATTTTCGACCGGAAATAGGAGAGAAGCCTTTTCCTTCAAACCATTGTTTTCTGAGAATCGATGATGGGAAAAATGGATCTTGTCTTTGCAGATCTCGCACACGATCTCTCTTTTGTCAATCAACTGATTGCAATCCAGACAGCGGTTTGGGAATAGGAAATCGAAGATCATAGGTTGTATTTTTCTTAAAACTAAATTAAAAAATTAATTCAAATAAAAAAGCCTTTCAGAAAATCCGAAAGGCTAGAGTTATTTTTAATGGAAGAAGAATTAATACATCAATTTGTAATATTCGTCTGCCATTCTATCACTATTGAACTGCGTTTTGACATCGTCCATCGAGGTATGGACAATCTTTCTCCATTGGTCTGGCTTCTCGTAATATGCTGGGATGATCTCATTTTCCAAAACTTCATAAAGATTATTAAGGTCAAATTGATCTTGCTCTAGTGTTGGCCAGTTGTCATAATCTGCTTTTGGAACCACGAATGAGTTTTCTCCGTGTTTCGCAAATTCCGGGATCCATCCGTCATCTGTTGATAAGTTCACAGATCCATTCATGGCTGCTGTCATTCCGCTGGTTCCGGAGGCTTCTCTAGGCACTCTTGGGTTGTTCAACCAAATGTCAGAACCTTGTTTTAATGATTTGCTTAATGATAATTCGTAACCTGTAAGCACGGCCATATTTTTATGATTCTTGCTTTCTTCAACTAAATTGTTGAAAGTGGAGATTGAGCCATAATCCATTGGATATGGTTTTCCTGCCCAAATGATCTGCACCGGATGTTCTTTGTTCGAAAGCATTTTTCTGAAACGCTCTTTGTCCGCCAAAAGAAGGTCGGCTCTTTTGTAGCCTGCGAAACGTCTTGCCCAAACAATAGTCAATACTTTCGGGTCAAACATATTTCCGGTCTGGTCTGCCACAATTCGGAAAGCTCTTTTCTTAAGGTAAGCTTTTCTGATGTCGAATTCCACATTGTCGCCATCTTCCTTATGTTGGTAAAGCGCTTTGTCTGCCCAATATTTGAACTCCTGAGCATTGGTGATCGATTTGATCTCACAGATGCCTTCGTACTTGTTCCACATCTCTCTGGAAACTACGCCGTGCAGCTGGGAAACACCATTCGCAACTCTCGCCATTCTCAAAGCACAAAGTGAGTGGTTGAATTTGTCATCTTCTACACCTTCAATCGTCTTAACCTCGTCTATTGTCAATCCGCAGAAGTAGGACATATCGTGGCAAAGGTGGATGTTGTGTTTTTCATTTCCGGCTTCTTCTGGTGTGTGTGTGGTGAAAACCAATTTTTCTTTTACTTTGGCCAGGTCGCCACCATATTTTCTTAATAAATAGAATGCTGCCGGCAATCCGTGCGCTTCGTTCAAGTGGTAAACCTCTCTTTCGAAATTCATCTCGTCCAACAATTTTGCACCACCTTTTCCTAGAAGGATGTATTGGGCAACTTTGGTAGATTCGTTCGCGTCGTATAGTTTGTGGCAGATGGTCTTTGATAAATGGTCATTCTCAGGAACATCTGTGCTCAAGAAGAACATCGGGCAAGTTTTGAAAGTCTCTGGAGCCAAGTACCAAACTTTTACCCAAACCGGAGCATTGTGAATCTCGATCTGGAATTTGATGCCTGTGTCTTCCAGGAAGCTGTACATTTTCTTGGTCCAGATCGGATTCAGGGTTTGATCCATATTTCTACTTTGGTCGTAGTAGCCATATTTCCACAAGATCCCGATTCCCACGAAATCCTGTTTCAAATTGTAAGCACTTTTCATATGAGAACCCGCCAGGAATCCAAGACCACCGCTGTAGATCTTGAGCGATTGGTCGATTGCGAATTCCATGGAGAAATAAGCTGTTTTTTTGGCGTAATCTGGATTGATGCTGTAAGGCATCTTGAAGTTTTTAAAATCCATTCGTTTTAATTTTTAAGGTCTTGTCTATATGCCTGCAAATATAACAATTAGTTTTTTGTACAGTCAGTTACAGTCTTATATTATGCAAAAATGTAACCATCAAATGAAGGATCACGCTGTCATTGCTTGTTCATGAAGTTTATCTTAATTTTTTGTAACCTTTATTTTGCCGCTTGTTGCTGTATCGTCAGGCTGAGGTTCTCGCCGCCTTTTGATTTTATTATTAATTTTAATTCATATAAGTATTTAGTGTTCAATTATTTATTAAATTTAAACAGGTTTAATTTCTAATAAAATCAAGATGATCTATTGTGAAGACCTTCAGAAGAATTTGGACGTTTGTATGGCCTCCAAAACCGGCAAGTCGGATAATCTGGTCAAATGGTATGACTCCATCGGCAGCGCCAATCTGCATGAGCGCGAGGAATATCAGAAGAAGACCGAGCTTCTCTTGCTGAGTACTTTGTTCGCGCATTATCCCGATATCGAGATAGAAAATCTGACGGGCGAGAGTCCGGATTTTATTATTAATTATCAAGGGCAAAGCATCGGTGTAGAAGTTTCGGAGATCATCAATCATTTTGAACTCAAAAAAAAGGAAAGCTACATCAATCACATTTTCCGAACCGTGGAGAGTTTGCTGGCGGATTATAAAAGTCTTTCCGGTATCTACTACCTCAGCATCGATTATCATCAGGACGATTTTTATCAACAACCAGAGCAATTGATCAAGGAGATATCATCTGCGATCACCAACAACAAGAACACCAAATTTGTCAAACATATCAGAAGAACGCCCCATCACAAGGGCGTTCTTTTGTTTTTGGAGTACCGCTTTTCTTTGTTTGATGAGCTCCATTCCGAGAAGATCCGCCAAGTGATTGAGAAGAAGAACAGCAAGTACAAACTTTATCATTCCAAGGCGAAAGAATGCTGGCTGGTGCTGGTCTCTAACATGTACAACATCGCTTCCCGCTACACCTACATCCACGCCAAAGAAGAGTTGAAGAATATCAGCAGCCCCTTCTCCAGGATTCTGCATATTGAGAATCTGCATAGTCAGATGATGGTGATCAAATGATCGTATTGATTTAATCTTTTGTTTTTGAAATATTATGTTAAATATATAGTGTTTTTGATGTAAAATATTATGTTAAATAGAATTTTATTTGTGTTTTTGTTAAATATTTTTCTTTTTACGTCAATTTTATTTATTAATTTCAGCCCAATGCAATCATGCAGAAACACAAATATTTTTTATTATGCCAATCAAGTACAAATTGATGCACAGAACACAGCCTGGTGTTGCAGGTGGAGGAAGAAAAAGGTGGTATGCCGCCATTGCCAGCGATGGAGAAGTCACTATAGATGATCTAGTAAAGCAAATCGAAAAATTCTCAGCGCTGAGTGAAGCCGACATCCGTGGGGTGATCATTGCATTGGAGAATGTCATCCAAGATCAGCTTGTCAATGGAAAGATCATCCGACTGGATAAGTTGGGTAGTTTCTATCCTAGTCTTTCCAGCGAAGGTGTTGAAAAAGATGTGGATTTCACAGTTGCCAACATCAAGGGAGCAAAGGTCAATTACAGACCTGGAAAACGCATCAGCGATTCATTGTCTACAGCCAGCTTCAAGAAAAAGGACTAAGGCTTTAAAAAAGTAAGCTTACTTTCACCCAAAAGTAAGCTTACTCTTGACCCAAAGTAAGCTTACTTTTCCAAAAGAGTAGGCTTACTTTTTTTTTGACAAGGTAACAATGTATTCTCCGCTGGCAGTTCAACCTATTTTTTAGTGATCATGTGCAGCCTTGGACAATATGTTGTATGAAATATCAGGAAGGCCCATACCAAGATATCTTTGTATTATTGAATAAATTTACCTGCTGCAATGGCAATGCGAAGTGAAAAACTTTATCATAATGGCATTGATATTAAACAATAGTTTAGTCTATTAATTACGGTAATGTTAAATTTTTGAAGAAGTAGCAATGGATTGGGTAAAAAGTTTAAATTTGCCTACCACAATAAAAATTTGATTGATGAAAAAATTTTATTCTCCGTTCTGCCACAGAACCGTGTTCTTTTTACTTTTTATGCTGACATTCGTGAGAGGGTGGGGGCAGGTTTTTTCCGAAAGTATGGGAACAACTGCTACCACTGGACAGGCCATTGCTACGTATACAGGATTTCAGAATACTGGCTCATTAACTTTTTCAGGTTCAGCAGTTATGAGAAATACCTCACCTTCTTCAGGTTATACTGGCGCAAGTGCTTCAATTAATGTTTCATTTGAATCTTTTGACAAAGACTTTATTATAGATAATATTAATGCAAATTCATACACTGATTTAGTTTTGTCATTTGGATTAATCAAAGTTAATGCAGCTTCTAATACACACTTTAAAATATCTTACAGTACTACTGGTTCAACAGGTGTTTTCACAGATATTCCTGTGTATTAAGTGGAAGTACTTGGGCATTATACAGTTCAACGACTGTAATTCCTAATAATGTTACCTCAATACGTTTTCATAGAAACTCTACTGGAACAAGTGGTTGGAATTTTAGATTAGATGATGTAAAATTAACAGGTACCAGTGCGCCTACTTGCTCAACTCCGGCAGACCCTACAGGAACAGTTACAGCAACTCCAGCTTGTGGTTCTACAAGCCTTAGTTTCTCGGGAACTGCACCAACAGATGTGAAATATTTTTGGCAAACTACAGCTGGTGGAACTTCAACTTCTTTTCCTACCACTGGTGCCTATGCGCCTACTACATCAGGTACTTATTATGTTCGTGCAAAGTCTGATGCTGGAGAATGTTGGTCTGCAGGAACTGTTTCACAGGCAATCACGGTGACAGCAGCACCTATAATTACTACTCAACCTGTCAATCAGACCGTAACTGAGCCTGCAACTGCAACTTTTTCAGTGGTAGCTTCTAATGTGCTAAGTTATCAATGGCAAGAAAAAATCGGAGCAGCGGCGTGGACCAATGTGGGAACAAATTCCAGCTCATACACTACAACGGCAACATCGGTTGCTATGAGTGGGCGTCAATATAAAGTAATATTAACGGGTAGCTCACCTTGTGCACCTGTGGAGTCGGACGTTAGAACTTTGACCGTTAATGCCATTGTACCGCCAGTAATCTCAAGTTCTCAAACCAAATCTAATATGTATGGAACAGCGGATACATATACCATTACAGCATCTAGTTCACCAACATATAGTACGGGACCGTTACCTGTGGGATTTACATTTACAGGTAACGTCATCACAAAGGCGAACAATGTAGATGTTGGAACATACAATATAAGTATAACTGCTACCAATGGCGGAGGGAGCGATACCAAGAATTTGGCGTGGACGGTGACAGCCAAGCCATTAAGTGTTACAGGAATTACTGGACAGAATAAAGTTTATGATGGAACAACAGCTACTTTTGTCACGGGGATTGCATCATTAAGTGGGATTGTTGGTACAGACGATGTGACTTTGTCTGGAAACCCTACCTTCAGTTTTTCTAATGCAAACGTTGGGACATCAAAGCCTATCTTAGTGAGCGGATATACCCTAGGTGGAACAAAATCAGGAAATTACTCACTAGCACAGCCAACAACATTGACCGCAAATGTAACCCCAAAAGGACTTGCAGTAACTACGCCGAGCATTGCTTCAAAAGTATATGATGGGTCTTCAGCTACCGGAGCGATTTCTGTCGGAACGCTTTCAGGATTTATTGCTGCAGAAACAGTGACTGCAACGGCAACAGGAGTTTATGCAGATGCTAACGCAGGAGTAGCTAAAACAGCAACTGTCACATATGTGTTGGCGAATGGCGCCAATGGTGGTTTGTCCACAAATTACTCTTTGGCTAGTGGAACGGGAACGGGGAATGTGACGAAAGCACCAGCTGTGCTTACAACGTCTTCTATTGGAATTACCACTGGAGGAACCTATGCACTGCCTGGCTCAACTATCTCTTCCACATCAAACGGAGTATATACTTATACGCTCACGAATAATGGGTTTGCAACTTTAAGTGGAACGACTATAACTGCAGGTTCAACTGTAGGTTCAGAGACACTAACCGTAAATCAAGCTGAAGGAACAAATCATTTGGCACAAAGTACAATGGTTACGGTGAATGTAGTGACGGTTGCTGATGGGGCTTGGAAATCAACTTCATCGGGGATATGGAGTAGCACAGCATCTGGGAGTACTGTTACATGGTCAAGAAGAATTAATGGAAGTTGGGTGCCGCAAACACTTCCAACGCAACCACCTACATCAGGTTCTGCGAATAAAATTTATATTTATACTGATGTAAAATTATTAGGAAACAATACAGCAAAGGATATTGTTATTGGTGTCGATTCCGAAGATGCAACAAAAATTGGAATATTGCATGCTTCAATTTCTACAACATTCGGTAAGTTAATTATTGAAGATGGCGGAACGTTTAGCAAAGAGGCAAATGGTGTAAGTATAGATACAGAGGCAAATGGTGGTGTATTAGAAGTTAAAGATGGTGGAGTATTTTTATATAATCATTCTGCAGCAGCTTCATCATCAATTTGGAATGCGAAAGAAATGTTTCATGCAAACTCAATATTTAAGGTTGTTACAGTTAATTCTAGTGCAATGTTAGTCGTTCCAAATCCTACAGATATATCTTTGTATACTGATGCGATAAATGGTACTACAGCATGTTTCGGAAATATTATTATTGATAACTCGACTGGCAAAATGAATCTTGTTCCTGGAGGTTTTAATTTACAATTAACACATAGAGATTTAATTTTCAGAAATAATTCTGATACAACACCATTATCGACGGGCAATATTACTACAATTATCGGGGGAAATGTGATTATAGAGAATTCTTATGCAGAAGCTATTAGTTTTTTAAGTACACCTTCAGTATTGAATATAACTGTAAAAGGAAACTTTATTCATAATGGAACAAAAGCATTTAGACCTACAGCAAATCTTGGCTCTAATTCATCATTCACAATTGAAGGTGATTTAACAATAAGTAATGGAGGTGCGTTTGTTTTGAATGGAGCTACTGGTGTAATTACAGGATCATCTATTTTAAATCTCAAAGGAGATTTATCAGTATCTGGTACGTCGATTATTAATTCTAATGCGACTGGAGCTAATACTTTCAACTTGACAGGAACAGGAAATGGTTCAACAGCATCGATGACCCAAACCTTAGATATAGCCAATCCTGCAACAGCAGGCAACATCACGTTTAATGTAAATTCTGGAGCATATGTGAAATTGATTAATCAAAACTTTGCGTTAGGAACCAACTCCAAATTCAATGTATTATCTGGTGGAACTTTGGATTTTGGTTTTGCAGGAACAACTGCACTTAATATCTTAGGAAACGGTACTACAGGAACAGGTTTTAGTGCAGCTGCTGGGTCATATCTTAAAATAACATCTCCCGCAGGTGTAAATAGTACATCTGGAACAGTTGGTAATATTCAAACCAATACCGCTCCTGTCTTTACGCAGCCTCTTACTTATCATTATACTGGTAATACAGATCAAGTTATGGGAACTGGTGTGGGTGCCACGTCTAGTGGGAAAGCTATTATTGTGGATCTCGCAACCAAAGATCTGACACTCACGCCAAGCACATCATTTGGAATTACAAATGCAATCAACGCAAATGTAAATTCTGGAAATGGTGGGATTTTAGATATTCGCAAAGGAAGATTGGTGGAAACTGACGCATTATACATCAATGGAGGTTCTGGTATTGCAAATGGTGGAGCATTACAAATGTTACCAGATACTTATTATAAAATTACTAGACCATCTGATGTGGCCGATTTCGATTATATTCCAAGATTTTACAATACTTCTATTACTGGTGGTGAGATAGACTTAGCATCTAATTCGGGAGGTCAAACCCTACGTGGCGGAAGAACTTATTTTGATCTTACATTTTCAAATGGAGGTACAAAAGAAATATCAAGTGCTACGGAAGAGATTAATGGTCTGGTCAGCATCATGGCAAATACAACTTTAGACGGCAAAAGCTTTACAGTAGGGAAATCTGTTACAGAACTGTTGATGGATAGTGGTTCTAGATTCAAAACAGGTGGTAATGGTGCAAAACCTGATGCAGGTGGAGCATATGTTCTAGACCCAACCTCAACCATCGAATTCCAAGGTGACTCGGCGACTAAAATCAAAGTAACGCCACAGTATGAAAACGTTGATGTTTCCGGAAGCAACGTAGAAACTGGCGGTAAAAACTTTACCGTCAATAATTTACTGAAGGTTACAAATTCAACAGCTATGCTTACTGTGTCAGAAGTATTAACAGATTCTGATACTCCATATGTTGTCACTGCTAAAAAAGGAATCCAGGTTGTGACAGGTGGTAAAGCCATCTTCGGAAACAATGCCAACCTCTTGCAGGATGTAGATGCTGCCAATACAGGTAACATCACGATGTTGAGAAATGCCACGGTGCCAAATGTACAGTTCAATTTCTGGTCCTCGCCGGTCAAAGATCAGACTTTGTACAGTTTGTACACAGGCGTTCCACTTGTCATGGAATACAACTCAGCCAATGACCTTTTCAAGACCTTACCTGCTGCAAGCAATCCTAAATCTGTGTTTGGCAAAGGATACTCTATCCAAGGGCCTTCTTCTAGTACAACAGCGCCGTACTTGATCACTGCGAAGTTTGAGGGCGTTCCAAACAACGAAAGTTCAGCAGTGGGTAGCAACACTGTTCCTTTGTCTACAGCGGGTTTCAATTACAATCTGATAGGAAATCCTTTTCCTTCGAATCTTAATCTTGTAGAGTTGTACAATGCCAACTCCTCTCAGTTCTATAACGATGGGACCAGTGCCACACCCACCGCTTTTCTTTGGGATAATACTGGGAATACACAAATGACCCAACTAGGGTCGGCGTATTCGGGATATGCTCTTAACAATTATGCAACGGTCAATCTGTCGTCTGGTATCGGAACGCCTGCTTCAATCCTTGGTTCAAGCGGAAAGAAACCTAACGGGATCATAAGACCAGGGCAAGGCTTTATTATGAGAGCCTCAGAAACAGCGACAGGTCTTGTCTTCAAAAATAATCTGATGAGAACTTCGGCCATTGTCAATAATGGTACCAATTCTCAGTATTTTAAGAATAATTCTACTGAGGCGAATGATCATTTTTGGCTTAAGCTTTCAACTTCTCGCAATGTAAATATCGTGATAGCGTTGTCTTATAATCGCGACGCTACCAATGCTTTCGAACGCTTCGATAGTGCCGTATTGAACGAAGGTGTAACGGAGAATTTCTATTCATTAAGTTCGGACTCTAAAAAATTGGCAATTCAGACCAGAAAAGGAGATTTGGATCCGCAAGATGTCATCCCATTGGTGATCAAAATATCCGAAAATGGAGATCAAAAAATAAGCATCGATGATAAGACCGGAATTTTCAAGGAAAATCAAAACATCTATCTGAAAGATAAGTTGATGAGTAAAACAGTCAACTTAAGTAATGGTGATTATACATTCTCCGCAACCAAAGGAACAGATGCGACCCGTTTTGAGATCGTGTTCAAGGATGACCTTGTGTTAGGCACGGCTGCATCCAGTAAATCTGATTTCACTGTTTACAGGGACGGCTCAGATTATGTCATCCAGTCCTCCAAGATCCTCGGAAACGTAGAGGTCTATGATGCAGCAGGCAGATTGGTCAGAAGTCTGAAATCGACTCAGAAGACTGTGAGGTTACATGGAGCAACGCTCAATGAAGGGCTTTACATTATTCGTGCAGAAAATTCTGGAGATATCAGAACCAAAAAGATATTGAAGTAGAATTTTTACAACATAATTTACCAAAAACACCTCGTGAGAGGTGTTTTTTTTATGTCAAGCGATATTTCAGTTAAAAAAAGTAAACATTCGTTTGTTAAATTACCTTTAATAGCGATTAAACGTAATTTAATTCTTTGATAATGTTGTTGTTAAATAATAATTAAATGAATTGAGGTAAATCAAATAAAAAATCTATTTTTGCGGCAGACTTTAAAAAAAACACAAACCTGATGAGAAAATTTTTCTTTTGGTTATTCCTTTGTGGAGTAACTATGCTTTTTGGGCAAAGATATATTGTAGATTCCGACGGAATTGGAAAGTACGGTTATCTTGACAAAAATGCAACGACATACATGCGCCTGAATTCTGGAAATGAATCAAACATTTATGAACTTTTCGGAAGAACATGGACGGGTTCTTCTAGTGTATTAACCTACGGCACCGCAGTTAATATCTGTGGCGGAACTCAAAATGTAAATCAATCTACAGGAGATTATACTTTTGCATCGGGTATGTTACCAGGAAGTATTGCTTACACTTCCGTTCATGCGAATTATTGCGGAAATGGTAATTCCTATGGCGGAAATCCGCACAATACTGGACTTAACGAGAAACAGCATTATATTTTCGAACTCACGACAAGAGGTTCAGATCTATCATCCAACATTGTAGTGGGAAACAAAAATGTAGTCATGTCGGCAAAGATAGATTTTGGGTCTTTGAGTGACCGGAAACTTCAGAGGTTTTGGATTAAAAATAATGGAACTTTTGCGGAAAGTACAGAAATAGCAAACGATGGTTTTAAAATTTATTATGAACCGGCAACAGGTTCAGAAACTTTCGATGGAACAGAAAATAATGCAACTATTTACGGTGAATACGGAGGGAACTCAATTACAAATAATGAGTATGGACATGATGCACTTAATATTGATATTCCTGCTGGAGGCTTACGTGTTTATGTTGTGCTAGAGACTTTAGTAGCTTGTTCCCCGGGAAAAACAATTAATGTTAATCTTTTAAATGATGGTTTAAGTTTTTCACCAATACCACCATCTAACTCCAAATCCATAGCTCGTGTTAATGCACTTCCGATAACGCCGATATCTATTTCTTATAATTATCCATCGACTTCTATCACGCCAATTTCCCAAACAGTTGATCTCTACGCAGCGGTTACAAACCTATCGGTTTCTGTGGCTGGTACTATTTCATACCAGTGGTATAGAAACACTGTTGCAAACAATTATGGTGGCACTTCCATTGCAGGTGCAACATCATATACCTATGAACCTCCAACAGGACCTTCTGCTGTTTTTAATAATCCTGGAACCAACTATTATTATTGTATTGCTACGACTGGTGTTGGGGCTTGTGATAAAGTGGTTAGTTCCGTTTCAGCTGTTACAGTCAATAACTCCAATGTTGCCAACTGGGCAAACATCCAGTCTCCGAAAGTCCACCAGAATATGTATGAAGGTATTGGAGTAGACATTTTTGCACAAGTTTATATTAATGGTTCAACGCCAGGAGACGGACGAGCTCCAAATGTCAATGCATGGATCGGATATAGTATAAACAATTCTAACCCAAATATCGATGCGGATTGGACTTGGAAAGTAGCGAATTATAATGAGGCGCAGGCTTTCCGAAAAGAATATAATGATGAATACTGGATCAAAGATTTTGGTAAAGATTTACCAGCAGGAACTTATTACGTGGCTTCCAGATTTCAAAAAGAA
This sequence comes from Epilithonimonas lactis, assembly GCF_900110605.1. Lineage (GTDB taxonomy): Bacteria > Bacteroidota > Bacteroidia > Flavobacteriales > Weeksellaceae > Epilithonimonas > Epilithonimonas lactis. The sequence goes on from NZ_FOFI01000001.1 coordinate 613,911, forward strand.
AGTGGCGCATATGTCTACGGTGCTATAGATGGTACGACGAGTAATGAAAGTGGTGGTATCTGGGATGGAAGCAATTATTACAATTTGAAACTGATGAATGACCAAACTGTCACTTGGACAGGTACTGCGTGGAATAATATCAGTGGTCCAAATATCACAAGCCCTGCGATTATCTCGGGAGATTCAACCCCGCCACCATCTTTCTCAGCAAAAACATTAACAATCAATAGCGGTGTAGGACTTACAATTGGAGATGAACAATCTGTCACATTGGAAAATGAATTGATTAATAACAATGGAACTTCCAGTTCTAAAACATTGATTGTTGAAAGTGGTGGCAATTTCATCCAAAATAATCCTTCGACTTCCAATGTCGGCAACATCAAGGTAAAGAGAGAGGCGGTTGTCCCAAAAACACAATACAACTTCTGGAGTTCCCCTGTTTCTGGACAGAATCTCTACGGATTGTACCAGTCAGGAAACGCTGTAGTAGCAAACCGAGTGTATACTTACAACACACTTACAGATTATTATACCGCTGTTCCGTCCGGTAACTTTGCATCTGGCATCGGGTATTCAATCCAGGGAGAATCATTCAGTAATTCTAGTGCGGCATTTTTTGGACTGCCAAATAACGGTGACATTTCAGTAGAATTACGTACAACTGGAAATAGATACAATCTGATAGGAAATCCGTATCCTTCTAATATTTCAGCTGAAGTTTTCTACACTTCAAATCTTAGTCAAATAGAAAATACACTATGGTTTTGGGACAATACAGGAAATACGGCAGCAGTACAGATGGGCTCAGGCTATTCTGCCTACGGTACGAATAATTTTGCAACATACAATTTGCCTTCTGGTGTCGGGAATCCGGGAACAGGAACACAGAATAATGCCAGCAAAATACCAAACGGCAAAATAGTTGTTGGACAAGGTTTTATCGTGAAAGCCAAAAATATTTCTTCCCCCACAGCTATTTTCAAAAATAATATGCGTACCTCGAACAGTGGTGTTTTTTTTGCCAAGCAATCTGCCGCCAAAGATGTATTTTGGTTGCAACTGGCCACACCTACTAATTTGATCAATACTACAGCAGTAGTTTATAATGATAATGCGCAGAATAACCTCGACGAATTTGATTCTGATTTTCCCTCTTTATCATCGGATGCTCTCTACACGCTAGCTGATAATGATTACAAAAAATTGAGTATTCAAGGTAGAAATAATACTGGTTTGGAAAATGACAGGTTAAAGGTTGGTGCGCAATTTTACAGAGATGGGACCTATACATTTATTATGAAAGAAAGACAAGGCATATTTGAAAGCGGTCAAAAAATATATCTTAAAGATAAAAAGACAAACATTTATACCGATTTGACTTCCCAATCTTACAGCTTTGAGGCAACAAAAGGAATAGATGAGAATCGATTTGAAATAGTCTACAAAAACCTTCAAGTGCTTGGAGTTGATAATAACAGAAAATCTGAATTTGTATTATATAAAGATGGAGACTCTTTTGTGGTCAAATCTTCACAGGTATTAGGGAAAGTTGAAGTCTATGATGTTGCCGGAAGATTGGTTCGTGAATCATCATCTAGAGAGAAGGAGCTAAGAATGGTTGTATCGGACTTACCAAACGCTGTCTACATTATTAAGGCTGAAAACTCAGGAGACCCGAAGATGAAAAAAATTTTTAAGTAAAAAATACCGTTTGATAGTGACGAATCAATGAGTTTTGACCGCTTTGATTACCTAATTCACAGGATTAATATAATTTAATATCAAAATTTAAAAATAATGCCAATTTTTTATATCTTTACGCCTTGAAAATCATGTTTAGTATTAAACAATCAATGAAGAAATATTTCATACTTTTACTTATAACATTCAGTGTTATGTCTTTCGCTCAGTTCTCAGAGAATACCTTTGATGGTAATCAGGCGAATATGGAAAGGCAAACTTCGTCCAACTCGACGGAGGTTTCTTCAAATTTGGAAAGTGAGGGAAGCTCGCTGGATGAAGGTGGTTGGACTCCAGGTAATCCAGGAGCACCAAAAGCACCAATCGATGACTATATCCCATGGTTACTTTTCGCTGGAATGTCTATTATCATTTATTCTCAGAGGAAAAATAAAAAAGTTAACATCTAAATATTTAAATCCGAAATTTCTTAATTTCGGATTTATTTTGTCATCATGTACAGAAACATCTTCAAACCTTTTTTTGATTTCCTTTCGGCGCTGGTGATGATCATCATTCTTTCTCCTGTATTTATTTTATTGATCTTCTTGCTTTATCTTTTCAACCAAGGAAATGTTTTCTTTTTTCAAGAGAGGCCAGGCAAAGATGAGAAGGTTTTCAACATTATAAAGTTCAAGACCATGACCGATCAGCGGGATGAAAATGGAGATCTGCTTCCTGATGCAATGAGACTTACCCGGCTTGGTAAATTTGTCCGTAAAACTTCTTTGGACGAACTGCCACAACTCATCAATGTTTTGAAGGGAGAAATGAGCTTCATAGGACCAAGACCACTTTTGGTTAACTACCTGTCACTTTACAATGATGAACAAAAGAAGCGTCACTTGATCAAACCTGGCATTACAGGCTGGGCCCAAGTGAATGGCAGGAATACGATAAGTTGGGAGAAAAAATTCGAGTTTGATGTGTGGTACGTGAAACATATGTCGTTTTATTTGGACCTCAAAATATTATTTCTGACTGTAAAAAAAGTCATACAAAGCGAAGGTATCAATACAGTGGGACAAGCAACAACAGAAAATTTTAAAGGGAACAATGGCTAAGGAGATTCGTATACTGGGCGCAGGTGGACATGCAAAAGTAGTGATAGAGATTGCTGAGTTGCTAGGCTATAAGATTGTGGAGATCTTTGACCAAGATAGGAATGTGAAAACAATTTTGGAGTATCCTGTCAATCATAATTTTCAAAAAATATCTGACACCAAAATATTTTCCTTGGCTTAGGGAGCAATAAAAGTCGAAAGGAAAACCTCGGAAAATTTCTGGAAAATCCTATTAATCTGATTCATCCTTCTGCCGTTATTTCTAGTAGGGTAGTGATGGGTTTTGGTAATGTGATGATGGCCGGATCCATTGTCAACTCCTCTACCAAGATTGGCAACTATTGCATAGTGAATACTGGAGCTAGCGTCGATCACGATTGTACGATTGAAGACTATGTGCATATTTCGCCGAGAGTCGCTGTTGCAGGAAATGTTAAAGTGATGGAAGGTGCGCACCTCGGAATCGGTGCATGTGTAAAGCAAAATATTACTATTGGAAAATGGTCCATTGTTGGGGCTGGAGCCGTTGTAGTGGATGATGTGCCAGATTATACCGTGGTAGTTGGGAACCCAGCAAAACCAATTAAAACGGTCACAGTTGTTTAAATAGAAATGAAAGATTGATTTAAAAAAAAAACATGCATTTGACAAATTCTAATAATTAAAGGAAATTAGATTATAAAAAATATCGGATATTCTAAAATTGTTCTGAACTATTCTAAATTAGGTGATCAATTTAATTAATAATTTAAGATTGATCAAAACAAATACAGATATTGTAATATATTTGCATCCTCAAAAACAAATAACAATGGAATCTAAAATTTGGCTTTCATCGCCTCATATGGGAGGAGGAGAGATGAGGTACATTCAGGAAGCATTTGACCACAATTGGGTGGCGCCATTGGGAAAGAATGTGGATGAATTCGAGATTGCCATAGAAGATTTCCTGCAAGAAAATAAATTCGCTGCAGCACTTAGTTCTGGAACTGCAGCTTTACATTTGGCATTAATACAGTTAGGTGTGGGCTACGGCGATGAGGTGATCTGCCAATCTTTCACATTTTCTGCTTCGGCAAATCCCATCAAATATCTTGGAGCAACTCCTGTGTTTGTAGATTCTGATAAGACCAACTGGAACATGTCACCTGAGTTTTTGGAAATTGCGATCCAAGACAGGATCCAGAATCATAAGAAACCAAAAGCTGTGATCGTGGTTCATCTTTACGGCATGCCCGCGATGATGGATGAGATATTGGAGATTTGCACTAAGTACGAAATTCCGCTCATCGAAGATAGCGCAGAATCCATAGGTTCTACTTATAAAGGACAAAAATGCGGAACCTTTGGAGCGTTCTCAGTACTTTCTTTTAATGGTAACAAGATCATCACCACTTCAGGAGGCGGTGCATTGATATGTGGTACATGGGAGCAAAAGGCTAAAACGATATTCTTGTCCACCCAGGCCAGGGATCAGGCGCCACATTATCAGCACTCAGAAGTCGGATACAATTATAGATTGAGCAACATCTCCGCTGGGATTGGAAGAGGACAGATGGAAGTTTTAGAAGAAAGAGTCAAACTAAGAAGGGCAAATCATGATTTCTACAAAGAGATTTTTGCTAACATAGAAGCTGTGAACATCTTTACCGAAGCGAGTTCAGATTTTTTTTCCAACCATTGGCTCACAAGTATTACATTAGATAAAAATATAACAGCAAAGACGAATCATGATCTGATGGCTTCCTTTGCCGAGAAAAATATAGAAACGCGGCCATTGTGGAAGCCTATGCACCTTCAGCCGGTTTTCAAAGATTGTCCATACTACGGAGAGAATGTAGCTGAAGAATTATTTGACCAAGGTCTTTGCCTGCCCTCTGGCTCCAACCTTAAAGATGAAGATAAAAAAAGAATTCTTGATGTGATCATCAATTTTCAATTTTAAAATTGCGACCTAAAAGAAATGGAGAAGGTTAAAAATCTCAAGGGATTTTCGCTTAATGATAATGTGTTGGATCTCGCAGATCTCAAATTTCTGCCGAGATGGATCATCTTGGTCATTGACGTATTTATTATATTACTATCATTATTAGCTTCGCATTTGCTAATACTTGGGCTGGAAGTAAAACATTATAAAGTGTTTCCTTTGGTGTATGTTTTCATGTTTATGATGGGCGTCAATGTTTTTTATATGTATGTCTTCAAAACGTATCTTGGAGTCATCAGGCATTCTACATTTGTTGATCTCTTCAAGATATTCTTTGCCAACTTATGTGGAGTGCTTACCATTGTGATCATTAATTATACTTACTATCTAACTTTCCACACGAAGGTTGTCCTAATGCCTTTTTTAGGATTGTATTTTGCCATTTCGTGTTTGTTTTTGTTCGTTTTTCGCCTATGTGTAAAAGGTTTTTTCAATATTATCAAGGAAAATAAAAGAAGCTCTACCAGAAAGAAAATTTATATCTTGGGAGATGATGATACTTCTGTGGCCATTGCTCAAGTCGTCCTTTCAAATCCCAATTTGCCATTTGATATCCAAGGTTTTATATCTTATCATGATAAAAGGGTAAGTATTAAATTATTGGACCGGCCGATTATTACCAAGATCAACTTCATTAATAATCTAAAAGAAGGGAAAAAGGATGTCGACGGTGTCTTGGTCATCAAGGAAACTTTGCGGAAGGGAGAGTTGGATTTTTGGGTAAATGTATTGTTGGAAAACAACCTTAAAATCTACAAAGCTCCGAGTTTGAGAAAACTAAGGAGTAGTGAAAACATCGATTCTATCAAGACCATCCAGATCGAAGATCTCCTCAACAGGAGGCAGATCAAATTGGATAATATTGAGGTAAAAAAGATACATTTTCAAAAAACCATATTGGTCACTGGAGGTGCGGGCTCTATTGGTCGCGAAATAGTAAGGCAGGTTGCACTTCTGGAGCCATTGCAAATCATCATTCTGGACCAATCCGAAACACCACTTTATGAGACGGAGTTGGAGATGAGGGAAACTTATCCACACATCAACTTCAAATTTGTTTTGGCAGATATTTCCAACAAAGGTCGCCTCGAGCCTATCTTTAAAAAGTATAATTTTTCAATGGTTTATCATGCCGCTGCCTACAAACATGTTCCGATCGTAGAAGAGAATCCACACGAAGCTGTGCTTGTGAATGTCATGGGAACAAAGAATTTGGCATTATTGTCCTGCAAGTATCAAGTCAATAGGTTTGTGATGGTTTCTACAGATAAGGCTGTGAATCCTACCAATGTGATGGGAGCGTCCAAAAGGGTTGCGGAGTTATTTGTACAGTCATTGCAAAACTTGGAAGGCACACGCACAAAGTTCATCACAACCCGTTTTGGTAATGTTTTAGGTTCCAACGGTTCTGTGATCCCACACTTTAGAAAACAAATAGCAAAAGGAGGTCCAGTCACGATCACGCATCCTGATATTGTGAGATATTTCATGACCATTGCCGAAGCCTGTGAATTGGTTCTAAATGCCGGAACCATGGGACAGGGTGGTGAGATCTTTGTTTTCGATATGGGAGAGCCGGTAAAGATCATGGATCTCGCAAAACGGATGATCAAACTTTCCGGTTTCGAGCCAGATATTGATGTCAAGATAATCTGTACAGGACTGCGACCTGGTGAAAAGTTGTACGAGGAGTTGCTAAGCAACAATGCCAGCACGCTGCCAACGTCCCACGAAAAGATCATGATCTCCAAGGATCCTTCCATGCATTTCAATGAAATTGATGAGTTGACAGAGCTTGTGATAGACTTTTCCAGAAAGGAGGAAAAGCACGAAATTGTAAGAGTATTAAAAACTATCGTAAAAGAATTTAAAAGCAATAATTCTATTTATGAATCGTTAGATAAATAAGAATCCCTATATTTGCAGACCTTAAATTTAAGACAACATTTATGAAAAGAGTTTTATCCATAATTTTTATGGCTTCATTGTTTTGTGTAATCTTTTCATGTAAATCGAAAGATAATATCGATTACATGACGAATATTGAACAGACAGCGATCAATACGTCTCTTCAGACATCTACTTTCACAATACAGCCAGGAGATCAATTGATGATATCGGTGACGGCTAAAGATAATGACGTGGTGAAACCTTTCAACCAGAATTATTCTTCTGGAGAAATTTCACAATATTCACTTTCCAGTAGTAACTTGCCAATGCAAGGGCAGACTTCTGTCTCTGGACCTTCGTACCTTGTTGATTCTAAAGGCAACATTCAATATCCTATCCTAGGGGAGTTGAGTACAAGTGGCAAGACCATCGAACAGTTTCGTGATGTGGTAAGAGAAAGATTGAAACAATATGTAAAGGATCCGGGAGTCAATGTGCGAAATACAAATTTCAAAGTAACAGTTCTTGGAGAAGTTAGCAAAACTGGAACCTTTTTGATTCCGGATGGACAATCTGTGACCATTCTCAGCATGCTGGGTATGGCAGGAGACCTCACGATCTACGGACAAAGACAGAATGTTCTAATTGTTAGGAATATAGATGGTACTACTACGAAAGAATATATTGACCTTACCAACGCAGAGTTCATCAACTCACCTTATTACTATGTGAAACAAAATGATGTCATCTATGTTGCTCCAAATAAAGCAAAAAAGGGATCGTCTTCATTCGGACCACAGACTGGTATCTTCATCTCCGTTGCATCGGTTGTTGTAGGGCTTTTGGCTTTGCTATTCAGATAACACACAGTACATAATGATGGAAAAAAACACAAATAACACTTCAGATTTTGATATTAATTCGTTGATAAAGCCGTACCTCACAAGATGGTATTGGTTTCTTATCAGCATTGTATTGGCTGTAATTTTGGGCCTTTTGTTTATTAAAACGTCCGTGCCAGTTTATAACGTGAAAAGTGCAGTCCTTATCAAAGATGCCCAAAAGTCTCTGGGAGCAGGTGTTGATGATATGGGCGTTCTGGGAGGACTTTCTGGTTTCGGAGGGATGAGCACCAATAGTATAGAAAATGAGGTTGAGGTTTTTAAAACCAAAAAGCTGGCGCGAGATGTTGCAGCTATCAATCATCTTCAGACCTCTGTGTTTTCAAACCAGGAATTCCAGAAGAGAGAACTTTTTGGCGATACTTCTCCGATTATTATTCATGTGATCAATGAGAAGAAGAACAAAGATTTTCCTACGGAGTCTTTCTTGATCAGTTTTGAAAAAAACAAGGTAAGTTTGAGATCGGAAGAATTTAACTTTGATCAAAATGTTGAATATGGCAGGTCGATAAGTCTTCCTTTTGCTAATATAATCATCACAAAGAACGCAGCTTTTGATAAGGAAAAAGCAGGGAAGATCGGGGATGAGTTGGAAATTGATTTTGCGCCTTTGGAGTCTGCAGCATCAAACATTCAAAAAATGGTGCAGGTGGATCTTGCGGATAAGGATGCAACTGTGATCAATCTTAATATCGATCATCCACAAACGGACAAGGCTAAGGCCATATTGAGATCATTGGTCGATTCTTATAATAAGGATGCCATCGTGGACAAGAATTCTGAATCTCACAAGACAAAAGAATTCATCGACGAAAGAATTGGTAAAATATCTGTGGAACTCGGAAATGTAGAGTCAGAAAAAGAAAGATTCAAAACCGAGCACAAGATCACAGACCTAATGACAGAGGCCAAGATCAACTTGGAAAGCTCTGCAGATGCAAAAAAGAAACAGTTGGAATTGGATGCCCAGCTAGAACTTAATAATAACTTGATAAATTATCTTAGCAAGCAAAATACATATCAGCTGTTACCTGTCAATATAGGACTGGATAATCAGGAATCTAATGCCAGTATTGCCAATTATAATAAAATGGTGATGGATAGAAACAGGTTGTTGGAAAATGCTACACCACAGAATCCACTGGTCCAAGAGATCACGCAGCAGATCAATTCTATGAAGCGATCGGTTTCGGAATCTTTAAATAAAAATAAAGTAGCTTTGCAGCTTGCTTTAAACGAATACCAATCTGAGCAAAATAAGATAGGGTCAAGGATTACAAAGATCCCTTTTCAAGAAAAGCTGTTCAGAAGTTTGGAAAGACAACAGCAGATCAAGGAAAATCTTTATCTTTTGTTGCTTCAGAAACGTGAGGAGACCGCTATTTCGTTGGCTGTAGTTGCACCAAAGGCGAGAATCGTAGAACCGGCTTTTGTAGGAGATAAGCCTGTTGCGCCAAAGAAAATGATCATTCTTTTGGCGAGTTTGGTTCTTGGGATCTTATTACCTTTTGTGTTTATCTATTTGAAAGAATTGACCAATACGAAGATCACATCCAAGGATGATCTGAAGAGATTGACAAATACACCTGTTGTGGCAGAGATTCCGTCGGTGAAGAAAAACATTGCGCATGTTATTAAACAAAATGATTTCTCACCACTGGCAGAAGCATTTAGGATTTTAACTACGAATATCGGCTTTATGTTACCAAAGATAAATAGTGGTAAGACGATATTTGTGACGTCATCTATCAAAGGAGAAGGTAAGACTTTCGTGTCCATGAATCTGGCATTGTCTCTGTCCCAGTCTGACAGTGATAAAGTTATAATTATAGGTGCTGATATTAGAAATCCGCAATTGCAAAGATATAACCAAGGGAAAAACCCAGGAAAGGGCTTGACAGAATTCCTATATGACAAAAGCACAACTGTAGATGAGATCATTTTCCAAAACCCTAACAATGTCAAGTGTGATATCATCTATTCTGGAACCATTCCGCCAAACCCAACAGAATTGTTGAAGAATGGAAGACTAGAAGCTTTGTTGGAAGAACTTAAATCAAAATACCAATATATCATTGTGGATACAGCTCCATTGCTATTGGTGACAGATACTTTGACCATTATTCAACATGCAGATCTTAAACTTTATGTTACGAGATCCAATTTTACAGACAAGGCATTGATCGACTTCGCTAATGACACGATGGAGACCGGTAAATTGGACAATGTAGCTTTTGTGCTGAATGATGTTACAAAAGAAAATTTTGGCTACGGCAACAAGTATGGCTATGGCTATAACAATAAATAATTACTTTAATGGACGTAACGAGGAAAGAAGATGAATTTAATTTAAGAGAACTAATAAAACCCTATATCAAGAAGTGGTACTGGTTTTTCATATCTGTGATAATTACCTTAGCCCTTGCTATACTATATATTAAGTACACGACGCCGATCTACATGGCGCAATCTTCTGTTTTGATCAAAGATGCTAAAAAAATGTCCAATGCATCTGGTGATTTTGGTGTTTTATCTGGCTTAGGTGGATTTGCCGGTATGGGAACCAATAGCATCGAAAATGAATTGGAAATCTTCAAATCAAAAAAAATAATAGAAGATGTCACCAAAAATCTTAAATTACAAGTCTCTATCTTCTCTCGTGAAAAATACCACGATGTGGAGCTCTACAAGGATACTAATCCTTTCAACGTTTTAGTCGTAAATGAAAAAGAAGACGAAGCACTTCCAACCAAACCGATCAATATAAAAATTGAAGGACAGAAGATCACCTTGTCTTCAGAAGAATTGAAAAAGGACATCATCACGACGTTTGATAAAACGGTAAGCTTGCCTTATGCTAATTTTATCATCACCAAAAATCAAAATTACAAACCAAAAAAGGTAAAAAAACTAAGTCTTAATGATATCTATTTTACCTACAGCGATTTTGTAGGTACCGTAAATGGCTACCAAGAATCTGTAGATGTTGGTTTGGTGGACAAAGATGCGACTGTTATCGGTCTTTCTATGGCACATGCCAACAAAGATAAGTCTAAAGACATTTTGAACAATCTTGTCGATATTTATAATGAATATGCGATCAACGACAAAAACACAGAATCAAAGAAAACAAAAGATTTCATAGATGAAAGAATTGTTTTGATCTCTAAAGAATTGGGTGATGTAGAGAGTGATAAGGAGCGATTCAAACTGGATAATGATATCATCGATATCCCGTCCGAGGCCAAACTGAATATGGGGATCTACAACGAGACGAGAAGAAGAGGCATCGAATTGGAAACCCAGATAGAAGTCAGCAGAATGCTTCTGTCGTACATCGATAATCAAACCTCTACATTTCAAATTTTGCCAACGAACGTTGGGCTGGATAATCCTTCTGCAACATCCAACATTACCGCCTATAACAAATTGGTGATGGATAGAAATCGACTCTTGGAAAATGCGACGCCCGAAAATCCTTTGGTGAAAGAGGTTTCTAAAGATTTGATAGGACTTCGTGTTGCTATGCGAGAAAGTCTTCAACAATTCATTACCAACTTAATTTCTACAAAAAATCTAAATGAAAGAGAAAATTACAGAAGTGATAACGAGGTAAAAAAGGTTCCAGGACAAGAGAAACTTTTTAGAAACATAGAACGTCAACAGCAGATCAAAGAAAACCTGTACCTGCTACTATTGCAAAAGAGAGAAGAAGCTGCAATCTCTATGGCGATGTCAGACAACAAGGCAAGAGTTGTAGACCATGCGTATATCATGAAAAATCAGGTCGCACCCAAAAAAATGATCTCGTTGCTTGCAGCTCTGGTTATAGGGTCGCTGATACCTTTCTTGTTTATCTATATCAAAGAATTGTTGAATAATAAGTTGATAAGCAAGCATGATCTGGAAAAACTTACAACAACGCCGATACTTTCAGAAATACCGAGATTATACAAAAGAGATGGTGAGATTATTAAAAACAATGATGTATCCCCGTTGGCAGAATCGTTCAGGATCTTGGTCACCAATTTGAATTTTATGCTACCAAAGGATCGTTCTGCAAAAACTGTTTTTGTGACATCCACGATCAAGGGAGAAGGTAAAACATTTGTGTCCGTCAATCTAGCTCTTGCACTTGCGAGTGCCACCAAAAAAGTCTTGGTGATTGGTTCCGACATTAGAAACCCACAACTGCAAAGATATAATCCGGCAATGAAAAATGTCAAAGGACTATCTGAATATCTTTATGAAGAGATTGAAAACGCAAAAGAGATCATCCACCCAAGCGGTTATCATCCGAATTGTGATTTTATATACTCTGGCGTCATACCGCCTAATCCTACAGACCTGTTGCAGAACGGACGTTACTCGCAATTGATAGATTCTGTAAAGGACGATTATCATTTCATTATTCTGGATACAGCACCGTTGATGCTGGTAACAGATTCCTTCCTGATCTCAGATACTGCAGATGCTACAGTATATGTCACGAGATCGGAGGTTACACAAAAAGATTTTATTAATTTTGCCAATAACAATATTGATGCTGCGAAGATCAAGAATGTAGGTTTCGTGCTCAACGATGTTCATAAGAATAATTTTGGCTATGGTAATAAATATGGTTATGGCTACCAGGCTGAAGAAAAAAAATGGTGGCAAAAAATTTTGTAGAATAAAAACAAACAAATGATTTATTATGTTTAAGGATAAAACACTTTTAATTACAGGAGGTACAGGCTCTTTTGGAAACGCAATGTTGAAAGGTTTTCTTAATTCCGACCTAAAGGAAATAAAGATCTTTTCCCGTGATGAGAAAAAACAGGAAGACATGCGGATCGAATATAAAAATGACAAATTAAATTTTGTGATTGGAGATATTCGAGATTTTAATAGTATTAATGCAGCAATGAACGGCGTAGACTTTGTGTTCCATGCTGCGGCATTGAAGCAAGTCCCTTCTTGTGAATTTTATCCGATGCAGGCAGTGCAAACCAATATCTTGGGTGCAGAAAACGTATTAGAAGCTGCTGCTAGAAATAATGTACAAAGAGTGGTCGTCCTAAGTACAGACAAAGCGGTCTATCCGATCAATGCGATGGGAATTTCCAAAGCGATGATGGAAAAGATGGCAGTTGCAAAGGCCAGAGACCGAAGAGTGGAAAACGCAAATGCAATTTACACAGCCACTAGATATGGTAACGTGATGTGTTCCCGTGGATCTATCATTCCTCTTTTTATCAAACAAATTAAAGAAGGAAAACCTTTGACAATCACGAACCCGGAAATGACACGTTTCATGATGTCATTGGACGATTCTGTAGAGTTGGTGATGTTTGCATTCAAAAATGGTAAGCCAGGTGATATTTTCGTGCAGAAATCCCCAGGTGCCACGATCCATGTGCTTGCTCAAGCGCTGAAGGAATTATTCAATGCTGACAACGAGATCAATATCATTGGTGAAAGACATGCAGAAAAAATGTACGAAACTTTGTGTTCTAAAGAAGAGATGTCCAAAGCAGAAGACTTGGGTAGATTCTACAGAGTTCCTGCAGATTTCAGAGATTTGAACTACACCAATTATGTTCAGAAAGACGGTCCGAAATTAATAGATCAAGAGTACAATTCTGACAACACAGAGAGATTGAACGTTGAGGAATTGAAAGAACTTCTTCTTACTCTAGATTACGTACAAGACGAATTAGCCACTCACAACAAATAATAAAACATGCTACCATTAGTACAGACTTCCATTCCGCCAAGAGAAATTTTGATGCCGAAATTGGAAGCAATTTTATACAGCGGCTACGTTGCACAAGGTGAAGCAGTAGAAGAGTTTGAAAGAAAATTTGAGGAATACATTGGAGGTGGTCACACGCTTTCACTTAATTCTGGGACAGCAGCTTTGCACATCGCATTGATACTTGCTGGTGTAAAAGAAGGTGATGAGGTGATCAGTACCGCTTTAACAGCAGAGCCTACAAATACTTCTATCAAAGCAGTTGGAGCAAAAATTAGATATGCAGATGTGGATCCAGAAACCGGAAATATTTCTCCGGATGCAATCGAAAAATCTATCAATCCCAAGACAAAGGCGATCATCGTAGTAGATTACGCTGGGATTCCTGTCGATATCCAACGCATTCAGGAGATTTCTGAGAAATATAATATTCCCGTAATTCAGGATGCTGCGCACGCTTTGGGTTCCAAATTCAATGGTAAAAAAGCAGGAAACCATTTCCCGTTTACAGTCTATTCTTTCCAGGCGATTAAGCATTTAACTACTATTGATGGTGGTGCTTTGCAGATCCAGGACAAAGAATTGTATGAAAAAGGAAAAGTGATCCGCTGGTTCGGTTTGGATAAAAAACTGAGCCGAATGGATAATAATATTACCATCCAAGGTTACAAATACCACATGAACAATGTGAATGCTACGGTAGGATTGGTACAATTAGAAAATATCGAGGAGCTTGTACAAAAGTACATTACCAACGGAAAATATTTAGATGAGCAACTAAAAGGTGTTGATGGTGTAGAACTGATCCAGTACTATCCAAACACAGAACCTTCGTACTGGCTTTACACCATCAAAGTGGAAAACAGGGAGGCTTTCATCAAAAAAATGGCTGACAATGGAATCATGGCTTCCGAACTTCACAAGAGAAGTGATTCTCACACCTATTTGAATGATTTTAGTTTAGAATTACCAAACCTGGACGAATTCTACAGCAAAATGGTGCATCTTCCTTGTGGATGGTGGGTGACCAAAGCGGACTGCGACAAGATGGTAGAAATCATAAAAGGCGGTTGGTAATGGTCTCTATTTACAAACCCTTCATGCCGGAGAACATTACGGAAGGCATTAACGAGATTTTATATTCAGGGCAGTTGGCCTATGGAAAATATGGTAGGGAGTTTGAAAAAACTCTCTCTCAGTTTATTGGCAATCCAGATGTTCTGACCGCTGCCACATACAATCAGGCACTGTTGATGGTTTTGTCGATTCTAGATTTGAAACCTGGCGACGAGATTATTGCAAGTCCTGTAAGTTGTCTTGCCAGTAATCAACCATTTGCCGTGAAAAATCTTCGCGTAAAATGGATCGACGTAGACCCGGAAACCAGTGCAATGGATGTTTCACAGCTGAGATCACTCATCACAAAAGATACAAAAGCTATCTTCAACAATCTTTTTTGTGGCTATGCCGGAGAACTGGATGAAGTTTATAAGATCGGAAAAGAATTTGGAATTCCTGTAGTAGACGATTGTATAGAAGCTTTCGGGACAGAATATAAAGGAAAGAAGACAGGAAATACCGGCGCCGATATGACGGTATTCTCATTTCAGACCGTGCGTTTGCCGAACACTATTGATGGTGGTGCCATCGCTTTTAATAATAAAGCCTTCTTTGAAAAAGCAAAGCTGGTAAGAGATTACGGTATCGAAAGAGCCAATTTTCGTCTGCAAAACGGCGAGATCAATCCCAATTGTGACATTTCTATCGAGGGATATGGTGCGACAATGAGCGAGATCAATTCGTACATTGGAATGAAACAGATGGAGGAAATAGAAGTTTTGTTTGCTAAGCAAAAAGCCAATGCCGAAAAATGGAATTCTTTTTTTGAAGACCACGCGGACGCAAAAACTCTGAAAATTAATAAAAATGTCAACCCAAACTATTGGGTCTATGGCGTTTTGGCAGAAAACAAAACCGAGTTCCTGCAGCAGATGAAGGATAAAGGCTTCTATGCGACCGGCGTGCATATCAACAATAACATTTATTCTGTTTTTCAGAATGACAAAGATCTTCCGGGCGTGAACGAGTTTATGAAAAAATATGTGGCAATACCATCTGGCTGGTGGGTAAATTTATAATTGAAATGAAATTTACAACGACACTTATAAAGCATTCTGACATCTCCGAGGAACAACTGACGGAGATCTGTAAGCTCAAAGCAATACGCTGGGATTACACGTTGGATCAGCACAAAAAATGGATGATCGAGAATATCCAGGCCAATGATTTCCATATTCTAATAAACGATGGTGAGAAACCGATTGCCTACACCAATTTAGTCGACATCACTGCAATCATCAACGATGAAAATGTGCAAGTTAGAGGAATAGGAAATGTCTGTACTTCAGAAACTGGAAAGGGTTTTGGAAATGTTTTGATGAAAGAAGTGAATACCGTATTGACGCAAAACCAATGGAAAGGCATTTTGCTTTGTAAAGACCACCTTGTTCTCTATTACGAAAAATTTGGGTGGAAACTAATTGATAAACATTCGGTACAAGCCGAAAAGTATAATGAGATCAATTTCATGATCTATGATTTCCCTCAAGTGGTAGTATCGTTGACATATAATGATAGGAATTTCTAAAAATCAATGATTTTGACTTGACATAAGGATGAAAAAAAACATAATAGCTAATTTTGTCGGAAGATTTTGGGGCATACTCTCAAATTTTTTATTTATTCCACTTTATATAAAATACCTTGGTTTTGAAAGTTATTCTGTCATCAGTTTTACACTGATGATTGCTGGTATAATGGCAGTTTTGGACGGTGGCCTTACTGCTACATTATCCAGAGAATTTGCGCGAAGGGATAATGATATTACCGAAAAAAGAAATATTTTCAAGAATTTAGAGACACTATATTTCATTGTAATTTTCATTTGTATCCTCAGTATTTTTGTTTCATCAGACTATGTGGCTGATAAGTGGCTAAAGATAAATACAATAACTCCTGATAGAATTTCTTTTTTTTTAAAAATCATCAGTTTTGAGATTGGTTTTCAACTTCTTTTGAGGTTCTACATGGGTGGTCTTTTAGGTTTAGAAAAACAAGTTGAAGCCAATATTGTTCAAGTTGGATGGGGTATTTTTAGAAATGGTCTCGTCGTGTTGGCTATTATCTATTTTCCCACTTTAGAAATGTTTTTTGCTTGGCAAGCCATCGCAACCATTGTATTCACAATAATTACTAAGATTTTTTTAGACAAGATTGTTCTTGGAATATATACACTCAATTTCAACTTTAAAATAGAAAAACAGATCCTTTCGAAGGTCTGGCAATTTGCGTCAGGAATGTTACTTATCGCTCTGGTGTCAGCGTTCAATACACAGATGGACAAATTGGCTATTAGTAAATTATTGTCTATAGAAAATCTTGGATATTACACTTTGGCTGTTTCGCTTTGTCAAGGCCTTATCATTTTGGTAAACCCCATTGCAACGGCATTGTTACCTAGATTTACTGCCTTTTTCTCTACTGACAAACATCAAGAAGCAAGATTACTCTTCACAAGAATGAGTGTTCTCGTTTCTATTTTAGTATTCTCAATTATGATGGTTATGTCTTTCTTTGCCAAGGATTTGATTTGGGTTTGGACAGGTAATGAATTATTGGCGGAGAAAACACGTCATCTTGTTCCAATTGTGGCAATGGCCTATGCTATGTTTGCGATACAGTTTTTACCGTACAATATTGCTATTGCAAATGGCTATACTAAGCTGAATAATGTATTAGGGATTATTAGCCTTTTCGCAACTATTCCAGGATACTTTTTTGTTACAAAATATTATGGAGCCATAGGGGCAGCTTCAGTTTTTTGTGGTGTTCAGATAGTTACCACGATTATTTATTTGTTTTTTATTAATAAAAAATTTATCAAAAGTGATATCATCAAGGATATCTATTGGAGACAATTCGTTTTACCGTTTTTAATTGCGGGAATCGTAGCTTATCTATTTTCCAAGATTCCTATTCTGGTAGATAATAGCAGAATCTTTTCTTTAGTTTGGATAGGTATTGCTACATTTGCAACCTTAATGATATCATTGTTTGTTTTGGTTCCCATTAAAGATATAAAGCAATTGATCAATCTGAAAAAAAAATAATACCTATTTTAACAATGCAACCATTATTAAGCATAGCAATAGCAACCAAAGATCGAGAACAATACTGTATCAAGACCATTCAGTCTATTCTTTCATTTAAGGATGATAGGATTCAGATCACAGTTGCAGACAATAGCAATACAACTAAGGTCAAAGAATTCGTGGATGCTCTGGCATCACCGCAGATTGCATATCTTTATGATAATAGTCCGATCTCATCTATAGATAACTTCAACCGTGCTATGGAAATGACCACAGGTGAATACATCTGTCTGCTAGGTGATGATGACGGCATCTTGCCAGAAGCCATGGACTATCTGGAATGGGCGAAATTGAATAATATTGATTCTTTCTGCTGCAAAGACACTATCCCATATTTTTGGCCGGGCGCACATCCAAGTTATGAAAGCGGTGGATTGTTTGTGAGCAAATTTACAGAAGGAAAGAAGAAAGTAGATGCCAAAAAAGAATTGGTCAAGTTATTGGAAGCTGGCATTGTAAATTATATGTTCTTTGATCTTCCCAAATCCTATCATGGTTTTGTGAAAAAAGACATAATGCTTGAGATAAAGGAAAAATCGGGTAATTTTTACGGAGCGCTTAGTCCAGATATTTTTTCTGTGGTGGCGATTGCACTTTCTTGTAAAAATCATTATATTATTGATAAACCTTTGACGATTGCAGGTGTTTGTAGAACAAGTACCACAGCAGATCAGTTCAAGGGTTTACACAGTGGTGAACTCAAGGATATGCCTCACCTGAGGAATCGTAAAGTTCCATATGTTTGGGATAAGGACATTCCGGAATTCTATAGTGTGACCACAATCTGGGGAGACAGTGGGCTCAATAGTATAGATGCCATGAAAATGCCTGAGTACCGCCAATATTTTAATATTTATCCATTGGTGGCACAAGCTCTTCTTATGAATAGAAAGCAGATTCTAAACTACATGATTGAAAAGTGTGAAAAATTAAGGAAGGAAAAGAAGATTGGCAAACTGGTCTTTTGGAGTCGAGTATCTTTTTCTGTGCTTGGTCTAGTTATAGATAAAGGCAAGAGAATGTACAGAGATTCTTTCGCTTCCAAATCTGTCGTGATAGAGAATGTAGAAGATATTCTACAGGCCTTCAAATTATATAACCAAACGGTAAACAAGTCTTAATGGGTTTCTTAGTCTATTTATTACCATTTTTATTTTTGGCCGGTGTTACGTTCATGACGTATGTCTCCAAACTAAACCTAAAATCCTACAAAGCAATATTGTTCCTGGGTCTACTGCCTGCTGCTTTAATAGCGATATTAAGTGGTGATTCGGGTACAGATAAGTCTAGTTACTACATTTGGATTTCCAATACTTTCGAAGGGGATATAGATAAAATTGCCTATGAGCCAGGCTTCAAATATTTGACCTATTGGTTATCACTGATCTATCCTAGTGAATACTTTATCATTCCGGTAGTAGGGTTAATTACAACCATATTTCTTTGGTTAGCCTTTTCGGATAGCAAATGGCGTTTGATTGTTTTTACCTTCCTCCTGTTTCCATTCTTCTATTTCGATATGACAATGAATGGTCTTAGGTACGGTCTAAGTTTTGCGATCAGTGCCTATGCTGCAAAACTAATTCTAGAGGATAAGGTAAAATCATTTTTCTTCTTCGGACTTTTGGCCGTCAGCATGCAATATTCCTCAATTATCATTATTGCTATGATCTACTTTTCGAGAATTAACTTCAAAAAAATTCATACCGTCCTGTTGATTGTTGTCGTTTACGTCCTTTTCAACGTTCTGGATCTTAGTTATTTTGATAATAAGGTCGATATGTACAAAGACCTTACAAAACCCTCAGGTATTTCTGGGATCACGCCGCTTATATTGTTTACGCTTATCTTTGGCCTCAATTGGTTTTTAAATAAAAAGATAAACAAAATATTTTTCATCATATTTGGGCTTCAGATCGCATCGTTTATATTATCGCTTAGCTCATATTCTGGATTAAGATTCCAGAGTTTGTTTATTTTCACACTGTTGATCTACATTGCATTTTTTCAGGAGATCAAAGAATTCAAAAAACGATATTTGATCTATTTCATTCTGATTGGCTTTATGAGTTTTTCACTGAAGATAAGAAACTTTATGAACGAAGAGAAAGAAGTAACAACACCATTCCTGCCTTATGAGTTTTATTGGGAAAGATAACTTGGTCAGCGTCATTGTTCCTTTGTACAATGCGCAAGATTCGATTGTACTTAGTTTACGATCTGTATTGGAACAGACCTATACCAATTGGGAAGTTGTCATCGTAAATGATGGCTCTACAGACGACAGCAAACAGATCGTAGAAAATTTCATCAATTCCCAAAACGATGAGATCAGATCAAGGTTTAGTTTGTTCGATCAGCCCAATGCTGGCCCATCACGAACCAGAAACAGAGCGATCGATCTGGCAAAAGGAACTTATATTGCATTCCTGGATTCCGATGATGTCTGGATCCCAAGCAAGTTGCAAGAGCAGCTTGATCTGGCACTTCAGTATCCAGAGGTTTCTATCATCGCAGGCGCCTTTTATCATGAGGTGGAGGAGAATGTGCCTTACTTTGAAAAGATCACATTTGACCAATTGTTGTTCAAGAACTATTTCGCGACGCCTATGGTTTTTATCAAAAAAGAATACCTTTTGGAGATGGATCACTTTTTTGACGATAACAAAAGATACGGCGAAGATTATGATCTTTGGTTAAGGTTGTTACAGAAACGGGATGCTATTTTCATTAATAAGATCCTCGGAAAAAACGCTTTTGGAAAAGCTAACTTTGGACAAAGCGGATTGTCTGCCCATCTTTTCGCCATGCAAAAAGGGGAAATATCCACGTATAAAGATCTTTATCATGCAAAAGCGCTTGGTTTTGGTAAGTTGGTAAAAGTTTTATTATTTTCATATCTCAAATTTTTTAGAAGATTATGCTTAGTTTATTTAAAACGAAAATAGGTTCCGTACTACTCGTCATTACAATCGTATTTGTGAACTGCACCTCATTACCAACATCTATAAAGGTGGCGGCTAAAGATGATACACAATTTCTTCAAAACAAGATCAATACTCTTGGGAATAATGGTGTTTTGGATGGAGGAAATAAAACATACTACGTTACAGCATTATGGTTGAAAAGTAATATGACGATACAAAATATGAAGCTGGTGTCCATTCCCACTTCTATTTCAGATGTAAGTGTCATCAATGTTGGAAATGATCTGGAGACAAACACATTCAACAAATCCTCGGTCGCAAGAACAAGTATTGAAACATCGCGTAACAATGGAGGTTTTAAAAATATAACCATCAAGAATATATCCATAGATGGCAACCGCTCTCTTCAGAAAAAATTGGCTGTTGAAGATAGGGATGGAGGAAAACATGGAATAGCGGTCAAAGGTTTTGCAACAAATATTACGATTGTAGATGTTAATATTAAAAACTGTGCAACAGATGGTATTTCGCTATATAGGGGATTGCACACCAACTTAGATTCTGGTAAAGAGATCTTCGCCATCAGAAATGTTACCCTAAGAAATGTGACATGCACCAACAACAGAAGACATGGCGGTTCTGGAGAATCAATCGATGGATTGATCATGGAGAATTGCAGATTCAATAGCAATGGATTGACCATCAATGGAGGAAAGCAGGAGGGCGACATAGGTGCTATATACAATGGTAACCTCTATGGCAATGGTTGGGATATGGAAGGCTACGGGCTTGGGTCAGGGATGAGAAATATCAAAATTTCAAATACAGAATTCCTTAAAAATATGGGAGGAGGCATCGTCTTCTACGATATTACAGATAGCAGAAACAACAAGTTCATAAATCGTGGAAACATTACGCTTGATAATTGTAAAATAGATGCTGGCGTCAAAAATCCTACTGGATACTTCTCTTTGGTCTTCAGTAGCACAATTGAAAATAAAAAGAACAAGACCAAATTGTTTTCCAATATCAATATCCTCAACTGTACTCTGTATGGAAAATTATTATTGAGGTCGGTAGCGAATATCAATATTAGCAATACAAAGATTATCAAAGGCAATGAGCGTTTTGACGGCCTTTTGGACAATGTAAGCAACCTTATGAATGGACGGGCGGACGCCGTGCAAAGTGGCTCATTCTCTTGGGACAACTATGATTACAGCAAAAAATAGTTTTTCGATTCCATTTTTGGTGAAGGTCAAAAAATAATTTTGCCAAAATAATGGTAACTTTCGCAATTATTAAAAAAACATGAAGATATTACAAGCTATTACTTTAGCAGATCTGGGTGGAGCACAAAGCGTGTTGATCAACCTTTCCAATAAAGCCGTTGAAGATGGACACGATGTGTATGTGGTTTCCGAGGAAAATGGTGCAATGTGGGACCTTCTTTCCCCGAAAGTTCGCAAGATAAAAGTTAAAGAGCTTCAGCGAAGCATTAGCCCGGTCAATGATTTTAAAGCATACCTGGCTCTTAAGAAAATTTACCGCCAGATCAAACCAGATGTTATCCATCTCCACAGTTCCAAGATAGGAGCGCTAGGACGTTTGGCCTTTCCAAAAGAAAAAATAATATTTACCGTACACGGTTTTGACTCTGTGAGACTTGCGAACCCAAAATTTTTGATCATCGAGAAGCTTTTGAAAAGCAGGGTGAAAAAGATTGTAGCCGTAAGTGAATATGATAAGGTGATTCTCAAAGAAGAAGGTATAGACAAGTCCGTCGTAACGATTTATAATGGTATTCAGGACATCGATGCGGGTAAGAAATTATCTCCGACAGTTGATTTTGAAACGTTGAGAAAGGACTACAAGATCGTGATGTGTATTGCCAGACTTAGTCCTCAAAAGAAATTCGACCTGTTTTGTGAGATCGCGGAAAAAATGAGAGGCGAGAAGTTAAAATTTGTTTGGATTGGTAACAAAGAAGATGTAAGGCCGTTAAGTGACAATATCATGATGCTTGGCGAGATCTCAGATGCAAAAGATTATTTACGTTACGCCGATCTGTTTATCTTACCAAGTAATTATGAAGGGCTTCCGATTTCGATCATAGAATCATTAGCGTATAGAAAACCAGTGATTGCCTCCAATGTTGGAGGTGTTTCAGAAATTCTTAACGGGAAAAATGGCTTTGCTTTAGAAAATGATGCGGATTTGTTCGTAGAGAAAATAAAGCATGTTCTCCTGGACGAAGGCAGATATGAACAATTTTGCGCAAATGCTAGGGACACTTATGAAAGTCATTTTACAATTGATCAGATGTACAACA
Organism: Epilithonimonas lactis; assembly: GCF_900110605.1. GTDB lineage: Bacteria > Bacteroidota > Bacteroidia > Flavobacteriales > Weeksellaceae > Epilithonimonas > Epilithonimonas lactis. The sequence continues at coordinate 636,704 of NZ_FOFI01000001.1, forward strand.
ATTATTTTTCACTCTACGAAGAAGCAAACCACTAATATTTGTGTAATTTAAAAATGAACTCAAAAAATGCAGATTTATTACTAACATGACTTGTTTTTAACTAATATCGGAAAAAAAATAATCTTAAGTGATTTTTTTATCAATATTGATGATAGATTCTTTTGATCAAACTATTGAGTGCATAAAGTTCAAGATGTATTATTTAGAATAACTGTTAAAAAAATAATATATTTGCAGACAAAATACAAGTGAGAGTAATGAAACAAAAAACTAACAACTTAGGATTCGATTATTTAATAAAAGTTTTATGATAGTGAAAACTTATTTGAAAGTATCCAATCCTGTACAAAGATGCCTTTTCATAAATGTAAGTGATATCTCTCTGAAACTTTTCCGAGGGACGAAGCTGAGAAGGTCATTTAAAGTGATTAGATATAATTCCGAAATCAACACAAAAAGTATTTTGGAATATGTGAACCGTTTGAATATCAAGACAATTGTAATCGAAACTTCAAATTTGAATCATTTGCCAGAAAACTTAACAAACGATATTATCGATGCAAGGCTTAGTGGGGTAAGGGTTTTTGATGCGCAGGAATTTTACGAGATCGTCAACAGACGGATACCGCTCGTAAAACTAAGTTCTAACGAATATTTAGCCGATGATATCTTTTCCATCGGTCTAAAACACCATTCTGGATTGTCATCCAAAAGGATTATCGATCTGTTGGTGGTATTGTCCATATTGCCAGTTGCCTTGCCTCTTGTTGTCCTTGGTTGCTTGCTTACACTGTTGTCATCTTCGGGAAATGTACTCTTTGTCCAAGAGAGAATCGGAGTGGGTTCCAAGAAATTCAAGATCTACAAGATCCGAACGATGAAATCCAAGCATAACGGAGGATACACCACGTCCAATGATGACAGAATTACAATCGTTGGAAAATTTTTGAGATTGTCCAAGATTGATGAATTACCACAGCTGTACAATATTTTGCGAGGTGACATGAGTCTAATAGGTCCTAGACCAGAAAGACCGGAGTTTGTGGATCTGTCCAATGAGGAAAATGCTTACTTCGACCTCAGACACGTGATCAAGCCAGGTGTTACCGGTTGGGCACAGGTCAATCTTCCGAAAGCTACGCCAGATGATAACTTGAAAAAGTTAGAATATGACCTTTATTACATCAAAAACTATTCGCCAAGATTGGATATCGAAATTCTTCTTCGTACCATCAAAGTTGTAATGACCATGAACAGTAACTAAAGCCTTTTATCATGAAAACTGACAAAATTGGGATTACTTTTTCTGCATTTGACCTGTTGCATGCTGGACATATCAAGATGCTCGAGGAAGCAAAGACGATTTGTGATCATTTGATCGTTGGATTGCAGATCGATCCTACCATTGATAGGCCATTTAAAAACAGGCCCACCCAATCCGTTGTTGAAAGGTATATCCAATTAAAGGCTTGCCGATCCGTAGATGAGATCATTCCGTATAATACAGAAGAAGATCTGATGGATATTCTGAAATCATTTGTAATAGATGTTAGAATCATTGGAGATGATTATAAAGATGTCAATTTTACCGGAAAAGAATATTGTGAGGAGAAAGGCATTCAAATATATTACAACAAAAGAGACCATAGATTCTCAAGCTCCGCACTTAAAAAAGCTGTTTTTGACCAAGAATTAGAAAAATTAAACAGAAAATAATTTATGAAATTAAAGGAGACGCCGCTGAAGGATTGTTATATTGTAGAACCTACGATTTATGATGATGATAGAGGCTATTTCTTTGAGAAATATAACGAGAGGAGATTTGAGGAATTGACGGGTTTCAATGGCCATTTTGTACAAGATAATGTTTCCAGGTCAACATATGGCGTGTTGCGCGGATTGCATTTGCAGAAGGGAGAACATGCACAGGCCAAATTAGTTTCTTGCTTAGAAGGCAGTGTTTACGACGTTGCACTTGACCTAAGAAAGGAGTCACCAACATTCGGTAAATGGTTTGGAATAGAACTTACAGGCGAAAACAAATTGCAGTTGTATGTTCCAAGAGGCTTTGCACACGGATTTGTGGTCCTGAGTGAAAATGCGACCTTTACCTACAAATGTGATAATTTTTACAACAAACAATCAGAGGGAAGTGTTCTATGGAATGACCCAGATCTCAATATTGACTGGCAACTACCAGCTGACGACGTCGTACTATCCGACAAAGACAGGATTGGTCCAACTTTCAAGGAAGAAAATTTTTAATATAATATATAAGGAATCAAAATTTTGATTCCTTTTTTTATTACTAAATTTGCAACCTCAAATTTTTATGAATGCGTACTAAATCAACAGGTAAGAAAAAAATTAATATCGTCACCCTTGGATGTTCCAAAAATGTCTATGACTCAGAAGTCCTCATGGGTCAGCTGGAAGCCAATGGCAAAAAAGTGGTGCACGAGGAAAAAGGCGATATTGTGGTTATCAATACTTGTGGATTTATTGATAATGCAAAAGAAGAAAGTATCAACACGATTCTGGAATATGTAGACCTCAAGAATCAGGGTGTTGTAGAAAAAGTATTCGTGACAGGTTGTCTTTCCGAAAGGTACAAGCCGGATCTTATTCGTGAGATTCCGGATGTAGACCAATATTTTGGAACACGAGATCTTCCGATTTTGTTGAAACATCTTGGTGCTGACTACAAACATGAGTTGGTTGGCGAGAGATTGACGACCACACCAAAGCATTACGCTTACCTCAAAATTTCCGAAGGTTGTGACAGACCTTGTTCTTTCTGCGCAATCCCTTTGATGAGAGGGAATCACATCTCTACGCCAATCGAAAAATTGGTCATCGAGACTCAAAAACTGGCGAAGAAGGGCGTGAAGGAATTAATTCTTATCGCTCAAGATCTGACTTTCTACGGTCTTGATATTTATAAGAAAAGAGCTTTAGGTGAATTACTTCAGGAATTGATAAAAGTAGAAGGCATCGAGTGGATCAGACTTCATTATGCTTTCCCAACAGGCTTTCCAGAGGATGTTTTGGATATCATCAGAACTGAGCCTAAGATCTGTAACTACATCGATATTCCGCTTCAGCACATCAATACAGAACTTTTGAAGGCGATGAAACGTGGAACGACGTTCGAAAAAACGAACGCACTTCTTGATAAGTTCCGTGAGAAAGTGCCAGATATGGCGATCAGAACAACATTGATCGTTGGTTTCCCAGGCGAGACAGAAGAGAAGTTCGAAGAGTTGAAACAATGGGTGAGAGATCAGAGATTTGACCGTTTGGGTTGTTTCACTTATTCTCACGAAGAAAATACGACGGCTTACGTTTTGGAAGATATTATTTCTGACGAAGAAAAGCAAAGTAGAGTAGAGCAGATCATGGAGATCCAGCAACAGATCTCTTGGGAAAAGAATCAGGAGAAAATCGGAAAGACCTTCAAATGTATCTTTGATAGAAAAGAAGGTGATTATTTCGTCGGTAGAACGGAGTACGATTCGCCGGATGTAGATAACACTGTTTTGGTTCCTGCAAAAGATGTTTATATTTCCATTGGAGAATTTGCAAACGTGAAAATTACTTCGGCAGAAGATTTTGATTTGTACGGAGAGCTAGTATAAATGCAATTTTAACTAATAATTAAGCCTTCAAATCTTGAAGGCTTTTTTGTTTTCTGTTAAAATTTTAGACGTTTTCATTTAACGTATTGAAAATGAATTATTTATAATATAATGACCACTTCTAATTAAGCTTTTGTATAAATTAATATTGATTTGATATTAATATCACTTTTGTATAATTATAATACTATCAATTATGATTAATTATTAATTTATTTTAGCTAAAAAACATTCAGAATTATTAAATATGAAATTAAAGCATTGATTGTAAATTGGCTTAATTTACTTAATTTCCTGTTATATAGCGTTTTATATATTTAAAGTGTTACTATCATGTTGTATGTAATTAACAAAATATGAATTAAATTAACATATTTTAACAAATCTTGCGATTGACTTACAGTAAGTAGTTGTAGAAGATTGAAAATTTGGAAAATGCCCGATTCATGCGTGGTTTCGCAGAATGTGAGGTTCGGAATGCCATTCCTGGTATCTTTGCGGAGTCAAAACCAATAAAAATCCAACATGATAAAAAGAATTCTTCTTGTAATCATAATGATGATTTCAACACTTGGTATTTATTCTTTCAAGAGTTATGCCACAGATGCCAAAACAAGTTTTGCATCGTTCTACCACGATAAGTTTAACGGTAGAAAAACAGCAAGCGGGGAAATTTTCAGCAACAAAGCACTTACCGCTGCGAATAAAACACTTCCTTTCGGGACAGAAGTAAAAATTACAAATTTGATCTCTGGGAAAAGTGTTGTAGTTAGAGTTAACGACAGAGGACCATACCACTCATCTAGAGCCTTTGATCTCTCGAAAGCTGCATTTGATTCGATAGGCGACACCAGAAAAGGGACCATCGCAATCGAATACGAAATTATCGACTAAGATCCAACTTATTTTAAAGTTTAAAAGCCATCCGATCCGGATGGCTTTTTTAGTTGGTATGAGATGGATTCGAATCCTATCTGAAAATCTTCTTGATGATATTCCCGATCTCTACGAAGTCATCGTGGTTTCGTACAGACCGTATCTCTGTGTTTTCTTCATCAACCTTTGAATACGGATAGATCAGCAGATAATTCTTGTTCGGAAGTTTTGAGTTGAGGAAATCCGGAATGTATCGCATCTTCGGAAAGTACGACGTCATTCCACGTTTGGCCAAGATCAAGATCAAGCCTTCATTGTCCTTTATCTTTTCCGCTTTTTTCTCTGCATCTGCCCAAGAATCGGTGATGATGAAATCTGCCTCAATATTGACTTTTTTGATGATCTTTTTCAAGACATTGATGATGTTTTCAGGCGCATAGAAACTGATCACAGCACCAGAGTTTTTTCCAATATTCCAAACTCTTGCCAGAGAATGGAAAAATCCAGATTCCAAATGTGCATTCTCCGGAATCATCACCAAATAACGTTTCACTGTAGAAAGTGGTTGTGCGGCGTGGTAAACGAAGATATTGATATCATTGTTCTGCAGATAACCATTATAAAGATTGTCTGCGAATGACGCGGAGAAACCTTTCTCATCTTCCAAACCAATAATAAGATCCGTGATCTTCTGTTCTTTCACCACATTATTGATTCCGTTGATCACATCATTGTCATAGCGTGTCAATGGTTTTAATTTGACATCTGCTGCAGAAGCGGTGTTCACGGCATAGCTCAGGATCTTCTCAGCGTTTTTGATAGAGGAATCATTTTTATCTTCATTAATGACATTCAGTCCGAACATATTCTCTGTGTTCGCGTGATTTTTAACCAATAATCCAAGGTTGACGGTCTTATCAACCATTCCCTCATAATTTAGCGCCAAAAGGATATTTTCCTGCTCGTGATTGTTTCCGGTGAGTGTATCTTCATTTTCTGCTTCTGCGATCTTTTCCGCGCTTGCCATCGAGATGAAAGATGAAATGGTACACGAAATCAATATTAATAAAATACTGCCGTTCAAAACGTGTTCGTTCAATAATCTGACAGGTTCACCCGCTTCGTTCTCAAAGAGGATTATGTTATAACCAACCATTACTGCGGCCAGAGTTGCAGCAGCCGAGGCGGAACTTAATCCAAAGATCAATTTTCCTTCATGCTTTGTTAATCGAAATGTTTTCTGGGTCAGAACGGCCGCAACATATTTTCCTAAAATGGAAGCCACCAACATGATAGACGCGACTTGCAGAGTTTCCCAACTTTTGAAAAAGACTTTGAAATCGATCAACATTCCAACGCTGATCAAAAAGAAAGGAATGAAAATCGCGTTCCCGACGAACTCGACCCGATTCATCAATGAAGAAGTGTGCGGAATCAATCGGTTTAATGCCAATCCCGCCAAGAACGCGCCGATAATGGCTTCAACGCCCGCTAATTCTGCCAAAAGTGCCGCCAGGTAGATCATTACCAATACAAAAATATACTGCGAGATCTTATCATCCACTTTCTTGAAAAACCATCTGCCGATGATTGGAAATATTAATAAAACCACCAATCCGAAAGCTAAAACCGAAGCGGAAAGCTTGATCCAAAATTCGCTCCCAACTTCACCCTGCGACATTCCAACGACAACCGCCAAAACCAATAGGGCAAGCACATCGGTGATCATCGTTCCGCCAACGGTGATGTTTACAGAGAGATTCTTCGCAACGCCCAACTTGCTAACAAGCGGGTAAGCGATCAAAGTGTGTGATGAAAAGAGACTGGCAAAAAGGACTGAAGTTAAAAGTGAAAATCCTAAAATATAATAGCCTCCCAGAAATCCAAGCACAAAGGGAACCACGAAGGTGTAAAGTCCAAAGGTCAAACTTTTCCATTTGTTCTTTTTGAAGTCGCCCATATCGATCTCCAGACCGGCTAGAAACATAATATAGAGTAATCCTGTAGTTCCAGTCACCACAATACTACTATCTCGAGAGAGTACATTGAAGCCGTTTGGTCCAATGATGGCGCCTGCGATGATGAGTCCGAGAAGATGTGGAACTTTGATTTTGTTGAGTAATAATGGCGCGCTGAGAATGATGATGAGAACCACCAAAAACTTCAGAACGGGATCTTCCAATGGAAGACTGAGGTTGTGAATACTTAAAAGCATTTGTGTGTTTTTTATTTTGGACGTACCAATTCTACAGAAAATACAGCAGAACAGTTGTTGTTGACGGTGATCGTTCTCTTGCCGCGAATCTTTTCGGGCGAGATCTCATTAAGCAAAATGTTCATATCAACCAATTTGGAAGAGGTAGAATCGGTTTTGAAATTGAGTTTGATCTCGTTGTTTTCCAGCTTTCCGGCGTAGGTTCGCACGAGATTGTTTTTGCTGTACACGTTGACCGAAGTTTGCAAAGAATCATTCACAAATTCCCAGATGTCCGTTCTCTGGTCGCCGATCACGTAGTCGGAGCAGTTGGATTCCGTGCAGATCACCTTTCCGGTCCATTTCCCGAGAATGTCTTCTGGCCAAGTCGGGATCACGATGGAATCTACTTTTTTTGCGTAGAGACTGTCTCGCATTTTCAACAGCGCATCAAATTCTGCTTCCTTTTGCGAGAAGACATTTTCTTTTTCAGACAAGAGTTTTTCCCTTGCATCCAGCTGTTTTTCGCGTTCGTTCTCCTTGCAGGAAAATAAAAATATTGACAGACAGCATAACAGCAGGATTTTCGTACTTCTCGGCATAATTTGATTTATTTTTGAATTTCAATATAATAAAAAATATCCAAAGTCGCAACTGCAGAAAACGCTGGATTGTTGGTTTTGATTAAATATTTTCTCTCAAATTGCTAGAATATTGGAAGTTGTGGTGGTTTTATAAAAAGAAAAATTGTAATTTTTAATTTATGATCATTTGTTTTTTAAGACGTTTTTCAATTTTCAAAATCATTTTTTCATTAAGATTGATTTTAAATATCAAGAAAGTTTCACCAATCTCACGATCTGATAGACCGCGTGATTTTTCAGAGACAAAGATTTTGTGATTTCCGGAATCGCCTGCAGGTTGGCCTCGCACAAATATCCAAATTCCAGTTCTTTGATGACTTTGCAATGTTCCGATATTATCTTCTTCAGCTTTTTGTCCGCCTTGTAAAGCTCGACGTAAACGAGATATTTGCTATCAGAATATTCGTTTGGATTACCGATATTCTTAATGTATTTTTCCAGATCTTTCTTTTTCATTTTGATGAAATTTAAATTAATTAATGTTTTTCAAATCTATTGTTAATAGCAATGAGCGCAGATCCGCTGGCTAAAAATACGAAAAGCATCAACACAATATTGATACTGACCTGTTCATAACCAAGTTTCTGAGCATCCAAAAAAGGGTAGGGATACCAATGCACGATGGCACCACGGATCAGAGAATAGATCAAATAAATTAATGGAAAGATCAACCAAAAAAATCCGTGCTTCCAACGCAATTTTTGTTTTTTGACAAAGAGTATCCAAAACAAAATATATGAAATCGGAATGACGACGTGCAGCATATTATCCAAGAACAATTGCCAGCCGGTGGGTTTCCAAATGCCACGCAAAACGATATTATAAACTACAAAAACGACGAAAATGTAGAGCGCGATTGCTGTTTTGACGGAAAGGCTGGCGAAAAAATTTCCCAGTTTCGTTCCGTGGAAAAATGTTGAAAAAGTCAAACTAAGCGCAACCAATAGATTGCTTAAAATTGTAAAATAACTTATCACATTCGAAAAAGTTCCCTCTGTGATGTAGAATTGGAGTATCACGCAAAACCAAGCAAGCAAAGCAATTGTGGAAGCGAAGATGGTATTGGTGTTTAGTTTTTTCATTAATGTCAGTTTTGGTTATTGAATTATAAAAAAACTGGTAGTTTTATTTTTAATTAGATCAATGATGACTCTAAAATTATCGATTTTATTTCGGAGACGAAAATCTACAAAAAAACCGCCCAGAATCATTGAACGGTTTTTGAAATTTAAAGTGATGAAATCTCAGGCTGAACTCTTTTCTTTTCCAAGCCAGACATTTGGTCGATGAGCTTTTTTTTCAGCAGGAAAAAATTTCTTCCGAGGTAATACTGATAATTGTTGATCGCGAAAAAAAGATGCTGCAGATTATCATTGAAGTATTCGTTGTTGTTAAAATAGATCAAATCGTTTTTGGAATAATAATCCAGGTCTTTTCGGCTTTGCTCAGTGATCTCGGTCTCGAAATTAGGATCCGCCAAGATCTGTTTGATCTCTTCTTTTAGTTTTGATTCTAAAGGCTGGTGCTTTCTAAAATTCTTTTTGATCTGATCAAAAGGTGTTGTGATACTTACAAAAGAAAATGCCTCATTGAGCTCCAGATACAATTTGAATCGGTCTTCATAGGATTTTTCATAGTTTGCAAAGTCTGAATAGCGCGTTCGGAATTCATATTCGCTGTTCTGATCTTTCGAAAGCTTGAGAAAATAATGGTAGATATTGATGTCATTCTCAGTCACTTCTTCCTTCAAAGATGCGATCTCACTTTCCAGTTTTGGAATCAGATTTTTGGCTTCGGAAGCTTTGTATTTTGTCCCGTCGTAATCGAATGTTTTAATGTCCAATTCTTTTTTTGAGATGGCCTCGATCGTGCTTTTGTCATTTTCCAACGCTATCAAATTGTACGCAATTTCAACTTTGTCTTTGCCAAAAAGTTCTTCGAAACTTAGATTTTCATTGGAAGGATTGGATGTTTCCAGATCAAAACGGTCCGGACTTTTGTTGTCGTAATAGTTGTTGAAAATCTTGTCAAAAGTATCTTTGTTGTAATTCGCTTCAAATTCTTCTTTGAAGTGATCAAATTCCAAATTGGATCGTTCGCTTTCGTACTGCACATTTGAGAATAATTTTTGGGTCAACTTCTCCTCGGTTTGTTCAAAGTTTTTGAATAATGACCTTGCTGGAACATTATCAGATTCTTTTTGGATATTCAGTTTTCTAAGTCTGGCAACGCGGTCTTCTGTGGATGGATGCGACGCCCATTGGTTTTCTATATTCAGTTTGGATTTGTTGAAAATTCCTGCTTCCTCAAGTTTTACGACTGGAAGATCATGTTTCATTTCCAATTCACTTTCCTTGGCCAAAAATCCCATGACGAAAGCCTGTTCCTTGTAAATATTTTTGCTGGCTTTGTTTTCCTGGATCTTGGCATCGTAGAAATTAAGAACATTATTGTAAGAATTATCTGCCAGATCCATTCTCAGCAGTGATTCTTCCAAAGCTATTGATCCCGCAATATTGGCCGCAACTTCATCCGCATGGAACTCCATCTCTCTGGAAAGTGCCATGTGACGGATGTTGACATAAGAATACATCTTGGCCAGGATCCATTGGATTCCTCTGGTAAACTTCAGTGCCAGCTCTGCGAAGATCGCAAAATAACCACTTGCGCTGGCCCAACTTTGAATCGTGTTTCTGTAAGATTCGTCGTCATTCACCAAATTAAAAATAATTTGATTCACGTTGTAAACATAACTTCCGACTTTCATCGACCGTTGGGAAAAGTGTCCGAACTCGTGGGCAAGGATTGCTTTCAGTTCCTGTTTTGTACAAACATTCACAAGTCCGATTCCAATCGTCAGATTTTTCTTGATGGGTAAAAACATGCTCCAAAAATTGGAATCGTAGAAAACACTCGCATTGACATCATAACTCAGGTAAACTTTTTTCGGAAAATCAGTTTCCGTTTCTTTCACAATTTCGCTGATCATGGCAAAAAGTTCGGGTTCATCTTTTTGGGTGATCTCTGTGAGATAACTTCTATCGTTGATGTGTTTTTTGAAAAGGAATTTGATCAAGAAATAGAAGATGAGCAATCCGAAACTGGCAAGTCCAAGTCCGATCATCAAAGTGAAAAACATGGGTTTTGCCGCAATCAACATGATTCCGCCAGTCACGCAAGCAGCCGTCAACGCAATAGCGGAAATGAAAAGTAAGATGTAAACAATAACGAATAGAATGATAGAAAAAATGGCGGCTTGACCTTTTTTCCGAAAATCATTTGAAGTTTGAATCAGCATAGGAATTTAATTGGTTATTAATTTTTAATAAAAATAAAAAATCTGCTGAAAACTCCCGAATATTTTGTGAATTTAATTACAAATTAATTTTATCATTAGAACAAAAAAAACCGCTCAGAAAAATCTGAACGGTTTTATATATTTAGTTGTCGTTGACTACTACATCATTCCTGGCATCCCGCCGCCCATTGGCATTGCAGGTTCAGCACTTTTCACTTCAGTGATCACACATTCAGTTGTCAATAGCATTCCAGAAACAGAAGCTGCGTTTTCCAAAGCAACTCTTGTTACTTTAGTTGGATCGATGATTCCAGCTTCAAGCATATTCACGTATTCGTCAGTTTTCGCGTTGTAACCGAAATCTCCAGTTCCTTCCGCTACTTTCGCAACGATCACAGAACCTTCGCCTCCAGCATTGGTCACGATCTGTCTCAATGGCTCTTCGATCGCTCTTTTGATGATCTTGATACCAGTCGTTTCGTCAGCATTTGAACCTTCGAAGTTAAGGGCAGCAACCGCTCTTACCAGAGCAACACCACCACCGGCAACGATTCCTTCCTCAACAGCAGCTCTAGTTGCGTGCAATGCATCATCAACTCTGTCTTTTTTCTCTTTCATTTCTACTTCAGAAGCAGCACCTACATAAAGTACAGCAACACCACCAGCCAATTTAGCCAATCTCTCCTGAAGTTTTTCTCTGTCATAGTCAGAAGTCGTTGTCTCCATCTGAGCTTTGATCTGAGAAACTCTTCCTTTGATCTGAGCTTCTTCGCCACCACCATTTACAAGGGTTGTATTGTCTTTGTCGATCACTACTTTCTCAGCAGTTCCCAACATATCGATGGTAATGTTTTCCATGTTGAAACCTCTTTCTTCAGAGATTACAGTTCCACCAGTTAAGATTGCGATATCTTCCAACATTGCTTTTCTTCTGTCACCAAATCCTGGCGCTTTCACAGCCGCAATTTTAAGAGAACCTCTCAATTTGTTCACTACCAAAGTTGCCAAAGCTTCACCTTCAACTTCTTCAGAGATGATCAAAAGCGATTTTCCACCTTGAGCAACTGGCTCAAGAACTGGCAATAATTCTTTCATCGAAGAGATTTTTTTCTCAACCAACAAGATATAAGGATTTTCCAATTCAACTACCATTTTCTCAGGATTTGTCACGAAATATGGAGACTGGAAACCTCTGTCAAACTGCATTCCTTCTACAACATCTACAGTTGTATCCGTTCCTTTTGCTTCCTCAACAGTGATCACACCTTCTTTCCCAACTTTTCCAAAAGCTTCAGCGATCAATGAACCGATCGTATCATCATTGTTTGCAGAGATAGAAGCCACTTGTTTGATTTTTTCTGAGTTGTTCCCCACTTCCTGAGACTGAGATTTAAGGTTTTCAACCACTGCCAAAACAGCTTTGTCGATTCCTCTCTTCAAGTCCATTGGATTTGCACCAGCGGCAACGTTTTTAAGACCTTCTCTTACGATAGCCTGAGCAAGCACTGTAGCGGTCGTTGTACCGTCTCCAGCGATGTCATTGGTTTTAGAAGCAACTTCTTTCACCATTTGAGCACCCATATTTTCTACTCTGTCTTCCAGTTCGATCTCTTTTGCAACGGTCACACCATCTTTTGTAACGTGTGGCGCACCGAAAGATTTTTCGATGACAACATTTCTACCTTTTGGTCCTAAAGTTACTTTAACTGCATTTGCCAATGCGTCAACACCTCTTTTCAAAGCGTCTCTTGATTCAATATCGAATTTAATTTCTTTTGCCATTTTTTGTTGTATTAATGTACTTTGTACAATGTATTAATGAATGTTGTATTCACGAAAATTTAAATCATTTTTCGTAAATACATTTTACTTTTTACAAATTTTTTACCCAATAATTCCAAGTAGATCTCCCTCTTTCACGATAAGATAATCTTTCCCTTCAAACTTAAGTTCTGTTCCTGAATATTTTCCATAAAGCACTTTGTCACCAACTTTTACAGTGGTTGGCTCATCTACTTTTCCTGGACCAACTGCTACAACTGTTCCTTCCTGAGGTTTTTCTTTTGCAGTGTCTGGGATGATGATTCCTGATGCTGTTTTAGTTTCTGCAGGTGTTGGTTCTACCAAAACTCTGTCCGCTAATGGTTTGAAATTTACTGACATAATTATATTTGATTTTTTAATATTTATTCTCATTCCTACATCTCCAAGAATGTGCCAATGATGAAGGAAGTTGGAAGTTGGAAGATGGATGTTCTATTTGGCAGAGTTTTATTCTTGATGCTGAAATTTTGGCAGAAAAAAAGTCATTCGGTTTTGAATGACTTTTTTAAGTTTTAATGAATTAATTTTTCTTTCCTGCAGCCTGCATCGGATTCACCTTCCCGCTCGCGCCGCCTCTTGCGGTCTCTCTTTGAGCTTGTTTGAAAATCTGAAACTTCGAAGGTGCTTCTGTGGATGACGTTGCTGCCCAATAATTGTTGGAAGTGTCAATATCAGCGGTTTCTTTCATTGGATCCAATTGGATGGATTTTACTTTTTTTCCGAAATAATAAGTTTTAGAAACTTTCTGCTCATTGGATCTCCAGATCTGAACATTGATTTTGTCATTCAATTTGGAGCCATCTTCAAAAGTGAACTCCAGAATGATCGGCATTACCAATCCGCCTTTGTTCTTAAAATCGATTTGATAAGCAGTGATATTATTTTTGATTCCTTGAGACTTATCCTGAGGTGATAGTTTGTCAGTAGCTGGAGCTTTTAAAGTATACTCTTTAGATGTATCCACTTTTTCCTCGCCTCGGTCATATCTGTAATAGAAATCCTGAACCTCTTTGTCGCCATCCACATAGAATTTGATCTTCTCATCTCTGTTTCTAACTTTCGAGATGTCTTCAAACTCGTTAAGCGCTGGCGCATCGGTTTTATATTTTACTTCCGTTGCTTCTTTTGGCGTTGCATCGTAATCTGGTGTTGCGATAGAAACTTTGTCAATAGCGATATCTACAGGGTCTGTGCTGTAGAACCAACCTCTCCAAAACCAATCCAGGTCTTCGCCGCTCGCATCTTCCATTGTTCGGAAAAGGTCTGCAGGTTCTGGATGGCGGAATGCCCATCTTTGCGCGTAAGTTTTGAAGGCTTTATCAAAAAGTTCTCTGCCCATAATGGTTTCACGAAGGATATTCAATCCAGTGGCTGGTTTGGAATATGCGTTTGGTCCAAAACGAGCGATGTTTTCTGAGTTGGTCATAATCGGTTCCAATTCGTCTTTCGGAAGTTTCATGTAATCTACGATGGTCCAAGCTGGTCCACGTTTCGAAGGGAATTTATTGTCCCATTTCTCCTCGGTCAAATATTCAACAAAAGTATTAAGACCTTCATCCATCCAAGACCATTGTCTCTCGTCTGAGTTGATGATCATTGGGAAAAAGTTGTGTCCAACTTCGTGGATGATCACGCCCAACATTCCGTTTTTGATGGCTTCAGAATAGGTTCCGTCTTTTTCAGTTCGTCCATAATTGAAACAGATCATCGGATATTCCATTCCGTTGGAAGCCTCAACAGACTGCGCCACTGGATATGGATAAGGAATCGTGAATTCTGAATAGGTTTTGATGGTGTGAGCCACCGCTTTCGTAGAGAATTTTCTGTAAAGTCCGTAAGCTTCTTTTCCGTAGAAACTCATCGCCATCACCTTATTGTTGTTTTCTGGGATCAAAACTTTCATGCCGTCCCAAACGAATTTTCTTGATGAACCCCAAGCAAAGTCACGCACATTTTCCGCCTCGAATTTCCAGGTTTTTCTTTCCTTGGATTTGTTCTTTTCTGCTTTTTTAGCTTCATCAAGTGTTACGATTTCGATGGGCTCATTAGAATTTTCAGCTTGTCTGTATCTTGCCAATTGAGCCGAAGTCAAAACTTGGTCATAATTTTTGCAAACACCAGTTCCTCCAATGATGTGATCCGCTGGAACATTCATAGAAACTTTGAAGTTTCCAAAAACCAATGCGAACTCGCCACGACCTGTAAATTGATGGTTTTGCCAACCGTGGAAATCGCTGTAAACGCACATTCTCGGATACCATTGTGTCATCGTGTAAAGGTCATTGCCATCTTCCGGGAAGTTTTCGTAACCACCACGACCGCCTTTTTCCATTCGGTTCGGGATGTTGTAGTTCCAGTCCACTTTGAAGGTGAATTTCTCTCCAGCTTTCAAAGGTTTTGCCAGGTCGATCCGCATCATCGTTTTGTTCACGACATATTTGATCGGCGAACTGTTGGCGTCGGTCACTTTTTCTAGATTTACACCGTAGCCATCGTCTTTTGCAGGAAGTTCAGATGTTTTTAATCTATCGATGTTTGCTGCTTTGGGTAGAGTGGAAGAGGAAGGGTAATCTGCATTTTTTACAGAAGATTGCTGATTCTCATCCAGTTGAAGCCACAGGTATTCTAAAGTGTCGGGAGAATTATTATAATAAGTAATCGTTTCGGAACCTTTAAGATTTCTTTTGTCTTCGTCCAAATAGGCGGAAATATCGTAGTCCGCACGTTGCTGCCAATATTGATTTCCTGGCGCACCAGAAGCCGTCCTGTAAGTATTTGGCGTTGGAAGGATTGTGCCGAGTTGTTCAAACTTATTCCCGTGATTGCTCCCAGGATTGTTTTGAATATTTTGAGCACCAACAAAAACACTGGCAAATAGAAGACCTAAAACTTTTAATTTCATTTCCGAAAAATTAATGACTAATAAAATTATATGTCATCAAATTTAAGAAATAGTTACTATAAAATTTGAAAAGGAAAAGGCTTATTGCTGTTTTGTTTGCAAAATCAATTTTTAAACCACAGATTTTCGCCTTTTAGAATCAGTGGACTTGGAAAATTATTGGTAAATAATCCGCCAGTTCCCAGACCTTGCGGCATTGGATTCTTTTTGTTGTAAGTATATTGTGCGATGGCGTTCAGTCCGATATTGCTTTCCAAGGCGGAAGTGATCCACCAATCGATGTTGTTTTTTTCTGCCAAATCGATCCATTCATCTGAACCGGAAAAACCACCGATCAAACTTGGCTTCAAAATAATGTATTGAGGTTTGATCGCCTTCAGAAGTTCTTTTTTTGATTCGATATTTAGAACGCCTATTAATTCCTCATCGAGAGCAATTGGCGTTGGTGTATTTTTACAAAGTTCGGCCATCGCTTTCCAGTTTCCGGCTTGTATTGGCTGTTCTATAGAATGGATTTCTAACTCTGCCAATTCTTCCAAAACCAATTTTGCCTGTTCCGGAGAGAAAGCACCGTTTGCGTCCACACGAAGTTCGATTTGTTCTTTCGGGAATTTATTTCTTATTGATTTGATCACTTCTTTTTCCGATTGCCAGTCCACGCCGATCTTCAGTTTGATACAAGTGAAATGATCTTTTAATTTTTCTTGAATTTGAGATTGCATAAACGCTGCATTTCCCATCCAGATCAAACCATTGATTTTAATTGAATCTTTACCTTCAGTAAAATCACTCGGGAAATAAAGATTGCCTTGGTGTTTCAAATTGGCAAGCGCTTGTTCTATCCCAAAAATAATTGATGGATGATTCACCAATTCTTCCTTCAATTCTTCCAAACTCAAATTGATGTTCCGACAAGCCCATTCCAAAGCGGCTTCGTAATCTTCGTCGTCATCAAAACTCAATCCTCGGAAAAGTGCACATTCTCCAATTCCTTTTTTGTCGTCTTCGGTAATTTCTATGAAATAAGTTTCTTTCGTATTCAAAATACCTCGCGAGGTTCCACTTGGCTGTTTGAAATTAAGAATGTATTGGTTGAATGTCGCAGTCTTCATCCTACAAAAATAAGAAAAGACCGAGAAAATCGGTCTTTTGTATAGTTTAAAATTTTAATTCTAATTTTTGCTGACAGCTTTTGCCATAAATTCCTCAGCCTGCGTCACCATTGCGGCACTTCCGCAGAAAAACGGAACACGCTGATGCAATTCTGTTGGCTCGATCTCCATGATCCTTTTGAAACCGTCGCTACATTTTCCGCCAGCCTGTTCTGCTAAGAAAGCCATTGGATTGGCCTCGTAGAGCAATCGCAATTTTCCATTTGGTGAATGTGAAGTTTGCGGATAGATGTAGATTCCACCTTTCAACATATTTCTGTGAAAATCTGAAACCAAAGATCCAATATATCTTGAAGTATAAGGTCTGTCGCCTTCTTCTTCCTGACAATATTTGATGTAATCTTTCACACCTTGAGGAAATTTGGCATAATTTCCTTCATTGATGGAATAGATCTTTCCCATCGTTGGGAATTTGATGTTCTCGTGAGATAAATAATAAGTTCCGATAGAGGGATCCAAAGTAAATCCATTCACGCCATTTCCTGTCGTGTAGACGATCATTGTAGAAGAACCGTAAACCACATAGCCTGCAGCCACCTGATTCACACCTTTTTGTAAGAAATCTCTCAATTCTACTGGGCTTCCTGGATCGGACACTCTTCTGTAAATAGAGAAAATCGTTCCCACAGAAACGTTCACGTCGATGTTGGAAGAACCGTCCAAAGGATCGATCAAAACAACATATTTGCTAAGGTGGGCATTTTCTGTGCATTTCACCTCGATGAAATCATCACTTTCTTCTGATGCGATGCCGCATACAACTTCTCTTTGGGAAAGCGCGGCGATGAAGATATCATTGGCCAAAACATCCAACTTTTGCTGATCTTCACCTTGGATATTCATGTTTCCAACGTTCCCGATGATGTCTGCAATTCCGGCTTTGTTCACTTCGCGGTTAACGATTTTGGTCGCAATTCTGATAGAACTGATAAGACGGGAAAGTTCTCCGGTGGAATATTTGAAATCATCTTGTTTATCGATGATGAATTCTCCTAAAGTTTGCAAAGCTTGTTTTGACATGGATTTATTTTTGAGATTTACAAAACTATCATATTTTTTAATTAAATGAAACAAAATTTATCACTAATTGATGATAATTATCATAATCCTATTAATATGGTTTAATGTTTCATTTTGAGTCATTAAAAAAAGCAAGGTGCAATTTTTATATTTCGTTCATTATTAATATTTTTGTGGGTTAATAAAAATTTAACAGTCTTTTTATCTTATTATAATTGATTTAACGGTTAAAAAATCTAATGAAAATCTACAAATTTGGGGGTGCATCTGTAAAAGATGCAGAAGGTGTGAAAAATGTGGCCTTGGTTCTGGAAACGCAAGGGTTTGAAAAATGTCTGTTGGTAGTTTCTGCCATGGGAAAGACCACGAATGCTTTGGAAAAAGTCGTGGAGTATTACTTCAAGAAACAGGATTACCAGAAGGAGATCGAACTGATAAAGAACGACCACATCGCCATCGCCAAAGGTTTATTTTCTGAGAATCATCAGGTTTTTGGCGAGATCTCATTATTTTTTGATGACATCGACTCTTTCCTTAGAAGAAACAAATCACCGAATTACAATTTCGTTTACGATCAGGTTGTAAGTTGTGGGGAGATGATCTCTTCTAAAATATTAAGCGAATATCTTAATGAAATTCAATTCTTTAACCATTGGTTGGATGCGAGAGATTACATCAAAACCGACAGCAATTACAGAGAAGGAATCGTGAACTGGCAGGAAACTGAACAGAATATTTCCAAGTTGGATAAGATCAATTGTTATGTCACTCAGGGATTTATCGGTTCTGAAACCAATAATTTCACAGTTACTTTAGGAAGAGAAGGTTCCGATTACACCGCTGCGATTTTCGCTTATTGCCTTAATGCAGACGAGATGACGATCTGGAAAGATGTTCCAGGTGTGATGACCGGCGATCCTAGGAAATTTGATAACGTGGAATTGTTGTCCTTCATTTCTTACGAAGAGGCAATCGAGATGGCTTATTACGGTGCATCCGTCATTCACCCAAAAACTTTGCAGCCGCTTAAACAGAAAAATATTCCATTCTTTGTAAAATCTTTTGTAGAACCAAAGGAACCGGGAACCAAAGTGGGGAACTCTGCAGAGAACGAATCTGTGGAAAGTTACATCCTCAAGGAAAATCAAACTTTGCTGAATGTTGAAACGAGAGATTTTTCTTTCATAGCCGAGGATCACATCAGTTTGATCTTTACACTTTTGGCTAAATATAAAATTAAAGTTTCTTTGATGCAGAATTCGGCAATTTCATTAGCTTTATGTTTGGAAGACAAATTTGGAACGGCGAATGAATTCAATGAAGAATTGCAACAGAGTTTCATCACTCAAATGACGAAAAATGTATCCTTGTTCACCGTAAGAAATGCGGAACTGGACAAGTTGGAGAAATTCTACAAAGACAAAAAAGTACTTCTGGAGCAGATCTCGAAAAAAACCTTCCAAATGGTAACCATGTAAAAACACTATGAGCTTAATTTCCAAAGAAGACTTGATAAAAGCAGCCGGACTCGATAAAATTGGTTTTCTCAAGAGACCCGTTGCGTCCGCGATCATGAATCTTACAAAAATAAATGAGGTCAATGCACTTTATAACAAATTGATTCATACAAAAGGCGTCGAGTTTTTTGATGAATTTGTAAGAGAACAAGAACTGAGTTACATCGTCTTCGAAGAAGATCTTGCAAAAATTCCTAAAACCGGACCGTTCATCATTGTTTCCAATCATCCGCTAGGCGCATTGGATGGGATTTTGATGTGCAAAATCATCTTGCGCGTTCGTCCAGATTTCAAAGTGATGGGAAATTTTCTCCTGTCTAAGATAAAACCGATGGATCCTTTTGTGATCTCCGTCAATCCATTTGAAGAAAGAAAAGATGCGTACAGCAGCTCAACCGGGATGAGAGAGACTTTCAGACATTTGTCAGAAGGTGGTTGTCTCGGAATTTTCCCCGCGGGTGAAGTCTCCAATAAAAATAATGAATACGGTGAAATCCTAGACAGACCTTGGGGCAAAACCGCTTTGAAGATCATCAAGAAAGCAAAAGTGCCTGTGGTTCCGATGTATTTCCATGCGACCAACAGCAAAATCTTTTATAATGTCGCCAAGCTGCATCCAGACCTACAAACCCTGATGCTGCCGACAGAAATGATGCGAAAGAGAGATAAACCGATCAGGATCAGAATTGGGAAAGCTATATCTGTAAAACAGCTGCAGGAAGAGGAAAGCATAGAAGAATTGGGCGATTATCTTTACAACAAAGTCTATATGCTCAAATCTTATTATGAAAAAAGAAAAAGCATTACCGAAAAGCTGAAACTCCCAAATATGTCGCTCAAAAATCCATTGGTGAAGCAAAATAATATCGTTCAGAATATTATTGATGAAACGCCAACCGAGGATCTGATAAGAGAAATAGAGATCCTGAAAGCTGCAGAAAACAAAAAGCTCTTTTCCCACGGAGATTACGACGTGTTTTTCACAAAATCAGAAGAGATCCCTTCCATCATGAGGGAGATCGGGCGACAGAGAGAACTCACTTTCCGAGCAATTGGAGAAGGTACCAATCTGCCTTTTGACCTGGATGAATATGACAACCATTACCACCATCTTTTTATGTGGGACAATGCCGCAAAAAAACTGGTTGGTGCGTACAGGATGGCTTTGGGTTCAGAGGTGATGAAGAAGTTTGGGATCGATGGATTCTACACCAGTTCACTCTTTGAGTATGATCCAGAGCTTCAACCGTTTTTCCGAAAAGTGATCGAGATGGGACGCGCCTACGTTTCTGTAGGATATCAACAAAAACCTTTTCCTTTATTCTTGCTTTGGAGAGGAATTGTACACGTCTGTTTGAGAAATCCGGAACACAAATTCCTGATGGGCGGCGTGAGTATTAGCAACAAGTTTTCAGAATTTTCGAAGTCATTGATGATAGAATTTATGCGTTCCCATTATTACGATTCTGCTGTGGCGCAGTACATTCATCCAAAAAATGAATTCAAAGTGGTGATGAAAGAGCGCGATAAGGCTTTGTTTTTTGAAGATATGGATGCTGACCTTAATAAGTTGGATAAGATCATTGATGACCTGGAGCCAGAGCTTAGATTGCCAGTTTTGATCAAGAAATATATTAAGCAAAATGCGAAAATGATCGCCTTTAATGTGGATCCAAACTTCAACGATGCGATTGATGGATTGATGTATATCCGAATCAGTGATTTGCCGGAGGACACGATAAAACCAGTTTTGGAAGAGTTGAGCGATTTTTTCAAAGCACAAACTGAAAAAAAATCGTCTGAAAATCAGTAATTTTCATACAAATATTGACTAATTTTCAATATAATTTGCATCGTAAGGATAAAGACTATATTTTTGCACCACTCAAAATAACAATGCGAGTGATGGTTTCTTAGCTCAGTTGGTAGAGCAATGGATTGAAAATCCATGTGTCCCTGGTTCGATCCCTGGAGAAACCACAATAAGATGTTGATTTTTACAATTGACATTTTGAAACTAATAAATGAGTTCATTGCTCAAAAAAACAATGGTTTCTTAGCTCAGTTGGTAGAGCAATGGATTGAAAATCCATGTGTCCCTGGTTCGATCCCTGGAGAAACCACTTAAAACCGTCTAACTTCAGGCGGTTTTTTTGTTTATATTAGAAATATTAGATTTAAAGTAAAATAAAAAGAGCGGGTTTTGATCCGCTCTTTTTTAGTTTGTCTATTTGCCCTACTGCTTTATGATCTTAATTATATGTTCCGAATTATTGATCCTGATAAGATAATTTCCTGTTGAAAGGTCGGAAAGGTCGGTTTGCTTATTGTTGAACTTTCCGTTCTTGATCAATTGTCCAGCCATATTATAGATCTGATAATGGTATTCTTTATTATCCTTTGCATCCAAACTTAGCAAGTTCTTTACGGGATTAGGGAAAATAATTAATTTATTATTAGCCATATCGCTCACATCTTGTGCTGTCAAGGTATCTGGTGGTCCATTGCCATCAGCTGTTACGGGCAGTTTTGGAATGGCTCCCTGCTCATTTCCGTTGTCTCCTATTTTGATTTTGACACATCTACAACTTGCACCGAAATAGGGATCTGCATCATCTTCATAGGTTTGCGTAAGTCTGCTGCTTACATTGGCAGCCATCGTAATAGGTCTTCCGTATCCACCAGAAAGGCCTGCCATCCAGATCTTGTAAAAACCGATATCGACCGTTGAGTTGATCGTACTGTTAGGATTGATGCTCACCGGCCTCATTCCCCTTACGCCTGCAATGGGATAATTGCCGATTTTATAAGCAGTGTTGTCATAGATGAATGCCCAATGCCCGCTGTAATTAAACACTCGGCCAAGAAATGTATCGGTAACACTTCCGTACGCCGACTCATTAACCGCTTTTTTGTAGAAAGGTGTGTAGCCATAATTTGTATTTGCCAAATATGTCGATGTAACGTCTGGGATTTTCCAGCCTTCGGGGCAAGGGTCAAAAGGAGATTTGTTCTCGCCGCGTCCCCATCTGTCTCCAGCCATATTGGCCTCTGTGCTTATCCAATCTGTTCCTGTCGTTTGTCCGCCTTTGTATATTTGTTTGCTGCTTGGTTTCATAAAGACCAAAGGCTTGGCCACGGAATATGCCAGCACCTTTGCTATTTTATCAGAGATCTTGTCTGCCGCTAATACATTAGCATTAGATGGATCTCTGTAAACATTTGATTCGACAACATAATTGGTATTGTAAGCTGCTGGAGTTACCTGGGTAGGATAGGTCACGGATCCGTCAGCGGCTACACTTCCTAGGAGAATATTATACGTGCCTTGCCCAATATTGAAAAAAGGAGGGATTGGATCTTTTCTTCCCCATTGGTAATGCAGACCTCCGGAAGCTCTAATTTTAGCGAGGTCACTTGCGTTAGGCGTTCCTACAACCGCTGGAAATTGGTCTTGAGCACCTAGATTTCTATCCATGATCTCTGTCTTTAAAACAAATCCTTGCTTAATATAATTAACATAATTCGGCGCTTCTGCTACCGGTAATTCAGTGTTATAATTCACGCTGGTCAACGGTGTGTTGGATACCCAAATGTGCCAACTCCAGTAAACCGGATTTGAAGTACTACCGTTATGCAAAGTCACCAACGCATTACCGCTTTGATTGGCCGCTACTTTTACAAGGATATTGGTGTGGGAGATATCTGCCAAAGAACCAGGATTCGGATTGGAAAGGGATACTTTTGATATCAAACCATTGCGGTCACTCCAAAGAATATTCACTTTCAGATCATTGAAATTGGATGGCAAAAGAATCTCCTTGTTCCCTAATAACTGGCTTTGAACAGAAAATGCTTTGCTGATGGGAATGCTGATCTCGGTCTCGGTTGTAGCCTTTACAACATTGTAGCTATTCGGATTGTTGACACCAATCGTGTAGGAATCTTCATACATAAATTGTGTCGGGAAATTGTAATCATTTACAATATGGAGCGGATCTTTGATACATCTGCAACCTGCAGCATCTGATGTGATACCTCCAGATAATGGATTGTAGTAGAACTGTCCGCTAACGTTCGGTAAACTTGGATCAGGAATAGATGATTGTCCTTTGTCTGGTATCAATGAGAGTAAACCAGCAGAGATTGAAGGTGCTTGATCATTATCCGCAAATTTCAACATCGTGGAGGTCCACAATCCAGTATGGTGCTGGTCTGTATAATTTCCGCCGTGGTACTTTCGAAGGATTGCGCCTGTACCTGGAAACATGCCCATATAGTAACCGCCGACATTGGTCATGTCCACTCCAAAGTTGGAATATACTTTGAAGCCTTTGAGGTAATTCGCTGTATTGTTGTCGTTTGGTTTTATGATATGCAGATAAGTTCCAGTTGTAGATCCTGGAGCATTGGGAATAAAATCCAGTTGATTCAGCTTAATGTCATTCTTAATACCGTACGGACTGAAATCCAGTCTTCTGTCATCACCCAGATTTGCTATTAGCATAGAAGGGATTCGCCATCCATTCGGGCATGGGTCATAAGGAGATTTGTTGCGATACGGCGCTGCGTTGGAATCGTCGTTGTAATTTGGGCCTGTGACCAATCCCATAGAATTGTCCGACCACAGGTTCAGCTCGCTTAATTTGGCAGGATTGCTTCCCGGAATGTCTCCGAACCAATTGACGGCCCAATTCAAATTATCTGTATTTGTATTGAGGATTTTGTAGTAAGCCTGTCCCGAATTATCTTCTTTGTTGACGTACAAAAGGCTCAAAGGATTTTTGACAGACAATCGCAAATTATTTTGAACAGTGGCTTCGGATAATTTTACATATTTATAGAACGTATTGAATTTCTGTGAAACGACAGTGTTCGTATGGTCTATAAAGCCAGGATGTCTTACACGGCCTACAGATCCAGAAACTTCATAAAAATCATTGCCTTTATATTGCAATGGTGGCATGGGATCTTTTCTTCCCCATTGGTAGAGGAGGCCTCCATTTTTGATCCAATTGCCAGAGGTGATAGAGCTTCCGGTTGCTCCCAGATTTCTGTCCATCCATTTCCAATCGGATTCTGGGATGAGTTCTACGGTTCCATCATTTTTTCTTCTTTTAAGAGCATCAAAGCTTTTGTAGGTTGGTCCATTCGTAGGATCGTCGGTCACCCAAACATGCCAAGACCAATAGATGATTCCATCCACTTTAAAAGCAATCACAGCATTGCCTTTCTTGATCTTATTGATAGGAACTTCTATGGTTGCATCTTCTCCGGAACCGTTGATGGCAAGACTATAGCTTTCTCCAGATTTTATCAATCCTGGAACGTCTTCCCAATAAACATCGGCAGTGACAGTTCCTGTTGGGATGGCAGAATTCCCCATGAGTTGGTCGTTTTGCCACATCTTATAAGCCTTTTTTACAGGAATGTACAATCCATCGGCGTCATTTCCTTCATCATCTTTTCCTGTGAAAATGTAGCTGTTAGGTGCTTTGGTCCAATCTTCAATCGTTTTCTTTTGTCCAATGTTTACCGTCAAGTCCGACCGTAACTGTTGATTGGATTTCAGTTTCAAAGTGTCAAAATTACCTAAGTGATCAATTGATTTTTCAATATTAGGATTTTTGTGCCCGATAATTTTGCCCCAAACAGTGCGCATCAGATTGTGCGTGTCGGTTGGTGAGCTCGAATTTGCACGAATGGATACAGCAAAAGACATTGCTGCCATGGTGCATAGCAGAGAATTTTTTTTCATAATTGTGTTTTTTGTTTCGTGTGAGTCTTTTTAAGTTTTGAAGAAGGATACGTTTTATTTATTCATATGGTTTTATAAATTGTTGCTTAAAATTATCAATAATGACTAAATTTGTAAAAATTAAATGCATTGTTTGTAGTTTCCAAATATGCATTTTTTTAATAAAAAACACAATGAGTCAAGAAAAGAAGACTACCGCTAATTCGGTAGAGAACGAAGAAATGTGTCCCGCACAAAAGCTGTTGAAATTGCTCTCGGGAAAATTGAAACCGGAGATATTCAGCCTGGCGACCAGGTCAACATTGCGCTTCAATAGTATATTACGTGAAATAAAAGGCGCAAACAAACAGTCGCTGTCAATTGCCCTGAAAGAATTGGAAGAAGAAGATCTGTTGAAAAAAGTGGTGATCCGACAGAAGCCGTTACACATCGAATATTACCTTACGGAAAAAGGAAATGCACTCATCCCGATCTTCAAACAATTAGAAGGAATATTATAAAAAATAATTATGATGTTTTTTTTGATAAATCATTGAATCGCAATATGATTTGACAATGTAAATGTCAATTGAATATTTCTAAAATCTTAAATAAATTTTCTAACACATTGCGCAAATCTCACCATCAGTTTTGACTGAGTTATGAGATTGTAAAAGACTAAAGGTGGATTTTTTCTGAATTAAATTTAATTACACTCTCACCGCATCCGGAACCATGATCTGATAGTTTCCGCCATAAGAGATGATTTCTCGAACAATGCTACTGCTGATGTATGATTTGCCTGAAGATGTCAGAAGGAAAATTGTTTCAATGGTGTTTTCTCTTGTCAAAGCTCGGTTGGTTTGGGCAATTGACTTTTCAAATTCAAAATCGGCTGGATTTCGCAAGCCTCTCAAAATGAAATTCACGTTTTTACTTTTACAGTAATCGATGGTCAATCCTTCAAAATCATCGACTTCCACATTAGGAAATTTTTCAAAAGTTTTTCTGATGAATTCCTTGCGTTGCTCGAGAGAGAACATATATTTTTTCTGAGAATTCTTTCCGATGGCGATGATGATCTTGTCAAAAAGCGGAACGGCGCGCTCTACGATATCGTAATGTCCAAGTGTGATGGGATCGAACGATCCGGGAAAAACAGCAATTTTCATTTATTTCAGATTTAAAAAAAATTAAGCCAAAGACTTTTCTCTGGCTAATTTATAATTATTTATTTAAAGCTTTCTCAACTTCGCTTCCACAAAGGTCTTTGATGGAGATTC
This sequence comes from Epilithonimonas lactis, assembly GCF_900110605.1. Classification (GTDB taxonomy): domain Bacteria; phylum Bacteroidota; class Bacteroidia; order Flavobacteriales; family Weeksellaceae; genus Epilithonimonas; species Epilithonimonas lactis. Next base: position 662,809 of record NZ_FOFI01000001.1, read on the forward strand.
CATAGATTTTCGCTTGTTGCGGAAGGATACTTGCCGGCGAAAATCCAGGATTTGTATTCATTTCCAAAAGATAAGGAATTCCGTCTACAATGATGAATTCTGACCTCGAGAATCCACTCATTCCAAGTGATTTATAAGCTTTGATGGAAATCTCTTCCACCTTCTTTGTCGTCTCTTCGTCAATTCTTGCAGGGGTGATCTCCTGAGAAGCGCCTTCATATTTGGCTTCATAATCGAAGAATTCTTTGTCCGGGATGATCTCCGTAATTCCAAGCACGATGACTTCACCTTTGTAATCCAAAACACCCACAGAAACCTCGGTTCCGTTTAAAGCGCTTTCAATAAGGATTTCGTCATCTTCTTTATAAGCTATTTCTAGTGCAGTTTTCAGTTCATTTTTTTCTTTGACCTTGGAAATTCCGAGTGAAGAACCGCTTTGATTGGGCTTCACGAAAAGTGGCAGTCCTAGTTCTTCCACGATTTTGTCATCAGAAATATCTTCGCCTTTTCTTAAGTAAATACTTTTTGCTGATGGAATTCCGTATTTTGAAAGAACCGCTAAAGTATCTTTTTTGTTAAAGGTCAAGGCACTTTGATAGAAATCACAGCCAGTATATTTTTGTCCAACTGCGTCCCAATAAGCTTGTAGGATTCCGTTTTCGCCAGGCGTTCCGTGGATGATATTGAAACAAGCATCGAATTTCAGACTTTCTCTATTTCCTAGATCGGCAGAAAAATCAGCTTTGTTGATTGGTTTTTTTTGATCGTTTTCATCGAGGAAATACCACTCATCTTTCAGGATGACCACTTTGTAAACATTATAGATTTCACGGTCCAAAGAATCGAAAATCAATTGTCCACTTTTTAGAGAAACTTTGTATTCATCAGAATATCCGCCCATTACGACGGCGATGTTTTTTTTGCTCATTCTAGAATTATATTGAAAACAAATGTAAAAATTTTATGTAGAAAATAGGATTAAATCTTTTCTAATTTTTAAAATATAAACTTAATATGAAATCAAAAAAAAAACAAAGGCACAAGATCATTTATAATTATTGATTTATTTAAGGCACAAAGTTTAATTTCATTAAATAAAAATCTCTGATTTTCCTCGTGCCTTAAAAGCAGTAAAATGTTAAAAGAATATTGTGCCTTTGTGTTAAACAAATTTATATCAATAAAAATACAACTTCAAATAAGGCCAATAAACCAAAGCCCCAACACAGATTGCAGAAATAGTCGCCAGCAAAACCGCTCCGCCAGCCAAATCCTTAACAATTCCAATTCTCAGATCAAATTCCGGCTGGATATAATCGCAGATCTTCTCAACACAAGTATTCAAAGTTTCCGTCACCAAGACGAAGAACGAAACCAGAATGATTAACGCACTTTCAAAATTTGAAAGTCCAAAATAAACGATCAGAAAAAGATTAATGGTCAATCCCAAAATATGGATCTGGAAATTACGCTCGTTCTTCAAAATCCACAGGATCCCACGGATTGTGAACTGAACGCTTTTATGAAATGGCGGTTTTTTCATTGGAATAATATCAACAAAGATAGATAAATCTAAAAATTGTTAATAACTAAATAAATACAGCTTTTAAAATCACATCAAATTCATTATCTTTGTAGAATTGAAATAAATACAGTTTATGAGATTTATTGTTGCCAGTGGCGATTTGCAAAAAGCTTTACAGACCGTTAGCGGTGTGATTTCCGGTTCACAGTCCAGACCGATTTTGGAGAATTTTCTTTTCGAGTTAGATCAGAACTTGTTGACTGTTACCGCATCAGACGGCGAAACAACGCTAATCACTTCTTTGGAAGTGAAGTCAGATGACAAAGGAAAAATAGCAGTTCCCGGGAAGATCTTTCAGGATTTCTTGAAGACTTACGGCGAGCAACCTTTGACTTTGGCCGTGAAAGATTCCGAAGACGGAAACGGGAGCGTGCTGGAGATCTTGGATGAGAAAGATAACTTTGCAGTAGCGCTAGACAATGCGGACGATTATCCGGAATTGCCGGAATTCGATGCGTCTCAGAAAGTGTCCATCTCTGGTGGCGTTTTGGCAGAAGCTTTGGCGAACACTTTGTTTGCGACGAGTAACGATTCTCTTCGTCCAGTGATGACGGGTGTTTTGTTTCAATTCAAAGAAGATGAGACCAATTTTGTGTCCACAGATTCTCACAGATTGGTGGTTTACAAAAGAACAGATGTTACGCATCCTGAGACTTTGGAATTCATTATGCCGAAAAAACCATTGGCGATCTTCAAAAATATCCTGAACAATTCAACGGAAGATGTGTTGATCGAGTTCAGCGACAATATGGCGAAATTCACCTTTGGAAACAACACTTGGATCTGTCGTTTGATTGATGGAAAATATCCGAACTACAACGCTGTTATCCCGAAAGAGAATCCAAACGTTTTGACCATCAACAGAGGTCTGCTTTTGAGTTCTATCCGTAGAGCGTCCATTATGTCAAACAAATCGACCAATCAGGTAAGATTCAAATTGTCTGGAAACGTGCTTCACCTTCATGCAGAAGATACAGAATACGCAAATAAGGCAGATATGCAGATTCCTTGCGACTACAACGGTGATGATATCAACATCGGTTTCAGTTCAAAATTCCTGACAGAGATGTTATCCGTTTTAGCTTCTGACGATGTGACGATGAAAATGTCTCAGCCAAACAGACCAGGAATCGTAGAACCAGTTGACGGATTGGAAGAGAACGAAAGTATCCTGATGCTGTCAATGCCAGTGATTGGTTTATAAGTAATAAACGATAATTGATGAATGATTATTTATCAATTTTATAAATAAAAAATGCGATTTGAGTTTTCAAGTCGCATTTTTATTTTTCGATACATTTATAGCAATATTTGTCATTCCGTAGGAATCTCAATCCAGTTTTATTTTTACTTTTAAAAAGGATCAAATTCTAAATATATTTTTTCATTTTCATCTTTAAATAGAATTGTAAATCTAGGAGCTAGATGGTAATTATCATAAATATTTAGTTGGGTATAGTCATCATAATAATCCCAATATTGTTTTTCAAGTTTGATTTCTCTAAATCCATCCTTCATCTCCAATTTTAAAATTTCATATTTAAAAGCTTCATAGAATTTTGTTTTATTCCAATAGTCTACAAAAACATTTTTAGAAAGTATAAATGGAATAAAATATTTTGGGTCTTTTTCTAAAAAGGATTTGATAATTGCATTTTTAATTTCTTTGTTACCGTATTCTTGAATTTTCATAGCCATTGAAAATCTAATATTTTATATCCAATCAATTTTTCATAATTTAATATTTCATCGGTATCAATATCATTATTAAATCGCATATCAAATATTTTTAAGCTTTTCATAGGTGTTAATGACTTTAATTTACAATCACAACAAATTAATGTTTCTAAATTATCATTTGTATATAAAGGAAGTATGCTTTCGATTTGTGTTTTACCAATGTTAAGATATGACAATTCTTTAAAATTACTAAGTCCTTCCGTACTTGTGATTTCAGTAGCATATAAGTCAAGTGTTTTTAATTTTGAAGAGTTTTTGATAAATTCATAGTTGTTAAAAGCTGTAAATGAAATATCTAACTCTTCTAATTTTGTGAAATTTAAAAGTATGTTAAAATCTTTGAAATTGGTTTTATGAATTTTTAAAACTCTTAAATTTTTAAAATTTTTTAAGAAGTTGTATGACTCAAAATTGCATTTGGAGATGTCTAAATATTCGAGTTTATCCATATTAAAATTTGTGTCATTAAAGATATTTTGGTTTCTGATTATTACTTCGGATAAATCTAATTTTTTTAAATTTTTTAGACTTTTTATAAAAGAAATATCATCAATAGTAGAGCTTGATAAATTTATCGTTTCTAAATTCTCTAAATTTTCAATATAGCGAGCGTTAATAATATTCTTTCTTTTTATAATTAAACTTTTAAGCTTACTGAAAAATTTTAGATAATTTATATCTAATTCTGAATTATACACCATTTCTAGTTTATCAAAATCTAAAATATCAGTTTGAAAAATAGACTTTGTTAATTCTTTAGTTGTTTGATAATTATTAAATATACCTCCCAAAGGACTTATAATGAGTTTTTTCCAATTTAAGGGTAACTCTTCCCATAGATTATTAAAATAAATATCATCTTCAGAAAAATTAAATTCACTTTCATTCTTATCAAGCCAAACACCATTAAAAATTAAGGAATTTATATCTAGAGTTTCTTCATCATCACAATCTCCTAAGAATGAAAGAATTTTTTGAGTATTTAAACTTGCAAAGGAATAATTTCCAATTAAAATTTGATTAATTGCTTGAATGATAAATCTTGAATATTTAGAATTGAAATTTGTTTGTTGATAATAAAAGGGTCTACGGTCTGTGTTCTCTATTACTAATCCACAATAACTTATAAATTCGTTCAAATCAAACGCATTCCTAAATAGTAGGCTTAATGTTAAGTCATTTGTTATAATAGTTGGTTCAAGATGATAGGGAATTGAAAAAGAAATATTGTTGCAAAATGCAGGAGAATTATTTTGGATTAGTTCAACAGCTTCCTCATAATCTACATTTCTTAACCAAATTATTGATTCGTTAAAATCCCCAATTGTTTCTTGAATGTGTATGTAATAAAGCATTTGTGTTATAGTTTTGAATAGTTTTGTAATTTATAAAACATTCTTGAAATAATAAAATTAAATCATTTTTCAGTATAGTATTTGTGGAAATTTTAGCTTTTCAGTTTCTCAAAAAATCACGATATTTGCAAGCTTAAAGGTTCTGGAATTTTGAATTTCAAACCTCAAATTTCAAATCAATCAAATGAAAATCTCAAATAATTGGCTTAAGGATTATATCAAAACTGAACTTTCTACGGAGAAGATCAGTGCGTATCTTACAGACATCGGTCTGGAAGTGGAAGGCGTGGATAAATTCGAAAGCGTAAAAGGTAGCTTGGAAGGAATCGTTGTTGGCAAAGTTTTGACTTGCGAAAAACATCCAAATGCAGATAAACTCAACAAAACAACCGTCGATGTTGGCGGAAAAATTTTAGAGATTGTTTGTGGCGCACCAAATGTGGCTGAAGGACAAACCGTTCCCGTGGCAGTGGTTGGAACTAAGATCTATGCAAAAGACGGCACTTCTTTCGATATCAAAAAAGCAAAGATCCGTGGCGAAGTTTCCGAAGGGATGATCTGCGCAGAAGACGAATTGGGTTTAAGCGATGATCACGGCGGAATTATGGTTTTGGATTCAGAAAAATTCGAAGTTGGAAAGAATTTCGCAGACTATTTTGAATTGACAAACGATGAGGTTTACGAGATCGGATTGACGCCCAACAGAACCGACGCAATGTCACATTACGGCGTTGCCAGAGACTTGCAGGCTTTCTTGGTTTCCAATAACCTGAAATCAGAATTCACAAAAATCGAATCCAAAGTTTTAAATATCGAAGGTTCTCACGATTTCAAATTACAAATAGAAAACTCTGAACTTACACCAAGATATTTGGGTGCAGTAATTGAAAATGTAGAAGTGAAGACTTCTCCAGATTGGTTGAAAGCAAGATTGAAAGCCATCGGACTTTCGCCGATCAATAATGTGGTAGATATTACCAATTATATCCTTCACGGCCTTGGACAACCGCTTCACGCTTTTGACGCAGACAAAATTGCAGACAAGGTCGTGAAAGTTGGAACAGTTCAGGAAGGAACAAAATTCAAAACTTTGGATGGTGTGGAAAGAACTTTAAACGGTTCCGAAATCATCATCAAAGATGGAAAAGACAATCCGCTTTGCATCGCCGGCGTTTTTGGCGGAAGTGAAAGTGGCGTTTCTTTTGAGACAAAAACGATATTTTTGGAAAGCGCTTACTTCAATCCGGTGGCAATCAGAAAAGCTTCGAAATTCCACGGACTCAATACCGACGCATCTTTCCGTTTCGAAAGAGGTGTGGATCCGAACAATGCAAGAACCGCTTTGACACACGCGATCCGGTTGATCGAGGAATTGGCTGGCGGAAAATTGGTTGGCGAAATCTTGGAAAGTTATCCAGAGAAGATCAAAGACCATTACGTCGTTTTCAGATATTCGAAGATCGATCAGATTCTTGGAACTAAAATTCACAGAGAAAAGATCAAAGAGATTTTAAAGTCTTTGGAAATTACAATTCTTAATGAGATTCAAAACGGACTAGAATTATCGATTCCAGTTTACAGAGCCGATGTCACAAGAGAAATTGACGTCATCGAAGAAGTTCTAAGAATCTACGGTTACAACAAGATCGAAGCACCAAAGAAAATCTCCTTCACGCCTGTGAAATTGGATTTTGAAGATCAGGACGCTTTGGAAAACGCTTGGGCAAGGACTTTACAAGGAAACGGCTTCAACGAGGTGATGAACAATTCACTGACTTCTGTGAAAGACGAGACGGATGCAGTAAAGTTGTTGAATCCATTGAGCAACGATCTGGCATTTATGAGAAAGTCTTTGTTAGAAGGACTTTTGGGAAATGCGATCTACAATATCAACAGAAAATCAGCCGACATCAAGTTTTTCGAATTAGGGAAAATTTATCATAAAAAAGAATCAAGCGAAGCGTATCTTGACCAAAGGGAAAAAAAGTACGAAGAGAGAAAACAGTTAGCAATTTTGACGACTGGGAGAGAAGTTGCAGAGAACTGGCTTCAGCCAAAAAGCGCGACAGATTTCTACCATTTGAAAGCTTATGTGAAAATTCTTTTGGAAAAATTAAACCTTGACCTTCACGAATCCGCTTTGGAAGATCCACGTTTCTCCGACGCTTTGGAAATCTCGGCAGAAGGCAAAACTTTGGCAAGATTAGGGAAGGTTTCCCCACAATTGTTGAGGGATTTCGACATCAGCCAAGACGTTTTCTACGCAGAGATCGAACTGGAAAATTGCCAGTCTTTCAGAAGCAACGAAAACCTGAAATTTGTCGATATTCCAAAATTCAACAAGATCAGAAGAGACCTTGCGTTGTTGGTGGATAAGACGATTTCTTACTCAGAATTGTACGAGTTGGCGAAGAAGAACAAGTCGCCTTTCCTCAAGAAGATTAACCTTTTCGATGTTTACGAAGGCAAAAATCTTCCAGAAGGCAAGAAGTCCTACGCAATGAGTTTCGAACTCTTGAACGAGGAGAAAACCTTGGAAGACAAAGACATCACAGAAGTAATGAACTCGCTCATCAAGTCCTTCACAAAAGAATTGAACGCAGAATTGAGATAAAATAAAAAAATCTTAGATATATATAAAAACCCAGTCATAGTTTCCAATTATGGCTGGGTTTTTTCTTTAAAAACTTTTTAGGAGCTTGATCCCGCTATCCACTATATCTTTTTTGCTTTTACATATTTTGTAATCAAAAGAAAGTTTGTACCAAAAAGCAAAAAAGGATGCCGTTCCTATCGGGGCTATGGACTTTGTCGTTTTATAGAAATTTGGACATCCGTTATAGAAACTACCAATCAAAAGTCATCCTAATTCAAATTCATTCCAAACTCAAATTTTGTAACTTTGCTCCAATGAATTCTTTAGTTGACAAATACAATATTCCTGGTCCGCGTTACACCTCTTACCCGACTGTTCCTTATTGGAATGAGGAAGGTTTTACCGCAGATCTTTGGAAAAAATCAGTAATAAGATCTTTCTCGGAAAGCAATTCTGAGGAAGGGATTTCCATTTATATTCACCTGCCTTTTTGTGAGGCGCTTTGTACGTTTTGTGCGTGTCACAAGAGAATCACAAAGCAACATTCGGTAGAAGTTCCATATCTGGAAAGCGTTTTGAAGGAGTGGAAATTGTACTTGCAATTGTTCGATCACAAACCAAAACTGAAAGAACTTCATCTTGGAGGTGGAACTCCGACTTTCTTCTCACCAGAAAATTTGAGAACACTTTTACAAGGCATTTTTGATACTGTAGAAATTGCCGAAGATCAGGAATTCAGCTTTGAAGGTCATCCGAATAATACAACTCGTGAACATCTTCAAACCTTGTTTGATTTAGGATTTACGAGAGTTAGTTTTGGTGTTCAGGATTATGATCCGAAAGTTCAGAAGGCGATCAACAGAATTCAGCCTTTCGAAAATGTCGAAAATGTGACCAATTGGGCAAGAGAAATTGGCTACAAAGGCGTGAGTCACGATTTGATCTTCGGATTGCCACATCAGACTTGGGAAGCCATGGAATTCACGATCCGTAAAACAATGGAATTGAAACCAGACCGATTGGCATTTTATTCTTATGCGCACGTGCCGTGGGTAAAAGGCGTTGGACAACGTGGTTTCGATGAAAATGATTTGCCAAGTGGCGACGAAAAACGAAGACTTTACGAAGACGGAAAAAAATTATTGGAAGATCTTGGATACATAGAAATTGGGATGGATCATTTCTCTTTGGAACATGATGATCTTTATCAATCTCAAATCCAGAAAAAACTGCACCGTAATTTTATGGGTTACACGTCCAGCAAAACCCAGCTGATGGTTGGTTTGGGAATGTCCGCGATTTCAGATTCCTGGTACGCGTTTGCTCAGAACGTTAAAACGGTGGAGGAATATCAGAAATTGGTGGAAGAAGGACAAATTCCTGTTTTCCGAGGCCATATTTTGGATGCAGAGGATCTGAATATCAGAAAACATATTTTAAATCTGATGTGTCAGCTGGAAACCAGTTGGAATCTGCAGAATTCTTTCCCAGAGATTGAAAACTCCATTGAAAAACTGAAAGAAATGGAATCTGATGGATTGGTAGAAATTTCGAAAAATCAAATTAAGATCACGGAAAAAGGAAGAGCTTTCACGAGAAATGTCGCGATGGTCTTTGACCTCAGAATGTTGAGAAATAAACCGGAAACACGGATTTTTTCGATGACGATATAGCATTTAAAGGAAGTTTTCATTAACTTCCTTTTTTATTTTAATTCAATCTCAAAATGAACTTGATCAAACAAAAAAATATTGTTCTAAAAGGTGAAAGAGAATTCTTGGCGGATGCCTTTTTTCCGGAATCAGAAGAAAAGCTTCCACTAATAATATTTGTTCATGGTTACAAAGGCTACAAGGATTGGGGAACTTGGAAATTGATGGGAGAGAAGTTGGCGAATGCAGGATTTTATTTTGTGAAATTCAATATGTCGCATAATGGAACCACGATCGAAGACCCAAACAACTTTGGCGATCTGGAAGCTTTTGGACAAAATAATTATTCCAAAGAATTAGATGATCTGGAAATTGTCATCGATCATTTCAAAAATCAAAAAGAAGTTGACGCTGAAAATATAACGTTGTTGGGTCACAGCCGAGGTGGCGGAAGTTCGATTGTTAAAGCTTCAGAAAATAAAAGCATTACCAAATTAATGACGCTTGCAAGTGTTTCGACGCTTGACAGATTTCCAAAAGATGAAGCCTTTGAAAACTGGAAAAGAGATGGCGTATATTTCATCGAAAATGCCAGAACCAAGCAAAAAATGCCTCATTACTTTCAATTCTACAAAGATTATGAAAATAATAGGGAAAGATTTGATATTGAAGAATCTTGTAAAAATCTGAAAATTTCGGCTTTATTCATTCACGGAACTGATGACGAAGCGGTTGCAATCGACCATTCCGAAAATCTACATCATTGGACAAAGGATTCACAGTTCAAAATGATAGAAAAAACCGGTCATACTTTTGGCGCAAAAGAACCATGGGAAAGTGATATTTTACCCAAGGAATTAGATGAAGCCGTTGAAATGTGTATTGATTTTCTAAAGTCCTAAAACTTTACCCCTGAATTATTAAAAAAATTATTTCTTCTTTTTGATCAAGTTGTTGTTCTCGATCCAGCGTTTGTTGGTGTTGATATCTTTTAGATACCAAATGTCACCAGCATTCATAATGTAAAGATTGTATACCAAGGGCATCGCAATTTTTTTTCCTTCTAGAAAGTTGGCATTGACAGAAACTGCATTTTTCTTACGGATGTAATCGCCACTGAAAATATTAGAAAAACTTTGACCACTTGATTTGTCATCGATCAATTCGATCAATGTCAAACTTCCATCAGCATTGAATTCCAAAACATGACGCTCACCGTGATCTTCGAAATCTTCTACCAAAACGAACTTTTTCCCTTTGAGGTCGTAGCTGCTAGCATCTTTTAATTTTTTGCCTTTCTCCTCGATTTTTTCAAGGATCTTATTGATGCCGGAGAAATCTTGTGAATAAAAGTAAACGGAGGAAAGTAAGCTTAGGAAGAAAATTGTTTTTTTCATTTTATAGGTTGTGTTTTGAGTTACAAAAATAGGCAATTGCAGAGATGAAGGCAAATCTTTTACCAAAATAATAAAACGGATTTTTGATTATCTTTGCAGAATGATAAGGATAACCAAGATCTTCACTTTCGAGACCGCTCACGTGCTTTACAATTATGATGGGAAATGCAAAAATATGCATGGCCATTCGTATAAATTATTTGTCACGGTCAAAGGAGAACCGATTGACGATCTGGAAAACCAGAAGAACGGGATGGTTGTGGATTTTGGTGATATCAAGAAAATTGTAAAGGATGAGATCGTGGATTTGTGGGATCATTCGGTTTTGGTGAATGGCGCTTCTCCGCACAAAACACTTGGTGAAAGTCTCCAAGATCAAGGTCATAAAGTGATCTTCTGTGATTACCAGCCAACTTGCGAGAATATGCTGTACGAGATTGCTTCCAAGATCAAATCAAAACTTCCAAGCCATGTGCAGTTGGCCTATCTCAAACTTCACGAGACCGAAAATTCCTACGGTGAATGGTTAGCCGAGGAGAATTGATTTTCATATACATAATTTTTTATCATTTTTTTTGTTGAATATTTGGAGTATTAATAAATTTTAATACTTTTGCACCCTAAAATTTAACAAACTATGAAAAAATTATTAGTTCTAGGTGCGATTGCACTTTTCGGAGCAATGAACGCTCAAACAGAAAAAGGATCATGGGTTGTAGGTGGTTCTACTACCTTAGGATTTAATTCCGCCAACACAAAGTATAAGTATGATAACAACTCCACAGATGGACCAAAAGTATCAACTTTTACAATCACACCTTCAGCGGGTTACTTTGTGATCGATAAATTAGCTATTGGTATTGATTTAGGTTACACATCACTTACTACAAAAATGGAGGACACTTTTATGGGGACAAATTACTCTGCAAAAACCACATTGTCCACATTTTCTATCTTGCCAACTGCAACTTACTACTTTAAATCAGACTCTAAAGTTTTACCTTATTTAGGTGCTAGTGCAGGATATTCTACTTCTAAAGAAAAATTCACACAGACTGGAACAGGGTCTAACAATTACGAAGATAACCTGAACGGATTTGCTTGGAAAGGAAAAGGTGGAATTGTTTTTCTTATCACACCTTCAATCGGTATCGACCTTGGGGTTTCTTACATGGGAACTAACGGGAAGTACGATGATGACAGCGATGTGAAAGTACAAACAAACACTTTCGGTGTAAACGCTGGTATTTCAGTTTTCTTGAAATAATAGAATGATAAAAAACAAAAACCTCGCAACTCGCGAGGTTTTTTTTAGTTTGGATAAGAAATATATTTCTGTCTTATCTTTTCAAAATTTTCTAGATCTTTTTTCCAGCTTTCGCGTATTTCTTTTTCAGATTTTCCACCGATCATTTGCTTTCGCAATTCGTCACTTCCAGCTAACTTATCGAAGAAGAGATTTTTTAGGAAATAATTTTGCTGCGGATTTTTATAATCTTTATACGATTTTAAAAGCCACTCGAGGTTCAAACTGCGTAGGTCTTTGTCGTAATTGCTGAGGTTTTCTCCATAGCAAAGTTTTCCATTGAGGAAAGGGTCTTTGGCGCCAGAAGTTGGTTTCGGCGTGAATTGATAATCAAAACTTTTCGTCCAAGGACTTCCATAGATCTGGAAAGGTAATTCCGTTCCGCGTCCAACAGAAACCTGCGTGCCTTCGAAGAAACAAAGACTTGGATAGAGATTGATGGATTTGTCATTAGGTAGGTTTGGAGACGGCTTATCCAATACGCCATATCGTTTTTGCTTGTGATAATTCAGCATCGGGATCACAGTATATTTTGCGGTCACATTATTCCTTAGCCACTTTTCACCGTTCACCATGTTTCCATATTCTCCGATTGTGAGTCCGTAAACGACAGGAACATTGTGAAGTCCGATAAAGCTTTTCCATTGGTTTCGCATCATCGGGCCATCTGTGTAGCCGTCGTGTGGATTTGGTCTGTCGAGGACGATGACCTCGATATTATTTTCAGCCGCCGCTTCCATGATGTAAGTCAAAGTCGAAATATAAGTGTAAAACCTCACGCCCACATCTTGGATATCAAACAAGATCACGTCTGCACCTTTCAGATACTCTGCTTTTGGCTTCTTGTTGTCGCCGTAGAGGGAAACGATTGGTAATCCTGTTTTTGTATCCACGCCGCTTTTCACGTGTTCGCCTGCGTCGGCAGTTCCACGGAAGCCATGTTCTGGTGCGAAGATGGATTTGATCTTGACCTTATTCTCGACCAAAAAGTCCACCAGATGTTTTTTATCTTTCAAAAGACTGGTCTGGTTGGCTGCGATGATCACATTTTTATTCTTCAAAAGTGGAAGATACAGTTCTGGTCTGTCGGCAGCTGTCGCAAACCGCTCTTTTGCAGCATTCTGAGAACGCATTAAAGTGATTGAACTAAAATAAATTAGCAGGATAAAAACTAAAGTTTTATTTTTGAGGCTTAAAATCATTGATTTGAATTTTCCGTTATATTTCTCGAAAAAGATAGCGTTTTCCAAAGATAACAAAAATAATCTCTCGAAGGTCATCGTCTACATCGGCAGACTTTCCGTAGCGTTGGGCATCATTGTTTCTTTGATTACGATATCAACTGGTCTTGGTTCCAAAAAGGCCATAGAAGACCGAATCTCAAATTTCAGCGGAGATATTTCTGTGAAATCCACACGTTCCAATTCCTCCTACAATTCCTCCGTTTTGGAAACGCAGGGTTTGGACATCAACGCTGTGAAAAAGATTCCTGGCGTTGCTGGTTTGCAATCTTACGCTTCAGTAAGTGGGATCCTGAGAACTGAGACCAACTTCGCAGGCATTATTCTGAAAGGTGTAGGCAAAGATTTTGACAAAGCCAGATTCCAGCCATTTATGATTTCGGGTTCAATTCCAGATTATAAGGAAGACGGTTATAATAATGAGATCATCCTCTCAGAAAAAATCGCAAACGACCTTTCCCTGAAACCGAATGACAGTATTGTCACTATTTTCTCAAAAGAAGACCAAAAACCGATTTACAGAAAATTTGTTGTCAAAGGGATCTACAAGACCGATATCAAACTTGTGGATGACCTCTACATCATTGGCGATATCAACCACGTCCGAAAAGTGATGAACATGGAGGACAAGCAAGTCGGCGGACTCGATATTTTCTTGGATGATACAGACCAGATCGACCACGTTTTCCCAGAGATCGAAAAATACATCGGTTATAAAAACTACGCCGAGAAGGTCACGGAAAAGTATCCACAGATCTTGGATTGGATCAACATCTTCAACCAGAACATCTCCTTGATCATTGCCATTATGCTCATCGTTGTGGTCATCAATGTCATTATGATCCTGCTGATCCTTATCATCGAAAGAACGAATTCCATCGGTGTTTTGAAGACCATGGGCGCATCCAACGCACAGATCAGGTCCATTTTTATCAATTACACTTTGCTAATCATGGTTCCAGGTCTGGTGGCGGGAAACATCATTGGATTAGGCTTGTTGTTGATCCAAAAATATACAGGATTTATCAAGTTGGATCCGGAGAATTACTTTATCAGCACAGTTCCGGTGGATCTCAATCCGCTTTACATCATTGCGGTTTCCGTCGGCATCTTTATTGTATCAGGGATTGCGATGATCTTGCCAAGTTATCTCATCAGTAAAATATCACCAGTAAGAGCCATCAAGTACAGTTAAAAAATTATTGTAATTTGGGCAGCTTTTCCGCCTTCCGTTCCCGCTTTTTTTTGCCAAGGCTTTTCCCAATGCAAAAAAAGAGCTCCACTCAAGTCGGGCTGCAGATCCAAGATAAATACAAGGTTTTGTCATCATTTAGAACCAGTTACAATTAAAAATATAAAACACAATTAAAAATATCAGATAGTTATTAAGCGATTCTTCAATCATCGTCGATCATTTATCAACTATCAATCATCAATTATACAATTATGAAATATTACAACAACATCGTAGAAACAATTGGTAACACACCATTGGTCAAAATAAACAGAGTTTTGGGAGAAGATTTCCCAGCTTTGGTCTTGGCAAAAGTTGAAACAACGAATCCAGGAAATTCCGTAAAAGACAGAATGGCTCTCAAGATGATCGAGGATGCCGAGAAAGACGGCCGTCTAAAACCAGGCGGAACCATCATCGAAGGAACTTCTGGAAACACAGGGATGGGATTGGCTTTGGTCGCCATTCAAAAAGGTTACAAATGTATTTTCGTGACCAACTCCAAGCAATCCAAAGAAAAATGTGACATTCTCCGCGCCGTTGGTGCAGAAGTGATCGTCTGCCCAACCGATGTGAAGCCTACGGATCCACGTTCTTACTATTCGGTTTCCAAACGGTTGGCTGCGGAGACTGAGAATGGTTGGTACGTGAACCAATACGACAATCTTTCCAACAGGCTTGCCCATTACGAAAGCACCGCGCCAGAGATCTGGGAACAAACTGAAGGTAAACTGACACACTTCGTCGCAGGTGCCGGAACAGGCGGAACGGTTACAGGCTGTGGAACATTCTTCAAAGAAAAAAATAAAGACATCAAAGTGATCGGTGTGGATACCTACGGTTCTATCTTGAAAGAGATCCACGAAACAGGAGAGATCCATTTGAATCACGCATACACTTACATTACAGAAGGAATTGGCGAAGATATTCTGCCGGAGAATTACGATATGAGTGTCATCGACCATTTCGAAAAAGTGACGGACAAAGACGGCGCAATCTATGCAAGAAGACTGGCGAAAGAGGAAGGGATCTTTTGCGGTTATTCTGCCGGAAGTGCGATGTCGGCTTTGGTTCAGATTAAAGATCAGTTCACGAAAGATGATATCATCGTCGTTCTGCTACATGATCATGGAAGCCGTTACGTAGGAAAGATCTACAACGATGATTGGATGCAGGAAATGGGTTGGCTAGACTAACGATCAACAATACATGATCAGCGATAAATAAAAAAACCGTCTTGTTTTGCAGGACGGTTTTTTTTGTTTTTTTATAATAGTTGGTTCTGAATCTAAAAGATTCCGCCGCCTAAAAATAATCGGATGAGTCCAAAAAATGCGGCTGCACCACACATGAGGATTCCTGCCAAGGCATTTCCCTTTGGTAGATTATCTTCTTTGACGTAAGCAATGATGCTAATGATCAATCCAATTCCTGCGAAAGGGATATTGATCCAGTTGAACGCTCCCAAACATGGAATGAATCCGAGGAACATTCCGCAAATTGCTAGAATTCCAAAGACAAGACTTAATGTTTTCATAGTTTAGTTTTATAGTTTTTGAACAGATATTTTAGAAATACAAGCGAATTTATGATTAATAAAATAAATATAAATGGACTTAGCTTATTTATTGCAAAAGCACCACTGAAATTCAGTTTTTTAAGTTCGATAAAAGCGTGAGTTGATCCGCACAGAAAGCATTCCTCGCCATTAGCCTTGTATTCACAAATCGGAACTGTAGAAAGGATGATCTTCTCATCCACAAAAAATAAAACCAATAAAATTGCGATAGATAGAATTGCTGAAATTTGCCAGACAATCCTGATTGCATTTTTGAGCTCTTGGTTTTTATGGATCATCTTTTCAATTCAAATATTCTTCGACCAGTATTTTGACCTTAAGCAAAGATTTAATCTTCGGTAAATAATTTAAACTTTAATAATTCGGATTGATTCGGAATTTCAACTAGTACCCAATAATAATTATCTTCTTTGCTAATAACTTGATAATTATATCGATCACCTTTTTTACTAAAGTTTTTTCGTGTTTTGTTATTACTTTCAACAAAAATCAACTCAAATGAATTAGTAGTAATCCAATTATAATTGAGCTTTGAAAAAGTTCCGTCTGAGAAAGTTTCAGTCCAATATTTATTGTCTGTTTGAACTTTTGTTATTTCACCAGCATATTCATAGTAATAAAATTTACTTGTTTTTTTAAATGTTTCAATTTGTTTATCAGTAATTTCAATTGAAGGCTTTGCATCAAGTCGAATCCAATTATCATCCTTTGGAGGATCTACTCGATATAAGTATTCTCTGAATTCTTGACAGTTTTTCTGCAATCTAAAATAAATCTGATTACCAATCTCAGACGCGTTGTCTTCAGATTGATTCTTCAAAGTAGGCCAAATGAATTTTTCGTTTAGGATTTTTATTCGAGTAGAATCTGTGAGATTTTTATTCTCTTTAAAATTAGTGCACATTTCATTTACCAAAACATCAATGCTATGATCTCTATTTTGTGCCGTTGACATCGATGAAATTAGAAATGCTAAAAGAAAGATATTTTTCATAGAAGATCTTCTGAGATTAATAATAAAATTACCCAAAAACCTCAAAATCCACCCCATCAAAACTTGCGAAAACCATCGTAGGATAAGAATCCTGATGGAACACATTTCCCTCAGAATCAATTCCAATGGCGCCCGCAAAACCGTCAATTTCTTTCAACTCTTCAAAAGTTCTGTCGAAGGCATTTTCTATCGTCAGTCCGTCTGTCACTCGCGTAACGATTTTTGCCGAGGTCGCATTGCTCACAATGTCTTCGCCAACACCAGTACAGCTTACCGCACAAAATTGGTTGGCATAATTGCCGGCAACCGTCGCAGAATCTGAGATTCTTCCCGGGATTTCAAAACCTTTTCCACCAGTAGAAGTAGCAACAGCTAATTTTCCATGTTTATCCAGAGCAACTGCGCCAACGGTTCCTTTTCCGCCGGTTTTCAGTTTTTCTTCGTATTCTTTTCTTCGCTGTGGGATTTCGGTTGAGAAATCTCCAAAACCATTTTCATTGGCGTATTTTTTCGCACCATTTCCGCCGAGAACGCGGTCGTCTTCTTTCATCAATTCCTTAGCCACAAAGATTGGATTCTTCACATTCTGGATATTGATGACGCCGCTCATCTTCTGCGTTTCTCCATCCATGATTGCCGCGCTCATTCTGATGATTCCGTCACTTTGGATCTGAGAACCAATGCCAGCGTTGTAAAGATCATCGTCTTCCAACAGTGAAACGGCATAAGCAACGGTATCAAAAGCCGAATTGTTTTGTAGGAAATCGTAGGACTTTTTCGCAATGGCTTTCAGAGAATCTTGCTTGGCAACTTTCACTTCATGGCTTTGGTTGCTTTCGGAAAAGAATCCGCCGTGGATGATTATTTTCATAAATGGAATTTTAGTTTTTTATGTCTTCGAGAGCCTCAGACTGACAAAAGAATTTTTTATATGTTTTCCCTTCATCAGGCTCAGGATAAACTTCGCATCAGACTGACAATCTTAAATTCTAAAATTTGTCACACTGAGCGGAGTCGAAGAGTTTTTAATCGCTCGTATAATTACTCGGAATCACCTGCGGAATCGGGTTGTACTGTGAATTCACAATCGTCATTTCTCTGGATTTCAAATCAAAAGTATCATTCATAGAAAGGACGTCCACAACCAAGTTTTTAATGGAAATTGGTTGTCCGAGGTCAATATTGGTCAAGTTGGTATCTTTGATTTGAAGTCCATCCACAATGATGACCAGACCAGAACCGATCGCGGTCATTGTATCATCCTCGATAAATAAACCTGTATCTTCACCAAGACCAATTCCTAATGTTCTCGGATTGTTGACAACGGCCTGAAACAATCTTCCAATTCGTCCTCGCTGCACGAAATGCGTATCGATGATCACATTTTCTATAAATCCAAGACCTTGCGTGGTTTTGATCTCGCCTTTCAACAAGGCTTCAGAACTGGAACCTTGGTAGATCATATTTTCAGAAGCGGCAGCAGCACCGGCAGAGGTTCCCGCGTAGATGAAATCTTCGGTCTGATATTTTGTTAAGATCGCATCGTGGAATCGCGTTCCACCAAGAATTGAGGTCAAGCGCAACTGGTCGCCGCCAGTGAACATCACAACATCAGCTGCGTTGGCTCTTGCAACGATGGCGTCACTATTCGCCTGTTCACGGTTTTGGATGTCTAGGATGTTACAGTTTTTAATGCCAAGATACTCGAACGCCTTTTTATATTCTGGTCCCACAATGTCTGGGATCTGAGAAGCTGTAGTAATCACTTCGATGACAGAATCTTCTTTGTTTTTAGATTCATCGATGATCTTTCTGAGGATTCCTCGTTCAAAAAAGTTGAGGTTTTTTTCGACGTTTTGGTCAAAACTGGTCTCTGTAAAACTACCTTTGTTTACAGCGCCTCCAATGATGACTAGTTTTCCTTTTGATTTCATAGTTAACAAAAATAATAAATCATAATAGAATATACGTCATATTTAGAAGGTTAAAATCAGGAACTCACATTTAAAGTTTTAATTATTAAATATTTATTTAATGTAAAA
The DNA here is from genome assembly GCF_900110605.1 of Epilithonimonas lactis. Taxonomy (GTDB): domain Bacteria; phylum Bacteroidota; class Bacteroidia; order Flavobacteriales; family Weeksellaceae; genus Epilithonimonas; species Epilithonimonas lactis. The sequence continues at coordinate 681,530 of NZ_FOFI01000001.1, forward strand.
ATCGGATTTAAATTAACAAATCATTAATTATTTTATAAAAATGATAAAGAATCTGTTTTATAACAAAATATTTATTTCTAAATTTTCTTGATTTAAATGCTTTTCTATTATCTTTGATAAAACTAGAATTTAGGAACGGCTTTGGTAAGTGTTTTTGATTGTCTGAGGTCACTCATTATAAAATTTCAAAGCATTGATTTTAAGACCAATTACTGAAATCTAATATCTAACAACTACTTTTTAAATATGAAAATCGAAAAAATACAGGTTCTAAGAGGTCCGAATATCTGGAGCATCACTAGAAAAAAATTGATACAGATGCGTTTGGATCTGGAAGAAACAGAACATTTCCCAACCAATAAGATAGATGGTTTCCGAGAAAGAATCGAACAATTGCTTCCATCATTGATCTCCCACAGATGTTCCGAAGGCTGCGTTGGCGGATTCTTCAAACGTGTGGAGATGGGAACTTGGATGGGGCACGTGATCGAGCATATCGCTTTGGAGATCCAAACGCTGGCTGGAATGGACGTAGGATTTGGAAGAACCCGCGAAACCAAAACACCAGGCGTGTACAACGTGGTTTTCAATTATAGAGAAGAGCAGGCCGGGATTTACGCTGCGGAAGAATCCGTAAAGATCGCCGAGGCGTTGATGGCTGCAACAAAATATGATATCGACAAATGTATCCATAATCTGAAAGAACTCCGTGAAAGCGAAAGATTGGGACCATCTACAGGCAGTATCGTTGAAGAGGCCGTTTCCAGAAGAATTCCGTGGATCCGATTGGGGAAAAACTCTTTGGTTCAATTGGGTTATGGGATCAATCAACAGAGATTTCAGGCAACGATTACAGGTAACACGAGTAGCATTGCCGTAGACATCGCCTGCAACAAAGAACTGACGAAAAAGATGTTGGAAGATGCCGCAATTCCTGTTCCTTCCGGAAGTTTGGTAGTTGACGAGGAAGGTTTGGATCTTGCAATCAGAAAAATAGGTTATCCGATAGTGATCAAACCATTAGATGGCAATCACGGGAAAGGTGCTTCCATCAATGTGAATGATTATGAGACAGCTGTGGTTGGGCTGACACACGCGCAACAATATTCCAGAAAAGTAATTGTTGAAAAATATATCACAGGTTTCGATTTCCGAGTTTTGGTCATCAATCATAAAATGGTGGCAGCGGCGAGAAGGGTTCCAGCTCACGTGGTTGGCGATGGCGAGTTGAACATCCAAGAACTCATCGATAAAGAAAATACGGATCCAAGAAGAGGTTATGGACACGAGAATGTCTTGACCGAAATTGATGTGGACAAAGACACTAACGAACTTCTTGAAAAATTAAATTATACTTTAGAGACCATTCCTCAAAAAGGAGAAATCGTGTATCTAAAATCAACTGCGAATTTATCTACTGGCGGAACATCCATTGATGTGACCGATATGATCCATCCAGAGAATGTTCAGATGGCAGAACGTGTTTCCAGAATTATCGGATTAGATGTTTGTGGGATTGATATTATGGCAGAAAACCTGACGCAACCTTTGAAGGAAAGCGGCGGCGCGATCTTGGAGGTCAACGCAGCACCAGGTTTCAGAATGCACCTTGCGCCAAGCGAAGGTTTGCCAAGAAATGTTGCAGCGCCGGTTGTAGATATGCTTTATCCACCAGGAAAAGAATTCAGGATTCCAATCATTGCTTTGACGGGAACGAATGGAAAAACGACGACCACGCGAATCCTTGCGCACATTGTTAAGAACAACGGAAAAAGAGTAGGTTTCACGACATCTGACGGCATCTACATCCAAAATACATTGCTTCAAAAAGGCGATACGACCGGACCACAATCTGCCGAATTTATCTTAAAGGATCCAACCGTGGAATTTGCTGTTCTGGAAACGGCGAGAGGTGGAATTCTGCGTTCTGGGTTAGGTTTCGGAACTTGTGATATTGGTGTTTTGACCAATATCAAAGAAGATCATTTGGGAATCAGCGATATTCATAATCTTAAGGATTTGACGCGCGTTAAACGTGTGGTTCTGGACAGCGTCAAAAAAGATGGCTGGTGTATCCTGAATGCTGATGACGAATATTCTATGAGATTGGTCGATGATCTCAAATCAAAAGTGGCCTTGTTTAGTTTGGATGAGAACAATCCGCACATCAAACGCTTTGCTAAAGAGGGTAGAATTACCTGCGTTTATGAAGATGGATATGTGACCATCAAAAAAGGCGAATGGAAGATCCGCATCGAAAGGGTGAAAAATATCCCAATAACGATGGAAGGCAAAGCGAAGTTTATGATTGCCAACGTTTTGGCAGCGTCATTGGCCGCTTACGTTTACGGTTTCGAAATTCCAAACATTGCTTTGGCACTGACAACGTTTATCCCAAGTGCGCAATTGACACCTGGACGACTGAATATCTTCAACTTCAAAAACTTCAAAGTGATGATCGATTTCGCACATAATCCTGCTGGTTATGAAGCAATCGAGGATTTCTTGAAAAGCGTGGAAGCCAATAAGAAGATTGGAATCATCTCAGGTGTTGGCGATAGAAGAGATGGCGACATCCGCGAGATCGGGAAAATTGCGGGAAGAATGTTCGATCACATCATCATCAGAAACGAAAAACATCTGCGAGGAAGACCAGAAGAGGAGATCAATGGACTCATCATCGAAGGAATCCAGGAAGCCAATCGAGACATCAGCTACGAATGCATCCCAAAAGAGATCGATGCTTTGAAACACGCGATGAGTCTGGCCGAAGAAGGAACATTCATCACAGCGCTCAGCGACGTGATCACGAATGCCATAGAATTGGTTCAGGAATATCAGGCTAAGGAAGTTCAGGACGAAGGAAAATATTAAACAAACTTTTTTAAATTAATAAAACCGCTCTAGCAAAGGGCGGTTTTTGTTATTTAAGGACGATAAATTTTTAAAGAAATTCCTGAAAGATCTTGACCGATTTTTTTTGATACATATTTTTTAGCGAGATGATGGTCGCTTCACGCAACATATTTTTACCCCTGATCTTAATAGTTGCCAAGTCTGGATCGTCCACGCTGACCTGAGTCAATATCGTATTCCAATTACCGGTTTTTACGAGTTCTAGTAGAGTTGGGATGTCATTGATCTCAATCAAAACATTCGGTTCTAATTTTTCCTTCTTCAGGATGCCTTTGATAAATTGAATCGTGCTGTATCCCTTTGCTGGCAGGGCTAATGGTAACTTCATAATATCTTTCAAAGCGATGGACGAAAGTTTTGAAAACTCCGAATCTTTGGCCACGACCAATGTCATTGGCGAGAAAAATAGAGAACGGTAGTCATAGTCGGATTCATCGCTTTCTTTGAAGGTGAGAATGAAATCCAGTTCGGTCGTATTTAACTTTTCTATCAGTTCAGAGGTCGTTCCGAAGACAATATTGATTTTGATCTTTGGATATTGTCGGGAAAAGGCGATCAATGCTTTGGTAAGAAGATGGCGCAATGCGTAGGTGATCCCGATGGAAAGACTTCCGGAATTGAGCTTGTTCAGATCCTTCATCATCATAAGACCTTCATTGGATTTTTGAACACTTTGAAAGGCAAATTCAGAAAATAACAGACCAGCTTCCGTCAAGGTTATTCGTTTTCCGATGCGGTTGAAAAGCGGAATTCCAATTTCCTCTTCCAACTGTTTGATCTGTTGGGAGAGTGTGCTTTGGCTGATATTTAGATGTTTTGAAGCTTCAGTGAAGTTCAGAAGTTCCTTTGCTTTGAGAAAGTATTTGAGCTGTCGTAATTCCATATTCTAAATCGGTTTTATCGATGGTTTTTATCGAAATAAAGCGTTTTACAAATTTAGAATATATTCCGAAATTTGTATCATCAATTGAAAAATGATTTAAGAATGAGTTTATTAACAGACCTTTCAGCTTTGAACCAAAAACTTAAAATTGCAGATATTAAAGTTGAAACATTGGACCAATATGAGCTTACGGCCGACCAGAGAGTTTTTTTTGAAGAATACCGACCAGAGAACAAACTTATTATCTACGGAACACTCGCTCCAGGAAAACCCAATCATCACAAAATAAGTCATATCCAAGGTGAATGGAAATCCGCAATATTGAAAGGCGGAAAATTAGAAAGCAAAGGTTGGGGCGCCGACCTGGGTTTTAATGGATTTGTCTCAGCGCCGGAAAATGAACAGATAGATATTTCTTGCTATGTTTTATTTTCTGATGACTTGAGCAACCACTGGTATTCTCTCGACGAATTTGAAGGCGATGGCTACCGCCGAATTCTCGCTGGATATGAACTGGAAGACGGACAAAAAGGCTTCGGCTATATCTATGGGATCAATCAGTAGTTCAGTTATCATTTCAGACATCGATCACAAAGCGGACAAAAAGAGTCGCAGATTCAGAAATATACAGCTGACGATATTTCTTTCAGGATTGTCTGTCTTTGCACAGCTTTATCTGTTCCAGCCGTTGTTGCCGACCGTTGCGAAAGATTTTAAAACTTCCATTGGTGACAGTTCTTGGCTGGTTTCTTCTTCCACCTTGGGAATGGCTTTGGGTCTTTTCTTTTTTGCTTTCCAATCGGATAGTTTTTCCAGGAAAAAGCAGATGTTGTTTGCATTGCTGACGTCATCTTGTCTCACCATCGCCTCGGCGTGGATAGAAAGTTTACCACTTTTGATTGCAATGGGAGTTGTGAAAGGTTTTGTGATAGCGGGTGTTTCAGCGGTTGCATTGGCATATATTACAGAAGAGGTTCAGGCCTCGGTCATTGGATTGGCGATAAGTATGTATCTGAACGGAAACACGATTGGCGGAATGAGCGGAAGAATGATAGCGACAGTTTTGGATGGCGAAATAGGCTGGCGAAATACAGTCATGATCATTGGACTGGGAAGCTTGATATTGGCGTTGATATTTTGGAAATATTTCCCCGATTCACGTTTTCATCAACCACAGAAGATCGACTTTACTTTGAAGGTAAAACAGATGAGAAACTTTGCTTCGGATCCTTATATGCTTCGTCTTTATTTTGTGGCTTTTCTGAGCATGGGAACCTTTGTGAGTATTTACAATTACCTGACATTCCGTCTGGAGTCGCCACCATTTTCGATGAATCATCTTTTCATTGCCTTTATATTTTTGATGTACACTTTAGGTGTCGTGGGAACAACCATTGTCGGTCGACTTTCAGAAAGAATGGAGCAACGCAGGATTCTGCAGGTCTGTATTGTTTTGATGTTAATTGGGGTCTTGCTTTTGCTTTCTCAGAGATTGTTCATCGTAATGATTGGTCTGGCGCTTCTAACGCTTAGCTTTTTCGGTGCACATACCATGGCGAGCAAGATGGTTGCATTGCACGCACAGGAAGCCAAAAGTACAGCCACGTCTTTGTACTGGTTGTTTTATTATTTTGGGTCAGCGCTTTTGGGAAGTGGTTCCGGCTACTTTCTCCACGCCACATCTTGGAGCTACTTCATTCTGCTTCTTGGAATTGTGGTTTTGATTTCTTATTTTTTGTCATTGAGAAAAATGAAAATTATTTAATTTAAAAGATTGAAGATGAAAATACATCCGCTAAAAGACGGGAATTTCAGTGTTGATAAAAACAAAAATTTTACCTATCTCGAAGATTCCGAAAACGAGAAGGACCTCAAAATAGCAATTCAACCATTTCTTGTTGAGACCAAAGATGATCTGGTCATGTTGGATGCTGGACTTGGCTGGCTGGAAAATGGCGTTCCTAAGATCCATCTCAATATTGAAAAAGCCGGTCTGAAACCTGAAAATGTGAAGAGGGTCCTGCTTTCTCATCTGCACAAAGATCATATCGACGGATTGGTGAATAAGGATGGAGAACATTGGTCGCTCAATTTCCCTGAGGCTGAAGTTTATCTTCAAAAACGTGAATTGGAGTTTGCCCGTTCCAAAGATGGAAATCCCTCATTCGATCTGAAGGTTCTGAATTTTATTATCGATAATGCCAAGATCGTCTGGATGGATCTCGACAAAGGAAACCTCACACCCGAAATTTCATACGAAGTGACAGGTGGACACACGCCGTTTCATCAGGTTTTTTGGATCAAAGAAAATAATGAGACCGCGTTCTATGGCGCAGACAATCTTCCGCAGATGGGTTATCTGAAATATCAGATCGCCTTCAAAACAGATTTTGACGGGAAAAAAGCACGGGACGAAAGAATGCTTTGGGAAAAACAGGCGAGGGAAGAACAGTGGAAAATCCTTCTCTACCACGATCTGGAACTGGATATTGTGACAATTTAAATCGGTTTTATTAATTTATAGAATTTGTAAATTGCATAGTTTTCTAACATTTTCAAATAGTCCAATGCAAAAATTAAAAATCATAACAGCTGCGCTTGTTTTCAGTTCGGCTCTGTTGTTTTCTCAAAACTTTAGAACGTCTGTCACAGCAAAGGACGGAAAAGAATTTCCTAGAATTGATGCTAACCGAAAAGCAGAGTTCAAAGTCTATTTCCCGAAAGCAAAATCTGTGACGATAGAAGGTGGAGACGGAATGCAGAACCTCTCTTACGATGCTGCTGAAGGAACCGATGGATTTTGGTCTTTTTCAACGTGGCCATTGGAAATTGGCTTTCATTACTATTGGTTCAATGTCGATGGCAAAAGGACGAATGACCCGAATACAGAACTTTACTTCGGCTACGGCCAGCCAACAAGCGGGATTGAAATTCCGTCTGGTGAAGATTTCTTTTTTGAGAAAAATGTAAAACACGGAGAGATTATAGAGGACAGTTTTGATTCTGAGATCACCAAAGGAAAACGAAACTTTAAAGTGTATTTGCCACCAAATTATGGCACGCAGAAATTCCCGGTCTTATACCTCTATCACGGAACTGGCGAAGATATTACTGGTTGGGAAAGACAAGGTTACATCAAAAATATTTTAGATAATCTTTTCGCAGATAAAAAGGCAACCGAAATGATTGTCGTGATGGATTATGGCGTTGCACTAACTCTCGAACAGGAAAAATTACCCGACGATTATCAAAGAACAGTTCTTTCTACAAAAAATCTAGACAAGCTGGTGACTCAGGAGCTGATTCCATTCATCGAAAAAAAATATAAAACGAGTGGTGAAAAAGCTATCGCAGGCCTTTCCAGAGGAAGCTATCAAGCAATGTTCATCGGCGCAAATCATCCTGAATTGTTTTCTGCCATTGGCTCATTCAGTCCGGTGATCTACGAAGGAACGGAACTTCAGCCTTTCAAAGAATTGCCTGTGGAAAATCTATTGAGATCAAAACAAAAACCATTTTTCTTCATCGGAATTGGCGAAAAAGAAGACAAGCGGTTTGCGGAATATAATACCATATTAGCTAATTATTTGAATGAAAACAAATATCCATTCGTCCAATACAACTCAGCCGGAACCTACCACGAATGGCTGACTTGGAGACGTTGTCTCAATGAATTTGCCCAACAGATTTTCAAATAGTTTAATTAAAAAAAACCGCTCTTCAATAGAACGGTTTTTTTATGGATGAGATTTTTTAACCTGTGATTTTTAGAGAGTCGATCAGTCCGTCTTTTAACTTAAAATGATAAGCTAAAACAATTGGACTGCCTGGGAAATTCCCTGAAACTTCAGCTTTCAAAATTTCATCGGCTTCAGAATATTCCAAAGGTTTCATAGTCGCTTTGTATTCTGTATTGGCTTTCTCAATCCATTGTTGAATCTCTGCTTTTCCGTTGTGCGTTTTTCCTTCATCAAAAACTTCTGCGCTTTCTGAGAAACAATTAGCATAAGCAATGCTGTCAAAGTTGTTTTGAGCATTTGCTAGATCTGTGATGACGTTTGGTAAGTTCATAGGTTTGATTTTTAAAATAATTAAATTGTTGGGACGGTTCCACCGTCGATAATGTATTCTGTTCCGGTGAGATAATTGGCTCTTGGAGAAACCAGGAAACCTACAAACTCTGCAATTTCCTCTGGCTCGGCTGGTCTTCCTATTGGGATTCCGCCCAAAGCATCCATCACGCTTTTCCTAGCTTCTTCGATGGTAGAATTGGAGCTTTCGGAGATGCGTTCCAGCAATCTCGTAGATGATTCTGTCATGATCCAACCTGGCGAAACGGTCAAAACCCGAATGCCCTTTGGTGAAACTTCCTTAGAAAGTCCTTTGCTGTAATTGATGAGACCAGCTTTTGCGGTTGCATAAGGCAACGTTGAATCGTACAAAGGCAATCTTCCTTGGATAGATGCGATGTGAATGATCACGCCACTTTTTTGCAAGAGCATTTGTGGTAGGAATTCTCTGTCCAATCTGATTGGTGCCAAAAGATTAACATTGATGCTTTGCTCCCAATCTTCATCGGTCAAAACCGAAAAACCGCCACCTTTGGTTTCCGAGCCACCAAGATTGTTGATGAGAATATCCAGTTTTCCAAATTGAGCAAAAACTTCTTCGGCTACTTTTTTAGTGCCTTCTGATCTGCTGAGGTCGGCAGAAATGAAATGTAAGTTTTCTGTCGCCGTTTCGGGTTTGCTTCTAGCGGAGATTATTACGGTGGCGCCAGCTTTCAGAAGTCTTTCTGCAATTGCTTTTCCCGCGCCTTTTGTACCTCCAGTTACCAAGGCGATCTTGCCAGATAACTCATTGTTGAAATTAAGATCTTGTACCATTGTTTTATTTTTGTACAAATTTCTGACATACTTCAACATTGCACAATTACGGAAATACGATTCACATAGGGAACAATTTTTCCCCTATTGCACAATTTGGAACATAGGCTTAATTTTGCTTCTATGTATGAGAGAAAGATTTTACCCAACCTCAATTGTGGCCTCGATCTGATCGGCGAAGTGCTCTATGGTAAATGGAAAATCCGTTTGCTTTGGTTTATCGATCAAGGACATTTGCGTCCGAGCGAACTTCAACGAAAAATTCCCGATGCGACCAGACGCGTTTTGAATATTCAACTTAAGGAAATGGAGGAGCATGAGCTGGTTACGAAAGTCATTTATCCCGTGGTTCCGCCAAAAGTGGAGTACAGTCTCACTGATTTTGGAAAATCTTTGATTCCCGTGATCTCCGTTTTAGGAAATTGGGGCGACGATAATGAGGAACGTCTGAGATCTGTGATTATGAAAAGATTTGAGTCCGAAAGTGATCAGTAGCGTAACTTACTAGCGATTCGTGGTTCTGGATTTCAGTTCTGCATGACTATTATTGTACGTCTTTCCTTTTTTCGGATGGGTGAATTTTATGCCAGACCAAATTTCATTGATGCTCAGACACGTACTTTCCACCAGTCCGAATTCGTAACCGGTCTTGATCACTTTGGGGAGAGAAAGGTCGGTTTCCAGTTGTCCGCCTTTTGGCCACGAGACCCACAGCATTCCATACAGTTTCAGGTGCTCTTTTAATGTTTGAAAGATCTTCGCCTGCTCGCTTTGTTTTTATGACAAACAAATGGATGTAGTCAAATTCTCCACTTAACTTTTCTATCAGGTCAATGTTGGGAAGTTCTATGGATAAGATCGCATCCTCAGGCGCATTGGCGAAGTAGGTTCTTGCGCCTTCCTTGATTCCCATCTTTTGTGCTACGGTTTTCATTGCGAAATACTTTTGTGTTAATGAGTTTTCCGAAACATGAATTACGCCAAATTGAACATTCTAAATATCGAAAATGTATTTGTAGTGGCACTTTGCATCTTTTAAAATCTTAAACCATCTTTTATTCATTTAGTTTAAGGACAACTTCAATTTTTTCCGCTTCAATATCAAATGAAAGGTCAGTATTTTGGTAATCAGCACGCACAACTTTTCCCTCAAAGGAACGAAGATTAAGAACCCGAAAGGTTTTCTCGAATATTTTCAACTCCAAATGCTCCAGATCTACGATTCCAATTTTCTGAACGGTACCTTCCAAAGCAGTTCTTTCCCAAATCGGAATGGCCAATAGCTTGCCTTCATTGTGCCAAACCGGAGGTCCGCCACACCATTCATGAATTTTCAATTTCTCAACATTACCTTCAAGATAGCACAATCCACCAAGCGGTGCGCCCATGGCAATTTCATTCAGGTCATAATAGACCAATTGATACAGCTGATCTGGTGAGACAAGTGCATGATCGGTGTTGTGAAAATTCCAGGGATTTGGTTTTGGATGGTGGGTCATACGCTAATTTTGACGGTCAAAGTAGAAAAGGCTTAATTACCTTCTGGATTTTCTGTAGGTACTTTCGAGAGGTCCATGTAGAAAATTTCCCAAGTATGTCCGTCTGGATCTTCTATGGTTCGCTGTTGCATGAAGCCGTAATCTCTCATTTCGTTGGGCTCTATTCCGCCTGCCTTCAAACCGTTTTCCATGACGCGGTCCACTTCTTCGGTGCTTTCTACTGAGAGCGAGAAAAGTCCTGCTACGGCTGATTTTGTATCGGCAATTGGTTTTGTGGCAAAGGAGGCAAACTTCTCGTGGTTGAGAAGCATTACAAAGATGCTGTCGCTCCAGACCATGCAGTTTCCAGTATCATCCGAAAACTGAGGATTGTGCGTAAATCCTAGTGCCAAGTAAAAATCCAGAGACCGTTGAAGGTCTGTTACTGCCAGATTGATGAAAATTTGTTTTACCATTGTTTGTTTTTATTTAAGTTTTAAAAATAGTTCTGAAACGTCCCGATGCTTGTCTATCGGGATGATCGTGAAAACATAACTGTCAGAATTAATATCCAGGATCTCCAAAGAATGACCCATTGGTTTCAGTTCATCATCATTGATTTTCCGAATGATTTCCGAAGTATCTAAATCAGTATACTTCAATTCGTCTGAAATTGTTGGGTACTTTTTTGCCTTCATAATCCTGTTGATCGCAAATCGTATCTCGTCCTCATCTTCTTTCCAATCCACTTCTGCCATTTGGTCTTCATCTTCCATTGTATCGATCAAAACAAACTTCGGCGTCAGCGCCACATCGTTTGGATAGGTCAGTCCACGCTCAGATAGGATGAATTCATTATCATCATCATAAAAAGATCTCGGGTCTTCAAAAGCTTGTTTTAGTTTGAGTTTCAAATCGGATTGTAGAGATTCAGAAACCACAATGTGATCAACTGTTTCCTGGTACATTTTCAGGTCAGCGCTTGTTTTGTCAGAAACTGCTGAACGCATCAATTCGGATGCTGATTTGTCTTCGTTTTTCCGTCCAAATAGTTTTGAAAATAATCCCATGTAATTGTGGTTTTTTTAATTAAGTTTAAATTTATTTCGAAGATTAGTTTTGCTAATGTCTTTTTGTGGTCGTAAATTAAATTACTTTTATTAATCGCCGCCGCAACCACCGCATGAACTTCCACAGCTGCTCCCACAGGATGATCCGGAGCTTCCGCTATCACTTCCAAATTGGTTATTTTTCTCTGTGTAACCAATTATGGGTATAAAAGCGGCTGTCAACACGGCGGAACCTAGTAGAAAATATTGCCATTGCCAATCGTCCTGGGCAGTTCTTTTTGGTAAAATATCTGTTTTGTACAGATTTGGAATGGTGTGTGTGCAGACCAGTTTGGTAAGTCTGTTTAAGTAGAAGATAATTAAGACAATCAAAATAAGTGTCGCAATTAAAATTTGAAATACGTGTCGATCCCTAACGATGCCGGTTGTCAGTCTAATGATACCAAGCATGAGGACAATGGTCAAAATACCAAAATTCATATAAAACAAATTCCTGAATTTCTTTGACTTGTACACGTACTTCGCAAATGCATCCATACATTTGGCAGTATTCCAAAATATTGGTTTGTTGACTAGTTGTCTTACTAAGGATGGATAAAATGGCCTTCCCAGCTCACTCAATACGGTGACGGTCTGTAGCTGCTCCTTAGAACTCACATTATCGGGATTGATCAGACCGATGGTTTTATCAGGGTTGATGTAGATTGTATTATTATTTATCAATTCATTGATAGTTCCATTGATGACATCGTTGAGTCTCTGTGTTTTGAGATAAACAAGTTCATAAGGTTTCAGATGATAAACAAATGAATCTTCATCAAATTCTTTTGTTATTTTCTTCAGCTGATTTCGGTTGTAAAACTCCAGTCCGGCAAATGTTAAGAGACATAAAGCAATAAATCCGATCATGAAATAAGGATTATGGATCTCCAAATAGATGGGTCTCAATAGAAAGTAGCAAGGTGCAATCAGGGCAATGAAACCCAGAATTCCAAATACCAGAAACGTTCTTATTTTTAAGTTGGCTTTATTCAGATTCAGGCTTTCAAACATCCCATGATATTCCCAGATGCTTTTGGGTTGCTCACCGAAAACTGATTTGTACAGTCCCAGAGTTCTCTCTTTGGCTTGTCTGAATTTCTCAAATTCCTCTCTATTATGTGTGGACGGAATGTGCTGGATCTGCTTTCCTATCAAAATACAAAAACTTGAGTAAGATTGCGTGAAAATCAAATGCTGATGCCAAACGGTATCAACAATCTCGGACGGAGAAACCATCATATCAGAGGTTGCCGCGAGGTACATGAACTTTTTGTATTCCAAAATAGCGAGTTCTGTAAACGCTTTAGTCCAGTAGTTTTCGTTGGCAAGACGGATTGTAAATCCATATTCACTGGGTGGATCATCAAAATCAAATTGAAGTATGTGATCCCAAAGTTCTTTGTCCATAGAGCATTTTAGTTTATGGATAATCTAATGATATTAGAGATTCTATTTCTCCGCACCCTTCCGATAATTCCTTACCAACACTGCAACCGCAAACAAAAAAGTGACAGCATACAGAATCGACAAAGCAGGCTTCTCAACGGTCATTGTTCTAAAATCAATCTGCTTGTACAATGCCGCGCCAACAATGATGGCGACGATACTCATCGTGAAAATCGGGGCTTTACTTTTGTCCATTTTTTTTTATTATTTAGTTTTCAATTAGTTTTTTAGCATCACTAAAATAACAATTATTTCTGACACATCACTTTTCACTGATGTATTTCAAACTTTTATTAATTTTATCAAAAGTGATGGTCTTATTCGGCCCGCCGTAAAAGATTGTGATAGCGATGGTACTATCTGTCTCAGATTTGAGGAAGAGGTCTTTGGCTTCACTAATCTTTAAGTCAGGGCTCAATTGTGTCTCAAACTTCACATCGATCCTTTCTTTGCCAAATGCTTCTAGTTGCATCTCTGTACATTCCAGAATCTTTCTTTCCAGCAGTCCATGTTTCTCTATGATCTCAAGCCATGGATAGACCATTACGCCATATCCTACGATCTGTCCCCGATATTTGTCGTTGAGGTCTTTGTCCAGGCGTAAACCTGCTGAGGTCATAGAAAGGATGAAGGTATAAAATGGCAATCCCATCGGGGCGATACTTAGAACCAATGTCACGACCATAAGGCCCAAAAACACTTTTGCCAAGATCTTCTTCCAGAATAAAACAATCACGACAAGACTCATCAATAACCAAAGCCATAACAAAATGATGTCACTGTAATATCCTGCCAAGCTGATTTGGTAAAAATAATAAGCGATACAATCTGCCACAAGCAAAATGGATAACAGGATGAAGATGTAAAGACTGGTTTTCATGTATATGCTTCTAATATGGACTAAAATACAAATTTCCTCGCAGACTTTTTCTATAGATTGATAACTGAAATTAACATCTTCATCCCGTCAGTTCGAGTGATTTTTCGCAGCGCAGCGGAGGAAAAATTGTATCGAGAACCTACATTACAGCAAAAACATAACATCTTGATAATCTTCGCTATTACAAGTAACGCAGCTTTTAATCTAGTTCAAAAAATTATGAACGCCAATTGCCGTCAGTTCGAGTGATTTTTCGTAGCAGAGCGGAGGAAAACTGTATCGAGAATCTACATTACAGCAAAAACACAATATCTTGATAATCTTCGCTATTACAAGTAACGCAGCTTTTAAATCTAGGTCAAAAAATTATGAACGCCAATTGCCGTCAGTTCGAGTGATTTTTCGCAGCATAGCGGAGAAAAATTGTATCGAGAACTGTCTTCAAAAGCAGACAAAAAACCGCTTTCAAAAAGCGGTTTTTAAATTTTATAAACTTGCTGCAAGTGCTGTTCACTTACAAGGTCTTGCGTACAGTCACATTCGGTGCTTCACCCTGGGGTACGATGAAGATCGCATTGTCGCTCACCGATCCGCCATTGTCCAGGAAGTAGCCCGATACAACAGGAATCACAAAGCTTTGGTATTTGCCATCTTTGGTGTAAGCCCAGTAGGTCACGTTCAGGTTCTGCGGATTCATTTTCAGGGCCAGTTTTTTAGACGTCAGTTTGGCGCCGGTCGCATTGATACAGTCCAGCTCCACCAGTTCGGTTTTCGTCACCACTTGCGGGGCGTTGCTCAGTCGCAGGCTGAAGTCTTTTCCGGAATTGTTCACCAGCGTTGCGGATACTTTGTAGCGGTCATAGGTTTTCCCGCCTGCCGTCACAGACTCTTTGTTCAGGATGTTGAAGGTCACGGCCAGTCCGTCCACCGTTACCGTTTCGCCGTCTGCGATCTTCTGGGCACTCAGGCTTGTGAAGACCAGCAATAATAAGTAAGGGATCAGTTTTTTCATAATGAAGATATTTTTAGAATTGATGTTCGGTGAGTTGTTCTGTGAAGATGCCTTGTGCATAGTCGCTTGGCTCCTTGGTAGAAGCGGGTAGGACAGAAGGGTTCGATGGATATTTTCCATCCTTAAACGTCAGTTGTTTCCATCCGTCACGGTCCTGCACGAGTAATGTTTTCCAGCCATCTGTTGTTTCTTGCTCAGCGTAGAGTGGTGGCGTAGTGACCGTGAATTTCGTGATCGGTTTCAGATGGTCATCCAGCAAAACCATAGAGCAGCCACCGGAGCCACAGAAGTAAGGCGTAAAGAAACTCACAAAGATTTCCATCTTCCCATCGGTGTTCAGGTCGATTGTTTGGTAGCGAAATTTCCGCTCGCTCATCGGGATGGCTTTCAGGTCGCCGGGCGTCAGGTACTCGTTGGCGATGTAGTGTGCCACTTTCTCTGTGGTGTCGTCCTTGTTTTCGGGTTGTAGCTTTGGTTTGGCAGTTACCGTGTCGCTCAGAGAGAGTTTCTGAGGCGCTGGTGCAGGGCTGGTTTCCGTTTTGTTGCATTGAAGCGTAAGGAATGCCATAGGCACCAATATGAGAGATCGTGTTATGAGATGCTTTTTCATAATCAGAATTTGTTCCCCGAAGTTACGCCAATTTTGTAAAAGCTTTGATGATTGATGTTAAATTTTGGCTGATTTTTAGGAAAAATAAAACAGCACTTTGGGAGTCGGTTTGTAGTGCACGAAAGGCAAACTGCGATAGAACGTTCCAGTATCGCTCCACTATTGCAAAGACCTACTAGCATTCGTTTTTAATTATAATATTCTGATATTTCAATAATTGTTCTCCTTCCTTTTTCTGAGATTTTAATACCTTCAGAAATCAAATTGTCTTCCGGATCATCATCTTCAAATTCTAAAAAATAAGATGAGTTGCCAGTATTAATTTTTTTAAATCGACTTTCCATAAGCTTTTTGCAATAATTTTCAAATTTAAATTTGCACGCTATGTTATTGATTTTTGTTAGCAGATTGCTGTCTGATATATTATTTGGGTAAATATCTGTTTTAATTTCTACTGAACTTACAAAATGGTTGCAACCGCCTTTATACAAAGTTAAAGTGTCCCCTTCGTAGATCAATGTGGCTTTATTGATTTTTGAATCCCAAATATATGTTTTGATGTCAACTTCACTTAGCCATTCTTCAGTCAATTTTTTGTAATTATCGTCAAACACACAATCAGGGTTGTTTTCTAGTTCATTCTCTTTCCGTGTTTCAACCGTATCAGACTTGTTATTTTCAATTTTCACATTTACGGTGTCAGTCTTTTTCTGTGAACAAGAAAGAGACATCATTAATATCGATAGATAACAAATAGTATTTCTCATAAAATTACGGTTAACGTTTTGCAAACATCCTTCGGCGGACGTTTTTTCTATTGATGTAATTTTTCTAATTCAGGCAGCTCACTTTTATACTTTTCGACGTCCCAAACCAAATTCCAAGTTTTAACATAGTCAGCGATGGGGCCAAGGCCAACTTCTGTTCTTCTTTTATCTACATTGTCAGGATCGGTCAATGGTAAAACATAGTGCGTATCGTCTTTCGGATTGATGCCGATCTGACTGCCGTAGATTTGTTTCCGGCCTTCTCGGATCTCTATTCTGTCGATCAACAAAGCCAAAGAGCCTGAATTTGCATTCCCTTTTGCTACAGCTTCTCTCATCATTGGCAAATATTTTTTTTGCGTCTCCAGATCCGAATGTTGAATGACAAGAAATATCGCACTGTTGGCTTGCGCGCCTACTTTGTCTTTTCCAACCCAACCTTTTTCATCTAATATCTTTTTTATTTTTAATAAGTTGATGGAGTCTTTCTGATGTGTTATTTTCCAGAGGTCTTGCATTTCTTTAGAGTCATCACTGTGGGTTTTTAGCGTTTCGTGGATCTGCTTTCTGTATTTTTGGTCTTCCTCCAGAATGGTCAACAATTCAGCCTGCAATGGTTTGTCATAATTGGCTTCTACCAACTCTAATTTCTTTTCCAACTTTTCAACCGTTTTCTCCCATTCTTTTTTTGAATGCAGATGGTCCAAATCAGTATCAGACTTTAAGTGCCTTAAGTTTGTCCAACCATTTTCTATGGATAAGTTCAACCATCTAAATGCCTTTTTCGTATCGCCTGCTAATGCAGATGCACAAGCACCATTATACAAATGACTGGGGTTTTTGCTTTCGATTTTAAAAGCTTTATCATAGAGGTCAGTAGACATTTTGTAATCTTTTGCCTCATATGATTGATTAGCTTCACCTATCAGTGTTGAATAGTCTTGCGCATTAACGCCTGTAAATAAAAATAATAATAACAAAGTGTAAATATGGTTTCTCATTTTTTCTTGATTAAAAGTTTTTATTTATAGTTGATTTTGTGATCTAATTCAATGGGGTTATTTTCTTGCAAAATATTATTCTGCATTTCTTTATTCTTTATGGAAATATCCACTGTAACACCTTTCGAATCTGTAAATTTAGCAGTTTTCCAACCTTTTGAAATGATATCAAACGGGTCATTAAAATAGGATCTTGCAAGGGTTTCATACTTTTTCCAATCGATTTTTACCGTTTTTGTGCGGGCGTCAAAAATAGGCTCGCCTTTTTTGACCTCTATCAAATTAAACGAATAATCATTGTTTGAATCTTGAATAGAAAGGATCAACCCAGGCAAACCACTGAAAATATAAGGACCATCGGAAAAAGGCAATTCTGTAGTGAACCAGGCGGTCCAGTTTCTTCCGCCATAAGTAGTTTCTGCTTTTTGAGATCTGTAGTTTCCAATGACTTTTTGTTCAGAACTTATTTTCCAATCTAATACGTCCTCAACTGGAAGCAGATAATCTGTTCCCAAATAAGTGATAACTTTTTCAATTCTTTTTTGAGCAAGATTCTTTTTGACATAGAATTGGTTTTCGACACCCATTTTAAACCTGCCGTTTCCATGGTTCAACCTTACTGAATCTGATTTTCTGTCGAGTGAATCTCTAAAAATGGAACTGTTGTTTTTGAGGTCCAAAATCATCTTCTCGGAACTCACATCATCTGGTTGTTCTGAATTCAGTTTGTATTTTGTTTCGTAAATAAAACTAAATTTTTGCGAGAAGCAAAAGGTAGATATTCCAAGAAAAAAGATGATCAATTTCATTTGTGGCGGGTGTTTGTTTGTCTGCTAGCATTTAAGGTTAGTCGATATTGCGGATTTGTAATCAGAGACTTTATCTTTATGTAGGAAGTTATACCCAATATCGCTTTATTTATTTTTTGTGAAAGTAATTTATTCTATCTTCAATATTTGATATCAAATTATAAGCGAAATCAAAATAGGTTTTAGAATTTTGTTCTGCAAATTCATTAAATATTTGGCTCTGAAAGGTAGGAATAAAATGTTTTTCAAAGTCAATTTCATCTATTTTACCTGGTTCAGAAAAACTTCCAACATATGCTTTTGTTTTTTTAGGTAGTGTGTTTGTAATTTTAGTGGGATCCCCGTGAGAATAAGAATTTCTAATTAAGGGTCTTATTTTTGTGTCAAGAAAATTTCTTTCAGAATCATTTATTAATCCCAAATTTCTGCATTTCTCTATTGATTTCTCAAAATTAAGTTTGATGTATTTTTTATTTGGCAGGTCATACAGAGAATTTAATTTTTCGAGTTCAACAGATTCAATTTTAACTTCATTATATATAAGCGCAATTTTCAATAATCTTTCTACCAAATAATTTGTTGCAGTTAAAGCAGGTACGTGAGATTCCAGTATTAAGCTGTTATTTATTTGATAAATTAAAGGTCTAATCTCTGCAAATAAAGTGCTGTCAAAATCAAAATATTTACTTTGTTTTTCAAAATTTTTTTCTGCTCTCTCTTCTATAAATTTTGAATATTCTTGTTTGCTCATTGAAATGATATAATTAGTATGGATAATTATGACTAGGCATTAATAAAGAAAAGATGTTGCGGATTTGAAGTCCGTGTTATCGGATTATTTATTCATACTAATCGATAGTTGCAGATCCTTGTGTTATTTCTAAATATGGTCTGTATATAAATGGTATCCGATATCTAGGACTTAGATTCTCTCCACGTTGTTCGAAGAATCCTATGGAAACCAGATTTTTAGCAATGCTAAAGGCAGAATGTAGATCTACGGATAATTTATTCATTAGTGTTTCAATATTTTGCTCAGCCTTATCTCCCCTTAGTGATTCAATATGTGATTTTAACGCGGGAAACTCTGCGTAAATAGTTTGTTCGAGCCTCTGTTTGCTAACTTCATATATAGCACCTTTAAAAGATTGTCTAGAAATTATTTGATCACCCTCTAATTCATCAATTCCGCTTTCCTGTCTTTTTGATTCAATACTTCTAGCATGGGTAAATAATTGGATTAGTTCTCTTGGGGCATTAAGGCCTTTGCCATCCATTGTTCTAGAAAGTACCCAATCTAATGTTGCAGGTTTTTTACTTCCTCGATCAATCTGTTTTGGAAAAATGCGATAAAAAAGTTCTTCTTGTTTATGAATATCAGATAATATTTCATTCTTGTCAATATTTAGTGCTGTAATTAATTCTTCATTATCTAAAACACGCCTTATTAAAAGATTTAAAAGAGAGTCTTTAGACCATTTTAAATTCTGGTATTTTGTAATGTGACTTGCTTCTCTAAAACCCTCATTTGTTATACGTTGCCAAATATCATCTCTCAAAAAAACTTTAACTTTAATTTCACTGAATTGAGCAAGATCTAAATATGCCTTGAATAGTGCTTTAAGGGCATTTGTTTCTAATTCTTCACTTTCCAAAAATGCTACATCTAAACGGTCAATAGTAATCCAAAGTTTAATATTATTTTCTAGTAAAGACTTTTGTAACAAATCATATGCGTACTCAATAGGTATAAGACCTTTCTCAAAATCATTTTTTGTTGGCTCTCCAAATGATAGCGAAAATTTCTGCCCCGAATACATTCCTGTATTTACATCAAATTCAGCTGTCGTACTAACCTCTTTCCCATTTTTAAATGATCTCATAAAATCAAAACAAACTTTTAGAAAACTTGCTAATTTGTTCTGAGCAGGAATTAGATTACAATCGGTCAAAATTTCTCTCACTCTTTTAGCGTTTTTATCATTTATTCCATACTCCTCAAATACTTGAGCGGTAATAACAAGAAAGTATAGCTTCCATAGTCGAACAAATTCAGTTTCAGTTGTTGGAGGGTCATTTTTTAGGGTTGAAAAAGCAGTGTTTCCAGTCGGATTTTCAGCAATTGAGACAAGTATACCTTCATCGAATAATGAATCAATATCATTTGTTAGGCTAGTGTAAATTGCACTTTTACCAGCTCCCTTAGCGCCATAAACTATATCATTTGTACCATTTCTAATAAGCTTCCAAAATTCAGTTTCTAAGAAGTAATCTTTTAGCTTCTGAGCTTCTAATTCTGCTATACTTTCACCAAATGTTACTTTTTGAATTAAATCTAATTTATTCATTTCTATTTTATTATTATTTCTTACTTACATCACCTATTGCTTCCCCTTCCCACAAAACACCCCAAAAAAACCTTCCCCCGCAGAATCAGGAATGACGAATAACATTTCCGTTTCATCCTCATCTTTTCTTACACTCTGTAGTGGTTTACCTTCTGTCGAATAAACATTGATTTGTATCGGTGAAATTTTCTTATCATCACAATCAAATTTCCACAAAGTAATTTGGTAGCCTTTGATCACCTTGGTTTCCAGAGAGTCTTCCGGCTCGTATTCCGTTTTGTCTGAGACCTCTTTGATCCAGGCTGTATTTTTAGTTTGGGGCTTGTAGTAGTAAGCGATATCCTCCGCTTCAAAGATCGGTTTCCAATCCTGAGCATAGCTGAGAGTGCATACAAAAATTGACAGAAGTAAAAGGATTTTCTTCATCGGAGGGTAATGGTATTAGTTTTTTAGTTTGACTCAAATTTACAAAATACTCTGATATTCAATAAATTAATTTAATGATTTAACATAATATAAATCAAAAGTATGCAATTAATGTCAAAAACCAATTTAACATAATAAATTTTCAAAAAATAATCCATCAAAAAACATCTTTAGTATGAATAAAATATTTATTTTAGGAACTCAAATTATTATTAACCTTTAAAAACAACAAACGATGGCAGAAAGCAAAAACAACATCATCACACACGGCCTTAGCGGTAAAGTAGGAGACCTTATCGTATTCAGCCAAAGAAACGGCAAAACCATAGTCTCCAAAGCACCAAGGGACAAAACCGGAGAAGACTCGCAAAAACAGAAAGACCACAAGCGCAAATTCCAAAAAGCAACCCTGTATGCTAAATCAGTTATCAATGACCCTGTTCAGAAAGAGCTGTACTCTGCAGCTGCAGATACTTCCAGAGGGATGAGCACTTACAACGTCGCAGTCGCAGATTTGCTCAATGCTCCAGATATAGAAACATTGGACTTGTCCGCTTATACAGGTAACATTGGAGATGTTATTAAGATTATTGTTCTGGATGATTTTGCAGTAAAAGAAGTAACCGTAAAAATAGAAAACGCAGACGGTACACTGGTAGAAGAGGGTTCAGCTATAGATTCCGGCTTCGAGTGGATATACACTGCAACGGCAAGCAACACAGATTTATCAGGCGACAAAATCACAATCAAAGCCACAGATAATCCTGCCAATCTGACAGAAATGAACCAAACACTCTAAAAGACAAAATAACACAGAGAGTACGGAAAGTGTACAGCGAGTGTACAGCGATAGCCTATGAAAACAATATGTCAAAATGACAAAAGCCACCCAATACGGATGGCTTTTTTAATGTTTTTATTTTAAATGTTGGATTAAGATATCGTCAAAATTAATTTAAAACCCCTCAAACCCTCAAACCCTCCAACTCTCAAACTCCCAAACTCTCAAACTCTCAAACTCTCCAACTCAAATCACACCCTCTCATCCTTGATCTCATCCACGATTTCCGGATTCAGCAAAGTCGAGATATCCCCAAAACTGTTGAAGTCGCCCTCCGCGATCTTTCTCAGAATTCTACGCATGATCTTCCCAGATCGCGTCTTCGGCAACCCGGACACAAATTGGATCTTGTCCAGCTTCGCGATCGGCCCGATCTGCTCAGAGATCAGCTGGTTGATCTCCTTCGCAAGGTTCTCGCGGTTTCTTTCTGCACCTGCATCTTTCAGGATCACAAAACCGTAGAGTGCATTGCCTTTCACATCGTGCGGATAACCCACGATCGCAGACTCCGCCACCGCCGGATGCTCATTGATGCTATCCTCTATAGGCGCCGTCCCCAGATTGTGCCCGGAAACGATGATCACATCATCCACACGCCCCGTGATTCGGTAATAGCCAACCTCGTCCCGCAAAGCGCCATCCCCCGTGAAATATTTCCCAGGGAAAGCCGAGAAGTAGGTCTCCTTGTACCGCTGATGGTCACCCCAGATCGTTCTTGCAATCCCCGGCCACGGAAAACGGATGCAAAGATTCCCATCCACCTGATTTCCGGTGATCTCATTTCTTTTCTCATCCATCAACACCGGCTGAATGCCTGGCAACGGAAGCGTAGCGTAAGTTGGTTTGGTAGGTGTCACAAAAGGAATCGGCGAGATCATAATGCCGCCCGTTTCCGTCTGCCACCAGGTATCGACAATCGGGCATTTTTTCTTCCCAACGTGGTCATTATACCAGTGCCAAGCCTCATCGTTGATAGGTTCACCCACAGAGCCAATGACTTTCAGCGAACTCAGGTCGTGCTTCTCCACCCATTCCACACTTTCCTTCGCCAAAGAGCGGATCGCTGTAGGAGCGGTGTAGAACTGGGTCACTTTATGTTTCTCGATCACTTCCCAGAATCGCCCAGCATCAGGGAAAGTCGGCACCCCTTCGAAGATAACGGTGGTCGCACCATTCAAAAGTGGTCCGTACAAAATATAAGAATGCCCCGTGATCCAGCCGATATCCGCCGTACACCAATAGATGTCATTCTCTTTATAATTAAACACATTCTTGAACGTGTAAGCCGTATAGACCATATAACCCGCGCAAGTGTGCAACATCCCTTTCGGTTTCCCAGTCGACCCCGAAGTGTAAAGAATGAACAACGGGTCCTCCGCATCCATGATCACCGTCACGAAATCCGCGGAGGCTTTGTCGTAATAGTCGTCCATCCAATGGTCACGGCCTTCTTTCATCTTCACGTCGTTGTGGGTTCTTTTCACAACCAATACGCTTTCGACGATTGGTGTTTTCTCTAAGGCTTCATCCACAAGGCTTTTCAAATCCAGAACTTTGTTTCCCCTGTAACTTCCGTCAGATGTGATGACCATCTTTGCCCCGCAGTCATTCACCCGCGAAGCTACCGCTGAAGCAGAGAATCCGGCAAATATCACGGAATGAACAGCGCCCAATTTAGCACAAGCCAACATCGTAATCGCCAATTCCGGAATCATTGGAAGATAAATACAAACACGGTCGCCTTTCTCGATGCCCATTTCACGAAGGATATTCGCTACTTTGTTGACTCTGGTGTAAAGTTCGCTGTATGAAATATGCTGTGCTTCTTCCTTTGGGTCGTTCGGTTCCCAGATGATGGCGGTTTTGTCGCCACGCACGGAAAGATGTCTGTCCAAGGCATTCTTGGTGATATTCAATTTCGCATTCTTGAACCATTTGATGTTGGCTTCCTGCATATCATAATCCACAACTTTGGACCAGCGCTGATACCAGACGAAATTCTCATCCGCAATCTTATCCCAAAACTTCTTCGGATTCTTAATTGACTTTTTATACTCTTTGAAATAATCCTGCAGATTCTGAATGTGATAATTTCTCATACTGATTGATTTATGATGGTGGTTTTGATTGATGAATAGTTGCGAATCCTTTGCAGACCGCGGTAATAGCTTAGCCAAATTACACAAAATCTATAACAAATAGAATACCTGCCACGATTATTATTCAGTTGATTAACAGATAATATTGTTGTTAAATAATAATTAACAGATAATATTATCTTTTTAATTTGGATAATAAAGATAATTGTATTTAAATTTGCCGCTTAATTAGATAATATCAATGAAATTAGAAGTTTCCTCAGAGAAACATTTGGTCTATGTGGAAGAAATCCGAAACGAAATGGAGGATTCTGCAAAGAAAAGAGGAACAGGCATCGCAAAACGTTCTTCCGAATATCTGGGCAAGAAAATCTCGGAAGGTAACGCCATCATCGCCATCGACGAAGATGGAACCTGGGCAGGCTTCTGCT
Organism: Epilithonimonas lactis; assembly: GCF_900110605.1. Lineage (GTDB taxonomy): Bacteria > Bacteroidota > Bacteroidia > Flavobacteriales > Weeksellaceae > Epilithonimonas > Epilithonimonas lactis. The sequence goes on from NZ_FOFI01000001.1 coordinate 705,475, forward strand.
ACATAGAAACCTGGACGAACGGAGAGTATGTCGCGAATTCCGGTTTGATAGTTTCGCCCCAATTCAGAAACGCAGGATTGGCCACTTTGATTAAAGAAAGAATCTTCGAGCTTTCCAGGGAGAAATATCCAAATGCAAAGATTTTCGGCCTCACCACCGGACTGGCAGTGATGAAAATCAACAGCAGTTTAGGTTACAAGCCCGTGATTTATTCAGAGTTGACTCAGGATGAACAATTCTGGAACGGTTGCAAAAACTGTGTGAATTATGAAATTCTGATGATGAAAGAACGCAAAAACTGTCTTTGCACGGCAATGCTTTTCGTCCCGGAAAAAGTAAATATAAATAAAGAAAAAGATTTTGAATCTATAAATAACGACAATGAGTAAGAAAGTAGTTTTGGCATTTAGCGGAGGTTTGGACACGTCGTATTGCGCCAAATATCTGAGCGAAACTTTGGGTTACGAAGTTCACGCAATCACAATCAACACAGGTGGTTTTGATAAAAACGATGAGGTTTTGCTTAAGGAAAAGGCAGAAAAATTAGGCGTGGCTTCTTACAGGTTTATAGATGCTTCAGAAAAATATTATAACGATTGTGTCAAGTATTTGATTTTCGGTAACGTTCTAAAAAACAACACTTATCCATTGTCTGTCAGCGCCGAAAGAACGATTCAGGCGCAGACGATTGCCGAATCTGCTTTGGAAATTGGAGCCGACGCAATCGCACACGGAAGTACAGGCGCAGGAAATGACCAGGTTCGTTTCGATTTGATTTTCAACGTAATGTGTCCGAAAATCGAAATTATCACACCAATCCGTGATTTAAGTTTATCGCGTGAAGACGAAATCCAATTCCTGAAAGACCACAACTGCGAAATGGATTTTGACAAAGCCAAATATTCCATCAACAAAGGACTTTGGGGAACTTCCGTCGGCGGAAAAGAAACGTTGACTTCCCGATTTTCCCTTCCAGAAGAAGCTTTTCCTTCGCAAGTTGAAAAAACCGAACCTTCAAATTTGGAAATCGAATTCAAAAATGGAGAACTGATTTCCGTTAATGGCGAAACTTTTTCTCATCCCGTTTTAGCGATTCAGAAGATTGAAGAATTGGCTTCACCATACGGAATCGGTCGCGACATCCACGTTGGAGACACGATTGTTGGGATAAAAGGTCGTGTCGGTTTTGAGGCGTCGTCGGCGTCAATTATCATCAAAGCGCATCATCTTTTGGAGAAACATACACTTTCCAAATATCAGCAGACCATCAAATCGCAATTGTCAGATTGGTACGGAAACTGGCTTCACGAGGCACTTTTCCTGGACCCAGTGATGAGAAACATCGAATCATTTTTGCAGGATTCTCAGAGAACAGTCAACGGAAAAGTATTTATCACACTTCATCCATATCGTTTTGTCTTGAACGGAATTGAGTCTGAAAATGATTTGATGTCTTCAAAATTTGGAAGTTATGGCGAAGAGAATCTCGCATGGAGTGGCGACGATGTCAAAGGATATACCAAAATCCTAAGCAACTCGCTTAATATTTATCATCAAGTCAATAAGTTGAATTAGAATTTTTTGGGCAGCTTTTCCGTCTTCCACTCCCAATCTTTTTTGCAAGACGATTTCAGTTTAAGTAGAACTTGAGTACAAGCAAAAAAGGATTTCCGTTCAAGCCGGGCTGCAGATTCGGTAAAAAACAAATGGCAATATAAAAACAGAATTTTGTCATTCCGTAGGAATCTAACCATCGCTGTCGAGATTCCTACGGAATGACAAAAGAACTTTAAAGTTTAGCTCTTTGCGGACTTAAAATATTTTCAATAATTACAAAAAAATCTTTGCGCTCTTTGCGTTAAAAATATGAAAAAATCAGTCGGAATCATCGGAGCCAATGGCTACACGGGAAGCGAACTCGTTCGTTTGCTCGCATTTCATCCGAATATAGAATTAAAGTTTTTGTTCAGTCGTTCCAATTCCGGAGTGAAAATTTCCGAATTGTATCCGGATTTGGACTCGATTTGTGATTTGGTTTTGACGAATGAAATTTCAGAAACGGACATTCTTTTCCTTTGCCTTCCTCACAAAGAAAGTCAAAACTGGCTGAATGAAAATCCGGTTTCAGAAGAAACTTTGGTTATCGATTTAGGAAATGATTTCCGTCTCGAAGGCAATTTCGGAAATAGAAATTTTGTTTATGGTTTGCCCGAGATTTATTTTAATAAAATTAAAAACTCAAAAAGTATCGCAAATCCTGGATGTTTTGCAACTGCGATTCAATTAGCGTTGTTGCCTTTAGCAAAGGAAAATCTTTTGAATGATGTTTACACAACAGGAATTACGGGTTCGACTGGAGCAGGACAATCTTTGCAACCGACAACGCATTTCACTTGGCGAAATGACAATATTTCAGCTTACAAAACTTTGAATCACCAGCACGTCGACGAGATTTTAAAACAAGTCAATTTGCTTAATGAAAAGGATGTGGAACTCAACTTTGTTCCGTGGCGTGGTGATTTTGCAAGAGGAATTTTCACAAGTTCTATCATCGAATGCGATTTGGAATTAGATAAAATTTACAATTTATATAAAGACTTCTACAAAGATTCGCATTTCGTGAAAATTTCAGAAAAATCGATTGATATGAAACAAGTTGTGAATACCAATTTCTGTGTCATCCAAATCGAAAAACAAGGAAACAAAATAGCGGTTCATTCAGCAATCGATAACTTATTGAAAGGCGCATCCGGACAAGCAGTTCAGAATATGAATATCGCCAATGGCTGGGAACAAAATCTAGGATTAAACTTAAAACCATTGGCTTTCTAAACTTTGCGACTTTAAAGCAGTTTGAAATTAAAAAAAAATCTTTGCGCACTTTGCGTTAAATTAAAAATGTAAAAATGAATTTATTCAACGTGTATCCACTGTTCAATATCAATCCTGTCAAAGCCGAAGGTTCTTTCCTTTGGGATGAAAACGGACAAAAATACCTCGATTTTTATGGTGGTCACGCTGTGATTTCCATTGGTCACAATCATCCGCATTATGTTGACAAATTGAAAAATCAATTGGGTAAAATCAGTTTTTATTCCAATTCGGTTCAGAATAATTTACAAACTGAATTGGCTGAGAAATTAGGAAAATTATCAGGTTACGAAGATTATTCAGTGTTCCTCTGTAATTCTGGAGCAGAAGCCAACGAAAACGCTTTAAAACTGGCTTCATTTCACAACGGAAAAAAGAAAGTAATCTATTTCTCCGAAGCTTTCCACGGCCGAACTTCCGCCACGGTTGCTGTGACAGACAATCCAAAAATCGTAGCGCCAGTCAACGAATCTGAGAATTTCGTCAAATGTGAATTCAATAATTCTGAAGAATTAGAAAAGATTTTTGCCGAAAACAAGAACGAAATTTCAGCAGTAATCGTAGAAGGAATTCAAGGTGTTGGAGGAATTAATTTATTGGATAAAGATTTCATTTTAACGATTGAAAAATTGTGCAAAGAAAATAATGCGATTTTAATTTTGGACGAAGTTCAGTCTGGTTACGGACGTTCCGGGAAATTCTTTGCCCATCAGGAATTTGACATCAAACCAGATTTAATAACGGTTGCAAAAGGAATGGGAAATGGTTTCCCTATTGGCGGTGTTCTGATTAGTCCAAAATTCGAGGCGAGTTACGGATTATTGGGAACTACATTTGGCGGAAATCATCTCGCTTGCGTGGCTGGTATTGCAGTTTTGGAAGTGATTGAAAATGAAAATCTAATTAATAATTCAGAAAAAATCGGCGCTTACATCGAACAAAAAATTAAAGATTTCCCTCACATCAAAAACATCAAAAGGCGCGGTCTGATGATTGGAATTGAGCTCGACCAAGCTTGCGCAGATGTCAGGAAAGAATTGCTGTTCGAACATTTTATTTTCACTGGAAATGCCAATGACAAGAATGTTCTGCGGATTCTACCGGCGCTCAATATTTCGGAAAAAGAATCCGATTTGTTCATCAATGCTTTAGGAAAAACCTTGAAAGCCATTGATGAGAAAATATTAGAATTAAAATAACGCAAAGGCGCGAGAGTAGTAATCTCACTGCTGAAAAGTCGCCAACATTGTAAGTTAAAATTTGCGACTTGAAATGTCGAATCATAAAAAATCATAGCGCCTTTGCGTTCAAAACAATTAAGAAATGAAAAATTTCACTTCGGTTTACGATATAGATAATTTGCAGGAAATCATTGCAAAAGCCTTAAAAATAAAAGAAAATCCATTAGAAAATCCAACCAAAGGAAAAGGGAAAACGATTGGTTTGGTTTTCCTCAATTCCAGTCTCAGAACAAGATTGAGTTCTCAAATTGCTGCTCAAAATTTAGGATTAAATGTCCTAACACTCAACGCCGCTCAAGAAGCCTGGAATCTGGAATTCGCTGATGGAACGGTGATGAACAGCGATACAGTTGAACACATCAAAGATGCCATCGAGGTTCTGAATCAATATTGTGATATCATCGCCGTAAGATGTTTCGCGGGAATGAAAAACAAAGCCGACGACGTGAACGAAAGTATTCTGAGCCAGTTCCTGAAACACGCCAAAGTTCCAGTGATTTCTTTGGAATCTGCGACGCGTCATCCGTTGCAAAGTCTGGCAGATTGCATCACAATCACAGAAAATTGGACGGAAAATAGAAAACCAAAAGTCGTTTTGACTTGGGCGCCTCACATCAAACCGATTGCGCAGGCTGTCGGAAACTCGTTCACAGAATGGATGCAACAAATGGATGTTGATTTTGTGATTGCAAATCCGGAAGGTTATGATTTGGATAAAAATTTTACAAAGGATACGAAAGTGATTCATAATCAAGACGAAGCACTGAAAGATGCAGATTTTGTTTACGTTAAAAACTGGTCGTCATTTGAAGATTATACAGCGATGCCGAAAGTTGACGAAAACTGGATGTTGAGCAATGAAAAATTGGAATTAACAAACAATGGAAAAGTGATGCATTGCCTTCCCGTCCGTAGAAATCTTGAATTGAGTGATGAAGTGGTGGATGGCGAAAACTCAATCATTTATCAGCAGGCAAAAAACAGAATTTTTTCTGCACAGGCTGTTTTCTCTGAAATTTTAGATGAGATTAATAGTAAAGATTGAGAAATAAAATATCAATAGGAGCGGGCTTTAGCCCGTTTGTGAGGATGGGAATTAAATAGGCTTTAGCCGAAATATAAAGGCAAAACAATTAATGCAAAAAGTACACATCATAAAAATCGGAGGCGCTTTAATCGATGATAAAAAATCATTGAAAGCTTTTCTAGAACAATTTTCTCAAATCGGAGGCGCCAAAATCCTGATTCACGGCGGTGGAAAGATTGCAGAAACTTTGGCAGAAAAACTGAAAATCACACAGACGATGATTGATGGACGCAGGATTACCAACAAGAAAACTTTGAAGTTGGTGACGATGGTTTACGCGGGAAGAATCAACAAAAATATTGTGGCAAAATTGCAGAGTTTTAATTGCAACGCGATGGGATTTTCCGGCGCAGACGGCAATTTAATTCAAGCTGAAAAACGCCAGCATCCAACCATCAATTTTGGATTTGTTGGCGATATTAATGAAAAAAGCATCAATCACGAATTGATTACAAATATGATAAATCTGGGTTTGGTTCCGGTGTTTTCTGCAATCACTCACGATAAAAAAGGAAATCTGTTAAACACCAACGCAGACACGATTGCCGGAACTATTGCTCAGGCTTTATCAAAAAATTTCGAGACAGAATTGTTGTTCTGCTTCGATAAAAACGGGGTTTTAGAAAATGTGGAAGACGAAAATTCAAATCTTAAAACCATTAATAAAACTGAATTTTCTGAATTGAAATCGCAAGGAAAATTCCATAAAGGAATTTTGCCAAAACTCGAAAATGCTTTCAAAGCCAAAGAAAATGGCGTTCAGAAAGTATCTTTGATTAACGAGAAAAAACTGTCAGACCAAATAAAACAAGGAAATGAAGGAACTGAAATCTGTCTTTAGCAGAGAAGAACTTGCGGAAAATGCCGTCAAATTACTGAAAAAACTCATCGCAACACCATCTATGAGTCGCGACGAATACAACGCTTCGCTCATCATCGAAGGCTTTTTCAATGAGCATCAATTGACTGTCAACCGATTCAAAAATAACATCTGGGCAACCAACAAACATTTTGACGCCGGCAAACCATCGATTCTCCTCAACACGCATCACGACACGGTAAAACCGAACAAAGCTTACACTTTGGACCCGTTCATTCCGGTGGAAAAAGACGGCAAATTATTTGGTTTGGGAAGCAATGATGCGGGCGCGTCTTTAGTAGCGATGGCGCAGACTTTTCTCTATTTTTATGAAGCCGAAGATTTGACTCATAATTTAGTAATTGCTTTGACAGCCGAGGAAGAAATCTCCGGTCTGGACGGCATCGAAGCCCTGTTTCCACAACTTCCGAACGTCGAATTGGCAATTGTTGGCGAACCTACAAAAATGAATCTTGCGATTGCAGAAAAAGGTTTGCTCGTCATCGATGGCGAAATGCTGGGAACGCCTTCTCACGCTGCGCATCCGAACGATGACAATGCGATTGTGAAATGTATGAAGGATTTGCAAAACATCCTCGATTTCAAATTCCCGAAAGTTTCCGATTATTTGGGCGAGGTGAAAGTCACATTGTCAGTTCTCAACGCAGGAACGCAACACAACGTGGTTCCCGAAAAATGCAATTTCACATTGGATGTCCGCGTGACAGACGAATACACGAATCGCGAAGTTTTCGAAATCATCCAGTCGCAGATGAAATCCAAACTGACACCGAGGTCATTCCGTCTCAATTCCTCAAAAATCGACGTCAACCATCCGTTTGTTCAGGCTGGATTGGCGTTGGGCAGGACAACTTACGGTTCGCCGACATCCTCGGACCAGGCGATTATTCCGTGCACATCGGTCAAGTTGGGACCCGGCGACAGCTTGCGTTCCCACACCGCGGACGAGTTTGTCTACATCGACGAAATCCGAGAAGGCATCGATGTTTACATTAAAATATTAGAGAAAGTTCTTTAACGGAAGTTAGAATTGAGAAATTAGAAATTAGAAAACCAATTTGGAATCTAACTTCTAACCTCTAAAATCTAATTTCTAAAAATTATTAAAATGAAAAAAATCTGGCAAAAAGACAATACGACAACCAACGATTTGGTTACAAAATTCACAGTCGGGAAAGACCTGGATTTTGACGACAGATTAGCAAAATACGATGTGTTGGGCTCCATTGCCCACGCAAAAATGCTCGCAGAAGTTGGATTGATTCGACTGGATGAAGAGCACGCAATCGTGGCCGTTTTGGAAGAAGTTCTTTCTGAAATCGAAAAAGAAACTTTCGAAATCGATAAAACCGCAGAAGACATCCATTCTCAAATCGAAAATATCCTCATCGAAAAATTGGGCGAAACAGGAAAGAAAATCCACACCGCAAGGTCAAGAAACGACCAGGTTTTGACGGATATCAAATTATACTTAATTGACGAAATCAGAGAAATCACAGAACTGACCGATTCATTTTTTCAAATCCTGAAAGACAAAGCCAATCTTCATAAAGACGTGTTATTGCCTGGTTATACGCATTTGCAGGTGGCGATGCCGTCGTCTTTCGGATTGTGGTTTGGCGCGTATGCAGAATCTTTGGTGGATGATTTGGAATTGCTGTTTGCAACGAAGAATATCATTAATAAAAATCCACTAGGCTCGGCCGCGGGTTACGGTTCATCATTCCCGATTGACAGAGAAAGTACGACTTACAAACTAGGTTTCAGAACTTTGAATCATAATGTGGTTTATGCGCAGATGACACGAGGGAAATCCGAGAAATTGTTGGCGAATTCGTTGTCGGTTTTGGCTGGAACTTTAAGCAAATTTTCTTACGATGTTTGTATTTATTTAAGTCAGAACTTTGATTTTATCAGCTTTCCAAAGGAATTCACAACTGGCAGTAGTATAATGCCACACAAGAAAAATCCGGATATTTTCGAATTGGTGAGAGCGAGATGCAACAGAATTCAAGCTTTGCCAAATGAATTGATTTTGGTGACGAATAATCTGCCATCAGGCTATCACAGAGATTTGCAATTGACAAAAGAAATCCTTTTTCCGGCCATCGATTCTTTGAAAGAATGTCTTGAAATCCTGATTTACACGCTTCCAAACATCGAAGTGAAAGACAATATTCTGGATGATGAAAAGTACAAATACATCTTCAGCGTAGAGAAAATCAACGAAGAAGTGAAGAATGGAAAGTCATTCCGAGATGCCTATATTCAAATCGGTCAGGAAATAGAAAAAGGCTTGTTCGAATACGATTACAAAGAACTCAATCACTCTCATCAAGGCAGTTTGGGAAACCTTTGCCTCGACGAAATCGAATATCAATTCAATAAAGTCAGAGATAAATTGTTGGGTTGAAAAATATCGCAAAGGCGCAAGATTTAATTAAATTTGAGTCGCAAAGTTTTAAGTTAATTGGAATGATGTAAATCGAAGGTTTTCTTTTGCGACTTTCAGCAGTTTATTACTAAATAATTTTGCGACTTTGCGATAGAAATATATTTTTAATCCAGTTTGAACTTGGTAGATTTTTTCACTTCAGCCAAAACAATAGAACTGTGATATTGCCCGATGTGAGGACTGTTTGAAATCACATTCACAGTGAAATGATTGTAAGAATAAATGTCGTTTGCAAGGATTTTCAATTGATAATCATATTCGCCGGAAAGACTGATGATTTCTTGGACTTCATCATATTTCGAGATATAATTTTCGAAATCTTTGAGCGTGTTTTGAGACTGCTCTTTTAGACGAACATTGCAATAAACAACAATATTGATTCCGAGTTTTTCACGGTTGAGCAGGGCGACATATTTTTCTACAACGCCACTTTTTTCAAGGTTTTTGATACGCTCGTAGGTCGGCGTAAAAGTAAGTCCGATTTTTTCGGAGATTTCCTTTACCGATAGCGTAGAATCTTCCTGAAGAAGGGAGAGAATTAATTTGTCTTTTTTGTCCAAACTCATAATATTAAGTGGCTGATAGCACGTTGCTTTTGGCGATTGGCTTAAAAAGCAACGCTTTAATAGTTAAAAATATATGTTTAAGTAGTTTCAAGTACTTGTCAATCTTTCAAAAGTAAAGAAAATATTTGACTGGAGAAATTTTAAGCGCAGAAGTTCATTGATTTATTACAAAAAAGTATGAATAAGATTTCATCATATCGAAAATATTGGTATCTTTGCACCCAATGAATCTGGTACAGAATTTAGCGACATTAGTGTTTGGCAAATTTGCCGACAACAACAATATTTTTTATATTTAACGAAGTCTTTTAGGCTTCGTTTTTTTTATTTAAAAATTTCAGATATGATTAAGCTTGCACGCGTCTCCACGGAGAGTATAGAAAAAATTTTACAGGAAGCACAGCAGTTTGCGGATGGTAAAGTCAGCAAAATTAAAGGTGATGTTTTCGCCGCGAACCTCTTTTTTGAGAATAGCACAAGAACCAAAACAAGCTTCGAAGTAGCCGAGAAGAAACTCGGTCTTCAAGTTATAGATTTTGAAGCTGATAAAAGCTCCATCGCAAAGGGTGAAACAATGCTTGATACGATTAAAACTTTGGAAGCTATCGGCGTGGAAGTGGCAGTTATCAGGCATTCTGAAAAAAGATATTACGACCAGCTTCAAGATGCTAAATTAAGTATCGTAAATGCTGGCGACGGCGTTGGAAGTCACCCTTCACAGGCGCTTTTGGACGCTTTGACCATCATTCAGGAGTTTGGAAAGATAGAAGGTTTGAAGATTGGAATCGTAGGCGATGTGAAACACAGCCGAGTTGCCAATTCAGGCGCAGGATTGTTCAGAAGAATGGGCGCAAAAGTATATTTCTCTGGCCCAGAATTCTGGTTTGACGAAGGAATGTTGGTCAACGGAACTTATATGCAGTTCGACGATTTGGTGAAAGAAGTGGATGTTTTGATGTTGTTGAGAATCCAGCACGAGCGTCACGAGAGAACTTTCAATTTCAAATCCGAAGATTATCTTAAGAAATTCGGTTTGACGAAAGAAAGAGAAAAGAAAATGAAGCCAAACGCCATCATTATGCATCCGGCACCAATCAACAGAGGTGTGGAGATAGATTCGGAATTGGTGGAATGTGAAAGGTCCAGAATCTTCAAACAAATGCAGAACGGCGTTTTTGCAAGAATGGCGATTCTTAAATTTGACCTTGAGAATAAAGGTTTCGAGTTTGTCGACTCCCAAAATTAAAAATTAATTCACGCTTTTCGAGCGTGTTTTTTTTGAGTAAAAAAGACCGATGTCAGAAGTCTGATGACCGATGACAAAAATGAAATAAATATTAGTGAAACCTCGGACTTCGGACTTCCGTCTTCCGACTTAAAAGTAAAAATGAAAAAGAAATTAATATTAGAATCCGGAGAAGTATTCAATGGGGTAGGATTCGGAGCAGAACAGGAGACTGCCGGCGAAGTGGTTTTCAACACAGGAATGACGGGTTATCAAGAATTGATTTCCGACCCAAGTTATTGCGGACAAATCGTTTGTATGACCTATCCTTTGATAGGAAATTACGGCATCAACCGGGACGATTACGAAAGCATCGAACCTGCAATCAAAGGTTTGATTGTAAAAGAATTGTGCGATTTGCCTTCCAATTTCCGAACTCAAATGACCTTGGATGAACTTTTCAAAAAGAAAAATCTATCCGGAATCTCAGGAATTGACACGAGAAGACTGACGAGAATTCTTCGCAACAAAGGTGTTGTGAAAGGCAAAATAGTAAATGCTGAAACCGATGACAATCAAACGGTTGAAGAGCTTAAGAAAACCACTTTCCCAATCGACCAGGTAGAATCTGTTTCCACAAAAACATCTTATGCAAGTCCTGGAAGAGGTTTCAAAGTGGTGTTGGTAGATTTCGGTTCCAAGTTGGGAATCATCCGCGAATTATCTCAAAGAAATTGCGACATCATCGTGGTTTCTCAGGATACAACCGCAGAAGAGATTTTATTAATGGACCCAGACGGAATAATGCTTTCCAACGGTCCCGGCGACCCGGAAGATGTGAAAGGTGCCTCAGAATTGATTAATGGATTGCTCGGAAAAGTGCCGATTTTCGGGATTTGTTTGGGTCATCAATTGATTGGTCTGGCTTGTGGCGCAAAGACTTACAAACTGAAATTCGGTCACAGGGGTGGCAATCACCCGGTTTTGGATTTAGAAAAAAATAAAGTGGCCATTACTTCTCAGAATCACGGTTATGCAATCGACCAGGAATCTTTGAAAGACACAGACTTAATCGAAACACACATCGCCTTGAACGACAGAACCAACGAAGGTCTGAAACACAAAATTCATCCTTGTTTCTCAGTTCAATATCACCCGGAAGCAAGTCCAGGTCCAGAGGATGCGAATTATCTATTTGATGATTTTATTGAATTAATGGAGGAGTTTAAATCTAATCAAGTAAAAAAGTAAAATGGCAAAGCGTACAGACATAAAAACAATTTTAGTAATCGGCTCAGGTCCTATCATCATTGGCCAAGCTGCGGAATTTGATTATTCGGGGACACAAGCTTGTCTTTCCTTGAGAGAGGAAGGTTACAGCGTGATTCTTATTAATTCCAATCCGGCAACAATAATGACGGATAAAGAGATTGCCGACAAAGTTTATATCGAACCGATTTCTCTGGAATTTGTTTCCAGAATCATCAGAAAAGAACGTCCGGATGCCTTGTTGCCAACTTTAGGTGGACAAACCGGACTTAATATGGCCGTGGAATTACAGAAATCCGGAATCCTGGAGGAATGTAAGGTGGAAGTTCTAGGAACCAAATTAGACGCTATCAATCAGGCCGAAGACAGAGACCTTTTCCGCGAATTGATGCACGAATTGAACGAGCCGGTTCCAGATTCCGACATCGTAACAACCGTTGAAGGTGCGATTGATTTTGCTAATAGAATCGGTTATCCAGTGATTGTTCGCCCCGCTTTTACAATGGGTGGAACAGGTGGTGGAATTGCCGCAACCGAACCCGAACTTCGTGAAATTGCTGAATTGGGATTGAAATATTCTCCCGTAACGCAATGTCTGATAGAGAAATCCATTGCAGGTTTCAAAGAAATCGAATACGAAGTGATGCGTGACAAAAACGACAACGCCATCGTGGTTTGTAATATGGAAAACATCGACCCGGTTGGCGTTCACACAGGAGATTCAATTGTTGTTGCGCCTTCGCAGACACTTTCTGACAGAGAATATCAGATGCTGAGAAATGCATCACTCAAAATAATTCGAGCATTGGGAATCGAAGGTGGTTGCAACGTTCAGCTCGCTCTCGACCCGCATTCTTATCAATATTATATCATCGAAGTAAATCCAAGAGTTTCGCGTTCATCGGCTTTGGCGAGTAAAGCAACTGGTTATCCGATTGCTAAAATTGCAGCTAAAATTGCAGTTGGATTGACATTGGACGAAATCAAAAATCCTGTAACCGGAACGTCTTACGCTTGTTTCGAGCCAGCTTTGGATTATGTAGTGACCAAGTTTCCAAGATTCCCATTCGATAAATTTGAGACGGCTGACAGAAGATTGTCAACACAAATGAAAGCAACGGGAGAAGTAATGGCCATCGGAAGAAACTTCGAAGAGTCTTTGCACAAAGCCATCCGTTCTTTGGAAACCGGACTTCGCCATTTGGGATTAAAAACAAAACAGGCTTTAGCCCTTACCGACGAGGAAATTGAAAGAAGGATTCGCGTTTGTGATGACGAGAGATTGTTCATCATCGGTGACGCTTTGAGAAGAGGATACGATTGGGAACAGATTGTAGAATGGAGCAAAATCGATAAATTCTTCATCTGGAAAATCAAGAAATTAATTGATTTCGAGAAAACAATTGTAGATAACAAGTTTGATAAGGAGACGCTTATTGAAGCCAAGAAATTAGGTTTTGCTGACCTTAATATCGCTCATCTTTGGGAAACGACACAACGTGAAGTTTTCAATTTCAGAAAAGAAAATGGCGTGATGCCGGTTTACAAAATGGTGGATACTTGCGCGGCAGAATTTGAATCTGAAACGCCTTATTTCTACGGAACTTACGAAGAAGAAAATGAAAGTGTGGTTTCTGACAAGGAAAAAATCATCGTTCTTGGTTCAGGTCCAATTAGAATTGGGCAAGGTGTTGAGTTCGATTATGCTACGGTTCATTCGGTTTGGGCGATTCAGCAGATGGGTTACGAGGCGATTATCATTAATAATAATCCGGAGACTGTTTCCACAGACTTCTCGATTGCAGACAAATTATACTTCGAACCATTGGCAGAAGAAGACGTGATGAACATCATTGAACTCGAAAAACCAAAAGGTGTTGTGGTTCAGTTTGGCGGACAAACCGCTATTAATTTAGCAGATAAATTATCGGCTCACGGCGTTCAAATCTTGGGAACTTCACTCGAAGATTTAGACAGAGCGGAGAACAGAGATAAATTTGAGAAAGCGCTTCAGGAACTGGGAATTCCACAGCCATTAGGGAAAACTTCGACTTCAAAAGAAGAAGCAATTGTGATTGCCAACGAAATTGGTTATCCGGTTTTGGTGCGTCCAAGTTATGTTTTGGGAGGACGAGCGATGGAAATCGTTTATACGGAGAAGGAACTTTCGCATTATATGGAAAATGCGGTGGAAGCCAGTCCCGACCAACCAGTTTTGATTGACCGATATTTGACTGGTCAGGAAGTGGAAGTAGATGCAATTTGCGACGGCGAAACAGTTGTCATTCCTGGAATTATGGAACATATCGAAAGAGCTGGTGTTCATTCCGGAGATTCAATCGCGGTCTATCCACCACAACATTTGACGGAAACTCAAATCAAAACTTTAGAAGATTACACGATAAGATTAGCTAAGGGCTTGAATGTGATTGGATTAATGAATATCCAATACGTGATTTCCAAAGGTGAAGTTTTCGTGATTGAAGTGAATCCGCGTTCGTCCAGAACCGTTCCTTTCTTATCCAAAATCACAGATGTTCCAATGGCAAATCTTGCAACGAAAGCAATTTTGGGAGCAAAACTAAAAGATTTGGGTTACACTTCCGGATTGATTCCGAACAAAGAAGGAATCTTCGTGAAAGTTCCGGTTTTCTCTTTCAGCAAATTGACGAAAGTGGATATCTCTCTCGGACCAGAAATGAAATCTACAGGCGAAGTAATGGGGAAAGATTCAACCTTCGAAAAAGCCTTGTACAAAGGTTTAATCGGAGCAGGAAGAAAAGTGCCGACGCACGGTTCCATCTTATTCACAGTCGCTGACCAGGACAAAGAAGAAGCGTCTGAGATTGCGAGAAGATTCCATACGATTGGTTTCAGAATTTGGGCGACAGAAGGAACGGCGAAGTATTTCGAGGAAAAAGGAATTCAAACCAAAATCGGTTACAAAATTGGGGAAGAGGATGTCAATCTGATTGATTTGATTCAAAAAGGAAAAGTTCAATACGTTGTCAATACGACCACCAAAGGAAAACAAGCCGAAAGAGACGGTTTCCAAATCCGAAGAATGAGCGTGGAAAACGGTGTTCCTTGTTTGACATCAATGGATACAGTCGAAGCGATTTTGAAGGTGATTGAGAGTATGACTTTCAAAATGGAGGCGATGTAATTTTAGGATTAAATATAATAAAGAAAGCGTTGTTAGATTTATTCTGACAACGCTTTCTTTTCTTTATTATTTAATGGTTTTCCACTTTGGATTTTCTGAATTGTCTGCAATCTTGAGAGGGATAAAAGTTTTAAAATCTTTTGTTTTGTATTCAATCAACATCGATGGGCAACAATTTGCATCATCTTCTTTGTACAAATTGGTTGACAAAAAATATTCATCACCGATTTTTTTTATGTCAGCTCCTGCTCTTCCTTCAAAACGGAAACCTTTCTTGACATATTTAGAAACTTTTTTATCGAAATTTTGGTCTTCGTAAGGATAAACGGAAATGGGAATTACGCTATCGCCATCAATTTTATAATAATTTTCGAAAGTTCCCGCTGCAACACCAGAAGTTACACCAAATGCAATGATTTCGTTATCGACAACCTCATAAATTTGTGCTTCGCTGTCGTGCTTGGAAACTGGATATGGGAAATTATTATAATGGGGACTGATGTTTTTAACCAATAATTCCTCTGTTTCTTCGGAATTGTAATTTTTTTTGGCAAAAGCATCATTTAGTTTTGTAATGATTAATTTTCTACTTTCCTGTGAATATGGGTTATTAAGAGGATTTTTTTGATGCTCATAATTTGCTTTATATTGGTCGTAATCTTTTTTTACATCACCAGTTTTGTAGGATACATCACTCAAAATACTACTCATAAGTTTGTACTGTTTTGGGTCGTCTTTTTTCATTTTTTCCAAGCTTTCCTTTCGTTTTTTTTCTCTTTCCTTTTCAAGTGAAGCATATTCTTCAAAGGTCATCAGTTTTTCTTCTTTATCATTAGAAGTTTCTTCGTCAAATCCAAAATCGTTGCGTGATACGATTGAATCTGTAAACTTTTTCAGCAGATTATCAGAGTATTTTTTGGAATTAAAATTCTTTTTTATTTTTTCGAAAAGACTTGCTTTTAAATATTGACTATAAAATTCCTGTTGTTCGTTTGCAGGTATCGAATTCTGCATATTTTGAAGTTCCGAAGTTGAATAAATGTTTGCTATTTTTTTTTGAGCAATCATAAAACCGCCTATCAGTACGGTAAAGAAGATAATTAGTTTTTTCATTGTAAATTTTCTGGAAAATTATATATAATTAATAAAACTTCCTTACGGTTTCCCGTAATGCGTAAAAAATATTTTGTCTTTAGTATAAAATTTTTTTGTACTATAAATATCTCTTATTTGCAGTTAGAATTAATTGTATTTTTGGTTTTAAATAAATCATCAAAAAATGAAAGCAACAAACATTTTAATTTTAGCCATTTCCGCATCATCATTTTTATCTTGCAAGTCCGTTCAAAATAGTTCGCAAAATGGAACAGTGTTTAGGGATTGCACCGGAACTTACCTTAGAGTTGGAGAAAATAACGATTATCTGGTTTGTAATTCAGATGCATTAAAAGAGAAAAAAGATGGTGAAAAAGTATCACTCGTTTTTGTGTATACAAAAGAATGCGCAGAAAGGGACGGCAAGATAATGTGTATGATGTATCACGAAAACAAAGGAATGATAAGAGTGAAAAGCGTGAAATAAGCTTTACAGCAAATAGAAACCTCATCCAACCGATGAGTTTTTTTGTTAAACTATTTCTTCAAAAGATTGATGCTCACCGTCGCCAACTCAGAATCTGGAAACTTTTTAAACAAATTGACGTCTGGTTCCAAGCCAGATTCCTTGCAAATTCTGTGAAAAACATCTACTTCTACAATATATTGGTCAGAAAATCCGTGTGTCGCGTCGTACGCTGTGGAAGCTGTCAAACCAAGATTTTTCGAAGTGATTTCTGGCGAAAGTGTGTGAAGCTCAATCAAAAGCAATCCAAATTTTTCAACATAAGGTGTCCGTTTTTTCAAATGATTTAGGAGATTTTCTTCGACATCACGATTGGATAATCGTTTTCCGCGGAAGGCAAATGCGCCAGTCGAAGTGCTGATTCTTTGGCTGTCGGTTTCCAAAACGTCTTCCCAAATCCGGTTATGGTCGAGGAATGTTCTGATATTCAGCAAATCTCCCAATTCGATATTGTAGTCGGATTCCAAATCTTCGGCAAGTTGTTTCGGATTTCCGATGTCGCCCCAAATCACTTTTGCCCAAATATCATTTTTGATGAGATTGGCTCTGGTCACTTTTAACGATGCTGGATTGTAATCTGCACCAACCAGAAATAACGGATGTTCTTCCAAATATTTTCCGCGCAAAGTCTGTCTCTCGATGACTTCATAAAGATGTTGCAAAAGGGCGCCGTTTCCGCAACCCATATCCAAAATTCCCTTTGGTTGCTCATTGATTGGCCTGTTGAAAATCTCGATGATGAACTCATCAATCACTTTGAAATAAGTCAAATGAGCGCCACCACTTCCCCAAACATTCATCTCGCGGTTCACGTGGATTTCGTCTTCGCCATCTTCAATTTCGCGGATTTCTGAGGCTTTTCCGAAAATCAGATTGTCCAATTTTGAGAACATCGGCAGATAAGAAACCGTTACGCCATAAGCTGTTGCGCGTCTCGCAAAGAAAAGTCCCGTTTCCGTGAATTGGAAATTATTTCCTTTCTTGGAAAACCAACCAATTTCTGAAAGATAATTGAGAATGATTTCAAAATAATGTGGATTCTTGTGAAACTCTTCCGCGCTGAAACTCGCTTCCATAAAGTATTTGTGGAACATTCCACTCATTCCCAATTTGATAATGATGGGACCAACCAGCGCACCTTCGATGTGTTTTTGGATTTGATATTTCAATGAATTTCCATCTACATTTTCCAGCAAAAAAGATTTATACTTTTCGAAGATTGCAATCCACTTTTTACAGAGTTCTTCGGTCAGTTCTTTGGAATTGATGACGTTTGGGTCGGCTAGAAATTCCGCCAAATCACAGTAGATTTTTTGATAAGAAAATGCTTCTTCAGTTTTGGAGTTGGCTGATATTTTCACAACATCAGTTACATTATCCAAGTGATAATCCAGAAAACCTTGAGATGCCAAAACTCTCAGTGCGACATTCAGATAACCTTCATTGGAATTGAATTTTTCATTAATCTCAGAAAGTTCCAAAGTTTGATTTTCATTAATGAAATCCAAAATATTTTTCTTTGACAAGGCCGAAATCACAGGCGCTGTCACAATCCCATCCAAATGTCTGAAAATCGATTCCCGAAGTTTTTTCTTATCCATAAAATTCTTGATTTTGTGTTTTGGAAGATAATATTTTTCAGGAATATGAAAGAGAAAAATTGCTTGTTCATTTTTCGGTTGTTATCAAATTTCTAAAACGATTACATTTGTATTATTAATTATCATTTTTATGAAACCGAGTTTCGAACAGATGTACCAAGCTTCTTTCCAGAAAAATCCCGACTTCGAAGGTGTTTTTTGGATGGGCGTGAAAACGACAGGCATTTTTTGTCGCCCAACTTGTACCGCGAGAAAACCAAAACCTGAGAATGTTGAATTTTTTGATAATACAAAAGATGCCATTCTAAAAGGTTATCGACCGTGCAAAGTCTGTAAACCATTGGAGAATCCAGATGAAACGCCGATTGAAATTCAGAAGCTGATGAATGAATTGTCTGAGAATCCGGAACTTAAATTCAAAGATGTGGATTTGATTGGTCGTGGATTATTGCCTGCAACTGTGAAACGCTGGTTTCTAAAATACCACGGAATGACTTTCCACGCGTTTCAAAGAACGTTCAAAATCAATTCGGCTTTCAAAAAACTTCAGCAAGGTGAGAATGTTTTGGATGTCGCTTTGGAAAATGGTTATGAAAGTTTGAGTGGTTTTAATGAAAGTTTCAAATCCATTATAGGAACTTCGCCAAAAAATTCGAAACTGGAAAAAATCGTTGACCTCAAAAGAATCGAAACACCGCTCGGAGCGATGATTGCGTGTGCTAATGAAAATGGAATTTGTCTGCTGGAATATTCCGACCGAAAATCACTTTCGAGAGAATTAGATGAAATCTCGAAATACTTCAAAGCCAATATTATTCAGGGAGAAAATCCGCATTTCAAAATATTAGAAAAAGAATTAGAAGAATATTTCGAAGGGAAAAGATTGGATTTCACCGTTCCACTTTCGCCTGTCGGAACAGATTTTCAAAAGAATGTTTGGCAGATTCTTAGAACCATTCCATATGGAACGACGAGAAGTTACCAGCAACAAGCCGACATTCTTGGCAATCCAAAAGCTGTGCGCGCTGTTGCCAATGCGAATGGACTTAATAAAATTTCAATCATCATACCTTGTCATAGAGTCATCGGAACCAATGGAACTTTGACCGGTTATGGCGGTGGAATCTGGAGAAAACAGAAACTTTTGGAATTGGAAAAAGCTATTTTGTTTTAATTCAAAGTTCAAAATTTATTATTCAAGGTTTAATAATTTCGTACTATCAACTATCAACTATCAACTATCAACTATCAACTATCAACCAAATGAATATCCAACCCACTTTAGAAAACGAAAATGTAAAACTCGTTCCGCTTGATCAAACTGATTTTGAGCAATTATTATCTGTTGCTTCGGATCCTCTAGTTTGGGAACAACATCCGAACAAAGACCGATACAAAAGGGAAGTCTTCGAAAATTTTTTCAAAGGTGCGATGGAAAGTGGTGGCGCGTTCAAAATCATTGAGACAAACACAGGCGAAATTGCCGGAAGCACGAGGTTTTATGATTATAATTCGGATGATAACTCGATTTTCATTGGTTATACTTTTTATGGAAGGAAATTCTGGGGCTCAAAACTGAATCCGCAGGTCAAAAAACTGATGCTGGATTATATTTTTCAATTCGTTGATAAAGTCAATTTCCACGTTGGGAAAGACAACATCCGTTCGCAAAAAGCAATGGAAAAATTGGGTGCAAAGAAAGTAGACGAAGTCAATGTTGCTTATGCTTACGAACCTGAACGATTGAATGTCGTCTTTGAAATTAAAAAAGAAAATTATTAGAAGTTAGAGGCTGTTTAAAATTTCATCAAAATTATTTCTCTAATTCTAAAGGAAGTGATTTCGATGAAATTTCTAATTGATTTTTGCTCCCTTTAGGGTTGGGGTAAACAAAAATCAATTAGAAAAAAAATATTAGGTTTTCTACACAGAATCTTTTCGTTCAAAATTTTTCACAACACCAATTCCTCGAACAATCTCTCAAAAGTCTTCTCCAAATCCAAGCTCGCTCCAGGATGCGGGCGAGAAGTCTGAATGATAGAACTCTTCACAGCCGTCAACCATCGGAAACGCTCAGGGATTTCGAGTTGCGCAATGGAGCCTGCCGACTTTTCGCCGTTGGCAATATTGACAAAGGATTCCAAATGTTTCTTCACATCATCAAAATCGATTTTCGAATGAATCACCCGAAATTTCTCCTCACAAAGATGGATTTTCACCTTGATGAATTTCTCTCTTTTTGAGAATAAGATCAAGCCAACGTTGAAGAACTCTTCACGTTCAGGCTTCGGCACCAGACGGATCACCGCGTACTCATATAACTTTTGCTCTTGCATTTTTGGCTTCATTTAAAAAGTTATCAGAATGGTCTCGTCTCAAAGTCAGGAATTGAAAGTAAACATTTTTAATTTCAGTAGGCGTCAGTTCGGTATCGTTCCATTGCAACCAATCTTCAGGAATCAGTTCTGCGATCTCTCTCAAAACGTCGTCCGTCAATATCGCTTTGAATCTTTCATTGGCAGAATCCAATTCAGAAGCTTGAGGCAACAAAACGTGGTCTTTGATCATCACAAACGGACTCACGGCATTCTTTTCCCAATTGTCCCAAGAATGGTGGAAGTAGAGCGAGGCACCGTTGTCGATCAGCCATAATTCTTTGTGCCACATCAGCATATTCGTATTTCGGAAAGTACGGTCGATATTAGTAAGGAACGCATCCAGCCAAACAATCTCAGAAGATAATTTGGAATCAATTTTCACAGCGCCCGGATCGTAAGTGATGGCGCCGGAAAGGTAATGCAGAGCGAGATTCAGTCCGCAACTGCCTTTCAAAAGGTCTTGGATCTCTTCATCGGCTTCACTTCTTCCAAAATCAACCGAAAGATTCGCAAACACCAATTCCGGAATTCGAAATCCCAAAACCTGCGAAATTTTCCCACCGATCAATTCAGAGATCAAAGCTTTGACGCCATGTCCAGCACCTCGAAACTTCAAAACATATTTGAAATCGTCGTCCGCTTCCGCCAACGCTGGCAGAGAACCACCTTCCCGCAATGGCAGGATGTAGCGTGTGACGGTAACTGTTCTTAGGGATAAGTCCAATTTGTAATTTTTTGTAAAAATAAGGATTAGGAAATTAATGTATGAAGGTCTAAAAATTTATTTCATTAGTTCAGTAGATAAAAGATTTATAATGTTCTGATTGCTTGATTATTGTAAAAGCTGAAAGGTAATTGCTCTAAGAGGTCAGTTACGGCAATGTAAATTGAAAGTTAAATTAATGAATTCGCATTTTTTTGATTTTTCTTTAGAGATGTAGTATTTAAAATAATATATTTGTGATAAATATTCATTGATAATGATTTATTATAAAACTATTAATTTTTAAATTTTAAAACCATGAAAAAAATCTATTTTTTAATTACAGCGATGTTGATGAGTTTGGTACTTATCAATGCACAAACGAGTACAGAACAGTTTGAAACAGAATCGTCTGGAAGTACAAGTTTTACAGACAATGGTGTGATTTTCAACATCATATCGAACAATGCACCAGCTTCTCTTTTTGATATTGGTGTTTTCCCAGGCACAGGATGGAATGGTACGCAAACTGACAGCAGGTATATCGATAATACTGGAACTGCCACTTTAGCCAATGCTAATTCTTCTTTTAGTATAAAGACGACTTCTAATCTATTCAAGGTCAATAGGTTTTGGGTGTTTGTAGCTAATCATTTTGTCAATCAAAACTCTGTGGGAACGCTTACGGTGACTGGAAGATTGTCAGGAGTTACAAAGTACAGTCAGACAAAATCTACAGGATTTGCCACTGCTTTGGGTTCAACAAATGGATATACGCTGATTGATCTTACTAATCTTAATGGTCAGAATTATTCCAATATCATCATTGATGAGCTTCGAATTACGCTTGGTGGTGAATATCGTTATCTTGGTCTTGATGCTTTCACTTGGGTAAAGGACACAGGTCTTGTCCTAGCTGTGGATGATACTATTAATGGAAAAAATAATTTCCAGATCTACCCTAATCCTACTTCAGATTTTATCAATTTCAAAAATGCAGAGTCGATAGAAAAAGTGGAGATCTACGACCTTAGTGGCAAGCTATCGATCAGTGCTTCAAATGCGACAAAGGTCAACGTTTCCCAACTGGAAAAAGGAACTTACACAGTAAAGGTGAAAACCAAAAACGGAATAGGAAATTCCAAGTTCATCAAAAAGTAAAGTCATTAGGCATCAATGAATATTTTGCCGGAGGTCATTTCTTCCGGCTTTTTTATGCTCTTTAAAAAACGAATCCCTATTTTTGGAAAAAATAAAAACAATGTCCAGTTTCATAGATTTTGGATTAGCCAAAAAATCATTTGAGAATAAACAATCAGAGATGAATAGGATCACACAGCTTTTCAATATCAAATATCCGATCATCCAAGGCGGCATGATCTGGCATTCCGGATGGAAGTTGGCTTCTGCAGTTTCCAACAATGGTGGATTGGGACTAATTGGTTCGGCGAGTATGTATCCGGATATTCTAAGAGAAAATATTCGGAAATGTAAAGCGGCGACCGATAAACCTTTCGGGGTCAACATCGCTTTGCTTTATCCAAACATCGATGAGATCATTAATATCATCTTGGAGGAAGGCGTGAATATCGTTTTCACATCGGCAGGAAATCCAAAAACCTACACCGAAACTTTAAAGAAAGAAGGCATCAAAGTCGCTCACGTGGTCGCGAGTTCAAAGTTTGCAGTGAAATGTCAGGATGCAGGCGTAGATGCGGTTGTAGCAGAAGGTTTTGAAGCGGGTGGACACAACGGTCGTGAAGAAACAACAACACTTTGCCTGATTCCGAATGTGAAAAAACACATTGGTGTTCCACTCATCGCAGCGGGCGGAATTGGATTGGGAAGTCAGATGAAAGCAGCGATGATTCTCGGTGCAGACGGCGTTCAGATTGGTTCTCGTTTTGCAGCAACGTTTGAGGCTAGTTCGCACGAGAATTTCAAAAATAAGATCGTTGAACTGAATGAAGGCGACACGCAATTGACCTTGAAGGAATTAGCGCCAGTTCGATTGGTCAAGAATAAATTCTACCACAATCTGGAAAGTCTGTACGAATCTGGCAGAAATGTTGAAGCGTTGAAAGAAACTCTCGGAAGAGCACGCGCAAAACTCGGCATGTTCGAAGGTAATCTCACGGAAGGCGAATTGGAGATTGGACAAGTTTCTGCTTTGATAGATGAGATTCTTCCCGTAGAAAAAGTCTTTGAAAATTTAATTAAGGAATTCAACGAAGCAAAAGTAGATCTTACTTTGTAAGAAGATAAAAGGAAAAAGATTCAAGGTCGAAGGCTTCGAGAGCCTCAGCCTGACAATCGCTCATCATTGATCAATCATCATTTATATATTATGTTCTCCAAACAAGAAGCGCAACAACTCAAAACAGAATTCTGGACGGCTTTTGGAAAGGCTTTTCCGAGAAAATGGTTGTTGTACGACACCAAGATCAAGGATTTTTCTTTCAAATTCTCTGCAGACAACAAAAAAGCGGAGGTCTCAATTGATATCGAAATGAAGGATGAACTTTTCAGAAATGCTTATTTTGAGAAGTTTCAGTCTCTGGAAGATCTGTTGAGAGATGAGATTGGCGAATTCCAAATGGATGAATTTTATACGTTAGAAAACCGAAAAGTCATCAGCCGGATTTGGGTAGAAAAGCACAATGTCAGTATTTTCAACAAACAAACCTGGCCAGACACTTTTGACTTCTTCGTCGAGAAAATGAACGCCTTCGAAATGTTCTATTATGAATACGAGGATTTCATCAAATCAATTTAAACAGAATACATCATACTTTTTACATTAAGTCCATGAAAAAAATTACAATAAAAGCCAACGACTTCTTCGAATTACTAAAACTGAAAGGCGAATCGATGTGGGATATTTTCGCACAATTAATTGGTGATGAAGAGAAGGAAATTACATTCGTAGATGATAAGGACGAATATCTTTTCCATTACATTTTGCCAACCACTTTGGAAAAACTACAAGAAGATAAAGTGCTTTTCTCAAAAGAATACGCTGATAAGTTATCAGGAAGCAATTAAAAAGTTCCTGCTAAATTTGATGGAAAGTCTCATTTTTCGCTAAGCTTTTCTTCCATTCCAAATAGCCGATGATTGCCATCGCTGTAAAGATAATGTATTGGATGGCTGTGATTCCCAATCCTTTGTAAACCATCATTGGGATACAGATAAAATCGGCAACGATCCAAAAGATCCAATTCTCAATGTTCCGTTTGGCCATAAAAAACATCCCGACCAAAAATAAAGAAGTGGTGATGATGTCGGTGTAGTTTGCCCAATCGAGGTGGTAAAGTCCCAGCCTCACACCGGTCATAGAAAATTGATTATCAATATAAGGTTTGAAATAATAGACCAATCCCACAAATACCAGACTTCCCACAAATAAGGCACTTCCGATCTGCCAATCTTTCTTACTTGCTTTTTTGACTTCCACGTGGATGTTGTCATCCGAATGTTTTGACCAAAGAATCCAGCCATAAACACTCATCACCGTGTAATAGATGTTGATCAACATGTCGCCCAATAGTCCAAAAACGTACATGATATAGATGAAAAGCACCGTGGAAATAATGCCTGTAGGATACACCCAAATGTTTTGTCTGATGGAAAAGTAAACGCTAAGTAGACCAAAGATAACAGCAATTGCTTCAAAATAAATAAGATAAGTCTCGTAGGAACTGTACTGCGCAGTGAGAGTTTGTAAAAAATCCATTTTCAAAGATAATTATTAAGCTTCAGAAAGTCTGGTAAAATCTGGAATTAATACAAATAAGTAAAATTATTTAGTTAAAAAAAGTTAAGGATGACATTTTTTTAATATTTTCGTAATTCAAAACAAACAAACAGAAGAAAAGCCCCTCATTTTTTTGGGGATAAAAAAATTAGATTATGGCAAACATTTGGATTAAGAAGCCAATGGAAGCGTATGAAGCAGACATCAAAAAGAGTCAGCTGAAACGCGTATTGGGGAAATGGAGTTTAACGGCTATTGGAATTGGTGCTATCATTGGAGGTGGCATTTTTGTTTTAACAGGTACAGGCGCTTACTATAATGCTGGTCCCGCGTTGGCACTTTCATTTGTTGTAGCTGGCATCGCCTGTGTTTTTGCAGCACTTTGTTACGCAGAATTTGCATCGATATTACCAGTTGAAGGTTCGGCTTACGCTTACGCTTACGGAACAGTAGGGGAGATCTTCGCTTGGATCATTGGTTGGGGATTGATCTTGGAATATGCCATGGGATCAATGACGGTCGCCGTTTCGTGGTCCGGCTATTTTGGGAAATTGCTCAAGATGTTCGGTCTGCATCTACCTTATTGGATGACCACAGATCCAGGAACTGCGAAGAAAGCCTTTGGAGAAGCGACTTCACAGATTGCTGCTGGAGGATTGCCATTGGAGAAATTACAGGCTTTTCAAGAAACCATCAATAATTTCAACGCCGCACCTGAACTTTTGAATTTCAAACTGTTCTTGAACCTTCCCGCGCTACTGATCGTTTTGGTAGTGATCTCAATCTTAGTAAGAGGAACTAAAGGCGCAGCTAAAGCCAATAACTTTATCGTAATACTGAAAGTGTCTGCTATTATTTTCGTGATTGTAGCTGGTGTATTTTTTATCAATGTTGAAAATTGGACACCTTTCATTCCAGAAGCTACAACGATAATTGAGAACGGAAAATCCGAACCAGCCTATGGTTACAGTGGGATCATCGCCGGAGCGGCCGCAATTTTCTTTGCGTACGTAGGTTTTGATGCTGTTTCAACACAAGCAGGCGAGGCGATCAATCCGAAAAAAGACGTTCCTTTTGCGATCATCACTTCATTGGTGGTTTGTACGGTTTTATACATTTTGGTATCATTGGTCTTGACCGGAATGATGCATTACACAGACTTCAATCCACTAGGCAAATATCCGGACGCGATCAAAGCACCGGTTGCTTACGCTTTTGATATTGCAGGACAGGCTTGGGCTGGTTACATCATCACGATTGCAGCTACAGTAGGTTTGATCTCGGTTTTGATGGTGATGATCATGGGACAATCCAGGATTTTCTTGGGAATGTCAAAAGATGGTTTGATCCCTTCGACGTTCTCAAAAGTTGATGCCGAAGCAGGTGTTCCCAAAAAGAATCTTTACATCTTGGGCGCAGTGATCGCAGTAGTTGCAGCATTCACGCCGATCAACGACTTGGCGCACATGACCAGTTTTGGGACATTGTTTGCCTTCACTATGGTTTGTGTAGCGGTTTGGATCTTGAGAAAGAAAGAACCGAATCTTCAAAGAAACTTCAAAGTTCCAATGTTGCCGGTTGTTGCAACGCTTGGGATCTTGATCAACGTTTATTTGATTTTCAACCTTAGTCCAGAAGCTCAGAAGTACTCATTGGCGTGGCTGGCGTTAGGTTTCGTCATCTATTTCCTTTACAGTAAAAGAAATTCCAAGATGCAGAATGGCGGATTTGGAGAGACTTTCAAGGCAGAGCAAACACCTTTGGAAGAAGTGGACGTCGATATCGACAACAAACATTAAAAATATAAATTCCGCCTCGTGCGGAATTTTTTTTTGGAGCTTCATCCCGCTATCCGCTATTACTCCTCGCTCCAAGGCTTTTTCCTTCGCTTGCTGTGGGGTAACCGCTACTATCGGGGCTATGGGCTTGGTTTGTCAATCACATTTTGCCAAAGTTAGGAGGGAATTGACATATTACACATTGCAAAAAACCAATATTTACATTGTCATGCTGAGGTTTTAGAAGCATCCAATAAATTCACAATATTTTACAAACTTTCATTAAATTTATAAAATGAAAAAACTAAGTCTCCTCCTCCTCTTGATCTCCATATTCGGTTACTCCCAAAAATTCAAGGTCGACACTTTGTTGACCGACAAGATCAGCATTCGGGCCATACAACTCTGGTACGGGAAAGTGTGGTATTCTGGAACAGATTCCAAATTTGGATTTGTAGATCTGAAGGATCGATCTGAGAAGAAGCAAATTTTACTTTCTGACAAAAAATTGCAGTTTCGAACTTTGGCTCAAAACAAGAAAAACTTCTACGCCATCAATATAGAAAGTCCAGCTTACTTCTTTCAAATTGATAAAAAAAATTTAGATTATAAAGTTGTTTTCAATGACAAAGACAGTACTGCTTTTTATGACGCATTGAAATTCACGGACAATAATTTTGGAATTGCATTTAGTGACCCGACAAACAATCAGCGTTTAAATATTTCTCAGACCAGAAACGGCGGTGCAAAATGGATCCACTGCAACGATTGCAAAGATTTTCCATACTTAGAAAAAGGTGAAGCTGCATTTGCCGCAAGTAATACGAATATCTCAAGTTTTGGAGATGCGATTTGGATCGCAACTGGCGGGAAAAAATCCAGAATATATAGAATGAGAAACAAAGATTGCAACTGGGAAGTTTTTGAAACACCTTTCACGCAAGGGACATCTTCCCAAGGCATCTATTCCATAGATTTCTATGATGAAAACTTCGGAATCGCAGTCGGCGGAGATTACACCAAACAATCTGATAATATCAACAACATCGCGACCACAAACGATGGCGGAAAAACCTGGAAGATCCAAGCCAGCGGACAAAACGCCGGCTACATGACCTGCGTCAAATTCCGTCCGAAGACCAAAGGAAAAGAGATTGTCGCGGTCGGCGATCAGCATATCAGCTTTTCGGAAGACTTCGGAAAAACATGGACCGAGATCTCCGAAGAGAAAAATCTCTACACCTGCGAATGGCTGGATGAAAATACGTTGATTCTGGCAGGAAAAGATAAGATCATCAGAGTGAATTTCCAATAGAATTTGATGTAATGAGATTCATTGGATTTTAATTGACATTCTGTTTTGTTATTTATAGCAAGACCTACCACATTGGCATAACAATATCATGTGAATCATAAATATTATAATATGAATCAAACCTACCCATTTTACCTCAAACTTTCCTGCATCCTGATCAGTATTTTGATCTTAGGATTTTTGGCCATCATTGGTCAGCAGATTTTGATTCCAATGGTTTTGGGATTGTTGATCGCAATCTTGCTTATGCCAATGTGTCGTTTCATGGAGAAGCGATTGCGACTCCCAAGAGGTGTGTCTTCGGTCGTGGCGAGTCTTTTGGCTTTGGCGATCATCGGCGGCGTGATCTACGGCTTGTCTATTCAGGTGGCGAAACTCTCCAATGACTGGCCTCAGTTCCAAAAACAATTCATGGATCTGACGGATGATCTGCAAAGTTGGATCTCCAGAACATTTGGGGTGCGTAGAAAAGATCAGTTGTTGTATCTGAATGATACGGCAAAAAAATCCATCAGTACTGGAACGGCAATTTTGGAAACCGCGCTCAAGTCCATAGGTTATGTTTTGATGCTAACGGGTTTCACATTTTTGTTTACCTTGTTTTTTCTTTTGTACAGAACGCATTTGCTTAAGTTCTTGGTCGCAAGTTTTTCTGAGACCTACCACAAAACAGTTTTCGAGATCATCGATAATATCCAGTTTATGGTGAAGAAATATTTGGTTGGATTATTTCTCCAGATGCTCATTGTCACGATTCTATCTTTGATAGCGTACACAATCATTGGTGTGAAATATAACTTCATGCTCGCGATTCTCACCGGAATTCTGAATATTCTGCCTTACATCGGGATTTTCACGGCGCTTTTGATCGGTGCTTTGATCACGTTTGCAACTTCCGGCGTAAGTCACGTGTTGTTCATTGTCATTACGATTGTGGTGATCCACGCGATCGATGGTAATATTATTATGCCTAGAGTCGTGGGTTCCAAAGTGAAGATCAATTCGTTGATCGTGATCATCGGTCTGGTGATTGGCGAGATGCTTTGGGGAATTGCAGGAATGCTGCTGACGATACCAGTTTTGGCGATTATGAAAATCATTTTCGATAGGGTGGAAGGTCTTCAATCCTGGGGATTCCTGATGGGTGAGGATGAGGATGTTCCAATCTTCAAATCGACTTTTGACAAATATTTTTTGGTCAAGAAAACGAAAATTGAAAAGGTGGAAATCATTCCTGGTTCGGACGATGAACCGAAAAATTAATGTGAAAATGCACTTTAAAGCTTGAAACCCGCAGCCCGACTTGAACGGAGCTCTTTTTCTTTTCGTTGCCTGAGCATAGTCGAAGGCAACGAAAAGAAAAAAGCGGGAGTGGAAGGCGGATAAAGCTGCCCAAAATATTTTAAAATTAAACTATGAAAAAATTAAGTTTCTTATTCGTTATATTCTCTTTGTTTTTGAATGCGCAAACCAAAAAGGAAAACATCGACGCAATACGAAAGTTCCAAAAAGAACTGGACGCCGAATATCTGAATCCGAAAGAATCGCCGTTGCGAGGTGATAATCTGACGAATTTCAAAAAGCATCCGTTCTTCCCGATCGATTTGAAATATCGAGTGACTGCCAAATTTATCAAGACCGAAGATCCAGTGCCGTTTGAATTGCCTACATCATCGGGGAAATTTCAAAGTTATCAGGAGTTTGGAACTGCGGAATTCGAGATCGATGGAAAACAGTATGCTTTAAAGATCTATCAAAATCTAAGATTGATCAAAATGGAAAAGTACAAAGACCATCTTTTCCTGCCTTTCCGAGATGAGACCAATGGCAAGGAAACCTATGGCGGCGGAAAATATATGGATCTGAGTATTCCGAAAGGTGACGAAATCGTTCTGGATTTCAACCGATCTTATCAGCCATTTTGTGCGTACAATGCGTATGATTACAACTGCCCGATCGTTCCGGAAGCGAACAAATTGCCTGTTAGAATAGAAGCTGGCGTGATGTATGACGACGTTTATCATCATTGATATCACTGAGATCGTAATTATTAAGAACACCGATATTTTCGGTGTTTTTTTTTGGTAAATAAATTTGTGGAAGGTAAAAAATGAGTATTAAAATTATTAAATTTGCATCGATAATAATTTATGGTAATAAATTCATTAGTAAAACATTCCTAAATAAATTAAAACTGTGAAAACAAAACTATTTTTTTTAGCATCAATTGCTTTTTCTCTATTTTGCAAAGCGCAAAACGTAACAATTCCAGATCCGATCTTCAAGGCTTATCTTGTCAGTAGTCCAGCGATCAATACCAATGGAGATGCTCAAATACAGGTATCCGAAGCAGCTGCTTTTACAGGAACTATCGACTGCTCCTCAAAGGGAATAGCAAGTATGACTGGCCTGGAGGCGTTCGTAAGTCTTACAAAATTAAGTTGCTTTGGTAATCTTCTGACAACTTTGGATGTTAGCAAAAATACTGCATTGACGAGCATTGTCTGTGCTGGCAATCAACTTTCAACGTTGGATGTGACGAAGAATTTGGCATTGACCGAGTTGAACTTTCATACCAATCAGATCTCAACATTGGATGTTTCCAAAAATACGCTTCTGACATTTTTGGCGTTCTCCAACAATTTGTTCACGACAATCGATGTTACCAAGAATACAGCCTTGACCGACCTGATCTGTGAAAACAATCTTTTGACCAGTTTGGATGTGAGCAAAAATACAAACTTGATCAATTTGGATGCTGGTAATAATCAATTTGCATCTTTGAACCTGCAGAACAATGCTGCCTTGGAAATGCTAACCGTAAACCTCAATCCGCTGACTGCTTTAGATTTGACGGGTAACCCGGCGTTGACAATCTTGAATGCGATCGGAAATAATTATACAACAATCGATTTAAGCAAAAACACTGCATTGCTGGCTTTGGACTTCACAAATGGAAAGTTGAAGAGTTTGGATGTCAGCAACAACCAGCTTTTGGAGTTGCTGTTGGCAAATAGCAATCAATTATTGTCTGTTAATTTGAAGAACGCAAATAATGAAGTTTTGGTCTATGTGGATTTGACTGGGAATCCCGACCTTTCGTGCATTCAGGTTGATAATATGGAAGTTGCGAATAATTATGCCTCATTAGAATATTGGATAAAAGACGCGAGCGCAACTTACAGCATTAATTGCAATTCTACTTTGGGTCTTAATGATATTTCTAAAGGCGATGTGAAAATCTATCCAAATCCAACAAGGTCGTCTGTTAATTGGTCTGTGGCTGCTGATGTAGAAGTTTATAATACCGTTGGACAAAGGGTTTTGATAAGCAGAAATTCCTCTTCAGTAGATCTTTCCAAATTTTCTGATGGTGTGTACATTGTCGTCTTGAAGGATAAAAATGGAAAGGAACTTCAAAGAAGTAAAATTATTAAGAACTAAGAGTAAGGATTTTTTGTTCCTAGATTTGATTTGGAAACATTTGTTTTCTTAGAAATTAACATTTAACGTTCCTTTAACAGCCCATTAGCACGAACCTTGGAAGTTATCATTCAAATCAAAAAATTATGAGTGATAAAAAAGTAGCCGGTCTATGGATAGACGGAACAAAAGCAATCGTAGTGACCAATCACGACTCTCAGGAAGTAACAGAATTTGCAGTTGTTGATACGGTAAAAGCGGAGATCCAGCACGGAAATTCAAGTGAAAATGCAGCGAACAATGCAGAGCAATCCAACAAATTGAAATTCTACAAAGAAATTGAAAAGTTGATCACGAACAGTACCGATCTTTACGTGACTGGCCCTGGAACTTCCCAAGAGGAATTGAGAAATCACCTTCTGGAAACGGCACAGTACAAAAATCTAAACATCAAACTAGGAACAGATTCACAGCTTAGTGAACAGCAAGTTCTGGAGGAAGTGAAATCTCACTTCAACGCATAAAAAAAGCGACCTGATTTGGTCGCTTTTTTTTATTTAATCTTTTAGTAATTCAGATTTGATATTCTTTTGGGTCACGATGTTTCTAAATTCTTGAATCTGATTTCCTGATAAAACTCTTTTTGGTAAAAAACCGTATGCTGTAGAATTATGATAAACTAATATCCAGTTTTTCAGCTCTTTGACTTTGTAGATATTCTCCCACAGAATTTTTGCTTCAAAGCCTTCTCCAACGTCACTAAATCCTTTCTCATCAATTTCTGAAATCGTTCGTAAACCTAAAATCTTGTGTGATCTATAAAATTTCTGAAATCTCACATAAAGCAGAATCGGATAAAAAACTAAAGTGAAAAGTACAATAAACAAAGATGTGAACTCATAGAACATTTCGTATAAAAACAAATTTTCAATGATGAAATACAAGTCCTAATAGAGTTATGCCAATAAAAAGTGGTCTTTTGTAAGTTTGAAAAAACATGAGCTTTATATACTCAGATTGCTCTATTTTATATTCAATTTTCATAGTCTAATTTATTTAAATCCGCTCCAATTCCCCAGAATCAATCGTGGTTTTGAAAGTTCCGTAGTTCACGGTGACTTTGTTTTTCTTGATCTCATCTATCGTCCCAACGCTTGCGCTTCCTTTGATGCGGACGCGCTGACCAACTTTCATCCAGATCGCACGTTCTGCAACGCGTTTTTCTTCTAATTTTTCATTGGTTTCTACAATCTTTTCCTGAACGTCCTCCTTCTTCAGTTGCTGCGTGATCTTTCGTTTGATGACTTGCAGACGTTTGCTTTCGTCTTTGTCCACGCCGATTTTTCGGAACTTTTCCTGTTCCAAGATCTTCACGAAATCTTTTACCACATCTTTTCGGGATTTCCCTTTCACGTAACTGTCGATGAAAGATTCGATTTTGTTCCCGAATTGAAGTTTGCGATGCTCGTCTTCATACAATTTCTGGAAATTATGAAGTTTTTGCTGAAGTTGTTCGTTCAGTTTTTGAAGATTGTCACGTTTGTCTTCTACGGAATCTCGCTTTTCCGAAAGGTCAGATTTGATCTTCTCAACCTCGAATTTCTCCTGCTGAAGTTTCACGATGGTTTTATCAAGATTAACAATGTCGTGTTCCACTTTTTTCTTGGCAGAATTGATGATGAATCTTGGAATTCTATTTTTCTCCGCCACTTCAAAAGTGAAAGAACTTCCGGCTTGTCCAACTTCCAATTTGTAAAGAGGCTCAAGTGAATTTTCATCAAAAAGCATCGCGGCATTTGTCGCTGCGGGAAGATTTTCCACAACCAGCTTAATGTTCGTGTAATGCGTGGTGATGATGCCGAAACTCTTTTTGTCGTAGAAAAACTCCAGGAAACTTTCTGCCAACGCGCCACCCAATTCCGGATCGGATCCAGTTCCAAATTCATCGATCAATAAGAGTGATCTTGCATCTGCCTGTTTGATCATTCCAGACATTTTTTTCAGTCGGGAAGAATATGTTGATAAATGATTTTCAATGGATTGATTGTCACCGATGTCCGTCATGATTTTTTCGAAGAAGAACATTTCGGATTTTGGATGACAAGGCACCAAGATGCCAGTTTGGATCATCAATTGCAGCAATCCAACGGTTTTCAGGGTGATGGATTTTCCTCCTGCGTTTGGTCCGGAGATGCAGACGATTCTATTGTGTTCGGTCAAAGAAATCGTCTGTGAGAAGATCTCTTTTTTCTCTTTTTTGTTTCTGATCCAAAGCAACGGATGGAAAGCTTCCCGCAATCTCAAAGTCTGATGTCGGTTGATCTTTGGAAGGATTCCATTCACCAATTCCGCAAATTTTGCTTTCGCTCGAATTAGATCCAGATCAAAAATATAAGTTTGATAATCTGAAAGCTGCGGTTGAAATTCAGCGATTTCGGCTGTCAGTTTTCTGAGGATCTTGTCAATCTCTTTTTTCTCTTCCTCCTGATTTTCTTTTAGTTTGAAATAATGTTTTACGACACTTTCCGGTTGAACAAAAGTGATGGAGCCTGTTTTCGAAATGCCCAAAACTCTTCCGTTCACTCTTTTCTTGAATCCGGATTTAACCGCCAAAACACGTTGGTCTTCGATGATGCTTTCCTTGATGTCGTCCAAAAACTCACTTTGCCCGTAATTGAAAAGTGCTCTGTTGAAATTCTCATCAATTGCTTTTCTGGCGTGCTGAATTTCTGTTCTAAGTGTTTTCAGGATTGGCGACGCTTCGGTTTTTACATCTCCGAAACGGTTGAAGACTTTATCGATTTTATCAACAATCTCTTTTCGGAATTCCAAGTGTTTGACCTCTTCCAAAAGTGTTGGGAAAAGTTCGGAAAGCTGCGGGAAAAACCGTTGCAATTTCCCGATCTGTTCCGTCATCGTTTTAATCCTGATGAAGGATTTGTTTTCCAATCGGAAATTCTCGATCAGCATCAGTTTCAATTCTTCTTCGATGTCTTCGTACTGGTCGAATGGAACGGCTGTTGAGCTTTCGAAGCTTGAAAGGAATTCTGAGGTTTTTTTCAAAGATATTTCGGCTTCGTCTATTGGCATTGGCCGAAGTTCCATGATCTTGTCTGCCGTTTTTGGCGAGAATGCGAAAGGTGCGATCTCCGAAAGAAGTTCCGGAAATTCTAATTCATTAAGGTCTGCTTGGTTGATATTCACAATGCAAATTTACGAATTTGAAATGTTTTAAAATTTGAAAATTCATATTTGAAATTTCTTTCAGAAATTGAGTTTTTGTTTGTCTTCGAGAACCTCAGACTGACAAAAAATCAAGTGGATAATTTCTTTCAGAAATAGATTTTTTTTTATTGGTCTTCCCTTCGTTTGGCTCGGGATAAACTTCGCCTCAGACTTACAAAGATTTCCAATGGATAATTTCTTTCAGAAATTGAGTTTTTATTGGTCTTCGAGAACCTCAGACTGACAGCTTTTAAATTTTGAAATTTGATTTATGGATTGTAGTTTTTAAGATGATAAAAGGTTTTGAATTGAGATTCTGATTTGATTTGGAAATAGGATCGTCGATCAATGCGAAGCGCAGCCCGACTTGAACGGAGCTCTTTTTCTTTTCGTTGCCTTCGACTAAGCTCAGGCAACGAAAAGAAAAAAGCGGGAGTGGAAGGCGGAAAAGCTGCCCAAATTAATAACAAAAACAACATCACCGGAAAACCAGTGATGTTGGATTGAAAAATCTAATTGTATGAAAAAGTATGATTTAAATTTTGGTCGATAAGCTGAAGGTGAGATCCAGATCGTCTTTTACCACGACCATTCCGCCCATTTTTTTTGGTGGCGTGATGTTGAAATCACTGAATTTGACATTCTTTCGGCCAACCATTTTATTGTTCTCTAAATTGAATTCTACATTGTACTTTCTACTTTGGTTCATCATTTTGACTTCCACAACGGCAAGGAATTTCTTTTGATTTCTAGTGAAATTGAGGAACTTGATGGTCATTTCCGGATACTTTTCTGCATTCAGGATCTTCTGGAAATCTTTGGTCATCATCTTGTTGCCGCAGTCGAAATCTGTGACTTTCAAAATGATATTCGGTAGGTTTTTTTCTGAAAAGGAATAAGCTTCATTTTTGAATTTGCTGTTGGTGCATTGGAAACTACTGACGTTTGTACTGCCATTGATCTTCACGAAGTTTTCCTGTGCACCGATTTGGATGATCGTGGTCAAGAAAAGGAGTAAAATATAGAAAGGTCTCATGACTTTTGATTTTTAAAGAAAGCAGAGGATTCCCGAGAGTTTCCCCTGCTGCTATTAACTAAATATTTAAAAAGAGATCACTGCTTCCAACATGAATCCGTTGAATTTTCCATCGCTTTTGATGTTGGTCGTTGGATAGCCGTCGTATTTTTGATTCACGTATTCCAATTTTGTCAGGATGTTTTTGGTCATGAACCAACCTCCGCCAATGTTGTATCTGTCTACGCTGATGTCTTCTCCGGTGATTATTTTTCCGTCTACTTTGTTGTATCGGCCGCCGAAGTAGAAGTTCTCGTCGTTGCCAAATCTGTAAAGCAATTCTGCTGCATATTGGTTGTAGGTTCTTCTTTCAGTTTCTGTCAAGTTACGTCCAGATGCAGATTCGAAGATCCCGAAGAATTCCAGTCCTTTGTATTTCACAAATGGATTGATCATGAATGAGGTCAATGTGTTTTGGAAATCCGGATCTACCATTCCGCTTCTCATTTGAGCAGAAGATGTGGCGGCTGTGTTTTCCATCACGAAGTAATATCTTGATCCAGCTCTGTCGCCATTATAGAAATCCAATCTTGGTGCTCTTGCGATGTTGTATGCGGAGCCTGTCAATCTGACTCTCAGATCTTCGTTGACCTGTTTGTCGTAACCGATTTTTCCGTAGATTCCAGGGCTTGTGCCTCCAGTGGCCGTTTGGTTCAATTTTCCGTTGGTCACACCACCCATCACGATTACGCCGTTTCTTCTGTAGTAAATCTCTGCAAAAGGGAAAGTGGCGTAAGCATCCATCAAGTAATTACCTACAAATGGATTCATGATGGCGTAAGCGTTGTCTGATCTTCTGAGTTGCGCATCACCATAGTTGATCTGGTCTTGACCTACTTTGATGGTAGTATATTTCATAATGTCTTCAGCAAAACCTTTCTGGATAAAATCCAGTTTGTCAATTTGCAAGTAACCACCTTTCACATAGGTTTCGTTGTGGTGACGAGAAGATAGGAATGTTCTCAAGTGAAGATTCACACCATCGTACAAAGCAACGTCTAAGTCTAAGTTTGCAGTTGGAAGGTTGATGTTATTTCCCAGGTCAAACAATTGATTTGTATTTACGCCAGCGGCATTGATTACAGGCGTTGCGTTGTTCTCGTGTTTCAAGCCTTGGAACTGTAGGGCAAATGCGCCACCCACTTTCACTCTCAAGTGATCAAAGGTTGAAACGGTATCTTTTGGATTTTCAAAAACGGTCAATCCACGTTTGTCTCTTGGTTTTAGATTGTCCAGTTTGCCTTCCTGTGCGAATCCAAATGTTGCGGTCAGTAAAGCTGCGATGAGGCCGGCTTTCAGTAGATTTCTTTTCATGATATTTAAATATTTAGTTGTTATTATTAAAAAGTTATTCGGCTACCACATTCACTTTTACAGTGACCACATCGCCGGTTTTGATTCCCATGAAACCTGGGCGATCCATTCCGAATTCTGATAGTTTGATGGTTTCTGTTCCATCGATAATGTATGAGTATCCTTTTTTGACGATCGATACTGGGAACGAAACATTTTTGGTAGCTCCAGCAATGGTCAATTTCCCTGCAGCATTGCTTTTTCCTAGGTTAATGGAAGTCGCTGTGAAGGTCACATTTGGTGCTTTGTCGGACTTCAAAGCTTCGTAGGCTTTCTTTTCCATCGTTTTTCCTTTTTCTGCTTTCAGGGTTTTTACAGGAACTGTATAGGTGATGTTGGTGATTGCATTTCCATTCACAACACCTGAGAAAGTGGCGGTAGAACCTTTCATTTCCCAATCGTGCATCGGCGATGTTCCAGAGATTGTGATTGCTGTAGATTTTTGATTTAATTTTTGAGCATTTGATAATTGAGGTAAGAATGTTGCTCCTAAAAGAATTGCCAAGCCAAATAGATTTTTCGTTGTTTTCATTTTCGTAAAATTTGATTGTTATAATTAAATATTTCCCTATTTTGATATGTCAAAGGTATAATGTTATTAATGAATACAATATTATATTATGATGACAAAAATCTTATGATTGTATCTTATTGTATAATTGATAAAATTTATCGATAATGCTTATCGATTTTGTCTAAATGTTAATTTTTTCTTAATTCTAATTTTGTCTTTTATTGATAATGGTTGACGAAAAATCAGATATGATATTTGTTAGGTCGGTAATCAATGATGAAAATCAGTTGAACTATTTTTGAATATTTACAAAAAATATTAAATTATTAAGGATTTAATAAAATTAATATGATGAATATCATTAGGAAGCAAGCCGCAAAATTTGTATTTTATAAAGTCGATGTATTTGTTATTTTTGTAGCTTAAAACACGAATACTAAAATGCACAGTCTTTTACCTTTTCTCTTGGCAATGGTCGCAGTGATCGTTTTGCTCAATATGTTTGCCACCAAACTGAAAATCGCTTATCCTATTTTATTGGTAATCGGTGGTTTGGCGATCAGCTTTATTCCCGGATTGCCTGTTATTAAAATCGATCCCGACCTTATCTTTTTCATATTCCTACCGCCATTATTATTTGAAGCGGCGTGGACCATTTCCTTTAAAGAGATGAAAAAATGGTGGCGGATCATCGGTAGTTTTGCGTTTCTGGTCGTGTTTTTCACAGCTTTGTCTGTAGCGCTGGTTGCCAATCATTTTATTCCCGGATTTACAATTGCCTTAGGTTTTTTACTTGGTGGGATAGTTTCTCCGCCAGATGCGGTGAGTACTGGTGCGATCACGAAATTTGTGAAAATTCCCAAATCGACTTCCGCAATTCTTGAAGGAGAAAGCCTTCTGAATGACGCTTCTTCGCTTATCATCTTTAGATTTGCGCTTGTTGCGGTTGGAACTGGGCGGTTTGTTTGGCAGGATGCAACAATGAGTTTCTTCTGGATGGTGATTGGCGGTGCAGGAATTGGTTTGCTTTTGGGATGGCTTTTCGTTCAAGCACACAAACTGCTCCCAACCGATGCACCTTCCGACATTGCTTTGACGATTATCGAACCATACTTGATGTATTGGTTCGCAGAACAGCTCCATAGTTCAGGTGTTTTGGCTGTGGTTGCCGGTGGACTTTTTATGTCAGCAAGACGATTGAAATTTCTCAATAGTACCAGTAGGATCCATGCATACAGTGTTTGGGAAAGTTTGATATTTATTTTAAATGGGATTGTCTTTTTGATCATCGGATTGGAACTTCCTGAGATCGTGGACGGACTTCGGGACGATCACATTCCGTTGGAAACAGCCATCGGTTATGGGGTTCTGGTGACCGCTATTTTGATTGCTGCCAGAATGATCAGTTCGTATGCGGCGCTTATTGCTACAATCATTTTCCGACCTAGCGTTCAGCCTCATCCCTCTTCCAGAACACGAAGATGGATGATGCCTCTTTTATTGGGTTGGACAGGCATGCGTGGCGTGGTTTCCCTGGCTGCAGCTTTGGCAATTCCGGTAACTCTGGGCAATGGTGAGGCGTTTCCACATAGGAATTTGATATTATTCATCACCTTTGTTGTGATCCTCTTGACGCTTTTGGTACAAGGTCTTACGTTGCCCTACATCATTAGAAGGACTGGCTTTTTCGATGGCATTTTCGCTGAAGAAAGTGAGCAGTCAACCAAGCAGAAGATTAAAAAGGAACTAAAACAACATGTTTATCAATTTCTAAAATCCAAATATGAAAACGAATTGAAAGACCACGCAGGACTGGAAATGTTCCTGAAACATTGGGAAGAGCGTACCAAAGCGACAGACGACAGTTGGATGAATGAAAAAACTAAAGTCATTTTTGTGGAAATGTTGGAAATACAGAGAGAATATTTGTCAGAACTGAACAAAGATCCTAAGATCAACGAGGAGATCATCCGCCAGCAATTGTTCCAAATTGATCTGGAGGAAGAGCGACTAAAGATGATCTAATTAAGTAAATCTATTAGAATTAATTGACTGATTATGGAGAGATTAAGTAAAGATAAGATTGTGAGATTCCTGAGACAAATTCTTTTTGTAGCAGCAATTATTTTTGCAGCTTCATTTTTACAATTTTATTGGTCGATGGGACATTTGTCGGAAAGGATGTCTAGTTCCTGTCTGGAATGTTGGTTTGTAGAAGATGCTTTTTATATGTCTTCGATAACTGCTGTTTTGTTGGCAATCATCTTTAGGTTTTTAAATAAAATCAGAAGCAAAATTTTCATAATTGTCATTCAGTTTTTGCTTTTGATCACCATTTGGTCTTTCTGGGATTACTCTGTTTTTGTGGATAGAGAATCATCCTGGAGCACTTATCTATTTAATGAAGAACTATATTATGTTGGTACTTATTCGATTCTTCCAATTTTGATCTTGTCCTTTTTATCCATATTTTTAATTAATTATAAATTGTTTATCAAGACTAAGTAAAAAACAAAAAACCACCGATGATACGGTGGTTTTTTTATCTTAAAAATTAAATTCAAACTTTATTTTTCCCAAACCTTCTCAATCTCCTCAAGAGATTTTCCTTTGGTCTCAGGAACCCATTTCCAAACGAAGAACAGGGACAGAACACTCATCACACCGTAAAATCCGTATGTGAAAGCACCACTGAATTCCATCATAAAAGGATAGGTAGATGAAATTAAATAATTTGCTGCCCACTGAGCCGCAACAGCAATCGCAATCGCACTTCCTCGTATTTTATTAGGGAATATTTCTGAGATCAAAACCCAACAAATCGGTCCCCAGGACATCATAAATGACGCGGTGTAAACAATGATAAAGAACAAAGTGGCAATTCCGATGATCTGATAATATGATAATATTGCAATCGCAAACATTCCAATTGCCATTCCTACTGAACCTGTGATTAATAAAGGCTTTCTTCCCCATTTATCCACCGTGAAAATGGCGATAACAGTAAATACAACGTTCACCAATCCCATCACCACAGTTTGCAGCATCGATGAATCTTTTTGAACACCCATACTTTCAAAAATCCTTGGAGCGTAGTATAAAGCCACGTTAATTCCCACAAACTGCTGGAAAACAGAAAGTAAAATTCCAATCAAAATCACGGTTTTCCCGAATGCGAAAATTTCACTTTTATGTTCAACAACGGTGCTTTTTATCTCGGAGAAAATTTCTTTTCCACGCGCTTCACCATTGATTTTAGTTAAAATTTTCAGCGCTTCTGCATCTTTGTTAACGAACGTCAGATAGCGCGGTGTTTCAGGAACGAAAAATAAAAGGATACCGAATAGGGCAGAAGGAATCGTCAGTGACAAAAACATATATCGCCATCCGATTTCGTTGATCCATTCTACGGTTTGTCCGCTTGCGATGCCCCAGTTCACAAAGTAAACCACGAGCATCCCGAAAATAATGGCAAACTGATTCAGTGATACCAGTTTACCACGTATTTCGGCAGGTGCAATCTCGCCAATGTACATCGGGCAGACCGCCGAAGCCAGTCCCACACCGATTCCACCAATGATCCTATAAAAATTAAATGCCAGCAAAACACCCATGGAGTGTTCGCCGTGTTTGAAGAATAAAAATTCAGGATACGCCGCTCCCAAAGCACTGATGAAGAACAGAAATGCAGAAAGCATTAATGATTTTTTTCTTCCCAGCTTCGTGGAGATCATCCCGGAAATAGCGCCACCGATGATACATCCAATCAATGCACTCGAGATGGTCGCTCCGTGTGCCAGTGAGCTCAATCCTAGTGGAATGATCAGATATTCCTGAATCGATTTCTCGGCTCCTGAAATTACGGCCGTGTCGTATCCAAACAAAAGCCCTCCCAAAGTGGCGACCAACGTGAGTACAGTAACGTACAGCATGTTGATCTGCGCCTTTGTTCCTGAAGAATATTTAGGACCGGAATCTATTATTTGCATAGCTTGATTTAGTTTTAAATGTTAAAAGTTTTATTTAAACACAAATTGCACAAATGTCTTCACTAATTTCACAAATCAGCTTATCGTGCTATTTGTGAAAATTATTCGTGCAATTCGCAGTTAAAAATTATAAATACTGATTAATAATACTCTCAAGATATTCCTGCTTTCCGCTCTCTCTTCCAACTTCACCTAATCCTTGAGCATAAGTGGCAAGATCTGTTAAAGATAAGCTTCCGTTTTCGAAATCTTTACCTTTTCCAGAATCAAACGAAGAATATCTGTTGGTTCTGATCTCAGAATATTTTGATTTTTCTAAAATTTTATCAGCAGCCAGGAACGATCTTGCAAAATTGTCCATTCCGCTGATGTGAGCGATGAAAATATCTTCCAGGTCGGTTGAGTTTCTTCTGATTTTTGCATCAAAGTTAACACCTCCGCCCTGGAAACCTCCAGCCTGGATAATCACCAACATCGCCTGAGTCATTTCGTACAAATCAACCGGGAACTGATCTGTATCCCAACCGTTTTGATAATCTCCTCTGTTCGCATCAATGCTTCCCAAAACATTGTTATCTGCAGCTACCTGAAGTTCGTGCTCGAAAGTATGTTGAGCCAAAGTAGCGTGATTAACTTCAAGATTTAATTTAAAATCATTCAATAAATCGTACTGACGAAGGAAATTTAAACAAGTCGCAGCATCGAAGTCGTACTGGTGTTTTGTAGGCTCCATCGGTTTTGGCTCGATGAAGAAAGTTCCTTTGAATCCCTGAGCTCTTGCGTAATCTTTAGCCAAATGTAAAAACTTCGCCATGTGCTCTTGCTCACGCTTCATATTCGTGTTTAATAAAGACATATAACCTTCACGGCCGCCCCAGAATACATAGTTTTCGCCACCTAATTTTATCGTAGCATCTAAAGCATTTTTCACCTGTCCACCTGCGTACGCCAAAACGTCAAATGAAGGATTGGTTGCCGCACCGTTCATAAATCTTGGGTTTGAGAAACAGTTGGAAGTTCCCCAAAGCAGTTTCACACCAGAAGCAGCCTGCTTTCCTTTAGCGTAATCAGTAATAAATTCCAGTCTTTTGGTAGAT
Source organism: Epilithonimonas lactis (assembly GCF_900110605.1). GTDB lineage: Bacteria > Bacteroidota > Bacteroidia > Flavobacteriales > Weeksellaceae > Epilithonimonas > Epilithonimonas lactis. The sequence goes on from NZ_FOFI01000001.1 coordinate 748,064, forward strand.
TCTGTAAAGTTATCTGCCTCGTCAATCAAATCGTAATCGTGGAAACAGTAGTAAGGAACACCTAATTTGGTGAAAAATTCGAAAGCGGCATCCATTTTTTCTGTTGCTCTCTGTTTTGCATCAGAAGCCGTTAACCAGTCAAATTGCTGAGTTCCTGCACCAAACGGGTCTCCACCAGTTGCGCAGAATGTATGCCAGTAAGCAGATGCAAACTTGAAATATTCTTTCATCGTTTTTCCACGAACGACCAAATTCTCATCGTAAAATTTGAATGCCAACGGATTATCTGATTCTCTTCCCTCAAACTTGATTTTTTCTATTCCTTTAAAGTACTCTTTGTTTCCTGTCGTAATTGCCATTATTTTGATTTTATATTTTATTGATTCTTAAAATTTGTCTAACATTTTTATTTGGGCAGCTTTATCCGCCTTCCACTCCCGCTTTTTTCTGAAAAAACCAGCGCATTTCCCATCCATTTTTTCAGAAAAAGTGCTCCGTTCAAGTCGGGCTGCAACTTTGTCTTTCAAAATGAACTTTAACCATTAAATCGAGACTAAGTCGTGCTTATCACTTGTTCCAATTTATGTTTCCACTTCCCATAACTTTCTCTGTACTGATCCATATTTTTAAAATCAGGAATGTACGTTGTGGTAATATCTTTTTCGGTTAAAATATCCGTTAAGGTTTCAAATGCTCCCGCTCCGATTGCCGCTGCTCTTGCTGCTCCTGTGGAACCAGTCGTATCGAAAATTCTAATCTCCGTATCTAACAAGGTTGCAATCGATTGCGCGAATAGAGATGAACGGAATAAATTGTCTCCACCGGCTTTGATAATTCCTTTCTGTAAACCGTCATTCATCAGAATTTCAGTGCCGTAAACGAAAGAGTAGGCGATGCCTTCCAATCCAGCTCTGAATAAATGAACACTTTTGTGACGGTTAAAATTCACATTATAAGTAGACGAACCGATGTCTTTATTTTTTAAAACTCTTTCCGCACCATTTCCGAATGGTAGAACGATGATTCCGTCTGATCCGATTGGGATTTGTGAAGCCAGATCATTCAGTTCCTGATAAGAATGTCTTTTCTGATCCACCTGGTGACGCAACCAGCTGTACTGAATTCCCGCGCCATTTAAACAAAGCATTTTCCCAATTCTCGGTTGCTCTTTCGTATGATTAATGTGCGCAAAATTGTTTACACGCACAGATTCTTTAGAATGAATATTGTCTGTCACACCATAAACAACGCCTGAAGTTCCACCTGTAGCAGCGATTTCTCCGGGATTCATAACGTTTAATGATAATGCATTATTCGGCTGATCTCCGGCTCTGTACAAAACAGGAATTCCTTCAGGCAAACCACTTTCTTCAGCACCTTGTTTTGAAACTACACATTGCTCCGTAAAATTGTCTACCACTGTTGAAACCAAAGATTCATCAATTCCCCAATGATTCAATAAGGTTTTTGAAGCCTGATGTTTCTGGAAATCCCAAAGCACGCCTTCTGAAAGTCCGGTAACGGTTGTTGTTGCTTCACCGCTTAATTTTAAAGCGATAAAATCTCCCGGAAGCATAAACTTCCAGATTTTTTCATAGACTTCCGGCTCATTTTCTTTGACCCATTTTAATTTCGAAGCGGTGAAATTTCCCGGTGAATTCAAAAGTTTATTCATACAGACTTCTTCACCCAAATCATCAAAAGCTTTGTCGCCGGTTTCTACCGCACGGCTGTCACACCAGATGATGGACGGACGCAAAACTTCTTTATCTTTTCCCACCAAAACCAAACCGTGCATCTGATAAGAAATCCCGATGCCTTTGATCTCGTTTTTGTCGATGTGGCTTTCTGCAATTATTTTTTGAGTCAGAATTCTAAGATTTTGCCACCATTGTTCCGGGTCTTGTTCTGCCCAGCCGATCTTTGGAGAATCAATAGCCATCTCACTTTCAGGATATTTCGCGTGAGCGATCACTTTTCCGTTTTCATCTACGATGGATGCTTTTATCGATGAGCTTCCGACATCATATCCTATGAACTTCATGATTGTAAATTCTTTTGTAAAATCATGGGTTTAATATAGAATTATTCTTAATTGACAGGTTGTTTTTATGGAATTAAATTTTATTTCATGTTAAGGTATTGTATTGTTGACTTAACAATGCATTATTAAATGAGAAATCGTGAAATGTCATCAATTCTGAACTTATTCGGAAAAGTATGATAAGGTAGGCTGTTTTTGGCTTGTCGTGGTGCTTTTTCTCACTTTTAATTAACCAAAATCTTGTCGGCGCAAGGAGAATTTTATTAAACAAGAAAAAATGAGGAGAAATCGTTCAGAAATCGAGGCGACATTTTAATATCATAAAAATTACAGTAAGCTTATCATTTAATGTATTCCATTAATATTATTGTAATGGTATAATATGCTGTTTTTTAGTTAATTAAATTGAGTACTGCGTATTGAAAGTAATAGTTATATTTGTTAATCACTTAAATCCTGCTATTAAAATGAATTATAATTTTATTCACACATACGTTTCTGTAGATTGTGTCGTCTTCGGCTTCGACAAAGAGAACAGACTGAATATCCTCTTGGTCCTAAAAAACCGCGATAAGGCTCAGATGGAAAAACAGAGACGATTGCCAGGAAGCCTGATCTTAAGTGATGAAGATGTGGATGATGCGGCGCAAAGGGTATTGCATGAGATCACGGGGATCAAAAAGATGGTTCTCAAACAATTCAGGTGTTTTGCGGATCCGAACCGCGCCAGCGATCCGGAAGATGCGAAATGGATGGAGGAAGAATATAAATCAAGCATCGATAGAATTATCACAGTTGCTTATCTGTCGCTTTGCAGGATCGATCAAAAGATGAACAGTACAAAGTATGATACGGTGGATTGGTTTCCGATTGATAAAATCCCAAATTTACCCTTTGACCACAATCTGATCGTGAAAGAATCTTTGATCGAAATCAGAAAATGGATCGAGTCCGATTTCACGATCATCTTCGAATTGTTGCCCAAAAAATTCACGATCAGGCAACTTTATCAACTGTACAACGATCTAAGTGAGCGATACATTGATATCAAAAATTTCCACAAGAAGATCGCTTCTTTTAATTATATCATTCCGCTGGATGAGATGGAAACCAATGTTTCGCACAGAGCGGCAAGATATTACAAGTTCGATGCAAAAGTTTATAAGAAAAACAATACTAAGCTGATCAAATGATAAGCGAAAAAACCACTAAAAGAACTCATCCTATGCGAATGTATGGTCTTTCCTTATTCCCAACACGAACTCTCCATCCTCGATGACATAGATAGGTTCTCCTTCTATGATATTTTCGAATCTCTCACTCTTCATCGCAAAATAGGTGATGGCCCGATAAAGTGCGATGATTGAAATGAATACGATCACGGAGGGAAGGATCGGGGTCTCCTTGCTAAACATAGGGTCTCCTGCTGCAGAACCGAGTGCGATGATGATGGCGACCTCGAACAGGGACAATTGTCGCACGCCTTTCTTTCCAGATAACCTTAAAATCAGCAATACCATACTGAACATGATAAGTGTTCGTACGACTATTTCCAACGCAAAGCTGAAATTAAGGTCACCAACGAAAATTTTGCTCCAATTCTGGTCCATATTTCTTTTTTTTATTAATAATTGACTGTAATAACAAGTTTACCGCCATTACCATTCGTAAAACAGCACGCCTTCTCAGAAAGTCACAACATCTGTACAAGGAAAAATGAGTAATTTTAGACTTTATTCAACTAGATATTTTCCCACGAGGTCAGTGAAAGGTTTCAATAAATTTTTACATCTAAAGCCGATTTTCCATTTATTTCAAAATGAGAAAAAAAAACTAAAATAATGTTCTTTTTCGAAGTATTATTCTTTTGTTCAAAATAAAAATTTTCTAGTATTATAGCTTATTTATGTAATAGTTTTCTGGTCGAATTACTACTATATTTGAGATGAATAATCATCATTTTTAAGTAAGATTGATAAATAATAAGTGGTGTTTTGTGGGAGTTTTTGGAAACCTTGATCATTAAAAAATAGCATAGGCGATTTGCTTATGTTATTAAGAAAAAAAAATTACTTAATTAAAATGAAAGACGATGAAACTTTTAAATAAAATAAGATTATCCGCTATGTTGATTCTTTCGGCGTACGTGATGTATGCTCAGGGAAATGCGAAAGGTAATGACCATAAAATAATAGATTCCAATCCTATTCATACCATATCAGGAAATGGAATTTTAAATGTCGGGACCAATGGAAAACTTTCTTTTTCGGGAGCAGAAAGTAACTCCGATTTTGAGATGACTGACAGTGCAATCAAAGCGAAGAAAGACGGTATTTACAGATTTACTTTAAATACAAATTTGGCTACAACGGAGAGAAAGCAAAAGGATTTAAGTTATTATGTGAACTTAAATGGTAAAGAAGCTTTTAGTAAAAACCAACGTGATTTCCCTTCCAATGGCGAATTCTATTTTCAAATACAATTGAAAGCCAATGATCTGATCACCTTTAATGTTAAAGGAAGTGAAGAGATAAACAGTGCGAAGCTTCAAAATACTTTAAAGGTGGAGTTCACCGATCCTCAACTTATGAGAACTGAAGAAGAATAACGGTCAAGATTTAAATTGAATATTAATAATGATTTGCCTTTGGAGATGTTCATCAGTAATCATTAAAATGAAAGAATGTTCGTGGAAGTAGATGGATTGAATAATAGCTTAATTGGTTCGAGATTCCTATAAAAAAAATTAGAACTTTTTGCAAATCGTCACGAACAGCTAGATATACTACTCCATTATATCAAATAAATAATGAGTTAGGAGCCAAAAAAAACCGGAGAGAAAGTGAATTATCACCTTTTTCCGGTTTTGTACCCAGTGCCGGAATCGAACCGGCACATCTTTCGATACTAGAGTTTGAGTCTAGCGCGTCTACCAATTCCGCCAACTGGGCTGATGTTTGTTTTAAATTGGTGTGCAAATATAGGATTATTTTTGACCCGATAAAAATGATTCACAAATAATTTTACATTTATTTTTTAACGAACTGTAAATCAAAAATATATTTTTTCTAAAATTCGATTTCCAGACCATCAAAAGCCAGATGAACGTTCTCGGGAAGCTCATTTTCCACTTCATCATGGAATCCCAAATGATGACTGATGTGAATGAGATAGGTTTTTTTAGGTTTAAGTTCATCCACCAACGCCAAAACTTGTGGCAAAATGAAATGTGAATGATGTGGTTCCGTCTTCCTAAGACAATTGATAATGAAAAAATCAAGATTCTTCAATTTCTCTTTTTCCTTATCATCAATTTTACTGGCATCCGTAATGTAAGCGAGATCCTTAAATTTAAAACCTAGAATATTGATCTCTGAATGAATGATATCGATTGGTTGAACTTCCACTTCTTCAAATAGTTTAAATTCTTTCTCGATTTCATAAAGGTCAAAGCTTGGTGCGCCTGGATATTTTTGTTCTGAGAAAGCATATGGAAATCTGTCTTTGATCTCAACGGCAACCCGCGAATTACAATAGATGGGCATCGAGCTTTTATTTTTAAAGATCAAAGGTCGAAGGTCATCCAAACCGATAATATGGTCGTTGTGTTCGTGTGTGATGAGAACTGCATCGATCTGTTCCTCAATATTCGTCAACATTTGCTGACGAAAATCGGGGCCGCAGTCAATTAATATTTTCTTTCCAGAATCCGAAGTTACAAGGGCAGAAGTGCGTAAACGTTTGTCTTTTTGGTTGGTAGAAAGGCAGACCGGATGATGGCTGCCAATAACAGGAATGCCTTGCGAGGTACCGGTTCCTAAAAATTTTAAAAGCATTTTTATTTTTGCTGTTATTTTGGTAAATTTACAAAATAAATCTAATTCTTCGTGATAAAGCCAAAACTTACCCCTAAGCAGAAAGCATTAGCCATCAATCTGGATTCATCCATCTACGGAACTTTTGCGGAGATTGGAGCAGGTCAGGAAACTGTGAGACATTTTTTCCGTGCTGGAGGTGCTTCTCAGACGATTGCAAAAGCGATGTCTGCTTATGATAAGGATTTCAGTGATGCCATCTACGGTACCGAAAACAAAAACCGATATGTTACGCAAAACCGTCTCAGAAAGATGTTACGCTACGAAATGGCGCTTATCGAAGAAAGAATTCCGAGAGAGAAAAATCCAGGAAAAAAATTCTTTTCCTACGCCAATACCGTAACGACCATCAATTTTGATAAAACCTCCAAAGGCCACGGCTGGGTGGGAATCAGATATCAAAACTCTGAAAGCGAGGAATATAACGAGATCGTGATCCACGTCAAATTCAAAGAGACCAATCCAACTTTGCAGCAGGAAACTCTGGGAAGTTTGGGTGTTAATTTGATCTACGGCGCTTATTTCTATATCGATAATCCAAGAGTTTTGGTTGAATCTTTATATGATGATCTTTCACTTGACCGTTTGGAAATTGATATGATCGACTTCAGCGGACCGGCTTTCCAATATGTGGACAATCGTCTGATGAGTCTTCAGTTGGTGAAATTGGGAATGACAGACGCGGTGATCTTTAACTCCAAAGGAAGCAATATGTTGCCTGCGGATATCCTTTACAAGAAAAATATTTTTGCCGTGAGAGGAAGTTTCCGTCCTGTAACTCGCGTGAATATTGATATGTTCGAGCATGGTTTGGATCTATTCAATCAGGATAATGCCTGCGATAGTGAGAATACGCAGATTCTATTTGAAATTACCATTTCGAATCTGAGAGCGGCCGGTGATATCGATGAGCGTGATTTCCTTGATAGGGTTGATATTCTTGGAACTTTAGGCTACACGGTGATGATCTCCAACTTCTCAGAATATTACAGGATGGTGGATTATTTCTCATCGTTTACCAATCAACACATCGGCGTTGCAATGGGCGTTAACAACCTGTTGGATGTTTTTGATGAGGAATATTACAAGAATCTTCCAGGTGGAATTTTGGAAGCCTTCGGTAAGTTCTTCAAAAAGGATATGCGCGTTTACTTGTATCCTTACAAAGACCCTGAGAATGGCGAATTGCTGACGTCAGAGAACCTAAAAGTTCACGATAACCTGAAAGAATTATACAAGTACTTCAAGCTCAACAAGAGAATTGTTGACATCGAAAAATATAATCCAAAATTCCTGGAGATCTATTCCAGAGAGATCCTGAAAAAGATTATGGCCCACGATCTGGGTTGGGAAGATGAATTGCCGAAGAGTGTGGCACAAATGATAAAAGACCGAGGAATGTTCGGATATAAAGAATTAACTTTCGAAGGATTAAAATAAAAAAATGGTAGAGCTAAAAAAACGACTTTCAGTAATTTTGGAAAGTCCACAAGATACAAATGTGAAACTTCTGAAAGTTTGTCAGCTTTTGGATAGAGAGATCTCTTATTACAACTGGACAGGTTTCTATTTCAAAAACGGCGACAAGGACGAGTTGGCTCTTGGGCCTTATGTTGGTGCGGTGACGGATCACGTAATCATTCCATTTGGAAAAGGAATTTGCGGTCAGGTAGCGGTTTCTGGAGAGACTTTCGTGGTGCCAGATGTTCACGCTCAGGATAATTATCTTTCTTGTTCCATTGATACAAAAGCGGAAATCGTGGTTCCAATCTTCAAAGACGGTGAAAACATCGGTCAAATCGACATCGACAGTCATTCTATTGACCCATTCACCAAGGAAGACGAGGAGTTGCTGAACTGGCTTTGCGAGGAGGTTGCGAAGGTTTTGTAAAATATTAAAATCAGAATTAAAGATATAAAGTCGTAAATTTATTTTGCGACTTTTTTTTATAATTTAATTAATTAATTTCCTCCAACAGCTTCCGATAATATTCCCCACACTTAGCCAAGTGCGATCCATACCAAGAAAAAGCTTCTCCATCCACAATCATAATTTTCTGATTAATACAGACATTCTGGATCTCCGCAATATGTTTTTCTTTAAAAGGAAAAGGCTCTGACGAAAGGAAAATCAAATCTGCTTCTTTCAAATCTTCCAATTGAACTTCGGGATAACGTTTTTGGTCTTTAAACAAATTTTCAAATCCCAATTCTTCCAAAATCCTCGAAATAAAAGTGTCGCTACCAACCGTCATATAGGGATCTTTCCAAATCAGATAAGCAACTTTCAATTTATTTTCAGACTTCGGAATATCAAAAGCTTCATAAGTTTTCAGATTGAACAATTGCGCTTTTTCTTCCTTCCCAAATAGGTGTCCAAGTTGTTTGATCAAATAATAATTGTCTTCCAAAGTCTCCACATTCGTCAACAAAACTTTGAAGTCTTTCATCAATTCTTCAACCTGTTCTTTCACGTTTTCCTCCTTGTTGGCAATGATGAGGTCTGGTTTTAAAGCTTTGATCTTTTCAATATTAAGGTTCTTCGTTCCGCCAATGATCTCGACATCTTTTACCAATTCTTTCGGATGAATGCAGAATTTTGTCCTTCCAACAATTTCACTGGAAGTCAAACCTAAATCGAACAATGTTTCCGTAATGGATGGAACAAGCGAAACAACTTTCATTAATGATTTGATTTAATAATAATTATTTTCAATGATGTCGGTCTAAGTCATTAAGACTTAAAACAAAAAAAACTCTCTCAAAAATAAACATTTCTGAGAGAGTTTTATGAATTGAAACTAAAAAACAATTTTCCTCCCTTTAGGGTCGGGGAAGGAAAATCTATTTTATTGATCTTCTTTTTTAGTCGCTTTCTTAGCTGCTGGCTTTTTAGCTGCCGGTTTTTCTTCAGCTGCTTCTTCCGTTTTTGGAGCCGCTTTCTTAGCTGCTGGTTTTTTAGCTGCAGGTTTTTTTTCTGCTGCGTCTTCAGTTTTTTCTTCAGCCACTACCACTTCAGAAGGTGCATCTGTTTTTAAGAAACTTTCAGGCGTGATGTAACCTGCTTTGTGCAAAAGGTTGTACCACTGAGCCAATTTCTTGATGTCTGATTCGTAAACTCTTTCCACATCATAGTTTGGAAGAGAAGCAGTCATGAATGCTCTAAGCTCATCGCCAGAGGATTTGTGACTGATGGTCGCTTTGTAATCGTAGTTTTTTGCAACATTTTCAAAAACTTCGAACAATGGAACTTCTTTGTCAAAAGTGAACATCGCGATATTGTCCAACAAACTTACTTGGCTGGAGTTTGAGATGCTCGTTTTCTTTTTAGTTGAGATATCCTCAACGATAAATCCGTTCTTTAGTTGAGAAACCAATTTGAAAAGTCCCGGTTTTCCGGAGATTGAAATAATTTTTTCTAACTGCATTTTAGTATGTTTTCTTTAATCTATTTTAACTTAGTTGATAGTTGTCTGTTGATGGTTGATTGATTTGGATTGAGAAAACTTCCATCTTCCCGCATCCAACTTCCATCTCTACTTCGGAAACCTCATTTTGTAATTCACGCTCACGTCGCCGTTTGCTATCTTTTGAAGTTTTCCCTTCACGATTTTTTTCTTCAAAGCGCTCAAATGGTCAGTGAATAAGATTCCCTCGATATGGTCGTACTCATGCTGAATGACTCTCGCTCTGATGTCCTGAAAAGTATCGGTATGTTTAACGAAATTTTCGTCGTAATATTCTATTTTGATGGTCGATTTGCGCTTCACATCTTCACGAACTTCCGGAATGCTGAGACAACCTTCGTTGAATTTCCATTCCTCGCCAGACTCTTCCAATATTTTTGCATTGATGAACACTTTTTTGAAGTCTTTCAATTCGTCCGCAATATCTTCATAATCCTCGTCATCCGCAAGAGGCGAAACATCGATGATGAAAAGACGAATATCCAAACCAATCTGTGGCGCTGCCAAACCAATTCCGTTGGCACCATTCATCGTATCGAACATATTTTCGATTAGCTTTTTCAGCTCAGGATAATCTTTGTCTATTTCCTGTGCTTTTCTTCTTAAAACCGCGTCGCCAAAGGCTCTAATTGGTAAAATCATCTTTTTTGTTCTAAAAAATTCTGCAATATGATCGTTGCACTCACTTTGTCGATCAATCCTTTTTCCTGTCTTTGTTTCTTGTTCTTTCCGCTTTGGCTAATGAAAAACGAAGCCATTTTGGAAGTGAAACGCTCATCCAGACGATTGATCTTTTTATCTGGAAATTCCTTTTCGAAGTTTGAAATAAATTTCTGAATTTCAGTTTCGATGTCGGACATATTTCCTTTCAGATCGGTGGGAAGTCCAACAACAATTTCATCGACTTGGTTCTCGGAAAAATATTTTTTCAGAAAATCCATTAGCTTTAGTGTTTCCACCGTTGTCAGTCCGCTTGCAATGATCTGCATATCGTCTGTTACGGCGATTCCCGTTCTTGCTTTTCCGTAGTCAATTGCCAGGATCTGTCCCATAAGTTCGCAAATTTACAAAAATTTTCAGCTTATGAAAATCAGATGCTTATTAATAAAAATAAAAAGCCGCAAACTTTTGAATTTGCGACCTGAATATTGATAATCTCAGCCTAATGCTACTTTTTCATCTCCTCAACCAAAATCTCGATTTTCTCAATATATTTACCATAGAAATGTTTGAACCACCAATTTCCAATGAAATATATTGTTGACAATCCGAACACAACCGAACCGATGAAAACCAAGGTCAAATAGCCGTTCGTGTACTGATGCGTGTGCGGAATAGACTCAATAACAATGATCATCTCACAGACAAAGAACGGAACGAAACTTAGATAAAATGAGAGGTAATATTGCTTATTGAGATCAAATTGATGAAGCAGATCCTTCAACGAGTCCAAAGTTCCCAAAGCAGGATTGCTAATTTCTTTATAAAGTTTGAAAAATTTACTAAAGAAAAATGCTGTTACCAAAGTCATACAAATGACCAAAATTTCGATGTAAAGATTGAATCTGAAAGGTAACGGAAAAAACCAGATTCCAATTAAAATAAAAGGCATCAGAATCACCGTTGACCAAAATTCATAGCGCATATTTTTCCTGATCCTTTCCAGAGGATGATGCAGTTGCCTCTGCTTCTCAGGCGAGATCTCCGGCGTTTCGGAAACATCTTCCTTATTCCAAAGTGATTTAAGATTATCGAGTTCCATATTTTTGATAGTTGATAGTTGATAGTTGATAGTTGATAGTTGATAGTTTGTGTAGTCTGGAGAAAGGTTGTCAGGCTGAGGTTCTCGAAGCCCGCTATAAAATTAATTCCTTCAGTTTCTCCTTTGCTCTATTTAGTTTCACCCGCGCATTTCCCTCCGAGATTCCCAATTGTTCCGCCATTTCTTTTCCTGAAAAATCTTCGAGATAATAGAAAATCAAGGCTTTGTCAATGGGATTCAATTTTTGGATGGCTTCATACATTTGCTTCAGTTTCAGCTCATCTTCCAGGTTGTAATCTTCCTCTTTGATTTTATAAACCGAAACATCATCGTTTTGAATGAAGCTCCGTCGCTTTTCCGATTTTAGGAAAATTATCGCCGTATTCAATGCAATTCTGTAAAGCCAAGTTGAGAATTCAGACTTTCCTTCGAAGCTCGAAAAAGACTTCCAAACCTGATAAACAATCTCCTGAAAGAGGTCATTTTGGTCGTCACGGTTGTCCATATACATTTTGGAGATTTTAAAAATAATCCCTTTATGTTTTTCGATTTTCTCTAAAAATTCCTTCTCAGAATCCATTCCTTGCTTTAACTCTATTCGGTTAGTAGAAATAAAAATTATTTGTTACAAAAAAAATGGAAGCCATAAGAACGAAAGCAAAAGAATTAAACGCTCCAACTCTCAAACCCAATTTGGGCGCCTTTTTCCGCCTTCCGTTCCCGCTTTTTTTTGCCAAAGCTTTTCCCTCAGCAAAAAAAGAGCTCCACTCAAGTCGGGGCGCGCTTTGCATAATTTGAACATTTGTCAATAAATCAACATTTTTTATATCTACACTATTTGTCATTCTGTAGGAATCTAGACTGGTGAGATTCCTACGGAATGACAAACTGAATGTTTTAACACTTTTGCTTTGATGAGTTTTACGCCTTTGCGAACCTTAAAAATATTTTCAATGATGTAAAAAAATCTTAGTGGACTTTGCGTTCAAAAAGATGCAGTAATTTTTCATAATTTTGTAAATCATTCATAATTCATCACTCATCATTTATAAAAATAATAGATGTCTTTAAAAATTTCAGGACTCACAAAAAAATTCGGAGAGCAAACTGCGCTCAACGATATCAACATAAGCATTTCAAATAATGAAATCATCGGACTTCTCGGCCCAAACGGCGCTGGAAAATCCACCTTGATGAAATCCATCACAGGCGTCCTGAAAATTGACGAAGGCGAAATTTTGTTTAATGACAAAAACATCAAAGAAAACGAAATCGAATCCAAAAAGAAAATCGGTTTCCTGCCGGAGAACAATCCGCTTTACAATGAGATGTACGTGAAAGAATATCTGCAATTCGTAGCCAATCTTCACAACATCAAAAAAGAAAGAGTAGAAGAAGTGATAGAATTGGTCGGGATCACGCCAGAAAAGTCCAAGCAAATCTCGCAACTTTCCAAAGGTTACAAACAACGTGTCGGACTCGCTCAAGCCATTCTCCACGAACCGGATTTGTTAATCCTCGACGAACCAACCAACGGCCTCGACCCCAATCAAATCGTCGAAATTAGAAACGTCATCAAAGAAATCGGGAAAGAAAAAACCGTGATTCTTTCCACGCATATTATGCAGGAAGTGGAAGCGCTTTGTTCACGTGTGATTTTGATTCATCAGGGAAACATCATCCAGGATTCGCCAATTTCTGAGTTCAAAGGAAAATTTGGAAGTTTGGAGGAAGCGTTCCAGAGTTATACGGTTTAATTATAAACGATTTACTTTCTAATGAAAAGAATTATTTTCTTATTTCTTGTGCTAACTTTAATTAATTGTAATGCACAAGAAATTTCTATAAAAGATACAAACTTGAAATTTGAGTTATTAAAGCAATTGGACAATAATAAAAATGGAAAATTAGATATTTTTGAAGTTGAAAATGTTACAAAGCTGAAATTAGATGAAAAAAATATTATTGATTTAAGCGGAATTGAACACTTCAAAAACTTAAGAGAGTTAAATCTGAGAAAAAATAGAATTTCAGATTTTTCGGTTTTAAATAAGCTTGTAAATTTAGAAGACCTATATATTGGCGATAATGAAAAAGTTAACGAATTGAACCTAAATAAACTTGTAAAATTAAAAGGTATATACGCGTTTAGATTAGGTCTGAGTAAAATAAAAATTAATTCGAAAAACATTCAATTTATCTACCTGCAGGATAATTTATTTACAGATTTTAATACAACTAATTTTCCGAAATTACATACTTTGAATCTTGATGGTTGTAAACCGCTGAGAAAATTAAATCTATCCACTAATACTGAATTGGTTCAATTGTATTTAAACGGAACTTCTATTGAGAAACTTAATGTTTCAAACAACAAATTTTTAAAAACTATGTATGTTGAAAATTCTGTAGAATTGATAAAAGGTTCCGATCAAGAAAATCTCAAACCAGCTCCAATAATTAGAGTTAAATAAAAAATTAAAACGTACTCAGTTATTGAGTATAATCTTTAGTTCTCTGCTGAGTTTTACGACTTTGCGAACATTAAAAATATTTTCAATAATTTCAAAAAATCTTTGCGCGCTTTGCGTTTAAAATAACAACTTGAACTTCGCCCAAATTATCCTTCCGCTCAATCTCAAAGGAACTTTCACCTACAAAGTTCCAGAAGATTTTTTGGATAAAATTGAAGTTGGAATGCGGGTTCTGATTCCGTTTGGCGGAAAGAAAATCTACACTGGAATTGTTGCCGAATTATTTGATGATTTTGAGGACAGTTTTGTTCCGAAAGAAATTATCAATTTGCTTGACAATCAACCGATTGTTCCGAAACAACAATTGGAATTCTGGAATTGGATGAGTTCGTATTATCTGTGCAATCTCGGCGAAATCTACCGTTTTGCTTTTCCATCTTCGCTAAAATTGGAAAGCGAAACTTATGTCCGATTATTATCAGAAAGAACAATCGATTGGCAAAATCTGGATGCGAATGAGACTTATTTGTTGCAAGCTTTAGAAGTGCGTCAAATGTTGAACTTGCAGGAAATCGAAGCCTTCATTCCAAAAAAAGAAATCATCAAAACCATCAATGCTTTGATTGATGAACGATATATTTCGGTCGACGAAAAAATCACGGAGAAATATAAGGCCAAGGAAATCGCTTACGTGAAAGTGAATGATGAAGCTTTGGTTTCGGAAAATCTGGCGAAGATTCTTTTGAAATTGGACAAAGCCAAGAAACAGAAAGATTTATTCCTCAATATTTTATCTAAACAAATTGATGAACCCAAAACGCCGATTCGGAAATCTTTGGTTTTTGATGAGGGAAATTTTGTGAATCAACAACTCAAATCTTTGATAGAAAAAGGTTGGGTTTCAGAATATTATCTCGAGAAAGACAGAATCGATTCTTACGAAGGCGAGTTGGAGGAAATTGAGCAATTGACTGATAATCAAAAGTTAGCAGTTTCGGAAATTAACAAAGCCTTCGAAGAAGACAAAAATGTTTTGCTCCACGGCATCACGTCCTCCGGAAAAACGCATATCTATTTAGAAAAAATAGAAGACTGCGTCAATTCAGGAAAAAATGTGCTTTTGCTTTTGCCAGAAATTGCGTTGACAAAACAAATCACCATTCGTCTTGAAAAAAAATACGGTAAAAAACTCGGATTTTATCATAATAAATTAACGGATTTTGAACGAGTAGAAGTTTGGCGGAAAATCAAAAAAAATGAACTTCAAATCCTGATTGGAACTCGGAATTCTTTATTTCTTCCGTTTGAAAATTTAGGATTGATAATCGTTGATGAAGAACACGATTCTGCCTATAAATCCAGAGATTCCAATTTCTTTTTCAATGGGAAAGATTCGGCGATGATGTTGGCGGAATTTTACAACGCAAAACTGATTCTAGGTTCAGCGACGCCATCGTTGGAAAGCTATGATTTGGCGATGAAAGACAAACTACGCTATGTGCCTTTGAATGAGAGATTTGGAAATGTGGCTGTGCCCAAATTTGAAATCATCGATGTTAAGGAAGCGCAGAGTCAGAAGAAAATTATAGGTAATTTCAGCCAAAAAATGGTTGACGAAATCAATCTTCAGTTAAAACACAAAAAGCAAAGCATCATTCTCCACAACCGCCGTGGATACGCCAATGTTATCGAGTGTGAAACCTGTGGACACGTGACTTATTGTAGCAATTGCGACGTCGTGATGACCTATCACAAATCTGCGAATGAACTGAAATGCCATTATTGCGGACACAGAGCCGGAAAACCGACGGCTTGCCCGAGTTGTCACGGTACCAATCTGAACACAAAAGGTGTTGGCGTGGAGCAAATCGAAGAGGAAACTCAAAAGATTTTTTCCGACGCCGAAGTTGACCGAATGGATGTAGATGCGATGCGCAAGAAGTTTGCGTACGAAAAACTCTACGAAAAACTGGAAAATGGCGAAACCGATATTTTGGTCGGAACGCAGATGATTTCCAAAGGTTTGGATTTCGAAAACATAGAATTGGTCGTGATTCCAAAAGCAGACGCATTGATTTATGTCCAGGATTTTCGGGCTGAGGAAAGAGCTTACCAATTGATTACGCAAGTTGCAGGAAGAGCCGGAAGAGTTTCAGGCGAAGGAAAAATTTTAATCCAAACCTACAATCCGTCGCACTCGATTTTTGAATTGATTAAGAATCAAAATGTTAAAGAGATTTACGATTATTTTCTTGATGAAAGAAAGAAATTTCTCTATCCTCCATTTGTGAAATTGATAATGATTGAGCTGAAACACAGAAAAGAAGACAAATTGAACAGAGCTTCGCAATTTCTGGGTTCGGTTTTGAGAAAATATATTCCTGAAGAATGTATTCTCGGACCCGAAAAATCGCCGATTGCCCGAATCAACAATCTTTATCAATATCAGATTCTATTGAAGTTTCCGAAGAATAAAAACTACAAAATCTACAAAGAATTGCTTGCAAAATCATTGGAAGAATTTGATGAAATTACCGCATATAAATCTATCAAAAAAGATTTCTTAGTTGATTTTTAACTATAATTAACAAAATTTTGAATCTTTTATTACGGGTTCCCGTAACTACCTTGGCAATATTCTCTAAATTTACTACGTTTTGAAATTAGATTAATTTCTTCAAAATCTTAATTAAAAATAATTCAATAAAAATGTAATTCTTTTGAGAATGAATAAATTCAAAAATTATTTTTCGATTTTAGGCTTAGGGCTTTCCTCTTTTATTTTTTCACAAGGCACATCTGCAGGAACTTTGCCTCAGGTTGCAGACCAACAGCTTCTCGTAAAAGACATCACCGCGGAGAAAGCGTTGTTGTCTCCAAAAGAGCAAATCGAATTCAACATCAACAAAATGTTCACCGACCCGGTTCTCCGAAATGCGAATTGGGGATTTGTGGTTTATGATACGAAAACTGGAAAAATTGTCACTTCTTATAACGAAAATGCACCATTGGTTCCAGCTTCAACCACAAAACTGTTGACCACAGAGACTGCTTTTGCATTGTTGGGAACCAAATACAGATGGAACACGCAGTTGGAATATTCTGGAAGCATCGATGCGGAAGGCGTTTTGACCGGAAATCTTTACATCGTCGGTAGTGGTGACCCGTCTTTGGGTGGAAACAGAGGTGGCGCATCGAGTTACGGACAAATCGTGAATCAATATTTGGACGCGATAAGAGATAAAGGAATCAAGAAAATCACGGGCGACATCATAATCCAAACAGCGATTTTCAAAGAAAATAAAACCGACCTTCCGCAGAACATCGTTTGGTTGGAACAAGCCAATTATTTCCTGCCAGTCGGCACTACGAAGGACATCAATCCAAGAAATGAAAAACTGATTGTAAGCCAATCCAACAATCCTTTCAATCAGGTTAAAAAGTATTTTTACGTTTCGCCTTACTCCAACAAGATGGTTTTTGCAGACCAGTTTGATGGCGCTTGGGTGACGACGAAAGTCGCAGAACCACCTGCTTTTTTGGCTAACAAATTAAGAGAAGGTTTGGTAAGAAGTAAAATTTCAATCGCTGGAAAAGTAACGCCGAAAATCGTTGATAGAGAACCAGAACCAAGAGAAATTCTGACGACTTACAAATCGCCAACTTTAGCAGAAATCGTGAACTATACGAATCAGAGAAGTGACAACGGTTACGCAGAAGCTATTTTGAAATCGAACGGTTTTATGAAATTGGGCGACCAAACCACAGAATCTGGCAGAATCGTTGTGACAGACCATTTGAAAGACATTAATTTCGATACCGTTGGACTCAATTATATGGATGGAAGCGGACTTTCCAAAGCACATACGGTGACGCCAATTTCTCAGGTCAAATTTTTAACGGCATTAATGAAAGCGCCTTATTACAAGGAATATATGGAATCTTTGCCAATCGCGGGACAGACCGGAACATTGAAACATATGTTTTTGGTCAACTCCAATGGACAGATTTTCGCGAAAACTGGAACTTTGAACGGGGTAAAATGTTTGGCTGGCTACATCAAAACCAGAAGCAACAGAACGCTGGCTTTTTCTCTTTTAATTAATAGATTCTCAGGTTCCGTAGCGCAGGTGAAAGACAGAATGGAACAATTGCTGGACCCGACCTTAGATTTGTAACAATCAACATCTTATAAAATTTTAAACTCACAATTTCTTGTGAGTTTTTTTGTAGCTTTGATTTAAATAATTCTGAGGTTATGAAAAATTTTTACACATTAATCATAGTTTTTTTAGCGGTCAATTCCTTGTTTGGACAATTCCATAATATCGACAAAAAAGGATTGATAGAAGCTGAGAAGAATAGAGCTTCGCGAGGAATTTTGGACGTGAATGTGAATCCAAATACACTTAATTATGATTTGACTTATGTCAGATTGGAATTGGACCTCGACCCAAACCAGCAATACGTTTCCGGAACGGTGACCTCGCATTTCAAAATGTTGCAGAATTCCAGTAATATTTATTTTGATTTGGCCGATAATCTCACCGTTTCAAATGTAAAATACCACGGTCAGGATTTGACTTTTCAACAATTGAATACAGATGAAATTAAAATCAATTTTCCCGCTTCTGTTTTAGCTCAAGTCACAGATTCTCTATCCATCACGTACAGCGGAATTCCGGATGGAAGTGCCAATGCTTTTGTCGCAAGCCAGACACAAGCTGGAAATCCTGTTTTGGTGACTTTGTCAGAACCATTTGGCGCCAAAGAGTGGTGGCCGACCAAGCAAAGCCTTAATGACAAAATTGAGAAATTAGATATTAAAATCACAACGCCAGCGCAATATACAGTCGGTTCAAACGGAAAACTAATGTCTGAGACCACTCTTGGAAACGGAAAAAAACTCACGTATTGGCAAACCAATTATGCAATTCCGGCTTATCTTTTTGCTCTAGGAATTTCAAATTATGTTAAATTAAATTCAATGATTACCACCGCTGGAAGTTCTTTTCCATTTCTCAATTATGTTTATCCATCGTCGGCCAACGCAAGTGTACAAGCCAATTTGGATTGGACGGCGACCAATATGCAAACCTTTGAAGACCACTTCGGTTTGTATCCGTACAGAAACGAAAAATATGGGCATATGCAATCCAACTGGGGTGGCGGAATGGAGCACGCAACGATGTCTACAATGGGCTATTTCGCGCAGGATTTGATTGCCCACGAGTTGGCGCACCAATGGTTTGGCGACAAGCTGACTTGTGGCGCCTGGAACGACATTTGGCTCAACGAAGGCTTTGCGACAATGGGCGAATATGTGGCTTATGAAAAATTGTTGATGAGTCCGTCGCAGTTTCAAAATTATCTGCAAACCGAGATGGACCAAATCACAAGCTTGCCTGGAGGAAGCGTTTATATTCCCGACAGTCAGTTGAGTTTCAATCGGATTTTTGATGGCAGATTATCTTACACCAAAGGCGGTTACGTACTTCGAATGATAAAATGGATTCTTGGTGATACGCAGTTTTATGCAATGTTGAAGGCTTATCAAGACAATCCTGCTTTTGCTTACAATTATGTGAAAACCTCAGATTTTCAGAGCTTTTTGAGCAGTTTTACAGGAAGAGATTTCACGGAATTTTTCAACGATTGGATTTATGGCGAAGGTTATCCAACCTATCAAATCAAATGGACTCAAAATCCTACAACAAACAAACTCACATTTCAAGTGGGGCAAACCACAAGTCATTCGAGCGTCAATTTCTTCGAAATGCCGTTGCCAATCAAGATTTCAGGCTCTGGTGGTCAAACGGCTAATTTGGTTCTCAATCATAATTCAAACAACCAATATTTTGTGGAAGATGTTGGTTTTGAAGTGACGAATGTTGCATTTAATGACGAAAAGCAAATCATTACAAAAGGTTCAAACGTTGTTAGAGATAACAGTTTAGGAGTCAATAATATTAATAAAGAAAAATTAAATGTCTATCCAAATCCCGCAAAATCCTTCATTAAAATTGCAGGCTTAGAAAAATCTTCAGAGTATGAAATTTTCTCTGTCGATGGAAAATTAATTAAAGAAGGGAAAGCTAATCCAAACTCTGAAATCAATATTTCTACTTTGGTGAAAGGAAATTATATTTTGAAATTTAATAATCAATCGATTAAAGTGATTAAGGAATAAATAGAATAAACCCCTTCAGAGTTTCAAACTCTGAAGGGGTTAAGTTTTCAAATATTTGCGTTTATATTTTAATTTTCCCAAACGTTAAAACATCACAAAAAAGCACACAATTGAAGTGCTTTTTTTATTTTTGTTAAAATCGAAAATCAATAAAAATGATATCACAAAAATTCCTCGAGAACATTACCAATGAGCTAACTAATATAGAAAATGACGGTCTTTACAAAAAAGAAAGAATTATCACTTCCCAACAAAGTGCGGAGATAGAAGTTGGTGGCAAGCGATTACTGAACTTTTGTGCGAACAATTATCTGGGATTATCCAACAATCCAGAAGTGATGAAAGCTTCCAAAGATGCAATCGATTCTCACGGTTATGGGATGTCATCGGTTCGTTTCATTTGCGGAACTCAGGATATTCACAAAGATTTGGAAGCCAAGATTTCCAAGTTCTTAGGAATGGAAGATACCATTTTATACGCCGCGTGCTTTGATGCAAATGGAGGCGTTTTCGAACCTTTATTTTCAGATGAAGATGCAATTATCTCAGACGAACTCAATCACGCTTCAATTATTGATGGTGTAAGATTGTGTAAATCTGCTAGATACCGTTACAAAAACAACAATATGGAAGATTTGGAATCACAGTTGATTGCCGCTTCCGAAAAAAATCACCGTTTCAAAATTATCGTTACTGACGGCGTTTTCTCGATGGACGGAATTGTGGCTGACCTAAAAGGCGTTTGCGATTTGGCAGACAAATATGATGCGTTGGTAATGGTAGATGATTCTCACGCCACCGGATTTATCGGAAAAACTGGACGTGGAACGCACGAAGCAAATGATGTGATTGGAAGAGTCGATATCATTACGTCAACGCTTGGAAAAGCGTTAGGTGGCGCTTTAGGCGGATTTACTTCTGGAAAAAAAGAAATCATCGATATGTTGAGACAACGTTCTCGTCCTTATTTATTCTCAAATTCATTAGCACCAGGAATTGTAGGCGCAGCGTCCAAAGTTTTGGATATGATTTCCGAAGATACTTCGTTGAGAGACAAAGTAATGGAAAACGCAGCATACTTCCGAAAAGAAATGAAAGCCAAAGGTTTCGATATTCCGGACGGTGACGCAGCAATCGTTCCTGTGATGTTGTATGATGCAAAATTAGCTCAGGAAATGGCAGAAAAACTTTTATCAGAAGGAATTTATGTGATTGGATTCTTCTATCCGGTGGTTCCAAAAGGAAAAGCTAGAATCAGAGTTCAGTTGTCTGCAGCACATTCCAGAGAAAATCTTGACAAAGCGATTGCAGGCTTCGAAAAAGTAGGGAAGGAGCTAGGTGTAATTTCTTAATTCAAAATAAGTTCTAAAAATTTCATCAAAATTATTTCCCCAGCCATAAAGGGAGTAATTTTGATGAAATTTTAAATAAATTCTGCTCCCTTTAGGGTTGGGGCAAACAGAATTTATTTGAAATTCAACAAACAAAAAGACCAGCAAAAAATGCTGGTCTTTTATATTTCAAGAAGAAAATCTCGGGATTATTTTTTACCTCCGTAAGACTTGTCTTTGATTCTTGCTTTTTTACCTCTAAGGTCTCTGAAGTAGTAGATTCTAGCTCTTCTAACTCTACCTTGTCTGTTAACTTCGATTTTTTGAAGGGCAGGCATATTGATAGGGAAAACTCTTTCTACACCTACATCACCAGACATTTTTCTGATAGTGAAAGTCTTAGTAAGACCAGTTCCTCTCAATTGGATTACAGTACCTTTGAAGAACTGAGTTCTTGTTTTAGCACCCTCTTTAATCTCGTAATACACAGTGATGGTGTCACCGGCTTTGAATTCTGGGAATTCTTTTTTCGTAATGTACTTATCTTGTACGTATTTTACTAAATCCATTTTTTGTAATAAAAAATTTGTTTTGTCAAGCCAAGCAACATTCACGTCCTTCGTCAGAGGTTGATTAACAGGTTGCAAAAATAAAAATAATTTTTAAAACAACAAAGATTAATTTGAATTAAATCATAACTTTTTCCAAGCCGAAAATCTTTCACTCAGAAATGCTATCGCATTGACATTAAAGCAAATAGCCAAAAGCCAACCGCCAAAAGCCAATTACTATTTGATTTCCAACAGTTCCACATCAAAAACCAATGTGCTGTTTGGTCCAATTTCTTTGCTCACTTCCTGCTCACCATAAGCCAAATGTGGCGGAATCGTAAATCTGAATTTACTACCAACAGACATCAATTGCAAACCTTCTGTCCAACCTTTGATGACCCTGTTCAATGGAAAAGAAGCTGGTTTTCCGCGCTTTACAGAGCTGTCAAAAACTTTGCTCGTAATCGTAGTTCCGTGATAATGGCATTTCACAGTACTTTTCGCTGTCGGTTTTGGGCCTTCCGTTTCCACCAGGATTTCATATTGCAAACCACTTGGCAAAATAGTCACGCTTTCTCTTTTCCCGTTTTCAACCATATAATCCTGGCCACTTCTCAGGTTTTTCTCAGCCAGTTCCTTTTTTCTTTTGAATAACAAATCCGCTACGCCCATATCAAAATTTTTTTCAAAGGTATTTATTATCCGCTAATTCATCAAAAATTCCCACTTATTTCCCTTAACTTTGATAGAATAAATTAAGATAAGACAATTGATTAGGAGCTTAATCTCGCTGTCCACTATATCTTTTTTATTTTTTTACACATTTCGTTTTCCAAATCAAGCGAAGCACAAAAAAAATAAAAAAGGATGCCGTTCCCATCGGGGCTAGGGATTTCGTCTATACAATCACGTTTTGTCATCAAAATTTAAGATTTGTCAAAAATTGAAAAATGCACCGAAACACACAGTTTGTCATTCCGTAGGAATCTCAACACACCATTAATAAATAGGTTTAGATTCCTACGGAATGACAATATTGCGTTTTAAAATCTGCAAAATCCGCCCAATCTGCGAGAAGTAAATTTCATTATTTCATAGCTGAGCGTAAGCGCCTTTGTGACCCTTAAAAATATTTTCAATACAGTAAAGAAAATCTTTGTGCACTTTGTGTTAAAAATTCCCCTATTTAAGAGAAAAATTATGAACAAAGAAATCGAAAACAAACTCATCCACAAAAATACCAAACCAACAAGTATGAGAATCTTGGTCTACGATTTCTTGAGCTCACAACAAGTCGCCACCTCCTTATCCGAAATCGAAAACCACTTCGACAACGCCGACCGAACCACAATCTACCGAACCCTAAAAACCTTCGAAGAAAAAGGAATTGTCCACAGCATTCAGGAAAACACAACCACCAAATACAAATTATGCCACAACGATTGCGACGAAAAAACGCACAAAGACTGGCATCTCCATTTCTACTGCAAAATCTGCAAACAAACCACCTGCAAAGAAGACATCTCGTTCCCCGAAAGTATGAAAACCAATTTCAGAATCGATGAAATCAAACTTTTCGCCAAAGGAATCTGTGAAAACTGCCTAGAAGAAAATTTTAATAATTAAAATAACCACTTTTGTCAGTCTGAGGCTCTCGAAGACTTTAAACATTTAAGCCAATTGCCAATTGCCAAAAGCCAATCGCTAACCGCCATTTGCCATCAGCCAACATCACTTTGCAATAGCATTGCATTCCCAATACCGCTACATTTGTTAAAAATTATTTGATATGGAAGAATGTTGCGGTACAAAACCAAAAAAAGAACACAACCACGAAGGTCACGACCATAGCGACCACGACCATTCTCATAGCAATTCCAAACTTGGATTAATCATAAGTCTGGTTATCTTTTTTTCTGGATTAATATTAGATTTTTGGATTAAGGCAGATTGGTTTACAGAAAATGTTTGGCTAAGATTCAGCTGGTATTTTGTGTCTTACGTTTTGGTGGCATTTTCGGTGTTCAAAGATGCGTTTCAATTGGCCAAAAGTTTTGATTTCTTCAATGAGTTTTCTTTGATGGGAATCGCAACCATCGGTGCTTTTGCCATTGGCGAATTTCCGGAAGGTGTAGCGGTAATGTTATTTTATACGATTGGCGAAATGTTCCAAGAATCCGCCGTGAATAAAGCCAAAAATAATATCAAAGCCTTGTTGGATGTTCGTCCAAAAGAAGCGACAGTTTTCCAAAATGATAAATGGGAAACGATTGCGCCAAATGAAGTGAAAGTTGGCGAAAAGATTCAAATTAAAGTGGGCGAGAAAGTGCCTTTGGACGGAATTTTAATCTCAGAAAAAGGAAGTCTCGACACTTCAGCTTTGACGGGCGAAAGCAAACCTTCATCCATCAAAAAATCAGAAACTGTTCTTGCCGGAATGTTGAATCTTGACCAAGTCATCGAAGTTGAAACCACCAAATTGTTCGAGAACAGTTCTATCGTCAGAATCTTAGAAATGGTTCAGGAAGCGAGTTCCAGAAAAGCAAAAACGGAGTTGTTTATTAGAAAATTTGCAAAAGTTTACACGCCAATCGTTTTTGTTTTGGCTTTGTTAATAACATTCATTCCTTACTTTTTTGTCGATGATTATATTTTTAGAGACTGGCTTTACCGAGGTTTGGTTTTCCTTGTGATTTCCTGTCCTTGCGCTTTGGTAATCTCAATTCCATTAGGATATTTCGGTGGAATAGGTGCGGCTTCCCGAAACGGAATTTTGTTCAAAAGTTCCAATTTCCTGGATTTAATTGCAAACGTGACAACCGTTGTAATGGACAAAACCGGAACCTTAACAAAAGGTGTTTTCAAAGTTCAAAAAGTGGTAACAAATGACATTTCTGAATCCGAATTTCTATCAATTTTATCATCAGTAGAAAGTCATTCAACACATCCGATTGCAAAAGCGATTTCGCAATTTCATCCATCAGACCAAACTCCTAAATCAATAGAAGAAATTTCTGGAAAAGGCATTAAAGCTGTCATTAATCAAAAACAAATTCTCGCAGGAAATACACAATTACTGAAAAGTTTTGATATCAATTATCCTTCGGAATTAGACCAGATTGTAGAAACAACCGTAGTTTTAGCAATCGATAATCATTATAAAGGTTACGTTGTGATTTCGGATGAAGTGAAAGAAGATTCAGAATTGGCAATCAAAAATCTGAAAAATGCAGGCGTCAAAACGATGATGCTGAGTGGCGATAAAGATGCATTGACTCAAAACATCGCCAAAAAATTAGGAATCGATTCTGCATTTGGAGGTTTGCTTCCGGAAGGAAAAGTGGAGAAATTACAAAACCTTAAAAATAATCCGAAGGAAATCGTTGCATTCGTTGGTGATGGAATCAATGATGCTCCAGTTCTAGCCTTGAGTGATGTCGGAATTGCAATGGGCGGATTGGGTTCCGATGTTGCGATTGAAACCGCTGACGTCATCATCCAAACCGACCAACCTTCGAAGATTTCTACCGCAATTAAAATCGGAAAGGCGACGAAGAAAATTGTCTATCAAAATATTGCTTTAGCTTTCGGAGTTAAAATAATTGTATTGATTTTAGGCGCTGGTGGATTGGCTAATATGTGGGAAGCGGTTTTCGCAGATGTTGGCGTCGCTTTGTTGGCAATTTTGAACGCTGTCCGAATCCAGAATATGAAATTTTAAGATTAAACCACAAAAGTCACAAAAGAAAAAATGATAAAAAATTCTTTCTAAGAAGAGCAAAAAGAAATTTGAAGAGATTATTATGTTGTTCTCAAATATAAGGCACTTAACTTTTGTGCCTTTTGTGGTTGAAAGGTAGCAGTCCTTTTTTAATAAAATGTGTTGTGGATTTTAAAGTTATCCAAATTCCTTTTCCGATAGAAAAATAATATTATCTTTATCAAAATCAAAATTATGAAGAGACTTGTATTTTTTTCTGCACTTTTATTGTCTCAATTCGGGACAGCTCAAGGTTTTTTAAAGACTCAAGGTCAGGAAATTGTAGATTCAAAAGGTGAGAATGTTTATTTGAAAGGCCTCGGATTGGGCGGCTGGATGCTTCAGGAAGGTTATATGCTGAAGACCGATGACTTTGCTGGACCTCAATTCAAAATCAAAGAAAAGATTGAAGAAGTCGTAGGTGAAGATGGCAAAAATGAATTTTACAAAGCCTATCTCAAAAATGGAATCACCAAAAAAGACATCGATTCCTTGGCAAAATGGGGATTCAATTCCATCAGATTGCCGATGCATTACGACCTTTATACGTTGCCCATCGAGAAAGAAAAAGTGAAAGGCGAAAATACTTGGTTGGAAGAAGGTTTCAAAATGACAGACGACCTTCTACAATGGTGCGAGAACAACAAAATCTATTTGATATTGGACCTTCACGCTGCGCCAGGCGGACAAGGCAACGACGCGAATATCTCTGATAACGACAAATCAAAACCGAATCTTTGGGAAAGCGAGGAGAATCAGAAAAAGACCATCGCACTCTGGAAAAAACTTGCAGAACGCTACAAAGACAAAGAATGGATTGCGGGTTACGACCTTATCAACGAACCAAATTATCCCTTCACTGGCAAAAATCCTAACGGAACCGACGAGATGTCCAATGCGCCGCTTTGGAAACTTCAAAAAGATATTTCTGACGCCATCAGACAAGTGGACAAAAACCACATCATCATCCTTGAAGGAAATGGTTGGGGAAATAATTACAACGGTTTGCCGAAACTTTGGGACGACAACTTGGTCTTGAGTTTTCACAAATATTGGACGACCAATGCGCCAGAATCTATTCAGAATATTGTAGATATGCGTCAAAAGCTGGATGTTCCGGTTTGGTTGGGCGAGACTGGGGAAAATTCCAACGTTTGGTTTACGGAACTTAATCAGTTATTATTGAAAAACAACATCGGTTATGCTTATTGGCCAATGAAAAAGATTGATAATATTGCGGGCGTGACGAATGTAAAAATCACTCCAGATTATCAAAAATTACTGAACTATTGGAAAAATGGCGGACAGAAACCAACGAAGGAATTTGCTAGAAAAACCTTAATGAAAATCGCCGACAACTACAAAATGGAAAATGTGGAAGTCAAAAAAGATGTCATCGATGCGATGTTTCGACAAGTGAATGATGAAAGTACAAAACCTTACAAAAAGCACGTTGCGCCGGGAAGAATCTTTGCAACAGACTATGACTTGGGAAGATTCGGAAGTGCTTATTCAGACAATGATTTCCAAAATGTTTGGGTGTCAACCGGCAATCGTACGGAATGGAACTCAGGAAACAAAATGAGGAACGACGGCGTTGATATTTACCTTTGCAAAGATAAAATCACCAACAAATATTTCGTCGGGAAAACTGAAAAAGGCGAGTGGCTGCAATATACTGTGAGAAGTTCTGCGGCAAGAAAGTACAAAGCCAGTATTCGCTACAATAATGAAACAAGTCAAGCTTCTGAATTGGTCATCAAAACTGAAGATGGTGACGACCTGGGAACCATCAAATTACCACCGACAGGCAAAGGAATCTGGAAAACGGTTTCTGTAAATAACGTGGCTCTAGTAAAAGGCGAAAACAAGTTAAGATTGTACTTCGAAGCTGGAAATGCTAACCTCAATTACTTCGAACTGAATTAATAAAATTGTCAATAAACTATTCGAAACATCTCATATTATCTGTGAGATGTTTTTTATTTTCATAAATTTAAATGTTTGGCTGATAAATTGCCTACAGCTTAAGGTTAAACCTAATTTAAAAAAATAATTTAAAAATATGATGAAATCGCTTTACCTGCTTTTTTTCTCAATTTCCTTCTCGATGCTGTATTCGCAAAGCACACTTACCGTTACGAGGTCGGACAATCAAAAGCCCATCAAAGGTGCGGCTGTTTCTTGCAACGGCAGAGTTTTGGGCAGGACCAATGACAAGGGAATCGTCACTTTTACGACCAAATGTCCAAAGGTGGATGTAGAGATAGACAACTTTATCGGCGATGAAGTCGTGGTGGATAAAGTGATGGAACTGACGCTGGACCGCGATAACATCAAATCAAATCAAATACAAGGCGTCACGCTTTCCAACGAAAGTGACCCGCGCGCCTTGGCAATCATCGAACAAACTTTTAAAAGATTCAAGGACAATTCTCCGAATGCTTTGGACTCATATTCCTACAAATCCTATGAGAAAATGTCATTCGATTTGGATGAAGACAGCATCAAAGATTATTCGAGATTTGTGGAGGCAAGGAAAGATTCGCTTTCCAGAGCGACCAACAGATTGCTTCCGAAAAAGGAAAAAGACAAAAAAGATTCTATCGAAGGCGAGCAGATGATGTCTGTTGCCAAAGACAGCAAATTGTTTTTATGGGAACGCGCGATGGAATTTCTTTATTCCAAAAAGTACGGCGAAAAAGTTAACATTCTTGATAACAGAATCTCAGGTTTAAAAAATCCGGTTTACGAAATGCTTGCTCTAAGGTCCAACAGAGATAAAATTCCAAGAGAGATTCTTCCGGAAAATAAAAGCCTTTACAGGTATTTCCTGACAGATTCCATCGAAATCGAAGGGCGAATGAACTACGTCATCAGATTCCGACAAGTGGATTACAAAGTTCCCATTAACAGGAGGAAATACAACGGTTACCTGTACATCGACAAAGATTCCTACGCCATTAAAAAGATTGACAGCAACAGCAAAGTGAAGTCGGATGGAAACATAACCTCAGTTTGGGTACCTATTAATGATAAATGGTTTTTGAAGACTGAAAATCTTAAAATAAAAATGGGCGTTTCAGAATTCAATACCGTTCAGAAAAAGGAAAACGAAACGGCTGAAGAGAAAAAGGTGAGACTCGAAAGTGTCAAAAAATTTGGGAACTACGCCTATATGAAAGCGGATTATTTCGACTTCAAAACGCCTGTGGAACTGAAGCCTTCGCAATTTAATGGTTATACGATGAGTGTTGAAAATACAGATGGAACATTGTTGAATCAATACAGAACAGACAGCCTTTCTGCAAGGGAAAAGCTCACCTATGTGAAGATTGACAGTTTGGGAAAAAAATACACTTTGGACAGAAAAGTAAAGGTTCTAACGGGATTGTTAAGAGCTAAATTTACTGTCGGAATGGTAGATATCAATCCTTTACAAACCAGATACAACCGATATGAAGGTTTCCGATTGGGTGCCGGTTTCAAATTGAATGAGAAATTCAACAGATACATTTCGCCTGATGTTTATTTGGCTTATGGTTTCAAAGACCGTGGTTTCAAATATGGCGCAGGTGTGGACGTGAAAACCACCTTGGCAAGAAATTCATTTTTCCGTTTTGAATATTTTAATGATGTTGCAGCTTCCGGACGATTCAGCCAAAATCTTTGGAGCGCGAAAATGGCCATCAACAATAGTGGAATGACCATCCGAAATGACAAATATTACAAATACGATGGTTTCAGATTTGGCTATCAGGTAGACCTTACGAACTCTTTGACCTTGGATGTTTCCGGGAAAAAGCAGAACGAGGAATCTGGGATTCCGTACGAGTTTATGGGAATGTCCAGAAAATTTGAGAACTTTAGCTCTACAGCGACAATCAAGTTTTCTCCAAACAGTAGAAACATTATGACGCCTTACGGCAAATATACCTACGAACAGAACTTCCCAGAGGCTTTTCTTAATTATGAGCAAGGCTACAAAAGCTTAGGCGGTGAGTTCAATTACAGCAGATTCGATGCTTTGATTACGCACCAATTCCGCAGCTCTTGGGGAACAACATTGGCCCGAGTTTATGGTGGCTATTATGTTGGGAAAGCACCAATGTGGCACCTGTTCGAGATGGGCGGTCTGGATGCCAACAGCGGAACCGGAATCTTATCTAATTTCTCTTTAACCAGTTATCTAGGATTTGCGACGATGACGTCTGGGAAATATTTCAATGACAAATTTGCAGGCTATTATGTTTCGCACCGTATTCCGTGGTATTTCAAAAGTTTTGGAAAAAATACGAGTAGTTTCGACATCATTGCCAGAGGTATCATTGGTGATTTGAAGAATCCAGAGTATCATACCGTAGAGAACTTCTCCCCGCTAAATCATCTATATCAGGAAATCGGATTTGAATACAACAACTTCCTAAGTTCAAGGTTCAATCTGGCGTTTTTCTACAGAGTGGGACATTACAATACCACCAAATTCAATGATAACTTCGGTGTTCAGTTGAAGTTCAAGTTGCTAGAGTTTTAATATTTTTTGGGCAGCTATATCCGTCTTCCGTTCCCAAACCTAACGAAGTGGTTCGACGAAGTCAATCTTTTTGCCTTCGCTTTTCCAGCTGCAAAAAAGGATTTCCACTCAAGCCGGGCTGCAGAGATTCAGTGTATAGAAAAAGTCAGTGTCAAATTAATTTGATTAACTTTAAATAAAAAATGAACGACCTCTTCAAACAACAGGTTTATGAGATCACGAGACTCATTCCAAAAGGACGGGTTTCCACTTATGGCGCAGTGGCAAAGGCGGTTGGCTATCCCAATCATTCCCGCCACGTTGGCAATGCAATGGGCAGTTGTCCGGCAGATGTTCCAGCACATCGCGTCATCAGTAGTTCAGGAAAATTATCGGTGCCAGCATTCCGAGAGCGTTTAGAAAAAGAAAATGTGGTCGTACAGGAAAATTGGAAGATCAAGGATTTTAAAACACTTTTTTGGGACCCTTTGAAAGAATTATAAAACAGTAGGAGACTGCTGAAAAACAAATAAAAAAAACCATCTCATTTGAGATGGTTTTTTTTATTTGTTGCCTTATTTAAATGATGTTAGAAATAAATGCATCATCTAACTTCTATTTATAAGCTTCCAAAGCTTTGTTGATTGCATCTACCTGTTGGTGGATGGTCGGGCTGTTTGGATTTGCTTTCAGGACTTCCATTTTCTTGGCAAGTCCATCTTTTAACATTTGTACGATCATCATCTTCACTTGTGGATTGTCCGGGATCTGGGATTTGGCCTGAACCAATACTTTGGTCACTTTCTCCGTCGCTTTCAAATTGTCGGAGCTCATGATCCAGTTGTAACCTTCCTCAGCAGATTTTCCCAATACAGGATCTTGGAACTTGATGAAAGGGTAGAACGCCACAGATTGCCCGATTGCTGGCATGTGTTTCTCAATTTTGTTCTTGACGATGATCGGAAGCAGTTTTGTGATAAGGTCTTCCGAAGCTTTGTCTAGGTCGATCTTGTCTGCCAAAGCCGCTACTTTTGTTGGGTCGAGGTCAGCAATTCCTGCCAGTGATGCACCTTTCACAGCATTAGAAACTGCCGTCATCCCTTTCTCATATAGTGAAGCGTATTTTGCATTTTTGGTCTTTGTCAAAGCTGAAATAGCAGCCGCCTGAACCAAGGTTTTCGGGTCATTGGAAGCTAATTTCTCAACTTCTGCTGTCAAAGCTTTTGCCTGGTCCGCATTGGAAAGGTCCATTTGTTCCAGAGCCTGCTCTCTCAATCGGAAGAAAGGATCTTTAAGTGCCGCCGTCAACAATTTGATGACCGCCGGATTCTTAGCATCTGCTTCTTTGATGGATGATAAAGCTCTGTATCTGTTTAGGAATTCTTTTGAATTGGTGAACTGTAATAAGTTTTGCTCTGGTGTCTTGGTTTCTGTGATCTCGGAAAGTAAGATTCCATCGGCATTGATGTTGATAAGGTCAGGCGTTTTGGAGGAATCAAATGTAAAGGTATTCTTCGCCTTTGCATTCACCCAAACATTGGTACGTTTTGGTTTTCCGTTGTCATAAACATCGATGGCTAGAGGAAATTCAAATGGTGTTTCCTGAGATTGGTTGATGACCACCGTCACTTGTTTTTTCACAGGCTCATAGGTAGATGTGTAGCTCAACTTCGGATTCCCGCTACCGAAATACCATTGGTTGAAGAACCAGTTCAGGTCTTTCCCAGACACTTTCTCAAAGGATAATCTTAATTGATGCGCTTCTCCGTTTTGATACTCATTGGTTTTAAGATAATCTGTCAAACCAGCGAAGAAAGCGTCGTCTCCAAGGTAATTTCTCAACATATGAAGTATTCCGCCACCTTTGTTGTAAGTGATCGCATCGAAGACATCTTCACGGGAAGCATAATCAAATCTCACCAGATCTTTTTTGAATAAGCCTGGATTGTGAATGTAGGCCGAAAGGTCGCTCATCAAATGGTGGTCAGCATTGTCTTTCCCATATTTATGCTCCTGCCAAAGATATTCTGAATAGTTGGCGAAAGATTCATTGACCGTCAAATTGCTCCAACTCTCAGCTGTAACCAAGTCACCAAACCAATGGTGGAAAAGTTCGTGCGCGATGGTATTTTCCCATTTGTTCTCATCGATGAGGTCGCCAGGTTTTTGCTGCGCAGATTCCTGATGAAGTGTGGCAGTCGTGTTTTCCATAGCGCCAGAAACATAGTCTCTACCTGTGATCTGTGCATATTTGGACCAAGGATAATCGTAGCCCAATCTTTTGGAATAGAACTCCATCATCTCTGGCGTCAATCCAAAAATTTGTTTTGCGTAAGGCTCATATTCTTTCTCCACATAATAATCGACGTCGATGTTTCTCCATTTGTCTTTCACCACAGCGAAGTCTCCCACGCCCATAAAGAATAGGTAGGTAGAATGTCTTTTGTCCATCACCCAATGGTCTGTTCTAAGGTTTCCAGATTCTTTTTTGGAATCTTTTAGAAGACCGTTGGAAAGTGTCACATATTGGTCAGGAACGGTCATATAGATTTCCTGAGTGGTTTTTTGATTGGATTTATCGATGGTTGGGAACCAGGCAGATGAAGATTCGGTTTCACCTTGCGTCCAGATTTGAGTCGGCTTGTCTTTGTCCTTGCCTTGTGCATTGATGAAATAAAGACCTTTCGCATCATTGATAGCCGCGCTTCCTTCCTGTTTCACTTCATTTGGACGTGCTGTATATTTGATGTAAACGGTGTAATCCTGATTTTTTTGATAAGTTTTATCCAGCGTGATTTTCAGGACATCATTTTTATAATCAAACTTCAAAGGCGACTTGGAACCGTTTTTGTCCAAAGCCACTTCGTGGATCAGCATTCCTTTGGCGTCAAGTGTCAATTCGTTTGTCGCATAGAAATAAGGACTTGCGGTCAGCCATTCTTCACCATTCATCTGTTCTTTTTGATAATCAAAATTGACTTTCAGTTTGGTATGTTTTAGCTCTGTAACTTTGGTATGTGTTGCTCTGTAAACTGGATTTCTACCAGAAGTTTCCGTTTGAGCAAAGATGGTATTTGAATTAAATATAGCACCCAGAAAAAGTGCAGCAATGAATATTTTCTTCATTTTATGAAATTATATCGTTGATTTATTTTAAAAGAGATAAGTGTTGATTTTTAGGAAAATGTTACAAAAAAAGCGGGAAATTCCCGCCTAATTTATATCGCCACCGGCGCCTTGATTCCCGGATGCGGGTCATAATTTTCCAAAGTGAAATCATCAAAATCAAAATCAAAAATATCTTTGATTTCAGGATTTAGTTTCATTGTTGGTAACGGTCTGGTTTCTCGGGAAAGCTGTCTGTTCACCTGTTCAAAATGATTGTTGTAAATATGAACGTCACCAAACGTGTGCACGTAATCGCCAACTTCAAGTCCGGTAACCTGTGCCACCATCATCAACAAAAGTGCATAACTCGCAATATTGAACGGAACGCCCAGAAAAACATCCGCACTTCTCTGGTATAACTGAAGTGACAATTTCCCATCCGCTACATAGAATTGAAATAAAGCGTGACAAGGTGCCAAAGCCATATTCGGGATTTCTGCAACATTCCAGGCGGAAACAATCAATCGTCTGGAATCCGGATTTTTTTTGATTTGCTCAATCACTTCCGAGAACTGGTCAACCACTTTTCCGTCAGCACCGCTCCAACTTCTCCATTGTGCGCCATAAACAGGACCTAAATCTCCATTTTCATCAGCCCATTCGTTCCAGATGGAAACGCCGTTGTCCGTCAGGTATTTGGTATTCGTATCACCTTTGATGAACCAAAGCAATTCATAGATTATCGATTTCAAATGTACCTTTTTCGTCGTCACCAAAGGAAAACCTTTCGACAAATCGTAACGCAATTGGTAACCGAAAACGCTTCGGGTTCCAGTTCCGGTTCTGTCGGTTTTATCGGTTCCGTTATCTATAATATGCTGAAGTAAATCGAGGTAGTTTTGCATTTTTGAGGCTAATAATTAGGAGTACAAAATAAAGAATTTTTAATTTAAAAATCATTCAAAAACACAAATATTAGTGATAGAAAAAAAGCATCCACAAATTGTGAATGCCTTAATTTTTTTATGCCTCGAAATCTTAAACTGCCGTGTAACCGCCATCTACAAGATAATAGCCACCAGTCATAAAAGATGATTTTTCTGAACTAAGAAAAAGAACCAATTCCGCAACTTCTTCCGATTTTCCTAATCTTCCCATCGGATGTTTTGCAATCAAAGCTTCTTTCATATCGCCGCTTGCTCTTTCCAACAAAGGCGTTTCAATGTAAGCTGGCCCAACAGCATTGCAACGTATATTTTTTTGGCCATATTCAACACCAATGTTTTTCGTAAGACCCACAACCGCGTGTTTAGAAGTTGTATAAGCTGAGGAAAGTGGCGCAGCAACCGTTCCGTGGATGGATGCGATGTTGACGATAACGCCGCCACCATTTTTCTCCATTTGACTCAATTGATATTTGCAGCCATAGAAAACGCCATCAAGATTTACATTCAGAACTTTTTTCCAACTGTCTATGCTGTAATCTCCTGTTGTGGCTTGTTCACCGCCAATTCCCGCATTGTTGCAGGCAATGTCCAATCTGCCATAAGCGTCAACGGTTGCTTTTATCAAGGCTTCAACCTGTTCCGGATTTGATGTGTCGGCTTTTACGAAAGTCGCTTCTCCGCCAGTTGACTTTATGTCTTCAACGGCTGATTTTCCGTGTTCTTCATTGATGTCTGATACAATTACTTTTGCACCTTCTTTTGCGTATAATTTTGCGATGGCAAGCCCGATTCCGGAACCTGCACCTGTAACCAAAGCTACTTTATTGTCAAGAATTTTCATAATAACTGAATTGTTTAATTATGAATCACATGCAACAATAAATATGCAAATCGCAATCTACAAAAGTTAATAATTTCATAAATGATTCATTATGAATCAATGGCGAAATTTTCCATCGATACAATCTTTGTATTCGTCTATGAAAATCCTTTGCTTGTCTATTAGATTTGATTTTAAATTTTCTCCGACGCAATTTTGATTCATATAACAGAAAAGGAAATCCTTAATAATTTTTTAATATCAAAAGAATAATTGACGACATAAGAAAGCATTTATAGATTTGGGCAGCTTTTCCGCCTTCCACTCCCGCTATTTTTGCCGACGCTAAACCCACGCAAAAAATGAGCTCCGTTCAAGTCGGGCTGCGAAAGATTCACTGATATCTTTTAGCTTAAATTTATACCATTAAAAAACTTTTATAAAAAATGGAATACACTCAAAATAACTGGTCAAGACGAAAATTCATATTTACAATGGGTGGCGCAGGCGCATTTGTTCTCATCAATCCTTTTTCTTCCTGGACTTTCGCAAACAACTCGGAGGACGAAGTTGCGAAGATAGTGGCCAGAACATTCGGAATTGACACCCACAATCATATTGATGTTCCACTGAATCTGGCAGAACTTCCCGGTCCAAAACTCGACCTGATGGGAGAAATCAAAAAGTCAGGATTGTCCGGTATGGTGATGACTTTTGCGGTAGATTATCAGAAGCTGACCAGAGAAGGCGAAGCTTACGAAAGATTTTTAAACGGCCTTACAGCAATGGACAATGTCTTGGAAAGCAACGCGATGAAAAGAGCTTTGAATCTAGCCGACCTGCAAGCGGCTAAAAAATCAAAGAAACCCATCGTCATTCAATCCGTGGAAGGCGGTCATTTTTTAGAAGGCAAAATTGAACGTTTGGAAGTGGCTTACAAGCGTGGTTTGAGACATTTGGGTTTGCTGCACGACAATGACGCTTCTGTTCCACTGGGCGATGTTTTTACCAATCCTCCAAAATGGGGCGGACTGACGACTTTTGGTGCAGACGTCGTGAAAGAATGTGAACGGCTCGGCATTTTGGTAGACCTTTCACATTGCGATGACAATACCATCAACGGCGCACTCAAGATAGCTACAAAACCAGTTCTTGTCTCTCACACCGGACTCAACACACGTTTGGGGAATAATGAATTGATGTCCAAAATGATGCGGCCAAGATTAATCAGTGAAGCACAAGCGAAAATCGTTGCAGAAAAAGGTGGCGTGATTGGCGTCTGGACACACCTCGCCGAATCACCGACAGAGTTTGCCGCTAACATAAAAGCAATGGTAGACATCGTTGGGATAGACCACGTGGCCATTGGTACAGATACGAAGATGACGCCGGCTTACCATTCACCAAACGACAATTGGGGACAAAATCAGGCAAAACCAAAGTCGGAAGGAAATGTCAATACTGATAATAATCGCAAGCAAGAAAATAAACAACACACAGAAAAAACCACCAATACCAATTGGGAAAATCAGAAGCGTGGATTCTACTACAGTATTGTTGAAGCCTTATTGAAAGCTGGTTTCAATGAAAAGGAAATTGGAAAAATAGGAGGCGGAAACTATTGCAGAATTTTTGATGAAGCAACTAAAGGACATTAATTAAACTTGTTCAAGAATATTTTAAAAAATCCCAATGATGATGAATTAATGAAGTGAACTTTTTGCAAAACCAAATGCAGCTGCGATGAAGAGCGAAAATGAAAAGACAATGAAGAAGCGGTTTTGTAAAAAGTTTTTATTAAAAATAGCTTGTTAATAATTTCAGATAAATCGTCTGAATCTTTAGAGAAGTTAAATTAAAATGAATGAACGATGCTGGAAAAAATCTTAAATTCACTGCTTGAAAATTTTCACAAAACCAATATTTTCAGGAACTTAAACAAATTCAAATTTTAAAAAAGACTTGAAATTATAAATCATTTCAAGTCCATAATATATAAATGATAAAAATCAAAAATAAAAACCTCGAAATCAGCCTTCATCTTTTGATTTGGCTGGTTTTGTTTTTTCTTCCTGCGGCATTTACCATTGGTTCGGCGACCGATTGGAGCGGGATTTTCAGGCATTTTTGGTTGCAGTTGGTTTTCCTTGCTATCATATTTTATGTCAATAATTTCGTTCTCGTAAAATGGCTTTTTGATGGCAAGAAAATTTGGTTTTACGTCTCAAACGCCGCGCTTCTGATTTTTTTGATTTTCATTAAAAGTCAAATTTTCGAATGGCTGGAACCACAAAAGCCAAGAATGTTCGGCAGACGGCCACCAGATGGAATACGGTATTTTTTCGACTTCCTGATTTATCTGATTCCTGTTGCATTTTCAATCGCCATCAACGCCAGCAAAAGAATGAAGAAAGCAGAAGAAATGAAAATCGAAGCCGATAATATCAAACTGCAATCCGAACTCAAACATCTGAAGTACCAGTTGCAGCCGCACTTCTTCTTTAATTCTCTCAATAATATTTATTCCTTGATTGATTTTGATTCCGAGAAGGCAAAACAGAGTGTTCACAGCCTGAGCAAACTGATGCGTCATCTTCTGTACAAAACCGATGTTGATAAAATCAGCCTTTCCGAAGAAGTCGAATTCCTGAATAAATATATCGATTTGATGTCCGTGCGATTGAATGATAAAACCAAGGTCTACACCAATTTTCCAACAAGCATTCCCAATCTCGAAATTGCGCCTTTACTTTTCATTTCGATTGTTGAAAACGCTTTTAAACACGGCGTTTCTGCCACGCAACATTCGGATATTAGTTTTAAAATGGAAATTATTGAAGACGAAATTCACTTCACAGCTTCAAATTCCAATTTTCCAAAAACCGATACGGACAAAAGCGGTTCCGGAATTGGCGTAGAAAATCTGCAAAAAAGACTTAACTTGCTTTATCCCGAAAAACACGAGTTTCATTCCTGTTTGAATGACGGAATGTACATCGCGGAAGTGAAATTGAAAACGAAGTAAGATTCAATCTATGAAAAAACTTTTGCCATTATTTTTATTATTGATTTTGATTGGCTGTTCAAAATCTAAATTTGATATTGAAGAAAGAAACGAAGATATAAGCTCGATTATAAAAACAGTTATTGAAACAGATAGCCTCAATGTTTCGAAAAATAATCCTGAAAATAACAAAATTTTGCAGTTTCTAAAAAAGGTAAAAGTTGTTCTTCCCAATCCTGATAAAAATATAATTAGTCCTCCAAATAGAGATGCTAAAGAATTAGATGAAATATATAATTCCAAATCTGAACGAGTTTTCAGCAAAAATGATTCACTTTATTTACTGTCTCAAAATACCAATCCAGATAGTTTAGAGATTAGCAATAAGCTAAAAGAAAAATATAATTATTCTCAACTTTCTAAAATTTTAAAGGATAGAGATAATGGAAATTATTATCAATATTATGAATTTGAAATTCCTCTCTTTTCAAAGGATAATAAAACCGCTTACATTGAATTGAATTGTCATTCTAAAGGTTATTTTGGAAAAGGAATTGCCTACATTCTTAAAAAGGAAAATGATAAATGGAAAGTGGTTGATAGAGCATTAACTTGGATAAACTAAAAAACATAGATAATGAAGAAAATAACCTGCCTCATCGCCGACGACGAACCAATGGCTCTCAGCTTAATCGAAAGTTATGTCCTGAAAACGCCGTTTCTGGAACTGAAAGCCAAATGCAACAACGCCATCGAGGCAATGCAGGTTTTGGAAGAAGATAATGACATCGAGTTGTTCTTCCTTGATATTCAAATGCCGGATTTATCTGGTCTGGAATTTTCAAAACTTGTTCCGCAAAACAGCAGAGTCATTTTCACAACCGCCTTTGACCAATATGCGATTGATGGTTATAAAGTCAACGCTTTGGATTATCTGTTGAAACCTTTTGATTACAATGAGTTTCTGAGTGCAGCCACAAAAGCCAGGAATTATTTTGAATCACAACAACCAGGTTCAGTATCAAAGCCAGAAAAAAAACAGGAATTTTTCTTCATAAAATCAGAGTACAAGCAAATCAAAATCAACTTTTCAGAAATCCTCTACATCGAAGGTTTGAAAGATTATGCCAAAATTCATTTAAAGGATAATCCAAAACCAATTCTCACTTTAATGAGCCTGAAAAAGCTGGAAGAAGAATTGCCTTCTGACAATTTTATGAGAATCCATCGGTCTTTCATCATCGGTTTGGATAAAATTGAGGCCATCGAAAGAAATCACATCGTCATAGGAAAAGAGCAAATCGCGATTGCGCCAAACTACAAAGATGCGTTGATGGAATATATTGGCGGAAAGAGTTTGTGATTATTCAATCTCAATAATCTTCTGGCTCATATTATTCAGAGAAAAAGTATCACCTTTCTGTTTGCCATTCATCGCTTTTGCCAAAGGAGATTCCGGCGAAATACAAATGATTTTCTCATTATCAATTTTAATCTCACCTAAGGAAACCGAAATGAAAAACAAACCTTTTTCAGTTTTTACAATGGCACCTTTTTCAGCTTTGTCATTTGGTTTGGGCAAAACAGCTTTGAGGAAATCCTTTTGTTTCAAAATCTCATTCAGCTGAACTTGCAGGTTGTTGATTTCCTGCTGCAGCATTTCTCTTCCCGTTTCATATTTGTCGCCCATCGAGCTTTTGGTATCGTTGCTTGATGCGCGGGTTTCTGAAATCAGTTTCTCGAAATTCTCGATTTTTTCGGAGAGTTTTTCTCTTGTCAAAGTAAGGAGAGATGCTTTGTCCATTTATTTTAAAGTGATTTTAACGTTCGGATTTTTCCCATTGATAGATTTCAATTTTCCACTTGTAGATTTATCAAAAGTGTCATCCCAATATTCAAAGGTCGTATTTCCGATTTGTTTGATTTGCTCGTATTTATTGGCATCAAAAACGAAATTATCTCTGTAAGAGACAACGATGTTTCCTATTTTTCTGATTTTCCCATAATTGTGTTTATCAGAAAATTCATCATCAAAATAGTCGATTTTAATCGTACCAATATTTTTCAGTTTTTTGAATTTAATTCTATCAAAAGTTTCATCTCGCCAATAATCCAGGTCAATATCTGCGATAGACTTGGGCTTGCCATATTTTACACCATCAAAATTATAATCATCCCAATAGATTATTTTTTTCGTGCCTTGTGTTTTAAGTTTTCCGAACGTTCCATCATTTTTGAAGTCATCATAATAAGTGAAATTTCCCTCGCTATTTTCGAGATAAAATCCCAGATAATCTCCAGCTTCACTGATTTGGAAATGAACGTCATTGATTTGAATTTCGTAATACAAAAGTCGCGAATTTGATTTTCCAATTACAGCTGTCAAAGCTTTTTTTTGAGAAAACAATGTTTGAAAACTACACAGTAATATAAGGAGTAAAAATATTTTCTTCATCAATTATTTTATTAAAGTCAATCCCAATTTCTCAGCTTCATTGATTACAAATTCTCTGGCTTCAACCTTGTCATTTTGAATTTCGCCTTCCAGAATTGCTTCCTTCACTTTTTCTTTTAGAATTCCGATTTCTCTGCCAGGATTCAAACCAAAAAGTTCCATAATTTCTTCCCCAGAAATTGGCGGTTGAAAGTTTCGAACCTGGTCTTTTTCCTCAACTTCTTTGATTTTATGTGCAACGTATTCAAAATTCTTTTTGAATTTGGCTTGCTTAGAATAATTCTTGGTCGTGATGTCGGACTTACAAAGTGTGAACAAGTCTTCCAAATCTTCTCCGGAATCGAAAAGCAAACGTCGCAACGCAGAATCCGAAGCGTCATCGGTTATCAGCGCAATTGGTCTGGCGTGCATTCTCACGAGTTTTTCCACATATTTTTGTTCCTGTCCAAGTGGAAGTTTCAACCGTTTGA
Source organism: Epilithonimonas lactis (assembly GCF_900110605.1). Classification (GTDB taxonomy): domain Bacteria; phylum Bacteroidota; class Bacteroidia; order Flavobacteriales; family Weeksellaceae; genus Epilithonimonas; species Epilithonimonas lactis. The sequence continues at coordinate 788,835 of NZ_FOFI01000001.1, forward strand.
AAATCGATTTTGTCATCTTCGAGCCTAGAAATTCGTGACCGTGAAAAGTCCAGCCGATTCCTTCGACAAACTTTTTCGTTGGTGCTTTCCCGATGTCGTGGAGTAGCGCTGACCAACGCAACCAAAGTTTATCTGTGTTTTCAGAAATATTATCTACGACTGCTAAAGTGTGATAGAAATTATCTTTATGCGTTTGTCCGTCTATATCTTCGATGCCTTTTAGTGCGGTAAGTTCTGGGAGAATGTATTTTAGAAGTGAAGTTTCTTCTAGCAATTTCAAACCTTTTGAAGGTCTGTCGGAAAGCATTATTTTGTTGAATTCCACCATAATTCTTTCCATAGAGACAATTTTCATTCGCTCCGCTTCGTCTTTGATGGCTTTCAAAGAATTTTCTTCGATTTTGAAATCCAAAGTTGTCGCAAAACGAATGGCCCGCATCATTCTGAGTGGATCGTCGGAATAGGTTTGATGCGGTTCTAGTGGCGTTCTCAGGATTTTTTTGTTCAAATCCTGAAGTCCGTCAAAAGGGTCGATGAGTTCGCCAAAATTTTCTTTGTTCAATGAAATCGCCATTGCATTGATGGTAAAATCTCTGCGTTTCTGGTCATCCTCAATGGTTCCAATTTCTACGGATGGTTTTCTCGAATCCTCGCTATAGCTTTCTTTTCGCGCGCCAACAAATTCCAGTTCCAAATCCTTGTATCTGAACATCGCTGTTCCATAGGTTTTGAAAACGGCGACCTTGGTTTTTGGGTCGATCTCTTTAGCGATTCTTTCTGCTAATTCGATTCCGCTGGATTCTGTGACGAAATCTATATCTGTAGAGGCTTTTCTTTTCATTATCAAATCACGAACGAATCCGCCAACAGCGTAAACGGTTTGTCCGTTTCTGGAAGCGACTTCAGAAATGATTTTGAAAAGTTTGAGGTTTTTATTTTGAGCTAAGTTGATAATCATCGGAAAATAAAATATTAGGTCATTGTGATCATTAATCGTTTATCAATTATGATAATGGGCAAAGATAATTCTTTTGGGAAAAGTTCCTACTATGCGAAGCTGCGTAAGCGATAGTAGCGGTTATCCTTTCTTATGGGCTTGCCAGCCCATAAGAAAGATAATAGCGGATAGCGCGGTCTCCCTATTTTTTGCGTGGGCCTTAGCTTTGGGAAAAATTGGGAGATACGCCCAAACTGTTATGAATCAGGACATTTTGACTTTTAATTTGAGGTCGAAATCTGAAATCGAGAAATTCTGTCCGCAAAAATCTTTCGGTATTTCTTTTGCGATAAGAGTAAATACAAAAAGTAGTTTTTTTTCATAGTTTATTTTTCCGGCGGATGATCTTGCGAGAGGTCATCCGCTGGTTTTTAAAGTGCTCATTAATTAATTTTTATATATCTCTCTGGCTATTCTTTTTGTCATTAAAAAAAAATTAGTTTTGTAAAAAATTAGCCATGAAAAAAAACTATCTTCTCTTTTTACTTTTATTTTCACAGATTTTATTTTCCCAATGCCAGCAATTTCCCCAAATGCTGACAGATCCAATGTACAATCTTACTTTTTTTGATAAGAATCACATCGTAGGAATGGGAGGTACAACTGTTCTGAATACCGAAAATGAAGGTGGAAAATGGAATCTGTTACCTTATCCAATAGAAAATAGATATTATCAGCTTTATGATTCTGAAAAGATCAATGACTCTACCGCTATCTTGGTAGGTTTTCACGGGAAAATATTAAAAACTACAAATAAAGGTGTCACCTGGGACAGCCAGTCTTTAGCATTTAATGGTGATGAGTATCTGCAGTCTGTAGATTTTGTAAATGATAGCGTGGGATATATTTTCGGAGATTACAAATATTTTGAACCCAATTACTTCAGCAGAATATTTTATAAGACGACGAACGGCGGAAAAAAATGGAAAAAAGTGGAGTCCAATATCAATTCTGTTTTCAGTGATGATGTTTCTGCAGCGCAAATAAAATTTCTAAATGAAGATATTGGTTTTCTATATAATCGGTACTATTTGTACAGAACATTAGATGGCGGAAAAAATTGGAAAGAGGTAAAGGGATATTCTGATTTCAATAATATCGGCGTTATTAATAGTTTGGAAGCTTTGGATGACAATACTCTGGTAATTTCCCTAGGCGGGAATATTTATACATCCAAAGATTTGGGGCAAACTTTTCAGAATATACCTGAACTACAATATCCGAATAATATCTATTTATCTTATAAAATAGTGGTTAAAGACCGAATTTTGTATGGACTAAGTAATCAAAATTTACTTAGATATAATTTTGATACTAAGACAATAACACAGAAACCGATAGTTGATATAGACTCCAAAGATTACGGTTACCAAACTATGTTCGCAATAGATGTACTTGATGATGATAACATCATTTTATCATTCATTGCATCTACAGGAAATTCCGGAAAAAAAGTAGTGAAAACAAATAACGGAGGACAAAGTTGGGAGACCATCTTGGATGTAAGCGCATCTTATGGCGATAATTACAAAATTGTGAATGACGGACAAAACATGTTTATGAGTAAGATTGGATATCACGGCACGTTTGATTCTTCTTACTTACTATATGTTTCGAATGACAGCGGTTTGAGTTGGAAAGAAATTAGAAAAGAATATAGTTATGATTCAGGACCTTGGGTGGGAAATGTGAGTGTTATCAGTATTAAAGACAATTATTTAAGCTACGGTTTTACACAGACAGATATCGTAAATAATTTGCAGACGCCTCCAAAATATTTTTTCAATGAATCACTGGATAAAGGCATTACCTGGACAAAGAGACAGATGAATGTTCCGCAAAATTTTAATTTTTCCTCAAATTACATCATTCAAATAGATGAGAATACGCTCTTTTACTCAAACAATTATAATGGTGGGGCCATAAGTTTTAATAAAGGCGTCGTCTGGAAACAGATAAAAGCACCGGTAATACCAAATTTTTCTTTTTATGGAATGAAGTACATAAAAAATGATGAGATTTACACGTGGGGAAGATATCAGTCGTTCCCGACTGTGTACGATTATTCATTATATAAAACCACAAACCAAGGAGATAGCTGGGAGAAAGTACTTACAATTCCTGATAATGATGGCAATGATATGGGCTATGTATCAGAATTCACCGTGTTCGGATCCAATTATGCATTCGTATCGACGGGTGGGAAAAAATTCTTTAAAATAGATTTAACCACAAGAGAATATTCTTTATTTGATGGAACTATTCCCGGCGATCCAATATATACAAACAGCTTAAAAATCTTAAAAGATGACTTCTGGTACCATCCGGGAAATTCGAATTATTATAGTGACGGGACTTATTATTATTCCCGAGACAAAGGCAAAACCTGGAAACAACAATCATGTTTTATCTGTACCGGAAATGTGTATTTAAATTCAGATACAGAAGAGGTAGTGATTGCGAACAGTGATTTCAAAATGGAAAAAATTCATAATTATGAATTAAATTCTGCTCCAAAAATCTTTGGTAGTACCGAGGTAGATGTCAATTCAAACGAAGAATATTTCATAGCGCAGGATTTATTTTCAGAGACCGAGTGGACTTTGGAATCCGGAGGTATTATGACTTTTGAACCTTCCACCAAGTTCTACAAAATAAAAATAAACTGGAAAGATGAAGGCGACCACATCATCAAAGTCAGAAAAGTAAATTCTTGTGCTTCATCACCTTATTACAGCTTAAATGTAACTGTGAAACCAAAACTATCAAGCAATGAAACTGATCATCCGAAAGGATTAGTTATTTCTCCAAACCCTTTCACAAACAAAATTCAGATTTCGGGGTTGAATAAAAATGAAAAATTAAAAGTTAATTTTTATGACGCTTCCGGTAAAAATGTCCTTACTAAAAGTGAAGGTGACATCAAAGAAAATAATTACACCTTAAATAATTTAGGTCATCTCGTGAAAGGCATTTATTTCATAGAAATTATCCAGGGAGGAAAATCTACGATGAAGAAAATCCTCAGAGAATAGAGCTATTGTCTAAGGATTTTGATCTGGCTGTTGTTCCAGATCTTGATAACGGACGAGCCGGGATATTCCGAAACCTTGTCGTGAAATTCCTCTACTATATAATCCACCGAATCTTTGATCTCGTCGGAAATATCAGAAAACTTCAAAGGTGATCTTTGTCCGCTCAGGTTTGCGGAGGTGGAGACCAAAGGTTTGTTGAGTTTTGTAATAAGCTTTTTGCAGAAATCATTTTTCACCAAACGGATTCCGATGCTTCCATCTTCTGCCAACAGTTCTGTCGGGAGATTCTTTGGATTTTCATAGACGATGGTCACGGGTTTTTCGCTGACGTCCATTATTTGCCAAGCCATCTCCGGAACATCTACCAGATCTTGCAGCCGTTTCTCGGACTCGACCAAGATGATGAGTGATTTGTTGGCTTCACGTTTTTTGATATCGAAGATCTTTTGGATGGCTTCTATATTGGTAGCGTCGCAGCCGATTCCCCAGATTGTGTCTGTTGGGTAAAGGATGGTTCCGCCGGATTGCAAGGTTTCTAGAGCTTTGGTAAAATCCATATTGAAAATTGTATTGATTCTGATCAGCTGCAAATTTACTAATTATAGAAAGATGATTGTCCTTTTAAATATAGACTCAAAAATGCTGTGTTGATAAGAATTTGAATTGTTGGAAAATGCAATTATAAATTGTTGATAATGAATTAATAATCGAATTAATTTGTTAAAAAATCAATCATAATCGGTATTTGGATGATGTTTGGTTTAAAAATTGTTGCTGTTCGAACTTTAAATCAAACAAAAATATTATGAAAAATTTGAAGAAATTAGTTTGGGTATTGTTACCTATCCTCACCTTGTCGGTGGTATTGTCGTGTTCTAATGATGACGACGATTATGATGATGCTAATGAGAATAGTAAGAATATCAAATTCACGGTCACTGCAACGGACGTGGAGGATCAGGATTATGTTTCCTTTGTTTTCGTAGGCGCAGACCTAAACAATTCCAACACGGTTTGGAAAGTGAATGGCGTGACAAAAAATAACGAAACCGCAATTTCTTTGGGTAAAAATGATTTTCTAGGAAGCACCAAAACCTATGTCATAGAAAGTACGACGCCTTTGAGATTGGTAACCACAAGCTCACAATGTCTGAATCCAGGTGCTGACAATCCTCCATTCAAAGTGAGTTTCAAAGCTGAGGTGAATGGAAAAGTGGTGACGAATGACGAGAATTTCACAGTGACCTCCACGTCAGACTATTCTCATAAATATGATTATTAAATAGAGATACGATCCAATTATAATAAAAAAAGACGCTTTTTAAAGTGTCTTTTTTTTGTTTGGCTCTTCCCGAAAATAGAATTTTTGATGGTCACTGAACTGGAGTGCAAAGTTTTTAAAACATTTGGAAACCACAAACGACTGCAATTTTCGGGAATTTCTGAATGTTAACATATTTTTAAAAATTCAAACCACTCATTTTTAGTGCTTTAAATAGTTTAAGGATTTTTTGCAGTCAAAATTATCTGCTTCAAATTTAACAAATGGTGAACAGACTTTTAAATAGCCTTAACCTGTTAACCTGGATTTAACATAATCTTGATTTTCGTAACAGGATGTTAAAAAATAGTTGTTAATTCTTATACATTCGGATTGCTTTCCAAAGCATTTCTTTGGCAACGAAGAAAAAAGGAAAGAAAAAAATGAAAGCAAAAACAATAGGCATTAGTGCTTTGTTTCTTTGTATGTCAACCACAATGTTGTTGGCACAAACTACACAGGATACGCTGAAAGGCGAGAAGAAGATCGATGAGGTGAAGATCATCGGCAACACGAAAAAGGGGAGCGAATCAAATCTCATCTCCACCCAAAGAAAATCTGCGGAGATCATAGAAAGAGTGGGCGCGGTCCAACTTTCTAAGCAAGGTATTGGCGACGTGGCCACTGCTGTTACAAAAGCTACCGGAACTGTAAAGCAGGAAGGCGGAAACACGATCTCGGTTCGAGGTTTGTTGGACCGCTACAACGCTACCACTATGAATGGCCTGCCAATTCCGTCGGATGATCCCGAAAACAAAAACATCGACCTATCATTACTCAAAACAGATATCATAGATTACATCTCTCTGGAGAAGGTTTTCAATCCAAGATTGATGGGAGATTTTGGAGGTGCCAATATCAACATCGTCTCCAAAGAGTATTCTGGTAAAGGTTTTATCACTTTAGGAATGGATAGCGGTTACAACCTTCAAAATTCCAAAACAGATAAATTCTATCTGCAGGACGGTCCCAACTTTTTCGGAACCAAAGTTCAGAAGGCACCTGCAAATCCGCTTTCTGCCTACAACTATCAGACGAGCTGGAATTTCAAAGATGCCTTTGGCCCATCGATGTTGATGCCTATCAATTCAGGCATGAATATCCAAGCTGGAAAATCTTTTAAAATTGGAGCGCAAGGTCGACTTAACACTTACGCTTATGCTGGTTTCAATAATGATTTCACATACCGTGAAGGATCAGAGGGACAGTTCGGGAAAGAAACAATGTTCAAAGATTTCGACAAGGTTCAAAAATATTCATATAACACAAACTCAACGGGATTATTAAATCTATTCTACAGGATCAATCCAAACCACCAGTTGAAGTTGATCACCAACTATATCCATTCCACCAACCAGGAAGCCAAGATCTTCGAAGGTGCGATCAGGGATTATGCGGAAACAGGTGGTGCTTATGTTAGAAGAGCAGATTACAAGGTAACCAATACATTGGTCAATCAATTGGGTGGTGATCACAAATTCGGGGACAAATTCTCTATCAACTGGATCGCGGGTTACAACTATCTTAATAGCCAAAGGCCAGACAGGATCACCAATACTTTAGTCAGCAACAACGATGCAGAAGGCACGTACTCTGTAACCAGAGAGGCGGGACTCAACAACCGTTATTATGATAATCTGGATGATAAGGAATATACAGGTAACCTAACTTTCAACTACAATTTGAAAGACCAGTCCAAAGTGGCCTTCGGTTATCAAGGGAGATTCAAAAAGAGATCATTCTTATCCAAGCAGATGGACTTCAAATGGAACAATGACAATTCCAATCCGATCAGAATTACAGACCCTAATAATGTAGATGCGGTTTTCAACGCCTACAATTATGCCAAGGGATTCTTTGATATCACGAGTAACTTTGGTCCCGCAGATGTTTTGCAACCGATCATCTACAATGGGGATCAGGATATCAACTCAGGTTTTGCAAACGTGGATTACAAATTCTCGGACAAGTTTATGGCCCAGCTGGGTGTGAGGTACGATCGTATAAGACAATTTGTGGAATGGAGTGTCAACTTCTACACACCAATCACCGAGATCGAAAAAGTGTATAACAAATTCCTGCCGGCTTTCAACTTGAAATATGCCATCAATGACAGGCAGAATCTAAGATTGGCCGCTTCCAGAACCTACACGCTTCCACAGCTAAAGGAGATGGCGCCTTACATTTACATAGATGTCACAGAAACGACGCAGGGGAACTATTATCTCAATCCTTCTGATAATAATAACGTGGACCTCAAGTGGGAGTTTTTCCCGAAAGCAGGAGAAGTGGTCTCATTATCAGCATTCGGAAAATATATTCAAAATCCGATCTCAAGAGCTTTTATCAATTCATCTGATCCTTACTTCTCTTACCTCAATGCAGGAGATTGGGCTTATGTTTATGGTATCGAAGCCGAGGTGAGAAAAGACCTTTTTAGTTTTGGTAATGGATCCAAACTCTACACATTTGTGAATGCGACCTACATGGATTCCAAAGCGGAATTGGATGGAGAGAAAGTGAAAAAGGACACGTATGATGCGCTTTCACAGGCAAGTCTTTTCGCGGTTAGTTTTGATGTGAAAGAAGATAGACTTCAAGGTGCGGCAGATTTTGTGGCCAATGCCAATCTTGGGTTCAACCACAAGTGGAATGGCGGAAACGAGTTGGACCTGGTGGCTTCATATTCCTACGTTGGAAGTTATCTGTATTCCATCAGTACAAACCAAATTGGTAACATAGAGCAAAAGCCTGTCAATATGCTGGATCTTACAGCCAAATTCAGATTCCAGAACAACATCGACTTTGGAATTTCCTTAAAAAACCTACTCAATCCAGAGATCAGAAGAGTACAGTCAAACTCACTCAATTCAGAGACCTATAACTTCAAGAGAGGACAGATCATCGGCGTCAACGTAGGCTATAAATTCTAATTAAATAAAAATAATAAATAAACAAAAAAGTAAATTACAATGAAAAAGTTAATCTCAAGTGCGTTAGTTCTTTGCACACTATCTCTTACAACAGTTACAGTTTTCAACTCTTGTTCTTCTGATGATGACACGACTATCACACCAAACCCGAGCAATGTAAACATTGACCCAAACAATTTCAAAATTGCACTTAACTCTGGAGATAAGTTGGTTCTTGATGCAAACGTAACTTACACTATGACTGGACCTGTCATCGTAAACAACGGTGCAGAGATCACAATTCCTGCAGGTACGAAAATCAACTGTACAGGCGGAACCAATACTTATCTTGCAGTAGCACAAGGTGGTAAGATATTTTCAAACGGTACAGCTGCCAATCCTGTGATCTTCACTTCTACTACAGCCAAGAAGTCAGATTGGGGTGGTATCGTAATCTGTGGTAAAGCACCTATCAACGCTGGTGAAACGGCCGTGTCAGAGGTTGCAACTTTGCCTTACGGTGGTAACATTGCTAATGACAACAGTGGATCGATCACATATACGCAGATCAGATATGCTGGAGCAAGATTCAACGCTTCCAAAGAGTACAACGGCCTTTCTCTTTTCGGAGTTGGTAACGGAACCAAGATCGACGGTGTTTCTGTGATCGATGGTGCAGATGATGGTATCGAGTTCTTCGGAGGTACAGTGAATGTTAGCAACATTGTTTCTGTAAACAATGATGATGATGCTTTTGACTGGACAGAGGGATGGAACGGAACTGCTACAAACGTTTTCACAAAAAGAACGGGAGCTACTGTTGGTAACAGAGGGATCGAAGGTGATAACAACGCAAACAACAGATCAAAAGAGCCAAGATCGAATCCGACCATCAAAAATGCAACTTTCATAGGTTTTACGACTAGTGATACAGAAGGTGTAGGAACAAACATTTTCAGAGAGGGAACTAGCGCAACGTTAGACAATATCGTATTCTCAGGATGGGAGAGAGCGATCACAATTCAGCACGATGAATCTGTAACGCTTCTTAATGGGAAAAACAAATTCACAAACATCAAATTTGACAATGTGACCACAAAAGCTGTCACTATCGCTTCTGCCACTGGTTCTCTACCAGTACCTGCAGCAGATGGGACTTATTCAGAAAATGCCAATGCAGTAGGTGCTGGCAACGGAACAGCCAATCCTACTTGGGCTTCTGGTTGGGCAGGATTATAATTTCTTTTTTCTTCATATCAAATCAAATTTATTTGAGCCCGCAATTCACTGCGGGCTTTTTTTTGGTTTTACATTTCATAAATATATAATGCTAATAATAAATCGCAGAGCGGAACACTGTTGGTAAAAAAACATCGATCACTAAGAACCAACGCTCCGTAGAAGCGCCCTGTTAATAGCATAAAGTAGCTTCTTATTAATATTAGACCACCTGTAAACAATTTTCTTGCATCTGCAATTTATATTGGAGCACCTGTAACTTATATTCTTGCTCCTGTAAACAATATTCCTGCATCCGGAAGTTATATTGGAGCATCCGGAAACAATATTCTTGCATCCGGAAGTTATATTTGAGCATCCGGAAAAAATATTCTTGCATCCGGAAGTTATATTTGAGCATCCGGAAACAATATTCTTGCATCCGGAAGTTATATTTGAGCATCCGGAAACAATATTCTTGCATCCGGAAGTTATATTGGAGCATCCGGAAACAATATTCTTGCATCCGCAAAATAATTTTAAAAAACTTCAAAGTATTTTCTACCGCCATAAAAAAACATTTCCCGAAATTTGAACTATCAACTATCAACTATCAACTATCAACTATCAACTATCAACTATCAACTATCAACTATCAACTATCAACTATCAATATGAACATCATCCTCGCATCCACTTCCACACTCTTCGGCGGACAATATTTGGAATACCTCAAACCAGAACTCGTCAATTTGTTTGAAGGCATCACAGAGATCATCTTCATCCCATTTGCCAGACCAGGCGGCATCTCCCACGATGACTACACGCAGAAAGCCAAAGATTTCTTTTCAACGATTAATATCAATGTCAAAGGCCTTCACGAGTTCGAGGATAAAATAGAAGCGGTCAATTCTGCGCAGGGATTCTTCACCGGCGGCGGAAACACATTTCTATTAGTAAAGACCTTGCACGAATTAGGATTAATGAATGTCTTGAAGCAAAATATAGAATCAGAAAAACCATATCTAGGTTGCAGTGCAGGCAGCAACATCGGCGGCGTCAATATGAAAACCACCAACGATATGCCCATCGTCTATCCACCAAGCTTCGATTGTATGGGATTGATTCCTTTTAATATCAACCCACATTACCTGGACCCAAATCCCGAGATCAAACACAACGGAGAAACCAGAGAAACCAGGATCAAAGAATTCCTGACCCAAAATGACATCAAAGTTGTTGGCCTGAGAGAAGGCAACTGGATCAGAAGAATCGGAAACCGAGTGACCACAGAAGGCGCAGAATTGACAAGGATCTTCGAAAAAGGAAAAGAACCGTACGAAGTAGATCCCGGAACTGAACTATAATTAACAAAATAAAAATGAAGATCCAGAAAGAAATAGACTTCATCCTGGCAATCGATGCTTTGAAGAATGTCAACAGAAGAAATTACAACGCCGACGATTCCCGTAGAGAGAACACAGCAGAACACAGCTGGCAGATCATCGTTCTGGCACAGATCCTTTATCCTTATGCCAAGGACAATCACAACATCAATTTGTTAAGAGTCATCAGAATGTTGTCCATCCACGACTTGGTAGAGATCGACGCTGGCGACACTTTCCTTTTTGATGAAGTCGGAATGCAAGGTAAATTCGAACGTGAAAAGATGGCTGCAAAAAGGATATTTGGAATTTTGGATGAGCCTTTGTCAACAGATTTCTACAACCTTTGGATCGAGTTCGAAGAGGAAAAAACGCCCGATGCGATCTTCGCCTGCGCTATTGATAGGATCATGCCATTCATCCTCAACGCCCATACATCTGCAAAGAGCTGGACAGAAGCTGGTGTTACCGAGAAACAGGTGAGAGCAATGTTGGAAACCGCCATTTGCAGGTCGTCTGATGATCTGGGAGATTGTTTTAAAACCTTAATGGAAAGATGTTTGGATGATAACAAAATCATTAGAAACTAAAAACCGACACAAACAAAAATCGCCTCGAAAATTTTTCGAGGCGATCTTTTATTTTTAGAAATATTCTATTATTTAGTTGCAGGCACTTGCGTCGCTGGAGTATTGTTAGCTGGTGCTTGATTTACTGGCGCTTCAGATCTCGCTGGTGTTGGCATTGTTGGCGCTACTTGCGATGGTTTTCCCGTAAGGATGATACTTAGGAAGATCAAAACAACGATAGTTCCTCCCAAGGTCCAAGTTGCTTTCTCCATAAAATCATTGGTTCTTTGTACCCCAAAATTAGTAGCAGATGCACCGCCGAAAGTTCCAGAAAGTCCGCCTCCTTTCGGATTCTGAGCCATGATGATGATAACTAATAGGATGCTAGCAATGATGATCAAGATCATAAACAGCGTAAATATTGTGCTCATAGTATAGTCTTAGTAATAAATTTTGAAGCGCAAATATATGGATTTTAATCAATAATAAAACTTATTTCTTGATAAATTTCACAATATTGGTTTCGTTGTTCAAAGATTTTAATTTAATGAAATAAACGCCTGTTTTCAGATTGCTTATATCGATTTTGCTTCCCTTCATGTCTTTGTTGACAATCAATTTTCCGGATTCATCCACAATTTCATAAGCAATGAAATTCTTATCTGATTCTATATTTACGAAATCTTGCACCGGATTTGGAAAGATCTTGACCACTGCCACTCTTTTTGAAGGGTCATTCACAGCTAAAAGACATGCCGGCGGATTGGAAATTGGACCTGCTGAGAAATCGTAGAAGATCGTGTCTTCCGTAATGATAGAAACAGAAATATAATCAGGATGAGCGGGAGCGCCGTAAACATACAGACAATTGTTGAAGGTAAACTCTGCCTTGTTAAAAATAGTGCTGTACTTGTACCAGCCTTCGCAAGTAGCAGTCATTGCCGGCGGTGTAAAAAAATCAACGGTGGAAGGTGGATCTATCACAATGGGCCAGACACAAGCAGAGGTCCAGTTGGAAGGTGGTTTGAAATAAGCGGTTTTTGTGGTTTGGCTAGATGCTAATTGGAAAATTACCATCAAAGAAAATAGTAGTAGTTTTTTCATAGAAATTAGTTTTAAAGGGTTAAACCCAAATTTACGTAATATTTTAATAACTTCGTCCGAGTTTTTTTTAAATCAATTTTAATGAAATTCAAACATATCCTCACTGCAATCGCAGCAACACCTTTTATGATGAATGCACAACAGGTCATGACTGCCGAAACGATGTGGACGCTCAATCGGTTGGGTGTACAGTCTGTTTCGCCGGACCATTCTTCTCTCATTTACAAAGTCAGCAAAACAGACCTCAAAACCGAAAAGTCAAACTCCGAAGCTTTTTGGCTGGACCTTTCCGGAAAATCTACCAAAATTGATTTAGGCAGGAAAAGCCTGATCCAATGGGACAAAAACGGAATTTACGCTCTAGAGAACAACCAAATTTTCTTGTCGAAAGATTCAGGTAAAACTTGGTCAGAATTCTATGCAATTGGTGAGGTTGACAATATTGTCATTTCTCCAGACGGGAAAAAAGTGGCTTTCAGCAAAGCCGTTCATATCGAGGATCTTCTGGGGAAGGATAAGTATAAAGATCTTCCAAAAACGACAGCTCAAATCTATACAGACCTTAATCACAGACATTGGGATGCTTTCAACGAAGGTTCGTACAACCACGTTTTCACAGTGAATATTTCTGAGTCTGTGGACAAGGCCAAAGACCTCTTGGAGGGAAAAGCTTACGATTCGCCACAGAAACCATTTGGTGGAGCAGAGGATTTTGTTTGGAGTCCGGATTCGTCGCAGTTGCTTTACGTTTCCAAGAAAAAAAGCGGCGCAGAATATGCGCAAAGCACGAACACAGATATTTATTGCTATGATCTGGCAAGTGGCATTACCAAGAATATTACAGAAGGAATGATGGGTTACGATGTTAATCCAAAATTCAGTCCAGATGGTAAATTTCTCCTTTGGAACTCAATGGAAAGAGACGGTTTTGAAGCCGATAAGAATGATATTATGATCATGGATTGGAAGGCGATGAAGTCTGAAAATCTTACAAAAGCCTGGGACGAAAGTGTAACTGGCGATGTTTCCTGGAGTGCAGATGCAAAAGCAATCTATTTCACTTCAGCTTTCCGCGGCACGAAACAATTATTCTCCGTTGATGTTAAAAATAAAACTGTAAAACAAATTACGAAAGGCGATTTTGATATCAACGAGATCGTACTCGAAAACAAAGGCAAACTTTGGGTCACCAAAACAGACATCAACCACAATGCAGACCTTTTCGAAGTAGATTCCAAAGGTGCATTGAAACAGATCACGGACATCAATAAAGATAATTATTCCAAACTGGTTCATGGGAAATCTGAACTGAAAATGGTGAAAACGACTGACGGAAAAGAAATGGGCGTTTGGTTCCATTATCCGCCCAACTTCGACCCAAATAAGAAATATCCAACTCTAGTTTATTGCCAAGGAGGACCACAATCTGGACTGACGCAGTTCTTCTCCACCAGATGGAACTTCGCTTTGATGGCGGCAAACGGCTACATCGTCGTGGCACCAAACAGAAGAGGAATGCCAGGCTGGGGCGTAAAATGGAACGAAACGATCAGTGGCGACTGGGGCGGACAACCGATCAAAGATTATTTGTCAGCAACCGACTTCGCTAAAACATTACCTTACGTAGATGGAAGCAGAGTAGCGGCTGTTGGTGCGAGTTACGGCGGATATTCCGTGTTTATGCTGGCTGGTGTTCACGAGAACAGATTCAAAACATTCATTGCACACGATGGATTATTTGATATGAAATCATGGTACGGAACAACTGAGGAACTCTGGTTCGCCAATTGGGACCTAGGTGGAAATTACTGGCAAAAGCCAACACCAAAAGCGTATTCAGACTTCAATCCAAGTAATTTTGTGGACAAGTGGAACAAACCGATTATGGTGATCCAAGGTGGAATCGATTTCCGAGTTCCTTACGAGCAAGGTCAGGAAGCTTTCCAGGCCGCAAAACTGAAAGGTCTGAAAACCAAATTCCTTTATTTCCCGAACGAAAACCATTGGGTGCTTCATCCGCAAAACGGTTTGGTTTGGCAAAGAGAATTCTTCGAATGGTTGAAAGAAACACTTTAAATTCCCTTCCATTGGAGGGGTGTCAAAAATTTTTTAATTTTTGACGGGGTGGTTTTTAAATAAAAATTAAAATGCAGTTGAATTATCATCTGCATTTTTTTATATTTATCTAAATAAAAAACACGAATATGAAAATTTTATTACCAATGCTATTCATCGGAACGATGATGACTGCGCAAGTTTCCAACATCGTAAGGCATCAGGATTCTTACAAAGATTTCCCTTTCGAAGGCGTTAGAATTGTTCAGGTGGACGAGGTGAATTCGCCGGACAGTGAGGACAATGTCTTTATCTTTTCAAAAATCGAAAAAGGAGCGAAGCCTGATAAAATGACTTTCCAAAGATTTACAAAAATCGGTGGAGAATGGAAAGTGAAAGCCAAAAAACAAATCGAGCACGCGGGAATCATTAGTTCTTGGGGACAAAGAAAGTCCTTTGCCGACTACGATAAAGACAAAAGCATCGACGCACTTTTCATTTATTCATTGAACGATTATGATTTCAAACAACAATCTGTTCATTTGATTTTCTCAAAAAATGCTGAGTTCTACGAAATCTCAACTTCTGCTGAAAGTGGTTATTCGAAAGATGTTTATTCTGATAATTTTAAAAATCTACCAGAGAATATCAAGAATGAGATTTTGGAATATTGGAATAAGTTGGATAAAGAATAAATATATTTGCAGAGTTCAATTTATAATTAAAAATGAAAAAAATATTTATACTTGTTATTGCGATTTTATTTTCAAATAATATTTTCTCACAAACTTATCAATTTGATTATTTAATTAAATATGCTCTGGCTAATCATAAGAATGGTTATGCAAAATCTAATGACCAATTTGTTAATTCTAAAGAATTATTTTATTATGGAAGTTTTTCCCCAACACTTGATAAAAAAGCATATAATCTGATTGTTTATGATTATAAAAGTAGTTTGATGCATACATTTCAAATTGCTAAAACAGATTCTCCAAGTGATGGCTCTAAATATGTGTATGTGAATTCAGGTTATCTCCTTCCAAATAAAAAATTAGAAAAAGAACAGAAAGAACCAGTTTACACACATACTTTTTTGGAAGATATTCCTGGAGGTAAAAGAATGATTTTGAAAAAGTTCAAAAATGCTAAAGCTAAAAAACCAGATGTAGAAATGACCGCAGATTTTATCAGCATTGATACGGATTTAAGGGCATTTTCTTATGTAGAATTGTTTAGTACACGAGCAGATTTTGTAAAACTTCCGGATAATGAAAACTATTATCTTCGTGACGCAAAATGGAAAGTGAAGGATTCTGATGGGGAATTTCATACAAATATTTATAAAATTCCGTTAACACTGACTTTAGATCCAAAGAAAATAAAACTTCCAAAAGAAAAACCAAAAAGTGCTGAAGAACAGATTGAAGAATGGAAAAAATCAATTGTTCGATAACAAAAAAGTGTCAGAAAATCTCTAACACTTTTTTTGTTTTTAATCACTCAATTTCAACAGCCCAATCACCCTTCCAATCCTCATTCCTTTCCAACTTCAAAATCCCGAATTTCTCAGTTAATTCCTGGTTGTGGTCTTCGATATCTGCAATGCCTTGCCAAGGTTCCAGGCAAACGAAATCAGCATTTTTTGCCGCCCAAATTCCGAAATATGGGAAGTTTGAAAAAGTGAAAATCACTTTGTGATTGTTTTGATTGTTTTTCAAAATCAATTCTCTGCTTTTCATCGTGGTCATGACCAACGCATCTTTTGAAAAGAGTTTATGCGTGAGTGGAAGTGTTTTATTTTCCAGGTTGATGGTCTCGGTTTTTTTGCTAATGAGATTATCGATCAAAGGATGGATTTCCAATTTTTCATCATCAGAAAAGGCAATCTCGTAATCATCATAATTCAATCCATTCTTCGTGTCAATAGCAAATCCAGGATGTGCACCCAACGAAAAATATAGTTCTCTTTCCGAAGTGTTTTTTACGTTGTAAGAAACGGTCAACTTGTTTTCAGTCAAAGTATATTTGATCTCCAAATTGAAATCGAAAGGATAGAATTTCAAGGTTTCTTCATCAGAATTTAATTCAAAAACAACTTCATTTTCAGAAGAATTTTTCACGTCGAAAAACTTTCTTCTGGCAAATCCGTGTCTTGGCATCTCATAAGTTTCGCCTTTGAAAATATAAGAATCGTCTTTCAAGGCGCCAACAGTCGGGAAAAGGACTGGACTTTGACCGCCCCAAAAATCAGGGTTGCCTTCCCAAATGATCTCTTTTCCTGTTTCGAGATTAATTAGCGAAATCAGTTCTGCACCGAGTTCGTTGAAGCTGGCCTTTAGTTTTGTATTTTGAAGTTGGATCATGATTTTTATTTTGAAATTTATTCGATTACAAATCTAGGATAATCTTTGATTTATTAGTCTATCCTCTAAAAATCTATTGTCTCTAATCTCAATTTTACAATAAATTCCTAAATTGCCGTTTTATAAGCAATAATGAAAGGTTTCAATTTTCTTAAAAGGATCAACAGTTGGGTCGTGTACTTTATACTCACGGCGATTGTACTTGGTATTGCAGTTTCTTCTTTTTTAATTATTGACAATCTTAGGAAGCAGGAGATTCAGAAGATCAATCTGATTGGTACTGCTTTAAAAGCCTATACTGATGATGAGATTTCAGCAGATCCTAAGATTCAGGAGTTGTATCTTGCTGTAATGCAGGATAATACCAATCTTCCAATTGTTGTGACAGACAAACATAAAACACCCATTTTCCAAGCCAACATTCCCGAACACATCGAACAAGATTCCCTCAAACTGAAAAATCTGATTCGAAAAATGGAAAATTCCTACGATCCTTTTGTTGTAGAATTGCCGTCTGGACAAAATCAATTCATCTATTACGACAACTCCGATCTTCTCAATTATTTCAGGTTCTATCCGTACCTGATCGCTTTGTTCATCGGAGCTTATCTGATATTTTCCTTTTGGTTCCTGAGAACTCTCAAGAAAACCGACGAAGGCTTTGTTTGGGCTGGTTTGGCTAAGGAAACAGCGCATCAGATCGGAACGCCATTGTCATCAATGATTGGTTGGGTCGAAATTATGAAACTCGAAGATGAAAATGGATTAGGCGTAAAAGAACTCGAAAAAGATGTTGAAAGACTGAAAACCATCTCCGAAAGATTCTCGAAGATCGGATCCATTCCTGCGCTTAATGATCTTGATATCAATGAAACCGTTCAGCAGAATTTCGATTATTTGAAATCCAGAATTTCTACCAAAGTTGATTTTACTTTAAGAAAAACCTACGAACCAGTTCTGATTCCACATAGTAAAATCCTAATGAGCTGGGTGATCGAAAACCTGATCAAAAATGCTGTCGATGCGATGAAAGGTGAAGGGAAATTAGAACTTTCACTTTACAAGAAAAACAAGAGTGTCTATATCGACGTGACCGACTCTGGAAGCGGAATGACAAAACAACAAGTGAGAAATGCCTTCAAACCGGGATTCTCCACCAAAAAACGTGGTTGGGGATTAGGACTTTCATTGACCAAAAGAGTCGTGACAGAATATCACAGAGGCGAAGTAAAAATTGCCCATTCTGAAGTGGGGAAAGGAACGACTTTTAGGATTGTTTTGAGGGAAGAGCAGAAATAGGTTTTACAATTGTCTCCAAAAATCAATAGTTTTCCTCTTGATTTCAAAATCCCTATCTTTGCCGATTGAAACCAAAGAAAATATTGTATCAATTCGTTACAATTTTAATTTTCTATGTTATTCTTTACCACTTTAAAATAAATTTTCCCAGATGAAAACCACTTTTGCAGACTTCGATTTACCGGAAAAGATTCTGGATGTTCTAGCCGATCTCAATCTTTTTGAACCAACACCTATTCAGGAAAAAAGTATCGGTCCGATACTTTCCGGACGCGATGTGATGGGAATTGCCCAAACAGGAACAGGTAAAACTTTGGCCTACACACTTCCAGTCCTCAAAACCTGGAAATACAACAAATCTGGAAATCCAACCGTTTTGGTTTTGGTTCCAACCAGAGAATTGGTGGTTCAGGTAACCGAAGTGATCACAAAAATGACAGAAAATCTGACCGCAAGAGTAATCGGAATCTACGGTGGAAAAAACATCAATACACAAAAATTATTGTTCAATGACGGTTGCGACATCTTGGTGGGAACGCCTGGTAGAGTAATGGATCTTGCTATTGACAATGCCATTTCTTTGAAGGAAGTAGGCAAATTGATCATCGATGAATTTGATGAAATGTTGAACCTTGGTTTCCGTCCACAGCTCACGCACATCTTCGAAATGATGAAGGAGAAAAGACAAAATATCCTTTTTTCTGCAACGATGACAGATGCTGTAGATGCTTTGTTGAACGAATATTTCGCTGGCCCAATTGAGATTTCATTGGCAAGATCAGGAACGCCTTTGGAGAAGATTGCTCAATCTGCAGTTCCGGTGGAGAACTTTAATACCAAATTGAATTTATTAATTCATCTTCTTAAAACAGAAACAGACTTAGAAAAAATTCTGATTTTCGCTAATAATAAAAAACACGCGGATCTGATCTTCGAAAAACTGAATGTTGAGTTTCCTGACCAATTTGGTGTAATTCACTCGAACAAATCTCAGAATTTCAGATTAAGAGTAATGCAGGAATTCACCAATGAAGAATTGCGAGGCGTGATTACGACGGATATTATGGCGAGAGGTCTGGATATTCCGGATATTTCGCACGTTTTCAACTTCGAAGTTCCTGAGGTTCCAGAGCAATACATTCACAGGATTGGTAGAACTGGTCGTGCGGACAAAGAAGGGATTTCCATCACGTTCTTCACAAAAAAAGAAGAAGCGCAACTTTTGGACATCGAACTTCTAATGGACAGAGAAATCAAGAAAACGGAATTCCCGGAAGCTGTGACAATTTCCAAAGTGAAGATCGCATCGGAGCAGGAAGAAGTGAAGATGAAATTCTTGACCACAGCCAAACTCAACGAAGGCGAATCTGCTTTCCACGAGAAAAAAGCCAAGAACAAAAAAACCAATCTAGGCGGACCAAGCAAGCGAAAAGAACCAAAGAAATTCGGAGCGAACAGAGCTCAGCAAAAAGCAAAGTCTATTGCGAAGAGAAAGAAATAATAAAAAGAGATTCCAAATTTGGAATCTCTTTTTTGTTTATAATAAATTATGGAAAGATCAACTCCTGATCCACTTCCAAATCTCTTTCAAAGTCGCCTTGTTCCCATACATCAAAATTCCAACTCTATAGATTTTCGACGCAATGAAAACCATTAATAGAGTAGAAGCAATCAACAAAAATATCGACAACAAAATCTCCCAAAGTGGAACCCCAAACGGAATCCTCGCAATCATCGCAACCGGCGAAGTAAACGGAATGATGGACAACCAAAAAGCCATCGGACCATCCGGATTATTCATAATCGTGAAACTTCCGTAAAGTCCCAACATCAGCGGAACAACAGCAAACAAAGTGAATTGTTGCGTCTCAGTTTCATTGTCAACCGCACTTCCAATCGCCGCGTACATCGAACTGTAAAAGATATATCCGAACAAAAAGAAAAACACAAAAACGCCGATGATTCCAACATAATTCATATCCAAAAGAATGTGCGAAACTTCCGTCGCAATCTGCTGGATGTCCAGGTTTTTAAGAACGCCTTCTTCTCCAGCCGGAATGTTTTTCTGCATTGCCGAAAATCCTGTATTCAAGAAAATCGCCGCTGTCACGGTCATTGCAATCCAAACAATAAACTGTGTCAAAGCAACGAGAGTCACACCCAATATTTTCCCCATCATCAGTTCAAATGGTTTCACAGATGAGATGATAATTTCCACTACGCGGTTATTTTTCTCTTCCAAAACACTTCGCATCACACGAACGCCGTAGATGATGATGAACATAAACACAACGTACATCAATCCCATACTCAGCGCGGTTTTGATGCCGAAAGCCAGGTCACTTTCCGGCTTGTCACTTTCCGTCACGTTTTGCGAAATCAATTTGAAATTCTTATCAAGA
This sequence comes from Epilithonimonas lactis, assembly GCF_900110605.1. Taxonomy (GTDB): domain Bacteria; phylum Bacteroidota; class Bacteroidia; order Flavobacteriales; family Weeksellaceae; genus Epilithonimonas; species Epilithonimonas lactis. The sequence continues at coordinate 809,498 of NZ_FOFI01000001.1, forward strand.
TTCACAATTCTGTCTTCCTTGATTCCAAGTTGTTTTATTTTTTCCTTTTTCAGAATATTGCTTAGGTCAGCCGAGACCAAATTTTTCGTATCCATCCCGACCTTCTTGTTGGTCAACAGTTTTGTCCCGCTTTCCAAAGCATCAAAATTGGTATCTTTCAGTTCCGGGATGATGAGTAAACCGTCGGATCCCTTCAAATCTTTCAGGTTTTTGACGAGTGCGTTTTCCGTATTTTCAGGCACAAAAGTGTAAGTGATTTCTTTCGTCGATTTCAATTGTCCCGCGAAAAGTCCGCTTTTGTCCACCACATCAAAATGATATTCCGCTTCGTTCGCCTTGAACATAAAACCAATCAAAACCCCAAAACCAACCATCAAAAGTGGCGCAAGAATCGTCAGAATAATAAAAGATTTCTTCTTGACCTGCGTCAAAAATTCCCTTTTGGTAATTAAATATATATTTTTCATCTAAAATTTTATAGTATTTTGTTTATAGTATTTGGTATTTAGTTCAGAAAAAATCTAAAAACTAAACACAAGAAACTAAAAACTAATTTTTAACCGCATTAATGAAAACCTCATTCATACTAGGAATCTTCTCATTGAAAGTCCGTATCGTTCCCGTTTTCACCAAATCCTGAAGCAAAATATTTTGATTCTCAGAATTCTTCAGTTCAAAATGAAACAAACCATTGTTAGTCGTCATATTTTCAATCTGATATTTTCTCGTCAGTTCCTCCAGACTTTCAGCATTCGTGTCCGCCAAAACCACAGAGAAAACATTTTGTTTGAATTGCTCGCGAACATCAAAAACTTTCCCGTCCAAAACCTTCTTAGAATTGTTAATCAAAGCCACAAAATCACACATTTCCTCCACACTTTCCATTCGGTGCGTCGATAGAATAATGGTCGTTCCCTCATTTTTCAGACGGATGATTTGGTCTTTGATGAGGTTCGCATTCACAGGGTCAAATCCAGAAAAAGGCTCATCTAGAATCAACAATTTCGGTCGGTGCAAAACCGTTACCACAAACTGGATTTTCTGTGCCATTCCTTTTGACAGTTCGCTCAGTTTTTTCTTCCACCATTGGTCGATATTCAGTTGTTCAAACCAAAATTTAGCTTGGGAAAGCGCTTCTGCACGTGACATTCCTTTCAATTCCCCAAAATACAAAAGCTGGTCGCCCACCGTCATATTCTTGTAAAGTCCGCGTTCTTCCGGCATATAACCGATGTTCCGGATGTGTTCCGGATTCAGTTCCTTGCCATCAATCCAAACCTTGCCTTCATCTGCCTGCGTAATCTGATTGATGATACGGATAAACGACGTTTTCCCCGCACCATTCGGACCCAAAAGCCCATAAATACTCGCCGTAGGCACATCGATAGAAAAATCCTGAAGCGCAATTTTCTTCCCCGCGTTGTATGTTTTTTTGATATTTTCAGCTTTCAGCATTGATAATCTGTAATTAAAAATGAATAAATAATATTGAGGAGCAAGACGATTTCCCCTTCGATTCACCTGTCCCACCCGCTTTCCGTTGCAATCTTTTTTTTCAAAAAAGGATTTCCACTACAATCGGGGCTATGTTGAGGTTTCGTCTTTCCATCGACGATTTTTAAAACCTCACAAAATTAGTTCATTAATCTCAAAAATGTTACAGAAAAACTTTGTAATTGAACTGTTCTTTGTCAGTCCAAAAAAGTTAATAATCGATACCTGTAATTATTAATAACTTAGTTTTCAACAGTTTGTTTGTCATTCCGTAGGAATCTCAACGCACTGAAGAGAAGACGGTTTAGATTGACTTCGTCGAACCACTTCGTTAGGTTTCCTAAGGAATGACAATCACTGTCTATATTCGTTGTAACAACAGATTTGGATGATGCAGTTATCTTAGACTGTAAACTTTTCATTTATCCTTCAAAAATTCAAATCAAACACAATCCCAATTGCAGGAAATGCCGATGAATACGTGAAGACGCCTCAACTAAGTGAATCAACGGCTCAACTAAATGAATCACCGCCTTAACTAAATGAATCAAAAGCTCAACTAAATGAATCAATGACCTAACGTAATGAATCACTGGTTCAAAGTAATGAATCAACTACACAAAGAAATGATACAAAGAGATTTCGTAATTATTCGAAGGCTTGACGAAATGTGTTTTCAATCTCTTTGCTGAGTTTACGTCTTTGCGGACCTTAAAAATATTTTCAATAAGTCCAAAAAATCTTTGTGCACTTTGCGTTCAAAATTCCCATAAACAACTATTTTATTTTAAATTTGCCAAAGCCAAAAGCAACACTATGACTCAAGAATTTTTGGGAAATTCCCAATTCAACATATCAAACCAAGCGGTTTCCGCAAGCTGTCCGTCCAATATCGCCCTCATCAAATATTGGGGAAAATACGAAAACCAAATACCGGCAAATCCCAGCATCAGCTACACGCTGAACCATTGCAGAACCAACACCACAATGGAATTTATTGCTGGAGAAGAATTTTCCGTTCAAACCTTTCTTGCAGGAAATGAAGAACAAAAATTCGCTGAGAAAATCGAAAAATATTTCAAAAACATCGAGCAATATCTCCCTTGGATTCTCAAAGGAAAATACATCATCAAAACGGAAAATACATTTCCTCACAGTTCAGGCATTGCAAGTTCAGCTTCAGGGTTCGGCGCGATTGCAAAATGCCTGATGAATCTGGATGATATTTTCACTACTAAGGAAGAAGGCTTCGAGAGCCTCAGCCTGACAAAAACCAAAAAAGAAAGTTTCCTCGCAAGATTAGGAAGTGGAAGTGCATCCAGAAGTCTCTACGAAGGTTTGGTAGTCTGGGGGAAAACAAAAGAAGTCGAGGGGAGTTCAGATTTATTCGCTGTTCCGTATAACAACAACGAAATCCATCCAATCTTCAAAAACTTCAATGATTGGGTGTTGCTCATTCACGAAGGTCAGAAATCCGTTTCATCCACCGTTGGGCACGGCTTGATGAACACCAATCCTTACGCCGAAAGACGATTCCAGGAAGCACACGAAAACTTCACAAAACTGAAAACCATCCTTGCAACAGGTGATATGGAAGGTTTCATCAAACTCGTAGAGCACGAAGCGTTGACACTTCACGCAATGATGATGATGAGTGAGCCGGCTTTTATCCTGATGCAAACCGGAACCTTGCAGGTCATCAACAAAATCTGGGAATTCAGAAAAATCACAGGTTTGGCTTTGTTCTTCACGTTGGACGCTGGCGCAAACGTTCACTTGCTCTTCCCGAATGATATTGATAATAAAAGAATCACAGATTTCATAACGACAGAATTGATTCCGTTGACTCAGAAAGGAGGCGTTGTGAAGGATGTGATGAGATGGTAAGATTCCTTAAAAATAAGAGCAGACATCGCTCAAGAAAGAATAGGTATTACTATCTGGATAATTTTGCGGATAAAATTGTTATTGAAAAAAGTAGTATTGTGTATGCCCAATATTTTATAATCCCAACAATATTCACTTTTGTAGGCTTTCAGTATTTTCGAGATAATAACTATGAGCCGAAGTTTTTAATCATAATTATTCTTGGTTATTTTTTCAGTTTTGTAGCCAATTATTTTATAGCAAAGCATTTAAGAAAAAATCCTGAGATTGTCATAAATAAAATTGGAATCACTTTTTCAAATACAAGAACGATTTTCTGGGAAGAAATTTCAAATTATAATCTACTTCAAAGAAATTCTTCGATAGGTATTTATATTATAACAGAAAGTGAAGAGTTTGTCTTAGAATTTAAACATTTACCAATTTCAAAAACCAAATTAAAAGTTTTGATTAATTCGTTTTATAAAAAATATAATGGTCCAATTAAAAGAGATTACAATTTTTTAAGTCAAAACATCAACAAAATAGAAAATGTTAGTTTTGATAATTATTTGAATAATACAATTTTATGATGAAAAAACTTACCCTAATACTTCTGCTAATCATCTCCTTTACCGGAAATGCACAAACCGTAACAGAGCCAAAAAACAACCCGAAAGAATGGTCGCAACCTTACGAACCTTTCAGAATTGTGGGGAATTTGTATTACGTTGGAACTTACGATTTGGCGTCGTATCTCATCGTGACGAACAAAGGGAATATCCTTATCAACACTGGTTTGGCGGATTCTTATCCTCAAATCAAAGCGAATATCGAGAAGCTCGGATTCAAATATAAGGACACGAAAATCCTGACTTTGACCCAGGCACATTTCGACCATATGGGCGCAATGGCCGATATCAGAAAAGAAACTGGCGCCAAACTTTATGTGGACGAAGCTGATGTTGCCGAACTGAAATCTGGTGGAAAATCGGATTACGAATTGGGAAAATATGGCGTGACCTTCAAACCGTTATCGCCTGATTTCCTTTTGAAAAATAATGACAAAATCAAACTGGGAAACACGACTTTGACTTTGCTTCATCATCCAGGTCACACAAAAGGCTCGTGCAGTTTTATCTTCGAAACGAAAGATAAAAATGGAAAATACAAAGTCTTGATTGCGAATATGCCTTCCATCATCATCGACCACAAATTTTCTGATGTGAAAGCGTATCCAACCATCCAAAAAGATTATGCTTACACACTTGATGCAATGAAAAAACTGGATTTCGATGTTTGGGTGGCTTCTCACGCAAGCCAATTCGACCTTCACAAAAAACGAAAAGAAGGCGATGCCTACAATCCGAAATTGTTTATGGATAAGGAAAATTATTTCAAAAGACTGAAGGGTTTGGAAGATGATTACCTGGAAAAAGTGAAAGAGGAATCTCAAACAAAATAAATTACTTTATACTTTTTTACATCATACGTAATACAATAAAATGAAAATCCATCACATTGCCATCATCTGCTCCGATTACGAAGTTTCCAAAAAATTCTACACCGAAGTTTTAGGTTTGAATATCATTCGTGAAGTTTATCGTGAAGCAAGACAATCTTACAAGTTAGATTTGGCCATCGGAGAACATTATGTCATCGAATTGTTTTCATTTCCAAATCCGCCAGAACGACCTTCCAGACCAGAAAGTTGTGGCCTTCGTCATTTGGCTTTTTCTGTTGATAATGTTGAAAAAAAGAGAAATGAATTAATGGAAAAAGGTTTGGGTTGTGAAGACATCAGAATCGATGAGTTTACGGAGAAGAAATTCTTTTTTACAACCGACCCAGACAATTTGCCTTTGGAGTTTTACGAAAATTAGACTTAGAGATAATAGACGGATAGATTATAGACTAAATTGATAGATTAAAATCAATTATCATTCATCAATTATCATTTATATTTAATGTGCGTAACCTGTCAGAAAACTCACAGTCATAATCGCCAATACAATCATTGAAATGGCAACGTAAACGTAATCTTTCTCCTTAAGATAACCGATTAGGGCAAAAATAATTCTTACTAACGGCGTTAAAATCAGGAACAAAATTCCTAGCTGGATGATTGCCATTCCTTCGCCTTTCATCAGCGAATTCCAAAATTGACCCCACACTTTTTCTGAGGTCGTTCCCATATCCAAAAGCTTGTACTTCTTCGGCATCACAAAACCTTCCATAAAAAGTTTGATAAATCCAACCAAAGAAGTCACGACGGAAAGTAGCACACCCAATCTCAGGAGATTCCCAACGGAACGATTCAGGTCAACGTCTGTAAATGGTTTTGTTCTCATTAATGAAAATTTTTGGTTACACCGTTGTACATCATATAAATTGAAAGAATCGTGATTACGATTGCGAAAAATACTTTCAGTTTCTTGGTTTTAGAGATCATCAAAGTTTTCGAACCGATGAAACTTCCAACCACCACACCAATCAAAACCGGCGCAGCAATCACTGGAATTATCTGTCCTCTTTGAAAATAGATCAACGCGCCTGCAACAGCCGTAACGCCAATCATAAAGTTACTCGTTGTCGTAGAAACTTTGAAAGGCAATTTCATCATATTGTCCATTGCCAAAACCTTCAAAGCGCCGGAACCGATGCCCAAAAGTCCAGACATTGCGCCAGCAAAGATCATCATCAGAAATCCTGGAATAGTGTTTCTGGAAGCATAATGTTTGATGCCATCTTTGTCTGGAAAAGTCCCGTAGAGTTTCAGTTTGTCGGCAAGACTTCCCTTGATTAGAGTTTCCTGATGGTCTGGTTTTCCTTTTAAATTCAATAAAACCGTTAAGATCAAGATACTCGCGAAGATGATCCCGATTGTATTCGGATTCAGAAATCCTGAGACCAATGCGCCAGAAACTGCACCAGCTGTGGTCGCAATCTCCAGGAACATTCCGATCCGCATATTGGTGAAACCTTCTTTCACAAAAGCCACTGCTGCTCCGGAAGAGGTTCCTATCACCGAAATAAGAGAAGCGCCAATCGCGTAATGCATTGGAACGCCAAAACCGAGTGTGAGTAGAGGAATAATAATGACGCCGCCGCCCAGTCCGGTAAGAGATCCCATCAATCCAGCTGCGATAGCTCCAACAAATAGAATTATGATTTCTGACATCCCACAAATATAAAAGGATTGATTTGGGTACACAAACTTTGAAAAAGATAATTTTGATGTATTTTTGTGTAACAATTTTTCCAAAATGAAATTATTCTACATCATCCTGGGAGCAGAGCCAGCAGAACGAAATATCGAACAACACGATGTTTTCTTTGGTATCGCCGAACGAGTTGAAGATCTGTACCCGGAGATCAAACAATTTTGGAAAGGTGTCAAGCTACATATGGATTGTTATCAGGAAGTGAAATTCGTTGATGGTTATGAGGTAAAGATTATTGAGAAATCTTCTGCAGCTAATGATGATCAGCTGTTTTTTATCAATCTTGGCGGCTACAAATTGGGACATTTCGAAGAGTTTCACGAGCAGCATCTGATGGTCGGGACGTCTATGGCAGAAGTCATCAAACGTGTGAAGAAAACTAAGTTTTACAAGACGATGGGTTTTAAAAATGCACCCAGCCATATTGATGACAAACTTGGAGTTGACATAGATGATCTTTACACGGTCAACGATCTGCTGTCTCAAATTACAAAGGACAAATATTCGCTTATTCTTGAAAAATCAAAAGTTGAACATCAAGAAAATCCGATGGAGATCGGTTATTTTAAAATCAAATAATTATGAAAACATTCTCATTGTTTTTTTTGTTGATATCAACCTTCGCGTTTTCTCAAAGTTCAGATGAGCTACAGATCAAAGCCTCTATCAATAGTTTGTTTGATGGTATGAAAACTTCGGATTCTACCAAAATTACAAACGCTTTTTCAAAAACTGCTGTACTGCAGACCATCGCAAAAAATGGTGAGGTGAAAAATGAAAATATCAAAGATTTTGCGGTGAGTATTTCCAAAGCTGTGAAGGGAAGCTTGGACGAGAGAATCACTTTTTCTAATATTTTGATTGATGGAAATCTCGCTTCTGTATGGACACCTTATGAGTTTTATTATCAAGGAAAGTTTTCGCATTGTGGTGTCAATTCTTTTCAATTGGTTAAGACTAATAACGAATGGAAGATCCAATACATCATTGATACAAGGCGAAATGACAATTGTAAGAAGTAAATAAATCTAATAGTAAAAAGAAAAGTATAAAATGAAAATCGGAATTTTAGGAGGCGGACAACTCGGAAGAATGTTCATTCAGGAAGCACTGAAATATGATGATGAATTCTATGTTCTAGACCCAAATCCAGAATGTTCTTGCGCCAATATTTCACATTACGTGAGAGGGAATTTCAATGATTATGATGATGTTCTGGAATTTGGAAGAGACAAGGATGTCGTAACGATTGAAATCGAACATGTGAATGTTGAAGCTTTGGAAGAGCTTGAAAATCTTGGTGTGAAGGTTGTTCCAAATTCAAATATTATCAAAATCATTCAACAAAAAATCCTTCAGAAAAAATTCTACGAAGAAAATCGTATTCTGTCACCGGATTTTGAAATTATGGATGGAAGTGAGGAAGAGATCAAGATCCAATTGCCATTCGTTCAAAAGCTCAATACTGGCGGATACGACGGAAAGGGCGTACAATTGATCCGTACAACACAAGATTGGAGAAACCTTTGGACGCAGGAATCTGTCTTGGAAGATCTGGTTGATATTGATAAAGAATTATCTTTGATCATTGCCAAAAATGAGAATGGCGAAACCAAAACTTTTCCCGTAACCGAAATGGTTGCCGACCCGAAACTGAATCTTTTGGATTTTAATATTTGCCCGGCCGACATTTCAAAAGATGTCCAAGATCAAATTGATAGAATCGGTAAGCAATTCATCTCAAGTGCCGATTCTCCAGGCCTTTTTGCCATCGAATTGTTCCTTGATAAAAACGGAAAAGTTTGGGTCAACGAGACCGCACCGAGACTTCATAATTCTGGACATCAATCTCAAGAGGGAAATTCAAATTCCCAGTTCGAGCAATTTTACAGAGTAGTGACAAACTCACCTTTGGCCGATACGGATGCTTGCGGATTTTCTGGAATGTTGAATTTGATAGGAGAAGAAAACCATTCTGGAAAAGTAAAATATCAAGGTTTGGAGGAAGTTCTCAAATTGCCAAAAACCTACGTTCATCTCTACGGAAAAACCGAAACAAAACCGGGACGAAAAATGGGACACATCAATGTTCTCGCAGATTCCAGAGAAGAATTGATGGAAAAGTTGATCCACATCAAATCGCTTGTAAAAGTGATCGCCTAACAAAAAAGCAAGGCCTAAAACCTTGCTTTTCTTTTTTATATAAAATTGAAAACTATTTTGCTTTCAATTTGTCAAGTGTATTGTTGTAAGCTTCTTTGGTGTCTTCAGTTGCTTTTCTGGTCGCATCTTTGGCGTCTTTTCCGGCTTTGTTGATGGCTTCCTTGGTGTCTTGGGCAGTTTCTTTCATGTCCTGCTTCGCATTTTCAGTTGCAACTTTTGCTTTGTCCACCGTGTTGTCTACGCCTTCCTTCACATCTTGAGCGGCGTTGTTGACTACATTTTTGGTCTTCTCCCAGGCTACGTTGGCATCAGCAAGAGCTTTTCTCGCAGCTTCTTCTGCTTTCTTATCGCCATTTTTTATGGCAGCATCCAGGTCAGCTTGTGCTTTATCAACTTTTGCTTTGGCTTCATCGTTGGCCAAGGTTGTAGTTTCAGTTGTTTTTACAACGCTCAATGTGTCAGAGCCGTCCGTTGTGATCACGGTTTCGTTTTTCTTACAAGATGTTGCGAATAGTAAAATAGCTGTAGAAGCTAGTATCAAGGTTTTTTTCATTGTTTGAGAATTAATTTATTAAAGTGTTTTTATTAATTTTAAAATTAAAAAATATATTGATACGACAATCAACTATGACTGTTTTGTTCTGAATTTTAACATTCCTGGTTTATAATTAATGACAAAAACACCACAAATAATGAAGGCCGTTGCCAGAATGAATTTTGCGGAGATCGTCTCGCCCAAGATCAGCCAACTTAGGAAAATACTGATGATCGTATTCACATAAGAAAGAATGGAAACCTGTGTCGGAAGTAATGTTTTCAATAAATAATGATAAGCGAAAAAGGCAGTCACAGAACCGAAAACTGCAAGATAAACGATTGCCGAGATACTTTGCGCAGACCATTTTGCCACATTGATCTCCTCAGAAAAGGTGAAGGCGAAGATCAGCTGTACAACGCCTGCAAAGGCAAATTGATAGAAGAGATTCAGAAACAGATTGTTGTTTTCCGAGTGTAATTTTTTGGTGTAGATCGTTCCGCCGCCCCAACACAAGATGGCCAGGAGCAAGATCAACAATCCATTTCGATAATCCGGATTTGCAAGGTCGTTGATCCCATCCCAAAATATAAAAACCACACCAAACAATCCCATCAAAAGCCCGATCAAAGTCCGAAAAGTGAACTTCTCCATCCCAATGATCATACTTCCGATGAATATGAAAACTGGCGAAAGTGCGCTGATTAACGACGTCAAACTACTCGTCAGGTCTTTCTCTGCAACGGTGGTCAATCCATTCGCGCCGATCAACATCAAGGTAGAAAGTGTCATTTGAATAGAAAGTTTTTTCCAGCCGATCCATTTCAGTTCTTTTTTGAAAAGTAAAATTGGAAAAAGGATGATTGCTGCCAAAAACTGACGCAATCCTGCAACAAACCAAGGCGGAACAGTTTCCACACCGATCTTGATGCCCAAAAAAGTCGTTCCCCAAACGATGGCAACGATAAAAATACAAATGATGGTTTTGGAAGTCAAATGGAAAGAATTAAAAACAAAGATATTCCAAAAATCCCGAGTTTTACTCATAAATCTTTATCTTTGAGCATCTAATAAAACTTGAAAAAATGGTCGGAATAATAATGGGCAGCCAAAGCGATCTCCCAATCATGCAACAAGCAGCAGATTTTTTGAAATCTCTGGAAATCCCGTACGAACTCACCGTGGTTTCCGCGCACAGAACGCCCGAAAGAATGTTCGATTACGCAAAAACAGCAAAAGAAAGAGGCCTGAAGGTCATCATCGCAGGAGCAGGCGGCGCAGCTCATTTGCCAGGAATGGTCGCCAGCTGTACCAGTTTGCCCGTGATCGGTGTTCCGATTTTATCCTCAAATTCCATCGACGGTTGGGATTCGGTGCTGTCCATTTTGCAAATGCCATCCGGAATTCCCGTTGCAACAGTTGCGCTAAATGGTGCGACAAATGCAGGAATTCTCGCTGCAAAGATCATTGGCACTTCAGATTCAGAAGTTTCTCAAAAATTAGAGATGTACCAAAACTCATTGAAGGATAAAGTGCTTGGAACTGTGGATGACATCAAGAAATTGCATCCGAATCAGTTTGATCAATAGAAGTATTTGGGCAGCTATTTGACTACGTTGAAAGCTATTTATTATTTTTTTATGGCAGCTTTTCCGTCTTCCGTTCCCAATCTTTTTTGCCTACGCTTTCCAGCCACAAAAAAGGATTTCCACTCAAGCCGGGCTGCGGATTCCAGATAAAACAACATTTTGTCATTCCGTAGGAATCTCAACAATTATCTACTAATTAATCAAAATCTGGAGCACATTTTAAATTGTCATTATAAGGTGCTATAAATTTCCAAAATGATTTGCCAGCACTTGTAAGATAATTCATAGAATAATTCGTTTGTGTATTGGAACCTACTTGATAGATGTATTCTTTATAGAAATTACTGCTAAACTTGACTACTGCAAAATAATAAGTTTTATAATCAATATTTACGTTGTAGAAAGTGACTTGAGATATAGCCTCACTAGATGGGCTGAAAAAAGTAGATCCGTAACCTTTTGATTTTACGATTTCTATAATTTCGTTACAAGATGATTGTGCATTTATCCAACTAAAAATAAACGTAAGAAGAATTAAAAATATTTTTTTCATTAATTAGTTTTTAAAAATTATTTGTAAAACTAAAACATAGAATTATAACTTGTTTACGGGAATCCGTAAAACTGAAATTATTTCAATAGAAAATTACTTATCCAAAATCCCCCGAATCTTATTCGCATTCGTAATCAATTCTTCCAAATAATCAAAATTCTCCTTTTCCAACGCAGATTTGAATTTTCTTAGTTGCGTGATATGTTCATTCAAAACGTCCAACACATTTTCTTTGTTCTGACGGAAAATAGGAACCCACATTTCCGGATGTGATTTTGCCAAACGAACCGTACTGGAAAAACCGGAACTCGCCAGCTGAAAAATCGTGTCCTCCTCGCGTTCTTTTTCCAGAACCGTATTCGCCAAAGCGTAAGAGGTGATGTGGGAAATGTGCGAGATGTAAGCGGTGTGAACATCGTGTGCATCGGCATTCATATAGATAGGATGCATTTCCAGATTCTCAATCATTTTTTCAACGATTGCCAAAGCATCAGCATCGGAATCTTCTCGGTTGCAGATCACGGCTGCTTTTCCCGCGAAACTTTCTTTGGTCGCAGATTTCGGACCAGAGTTTTCCGTTCCCCACATTGGGTGAAATGCCACGAATCTTTTTCTGTTCGTATGATCTTTGATAGAATCTACAATTCCAGATTTTGTGGAACCAACGTCCATCACCGTTTGATTTTCATTGATGAGATCCAAAACCGAAGGCAATATTTTTCTCGCAGAATCTACCGGAATGGCAATGATGATCAAGTCGGAATTCTTCAGGCCGCTTTCCAGATCTGCTTTTTCATCAATGATCTTTAATTCCAATGCATTGTTGAGATGAGTCTCGTCCTGATCGATTCCGTAAACGAAATCTGTGAATTTTTTATCTCTCAATTTCAATGCGATGGATCCACCGATCAATCCAGTTCCTATAATGCTAATTTTCATAATAATTTAATTTTTAAAACAAAAAACCCCGTCACTAGGACGAGGTTTTGATATGGGTACATACGAATCCTAATCCTTCTTAAGGGCCAAAATTGCGTAATAATATGTCGTGTTCATTGTTTTCACAGAACGAAGATAGACATTAATTCTGAAATTTCAAATAAATTATGGATTCGAAATAATCAATGTCGATGGAATGTCCGACAGCCAAAGACTTTTGGAATCGATGAGGTTTCTCCAGCTCTTGCTGCTGATCAACATCAGATCTTGACTTTGCAGGAAATCTTTTTCAATCGTTTTCTCATTGTAAAGCGTAATGTGGTTCGGCGCAATATGTTCGATGTTTCTGATCAATTCGCGGATCTCCGTGTTCTTTCTAATTTGTCCAGCAGCATCCAAAATAATCACTTGAGAATCATTGTTATTGATCAGTCGTTTCGCATATTCAACCAAGAAGAAATCATTTAGTTCAAAAATCGGGATGAAGATCTTGTCTGCACTTTCAAATTTTTTATTCACCATCACACCTACAGGAATATTCGTTTTGTCAAGAATACTCAGTGTGAAATCGTCAAAAGGCGATGCATTGAAGATATAAGATTTTCCTTTTACAGTGTTCAAAAGTTTCTCAGGATTGATGATCTTGGTCGTGAATCCGAGAAGCTTTCCGAGCAAACTTCCTTCGTAGATGGATTTCCCCAGCATCACAAGAAGAAGGTCATAATTGCCTTTGTTTGTAATGTTGATGAGGTCGTTTTCGATATCTGTAGAAGCTTTGAAAAGGGTAGTGACTTCCAGTTTCAGTTCATTTGAAGTTTCAATCACGTCTTCAAAGAGTTCTTTTTCGTAATTTTCAATATCATAGGCGTGAAGCTCATCTACAGGTGCAATGTTCATTGCGGTGATGCTCTTGTTGCCATTCATCTTGTTTGTCAGATTGTCCGCAAATTTCAATAATGCGCGTCCGGCATTGGGTGTTTCAAAAGATAGAAGGACCTTGTACTTTTCGTCATTCACGTCTTGGTCTTCTTCCAACATTGATTTTTTTCCTTTGAAAAGATAATTGATTAAATCCAAAGATGGTCCGGTCATAAATGTTGTGAAAAGTGCCATTATCACCATCATTGCAAACAATTCAGGTCCCATTACGCCGAGGTCATAACCGATATTAAGAACAATTAATTCAGTAAGTCCTCTTGTGTTCATCAAAGCACCGATGGTGAGACTGTCTTTCCAACTGATTCGCAGGAATTTTGCGGTCAACGCACTTCCTATGAATTTTCCGATGACAGCGGTCAGAATGATCAATCCACCGATCTTCCACAGGTGTGGGTCATTAAGCAAACCAATCTGAGTTCGAAGTCCCGTGAATACGAAGAAAAGTGGAAGCAATAAGACCAAAGCCACATCCTCAACTTTCTCTATAAAGAGATTTCGGAATTTCACATTTTCCGGCATGATCGCGCCTGCCATGAATGCACCGAATAATGCGTGAATCCCAATCACTTCCGTTGCGTAAGAGGAGATAATTAACACTAAAAAGAATACGGCAACCAAAGCTTTGTTGATGAAACCTTTTCCTTTTTGAGATTCGGCAATTCTGGTTAAAAATGGTTTTACCAATTTGATCATTAGAAAAACATAGAGAACTGCCATCAAAATCACAAACACAGATCCTGAGAAAGATCCTGCTTTTACAATCGCGATCACGGCCGCCAAAATACACCAAGCCGTGATGTCATCTGCTGCAGCACAAGTGATCACGATGGTTCCGATCTTGGTCTTATGAAGGTTCCGCTCTTGTACAATTCTAGCCAAAACCGGAAATGCGGTGATACTCATCGCAATTGCAATAAACAAGGCGAATGAACTAAACTGAATGCCTTCCGGCGCAAATTCTTTATAAATGAAATACGAAAGTCCGATTCCCAAAGCAAAAGGGAAAATGATACTTGCGTGGCTGATGACTACAGCATCATGTGCTTTTTTTCTAAGAACGCTAAGATCCAGTTCCATCCCGACAATGTACATGAAGAGGATCAATCCGATCTGACTGAGGAATTGAAGGTTTGGAAGCGATTCTTTCGGGAACATAAACGCAGAAAACTCCGGGAAGTAAAGTCCGACCAACGATGGTCCGAGCACGATCCCGGCAATCATTTCACCAATAACGGATGGCTGTTTTAGCTTGACACAAATCCACCCAAAAAGTTTGGCCACCATAATGATGGTCACAATCTGTGCTAACAAAAGCGCCAAAGGATGGTGCAGATTTGTCAGAAAAGAATCGGTGAAGTTTTCCCACATCGTTGCGCCGGTTGCTTTGCTTGGAGCGATGTTTTCGCCAACTTCCAAAGTTTTTCCTTCGATGAAAAACCAATACATCAAACAGGAAAAGAAGGCAATGGTAAGAACGTAAAAAATAATATTCCTGTACTTTTTCATAAGTAGATTTTATTTAAAGATCATATGCGATCGATTGCTCGATCTCATCATCATTAATTTGTATTTGACTTGAATTAAGACGCTAATTTGAGAACTTTTGGGCAATATCAAACCCATCTTTTTTTATTATGTAATGAAATTTGTAAATAATGTAATCAAATTACTTGAAGCGGTAACCAACGCCGATCCCGACTTTCCATTTCCCGTCATCAATGGATGTTTTGGCATTGTAGTACAGTGGAACTTGCAAAGCCAATTTTTTGTAAGCTATTGTGATTCCCATTCCGAGATTTGGTGTGATGATGCTATTTTTGGTAGAATTTGAGTTGTCTTCTTTGATCCTGATGGAAGGTAACATTCCGAACATCACTTTGGTCTGATTTTGAACGAAACTCACACTTGGCCCTGTGAAATTCACGAACGCGCCATGGTCAACGTAGCCAGCGACGGCAATTCCTTCAAAGAATGAAAGTTTGACCTTTGACACATTGTCCTGCGCAAAATATAATATTGGAATAAATAATAAGGTGGAACCGATAAGCTTTTTCATTGTGATCATCTTTTAAAATTCTCGGCAAATGTAATAGTACAAATGACTCGAAATAAGATCTTGTAATGAAAAGGCTTTAAAATGTAATTAAACAGGATTTAGAATTTATCCATCAAAGAATTTCTGTAAACTTCACTCACGTTGAGCTTCAGCGGATTTCCATCGTTCGAATTCATATCCAGAATGATCTCTGATGATGAAAAAACCTTGATGTGTTTGGTGTTCACCATTTCCTTTTTGTTGATCTGTACAAAATATTTCTGTGGCAAGAGTTCTGATAAATGTTTGAAGCTTAAATTTTTAAGAATCAATTCTGAGTCGTTTTTGAGAAAGATGTCTTTGTCTCGGCTATCAATTTCTGAGGTTTTGATGTAAACGATCTCATTGGTAAAGATGACGGTTTTCCCAAGATTCGTGTTCCACTCGAAGAAGTTGTTCTTTTCTTTTTCTGTGATGAGTTTTTCTGCCTTTTCAAAGGCCTGTTGCAAACGTTCTTTTTTGATGGGTTTTCGGACGTAATCTACCACATCCAGATCAAACGCTTCCGCAGCATATTCTTTATAGGCGGTCGTGAAAATGATGTGTTTCCCTTTGATCAATTCCGCTACCTGAAGGCCGTTCATTCCCGGCATTTCGATGTCGAGGATGCAAAGGTCGCAATCGATATTGTTGATCTCCTGAAGAAAAACCTTTGGGTTGTTGAAGGCCTTTATGACTTCGACATTCAACTCATCACAAAGCAGTTTCAGGTAGCTGATCGCCAGCAATTCATCATCCAGTATAACGCATTTTATCATAGAATTCTCCCAGATTTATTTTTAAATGTGCAGTGTAGATATCGTTGTTGATGCTTTTCGTTAGTTTGTAATGGTTTTTGTAAATCATCTTTAGCCGTTGATCAAATGAGCCACTTCCGAAACCGCTGTTTTCCTTTTGTAGTGGTGTTTTTTCTGAAATTTTGTTGCTGACCTTCATTTCAAACTGTCGGTTTTCCAGACTCAAATTAATGGAAATAAAAGAATCCTGCGCCAGAAAATCAGTGTGTTTGAAGGCATTTTCTATCAGATCAACTGAGATCAATGGTGCAAATATCTTCTCCGAATAGATGGAATCTTCTTTGTCGATCTTGGTTTTGATCCGAAGGTCGAAGAGAGGATTGATCTTGATCTTATTGATGTCGATCAAACTCATGGCAAACTCCAGCTCAGCTTTTGCGCTCACGTACTTGTTGCTGCTTTCGTAGAGAATGTAATCCAGAATATTCGCTAGTTTATCAAGAGAAATGTAAGTCTGATAAGCGTGTGACTGTACAGAATTGAGGATATTTTTGAAAAGATGTGGATTCAGTTTGGTCTCGATGTGATCCAAGCGAACGTTGTCCAATTTCTTTTCGATGACCTTGTAATTGTCCTCCAGGATCTTGTTTTTGGTTTTTGCAGACCTGTATTTTCCGTAGAGAAAAAATGACAGAACGATCAGGAGAAAGATGGCGAAAATTCCTCCGAAAAGAAAATAGTCCGGGAGTAATAGATTTCTGCCATTCATAGCGTGCTTTTAGAAGTTAGGTTTTAGAAATTAGATCTACAATTAAATCAATAGATCTATTTTATTTTTTTCAATCCTGTAAATTCTGCTGACTCTTTACATTTGGAATAGCTGACTTCGAATCTTGGATTGTCTTTAGGATAAAGTAGAAGATATTGCGGACAAGGTTTTGCTTGCGCCTTGCTTCTGTCAAAATCGATTTTTCCGGCTGCAATCATGCTATCTTTCAAGAATTTTTCTGAGATCTTGTTGGATTCCATTTCAGTTTTGAAGGCTGGAGCATATTTGAAATCTTTGGTCAAAGTTTCAGCAATCACTCTGTCATTCGGGAAATAAGAGCAAGTCGTTCCTTTTTGATTAAGGATAAAAAAGACGATCAATAATCCAGGAATAAGACCTATTGCGTAGAATTTAAGTTTTTTGAGCATTGTTGAGTCTAAGTCTTAGAAAATCAATAGATTAATATCGTGATAAGGAAGGTCAAACCTATTGCAGATCAGCTGCTTTGTGTGTCTTCCTTTGTACATGTATAGTGATTGTTTGATCTCGGCTTTATGGATTAGCATATTTTCGAAGCCGCCTTCTTCGTCGTAGCCTAAAAGATAACTTAGGAAGAAATTGCTGACCGCTTTCGTAGTCGTTCTCGGCATTTTTGAAGTCAGATTCGGAAGTCCGCAATGGATCACACCATGTTTAACCACGAAAGGATTTTCGGTTGTTGTCAATTCAGAAGTCTCGATCACTTTTCCGTTATCGATTGTAATATCAATGATGACGCTTCCTTTTTTCATTTTCATCACCATGTCTTCAGTAACGATTGGTGGCAAGTTGAGTCTTGGTAAAGCGCCGATGACAACGTCGGCCCTTCTCAATGATTTGGTCAATTCTTTTGGGTCGATGATGGATGTCGGAACACGACTGTCTACCAAAGTATGAAGTCTTCGAAGCTTCGAAAGAGAATTATCAAAAACCTTAACGCTCGCACCAAGTCCGATTGCCGCCTTCGTAGCAAATTCGCCAACGATCCCTGCGCCTAGGATCACAACTTCTGTGGGACGAACACCAGTGATTCCACCAAGCATCAATCCGTTCGACATGGCTAAAAGTTCAGATGCATATAAAATAGAAACACTTCCTGCAATTTCACCAATCAATCTGACCAATGACAACTGCTTGTACTCATCCATAATGAATTCGAAAGCGATCGCATTGACTTTTTTACAAGCTAGTTTCAAGAAATAATCTTTGTCCCGAAGGTTGATCTGCAAAGCCGAAATGAGGTAGGTCATCGGTCTTAGATATTCGATCTCCTCTTCTGTAGGTGGATTTATCTTTAAAACGAGGTCTTGAGCAAATGCCACTTTTGGGTCGTCGGTGATCTCTGCGCCAGCCTCAGAATAGAGTAGGTCGGAGTAATGCGAGCCCAATCCTGTTCCAGCTTCGATGATTACCTTATGACCATTGTTTACCAAGATCTGAACAGCATCTGGGATGATACAGGTTCTTTTTTCGTTCAGACAGGTCTCTTTCGGGATCCCGATACTGAATGCTTTTCCTTTTTTTACAACTTCGAGTTTCTCTTCCTTAGGAATCAGATCTTCCTCGGTAAAAGGCGTAAATATGGTAGATGTACTGCTCATGAAAATGAATCGTTAATCAAAAATAAAGAACAAAGATAAAACAATTTTATGGTACGGTTAATTAAATTCGATTTCGCGTCCGGATTCTGTATTCGTAATGCTCATTTCGTGAAAATCGTAAGCTTCCAGCTCATCCATGTAGATCTCTGGCCACTCGATAATTGATAGATAGCAATTGTCCAGATACTCCTCGATCCCAAAATCGTACGCTTCCTCCACAGATCTCAATCGATAAAGGTCAAAGTGGAAGACCTTCCCTTTTGGCGTATCATATTCGTTAACAATAGAGTAGGTTGGCGAGGATATTTCGTCTTGGCTTCCTAGTTCTCGAAGTAGGAACTGAGAAAAGGTCGTTTTGCCGGCACCAAGATTTCCTTTCAATAGTAAAATCGGATGTTTGATCTCGGGAATGATCTGTTCTACCACAGTTTTCCATTCTGCTAGCGTTTTGATTTGGAAGTTCATGTCGATTGGTTTGTGCTAAGTTAAAAACTATCTGTAAAAATATATTTTTTTGACTAATATCTTTAAAGTATTTAATGCATATTATTTAATGATAAATATTTACTGCAATGATTAATTTTATATATAGATATTATTTTTAATTATTTTTTAAAAATATTAGAATTTTTTAATTAATATTGCATTGCTATGAAATCCCGTAACCCTCTTTGTATTCAAATGAAGATTTATATCGAATTTTTTACAAAATGTCGTCATGTATTTCTTTTGGGTTTTATCACTTTTCAAGTTTGTTTTTCCCAACTCAGCTCAGATGCTGATATTCAATTCGATTCGGAATCTTTTGCAGCAATTTATTTAAAAAACGGCTATTTCGATATTGACAACCGCAAATATTCGAAGTTCCAAAATCCAGTTCAAATTTCTGGAAATGCAAACTGGAAATCAAATGTTGAAGAGAAGGAAAATTTACTGTTAAGTAAAACAGAGATCTTTTCTTACAAAGATGATTATGGGACTTCTGAAACAAAGCTAGTGCACAAAGTTCTTTTCAATAAGTTTGGCATTGCTCAATTTACAAAGGACAAGGAGATGGCTGACAATTTTTACGCTTCGCCAGAGACCATTTTCTTTTCAACAAATTCTATTTTCTATATTTCAAAGACTATGATTTTCGCATCAGATGATTTCCAGTCGAATTTATTTTCCAGTAATGTCCACATTTTGAAAATAAGCAATTTTATAGCTTATATATCGGTTAGGCCTCCGCCAATTTTCATTTGATTTCGTTTTTGCACGATCACGTTCTGTGGTTGTGGTCATTTTTAGGGTCAACTTATTATTAACAATTATTTTATGAAAAAATTAAATCTACTCTTTACAGTAGCATTGTTTCTTGTGGGAAATCGAATGTTTTTTTCTCAGACAGCTGGTTCACAAATCTTTAATTATACCACGGGCGTTTCTCAAACCTTCACTGTGCCAGTTGGCGTCAACTCTATAACTGTAGAAGTCTGGGGTGCAGGCGGCGGCGGTGCAGGCGGAAGTACAGGTAACGCACGTGCAGGTGGTGGCGGTGGAGCTTACACCAGATTGGTGATAGCGACAACTTCGGGAACATCCTACAGTGTAAATGTAGGTCAAGGTGGTTCTGGGACTAGTAATCCTGGTGGTACTGGCGGCGCAAGTAGCTTTTTGTCTGGAAGTACAGTGCTTGTGCAAGCTGCGGGCGGTACGGGCGGTAATAGTGGTACAGCAGGAGCCGGTGGTGTATTGGCTTCTGGCCTGCCTGCTACTGGTGCCACAAGATTTAGTGGTGGCGCTGGCGGTGTACCGATTGCATCTGGTTCTGGCGGCGGCGGTGGTGGTTCTGCAGGAGCTGGCGGCGGAGGCGGTGCTGGTGGAAATGGTACAGCAGACATTGGTTCAGGAGGTGCTGGAGGAGCTGCTGGTATTACGGCTACAGGATTCAATCCCGGAGCTGTGGGAGGAATCGGTGGAACAAGAGGCAATGCAGCCGGAAATGCTGCTGGAACAGGTAATGTGCCTGGTAGTGGCGGCGGTGGTAGAGGTTCAAACTCTTCTGCGGTGTCAAAAGCTGGTGGTAATGGAGGCAATGGAAGAGTGGTGGTCAATTACACAGTCAACAGTATTGACCTTAGTGTGACAAATGCAATCTCTAATGCAAATCCATTTGTGAATGACCTGGTTACCTTCACGGTAGTTGCAAGAAATAATAATTCCACACTCGCTGTTTCTGAAGTGTTTCTAACGGATCTACTGCCTACAGGCTACACTTTTATCTCTTCGAATCAATCAGGTTACAATCATACGTCTGGTGTTTGGAATATTGGAAATATGGCAGCTAATGCTTCAACGACGCTTACGATAGCAGCGCTTGTAAATGAAACAGGAGTTTATAATAACACCGCATCGATAAGTTCAGCAACGATTCCGGATAATGTCCCAGCAAACAATACGGCAACTGTGAACGTGACAGTTTGCAAAGGCGGAACAACAGCACCACAAGTAAAGCAATAATTAAAATGAGAAGAAATATACTAATTTTCAATCGATGGGTATTAGGTTTGGTCCTTGTATTTCCATTGTTATTTTCTGCGCAGGAAGGAACAAAACAAGTGTCACCTACTGCTACAGCTTTATCTGGACTACTATATAGTCCAAGTTCAAATTACGGATCCTATTTAAATGCGCCTGATGATAATAATATTAATTTTGTCATCTCAGATTACACAACAGAAAGATTTTATTTTGGATTCAGTTGGACTGCTTATAGTAACAGCTCTACTACAACTAATACATCGCTCAATTATTCGACCCAAAACGAGTTTATGTATTACAGGATTGTTGATTCTGGTGGAAATGTTATGGTTGGTCCGACGCTTCTGCCGCGTACGCAAGGTTCGGCAGGTCAAATTACGACTTATAACCAAGCTATTGCAGGTCCGCGCATTGGAAATTTGAACTCTGCAGGTTATCTTCCGATACAGTTCGTTCCTACAAAGAACGATACTTATATTATCCAATATTGGAGAGGAACATCAGAAACCAGTTCTACAATGGTTACAACAACTGCCTTATCTCCTTTGTTTGATTTTACTGTGGCTTCGCCATCACCTGTAACTACGCCGACAAGTTATACGTTTAAGCCAGGAAGGGTTTTTGCAACCAAATGGGGATTGGTGACGACGACTGCCAACGCTTCTTCTCAATATTATACAGATATCAATTCTGTGGGTTCGCCTGGTTTTTTCATCTATACCGATACAAACAATATATTGAAGTTAAGTCTTCCCAATATTCAACCTTTGGGTTATACCATTGGGGTTAATAATTATGGTATCACCAATACGAATAACTTCTTCAACGACAGAAAATCCGTTAACAGCACTGGAAGTGCTCCGGAATTGCCAGGCGGTTTTAGTGTATTTCTCAATGCCCCTGACCCTGCGGTCTTTGCGTATGGTGTAGTAAAAGGTGCTCCGCCGTCATTTGCTACATCGATTATTACACCTGTCAGTAATTGTGATACAGCGCCGTACAATATTAATTTTGTAACTCAGGAATATGGAGATTACAGGGTGATTGTGAAAGGGTCAGGTTACACAGACCGTGTATTGTACTTCTATAATTTGTCACCGGGCACCTACGCCATGCAATGGGATGGTAGAGATGGTGCTAATAATGTTATAACGCCAAGTACAATTCTAACTTTCGAATTGACGGCGTTCGCAGACCGTTTCAACGTTCCCATCTTTGATGCAGAAAAAAATGCAGGAGGATTGCAGGTTACCACGATTGCACCAGTAGGTGTGCAGGTCTCAAATTTATTCTGGGATGATAGTGCCTTGACTTCTGTTGGGACCACTGGTACCAATGATAATAATACTGGACCAGGAACCGATAATTCAATAGTGGGAACAGCTTCTCCAGCACATATCTGGACAGTAGGTACGGGGACAAATTACTATACTTATTTTGGTAATGCACGTACGATAAATACGTGGGGATATTTGTACTTTAGAACGATTTCGGGAACGTCTAGCCTTTTGTGTACAGACCTTTCTATTACAAAAACAGTTAATAATGCGACGCCAGCAATCGGCAGCAATGTCAATTTTACAATCACCGCTACCAACAATGTAGCTGGAACCACCGCCACATCAGTTGTTGTGAATGACGTTCTTCCTTCTGGTTTCTCTTTCGTGTCTGCAACACCGCCATCGGGAACTTCGTTTTCCTATCCAAACTGGAACATTGGAAATTTGGTCAATGGTACTCCTCAGACCATTACCATTGTTGCAAAAGTAGAGGCAAGTACCAATTATACAAATGTCGCAACTGTAAAAGCGGTCAATTTCGAAACCAATTATAACAACAATACCGCTTACGTAAAAGTAACGCCTCCAGCTTTGAGTGAAATCACGGTGACTAATATTTGTCCTACAGCCGATATTGACATTCCTTCTCCAAACGGAGTTCAGCTCAATAGTCTGCATTATGGTACTGTACCGCCCGGATCTACTTTGGTATGGTTCAATAATGCGGCTCATACAGGCTCCGCAGTTTCAAACACTTTTATAAGGACATCAGGTAGTTACTATGCATTTTACTATGATTCTGTAGCGAACTGTTATAGTCCTGCTTCGGCAAAGGTCAATATTTTGATTCAAAATTGTAAATGCAGAAAATCTCCCAATGTCAGTACGCCAGATAGTTTTACCAAAGTAGGTATCACAACACATCAAACCAAGTCGTCCACATGGCCAGAAAGTATTCCTAATGGATTTATTGCCTTGGAATCTGCCAACAAAGGTTTTGTCATCACTAGAACTACGCAAGCAAACATTGCAACGCCAGTCACAGGAATGTTGATCTACGATACTGGTACAGACAACTGTTTGAAGGTTTACAACGGAACTACTTGGCATTGTTTGGTTCAATCTTGTAACGATTAAAATTTTATCAATTATGAAAAATTTAATAAAAATAATAGCACAACTTTCGCTAATAATGATTGCAGGTGTTTTTCAGGCCCAAGTTTCCATCGGCAAACCATCGGTAGAAGGTTCTTCAATTTTGGATTTTGCTGCTAGCACCACGCAAGGTATTATTTTGCCTGCAACCACAGGATTTCCCGCGAGTCCTACAAATGGAACTTTTATTTTCAATAGGTCCGATGCCAAAATTTATACTTACGAAAAAAGTGCTTGGCTGGCACTTACAGAAGGCAATGGTAATGCATCATCCATCATTAATAATCCAAGTGCCGATGTTGGAAACGGTGTTATCATGGGCGCTGCAACATCCTCTGCAACGGGAGTTCTCGTTTTGGAATCGTCCAATCTGGCGCTTACTTTGCCAAAGGTGTTTCAGCCACATCTTAATGTGAAGAGTCCATATCCTGGCATGATGTGCTACGATACAGACAGCAATACGGTCGCATTCTATGACGGCGCTTACTGGAATTATTGGAAATAAAATTTGCGAACAAGATATTTCACAAGATCCCCATTACGGGGATTTTTTTTGTTTACAGATTTAAAATATTCTAAATTTACATCGTGATTACAAAAGAGACCATAGACCAGATTTTTTCGACCATCAGAGTTGAGGAGATCATCGGCGAATACGTCCAACTGAAAAGAGCAGGCTCCAACTTCAAGGGTTTGAGTCCATTTCACGAGGAAAAATCACCTAGTTTTGTCGTTTCTCCAAGCAAGCAGATCTGGAAGGATTTCTCTACAGGAAAGGGTGGAACCGCCATTTCTTTCTTGATGGAAATCGAGAATTTTACTTATCCAGAAGCACTTCGCCACGCGGCGAAAAAGTACGGGATTGAGATCAAAGAAGATGTAAAAGAATATTCCGAAGAACAGATCCAAGCGCAGACCGAGCGAGATATTCTGTACAAGATCCACGAGATCGCCAACGATTTTTTCCAAACACAGCTTTGGGGATCTGAGGAAGGTCAAATGATCGCCTATTCTTACTTTAAAGAAAGAGAACTTCGGGATGATATCATTAAGAAATTCCAACTCGGCTATTCTCCAGAGAAGAAAAATGCTTTCACCGAATTTGCGCTCGATAAAGCCTATTCCAAAGAAATATTAGAAAAATCAGGACTTTCAATTTTTCCAGAAAATACACCTTCTGGAATTGATAGATTCCGTGATCGCGTGGTTTTTCCAATCCACAGTTTCTCAGGTCGGGTTCTAGGTTTTGGCGCGAGGATTCTCAAGAATAATGTCAAAACGGCAAAATATCTCAATTCGCCAGAAACCGAGATTTACCACAAGTCAAACGTTCTTTATGGACTGAATCAAGGTAAGCAAGCGATTTCCAGAAAGAATCTCTGTCTTTTGGTGGAAGGTTATATGGATGTGGTTTCCCTTCATCAAAGTGGAATTGAAAATGTGGTCGCAAGTTCCGGAACGTCTTTGACAACGGAGCAAATTAAACTAATAAAACGTCTCACCGAAAACGTCACGATTCTTTTCGATGGCGACAATGCCGGAATCAAAGCGAGTTTCCGAAGCATCGATATGTTGCTTTCGGAAGGAATGAACATTCGTGTTTTGCTTTTTCCAGACGGCGATGATCCGGATTCTTTCGCAAGAAAACATCCGCATGATTACGTTGAGAATTTCATCGACAAAGAAGCGAAAGATTTCATCGATTTTAAGGCTGAGATCCTTCTCAAGGAAGCCAACGATGATCCTATCAAAAAAGCAGAAGCCATTCGTGACATCGTAAAGTCGGTAGCTTTTGTAAAAAATGATTTGAAGCGTGAGGTTTATTTGAAGGAAGTTTCAAATAAATTTGGCCTCAGCGAGCAGAGTTTGTTCAATGAACTTCAAATCCATAAAAATTCAGCGGAGCAGGAGAGAAAACCTTCATCGTTTCAGGAAAAACAAGCGCCTCAGAAATTAGAAGTCGTTCAGGAAGTTTCAGAAACCATCAATCCGCTTTTGATGCTCGAGGAGAAGTTGGTAGATTTGATGTTGAAATATGGCGACCTTGTTCTCAACAGAAAAGACCACGAAGGCAACGAATACCAGATCACGGTTATCGAGGAAATTCTCAATCATCTCGAGGAAGACGAATGTGAAATTCAGCTCAACATCAATCAAAAGATAATCTCTGAGATCAAAGAAGGAATCGAAAAAAAGGAGTTGCGTTCTGGCAAGTTCTTCTTCAATTTTATGGACGAGGAAGTTTCCGGCAAATTGGCCAATGCGCTCATCGATAATTATCAGACCAGCAATTGGAATCAATACAATATCTATTTCAGTTCCGAGGAAGAAGTTCTTCCAAAAATGGTTTCTGACATTGTTTTGAGACACAAAAGAGAATATGTGGTGAAGATCATCAATGACCTCAAACATTCGCTTAATACAGAGGAAGATGGAACGCCAATCTACCAGCAAATAATCCTTCTTACACAACTGAAGAACAACTTAGACAAAGAATTATTTCGTATTTTGTGACAGAAAGTCCTACTTTAGCAAAGGAATAGAAATTGCAAACTCAATAAAAGATTATTAAAAACAACCACAGATAATATGGACATTAAAAAAGAATTCAGAGATTTCTCAGTAAAACATTTGGGAAACAACGGTCTGGTAACCGATCAATATATGGGAATGTTTAATCCGACCAACCTCACGCCTTACATTATGGAGGAGCGTAGAATGAACGTTGCACAGATGGACGTTTTCTCCCGATTGATGATGGACAGGATCATTTTCCTAGGGACAGGCATCGATGACCAAGTGGCGAATATCGTGACAGCACAGTTGCTTTTCTTGGAAAGTTCTGACTCGGCGAAAGACATTCAGATCTACATCAATTCCCCTGGTGGAAGCGTTTACGCAGGATTGGGAATCTATGACACGATGCAGATCATCAAGCCAAACGTAGCAACCATCTGTACAGGGATCGCAGCATCCATGGGCGCAGTCCTTTTGGTAGCAGGTGAAAAAGGAAAACGTTCTGCCTTGAAACACTCAAGAGTGATGATCCACCAGCCAAGCGGCGGCGCACAAGGTGTAGCTTCCGATATGGAGATCAACCTGAGAGAGATGTTGAAGTTGAAAAAAGAACTTTATGACATCATTTCCGACCACTCCGGACAAACTTACGAATGGGTGGAAAAAGCTTCAGACAGAGATTACTGGATGACCTCTACCGAAGCCAAAGAATACGGCATGGTAGACGAAGTTCTAGAAAGAAAACCTTAATATATTATATATTAAAACCACAAAACCTGATTCAATCGAGTCAGGTTTTTTTATTTATAGTACCAACTCTCCAACTCACCAACTCTCAAACCCTCTAACTAATTCAAGTCACCTGATCAATTTGGGCGCCTTCATCCGCCCTCCGTTCCCGCTTTTTTTGCCCTCGCTTTTCCTGCCACAAAAAAAGAGCTCCACTCAGGTCGGGGCGCGCTTCGCAAAGTACAAACATTCCTTCTCCGATTTTCATATTTCCATCAAAATCGAGCGGAATTAATTAGACTTATTACATAATACATTATACAGCGCACATTTTACAAAAAAACATTTTGCAGAAAATCTCAATTTCACTACTTTTGATGCATTAAAATTATCAGAATGAAAAAATCAGTGATATTGTTGGCTTCCGCTATTCTAGTTGTTTCTTGTGATCTTCCTGCTGGAGGAAACAAAGGACGTATTGTAAAAACAGATGAGGTCGTAAGATACGATGATGCAAATGCAGCTCACGGAACTTACAAACCAGCTTCAGATACTGCAAAAGCTGAGCACAAGATTGCTGACACAGCAAAAGCAGCATCTATGGAATCCAAAGCAACGGCTCCAACTACGACCGAAGCACCAAAAGCTGAACACTAATAGGAATTTTATAAAAATATTATAATAAAAAATGTCTTGCGTTTGCAGGACATTTTTTATTTTTACGAACCTACTTTGTCAAAGTTTCAAAATCCTTGACAAAGTTTTTTTAATCATTTATCAACCATCATTTATCATTAATAAAAATGAGCACAACCCAAACATACATCAACGAGAACAAACAACGTTTTCTGGACGAACTTTTCGACATTCTCAGAATCGCTTCCATCAGCGCAGATCCAGCCTACAAATCAGAAGTTCTGAAATGTGCAGACGAAGTGGCAAGACATCTGAAAGTGGCCGGCGCAGACAACGTGGAGATTCTAGAAACCAAAGGTTATCCCATCGTTTTCGGAGAGAAGATCATCGATACTAATCTACCAACAGTTTTGGTCTACGGACATTATGACGTTCAGCCAGCTGATCCGTTAGAGTTATGGACAAGCGATCCATTCGAACCAGTTGTGAAAACGACAGAACTTCATCCGGAAGGCGCAATTTTCGCAAGAGGTTCTGCTGATGACAAAGGTCAATTCTTTATGCATGTCAAAGCGTTTGAAGCGATGATGAAGACAGATTCTCTACCTTGCAATGTCAAGTTTTTGATAGAAGGTGAGGAGGAAGTTGGTTCTGCAAGTTTGGGTGATTTCCTTGAAGATAATAAGGAGAAATTAAGCTGCGATGTGATTCTGATTTCCGACACGCATATCTATTCTAATGAGCAACCAACGGTTACAACAGGTTTAAGAGGTCTAAGTTATGTGGAAGTTGAGGTAGAAGGTCCAAACCGCGACTTGCATTCCGGACTTTATGGTGGTGCGGTTCCAAATCCAATCAATGTCCTGTCAAAAATGATTGGCGAATTGATCGATGACAAAGGACACATCACAATCGATGGTTTTTATGACAATGTCTTGATCGTTTCGGATGAAGACAGAGCAGAAATGAATAAATTAAGAGATGATCAGGAAGGTTACAAAAAATCGATTGGCCTTAATGATATTCAGGGAGAGGAAGGTTACACGACCTTGGAAAGAGCTTCTATTAGACCAACTTTAGATGTCAACGGAATTTGGGGTGGTTACACTGGAGAAGGCGCAAAAACTGTGATTGCTTCCAAAGCTTTTGCTAAAATCTCAATGCGATTGGTTCCAAACCAAACACCGGAAGAGATAACGGAAAAGTTCACAAAATACTTCGAAAAGATTGCACCAAAAAGTGTGAAAGTAAAAGTAACGCCTCACCACGGCGGAATGCCTTACGTTTTGGAGAGCGATACCAAAGAATTCCAAGCCGCTAAAAAAGCGATGGAAAAAGCGTTTGGTAAAGAAGTGTTGCCATATAGAAGTGGTGGAAGTATTCCAATAACTTCGTTGTTCGAAAAAGTACTCGGCGCAAAATCAGTATTGATGGGATTCGGTTTGGATTCTGATGCGATCCACTCACCAAACGAACATTATGGGCTTTATAACTATTACAAAGGAATAGAAAGTATACCATACTTTTTTGAATTTTATGCAGGATAATTACATTATCTTTGGTTTTATTAAAAAAATAATAAGAAAAAATGATTAACATTAGGTTAATCATTTTTATTTTTAATACATTCGTGCCAGAATTATAACAAAAAAATTTACATGAAAAAAATCTATCTATTATGTGCAATTGCACTTTCAACAAGTTTCTTATCTGCACAATTATTAGAGTCAGATAACTTTAATGCCTTAACTAATGGGGATGTGGGTACAAGTACAACATTTGGTGCGCCAGGACAAGGTGGACTTTATACGAATGGCGGTGCCAATTCCGATTATCAGATTGTAGATATCGATCCTGCACACGGCAAATCGATTCAAATCTCTTCTGGTAATACTGCAGTTGCAACTTCTAATAGACAAGTTGTTAAACCAGGTCTTGCAACAGCGTGGACTGCTAGAACTGCAGGAAATGATATTTTACAAGGGAAATATGAGATTTACACTGGTACTGCCGTTGGTGCAACTAGAGTGGGAGGTTTCGTACAAAGTTCGACCGCTGGAATTGTGGGAATCCATTATAATTCTGCAACGAAAACGCTAAATGGTAATGCTAATCTAACACCTTCTGCTGGTGGAGCATCTGGCTTTTTCACAATTTCAGGACTTACGCCAAATACGTACCCTGCGAATACTTGGATCTCAGTAGAATTTACCTATGATCCTGTTAATGGAGTGATTACTTACACAATAGATGGTGTTAAAAGTACTTTAAGTATTAATAATTACACTATTACGAAAAATTTGGTACCAAGTCAGCATAATCTTATCAACCAGGTTATTGCTACACCTGCAAATACAATGATCAATACTGGCGCATTAGATAACTATTCATTGACTGCTGTAAATGCAGCAACTCTAGGAGTGGCAACTGTTGGTCAAATCGAGAAAACTGCGAATGTTACAATTTATCCTAATCCAACTGCAGATTACATCAATATCAAATCTACTTCAAGAGTAATTAGTGTAAACGTCATTGATCTTTCTGGTAAAACTGTAGCTTCTAAAAAATCTGCTGACAACCAGGTTGATGTAAGAAATCTTACCAAAGGAACTTATATCATCAATGTTGAAACTGAAAACGGTACTGAAACCAAAAAATTCATTAAGAAGTAATAATATCTTCTTAAAGTCATAAAAGAACGCTCTCATAAGGAGCGTTTTTTTTATTTTAGTGATCTAAATAAAAAATTATGTCAAAAGTAATATACATCACAGGCGGAACCAAAGGAATCGGTTTCGGAATCGCAGAAGTTTTATTGAAAAACGGTCACAAAGTTGCCATCAGCGGAAGAAAGCAGGAAGATGTTGATAAAGCTGTTTCTGAACTTAAAGTCATTTCAGAAAGTATCTTCGGCGTAAGTTCAGACGTGAGGAATTTTGCAGATGAAGAGAATGCGGTTTCCAAGATCACCGAGAGATTCGGAAGTCTGGATGTCGTGGTTGCCAATGCAGGTTTGGGTGTTTTCAAACCGGTCGATGAACTGAGTGTCGAAGATTGGAACGCGATGCAGGAAACAAATTTGACAGGCTGTTTCTATTCATTAAAAGCTTCCGTAGAAGAATTGAAAAAATCAGAAGGCTACTACATCACCATCGCCAGTCTTGCCGGAACCAACTTCTTCGAAAATGGCGCTGGCTACAACGCTTCGAAGTTTGGAGTGGTTGGTTTCACTCAAGCGGCCATGATCGACCTTAGAAAATATAATATTAAAGTTTCGACCATCATGCCTGGTTCTGTTGCAACTTATTTCAACGGAAATGTGCCTTCCGAAAAAGACGAATGGAAGATTCAGCCGGAAGATATGGGAAATCTTATCCTCGATATGTTGAACATGAATCCAAGAGTGTTGCCTAGTAAAATAGAGTTCCGAGCAAGTCAGGTCAAAAAATAATTGGATTCAAAAAGGGTTTTTTGCACATTAAGTTATCAAAAATGTGACTGGTTTTTTAACCAAATAGTCAATGTTCATCGGTCTTATTATTTATAAATGTTCTAAATACTCGATTAATAAAGGCTTAGAGAATCTTATTTAATAAATAACAATAAATTATGCATGCATAGCATTTTTTATATAAATTAGCGAAGTTCATATAACAAAGTATATCACATTAAAATGAAATCGCCGCAATTCAAAAACGAATATTTGTTTATAATTAAGCGATAACATATGGCAAATAAAAAACAATAAAAATTACATATGAAAATATTAGTTTGTATCAGTAGTGTACCAGACACTACAAGTAAAATTAACTTTACCGCAGACAAATCTGCATTCGACAAAAACGGAATCCAGTGGGTGATCAATCCTTTGGACGAGTTTGCTTTGACAAAAGCTATAAAATTACAAGAATCCCAAGGCGCAACCGTAACCGTTGTGAATGTTGGTGACGCAGGAACAGAAGCGGTGATCAGAAAAGCTTTGGCAATCGGAGCAAACGACGCGATCAGAGTGAACACTGAAGCCAAAGATAGTTTCTCTGTAGCGAAAGAAATCGCGAGAGTTGCCCAAGATGGCGGCTACGAATTGGTTTTGATGGGAAAAGAATCCATCGATTACAATGGTGGCGCAGTTCCAGGAATGGTAGCGCAATTGCTTAATTTCCCATTCGTAAATGCGGCTGTTGGACTTGATGTTAATGGTTCAGAAGCAACTGCGGTAAGAGAGATTGAAGGTGGAAAAGAAACGATCTCTGTAAAATTACCAGCAGTGGTAGCAGGACAAAAAGGTTTGGTAGACGAGAAAGATCTGATCATCCCAAATATGAGAGGTATTATGTCTGCAAGAACCAAAGCACTTCAAGTCGTAGAACCTTCTAACACGGAGGTAAAAGTAGAAGCGGTTTCTTTCGACAGCGTTGCACCAAGAGCAGCTGTGAAATTGGTTTCTGCAGGTAACCTGGACGAATTGGTAAGATTACTTCACGAAGAAGCAAAAGTTATTTAATCATTCAAAATTTCAAGTTCAAGATTCACAGTTTCTCAGACTTGAATTTTGGATTTTAAACCTTAAATTTAGAAATTATGGCAGTATTCGTATACGCAGAAAATATAAACGGAATTTATAAAAAAGCAGCATTTGAAGCCGTTTCTTATGCAAAGGCAATCGCCGCAAAAACTGGAGATTCAGTGACTGCGATTTCCATCAATCCTACAGATTCTTCAGACCTTCTTTACAAATATGGCGCGGATAAGGTCATTAATGTAAAAGATGAAGGCCTTAAGAATTTCAGTTCAAAAGCTTATGCACAAGCAGTGAATGAGGTTTTCGACGGTAACGTGATTGTTTTTCCTCACACAACAGATGCCTCTTCAGTAGCGCCGATGTTGGCCATTCAGAAGAATTATTCTTTGATCACCAATGCCATCGACGTTCCAGAAAGTACTTCGCCTTTCCAAGTGAAAAGAAGAGCATTCTCCGGAAAAGGTTTCATGCACGCAAAGGCTGATGCAGCGGGCGTTATCGTGACGGTTTCTCAAAATGCTTATGGCGTGAAAGAAAATGCAGCGTCTGGTTCGGAAGAAGTGAAGGAATTGAGCATCACCAACGAAGATACAAAAGTGATCAACCACGAGCAGTCTTCCGGAAAGCTTGACCTGAAAGAAGCTGAAGTTGTAGTTTCCGCTGGTAGAGGTATGAAAGGACCTGAAAACTGGGGAATGATCGAAGATCTGGCAAACGTTCTAGGTGCAGCAACAGCTTGTTCCAAGCCAGTTTCAGATATTGGATGGAGACCTCACACAGAGCACGTTGGGCAGACTGGAAAAGCTATTTCTCCAAATCTATATGTAGCGGTTGGGATTTCAGGTGCAATTCAGCATTTGGCGGGTGTCAACAGTTCCAAGACCATCGTGGTCATCAACAATGATGCGGAAGCACCTTTCTTCAAATCTGCAGATTACGGCGTGGTAGGCGATGCTTTCCAGATCATTCCTGCATTGACAGAGAAGATCAAAGCTTTGAAAGGCGCATAAAATTCCTTACAATAAAATCAAAACCTGGGTCATTGGCTCAGGTTTTTTTATACGTTTTACTTTTACAATATACATTTTACAATTATTTGGGCAGCTTTATCCGTCCTCCGTTCTCAATCTTTTTTGCAGATGATTTCCAGTTCAATAGAAATCGAATTCTTCGCAAAAAAGGATTTTCACTCAGGCAGGGCTGCAAACATTTCCTGTTTAAAATCAATGTATTACATTTTATTATTGTTTAACATTTTTAAATAAATACTTTTTACATTTTACTTTCTGCATAAATACGATTCAAACCACGTAAAAATCAACAATTTCTAAAAGAAAATTCCTAAAAAATTTTATATTTGCTAAATGGATTATAAAAAATTAATCATACGGGGAATATCCTACAGCCAAACCCAGTCGGGAGCGTACGCGCTGTTGTTGGAACATGAAGAAACATCGGTCAAACTGCCTGTTGTTATCGGGAATTTTGAAGCACAATCCATTTCTTTGGGATTAGAAAAAGACATCAATCCACCTCGTCCTTTGACGCACGACCTGTTCACCCAGTTTGTTAAAAATACAAACTTCAAGATAGAATCTGTCATCATCTACCAAATTAAAGATGGTGTTTTCTTCTCAAATATCAATTTCAAAAATCCATTGTCAGACGAAGAATTGATCTTGGACGCCAGAACTTCCGACGCTGTAGCAATGGCTGTGCGGTTCGACGCGCCGATCTTCACGACTTCTGATGTCCTGAATGAAGCAGGAATCCTTCTAGAACTGGACGAAACGCCAAAAGTAGGAGACGAGGAAACAGAATCCGATGACGTCTCAGATTTCAACGATCTGTCTGGCATCTCTGCAGAAGAGCTGAACCAGTTGCTGGCAGATGCCGTGAAGGAGGAAGATTTTGACACTGCACTCAGACTTCAGGAAGAGATCAAAAGAAGAAACAAAAAAATTGATTAACCAATAATAATATCATTTTACGATAATGAGTCTAAAATTACGATTGACTATACTTAGCTTTCTGCAATTCTTTGTCTGGGGAGCTTGGCTGATAACGATGGCAAACTTCTGGTTTGGAACCAAACATTGGGATGGAACGCAGTTTGGCGCTGTTTTCGGAACCATGGGAATCGCCTCGATCTTTATGCCAACCATTACGGGCATCATCGCAGACCGTTGGGTCAATGCAGAGAGGATCTATTCTGTTTTGCAGATCTTTTATGGTATTGTGCTTTTCATTCTGCCGCATTCGGAGACGCCGGATTCATTTTTTTACATCATGCTTTTGGCCATGTGTTTCTACATGCCGACCATCGCTTTGACCAATTCAATTTCATATACAATTCTGAAAAACAGCCATTTGGATGTTGTTAAGGATTTTCCACCCATCAGAGTGTGGGGAACGATTGGCTTCATCGTAGCCATGTGGATCACAAACCTTACAGGAAACAAAGCGACAGAAGGACAGTTTTACATCGGTGGTGCAGCTGCGATTCTTTTAGGGATCTATGCACTCACGCTTCCAAAATGTCCACCTCAAAAATTGATCGATAAAGATGCGCCACTTTCTGAGCAATTGGGACTGAATGCTTTCAAGCTATTTGGCAACTTCAAAATGGCCTTGTTCTTCTTATTCTCGATGCTTTTGGGTGCCGCATTACAATTGACAAATGCTTACGGAGACGTTTTCCTAAGTGAATTTGCTAATTTTCCAAAATACGCGAACTCCATCGTGGTTGAAAAATCAACGATCATTATGTCGATCTCTCAGATTTCTGAGACCTTATTCATTTTGGCAATTCCATTTTTCTTGAGAAAGTTCGGAATCAAAAAAGTGATGCTCATCAGTATGTTTGCTTGGGTTTTGCGTTTCGGATTGTTCGCTTTCGGAGATCCTGTGAATGGACTTTGGATGATCATCATGTCTTGTGTGGTCTATGGAATGGCTTTCGATTTTTTCAATATCTCGGGTTCCCTTTTTGTAGAAACGACAACGGACAAAAAGATAAGATCGTCGGCTCAGGGATTATTTATGATGATGACCAATGGTTTTGGTGCGGTCATCGGAAGTTATATTGCTGGTTGGGCGATTGATAAATTTTTTACCATCAAATTCACGACAGCTTCTGAATTGTCTAATTATCTGCAAACGACCCCGGAGAATTCCACATTTTTGGGAATTTTGAAGAATTCTTTTAATTCGGCGGTCAATCCAGATGGGACTTTGTCCAATATTGTGTTTGTAAAAGACTGGAATCAGATCTGGCTTTACTTTGCGGCTTATTCCTTAGTGATCGCGATTTTGTTCGGTCTATTTTTCCGTCACAAACATTCTATCGCAGACGTAGAAAAAGTGACTCATTAAAATTATAAATGCTTTTGGCATATTTTTATATACACATTCAGAAAAATAAAGTTTTATGAAAAAAATAATCACGAGTGTCGTTTTAGTTTCTTCTTTTCTGATGATAGGAAATATTACAACAAGCTGTAGTAAAGTTGAAGATATCATTGACGATATTTCTGTGCCTGTTCCTTTTACGATTCCGCTAAATTTTGATACGGAATTTCCTTTCGCAACTGTTAACACCACAGATTTTGTGACTTATCCGGAAGTTCCCGTTAATATAGATGTAGATGCAAAGATTAAGGAGCAATATTCATCATTGTCTATTAACAATTTGAAGGCAGCGAGATTGGAGAAGTTTACAATTGTAGCTAAAGACGGAAACGCAGTTCCATTGGACGCGATCCAAGATGCAGAAGTATATTTTAAAACACCAGAGTTAGGAAATGTTTTGGTTGCGACAGTCACAGGTAACACCAATCCAACGACTATAACTTTTACTCCCACAAATGAAGATCTAATCAATCATTTGAAGTCGAAGCAAAATTCTTTTATTCTTAGGATCAAAGGTTCAAAAATCACTGCTGGACAGATGAAAATTACGGTTAATACAGGCTTCAAAATTGAAGTTGGATTGTAAAAAAATCAAACAAATATTATAAATTAAAAGATGACTCAGCGGTCATCTTTTTTTATTTGGTCATCATAAGGATTGTCTTCTGCGAAAAGGATATTAAGGATAAGGCCAATGATAACAATGGTATTGATGATAAGCCACAAAAAATTGGGAAATGGAAATTGGATGAATGGATTGTAAAGTACAGCCAATATGGCAAAGATCTTTACGTCCCATTGGTCTTGTCTTTGGAATGCATCGTAGGCGAGCCATCCGAATCCTGCAAACAAAATATAGCCGGAAAACCTATAGAACAAAAAAGACATTTTGAAAAAACAAAGAATCAAAATACCTGTCAAAATTAATTTTAGAAGCTGATTCATATTTGTCAGTTTCCTGTAAAATTAATAAAATAATGTTTATTATGATTCGCTTTGTTTAAATCTGTGCTTATTAAGCAATTATTTTAAATTATATTGATCTAATCGCAAATCATGATCAAGCTTTTATTCGAAAACCAAATTGTTTTGAATTGCTAAAGATTTCAGTTCGGTTTCTTCCCATTCTTTATGAACATCGCTTTTCAAAGTGATGCCGCCACCAACAAACAGGAAAGCGTAGTTTTTGAAAAAGCTTGCACATCTTAGATTCACGAAGTAATAGATAAAATCCGCCGTCTCAACTTTGATATAGCCTGCGTAGAATTCACGGTTGAAATGCTCGATACTTTTGATTCCCTGAGCGCAGAGTTCCTTTGGAAAACCGCAAACTGCAGGCGTTGGATGCAATTCTGAAATAATCTTATCCAAACTTTCTGGACTGATCTCTGCCGTAAAATCAGTTTTCAGATGTTTGATATTTCCAGAGATCAAATCTTTTGTAGATGATACTTTTAGATTTGACGAGAATTTTCTAATGATCGATTGAATATAATCCGTAACTGCCTTTTGCTCCTCAATTTCCTTATCTGTCCAGCTTTCATCGAGTGGGAGAGTTCCGGCAACGCTCATGGTTTCAAATGCGTTGGTCTTTTTATCAAATTTTCCCAGGATCTCAGAAAATCCGCCCATCCATATCTCATTGTTCTTTTCAAATAGATAACAAAAAGCGGAAGGATAGCTGTCACAGAATTTAAGGAAGCTTTTCGTTAATGATAATTTTTTCTCCGAATCTACATCCAGATACATCAAAAGTTTCCTTCTGGAGAGGACCAGTTTTTTCAGTTCATTTTTCTCGATGAAATCTTTAGCATGAGAAATTTTGACCGCGTAGGATTCCTGTGTTTCTTTCCCAATTTCGATTAGTGAACTTTTGTTTTTCGGAGAAACAATTTGATTTTCAATGTCTTCTTTTGTAATGTCTACAATAGAACCTTTAAAATCCAAAACGGTTTTAGAATCAAAACTGACGAACGAAACCTGTTTTTCCTGTGAGTTTTCCAAAGTGTGAAAAACCTCTGAGTCTGGCAATCTGAAAATTAGCATATAAAATAAGACGATTTTAAACTTTGCCGACTGGAACGATGTTGTTCGTCATGGTCGTGTGATTGATCAGGTTGCCTTTCTCATCGCGGATCTCGATCTGGGAAACGTGCATCGTGTTTCCTTTTCGGATGAAGGTCGCAGTTCCGGTCACCATTCCCTCTCGGATTGCCCGCAAATGATTGCTGTTGATGTTCGTACCAACAGGAACAGATTTGGAAAGGTCAAGATTGATTAGTGAAAGACAAGATCCCAAAGTTTCCGCCAACACACAACTCGCGCCACCATGCATGATGCCGTAAGGTTGATGAACCTTCGGTGTTACTGGCATTGTTGCAGTGAGATGATCATCGGACACATCGGTGTAAACAATGTCTAGCGTTTCGCCCAAAGTGTTCTTGCTGGCTTGGTTTAAGCGGTCCAGTGTTTCTATTTTTTTTGCTTCGTCCATCGAATACAATTAAAGGATTAAAAAATTAATTTTACTATCAACTATCAACTATCAACTATCACTAATAGATCTGTGGATTCCAATTCTCAGGATGTTTTGGCGTGATGTCGTATTTCACATAGAAATCCTGAATTTCCTGCATGATCTCTTCAAAAGTATGCGTTTCTAATTTGTCGTACGGAATGATGTAGCCTAGATTGACGGTTTTACGTTTGTAATCACCACCAGCTAAAACGATAGGAACCTTTGCTGCCAAAGCCATATTGTAAAAGCCTTTTCTCCATTTTGGGACCCAACTTCTTGTGCCTTCCGGCGTGATCACCAAACTGAAATCATCCTTCTTGAATTCGTCTGCTACGAATTTCACAAGGTCATTTTTCTGAGAACGGTCGATCCCGATTCCGCCTAGACCTTTTACGATGCTGCCGTAGAAAGCTTTGGTATGAGCATCCTTGATGATGATCTTTAGTTTTTTACCCAATGCCCAGTAAGCAAGGTTTCCGAGAATGTACTCGCTGTTGTCGGTGTGTGGCGCAACCACGAGGATGCATCTGTCGAGATTGTTGACATCGCCTTGAAGTGCGATTTTCCAGCCTACCAACTTGAGGATGGCTTTTCCTAAGAATTTTTTCATAGACAAAAAAATAAAGTACAGCGACAAAGCTATACTTTACAAATTTACAAAATATGTTTATTTTCTAAGAAATATCTAGATATTCTTTACGTGTCAAAAAAGGCTTGAGAAAAAATCGACCAACTTGATGGCGATCGTAATTACCAATTGTATCATTTTGTTGTAGTTTTTTAGTTAGAAATTGATTTTCTGAAACAAATTTAAGAAATTAAATAATGGGATTAATAAAAATTTGGTTAATATTTTATTAAATTTTTAATTCACCGTCGGATAAGTTACGGCGTTTGTAAGATCCAAAGGATTGTAGCTCTTCAAAATATGCTCCTGCATTACCTTTGCCATTTCCTTGAATTGGTCTTTGCTCGTGATCTTCTTTCCGCCCACTTGGAAAGTTCCTGGTGGTACATCATCGAACTTCTCTCGTAGATCTTTCATCGGATCGTTGTAGAACTTCAGCATTTGCTTGTGCATATCTTCGATCTTGACATTCAGAGGTTTCTTGCCTGCGAAAGCTTCTAAGAAATCTGAGGTGTCGTAGGTCTTTTCTATTTTCTGACTTTTGATCAATTTAAATATAAAGTTATCCTTACTGTCATTCATTTCAAAGATCAAACCTGGCAAACCTCGGAATTTGTAAGGTCCTTCTGAGATGTTGACATCTTTGGCAAACCAAGCGGTCCATTCTCTACCTCCGAAATTGGTCGTTGCTTTTTGCAAAGTGTACTGTCCAGAAGTCTTGGTCTCGTTTTCCAGTTTCCAATCCATTTTGTCGGTGGTTTGGTAGGAGAAATAGTCCATCATCATTTCGTAATTGGTATTCTGATAAGAGTTTTTCTTCCTGGTGATGACAGGCGCGCCGGTCCAATTGTAATTGCGACCTCCTTTTTTATTAATGGAATCATTCAAAACACTTTCGTAATCGTAGAACTTGACATCAGTTGGATTGATGTCCAAAGCCATATTGGTCTTTCTGTATTCTGTGGATTCGGAATTGGGCTTGAATTGATATTCGTAAATGAATCGGTGTGTTTGAGCTTTTGATAATGTGGTGAAAAATACCAAAAGAAAAAAAGTATAGATTTTCATAGTTTATGATTATTTATCATTTGACAATTATCATTTATAAATCTTGGAAGAACTAGAGGAAAAGCGGAAACTCTTTACAGTTTTTGACCCGCTTTTCGACTAATCCACTCTCAATTTTTATTTAGTTTTGATATTGATCTCTTTCTTGCCATCTTTGATGTTGATGTTAAGGTCTTCAATCGATTTCTTAACTTTCTCATCAATTTTTAGTCTTTCCAAAACCACGTCTGCAGAATCTTTGGAGTAATATTTTCCATTGATCTTCACACTGTCATTCTCATCAGAATTGTACTCAATTGTAGTTCCGTTGATGTTGATCTTGTTTTTCTCAACGGTGATTCCGCTGTTGTTATGATTGTCAGAATCGTTGTCATCATCGTCGTTATCATCGCTGACATTGACCTGATATTCTTTTTCATTGATGACTTTCGTATTTCTAGGAACTACAAGTTCATAATCCAATCTGTAATTTCTGAAACGGTATTCGTAAGGATACTCGAAGTAGTTTGGAAGGATGATTCTGTTTCCAACGATTTCTACAGGCACTCTCATTTTCAGAGGCTGGTTGTAACCATCAGCTTCTCTTTTTACGATCAGATATGGCGTTTTGATGTCATCTTTTCTCGTGATCTCTACGTGAGGATAATCCTTTTTATAGATCTTTGATTTGTCAGAATAGATATTATTGAAGTACGTTTTGAAGTTCTCAGGAATGTCCACCTTTTTGCTATCGATGTAGATCGTGTCAATTGCATTTGGAGCGCTGATTGAGATGTTCTCATAATCTTCATTTTCTCCACTGTAAGCAAAGTTGAACCTTGAAGCATTCGCCGCTAATACGCCAACCAAAACTAACCAGATGATCCCCAATGTTCCCAAAACAGGTCCTACATAGTTGAATTTCGTCTTCGGAGAGAATAATTTGATCGATAATAATAAGAACGCAACACCGAAGATAATCGTTGGTAAAGCTGCGATCGCTAAGATCAAATAGCCCATATTGTTTTCCTCAAGATAGAATCCAAGGTTGTTGTCTATCCCGAATTTTCCAGATCCATAAGCAAAAGTCATTGCGAAAAGTCCGATGAAGCAACCTGCAGCCATCAATGCCAACCAAACGGCAAGACAATATTTAAGGATTTTCAGGATCGTGTCACCAGCTGAACCAATCTTTGGTTTGTTCTCTGTGTAGATCTCGCCTGCTCTGGTCGTAGTTTCATTAGCAAACTGAACGATTTTTCCAGATTCTTCCTTTAGATTGTCGAAGTTCAAAGGTTTTCCTTTCATTTTCAAAAAATCTGAAGCTGATTCTGCTTTTGGCAAAACCGCCCAAAGGATAAAGTACAAGATCACCACTAGGAAAGAAGATCCTGGCGCTACCCAAAGGAAAAGAAATGCACCGATCCAGATCAATCTCATCCAGCTGATCTCCATTCCGAAATAAGCCGCCAAACCTGCACAAACACCTGCTATCTTTTGTTTCTCGGGATCACGGAACAATTGCTTTTGAGAATTGCTGCTGTAAGAGAATGTTCCAGAAGTTTTAGATTGTTTCTGTTTGCCTTCTGAGAAGTAAGCTTCCTCTTGTTCGTCAATTTGTTCAGGCGTTCCAATTTGAGCAATCACTCTCTCAACATCAGAATCATTGATCACCTCTCTCTTTCCAAGTGTTTCTTTGAAGATCTCCACCATTCTGATCTCGATGTCGTTCATCACTTCATCTGCTTCAGCGGCGTCTAGAGAATTTCTAAGAGCATTCAGATAATCGCTTAATTTTATGTAAGCCAGCTCGTCTATCGTAAAGGAAAAACCAGCGAGTGCTATAGATAATGTCTTGTTCATAATAATTAGTTTTGAGAGTTTGAGATAATTTGGTTGACAGAATCTGTCAGTTCTTGCCAAGTGGTTTGCAGTTCAGCGAGGAAGAGGCTTCCTTTTTCCGTGATCTGGTAGTACTTTCTTGGCGGTCCGCTTGTGGATTCTTCCCATCTGTAAGCGAGGAATTCGCCATTTTTCAATCTTGTAAGGAGCGGATAAAGCGTTCCTTCCACTACATCCAGTCTTCCTTTTTTGAGAGATTCTATCAGGTCGGAAACGTACATTTCACGTTGTTGAATAAGACTCAAAATACAGAATTCCAGAATTCCTTTGCGCATCTGCGCCTTTGTGTTCTCGGTATTCATATTAATTGTTTGGTTTTTTTAATTCAAAATTTAAAGTTCAAGATTCAATATTTAACTTCTTCAGACTTCCGTCTTTCAAGCTCAAAAAAAAGTCTTTCTTTAACTTTACATTGCAAAGATATGTAAACTAAAAGGTATTGTGCAATACAAAGTACCAAATATTTTTAAAATTAATATTTAAAGTATTGATAATCAATTGTAAAATTTCATTATTGGATTTTGAGTAATTTTTAATTGAGCAATAATTCAAGCTTTTGTTGATACTTGAAGCTTAAAAACTGATAGAGTTTTGAAATTTATATCTTAAAAAAAATACCTTTTTCTGAAAATTAATTTTTAATGAAACTTCAAGAATTTGATTGATTTATAAAATAAAATAATTATTTAACCCGAAATTACTTGCATATTAAAAACACTTTTCTATTTTTGTAACAGAATTAAGAATAAAGAAATGAATTTAACAATCACAACAACGATTTCTACAACGACTACAACAGTATGTCGCGGAAAGGTCTGTATGTGAAATTGAAAAATAATAACAATATAAAAAAGCCTTTCTGAATTTTCCAGAAAGGCTTTTTTTATTTAAAATAACTACAATACAAATGAAAGTATTAAAATTTGGAGGAACTTCAGTCGGAAGTTTGGAAGCATTGAAGAATGTAAAATCAATCGTTGAAAAAGAATTCAATGAAAATGAACCTTTGATTGTGGTTTGTTCCGCGTTTTCAGGAATTACAAACTCGCTTTTGTTGTCCGCGGAAGAGGCGTTGCTACAAAATGATTTCTCAGAGATATTGAAAGTCGCAGAAGAAAAACATTATCAAATCATCTCAGGGTTGTTGCCAAGAACTTCTCAGAATCCTTTGTTGATGATGGTCAAAGTGAGTTTTAATGAGATTGAAGATATTCTTTTCAGTGTCAAAAACTTGGGCGAATTATCAGGCAGAATCAAAGATAGATTGTTGGCTTACGGCGAACAAATGTCCAGTAAAATCATCGCAACATATCTTCAATCAGAGAATTTCCCTGCGAACTACAAAGACTCGAGAGAACTGATTGTCACAGATTCGAACTTCGGAAATGCGTCCGTCGATTTCATCAAAACCAATGAAAATCTAAAGAATTGGAATCCTGAAAATCAAATTTATGTAGTAACAGGTTTCATTTCGCAAGATAAAAATCAAGATACGACAACACTTGGAAGAGGCGGTTCGGATTATACTTCAGCGATTTTAGGCTCAGGTTTGAGAGCTAAAGAAATCCAGATTTGGACAGACGTTGATGGTTTTATGACAGCTGACCCAAGATTGGTAAAGAATGCTTTTTCTCAACCGGAACTCAGTTATCAGGAAGCGATGGAAATGTCTTATTTCGGCGCAAAAGTCATCTATCCGCCAACGATGATTCCGGCTATCGAAAGTCAAATTCCGATTTATATCAAGAATACTTTCAACCCGGAAAATCCAGGAACTTTGATTCAACAAAAATCCGAAGTTTCAAAAGGTCTAATCAAGGGAATTGTCTCCATTGAGAAAACTTGTCTCGTCAATATCACCGGAAACGGAATGATTGGAATGAAAGGTTTCAGCGGAAGATTGTTCAATGCTTTGGCAAAATATGACGTCAATGTCATCTTGATTACGCAGGCGAGTTCGGAACACAGCATTTCTTTTGTGGTCAATTTTAATGATGAGAAAAAAGCCGAAAAAGCCATCCGGGAAGAATTTGAATTTGAAATCAATGCTAACAAAATCGATGAACCGCAATTCGATAATGAGCTCAGTATTCTCTCAGTTGTCGGCGAGAATATGAAAAAAACGAGAGGCATCAGCGGTAAATTTTTTAGTGCTTTAGGCAAAAATGGAATTAATATTATCGCCATTGCACAAGGTTCTTCCGAGCTCAATATTTCTGCTGTCATTGAAAGAAATGAACTCTCAAAAGCTTTGAATGTTGTCCACGATTCGCTGTTACTTTCGCCAGTTAAAACCTTCAATGTGATGTTCGCTGGAACAGGAAATATTGGTAAAGAACTCTTCAAACAACTGAAAAGAGAAGAAGAAAATCTGGAGAAAAATCACCAAATCAAAATCAATGTTATAGGCGTAACCAACAGCCGACAAATGATTATTTCAGAAAATGAAACTTTGAATTTTGACTTAAATGAAATTTTAGATAAAAATTTAGAAAATTCTAATTTAAAATATTTTATAAATTCTATTTCAAGTAAAAATTTACCTAATTTGGTTTTCGTAGATAATACTTCGAGTGAAGATGTGGTGAGCTATTATCCACAGTTTTTTGAGAATAATATTTCAATTGTGACTTGCAACAAAAAAGGAAATTCTTCGGCTTACGAGCAGTACAGCAAGTTCAAAAGATTGGCAAAAAAAAACAACGTCAGTTTCCTATATGAAACAAATGTTGGCGCCGGACTTCCAATAATCAAAACGTTGAACGACCTTTGGATTTCTGGAGACGAAATTCTAAAAATCGAAGCCATTTTATCAGGAACCATTTCTTACATTTTCAATAATTATGTTGGCGATAAGACCTTTGCAGAGGTCGTAAGAACAGCGCAAGAATTAGGTTACACAGAACCCGACCCAAGAGACGATTTGAACGGAATGGATTTCTCCAGAAAGATGCTGATTCTTGGAAGAGAAATTGGCTTACCTTTGGAAATGTCCGATGTCAACATCAAAGATTTTCTTCCGGAAGCTTGCCTCAAAGCAGATTCGATTCCGAGTTTTTATGCAGAGTTGGAAAAGAACGAACCTTACTTTTCATCATTCAAAAATGAAGCAGAAAGTTCTGGTC
This sequence comes from Epilithonimonas lactis, assembly GCF_900110605.1. Taxonomy (GTDB): domain Bacteria; phylum Bacteroidota; class Bacteroidia; order Flavobacteriales; family Weeksellaceae; genus Epilithonimonas; species Epilithonimonas lactis. The sequence continues at coordinate 854,034 of NZ_FOFI01000001.1, forward strand.
AAAAACTTAGACTAATCGGAATTTTGGAAGACGGAAAAATCAACATCGAAGTCAAAATGGTTGATGCCAATCACGCATTCTACGGACTTTCAGGAAGCGATAATATCATTTCATTCACCACTTCAAGGTACAAAAACACGCCATTGGTGGTCAAAGGTCCAGGCGCCGGCGCAGAAGTTACCGCCGCAGGTGTTTTCGCAGATTTGGTAAGAGTTACGGCTCAATAATCATAAAAGATAAACGATAATTGTTAGTTGATTTCAATTCATCGTTTTAATAAATATCATTTATCACTCATCATTTATCAATTATAAAAATGGATTCTATAAAAGTTTTCGCTCCCGCAACAGTCGCCAACGTCGTTTGTGGCTACGATATTCTCGGTTTCGCCATCGATGAACCAGGCGACGAAATCATCCTGACAAAAAACGATTTCAACAAAATCACCATCACAAAAATCGAAGGCGACGGCGGAAAACTCCCCAAAAACCCAGAGAAAAATGTAGTTTCCCACGTCATCCGATTGTTCTTGGAAAAGGTAAATTCAACCCAAGGAATCGATATCGAGCTGTACAAAAAAATGCCACTCAACAGCGGAATGGGTTCCAGCGCAGCGAGCAGCGTAGCGGCTTTGGTCGCCATTAATGAATTGATGGGAAAGCCTTTTTCTCGTCAAGAATTGTTGCCACTCGCAATGGAAGGAGAACGAATCGCCTGCGGAAATGCCCACGCAGACAACGTTGCGCCGGCACTTTTGGGCGGAATGGTTTTGGTCAGAAGTTATGAACCTTTAGATGCTTTTAAATTGCCTTATCCAAAGGGTTTGTCGGTAGTTTCCGTTCATCCGCACGTAGACGTTCCGACAGGCGAAGCGAGAAAAATCATCAAGGAAAGAATCAGCCTGAAATCTGCCGTTCAGCAATGGGGAAATATCGCAGGATTGGTCGCCGGATTTTGCACCAACGACCTTGGTTTGGTCAGCCGAAGTCTCGAGGACGTCATCATAGAGCCCGTTCGCGCGATGTTGATTCCATATTTTTACGAGATGAAACAACTCGCTTTGGACAATGGCGCGATTGGTTTTGGGATTTCCGGTTCCGGTCCGTCGGTGTTTGCTTTGTGTGAAAAGAAAGATATTGCAGAAGTTATTTCATACAAAATCAAAGAATTACTCAACCAAAAAAATATAGAAAGCGAATCATTCGTCACAAAAATCAACGACGAAGGCGCACGAGTGATTAATTAAAATTATTTGGGCAGCTATTTCCGCCTTCCGTTCCCAATCTTTTTTGCCGACGATTTCCCTTTCAAAAGAAATTTAGTCAAAGCAAAAAAGGATTTCCACTCAAGTCGGGCTGCAGATTCGTCGTTAAATCAAGATTTGTCCTGAAAACCAATATTGTTATTCCGTAGGAAATCAATGTAGTAGTTTGACGAGGTCAATCTCAAAGGTCTAGATTCCTAAGGAATGACAAAGGCTTTAAAGTTTTATTCTTTGATGAGCGTAAGCGTCTTTGCGAACCTTAAATATTTTCAATAAGAATCAAAAAAATCTTAGCGGACTTTGCGTTAAAACCTTAAATCTATCAACCAACAACCATTAACTATCAACCAAAAATGAAATACATATCAACAAGAAAACACGAAGAAACCAACATCAAAAAAGCCATTTTAAAAGGTTTGGCAGATGACGGCGGACTTTTTATGCCCGAATATATTCCGCAACTTGATGCTGGGTTTTTTGAAAATCTACCGAATCTTAGCTTGCAAGAAATCGGTTTCCAAGTAGCAAAAGAATTTCTCGGCGAATCCATTTCCGATGACAATTTGAAAGAAATCATCGATGAAGTTTTGAACTTCGAAATTCCGGATGTGAAAATCACGGAGAATATTTATTCCCTGGAATTGTTCCACGGTCCGACGATGGCTTTCAAAGATGTTGGCGCTCGATTTATGGCGAGAATGATGGCTTATTTCTCAGAAGGAAAACCGATGAAGGTTGTTGTTGCGACTTCTGGCGACACGGGAAGTGCGGTTGCGTCTGGATTTTTCGATGTTGCGGGAATTGAGGTTTATATTCTTTATCCAAAAGGAAAAGTGAGTCCGTTGCAGGAAAAACAGCTGACAACTTGGGGCGGAAATATCAAAGCGTTGGAAATCGATGGCACTTTTGACGATTGTCAGGCTTTGGCAAAACAAATTCTGTCCGACGAAGAATTGAATCAGAAATTCACTTTGACGTCAGCAAACAGTATTAATATTGCGAGATTGATTCCGCAATCATTCTATTATTTTTGGGCATTTGCTCAATTAGAAAAATTAGGAAAACCAATCGTGTTTTCTGTTCCGAGCGGGAATTTTGGAAACTTAACCGCTGGACTTTTTGCCAAGAAAATGGGATTGCCGATTTATCAATTCATTGCTTCAACCAATGCAAATGATGTGGTTCCAAATTATCTTGAAACCGGAAATTACGAAACAAAACCTTCAAAACAAACCATCAGCAACGCAATGGACGTCGGAAATCCAAGCAATTTTGAAAGAATGAAAAGTCTTTTCAATGATGATGTTTCGGAATTCAAAAAAGAAATCGAGTCGTATTCTTTTTCGGATGAAGCAACAAAAGAGACGATGATAAAAGTGAAGAACGATTTCGGTTATACTTTGGACCCGCACGGCGCGGTGGCTTATTTGGGATTGGAAAAGTATTCAGAAAAATCAAGTGCAGATTTTGTTGGTGTTCTATTGGAAACCGCTCATCCTGCAAAGTTTGTGGAAGTTGTGGAAGATGTTTTAAAAACGAAAATCGAAATCCCTGAAAAACTGGAAGCTTTCAACAAAAAGGAAAAACAATCGTTGGAATTTCCAGAGGATTTTGAAGTGGTGAAACAATTTTTGATGGAGGAGAAGTAAGAGTATTTATTCAGTAAGTTTGTCATTCCGTAGGAATCTCAACTTAGCTGTCTAGATTGACTTCGTCGAACCACTACGTTAGGTTTCCTACGGAATGACAAAAATGTGTTTTATTGAATAGAATTTATTCCAATAAAAATAGTTTTGATTTTAAGTTTTTAATCTAAAATAAAATCCTATCTTTGCACCCGAATTACATAATAATCATTTAAATAATATTGGAATGTATCTAACAACAGAAAAAAAGTCAGAAATTTTCGCAAAGCACGGAAAATCTGCAAATGACACAGGAAGCGCTGAAGGACAGATTGCTCTATTCACTTTTAGAATCAACCACCTTTCTCAGCACTTGAAAGCTAACCGTCACGATTTTGCTACTGAGAGGTCTCTAGTGAAATTGGTAGGTAAGAGAAAATCTCTTCTTGATTACTTGAAGAAGAAAGAAATCTCTAGATACAGAGCTATCATCGCTGAATTGGGAATCAGAAAATAATTTCCGCTTTCAAGCAAAAAATTAAAGCAACTCAATTTGGGTTGCTTTTTTGTTTATATAAGATTCTATTTTTTCTGCATTTAAAAACAATTGCCGTTGTTAAAGAATCAAATGTTTGCTGTTTCTTATAATTAAAATCATCAACATTGTTTCGATTCACATTAAAATCTGAATACTTTATGTTATCCTTATCATCATTGGAATTAACTCCAATTTTCACTTCTCCATTACTCATTATGCCTGCTCCTTGAATTGACACATTAGGAAATTTTAAGTTTTGTCCATCAATATTTGCTTGAGGAATCTGCTTTTTGTTTCCGGCTTTGTCAATGAAAAAATATTTGTGATTTATTCCTCCATCAAATTCAGAGGATAAAATAATAATTCCATTTTTTGGAAATTTAAATACTTCACTTCCGTTTTCTTTAAAAAGTTTTTGACCACATTCTTCTTCATAGATGATTCGAAGAGGGCCAGCATAATTTTCTGGAATTAGAAATTCTTTTGGATTTGTATAATTGTAAAGACTTAAAAAAAGAAAAGTTGCAGGAAAGTATACAATCAACGGAATTAAAATACTTAAAACTTTTAAAATAATTTTTTCTTTTGATTTTATGATACAAATACAACCAATTAGAAAAACTGGAATAGTAAAAATTAAGAGATAAAAACTAATCACACTTGCGATAAAACTTAGTATGATTAATAATATTCCGATATTAAATTTTTCTAATTTCAATTGGTTGTTTGTGATTATTGAATTAAAAATTTAATTAAGCTTTCGCAATCTCAGACTTCCGAGAATCCTTAAACAGAAAATAAATCCCAATCAAACTCAACAAAACAAACAATCCAAAACTTATCAAAGAAAATAATTTCCCAGTTTCGATAACGGCTGGTTCAAATTTCATTTCAATTTTATGCTTTCCTGCTGGGACGTAAAGCGCTCTCAAAAGGTAATTTGCTTTGATGTAATCCACTTTGTTTCCGTCCAAGTAAACATTCCAGCCGTGAGGGTAATAAACCTCGGAAAACACCGCCAATTGAGATGTTTTGGAAGATGAATCAAAAGACAATTCATTCGGCTGGTAAGATTTCAAAGCCAAAAACGCGGTTGAATCTTTTACCAGATTTTTCCCGTTGAAATAAGCTTTGTCATCTTTAGAAATCACAGCGATTTTTTTTGTGTCAAGATTTCCTGTTTCATTCAGTTCTTCGTTTGGGTTATTTACGAATTTGATGTCAGAAACAAACCACGCATTGCCGTTGGCTTCAGGGTTTGGCGAGATTTCTGGTTTTTGCTGGTCGCCAACCAAGAAATATTTGGTGTTCAGCATATTCAGTATTCGGATGGTTTTTACCTGGTCTGTGGTCGAGAAATATTTATTGATTAAATCATCATAACGTCTCAGTTTAACCGCGTGATAACCGCCGATTGAAGATTTGAAGTAAGAAGTATTTGTCTCGCTGAAAGTCCCCAAAACATTGTTGAAAATCCTGTAATGGTCTTTGTCTTTTTCAGCGATGGTTTGTAAGGCCTTGTTCACTTCGGTCTGTTGAAGAAGGCTTTGAACAAAAGAATTGTCGCCTGCTTTGCTCATCAGATATTCCGAATTTTCCGTTTGGAAAGGATAATCGGCGAAGGTTTTATCAACATAATTATCATCGTTCAGATAACGTCTGTTCACTGTCCAAAGGTCAAACAAACTCACGAATCCGATAATTAATAAAACGATGTTGACGTTCAGTTTTTTCTTTAATCCAAAAAATAAAACGCCAGCTGTAATCAAAACATAAATAATCGCCTTTAAAGCATCGGTTTGGAACATCGACGCTCTTTCATCAATCAAATAATCCAACACATACGGCGGAAGATAAGTTTTCTCATTCGCAGTATAGAAACCTAAAATTCCTTTTCCGAAAACCATCAAAATCAATGTGATTCCTAGAACACTTCCTGAAACGTAAAGCAAGATTTTCTTTTTGTACTCTTCGGTCAGATTTTCATCCGTAAAGAATTTATATAGACCAAGAATTGCAATCAGAGGAAACAAGAATTCCACAACCACCAAGATAGAAGACGGCGCACGGAACTTGTTGTACAACGGCACATAATCGATGAAGAAATCTGTCAGCGCAGAGAAATTGCTTCCCCAAGCCAAGAAAATCGTCAAAATCGAAGCACCCAAAATCCAATATCTGTACTTTCTTCCGGCAAAGAAAAATCCTAAGACCGCAAGGAAACAAACGACTGCACCTTGATAAGCCGGACCCGAAGTGCTCGGCTGGTCGCCCCAATAAGTCGGACTTCCGAAACCTCTGAGAAACATATCGTATTCTTGTTGGGATTTGATGTTGTCCTGAGCCAAAACTTGGATTTGCTCCATTATTTTGTCGGAACCTTCTTCCTGACTTGCGCCTCCCATTAATCTAGGAATGAATAAGTTAAGCGTTTCCAGTTTTCCGTAGCTCCACATCGTGATGCTTTCTTTGTCCATTCCGGATTTTCCGGCGGTGTGATTTTTATCGTTCAGGATTTGTTTTCCACGAACGGTTTCTTTCACGTATTCGGCATTTGCCATTATTCTTTGCGAGTTCATTCCAACGCCGATGATTCCAGCCACTGCAACGATTCCTGTCGAAATAAGAAAATGTCTCCATTCGATTTTTCCTTTGATGGCTCTTATTAATTCAGAGAGGAACAAAAATCCTAATCCGAGAAATAGATAATAAGTCATCTGTGGGTGATTCGCACAAATCTGAAGTCCCATAAATAGGGTAGTGGTGATGAATCCGAGAATATATTTTTTCCTAAAATAGACCAATAAAATCCCAGCTACCAATGGCGCAAAGTAGGCAATAGTATGAACTTTTCCGTTGTGTCCAGCCGAAATAATAATGTAAAAATAAGTTGACAATCCGAAGAATGTCGCTCCGAGCAAAGCATATTTCCAATTTCTAACAGCCACCATTCCCAAAAAGAAAAATCCGGCAAATAGCAAGAACAAATAATTCGCAGGCTTTGGAAGGAACAAAAACAAATCATCAATTTTCTTGATGACATCGCCACGGAATTGCGCGCCAGTTTGGTAAGTCGGCATTCCGCCAAACATTGCGTCGCTCCAATAGGTTTCATTTTCGTTGTTCGCACGGTATTGTAAAAGTTCTTCCGCGCCACCTTTGTAGAAAACGATATCGTGTTGCATCAGACGTTTCCCCGAAATGACAGGATTGGCGTAAACTATCGCCAGCAAAATGAAAACGACCAAACTTGCAAGGATGAAAATGAGATTTTTCTTGTTTTTGAACATAGATGTTAGATATTAAGCTTTTGATATTAGATTTGAAATCAGCGTTTTAACAATTGATATCAATTATCAAATGACTTTAAAATTTCAAATTCCAAATTTAATATTAAAAAACCTTTCAGACTTAATAATCTGAAAGGTTTTATGTTTATTTTATGTCAGAATCTGACTATTGCTTTTTCTCCTCTTTTATTTCCTCAAAATCCACCGTTTCCGCATCCCATTTAACTTTTTGTTCGGGCATTTTTTTCGAACTGGTTTGCTGGTTTTGTTGTTGATTTTTTGGATTTAAGGTCGGAAAGTTTTTATAAAACGCATTGAAAAAGATTCTCTTCAAGATATTCCAAACGAAGAATATGATGATGGTTGCGATGATAAATTCGAAAATGTACTTCATTTCCTTATTTTTTAATTAATTCTAAAATCTATTTGTACGAAGGATTGATAATGATAGACGTCGTCGAGTTTTTGCTCATACTCTGCGTCTGTTTTCCGTCAGAAACACTTTCCTTCTGATTGGTCTTGATGCTCAGGTTTTGGTTTAGAAGCCAGCCTGTGTTTTCATCGATGATGATTTTCCCGCTCTCTGTTCCGCCAACGCTCATCGTGTGCGTCATTCCGTTTTGAGTTTGCTTGTCGGATTTTGAAGGAATCACGCCAGTCACACTGATTTCCGCTTTTCCATCTTCAACTTTTGTCAGGGTGAAAGTCAAGGTTTGTTTTACTTTGCCTGGAACGATATCTTCAGAATCGGTCCATTTGTCACCGATTTTTGCTCCTTTTGCTGGAAGAAGTTTTAGATTTTTGCCTAATTGTTCTTTCATCATTGCCTCGTTGAAGCCAGTTTTGAAACTTTCAATAAAAGCATTCTGCTGTTTTGTGTCCTTCACGGTTCCAGCGATTGCCTTTTTAAGATTGTTGTAAACGACATCAAATCCAGTTACAGACTTGATATTGCCGTAAGCATCCATCTTCACATTCAGTTTATTTCCTGCCAGACCTTTGCTTACAAGATAATCCATTTTAAGCGCTTCTTCTTTTGGAGCGGCTTGTTTCGTATCGATGGAAACCGTTTTTCCATTTGAAGTATTGGACATTCTTTTGCCTACCATATTCAAGGTCAAATCGTAGATGTTATCTTTGAAATCGTTGACTGTTACAGACATTTCGTCCGTTGTTTCTGTAGTTGCAGACATTGTTTTGCCATCTGGTGTGTTCAACGATTGGATTTCTCTTTGATAAGAAACCAACGGGTAAGTCACGCCTTTGTCCAGAATGAATTTTTGTTTGAAAACGCCACTGCTGTCAGCTATTGCTTTTGGTTTTGAAGCTTCTTCTTCGGAAACTTCCACGGTTACGGTTTCGGTTTTTCCGGTTTTCGGGTCAACTCTTGTAACGGTTTTTGTTTCCTTTTTACAAGCGACCAATGCTATTGCAATTAGCGCAAGCGCTGTTATTTTTTTCATAATTGATGTTTAATAATAAATTATAATTGATGTTTTGATAATTATCAAGTTGATTTCTATCAACCAAAAACTATCAACCAGCAACAACTATCTTCTGTCTCACGGCTTCATAAAGAATCGCACCACACGCTACAGAGACGTTCAGGGATTGGGTTTTACCTTCGATTGGCAATTTTATTTTTTCATCGGAGTGGTGAAGCACCTCTTTTGAGATTCCTGTTTCCTCATTTCCCATCACGATTGCGCACGGTTCTGTGAAGTCCACGTCGTATATCAATTTCTGCGCCTTTTCCGTGGCAGAGAATACTTTGATGCCACTTTGCTGAAGGAAATCTACCGAGTGCGCAAGATTTTTTTCTTTACAGATTTTAATATTATAAATCGCTCCAGCCGAAGTTTTAATCGCATCAGAATTAATTGGTGCGCCACCTTTTTCAGGAATCAAAATCGCGTCAACGCCCACACATTCTGCGGTTCTACAGATAGCTCCGAAGTTTCGAACATCGGTCAATCTATCTAAAATCAAGATAAATGGCGTCTTTCCTTCTTCAAAAAGCTGAGGCAAAACATCCTCGATTTTGTGGAATGGAACGTCTGAAATAAAGGCCACCACACCTTGGTGGTTTTTTCTTGTAAAACGGTTGAGTTTTTCTACGGGAACGTAGTTTGGGCGGAGATTATGCTTGGCCAAAAGTTGCTTCAGCTCGAAGTAAATTTCGCCCGTCAAAGCGTTTTGTAAAAATATTTTATCTACGGTTTTTCCGGCTTCTAGGGCTTCCATCACTGGTCTTAAACCGAATATGAAATCGTCTTTTTTCTCTGGATTCATTAATGAGATTTTGTTTTGCAAAAGTAAGGTTTTTGATTTTAGTTCTTTAATATATTACAATATTTACGATTAATTTATAATTTCGCGTAAAATTAAACTATGAGAAAAATATTTCTACTTTTTTATTCTGTATTTCATCTCCTTTTATCTGCTCAGGATGGTGTTTTAGATTCAAACTTCAATACAGGTGCAGGTTCAAATGGCTATAGTATTATGGCTATGGGTTTGCAAAAAGATGGTAAAATCATTGTTGCTGGTGATTTTACTACCTTCGATGGTATTGCGAGAAAAGGTATTGCAAGGTTAAATAATGACGGAAGCATTGATCAAAACTTTGATATAGGAGCAGGTTTAGAAGGTAGAGTTCTAAATATTATTGTACAGGAAGATGGGAAAATTATAATAACGGGAGATTTTACAAAATTTAATAATATAGAAAAGAGATATGTAACACGACTAAATGCAGATGGAAGTTTAGATGATACTTTTAATGCTGGTGGTTCTGGTGCTAACACCAGTATCTACTCTGTAGTTCAACAAACAGATGGTAAGATTCTCATTGCTGGTGATTTTGATTACTACAATGGAGTGCGGAGAGGTAAGGTTGCGCGTTTGAATACAGATGGGAGTTTAGATGGTACTTTTGATTCGTCAGTTGGATCTAATAATAATCTTAATTCTGTTATTTTACAATCTGATGGAAAGATATTGATTGGCGGTTATATAAGTACTTATGACAATATTGCCAAAAGAACTATTGCCAGATTGAATAGTAATGGCAGTCTGGATACGAGCTTCAACGCAATTGGTTCGGGTAGTAATCTTCCAATTTATACTATGGCAGTACAGCCAGACGGGAAGATAATAATTTGCGGAGGTTTTTCTTCTTTTAATAATGTAGAGACCGGAGGAATTGCACGTCTTAATATCAACGGGAGTTTGGATACTACATTTGTAAAAAATAATTCAGCCAGCGCCCATTCAGCGATTGTTCTGCCTAACGGAAAAATATTAACTAACGGAAATTTTTTTTCAACCAGCAAATTTCATCGTCTGAAGTCAGATGGAAGTGCAGATAAATTATTTGACACCGGAGGAGAGGTTCGACGGATGATTTTACAACCAGATGGTAAAATATTGGTTTGTGGATATTTCACTTCATTTAATGGAGTTAATAAAAAACAAATTGTAAGAATAAATGGTGAGGAGATACTTTCAGTTTCAGAAAATATAAAAGAAAGTCTTCAAATCTTTCCAAACCCAGTAAAAGATACTTTAAATATTAAAAATTATGTTTCAATTTTTGATTACGAGATCTATTCTCTAGAAGGAAAGAAAATCAGAAATGGAAAAAAAATAAACGACTCTAAAATAGATGTTTCTACTTTACAAAAAGGAAATTATCTTTTGAAAGTGAAAACAGAATTAGGAGAACAAACTTCTAAGTTTATTAAAAAATAAAATTCAAACGCTTCTCAAATCTGGGAAGCGTTTTTTTATAATTAATCCAACACAAAAACCAAAAACTCACCATTCTCAGTTTTGAATTTCAAATCACCGGTTTTTCTGTAATCTTCGAAAAGTGGCGTTGGAAACGTATCGTCGAATTGTTTGGTCTTGAAGAATTTTCCTTTTATTTTTAAAGGGATTTTCTTGATGAGTTTATCCGTCGTCACCGGAATTTTGAATTTCCTTTTCTCTGGGTCTTTGGAATCGACGTAGAAACAATGCGCAAAGAGTTCAGCCTTATCAACGTATTTTTTGTAATCCGAAACTTTCACGAAATTCGGAAGCGTTGAGTCATCCCAAGTCAAATACAGAACTTCGATTTCCTGAGTTTTGCTGATAGGTTGGTAATATTTGAATCGCTCATTATCGGATTTCGAAAATGATAAAATTCCCAAGAGGAAAACTGGAAAAAGGAATCTGAATTTCATTAATTATAAACTTAATCCTTCCGCAATCAAAGCTCTTTTCTGAGCCAAAATATAACCGTAATGAATGCTTTCGTGCATATTATTAAAGATGATGGCGTCTTGCACATTTTTCAAATCAATCCCAAAACTCGTGGAATAGGGCGTGTAATCTGAGAAGAAGTCATCATCGTAATCTTTCATCAGGATTTTTGAAGTTTCAATTAATAGATAAGCCAAATCCTCCATTTCGGATTGTTTCACATCCACGTTGGCGAACGTTCCTTTTTTGTAGGTTTCCACCCAATATTTGTCGATGCGGAACTGGTTTCCGCTGAGATAATAGCAAAGCAACTGTTGCTGAGCCACGCAATGCGCGATGTTCCAATAGATGTTGTTGTTGAAGCCGTCCGGGATTGTCAGAAGGTCTTTTTCTGAGGTCGTTTGTAGAATATTTAAAAGGTTTTTTCGAACCTGTCTATGATTGGCAAAATGATAATTCATTTTCGGAGAGAAATTTATTTAGTTCAAAGTTATATTAATTATAAATAAACGACAAATTATTGAGATTTATTAGCAAAAAGTAAATCACTTTGCCTAAAACTTCCATCATCTGGCTTCCAACTTCCATCTCTTTAACAAATATTTAACGGAAGTTTGGCAATTGTTATGTTTGCTGTTGCTGGATTTTATGTGAAATTTACCAATTATTTTTATTAATTGATATGTCAGAATTGAATCAAGCAGAAGATATCAGACAACTTACCGAAAAAGTTAAAGAACAAAATTACTTTTTCTCCATCTTAAAACAGGAAATCAACCGCGCCATCATCGGGCAGGAATATATGATAGACCGTTTGCTCATCGGACTTCTTGGCAACGGACACGTTCTCTTGGAAGGTGTTCCAGGATTGGCAAAAACCTTGGCCATCAAAACCTTGTCGGAAGCTGTTGACGGACAATTTTCCAGAATCCAGTTTACGCCGGATTTGTTGCCCGCAGATGTTGTAGGAACGATGATTTACAGCGTGAAAGACAACGATTTCAGTATCAAAAAAGGACCTGTTTTTGCGAATTTTGTTTTGGCAGATGAGATCAACCGTGCGCCGGCGAAAGTTCAGTCTGCACTTCTCGAGGTGATGCAGGAAAAACAAGTGACGATTGGCGATGAAACAATGCCTTTACCAAAACCTTTTCTCGTATTAGCGACTCAAAATCCAATTGACCAAGAGGGAACTTATCTTTTGCCAGAAGCGCAAACCGACCGTTTTATGTTAAAATGTAAAATCGATTATCCCGAATTCGAGGATGAGAGAAAGGTGATGCGAATGATTTCGACGCAGGATATTCCGCAAATCAGAAAAGTGGTGGATTTGAACCAAATTGTTGAAGCCAAGAAACTCATCAACCAAATTTACCTTGACGAAAAAATTGAAAAATATATTCTGGATATGGTTTTCGCAACCCGTTTTCCAGAGCGATACGGCTTGTCCGAAATCAAAAATTACATCAGTTTTGGTGCTTCACCGAGAGCAAGTATCAACCTGGCCATTGCTTCCAGAGCTTATGCGTTCATCAAAGGAAGAGCATTCGTTATCCCGGAAGATGTGAAAGAAATTGCGAAAGATGTTTTGAGACACAGAATTGGTTTAAGTTTCGAAGCGGAGGCCGAGGAAGTAACTCAAGACGATATTGTGAATAAAATTCTGGCAAAGATACAAGCGCCGTAAATGAGTTGGAGGGTTTGAGAGTTTTTGAGTTTGAGAAAATATTAAGAATATTCAGGACAAATATTGTTCTAAAATTTGGTTAATCTGTTGATAGTGGTCAGTCGTCCTATTGTTTTTGAAAAAACTAAGAGGTCTGAAAACTATCAACCGATGACCGCCAAAACTACAATGTTCAATGTCTAAAGTTTATAATTTTCAAGGTTATGGCAACGGTTAAAAAGTTTGAAGATTTAGAAATTTGGCAATTATCAAGAATACTTTGTAAAGAAGTTTATCAAGTTATAGAAGAAAGTAATCTTAAAAACAATTATAGGCTTTGTAATCAAATTGATGGTTCTTCTGGTTCAGTAATGGACAACATTGCTGAGGGTTTTGAAAGAAACGGTAATAAAGAATTTATCCAATTTCTTTCAATTGCTAAAGCATCCTGTGGAGAAACACGGTCACAATTGTATAGGGTTTTTGATAGGAATTTTATTTCAAAAGAGAAATTTGAAATATTGATTGAACAAACCGAAACATTAAGTAAAAGGATTGGAGCGTTTATTAATTATTTAAAAAATAGTGAACTGAAAGGTTCAAAATATAAATAGTATTAAAGTTGAATTGTAAAAACTTTAAACTAAAAATTAAAGAACTTTGAAAATACAGGACATTGTCAAAAAAGTAAAGCAGATAGAAATCCGGACTCGTAAGAAGACGGAAGCATCGCTTATGGGGCAATATCACAGTGCATTCAAAGGTCAGGGAATGACTTTTTCTGAGGTTCGCCAATACCAATTTGGTGATGACACCCGAAGAATGGACTGGAACAAAACCGCACGTTTCCGCGAGCCGTTCGTAAAAGTAATGGAAGAGGAACGCGAGCTCACAATGATGCTTGTCGTGGACGTTTCCGCCTCGATGGATTATGGAACGAGAACTCAGTTGAAAAGAGAATTTGTTGCAGAAATCTGCGCTTCTCTTGGATTTTCGGCCGCTGGAAACAATGACAAAATCGGATTGATTCTCTACGCCGACAAAGTTCTGAAAGTGGTTCCGCCACAGAAAGGTAGAAAACACGTTTTGTCCATCATCAGCAACATTTTGTCGGCAGATTATGTTCCTACAAAATCCAATCTGGATTTGGCTTTCAATTATATGATGAGCGTTTTCAAAAGAAAATCTTTGGTGTTTTTGTTTTCGGATTTCGAAGATGAATTTGACCAAAAAATCCTAAATGTGACTGCCAGAAAACATCAAGTTTTGGGACTTCGTGTTTTTGACGAAAAAGATATGGAGATCCCAGACATTGGTTATGCATTTTTTCGTGATGCGGAAACTGGTCAGCAAGTTTGGGCAAACACTTCCAGCGCTAGATGGCGATACGATTTTGCCGAACAACAAAAACGAAAAATGCGCCAGACAAAAGAAGAATTCGAGAATTCATCGGCTCATTTTTTAGATATTAAAACATCAGATGATTACAGCAAGTTTTTGTATCAATATTTTAAGAAATAGATTTAGAAATTAGTTATTAGAAGTTAGAAATTGCAAATGCAAAGATTCAAAACATATAGATTATATTTTTTCTTTTTTATCCTCACATCATTTTTAGGATTTTCGCAAACCTTATCATCCAATCTTGATAAGACGACTTTGGCGTTGGGAGAAGTGGCGATTTTCAAGATCCAGATCTTGGATCTGAATGGCAAAGATGTGCAGATCGCGGCGAGAAATGAGTTGTTGCCTTTTCATTTTGAAATGGTGAATGACAGTATTGCGGTACAAAAAGATATTTATCTAAGGTCGGTGAAATTTGCGGTTTTCCAGGAAGGCAAATTTACGATTCCAGAAATTGAGGTCAAAGTCGGAGACAAGATCCTGAAGACCATTCCTTACGAAGTGGAGGTCATCAACACAGCCAAAAAAGGTGATCAGATCAATGACATTATGAAGAACAAGGAAGTTCGTTTGGATGTCAAAGATTATTGGGAACTTTATAAATTCTACATTCTTCTGGCTTTGTTGTTCATTGCCATCATCGTTTTGATCATTGGAATTGTAAAATATGGACGAAAGCGCAAAAGCAGCCCAGCCGTTACAACCAATCAAACCTTGAAGGATCTGGAGAAATTGAAAAAGAAAAATTACATCGAGAATGAAAATTTCCGTGCTTTTTATGTAGAGTTAATCGAGATTTCCAGAGCATTCATTACAAAACAATATCAGATTCCTGCAGATGTTCTGTTGACGGATGATCTCATCACATATATGAAATCGACCAACGCCATTTCTGAGGAAAACGAGAAAATTGTGGAAGATATCTTCTTGCGTGGCGACCTCGTGAAGTTTGCGAAAACAATTCCAAATCAGGAGATCATGTCCAAGGATTTTGCAGACATCAGAGATTTTGTGAAACGTTCGACCAAAGATGTTGAGGCAGAAAATCTAAGAACTTTGAACAGCGGAGAGCAAGAAAACTTTAGAAATAAAAACACGTAAAGTTTCATTCAATCAATTATCAACCATCATTTATCAATTATAATCAACCCGTGAATTTCGAATTTTACAGTCCCTGGTTTTTATTGCTTTTTATTTTGTTCATTCCATTGTTCATCTTGGATGCGGGCAAAAAGAAAAGTCGGGGAATTGCTGTTCCTTCGGTTCAGAATATGCGGCCAAGCGGAAACATCTCTCTGGTAATGACCTTTCTGAAGGTTTCGAAATATTTTATTCTCACAGCGCTTATCATCGCTTTGGCACGACCAAGAACTTACACCATTTCCCAGGACCGCGATGAATCCAAGGGAATTGACATTATGCTTTCTGTGGATGTTTCACTCAGTATGTTGGCAAAAGATCTAGATCCGGACCGTTTGGAAGCGTTGAAAAAGATTGCTGTCGATTTCGTCAACAAAAGGGAAAATGACAGAATTGGTTTGGTGGCCTACTCAGGAGAAGCCTACACGAAAGTTCCTTTGACGACCGACCATCAAGTGGTTGTAGATGAACTCAATCAATTAAATCCTTTGGAACTGCAACCTGGAACTGCGATTGGAGAAGGATTATCGGTTGCGGTGAATCACCTTAAGAACAGCAAAGCAAAAAGCAAGATCATCATTCTAATGACGGATGGCGTGAATACCATTATCAACGCGATGCCTCCGCAGATCGCTGCCGAATTGGCGAAGAACAACGGCATCAAAGTTTACACGGTCGGAATTGGAAGCAACGGATTTGCAGCGTTCCCTACAGGGACCAATATATTTGGCGACATCGTTTTCACAGAACAAAAAACAGAAATTGATGAAAATACCTTGATGGACATTTCACAATTGACAGGCGGAAAATACTTCCGGGCGACAGATAATAACAGCCTTCAGACCGTTTATGACGAGATCAACCAACTGGAACGATCTGATGTCAAGACTTCAAAGCTTTACAATTATGAGGAATATTTCAGGATCTTCCTTTGGATCGCATTAGGATTTTTGTTGTTGGACGCTTTGTTTCGTTGGGTCATTTTTAAAATTTTGAATTAAGCTGATGAATTGGTCTTTAGGAAATTATTACTATCTATTATTACTTCTGCTGTTGCCTGTCATCGGTTACTTTATCATTCATTATATCCGATGGAAAGGGAAAAGGCGGAATATTTTTGCGGAGGACAGATTTCAGGAAACACTCTTTGATAAGACGTCTTGGTTCGCAAAGATTTTCCCAATTCTCTACCTGTTTGGATTTCTATTTCTAATTTTTGCCATCATCGATCTATTAGGCGGAAAAGAAGAGATCAGTGTCACCCAGAATGTTAGCAATACGATTTTCGTTTTGGACGTTTCCAACTCGATGAATGCGCAAGACATCCAGCCAAGCCGTTTGGACGAGGCCAAGAATATCATCATCAATTCCCTTCAAAAGATGACCAATGATAGAGTAGGGATTGTGGTTTTTGCAGGCGATGCTTATTCTGTGATGCCTTTGTCCAGTGACTATTCGGCGGCGGAAACTTACCTTTCCGGCATCGAGACCAGTGTTGTGCAAAACCAGGGAACCGACTTTCTAAAAGCGATGGAAATTGCTTCCCAAAAATTTAAGAACATTAACAAAGGTTCGAAAAACGTCGTCCTGATTAGCGATGGGGAAGACAACGAAGGCCATGAAGACGAAGCCATAGACCTGGCAAAAAAACATGGCATCAAAGTGACAACGATTGGAGTCGGGACCGAGGAAGGCGCACCGATTCCAGAGTACTATTATGGCCAATTGATGGGTTACAAATCTGATATTTATGGCGAAACGGTCGTTTCCAAACTGCAGACCAAAGCACTCACGGATATCGCGACATCAACGGGCGGAAGCTACTTCAACGGTAACAATCTGGAGGAGGCTATCAATCATTTGACGACCGAACTGCAAAAGTCTGCGGGCTCCAGTTCCACGACGATCAGCTCACAGTCTTCGGTCCATTACTACCAATATTTCCTGGCAGTTTCTGTGTTGTTTTTCTTTCTGATCTATCTTTTCAATCCGAAAAGGGATTTTAATCTTTAAGAATATTTGGGCAGCTTTTCCGTCTTCCACTCCCGCTTTTTTGTCATTGCGTACGACATGTCAACAAGCAAAAGAGCGTTTTCAGGGGCCGCAATGAAAAAAAGAGCTCCGTTCAAGCCGGGCTGCAGCTTCGCATAGTCGATGTTTTGTTCAAGATTTTTAGTGACGACTTGTAGCCAAATTAGGATTTATAACTATCAAGATCAAATAACATATTTCTTCAGACCTTCCATAATACCTTGCCACAACATATTGAAGAAACTTTTCTCAGGATCTCTTTTTTTCTCGATTTTCACGTGGTCTGGTTCTCCTGTCGATTCATTTTTGACAAACCAATTGGCGATCGTGCTTAGGATTTTACGTTCTTTTCCATTATTTTTATTGATGAAATTCACGTACATATCTTTGTATTTGAAATAGAATTTCCCCGCAATTCCTGCGCTGGAACCATAATAATCAAATTTGATGTAATCGATCTTCCCGTCCAAGGTCACATTCAGATAAGGTCTTACAAATAGATTTACATTGTCGGCAGACAATTTTTGGATGTTTCCAACGATTGTGAATTTGTCCTCCATATCTTTCACATCAAATTTCCAGGTCACATTCGTAGGCGCCGTTCCATAGAATTTGAAATCAGAATCAACAGTGATCATCGTCGGCAAACCTTTGATCTTTGTATTATTCACATTGTTGATGGTCGCATTGAAGTCCTCGAAGGTCAATTTCCCAGGCTTATTGGCGTTTTCAGCATTTTCCTCGTAGGTCAACGCCGAATTTCTGATCTGGATCTGCTTCACAAAGAGCGGGAATTTCACATCTCTCAATTTCTTTGCAAACAAATATCTCACCGCATGGTCGTCTGGCGGTGCAAGGTCGTGATAGATGTTGCAGTTCAGATTGTCTATCAGGATCTTGTCCAGATTGATGACCGTATTTTTCCCGATCTTCGAATCTTTGTCCGTGATCGTGATGTGCTTTGTTTTGATAGTATAAAGGTCTTCTTCTACAGCAATCACTTTGCTGAAGGCTGTTCGTGAATATTTTGGCAGAAATTCCATATTCTGAAGATCGGTCTGTTTCCCAGAATTTTTTAATGAAGCCAACTTCAGTCTGTAATGTTTACCTGCATCCAAGTTGATGGTTTTTGCCGTGATCAAATGGTTTTTGATGGTGAAAGGCAGATCACTTTTGGCAATATTTTTATCAGATTTGATCTCATTAAGATTGATATCAAACTGACCAACGGACAACTTTTCTTTTCCTTCCGATATCTGTTTGAAAGTCCCGTTTTTAATATTGAATCTCCCAACCAAGGCTTTGAAGTCTGGCATCGTTGAACTTTTCTTTTTAGCTTTAGATGGATGCTTTGAAGCGTAAATTTTGATCTTTGGATTCACCACATCGATTCCGGCAAAGTTCAAATTCAATTGTTGACCGATGTATCTGGATTGGTTATTCGTGATCAGGATCTTATCTGTTTTAATGTCAAGAACATCTTTGTGACTGCTCTTTCCAAGTGGGATCAGCTCAAAATTGTCAATGGTGATATCTTGATTTTCTGATTTGATCTTTCCGATTTTCAGTGCTTGCAGATCATCGGTCTTCAGATAGATATTTTCAGCTTCGATATTGTGATTCGTAAATCGGAACGGGATTTTTTCCTTCACCGTATTCTTATCAAAAACGATATTGCTGAGTTTGAAATTAAAGTTATCGATGGACGCAGTTTTCTGAAGATCAGATTGCAGAACCAATATTTTCCCTTGATTGAAGTTGATATTCTTCAACCCGATTTTCAGGTTCATTTCCTTCTCTTTTTCCGCTTTCTTCTCCACCGTTTTTTTGCCTGTGGAAGTGATTTTCAGGTCTGGTTTTACAAAATCGACCTGATCCACGATCAACGAATCTTGATCCACCAAAAAGTTGGTCGCACTCAATTCATCAGAAGAAAAATCAAAAATACTTTTAGCGTTGTAGTTCTTCGCATTTTGAATAGGCTTTAGATGAAAACCAAGAATGTTCAAAGTTTTATTCTTCGCCGATATTTTTTTAGCATTGATTTCATAGAATTCGTTCGCCGTCACCACCACATTTTGCGCATCGATCTTGAACTCTTCGAAGGCCAAAGGAATTTTGGAAGCATCGTCACTTTGCTTGATGTTCGTCAGTTTGATGTTCACATTTTGTCCATTGAACAAAATTTTTCCTTTATGATTCTGGATTTTCACATTGCCGTTTGAGACAATGATGTTTTCCAAAGCAATATCTATTTTCTTCTTTTTCTGATTGGTTTTATCTTTTTTCGGGGCGAAAACGACGGCGATATTCGGGTCTGTCAAAACCACATCTTTGGCTTTGTAGGTCTTATCAAAAACTGCTTTCCAAATACTGAAATCCTCAATTTTTAGTTCTTTTACCGTTCCATTGATCTGTGTTACCGTAGAATCTTTTTTGTTTTTATTATTAATGACCAAATTCTCGGCATTCAAATTACCAGAAAATAGATCGAGATCGAATTGGTCCAACGTGAGATGATAAGGTGTTTTATCGTTGATGAGGTCTGGAAGTTTACGCTTCAGGTAAGCATCCAGCGCAAAAGGAAATATCAAAAATAACACAAGAATAATGCTTCCTGTGATAATCAATATTTTTTTCAGTTTAGATGGCTTAGTAGTTTTTTCATTCATTCTGTGTCCGTTTCAGATTTCGGTATAAACAATACTTATTCCAAAATTATAAATCATTATTATTAACTTATTCAAAATCCTTACGAAACTGATAACCATTCTCTGTATGTTCTGCAAAGATATGATGAAGTCCGTTGCTGATGATGATTTGTTTTGCACCGATCAAACTGTTGTAACGCGCAATCTGCTCAAAATGAATTTGTTTCAAAGCGATGTTCGGTGCTTTGCATTCGATCAGGATTTTTGGTTTTGTTTTTTCTGTGACTAAAAGGTCGATTCGTTTGGTTGTGCCGTTCAGTTCCAGCTTTTGTTCCAGGATCAATGATGACAGATTTTTCTTTTTTACAAACCGGAAATAGTGCAACCAATGCTGTCGCACCCACTCTTCGGGCGTGAGCAAGAACCAGTTTTTCCTTACCAGATCATAGATAAAAAATGTATCTTTGTCTTGTTTGATCTGCAGATCAAAGTCATTTTCAAAGTTAAGTTTCGGAACCTGCATACGTTAAGATGAAAGAAATAGATATTATCCTCAAAAATATTAAAAATAAAGAACTATTACCGGTTTATTTTCTTCACGGCGACGAGTCCTTTTATATCGACCTTGCTGTCAAACATTTTGAGCAGGATGTTTTGGAAGAAGATGAGAAGGCTTTCAACCAAACCGTTGCTTACGGAAGAGATACCAATTATCTGGAAATTCTGTCATTGGCCAGACAATATCCAATGATGGGCGACAAACAGCTCATCATCGTGAAGGAAGCTCAGGATATGAAATTGAATGACGACGAATCCAAAGCTTTGGAAACTTATCTGGAAAATCCTGTTCCGTCAACAATCTTAATTTTTGCACACAAGCTTAAGAAATTAGATGCTAGGAAAAAAGTCACGAAAACATTAGCCAAATCCGGAATGCTTTTCACGAGTGAGAAGATGAAAGATTACCAACTTCCAACCTGGATCCAAGGAGAAATGAGTGTGATGGGAATCAAATCTGCGCCGAACATCAGCCACCTTTTGGCAGAATATCTTGGTAATGACCTTTCCAGAATTGCGAATGAACTCAACAAACTGAAAATCGTTTTGAAAGACGGCGCCGTTCTGGATGGAAAGATCATCGAGGAACATATTGGGATCAGCAAGGATTTCAACATCTTCGAACTTCAAAAGGCGTTGGCGACCAAGGATCAGGCTAAGGCTTTCAGCATTGCTTATTATATGGGCAAAAACAAAAAATCGAATCCTGTTCAAATGGCTTTTGGTGCGTTGTACAATTTCTTTTCGAATATCGTCATTTATCATACTTTGACGGGACAATCTCCTCAGAACATTGCTTCCCAAATGGGCGTGAATCCTTATGCAATTAAAGATTACTCGGAAGCGGCGCGGTTCTATCCTTTGAAGCACGCGACAAGAGTGATTTCCATACTTCGAGAAATGGATCTGAAATCCAAAGGTGTGGGTGTGAGACAAATGGAAGATGACGAGATCTATAAAGAGCTGGTTTACAAAATCATAAAAGTGGATGAGTTGAAAGTGAAAGTTTAAAGTCATTAATAAAAAACAAAATACACAAATGAAAGAAGAATTAATCGGTAACATCAAGCTGTTCGCAAAGATCAGCGGAAAAGCTTCCTTAGCGTGGGTCAAAGTTGCGTTGATTGGTGCAGTCATTATGATTGTCAATATTGTGATTGCCATTATTTTATTGGGCGACAACACTGGTGGTGGATTTCCGGCCTCGGCACACGCGGGGATCTTGGGTGCAATTGTCGGATTTTTTGTACTTTTTACAGTCGAGTTTTGGACGGCGTTGCTTATGACTGTAGGGATTTTGGCACCAATCCTTTTCATTGTTTTGGCCAATAAAAACGCCATCGCTTCCGCCGTTTATAATGTCTGGAAATATAAAATTGCAGATTTCATCGAACCTAAAATCGATTTTTATATCGACAAAATGCTCCAGAAGCAACCTGGATTTTTGAAGAACATCACAGAATGGAGCGTTGTGAAAGTAAAGTTGCTAGACACCATCAACAATGATTCGCAGACACCCAAATTGCAGAAGAGAATCATCAAGTTCGTCCTCAAAAAAATCAAAATGGATGACGTTGACCTTAAAAATCCAAATACAAATCTGAATAGTATTTTATCGCTCAAAATAAAACAGTTCATCGCAGGTTTTGCAGAACCAGACCTCAAATTGATTTGGATCATCGTAGGGATCGACATTGTCCTGATCATTTTGGCTTTTGTGTTCAATCATCAGTAATTCATTTGTATTTCCATTTACGCGTTTGGTCAATCTTTGAAATCGACAGTTTAGATAGGTTTTGAATAATTAATTCCCGAAATTTGTATCCGCTTTTTCACATAAAGATTTATATTTGGAAACTTGTATTTAAAAAAAATTGAAATTCATCTGACTGATAATTTTCTTCAAAAAACGATTATAAAAATGGGAATAATTGTAAGTTATGAAGTAATTAAAGATTTAAATTTAATAATAGAAATTGAGAATAATAAAAATTCAAACTTTAATATTGAAACCTTTTTAAATCAAAATCGAGCTGAAATAAAATCATTTTCAACTTTTGTGAAAAGCTGGAATCCATTATATTCTTTACTTGGTAATATATCAGGAAATAATATTTTTGATAAGTTAAGTGAGTATAAATCAAGCATCGAATCTAATGAATACACGAAAATATTTACAATCGATGAAGTAAGTATTTTATATGAAATACTTAAAGGTATTAATGATAAAGAAATCAAAATATCAATTGAAAATAGTTTATTAAGAACGAAAATTGCAAGAGAAAATGGATATAATATGAAATACATTTTTGACGAAAATTCAATTTATACAGAGTTCGTTGAACTTAAAAATGCTGTAAATTTCGCATACGTTTCCGAATCACTGATTGTTCAAATATTATATCCTTAGAATATTTTGTATAATTATTGAAGGCATTAATCAATAATTCATTTAATATCTTTAAAAGGAGAAATAACATATAAGTAAAGAATAAAATAATTTAATTATAAAAATGGAAAACAATATTTTAGATTGTGTCATTGTAGGTTCAGGACCGGCTGGTTTTACAGCAGCAATATACGCAGCTAGAGCAAGTCTTAAACCTGAATTATTCACCGGTTTGGAACCAGGCGGACAGCTGACGACGACGACCGAAGTTGAGAATTTCCCAGGTTATCCAGATGGGATCACAGGTCCGGAAATGATGCTTCATCTTCAAAAACAAGCAGAACGTTTTGAGACCAAAGTGCATTACGAAATGATCACCAAAGTGGAGTTTTCCAAAGTAAGAGGTGGCATTCACAAACTAAGTACAGGTTCTCGTGAGATCCTTGCAAAAAGTGTGATCATCTCGACTGGAGCTGCAGCAAAATATCTTGGATTGGCAGATGAGAAAAAATATTCTGGTGGCGGCGTTTCGGCTTGTGCAACTTGCGACGGATTTTTCTACAGAGGAAAAGATGTAGTGGTGGTAGGTGCTGGAGACACGGCGGCAGAGGAAGCAACTTATCTTTCAAAGATCTGTAACAAAGTGACTTTATTAGTTAGAAAAGACCATTTCCGTGCATCCAAAGTAATGGTCGACAGGGTTTTGAGCACATCCAACATCGAAGTGAAGTACAACCACGAACTCATTGGAATTGAAGGTGAAAATGCTTTGGTAGAAAGAGCAAAGGTGGTGAACAATTTGACTGACGAAGTTTCAACAATCGATGTTCACGGAATTTTCATCGCAATCGGTCATAAACCGAACACTGGGATTTTCAAAGGACAAATCGACTTGGACGAAAACGAATACATCATCACCGAAGGAAAATCTGCAAGAACCAATCTTCCAGGAGTTTTCGCAGCGGGCGATGTTCAGGATCATCATTACAGACAGGCGATCACGGCTGCAGGAAGCGGTTGTATGGCGGCAATGGATGCAGAGAAATATCTAGGTGAATTAGCCGGTGAAAACCATACTTGGGTTGAACAGTAAGCAAAAATTCAATCTTTATAAAATCAAAATACATCGGGAATCTCGGTGTATTTTTTTTGCTTTAGACTAAGATAAAAAAAATCAATAATAAAAATCGAACTGAGTTCCAAAACCTTCGTCACTACCAACGGCATTTAGAATAGATAAAAATTTTCCTCACAAAATCAAAATACACCGAGAATTCCCGGTGTATTTCTTTAGAAAAGAACTATTACAAAAAACTAATATATATAAAATGTGTTTCTTATTTTTTTAATCCTCGCTGAAAGCAAGTTTTGTGTTTGTTCTTGGACGGCTGGTCGTCCTATTCTCATCTTTGTTATGGATCTTATAATATAAGAATGCGATGAAAGTTGGTTTGTGATAGATTTTGTAATATCTATATTCCGTTTGGAAATGTCTCAAGTTGATCTTGTAGAAGTCATATCCGATCACTACCAAAAGACAGATGCTGATGAGGTAGAACACTCGGAACTCTAGGCTGTAGTAGGTCAATCCAGAGAAGATCGCGCCCAAAACATAGGCTGCCATGATGCTCATCAAAAGCTTTGCTCTTGCGATCAACTCTGGGTTCTTTCTGAATTTCTTCTGTGTAAACATTGAAGCCAAGATTCCAAGATCGGTGGTAGTACCAGTAAGGTGCGTGGTTTTTACCGAGAAGTTGGAGATACTGGCCGTCAAACCATTTTGAAGACCTGTTGCGAACAACATCAATGCTACCAAGGCTTCCGTCTCTCCCAAAGTCTTTTCGTAGAAGAATTGACCATAGACACCGACTGCCAACAGACATAGTATTTCTAGAAATATCGGCAATGAGTGGGCAAAATATTTACTTTTCTTATTCAGGTTGATCACACTCATGTTGGATACAAATCCACCGAAGAAGAACAAAAAGATCCATCCACCTACCACGGCGACCTGAGACCAGTTTCCCTGGCTTATCTCTGCCGCGAAGATGGCGTAATGTCCTGTGACGTTGGACGTAAAAGAGAGAAATATCAATAGAGATGCTATATTTATAGTCCCTGCTGTGAAAGCAGTCAGCGTTCCCAGTCTGATGTTGTCTCCCAACGTTCTGCTGTTACTATAATTTCTTAACATTTTACTTTACTTTTAATAATTAAATTCTAATTTTTCATCATCGTTCCCTACAAGAAAACTTCTGCCAATCTTCCTTTTTCCGGGATGAATTCTGTAGTCGCAGTCACCACTTCTTGAGGTTCAACGTGCTTGTTTTTCTTCAGGTAGTTTGTAATTTCGAATTGGTTTTTCTTCAGAGTCCTGCTCTTGGTAGCAGAGAAGTAAGCTTCGTCTATCGCTGCAGCCTCGATGTAATTGTTGAAGGTGCGCTGGAAACTTCCTGTGAAGATGTCGCAAGTGATCTTGTTGATGAGACTCGGATATTTGTTGTTGATAATGCTATAAGCATCACAAAAAGCCTGAGATCTTATCTTCCCAAAAACAGTACTTTTTGTTGTGAACAGCAGATCTCTGATAGAATCGCCCATATCGTAGCCTGTAACGAAAAGAATGTTATATTTGTTCTCATCATGTTGTTCATGCTTCTTCTTCAAAACTTTTTTCAAGATGTCCAAAGATTCCAGTGAAAAGTCTGTCGCTATTAAAATGGTTTTGGTCATAACTTTATAATTTTTGTGAGTTGTCGTTTTTTGATACTACAAAACTATACCCACCAAATTAGAAAGTCTTTGGAACCGAATTAAAATGTAATTAGAGAGATTAAAATGAGATTAGAATTTCATTTTTCAAAAGAATTTAGTCGTCGAACCACTTCGTAAGATTTCGAAAGAAATGGCAAATGGCACTGCGAAACAAAACGAAAATTAGTAGGTCACAAAGATCGGAAAGCTGATCTGCACCGTTGTCCCAATATCCTGCTTAGAATTGATGATCAATTCGCCATTGTGTATTCGGATGATATTCCTTGCCAGCGGCAATCCAATGCCATAACCTTCGTAATTTTTGGTATTAGAAGCGCGGAAAAAGGGATCATAGATTTTATCGAATTCAGAATCCGGGATTCCAATTCCGTTGTCTTTCACGATGATGTAGACGTGCGTGTCTGTTGCGCCAAGTGAAACTTTAACCTGTTGAAAATTAGAGTATTTGCAGGCGTTATTGATTATGTTTGCCATCGCAAGATGGAGTAGTTGCTCGTTTCCTTGCACTTTTAACTTCTTAGGATTGTCTGGCAACATGCTGATATCCATGAAGACATTATTGTTGGAATTGATCCTCGTTGCCGTTTCGATAACGTCCCAGAGCAACTGGTCCATTCTCACTTTGTCCATTTTCTGGATCTTGCCATCAAAACCTGTTTGCGCGATCATTAGTAGCGCTTTGATTTTCTTATCTAGCTTTTCAGCTTCTTCCAAGATGATCTGAAGCGTTTCCTGATAATGTTCCTCGGTTCTTTTCATAGATAGCGCCACGTCAGCTTCTCCCATGATGGAAGTCAAAGGCGTTCTTAGTTCGTGTGAGACATTTCCGATCAAGTGGTTTTGTGTTTCGAAAGACGTCTCGATTCTGTTCAGCATGCCGTTGAAAGTATCGACCAATTCATTCAATTCTGTGTTGCCTGGCTGCGGTTCCAATCTCAAATGCAGATTTTCGGAACTGATCTCTTTCACCTTATTTGTGATCTTCAGGATCGGCTTGAATAAGGTTTTAGAGAGATAAAAAGAAAAGATCATGGAGAAGAAAAGTGCCAAGATCATACAAGTGATCAAAGTTCTCTTCAGATATCCCAAGTAATAGACGACATAATGGTTTTTCGCAGATGCTATGGCGATGTAATCTTTGTTATGCGAATGGAAACTTTGACCTATGTAATAGAGCTCCTTGTCGTTGTAGTTGGCAACACCTTTTTTTACAATATTTTTGAAGAATGTATCCGGAATGTGGATCTGGTGTGAGATCTTGCTGTAGTTGGAATCCTTCGGAACTTCGAAAACATAATCTTTCTCCATCGGTAATTCCTCTTCTCTGGTCAAATTGGAAATGATCTGATTGGTCGTCGTATCAATATGCGGTCTGCTTTTCTCGATCTGTACAATCGTTGTTGCTCGGATCTTCAAAAGTTCATAGAATCTCTGATGCGAAAAATTAACAATGGAAAAATAAACCAATCCACTGAAAAGCAGTATGACCACAGTGAAAACAAGCATCAAAAGAAGCATGGTCTTGGTTTGATTGGTAGAGATCCTTTTTAGCATATTCTTAAGGTTTTTTCAGGACGTAGCCCATTCCTATGACGGTGTGGATGATTTTGTTGTCGTCCATATTGTCGAGTTTTTTTCTGAGATAATTCACGTAGACGTCCACCACATTGGTTCCCAATTCATAATTCACGCCCCAGACGGCCTCCAATATTTCTGCTCTGGAGATCACCTTTTCGGGATTGTTTAGGAAATAAAGTAGAAGTTTATATTCTGTGGAGGTCAATGATATTTCGGTGCCGTTTCTGGTAACCTTCTTGGCGTAATCGTTGATGGTAAGATCTTCGAATTGATAGATGTTTTCATCGTTTTCCACTTCGATTGCATCCGCACCATTGCTGTGTCCGCTTCTTCTTAACAAAGATTTTATCCTCGCTACCAATTCTATGAATTTAAAAGGTTTCACGAGATAATCATCGCCACCACTTTCCAATCCCATGACAATATTTTCGGAAGAGTCCAAGGCTGTCAAAAACAGGATGGGAACGGTTTTGTTCTTTTTTCGAATCTCTTTACAGACCTCTAAACCATTAATGTCTGGCAACATAATGTCCAAGATGATCATGTCGAAATCATTGTTTTCCACCATCTTGATTCCGCTATTGCCGTCCAATGCAACAGAGATTTCGTATTCCAATTCCTGAAGACCTTTTTTGATAAAGGAAACGACGCTGGATTCATCTTCGATCAGAATGATTTTTTTCATAGAGTTTAGACTTCACAATGGTTGTGGTAGTTCAAAAATAACAATTTAATTTTAAAGCTCCACCGCAGTAGCTTTTTGTTTTGAGGAAAATGCTAGAAATTTATTTCGTTTGCGTACAGCAAGTCTTTTTTGGTCCTTACGAAAGGTCTCTGAAATTGACTTTGAGGTATTCACTTTTAATTTTGATGTTCTAAAAAGACAGTTTTTTACAAATTCAAAATAATCTGTCTAGTTGTGAAGAATTCCCAACAAAGTTTGACTGACTTTTGAAGCCATTATGTCTTTGTAATCTGTCTCATTACTCTTCTTCACATTTTTAGAAACTATTGAATTTTTTTTTGTTTAAGTTCGATACTTATTCAGTTCAGTAAAACCTGGTAATAAAAAATCCCATTCAACAACTTGTCGAATGGGATTTTGATTGATTTTAAATTTCATTAAAGTTTGAAACCGCCTGAAACTTCAACTCTTTGACCATTAATCCATTTGGAATCGTCTGAGCAAAGAAACGCAACCACGCTTCCGATATCATCCGGCAAACCAACTCTTCCCAAAGCCGTTTCAGAAGCCAAATGTTTGTTCAAATCGGAAATGTCACGGACAACACCGCCACCAAAATCAGTCTCAATCGCACCAGGAGCAATAGAATTAACTCTGATTTTTCGAGCGCCAAATTCCAAAGCCTGATATCTTGACAAAGAATCGATTGCCGCTTTCATCGCGCCGTAAGCAGAATAACCAGGCATTGAGAATCTTGCCAATCCAGACGATGTGTTCACAATACTGCTTCCGTCATTCAATAATGGTAGAAGTTTTTGAGTTAAGAAATATGGGCCTTTGAAATGGATATTTGTCATTGCATCCAAAATCTCTTCAGTTGTTGTTTCAAAACTTTCGTTGATTCCGATTCCTGCGTTGTTGACCAATGCGTCCAATTTTGCAGAAGCAAATTGAGTGTCCAAAACATCTTTCACGTCGGTTACGAACTGGTCAAAACCTGCTGTGGTAGAGATATCCAAAGGTAAAGCGAATGCTTTTTGTCCAAGAGTTTCGATTTCTTTTACAACTTCGTCTGCTGCTTCTTTTTTGGTTTGATAAGTTAAGATGATATCAAATCCTTTTTTTGCCAATTGTAAAGCTGAATCTTTTCCCAATCCGCGGCTTGCGCCTGTTACTAATGCTATTTTACTTGCCATTTTTATTTGTTTTAATTAATGCTACAAAGTTGGAAAATTATCGCATTCGTTGGTTTGCATATATCAAATTTAAATTTGTGAAAATCAAACAATCAGTAATTCGCGGTAATGTTGCGGCGATTGTTGGCTGTATTTTTTAAAGAAGTTAGAAAAATGTGCGACCTCTTCGAAACCCAATGTGAAAGCGATTTCCGAAATATTCCATTGCGTTTGGGTCAGTAATATTTTAGCTTCCTGAAAAATCCGGCTTCCTATGATTTCACCCGTTGTTTTGCCAGTTGTTTCTTTCAGAACTCTGTTGAGGTGATTCACGTGAACACCCAAAATTCCGGCAAAATCTGCAGGCGTTTTAAGTTGAAGAAGTTGGCTGATATTTTCGATAGGGAACTGTCTTTCCAATAGTTCGATGAATAGAGTAGTCGTTCTGGAAGCGGCAGTTTTGGTATTTTCAATTGGTTTAATTGGTTTTAATTTCTGACCCAAATGAATTAATTCCATTACGTAATTTCTCAGCAAATCATATTTATAAAGATAATCCGACTTGATTTCTTCGTGCATTTTCAGAAAAATTGCTTCAAATTGATGAAACTGTTCTGTCGAGATTTGAAAGATAAAATCGCTCTGAGCCGAGAAAACTGGAAGAAAGTCAAGCTCCAATCCAACTTTCGTGACTGGCAAAAAATCTTTCGTAAAAACACAAAAATGTCCCGATTGCTCTTTACATTGATTGGTGTAGTTATAAGGAATCTTCGGCGATGCGAAAAGAACGGCGCAATCTTCTATCTCAATGGTTTTGTCTGCGTATTCGACTTTATTCTTTCCATTGATCAAACTTATTTTATAGTAAGTTCTCCTGTTGTAGGGCATTTCAGTCTTCGAAGTACTGGTCCTGTAGATTTCAGAAATATCAAAAACATTGAAGTGCCCAATATCCTTATTGATATTTTCAGTAAGGAATTGATTGATGTCAGGACAAGTGTCTCCCAAAATATCCTGATAAAATTCTTTGATGGTGATAGAGCTCATTGCTTTGTAAAAATCAAAGATACGAGTTTGGGATTAATCCAAAAATAAGAATCTGAAAAACCATTAATCTACTCCAATCGATTGGGTTTGTTTTCCTAAGATGATGGTTGATTATAAATGTAGATCCAAAATAAATTGTACTTTTGTCGCATCTCTATGCAAAAATTCCTTCAAGGCTTAATGGTTTTTTCCTTGGTACTGATATTCTTTTACAATGTCAGTGGCATCAGCACATGCATAGAACACGCAAACCATGCAGAAAGCCACAGCAACACAAAAAAGGAAGGCAAGAGTGATCAAAATGCTAAGTTTTCACAAGGCGACCACTGTCAATGCGCACTTCACATGCATATGCATAATGTGATCATGCCAGAAAACCTAAGCATTGCTTTTTCTTTACAAGATGCGACAAATAGTGAGATTCCAAAAAAGAAGACCACGTCGTATGATTGCCTTTTGGATTTTTTCAGTTCGCGGGCGCCACCAAAATCTTTCTCTCCAGCAGTTTAAGTAAACACTTTGCTGAAAATCCTTGTTACAGATCGTCGTGCGGTCTGTGATCATTCACCTATGAACCTTCATCGGCGTAACTTCAAATCTTAAACATTTTATTTTGCCCAATTCTAATATCGTACGGAATTGATAATGATGTTTAGTGTCATTGCAACTCCTATCCATCAAATATTGAATTGGAAAAGGTAAAAAGAGAGAGAAGCTATTTCGGTTCATCATTAATCTTCATAATTCAACTATCAATACATGTTTAAATCAACATTAAAATTAATTGTCCGGAAAACTCGGCAAGATCTCCTAAAAGGAAAGGCAAGTCGCATTATCCTGGCAACGGTCTTTTTATTTTGTACAGCGAGCATCATTCTGGCATTTGCAAAATACCGTGATCATATTTCTCAAATACAAGAGCACAGGAAGGAAGTGCGGGAAAACTGGGAGCACAGGCCGGATAAACATCCACACCGGATGGCCCATTACGGTTATCTCGTCTTCAGGTCAGCATATCCGCTCAGTATCTTTGACAGTGGACTGGATGATTTTCTTGGAAATGTCATCTTCCTGGAAGCACATAAACAAAACACGGCCAATATCTCTGAAGCAGGAAGCTCAGGCATTCTTGTTCGGTTTGGTTCGTTTAACAGTGCTTTTATCCTTCAAACCCTGGTGCCACTGATCATCATTTTCTTTGGTTATGCACTCGTTTCTCAGGAGAGGGAAAATGCAACTTTGAAAATTCTCAATCTCCAAGGTGCTTCAGCGCGGGACATATTGTGGGGAAAGGTCTTAGGACTTTGGCAGTTCTCTCTTTGTTTTTTAATCCCGCTAATTCCGGTGGCTTACATATTTGCCGTTTTAGCAGAGCCTTCCATGTGGGTGGATATCTTAGTTAGGGTCATCATGGTCCTGGTTAGTTACACCATGTATTATTTCTTCATTGCAACTATTACTGTGATCATTTCATCCTTCAGTAAAACCTCGTCCTTGTCTTTGGTAAGTTCGATTGGTTGTTGGTTGTTGTTGGTTGTATTCCTGCCGAAAACGGTGCAGTTTGCAGCGCAGAATATTTTTCCTACACCATCGCGAATTGCTTTTGAGACTACACTGGAAGAAGAAATTATAAGATCTGGTGATAGCCATAATCCGGATGATCCTCATTTTAAGAAAATAAAAGACTCGCTTTTAAAAAGATATCATGTGGACGAGACGGCTAAATTGCCATTTAATTACAGCGGATTTATTATGAAAGAAGGAGAGAAGATGAGTTCTCAGATCTACATAAGGCATCAAAAAGAATTGCAGGGACAATACATCAATCAATTGAGATTTTCGGAATTATTTGGTTTTGTTGATCCATTGCTAGCTGTCAAAAATTATTCTATGACAGCTGCCGGGACAGATTTTGACACGTATCAGCGTTTTCAAGGTCAAGCCGAGCAATATCGCTACAAAATGGCGCAGCATCTCAATGACCTTCAAATTGAAAATATAAGCAATATCAAACCCACATCTGGGCAGCCTGCTGCTGTGGTAGACAGTGACCATTGGAAGGAATTCGCAGATTTCGAGTACAGATTTTCCAATGTCAGCGAAACGATCAAAGAACAGATAATACCTTTTGGAATTCTTATATTTTGGTTGATTGCCTGTACGTGTGCCATTGAGATAAGATCCAGAAACCTAAAATTCATCTAAATGAACAATTATTTATTAAAACAGTTTTGGCGTAACAAAGCTTATATACTTTCACTCTTACTCTTATTTTTTGCTGGATTAATGGCCATCTACACTGGCAAGAAATTCCTTGATAAGAACCAGGATATCATCGCGAAAAGTGCTTCTTATCAAAAGCAAAGCATAGACAAGACCGTGAAATACCACAGTGACGATCTTGGATTAATTCTTTATTATCTTAAATTCAATCTGGTAAACGAAACACCAAGATTGTCAGCTTTGAATATTGGCTTGAGAGATATCAATCCATCCATACAAGGTGTCACGATCAGAAATCTGGAGGAGCAACGCTACAATTCTGATTTCTACAATCCTGCAAATGCTGCGTCTGGAAATTTCGACCT
The DNA here is from genome assembly GCF_900110605.1 of Epilithonimonas lactis. Lineage (GTDB taxonomy): Bacteria > Bacteroidota > Bacteroidia > Flavobacteriales > Weeksellaceae > Epilithonimonas > Epilithonimonas lactis. The sequence continues at coordinate 886,686 of NZ_FOFI01000001.1, forward strand.
CAGTTTTGTGTTGGTTTTTCTCTTTCCATTGATCATTATCGCTTTTTGTTTTAATCTGATCTCGGAGGAAGAGGAAAGTGGCAGATGGAAACTTTTGTCCGTACAAAGTAAGGATCTTGGAAAATTGATAGATGCAAAAATGTTGATAAGATTTATCGCGATCACAGCAGTTTATCTATTGTTGCTGATCATCGCAAAGGTTTGGGTCAATATACCAATTGACGGGAACTTCTTGGCTTTTGCTGCACTTGGCTGGCTTTATCTTTCGTTTTGGTTTGCCTTATGCCGATGGATCATTAGTTTCAGACGATCCTCTGGAGTGAATGCGCTGATCCTTCTTGTCGTTTGGGTCGGAATGAATTTTATCGTGCCTATGAGCAGCAATATCTTCATTCAAAAGAATTATCCGGTCAATGAATCTTTGGATGCCGTGATGGAACAGCGTGAAGGCTATCATACGAAATGGGACGAGGCCAAAAAGCCGACGATGGATCGATTTTACAAAGTCTATCCACAATACAAAAATTATAAGGTAGAAGAAACCGCCAGTTCCAGTTGGGTCTGGTATTATGCAATGCAACACATGGGTGATCTGGAATCTTCAAGATCATCTGTAAACTACAGACAGAAGATGAAAATGCGTAATGAGGCAGCTTCTGTTCTAGGCTACATTTTCCCGAACATCCAATTGCAAATGGCAACAAGTGCTCTAGCAAAAACAGGAATGGAGAACCATTTGGAATTTGCTGAAGGATTGAAAACCTTCCACGAAAACAAAAGATTGTCTTTTTACATGCCTATATTTTCTGGTGCCTCATCGCAAACCATCGACTGGAATGCTTTGAAGGTAGAATATTTTGAAACTTCGGATCGAATGGATCTTTTAAAAATGTTATTACCCATCATTTCGCTTATTTTTTTACTACTAATCTTATCACAGTTCAAATACAGAAAACTATGTTAAAAACAATCAACCTCCACAAAAAATATAATGATTTCACAGCCCTTGAATCTTTGAACCTTGAAGTTAAGAGTGGCGAGATCTACGCGTTATTGGGTCAGAATGGTGCCGGCAAAAGTACGACGATCAATATGATCTTGGGTCTGGTGCAGCCAACGTCAGGAGATGCATTCATCAATGGTGTTTCGGTAAAACAATCTCCTGAACTTATCAAAAAAGACATTGCCTATATTCCCGAAACAGTATTGCTTTATCCCAATTTGACCGGGATTGAGAATTTGGATTTCTTTTCGAGGATAGCTGGTTTCAAATATTCAAAGGCCGAATTATCCAATTTTCTATCCCGGACAGGACTTCAGACCAATGCTCATAACCAGATGCTCGGCGGTTATTCTAAGGGAATGAGACAAAAGGTAGGAATAGCCATTGCGCTAGCAAAAAATGCCGACGTCCTTTTGCTTGACGAGCCGACAAGTGGTCTCGATCCGATTGCGACCGCAGAGTTTACAGAGATCATCCGAGAGTTGGGGCAAATGGGTAAAAGCATTTTGATGGCGACCCATGACATTTTCAATGCAGTAAGTGTCGCGACAAATATCGGAATTATGAAAAATGGTATTTTAGTTCAAGATTTGAAGGCACAAGCCTTTTCTGCAGAGGATCTACAGGAATTGTATTTGAAAACTATTTAGTTACTAAAATTGAAAAGCCGCATAACAGCGGCTTTTTTTGTAATAAGACATTCGAATCTTGCATTTAAATTGGAAATAAAATTTTTTTCCAGATGAACTTTAAAAGTGTGTATGGTTTGAGATAGGAATTCATCTTCTGATTATTAGGGATGGAAAACAACATAAATTATTGTGAAGTATCGTTTTGATGATAGATGACCATCCAATTGTAGGATTGATCGCGAAATAGATTATTGTCTTTCTGGTCTTGCATAAAAAAACGCTGTAAACATCGATGTTTACAGCGTTTCAGCTTATTTTGGTGTCTCACCTGGCGGAGAGAGAGGGATTCGAACTTTGGTTGTAATCCCTTTATTTATAAGTGTTTCGCAGTAACATCTTGTAGTGGGCCCTAAATAGGACATAAGCAAAAAGCGGTAAAATCCAATATAAAATTTTTACTTAGTAAAAGTAAAAATTTTCGTTCGGATTTGCAACTTTTTTATGCTAAAATTTGAACTGGTATTTGAACTTATTCTGATGGCTTGAGAAGATCTGCTAACTGATGTGCAAGATCCATCATACTCCTGATCTCATCATCTATAGGATTTAGTCCAGATTCCGTGAGAATCTTTTTAGATCTTTCGAAGGAAACTTTTTTTGAAGTATTCTGAATAAAGTCTATTATCTTATCCTCCGATCTGTTTTTCTGATCGCTTATTTGTGGAGGGATCTTTTTCGTAGGGATTCAACATATTTAGTTTATTATGACTGAGATGATCTCAGACAACAGGTCAAGTTATAGTGCTAGCATTTAAAATATCACACTATGCCATCTCTGGGTCCCATTTGTCGTAAAATGTCTTTACGGCAAAGATAAATGGGATTCTATAATGTGAGGAAAGGTCGTAAAAGACAAAAAGCTGGTCAAAAACTGGTACTCGCCACGCTATCAACGATAAATTCTGGGTGCAGGATATTTCTTGTATTCATTGCGAACTCGATTTTAAGACTTGGAAATGGTCGTAGATATTTCCAATCTTCAACCAGTGATCAGAGCTTCCAATGCGTTGTAGCATAACCGGTCGTAAACTTGAAGTGGATCCATAGGATGTTGTAGAACGATCTCCTCTTTCGGTCTCTCCCTGTCAATAGGTCCAAAAGGCCCATTGGCTCCCATTATAAACTGCCATTATCTTATTCCCTCCATTATTTATCAAGGCCATCATTCCAGGTGCTGGATCTATTATATCCAAATGGGAGGAAACTATTGGTAGGACCATCGCCTTGGATGTTGATTCCAGGACCAGGATCCCCTCCGTTGTAGAGGATGTACTCCCTATGACCATCTTGGCACTGGGATTTTCCCGTGATGGAGGTTGGATACCAAGGTATGATGATATGTTTGCGGTCTGGACACTCAGATCTACCCACATGGTACCATTGTAGTATTCCACCTTTGCCGCTGTCGGCGTCGTGGCATTGAGGATAATGCTTCCAGGCGTAGGAGTTCCTACCTTGTTCGTGATGTAGGGCAAGATAATTCCTCTGTTTCCAGCGTTGGGGAATTCCATCAATACTGAGGTCTTATCTGTCGCGGTACCTATGTTATCACCAAAGATGACCTGGGCGTTATAACTGCTGAAGCAGCTCATGATGATAAAGAGCGTTATTTTTTTCATGTTAAGGACAGGTCTTTTTGTTATAACATCTCCATCCGATAGATGAATTGACGTAGATCTTCAGACAGTTTGCCGTTGTATCGTAAACCATCATACCCCCAACAGGATTTGTGATGTTGACAAGCTCGGCAGTGGAGATACGAGTAGGTACGAATGGCTTGGTATTGGACTCCAGGGCCAGATAGCCTCCCTTTCTCACCATAGGCCAATTGTTGTTGCTGTTATCTTCACCCGCGCGTCCTTGCGAGGTGATACCTATCTTGGTATCCAGCGCATTTCCTGAACTCACTGCATTTTCCAGACAATACATTGACATCGACCTGGTGCTATATGCAGAAAATGCAACATCGCTTTGTCCAGATAATTTCTGTACAAATTTTGTCGCACTGCGATAATTGTCCAAAGTGATACCGAAATCGCTAAGCTTGAAGGTAAGCATCCTGATATCACGTTTCGTATTCGAGAATGATGTATACATAGGATATGGACAAGATGCTACACCCGCAGAATAAAAATTCCAGAGCGCCTCTCCTGATGGGTCCACGGTCGAGAAATTGATGGTTATAGGATTGCCGACTGTGGTCCCATTGGAATCTGTGAACCTGAATATATCAGAACCTGCGGTGGTGTTCGCTGGTTCGCCGACCTGTGTCACTACTATGTCGGGGATGTTGTCATCGATGCAGGTCGGATTTATGTCCGCCAGAACATTGACCAGGAAATTAAGGTCCTGGGCCGGTATGTTGAACACTGCTGTCGCAATATTCAGCCCGTTCAGCCCATCTCTGAGGTAATATCCAAGTGAAGAATCGCAGGGTAGGGAAGGTGAGACGGTCTGTGTCTGTTCGACCTTATTGACGAATCGGGGCATACCTATAAGGAAATTCGATTCTCTGTTCAATACAGAAAAAGAGACCGGAAAAGATCTGTAATTTTCCAAGATGGCAGAAGGTATACGCTGGCGAACGGCCTGGTCATTGACCCCGGTGGTGTAAGTTGTACCACCAACTGTGAAGCCGATAATATTATTATTGTCGTTCGGTATTACGACGGGAGTCGGGGTTGTCTTCGTCTGGGATGTCCAATAACCGTTGTGATCGCCAAATATAGCATCAGGTCTACGTTGTGCACTGAGCACATTGTGTGATAAAAAAGCCAGAAGTAAAAACACTTCGGCAGTAAGAGATCGTTTCATTAAATTTTAGACCGAAAAAATCGGTAATTTTTCGCGAAAATATAAAAATCGTAATGATAATTGCTTAGTGGTTTATAATTTCCCTAATATTTATGATATTAATCAGTTTTTGTTATAAAAATATAATTATTATTGGAAATTTGCTAAGGAGCTGCTTGGTTGCGTGCGTGAATATTCCATCTTTGTCCGATCAGAGATATTATCATTATAAGTGATTATGATCAAATATTCGGCATAGTTAATGCATAAACATATTAAAGATCTTAATTCAGCATATCCGCCACATAACTTTCTATATTTCACTTCATCTTTCTATTTATGATCATCTTTTAGATCGTAGGAAGATTTTCAAATACACTTAAACAACTTTTAAATTTTTATGAAGAAAATTCTATTTTCATCGCTTTTATTTGCGGCCTTGTCAGCTACAAATGCCCAAGTAGGTATAAACACGGATTCGCCACAGGCTATCCTGGACATCACAGGAAAGAACATCACCGATCCATCCAACATGGACGGTCTGTTGATCCCGAGGATCAATACTTTTCCTACTCTAAATCCAACAGTGTCACAAAACAGCATGTTGGTCTACCTTACCGTGGCCACGACCTCCGGATCGCAATTCGGTGTCAATCCTCCCGGATTTTACTACTGGAACTTTTCCGAGCTGAAGTGGGTGGCCATTGAAGCCGGTAGGTCTGACTGGTCCATCAATGGCAATCGTGGAACTCTTGACGGAACAAATTTTTTAGGTACGGTGGACAATGTGCCTCTCAATATTCGTTTCAACAATGAAAAGGCAGGGAGGATAGATGCAGAAAGGACATTCTATGGCTATAGATCTGGTAACAGCAACTATGGCGAGATGAACGTGGGGGTCGGAAATGAGGCTTTGTACAATAATACCACAGGGGCCAACAATACTGCGATAGGCTCTAGGGCGCTGATGTCCAGTACTACGTCTTCTGCAAATACAGCATTAGGTTTTGAATCATTGTATTCGGACATTATATCCGGAGAAAATGTGGCGGTAGGATATCAGGCTTTGCGGAACAATACCACGGACTCAAATACGGCAGTAGGTTATCGGTCGCTGTTCGAGAATACCACCGGCAATTCAAATACGGCGGTAGGTAGGGAAGCTTTGAGAAACACCATTGGCGGGAATTCTAATACGGCAGTAGGCAGGGAAGCCCTTCAGCTGAATACTACTGGCGGTAACAACACGGCATCGGGAGTACAGGCATTGCGTAATAACCTAACAGGTAATGACAATGTAGGAATTGGTCCATATTCCCTTTATAACAATACCATTGGTTCAGGAAACGTGGCATCTGGCATCAATTCCCTCTATCAGAATGTTTCAGGAGAAGGTAATACGTCGATCGGTAAAGAATCGATGTATAATAACAGGATAGGGAACTCCAACGTGGCATTGGGCTTTGCATCACTCTATGACAATACCAATGGAAATGAAAATGTCGCCATAGGTACCGAAGCATCGAGGGACAACAGCTCGGGGTCACGAAATGTTGCGATCGGTCACGACGCGTCAAGGGTGAACACGACCGGAAATGGCAATGTGGCTGTTGGCAATTTTGCATTGCTTACCAATGCCACTGGAAATAACAACACAGCGTTGGGAAATGCCGCGGATGTATCTACACCAGATATCACCAACGCCACCGCATTGGGAAATGGGGCAAAGGTCGGTGTTTCAAACAAGGTGAGGATAGGAAATCAGGATGTAACCTCGATAGAGGTGCAGGTCGGATTGTCTATCGCTTCGGACAGGCGTTTCAAAGAGAACATCGTTCCGATCTCCCTTGGTCTGGATTTTATAGATCAACTTACACCAGTAGAATATGTCAAAAAGAACGATGCGGAAAAGAGAAAGGAATGGGGACTTATAGCCCAGGACCTGAAGCAGGTGCTTAAGGACAATCACTATGAAGGTGCCGCGATCATCAGCAGTGACAGGTCCAAGGAAGAATACCTTTCGATCCGTTATGATGACCTTCTTGCACCTATCATCAAAAGTATTCAGGAACTTAATGCGAGATCGCGACAAACGGAGCTACTTCTTAAAAAGGTGACCGACCAACAGCAGGTCATCAAAGAACTAACATCCAGGGTGGAAGACCTGGAACGGAAATGGTCAGAAGGTATGACCAAGACAAAATAGCCTTTTGGATCTCTTTGCGATGATTCGCAAAGAGAGGAATGATGAATGTCGGCATATCAAGACAAATGAATAATACGAAGACGTAGAAAAAATATTTTTCCTGCGTCTTTTTTCTACCAGAGATGGTCCGAAAATACCTCTACGATGGTCTTTATGATATTTCAAGCTCTCAGGTGAGACCTTATATCATTTATAATGGGCAACGATGTTAATGAATATCTTAAAGGTCTATTTTTTGCAATCATCACAAGATCACCTCAGAAATATATCAATACCTTTGACCGCCATGGACCTACCCAAAAATTTCTCCAGACCCAAACTCACATTTGACTATGGTGTGACAGTACCTAGTCTTATTTTTATAATTGGGACCTGTCTCCTGTCTGTCATTTTTCCAACAATGGTCAATTCCTTATTGACAGATGTGAAGAACTTCATATTTGTCGACCTGAATTGGATCTATGTCTGGTGTGTCACGATCTTCGTGGTATTTCTGGTCTTCCTCTTGTTCAGTAAATACGGGAAGATCAAGTTAGGACCGAATGAAAGCACACCGGAATATTCTTTTTTCTCATGGATATCAATGCTTTTTGCAGCGGGTATGGGGATCGGACTGATGTACTTCAGCGTTGCGGAGCCAATGCAGCACTATTCGACGGACGCCTTCTCACAAAGTCATATCATCAGTAGGGCGAAAAATGCCCAGCTTTACACCTTCTTCCATTGGGGTATCCATGCATGGGCTATCTATGGTCTTGTAGGACTATGTTTGGCATATTTCACATACAGGTACCGCCTTCCTCTGTCGCTCCGCAGTTGTCTGTATCCATTGTTGAAGGAAAGGGTCAACGGCAAATGGGGAGATGTGATAGATATCTTCGCATTGTGCAGTACCTTTTTTGGTATTACCACGACACTTGGGTTCGGCGTAGTGCAGATCAACTCAGGTCTGGAGACCTTGAACATCCTGCCTGGTACAGGGGCGATCTACCAATTCATGATCGTGGCGGTCCTGGTATCCATTGCCGTCTTTTCTGCGACGTCGGGAGTTGACAAGGGAGTTAGGATATTGAGTAACATCAATGTCGTTGCGGTCGTTGTCCTACTTGCCATTATATTGATACTGGGGCCTACGGTCTATCTTATAGGGAGCTTCACATATGGTCTGGGAAATTATATCAATAATTTCTTCGACCTTACATTCAATACACACGTCTATGAGGAAAAGACCTTACCATGGTTCTACAACTGGACGATCCTGTATTGGGCATGGTGGATATCATGGTCGCCTTTTGTAGGTCTTTTCATTGCGAAGATCTCGAAGGGTCGGACCATCAGGGAGTTCATTGCCGCCGTATTGATCATCCCGACCTTGTTCAACTTCCTATGGATGTCTGTTCTAGGCAACAGTGCGATCTGGATCGATCTCAATGTTGCGAACGGTGCATTGGGCAACCTGGTCTCAGATCCGGATGCACTAATGTTCCGATTCCTGGAATATCTTCCATTTTCTGATATCCTTAGCGTTGCAGTGGTCTGTATCATTATGATCTTCTTCGTCACGTCGGCAGATTCCGGGATACTGGTCATGGATAGTATCTCTACCAAGAATTCATCACGTTCACCAAAGGTCCAGATGCTCTTTTGGGGAATTCTCCTTGCGGCACTGGCGTTGATGTTGCTGAATGCCGGAGGATTACAGGCCTTACAGACGATGACGCTCATTACAGCCTTGCCTTTTGCCATCATTATGGTGCTGTTTGTGGTATCCCTCATGAAGGCACTCGTCATCGACCATGCTTATTATGAAAAAGGACTTTCTGTCTCGACCGTTCCATGGTCAGGTGAATTTTGGAGACAGCGTCTTAAGACCATTGTCTCGTTCAAGACAGAGGAATCGGTAAAAAAGTTCATCGACGAGGAGGCATTGGCTGCTTTCAATGATCTGAGGGATGAGTTAGAAGCCAATGGGATAATTGCTGAGGTCCATTATATCGAGGATTCGAAAAGGGTCTATCTTGAAATACGCCATGACATTGTCAATGATTTCATCTATGGCGTGAAGTGTGAGAAGAGGATCGTTTCGGAATATATGGTCGATGACAAGAATCTACCTGATCTGGAAAGTAATGTCACCTACTTTCCTAAGACCTATTTCGGGGATTCCCGAGAAGGATACGATGTCCAATACTTCACTAAGAATGAACTGATCAGCGACGTGCTCAAACATTATGACCGCTTCCTTAAAATAATCGCCGACCGTTCTAATGAGATGTTTGTAAGCAATGACAACGGTCCTCAAGTGAAGTGATATCCAGGTCAATGTTGTAGGAATTAGATGAAAATGATGGAACGTCTTTCATCAGGATAACCTCGAACACGGTGAAATCCAGCAAGGATCATGTTAGGACGTTAATACTTGTAAGAGTGAGGGTAGGACCTCTCATGACAATTGACCTGTATGTGGATATATCAGGATAATGTCACAGGGGAACCGGTCGGATATATGCGTGGTATCAATACTCTATGGTCTTTCATAAAAGAAATTCTATGACTAACTGAAAACATTTGTCATATAGATATTTAAATATCAAATAATTTACTATGCCCTGCCATAGATAGATCATCATAGGTCAAAAAAAACTATCTCACCGGATAGTGAGATAGTTGAGTGATGTGACTTGTTGAGACCTCTATTTGGGTCTTTTATTTCTAAAAGTTCACCCGGATGTCGCTAGGCCCCTTCATTATTATGGTCACTCTGTCAGCATCATTTACCAACTGGTATTCTGCTTTGGAAAAACTTTCATCCTGTTTCTCCTGGACCTCTATATCTCCGAATCCTATGTCCTCTTTCAGGATCTCAATGAAATATTCTTCTGTGCCCTCCTTTTTGGAAAAGTGTTCCTTGTTAAAATCTATGAATTGCATATCGTCAATGTATTTGGTTAGATCGGATATGACCATCAAATACCATACTAAGCTTTTCCAAGAGATCACAATTCAATATATATCGTAGTTCTCACTTGACCATATATCTAATTCCGATAATGGAACTTTCACAATGTCCAATATCGAAGCTGGTGCAAAGACCATCGACCTTCTCTCCTCGGTATGTTCGATATTTAAGGAAGATCCTCCTAATGTAATTTGGAATATGATATGACAGGATATGAAATTCCATCGAAACAGTGGGTATGGATATAGCAAGATGTGCAACTCCATTCTTTGACGATCGTGCTGGAAGCAGGGGGGGATGAAAGCTCTGAATCATTCAAATAACAAGGGGACCATTGAATATCAAAATTTCTAAAGTATGATATGACCTCAATCATAATTCCATATTAAAGTTCTGGATATTTTTGAGGTGCAGAACTTGACCATGAACCGATCTACAACTTGAATAGATGTATGGGGCATTATAGATAAACTGTCATAGTCTGTATTTTAGTTTTTATGACAATAGAAGAGTTTTTAATTAATGCCAACATAGGTAGGGTCAAGCGATATGATACAGGAGATACCATCTTCTGCGAAGGATCCACCCCGAACTATTATTATCTGATCATCGAAGGTAGTGTAAAGCTTAGTAACTTTGACGAGGAAGGAAAGGAATCCATTCATAATATTGCGGTCAAAGGACAGAGTGTCGGTGAATTCCTTCTATTCACAGACAGGAGATCTCCCTGCAATGCAATTGCGATAATGCCATGTGAGATCCTTAGGGTATCAAGCATGAAATTCTACAAACTCTTGGACGGTCATCCCGAACTGAAGATGGCTATGATCAGAAAACTGTCAGACTCTTTATTTGTGGCCGTCCTGATGAGACAGATGATGTCCATCAAAGATCCGGCGTCCAAGTTAACGCTGCTCATGGACTTTCTAAAGACGCCTGGTCAAGCTGCCAACTTTTCATTTCAGGTGCCTATCACCAGACAGCAGATGGCAAGCATCACGGGAATGCGTGTTGAAACGACCATAAGAACGCTGAAGCTCATGGAAAAACAAGGTCTTGTCAAGATAATCAAACGAAAGATATTCTACTGATGTCAAGCTCAGAAATGGATCTTACCGTTGCTTATCCGCAGAACACCCTCCTTCTCGAATTTTTTGATACCCCTGATCACCGTCTCGATCCGTAATCCTGTCATCGCTGCGATCTGTTTGCGTGTCAATGGTACTTTGAAGGAGAAAGGGGTCTGTTCCGGACTGAAGCTTTTATGATAGTCTAGGACACCTTTTATCCGGACATTGGCATATTTGGAGGAATTATTCTCCAACATCATATATTTTTGATAGAGCCTCTCTGCCAGAAATCTATTGACATCCCTTGATACTTTCGGATGGTCATCCAGCATCTCTATGAACTTTACCTTCGGTAGACGGAGAACGCTCACCTGGTCGAAAACGACAGCATTGACAGGAAATGTCTGGTCGATGAAGAGAAGCATCTCGCAGACACTCAATCCTTCATCCAGAATGGCAAATATCAATTCGTTACCTTCCTCATTATAATGATTCAGCTTAACTCGCCCTGATAGTATCTGGTAATAGTATTTCGGTTTCTCGTGCTCATTGAAAATAATATCGCCCTGTCTGTAGTGTTCAATGGTGGCGCCATAGGATTTGAGTAGTTCTTCGGATATCAGCATGCTTTAAAAGATTGGAAGTTGTCGCATCTACGATACAAATATATCCATTTTACAGTTGCCTGGCAGCTTTAAGATTTATTTGCCACTATTTTTTGACGACCAACGACGAAGGATAGTGAAAGGTGTGGACGGCCATCTCTTTAGACCATCACTGATAACCATGGATATATAATTTAAGTTGGAGGTGCTTGGTCATTGTATCATCGTCTCTATGATAATCAACTAAAATATAATATTTTATAGCCTGTATCATTATGTAGAACGCCAGGTATCGCTGAAATATATTCACAGTCACCAATATGATTCAAATCATATCGACGTGTTCTATTAACAACTATTTTTGCCATGTCCATTGACAGAACAAATCTCAGACCCTGATGGACGGCCCACAGTTGAGTTTATGAATAGAAAGAAAATTCTGATATTTGATGATGATAAAGCCACTTTGGAGGTTGTGTGCATCATATGCACCGATATAGGCTATGAGGTCGAAACAGCTGAAACTGTTGATGGTATCATCGAAAGGATAGACCATTTTGAACCTGACCTGATCATGATGGATATAAACATTCCCACCATAGGGGGGCTCAGTGCGACAGCCTTGATAAGGTCCCATAGTTCTTACAGTGGTATCCCGGTCATCTTCATCACGGCAAAGAACGATGTGGCAACCCTTTCCCAAATGGCGCATGCAGACGGATATCTCGCAAAACCTTTCGATATCGAGGCATTGGAAGGACTTGTCTCAAAATTGATCTGATAGCCATCACATACGGATGTGCTGTGGGTGTCATCTAATCCGAACATCACCATTGAAAATGGATGATAGGTCTCCATGGATCTTTATCTCTAGTTTGGTCTTCATTCAAGCGGCCAATATATTTAAGGACGTCTACAATTTCTTGGTTCCATTATTGCAATCCCTGAATATGCGGAAAATTATTGTAGTTGAAGATGACCCCAACATAAGGGAAGTGCTTGAGATAGTACTTTCAGGTGAAAATTACGAAGTTCAGGTATTTTCAACGGTCGATGGATTTAAACGGAGAGTTACGGATGTGGATCCAGACCTTTACATATTCGATGTCATGCTCCCTGACGGTTCAGGCATCGACCTATGCTCTGAGATCAAAAGGGACGTCTACAACATCGATGTTCCTGTAATCATCATGAGTGCACATGCAAAGCTGGCAGAGATAGGTCACATCTGCCATCCGGACCACTTCATTCCCAAGCCTTTCGATCTCGAACAACTCCTTGCAAAGGTGCAGGAGATCATAAAGGAGAAATAGGTTGTGTACAGTATGATCATCGGTTGCACTTAAGTACGATACGTTATTAAGCGGGATATTACATTCCTGTAGGATAATACATTGTTCCGCATTTCATAAAGATCCTTCTTGAACAGACACCTGAAATCAAAATGTGAAGTTCACATATGGCAGATCGAATATTTGACGATCTACAGGAGCTTGTTCTTCCTCGTTATTTCATCACCATTCATACTTCCTGCGACTTTGACACGGATCAAATAAGGTGATCGCTGTCTAATATCCCAGACCTTTATTCAGGTCGCACGCCATGACCTTATCATGCATTTTGGAAATAAAGACTACATTGTCGGATAGATCTTGCTCTTTTAGAAACGCCGGTCATACATCACTTCAGTTCTATGCGGTTGTCAAAGGACCTTTTCCATCTGTTTCACGAATAGAACTGGTCATTCAGACGAACCTGTCTCAACAGATGCAAGCTTACAGATCACCTGTTGGATGGGTCTTTTCTCAATGGTGCTCTACGTTTACACTCGGTGGCGGCAATACCAGAAATAATGAACATATACATGTGATATTTGACCAAACTTAATAAGTTTCAAATCGCGGAATGTTTTCATCATTGGTCTCACCTTGTCGAGTGATCTTGCCCATTCAGTACGTGGACCGTCTTATCCGAAATAATTACTACCGATATCCATTTGATGTCTGTTGTCAAGACATAAGAAGGTGATCTGTGTCTTGGCGGACCGGTCATGGAAAGACATTCCTTGTGAACCGGGATAGACGGTGGATAAATTTGCTGTACTAGGTTCTGCCATCAATCGGTCTTTAGTGCTGCTCGTAACAGCTGCTCACTTGCATCATCAAAACTCACGAATATGACCTCCAGTACCGGATGGTCACTGAGAAAGTCCTTGACCGTTCCCACTGCGATGATGGCGGCCTCTTCTTTCGGGTACCCATAGATACCTGTGCTGATATTTGGGAATGCTATCGACCTGCAATCGTTTGCCAGGGCGAGAGCTAAGGAATTATGGTAGCAGTCCTTAAGCCTATCTCTCTCATTTGTCGATCCTCCATTCCACACTGGTCCAACCGTATGGATCACATATTTTGCAGGCAATCTGCCCGCAGTGGTGATCACAGCCTTGCCCGTCTTGCATCCACCTTGTCGTGCAATGATCTTCCTGCAATCCTCCAGGATCTCTGGTCCGCCTGCTCTATGGATGGCACCATCGACGCCTCCTCCTCCAAGCAAAGAGGAATTTGCAGCATTCACTATGGCGTCCGCATGTACTTTTGTGATATCTCCCCTTATTACTGCTATCATTGGATCTCGTTTTGTTCTATAATGACGATCAACGAAGGTCTTTTTTTATGACCAGGTATTTCAGGTCCCCCGATCCGGCATTACTGATGCCATGTTCAGCATTTGGTGGGCAATACAAACTCGTATGAGGTCCTACTTCGACGGTCTCGCCGTCTAGATAGAAAGTGGCGTTCCCTTCAAGGATATAAAACAATTCTTCCTCAGGATGATGATGGGGTGGGTGTGTCGATCTTCCAGGTGCCACGATGCTCATCTTCAAGGTATTCTCGTGTGTAAGATCTTTATCGGCAAACCAGTATTGATATCCTGATCTCGTTTCTTTTGCCTTGGCCTTGTTGAATTCGTTCACACAGTTTTCCAAAGTGTAGACAGGTTGTTCTTTTGCTGTAGTGGCCTTTTGGCCTTGTACATGCTGTTGAGTCATCATACCGATCAGGGCGAGCATTGTGAACCGTGTTATTGTTATCATTTTTGATTAGTTGTCCGTTCGAAATTTAAAGATACTGATAATTCCGATCGATCGCACATTGTTGGACGACATCTTATTTGTATGGTCTTGATCCATCCTCCAGGTCCCGGATCTTCACTTTATACACATTTATTTACAGATCGACAGGTCAAAGGTGAGGAAAATAAGGATCGATATTTTTATCCAAGTGATGTATTTCCAAAATCGAAGAGCTCGAAGTGTGAAGGAGAAAATATCTCATTTCTGAAAAAAATGGTCTTACAGCAATTGGTGAAACGGCATTGTACTGATCTAAAAACTCCAGGATCTAATGATGCGGATGACGAGTTTGATATCATGGGCAGTCGAGTAGTGGTCAATTTTTTTCGGCCGAAAAAATAACGATACAGTTATTCAAAATAAACAATATTTAGAGGGTCCCGAAGTGTGTTATTCTGCCTGTGCTATGATCATTTTTATTCTACAGATACAGCGATGACAATATCAAATTATTTTTAGGAGGATATCGGAATTCAATTGGTAATATATAGCGCATCCCTTTACAGTTCCTTTTATGTTTTAGTTGGAAGTAAATTACATGAAGTATATCTAGGTTTTATTTGATGATCAAAAGGACATCGATATGAGGTCAAAGCTGTGATATTCCAGATCTGCGAACATTGAACCTCGCACGTCGTCAAAGCTCATGATAATGTAACATAAATATAACATCCATAAAGTTAATATTTTAGGATATTTTTATCAATATTTTTTTATTTTTGCGAAATCAAAAAAAAAGAATTATAAATGAATAGACTATTTCTACTTCTAGGGTTAAGCACTTCGGTATTTTTTAGTGCACAGGTAGGTATCAATACAACACAGCCAAATAGTACTTTGACCGTCAATGGTTCATTTGGTGCCAATTACAAAGAACTAACTTCCACAGCTTACACTCTGGATGCGTTGGACCATTACGTTACATATAACGGAACAGCAGCTTCGACCTTTACTTTACCACCCATCGGTACAGCGGCTACAAACTATTCCGGCAGGTTGTATAAGATAAAGAACATTTCAAATTTCAATGTTATACTGCAAGCTTCGAATAGCAACACACTTCGAATTGACAATACACCTGTAAGCACATTTGTCATCCCACCAGGCGCTTATGCAGAAGTGGTCAATAACAGGAATACAACAGCTGGCACATGGGACCTGTCCTTTACGGTACTTCCAAAGCCCAATAATGTGGAGATCTATGGAACACAGGTAAGAATTCCTCCACATAACGGTACGGTTGCAGACTGGATAAACCACTCAAATACAAATTACGATTCTGGCACAGGGACAGATGTGTGGTGGATCGTTTCCAAGGCATCGACAGTTACGGCCCAGACGGCTGACTACTCAAATGCGGCGAGGATGCTACTGGTCTACGAATATCAAGGTCCAGCATTCAATATAACCAATCTTTATCCAACGCTTACTACGGGAAATAGCTCAAGTTTTCCGGATGTATTTATCGCCTCATTTGTCGGTATAGCAAATGTCAATGGAAAGACCCGAATCACAGTTTCCGTTGCAAGGGTCGATCAGATAGGGACCAATGTAAATAACTCTGCAAACTGGACCGCCTCATTTCTGCTAAATATCCTGTTGGCAAGAAAGGTCTTTTAGAGATGTTTCCTAAGGATCGACCACTACGATACATGATCGATAAATGATATTGAATATGCTTATCCATCAAGGATAAGCATATTTTTTTTGGGGAGTTAATAATAGAGGGGCGTCAGAATCTGGAAAGCGTACTTTTGTTTTCCGAAGGTCTGTCACATTCATTGTGAGGTCTCGGTTCTTGTGAAAATACTGCAGTAGTATCCAATTTAAACATTCAATTAAGATCTGCATGCAAGATATTTCAATACGCTTGAAACAAAACAATTTCGCTTGATTGAAATTTGGTCAACCATCATATGGTATAACGTTAACTTCTGGAGAATTAGCTTATAGATAGAGATATGAAATGCAATTAGAACTGTTATTTCCTTGGCAGTGGCTTCAGTGGATCGGATCGTTGAATCAGGGCTTCGATATCTTCAGGTAAAATAAGATCAAAACAAAAAATATGTATTATCATTTATCTAAAATCATTAAATTTATCATTTTGAAAGAATAACCGAAATTTTATCAAATTAATTTGTCAATATATATTATTATCGAATGAAAATGCTAAAGATATCTATTTATTGTTTACTTTTAAAATCGGGTCTTTCTCTTGCAAAAGTTCCAGGCAATTATCATTTTCTTGCTAATACTGCCGCTGATAAACAGGATTTCTTTAAAAGTGAGATAACAGATCTTCCGTCTGTCAATACACTCATTGTATATTCAGGGCAGATCGATTCAAAGATAAATACAAGTGAAAATGTATTATCAGCAACTGACAAAAAATGTCAACGCCTTATCCACTATGGTGACCTGAAAGTGACATCTTATAAAGATCAAGAGCTGGGTATTATTGCAAGACCAAAGGTCTTGGATCCCGTTAGAGTTAAATTCTCCTTAGCCGATCGTGCCGTCCCAGGTCAGGTCAGTGGAGAACTTTTCGTAGATAGAGATGGTAGCGCCGTTATCAATGGAACCGGTATCGGCTCTATCAAAGGTATTCCTCTGTTTGTGTATCTGGTAAGGGTCACTACCGGAGAGATACTTGCAAAAACAAACGTCGACCCAAACGGAACTTACAATATTCCTTCAACTATGCTTGATGCAGATGATAACCACTATCAGGTCATCATTGATACACGGAACGTCACTTCGACATATCCATATAGCATGTCCATACTCCCAGAAGGTTGGAATATGGTCGGAGAAGATTACGGAACAGGTAATCTCGCTGGCAGCGGTGTCAAAAATGGTGCGCCGGAACTCAGGGTACCGGTCAGATTTAATGCTGCAAGTCCAAGTATAAAAAATGTCAATTTCGGCGTGTCTGTTCCGGTGTGTCTAAAACCAGGAGCTTCAGGCACACCTGACAGTTATTCCAAACTGGGAATTACGACCAAACAAAGTATTGACAATGTAAATGAAAAAAATGTAAAATGGCCTTACACCGTTCCGAATGGTCATATAGTACTGGATAGCGAAACTAAAGGCTTTGTCATTACCCATGTTACGACGGACCAGAGAAACGCACTCAATGCAATACCTGGAATGATGGTCTATAATACAGATCTGAAGTGCGTTCAGATCTATAGGGGAAAAGCACCCAAGATCGATCCTAAGAGAATAGGATGGAATTGTATAGACCGTGGATGTAATGAAGATTAGTATCTCAACCGACCATTTATGAGTTTTATTTAAAAAATAATATGAAAATATTTCTGACAGTGTTCAGCTTTGGGGTCTGTACCTTGACCAGTGCTCAAGTAGCCATCGGTAAGAAGAGTGTGACCAATGCAAGTGTTCTTTTAGAGTTCGGAGATGAAAATAAGGGGATCATCTTACCGCAGGTCTTGTCCTCGAAAAGCTCGATCGGGGGAACCTTTATCTACAGTGCAAAAGATCGGTCGGTACAGGTCTGGGAAGGGCGTGCGAACTCTGGAAATGGCGGATGGACAGACCTTACAAAAAATGAGACCTCGGGCATCAACCATAATTTCATTAACTCAGGACATGATGTTGCATCAGCCAAAGGAGCGATCATTGGTAATAGCAGCACTAACAAGGATGGGGTTTTGATCCTAGAATCTTCCTTGAGGGCCCTTGTCCTGCCAGGGGTCTCAAGCCCGAACCTAAATATGAAAGGTGCCGTAGCAGGAACAATGGTCTATGATAGGGAATCGGATACCTTGGCGTTATATGATGGTGTAAATTGGAGTTACTGGAAATGAGTGCCGCGTAATTTTTAAATAGTTGATGTTTCTCTGGTATTGGTAGATCGAGCATGATGAGACCTTATTTATTTATTTATTTATTTATTTATTTATTTATTTTCAAGGCCTCCTCATCGTCTCTGATCTTTCTCAATCTATTTTTTATAAAATCCTTTGGCCTTATCCCGTTGATCTCCCGAAAGAGGTTGGAAAAATTGGTCCTTGAAGAAATTCCGCATTCATGTCCCAGGTATTCAATTTTGTAACTGAGATACGTTTTGTCATTCTCTAATTTTTCTGTAATGTATTTGATCCTCAGCTCACCGATGTACCTGCAAAAATTCATCCCCTTGTACTGGTTGATGACATGTGACAAGTAGTTGGAATTGGTTTCCAATCTACTCGCTAACTTATGCAGGGTCAGCCCTTGTTCTGTAAAACCTGTTGCTTCCTCGAAGATCTTCAATTTTGCCAAAATGTTATCTGAGGTCTCCTCATTTAATATGGACCCCTCACCCTCAGAAAGCTGCTGGTCGATTTTTTCAGCAGCGATAACGGCGTTGTCAAGAATTTTGTTTTCCAGTATCCAGTGATCGTTCTTCGCCTTTTTTTCATTTCTCATTTTTCGTATCACAATAACGATAATAGATGCTGACGCTAGAATAAGGCAAACGACCAAAGCGATCTCCGCTGGTCTCTCCGATGTTTCTTTTTCCAGTACCGATCTAGCGGTATCGTATCGTCTATGTATGGTCGATGACAAGTAATTTACATCTTGGGAAAGTACCCTGTCAACTTTTAGAAGTTGTCTGGTATAGTAAAGTTCTTTTTTAACATCATTTTGTGCTTTATAATAATTGATAAGTAACTCATAGCTTTCTCGAACACCTGGGAGTATCTGATGATGTTTTTGAAATACTGAGTCTATTTTTTGAAAGTAACCTATGGCTCTGTGCTGTTCGCCTGATGCCAGGTAGATCTGACCAATATGGAAGTAGTTTACCGGTTCCCAGGTAAGATCGTCATCAACGCTCAGGTATTCCAATGACCTTTTTAAAGACCGTATTGCGCTATCCATATTTTTTTTGCGAAACTGCTCAATACCTTGCTCCTTTAAAAAAAGACCATATTCCAGTTGCAATTCCAGTCTGTTCTGCGTTTGATCTAGGCCAACACCGATCAGAGAGTCGATCGGCTTGAGATCACGAAGATGTCTAAGGCAGACGATCATTTGATGGAGGCTATTATAGTAGGCCTTGACGTTTTGCAGGTGTACCTTCTGGTGGCGTTTCGTCTGTTGGTTTCTCTTAAAAAAAGCGGTGGTCTTTTGAAGGTCTCTATAAGCTGATTCAAAATAGCCCAAATTACACTTTAAGATGCTGATATGGTAAGAGAGGTCATTTTGTAAATAAGCATCCGCTGAATATCTGGTAATGTCGAACGCCATTATATAATCATCCAATGCATCTTTATATTGTCGAAAACTATAATGGTAAACTTTACCTCTGAGGAGAAAGGCATTGGCGATCACATGGTCATTCTTTGATAACAAGGCCGCAACGACCGCACTGTCGGCATATTTTAGTTTGACCTCTTTGGAATGAGAAGAGAAGACGGCATCCTGATACCCATTCGCCATATGTGCATACTTCTTTTTCTTCTTTGCGGTCCGTATCTTCCCTTTAGCGATCTCAAGAGTGCGATCGGCATTCTTTTGAGAGTGCTGAAAATCTTTGCTGAAAATTTGATTGTCGGAATGGTCCTTACTTTGAGCTCTCGGCAACTCGAAAAATAAGATTCCTATTAAAAAATAGAACTTTCCCATTTAAAGTTGATTTTATGGCTGTTAGGTTTTGTATCAAAACAGCTAAAATCGTGCTAAACGAAATAACATTTTCATTTTAATAATTATAATTAATTATGAATGATATTGGAATATAAATCATTTGTTTCCTGATGGTTATGGACAACCGATTATCTGTACTAATTCGAAAATTGATACATTGAATATTTTTTTTTAAAAATCCGTGTTGCTAATTTTGAAATGGAAGCCTCACAAAAATAATTGAGAAATCGATGGATGTCGATCTCCTTTGATCGTGATAAAATATCAAGGTAACCTGAATTTTAATAGTAATGATAAATAACACGATTATGAAAAAGTATCTTATGTCTTTTATTTTTTTCTTTGTGGCACATATCTGCACGGCTCAAGTCGGTATCAACACATCAGACCCAAAAGCTACTTTGGATATCAATGGGAATCTAAAGGTCAGAAACATTCCATCTGTCACTTCTGTGAATAGCGACCGCACCATTCTCTTAAGGGATAAGAATGCTTCCACTGGTGATTTCGAAATAAAGGAGATCAGTTCTGACATCCTAATTATCGCCAATGCCAATGCCTATTATGCCTCAAAGACCGGTTCATGGTCACTTCTCGATCTAGGCCTCGGAAATTCATGGTCCAAGATCAATCTTACGGGTGCACTTGATACAAAGCTTGGCAATGCCCAATTGTTCAATGCAGGGGTATATACAGCAGCACAAAGTGGGACCTATGCCGTCAATTATGAATTTCAGTTCAACGCCGGTGTCAATCTAGAAGTTCTAGGTGGGAAGAGATTGGGTCTGATCAAAAATGGAAATGTATTGTGGGACGAGAAAATCTTTGACGGCGTACGAGTCTCACTGCTAGGTATCACACTTGCTTCCGTACCTATAACCTCCACAAAACTTACATCTTTGGTACAGCTAAATGCTGGGGATACGCTGACTTTTGCGGTCAATGTTTCTGGTTTGTTACCGGTTGATGTCGCATTACTGAGCAGTGCAAAGGTCAACCTCTACATCTATAAGATCTCTAATTGAATCTCTTCGTTGGCTATCGGTAAAGTAGCTGGTCAGCAAGTTCGATCTTTAAGAAATAACGAAGCCACTTCATCTCTGAGGTGGCTTCGTATATTTGATCTACAATATTCTTTAAGGTTTCCAGAAGGACCATACTTTGCCATTGTAGATGGCCAGCTGTTTGGTCAGCGTATCGTACGCCATTGTTCCAGGTTCCGGATTGATGATATTAAGATGGGGACTCGGCATTTTGGGTAACACCATCGCCTTGTTTCCATCTTCCAAGACCAGTATGCCGGGAACATCGGTCGGTGTCCCGATACTCGTCTTTGCCGTTGCAGCATCTGTCAGTGAATTCTGAAGAGTGGTATTCACAGCTCCGGTCGTGTCATAATTCATCGTACCATCTACCAAGGTCGTTTCATTCTTTGATAGGTTGAACCACGTCGTTGCGCTGTTTTTGTATTTGACGATCTTATCATTCACATCGTAGATCAAAGTGCCTGTCACGGAATCTATAGTACCTGTTGCAGAGACGACCCAAGGTAAAACGATCCCTTTCCCCTGAGGAGCTGTATAATTACCAAATTCCAAAGAAATTGACGGATTGGGCGTCGTCGTAGACGGAATGACAGAAATAGAAGCTTTTCCAATAGCTACTTGTGCTATCGCAAAACTGCCAAAAAAGACGAGAGCGAAATTTATAATATTTTTCATTGTTTTTCTATTGATTTTAAACTTGATTATTGACAAGACTGAGTACTATAACAATTCCAGAATGTACCATTGTAGATCTTAAGACAGTTGGCGGTCGTATCGTACACCATCATCCCCTCTACATAATTTGTCATAGGAATACCGATCGGTGTTGTTGGGGTAGAGGCATCATTATCTGCATTTTCAAAGGCTACTTTGTTTACAACAAAACCTTTGGTATTAGCCTCGAGAACGGTCCAGGCGCTTTGTCTCACAGTTGGCCATTCTACTGCATTGCCCCCAGCTCTACTTAAAGCGGTAATACCGTGCTGAACAGGCACATTAGTGCCAGCATTGAGTATAGGTTTTCTGTAACACGAGCACGCCCTTGACAATGCATTCTGAGAATCACCTATTCCCTGTCCGATATCTGCACCAATATCTGCGGTACCTCCTGAATTGACGAGATTCGGGACCCCGGAATTGACATTGAAAGTTGATCCAAGTCCGCCTGTGGTGGTTGTATTGATGCTACCATTTGTGTTAAGCTGGTTCACCGTTACATTTTCATCACCTTCTAGAGAGTCGAAACAGCCATCATTGTCTGAATCAAGGTCTAAATGATCAGGGATCCCATCATCGTCTGTGTCTAATTCTACAGGAAGATCCGAACAAAGGTTTACAAAACTGACTTTTTGTTCATTAAAGGAGCCACCTGTAGAGGCAGTGTAGCCAAAGAAGACCTTGCTAGCACCACCAAAGTAACTTGTAATTGGATTTGCCGCAGGGAATGTGTACGATCCTGCATTGATTCCGTCTACAGTATATGATAGATTTTTCGTGGTAGAATTCCACGTGATAACAACATTATGATAAGCACCATCTTCCAGATTACCCAGATCTGTTGCCGTGGTTAAAAATCCTGTAGCCGTTTGATTACTAGCCACCCATATCTGACCATGGTCATTTACAATATCCCCGAATGTGCCTTCATTGAAATAGGTGTCGATCTCCAAGACAAGACCATTGGCAATACCCTGTGCGCCTATCCCCGATCCTGTAGAACCGGTGGCATTAAGCCCTGCTGGTGAATTGTGGAATACTGCTGCTATACCGTCAGCGCCTGCAGCATCTTTCGAACCAAGATTGGCTCTATAGGAAAGAGTAAAACTTTTACCGAAATCCACTTTTCCACGGCTCCACATCTGTCCTGCCTGAGTTGCTGCGTCCGATGTAAGTCTTGCTTCGTTAGCTGCTAATTGCGTTGCATTGCCATTAAGCTGAAATACAGTGCTGACAGTTCCTCCTGAAAGTCCTTTTTCGATACAGTCCAAGACACCATCATTGTCATCATCGAGATCAATATTATCCGTGTAACCATCTCCATCTGTATCAAGACATTGTATATTTACAGCGCTGTTCTGAGAATCACCAATGCCCTGTCCTACATTGCTACCAATATCTGCCGCACCTCCAGAATTAACAGCATTAGGCACACCTGCATTGATGCCGAATGCAGTGCCAAAACCGCCTGTGCTGGTTGTATTTATACTTCCATTAGGATTCAATTGTCCAGGAAGTACGTTTTCACTTCCTTCAATGGCATCAAAACAGCCATCGCCGTCTGAATCTAGATCCTGAGAATTTGGAATCCCATCATTGTCTGCATCACATAAAGTGAGTGGTGCCAAAACGATATTATCAATTCCTGTATCGTTTCCTCCGTTAGCATTACCCTGTAAATTGACAATCTCCAGAACAACGCTGGTCGTAGTAGCTACAAAATTTAAAGATAGTCGCCTCCACACATCGTCATTCGCCATGCCCAATGCTCCTGAATTGGCCGTTGCCAGGATATTACCACTTGTGTCTTTTAGAGAGATCTGAAGATCCGGGATATCTACCGCACCATCAGCAAGACCAGCCAGATCTAACCGGAAACGGTACCTGGTTCCAATGGTAACAGGTAAACTACCAGTTCTATATATAGCTTGATTAACTGTTACTGGTGAATTGATATTGATCATTAAGTATCTTCCATTGGTACTTCCAGCAGTTATGTTAGGATTACCGGCGTCTAGTTCCCCTATGAGATTTGTTCTGGTGTATGTTGCAGTGCGTGCGCCCGAAGTTGTAACGATATAAAAACCGTCACCAGGATCTCCAGTAACACGTGTGTGCCCAATTACAAACGGGTCATCTATAGTGGCTGCAGCTCCTGTTCCAAAATCATTACTATAAACAGGCGATCCCTCTGTTGCACAGGCATCTTCCACAGTATCAAGGATCCCATCGTTGTCATCATCCAGGTCCAAATTGTTCGGAATGCCATCACCGTCACTATCAATACATTGTGTATTGGCGGAACTACTATGGGAATCTCCTGTCCCTTGGCCTGCATCACTGCCTGTATCCGCTATTCCGCCTGTATTCACAAGATTTGGGATACCTTGTGCATTAAGACCTCCTGTCGTAACAGTGTTGATACTTCCATTTGCATTTAATTGCGAAGGAATTACATTTTCGTCTCCCTCGATTGCATCGAAGCAACTATCACCGTCTGAATCTAGGTCCAGATGGTCCGGAATACCATCACCATCTGTATTACGAATACACTGACCGGCGGTCTTTGTTGCAGACATCGTAATGTATGTATTATTAACGTCTTCCTCTACCAGGACCACATCTATCCTATCTCCCAGAACGACTGAAATAGTTACAAAATTCGCAGCTGGTATCACTGACGAGTAGACATTTTGACGAGAGGCCACCTTCAACCCATTTTTATATACGAATACATGGTTGTCGGCATTTGTCAAAGTATATTGATAGGTGCCGACCTCATCAGCATTTATTATTTTTGAAAAAACAATTGCATATTCATGCTGAGTTGGTGACAAAGCTATTCCCTGGTAATTGGAGACTTTCGGGGTCGTAGCTGATACGTTTCCACTAGCTGTAAAATTCAAATTAAATGCATTCTGTGTAGCTGCGAATTCATTGTAGTCAAACGTTGCTATCTGATTGAAGCTAGCCGTTGGAAATGTTGTACTGGCATTCATCTCCGCCCAAGCATCCACATTGGGTACACCATCATAAACACCCGCTTTGTAGCCGGTCATATTGGTAACTGTTCCAGGTGTTCCGCATATCCCTTTTTCCAGTGTATCGGGAATCCCGTCATTATCATCATCCAGATCATTATCGTCAAATATGCCATCTCCGTCAGAATCCAAAAGCCTGGCAGCTGTAGCTGAATTGTTAAAAGATCTGGAATCTACAACGGTAGAACTTGTCAATGTCGCCGTGTTGGTATAATTGCCTGAAGCCATTACAGTTACTGGTATTGTGAGCGTTGCAGAGGCGGCATTGTTTAATAATGAAATATTCCAGACACCAGTGGCCTGGTTAAATACACCACTACTTACTGTTGCCGCTCCATTATAGTTATATCCAGACGGTAACACATCAGTGATATTGATATTTGCGTTATTTGAAGGTCCATTGTTTCTGGCAGTTACTGTAAAACTCGTAGTACCACCTACCGCAACGGCTGTATTCGCCATGGTCTTCGTCAATTGGATATCGCTCTCTGCAGCAGAGAATCCCATGGTGAAAGCTTCACCTGTCGTTGTATCGGTATTACTGTCAGCCCAAGCTGTAGTTGCGGTCTGGGTACCGTCGCCTTTGATAGAGACAGTGAAGGTCAAAGTTGTGATCCCGGTTCCGTTGATCCTAACCGAGCCACTTCCGGAACCCGTACCTGAACCCGTCATGACAGCTGCACCATTGGAAATGGTAAGTCCTGAGGTTTGAAAACCAGTCGCATCGATCCCTGAAAGCCGTGTTAATGACAAGTTTGCCAAAGCGACATTTGATGCGGTAATATTAAAATGTCCGGAGAATCCCAGACCTGAATTTGCAGTGCCTCCAAGTCCGCCAAGGTGGATCACTGGATTATTCACTGGTCTATTGAATGTTATGGTCAGGTCGGCCAATGCGTGGATACCACTTGTAGATCTTGCCGCGACCCTCAATGGATAGGTCATTACATACATTCTAACTGCTCTGTTGTTAGCGATCATCACACCTGTGCCATTTGCAGAAGATGCTGAAGTGAAGTTGCCATTGGCAGGCACTCCCTGACTGTTCATCAGATCGAAGATGGGTGCCGCGGCACCATTATGTCCGATATTTAGGGGAGAGCTGTTGACAGAACTTGTCAAACGTGGATTCGATATCGTGTAAGTTGCAGACAGAAGTGGATTATGTGTGGTAAAAGTAGTCCCTCCAGGATTATCTGTATTATTCTGAAAATTGATCACAGTGGTAAGTACTGGACCATTTCCAGTTGGATTCCCTGCTCCTGTTGCCATTTCCAATGCGGGACCATTGTTTTGCCCCGAGACCAAAGCCCCCAAAATAAGCGTAGTGGCAATGGACAGCTTCCTTAGCTGATCAAAAGTAAATTTATAATTCATATGGTAATGTTTTAGCACATCTCATTAAAAAAAGTGAGATGAAGATTTAATAAAAATTCGATAAATTAAGCTAAAACAGGGGGAGGTCTCACAGAAAAGACCAACGTAAAAGAAAGAGCTAGAGATCTATTGTTGTAAAATAGATATTTTTGATAATGTAAGTCGTGAAGCGCGCGTTTTAAAATATAACTGTCTTGAACGATACAGGATTTAGAAACATCATTCTTATTAAAATTGGGAACTGCAGTTGACCGAGAAGAATATTTTGATCGAAAATAACGATCAGAGGAGCCAGGGGCCTCTACGACCTTTACTAGGAGATGGGCCTTTTGTTCTTCATATTTTTTAAGTTGGGCTTTGACCTTTTTCAGATCTGAAGCATCCTTTTTCCTCTGGTTCTCTTTGATATGGGACGCAAAGTTCCTTCTACCATCTTTAATTCCTCCTTCACTTTTTACAATTAGTTTCCGGCTACCATGTTTTTCTCCAACGATCGTTATAGAACCATCTACCTTGGTGCTGTTATTGACGATATAGGCATTGAAACTTTCATCTGTGGAATAGATCTGTGCACCTCCGATAACCGAGATAACGTCAGGACCCTGTCTTTTGCCGTCGGAAATTTTTTGTGCTGATAATAGGCTGGAGTGAAAAACGAATAGAAGTGATGCAATAGAATACAGCGAAACACTGGAACCCACGAAGTAATTCAGTATATATCTGACCTTAAAAATTGAGTGGGAAAAATTATCCAATCATCTGATTTTGTGCTGGGTAAAATTAATGATAATATTGATATCTTGATAAGTTTGTTAAGATTTTAACATAAATATTATTTTTTGGGCAGATAATCGTGCAGGACTTATACAGATATTAAGGGTCTAAAATAGAGAGGACATATTGAAAAGTTTAGTGGATAGATCATCATCGGTCCATTGATAGATCATGGTATCTTACTTTTCTTATTTCGACGGCGAAAAGATCAGGTCCCTCTGAATGACATTGTCATAGGTGGCGCTCCTAGCATCAGCACAAAACATCTAAAATCAGAGCTACATGAAAAGATATCCTTTCTTCAAATGACAGCGGAATTCATTCGTATGGCAGTACAGCTGGTATTGATCCCATCTATAATGGCATCTTGATATCATTCAATCCGTTTGATTATTTATACCCAATGTTGATAGTATCTGTGGTGTATCGCAGGTACAGTATTTGTTAAAGTATGATGAAATTTAGTAAACACCAAAATATCACCATTATGAAAAAAAAGGATCTTTCAAATGAAAAATCACATCAGCTCGAGGATCATACGACAGATAATTCCGATCAGGCGCTCACCACCAATCAAGGTCTAAAGATCAACAACAACCAGGACTCCTTAAAATCTGGGGAAAGAGGACCAAGTCTGTTGGAAGATTTTATACTCAGAGAAAAAATTACCCATTTTGACCACGAACGGATCCCTGAAAGGATAGTTCATGCACGAGGATCGGGAGCACACGGAACTTTTAAACTCAATAGAAGTCTTGCAAAGTACACGAAAGCTAAATTCTTGTCAGAAGAAGGGAAAGAGACGCCGGTATTTGTCCGTTTTTCTACCGTTGCGGGAAGTGCAGGAAGTACGGACCTTGCGAGAGACGTCAGGGGTTTTGCCATTAAATTTTATACGGAAGAAGGAAATTATGATCTTGTCGGAAATAATATTCCTGTCTTTTTCATTCAGGATGCAATGAAATTTCCCGATCTGGTCCATGCCGTAAAACCTGAACCAGATAATGCCATACCACAGGCCGCATCAGCTCACGATACATTTTGGGACTTTATTTCGTTGATGCCGGAAAGTATGCATATGATCATGTGGGCGATGAGTGACAGGGCGATCCCGAGAAGCTACAGGATGATGGAAGGTTTTGGGGTCCATACCTTTAAATTCATCAACGAAGCAGGCAAGATGCACTTTGTAAAATTCCATTTCAAACCAAAATTAGGTGTGCACTCAGTAGCTTGGGATGAAGCAACCAAGATCTCTGGAAAAGATCCGGATTTCCATAGAAGGGACCTTTGGGATGCCATCGAGAACGGTTCTTTTCCGGAATGGGACTTTGGTGTGCAGATCATTCCAGAAGAAGATGAGCACAGATTTGATTTTGATCTTCTGGACCCGACCAAACTGGTCCCGGAAGAGGAGGTACCGGTCGAGCTGGTGGGAACACTGACGTTGAATAGAAATCCAGATAATTTCTTTGCAGAGACCGAACAGATCGCTTTCCATCCAGGACATCTGGTGCCGGGAATCGATTTCAGCAACGACCCTTTACTTCAAGGCAGGTTGTTCTCTTATACCGATACACAGTTATCTAGATTGGGTTCTCCCAATTTCCACGAAATTCCGATCAACAGATCGATCAATACCGTTCACAACAATCAACGCGATGGCCATATGCGTCAGCAGATCTCCAAAGGTAAGGTAAGCTATGAACCAAATTCGATAGGAGGTGGCTGTCCATTTCAGGCGATGTGGAAAGACGGCGGATTCGCATCACAGGAAGAAAGGGTGGACGGTCATAAAGTTCGCGCAAGAAGTCAGAGTTTTGTAGACCATTACTCTCAGGCAAAATTATTTTACAATAGCCAGTCTGCTCCGGAAAAAAAGCACCTTCAAAACGCCCTGATATTTGAATTGTCAAAAGTGACCATTCCTGCGATCCGTGAGAGGGTGGTCGGTCAATTGGCCTTTATTGATAAAGATCTAGCAGCTTTGGTAGCCAAAAAAGTAGGTGTTGAAGTTACGGAACTAGAACAGCCTAACGGCAGTATTCCGGCAGATGCAGATCCAAAAACGCTTCAAAGCGTTGAGAGGGAACCGTCGACAAAGAGCTCCGATGCGTTAAGTATGAAAAATACGGTCAAAGACTCAATAAAAAGCAGGGTGATCGGTTTCATCATGGAAGATGGTGTCATTGCTGCGGATGTCAATTCCTTAAGGTCAAAGTTGGAATCCAAGGGTGCCATGGTCCAGATCATCGCTGGAAGTCTATCACCTGTCACAGGGGATGATGGCAGTAGTTTTACCCCTAAGCATTCATTGACGAGCACGGCAAGCGTCTGTTTCGATGCGTTATATCTTTGCAGCGGAAAAAGATCTTCTGAAAATCTATTGAATGAAGATAATAGACCAGGAACGATCCTTTTTGTAAATGAAGCCTATAAGCATTGCAAGGCCATTTATTTTGGAACGGACACAAATGAAATATATAAGGCGAGTGAGGTAAGCAAAAAAACGCACGAAGATCCGGCCATCATCATTTCCGGCAGTAAAGGTTCTGATGAAGCTTTTATAAACGCTGTAGCAGATCATAGGGTCTGGGATTTGGAAATGGAAAGGAATAATCCATCATAGACCAGAATAATAATTTCGAATTACCAGAAGAAAAGGACCGCTAAGAACGGTCCTTTTCTTTGAAAAAAATTGGCCGATCCTTTTATTATTTCAAAGGCAAACCACTATTTTAATGATATTCTTTCACAAGAGATCTATTTACGTAATCAACAGACATCGAATTATTACTGAATTCAGCACGCACCATTATTATCCAGATCCCTTTCTTCACAGTGGTGATTTTGTACAATGGTCATTTTTAGAACTATCTTCTGGTTCCTGCTGCTTATGATATCCATGATGTTCTCTGTCATGCCGGAAAACTAGGTCAGGTCCTTCAGTTCATCGATCAATAGGCGCACCTGGCAAGGTCTTAGTTTGTCATCAACTTTCAGATCATCGGAAAGACCGGTTTTCACAATGACCATATTCTTTTCTGGGACCATGATAATGAATTGGCCCAGGAATCCATAAAAGAAACGGTGTTTTAAGTTGTGGTCATCATCTGCCCAGACGGAATAACAAAAAGCGTCATTTTCGTTTGTGGGGGTGAGCATCCTTTGAATATAACTTTTACTGATGATCTGTCTGCCATTCCAATTTCCGTCCTGCAGTATCAATTGACCTATCTTTGCAAAATCCACTGGAGAAGCATGGATGCAACAAAATGCTTTTTCAAGACCTTTCTCATCTGTACTCCACTTTGCAGGAAATTCCATACCTAGAGGCTTCCATATCCTCTCGGAGAGGTAATCTGCCAGATCTTTTCCTATGGCTGCTTTCAATGTCAGCCCCAACAGCTGCGTAGAAACACTTTGATACTCATATTTTTTCCCTGGCATCTCTTTAACTTCCACACTTAAGGTCTGCTCTGAAAGATCGTCAACAAAATACTGTTTTGCGTTAGGCGCAAAAGGGTGGTGGTACTCCTCATCCCAGTCCATACCAGCCTGCATGGTCAACAGGTGTTTAAATGTCAGATATTTCCCATAGGTACTGTCTTTATAGGCTGGGAGAAATTCAGATATAAGTTGATCTTCAGACGTAATATATCCATCATCAATTGCACAACCTACAAGCATTGCAAGAATGCCCTTGGCCATTGAAAAAGAATTTTGAGGAATGAATGCCTGATGATCTTTCCAGTATCGTTCAACAACAATCTTGTTATTCCGGATCATCACCAATGAAGATGTTCCTGTTCTTTTCAGATCCTTCAGCAGATATGCTGAAAGCTCAGT
Source organism: Epilithonimonas lactis (assembly GCF_900110605.1). Lineage (GTDB taxonomy): Bacteria > Bacteroidota > Bacteroidia > Flavobacteriales > Weeksellaceae > Epilithonimonas > Epilithonimonas lactis. The sequence continues at coordinate 917,618 of NZ_FOFI01000001.1, forward strand.
GGGATTGCAGCCACCATCCTTTGCAAAGCCTTGGGCATGCTGATTTGTGACAGGGTGAGCAGGGAACTTTTCACCATCATCATTTGAGGGAGTTAAAGATCCCCTCTTAAAGTTGGTAAGGATCGCTTTGAAAATATAACCGTATCCTGAAATATAGATCAGAGAGACCAGTGCCGTGAATGTACCGGTAAAATAAGCCCATTTCTTGTTCATATATAAAAGGTGATAAATAGTGTTCGGTCTATCGCGGGACCTATCGATCATTAAATCCTAATGACAAAAGCTTTCAGTTCCGGCATCTTGCCATTTTTGAAACGCCATACATCACAATCGTTGTATTCTGTCCATCCGCTTAATGCATTGAATAATGATATCCTGCCTACAGCTGTGAGAGCGTCATTTTCTCCGATTGGTTGCTCCATTTCAGATCTGGGAGGTTGGATGTGGTTTTCCATTATATAATGCTGTACCTGAATTTCCCATATAAGACCTGTTCACCAACAAGATTCCATATGACATCGTCTGTCAATAAATTAATGAACGTATCATAGTCACCTTCAGAAATTGCCTTGTTGGCTTTGATCAGGATCACTTTATTATTCATACTATGGTCAATATTTGATGCGATCAGATCCGATGTAGCTATTCAAAGCTTATGCCGTGCGCCCGTAAGATCATTACTGTATTAATAATTATTATTTTGGTGAAAAATTTGATATCGACCTGTTAAGAAAGATCAATTTCATAGTTTAACAGATCTTGTGATGAGGGCACGAGTGTGTCGTCATTAAGAATGACCAAAATTTTATCCATATACCATAGGGATGAAAAGTTCAATTTGTTTCTCCCTCTTCCTTTCACTTTCGTTGTCATTTTTTAATAAGAAAGAACACATTTTCTGATGGCACACCAACCCATATTTATTTCTAGGCTTAATTTTTGTAAAGAGAACGATACCAATCACTAACCAATAAAAAAATATTATCATTATGAAAAAATTGATCCTAACCTCTATGGCACTGATCGCGATCATGGCTTGCGAAAAGAAAGAAACGACAAATGCAAATAGCTCAGCTGACAGCACAGCGGTAGCGGCTGATACCACCGTCACGATGACCGATTCCACAGCAGTAGCTCCAACTACCGACCAGAGCAGATCTGAACTGACAGATCAGGACAAGAAATTTGCAGATGCGGCCGCACAAGGCGGGATGGCAGAAGTGATGCTTGGTGAACTTGCATCATCTAATGGGACCAATGCCTCGGTAAGATCTTTGGGCGCTATGATGGTAAAGGACCACGGCAAGGCTAATGAGGAACTCAAAGGCTGGGCTTCGGCAGCCGGATATACATTACCAAGCGCAGTCAATGCGGAGCAACAGAAGACCTATGATGAGCTGAAAGCTAAAAAAGGCGCTGAGTTCGACCGTATGTTCGCGGAGGTAATGGTGAACGATCACAAAAAAGTCTTGGCAGCGTTCAAGAAAGAATCTACGGATGGCAGTGAAGCGTCCCTAAGATCATTTGCCACAAAGACCGTTCCCACTTTGGAACACCATTTAATGGAGTCCGAAAAAACAAGATCGGCTGTCAAATAAGCTGATCGGTCCACACTGGTCAATGAAAATGACTTTATTATTCTATAAAAGAAGAGATCCATTTTCGTCTTTATAAATTTTTCTTAGGACAGCTATGTGTTTTTTTATCTAAAAAACTTTTCGTTAAATATAATGAGAGACCAGATATCTGGTCTCTCCTTATATTTAACGAATTTGCTTGACTGTTATCTTCATTTATTTCCAATCTATTCAGAAGCGGTTCCGTAAGTGCTTCAGATCATTCTCTATTATCAGCTAGTGATGTAGGTCCTGTAAGTGCTGGACCGTTCAGCAGTTTACCATTGTTATCGAATGGTGACCCATGGCGAGGGCAGTCCCGAGATACCTCAGAGGGATTCCATTTGAGTGTACCGCCAGTATCGGGACATATAGTAAATGATAGGTGTACTGCTGCTTTTTGATCAAAGTAAGCTGCATTGGTTTTGCCTTCAAACTTGACGATTCTGCCAGTTCCTGCGTTGGTCTCCTTAAGTTTCTCTATTGAAAACTTCATCAAAGAAACCGGATACGCTTGCTAAGGGTTTGAAAAAGCTGCGCGAGTCCTGATTCCGAGTCATCAGGAAGGTCCGGAATGATCAGTAAGGTCATCGTACCGACTGTCATCCCGTCACCCGTAAGACCGGTCACAATGTAAATATGGACTTCTCCGGGCATTCCGCTTGGAAATGCCCAATACGGAAAAATATTTTGAAGGAGGATCGACCTTCTACACTATCGAACAGAAAGTAAGAGTTGGCTGTCATAAAAATATAAACTCAGAGGATGACGTTTTGTATCCGACGACGCAAATGTACTGTAACTATATCTTATCTGTGTGATGAGATCAAGTTTGGATAAAATATAGATCTATATGTTCACCCTTTCTGACCGTTATCTTTTTTTCGTCAAGCAACTCAAATAATAAAGGTCCCAATAACTCTCTTTTTATTTTGGTGGCGAATACTATTTCGGAGAATGTCGTACCAGCACCTAACCCGAAAGTATCAAAACGGCTTTGTAAGAAATCAAGGATCTGTTGTTTCACATCGTAAATTTAAAACTTAATTGTAATTTAGCAATTGTTGCCGTAATTTAAAACACTGTGTGATCTTTTTAAGTTTCCAACTCTTTATCATTACTTTATGTGAAGGTCTTTTTGCCATTTCCTTTTGTACTATTTCATCAGTAATGATCGATTCCGACCAAATTCTTATCTAAGAACGTCGTTCGATCATATCAAGCGGATCATGATCTAGTATAGTTTATGAAAGGACTCCGTACAAGTGATGATAATAGATAGCGTTAAACCGCATATTTTCCTTATCTGAAAATAGTGTGTTCAATATGTGGTACTTTTTTTCACATTACAGACACGACCCTATATAGCTCATCTTGATTCTTAAGGTCCATCTTTTTGTAGACCCGTTGATGTCTTGCCTCGATCGCCCTGATGGTCGAATTGGTGAATTGAGAAATTTCTTTGATACTAAAATTCATTTTGATCAATGAACAGAAATTAAGGTCTGAGATATTAAGGTCGGGATATTTGTCTTTAAGTATTAAATAAAATGATGGATATGTTTTCTGGAACTCTATATGAAAAGTATTGATATCTTCTTTTGCTAGGAAAACTAAAGTTTTTACTGTATCCGGCTCAACATCGGATTGCAACTTTTCGTAGGATACAATATCAATTTGAGGGGTGGAAATATTTTCTGGCGTAATTATTTCGGCTGTATTCTTTTTTTTGCCTTGCCTTCTAAAATGAACAATTGCCACCAAGATCAAAATAATGATAACCGCGATCGTGAGAAGGAAAGCTCTTTCTTTTAAAAATGATATTTTTTCATTTGTGTCAGAGACCTTCTGATTGATCCGGTTGATAAAATTGACATCGCCTGATCTTTTCTTCACAAAATCAAGACTATCCAAAAGATGTTTGTACTTTTTCGAAAAACTGGCTGATTTTTCAAAATCATTGATCTCTACGTATGCTGCTGCGATCATAGAGTAGATCTCATATTGTCTGTGAGAGTTGTTGCCTCTAAGAAATTACCATCGCTATTATTGTCTAACCTATTGTTGCTGGAGCCTGTTTTTGCAATTGTCTTTGCTTATCTGTTTCTGTCAGAAGCACCACATATCTACATCTATCCAGGTATCATTTTGATCTTTATAGGTCTTTTGCGGGTCTCCGCAAAATGATGGTCACATATGGAATGTTGTCATCTTTATCACTTTTCTGTGCTAATTTATTATAAGATCTATTAAAGAGATGGTCGGTGAGAAATGATCCAATGTTACAATTATCGGTCCGAACTAAACATTCCAAATTTTAAACAAAATAAAAAACCTATAATAATATAATGCAATGAAAAATTTTTCATTTCTCATCATGGCCGTCATCACGATGTCTGCTTGTGGTGAAAAGGGAGAGGATGATTTTAAAGTTCCCAACGACCATTCTGTCTCGTCGAAAGGCATTCAAACATCTATCGATTCGCCGTCTGTTAAAAAACGTCAATTCAGAAACAGGTTCTATGAATGATCATTGCTAGTTTTTTCATGATAAAACCTGTACATTGATCCCAGGATAACTTCTTAATGATGATAATAGATCATCAGATCGATGGATCTGATGACTGAAATAAATTTTGTTATCCAATGTATCCTTTAAGATCACCTCAGTATGCAAAACTGCAGATAATGCGGTGAGTTCTGCCTGTCCTCGTTCACTTTGAAGGCTCATTTTTCTGACGTTTTCACCTTGCTTTATGATAATTTCAAAAACAGCCTGATCCCCATTTCCGCTGCCTCCAAAGATGGTCTGTCTCTGTTTCAGAGATAGTATATCAAAAATTCTCAATGATTGGAATGCACCCAGAAGCCAGGTTATCACCTTGGAGTCATAGGTCATCTTCACCGAAACGTTGGGGATCTTTTCAATATGATTTAAAATAAAAAGATCGGGGACATCGAAGTTGTAGGATTGTCTTGTCCCTATACCAAATGAAAAGTGATAGTTCTCAGAATTCAAAAAGTGCCTGACCGATCTCCTCTCATTATCCTTATAGCACACAAATGGCCTTGCCACATTTTCTGCCATAAAATGAGCAGAGGTCTTACCCGCTAGATCTTTTGTTGAATAAAAGACGAAGAGTTTGGCATCATCGATCTTCCTAGACCTGTCAGCTAAACTCCCGACCAATCCAGGAACGATTCCACCCATCCATCCTGAGGAGAAGACGATCCTACTGTTGACAGGTGCGGACCTGGCGATAGTGTATGCTTTTATGAGGTCCGGGGTCGGCTTTGTAATATCAAGATAATCAATTCCATTCTCGATCGCAAATTTCAGAATATGATCTTCCGGATCATTGACCGACAGAATGATGAGTGTGATTTTGTTCTCGAGAATATTTTGAAATGAATCAGGATCATTGACATCAACGAAAATATTTGTCATTGAATTGTTGGATCTGCGGCTGCCTACCTTTATGGACAACTTGGGATCTCTGTCCTGTAAAATTCTTGCGATCGTCTTCCCGACAATGCCTGTACCTCCGATAATTAAAATATTTGACTCCATTATTTTTTTTTTACAAAACTACAGGGTCCCTATATCCTTGGACAGGACATTTGTCTAAAAAGAAACTTCTTTTCGGATCCGGCTCAAATGTCTTTGAGTGATCCCCAAATATGAGGCTAAAAACTGCAATGGAATTTCTTGGATATAATGAGGTTGTACTGTAATGAGCTCATTGTATCTCATAGAGGCGCTGTCCCTCTGTAGCTGAAAAAATCTTCTTTCCAGCTCCAGATATTCCTGTTCTGCGATAATTTTCAAAAATTTGATCCAATTGGGATTATCGTTGAACATTTCCTCCAGCCTGCTTTTTTGAAAAACGGTGATCTCTGCATCACAGATAGCCTGAATGCTCTCTTTACTTACTTTTCCGGAGATGTAAGAAGAGTAGGAGGCCACAAGGTCACCAGGAAATCTGAAACAGTAGGTCGTTTCCTTGCCATCGTCTCCCAAATAGTAGGTGCGAAATATACCAGATTCTAAAAAAGCTATTTCGGTGCACTTTTCACCTTCCTTTACCAAGAACTGATTTTTGGTATATGATCTTCTTTCTACCAATGACATAAGATCGCGAAGATCACTCTCTGATAGAACATTGAAGCTGTTGATGTAATTTAGGACCATCTAAAATAAAGTTTGATCCCGAAAGTTACAGTTATGGAGCCACATCTAAGATATCTGTTCATAGAATTTTGCTGTCCTGTGATGTGGCTGAATTGAAATTCGAGAGATGCGCTTGCACCAGGTCCATCATTTTGCCAAATTGTTTTTTTATGTTCGTTTTTATAACTTCAATTTATCAAATTCGTTGTCTGTCAAGTTTTGGATGTTTGCGGTTATCCTTTCAATATCCCAATTCCACCATTTTAGTTCTAGTAACTTTAAAATCAGTTCGTCGGAAAACCGCTTCTTGATCACTTTGGCAGGATTTCCCCCGACTATCGAATAGGGCTCAACATCTTTTACAACTGTAGAATTTGTCGCAATGATCGCTCCATCTCCAATCGTTACTCCTGCCATTATTGTTGCATTGTAACCGATCCACACATCATTTCCTACATTTATATCACCTTTTTTTGGATAAGATCTATTATCCATTGCATTTTCCCAGCCGTTCCCAAAAATTGCAAAGGGATAAGCTGTCAAACTGTCTGTCAGATGATTTGCTCCATTCATTATAAACTTGACGTCAGATGCGATCATACAAAATTTTCCAATGATCAGCTTGTCGCCAATAAAGTCAAAATGATATTTTACATTTTTCTCAAAATTTTCAATATTCTCGAAGTCATCATAATAGGTATAGTCGCCCACTATTATATTGGGGTTTTTTACAACATTCTTCAAAAAGCAAAGCCTGTCGTAATTCTCAATTGGAAATTTAATGTCTTTATTGGGACCTGTCATAATTTGATGTTAGATAAAGATAGGATCTTAGATGACTCCTGAGGATCTGGTACAGCTGCAGACCAAGAAAGTCTAAATTTTTCTTTTAAATAAAAGATATCAAAGATACAAAACAAGCTCTAGATCATGCCTCAAAAACTGGAAATACCTGAAGTATCTATTGATCAGTGGTCGAAAGGTTATCTGGTCGGCAACTTCTTTTTACGGCATTCTCAAATAAATTTGCATTTTAAATCGTGAAAGGGAAGTTTTCGGTCTCTACCAATCACATAATAGCCAATTCCTTTAATCCTTTGTTGGTTGGTACTAATTAAAGGTCATATCAGTTTTTACCAATGTTATTTGCGAGCTCTGTAAATAGAGAAATGATATTTTAAATTATTTCTGATTCACAAAGATCTGCCTGATCATGCCACTTCCGGTGCCACTTGTGATCTGCTGTGCTTTTCCGTTCTTCCAATAAACGGCTTCAGATCCTCCGCCTGGAACTGCTTGATAACCTCCAACATAGATGTCATCACCGGAAATATCGAGGCTCAATGCAGCAGAATCGTCTGAACCCAATATGACAGGTGAACCATTCTTCCAATACTTTGACACAAGGGACTGGCTGTTAGGCAAGATGCCTGTTCCCGCAACATAGACATCATTTCCTTTCACTGCGATAGCCGTTCCACCCGCATACGGAGTTCCATCTTGAATTAATGTAGGAGTTGCCAGATTTTTAGAGTATCTGGTCTGTAGCTGTCCTGAACTGTTATAGACAACAGACCACATCATATAAACATCGCTGCCCGATACGGTAATATCCTGGGCATCGGCTGTGGTGGTCCGGTCTGACAGATCACTTATCTGACCATTTTTCCAATAGCAGGTAACAGGCGTAAGCCAGTTCTGCATTCTACGCTCCCCAATGACATAGACATCGTTTCCTACTACAGCTATGCCTGTGGCGATGACGTTCTGAGCTTCATCGGCAAGATCAACTGCTATCCCGTTTTTCCAATATTTTGCCGCATAGGTCGTTTCACCTGGTTTCATTTCCTGCCCTGCAATATAGACATCGGTCCCGTTGATGAAAATGTCGTTTGCATAGGCATCCCTTGACCCGTCCGTCAGATATGTGGCAACACCGTTCTTCCAGTACTTTGCAACATATCTTCCATCGGGGTTCATTTCGTATCCTACGTTGTGGACATCATCCCCCACAATCGCCATACCATTGGAGTCGGAGCTCCCAGAACCTGTACCTAATGACACCGCGTTTCCATTCTTCCAGTATTTGGCCTTGTAGCCTTCACGGCCTGTGGCATAGACCGTAGCTGTGGTAGGATCTGAAGTATTATCATTGTCGTCGTTGCTGTCGCACTGTACTGAAGTAATTCCTATGAATAATAGTAGTGAGGAAACAGATAAGAGAGATCTGATGGTCATAGTATGATATTTACTGGTCTCCTGTCAAAAAGTACGCCTAATGAGAACTAATTATTAAAAATAACGGACCGAATAAAGATCAAAAGGCTTTGAATTTGTTAGCATTAAAAAAAAACTTACTATGAAAACAGGATTGGTCTGGTTTAAAAATGATCTGAGACTTCATGATAATGAGGCTTTGACTAAAGCAATTGAGGAATGTGACAAACTTATTTTCTGCTATGCCATGGAAAAAAGCAATTATAAGAAACTGGATCTGGGATTTAAAAAATGTGATATCAACCGGTTCAAATTTCTTGAACAGTCTGTCGTAGACCTACAGGACCATCTGGATAAATTGGGTGGCCATTTGTTGATAGGCTCAGACTCTGCTGCTCAATTTCTACCCGAATTGGTAGAGAAATATGATGTTTCAGATATTTATGCAGAAGAGGAATATGCGAGCGAAGAGCTCGATCTGATCAAAGAAATTCAGGACATTTTGCCTAAAGTGAAATTTCATTTCTATTGGGGAAAAACGCTGTATCATAAAGACGATATTCCTTTTTCGATCTCAAAGATCCCGTTGTCAAGTAAAGCCTATAGGATTCCTGCGGGCAAAGAGTCGGAGCCAAGAAATACACTTAAAGCACCGGCAAAATTGAATAGTGTAAGAAAGGTAAAGAGTACAAAATTTCCATCATATAAAAAGTTTGGTTTCACAAAGAAAGAATATGACGCCGCAAAGCCGCTTTTAGATGGCGGAGAGACCAAAGCATTGGAAAGGCTTAAATATTATGCTTTCAGATCTGAACTCTTGACAGGATACCGTTGGACGCGAAACCAGTCACAGGTATTGGATTACAGTTCGAAATTCTCCCCATACCTGGCTTTAGGCTGCATCTCTCCGAGGGAAATTTTTGAGACAGTGAAAGAATATGAAAAAAAGATAAAGAAAAACCAAAGCACATGGTGGATCGTATTTGAGCTGGTTTGGCGCGACTATTTCACCTTCAAGGGGATGAAATTCGGTGATGAGATCTTCAAGACGAAAGGGTATAAGAAGAAGGAGATCACGTTTGAAAATGATAGGACAAAATATGAAAGATGGTGTGAGGGAAGAACGGGAATTCCATTTGTAGATGCACATATGAGGCAGTTGAACGAAACAGGGTATATGAGCAATCGCGGCCGTGTCAACTGTGCCAGTTACTTCGTGCACGATCTGAATATTGACTGGACATGGGGAGCTGCCTATTTTGAAAGTAAACTGATCGACTACGACGTTAGTTCGAACTGGATGAATTGGCATATGCAGGCTTTTGAGATCTACTATACAAACCCCATCCATCAGTCGAACAAATATAAGGCGCAGGATCTTATAAGGGAGTGGATCCCTGAGCTGAAACGCAAAAATGACATTGAGGTATTGATCCCTTGGGAATTCGATATTCCAGACTATCCCCAACCGATCGAGATCTTTTCAAAATGGGAAAGAGCTATTAATTTAATTAAGAAACTGAAAGTTTAGAAACTTGATCTCTAGATCATTTCCAAAGAGCCAAATATTAAAATAGAGTTAAATGCATGTTTAGAAGGCAATCTTGCGTAGTAATGTTTGTATTTTTATAAAAATGATATAGTTATTACTTCATATGACCTCTTTGCAAAACACTAAGATAAAAGCCATCTTTTTTGATGTGGACGGAACATTATTCAGCTTCAAGACAAGATCGATCCCGGAATCGACTACGAAGGCCATAAAGGATCTCCGTAAAAAAGGGATCAAGGTGATTGTTGCCACCGGTCGGTCGGTCAATGATCTCGACCATATAAAACATATAGAGTTCGATGGTTTTCTTACGTTCAATGGTGGTCATTGCACCACAGTTGATGGTCAGGTGATGTTCAGAAAAGTGATCGATCCCGTTGATATCAGAAATCTCATCGAGTACTCTCATAGATCTGATGTGAGTTTTTCATTGATGTATGAAGATAAGGTAAGGATCAGTCATGAAAGCCCAAGGGTCCTTGAACTATATAGCCACGTAGATATTCCAGTCCCGCCTTTATATGACAAGGAAGATGTTGACATTGAGAACGTCCTGCAGGTCAATGTCTTTATCGATAGTGAGGTCGAGGAAACCTTTATGCGGGAGGTCATGCCAAATTCACTGTCCTCAAGATGGACACCGCTATTCGCGGATGTGAATCCAGGGGGGATAAGCAAACTAGGAGGTATAGAATATTTTTGTGAATATTTTGATATCGATATGTCTGAAACGATGGCCTTCGGGGACGGTGGAAATGATATCTCTATGCTGAGGTCTGTAAAGATAGGGGTTGCCATGGGAAATGCTGGAGATAACGTCAAAGAGATCGCTGACCATATCACTGAAGATGTCGATGATCACGGTATAGAAAAAGCTTTGATTCATTTTGGACTTTTGGATCGAACTTCTTAAGATATGGCCCGATCTGGAGTCTAGTAGGTGAAAAGTTCGATTGGTCTTTGCTTTAGCTGCATTGGATCGAAAGACCAAGACCATTACAAAGGATATCAAGCTTTTCATTTTGCTTTTAAATAAATTTTGCCTTGATATGACCGGGCCTCTATCGTAATTCCACCGCCATTCACTTTTTCGACAAGTTCATCACTATACAGGACCATGTCGTCTTTGTTCTGAACATCGATCTTGAAATAGGGAGTAATAGAGACCTTACCATTCGTAGGTCCCAATAAAAACAAGAAAATTACCGTTGCGAAAACAGGTCAGTTCGATCGGAGCAGACATAAACAGAATTTGAACCCTGGAAATATCCACTCCAAGAATGGCATTCGGTCAGACCTTCCATCAGCTAAAGATGGACTAGTTTTTAATTATTTTTTTTACAACAGATGTTCCATCCTTTTTCAAGCCTTTTAAAATGTAGGTGCCTGGCAGTGATCCAGTTGGGATCACAATAGAACCCTTTAATATGCTGATATTTAATGGTTTGTTTTTTAATGGGGGGTCAAAGAGGGGGCTGGGATTTATAAAGTAAATCTAGATAATAAATAAATTCACGTAATATCTAAAAAGAATTTATCTGTTTTAAAATTATACGCTCGTCTTGGGACCAAGACGAGCGTATCTTTAAACACTTTTATCGATGATTTGGTTCGTTTGAGCCAAATTAGACAAGAATTACAAAACTCATTTTAAACAAATGCAGTCATTCGTTGGTTCTTTTTTTTTTATTAATTCTCTTTCATATTTTTGATGTGATATATACTTTGTAATGAAAGTGGACTTTAAATTAAATCTAAGTAGATATTTTGCAGTCGAATATGACTTAAAAAAAATCGGTTAAAAAAAAACAGATATGCATTATTTTTGATCAAAAAAGAGATCCTGATCGAATCAGGATCTCTTTTTTATACATTGCTCATATAGTTAATCAGGCAATTCATCTATACTGATAGGCTCCACGCGTGGTGCAGCATTCATATGATGACGATATTTGGATGAGGTTTCATAGGCGAGTTTTCTTACACGCATGATGTTACCGAGTGGTCTGTGGTCTGGAAGACAATGGAAAGGATTGAAGCTTAAAACATCATCACCGTACACTCTTCGTTCCGGACTGAACGTGTTTTGCAGACTGATGGTCAAACTTGCAATTGCCTGAAACGGACTGTCATCTTCCATCCATTGAACAGAACCATCCTCAATCGGCATTTTTTCAAGATCAGTACACAACTGTGCAGACAGTTCGTAGACAGCAGTCTGATTTTCAAAAAAGTTTTTTACAATGGTGGTCAGAAAACTTTCAGGTTCATTCTTAATTAAATTTTCATCCATATCTTTCCCATGAAGGATTGCGACATTTTCTGATTTCGGAGCAATGGAAATTTTAGCAACATAATCTCCGTATCGTATTGCTGCCATACTGAAGTAACGGTCACCTAAAATATGTGATCCGGGTATGCTGAAATGATTGGGGTCTTCTTCTTTTCCAATTAAATTTTTAATTTTTCTTCCCGCAACGAGCATCGCTCCCTGAACACTCTGAAAAAGTTCGGGTGTGTTAATATATTCCTCGACTTTTTTCTGTTGATCAAGATAATCTTTGCCTAGCAGAAGGACCATACCTGGTCACTGTAACAGATGCTAATGGTTGTCAGACAACTCAATCATTTACAATCACCGAAGCAGATGTGGTGAATGCGCCGACTGGTATTACAACACAAACCTTCAATTCGGGAGATACGCTGAGTGCACTGGTTGTTAATGGTCAGGGAATTAAATGGTATGCAACAGCTACTGATGCGACAGATCACATCAATGCTTTGCCGATGACTACTTTAATAGTAAATAATAAAACTTATTACGCTACTGAGACAATTGGTGGATGCGAGTCCAAAACGTCATTAGCTGTTTTAGCTTATAATGATACTTTAGGAGTGAATAATCCGAGCAGTAATATCAAGCTTCAAATTTATCCCAACCCAGTTAATGATGTATTACATTTCAGTGGTGAAGAAAAAATTACTAAGATTGTGATTATGTCTATTGATGGTAAGAAAGTCTCTGAGAAAACAATGTCGAACGAAAGGAAACTAAACGTCCACACATTGATTCAAGGAACTTATCTGATTAACATCTTTACAGATAAGGGTGTACAAACAATCAAGTTTATTAAGAAATAATAATTTAATAAAATTATTATAAAAAGAGCCATTGCAAATGTAATGGCTCTTTTTTTTTGTTAGGTAATAATAAACTGAAAAAAGATAAAAGCGTGTATTTTATCGCATATTCAGTCGAATTTGGATAGATACGCGCTATAAATACAGCGGTTATATAAAAGTTACAGGCAATGTTAGGACACCCAAGCCAATAAAAAAAATTTGACAACACTAACTGCTTTTTACCAATTTGTAAATGACAGACGTAGCTATTTGCTAACTTTGCGACAATGAAAGAATTGATAGAATATATTTTGCAATTTGGCAACTTGAACAAACAGCAAATTGACCTTATTGCAGGCAAAGCGACAGAGTTAAAACTTTCGAAAGAAAACTATTTTTCGGAAGCGGGAAAAATTCCCCGACAAGTCGGTTTCCTTGTGGACGGCGTTGTTCGTGGTTGTTATTATAATAACAAAGGTGAAGAAATTACCCGATGTTTCATAACTGAAAATAGCCTTATAGCTGACTATATTAATTTTGAAGCTCATACAGTATCTACTGAATATTTGCAGGCTTGTACTGATTGTAAACTGATTTTATTTTCAAAAGATAATTGGGATGAGCTTACTCATACCATTGTGGGTTGGGATAATATCAAAAACAAAATGGTTCAAAAATGCCTTTATCAAAAATCGAGAAAAAGTCCTGTAATTTCAGAAGATGCTACTACTCGGTATCTTGAATTTATGAATAATCATCCATCCCTTATAAATAGAATCCCTTTAACTTATATTGCATCTTATTTAGGAGTTACTCAACAATCATTAAGCAGAATTAGAAAAAATATACGTTAGATTTTTTACCAAATGGTAAATCAGCTCATTTTTATTCATTGCAATTTTGCATTATTAATTTAAAAGAATAAAAAATGAAATCAGCATTAATCACAGGGGCTAATAAAGGTATTGGCTTAGCCACAGCAAAAGAGTTATTACAAAATGAATATTTTGTTTACATTGGTTGTAGAGATATTCAGAAAGGAGAAGTAGCAGTAAATGATCTATTAGCAAATGGTTTTGGAAATATAAAAGCTATCGAATTAGATGTTACCAATTCAAAATCTATTTTATCAGCTAAAAACATCATTGAAAAGGAACAAGGTAAATTAGATGTTTTGATAAATAATGCAGGAATTTCTGGTGGTTTTCCACAATCCGCACTTACTGCCACATTGGAACAATTCTATTCAGTATTTGCAACTAACCTATTTGGTGTGGTAAGTGTAACGCAAATATTTGTTGAGTTACTAAAAAAAGCAGAACAACCTCGAATTGTAAATGTAAGTACTGCTATGGCTTCAATTACAATTGCTTCTAATCCAGAAAGTCCCACAAATGAATTTAAAACATCGGTATACCAATCAAGTAAAGCAGCATTAAATATGTACACTGTAAATCTTGCGTATGAACTTCGTGATAGTAGTAAATTTAAAATAAATATGGTTTGCCCAGGTTATACCCAAACTGATTTTACAGGACATCAAGGTACAAGTACTCCTGAACAAGCAGGAAAACGAATTGCTAAATATGCTATGATTGACGAAAAGGGACCAACAGGAAAGTTTATTAGCGAAGAATACTTTCCAGAACCTGCAAGTTGTCCTTGGTAAAAGACGGTGAAATATTAAGGAACTAAAAACACTGCCTGTAACAAGGTATTTCCATAATGGGGGCTGACGGAGCTCATCAACAATTGTTACCTATATCAGCCTTTGCACTATATTTTTACTGACGGTTTCAATTGCCCCACTTCGGCAATACCCAAAGAGTTAATAATTACTTTTAAAATCTCACAAAACGAATACTTGGATAGCCCATAGTACTGCGATTAGGGTGGTTATGCGCTATTGTACAGCGGATATAAATAATTTTTAAGCCATTTTAGGCAAGCCTAAACTGAAAATAATTACTAACAATATGAAGACAGAAACTACAGTAAAACGAACGACATCAGACGATCAGGATTTTCAAGAATTGGCCAATGAGTTGGAACGAGACCTCAAAATTCGAGATGGAGACCAACATTTACTTTACTCTGAACTAAATAAAATTGACAGAATACCAAATGCAGTTGTTGTGTATTTGAATGGAGTACCGACAGGATGCGGTGCTATCAGAAAATATGACCAAGAAAATATCGAAGTTAAGCGCATGTTTGTAAAACCCGGAAATCGTGGGAAGAAAATAGCAACAACGATCTTGACCGAGTTGGAGAACTGGTCTGTAGAGTTAGGATATAGAAATTGCGTTTTGGAGACAGGTCTAAATCAGCCCGAAGCCATTGAGTTCTATAAAGCAAACCAATATTCCATAATTCCCAATTTCGGAAAGTATAAAAATAGCGAAAACAGCGTCTGTTTTAAAAAGCCTTTGAGAACACTTCTATAATCAAGGGTAGACCAGGCATTGTATGAAAGTAAAATAGAAAAAACGGTTTATAACAGTGCAACTCAGCAAATCTGGTTCTTAGTGGCTTCAGCCTTCGAATTTCATGAAGAAAGTATATCTTCGGCGGAGAGAGAGGTGAATTGGCTTTTCCGCAAATGCATAATTATGAGAAGCGTTAATTATTACCATTTAAATCTCTAAAAAACGATTAAATTTTAATTCATTTTAAATTCATTCAGAATTAGGTCTTAAAACAACGCTTTTTTATCATTATAAAAGATTTCAATAACCGTTTTGTAGTAAAAAAGTTTTGTCAGAATTTGTTAAAAGAAAAAGCCGGAGATTTAAACTTCCGGCTTTTTTTAATTGAGTCATTATTACAAACTGCGCAATAAAGTTTCAATCTCTTTTTCAACATCTGGTGTCTGCGCACCTTTTTTCATAATTGAACTAAAAATTTCAGCAGCTTTTGGCTTTGAAACTAATTCCAGCCAACCATCATTTTCTTTCTGATAACCCTGCTGCAGATTTGCGGGAGGCAAAACTTTTTTCACAGTGGCAACAACACCATCAGGAAGGGAAGCGATCTGCTGTGCAAGTTTATCAACAAACAGGTCTATTTCCGAATCAGGAACTGAGCGGTTGATCCAGCCATAACGCTCTGCATCTTTGGCATCAAATAGTTCAGCACCCAAAATAACTTCCAATACTCGGTTTCGAGGCATCTTCTCTGACAGATATTGTGTGGCGCCACCGCCGGGAATAATTCCCATCAAAGCTTCGGTCTGACCTATTTTCCCAGTTTCCAGCGACGCAAAGCTCATGTCTGCTGCAGCTACAAATTCAGCACCTCCTGCTCTGGCTATTCCTTTCAATTTCACAATCGTAACCTGTGGTTGCCTTCTAATAATTTCACCGATGGTTTGAAAAATATTTAATCCTTCGTAGACATCTTTTGTAAGTTCTTCGACTGCTTCCTGGTCATCCAGGATATTGATATCCACGTGCGCGATAAAAAATTCAGAATTATCACTTTCAAAAACAATAACTTTAACTGTATCATCCCCGGCATACTCCTGAAGTACAGTTTTCAATTCCTTCATAAGCTTTGTTCCCAGTACATTGACTGGCGGATTATTGATGAAAATGGTAGCAACTCC
This sequence comes from Epilithonimonas lactis, assembly GCF_900110605.1. Taxonomy (GTDB): domain Bacteria; phylum Bacteroidota; class Bacteroidia; order Flavobacteriales; family Weeksellaceae; genus Epilithonimonas; species Epilithonimonas lactis. The sequence goes on from NZ_FOFI01000001.1 coordinate 933,904, forward strand.
GCCGTTGCGTTCTGTTCTGATTGTTTGGTACACTTCATTTTTCATAATGTTACTCATTCTGATTTTATTAAATTTGTATTGTAATGAGTAGCAAATGTACTGTTCAATGATTTTGAAATAGGAAATGCTATTCAAAAGTATAGCAGATGAAACAGGAAAGCACTTCTCATATATGTACTGTTAAAGATCAGATCGATATTAAATATGTCGAGGACACACTATATGTTTTGCATGGGAAATGGAGATTGTCAATTATAATATCCCTCTACAATGGCAATCGACGATATCGGGAAATCGCCCGAAGCATTCCCAAGATCACCTTCACGATGCTCTCAAAAGAATTAAAATTTATGGAACTCAATAATCTTGTGAAAAGATCGGAAGATCCGGATTTTCCAAAAATGGTAGAGTATGAGCTAACAGACTACAGTGAGTCGCTATATCCAATTATAGAAAAAATGTTGGAATGGGGTAAATCTCACAGAAAAGAAATTACCTGAAGCGAATGAAGTTTAGAGACCGGTCCATAGGAACAAAGTAGTTTATCAAAAGTGATTAATTTTATAGTCCCTTCATTGTATTTAAACTCTTTTATCGATGGTAGGAATAAATAGTATCGTATGATAAACTTTGGTACTTATGCAACAAATTACATTCAAAAATGCATTTTAATGAACAAGAATTTTGAACTTTAATCGATCTTCTTTTTTCTTGGCAAGCCAATTTCGTGTTCTTGCGGATACGGATCACGCGAGGTCATACTTACATCCTCCCGTAGGCTTCTCTCCATCTCACGGGCTTTATGCTGATCCATAGAATATCGGGGATCTGCAACCAATGGCATCTTCGCCATCTTTGTAATGGTGACCGTCGGAAAATGATAATCGACCTCTACAGTACCTAATAACAAATAAATTCCCCCTTCCTTAAAAGGAAACTTTCTCAGACTGTCAGGAAAATGGGCCGTATCAAAATATTCTCCCTCGGCATCGATCCAAGTCCCGAAATACATATCGTCCTTTTTACCGGGTTGGTTTTTGCTTTTAATTGGAACGTGCTTTCTTGAAATTAGATAGGCTAACATTTTAACTTGTCTCTTATGATATTTGAGCAAGTCTTTTACCAATACGTGACCTCGGATAATAGCTGGAGAAAAAGTTGAAAATTTTGAAACTGTCAGAATTTCCAGGGATGGCAAATTTATTTCCTTGTCACTCAACATATCTCCGATCCTAGATGGAGACGGGAAAGTTATTGGAGCATCAAAAATATCACGTGATATCTCGGAACGGAAAAAAGCTCGGGAAAAACAGGTTATGCTTGCATCCATTGTTGCTGCATCAGATGATGCCATCATCAGTAAAATGTTACAGGGAATTGTTACCAGCTGGAATCCAGCAGCGGAGCGTTTGTTTGGCTTTGCAGAGGAGCAGGCAATTGGTCAACATATTTCGCTCATTTATTCCTGATGACAGGTTAGATGAAGAAACATACATTATTGGAGAAGTTAGCAGAGGTACAAAGGTTGACCACTTTCAAACGGTTCGTAAAACGAAAAAAGGGAAATTAGTGCCCCTTTCGTTGACGGTTTTCCCGGTTATCGATGAAGGCGGAAATATCATTGGTGCTTCTAAAAATGCCTCGCAATTGCAAATTTTGTGATAAGTTTACGTTGTGTTTTCGCAAGGATTTTATCTTTAAAAATCATTATTAAATAATCTCAGAATACGATAATTATATTGACATCTATTAGATAGGTAAAAATAATGTAAAAACAAACTTGCAATGTGAAATATTAAATAGATAATCGATTTATTTCCGATTATCTGTTTTTATTTTTACATTTGTACTGTGAGTATTGAAGTCTTAATCCGAAAATATAGTGCACACCCGATTCCTCATCAGGTGTTGATAAGCCTTTTGCAGGGGTATAAGAGACCGAATGATAAAATTCATTCCTTGATAAATGAAGAAAAACTAATCTCATTGAAAAAAGGTCTGTACGTTTGGAATAGTGATTCTTTACCCGAGAACTTCAGTATTGCAAATATTCTTTACACGCCAAGTTACATTTCAGTAGAATCGGCATTGTCATTTTACGGATTGATTCCGGAACGTGTTTTTTCAGTAAGTTCAATGACGTTCAAAACGTCAAAAAAATTCTCAAACTCACTCGGTAACTTCGAATATATCAAAATTCCAACACCATATTATTCATTTGGAATTAAAAGAATTTCTATCAGAGATGGGCAATTTTGTTTGATGGCAACTGGAGAAAAAGCCTTGATGGACAAAGTTATTACAACACCTGGCATCATCATTAGAAGTGAGATCTCTGCTCAAAAGTTTTTGTTCGAAAATCTAAGAATGGATGATGAGCAATTGAAGATATTCAATACCAAAGAAATGAGAACTTGGTTGGAATTTGCTCCTAAAAAAGAATCTTTGTTGAATGTTATAAAAACTATAGAAAATTTATGATACAAGATTGGATAGCAGAATATAAACCCAAAACTGCCGATGATTACAAACAGGCATTGCGTGAAATAATGCAACAATTGGCACTGGCAGGATTATCCCGTGGTGGTTTTTTTTCAAAAGCTGCTTTTTACGGAGGCACTGCTTTGCAGATTTTTTATGGACTTGATCGATTCTCGGAGGATCTGGACTTTTCTTTGTTGCAAGAAGATGAAAATTTCGATCTAGAGTATTATCTCAAGTTCATTGAGGATGAATTTTTGGCTCAAGGTATGGTTGTCACCATCAAAACAAAACATAAATCGGTTGTTTCCGCCATAGAATGTGCGTTCTTGAAGTCAGAGACCTTTTGGGGAGAACTCATTTTGGAAACTTCGGTTCCAGGACTAGGTATCAAACAAAATATCGGATTAAAAATAAAAATTGAAGTAGATACAAAACCACCTTTAGGTTTTGAGACAGAAGAAAAATTGCTTTTAAAACCATATTCGTTTTATGTGAAATGTTTTGTGCTAGAGGATCTATTTGCAGGTAAAATGCACGCTTTACTTTTCAGAAAGTGGGGAAATAATGTTAAAGGTCGTGACTGGTATGATCTGGAATGGTATATTAGAAAAGGCGTTAATTTGAATCTTCAGCATTTCTTATCAAGAGCAAAAGACAGTTCTGATTGGGGAAGAGAAACTATTTCTGAAACAGAATTCACAGTGATGCTGACAGAGCGAATCGAAAATCTGAATGTCGAAATAGCTAAGAGAGATGTAGAAAGATTTATCCATAATCCAAAAATATTGGATATTTGGTCTAAACAGTATTTTTTAGATCTGGTTAAAATGCTAAAAATAAAAGAATAATTTTACCACTTTGGTACACCTCGTATTTTGTAGATCATCATCAATAAAGTCTTCTACAGATACTGTATTAGTTTATGACCAAGAGGAGCATATCTTATAGGACCTTTATTGCTGATCTAATTCCTTAGAGCCAAAAAAAGAACGGGATTGACAATCACTAATTAAGGATTTAACTTGTAATATTTGCAATTTAATTCCTAATACTGCTGCTTCTGCATTGTTAACGACCGCATCGGACTAACCGGATTTTTTTTCAACTGATTCGACCGCATTCTTGATGGTTTCCGGCTTTTGAACATCCAAATCTACATTTAGAATGTTTTTCAATTGATTTAATTCTGCCTCATTGTCAGTGGTACGCATCGTTGCGATCACGTTCCACCTTCTTTTTGAAATTTTAAGACAGAGTCTCTTCCAATTCCTGAAGACCTACCTGTAATTAATACTGTTTTCATTTTATTAATTTAAATTTTTTGAATAACAGGATTGATCTCATCTTTTAATTAATGGACTGCCTGTGTCGCATAACCTTTCTCCGCAACTAATTCTGAATGATTTTTCAAATCTTCTTCCAAATAGCATTTCTCAACAACATAATAAACTGTGGAATATTCTTTTACAGATAGAATTTCATACACAATAAAAACTTTTTCTTGCGCTGTTCCTGAAACAGTTATTAAAAAGTAATTCTAATTCTTTAGTTGATGAATCGTTGATAGATTCAAATTTTGTAATCTGTAATCATAATGATCTTTTTGATAATGCAAAGTTATCTTGAGGTCTGCCTGAAAAATTGTTCGGTTCAAAACAGATACTGTATCATTCAAACAGCATGATCATGGTAATATTTATGAAAACAGACATAATTTTTTTTATTCTATCCTTTGATCTTTTCGCGGTGTTGTTTGCCCCATGCATGCATTACGGTGATCAATTCAGATAGTGTATCACTATAGGGAGTCAGTTCATACTCAACTGTTATTGGGTTCGTGTCGCATACGGTGCGTGTTACCAAACCATTCATTTCCATTTCTTTTAGTTCCTTTGATAATATACGAGATGATATCCCGGCTTCTCTCGATAGCTCTCTGAACTTTAATTTGCCAGCCCTCAATATTGAGATAAGGACCAGTTTCCATTTACCGCCTACAACATGTAGTGTATCCTGAAGTGTAAGCATGGCTATTTTACATTCCCGGTCAGTTGCCGGTATTAAACATTGGGTTTTTCTTGTCATGATATCCTTTTTGTAACCAGTATCCTAAATGTAACACAAGACAAAATTAATGAATTTCCCGCTAGCTTTGTACACACGAAAAAAGAGTTCAATAAAATAAAATCTTTAAAAAATAGAACATATGACAACAATTGTTAATGAGGAAAACAAGATCAATGCTGAGAACATATTTTACAAACATCTTTCAATGTTCACAACAGGCATGAGCAGAGAAGACTATGCCAATTTATTTACAGAAGATGCAGTACAGGAATACCCATATGCACCTGCACCTTTTTCAACAAAGATAGAGGGCCGTGATGCCATTGCATCGTATATCGAGAATGTAGTAAAAGGTGCTACCGACTGGAACTTTACCGATTTTGAATTCAGTGCAACGTCTGATCCTAATGTGTTTTTTGTTGAGTTCAACGGCAGTGCTTTGGTAACTTCGACAGGTAAAACGTACGATCAAATATTCATCGCCCGTATTACGATGAATGGAGACAAGATCTCTAACTTTAAAGAATATTGGAATCCAACCTGGATCATAGACGCTTTTGTCTAAATAATGATCTAATGGTTCTATCCATCAAAAAAGACATTTACATTACTGTAAGTGTCTTTTTTGATATTGCAATCTCTCTGTTTGGCAAAAGGGTTGATCTGTGATCAGATTAAAATTTATTTTACTTCTAAGTTCGGCCAATAACTTATAAACCGGTCCATTGTTCATGTATCATTTCCATGTTGGCCGCAGATCCCGTAACCCCACCGGCATAGACCGCTTGGGCAACTGACCTCATAAATGTGGTATTGTCTCCGCAAGCATAAACTCCTGGAATAGAAGTTTTCTGGAACATATCAACATTTAAATAACCTTGATCCGTTATTTCACAACCCAGTTCTCTAGGGATCTCACTTTTTTGTGTAAATGATACACGTGCATACAATGCTTTAAGTGGAGTAGAATCGCCATTGTCAAATGTGAGTCTTGAAATGTAACCTTCTGTATGTTCGATCTTACCTATCGTATGTTCATTGATAGAAATATTTTTCTTGGCAAGCAGTTTTATTTGGATATTAGTAAGTTCTGATCTTCCATTGGTGAAGATGGTAAGGTCATCGGTCCAGTTGGATATGAGTTTGGCGATTTCGAAAGCTCCATCACCATTGGCCAGAATGCCGGTTTTAACTTTACGGACCTCGTATCCGTGGCAATAAGGACAATGGATTACCGAGATGCCCCAACACTCTTCAAATCCTTCTATTTTAGGAATTGTATCTTTAATTCCTGTCGCGAAGATGATCTTTCTTGCACTGAATTTTTTCTTTGACCTGGTAGTTATTTCAAAACCCATATCTGTTTTAATACCATCAATAGCATCGTCATTTAGAAATTGTACTGTTGGGTATTTTAGCACCTCCATTTTTGCTTTGTTCGATATTGCAGAAGGTGCTTTTCCATCATTGGTGATGAAGTTGTGTGAATGGGGAGTTTGTTTGTTGCAAGGATCACCTGAATCGATGATCAGTACATTTCGTAAAGATCTTCCAAGGGCCATCGCCGCAGAAAGACCTGCATAACTGCCACCTACTATGATCACATCAAAATTTTTATTGCTTTCCATTGTTATGTATTGTTCAAATGATAGTGAGGAATATGGGAACACTAGAGCTGCCAATCCTAGGCTTCCTTTTTTGATAAATGTTCTTCTTGTGCTCAAAATAATCGTTTTGTATTAATTTACAGTTGAAGCGGAGTGGTGCATTGGACCTGAGATCAACGTGCTACCTCTGAAATGAATTTAGAAATTATCTTGAACGTTTCCTCTGCTTTCTCTTCCACAATATAATGGCCTGCTTTGTCCACAACCGCAGTTCTTATATTCGTTATTCCAAAACTTTGTAAGCTATCTTTTGTTATGGTCAGAGATTCTTTCATGCTAAATTCTGCTCCAACCAAAAGCAGTGGAACATTTATTTTTTCTTTGTGGGATCGATTAAAAGACACATCTTCTCCAAACGCCCTATACCATTCGAATCCCGCATTTAAACTTGCGTAGGTACTATAGGAGTTGGCATATGAATTAATAGACGTATCCGCCACCGCATCGGGGCTGGCAGAATGACCACGGATGAAATATCGGAAATAAATATCCTGCTTTCCAAGAACCAGTTCCTCTGCCAGTGGTTTTTGATCGTGGAGTCTAAAATGCCAGACGTGTTCAGTGGTCATCAACTGGTCCCACGTTCCCAATCCCGGTAAAGGAACATCAAGAATGGCAAAGCCAAGGATCTCTTTTGGATAGAGCCTCGCATAGGCATAAGTGACCATTCCGCCGATATCATGACCGATGATGATGACATTTTTTAGCTTTAAGTACTGAATGAGTTTATGTACATCCTTTGCTAAAGTTGCTTTGTCAAATTCGGCAGTGGGAATAGAAGAGCCATTAATTCCTCTCAGATCAGGTGTGATAATGGTATATTCGTTGTTGCCTAAAAGTTTTGGCATCATTTGTTTCCACATCAATGAAGTTTCTGGCCATCCGTGTAGCAGGACCAAGGTTTTTGGACCTGAACCTAATTTCAAATAATGGATCTGTTGATCATCCAACTTCGCAATATGATCTTCAATATCTTTTTCTGCACTTGATTGGGCAAAATTTGTTGTTGAGAAAAATAAAAGGAGCATTAGAAATGCTAAAATTTTAAATTGGTTCTTTTTCATGATAAATTAAAATATAAATAAATGTCTCAATTTTGAGACATTTGTGGTCAAATTTTTTTTAGCTGCTAATTCCTTTTATAAATGATTGCCATGCTAGATCTTTGATGGTCTTCTGATCCAATTCACCAGAACTCGACGCATTAACGCTGGAATTAATAATTCCTGCATGTAGATGCTGGATCCACTTGACGGTCATACTTTTATTGACAACATTTTTGTCCTGTAGCTGTTGGATGGTGGATCTGAAACTTTGGAATATATAATCATAGTCTGAACAATCCTTATCGTTTGCATTATGATAATAGCCTTCTTCTTGGTGAAGTTTATAAAAAAAAGAATATTTAGCGCCACAATCAACACCTGCGAACAAGATATTTTTCAAACGTGTAAAAGCATCATCAGAACTCTTTATAGCAGAGATCATAGCTTTCTTACAACTGATCTCCATCTCAAGTTCGCAGATCGCCACAAGTTCTTCTCTATCTTTGAAATAGCGATGCAAGGTACGTCTAGTGATACCCGCTCTGTCCGCTACTTTTTGAAGTGGTGCAGAATGGTCCTGATTAAAAACTGAAATGGCAGCTTCTATAATACGATCTTTTGTTAGTGTGGTCATACTCTGCAAAGCTAATAAAAAAAAGATTAATGTCTCATAAATGAGACAAATTTGATATTGAAAGTTTTTTTTTATGTTTTACACAGGATGGTAAGTCTAGAACTGAATCGTATATTTATTCATCAATCTACTTATGAGATGATGGTCAATATTTGAGAGTCATTATAGCACATTCAATTGCTTTATATTGATAAAAAAGAGAATATATTTTTTATTATGTATTTAACTACGTAGTTTTGTACATTAAATTGATTTATTATGAACTTAACAATTATAGAACTGGATGATAGCTACATCCAACAGGTCACAGACCTCATTTTGAATATCCAGCAGAATGAGTTCAATATATCGATCTCTATAGAAGATCAGCCAGATCTTTTAGCAATTGAAGACTTTTACTTTGCCAAAGGAGGAAATTTCTTTGGAGCTTTTGTACGTGACCAATTGGTTGGCACGATCGCACTGATCAAGTTCGATGAAAATTCTGGTGCTATCAGAAAGATGTTCGTGAAGAAGGAATTTCGAGGTAAAGAATTGAATATCGCGCAAAATTTGTTTAATGTTCTCATTGATCAATGTAGAAGGAACAATATCGAAAATGTTTTATTAGGAACCGTCTCTGTCCTTAAAGCTGCTCAACGATTCTACGAGCGCAACGGTTTTGGGAAAATTGAGAAAGTCAAGCTTCCCGACAGATTCCCCATAATGGGCGCAGATGATGTTTTCTATTCACTTAAATTAAAATAGAATGAATGTTATCAATGAAGCTGGTGTTCTTGCACTATCCACAAGATTGCAAAGACTAAGTGATCAATTGCGTAGAGATGGTGCACTTATCTATAAAAGCTTCGACATCGAGTTCGAACCAAAATGGTTTCCTATCATCTTTGTATTAGCTCAGAAAGAATTTCTAAGTGTGGTTCAGATAGCTGGTGAGATTGGATATACCCATCCATCAACTATCAGTATGCTTAAAGAATTAGAGAAAAAAGGTTTGGTCACCTCAAAGAAAGATAAGCTGGATGAGCGAAGACGCCTGGTGCTACTTACGACAAAAGGTATTGGATTAGTTGGCCAGATCCAACCTGTTTGGGAATTGATATCAAGTGTATTGGAGGAGATCTCAGATAATGGAAATCACCTTTTAAAAGCTATTGAAGAAGTTGAAGCAAAAATTAACGATCAAACTTTCTACCAGAGAGCATTGAAACAGAAGAATTCTAAATGATGGCAGAAAAATGAGCTCTTGTTTTCTAATCAGGAAATGACCCTTTAAAAATTCTATTATTTTTGTGATTACGAATACGAAAAAAAACAGAATTTGCCTTTTGGACTTTCAATAAATTATCTAGTCTTTTTCGTCTATAAAATAATAGAACGGTCCAAGGTTAACTTCTAATTGTTGATCTTCATTTCTTGTCCCGCTAGCCTAAAATGTTACGTATCAATCAGTCATTCCTGGAATTCACAGAGAAATTGTATCAAGCTCAGGAAAGAAAAGAAGACTTGACCCCAAAAGAGTATGAGTCAGGTGAAACGATCCTAGTTCAAAATGATCAGGCGCTAAAAGTATTCCTTATAAAAGATGGGATCACTAAATGTTAGGTTAGCGAGGAAAATGGCAAACAATATATCCTGGAATTTTTGGGCCAGGGGCAAATTTTGGGAGAGATCGAATGTATTAAGGATCTGCCATGTCTATGTAGTGTAGAAGCGATGAATAATGTATCCGTATATGCATTTTCAATTCCCTTTTTTCGGGATCTGTTAGTAAATAGTATCAAATTGAATGAGCTGTTACTAGATATTTTTGCCGAGCGTCTGTTTAATACTTCCAACAAATCCTCGTTTCAGCAATTATATACTTTAGACCATAGTGTTCGTAGGCTTTTAAGACTGCAATCTACACAAAATATGAATTTGTCTAAAGACGATCTTGCAGCGTATCTTAGAGTCTCCGTTCAAAGTTTGAACAGAAGTCTCAAAAAAAAAATAGAGCAGGCAGTATCATGATAAATTGATAGTACTAGTTATATTTTGTAAAGTTTAAATGATACTAAAACGTCTATCAGTATTTTGTTATGGAAGCGCGCAGGAAATGTGAAACGTTTGAACATCTTCGTACGAGTCAAAATATAATTCCATTCAGACTATATCAATTTAGACGCATCTCATGCCTTAGTAATTGATCTATCGAAGGCATTTAATTTCTTTATCATATTATTTGAAAGTCAGATAATTTATTCCAACAGTGATCTCACATTAAAAAAAAGCGTCTCAAAGATATTTTTTGAGACGCTTTTTTTTATTTTTTAAATTTTGCAAAAGACTGGTAGACCGATGGTTCACGTTGTATTTCCAAATCCAATAACAACTGTTCCCATTCCAGAACGTAAGGTTGCTTGAGGGTAACATTCATAAAATGCTCAATATCTTCATTCCATACCTCATAAACAAAAAATTCTTCGGCTTTTTGAATATTCTGATGAATAGTGGCGTGAACGAAATTTTCCTGCTGACTCACCGTTTCAAAAAGGTCCGCAAGGGCTTTTTTAAATTGTTCGTAATTGTCAGGTTTTGCAGTAAACTTGATCGCTAATGTAAATTGTTCCATTTTTTTAGGGCTTAAAATTTAATTTTATAATAAATTCCTTCCAGAATCATATTATTTCCTTTGCAAATTTACAACTCAATTGTTTAAATTTGTAACAAAGTATCAAAAAGTAACTGTAACATTCGGATAACTAGGTAACATATGTAAGGTGATAAACTCCTGACCAGCAAGTGTGATGAACATGTAAGAGTCATATCCGATGTAATGTATGCGTTGGGCGGAAAGTGAAAAATTTCCGTTTCAGCATTCCTCCGCTTCAATGAGACAAGACGGTTCCCATATTTATTGAAAGCGATTATCAGGCCTATTCCACGCAGACAAAGCAACACATATTGTGCAATGCATCGAGAAAACTGAGGTGTTAAAAAATGAAAAGGCGATTTAGGATTTAATTTTTAACCTGGATCGCCTTTTGATTTTATTTCTGAATCTGTCAATTAAATGATTGCCTGAATTGGGCCGGAGTCATAGAGGTTTTGGTTTTAAATAGTCTGCTGAATGACTGCGGATATTCAAAACCCAACTGATAGGCAATTTCAGCGACTGATAGATCTGTTGTCGACAATATCTCTTTTGCTAGCTCAATGAGTTTATTGTGGATGTGTTGTTGGGTATTCGATCCCGTTAACGACCGGAGCATATCACTTAAATAGTTGGCTGATACATTCAGTTGCTCTGCGATATACTGAACAGAGGGTAAGCCTTTCTGAATAGCCTGTTCATTATTAAAATATTGATTTAATATATCCTCAAACTGTTGAATGAGACCGTTATTCAAAGCTTTTTCCGTAATAAATTGTCTTTTATAAAATCGTTCGCAATAAGTAAGCAAAAGGTCAATTTGTGAAATTAACACATCGTGACTGAAATTATCAATCCTGCTATCCAGCTCCTCTTTAATGATATTAAATACAGAGAATATTGTTACCTTTTCTTTTTCGGAAAGATGCAATGCTTCGTCTGTAGCGTATGTAAAATAATTATATAGCTTTACTTTTTTGGCCAAAGGATAGGACAATAAAAAGTCAGGATGTATAAGCAAAATATAACCTTTGCTTTTATTGTTTTTAGGTTTTTCAAATAGCTGTCCGGGAGCTGTAAAAACCATCCCGCCTTCACCGAAATCATAATGACTCTGTCCATATTTTGCGCTCCCAATAGTATCTTTATACGCTATCTTATAAAATTCCATTACCATAAAGTCGGGCAGAATATCCTCAGGCATCGACATTTCTTCTAAGGAAATAAAACTGATTAAAGGATGTTCAGGTTTTGTCAAACCAAATTTATGATGAAACTCGGACAGCGAACTGAACTTATGGAATTTGTTCTTTGTATCTTTCATAATGGCCAATTTTATATTTCAGGCTAGCGTTTAGCTAAATTATTTATTGGTTGTATACTTCTGCGAATTCTTTCGCAAAATCATTAAGTTTTATCACGCCTAGCTTGGGTTTGTTCAAGTAGAAATCTTGATACAGACTTCCATCAGCCTGTGCTTTCTGCATCGCTATCATACCTTGTACAATCCATTCATTGACTCCTGCAGAAAGCATCTGATTACGCAATTCTTCTGCCGGGATCGTTCTCCACTGTAGATCTGTATTTCCGATCGCTTTTCCTAAAGCATCTGCAATTTCGTCCGGCGAAACTTCATCACTTGCGACATACTGTATCGTTCTACCAGCAAAAGGTCTTTCCATTTCATCTGCAATGGTTGTTGCTATATCTTGAGGAGAGACCCAGGGTTCTTTTATGCTGCCGCCATAACTTTGGATAATAGCTCCCTGAGATTTTATCATTGGCATCCATCTGTAGGTATTGCTGAAGAAACCTACGGGGCGAATAAATTTTATGGAAAAACCTTCTGGTAATGTCCGCAAAATATTTTCTACATTGTGATGTACGAGAAGGCTTCCTGTACCTTGCTCCGAATGGGCACCAACACTGCTTAGGTGGATGATATTTTTTACTCCGGAACTTTGAATAGCATGCACATAATTTGCAGCTATTTTTTTGAATTGTTTTAAGAAGTCAATATCCTTATCGAAGATACTTCCAATTCCTTCCCAAGCTTCCATCAAATAGACCGCGTCGGCACCCTGAAAAGTTTCCGTTAAAAACTTAACGTCCTGAATAGTTCCAATAGCAGGCCAAGCGCCCAATTTTTGTATTTCAGCTTTTCTTTCAGTTTTACTGCTGATGAGTGTTACCTGATGCCCTTTTGCTACCAATAATTTTGTAAGTGGTTTTCCTATGTTCCCTAAAGAACCTGTTAATACGATATTCATTGTACTTATATTTATGAATACAAAATTGCGGCAACCACAGGAAATAGAAATAACAGAATCAGGGAATTGATTAACATAAATGGGGCAATTTTTCTAAATTTGAATGGAAATATCTATTCAATGTTAGATAGCTAGATAATTTGATCTGAATCGCAAAATAAGTTCACTCACAAATGAAAGGTTAACTATACAACTAAAAAAAGGAGAAGTGGCATTTGCCGCTTCTCCCATTTTAATGCTTTAAAATCTGAAGATTATTTTAAGAGGTAGTTGAGGTAACCACCATCGGCCACGATCTCGGTACCAGTGATAAAACTTGCAGAATCAGATGCCAGAAACAGCACGGTTTGCGCAATCTCTTCCGGGCGACCCAATCTTTGCAATGCTGTAACACTTGCAAAATAGTCTTTGATTTCTGGGGAAACTACACTATTCAATCCAGGCGTTTCCGTTGAGCCAGGACTCACTATGTTAACACGTATCTTTCTGCTTGCTAATTCGTTTGCAGCAACGTGTGCAATTTTATTGATCGCAGCTTTTGTAGCTGAATATACAATTGCGCCAGCATTTGCAGCCGTAGCTACTGTAGAGGATGTTAAAACAACTGATGCTCCGTCAGCTAAATGAGGGATTAGTTTTTGTAGGGTAAAGAAATTTCCCTTAACATTGGTGTTAAACTGTGCATCAAAATTCTCTTCGGTAACTTCTGCTATCGGCTCAAATTTTCCGATCCCGGCATTTAAAAATAACACATCCAATTTATTTCCTGTTTCAGCGATTGTTTTTTCCAAGATTGCGATCTCGCTGATTTTTGACGTGTCCGAGATCACTGTTTTTAAATTAGGATTATTGATCTCCGTAGCAGCTTTTTCTAAATTGCTTGCACTTCGACCAGTGATCCATACTTGTGCTCCTGCATTGATAAAAGCTTTTGCTGTTGCTAATCCAATTCCAGTAGTTCCCCCGGTTATTACAATATTTTTATTTTCAAAATTCATAGTAAAAAAATTATTTATGCTGCAAATTTACGAGGAAGTAATTAATTTCAGTAACTTTGTAACGTAAAGTAACAGTAACATTTGAGTAACCAGATAACATTATGATCGGAACAAAAGCAGTAGCAGAACACAAAAGAGAAATTATGGCAGTACACGATGCGATGGATGTCCTGAATGGTAAATGGAAAATATCTATTTTATCTTCTATTTGCTATTATAACAAAAGAAGATTTTCTGATATCTTAAACGATGTAAAAGGAATTTCTAACAGAATGCTAAGCAAAGAATTGAAGGAATTGGAAATCAACAAACTTGTTACACGGACTGTTTTGGATACTCAGCCAATTACAGTTCAATATGAACTTACAAAATATGGTCTATCGTTGAAAACTATTATAAATAATCTAGCAGATTGGGGAATAGAGCATCGCAAAATGATAACTGGTAAGCAGGGAGAGTAATGATCATCATTTTCTGAGATTTTTTATTTAATTTATATAACCACCATGTGATGGTAGCATTATTTTTTATTTGAGTTGCTTTAAATCATAAATGAATTAATTTTATAAAAGGATTACATGTTGATTTTGGTCATTTATTTGACCGCCTGCTTGGGATTTGGCTTTTCTACCGTAAGGTCAAGCATAAATACCTTACTTCCTGTGAAGGGGTCGTAAGAAGGTCGATAATCAATATAGCCTGAGGCGTGCAGATTCTTCAGGCATTTATGATAGGTTGCCCTTGAATTTATCTTACTGATCGTCATCAGCTCATCTCGCGAGATGTTGATGGGATTTCTGAAGCGGCTGAAGTTCCAGTATTGGAATAGTGCAATATAAAGACTGATATGTGTAGGTTTGAGCATCTTGTCTTGGGATACCTTTTGAAAGAAGCCTGTCAAGTGTTTGATGTAATACATTTGTTTGCTTTTTATGGTTTTACTAAGTAAGTTGGGGAATATTCTGATAGGGTTACATCCTTATATTTTGTTATTAAGGACGGTCTCTATATCCTCATATTTGTAATATAGTGTACCTCCGACCCTGGTATAGGATAATGTGCCATTTATACGAAGATTCTGCAATGTGCCAGGTGAGATCTTCAGGAGTTCCCTGACTTCTGAAGATCGCAGCCATGACCTTGTATCTTTGGCTTTATTATTGAAAAGGTCTTTGATCTCAGCCAACAACTCTATCTTGAATTCCTGGAGGTCTTCTTTTGTGATGATGTTTAATTCCATAATTGATTTTTTTGTGATTGATTTAATATTTGTAATGATCTACCATTTAAAATTTTAAGCTGGAGGACCTTTGTAAAAGTAGATCTATTGGATCTGAAAAGGTCACATTGAAAGTTTGTCGTACGATATGGCACCTGCTGTCGTAGCTGCATCTGATCAAGGTTCCAATTGGTGGATTTGTTTTTCTTTTGAAAGATGAACGATATCAATATCCGTCGTTATCCAAAGAAGGGTGAAATATCTTCCTATCACCTATTTAAATTGATCTTTCAGTATCGACATATCCTCGCTTACTTTCTTATCCAGGATCTTCGCGTAATGCTGAGTGGTCTTTATGTTGGTATGGCCGAGCATCTTGCTCACTGTTTCTATAGGGACGCCATTGGACAGCGTGACAGTGGTTGCGAACGTATGTCTGGCAATATGAAATGTCAACTCCTTATTAATTCCACAGATATTTGCGATCTCCTTGAGATAGGAATTCATTTTCTGATTGCTTAGGACAGGAAATAGGATGTTTTTATTTACGCATTCGGGATGGTCATCGTATTTTGAGATCAACCGCTCTGCGAGAGGTAGTAAGGGAACTCTAGTTGAAGTATCGGTCTTTTGACGATTGGTGAATATCCATTTGTCACCGTCTATTCCTACATTGATGTGGGATCTCGATAATTTCTTTACATCCACATATGCCAGTCCGGTATAGCAGCTGAAAAGGAAAATATCACTTACTTGCCTCAATCTGTCGGATGCAAATTCCTTTTCAGAGATCGTCTGGATTTCTTCCTTGGTAAGATATGCACGATCAACTACTTTAAGCTTTGCCTTGTAGCCTAGAAAAGGATCTTTAGAGAGCCAGCCATTCGCCATACATAAACGAATGATCTTTTTGAAATTCTTGATATACTTTACCGCTGTATTGTTTGCACATTTACGCACACTGCGAAGCCAGAAGTCATAATCCATTATGAAAGCATGGTCGATCTTGGTAATGTCAATATCAGACATCTTGTATTTCCAGTTAATGAATTCCTGTGTATGTTTCAAAGATGTCTTGTGCCTTTCCAATGTTCCGGGCGCAAAATCCTGACCTACAAGCGCTTCCACTTTATCATTGTGGTCTTGAAAAATAGGAATGAGCATTCGTTTGGAAACATCGGTTCCAAGCAGTTTAGATTTTAAACTTTCTGATGTAACAAGGTCTTCTTCTTTCAGCATCAGGTAATGAGAATCGTAAACCTTTTGTTCGAGAGTTTTGAGATAGCTGTTCAGTGTTTTCGCCTCTAAGGAATTACCTACTGCTTTGTGTGCCTTATTATCCCATTTCTTTGGGTCAATATATCTTTTGGCTGTGATATCCGCTGCTTTGCCATCGATAGTTATACGCAAGTAGATGGGAGCGGTTCCGTTTGTTCTGATTTTACCCTTTTTTACAAAGAATAAAAGATTGAATGTTCTGTTCATGATATGGCAACTTTAAATGTTTGATAATTTAATTTTTGTTACCACTTTTTGCAAGATGTACAACCGTTAGATTGCCTATTGGTCGGGTTTCCTTCAGTTTTCCATGACCCATTTTAAAAATTTAAGAATGGGTCACGGAATAGGTCTTATAATTCGTGACCTATCTTGATTATTTTTGATACCGGCGTAAAACAAAAAACGCTGTAAACCTCGATGTTTACAGCGTTTCAGCTTATTTTGGTGTCTCACCTGGCGGAGAGAGAGGGATTCGAACCCCCGGACCTGTTACAGTCAATAGTTTTCAAGACTATCGCAATCGACCACTCTGCCATCTCTCCAAACTTGCTACGACATTGTCGTTTTCAGTGGTGCAAATATAAAACGCTTTTACTTTATGACCAAATTATTTTTACGAAAAAAGTTTAAATCTTTCGTTATCAAAGGGAAAAATTAATTCTTCACCATTTGAAAGCCTAAAAAAACCATGAGTAATCCTACTAAAAGACTCAATAGCGCATATAAAATCAAAATACTGTAGTTGCCATTTTGCCAAAGCGAGAAGTTCTCAGCCGAAAATGTGGAGAAAGTAGTGTAACCGCCACAGATTCCAGTGATCAAAAGATATTTGAGTGAACTGTCAATTTTTAGAAAATAAGCCGACAAAATGCCAATCAGAAAGCAACCGGAAATGTTCACCACAAAGGTTCCCATCGGAAAAGCATTGATATGCCACAACTTCTGTGTATAATTTGATATCAAAAAACGCATGACGCTTCCCAAACCGCCGCCCAAGAAAATATAGATAAAATTTCTCATTAGGCTAAATTATGAAAACTGAAAATTAAAATGACAAAGATTGGTAATAATGTGCTTAAATGATTATTTATAAGTTTACGATCTCATCAGCAAAAACCTTCCATTGCGTTTTGGACATTCCGAACATGCCGCCAGCGCCAATCAATAGATTTCTGATCTTGCCAGTAAATTTGGTCTCCATGTTGGGCGTTTCGTTTCGGCCGTAGATTCCAATTTTTATAAATTTTGAACCTCTCGTGATCCTAAAATTAGAAGTTGAATCTTTGGAATAGAAATGTGCAATATGCCTGTTGCTATCTTGTCCTGGAATGGTCGTCGGTTCGCAGATCATCGTGAGACTTTCTTCTTCGCCCACAGCAAGGTCTTGGTCGGTTATTTTTGTGATCTTTACCCAGTCATAGCCGTTTGATTCGGGATTTCCAGGTCCGGGAATCCTTATCCTGATGAGGTTGTTAACTTTCGGATTGTCATTGATATGATTGCCGGAAGAATCAAATAGTTTAAAATCTGCTGACTTTTTTTTGCAATAGTTTTTCCAGTCGTTGATGTTTAAAAATCTCTTTTTCAATTCTTCATAGGCAAGTTTTGTGGATTCAGAATTGTCAAATATCTTTCGGCTTTCGGAATCATGAAAGCTGCCGTGCGTTTGCTCTGGAATGCCTGGAATTAGTTTTGGTTTCATGGCTTTAGTTTCGATTTTAAATAAAAAAAATTCTGGGCGAGCCAGAATTTTATGATGTTATTTCGCTTTAGAATTCAGATTGGTATCGGCGATGCTTGTTAGCAATTCGTCGCAGCCTTTCTCTTCTTCTAGTGTTTCCAGTAAATTTTTCAGGCATTTTTTTTCTTTCAAAACTTTTGCGAATGCTGCCAATGTGCCGTAAGTGGCAATTTCGTAATGCTCCACTTTCTGAGAAGCTGCGATGATCCCTGCATCTCTCACGCTTCCTGGCTCAGTTTCTTCGATGATGCTTGTTCCCTCGTCCAATAGACCTTGCATGGCGTCACATTTTTTTGCAACTGCTTTTTTACCGAGTGCTGCGAAGCAATCTTCCAATCTTTTGACTTGATTTTTGGTTTGCTCAAGATGGTCGCTGATCGCATTTTTCAGTTTTGCATCCGTTGCATTTTTATGCATTTTCGGTAATGCTTTTACTAATGCTTTTTCTGCCCAATAGATATCCTTCAAGCTATCTTCGAAAAGGTCTTCCAGCTTTTTGGCTGCATCCTTTTTGGCAGGTGTTTTCTTTGTTGTTGCCGCTTTGGAAGTTGTGCTTTTTGTTACCGTTTTTTTCTTCGCTGTACTTTTTGCAGCTGGTGCAGTTTTAGTTGCCATAATATGTTTGTTTTTGATTTGTGATGTCTTACTTTCAACATGTATGCCAATAGTTGCTAAATTTAATTATTTGATTTTTAATTATTTACAAATTCACTGGTTTCGTTATATTTTTAATTATAAGATTATCATTAATAGAATTTTTTATTCATTTTTAAGCCTTTCTAATAATGATGTTTAGAATATGCTCACGGAGCTGTTGACTTTTTTCAATATTATTTTTATTTGTAAAAAAAATGTACATGCATCGATTTAAATTCTAACTTTGATGAAAATTAATATTAAATATTTGATTGTCAGCACAAAACACCAGAGATGAAATTATATATAAAGTACATGGTAAGTCTCAGGTGCAAAATGATGGTCCATCAGGAACTGGAAAAATTAAATATTACAAATGCTATCGTAGATCTTGGATTGGTGGAAATTCCCGAAGACCTGAGTTTGGAGATAAGAGAAGAATTGAAAATCAATCTGCTGAAATCTGGCCTGGAATTATTAGACGACAAAAAGAGCATCTTGACCGAAAAGATAAAGAACGTCGTCACCGAAATGATCCACCATTACAATGAACTTCCAAAAGAGAATTTCTCAGATCACATCAGCGAAAAGCTGGGTTATGATTATACTTATCTTGCCAACACGTTCTCTGAGGTCAAAGGCATTACACTTCAGCAATTTATCATCATCAATAAAATTGAAAAGATAAAAGAGCTGCTTTTGTATAATGAACTGAATTTGACCGAGATATCCTATAAGCTCAATTACAGCAGCGTCGCGCACCTATCCAACCAGTTCAAAAAGGTCACTGGATTTTCACCGTCTTATTACAAACAACTTAATCAGAAACGCCTGGATAATCTGGAAGATCTGTAAAAAAAAGTGTGATATATGTAATTATATTTAGGAATACTGTAATAATGTTAGAATATGTTTAACCGAAATTTGTCATTGTGATAATCATATCAACTAGAGTTTCATTGACCGCTAAAAAACACACGATGATGAATGGTAACCAAGACTCAGTTATCATAAGATCACTGACTTAAGATCGAAGAGGAGAGAATATCTTTTCGCAGGTTTTAATATAAAGAACAGCAGCTTCGGCTTCCTGTTCTTTTACTTTTTGCATCAATTGTTTGTAATATCAATAGAAATCTCAACATAAGATGATCAAAGTAGTATGAACCAATTAATTATCTTACCTTTGTTTTATTATTTATAATTGTGAAGCTGCTGGATTATTTTATTGATTCAATCGCCATTCGCCTCACCTTAAAATTTTTGCTGTAATTAATGGCTTACGGCATTTTATCTCTCACACTATATGAATGCACTAGCATTAGATTTACCTACAGATTCTTACTCAGAATTTCTGGAACGTTTCAAAACTTCTATCTCATCACTTTTTCAAAAAGAAAATATTGACCAGCTCAGCCTTTCGCGAGGTTTGCCGCCCAATGTTTGGAAAGAGATCTTCAATTTGAAACCGTTATCTGTTGCTATTCCCAAAGAATTCGGTGGGAGAGGTGTGAAGGTGAAGGAGTGTCTTGGCATTTTGTCCGCTGCTTCATATGAGTCTTTGCCTTTGTCATTGACATTCGGGATCAACATTGCACTTTTCCTGGAGCCTTTGGCAAAATATGGGAATGAGATCATCAAGGGTGATATCTTCAAACATTTCTTAGATTATGGCGCAATGGGTGGTTTGATGATCACCGAGCCAGATTACGGAAGTGATGCCTTGAGCATGAGAACTCAAAATCAATTGATCGATAACGAATATCACGTAAAAGGAACAAAACACTGGCAAGGTCTTACAGGATTGGCCAATTACTGGTTGATCACTTCCAGAAACGCCAATGCAGAAGGCAATCTGGGAAGAGATGTAGATTTCTTCATCGCAGACACGCACAAGCCAAATCAAAATATCGAGGTTCTAGAATATTATGACAATGCGGGATTATATATGATTCCTTACGGTCTTAATAAAGTAGATGTCAAACTTCCTCAGGAAAATAAATTGATCCCAGAATCTACCGGATTAAAATTGATGCTGGACGTACTTCACAGAAGCAGATTCCAATTTCCAGGAATGGGAATGGGATTCCTAAAAAGAATGATGGACGAGGCAACCACACATTGCAAAGAAAGAATCGTTGGAACTTCCAATCTTTTTGCTTTGGACCAAGTTCAGTTCCAATTGGCGAAAATGCAGTCTTATTTCACGCTTTGTTCAGCAATGTGTGCGAAAAGTTGCAAAGTGAGCGGAATTGAAAATGACGTTTCAGGAAGCGGCGTTCACGCCAACAGTATGAAAGCGTTGGTGACGGATATGATGCAAGATTCTGCACAGATGTTGGTTCAGCTTTCTGGCGGGAAAGGTTACAGATTGAGCCATATCGGTGGACGTGGCATTATGGACAGCCGTCCGTTCCAAATCTTCGAAGGTTCCAACGAAATGCTGTACACGCAGATCTCAGAAGGCATCTTGAAAGATATGAAGAAGAAGAAAACTGATAACTTGGGAGATTATCTTGCCATCAACGAGTTGACTGCCAACGCTTCAAAACTTTATAAGAAGGAATTTGATTTTACGATTGGAAGTCCGATCTCTCAAAGAAAAATGATCGATCTTGGTAAAATTATCGCAAGAGTTGTAACCGTCAATGACCTTTTGGAATTGAATAACGAAGGTTTCAGCCAGCAATTGACAGATAACTCTATCGAAATGGTGAGACAGGAGATTGTAATGTTGTCGGCATCCTTGCAAAATCATCAAAACATCTCTGCTTTAGAAGATTTAGGAAACAGTGATTGGATGGCATTTGCGTAATTTCAATAATTAAAATATAATGACCTCAAGGCTAAACGTTTTGAGGTCATTTTTTTATTAATAGATTCTCAATAATCTTTGGATTTAATATTAATTTGAAAATCAATTAATTAAAATAGTGTTTGTGTCATATTAATGTTGTATATTTGCATTATAATTTACAAACAGAGGTTTCTGCCTTGCTTTTTCTGTCACAGTTTAGAATACCAATTTTACTCCCTCCCAGTTTTCGCTTACAGTACCAAACTTCAAATTTTAATTATAAAATTGAATATGTTGTTGACCTCGATTTTAAAATTATAAAAAAAACCATAGCTCTGGTGGAAAGGAGTTATCATCACAACAAAAATATTAATATAACACTAGAATAATTTATGGCAGATTCTTTCTCCAAAAAAGAAAATTTTAAGAAAAAAATCGCAAAACAAAAAGAAAAGGCAATACGTCGTGAAGACCGTAAAAACAACAATGACAAAGGAAAAGAGTCAGAGTTCATGTACGTAGATGCTTATGGCAGACTTACTTCTACACCTCCAGAGGAAAGATTAGAAGTTAATTTGGATGACATCCAATTAGGTGCAGCGCCTATTGAAGCCGAAGAAGCTGTAAAAACAGGAATTGTAACATTCTTTAGCGAGAAAGGTTACGGTTTTATCACAGAGGATGGTAACAAAGAAAACGTTTTCTTCCATAGCAACAATTGTGTGCACTTGGTGAAAAAAGGAAACAAGGTCTCTTTCGAAAAAGAGAGGTCGCCAAAAGGTTACTCCGCTATCAACATTCAACTTATCAAATAGATAATTTATAACAACAATTTTTTAATACCATTACAATGCAAGAAGGCACAGTAAAATTTTTCAACGAAACAAAAGGTTTCGGATTCATTTCTCCATCAGCTGGAGGAGACGACATCTTTGTACATTCATCAGGTCTAGTTAGCAGAAACATTCGTGAGAATGACAAAGTAACTTTTGAAGTACAAAAAGGACAAAAAGGATTAAACGCAGTTAATGTAAAACTTGCGTAAGCATAAAAGTTTTTCCATTGAAAATGATAAGCTCTAATTAATTTTAGAGCTTATTTTTTTTGGCTTTATTTTGGATTGATGACCATTATGGACGAAAACTTACTCGGAATTATCGCAGGTATCCTGACATCGGTCGCAATGATGCCACAACTCATCAAAGTCATTAGGGAAAAAAACGTAGAAGACATTTCGGTAATGATGCTCTTGGTCCTGATTTCCGGACTTTCACTTTGGGTCTGGTACGGAATCTTGAAAGACGAATTACCGATTATTTTGTCTAATGGATTTTCAGTCTTGGTCAATTTGACCTTGTTGACGTGTTGTCTAATCTTCAAAAATAAAGATTAAATTACATAAATTTCAGAATCGGTGAAGACAAAGTAACTTCCTTTCTTGGGAATGTTTTTCGTGTCCAATCCCGTAAATTCGCTGAAGGCAGGTAACAATAATTGTTTTGAAGTCTGGGCGAAACAGGGGAGTTTTATTCTTTTTACAGGAGAATTAATAACAAAACCCGGATGAATATGTCCCGTAATCTGAAATTTTGGATTTGACCGGTCAAAGTCGTGGACAAAAGCAATGTCATCAATTTCCAAAGAAGCACTTCTCGAATCCAAACATAATTTCTTTTCCAAGGTTTTCGAAATCCTGTCGTGATTGCCTTCTACGAGACAGAACTTAATCTCTGGATATTGATTTTGCCACGCGCAAAATTCATCTACATCAGAATTATTTCCTGCGTGCAACAAATCGCCAACGATAATAAATCTATCGGGCTGGAAATTTTCAATTAAAATAGATAAACGCTCCAAATCATTTTTCATAATATGATTGGCCAAAGCAATTCCGTTTTTACGGAAATGAGCGGTTTTTCCGATATGTAAATCTGAAAAAATTAAGGCTTTTTCTTTTTCCCAGTATAGCGCGCGTTGATTAGTTAAGGTAAAAATTTCGTTATGTATCGTAATATCTTTAGTCGCTATATTCATTTAAATTTATCATTTTTCATTCTGCAATAACTTAATTTTTTTAATATCGGCAACGTTGAAATTCCTTTGGAATGACAACTTTACGGATATCTTTCGACTCAATCGTCTTTAATATTTCTACCGGATTGTTTAATTAATTTTTGAATTCTCGCATCGAGATTTTCACTCGTCAAAGTCTGTCTTAAACTGTCAACTTTAATCGGAAAACTTAAAGGCGTAAATTTATTGGAATATTTTAAAATAAACTTCGATTTTTCAATCCTTTTAAAAGCTTCGACCAATCGCTGTTCCTGCAACTGCATATTAAAAACTTCCGTATAGGCCTGTCTCACGAGAAAATGATTCGGGTCGTAATCTTCCAGCACTTTGAAAATCAATCCGGCTGAACTTTGTAAAGCTTTATTCGAACGTTGCTGTCCAGGGAAATTCTGCACGACCATTCCCGAAATCACCGCAATATCTCTGAATTTGCGGCTTGCCATTTCCGCTGAATTGATACTCGAAATCACATCAACCATCAGATTATCTCTGGTCAGAATTCTATCTAAATTATCTTCAGTCACAGGAATTTCTTTGTCGCTGAACAATTCAAAACCGTAGTCATTCATCGCCATCGAAAAAGAAATCGGAGCCAGTTTTGAAATTCGGTAGGCAATCAAAGCCGCCATCACTTCGTGCACCAAACGCCCCTCAAATGGGTACATAAACAAATGATAACCTTCGCGGTTTTTAATTAATTCAATCAAAAATTCATCTTCTCTTGGAATGTGAGAGCGTTTTTCCTGATTCGCCAAAAGTGGATGCAGAAACTTCAGTTCCTTCTCAGACGCTTTCGGGTTTAATGCACCGGATAGTTTTTCTCTTAAAAAATGACCTAGATTGGAACTTAAAGGCAATCGTCCGCCCAGATAACTCGGAGCCTGCGCTTTTCCTTTGGAAGCCCGCACGAAAACGGTCATATCTTTAATCATTGCCACCTCTAAAACACGACCGGCCAGAATAAATTTCTCTTCTTTTTTCAGTCTTGAAATAAAATATTCCTCAACCATCCCGATGTAACCGCCGGAAATAAATTTCACTTTCAGCATCGCATCGCTTACGATTGCACCCATATTCATCCGGTGGAGCATTGCAATTTTTCTGGAAGTCACTTTGTGCAAACCGTCTTCCATAACGACGACCTTGTGATATTCTTCGTAGCTTTTTAAAGCACTTCCACCAATCGTGAGGAAATCAATCATCGCTTTCCATTCCTCATCTCTGATTTCCTGAAAAGTATAGACTTTTTTAATTCTTTCGTAAACTTCGTTCGGTAAAAATCCATCGCCAACCGCCAAAGTCATCAGAAACTGAACCAAGACATCGAAACACAAAACCACAGGTTCTCGAGGCTCAATCACTTTCTGTTTTACGGCTTCTTTCAAAGCCGCAACTTCAATCAGTTCCAAAGAATGCGTGGGAACACAGAAAATTTTTGAGGTTTCAAAAGGGGAGTGGCCGCTTCGTCCGGCACGTTGCAGAAATCTCGCAACGCCTTTCGCAGAGCCGATTTGAATGACTGTATCGACAGGTTTAAAGTCAATTCCCAAATCCAAAGATGACGTTGAAACGACGGCTTTTAACTTTCCTGAACTTAAATTTTCCTCAATCCAAATTCTGAGATGCGCATCAATCGAACTGTGGTGAATAGCGATTTGTCCGGCAAAATCAGGATAGGCATTCAGCAGAAGCTGATACCACATTTCACTCTGGCTCCTCGTATTCGTAAAGACGATGGTCGATTTTGATTCCAAAATAATCGGAACCACTTTATCGGCTAATTTTTGTCCGAGATGCCCTGCCCAGGGCAAAAGTTCAACTTCATCCGGAAAAACCGAAATGATATCGATTTTCTTAAGTTCTTTCGCCGTAATTTTTGTCTTCTTAATATCATAGGGAATCAAAACATCCTGCGCTTCATCAAGATTTCCGATGGTTGCGGTAATTCCCCAGATTTTAAGTTTCGGAACATAATGAAAGAGTTGTGAAATCCCCAATTCGACCATCACGCCCCGTTTTGAACCAAGCAATTCGTGCCACTCATCCACTGCAACGCAATGCATATTGGTGAAGAACCGCTGATGATTTTTCTGTCCTAAAAGTAAATGTAAACTTTCAGGTGTGACCACTAGAATTTCAGGCATATTTTTTACCTGTTGCTGCCGGACTTTCGGGTCGGTGTCGCCATTTCTCACGCCAACTGCCCAATCTAAACCAATCTCATCAATTGCTTCCTGCATTGCCTTGGCTATGTCTTTGGAAAGAGAACGAAGAGGCGTAATCCAAATCATTTTAAGCCCCTTTTTGTACTTGTCAGGATTTGTCAGAAAATCTGAAACCAAAGCTAAAAATACAGAAAACGTTTTGCCAAAACCGGTCGGAGCTACCACCATTCCGCTATAGCCACTGCTAAATTTCTTCCAGGTATCGACCTGAAATTTAAATGGCGCGTTGCCTTTTTCCATCATCCAGTTCTGAATGATTTTAAAGCCTTCGGTATTTTCGTAGTTGCTCATTTTTTACTGCATAATATTTCACCACAAAAGTCACAAAAGAAAAGTTTTAATTAATACTTATTAAAGTTCAAAAAAGCCTTTTGCATCAGCTTTTTTGAACTTTTGATTCTCATTAATCAAAACACAAAAAACTTTTGTGACTTTTGTGGTTAATTTTTTCCGTTATTGTATCAATTTCTTAATCTCTTCAATATCATCAATATCATTCACGGTTTTGTCTTTCCGCCATCTTAAAATCCTTGGAAAACGCAATGCCACACCACTTTTGTGTCGGTTACTGAAGCCAATTCCTTCAAACGCAATCTCGAAAACCAACTCGGCTTTCACAGTGCGGACGGGTCCGAATTTTTCAATAGCATTTTTATTGACAAATTTGCTCACTTCCATTATCTCTTTATCCGTCAATCCCGAATAAGCTTTGGCAATGGTAACCAATTTATCGCCACTTTTCACGGCAAAACTGTAATCGGTGTAGTAGGCGCTTCGTCGTCCGCTTCCTTTTTGGGCGTAAATCAGAACTGCATCAATCGTCAACGGACTGATTTTCCATTTCCACCAGTCGCCTTTTTTCCGTCCGGAATGGTAGTGTGAATTTTTCTGTTTCAGCATTAAGCCTTCACTATTGATTTCCCTCGAATTTTCTCTGATTAAATCTAATTTGCTCCAGTCTTCAAAATCAATGGCCTGAGAAATTTTAATGTTTTCTGGCGCTTCATTTAATAATAATTCTTCCAACATTGCTCTTCTGGCGGAGATAGGTTTTTCCCTTAAGTCAGTTCCTTCCAGTTCCAAAATATCATATGCAAAAACTTCAATCGGAATTTCGGCGAGCATTTTTTTAGTTAAAGTTTTACGGTTCAAACGTTTCTGTAATTCATTAAAGTTTAAAACATTACCTTCCATTACCGCAAGTATTTCTCCATCTATCACAAAGTTGCCTTTCATCACTTTCACGGTCTCGGCAATTTCAGGAAATTGCTCGGTAACCAATTCTTCACCACGCGACCAGATGAAAACTTCATTATTTCGTCTGATAATTTGTCCACGGATTCCGTCCCACTTGTATTCGATGAGCCATTCCTCAGGTTTTCCCAAATCTTCCAGCTCTTTTTCAAGCGGATAAGCCAGACAGAAAGGGTAGGGTTTTGAATTGTCGGGATTGATATTTTCAGCAGAAATCAGTTCATGAAATGAAACTTCATCCGGTTGCCATTTTCCCATTAAACTGTGCATCAACGTGCTCGCTTCCTGTCCGGAAAATTTGGTCAGAGAATTAATCAGAGTCTTCGAGGAAACCCCAATTCTGAAACTTCCACCCAGTAATTTATTGAAAATCAATCGTTCCGTATAATCCAAACCGTTCCAGGAATTAAGAACAAATTCCTTTTTCTCAGCTTCGGTTTTCGTTTTAAGTCCGATGATTTCATTCATCCATTCAGATAAAGTTTTCTCTATTTTTTCAGTTGGTGGCGGAAGAATCAAGGATATCGTTTCACCCAAATCGCCGACTGAAGAATAACTTTCCTGGAAGAGCCAGAATGGCAGTTGGGTAATTTCCAACGCCCATTCTTTCATATAGTTGGTGTTCACATTCCGCTTAGGTCTTTTCCCCGTAAACAGGGCGATGAACCACAATTTATCATCATCAGGTGCACGCTCAAGATAATCGATGATGGCATCGATTTTAGCATTGGTTTTATTCGTGCTTTCGAGAGCATTGATGAGTTCTGCGAAATTTTTCATTTCTTATCTTTTGTTTAATTTGGGCAGCTGTATCCGCCTTACGTTCTCAATCTTTTTTTGCAAGACGTTTTGTCTTTAATTGAAGTTTCATTTTATGCAAAAAAAGGATTTACACTCAAGTCGGGCTGCGAGCAATTCGATGTTTAAAAATTAACAGGTCGTTCCTACGGAGCTATTATAATTC
The DNA here is from genome assembly GCF_900110605.1 of Epilithonimonas lactis. Classification (GTDB taxonomy): domain Bacteria; phylum Bacteroidota; class Bacteroidia; order Flavobacteriales; family Weeksellaceae; genus Epilithonimonas; species Epilithonimonas lactis. The sequence goes on from NZ_FOFI01000001.1 coordinate 961,895, forward strand.
TTGTTCTAATCTGCTATTAGCAGTTCGCTCCTACGGAGCTGTTAAATAATATTCAACATTTTTCAATGTGATATCTGTTTTTGAAGTTTGCTATCAACCTTGTCAAGGTTATTTAGAATCAATCATCATCTTTTACAACTTCTTTTTCAGTTACCTCTTCATCATCGTCGCCATACAAAGTTTCCACAACATCAGATTTAATTCCCAATTCATTTAAATATTTAGAAAAAACTTCGGTTTGTCCGTGCGTTACGTGGACTATTTCTGCTTCCGTTGCTTTGATGGCCTGCAATAATCCTTTCCAGTCGGCGTGGTCGCTCATCGGAAAACCTGCATCCATACTACGCCACCTTCTGGCACCACGAACCTGCATCCAACCGGAGCAAATTGCAGTTGCTGCATCAGGAATTTTCTTGATGACATTGCTGTCCAACAAAGCCGGAGGAACAATCACAATATCGCCCGCAACGTGTTTAATGCTTTCCCTGAAATCGGGAACTTCATAATCAGGAAGCACGATGCCGACTTCTTCAAAGGCTTTGTTAAGTTTGCCAATCGAGTAGTGAACGTGGATTTTTCCCATTCCTTCTACGGCTTTCATAATTCTTTGTGCTTTACCCAAAGAATATCCGATGAACACAGAAGTCTTCTGATTTTCCTGATTTCGTAAAACCCAATTCTGCAGTCTCTTATTTAAATCCGGAACTTCGAGCCAGTTGTAAATGGGAAGTCCGAAAGTACTTTCCGTCACAAATTCATTGCATTTTACCAACTCAAACGGTGTACTCAAACCATCATCCTGAACTTTATAGTCACCTGAAATCACGCTCACATAACCTTTATATTCCAAGCGAATTTGTGCCGAGCCAATGATATGACCAGCCGGATGCATCGAAAGTTTGACACCATTAATGTCTAAAACCTCGCCGTACTGCAAGGTCTGACATTCTATGTCCGGAGAAATTCTTTGATGTAAAATTGGTTTTGTAAAATGGTGACAAAGGTATTTTTTCATTCCCCAACGCGCATGGTCGGCGTGTCCGTGCGTGATGACCGCATAATCTACAGGTCGCCACGGGTCAATGTAAAATTTTCCCTGCGGACAGTAAATACCTTTGTTTGTGAATGTGATGAGTTTCAAAAGTGCGATGATTAGTGTGTCTCTGAATATTCAAAAACCTAACCAAATTACTTTTGTTCAAGACTTTTCTGCAAATCACTCCACGCACCGCCGTTGTATACTTTTTTGAATCCTTTTTCCTTTAAAATAGATTCCACTTTTACACTTCGCAAACCGTGACTGCAGACTGTGATATACGTTTTATCAGGGTCAAGTTCAATATATCTTTCACGGATTGTTCCTAAAGAAATATTCTGTGAACCAGCGATATGTCCAGTTTCAAATTCTTTTTCTGTTCTTACATCTAAAATTACAGCTCCGTTTTTAATCAATTTGTCTAGACCATCGTCCAAAGTCTGATATTGATAAACTCTGTATACAACATAAATCAACAAGATTACTCCGCAGAAAATCAAGATATTCTTCATAGTTTGCTCAGGATTTTTTTATCGATATAAAATGTTCCGAACGGAATGATGCAAGCCAAAAGAACTTTCCAGGTTGTTTCTTTAAACTTCCAGTTTTGTTCGACGCCAACACTTAACGTATTGAATAAAAAAAGCAGAAATAATGAACCGTGAATTGGGCCCATCATTTTGACGAAAGCAGGATTATCAAATCCATATTTTAAAGGTACGGCGATAAATACCAAGGTTAATAACGAAATCCCTTCAAGAATGGCAATGATTCTCAGGCGTCCGATTTTTGTTCTAAATAAATTAATCATAATTATCTGAAATAAGGTCTGTTGGCGAGCGGTGAAAATGGCCACGGAATAGCGATGAAAATTATCACTAAAGCGATAACGAAGTAAATTAATATTGTCTTAAATTTCTCCCTGTCATCGGTCTTTCTTTTTGAAATGGAGGAACCAATGGTAATTAGAATAATGGAAATAAGCATCAGTGAAATGTGAATCAATCCGAAAAAAAATAAGTCAAAAGATTCTCGGGCTTCGGTGAAATTCTTCCAAAAATATTTGATAATGGGACTTTGAGAATATAAGGTGATTCCCAAAACCAGTTGAATATGTGCAATGGTCGCCGTCCAGTGTCTGACGGAATCTTCTGTTTTTGAAAAGATTTTATCGGAAAAGTAACCTTGATAAGCTCTGAAAATCGAGTAGAGCAAACTCAGTAAAACCAGCCAGCGAAATATGGAATGGAGAAATGTAAGCGTTTGATACATTGTTTAAACTTTAATATAGCAAAGATAAAGCAGAAACATACTAATTAGTATGTTTTTAAAGAAAAAATTATTTCAGGCTTTCAAAATAATTCTTAAGTCCTTTTAAATAAATAAGATATACAGATTTTGAATTTTCAAGTTTACCTAAATTCCGTACACCCCAATATCCCGATATTACAAAAACAGCAACCTCTTTTGCGTTTACGTCAGATTTTAAAACTTGTTCCTTCTTAGCCTTTTCAATGGCATCGATCATTGTTTTTTCCCAGTCGAGGGAGAGGTTATTTAAAACTTTTGTAAAATCAATATTCCACGGCGCCATTTCCTGAGTGAAATTGGAGGCCGGACAGCCGTATTCCACTTTTAAATCTTTACTTTCCATCAGTAAATAATGAAGTAAATTATAAATCGTGTCCAAAGGATTTCCCTCAGTTTGAAAAGGCTGGATGAAGTTGTTTTTAAAATTGGGGATCATCAGTTCATTGAGAATCGCCAGACCCATTTCATCTTTGATTTTAAAGTGATAATAAAAGGCACCTTTCGTAACCTGAGTTGTAGCAATAATTTCATCAACACTTGTTGTCTGATACCCTTTTTGGTAAATCAGTTCAAAAGCTTTCTGAAGAATATTTAAGCGGGTTTCCTGAGATTTTTTCATAAAATACCTATTGGTCTGTTTTGCAAAGGAACAAAATTATTTATTTTCGAAATTTAAATTTCAATCAAAAAAAATCTCCAACAATAAATGATTATCGCTGGAGAAATTATATTCTTAATTTAGAAAATTAAATCGTCGCGTTTCCTTCCACTCCGTCAGAATTGTCGGTTTTATTTCCTGTGATTGCTGCTGTGGCGAAAGTAAGAAGACTTACCAATTTGCCGGCTTTCGTATCCCAATAATAAGTTTCTTTCGGCTCAACTCGGATGATGGAAACGTTGGGGTCATCTTTCCCGTCGAACCAGGCGTTTGCCATTGGCGACCATTTGTCCTCGATGGTGGATTTGTCTTTATAAATGTAAGCATCGCCAAAGATGGAAAGATATTCGGAATCGCTGTTGTTCATAAAATAAAGCTGAACGCGCTTGTCTTCTTTGATTTCGAAATTTTTGTTGCTCGTTTCACTGCTGATGAACCATAGATTTCCATTTTCGTCGGTTTCCTGGATTCCCATTGGTCTGGAGTTTACTGGCAATCTGTCCAACTCTGTACAAAACATACAGATTCTCGCTTTTTCCGACAGTTCCTTGATTTTTTCTATTGCTTCTTGGTTTGTTAAATCTTTTGTAGACATAATAATTTATTTTTTAGTGATTGATTTCTGTAGCAGTTACAAATAATGTGCTAAAAGATTTCAATCCTATTAATAATGAAATTTTAAAAGTTTTGATGATGGAATATTTATTGTAACAGAATCAGTAATAATTTTTCATTATTAATTTCAATTTTAAAAACTGAATTATGAGAGCAATCTGGAATGGCGCCATTGGCTTTGGACTTGTGAATATTCCCATCAAATTATATTCTGCGACAGATTCCAGCACTTTGGATTTGGATATGTTGGACAGCAAGGATTTGAGTAATATCAAATTCAAACGTGTGAACGAGAAATCTGGAAAAGAAGTGGTTTGGGAAAATATTGTCAAAGGTTACAAACTTGAGGACAAATATATTGTTCTTGATAAAGAAGATTTCGCGGCCGCAAGTCCGGAAAAATCAAAAGTTCTCAGTATTGCGCAGTTTGTAAAACAAGATGAAATTGATTCTGCCTTGTTCGAAACACCATATTTCCTTGAACCTCAAAAGAATGGCGAAGCGGCCTACAAATTATTATTAAAATCATTAATGAAAACCAAAATGGCCGGCATCGGTTCTTTTATTTTAAGAGAACGTGAAATCCTTTGTTTGATTCGGCCTTATGATGACAAAATATTGATGGTCAACAGAATGCGTTATCCCGAGGAAATGAGAAGCTACGAAGATTTGAAAATCCCAACTGGAAAAGCGCCGAAACCGGACGAACTTAAAATGGCTGAGTCCTTAATCAAATCTTTGGCAACCACTTTTGACCCTTTAAAATACAAGGACACTTACAACGCAGATTTATTGAAAATCATCAAGCAAAAGGCAAAAGGCAAAAAAGTGAAATTGGTGGAAGAAAAAGAACCAAAAGGAAAAACCACCGACTTAATGGCAATGCTGAAAGCCAGTCTCGAAGGCAAAAAGAAAAAAGCTGGATAAAAAAAGATAGAAGAAAAAAGAAAAAATATTCAGGCTTTAGAATTGAAATCATTTATAATTCATCATTTATCAATTATGGCTTTAGAGGATTACAACAAAAAAAGAAACTTCAAAGAAACTTCAGAACCGAGTGGAAAGGAAAAGGCGAGTGGTAAAAAACTGAAATTCGTGATTCAAAGGCACGCTGCGTCGCGATTGCATTACGATTTTCGATTGGAAATGGAAGGCGTTTTGAAAAGTTGGGCTGTTCCGAAAGGACCATCGCTGAATCCTTCTGACAAACGATTGGCGATGATGGTGGAAGACCATCCTTACGAGTACAGAACTTTTGAAGGCTCGATTCCGAAAGGAAATTATGGCGCTGGTGAAGTTGAAATTTGGGATGAAGGAACGTACGAACCCATCGAAAAAGTAAAAGGCAAAACAGATGACCTTGTGATGCGTGCCGAACTGCATAAGCAATCTTTGAAATTTATTCTTCACGGCAAGAAATTGAAAGGCGAGTTTGCATTGGTCAAAATCAAAAATCCGCAAGAGGACAACGCTTGGTTGCTCATCAAACATAAAGACGATTTCGCAGTTTCCGACGATTACAACGCCGAAGAACACACATCCAAAAACTCAAAAGTAACGGCTTACCTAGAAGGGAAAGACAGTAAAAAAAAAATACCGCCTCCGAAAGCATAAAGCATTTTAAAAATTATACGCCAGCACTTTCAGGTGAGAAAAAACTGTCGGAATTCATTGTGCCGATGTTGTGCAAAACCACTGATAAACCTTTTGATGATGCGGAATGGGCATTTGAAATCAAATGGGATGGTTACCGGGCAATTGCAGATTTGAGAAATGATTCTGTTGGATTGTATTCCAGAAACGGACTGGATTTTTCTCAGAAATTCAAGAAAGTGGCGAATGCATTGAAACTTCAGGAGCACGAGATGATTCTGGATGGCGAAATTGTAGCGTACGATGACAAGGGAAAACCGAACTTCCAATGGCTTCAGAGAATTGGTGATAATCCTGATTTGGCCTTGATTTATCAGGTGTTCGATTTGCTTTGGCTTAACGGACATTCAACCGAGGAACTGACTTATCTTGAACGAAAAGAATTGCTGAAAGAAGCTTTGGTTCAAAACGACATTGTCCAATTCCACGACCACATTATCAAAGACGGAAAAGATTTTTATCAAGTCGCAAATGACCTTGGTTTGGAAGGCATTGTGGCGAAGAAAATCGACAGCACTTACAAAGAAGGTGTCCGAAGTTCGGAGTGGCTGAAGATTAAAATCAACCAAACCGATGAAGCAATTATCTGCGGATTTACGGAACCGAAAGGCTCTCGGAATAAATTTGGTTCCCTGATTCTCGGGAAATATTTGGACGGCGAAATGGTTTTTTGTGGTCACACGGGAACAGGTTTCAACGACAAAGCGCTTTCTGAACTTCATCAATTAATGAAACCTTTGATTGTCGAAAAATCGGTCTTCAAAATCACGCCGAAGACCAATGCGAAAGCGACTTGGATAAAACCGGAATTGGTTGCTGAAATCAAATTTACGGAAGTCACCAAAGATTTTATTTACCGTCATCCCGTTTTCCTGCGACTTCGCGACGATGTGAAACCGAAAGAGGTGGAATTCAATGCTGAAAACAAATCAAAAAACGAAATTGTGAAAAAAGCCGAACCAAAAACCAGAACTGCCAAAAACGAAATCACCAAAAAAATCGGAAAACAAGAGCTGAAACTAACGAATCAGAACAAAATCTATTTTCCCGATGATGACGTGAGCAAGGGCGATGTCATCGATTATTACCAAAGCATTTCGAAATATATTCTGCCACATCTCAAAGCGCGTCCGCAATCTATGAACCGTTTTCCGAACGGCATCAAAGGCTTGAGTTTTTACCAAAAAGATGCTTCCGAAGAAACGCCCAATTGGATTGAAATTGAAAAAGTTTTCTCGGAAAGCAGTGACAAATACATCAATTACATCATTTGCAATGACAAGGAAACTTTGGCTTATCTCAACAATCTCGGTTGCATTGAACTGAATGTCTGGACCAGCCGATTACCGAAAGCCGATTTCCCCGATTACTTGGTTTTGGACCTTGACCCATCAGACAAAAATACGTTTGAAGACGTCATAGAAACCACTTTGGCGGTGAAAGAAGTTTTGGATTTAGCAGGAATCAAAGCTGTTCCGAAGACTTCTGGGAGTTCGGGAATTCATATTTACATTCCGATGGGTGCGAAATATGATTACGACCAAGTCAAGGATTTTGGACATCTTTTGATGCAAATGGTTCAGCAAAAATTGCCGGATTTGACAACGCTTGAAAGAAGTCTTCAAAAACGGGATAAAAACAAAATCTATCTCGATTATCTTCAAAACCGCCGTGGACAGACGCTCGCGAGCGTTTACAGTCTGCGACCAAAAGAAGGTGCGACCGTATCGATGCCTTTGGAATGGGATGAGGTGAAAGTTGGTTTAAAGCCGACGGATTTCACGATTCACAATGCTTTGGAACGCTTGAAGGAGAAAGGCGACCTTTTCAAAACAGTCCTTGGAAAAGGTGTTGATATGTTGAAGGTGATCAAGAAGTTGGAAAAATGATTTCTGTCAAATCTTCATTTAATCACAGAAATTTGGACTGTCTTTCTGTGATTTCGTTATCGCATCAATATAATATCTACTTTGAAATCATGTCATATTCTTAATTGTTTATCTCCTAGATTGAAATAAAATCTTTATCCACTTATAATATTATCTTAAGTTGCTCCTAATCATCGGTTTGAATAATTATAAATTTAATTAAAGCTACTATTCTGTTGATTTTAGCTTAATAAATGATTAATCATTAGAATCCTGTAATAATATTAGCCTATTGTTATTTATTTTGTTATTCAAATTAATTATTTTACTTTTGTCGATGTAGTTATAAATATTTATTAATCAATTGTTTAAATTAAATATCAAGAAGCTTATCTATACTCACTTTTTAGATGATTTCTTGTTCAATTGATTAAGATATTTAGAAATCACGATGATGGAAAAAAAACAATTTTTAAGAGAATATCAATCAGATATTTTTCTCAATACGAGAAAAATGTGTGGTTTTTTGTTTTTTTTTCTCATTCACTTTTTGTCCGCCCATGTTGGTATTGAAACGGATAAAATAGTTAGTGACGGAGAAGCGACTTCTGTAAGAGATTCTGCCTCTATTGATCAACAAGATCAAACGCCTTCAAATGTTACGATCTACATAACGCCTGGAACCACGATGGTTACAGGAGGTGATACTAATTTTACAGTTGTAAGGACCAAAGCTCCTGTTACAAAACAAAAAGTAGAACACGCCAAACCTGTTGCAAAGAAAATACTTCTTGCCAAAAAAGAAAAGAAGCATGTAAAGGAAAAGGTCTTTGTCAATCGATATAAGTTCTCTGGTAAAATCCCTTCCGAGATCAATTTTACCACGTTTTCCAAATCCCGGTTGGCCATCTTCACGCCTTCCAACAACAAGATCGAAAACGCTGATGTCATATTGCAGTTTTTTGATTTTAATAAGATCACCATTGATATCACTTCAGGATCATTCTCGTATTCTGATTCTCTAATTTCAAATAATCAATTTGCATTACTCTTTGTAAGGCCACCGCCAGTGCTTGTATAAAACTTATCAATCAACACTTCTTCATGATTTACTTATGTAGCGGTGATGCTTTAATTAATAATTTTTATACAACTAAAAATGAAAAAAACTTTATCCAAATTTATAAAAGATAAATTTCAATTTGTCTGGTTGGTATCGGTATACGCCAATCTCAGAAACTGTATTTTAGAAATTATCAGAAAATCTGAAGCGGTTCCTGTTAACAGAAATAATAAGCTCAGTTCTTTGATTTCTACTTTGGCATTGGTGCTTGTAACATCAGGTATTTTGTCAGCTCAGACACCAACACTTATAGGTCAGTTTACCTATACGACCAAAGGTGCTGGAGCAGCTGGAGTTCCTGCTTTCTCTTACAATATTCCTGCGGGAAAAAACAGGGTAATGTATGTAAATGCTTATTTTGAGAGGGATCACGTTACACCTGGTTCAAATTATCCAGGTGCAAACGCTGATGCAACTCCACAGCTCAATATCGGCACAGCTATAAACACTCAAACTTCTCGCTATAATTATTTTGCCGCAACAAATAATGCTCCTACTACCGCTCATTTCAGTACATCACTATTTGTTTACAGAATATTAAATCAAGATTTACCCACAGGACTTACAAATTTTTCCTTTCCTACTATTGCAGGTAAGCCACCTTTGTCTGCAGGGGATGATGTTGTCATTAGTGTAGCTATATTTGAAAATGCGAGTCAGCAACCATCCCTCCCTTCCGGAAATGTCACTGATTTTCCTTCAGCTTCGACAACATTTACATCGCTAACAGCGGCAGCGCCTACAGGAACCGCAATACCTGTAGGTACAACTCAGGCCAATGTCGTGTATTATACCATAGGTGCAGTTTCTCAGGATGTTGCACTTAATAATACAGCTGGTTGGACGGATGTTCATTCCATCAATTCAACAAATAATTTAGGTCGAAACTTAGTTGGTTTAGAACAGACGACTACCTATATGCCCAATAATGAGGCGGATGGCATAGCGCTAAAGTCAATCTACCTCACAGGTGTTACAGGAAATCCAAGTGTTACTTTTTCCAGAAGTTCTAGTACTAAAATCTTAACTTTCTATGGGCGTATGAACGTGCTGCTTCCTTTAGCCCGACCAAGTGTTTCTGGAACAGTTTACCGGGATAATAATGGTGGAACTATTGATGGTGGAGGTACTGGTGGAGGCGTTTGGAATACAGCCAATACACTTTATGTGAATGCAGTCGATGTAAATGGGAATGTTATAGCAACATCTTTGGTTAGCAATACCGGTATTTTTAGCTTTCCTTCAGGAGGGAATCTAATTGAAAATGATGTTGTAAGATTTCAGTTAAGCAGAAATCAAGGTGTCGTTGGTCAGCCTGCACCAGTTAAAGAATTGCCAGACGGTTGGGGAACAGTTGGTGAAAGTACAGCTTCGGGAACAAGTGATGGAACACCAAACGGAGAATTCACCCTAACGATTGGAACCGCCAATAGTGCGAGTAATACAGTTAACAGATTTGGAGTGACTGCATGTACTGCAGGAAATACAGGACCATCGGTTTTTACATCTTTAGAAAATGCCTGCTCTCAGCCGACGGTCAATCTAAATAACGCTCATACAGGAACTGTACCGACCAATGCATTGTTGCTCTGGTTTACCACAAGCAACCGTGCTGCGGGAACTCAAGTTACAGGTACTGGCATCACTGCAGCTGGTGCCGGAACTTACTATGCTTTTTATTATTCAACTGCCGCAAATTGTTATACTCCTGCTTCAGCTCCCGTGATAGCAAGAATTGACACCTTGGACTCCGACAATGACGGCGTTTATAATAAATGTGATTTTGATGACGATAATGATGGTATCTTGGATTCTGCTGAGTGTGGCGGAGGTGCGATCTATAATTATACAGGATTTGGACTGAGAAGTGCTTCCACGGGAACAGATTTGTATGGCTTTACTGGTACAAATTATGCTCCTGTCTTGATAAGTGCAAGTATTCTGGGAACAGTTGGTGCTAATCACTTGGCAACTGATGCTTCTAGGAACAGGATTCTGTTTACTCCTGGAGGTACTCAGGGAGCAATATCTGCTTATCAATTTTCTACAAATACTGTGGTGACAGTAAGCACCTCTAACTTTCTTTCAACTTTAGATGCGTCCGGCGGTGGTGGTTCTATGTATAACGGAGATTATTACATTTATGATGATGATGGAACGAATCAAGGTTTGTTTAGAGTTATTTTTGATGCCACTGGAAACGCGTCTTCACTTAGTAAAGTAGCAAATCCTGTTGCGGGTTTTGATTTAGGTGATATGGCGATTAGCCGCTCAGGAATCGTTTATATTAATTCTGGTGGTCAAATCTACAGATTGGATCTGGCAGCTTTGAATCTTTCCGTAACTGCACCTGCTTCAGCATGGTCCTTGTTAGGTACTGCGTCACCAGCAGCTTCGTCTCAATTGTTCTTTGGAGCCAATGGTGATCTGATAGGTAGTAATAGCGGTAATTTAATACGCATTAATACCCATACAGGAGCTAATGAGGGAGCATTGACCACAAATCTCTCAGCATATACTTGGCTTGATATTTCCGAAGCACCAACACTGAGTTTCAATTGTGGAACGGATACAGATGTTGATGGGATTCCAAATAGTTTGGATCTAGATTCTGATGGTGATGGCTGTCCAGATGCAAGAGAAGGAGCGGGGGATTTTAATCCAACAACATCAGCTTCGGGACCTATCGCAACGCAAACGCCAAATACCAATTTTGGAACCGCGGTAGATATTACCACAGGTATTCCAACAGCTGTAGGTGCAGGACAAGGGGTTGGACAATCTCAGGATCTTTCAAGAAACGACTGTTTAGATTCTGATGGAGATACAATTCCTGATTGGCAGGATTTGGATGATGATAATGATGGTATTCCTGATACTTTAGAGTGTAATTCTATCGAAAAAATTACTTCAGGTACTTTTGATGGCTTTGGGACTAATGTTGTTCTTTCTTCAGTTCCAGGTTGGTCATTAAGTAGTGGAACTGTAACATCTCAAAATAATAATGCCATTGTGTTTAATTTAGAAAATACAACACAAACATTATCTCAGAATTTAACCAATATTAAATATCCTAACACTTCGCCGGTATTTAATATAAGAGTTCAGAATAGGGATAATCTATTCCTTAATAATACGGGTATCAATGTCTTAATTCAATATGCAGGCGTTACCTATGCGACATTGACCAGCATAAGTGGTGCTAGTGGTCCAGGTACAATTGTGGCAAGTAATGGTGCCACTGTAAATACGAATGTACTTAATAGTTTTAATAACGGAAGTGCAATAGGACCTTACACCGATTTGGCGTTGGCTCTACCTTATTCAGTGCCTGCAAGTGGAACCTTTGCATTAGTGTATTCATCTCCCAACAGCAATGGAAATGCAGATGATATTTTCTTTGAGAATATAAGTCTTCAAATCTGTGGAGATACGGATGGAGATGGTATCCCTAATAATTTAGACTTGGATTCTGACGGTGATGGCTGTCCAGATGCGAGAGAAGGAGCGGGAGATTTTAATCCAACAACATCAGCTTCTGGACCTATCGCAACACAAACGCCAAATACCAATTTTGGAACCGCAATAGATATTACCACAGGTATTCCAACAGCTGTGGCTACAGGTCAAGCAATCGGTCAGTCCCAAGATGCTTCTAGAAACGACTGTTTAGATTCTGATGGAGATACAATTCCTGACTGGCAGGATCTGGATGATGATAACGACGGCATCTTAGACTGTGTAGAAAATGGACTAGGTGCTGGCGCTACTGCAAGTACGGTCTTTGAACTTAATGGAACAGCAAACGCGATAAGCAGCAATGAAATACAATTGACTGCAGCAATTGGTAGTGAGGCCGGGCAAATGTGGTCTTATGGGAAAATTGATTTTTCTAAAAGTTTCACTCTTAATTATGAAGCTAATTTAGGGAACAACAATGCTACAGGAGCAGATGGTATTGCTGCTGTTTTTCACAATTCTCCACTGGGTGTTAATGCTTTAGGAAGTACTGGTGTTGGAATGGGTGCAAGGGGTATTGCGAACGGAATAGTTCTCGAGATAGATACTTTTGAAAATGCAGGCGAGGGTGTTGGTGACATCGCGAATGATCACGGTCAGATTTGGGTATCTAGCAATCAAGCCGGAGCTGGTTTATTGACTGCAGCTGCAGACCTTGGTGAGCTTGAAGATGGTACGTGGAAGGCAGTAGTGATCAACTGGAACTTCCAGACTAAAACACTATCTTACACGGTAGGTGGCATCAATGCGGGAACTTATACTTTCCCTGCATCAACTCCTATTACCAGCTATTTTGGTGGCGCTAGTAAAGTATATTTTGGGTACACGGCATCCACAGGTCTGTATTTTAATGATCAGAGAATACGTTTTGCTAATATTTGCAGTCTTCCAATCGATCTAGACAACGATGGTGATGGTATTCCAAATCGTCTGGATCTAGATTCTGATGGCGATGGATGTACAGATGCAATAGAAGGTGGAAATACAATCGCAGCTTCCAGCTTGGTGACGGTGACCGTTGGTCCGCTTGCGACTCAGACTCCAAATCAAAACCTTGGAAATACAGTGGGTAATACAGCAACTACACTTGGTGTTCCTACGATAGTGGCCACAGGACAAACTATTGGCAATTCCCAAGATGTAAGCAAAAATGACTGTCTTGATTCTGATGGCGATGGCATCCCTGATTGGCAAGATGTGGATGATGATAATGACGGGATTTTGGATACTGAAGAATGTAGCAATGCGGTCAGTATTATGTACACAAAATTACAATCGTATTACTCAGATGGAACAGGAGGTGCAAAGGGAATTGTTCCTTCAGATTTTGGTTTAGCATTGGGTGTTAAGAATCAAACAGTTACCAGAGATTTGAGTGCTAAGTTCGGCTATCCTGCAAATTCAGGAGCTTTGGTTATTACGCTGCAAAATGCTTCAGTTCATCCACTTACGAATTCCTTTTGGACAAAAGATGGCGAAGCACCTACCATTTGGACAGTAAGCGGAAAACTAAGTTCATTCGTATTGATGGCACAAAATCCACAATTTTATGGTCAAGATACCAAGACCATTCATATTTACGATGGTTCCACAGTGATTCCCTTTGCTTTGCCGTCCTTAGAAAATGAGGTCAATTCAGCAGAGTGGAGTGTCAGCGAAACAGCTACTGTAAAAACTTTAAGAAGTCTTAGAGCAGAGCAATCTACTTCAACAGTTCCAGGAGACTGGAGGTTTATCAATATGAATTTCGGAGACAAAAGATTCGGGTTCTCTACCACTACCAGATTTGCAGATCCTACTTATGAGGTCGTTTTGTATCTGGAGTGTGATTCTGACATGGACGGGATTCCAAACAGACTAGACTTAGATTCCGATGCCGACGGATGTTCCGATGCTTTGGAAGGTGGTGCTAATATTCTGGCAAATCAACTGTTAACTGCTGGAGGAACTGTAAACGGTGGAAGCACCAGTGTGAATCAGAATATATGTACCACGTGTATTAGTACAAGCGGAGCAAACATCGGATTACCACAGTTTGCCACATTGCCTACTGGCTACAGCAATACAACAGGACAAGCAGTTGGAGATTCGCAAAACGGAGCGATTACTGCTTGTTATTGTACACAACCACCTGCTGCGGGAACAGGAGAAATTACGAGAGTAGGAATCTCAGTTCAGCAGAAACAGACAAATTGGCCAGAGAATATCCCGAATGGTCACATCGTTCTGGAATCCAAAGAGAAAGGCCTTGTGATCACAAGAGTTGCGCACGTAAGTTTTGTACCGCAGGCTACAGATTCCATCGCTTCACCATTTGCGGGAATGTTGGTTTATGATATTCAGGATGCTTGTGTGAAACTTTTCAATGGCATCAACTGGAAATGTCTAGAGAGAAGTTGTAACACGGCTAGTAATTAATCTAAATAATTAAACAAATGAAAAACATAATATTCACAGCGGTTTTGAGCTTAATTATGACTAATGTCAACGCGCAGGTTGCAATTGGCAAAAGTACGATTACAAACGCCAGTGTCCTTTTGGAGTTTGATAATGCCACAACAAACAAAAAAGGTATTATCCTGTCTGGAGTCGAAAATGTAAATAACGCGATCACTACTGCGACTCCAGCGGTAAACAACGGCACTTTTCTTTTTGATAGAAGTGATGACCGCGTCAAAATGTATCAAAACCAGACTTGGGTCAACCTGAGCGACCCTGGCAGCGAAGCAAAAATCACCCCAAATACTTCTGATGAAATCGTCCCAAATCAGGGAACCATCATTGGTTCGGCCACGAGTGCCGCAAAAGGTGTTTTGGTCTTGGAAGCTGCCAACAAAGCAATGGTTTTGCCTTGGGTTGCGAATCCACATTTGAATGTGCTGAATCCTTACCCAGGAATGATGTGTTACGATACCACGAGCCGAAGTTTGGCTGTCTTTGACGGCACGGTTTGGAACTATTGGAAATAGAAGAGACGTATTTTTCTCTACATATTAATAAAAAAAGGAACTGCAGATTATTCTGTGGTTCCTTTTGTTTTAGTGATTTGAAGTTGTAAGTTATTGATAATTAGTAATTAATTTAAATTTTAACGAAACAAAAAGAGAGCGGTGCTTTATAAACCTATTTTATATATCTTTGCGCCAATCTGGTGAGCCGTAAAAAGCGCTTAATAGGGAATCCGGTGAAAATCCGGAGCAGACCCGCTGCTGTAAGCTTCACACAAAGGTTTTTGGAAATTATATCCACTGTCGCAAGATGGGAAGGATTTCAAAAATGAAGTAAGTCAGAAGACCTGCCAGAATGTTTTAATATTTGACGCTTTCGTGGAATAAAGCTTAGTCAACAATGATTTTGTGCAGCACAAACTGCGCCTTATCCTTGCTTTCTTACCTCCATTGGCGTCATCATTATTCGATATGAGCTAATGGTGACACGATTTACTTCCCGGTTTTTCAAAACTGTTGTTGCAATATTTGTAACAGCCTCATCTTTCTGTTTTTCCCAATCCAAAAAAGATTCTATCGAAACTGAGATTCTCAAAGTTGATGTTTACAAAAAGAATTTCAAAGAGATTTTACCGGCGCAAACACTTTCCGGAGAACAGTTGGAAAGACTCAATAGCCAATCGGTTGCCGATGCGCTGAGGTATTTTTCAGGCGTTCAAATCAAAGATTACGGTGGCATTGGCGGCCTTAAGACCATCAATATCCGAAGTATGGGAAGCCAGCACATTGGTGTTTTCTATGACGGAATCCAATTGGGAAATGCGCAAAATGGTGTCGTCGATTTAGGTAGATTCTCTTTGGATGATATCGAGGAAATCTCACTTTACAATGGGCAAAAATCTGAAATTTTCCAGCCAGCGAAGGATTTCGGTTCGTCAGGTTCGATTTATCTTCAGCCCAAAACACCAAGTTTTAAATTTAATAAAAAAACAAATCTCGTTCTGAGACTCAAGAACAGTTCCATCGATTTGTTCAATCCTTCTATCCGATTGGAACAGAAGATTTCGGATAAAATTTCAGCAAGTTTCAGTTCGGAGTTTCTGCAGAGTGACGGGATTTATAGATTTCGTTACCGCAAAAAATATCCCGATGGCGCTGTTGCTTACGACACAATTGCGAAGCGTTTCGATTCCGATATCCACGCCAAACGTTTCGAAACCAGCTTTCACGGAATCTTGAACAATGGAAGTTGGAATGTGCGTGGTTACGGCTATCTTTCTGACCGCGGCATTCCAGCAGCAATTGTCAATAATCGTTTTGATGGGCGCGGACAAAGGTTGGTCGACGAGAATTATTTCGTTCAGGCCAATTTGAGGAAGAAGTTGTTTCCGAAATTAGAAACGCAGTTCAAAGCCAAATTCGCTTACGATTTCACGCATTATATCGACACGGTTTCATCAATCAAAATCCAGAATCAGTACATCCAGAGAGAGATTTATTTGTCTTCATCTAATATTTATAATGTAACCCAGAACTGGGATGTCAGCGCCAGTTTTGACTTTCAGTACAACAATCTGGATGCGGATTTGGTCAACTTTTCTTATCCGACGCGCTACACTTCTTTGCTTGCTTTTGCCACAACTTACCAATGGAAAAAACTGAAATTCCTTGGAAGTATTTTGGGAACTTTCGTCCACGAAGATGTGGAGAAAAATGCCAAATCGCCAGACAAAACCGAGTGGACGCCCGCCGCTTTTGTCAGTTATCAGCCTTTTGATTCTAATGATTTTACGGTCAGAGCTTTCTACAAACGGATTTTCAGGATGCCGACTTTCAACGATTTGTATTATACGATGATTGGAAACGCTTTCCTGAAGCCGGAATTTACCAATCAGTACAATCTTGGATTCACGTACCAGAAGTCTTTTAATAATCAGTTTTTTCAAAGTTTCTATGCGAAGGTAGATGGCTACTTTAACAAAGTTGAAAACAAAATCATCGCTGCACCAACCGGAAATATGTTTCGCTGGATGATGCTGAATCTCGGCGAAGTGGAAATCATCGGAACCGATGTCAATGTTCAAGCTGATTTGCTCGTCGGCAATGTCAAACTGAAACCATTGTTGAGTTACACGTTCCAAAGAGCCAGAGATTTTTCCGACAGAAACGAAACTTATTTTGGTGACCAAATCCCTTACACGCCGTGGCATTCCGGAACTTTTTCCCTGATGTCAGATTACAAGGATTGGAGTTTCAATTACAGTTTTATGTACGTCGGCGAGCGTTACGACGGTCAGCAGAACAACATCCAATACAATTACATCCAGCCTTGGTACACACACGATTTATCAATACAAAAAAAAATGAATTGGAAAAATCACCAGTTCAAAGCAAGTTTCGAGGTCAATAATATCTTCAATCAATACTACGATGTCGTGCTGAATTACCCAATGCCAGGCCGGAATTTCAAACTCATTTTAAGCTTTACATTATGAAAAAAATAAACTTTTTTCTGCTCACTCTACTCTGCCTGATGTCTTGCCGAACAGATGAAATAATCGTTCGCCCGGAAGTGGAGGAAGGTCTTGCGACACCGGAAAATACGGCTATCAAAGGATTTTATCTTCTGAACGAAGGCAATATGGGAAGCAACAAAGCCACCTTGGATTTCTTCGATTACACAACCGGAACTTACCACCGGAATATCTACGCGGACATCAATCCGGATGTGGTGAAGGAACTTGGAGACGTCGGGAATGACATCAAAATCTACGGCAGCAAAATGTACGCGGTCATCAACGTATCCAACAAAATCGAAGTTCTGGAGGCAAAAACGGCCAGACGAATCAAAACCATCAACCTCGAAAATTGCAGATATGTGACATTCAAAGATGGGAAAGTTTACGCTTCGAGCTACGCTGGACCTGTCGTTCTAAATCCCAACGCACCACTCGGAAAAGTCGCTGAAATTGACACGATTTCGCTTTCTATAAAACGGGAAGTTGTCGTCGGTTACCAGCCGGAAGAAATGCAAATCATCGGAAACAATCTTTACGTCGCCAACTCCGGCGGGTACCGTTTCCCGAATTACGACAGAACCGTTTCAGTCGTTGATTTGAGTACTTTCACCGAAACCAAGAAAATCGATGTGGCAATAAATCTTCATCACATTGCGAAGGACGACGACGGCGATTTGTACGTCAGTTCCAGAGGCGATTATTACAACGTTCCGTCCAGTTTATTTTTGGTAGATGCAGTAACGGGAACAGTCAAAAAAGACTTCAAAATTGCGGTCAGCGAAATGACGATTGTGAACGGTAAACTCTATTATTACGGCAATGAGTTCAACTACAACACGCACGCCTACACCAAATCTTTCGGCATCATCGATGTGAAAACGGAGCAAATCATCTCCAACAAAATCATCGACCAGGAATATGTGGACGCCATCAAAACGCCTTACGGAATCGCCGTGAACCCAATCACAGAAGATATTTATATGACCGATGCGCGGAATTACGTTTCCACCGGATTCGTCTATTGCTTCGATAAAAACGGAAAATTCAAATGGAAAACAGAAGGCGGCAACATCCCGGCGCACTTTGTTTTTCTTTATAAATAATGGTTATGAATAATTGTTTGGGCAGCTATTTCCGCCTTCCACTCCCAATCTTTTTTGCAGACGTTTTCAGTTTAGTTGAACCCGATGACCACGCAAAAAAGGATTTCCTTTCAAGTCGGGCTGCAGATTTCAACATAAAACCAACAGTCAACATAAAAACACAATCAATCTGAATAAAATTAAATCAATAAAAATGAAACATAAATTTATAAAATTCACATTACTTTCAGTCATTGCAACTGCAATCATTGCCTGTAAAAACGATGATGATGAAAGTACATTTAATCTGGCCGAATCTTACTCAATTGACCGTTTCAAAGTTCTGAATATTCCAACCAACATCTCAGGAACCTTTACTTGGAGTGTCAATGATTCTATTATTTCAGAAAATTCAGCTTTGGATTTCATCAGTCCATTCGCCAAAACCTATCCACTGACTTTGAAGGTGGAAACGAACGGAACAACGACGACCTACACTTCAAAAATTATTGTCAACAAAGAAACTTCAGCTTACAGCAAATACATTTCAAACGTCTTCGATTTTCGTCCAGCCGTTGGTCAATTCATAAATGAAATTCCGGAATACGTGGCTGGAAATACGACTGAAAATATGATTCAGAAAGCGAAACAATCTTTGGTCGGTTCCAATTCCTCGATGATTACGTTGGGCGGATTTGGCGGTTATGTCACTTTCGGATTCGACCACACAATTCCAAATATGAATGGTCGGGATTTTAAAATCTTAGGAAATGCTTTTTGGGGCGATTTGTCTCAAGACGAACGTGCTGGCTCTTGTGAACCCGGAATCATAATGGTCGCCTACGACAAAAATAAAAACGGAAAACCCGATGAAGACGAGTGGTACGAAATTGCAGGCAGTGAGTATTTCAAGAATACAACCGTCAAAAATTACAACATCAATTACTTCAAACCCAACGAATCCAAACCGCCAGTTGCAGGAAACGAATATTGGGAAAACGACGTGGAATATATCAAATGGACAGATAATCTGGGAAATACTGGTTATAAAACTAAAAATGTTTTCCATATCCAAAGCTACTATCCATTGTGGATTACGGATGCTTCTTACCAATTTACAGGAACCAAATTGGCCAACAATTACTACGACCAAAGTGGAACGGGAACTTATTGGGTCGGGAAATCTTACGCCTTCGGATACGCCGACAATGCACCAAATACCGATGAAGCCTCCAACATCGATATCTCTTGGGCAGTCGACAAGAACGGCAATTACGTCAAACTTCCCGGAATCGATTTCGTGAAAGTTTATACGGGAATCAATCAGGAAGCGGGTTGGCTGGGTGAAGTTTCGACGGAAGTGGCTGGCGCTTACGACTTACATTTAAAATAATCATTAACAATAAAAATTCTTTAAATCAATTAAAAATGAAAAAGTTTTATCTTTTGACTTGGCTGTTGTTCTTTGCATTCTTTACCAATGCGCAGGTCACAGTACAAAGTGTTCCCAGAAATGACATCAAGGGAAACTCAATTAAAAAACAATCCAAAAAAGCCAATTTCAATTTCGATGACATCGTGTATTGGGTAGGAACTGGAACCAACGAAGCGGCTTTCGTAGTTCAGTGGAACGATTCTAAAAATCCGGACGCTCTGGTTTGGGGCTTCCGATGGAACGGAACGGCGACCGGCGAAGATATGCTGAAAGCGATTGCAAAAACTGACAAGCGATTTTTCACATTGCTTTATCAAGGAACGCAATTCGGAAGCGCAGTCGGCGGTTTAGGTTTTGACCTGGACGGGAACGACACCAATGCGCTTTATAAAAGCGGAAACACCACTTATCCGCTGTATCCTGTGGATGGCATCATCAATACGACATCCTATGATTTTGATGATTACACCGCAAAAGATGCCGATGACCATTGGGGTTCTGCTTGGTACACGGGATATTGGTCTTATTGGGTAAAAGACCCGACGGATGCAGATTTTGGATATTCTGGACTGGGAGCGAGCAGCAGGCAATTGGTGAACGGTTCTTGGGATGTTTGGAATTTCAATCCGAATATGGAAAGCTATGACATCTCTTCAACGTTGACGCCGGTTTCTGTTTATTCGGCGCAGGCAGATTTTACCAAAGGTTACTTTATCGTAAATGAAGAATGGTTCGGTCACACCAACGGTTCCGTGAATTTTGTTGGAGAAAATGACCAGATCTATTACAGAGTTTACAGCGAAAAGAACAACAATCAGGCTTTCGGTGCGACGACTCAGTTTGGAACAATTTACGGTGACAAATTCTATTTTATCTCGAAGCAAGCAGCAGATGGCGGTGATACACAATACACGCCAGGCGGAAGATTGGTAATCGCGAATGCGACCACTATGGAAAAAATTGCAAGTTTCGACAACATCGGTGGAGGAGACGGCCGTTCTTTCGTAGGTGTGACGGACAAATTGGGCTACATTGGCGCATCCAACGGAATCTACACTTTTGACATCGAAAATCTACAAGTTGGCACTTTGATCACGGGAACTGGCGGTGGAAGTCAGTACGCGGGACAGATTGGAAATATGGTCAGAACCTCGCAATATGTTTACGCTGTGAAGCAATCTGCAGGAATCTTGATCATCGACCCAAAAACAAATACTGTGATCAAGACCATTTCTGGCGCTTATCACTCGGTTGTTCAGGCAAAGGATGGAAGTGTTTGGGCCATTCAAAATCAAAAATTGATCAACATCGACCCAAAAACTTTCGCAACTACGGAATTTGCACTTTCCACTTCGACCCAATATCTCGGTTCTTGGGGCGCTTGGAACGCGGGAAGTTTTACTTACAGCAGTCAACAGAATGCGTTGTACTGGATGAACTCGGTTAATGCATTCACGTCAGGTGCGAAAATCATCAAATTTGATGTAACGTCAAAAACGCTTGTTGATAATTTCATCACAATCCCAGGACAGGAAGGTACTTATAAGCAAATCCCTTATGGCGCAGCTTTGCGAGTAGATCCTGTTTCTGACAGATTGATCTTGAACACAACAGAAAGCGGTTACGGCGCGCATTATCAAAAAAACTGGATCCATACCTATGACAACACTGGAGCTTTGCTAAATACAAAGATCTTAAATGATTATTATTGGTTCCCAGCTGTCACGGTTTTCCCAGACAATACTTTGCCAGTCGTGGCTTCTAGTTTCCCAACAGAAACGACTTTGAGTGGTGTGACGAAGATCGATTTGAAAACGGTTGTTTCCGATGCGGACAATTTGTCTTCAGCTATTGTAAAATCTATCAAATCAAATAGCAATCCTACAGCGATCTCAGCTGAGGTGAATGCGGATGATGAATTGGTTTTAACACCTCAAAATGCAGGAACGGCAAATCTGGTCATCAGCTTTAATTCCAATGGAAAAGTGGTGGAGAAAACCTTGACCGTGATCTCATCTTCTTTGGCAGCAACGGCTGATGTGAAGAAATTGGAATTGAGCATCTATCCAAATCCGACAACAGAGATCTTGAATGTTAAAACGCTAGACAAAGTTCTAGAAGTTTCAGTATTTGATGTGACCGGAAAACAGATCAATGCTAAATTTGTGAACGGACAGATCAATGTGAGTGCTCTCCCGAAAGGAAATTATATCCTGAGAATTGTAACAGACAGATCAGTTTATCAAGAGAAATTTATCAAGAAATAAGCTCTTAGATTTTTAAGATTTGAAAGCCTTCAAAATTAATTTTTTGGAGGCTTTTTTGTGATAAAATTTAGACATTGCTTCTTTTTGAATCATTTTTAATGAGATAAAAATCGCCATTCTTTTTTTAAATAATTCTAAAAATTCAATCCTCATTTTTGGAATCGATTAGTTAGAAATTATCTTATGTTAATCATAACGGTTGGTTTTAATTATTTGATTAATAGTTTTTTGCGTCATTAGGGTATCTGTTGGGTACCCCTTTTTTGTACTTTTTTCATTGTAATTTGTTCCTTTGCCAACCTGATCAAGAGAAGTTCTTTTTTTCAGTAAACGCTATGATGGCAAAAACACAAATTTTGAATGACATTAAACCAGACATTTTTCTTGGTAAGAGAAAAGTGTTTGGGATTTTGTTTTTATTCATCATCCATATTTTTTCAGCGAAGGTCAGTACTCCACACTATTCAAACTTAGGTGAAGGGGAAGTAGCAGTTGTTGTTTCAGATTCTGTAGGTTCAGACCAGATTGATGGCAGCGATAATAGCCAGGCTATCTATGTCAGCTCAGGAACCACAGTTGTAGATTTTGATAATGAGATCGAGGGAAAGATCATCAATGTAGATTCCCCGGCTTCCAAGGTCGAAAGTAAAACGATTGCAAAAAAAAGTACTCGTGAGAAAGCTGTTAAACAGATCAATACTAACAGATCTGTAAAAAAGGAACCATCGGAGGAAATTGTCTACTGTTATCCTTCTTCAAAAAACGATTTTTATTATTCTATAAGTGAGTCGCACATGAAGGCTTTAGTACCTTCACACGATTCCGAAAAAGTCTTTCTAAAGGCATGTTCTGTGCCCGGCAAACTGATCTTAAAAGATCTCTTTCAAAATACACGCTATTATTTTTACAATCAGATTATTGTCTCTGATTATTGTGGTCTGTTTTCTGGAAGAGCACCACCTTTTTTCTCGTAAAGATCTCCCAAAAATTAAACCTTACTCCTGTATTTCTTCAGTTAAAAACTGTGAGGACAGGATTTCTTAAACACAAATTTAAAACATGAAAAAAGTATATAATTTACTCATTGTAATGCTGTTTGCCACACAAATGAGCGCTCAGTGTGTAGCAAGTGCATGGACTCTTCCGTCATCCGCAAACAGTTCTAATAATGTTAACATCCCTAGCTACTTCAGCTCGAACAATGTCAGCATTGGTACAGCCAGAATGAGCGTCGCAATCACAAGATATGGTAATGCCAGATTAGATATTCAAAGACTTTTTAATGGTCATTTGGATCAGTTGGGAATTAATATCGGGCATGATGAAGAGGGTGATACCAATTCTTATAACAATCGAATTGAAACACAGATCACATTCAGTACAAGTGTTTCAGATCTTAAATTTAGAATCAATGATATTGATGATCAGGATGTTGTGACTGTAAAAGCTTTTGATCAAAACAATAGTCCCATTAATTTGACGGCTGCTAATGCCACTTTGTTTAGTCCAACAGATATTACCAGAAGCGGAAATACATTTTACGGTGGTTCGGATGATACCAGCAACACGCGAGGGTCCGTAAATATTAATTATAATGGATTGAGAGTTTCGCGCATCGTTTTTGAATATCATGATACCGATGATGGCGGAACTTACACTGTCGCTGGTTTTTCTGGAGCAGCCACGCAATTGACTGCAACAAACGACACTTTTTCCGGTACTGCTGGTACGGCATCTACCACAACATCAATTTTGGCAAATGATAACATTTGTGGTGTAGCGGCTACTTCTGGAAACTCGGTTTTTGCAGTCGGAACCCTACCAACAGGTGTCACTGTGAATCCAAATGGAACGCTTTCCATAGGTACCAACGCAGTTGCTGGAAACTATGTTGTAAACTATCAACTATGTGATTCTGCATCATCATCAAACTGTAAATCTGCCACAATCACGATTAATATTGCAGCTTGTGCCGCAGGAACTACTGCGCCCATTATCAGAGCTGCTACAAACTATACAGTTTCCAACTCAGCTTACAACATACCTTGTGGGGCAACTACGGCAAACATTAGTGGCTTGACAGCTTCCAATAAACCAACGCCATCAACGATAACACTTACTTGGCACACCGCAACACCTGCGACAACCGCCAATAAGATTACCAATGTAACTGCCTTGACAGGAACTACAAAATACTTTGCGGCTTTCTTTGATTCAGCCAGTAATTGTTATTCACCGACAAAAGAAATAGTGGTCTACGCAGCGATCTGCGCCAAAGACGACAATTTTACTTCGACGCCGATCACGTATGGTGTGGAGACGACCTTGCCAAATATTTTTGCTAATGACACCTACAATGGCCCAGCAGTATCTCTTCCATTATCCAATGTAGGATTGAAAAGAGTTCTTTGGGTAGATATGAATGCCCAAGTAAGCACAAGCAACGGAACACTTAAAATATTACCATCAACACCGGTAGGAATCTATACCTACACGTACAGTATTACAGATCTGGATACAGATGGTGTTGAAGATAGCAATATCAGCTATGCAACGGTCACTTTCCGAGTTGTTCCAGATTCTGACGGTGATGGTATCAATGACGACCTGGATGTAGATGATGACAATGATGGAATTCTGGATACAGTGGAGTGCAGCAATACGGTTGCGGATATGTTCAATGTTTTCCAGGCAGGAGGTTTTATAGATCTTGCTCCGTCAGATTTCGATTTGGACTTGAATGCTAAAAACCAAAATGTAAGCAAAGATGTGAGTAGTAAGTTTGGATATCCAGCTAATTCTGGTGCGATCATTGTCTCAATCACCAATGCTTCTGTGCATCCGACGAAGGACAATTGGTGGACAAAAAATGGAGAAAAACCTTCTGTTTGGAACATTACAGGGAACCTGACTGCCTTTGCCCTATTATCTCAAAACAATGAATATTTGGGAAATGACAGCAAAAGTATTTTTGGATATTCCGGACCTTTGACCGCCATCACAGGACCAGCTGGTTTTGAAAATCAAACTCCTGTCGCAGGACAATGGGGCGTGATGGAAACAGCAGTAGAAAAAACGCTTTCCAGACTCAATGCTACGCCTCAGTTAGGTAACTGGCGATACGCTGACCTCAATTTTGGTAGCAAATCTTTTGGTTTTTCTACCACAACAGCAACTGGAGACCCAACGTATGTGGTAAGGATCTACTTGGAATGTGATTCTGACCGAGATGGTATTCCAAACAGATTGGACCTTGATTCTGACGCCGATGGCTGCGCCGATGCCTTCGAAGGTGGAGCTGCCATTAACAGATTGCAACTAGTGACTGCCGGTGGAATGCTTTCTGGAGGCAGCACAAATGTTAACAAAAATCTGTGTGCAAGCACAACTTGTGTAAGTACTACTGGCACAAACAGAGGATTGCCACAATTTGCGACACCAATTCCGTCCGGATACATCAATACCACAGGTCAAAGCCTAGGAGATTCACAAAATGCTGCTGTAGTGGGCTGTTATTGTGTGCAACCGCCTTCAGCTGGAACGCCGGTGATCACCAAAGTAGGAATCTCAGTTCAGCAAAAACAAGCGGGCTGGCCAGAGAACATTCCGAATGGACATATCGCATTGGAGTCTAAAGAAAAAGGACTTGTGATCACGAGAGTTCCACACGTTAGCTTCGTTCCAAAGACTACAGATTCTATCGCTAGTCCAGTCGCAGGAATGTTGGTCTATGATGTGGAGGATAAATGTGTGAAACTTTTCAATGGCGCGAACTGGAATTGTATCAAAAGAAGCTGCAACGATCCAGCAGAAATTACCACACCATCAATCAATTAAAAATTGAACACAATGAAAAAAATAATATTCACAGCTTTCTTGAGCTTTACGATCATAAATATAAACGCGCAATTGTCCATTGGAAAATCAAACTCAGGCAATACCAGTGTCATTCTGGAATTTGATGGTGCTGCTGCAAACAAAAAAGGTATTGTGCTATCTGCAGTTCAAAATCTGAACAATGTTTTGAGTACCACGGACCCAACCGCAAACAACGGAACTTTTGTGTTTGACAAAAATGATGACACTGTCAAAATGTACGAGAAAAATACATGGATCAACCTAAGCGATGTTGGCAGCGATGCCAAAATCACACCTAACACAACAGCTGAAACCAGCGCAAATCAAGGGGTGATCATTGGGTCTGCTACGAGTAGTGCAAAAGGCGTTCTAGTTCTTGAAGCTACAAACAAAGCGATGGTCTTACCTTGGATAGACAAGCCGCACTTGAATGTAAAAGATCCGTACCCAGGCATGATGTGCTACGATACCGCAAGTAGTTCGCTGGCCGTTTTTGATGGTCTTGTATGGAACTACTGGAAGTAAATTTTATTGAATCTATTTATCAATCCTCAGAATTTTATAATTTCTGAGGATTTTTTTTCTTACTTAACATAATATATTTTGGAAATTATATCATTAAAATCTTAGTTTTGCCATTCTAATTTCAATAATCAATATCTATTTATTAATTATTATAAATAATTGTAATTAATGATTTTGAAGAATATTTTTTCATCAAAACGATGATATGCTTTGTTTACGAATATGTTCAAAAAGCGAAATCAAGTTAGTTTTAATGAGAAGATCTCTATTTTTAAAAACAATTATGCGTCATTATATCGTAACATTTTTACTTTGCCTACCGCTTTTTTTTTCTTCACAATCGTCGAAGAAAGAGAGCGATTCTTTGAATAAGGTGATTTTTCAACTTAGAAAAGATGGCCAGCTAGACGACGCTCTCGCATTATGTAAAAAGATCATTAAGGATAGAAGCAGTGCTCTGAATGATAAGGAATTATTGAGTTTGTACATCCAGACAGGAAATATCCTTTGCAATCTTTCACGGGTAAAAGAAAGTTTTGACTATCTGGAACTTGCGATGGAAGGCAATCAAAAACTTCAGGACAATGAGATAGAAGCCAGGATCTATGGTGAGTACGGTCGAAATTATAACATCCTAGGTTTCAGTCAAAAAGCAATCGAACATTTTACAAAGAGTATCGATCTTGCAACAAAGATCGAAGATCAGAAAACGAAAAAGCCACTGCTACAGTATCTTTACAGTGCCAGAGCTGTGATTTATGAAGACACGAATCAAGTGGACGAACTTTACAGCGATCTTCACCATGCCTATGAAAACAATCCGGACACCTACGGCGCATCAAGGTTGGCAAAGTATTTTACAGTTCATCGGCAGGATCTTGATTCGGCAAAATATTATCTGCAAAAAGGAGAACAAAGTTTCAGTACAGGTAAGTTTCCCATTTTCCAAAAATCCATATTGCTGAGGAGCTATGGCAGATATTATTTTGCAAAAAAAGATCATCAAAAAGCCATCTCGTACTACAAAGAATCCCTTGCGATATCGGAAGAATTAAAAAAACCAAAAGACATCAAGGATACAGAGAAGCTGCTTTACGAAGCCTACAAAGCCATTGATGATGATCAAAAGGCGAACGAAAGTCTGGAGAAATATTCTAAGATCAGCGATAGTTTGTCCTTTGAAAACAAGAAGATCCAGGAAACTCCGATCAAACATATTCTGAGAGAAAAAGAAGCGGAGGTAAAAGAAAAAGAGAAAAATTATATTTATCTTGTTATCATCATTTTGTTGACCGTGCTGGTGGTGGGTTATTATATTTTAAAAAGAATCTCAAGATCTACTCAAGATGAAAAGCAGGAGATCATATCCGAAAATGAGGCGAAGACGCAGGAATTAAAACTAAAAGTGAATCAGTCCTTCGATGAGGTGGTGCAACTGGCAAAGAACAACAGTCCAGAGTTTTGGGGAAGATTTCAAGAAGTTTATCCGGACTTCCGGGACAAGTTGTTAGCGGTCAATCCAGATTTGAAGCCATCAGAACTCATTCTGAGTGCATACATCTATTTGGGATTTATGACCAAGGACATCGCTGATTATACCTTTAAAGCTGTCAAAACCATTAAAAATAATAAGTACAATCTTAGAAAACGATTGGAAATTCCTACCGAAAGTGATTTTACAATTTGGATAAGAAATTATCTAAGTTAAATTAAAAATAATGTTGAAGAAGATAATCATATTATTCCTTTTTTGCCCGTTGGTGCTGCTTTCACAACTTTCTGTGAGAGAGATAGATTCTTTGATCTTTCGTGAAACAAAACAGTTGCGTGCCGATGCGAAATATGAAGAACTGATTCCCGTCAGCAAAACGATCATCAAAAATTCCAGGGACATCAATTACACAAGAGGAGAATCCTGGGGCTACTGTAGACTGGGAAATGCTTATTGCACATTGGGCAAGTACAAGGAAAGTCTGAGTGCATTGGACCAGGCGAATCTGCTGTCAAAAAAGGTGGATGATAATAGCTTGAAAGCAGCAATCGCAATAGAGACGGGAAGGAATTACAATGAGTCTAAGATCATCAACCAATCCATCGACCAGTTCAAGGCGGCTGAGCGTTTTGCAAAAAATATTTCTGATAAGGCCGAGCGGGGCGATTATCTTACATATGCCTACCAAGGTCTGTTGTCAGCCTACAGCAATATCAACAGAAATGACATTGGTGTCACCTACGCGTGGAAAGCAAAGGGAATAGAGGAGGACGCCTACATCTTGTCTTTTCTCACTTATTATCACATCAAAGAGACCAAGAACAACGACTCGATCGTACATTATCTCAATCGTTCGACCACTTTTCTGGACAAACATCCCACGTTCACTTTTGAAAAAACAATTGTTTACAACCAATGGGGAAAGTACCATGAGGATCGAAAGGATTACAAAAAAGCTATCGTTGCCTACAAAATGGCTGAGAAATTCGGAAAGCAAAGTAAGGCCATGGAACAGCTCCTCTTATCTTTTATGGGATTGTCCCGCTCGTATGAGAAACTTGGCGATTACGAGAGCACAATAAAGTACGAGAGAAGCTTTTCCAAATTGCAGGACAGCATCACGAAAGCCACTACGGCAACCTTGAATGATTCTGTAGATCACATCGTTAAAAATAAAGAAGAGATCCACGAAGAGAAGGAGTCTGTCCTGCAAACAGTAATCTTTATCATCGTGATACTCGTTGCGATCATCGTCATGTTCCTGATTATCAACCGCAGGGAAAATCAAAAAAAATCCAAATTATTGACGGAGAAAGAAAATGTACTCCATCAAAAAGAAGAGGAAACCCAAGAACTGAAACAGAAGGTTAATGAATCTTTTGATGAGGTGATCTATCTCGCAAAAACCAACAGCCCGGAGTTTTGGGGAAGATTTCAGGAGGTCTATCCAGAATTTAATAATAAATTATTATCACTTAATCCTGACCTCAAGCCTTCAGAACTTATTTTTTGCGCCTACATCTATCTGGGGTTCAGTACCAAGGATATTGCAGAATATACCTTCAAAGCAGTCAAAACCATCAAGAATAACAAGTACAATCTAAGGAAAAGATTGGAAGTTCCCACAAAGGATGATTTTACGATCTGGATCAGAAATTCTATCAAATAACCCTCTGATAATCAAATAAAATGAGGACAGGGTACGCGTTGGGTATCCGTTTTTTTTCATATCTCACAAGACTTTATTTCTTTTGCTGAAAATTAATTCTAAAAAAGAAATATGTCTGCGTCCAACTCATCAGACAGAAATCTGAACTTCAAAAATATTCATATGGGAAGCTTGATCAAACAAAGGCTTTCGGAATGTGAAATTGATGAACGCAGGATCTGTAATTTTTTAAAATGCTCAGAACAGGAGCTTGCTGATATGTACAATCAGCAAAGCCTGGATTCCGAAACGCTCCTGAAATGGTGCAAACTTCTTTCGTACGATTTTTTCCGCATCTATTCGCAACATCTTATTTTTTATTCGCCACCATCAAAGGTTGGGCAAGATCAGAGTGAAAAACCATCTTCGCTTCCCACGTTTAGAAAAAATATCTACACTCAGGAGGTGATAGATTTTATCTTGGAACAGATCTTTTCCGGAGAGATGACCAAGAGTCAAGTGATAGAACATTACAGGATCCCGAGAACCACTTTGTACAAATGGATCGATAAGAACAAAAAGTAGTTTCCAAATCCTATTGGTTTAAAATTCCAAACTAAAAAGCAAAATAATTACAGTTCACAAAAAATGAAATTAAGTAATCAAAAAACGACCAAAATGATAATGTTCGGTCTTTTCTGTATTCTATTTTTAGATATTGCTTTTATGATCATCGCTAAGGTTCTGGATGTCGATCATATCATTTTAGATCTCATTTCATATTTGATATTGATCTTGGGAATTTGGAGAATAATGAGGCTCAAAGTTTTTTCAGTGGAGATCTCACAACATGTACTTTCGATCAAATATAGCCATCCATTAGGGAAGAAAACGAATATTCCTGTCTTGGAAGTTCCTTTGGAAAAAGTCAGCTCCTACAAAATTGAAAGAGGAATCGTCAGTAATTTTTTGATATTAAATATTAAAACCAACCGAGGAAAGAAAAGTTTTTATTATCAGCTTGGGATTTTAAAAGAGAAGGAATACAGCAGATTTAGAAATATTTTTAATTCCATTAAATCCAATAACCGACCATGAGACCCAACTACAAAAATATTTACACAGACATTCTTCAGAAAAAGTTTCCCAATAGATATGATTCTTTTGCCAATATTCTAAGCAAAGAGGAATTGTCGGATTTTGATGTGATCAAACTTAATAATAAGATCTTTGGTACCACGGATAAAAACAACGAAAGCCAAAATCAAAAATACAAATCATACGACAGGTCTACCATTCTTGAGATATTGGGCTATCAGGACAAAAACAAACTCAACAATTCCCAATTGGCAGATCATTTCAAGCTGAGTCGCAACACGGTTTCCAAATGGAGAAAGATGTTTGCGGATTGTTCCGAGTTAAAAAATTGATTCTTCTGTAGCAGTGGTAAACAGCTCCAAAAACTTCATTCCACGGTAAGAATTTCCTTTTGGATTTAGTTTTGGACTCCAAACGGCGATCACATAACGGCCGGGAAGCAAAGCGACAATTCCACCGCCAACACCACTTTTCCCCGGAAGTCCAACGCGGAAAGAAAACTCTCCAGATTCATCATAGAAACCGCAGGTCTGCATGATGGCATTCACCCTTTTTGTTTGACTTTTTGTCAAGATTACTTTTCCATCGGAGACCTTTTTGCCGCCATTGGCGAGAAATGTGAAAGCATTGCAGAGTTCCACCGTACTCATTTCTACAGAACAGATCAGGCTGTAAAGCTCTAAAACTTTGTCAGGATTATTTTTGATGTTCCCAAACGATTTGATAAAGTTACAAAGCGCTGCGTTGCGATAGCCTATTTTCAGCTCACTTTTGGCGACATTTTCGGAATAGCAGATGGTTTCGGAATCTGTAATATCTCTTATGAATTCTAAAAATTCTTTCTTAGGATCTTCCAACAGATCGATCAACATATCAGATACCACGATTGCGCCCGCGTTAAGAAATGGATTTCTAGGAATCCCATTGTCGGATTCCAACTGTACAAGAGAATTGAAGGGATTTCCAGACGGCTCTACATCCACACGTTCCCAGATCTTCTCACCGGTATGTTTGTAAACCAGACAGAGCAGCAAAACCTTGGAAATACTTTGGATAGAAAATCTGGTTTGATGATTGCCGTAACTGTGAGCGTCTTCATTGATTGGTTTGATGGAAACAGCGAACTGATCAGCGTCAATATTGGCAAGTTCTGGAATGTAAGATGCAACTTCACCAGGATTTTCTTCATTTTTGATCTGAAGAAAAATACCCTGGATAATGTTCTGGTAATGCTGATTCATTTTCAAAAATTGAGTTTCCAAATGTATGAATTTGGTCAGATCATCATCAATTTTTTTAATAGAATCTTAAATTTAGATCCTAACCACTAAATAAAAAAAAGAGTACTCTCCGAAAAGAATACTCTTAATAAAAACCTTAAAAATTCAAAGAAAATTATAATGACACCCCTCGTTTCCAAGGGATAAAAACATCCTGTTTCAATTGGTCTGCTTTTGTTTCTACATTTCCGCTCGCCAATTCGATGATATAATCTACGATCTCCTCACCAACTTCCTGAATGCTTTTCTCACCCGTGATCACAGTTCCTGCATTCACATCGATGATGTCAGACATTCTATTAATCAATGCTGTATTAGAAGAAATCTTCACAACTGGTGCAATTGGATTTCCCATCGGATTTCCTAAACCTGTGGTGAATAGAACGACTGTTGCGCCAGATCCTACCAATCCTGTGGTACATTCTGCATCGTTTCCTGGCGTGTTCAAAAGATTCAGACCTGGTTTTGAAATATATTCGCCGTAATCCAAAACATCGACGATTGGCGCCGTTCCGCCTTTCTTGGAAGCACCTGCAGATTTCATCGCGTCGGTGATCAATCCATCTTTTATATTTCCTGGTGATGGATTCATATCAAATCCAGAACCTGCATCCACGACGGATTTTTCAAAAGCTTTCATCAATGATAAAAACTTATCTGCTTTTTCTTCGTCCACGCATCGGTTCATCAATTCTTGCTCTACGCCACACAGTTCTGGGAATTCTGCCAAGATGGTTTTTCCGCCCAATGCTGCGAAGATATCAGAAACAATGCCCAGCGCTGGGTTGGCAGATATTCCTGAGAATCCATCGGATCCACCACATTCCAAACCAATACTGATCTTAGAAACTGGCGCAGGTTGACGCTCGATTTTATTGGCTCTTTTGATCGCTTCGAAAGAATCTTTAATCACCATTTGGAACATTTGATCCGTAGTTCCGATTTTTTGTTGCTCGAAGATCAAAATTTCTTTATCGCTGTTCGGGCTCATTTCCTTCAACGCATTTTGAAAAATATCAACCTGAAGATTTTGACAGCCTAAGCTAAGAACCGTTGCACCAGCTACATTCGGATTGTTTACATAACCTGCAAGCAATTTTGCCAACAGTTCCGAATCTTGTCTGATACCACCACAACCACCTTGGTGATTGATGAACTTCACTTCGATATTATCCAGAAGATTCTCATTTCGAGATGTGTCTTCAACTTCTGCCACGCTTTTTTCCTCAATCAGAGAGCGTAGGAAATTTTTATAGGAAACTTCTTTTTTCGGGAGCAATTCGTTTTCGAAAATGTCTTTCAGCTTTTCGATGTTCTTGTTTTCACAAAACACCAATGGGAAAAACAACCAGACATTTTTGGTCCCAACTTGTCCGTCAGAACGGTGATAACCATTGAACGTCTTGTCTTTCCAACGGTCAACATTTGGTGGTGTCCAGCCAAGATCTCCTGTTTTTTTGAAAACCGGTTCACTCTGGTGTTTCACATTTTCTGTCGTGATCACTTCCCCTTTCTGGATGGTTTGATTGGCTTTCCCAACCACAACACCGTACATGATGATCTGGTCGCCAGCTTCAAAATGTTCTCCAGCGAATTTATGTTTAGCTTTTGTATCCGTTAAAACCTGATACGGCGTTCCGTCTAAATCGACAATCTCACCGTTGTAAAGGTCCATCAGCGCAACGACAACGTTGTCTTTTGGATTTACTTTTAATACTTTTTTCATAATTTCTAAATGTTTAAAAATTATGACTTGATGAAATTCTTGTAACCTTGCTCGATCCCATTGGCATCGATCTCTTTCAACGCTTTTGTCACAGAATCCGTTAATCCTGGAACTTCTGTTAGGTCTGTATCCCAGAAACTTACTTCAGATAAAGTTGCTTTCACCACTTCTCCAAGGTCATTGTTTGTCCAGATCTCTTTGAATCTTTCCAAAACCGGTGCATCGTCCATCACTGGAAGCGTTTTCCCATTGAATTCACCTTGGTAGAATCTGATCAATGCTGCAAGAGCGAAGGTTAAGTTTACAGGCAATTCTTTTTTGTCATCAACATATTGTAACAAACTTGGTAAGACTCTCACTTTGAATTTCGCAACCGAGTTCAATGCAATACTGGAAAGCTGATGCTTTAAAAATGGATTTCTGAATCTGTCAAAAACTTCCTCAGCGAAAGCCGTCAATTCCTCATTTGATAAATCTAAAGTTGGAATGATCTCGTTATAAACTGTATCAGAAATGAATTTTCCAGCAAATTCTGCATCGATAGCTTCTTTCACAGTTTCTTTTCCGTCAAGGATAGAGAATGCCAACATGGCTGTGTGAGCGCCGTTCAGGATTCTTACTTTTCTGGTTCTGTAAGGTGTGATGTCATCCACGATCAAAACCTGATCATCTATTTTATCAAAGGGAATTAAAGCTCTTAACTTGTCATCACCTTCGATCACCCAAAGTAGGAATGCTTCGCAAACCACCATTAAGTTATCGTCGTAACCGAATTTAGCTTCGTATTCGTCTTTTTCTTCTCTTGGATATCCAGGTACGATTCTGTCCACCAAAGTGTTGTGGAAAGAATTGCTATTTTCTACCCAAGCAGAGAAACCTTCTTCAAGATTCCAAAGTTGAGCGTACTGAAGGATATATTTTTTAAGTGTCAATCCATTATTCTCGATCAATTCACAAGGAATGATGTGAAGACCTTTGTCCTCAGCACCACTGAAATGTTTGAATCTTTCGTAAAGAAAAGCGGTTACTTTTGCAGGGAAATTCTTGTGCGGTCCAGCTTCAAGCGTAGTCTCAGAGGGATCAAAAGCAATTCCCGCTTCTGTGGTGTTTGATAAAATGAATTCAAGATCTTCACCCTTTGCCAGATCAAGATATTCCTGATAATTCTCGTAAGGACTCAATGATCTCTGTATTGCGGAGATCACGGTTTGATCATCTACAATCTGTCCTTTCTTCACACCTCTCACAAAAAGGGTGTAAAGGTTATTTTGCTCATCCAACATATTTACAAGTCCGCCAACAGTTGGCTGCACCACAGCTACACCAGCGTTGAAGCCTGCTTCTTTGTTCATCTTGTCGATCAAATAATCAACAAAAGCTCTCAGGAAGTTGCCTTCTCCGAATTGTAAAAATTTTATAGGAAGTTTCTCAGTTAGACCTGAGTTTTCACGGTTTAGTTTTTCTTTAGTCTGATATTCCATTTTCTTTATTCTTTAATGATTTTGTAAGTCGGAACCAATGATTTCATGACGAACCACGCAATCAAATAGGCGACTGCACAGAATGAGAAAATAATCATATATCCTTTGTCGATACCGTCGGAAACCACGGCACCTGATTTTTGTAATTGTTCAAAAAAACCTTCCGGCAAACGTTCTTCTGCGTATTGAGGGAATTTTTCCAATAGTGGAACACCATCGACAGTCGTCCAAGCTTTGTGTGAATAGTCGAACAAGAGACCAGAACTTTTGTTGATGATCGTAGAACCAATTCCGCCTGCCAATCCACCAATTCCTGTGATAGTTGCAATCGCTTTTTTCGGGAACATATCACCAACAGTGGAGAAAATATTCGCGGACCAAGCCTGATGCGCGGCACCAGCAATCCCGATGATCAATACTGGGAACCAATAAGAAATTTTACCTGTGGATTGTGCCAATAATGCCAACAATGGGAAGAATGCGAAGATCAACATCGCTTTCATACGACCAGAGTAAGGGTTCATTCCTTTCTTTTCTACAAAGAATGTCGGGAGCCAACCACCAACAATGGAAACCAACGTGATCATATAGAGGACGAACAATGGAAATGCACTTTGCGTACTGTCCATTCCGTAAACTGAACTTAGATAAGCCGGAGTCCAGAAAAGGTAGAACCACCAAACGCCGTCTGTCATAAATTTACCGAAGGCAAAAGCCCAGGTTTGTCTGTATTTGAAACATTGCGCCAATGTAAAAGTTGTTTTCGGCTCAGATAGATCTTCTACAATCGTCTTATCGATATCTTGATTGATGTAATTGAGTTCGTGCTCATTTACTTTTGGATGCTCGTGTGGTTTTTTGTAGAAGAAGATCCAAATTCCCATCCACAAAAATCCTAGGGCACCAATGATGATAAACGCCATTTCCCAACCTAAAGCCTGCGCAATAAAAGGAATGGAAATCGGTGCCGCAAGTGCTCCAACCGTTGCACCAGCATTGAAAATACTTGTAGCTAAGGCTCTATCTTTTTTAGGGAAATATTCTGCCGTAGTTTTGATGGCCGCAGGAAAGTTCCCAGCTTCACCAATGGCCAAGATCAATCTTGCAAAAATGAACAAGGCAACACTCACGTTGATCACTCGGGAAATATCTTTAACTGTGGCAATGTTATGTTTTGCACCTTCGAAACTTACAAACCAATCGCCTAATATGATCCCAGATGTTGCGATCCCACAAAACGCGTGTAAAACTGCACCCACAGACCAAACTCCAATTGCCCAAAGAAAACCTTTTTTGGTGTCCATCCAATCCACAAATTTTCCTGCGAAGATCATGCTTGCAGCATAGAAAATCGAGAACAATGCGGTGATGTTACCATAATCATTATTGTCCCAGTGGAATTCTGGTGCAATAAAATCTTTCCAAGTCAAAGATAGAACTTGCCTGTCCAGATAGTTTACCGTGGTTGCCAAGAAAAGCAAACCAACGATGGTCCATCTGAAAGTGGTCGGTTTTGTGGTTGTAGATTGATTCATGTTTGAATGATTTGGTTGTGTTTTTTATTTTTAAGAAGCTTTTATCGATTTGATGATCTCTAAAACTTTTTTGGTTTCGTTTTCGATGGTGGCATAATCTTTTGAAGCCATCAATTCTTTGCTAACTAATTTGCTTCCCATTCCAACAGCAGAAACACCAGCTTTGAACCAGCTTTCGATGCTTTCTTTGGTGGTATCAACACCGCCGGTTGGCATAAAAACTAAATTAGGAAACACGTCTTTTATCGCACTCATAAAACCTGGGCCTAAAGCATTTCCAGGGAATAGTTTCACGAAAGTCACGCCTGCATTTTCTGCTGCGATGATGTCTGTTGGCGTCATACAACCTGGGCTGTAAAGCAAATGTTTGGAGATCAAAAATTCTGCAACTTCTGGCACAAATCCTGGACTGATAAAGAAATCTGCGCCAGCTTTTACATAAGCATCTGCCTGCACCAAATTCTTGATTGTTCCGATTCCTAAAAGCATTTCTGGCATTTCGGCATTTCTCAATTCTACCATTTTGGTGAAATTCGAAAGTGCGTTTTCGCCTCTGCTTGTATATTCTACAGCGCGGATTCCGGCTCTGTAAAGTGCTTTCAATATGTCGAGAGTTACCGTTTCGTCTGCATTATAATACAAAGGCAAAATACCTTGGTTGATGATTGCATTGGTAACTAATTGAATTTTTGTCATTTTTTTAAAATTTTTACTTTAAAAACTATTTTTCTAATGAAGCCGTTTCCAATCATCGGTGCGTGGACATCATTTGGATAAAAAATAGCAAACTGATTATCGTTTAATTGGAAAAACATATCTGGATCATCATTGTAAAAAAGAACATCTTTTTCTGCATTGTATTCTCCGATTGGGCTGGTGCATTTTTGCCTTGGTTTCCAACCAATATTTTCTATTCCCTTCAGACAAATTTGAATATCGATATTTTGATTATGACATTCGAATTTGGAAAGACTTTCTTCTTTTGTTTTGGCCATTTCATCAAAAACGATCATTTTAAGATCTTCCTGAATCTCTGTCACTCCAACTTCTAAAGAATCTAAATTCCTGTTTTTTAAATAGTCGAAAGCTTTTTCAAATAATGGATTTAGCAAAAAATATTGAGAAGCGTTTTCTAATGTATCTATGATCATTTTTTTCTAAATTATCTCTTTATTCTTCCGCCCTTGTCGCCATTCATCACATCCAAAATGTCAGAAGCGCTACAATGGTTGATGTCGCCTGGAACGGTATGTTTGATAGCACAAGCGGCGTTTCCGAACTTAAGAGCAGTTTCATCATCAAAGTTTAATAGACCATAGATCAAACCTGCAGCGAAAGCATCGCCAGTTCCGATTCTATCTACAACTTGAAGAATTTCGATTGGTTCAGATTCGAAGTACGTTTCGTTTGCCCAAGCTCTTCCTTGAGTTTCCTGAGTACTTGCGCTGGCACCGACTCTCACTTTGTCAAATATCTTTTTGATAGATGGCATTTGCTTCTGAAACTCTTTACAAGCCTCGATGAAACTGTCTTTGTCAGAAGAGAATTTTGTTCCGATGATCTCGTTGATCTCATTCACGCCACCAATGAAAATAGTGGAGTAGGACACCAATTCTTTCAAAACTTCGAAGCCTTCTTTTCCGTATTTCCAAAGGTTGGAACGGTAAGCTGGGTCGGCTGTTATTTCAATTCCTTTTTCGTTGGCAGTTTTCAAACCTTGTTTCAAAGCGATGTAAGCACTTTCCGAAACTCCGGGAGAAATTCCTGTCCAATGGAAATAGTCTGCACCTTCCAAAGCTTTTTCCCAGTCGATTTGATTTGGATTGATGTTCGCAAATGAACCGTTCAAACGGTTGTAAGCAATTCTGGAAGCACGAACAGATGAACCAACTTCCAGGAAGTACAATCCCAACGGATGCTCGTTTTTTGAAATGTGAGTCGTATCGATGCCATAACTTTTGATGGATGAAATGGCTGATTCTCCAACGAAATCGTCAGAAACAACGCTCACGTGTTTTACGTCACAACCCATTGTCGCCAGTGACGCCGCAACGTTGAGTTCTGTGCCTCCGAAAAAGAATTCCATCTCGTTGCTTTGCTTCATCATCCTGTTGTTAGCAGGTGACAATCGCATGATCACTTCTCCAAAGCTTACTACTTTGCCCATTAATTTATATTTTTTTTGAAAATCAGTTTTCCCCAACCTAAAGGGAGCCTGATTTTATTTTTTAATTATTTAATAAAATCTTCTCTGTGCGGACTGAAAACATCCACCAAAATGCCGTCCTCCAGACATTCTACACCGTGAATGATATTGGAAGGAACGAAGAATGAATCTCCTTTTTTCAGGATTGAAATATCTTCTCCAATATTCACTTCAAACTTTCCCTCAGCAACATAAGTCACTTGAATGTGCGGATGTTTGTGTTTGTATCCAATTCCTCCTTTTTTGAAACGGACATTGACCATCATTACAGAATTATCGTAGCCAACAATCTGTCGGTCGATGTATTCATCTATTTTTTCCCATTCTGTGGAATCCGATTTGTAGAATATCTTTGATGTTTGTTCTGTTTTCAATTGAGATTGGTTTGATGTTAACCTTCGGCTATTGATATTTACCCTTTCGGGTTCGTTATTTTAAATTTAAAAAGTGAAATATTCTTTAGCATTATTGTAGCAAATATCTGAAACCACTTTTCCAACCAAATCCAAGTCTTGAGGCAATTCTCCAGACTCGATCTCGTTTCCTAACAAGTTACATAAAACTCTTCTGAAATATTCGTGTCTTGGGAAAGAAAGGAAACTTCTGGAGTCCGTTAGCATTCCAACGAAAGTGCTGATCAATCCCATATTTGATAGGGCGTTCAGTTGTTTTTCCATTCCATCTTTTTGATCTAGAAACCACCAACCGGAACCGAACTGTACTTTTCCTTTCACAGAACCATCGTTGAAATTTCCAATCATTGTTGCCATAATTTCGTTGTCCGCAGGATTCAGATTGTAAATGATCGTTTTAGTTAATTTATCTTTGGAATCCAATGTGTTAAGGAACTTTGAAAGGTTGACCGCTTGACCGAAATCTCCGATAGAATCCCAACCTGTATCTGGTCCTAGAACCTTCAACATTCTTGCATTGTTGTTTCTCAACGCACCCAAATGATATTGCTGAACCCAACCTAAAGAATGATAAGTCTCTCCCAAAAACAATAAAATCGCAGTTTTGAATTGTTCAATTTGGTGAGGCGTCAAAGTTTCGCCTTTTCTTTTGGTTTCAAAAATTGTATTGATCTCTGAATCTGTGAACATTTCGAAAGAGATATTGTTCAATCCGTGATCACACAATCTGCAACCATTTTCGTGGAAAAACTGGATTCTTTTGTTCAAAGCTTCCTGCAAATCTTGGTAAGAATTGATTTCGATTCCTGCTGATTCGCCTAATTTATCGATGTAAGAATTGTAATCTTCGTTGTCAATCAAAATCGCTTTATCAGGACGGAAAGCTGTACTCACCTTGATCCCGATGTTGTTCTGTTTGATTGTCTGGTGATATTCTAAAGTGTCAATCGGATCTTCTGTGGTACAAACCGTTTCCACATTTCTCATTTTCAACAAGCCGTGAACAGATTTCTCTGGTGTTTGAAGTTGAGCAGATACATTTTCGTAAACTTCGTCTGCATTTTTTTCGCTTAGCAAGTCATAAACGTCAAAATATCTTGCCAATTCTAAATGTGTCCAATGGAACAAAGGATTTCTCAAAGTATTCGGAACTGTTTTTGCCCACGCGGCGAATTTTTCTTTGTCAGAAGCGTCTCCAGTGATGAATTTTTCGTTCACGCCCATCGTTCTCATCGCTCTCCATTTGTAATGGTCGCCACCGATCCAGACTTGAGTGATGTTCTCAAACTGACGGTTTTCTGCGATCTCTTTCGGAGGCAAGTGGTTGTGATAATCGATAATCGGTTGTTTCTCAGCAAAATTGAAATACAACTCTTCAGCGAATTTATTTTTCAGTAAAAATGTATCTGTAATGAAAGGTTTTGTGCTCATAAGACTAATAGATGATAGACTGATAGATGAAAGACTTTATTCGTTTGAAGGTTTGCCGATGGTTGCCAAGATTCCGCCATCAACGTAGATGATCTGTCCGTTGATGAATTGACTAGCTTCGGAAGCCAGGAAAATTGCGGTTCCTGCCAAATCTTCTGGATTTCCCCAACGACCTTCTGGCGTTCTGCTGATAATGAACTCGTTGAAAGGATTTCCGTCCACTCTGATTGGTTCAGTCTGAGACGTTGCAAAATATCCAGGACCGATTCCGTTCACTTGGATGTTGTGTTTTGCCCATTCTGTTGCCAGATTTTTGGTCAGCATTTTCAGTCCGCCTTTTGCAGAAGCGTAAGCCACGACGTTGTCACGGCCCAATTCGCTCATCATAGAACAGATGTTGATGATCTTTCCGGATCTTCTTTTGATCATATTTCTCGCCACCAATTGTGACATGATGAAAGGTCCGGTCAAATCTACATCGATCACTTTTCGGAATTCAGAAACTTCCATTTCCAGGGCTGGAACTCTTTTGATGATTCCGGCGTTATTAATCAGGATGTCGATCTGTTTGTGATTTGCTTCGATCTCTGCTACTTTTTCAGCTGCAATTTTCTCGTCGGTCACATCAAAAATATAACCTGTCGCTTTGAAACCTTTTGATTGATAGTATTTGATAGCTTCTTCCAGTTTCGATGGTGTAGTGCTGGTAACGACCAATTCTGCGCCCGCTGAGCCCAAACCTTCTGCCATTGCCAAACCAAGACCGTGCGTTCCACCGGTGATTAAAGCCACTTTTCCTGTTAAGTCGAATAAATTTGTCATTTTAAAAATATCTTTTAGTAAAGTATTTTGAAATATTTTTGTTCTCGCAGATTTAGCAGATAATGCTGATTTTAAATTTGCCTGATTTGCTAAGTCTGCGAGAGCTTAAATCTCTAATTATTTTAATTCGTCGGTTTTTACAGCATCCATATCGCCGTAATCCATATTTTCTCCTGCCATTCCCCAAATGAAGGTGTAATTCGCAGTTCCAACACCTGAGTGAATCGACCATTCCGGAGAGATCACGGCGTCTCTGTTTTTAAGGAAAATATGACGTGTCTCCGTTGGTTGTCCCATGAAGTGTGAAACCGTTTGCCCTTCTTCCAGATCGAAGTAGAAATAAGCCTCCATTCTTCTTGTATGAGTATGAGAAGGCATTGTGTTCCATACGCTTCCTTCGTGCAATTCGGTCATTCCCATTTGAAGTTGGCAAGTTTCCAGAACGCTGTTCACAATTAATTTGTTGATGGTTCTTCTGTTCGCATATTTTGCATCGCCCAATTCTACAATCTCTGCTTCAGCCTTTGTGATTTTCTTAGTTGGAAAAGCGTGATGAGCTGGCGCAGAATTGATATAGAAAAAAGGTTGTTCACCGTTTACAGCTTCGAAAGTCACTTCCTTGTTTCCTTTTCCTATATATAAGGCTTCTTTATTATTAAGTTCGTAAACTGTTCCGTCAACAGTTACTTTTCCTTTTCCACCTACGTTGATGATTCCTATTTCTCTTCTTTCAAGAAAGTAAGGCGCTTTCAATTCATCAATGGTTTCCAATGTTAAAGCTTTGTCCGTCGGCATAATTCCACCAACGATCAAACGGTCGTACATGGTGTAAACCAATTTGATCTGGTTTTCTAAGAATAGGTCGTTGATAAGAAATTCTCTTCTTAAATCTTCTGTTGTGTAATTTTTGGCATCATTCGGATGATGCGCATATCGGAATTCTGATTGAGTCATTTTGATCTTTTAATGTGAACAAATAATTAACGATGTGTAATCGATTGCACTAACAATTGCGCAATTTGGCACAGCAAATAATTTTTGTAAATATAAATATAAATTTCAACTGAGAAACAAAAAATAGAATTTAATTTTATTTTGTTTAAAATCAGTTGTTTATGAGTGTTTATATGTTGTTTTTACCAAGCTGGAGAGGATTCGGAAGTGTGTCATTTCGCTCATTACTTCTATTTTATTGTCTTTTTCTATTTTTTAATGATTTTGTACAATAATTATCGTTTTTAAATCAATATATTGTTTAGTGTGTTGAAATTCAGTATTTTAATTACTGATAATTTAAATTAGATGGAATAGTATAATTTTTACTTTCAAGAACTTATTTTAGTGTAAAAAAAAATCAATTTTGTTATAACTGTTATCTTTAAGTTAATTTTTGGTTAATTCAAACTGGTGAAAATTTTCATTTTTTCGATACATAATAGAGCAAAATCAGAAATATTGCATGGTCTTTTTAAAAAAAGCCATTTAAAATAAAATTGTCTCATGTGTTTCAAGTAGTTGATTTTTAATTATTTATGAACTATCTTATCATAATATTTTACTACCTGTCAAAGGAAATCTTTTAAAACGTGGTTTTTTCTAGCTGACAATTAAAAAATAATCTTAGTTTAGTCGTG
This sequence comes from Epilithonimonas lactis, assembly GCF_900110605.1. Lineage (GTDB taxonomy): Bacteria > Bacteroidota > Bacteroidia > Flavobacteriales > Weeksellaceae > Epilithonimonas > Epilithonimonas lactis. The sequence goes on from NZ_FOFI01000001.1 coordinate 1,005,078, forward strand.
TTGAGTAATCTTTAATTAGAGAGGTGCAATCGATTGCATTTTGATATTTATTTTAAATTAATTATCGAAATAAAAATACAGTTCAGCATCATTGTTAAGAACAGACATGAAATTTACTGTTGGATTTGCGCAATAATTGAAACTAATACAAAAGAAAATTACTGATACAAAATCATGGTTATTGATAATAAACGCATTCATATTTTTAATTTTTTTTTTACAGACTTTCTCCTGTAAGGGAGTGAGTCTGTATTTTTATTAAACAAGCTTACCTTTTATGAAGATCACCAAGTTTTACAAAGACGTTACATTTCTATCACTTTTTTCAGCAGTGTTGCTTTGTATCCTTTCTTTCAAAACGTCTGCTGACAAAACCATCATTGTTTCTAAAGATGGAAAGGGTGATTTCACAACAATTCAACAGGCTATAGACGCTGTAGGAGAAGGTGGAACGAGTCGAACAAAAATCATTGTGAAACCTGGTACTTACAGAGAAAAGATCACAATCCCAGCAACAAAAAGCGCCATCAGTCTGCTTGGTGAAAATGCGAAAAATACGATACTGGTCTACGGCGATTTTGCCTCGAAACAAAACGAGGAAGGCAAAAATATAGGAACAACTGGTTCATCCACGATCTTTATTTTTTCTAATGACTTCTCAGCGAAGAATATCACGTTCCAAAATGATGCTGGCAAAGTTGGACAAGCAGTTGCTGTACTGATCACTGGCGACCGCTCGATTTTTGAGAACTGCCGATTTCTTGGATTTCAAGACACCTTATATTTGAAAGGCCAACAGGACGATTCCAACAAAACGAGAGAAGTCAGAAGTTATTTCAAAAACTGCTACATCGAGGGAACAACGGATTTTATCTTCGGAGCGGCAACGGCTGTCTTCGAAAAGTGTGAAATCTACGCAAAGGAATCTGCAACATATCTCACGGCAGCTTCAACGCCGGAAGGTAAAAAGTATGGTTTTGTTTTTACAGATTGTAAAATCACAGGCGATGCAAAATCCCGATCTGTTTATCTCGGAAGACCTTGGCGACCATTTGCGAAAACGGTCTTCATCAATACAGAGGTCAGTGAGGTCATCAAACCGGAAGGCTGGCACAATTGGAACAAACCAGAGGCTGAGAAGACAACATTTTATGGTGAATTTAACTCCAAAGGAATAGGGTCAAATGTAAAAGATAGAGTTTACTGGTCTCATCAATTATCAAAAAAAGAAGCCGAAGAATATTCCATAAAAAACATCCTGTCTGGAACCGACAATTGGAATTTCAAAATCAAAAAGTAGTATTTGCAATGTCACACTAAGCGGAGTCGAAGTGCCTTTGTGAACCTTAAAAAGTAAAGAATTTAAAGAAAAAAATTGTGCACTTTGTGTTCAAAATAAAAAAATAAAAATGAAAAACATCATCCTCAAATCCATCTACTCAGGAATTCTGATCAGCTTCATCAACTGTTCAGCCCAAACCGATGTGATCCAGAAGATCAAAAAAGAAGGAAGCAAACCTTTCTCCTACGCCGAGTTATCAGTTAAGGAAGGCGGGAAATGGGAAGGCAACCAATATGTTGGAGGGAATTTCAAAAATGTGACCGAATTACAAATTCCCGCAGAACACACCGATCATTCTTATTACATTCGATACGAAGGAATCGGTCTGGAAAACAACCAGGTTGGTTACAGATTATATTTGGATTGGAGAAATGCCACAGATATTTTCGGTAAAAAAGTCAATACTTTGGTTTTACCAGAAGTGGGACAAGACGGTTTTGAATCTTACCACCACGATGCAGCTTGGGGACAGGATATTTTGAAATCCGGTCGCACGATTGGTGTTGGTTCCTATGGAAGATATGATGAGCAAAATGATTTTGTAGAGACATTCAAAACGGTAAAAAGTACGTCTGTAAAAGTCGTAAATGAAAAGACCAGCTCCTTCGCTGTAATCGATTACACAGGCTGGAAAACCTGGGGAGATGCGGTAGATTTGAAATCAAAACTGACGATATTCAACAAAGACCGTTTTGTAAAAGTCGATTTGTCTTTGAACAACGCTGTTTCTGGTTTGTGTACAGGGATCGTTGCCATCAAAGATATTCCGTTCAAACAAGTGGTGAGTAAAAATAAAAAATGGGCTTACATTGCTACTTACGGCCAGCAAACTTTAGCCAAAAAAGAGGACAATCTGGGAATGGCGGTTTTCTATCCAATAGAAAGTTTTGATAAATATATTCAGACAAAATCAACGCACGTTGTGGTTTTCAAGAAAAACAAAAATGTATCGTATTACTTTCTGGGCGCTTGGTCGCAAGAACCAAACGGTATCAAAACAGAAACCGAATTCTACCAGGATCTGGACAAAAAGTTAGAAACATTAGACCAAAACAATCAATTATAAAATTTCAAACCAATGAGTTTTATGAATAGTAAATTAAAAATATACACTTTCGCAATTCTAAGTTCAGGAATGTTCTTGGCCTCTGCGCAGACAAAAACGACAGCTGTAAAACCATCCACTGAAACTTCGAAGTCTGGAAAAGTAGTTCCCACAAACCTGAAATGGTCCGAAAGAATGCTCCTTTCCGAGATGAACCGCTTCCCAGAATCCTGGATGCTCGACTTCAGCAAAAGCCCAAAATGGACCTATCCCGCAGCCATCGTTTTAGATGCTGCTGAGCAAGTCTACGCAAATACCGGCAAAAAAGAATACTACGATTACATCAGCAGCTTCGGCGACAAATTGGTCAAAGAAGATGGAACCATCGTTTCCTACGAACTGGAAAAGTACAACATCGACCTTTTGAATAGCGGAAACGTATTGCTTTATCTTTACGAAAAAGAGAAAAAAGAAAAATACCTGAAAGCCCTACAAACGCTTCGCTTACAAATCGACGGACAGCCAAGAACCAATGAAGGCTCTTTCTGGCACAAAAAAATATATCCCAATCAGGTTTGGCTAGACGGACTTTACATGGGAATGCCTTTCTACACGCACTATACCAAAGATTTTACAACAGGAGCTGATGCTACAAAAGCTTATGATGATGTGGTGATGCAGTTTGATTCCGTTCAGAAAAATCTTTTGGACAAAAAAACAGGATTGCTCTACCACGCTTGGGACGAGAGCAAGGAGCAGGCTTGGGCAGACAAACAGACCGGACTTTCTCCCAATTTCTGGGGTCGTGCAATGGGCTGGTACGGAATGGCGATGGTCGACGTTTTGGACCATTTGCCAAAAGATCATCCCGGAAGAGCAAGTATCATTTCCTACATCAAATCCTTCTCAGATGCTGTGATCAAGTATCAGGACAAAAAATCAGGTCTGTGGTATCAGGTTTTGGACAAGCCATTGGCAAACGGCAATTATGAAGAGGCAACGGCTTCCGCCATGTTTGTCTACACGATGATCAAGTCGGTCAACAAAGGTTATTTGCCAAAATCTTACAAAGCAGCAGCGAAGAAAGGTTATGACGGCATCATCAAAGATCTAATTACAGTGGACGAAAATGGTGTGGTCAATCTCAACAAATGTTGTGCTGTAGCAGGTTTGGGTGGAAAACCTTACCGCGACGGCAGCTACGAATATTACGTCAACGAGCAGATCCGTTCCAACGATGCAAAGGGAACCGGACCATTCATCTTGGCAAGTCTGGAATTCGAAAAGTAAGATGATAAGAATTATTTGGGCAGCTTTTTCCGTCTTCCGTTCCCGCTATTTTTTGCCAGTGCTTTGGCCAATTCAAAAAAATGAGCTCCACTCAAGCCGGGCTGCAGGTTTCCAGATAAAAACAAAGTTTCGTTTACAGAATTTTGTCTATTCAAAAAATAAAAAAAATAAAAGCAATATGAAATTTCAAACCCTTAAAGTATTATCCATTGCAGCTTTCGCTTCAGGATTGTTCCTTTCTTGTGCTCAAACAAAATCGGCGACAGCTTCAAATACCAAAACACAAACTTCACAATCCGGAAAAGTAGTTCCGACCAATCTGAAATGGTCCGAGAGAATGCTCCTTTCCGAGATGAACCGTTTCCCGAAAGCTTGGATGTTGGATTTCAACAAAGAACCAAGATGGGCTTATCCGGCAGCCATTGTTTTGGAAGGTGCAGAACAGCTGTACGCCAAAACCGGAAACAAAGAATATTATGAGTACATCAGCAACTTTGGCGACACGATGGTAAAAGAGGACGGAAGCATCGTAAGCTACGAACTCGACAAACACAACATCGATTACCTGAATTGTGGAAACGTCCTTCTTTATCTTTATGGAAAAGAGAAAAAGCCAAAATACCTAAAGGCACTTCAAACGCTTCGTTACCAGATCGAAACAATGCCTAGAACCAAAGAAGGTGGTTTCTGGCACAAGAAGATCTATCCGCATCAGATGTGGCTGGACGGTCTGTATATGGGCGAACCTTTTTATGCAAATTACACCAAAGAATTCAGCAAAGGCGCGGAGGCCGAAAAAGCGTACAACGATGTTGTCAACCAATTTGATCTGATTCAAAAGAATCTGCTTGATAAGAAAACCGGATTGCTTTACCACGCTTGGGACGAGAGCAAAGAGCAGGCTTGGGCAAACAAGGAAACCGGACTTTCTCCCAATTTTTGGGGAAGAGCGATGGGTTGGTACGGAATGGCAATGGTAGATGTTTTGGATTTCTTGCCAAAAGACCATCCGGGAAGAGCTAAGATCATTGGTTACATCAAGTCTTACACAGATGCGATCATCAAAGTTCAGGATCAGGAAACCGGACTTTGGTATCAGGTTTTGGACAAAGGCGGCGAAAAAGGAAATTACACCGAAGCTTCAGCCTCATCGATGTTTGTTTACACGATGATCAAGGCCGTCAACAAAGGTTATTTGCCAAAGTCTTACAAAGCAGTTGCTCAAAAAGGCTACGACGGCATCCTGAAAAATCTGATCTCTGTGGATGAAAACGGCGTTGTTAACCTAAACAGATGTTGCGCGGTGGCAGGCTTGGGCGGCAAACCTTACAGAAGCGGAACTTACGAATATTACGTCAACGAAGAGATCCGTTCCAATGATCCAAAAGGAACCGGACCATTCATCCTCGCAAGTTTAGAATTCGAAAAATAAAAAATAACCATAATATTTGTCATTCCGTAGGAATCTCTACAGCTAGATTTGGATTGCTATGGACTGACACATTACCTTTTTTAATGTTTTGACCTTGCTTTAAAAAAATATTATTTTAAAATTTAAGATTTGAGAATCAACAAAAAACATATCATCCTTTCATTGTTTGCATTGTCAATCAATCATTTGGATGCGCAGAAAACGAAACCTTACGTCTCAGAAGTCTGGGTTTCTGACCTAGGAAATGGAAATTATAAAAATCCGGTTTTATACTCGGATTATTCTGATCCTGACGCAATCCGTGTGGGCGACGATTATTATATGACCGCTTCCAGCTTCAACGAAGCGCCTGGTTTGCCAATTCTGCATTCCAAAGATATGGTCAATTGGAAACTGGTCAACTACGCGATTCAGGATGTTTTGCCTAAGGAACATTTCTCTGTTCCAAAAAGAGGTGATGCCGTTTGGGCGCCAAGTATCCGTTTTCACAAAGGTGAATTCTACATCTATTGGGGAGACCCGGATTTCGGAATTTATATGGTGAAAACCAAAGATCCATTGGGGAAATGGGACGATCCCGTTTTGGTAATGGAAGGAAAAGGGTTAATTGATTCTTGCCCGTTTTGGGATGACAATGGCGATGCTTATCTGGTTCACGGTTGGGCAGGAAGTAGAGCTGGTGTCAAAAGTATTTTGACCTTAAATAAAATGAATCCTGAAGGAACCAAAGTTCTGGACAAAGGCATTCACGTTTTCGATGGCCACGACGCGCATCCAACGGTTGAAGGTCCGAAAATGTACAAGAGAAACGGCTATTATTACATCTTTGCTCCGGCTGGTGGCGTGGCGACTGGTTGGCAATTGATATTAAGGTCAAAAAATATTTACGGTCCTTACGAGGAAAAAATCGTTTTGGAACAGGGAAAATCCAAAATTAATGGTCCACATCAAGGCGCTTGGGTAGATACGCAAAAAGGTGAAGATTGGTTTTACCATTTTCAGGATGTCGATGCGGGCGGAAGACTTGTCCACCTCCAGCCAATGAAGTGGGAAAAGGACTGGCCAGTGATGGGAATCGATACAGATAAAAATGGGATCGGTGAACCGGTTTTGACTTATAAGAAACCAAACGTCGGTAAAACTTTCCCAATAGAAACGCCTGCAGAATCTGATGAGTTCAATGATGATAAGATTGGACTGCAATGGCAATGGAGCGCCAATGAAAATGTGGTTTGGTCTGCAAAAATTCCTGGAAAAGATCATTTGAGATTGTTCTCGATGAAAGTTCCGGAAGGTGAAAAGAATCTTTGGAATGTTCCGAATCTTTTGACGCAGAAATTTCCCGCACCTGACTTTGTGGCGACAACCAAAGTGAAACTATTCCCCGAGGAAGCCAAAGAAGGAAAAGTTGCTGGACTTTTGGTGATGGGAACAGACCACGCTTCACTCGTCATCACCAATAAAGCAGATGGTTATTATCTTCAATTGAGAAAGGCGCCCAAAGCTGAAAAAGGTGGCGAGGAGAAGATCATTAATGAAATAAAGTTGAAATCTAACGAAGCTTACCTGAAGGTCAATGTGAGCGAGCCAAATGGGATCTGCACATTCAGCTATAGCGAAAATGGAAAGACGTTTACCAATATTGGCGAAAAATTTCAGGCAAAACCAGGAAAATGGATCGGAGCGAAAGTCGGGATCTATTCTGTGAGCGATTCAAAGGTTGCAAGAGGCGGTTATGCAGATTTTGACTTTTTCCGAATCACTAAAAAATAAAATTAATTAAAATAAAATCCAGGATCTCGGTTCCCGATTCTAAAATATAAATAATAATGAAGAAATCGATTAAATTATTAGCGTTAAGCTTGGCAGCGTTATTTTCGGCAAACAGTTTTGCACAAACGCAAATGGCGGATATCTACAAAAATGTGGAGTTCAAGATGCCAACTGTGGCAGAAACGTCTTTTCCTGAAACATCCGTAAGTATCAAAGATTTTGGTGCCATTGCCGGAACCAATGTGAAAAATACAGAAGCATTCAAAAAAGCAATTACAAGCATCAATCAGAAGGGTGGGGGAAAAGTAATTGTTCCTAGAGGAATCTGGCTGACCGGTCCAATTGTTCTTCAAAGCAATGTCAACTTGCATTTGGAAGATGGCGCAATGATTTTGTTCAGCAAAGATTTTAATGATTATCCTTTGGTAGATGTTAGTTTCGAAGGTCTGAACACGACTCGTACACAATCTCCGATTTCTGCAAAACGTGCAACCAATATCGCTATCACAGGAAACGGCGTTATCGACGGAAGTGGCGATGCATGGCGATATGTGAAAAGAGGAAAAATGACAGACGGACAATGGAAAGAATTGCTTTCCAAAGGTGGTGTTTTGTCGGATGATAAGAAAATTTGGTTCCCGACAGAAAGTTCCAAAAAAGGATTTACAAGCACAGGAAACTTCAACGTTCCAGAGAAAATGACAAGCAGAGCAGACTTGGAAAAAGTAAAAGATTTCCTTCGTCCAGTGATGGTGAGCATCGTGGAGTGCGACAAAGTTTTGCTGGATGGACCAACATTCCAAAACTCGCCAGCGTGGAATCTGCATCCATTGATGTCAAGTAATTTGATCTTGAGAAATCTAAACGTGAGAAATCCTTGGTATTCTCAAAATGGAGACGGATTGGATTTGGAATCTTGTAAAAATGTTTTGATCTACAACAATACCTTTGATGTTGGAGACGACGCGATCTGTATCAAATCCGGAAAAGATAAAGATGGACGTGACAGAGGCGTTCCGACAGAAAATGTCATCATCAAAAATAATACTGTTTACCACGCACACGGCGGAATTGTGATCGGAAGCGAAATGTCTGGCGGTGTAAGAAATCTGCACGCTTCAGATTGTACTTTTATTGGTACAGATATCGGTCTTCGTTTCAAAACGACGAGAGGTAGAGGCGGTGTTGTGGAAAATATCTGGATCAGCAATGTGGATATGATCAACATTCCGGCGCAGGTGATCGGCTTCAATATGTTCTACGAAGGTAATTCGCCGATTATTGAGGAAGATCAAAGTGCAGACGACGAGAAGAGAGTCGAGAAACAAATTCCAGTGACGGATGAAACACCGATCTTCAGAAATGTGTTCTTCAAAAATATCACTGCTACCAATTCCTACGAAGCGATCGCGTTGAGCGGATTATCCGAAATGAACCTCAAAAACATCGTGATCGAAGATTCTAAATTCGATACCAAAAAAGCTCTGACAATTGTAGATGCAGATGGAATCACTTTGAAAAATGTAAAACTGAAGTACAGCGAAGGTGTTGGAGCAACCATCTACAACAGCAAGAATATCGACATCTCTGGATTGACTTTGGAATCGGCAAACAAACCAAGCATCAAGGTTTCAGGAAGCAAAACGACAGCCGTAAAACTTCCTAAAAGTGTTGCAAAAGAACAGATCACTCTGGCGAAAGAAGTCGCTAAGAGTGCTGTCAAATAATCAATTTTAATATGGGTTTTCACAAACTATATTTTCTTATTTTTTTCTTATTTGGAGCTAAATCTGCATTCGGACAAACCACACGTCCGAATGCAACTCCTTATACCAACGAAACGACGTACGAGAAACTTAAGAAGAAATATCCTTTCATCACACCGATTGATAGACCAACGCCGACCAACATCGGAGTTGATAAAGATGTGGAATATGCGAACGTCAATGGTGTCTCTTTGAAGGCAGATATCTATTATCCGCTAGATAAATCAAAAAAATATCCAGGAATTGCAATGGTTCACGGCGGTGGATGGATTTCAGGAAGTAAGGAAAACGAAAAATATATGGCCCAGGAACTGGCTTCCAAAGGCTACGTTGCAATGGCTGTAGGTTACAGATTGGCCGATGTTGCAAAGTATCCTGCAGCAATCAATGATGTTGAAACTGCAATCCGATTTTTAATGAAAAATAAAAAGAAATATTCGTTAGACTCCAAGAATATCGCAGTTTTGGGAGAATCTGCCGGTGCTCAAATAGCTACTTTGGTTGGCGTAAGAAAGGAAAATAAAATCAAAGCGATTGTGAATGTGGACGGCATTGTTTCCTTCATCCATCCAGAAGCGGAAGAAAGTACCTACGCTGCTTATTGGTTGGATGGCGACAGAAATGTCAATCTCAAAAACTGGACAGAAGCGTCACCTTTGGAATTTGTCGATAAAAATACGCCACCAACGATTTTCATCAACAGTTCCCAGGCACGTTTCCACGCAGGACGAGATGATATGATGAAGAAGTTGAAAAGCTATAATATCCCAACAGAATTTCACGAAATCAAAGACACGCCGCATTCTTTCTGGTCAGCAGAACCTTGGTTCACGGAGACTTTGGATTTGACGGTTAAGTTTTTAGATAAAACTTTAAAAAAATAAGTATCTCAATTTTAAACGCAGAGATTTAATTACAATACTGCAAATTTTAAGAAAGCAAAGATAGAGACAAGGCTCTGATGAAGAATATTTTTGATTTAAGCTTCATCCAATCAATTTATTGACTCCTACTTTGCTCACTAAAAATATGAAGAATGAAAAAAGACTTTTGCGTTTAAAAAATTACATTTAAAATAAAATTATGAAGCGGATTTTATCAATATTAATGATGGCTTTTGTTCAAATTCTGTTTGCTCAAACTGCGCCTTACATCACAGTTAATGTAGCATCGGACGGAAGCGGACAATTCACTTCTATTCAGAAAGCAATCAATTCATTGAGGGATTTTGGTCCGGGCGAAGCTTTAATCAAAATAAAAGCGGGAACTTATAAAGAAAAAATCGTCATTCCGTCTTCCAAACACAAAGTCACGTTGCAAGGCGAAAACGCTGAGAATACCATTCTCATTAATGATGATTATTCTGGTAAGATAGACGCTCTCAACGAGAAAATGACGACCTTCAATTCCTACACACTTTTGGTGATGGCGGATGAAGTTAAAATCTCAAATTTGACGATTCAGAATACTTGGTGTAACAAAGGTCAGGCGGTTTCCCTTCACGTGGAAGGCGACAAGTTTGTCATTAAGGATTCAAAGATTTTGGGTTGCCAGGATACAGTCTATGCAACAGGAAATCACAGCCGACAATATTTTGAGAATTGTTTCATCGAGGGAACAACGGATTTTATTTTCGGTTCCGCGACGGTTGTTTTTAAAAATTGTACTATCAAAAGTTTAGCTGACTCTTACATCACAGCCGCTTCAACACAGCAAGGGAAGAAATTCGGGTTTGTCTTTTTCGATTGTCAATTGATTGCAAAAGACGGCATCACAAAAGTTTTTCTTGGAAGACCTTGGCGCTCGTTTGCCAGTACAGTTTTCATTAATACAGAAATGGGAAATCACATTTTGCCAGAAGGTTGGAATCCTTGGAAAGGCGACGCAATGTTTCCGGAAAAAGAGAAAACCACTTACTACGCGGAGTTTGGAAGTAGAGGTGAAGGCGGAAATGTTTCGAAAAGGGTTTCCTGGTCTCATCAATTAACCAAAAAAGAAGTGAAAAATTATACCATCGACAAGATTTTCGGTGACTGGAATCCTGTTCAATAATTTGAGATTGTTTAAATTTTATAATACCACAAAAATCACAAATGGTATGACGATTTTTAAGCCTTGCAAAAGTTCATAAAAGGTAATGTTGTGATAAGTTTCTTTTTTGCTCTTAAAGAAGTATTTTTTTAACTTTTTCTTTTGTGACTTTTGTGGTAAAGAATTAATCGGATTTTTGAATAAGCTCGTAATCTTAATTAATATGAAAAAATTGCTTTTAAGCTTATCAATTCTATTTTCAGTGTTGATATTTGCTCAGAAAAAACCAACCTTGTTCCTCATCGGAGATTCTACAATGGCAAACAAAGATAAGCCTGATAAAAATCCCGAACACGGCTGGGGACAGGTTCTCCCACAATTTCTGACCACGGAAATCGAACTTCAAAATCACGCAATGAACGGAAGAAGTTCCAAAAGTTTCCGCACAGAAGGCCGATGGGACAAAGTAGAAAAACAACTGAAGAAAGGTGATTTTGTGGTCATCCAATTTGGTCACAACGACCAGAAAGTGAAAGATTCTACAAAGTTCACCAATCCATACACGCAGTACAGAGCCAATCTGGAAAGATATGTCAACGAAACCCGAGCAAAAGGTGCAACACCGATTTTGATGACCTCTATCGTAAGAAGAGATTTTACAGAGAATGGCGTTTTGGTGGACACGCACGGCAATTATCCTTTGGTGGTGAGATTGGTGGCGGACGATATGAAAGTGCCTTTTGTCGATATGCAATTATTAACAGAACAAATGGAAATCGCGGCTGGTCCAGAAAAATCAAAATTGCTTCATTTGCATTTCAAAGAAGGCGAGGTGGAGTATTATCCCAAAGGAAAAGAGGATGACACACATTTATCAAAACTAGGTGCAGAAACGGTTGCAAAACTGGCATTAAAAGCTTTGAAGCCTTTGAAAACGGGCTTGGAAAAGTACATTAAATAATTTTAAAATATAAGTTATCATTAAGTTTTAGTGGTAACTTTTTTAATGAATAGATTTATGAAAAAGACACTTTTCATCGCATTTATATTTTTGATTAATCAAATCTCAGCGCAGGACAAATTCCTGTTCTGGCCAAAAGGTGAAATGCCAAATTCCAAAGGTCTGAAAATTGAAAATCCAACTTCAAATCCAGAAATATCCACTCAGGAAGCCGAACTTTTTGCCTTCTTGCCACCGAAAGCGGAGCGTTCCCAAAGGTCTGTTATCATCATTCCTGGCGGTGGTTATTCGAAACTGACCTACAATGAAGGAGCTTTTCAGATAGCAAAATGGATGAACACTTTGGGGATTTCTGCCTTTGTTTTATATTACAGATTGCCGACTTCTCCAGATTTGATTCAGAGAGAAATTGCGCCGTTGCAGGATGCTCAGGCAGCGATAAAATATGTCAGAAAAAATGCTTCTCAATGGGGAATTTCGCCAAGTCAAGTGGGTGTTGTAGGAACTTCAGCTGGCGGACATTTGGCCACATCGGTGAGTAATATTTCGACAGATTACACAGCTTTGAAAGGCGATTGGGCTAGCATTTCTACGATTCCGGATTTTGCAGTACTCTTTTGTCCCGTAATTGATTTTGGTGAATTTGCTCACGCGGGAAGCCGCAAAAGTTTGCTTGGAGAAAACGCTTCTCAGGAAAAAATAACGGAATATTCTATGCAAAACCGAGTGACGGGAAAAACGCCGCCAACGATTCTCTTTCACAATCAGGATGATAAAGCTGTTCCTGCGATGAATAGTATTTTGTACTTCAAAGCGATGACGAAAAATAAAGTGAAAGGTGCGATGTTTATTTTCCCGGAAGGCGGTCACAGGTTTGCAATTACCAATAAAAATGAACTGAGCGAAAATTGGAAAAAATTGTGTTCCGATTGGTTGAAAACTTTGGATGCTAAATAGTTTTAAATTCTGAAATCAATGAAAAAAGTAATTTTAATTATATCTATTTTCGTCATCAGTCAAATCTCAGCACAACAAAAAATAACGCTTTGGGAAAAAGGGAAAATGCCCAATTCCAAAGGTTTGAAATTAAAAACGATAGAGGAGAAGGAAGGAAGAATCACACAAATCCAGGAACCCGAATGGGTCGCGTTTTTACCTTCGAAAGAGGAACGGAACAAGATGGCTGTCATTATCATTCCCGGCGGTGGTTATCACCATTTGACCTACGATTTGGGCGGCTATTCCTATGCGAAATGGCTCAACACTTTAGGGATTTCTGCCTTCGTGCTCAATTACCGATTGCCGACTTCTCCAGATTTGAAGCAAAGAGAAATGGGTCCGTTGCAGGATATCCAGGCAGCGATAAAATTAATTAGAAAAAATGCAGCCCAATATGGGATTTCACCCAACCAAATTGGTGTTTTGGGAACTTCGGCTGGCGGACATTTGGCTGCAATGGCAAGTGATATTTCTACAGATTACACCGAATTGAAAGGCGATTGGCAAAATTATTCCACCATTCCAGATTTTGCTATTTTGATTTCTCCCGTCATCGACTTGGGTGAATTTGCGCACAAAGGAAGTCGAATCAATCTTTTTGGTGAAAATGCTTCTGAGGAAAAAATCAAAGAATTTTCGATGCAGAATCGCGTAACGGAGAAGACACCACCAACGATTCTTTTCCACGCTCAGAATGACCCTGCAGTTCCAGTCATCAACAGTATTTTGTATTATGAGGCGATGATTCAGAAAAACGTGAAAGGCGCAATATTTATCTTTCCGGAAGGTGAGCACAATATTGGAATCAATAATAAGGCAGAACTTACGGACAATTGGAAAAAGGTCTGTGCAGATTGGCTACATCAGCACGTTATCAAATCAAAATAAAAACTAAAAATAGGATCATTGATTTACATGCCTTAAATTTGATTCAGAAAAGCAAATAGACTTCTATATTTTTCTATATTTACAACCCCACAACTGACTTTGAGACAATAATACATGGCAAAAAAAAATACAACAATCTATGATATTTCCAAGAAACTAAATATCAGCGTAGCGACGGTTTCTAGAGCTCTGAACAATCATCCGCGAATCAGCCAGGCGACCAAAGAATTGGTAGTGAACATGGCAAATGAGATGGATTACAAACAGAATAATCTGGCAAAAGCGCTGAAAAGTGGAGAGACCAAAACGGTGGGCGTCATCGTTCCATACATCAACACCAACTTTTTCTCGTCTGTTATTCGAGGAATCGAGGAGGAGTTGTCTCCACATGGTTATCGTGTGATCATCTGCCAAAGTCATGATGATGCGGACATTGAGAAAAAACAGCTCAATACCTTGCTTCATACGCAGGTAGATTGCATCTTCATTTCTATCTCCAAGACTACTTCGGATTTGGAATATGTCAAAAAGATCATCGACACCACCAACACGCCGATCATATTTTTCGATAGAAAAAAAGATATCCAAGGCATCAGCACGATCACGATCGATGATCATAAAGGCGCTTACCAAGCTACGGAACATCTCATCAACGAAGGTTACAAGAATATTTGCCATCTATCCGGTGATCAGAATCTGGAGATCTATCAAAACAGATTAAGTGGATACATCAGTGCTTTGAAAGACCACGGTTTACCAGTGAATCAGGACAACATCATCAATACCGGAAGTTCGATAGAAGAAGGGATCAATGCTATGAAAAACCTTTGGAAAAGAAAGGTAAAGCCAGATGCTATCTTTTCTGCATCGGATTTTACAGCGTTAGGGGTTTGCAAAGAGATCAAAAACTTAAAACTGAAAATGCCTCAGGATATTGGCGTCATCGGATTCAGTAACGAACCTTTCACTCAGTTTTTGGAATTGTCCATCAGTTCTGTGGATCAAACACCAGTGATGATGGGAAAAGTCTCTGGAAATGTTTTCCTGGAAAGCATCAAAGATAATTTCTCTGGGATCACAATCGAGAAAAAATTGGTCCTTACGCCAATTTTGCAGATCAGACAATCATCGTCAAGGAAAAAATAAAAAAAATCCCACCAGTTTATAGGTGGGATTTTTTATTTGCGAATAGGATTGATTTTTTAAATCTGATCCACTTTTTATTAATGATAACTGATCTTTCCACCAGCTATTTTTTTGTCTTTTTTGGATGCAGGTTTTCCGTAGATGTCTATGATCCCACCTGCTCTCGTGGTAGCATCCACAGATTCAGTAGCATTTACAGAAGCTTTCCCGCCAGCATTGGTTGTGATGCTTGTGATCTGTGTGTTGAGTTTTTGACCGTCATATTTAGCACCTGTATTTACGACAACAGATTGCGAATCAGCATTTCCAGATAACTTCAACGTTGCGCCGGTGTTTACTTTTCCCTCGATAACTTTCGCATTGACATTCAGATCGATGTTAGAACCTTCATTGGAAGTCAATCCCAATTTTGATGATTTCACGATGTCAGTAGACCATATCTTCGCACCTTGACTTGCTTGGATGTCGCTGATGTCCGTGTAATAGAGCAATATCTTCACATCATCACCTTGCAGTAGTTTTGTTGGTTTCATTCGCACTCTGAGTTCGTCTCCAGAATTGACAAATTCTACATTGTCGGCCATCGTTCCACTCACTTCTACTTTGTAGATGTCCGAAGAGACCAATTGTACCGGGATCTTATCAAAAACTTTGAGATTGGTAAAAGCGGTGATCTCTTTGCTTTGAGCAAACGAAAACTGAGAGATTAGAAATGCGGATGTCGCAAGAATTATATTTTTCATAAGGATAGTTGTTATTTTTATCAAAGGACAGCGCTACAAATCCAGAACCACTTTGTGTTATAAAATGTTAAATTTATCATAGCCCTTCATTCCGTTTGCTGCAATTGTCTTAATTTTAGATTCTTCATGAAAAAAATGATTTCTTTTCTGATAATGATGTTGCTGTTTTCTTGCCAATCGGTGAGGAAGAACAATTTGTTTTTGGAAAAGAAAATTCCAGTTGCGGACCTTCGGAAAGATGTAGACTACACCTACAAGAAACTTCAAAGATTCCATCCGGAACTTTATTGGTATATAACCAAAGAACAATTGGATCATAAATTTGATAGCCTGAAGACCTCAGTTCAAGAGCCGATGACGCCCAATCAATTTTATTTCAAATTGGCGCCGGTCATCGCCAGCATCAATGAAGGTCATCTCCGGTTGAGGTCTGTCGGGAAAAAACATTCTAAGAAGGAACAAAAAGATCTCAAAAGTAAAAAACCGCTACTCGCGCAGATGGACTACAAGATCATTGGCGATAGGATCTTTGTGAAAGAGAACAAAGAAAATGTAGGCCAGATCAAACCTGGAACAGAGATTTTGAGCATCAATGAAACAAATGTCTCCGACCTGATCAACAAATATCGAAAACTTTACAGCTCAGACGGCGAAAACAAGACCTTTCAGAAGTACTTTATCAATCTCACATTCTTCAATTATTATACTCTGGAAAATGGTTATCTGGATAGCGTGAAATTGAAAACGCTCTGTGATAACGTTATCAATGAAGTTCATCTGAAAAGACAAAAGAAAGAAACCAAAGAAGCTGAAGATAAAAAAGCAAAGCCGAAGGTCACCGTTGATCAAAAACTTCAGGATTACGATGCGGTTTCCAAAAGCTACAACAGGAGTTTCAAATTTATGAAGTCAGACAGCAGTGTGGCCTACATCAAGATCAAATCCTTCTCGGCAACTTATGCCCGAAAATTCTATGACAGGACATTCAGAAAGATCAAAAAAGCCAACTCAGATTACCTGATCATAGACATTCGGGACAATCTGGGCGGCTCTCTTTCCGAGATCAACACGTTGTATTCTTATCTGACAGACAAAAAATTCACCTTGATCAAGTCACCTGAGATGACCTCCAAAACTTCCGGCATGCACCAGAATTACTTCCGTGGACACTCGCTTCTCTCAGGGATTTTGAGTGCGCCAGGTTATCCGTTTTTCCTGGCCGGTAGTTATCTTTTATCATCCAAAAAGAACGAAAAATATTACTTCCGTGAGTTCAACGCTCGCTCTACAAAGCCGAAGGAGAATGCTTTTACCGGCAAGATCTACGTTTTGGTCAATGGCGCAAGTTTTTCCGCATCGTCCATCATTTCTGCCAAACTGAAGTACGACAAAAGAGCCGTGATAGTAGGTGAGGAAACAGGCGGCGCCAACGATGGGACTGTGGCTGGCGTCAACAATACGGTCATCCTTCCCAACTCCCATTTGTCGCTTCCGATTGGTCTATTTCTCATCCGCCCAAACATAGAATTTGCTGGTCAAAAGAAGGGCGTCATTCCAAATTTCTATGTCGACCCCAATTTTGACGATATTTTTGGCAACGAGGACGCGATCCTCAGCTGGACCTTGGAAGACATCGATTTCCGCAATTCCATTACCAACAAGCCGAATTAAAATTTGGGCGTGCCCTTCGCAGCCGCCATTCCCACACCTCAGGTCGCGCTGTCCGTTACTATCTTTTTTGTTTTGCCCAGGCATTTCCCATCCCAAAAACAAAAAAGGATATCCACTATCATCGCTCACGCAGCTTCGCCAACATCGACGATCCCAAATCCCAAATTACATTATTCCAAATTCCAAATTCAGAATCTCAAATCCCGAATCTCCAACCCACACACGCTCTAACCCTCAAACTCTCCAACCCTCAAACTCTCCAAACCCTCCAAACCCAATCTCTGCCTAATTGTCAAAAAACCACGATTGGCAAAAGAATTGAGAAATGTACTTTGTAAAATTACCATTATGGAAGAAAACAAAGATATACACGAGGAAAACCTGAATCAAGAAACGAATTCGACAGAAAATCCAGAAACGGAAAATCAAGAAAATGTGTCACAAAAACCGACGCCAGAAGAACTTTTGGCAGAAGAGAAAGACAGATACATCCGTCTCTACGCAGAATTCGAAAACTATAAAAAGAGAACTCAAAAAGAGAAAAACGATTTCTATTTGTATGCTTCTCAAGATCTGATGACATCTATGTTAGGCGTTGTAGATGACTTCGAAAGAGCCATCAAAGAGATCTCAAAAAGTGGAAACGAATCCGAACTTAAAGGCATCGAATTAATTTACCAAAAGCTGAAAAGCAAATTGATAGAAAAAGGTTTGAAACCGATCCACGTAGAGCAAGGCGACGCGTTCAATGTAGACCTACACGAGGCTATCACATCGATTCCTTCGCCATCAGAAGATCTAAAAGGTAAGATCATCGATGTCGTGGAAACAGGATATCAACTTCACGAGAAAGTGATTCGTTTCGCAAAAGTAGTGACAGGAAACTAAGTTTATTAATGATAAAAGATAATTGATAAATGATTTTCTGATGTAGTATCAATGATCATTCATCATTTATCAATTATAATTCAACTATCAATCATCAATTATGGCGAAGCGCGATTATTACGATATATTAGAAGTTAGCAAATCAGCAAGTGCTGACGAGATCAAGAAAGCCTACCGAAAAATGGCGATCAAATTTCACCCAGACAAAAATCCAGGTGATAAAGAAGCAGAGGAAAAATTCAAAGAAGCGGCAGAAGCGTATGAAGTTCTAAGCGACGACAATAAAAAAGCGAGATATGACCAATATGGTCACGCAGGTGTTGGCGGTGCAGCAGGCGGCGGATTTGGCGGCGGCGGATTCGGCGGCGGAATGAATATGGAAGACATCTTCAGTCAGTTCGGTGATATTTTCGGCGGTGGTGGATTTGGCGGTGGTCAGCAAAGACAACAGCAATCTCGCGGTTCTAATCTTCGTGTCCGCATCAAATTGAACTTGGAAGAAATGATCTCTGGTACTCAGAAAACCATCAAGGTCAAAAAATTGAAGTTGGCAAAAGGCGTGACTTCCAAGACTTGTCCTACTTGTGGCGGAAGCGGCGTGCAAGTGAGAATGATGAACACAATGTTCGGACAGATGCAAACGCAAACGACTTGTGGCACTTGTCAAGGTGTTGGTAAAGTAGCGGACAAGATTCCTGCTGGAGCCAATGCGCAAGGTCTTGTGAAAGAGGATGAAGAGATCACAATCAATATTCCGGCTGGTGCAAGAGACGGCATCCAACTGAATGTGAGAGGAAAAGGAAACGACGCACCACTTGGTGGAACGCCAGGCGACCTTTTGGTTGTGGTAGAAGAGGAAGTGGACAAAACCATCAAGCGTGAGGGCGACAATCTTCATCAGGAATTGTATGTTTCTTTCGCAGAAGCAGCTTTGGGAACGACCAAGGAAATCAACGTGGTGGGTGGAAAAGTGAAGATCAAAGTGGATGAAGGAACACAATCTGGCAAAATCTTGAGATTAGCAGGAAAAGGTCTTCCAAACATTGAAGGTTACGGTGGCAAAGGCGATATGTTTGTTCATATCAATGTCTGGACGCCACAGAAACTGACGAAAGAACAAAAGGAATTCTTCCAAAAACAATTGGAAAACGGCGATATGAACGCCGAACCAACAGGAAAAGAAAAAACATTCTTTGAGAAAGTAAAAGATATGTTCAACTAAATAAAAAAGAGACTCGGTTTTGAGTCTCTTTTTTATTACATCTATATAAAACTTGAATGGGTTTAATTTGAAATCAAAATTTACTTCACCAACAATCTCTCACAAACCGTCTTGCTAAAATTCTCTTCGCGCCCGTTGTAAGCAATCAACATCGATTGGTCAAAACCTTCGATTTGCAAGATTTTCAATTGTGTTCCCAGGCTTAGATCTCTTTTGTTAAGAAAATTCAGAAAATCTTCTGATGAAGTTGTGACGGAGGCCAATTCTACGGTTTCATTTTCCTTGCACTTGCTCAGTTTTTTGTGATCGGGCTGAATGACGTTTCCATCTTTGTCAGGAATTGGCTCGCCGTGAGGATCCATTTTTGGGTAGTTTAGAATCTCATCCATTTTATCAAAAAACGCATCGGAATGGATATGTTCCAATTGTTCCGCGATCTCGTGGACATTTTCCCAGCCAAAACCCATTTTTTCTACGAGAAACATTTCTGTCAATCGGTGTTTTCTCACGATGAGCGACGCTTCTTTTTTTCCAAATTCTGTAAGTTTGATGGGTTTGTACGATTCGTATTTCACCCAGTTTTTCTCCGCAAATTTCTTAACCATACTGTTGACAGAAGGCATTTTGATGTTGAGTTGTCGGCTAAGGTCGTTCACAGAAACTTCATCATTCTCATTCACAAGATGATAAAGTGCTTTCAGGTAATTTTCTTCGGTCAAGGAATTCATATTTCAAAATTAAATAAAAGTTAGAAGTAAATCAAATTTTGACTAACAATATAATGTTGTTTTAATTTTAGCTCATAAATCAAAATCAATACCTTTGAATCGTCAAAAAGCAGAAAGAAAAATGAAGAAATATTCCTTTAAAAATGATTACTCAGAAGGTTGTCATCCCAATATTTTAGAAGCATTGATCAAAACAAATCTCGATCAGCAAAATGGCTACGGCTACGATAATTATTCTGATGACGCGAGAGAATTAATCAAGAAAAAAATCAATGATAAAAATGCTGAGATCTACTTTGTGAGTGGTGGAACGCAAGCTAATCTTTTGGTGATTTCGTCAATTCTTCGACCTCACGAAAGCGTGATCTCTGCAGAAACTGGACATATCTTTACCAATGAAACCGGCGCGATAGAAGCGACAGGACATAAAATTCACGGCGTTGTAACGGAAGATGGAAAACTAAAACCAGAGCACATTCAATCGGTTTTGGAGTCTCATACCAACAAGCCGCATCAGCTGAAACAGAAGTTGGTCTACATTTCAAATTCCACAGAAATTGGGACGATTTATCAAAAACAAGAGCTGAAAGAATTGTATGAATTTTGTCAAGCAAATGATCTCTTTCTTTTTATGGATGGCGCAAGATTGGGACAAGCGCTGACCTCTGAGATCAACGATTTGACTTTGGAAGACGTAGCCAATTTTACAGACGTTTTCTATCTCGGCGGAACTAAAAATGGCGCACTTCTCGGCGAAGCCATTGTGATCACCAACGACAATCTGAAAGGAGAATTCGGTTTCCACGTCAAGCAAAAAGGTGCGTTGTTAGCAAAAGGTAGATTGCTGGGAATTCAATTTTTGGAATTGATGAAAGATGATCTGTATTTTGATTTGGCCAAGATTTCCAATGTTCAGGCAATGAAGATCAAATCGGCTTTTCAAGAGAAAGGATTTCAATTTTTCTCAGAGACTTTTACCAATCAAATATTCCCAATTCTAAACAATTTTCAAATCGAAAAGTTATCGGATAACTTTGATTTTTATGTTTGGAAAAAGATGGATGAAGAGAATTCTGCAATTAGGATAATCACTTCCTGGGCAACTTCGGATGAGGTTGTAGAAGATTTTATTAATGAAATTAAAGCTTTGTAAATTTAGAATTGATTGTTTTGTTCTATCCATTTTGAAACCCAAAGTTTACAAACTAATGATACAATTGCCCAAATTAAGAATGGTATTAGAATAATGAATAAGTCAACGTTTGTGTATTTTAGATTAGTCAAATTTTTAAAATCAAATCCCCAAGAAATTAAAACACCTAAATAAATGATGTGGTAAATAAATATGGAAGTGATTATAGATATTTTCTTTTTTGAATTAATGATTAAAAATGCAATTGTAGAAAGCAGAAAAGTAATTCCAAAAATAATAATCATTGCAATTGGAATCATTCCAACTTCACCTCCAGCTAATTTTGTTGCTTTTAAATACTCACCGAAGGTTAAAATATTTAAAACTGCAATTAGCAAGTAAATTATAATCGTTGTTGCTGTTCTATTAAATCTCATCATCTCACAAAATTAAAAAACTCCCAAAATATTGGGAGTTTTTATTTTATACTGTTTCCGTTTTCGGAAGTTTATATTTTTTAGAAATGATCATAATTACCGCACCGGCAATCATAAACGGAATACTCAAGATCTGACCGGTATTAAGTCCAGCAAACGAAATGAACTCGTCGCCTTGTGGCTCTTTAAGGAATTCTACAAAGAATCTGATGGCCCAAAGAATAATGAAAAATAAGCCGAACAACCAACCTTGCTGATATTTCTTATCGGTTTTTCTGTACAAGAACCAAAGCAAAAAGAACAGGCAAACATATCCAAAAGCCTCAAACAATTGCGTTGGGTATCTCGGGATTGTCACGCCATATTCAGAACTTTGTTGAGGAAAAAGGATTGCAAATGGCGAAGACGGATCAACTTGCTTCCCAATGATCTCGGAGTTGAAGAAGTTTCCCATTCTCACAAAAGCACCGCCAGAAGCCACCACTATTCCAATTCTGTCATACACCCAAAGTGGATTTTTCTTGATGATCTTGTAACTGTAATATAAAGTTGTCGCAATCACCATTATCGCTGCGCCATGACTTGCCAATCCGGAAAATCCTGTGAAATGTAATCCGCCTCGCGTGCTGATCGGCAAAAAGACGCTCAAGAAATCTTCCTTGAAAAGCTCGGGCTGATAAAAGATCACGTGTCCAAGTCTCGCTCCCAAGATGGTTCCTATCAAGGTCCAAGTGAAAAATGGCTCCAGATATTTCTCATCCACACCATCGATCTTGAAGATCTTTGCCATGATAAAATAGCCCAATCCAAAAGCCAAGATAAACATCAAACTATAGAAATGAAGCATTACTGGACCCAACTTGATTCCCTTCACTGGATCCCAAATTTTAAAACTTGTTTCCAGTTCTACAGTATCAGTTGGTTTGATGACTCTATTCGATTTCAAAAGATATTTGAAGTTCTCAATATTCTTCTGCTCCAAAGTAGCGTCCAAAGGTTTGAAATCTTCATCCAAAAATTGGAAATTAAAAGCTTTATATTTCAAAAGGATATTTTGGATAGAACCCAATTGTTCCGCCGATTCAGCCTTCACATTATCTTCATTCAGGATCACCAATTCGTTGGGAACATTTCGCGACGCCTCGTCATAGAAAAGCGTCGTATTTTGTGTTGCGAAGATCTTGACTGCAATTTTTTCCTTATTATTGATCTTCAAAGTTCCGTCAGAAAGGTCATTTGTGGTACTTTGTGAAGAGACCATTTGGAAAATTCCTGCAAAAAGGATCAAATAAATTCTTAAAAAAAAGTTGTTCATTGATAGTTTATTTTAATATTTTTTTGGTGGCACCGGATCATAACCTTCGCCTCCCCAAGGATGGCAGCTTGCAATCCTTTTCATCGCCAGCCAGCTCCCTTTCAGCAGTCCGTGGACCTTCAGCGCTTCCAAAGTGTAGTGCGAACAGGTCGGCTCGTATCTGCAATTCTTCCCCAGAAAAGGCGAGATAGCGAATTGATAGAACTTTATCAAAACCACGAACGGAAATGTGAGCACTTTGTTCAGCATAATTTTAAGCTATGCAAAAATAGCAGAAAAATCAAAACAGAACGGAATTAACGCAATTAATAATCATTTTTATGGCAGCTTTATCCGTCCTCCGTTCCCAATCTTTTTTGCCTGGCTTTTCCCAGCTACAAAAAAGGATTTCCACTCAGGCCGGGCTGCAGATTTCAGGGTTAGTTCACATTTAGTCGATAATGTTACACTTAAGGTTTCTATTATTAACCCAATTTAAACAATAGTTTAATTTAATCTTACCATTCGACATTTTAAATCCCCAAAACTTGAATTTCTATTTTAAAAACAAGACTTTTGCAAAATGGATAAGAGAATATTTCCGCTGGCTTTGGGCGGTTTGGCAATCGGGACTACAGAATTTGTGATTATGGGACTTTTGCCCGACGTTGCACACTCGCTGAAGATCTCTATTCCACAGGCTGGCCATCTTATTTCCGCTTATGCCGCTGGAGTTGTGGTTGGTGCACCGATCTTGGTAGCTTACGCAGCGAAGTTTCCACCCAAAAGAATTCTCATCTTCCTGATGATCGCCTTCACCTTGTTCAACGGATTGTCCGCTTTGGTCAGCGATTATTACACCATGATGGCGGTAAGATTTATGTCTGGACTTCCACACGGCGCATTTTTCGGCGTTGGAGCGGTTGTTTCTTCCCGATTGGCAAAGCCTGGAAAACAGGCACAAAGTATTGCCATGATGTTCACGGGATTGACGGTTGCCAATCTGGCAATGGTTCCATTCGTAACTTGGCTCGGACATCAGCTGAGTTGGCGATATGCGTTCGGCGTTGTCGCTTTGATCGGACTTCTCACCTTGGTTTTCCTCAAATTCCTCCTTCCTTACATGGATAGTCTGCGAACCACAACGCTCAAAGACGAACTGGAATTTTTTAAAACCCAAAAATCCTGGCACATCATTGCAATCACAGCCATTGGTTTTGGAGGATTGTTTGCATGGTTCAGCTACATCACACCTTTGATGACCAATGTTTCAAAGTTTCCGACAGATTTCATTGCCTATATCATGATTCTAGCTGGGGCTGGGATGGTCATTGGCAATTTCCTTGGAGCGATCATGGCAGATAAAATGCGTCCCGCTTTGGCTGCAGCAATTCTTTTGTCCGCAATGATTCTGGCGTTGGTTGGTGTTTTCTTTTTCTCGGAAAATAAGATTGCCTCTTTAATATTGACTTTCGTTTGTGGTGTTTTGTCCATGGCAGTTGGAACGCCGGTCAATATTATCATGCTTCGTTCGGCCAGAAATTCTGAGATGATGGCAGCAGCTTTTATGCAGGCAGCTTTCAATGTCGGTAATTCAATTGGAGCGTTTTTCGGAGGATTGCCTTTGGAGTTTGGATTGAGTTACAATTATCCATCGTTGGTCGGTGCTGGATTGGCTATGACAGGTTTTATACTTTGTCTGACGTTTATTAGAAAGTACAAACCAGTCATTTAATATTAAAAATTCCTCCCTTTAGGGTTGGGTAAATAATTTTAATTTTTTGATTTATCGATTGTCCGGAAAGTCAGGCTAATTCTCGGTTTAATGATTCTCGTGGTCGTTGGCAATCGGTGAAGCCAGAATTTTTGGGTTGTGTCTTTCATCATCAAAAGACTTCCGTTTTCCAAGATCAAAGAAACCAATTCTTTCGTGGTTTTATGTTTGAAATTGAATTTGCGTTCAGCTCCAAAACTGACCGAACTGATTGCACCATTTTCCTTCAGATCCTTTTCACCATCGCTGTGATAGGCCATTCCTTCCGAGCCGTCGTGGTAAAGATTTAACAGACAAGAATTAAAACTTTCGCCACTTACAGATTCTATTTTTTCTTTGATTTCCAATAATGTTTTATTCCAGGTCAAAGCGGTTTTTGTTCTTCCAGAATAAGTGTAACTGAATGGCTCGTTTCCGTACCACGCGACTTTTCGTTTGGTCTCGATGAGTTTTCCGAAGATGATGGCTTCATCACTTTTCCATTCGATCTCGGTCATTAATTTTTGAAAATAATCGTTCGCTTCTTCCTCAGAAAATACTTTTCCGTAGTAAGAAGTCACGCCGTCGTAAGGCAGGATGTTTTCTATTAATTCAAATTGGTCGTTGAAAAGGCTCATTATTTAGTTTCGTCAAAATTATTATAATAAGTGAGATCTTTGGTGATTTTTCCATTCTCAATTTTGAAAATTGTACAAATTGCCAACTCAAATTCCGATTTGTCTGGCGTTGTTCCTGTGGAAACAAATTCTACGATGAAATGATCACCAGACGGATAGATATGTGTGATCTCATCTTTAATATCCGGACAGATCTGACCTAACTGTGAATATCTTTTAATAAATTCTGCTTTGCTTTGTTTAACGAGTTTTTGACCTAACGATGGATCACGGAACTCTGCATTTTCAACATAAAGTTCCGAAAGTTCTTTCCATTTGTGCTCATTGAACAGTTTGAAATAATTTTCAATCAATTTTTCATTCTCAGCTTGAATCTTGTCATTCGAATCACTGCAAGAAATCAACATCGAACAGAAAATAATTCCCGAAATTAGAATTTTGATGGCTTTCATTTGATCTGGTTTAAAGTTCTAAAATACAATTAACTTTTGAATTAATGATTATTGACAAAGTTTCGCCGTCCAAATTTTCTGTCCTTATTCTATAATCCTTATTTTTGCAGTCGATTATCATTTATCAATCATCATTTATCTATTATAATGAAGCCAAGCTTAGCAAAAGGAACGAGAGATTTTACAGCGAAAGAAGTTTCCAGAAGAAAATACATCATCAATGTTTTACAGAATAATTTCGAACTGTTCGGATTCCAGCCTTTGGAAACGCCAAGTTTCGAAAACCTTTCTACATTGACGGGGAAATATGGTGAAGAAGGTGATAGATTGATCTTTAAAATCCTGAATTCCGGCGATTACGCTTCAAAAACAAATGATGAAGATTGGGGCACTAAAAATTCTCAAAAACTGATTTCTCAAATCTCAGAAAAAGCGCTTCGCTACGACCTTACGGTTCCGTTTGCAAGATTTGTTGCAATGAATCAAGGGCAATTGGCTTTTCCTTACAAACGTTATCAGATCCAGCCAGTTTGGCGCGCCGATCGTCCTCAGAAAGGGAGATTCAGAGAGTTTTACCAGTGCGATGCGGATGTTGTGGGAAGTACGAGTCTTTGGCAGGAAGTAGAGTTGTTGCAATTGTATTTCAAATCGTTCAATAACTTAAATTTAGCGGTTTCCGTTCATATCAATAATAGAAAGATCCTTTCCGGAATTGCAGAATATGCAGGAATTGCAGACCAGTTGATTGACTTCACCGTTGCGCTTGATAAATTAGATAAAATCGGAAAAGATGGCGTGACGAAAGAAATGCTGGAAAAAGGGATTTCTGAAGAAGCAATCTCAAAATTGGATTTTCTTTTTAATCAAACCAATGATGCACTAGAAAATCTATCAAACCTAAAAGAAAAATTCACAGGCAACGAAACTGGTCTAAAAGGTGTTGAAGAATTGGAATTTGTCATCAAAAATGCTTTAGAACTTGGAATCAATTCTGAAGATCTGGTTTTTGACATCACCCTTGCCAGAGGTTTGGATTATTACACAGGCGCTATTTTCGAAGTGAAAGCGAAAGATGTCGCAATGGGATCCATCGGCGGTGGCGGACGTTATGATAACCTTACTGAGGTTTTCGGTGTGAAAGATGTTCCTGGAATCGGGATTTCTTTTGGACTCGACAGAATCTATCTTGTGATGGAGGAATTAGGAATTTTCCCAGAAGATTCCGATGTCAAAGTGAAATATCTTTTCGCAAATTACGGCGAAACGGAATCCATCGAAGCTTTGAAGTTAATTTCGAAATTAAGAGCAAAAAACATCTCCGCAGAACTCTATCCTGAAGCTTCAAAACTAAAAAAACAATTTACTTACGCTGAGAAAAAAGGTATCGAAAATCTGGTTTTCCTGGGCGAGCAAGAGATCAAAGACGGAAATGTTACCATCAAAGATCTGCAGGCTGGCGAGCAACAAACCTTGACAATCGAAGCATTTTTAGACTTGATCTAATTATCAGAAAACAAACCACGGATATTTCCAATGGAGGAAGAATGGGAATCGGGATTTTCTATTTCCTTCTTTCTTTTTCTAATGAAATCGGTCGGTCGGATGCCATTGATCTCATGGAAAAGGTCAGAGAAATTCTGTCTCGATGCAATACCACATTCCTTTGCCAGACTATCGATCGTATAATTGAGGTAGATGCTCTTTTCGAACAATAGTTTTGTGATGTACCGGATTCGGAGATCGCCCAAATATCGATTGAAATTCATCCCTTTTTGCTCATTGATGACATTGGAAAGATAGTTGGAATTGGTATCAAACTGCACGGCTAACTTCTGGATGGTAAGGCCTTTTTGGGTAAATTGGGTTTTATCCTCGAATTTTTTTAGCTTATGCAAAAGGTCATTTCTGATCGCTTCAGTAATGTGTGTTTTTTTGTCGTCACTTATCTCTGTAGGCTGCGCTGCTTGTGAAGCAACATTGCTGTTGGTTTCGTAACTGTGAGATTTCAACTTCTCCTGTAAGGCAAGATATTGGCCAAGCGTGCTCTTTTCTTTCTTGTGTCTTTTCAATAATATATAGGAGAGAATTCCTGCAGTGATCACCAAAAATGCAATTACAAAGAAACCCCAAGTATTGGCTGTCTGCAGTTTTCCTTTTTCTTCCATCAAAGTATTGGTGTCGTACTCTCTATGGATCTTCGAGGATAGATAGGCAAAATCTCTAGAAATAATGCTGTCTGCTTTTAGAAGTTGAGTAGTGTAGTAGAGCTGCTGTTCCTTGTTTTTTTGAGTTTTATAATGGTTGATGAGGAACTCGTAGTTTTCACGTAGCTCCGGAAGGATGAACTCATGTTTGTTGAAGATTGAATCTATCTTTTTGAAATTGGAGATTGCTAGATCATCTTTATTAAGTGCTAGATAACTTTTCCCGATGTAAAAATAATCAACAGATATCCATGCGAAATCATCTTTCATAAGTCTCGCAGATTCACCAAGATCAGTGATTGCGGACTGATATCTATTATTATTAAACTCTGACAGACCTTTCGATTTAAGAAAATAGCTTCGCTCCTGAAGAAAATCCTTATTATTGAAAGTTTTTAGCAATCCAATATCGATAAGGGAATCTATGCTTTTCAAATCTCCCATATTTCGATAACAGACAATCATCTGGTGAAGCGTGTTAAGATATCCTTTCTTGTTATTGAGGGTTTTAAATTGATGCTGGGATGTATCATTAGCCTCGGCTTCAAAGAAGGTAAGACAGTTTTTAAACAGCTCAAGTGCTTCCTCGTGATAGCCTAGATAGTTTTTAACAACGCCAAGATGATAGTAGATTTTGTATTTCAGATACATGTCATTTGTACTCTTGGCGTATTTGTAGGCCATGATATACTCGTCAAGCGCTGGTTTGTATTTTTTAAAATTAGCGTAGTAGATACTTCCTTTTAGAATATAGGCAAAGGATATCCGGTCATCACTGGCAGATTTGTATGCAGCATCAAGACAGCTATCTGCATACTGGATTTTTTTATCACGAGATTTTGCATAAAAAACAGCATCCCTGTAGCCTTGGAAAAGTTCCGAATATTTTTTTTCGTTTTTTGCCTTTTTTATAAATGGATTTAGATTTTCGAAAGCTCTAGCGTCATTCTCGCTGTAGTTTTCATATCTTCTCCTATAATCATCATAGCTTTTTGGTGTCTTATCCTTAGAATAAATAAGACTGAAAGAAAATGCCAATATGATAAAGAAAAAATTTTTCATTGTGATATTTATCTTCGTCATTTGTTCTGCAAAAGTACACAATAATAAAATATGATTAAGAAATATTTACTCAAAATTGATTATGTTTAATATTACTAAAATTACATATTAAAATGCTTGAATATCAGAGTTTTAGCTTTGTCTTTATTTGTGAATTAGGACGTGTCGATTTCGTAATAGAGACCACTATTATTTTTATAAATGATAATTTGATTATACTTTCGTCAAACAATTACGGCACAAATTTTTTAAAATAATAACAAAAAATAATAATAGGTTCCAATTATGAAAAGACTAATCACTATCGCGGCGATTGCAGTTGTATCATTAAGTTTTGCATCTTGCAGACAAGATGATGAAGCTACTGTACTTTCAAATAATGAAACTCAAGAGATGTTGAGCAACAGAAAAGTTTTAGGAGACTCTGTAATAGTGAGTGCAAATGTTGTGAAAAAGGATGCGGCTGTTGATCCAGATCCGCCTTATAAAGATCCTACTAGATGGTAAAATATTGAAACATTCATTCTTAATACTATAAACCTTGATCCATTGCAAAATGGATCAAGGTTGTTTTTACTGTTGTGGTAAAAGCTGAGAATTTGTTTACTTAAAAATGAGATAATGATCTATGTCTAAAATATATAACTTGATAGTAATGAAATTGGCAAAGATTATCTTGTCTGTTCTAACCATGTGTTTCGGCGAGGGAATATTTCGTAAAAAGACAGATTAAAGAAAAGTTTAGCTATTTTTGCAGCAAATTCAATTCTATGAAACCTGGTCAAATCCAAACTTTAACAATTGCCGAACAAATATCTTCTGGTTTTATCCTTAAGGATGAGCTTGGTGAAAAAGCATTCATCCAAAAAATATTTGCAGATGAATCCTGGGAAATTGGAAATGAAGTTGACGTATTTGTCTATCAGGATGATGGCGCATTAAAAGCAACCACCGAAAAAGCAAACGCCCAAGTTGGCGAGTTCGCTGTCATGACCTGCGTACAGAGTCTGCCTACAGGTGCATTCATGGATTGGGGAATCATCAAAGATCTCTTCATCCCGTACAAACAACAAAAATCAAAAATTCTTGAAGGGAAACGCTACATCGTCTATGTTTACGAAGACGAAGCAACAGGTTTGACCACAGGAACTACCAAATTTAAACGCAATCCACAATACGAAGATTTACCTCTGAGACAAGGCGACAAAGTTGACCTGATTATGATGAACGAATCCGAGTTAGGTTGGAATGTTGTCATCAATAAAGAATATATCGGATTGATCTATGCTTCCGATGTCTTCAAAAAGCTATATCCACTTTCCGAAGAAACAGGTTACATCAAGACCATTCGTGAGGATGGAAAAATTGATGTAACCCTTCAGCCACAAGGTTTCGAAAACGTGGATGAGTTCAAACAGGCTATTCTAGATAAGTTGAATGACAATTACGGATTGCTCTATCTTTCTGATAAATCTTCGCCCGAAGAGATCAAAGATGAACTTCAAATGAGCAAAAAGAACTTTAAGAAAGCCATTGGAAGTCTGTACAAAGATAAGATCATCGAGATCGCTGATGACAGAATAAAACTTCTTTAAAACTTTTTCGATATTTCAGATGTTTATTGTCAGTTCTCATAATCTTAATGCAGGATTGACTTTACTTGGACTCGTTTTTGATTCCAAATAGGAAATTCCTTCATGAAAAAGATTCTCATCAGTGGCGCAACAGGACTTGTAGGCAAAAAAATTGCAAGAAAATTATTCGAAAGAGGTTATCAGGTAGAGATTCTCGTCCGTTCCAAACCTCAGAATTCTGACTTCAGATCTTATGAATGGAATTATGAAAAGAAATTCTTGGAAGGAGGTGCGTTAGATAACACCTACATTTTCATTCATCTCGCCGGTGCATCGATCAGCAAACGTTGGACCAAGACCTATAAAGAAGAAGTTTACAAAAGTCGTGTCGATTCTGCTCAGTTCATCTTTGAAGAGATGCAAAAACGAAAGATCTACCCAGAAGCAGTAATTTCCTCGTCGGCCGCTGGGATCTATGGACAGACAACTTCACAGCAAATTTTCACCGAAAATGACCAACATGCCAATGACTTTCTAGGAAATGTCTGCAAAGATTGGGAAGAGAAAGCCTTCCAGTTTCAAGAACTTGGAAGTAGAGTAGTATGTGTCAGAACATCGACTGTTTTATCAGAAAAAGGCGGCGCGTTGGAAGTCTTGAAGAAGCCCATCGAACTGAATGTCGGAGCTGCATTAGGAACTGGCGACCAATATTTTCCGTGGATCCAAATCGATGATCTGGTCAATATCTATGTCAAAGCGGTGGAAGATGTTTCGATGAATGGAGCTTACAACGCTTCTGCACCAGATTTCATTAATAATAGAGAACTCACTAGAAAAATTGCTTCTCATCTTGGTAAGAAATTGTGGTTACCCAATATTCCAAAATTCATCATCAAAACAGTTTTAGGCGAAATGTCCGTCTTGGCTTTAGAAGGCAGTAGAATTTCATCAAACAAGATTGAAAATGCTGGTTTCAAATTCCAGTACAACAATCTCGATGCGGCGCTGAGCGATGTCATTAATTAATGTCTTTTTGCAAATCGCTTTTTAAATCCTTACTTTTATCAAAATTTATCAATGAAAATCACAGAAGAAACTCAGGAAAAACTGACTATTTTAGAGAAAATCGCCAATGGGATCATTTGGTGGGTAGGTTCTATTCAGTCATTGGTTTTCCATACGGTTTTCTTCATCGTGTGTTTTGCATTGCCGATTTTTAATATTGTAGAATTTGAACATATGTTGTTGGTTCTCACCACGGTTGTTTCGTTGGAAGCGATTTATTTGGCGATTTTCATTCAAATGTCTGTCAACAAAAGTACAGAACATATCGAGGATCTGAAGGAAGATGTGAACGAGATCCAAGAAGATATTGATGAGATCCAGGAAGACATCGAGGAGATCCAGGAAGATGTAGAAGAGATCCAAGAAGACATTGACGAAATCCAGGAAGATGTGGAAGAAATCAACGAGGACGATGATGAGGACGACCACAGCGAACGCGCCAGAACGGTCATGCTGAAGAGCAAAGTTTCCAATAATAAAAATGATATCAAAAACCTGAAAGACAAGATCAAAGAATTGGAAGGTTTGATTGAGAATTTGAAAAAAGAAGATTAATTCTATTTCCTCACGTTGTTTGAGCGTAGCCGAAGACAATTATTTGTCAGTCTGAGGCTCTCGAAGACTAATAAAAACTAAATCTCCAATTTCAAAATCTTCTCCATCTGCTTCTGATTTACATTTTCCGGCATATTTCTAAATACAAAATTCCGAAGCCCTGTAAAATTCTCCCATTGCGCCACTTTCCCAAGCGTCCAACTGGTTTTTACAATGTGATTCACTTTTGATCTTCTAATTTTTTCAAATTGATGAAAGATCTTGTTCCAGTCTTTTTCAGTTTCCAAAAGTTTTCCGATGTGGTACGCATCCTCGACTGCTTGGCAACCACCTTGTCCCATATTAGGTGTTGTGGCGTGTGCTGCGTCTCCAATCAAGCAAAGATTTTCCGCAGTCCATTTTTCCATCGGTTTTAGGTCGATGATGTCAGTGAGAATGATATTTTCTTTCGAAGTTTTAGAGATCATTTGCAAAACATCAGAATGAAATTCTTTAAAGGTTTCCAATAGATCAATATCCTCAGAATAGAATTTTTCATTCACCAAAGCATACCAATACAACGTGTTTTCCTTGATCTTCACAAAACCGAAACGTTTTCCTTTTCCCCACATTTCGTAGGCATTGTGACTGTATTTTTCTGGGATTTCGGTCGTCAGGATTCCGCGCCAGCATTTTTGTTTAGCTTCTCGGATCTGTCCAGATTTAAGAATTTGATGTCGAACCAAAGATTTTACACCATCTGCTCCGAAGATGATGTCGCTTTCTATTTCTGTTTTGTCTTCAAAGGTCAAATGGTAATTTTCCTTCTTCTCAATTTTCGAAAGGCGTTTGTTAAGAATGATATTTTCTGAAATATTCTCACTCAAGACTCTTTGAAGTTCCGCTCGGTGAATCGCGATATTGCAAACCTTGTATTTATTTTCAAGTTTCAGAACGTCGGTTTTTGAAATGGTTTTCAGTTTTTCATCAGTGATAATCAAAGCGTGCATTTTGATTCCTGCCTTTTCGATTTTCTCTTTCAAACCGAGTTTGTCAAAGATCTGCATTGCATTTCCTGCCATTGCGATTCCGGCTCCGACGGGTTTTATTTCCGGCGCGCTTTCATAGATTTTAAAATCGATGTTGTGTTGCTTCAGAACATTTCCCAAAGTCAAACCGCCAATTCCGCCACCGATGATCGAGATTTTCATTATTTAACGTTTTAATTTTTTACGTTTCTTATATTTTATCCATTGAACAAGCATTGAAATAGCTACAAACAAATAAAATAAAAAAATGAGGTTGCCAAAAAAATCAAAATTTAAATTTAAGTCATCACCTCCTTGAACGAACAATATTATGATGATAGAAATGATAGGAACGAACAATATTGTAAACAACAGGAATGGATAATTCTTAACATTCCAATAGAAAAAAGGTATTTTTCCTCCAGTGAAATGTCCCGGATTTAAGCTGTTGTTATGCCAATCTTCAAAATCTTTCTGAAAATTTTCATCTACGTCAACCTCATGCTCATCTAAGTTTAAATTATTGAGGATTTGCAATATATTTTCTTTCTGTATGTCTTCCGCAAATAAATTTAGATTTTCAACATCAATAGAATGCGGAATTTTTTGCTCATTTAAAATTAAATGAACATATTCTAAATTAGAAACAAATTTGAATTTTATAATTTCAATCATATTCAAAAATACAAAAAAAGCAAGACCAAAAAGTCTTGCTTCAATTTCATTCCGAAAAAGGAATTCTTATTTTCCAAGGTAAGATTTCAAGATCTTACTTCTTGTGTTGTGTTTCAATCTTTTGATCGCTTTTTCTTTGATCTGACG
This sequence comes from Epilithonimonas lactis, assembly GCF_900110605.1. Lineage (GTDB taxonomy): Bacteria > Bacteroidota > Bacteroidia > Flavobacteriales > Weeksellaceae > Epilithonimonas > Epilithonimonas lactis. The sequence continues at coordinate 1,038,998 of NZ_FOFI01000001.1, forward strand.
AACTCTTTCTCTCGTAAGGTCAAAAGTTTCACCAATCTCTTCAAGCGTCATTGGATGTTTTCCATTCAATCCGAAATACAATCTTACCAAGTCAGCCTCTCTAGGCGTCAAAGTTTGAAGCGCTCTTTCAATCTCGATCTGTAGAGATTCCAACATCAAATCCTTATCTGGACTAGGCGATTCTCCCGAACGCAAAACGTCATAAAGATTAGAATCTTCACCTTCCACAAGTGGTGCATCCATCGATAGGTGACGACCACTGTTTTTCATAGATTCCTTGATGTCTTCCTCGCTCATATCCAGAACTTCTGCCAATTCTTCCGGAGAAGGTGGTCTTTCGTTCTCCTGCTCAAGGTGAGCATAAGCTTTGTTAATCTTATTGATAGAACCAATCTTATTCAATGGCAATCTCACAATTCTCGACTGCTCGGCCAAAGCCTGCAAAATCGATTGACGAATCCACCAAACAGCGTAGGAGATAAATTTGAAACCTCTCGTCTCATCATATCTTTTCGCCGCTTTCATTAGACCAAGATTTCCTTCGTTGATCAAATCGGGAAGAGAAAGTCCCTGATTCTGATACTGCTTGGAAACGGAAACCACGAAACGTAAGTTAGCTTTGATCAATTTCTCCAACGCAGCTCTGTCGCCAGCGCGGATTCTCTGTGCTAAATCTACCTCTTCATCGGCCGTGATCAATTCCACTTTTCCGATTTCTTGTAGATACTTGTCTAGTGATGCGGTTTCCCTGTTGGTAACCTGTTTTGTAATTTTTAATTGTCTCATATAAAAACCTCATTCTTTAGGTTGCATTATATTATACGATCAGAAACCCAAAAAGGTTACAAATATTTTGTCATTAAGATATTTTTATGAGAATTTTATGAAATTTATTGACAAGAAGCATATTCTTTTGCAATCTGACTCAGGTCATTCACATCCTTGATGTTGAAATTTTTCTTTTTGATGTCGTTCACAAGGTCTTTGCAGGTTTTTAGATAATCTGCCAATCTGTTTGCCTCCACATCGTCTGAGCTTCTGTCCAGCATCAAACCCTTGTCTTCCTTATCGATTTTAACAACGAATTTTTCTTTCTCCACAGGATCTTGTAGGATCTGGATGCCTTTGTCTTCGTAGATCAAAGTGTAAAAATAGGCGTTGTTAAAACTTAGATCATTGATATTCGTCAGCTTTTTCATCGCTTCACCCTTCACTCCTAAACCGATATAGCAGGTTTCTCCGTTTTCTGTCTGAATACAAAATTTGGCTCCAGACGAAGCGTTGACGGTTTTCGTTCTCGGTTGCTTTTTCTCATTGTTGTATTTCACCATCAGTCTTTGTCCAAATTTATCTGCATAGTCGGTTGGCAAAACTTCGCCGGTCCTGTTAATGTCAAGTTTTTGGAAGTAGATGGTAAGGCTGCCTGTCGTTTTCTTTCCATCTTTGTCGATCACGTAGCCATCAGTGTTGTAGATATTTGCGGATCGTACTTTTGCATCAGCAATTTTGGCGTCCAAGATCTGGCCTCGTAATTTTTTTGCCTGATGACCCAACATGTATCCTTCAGCCATTAGAACAGCCAAGAATTCTTCACCAAAAGCAGGATCACCTCTCAAGTAGGATTTTGCCGCGTTGTAGTAGAAGGTCTTGTCGTCATACGTATCGACCTTATATTTCTTGAAGCCTTCCTTTTCGTTTTTAACAGTGGCTATTCTGTTTTCGTCAAGATCGAAGACCTCAATACAATTGTTGGTGTCAAAGGCGCTGCATTGTCCGAATTCGATGCGTCCGATGATCTTCTTGACACTCATATTCTCAAATCCAAGGATGTCTTTCCCGGAAATCGATGGTGCAACTGTAGATTTGATACCATTGATCTTGTTTGCGCGTTCCTGGGCACGTTGGATTTCCTGCGTGGCCACATTGCTAAATTCTGCGCCTGTGTTGTTGAAAAGCTTATCCAAAGCTGCCTTGTCAACACCATTTTTTGTGAAAACATGATATTTTGCTGTCAGGTTGTGCGTAATGATGTTTTGAACGCTGAAGGAAGCTTTCAGGATCTCATGCTGGATGGTTGCTTTCTTACTTCCATCTCCCGAAATGATCTCTAGATATTGTAATGGCTGTGCGCTGGAAACTTGGGCAAGCCCTTTAAAATCGACCGAAAATTCTTTGTCTCCATTGAGATTGAAATATTCGTAATGGTCGCGGTAGGGATTTTTTATCGTTGCGACTGGTGTTCCGTCCAATAAGACCTGTTCTTTCTTGATCTTGATGTCTTGAGAAGAGATCGTAATGGAGCAAAAGAAAATTAAAATGAGTGTAAAGTTTCTGAGTTTCATAGGTTTGTTTTTTTCAAATATACATTAAATATGGAATCGATTTGACTGTAAATCAATTATTCTTAACAAAAATTAAGTATTCAAAATTCTCTGTATCGATTCTAATTGTTATTTTTGCCGAATGTTTAAAAATCTGATCAGAGTTTTCATCGGCTTATCACTTTTCTCCTGCGGCAAAGAACCGGTTCCAAAACCGAAAGGCGACCTGCGTTTGGAATATCCAGCCCCGAAATACCTGAGCTTTTCTGCACCTTGCGATTACTCTTTTGAATATTCGGATTTTGCAAAGATCAAAGATGCAAAACAAGCCTGCTGGTACAATCTCTCGTATCCTGGGATGAAAGCCAATGTTTTCATCACTTATTTTCCGATCAAGAATGATTTTCAACTTCACGTGAAGGAAGCAGAGAAAATGGTTTATGAACACACCATCAAAGCCAGCGCGATCGACACCAAATCATTCGCTTACCCAGAGAAAAATGTTTACGGAAATTTCTACGAACTGAAAGGTCAAACCGCATCAAACATTCAGTTTTATGTGACAGACAGCACGAGACATTTTGTAACTGGAAATTTATATTTCAACTCTCGTCCGCGTCCTGACTCTTTGGCGCCGGCTGTAGATTATATCAAAAAAGACCTTTTGCACTTGATCGATTCATTTGAATGGAAAAAGTAATTGCGAAGCTGGAAGTCAAAGGTCAGAAGACTTTCGAATCGAAACTAAAAATTAAAATAATATAAAATACTTCCGACATCCATCATCGGACATCGGACTAAAAAACTTAACATATGAAATTACTAGCAGTAGGAACTGTAGCATTTGATGCCATCGAAACACCTTTTGGAAAAACAGATAAAATCCTTGGTGGTGCAGCCACTTATATCGGACTTGCAGCAGCAGCTTTGGATACGGACGTAAGTTTGGTTTCCGTGATTGGCGGCGATTTCCCACAAGAATATCTGGATATGATGACTTCAAAAAACATCAATGTAGATGGTGTGGAAATGGTGAAAGACGGGAAAACCTTTTTCTGGAGTGGGAAATACCACAACGACCTTAACACAAGAGATACTTTGGTGACAGAACTGAACGTCCTGGCAGACTTTGACCCGAAAGTTCCTGAGCATTCTTCAGAAGCAGAAGTTCTTTTGTTGGGAAATCTAGATCCTGTAGTTCAGCTTTCTGTTTTAGAAAAAATGAAAACGCAGCCAAAATTGGTCATCCTTGACACTATGAATTTCTGGATGGACATCGCTTGGGACAACTTGATGAAAGTAATTGCTAAGACCGATGTTATCACCATCAATGACGAGGAAGCAAGACAACTTTCCAGAGAATACTCCTTGGTGAAAGCAGCTAAGAAGATCCACGAGTTAGGACCAAAATATGTGATCATCAAAAAAGGAGAACACGGCGCATTGCTTTTCCACGACGGAAAGATCTTCGCGATCCCAGCTTTGCCTTTAGAAGAAGTTTTTGATCCAACCGGAGCTGGAGATACTTTCGCAGGCGGATTTGCATCTTACCTTACCAAGAAAGGGGATTTCAGTTTTGAAAGTATGAAAACGGCGATCATCGTTGGTAGCGCAATGGCTTCTTTCACCGTTGAGAAGTTCGGAACAGAAAGAATCGAAAATGTGACAAAAGAAGAATTGAGCGCAAGGATCAATCAGTTCAAAGAATTGACTACGTTCGAATCTGCAATCTAAATTTAACTTTATCCAAAATTACCACTCAAAAGGTGGTTACAAAATATATCAAATGAAAAAGATCTTTTTTCCAGCTGTTTTGGCATTCGTGTCACAAATGGCTTTTTCTCAATATCTGATCGTTGGCAAAGACAGCATCTCTGTAAAAGACTACATGAAAGAGAACAAGTACGGACTAGAAACGGCCGGACCGGATAAGTCTGTCAATTCTACCGTAGAGTTCTTGCTGTTGCAACAGTTGGCAAAAGAGAAGAGAGCCGACACGATGAACTATTACACCAATGCTGTAAATCAGAGAATGTCTGAACTGAGAGAGCAGAAGTTCTATCCAAAAGCGATCGTTGATCCATTGCTTCAGGATTTTGTTAATTCTAACAAGACAGAAACTCAGATCTTGCTTTTCATCAAAGAAAAAAAAGCAGAAGATAAGACCGATTACAAAGCACTTTATGATCAGGTGAAAGCTGGGAAAATGACGATGGAGGATTTCTTGTCAAAAAATGGAAATCCAGAAGCTTCCAAGCCATTTTATGTGAAGCCGGGAATGTTGGATTATGACCTGTATCAACAAGTGAAAAGCTTACCAGCCAATTCGTACACCTCTTTCATCAATAAACCAAATGTCGTAGGTTTTGCAAAAGTGACCAACACAAGACCGAGTTTGGGATATTTGATCTTCGGTGTTTTGACCTTTCCAAATGATGCCAATTACGAAACGACAAAGGCAAAAATTTACAAGGAATTGGAATCTGGGAAAAAATTCCAAACTGTGGTGAAAGAATTTGGATCGACCGAGGAAGAGAGAAATTCTGGAGGCGCTGTGATGGGTTCTCCAATTTTACCAGATGAAGTTTACAATGCCTTCAAAGGGCAACCAAAGGATTTCTACACCAAGCAACCAATATTGTTCGGAGACAAATATTTTATTTTTAATATTTATAATATTGAGCCTTACACGCTTACAGATGCCAATACAAGATTTTTCCAGAAGGAAATGTTGGCAACAGGCTACGGTGAGGAGTTGACTTCGAAGCTTGTAGATTACTTGAAAACCAAAGAGAAGTTTACAGAAACACTAGATTTTGCAGACCTTAAAAAATCTTACCAAAGTTATATCAATCCAAAAAATCCTAAAGCCTTATTGTTCTCCTACGGAAAGAACAAAGTGACCTATGAGGATCTGAAAAAAGCGATTGACAGCCAGTACAAAAACCTGGAGCAGATCCCGACCAGTCAATGGGCGGATCTTTTAGATTATCAGGCTCAGCAATATATCGTGGGAGTTTACGCTAGGAATTTTGAAGATCTGCCAGAGGTAAAACCAGAAGTGGATGAGCTGAAGAAAAACCTTTATTCCGAATATATCTTTTCCGAATACTTGAAAAATGAGGTGAAGAATAATCCGAAACTTTCCACCGATTATTACAACGAGAACAAATCCAAATTTGTTTGGGAAAAGAGAGCAGAGTCCAGAGCTGCTGTGATCTCTGATCCAAAATTGGTAAAGGAAATCGAAAAAGAGATCAAAGACCCAAAAAAATGGGAAGCTTTGAAGACCAAATTCAAAAATCAGGTCAACGATAAGAATCAGGTCTTGGTGCATTTTGAAGAAGGAAAGATCCAGGAGTCGTCCGACATTTTCAAGAAAAATAATGTGCCTTTCAAGAAAGGAACGTTCACTACCAAAATTTCTGGACGAGACGTTGTAGTCGCTATAGATGAACTTTTCCCAGAACAGCAGATGACGCAGGCGGAAGCAGCGGAAGATATGACGGATGGCGTAACAGAGAAATTACTTCAGAAAACGATCGCCGAGCAACGAGCCAAAACAAAGATTGAAATTCAGCCAGCATTCATGGCAGAACTCAACAAAAATTTTAAGAAATAATTATAACAAAAAATGAAGCAGAATTGGTTGATAATCTTAATTTTGCAGCTTAATAAATAAAAATAATGTTAAAATACACGAAATGTCTTTTTTTATTGTCAGTGATCTTGTGTTTATTTAATACAAATCTATCGGCTCAAATAAAAAAAGGTCAGCTCATAGATGGGATTGCAGCCGTGATTGGTGATGAGATCGTTCTGGAGTCTGACATAGAGGATCAGGCGAACTATGCGAAACAGCAAGGCGCAAATGTAGGTGACAAATGTGATTTTATGGAAAGTATCCTGAACAACAAATTGCTGATCTTTGAAGCAAAAAAAGATACATTGATCGAGAACAGATCGGCGGCAATCAAGGAAATGGCTGGGACCAAATATACTCAGATCCTGTCCCAATTTCCAGATGAGAAAGCCATGTTGGCCGCGTACAAATTCCGTACGTCTTATGAGATGAAAACAGCGATCGAGAAGATCGACGCGGATAACTATTACGGTCAGGCAAAGTATGGACGTATTACGGAGAAAGCAGATGTGACGCCAAATGAGGTGACAGATTTTTATAATCAATTCAAATTCCAATTGCCGAATGTGAAGGATGAAGTTTTATTATCCAAAATCAGTATCTATCCAAAGATATCGGCAGCTCACAAAAAGGAAATCGTAGATAAGCTGAATAAAATCAAGCAAGACATCAAAGCCGGAGAAAGCTTTGAAAACCAAGCAAGGATCTACTCGGAAGACGAAGGTTCTGCTGCACTTGGTGGACTTTACAAGAACATCAATGTTGGACAAATGGTAAAACCATTCGAGGCTGCTGCACTTAATCTTCAGGAAGGTGAGATGTCCGATCCGGTAGAATCAGAATATGGATACCACTTGATCCAGCTGATCAAGAGAAACGGAAAAAAGTACGATGCGAGACATATCTTGATAAAGAGTACACCAAATGCCGACGAGATAACCGCCGGTAGAAAACAATTGGACAGTATCAGAACTTTGATCGTGGAAAACAAGATGACTTTCAAAGATGCCGCTTACAAATTCTCTGATGACAAAAGCAACAAGTTCTCTGCAGGGATCATGACCAACACTCAAGATGGTTCTGACAAATTGGAGAAACTTGGTTTGGATCCAACAGTTTCTTATCAGATCGCAGGTCTTAAGAAAAATGATGTAACTGAGCCTTTCCAACAGGAAGATCAGCAGAAGAGAAAAATGATCAGCATTATCCAGGTGAATGATGTCATAGATGCACACCAATTGGAACTGTCAACAGATTACGAAAGGATCAAAGAGATGGCGCTCAACAAAAAGAAGAATGAGATCGTTGAAAAATGGGTGAATACAAAGATCCCTTCTATCTTTATCTCTTTGGATAACAAATATAAGGATTGTAAATTCCACAGCAACTGGCTGAAAAGCAGTATTGTGACCACTAAATAATTTGGTGCTATAAAAAGAAAAAAGGATGAGTGTTTGCTCATCCTTTTTTTTGTTCAAAGTTTTTTAATCTATTCTTCTTTCTCCAAAATTTTATACTCGGATAATTGTCCGTCCCATTTTTCATTGTAGGTTGAAAATTCGATGGCAGTGATCTGTCCCACTGTAATGTCGATGACGTAGCTCAAGCCTTCCTTCAAGCCTTTGATGGCTATATTTTCACCATTGCTGAATAGAGCGTTTGTGTCATCAACTTCATTATTGAAATCTTCGTATAAAAGTTCAACATTCATCCCAGTGCCGGTCAGTTTTCTTTCGGAGACTTTCAAATGTGGTATATGCGGCGTAAACTGAGGATATTTATTGGTCAGACCTTCCAATAAGGTGTTTTCCAGTTCATTTAGTTCTTTCATGTCAAATTATTATTAGCTAAATATAAAATTTATATTTAAGACTTCCACCATTCCGTAAAACTTTGATTCTCATCTTCCAAATTCAGTTTGGAGCCAAGGATCGGAGTTGAGATTTTGAAGTTTTTCCCTCGGCTATTTTCGAAGACTTTTTCCAAAGGTTCGTTCCACGCATGTTGCGCCAAAGCAAATTTCCCGGAATGCACCGGCAACACATTTTTCACTTTAAGGTCTTCCGCAACCTGGATGAATTCCTCAGGCAAAGTATGGATGTAGCGCCACTTTTCGTTGTATTGTCCATTTTCCAAGATGGCCCAATCAAACGGACCGAATTTCTCTCCAATCTCTTTAAAATGAAAATCATATCCGCTGTCACCTCCAAGAAATATTTTCTTGCTCGGCGTTTCCAAAACGTAAGACGACCAAAGCGTATTGTTCCGTTTGAATCTTCGGCCAGAAAAATGTCTGGCTGGCGTGGAAGTGATTTTGAAGCCTTTAGACATCTCATCACTCTCGTACCAATCGAGTTCGATGATCTTCTCCTCGTCAAAGCCCCATTTTTCGAAATGTGAACCTACGCCCAATCCACAAATGACTTGATGGATCTTTGGTCTAAGGCTTTTTACTGTTTTAAAATCCAAATGGTCATAATGGTCATGAGAAATGATCAGGAAATCAATCTCCGGAAAATCTTCTGCCGAATAAATATCGGTTCCCACAAACGCTTTCGTCGTTCCAGGAATAGGCGATGCATTCCCACTGAAAACGGGATCCACCAAAAACCTTTTTCCATCGATTTGAAAATAATACGAAGAATGTCCCATCCAAACCAGAAAATTGTCGGTGATCGGTTGGTTTTTCAAGTCAATTTTTTCGGTGGGTAAAAATGCTTTTGGTTTTTTGTTCTCGGTTTTGTCGGTCAAGAATTCCCAGAGCACTTTGCGCATCGTAAAACCTTCTGCCAGCGATGGCGTGAAGCTCAGATTTTGAAAAGTTCCATTTTTGTAGTTAGGAGATTGCTTCATCCGGACCAATCTTTTGCCGGAAAATTCTCCTCCGAAAACTGGAAGATTGTAAAGATAAATTGCTAAAACAATTAGCACAATTGGAAAAATAAAAATCATAGTTTAGTCGGTCTTTTTTACAATTAAAACCCAATCGCCATCCAGGATCTTGTAACCCTGATCATAGACGAAAAAGTATTGAGAACCGTTTTTGTAGGTCACGATTTGAGTCATATAATCGAAATCAAAACCGGCGTTCTGTAGTTTAAGACGATTGATCTTTGTTTTTCCTTCAAAATTATTTTCGGAAAGGATGCGGTAATTTTTGCGAAGTCTGTTGTTCACATTCCGCATGTTGTTGGTCGAGTTTTTATTTTGCTTGTTGTTGAAGGCGTTGCGGCAGGCATCGGAACAGAATTTCTTATCGGATCTGCCGATGATCTTGTCGCCGCATTCTGGGCAGTTTTGGGTTTCCATTTTTGTGTTTTTTTGAAGACCTAATTTAGGAAATTAGCTTGTTTCTCTTTCATTTAAAATTCACTTTTTTCTTGATCAATTTCCTATTTTCATCACTCAAATCCTTTTCAAGATAGTAAATCTGATTGTTCTCTCGAAAGATCATTTTTTGTAAATTTTCATTAGTAATAGTTTCACAACCAGTGGGAATCAAAAAAGTATCGACGGTTTTTTTCCAGTTTCCATTGCTGAAAGAGTAGGTTGTCATCGCATAAGTGCAGCCATTCATCGGCGCTTGATAAATAGAAATGTCGTCTTTTCCATCGTTGTTCAGGTCGCCCTCGTTGATGAGGATTGTTTCGCAACAGCCTGCTTTTATCGGTTTTAATTTTTTATCAGAAAACCTAATCTTATACTCTGCGGGCGTTCCATCTTCGATCGGATTTCCTTTTGTCTCCTTAGTTTTGATGACAGTTGCAATTATTTTCTTTCCATTTCCTAAGAAAGTACCTTCGATTTTAGTTCCGATCTTTTTCTCTGTTGAAGTTTGTGCGAACGTGAAAACACCGAATGTCATTAAGGTCAATATTAATTTCATAAAGCCAGTTTTTAATTTTTATTAAGGACCAGACTGTCTCCAAATTTCGCCACTTCCAAAGTGATGATCTTAGGTTTAGCAAAATGTTCAACAGGCGCTTCGCAAGTTCCGGTATGTGCAATGTTCTCGATTTGAAATTCAACCTTTGAAGTTTCAACAAATTGGTACTTCCCATCGATCGCCGTGAAGCAGTCGTTGCCACATTCCCAACTGTTGTAACTTCGGAATTTGTTTTTATCTGTGAATTCTACTGCTGAGAAATTCCAGATCACTGCCGTATCGTTCTTCTTCGTTAAAATAAATTGCTTCTCATCAGTTTCAGATCCAATCAATTTCTCATTTTTTATTAGCCAAGTAGAATTGTTTAGATAATTGTCAAAATTCTTGCTGACCGCTTTCTCCTTTGCTTTCTCGCAGCTAATGACTGAGGATAAGGTGACTAAGGCACTAAATATGATGATGATATTATTTCTCATTCGTATGTTGCTTTAAATCAAATTTATAAAATCCTTTCCATTTACAAACGATTACAAACGGATATAAATACTTTTCTACCGATTCAGGGTTCTTTTTTGTTGAAAATTTGCAGCAAGGAAATCAGGAAAACAGACAACACGACCTGATTTCAAAAGTTTAATTTAAAAAATATAATGCTATGTCTTTAAGAAACAAAGTGACGTTGATCGGTCACACAGGAAAAGAAGTTGAAGTTTTCAATTTCGAAAATGGAAACAAAAAAGCAACAGTCACACTTGCAACCAATGATTTTTATATCAATGCAGCAGGTGAAAGAGTGGAGGACACGCAATGGCACAATCTGGTGGCCTTCGGTAAAACTGCCGATGTTCTGGAAAAATATGTCCCAAAAGGAAAAGAAATTGCCATCGAAGGAAAACTGACCTACCGTTCATACGACGATAAGGACGGAACCAAACGTTTTTTGACTGAGATCAGGATAGAAGAGATGGTTCTTTTAGGAAACAAATAATTGATATTTCAAATCCTTGGCAAGTACAACAGCTTGCCGAGGTTTTTTCATTTTAAAATTGATATCATGAAAGTCAAAATTTTAAAGGTCAGAATTTCTGACCAGTTTCAAAACATGGACGAAGCTGTTTTAAATGACTATCTGGAACGTTACGAGATCATCAATATTAATTCTCAATTGGTTCAGGACGAGATCAACTTCTGGTCTGTCTTTATCAATTATGAGGAAAAACAAGTAAAGCCAAAATCAAACAAAACGAATGCAAATCCCGAAGAGGAGCTTTCTGAAGAAGAAATGATCATCTATCAAAAATTGAAGAACTGGCGAGCAGAGAAGTCACGGGAATGGCAATTACCGCCCTACATTATTTTTCACAATACGCATCTGATAGCTATCGCAAAACACAAACCGAGTAATTTTGAAGACCTGGAAAATGTCAAAGGATTAGGAAGGTCCAAAATCGAAAAATTCGGAACAGAGATCATACAAGTTTTAGAAAATGCCTGATCTCTATTTCTGCGATTGCAGTAGTTGCAATTAATCGTGATTAGTATTGGATATTAAGATAAAAATAACATTTCCGAAGCTTGATTTTACAATTTATCTTTTATTTTTGTTAAATGCTAAACGATCAGAAAATTGAAAAATTCAGGCAGATTGTAGAAAATAAGTTTCAGATCTACAATTCACTCTTCATGAGTTTGCCCTATGATAAAATGACAAACATCGGGATGTTGCTCCCTTTTCTAGCGGAAGAAAGCAGAGAAGGTTATCAGCAAGGAAAATCTCCAGAAGAAATTGTGGAAGAGTTTTTCCAGAAACACACAGAACTGGAAACTGAGGACCAAAAGTTGGAACTCCTATTCAAGATCATCCAATACATAGAAAGACAAGTTGTTCTTTTTGACAGTATTGAAGATGCGGCTTTCCAGCAATTGCATTCCGAAACAGATTCTGGAACGGTGATGAATATGTACGACCGTGCCAATCAGGACCATCAGCTTGCAGCGATCAGAAAAAAGATGGACGATTTTGCGATCAAAATCGTGTTCACAGCGCATCCGACGCAGTTCTATCCAAATGCGGTTCAAAGAATTATCCACGATCTTCGTGATGCGATCATCAATGACTCGGTGACACAGATCGATACCTTACTTCAGCAATTAGGGAAAACACCTTTTGTGAACAAAGAAAGACCAACGCCTTTGGACGAAGCTTTGAGCATCATTTATTACTTAAGATACGTCTATTACCAAAGTATTGGTGAGCTTTACAGAAAGATAAAGCAAGTTTACGGAACATCGAATTATACACCAAATCCGGATATTATTCAGTTGGGATTCTGGCCAGGTGGTGACCGCGATGGAAATCCTTTCGTAACGGCTGATATAACCATGAAAGTGGCTGAGGAATTGAGAATATCAATCCTGAAAGATTACTACGGACATTTGAAGATCGTCCGAAGAAGATTGAGTTTCCGAGGCGTTTCTGATGTTTTGAAAAATGTGAGCAAAAGGATCTATGATTCGATCTTCCAGGAAGATGCAAGGATTTCTGCCACTGAAATTATCGCGGAACTGGACAAAGCTGAAAAGATCTTAAAAGAAGAGCACAACGGCCTTTTCTTCGATGTTCTGGATGATTTCAGAGATCGGGTGAAGATCTTCGGAACTCATTTTGCGACGTTGGATATTCGTCAGGACAGCAGAGTTCATCAAAATGTCATTGATGATATTTTCAAAAAGGTCATCAATGAAGACGTAGATTCTAAAACGAATGATGAGAAGATCGATCTGTTGCTGGGATCTGGCGCCATTCTGAATCCTCAGGATTTTGATGACGAAATGACCTGCGAAACTTTGAAAAGTGTTTATAATATCAAAACCATTCAGGAGAATAATGGCGAACGTGGGATGCACCGCTACATTATTTCAAACTCTGATGAGGTGAAGGATGTGATGAATGTCTATGTCATGATGAAGCTTTGCGGTTATGCTGAAGAAGACATTCACATCGATATTGTACCATTGTTCGAAACGATGGAAGGTTTGGATAAGTCTGAAAATGTGATGAAGACATTATATGATCATCCAGTTTATAAGAAGCACCTCGCAAGAAGAAACAACAAACAGATCATTATGCTTGGCTTCTCCGATGGAACCAAAGATGGTGGCTACCTGAAAGCAAACTGGCAGATCTACACATCAAAAGAAAAGCTGACCAAGATCTCTGAGGATAATGGTGTGAAAGTCGTGTTCTTTGACGGTAGAGGTGGACCGCCAGCAAGAGGTGGTGGAAAGACGCATGATTTCTACGCATCGCAAGGAAAAACCATTGCCAACAACCAAATCGAGTTGACCATCCAAGGACAAACCATTACCAGTGTTTTTGGAAATAAAGATCAGGCGAAATTCAACTTTGAACAGTTGCTGACGGCTGGGATCGAGAATGATGTTTTCAAAAGTACCAAGAAAGACCTTAATGATAAAGAACGTGCTTTGATCTCGGAATTAGCTGATATCAGTTACCAAAAATATTCTGATTTGAAAGCGCATCCAATGTTTGTGCCTTATCTACAGGAAATGAGTACTTTGGAATATTATGGAAGAACCAATATCGGAAGTCGACCAAGCAAAAGAGGCGCAGGTTCTGAGCTGAAATTTGAAGATCTGAGAGCGATTCCATTCGTTGGATCTTGGGCACAGTTGAAGCAGAATGTTCCTGGATTTTTTGGGTTCGGATTCGCTTTGAAAACCTTGATGGATGCTGGGAGATTTGATGAGATCAAAGAACTCTACAAAGGTTCGGATTTCTTCAAAACCTTGGTGCTGAACTCGATGATGAGTATGAACAAAACCTATTTCCCACTGACCTACTACATGAGAAACAATCCGAAGTTTGGGGAGTTCTGGAATATTTTGTTTGCAGAGTTTTCTCTTTCCAAGGAAATGATGTTGGAGCTGACAGGTTATAAAATATTGATGCAGGAAGAACCACTCAACAGAAAATCTGTGAAGATACGTGAGAAGATCGTGCTTCCGCTTTTGAGTATTCAGCAATATGCTTTGATCAAGATCCAGAAAGGTGAAGGTAACCGAGAAAGTTACGAGAAACTTGTAATGCGATCATTGTTTGGAAATATCAATGCGAGCAGAAACTCAGCTTAGAATAGAATATTTGTTGTCATTTTAATTTAAGGTCTATGGAAACCAAACTAACGGCAAAAGCTTCTATAGGAATTCAAAAACCTGTTTCAGAAATTTTTGAAGCAATCATTGATCCTGAGAAAATGCAGCATTATTTCATTTCCAAAGGTTCCGCAAGAATGGAAGTTGGAAAAGAAATCTTCTGGGAGTTTCCCGAGTTTGAAGGTTCTTATCCTTTAACCACAAAAGAAATAACCCCGAATGAAAAGATTGTTTTTGTCTGGGATCCAAAGTCTGTGGTCACGATAGAATTACAGAAACTTTCTGAAAATGATACTGTTGTAAAGGTGTCTGAAGTTGGTTACCAAAGTGATGAGAAAGGCATGAAATGGGCAATTGGCCAAACCGAAGGCTGGGCCAATTTCCTCGCTTGTATGAAAGCCTGGCTGGAACATGGAATCTATCTGCGGAAAGGTGCTTTCGATTTTATGAAAACGAATTAGATTAAAAGCTTTGCAATCGCAAAGCTTTTTTTATGATATTAATTTTTCAGATTTTTTCCTGCTATTGAAAAATCAAAAACTGCAGAAACAATATATAAACAAGGAATTAAAAATGAAAACGGACTTACTTTTCCAGAGAAATAATGGTAATCATCCACAAAATTATATAATAAAGGTAACACTATAATTATTGAAACTACACCAAGAATATAATTTAACGCAAGATATTTTTTCTTGTAAAATGAAAATAAATTAGAAACTGCAAAGATTTCTAATATGCAGAAAATAGCCATTAGTAAAATCAAGAATTTTCCTACAAGAAATCTAGTAGAATAATCTGCGATATTTTCATTGAAAAGTTGAACTTTTTTGAAGTAGTAATAGTATACATATATCAAAGTAATGATTAGAGTAATTGTTTTCAGTATTAAAAAAATAATGTAATTCTTAGTGAAAAAATTTTGCATCGTTGATAGGTTTAGTTTTTTTTAAAAGTACATAAAAATTTTAGTAACTATTCTAAATAATGCTGTGAAAAAATTACCTAAAAACCTTCCAACTCTGCGAAGCGCGCCCCGACCTGAGTGGAGCTCTTTTTTGTGGCTGGAAAAGCGATGGCAAAAAAAGCGGGAACGGAGGGCGGAAAAAGGCGCCCAAAAAATTATTTAAGGTAAACAAAGTCACATTGCGTCTTCCTAAATGTAAAACGTAAAATTTTAAATAAAATGAAAAAAGGAATTTTAGCGATCGCAGGTTTGGCCGCCATCGCCATCATCGCAAAAAAAGCACAGAAAAGAAAAGCATTCGTAAAAGGGATCTTTGACGAGTATGATGTGAAGGAAAGAACACCATTCGGACTCGCAGACCGTATCAGAACGATGAATGACGAGGAGTACAACTCGCTGAAAGAGAAAGTGAGAACGCAATTCGGAAGAGGTTGCTGCCAGCGCAGAACTGCGGAAGCAGAGTAATTTTTAAGAAATTAAATTAAATTGTTAGAAAAAACGGTAAGTTATGCTTTCCGTTTTTTGTTTTTGAACGGTCGAAATCGTTAAATTTGTTTTGTGAAGGACTATTATTACTTTCTCGGGATTCCTCAAAATGCTTCTGCGGAAGACATCAAAAAAGCCTATCGGAAATTGTCTTTGAAATATCATCCGGACAAAAATGAGAACGATGACTATTTCTCCGACCGTTTCAAGGAAGTGAGGGAAGCTTACGAAACGCTCACGGATCCTCAGAGAAAAAGGATCTACGACCAAAATCTTGGCAGCCAGCAAAGGAATGTCAAAAGCATTTTGCCTCCGAAGATCAAGAACTTTTCTGCCAGTAAGATCCGTGCTCAGAAAGATGAGGAGATCACGATCTATTGGAATACATATGATGCTAATCTTGTGAAAATCGTCCCTTTCGGATTGGAAAAACCGAATGGTGAACGAACCATTAGAATTAAGGAATTTGATTCCCAAGGCAAGTTTCAGATCTTACTTCACGCAACAAACACAATCCTTCACAAAACAATTGTTCAAGGCATCACCATTACAGAATTGGCAGAAAACGAATCCAATTCTGACCAAAAAGAATCATTGAGCAATCCATCCGAATCTTTCCCGAAAGGGCAAAAAAAAGAAACCAAATCTAAAAGACTGGTTTCCTTGATTATATTTTTAGCATTGGCTGCTATGATCATCTGGCTCATGTTTAACTGATCTTTTCGCGACCAGGACACTTTTTGCAGCGTTTTCCTTTTTTGAATTTCTTACAACAGGTCTTTTTTCCACAATACATGTCTTCTGTATTTCCAAATGCTGGTGCGAGAGGTGCAATTCTAAATGCGATAACTGGCTGATTCATATCTGCAAATATAAATTAATTTAGAATAAATACAAATAGAAAATGAAATTTTAACAAATGCTTCGAGAGCCTCAGCATGACATTCTAATTTGTCAGTCTGAGGCTCTCGAAGCATTTAAAATTATAGCTGAGGTCTCGAAAATTATTTCAAGTAAGGCGCCATTACTTTTGTCCAAAGTTGGTAGCCTTCCGGTTTCATATGTAACATATCTTCTAAGAAAATATCAGTTCTTACTTTTCCGTTTTCGTCGTTCATAACTTTTGTAATGTCGATGTAATCGGTTCTTTTTTTAGTTTTAAGGTAAGATTCGATCAGTTGATTCACTTCTGTTACGATTGGCCAGAATTGTTCTCGGCTTGGTGAATATTTGATGGAAACATAAGCTACCGGAACTTTAGGATATTTTGCTCTGATGGTTTCAAAGAATGTTTTGAATCTTCCGAAAACTTCTTCAGCAGTTGGATTGTCCATCGCAACGTCATTTTCACCACAATAGATGATAATTTGTTTCGGTTTGTAGGGATCCAGTAATTCATTAGAATAATTATTGAGGTCCAATAATCTTGATCCACCAAATGCTCTGTTAACAATTGTTTTTCCTGGGAAATAATCGCTGACGTCAGTCCATTTTGTGAAAGACGAACTGCCTACCAAGAGAATTGGTTTCTGCGGAATTCCGTTTTTCTGATCAAGTTGTTTGAATTCCTGGATCTCTTTCCAATACGGTTTGTCCTGACCGAAAAAGAGGAGAGAGTTGAGAATGAAGGCAAAGAATAAAAATTTGAATAATCGATTAGGTCTCATTATATAAAGATTTTTGAAACTTCAAGGTACAAAAAAACAGTTGCCAACGACAACTGTTTTCTGAGTTTTATAATTTATTAAGAATCTTAATCAACGATAAATTTCGTGTTCAATTCGCCAGTTTTAAGAATATAAATTCCTTTAGGCAAATTGTTTAGCGTGATCGTGTTTCCATTTTGGAAAGGATTTTCTATGGTTTGAACATTTTGTCCAACCATATTGTAGATCATTGCTTTTTTGAATTGTTTCAAATCTTTGTCTCCAGTCACAGCGATCACATTTCCTTTTACAGGATTTGGTGCAATGGTAAGATTTTTGGAGAAAGACGCGTCGTCTACTGCCAATACAGTTCCCCAAATCTTCGCAACGAATTCCGGGTGGTCCACATATGCATTTCTGTTACCTTGCAATTTAGCAACTGCGTTGTTTCTATCGATCTCCTTTTGAGAAACTGGATCTTGCTGATGCCATTTTACCAACATTGATCGGAAAGGCTCTGCAAAAACAGTAGTTTTGGTTCCGTCATACATATCGTAATTGAAACTTTGAATTTGATTTTCGTATCTCGTTGCAAAGTAAAAATAAATTCTTGCAATATCTCCTTTGAACTCATCGATAGGTTCAAAGACTGTTCCTCCATATCCATTTAGTTTGCTGTTTCCCAATTTAGAACCATTTTTGGAGGTCCAAGAGGCTGTGCCAACTTCACCGTAAGGCCAGTTGCTTCTTTTGCCGTTGACATATCCATCTGTTGCTAAAAGGTGGTGATAGTCATTGTGCATAGGTCGTGCGTCGCCAAAGGTTGATTTTGGAATAGTATGTTCTCTGTTGTAGCAAACGCCTTCACCATTGTAATTTCCACATTGATTGGTTACTATCGTGAAATTGTAAGGGTCTGCTCCTTTTGGATTTTCCGAATAGATGTCCAAAACAGAATTGTCTTTTTCATAATAATTGTCACGATCTGCAGTAGCAAATACTGCCCAATTGTATCCCAGGTCTTTATGCCCAGAGGCCTCAATTTGACTTAGTTTTGTTTTCAAAGCAGTACCAGAAAGGTTATCGGTTCCATCGTAGTGGCCAGTTGGAATTTGGGCCATTACCAAACCAGAGAATCCGATGAGGGATAAAAGAATAGATTTTTTCATTATCAAAAATTAATTAGGACGGCAAAGGTATTAAATATATTAAAATGCAAATGACAAAGTTTTTAACACCACAGCTTAAACATTGCGCGAATA
Organism: Epilithonimonas lactis; assembly: GCF_900110605.1. Classification (GTDB taxonomy): domain Bacteria; phylum Bacteroidota; class Bacteroidia; order Flavobacteriales; family Weeksellaceae; genus Epilithonimonas; species Epilithonimonas lactis. The sequence continues at coordinate 1,057,385 of NZ_FOFI01000001.1, forward strand.
AATATTATTTTCGAATTATGAATTATAAACAGAGTTTTATAATCGTAAATAAAAAAAAGACAGAAAATAATTCCTGTCTTTTAAGTATAATATCTTTATGTTAATTATTCTATAATGAACTTGGTGTTTAGTTCTCCTGTTTTTAAGATGTAAACGCCTTTAGGTAGATTGTTCAAAGTAATCGTATTTCCGCTTTGGAAAGGATTCTCGATGGTCTGAACATTTTGGCCAACCATATTGTAGATCATTGCCGTTTTGAATTTCTTCAGATCTTTATCTCCTGTCACGTGGATCACATTTCCTTTCACAGGATTTGGAGCAATGCTAAGGTTTTTAGAGAAATTGGCATCATCTACCGCTAATGGTGAGCTGCCCCAAATAGCAGTTGCCCATTCTGGATGGTCGATGAATGGATTTCTGTTCCTTTGATGCGCATAGGCACCGTTGTTTCTCACAATTTCTCTTTCAGAAACTGGATCTTGCTGATGCCAAAGCAGAAGAAGGTTTAGCTCCCAAGTTTGTAATCCTTGGCTGGCGTTGCTTGTATTAAGGATATTGCCGCTGGAGAAAGAAGACAATCTTGATTGGTATCTTGTTACGAAATACAAAAGACATCTGGCAATATCACCTTTGAACTCATTGATAGGTTCGAAAACAGTACCAGAATAACTTCCAACTGTATTGTTTCCAACTTTAGATCCATTCTTGGACGTCCAAGTTGGATTGGTCACTTTTCCAAAAGGATAGTTGCTTCTCATCCCATTCACTTTTCCATCCGTCGGTAAAATATGAAGGATGTCAGAAACCATTGGACTCGCCTCGTTGAATAAACTTTGTGGAACTGTGTGCTCTCTGTTGTAGCAATCTCCTTCCACAGAGTAATTTCCACATTTTTTCACACCGTGTTGATAGTTGTAAGGATCGGCTCCAGCTGGATTTTCAGAATAGATGTCCAAAACAGAACCATCGTTTTCATAAAATTTGTCAGTATCCGTCGATGGATACGCTGTATAAAGCGCATCATAACTTTTGGTTTGATAACCAGCGCTGATGATCTCGCTAAGTTTTGTCTTCAAATCAGGACCAGTGAGTCCGGTCGCTGTGCTGTAGTAGCCTGTTGGTTCCTGAGCATTCATTAGCCCAAAAAATCCAACAAATAAAATTAGGATAGATTTTTTCATTTCAAAAAATTAGGGCGTAAAGTTAAGATTTTATTCGTTCGGATGATCAGCCAATAACTTTTTAAGCAAAATTTAAGGAGATCTAAAATTTTGTTAATAAAATCGTTGCAAAGTAATTCAGAAATCAGGATTGATTCGCTACTTCTCAATCAAATATCGTTTGTTGACCTTCGAAAATAAAAGAGAAATAATGATCCCGAAAAACAAAGCAACCGCTGAAACCACAATGTAATTGAACAGCTCGATCCTCACTGGGAAAGCCAGATTTTCGCTTGCTTTGAAGAAACCTGTCTGGATCTGTGTGAAACAAATCGCGGAGCCGATCAGCAATCCACAAACAACACCGAAGAAGACGATCAGTAATCCTGTGAAGAAATAGGTCAACCGCAGATCTGTCTTATTGAATCCCAAAGCGATCAATGCCTTTGCCTGCTCTTTCTTATCAAGCTGAAGGATTGTGATCGCGCCAGCCAAGTTGAACGTCGTAATGAATATCACCAATCCGAAGATCAAATAGATCATCAGTTTTTCGGTGTTGATCATTTTCCAAAACGCCGCATTCTCCTCAGATTTTGTATTGACGACAATCTTATCACCAAATGCTTTCACGAGGTCGGCCTTTACCAATTCCGGATTGATAGATTTTTTCAGTTTGATGACAATCTGATAACAAGCCGACTTTGGAAGTCCAAGAAGTTCCTGAGCAAGTTCGATGGGTGCTATGATGTAGTTGTCAAGTTGTTCGTTTCCAGGGAAAATCCCGCTGACATAGATGTCTTTTTTGTTGAAGATGTCATCCTCTTGTTGGATGATGCCTTTCCCAGGTTTCGGCATTAGTATCGTTGCAAAATCCTGGCTGGAGTTCACAGGAAGCGAAAGTCTGTTGTCCAGACCATTTTCCATTATGACTTCATTGTTATATTTGAAGTCCGGATATTTACCGTAAAAAATACTTTCATTGATAGGATTCACGTGGATGTAAGCAGAATCCACACCTCTCAGGTAAGCAATTTCGCCATTGTCCTTATAGCCTAGATAAACTTTTTCCTCGATCACTTTGGAGAAATTGGCAACATCAGAATTACTTCTGAGTGATCTTTCCAATTTGTCGATGTCAGGAAGGACTTTTCCCGATTTGCTTTTTATAGTGAGGTCTGCGTGCAGATTGGCGATCATATCCTTATTCAGTTCCTCCAAACCAGAAAAAACCGAGATGATGATGAACATCGCAGCCACTGCAGCCACCATAGCAAATGCCGCGAGCCACGTGATAAACGTGACCGCTGTGCTTCCTTTTTTAGAAATAAGGTAGCGCGATGCTATGTAAAAAGCATTTTTCAATCGTGTGAAAAATTAAAGAATTGGATTATCACCTTCGCCTTTCAACTCTTTTTCGATGCGCTCCACATCATCAAGACTTGTATCGATGTAGAATGCCAATTGCGGAATGATGCGCACTTGCTTGGCCATCTTTTGTCCGATGTAATTCCTGTAGTAAGCGTTGTTCGTATTGATCTCCTTCATGATTGGCTGTCTCAATTCTGCGGGGAAAATGCTGAGGTATATTTTTGCGATGCTGAGATCGGCTGTCACTTTCACGTCAGAAACCGAAACCAAAAAACTCTGTTTGCTTTCTGATGCCTGCTTGCGGAAGATCTCCGCCATATCTTCCTGAATGATCTGTGCTACTTTGCGTTGTCTGTTACTTTCCATAAATGCTGCAAATTTAGTGTTTTTGTTTGGATTTTTGGGAAGCAATTTTGGCGTTGCAAGTAAGCATTCAAGATTGATATTTATTAGGGCAGCTTTATCCGCCTTCCGTTCCCGCTTTTTTTGTCATTGCGAAGAAAGCGAAGCCAGAGTTGAACCATTCAGCCATCGCAATGACAAAAAAGAGCTCCACTCAAGTCGGGCTGCAGATTCTACACAAAACACGATTTGGTTTTTAAGATGGAATTTTGTCATTCCAAAGCAAACGTGAAATTACATTAGACTTATAATTAATGATTATTTACTTCAACAACCAGATCAAACTAGCTTTTAACTCTCGTTTCCAATAGCTCTCAGAATGTGTTCCGTCGTCATCTATTTTCACCATGATATTCTTAGCCGGAACAGATTTCTTTAATAATAATTTTTCAACATTTTCGATTTCGGGTGCCATCGTCTCATCTTCGTTTTTTCCGGCCACAAAATAGAATTTGGAGTTCTTGAGATTGTTTTTATTGATGTTCAAATATTTCTTCAAATTTTCAGAAACAAACCAAAACGCCGGACTGAAAATCCCAGCTTTCCCAAAAACAGTCGGATATTTTGCAGAAGCATAAAGCGAGATTAAGCCGCCCATAGAGCTTCCCATGATCAAAGTTTTGGAAGCTTGTTTCTCGGTTCTATAAGTTTTGTCTATGTAAGGTTTTAAAGTCTTTACTAGGAAATCAACATAAAGGTCACCTTCGCCTATGGTCTTATATTTCACATTAGTCCAAGGCGAATATTCGGACAATCGCTTGTCGCCGCCATTGTCAATTCCGATGATGATGGCAGACTTTCCGGTTTCCTCAAAGATTTGATTCAATGTTTCATCTACGCTCCATTCTCCAGAAAAACTCGTGAAGTCATCAAAAAGATTTTGGCCGTCGTGCATGTAGATCACAGGATATTTTGCTTTCGAAGTTTCGTAATCTGGTGGGAGATAGATCCAGATCTTCCTCGTCGTTTTAAGTTGTGGAATTGTGAAGTTCTCACTTAGGATCTTTACGTTAGAAGTGGTCGTATGTTTTTTCTCGTTCGGGGAACTCCAGCCAGAAATCTTTAATTCTACTGTTTGTTGCTCATCAGGATTTTCTAAAACTCGATTTGGTATCGCAATTCCATTTTCGCCGGATTCCGCATTGTCCCAACTTCCTTTCGTGATTTTGTATTCTATCTTTCCAGCTTGATCAGGAATAGTCAAAATGTAAAAGCCTTCTTGGTTTTTCTTGAACTCAAATTGATGATCATCTGGTTTCCAATTATTAATATTAGAAGCCATAAAGATTTTGTCTTTATCAGAACCGGAAGTAGGGATCTGAGTGATCTTGAACGTGATCTGGGCGCTGGTCATCGCAAAGATCAATATCGCGATGATTGAAGATGATGTTTTAAAAACAGAAAATTTAGTTTTCATATTTTGTGTGAGATTTGATAAAATCCACCGTCTTCCGCGAGACATCCCGAGCTTCCTTCAATCCAATGTTTCCAAAGTTATGTTTTGCATTGTCTATGGTGTAGAATTGATATGGCACCTTGTAGCTTTTCAATGCTTCCTCCAATTCTTGAGATTGTGTTATGCTGACCGCCGTGTCTTCCGTTCCATGAAAGATCAGCGTCGGAACCGTTGACTTTGAAATGTATGTGATAGGAGAATATTCTGTGGATTTCTTAATTACTTTTTCTTTTTGATCAGCGATATTAAAACCAGTCAATTTGATGATCTTTTCGTTTCTGATCTTTAATCGTTCTGGCGAATATAGCTTAAAAAAATTAAGAGAAAGACTATTTGCATCTGTTTTGAAAAGCTTATTGAGATCCGTCGGACCATAAAAGTCTACCACATATTTTAGACCAGTCGGTTCCTTTTCGTTTTTGTCTTGGTTATAAGTGCTTACGAGTGCAATGTGTGCCCCTGCAGAACCTCCCCAAATTCCCATATTGCTGAAATCAAGATTATATTTTTCCGAATTTTCCTTGATCCATTTTTTCACATCTTTGATGTCTTGAAGTGGTTGGTCAAGGTGTGTTTTTTGATCAAGCAGCGTATAATTGATGCTGATGATCGTATAGCCATTGTTCAGCAATTCTTCAAGGATATATGCTCGGAAGTTTTTTCGGATCATGGTTTTGTCGCCCTTGTCCCATGCGCCGCCATGCACGTAGATCACGACAGGTGATTTTGTTTGCTGAGTCTTTTTTGGCTGATAGATATCCAGCCGAAGTCCACTTTCATTATAGATGATGTCGCTGTGAAAATTGAATTCCAGATTCGGTTCAGGCAAAGATATGTCACCTTTTATCTTCTTTGTGCTTATCTGATAGCTCAGTATACTAAGGATGATAAGCGAAAAAACGAGTATGGGCTTGTAGGTAATTCTCATTCAAAGCGTGTATTATCAAATATATAAAAATAAAACTTTATCATTGAATTATATTTTTATGAAAAATTTAAGTATGAGATTTGGGTTTCATCTTTAAAGGTTTTGTAAATTTGGGACGCTTATAATATGGTTTTGAAAATCATCTTTCATAATGAGATTGTAAGTTTAATACCTAATACTTATTTTAAATGACTACAAAATACGAACAGATCCCAAGTTCATTATTCGTAAAAAACAGAAAGAAATTTGCTGAATCATTATTGCCAAAATCTTTAGCTGTTTTCAACTCCAACGACATCTATCCGATCAGTGCCGATTCTACAATGCCTTTTCAGCAGCACCGCGATATTTTTTATCTGAGTGGTGTGGATCAGGAAGAAAGTATTTTGGTGATCTTCCCGGATGCTTATCTGGAGGAGAATCGTGAGATTTTGTTCCTTAGAGAGACCAACGAGCATATCGCTGTTTGGGAAGGTGAGAAATTGGATAAAGATCAAGCTTTTGAAACCTCGGGAATCAAAACGGTCTATTGGCTGAGCGATTTTGATAAGGTCTTCAAAACGTTGATGTACGAGGCTGAGAATGTTTATCTTAATAAAAATGAACATTACAGAAGTTCTGTAGAGACCGAGATTCGTGAAGATCGTTTTATCAAAAAAGTAAAAGCTGATTTTCCGATGCACAATTACAAAAGAAGCAATCCGATCCTTCAGCGATTGAGAAGCATCAAGGAACCGGAAGAATTAGCATTGATCCAAAATGCTTGTAATATTACTGAAAAAGGAATCAGAAGACTGCTAAGTTTCATCAAACCAAATGTTTGGGAATACGAAATTGAAGCAGAATTGATCCACGAATTTGTAAGAAACAGAAGTAAAGGATTTGCCTACACGCCAATCATCGCCAGCGGAAACAATGCAAATGTCCTTCACTACATTGCAAACAACATGCAGTGCAAAGATGGTGACGTGATCCTTTTGGATGTTGGTGCAGAATATGGAAATTACTCCAGTGATCTGACCAGAACGATTCCAGTGAATGGAAGATATTCTGACCGACAAAAAGAAGTTTACAATTCTGTTCTAAGATGTAAGGTTGAAGCAGAACAGCGTTTGGTTGCAGGAAATAACTGGTACCGATTCCACAAAGAAATGGGCGAAGTTTACACGGCGGAATTATTGCAATTAGGTCTGATCGACAAAGCCGATGTTCAAAATGAAGATCCAAAATGGCCGGCTTACAAAAAGTTTATGATGCATGGAACCTCTCACCACATGGGATTGGACACGCACGATTACGGCATCTTGACCGATGATTTTGTAGAAAATATGGTTTTCACAAACGAACCAGGATTTTACATTCCGGCAGAAGGTTTCGGTGTGAGAATCGAAGATGATTATGTGATCCAAGCGTCTGGAACGCCTTTCAACTTGATGGCAAATATTCCGATCACCGTTGAGGAAATCGAAGATTTGATGAATTCTTAAGCGAAAAATTAGAAAGTAGGAAAAATCAACTTTAAAATAAAGTTTCAGTAAAAATACATCAAAGATTAATAACAGGCAAAACGGTTGTAAATAAAGACTTTACAGCCGTTTTATGATTTTTTGGTAATGAGGTAAAAAGCAGTAAAAAGCGAGGTTTGGCAAAAGTAAGGTTACTAAAACGTTACTTTTAAATATTAGAAACAATCGTTTAAAAATACTGTATTTCAGCTTTCTGCATAGTTTTTCATATTGTTCCGTAGCTCACATAGGTTTAATTTTATCTTTAAGAATTGTGAGTATGGAAACGACAAAAAAATCAACATTTAAGGTATTGTTCTACCTTAAAAAGAACGCCCCAAAGAAAAACGGAAAAGTCACGGTTATGTGCAGGATTACCGTAAACGGCAAACAGTCTGCATTCAGTACAAAGCTGGATATTTCCGCAACAAATTGGGATTTGAAGTACGGCAGGGTTTTAGGTAAAAGCCGAGAAGCACAAGACACAAACAGGAAACTTGACAAAATTCGTTCGGGTATTGAGGAATGCTATTCCAAAATTCTGAAGAATGAGGGGGCTGTAAACAGTGCTAAACTTAAAAATGCCGTTCTTGGGATGGAAAGCGGAGAACTGACCTTTTTCAAATTCTATGAACAGTTCCTATCCGACTATGAGAAAAAGGTTAATAGTGGACTTCGGGTAAATGGCACACGCAGTAAATACAAAATACTTTTGAAACATCTTCGAAATTTTGCACTTACAAAATACGGCTATTCCGATGTGTCCTTTAACGACCTTACACCTGATTTTGTGCAGGACTTTGATTACTACCTGCGTGACGACCAAAGTTTAACACACAACACCATTTGGCTGTATATGATTGGATTTACTACGCTTTGCCGATTGGCAATGAGCAGAAAGCATCTTGCTTTTAATCCGTTCAGCGAATACAAGAATACCAAAAAAGATAAAGACCGTGGTTATCTATTGCGTAATGAATTGGAACAGCTCGTAACGTTCAACTGCGATAAAAAGAAAGACGAATTAGTTAAAGACCTGTTTGTTTTCAGTTGCTTTACAGGTCTTTCCTATTCAGATATGAAAGGACTTAAAAATAGCAATATCCAAGATTTTTTTGACGGTAACAGGTGGATTATTGTGCGAAGAAAGAAAACAGCTACATCATCAAACGTAATGCTCTTAGATATTCCAAAAATGATTATTGAGAAATATGCAGGGTTCTCAAAGGACGGAAAGGTATTTCCTGTACCATCAAATACAGTTTGTAATGACAGCCTAAAGCGAATATCCCAACAAATCGACTGCCTTAAAGAGAAGAAAGTAACTTTTCATTTGGCACGTCATACGTTTGCCACCCTGTTTTTGAGCGAGGGTGTTCCGCTTGAAAGTTTGAGCAAAATGTTAGGACATAAAAACATTGCCACAACACAGATTTATGCCAAGATACTTAACGAGAAAGTAGGAAAGGATATGCAAAAGGTATCGCATAAGTTTAAAAGTATGGAGGAGTCCTTTGTTTCAAGCCTATAATATTATTTCACAATTCTTTAAAACAACACAGCCCACCGCTTTAAGCAGTGGGCTGTTTCTTTAATTGACCGATACGGATTACAGATTCAAAGCATTCATTTAATGAGCTAACGCTGATAGTTATCTTCCAATACCTTGATAATATCGCTTTCACGGAAAAGGATTTTTCGTTCGAGCTTGATAAAAGGTATCAGTCCGTCATCCCTGTACTGTTGCAATGTCCGTTTGCTGATGTGTAACATCTCGCAAACCTGTTCGCCTGACAGATAGATTTCCCCTTTTAGTAATGGGTGGAAATATTCTCTGATATACAACAGTTCATTTTTGATGCCTACCACAGCTTCGAGCAAGGCAAGCATATCTTCGTTTGAATTTCCAATCTGTTTCATTTCTTTTGCTTTTTTAATGGTCGCTCTCCCTGCATAAGTAACTCCACTTCGGATAATCTGAAATACGTTTTCCGATTAATTTGCGTTGCTCCAAGAATGCCTTTTGCCCTATACGTCTGCAACGTTCTTTTGCTGATGTTGAGCAATTGGCAGGCTTCCTGTTGGTCGAGCCATTTAGTTGCCTGTTGCAGTGCTTTGTAGGGTGTAGTCATTTCCGCTATCAAATTGGAAACTTCCTTAACTTCCCTATGCAGTGCTTTTAAAATCTGAATGTCTAAAACTGTTATTTCCATATCTGCATCATTTAAACCTCTAAAATAAAAGCTATTCACATAGGTCATTTTAATGTTGCATCCGATGGCGGTATTTGGCGTACAGTTGCTAAATACTAGGCTATAATCCTAACTTTGGTTTATTACTTTTAGGACGAGACTGTTGCGTTATGATTGTATTGTCCTTTTTTAAAGCAGGCTTTTTATTGGTCTGTATAGCCTGATTTTTTTCTTCATTTTTGAAGTCCGAACGGATAAGCGTTTTTGTCGCACCTATTATGCTTTCAGGTTCGGAAGTCTGCTTTTGTTGTTCAGTACGTTTTCCCCCGAATAGTTTGTTCCAATCTATTAAGCCTTTTGCTTCCCTGAACTGACGTTTTAAATTAGCGATGAAATTGGAAATCGGGTCGCTCTGCTTATCAACCTGTATCAAAGGAGTATGTTCTTTCTCTTTCTGCTCTTTGTCAGGTATTACTTTTTGTGCCATAGGTTCAAAATTTGCACCCAATATAGAACACAAGGGAATGTATTGTTTTCATTTGGCATTATGTGGCAATATTTGGCTTATGTTGGCACAACATGAATAGAAAGTAATCCTCAAAACACTTTAAATTTTCCTCGCAAAGCCCTCACAGATTTAAAGAGTTTTGTAAGGATAAAGGAAAGCATACAAAAAACACCCTATCCTTAGCCCTTACGTGTTTTTTGTACCCTTTCTTTGATTGGAATTGATTAAAAAAAGAATAAAAAAGAGAGCAAAGATAAGGTGGACAGCTACCGCACCACCCAACCAAAAGACTACGGCATAATGGCAGGGCAAATATGGTGGCTTCGCCGAGTTTGTTGTGTGCCCTGCCACCCTTCGGGACTTATTCCGTTTCCTTTTGGTTTTTCCGCCTGTCCCCCCTTGTTAAAATGGCTTTCTTTTTTTTCTGTTTTTTTCTTTTGGAAAATAATTTTAAGAGGTAGAAACGTACCACCCACCACGTATGGTTATCAAAACAATGGTTTGTGTTTCTCGTTATAGATTTCCCAAATCAATTCCCCGAACTCCTGAAAGTGGTATTCGATAATGTTGTCCAGATACGCATAAATCGTCAGTTTGTCGATGCCCATAATATTTGTAAGCCTGTTAAATGTTTCGTGGTGTTCCTGCCGTACATACACTGATTTCCCCCTGCTTGCCGTTGTCGTGGGAATTTTGAAGAACCGTCCGCAGTAGTCCTCTTTGGTCAGCTTCTTTGGCTTGTAAATCATCCTTCTTGTATTACTCGCAGGTGTTTTTGTGTTTTCCGTTTCAGTTTCCGAAGGTTCTTCGCCTGCCATTACACGCATAATAGCTTCTTCATCTACTTTGGGTTTAACAAAATCTTCCCGATGTGTTACTGCCTGTTGTTCCGTGAAAGATTGTTTATTTTCATCAGTTATGAAATTTTCAATAGAGAAATCCTCTTTTTCGGGTTGCTGATTTTTGTTTTCTTCGTGTATCATATCTATCATTTTTAATATTATATCCAATTAGCTGTTTGGTTAACTAAGCAATCAGCTGTATATACTGTTGTATCTATGTAACTACCTATCTACCTAAGCACCTGCAGACCCTTAATTGGTTAGTTCATTAACTCAAAAATCTGTAATTCGTCTGCATTCAATCACGCAGATTTGCTGTCGGGATTTATGCTGTTTAGTTACTTCATTATGGATATAACCAATCAGCTAGCTAGCCATATACAAAGGAAATAAAAGCAGTCCCAATCTGCTTTAAGGTGGTATTCAGTGGCATCATTTGGCGTTCATTGTCATTGTTGTAAATAGCTGTTATTCAAATAGTCTTACCGAAATTTGTAATGGAAGCTATGGGTTTTCCCTGCTAACTACAATCCGTTTGCAAAACGGATTTTTCTGAACCCTTGTTCAGAGCAAGTTATCTCTTGAGGTCCTCGAAATGAATTTCGGCACCTCAAAAGCACTTGCCCTTGCAGGGGGCTGGAAACGGCTCCGAAGTCGCACGTTTATTAAAAATTAAAAATGGATTATTATGGAAGAGAAAAACAGAAAAAAGATTAGAAAAACAGGAAGGAAACCAAAGAACGACCCTGCGGTCAATCGGTATTCCATTAACCTAAATGCAGAAGATAATGCAAAGTTTCTTGCACTTTTTGACCAATCAGAAATGAAAGTAATCGCCCATTTTATTACAGCTTGTATCTTTCAGAAGACGGTAAAGACAGTAAAAATTGATATGGATGCAATAGATTATCACGAAAAACTGACCCGATTTTTTAGTCAGTTTCGATCGATCGGAACAAATTATAATCAGATTGTGAAGATATTGTATCGCAATTTTTCAGAGAAAAAAGCAGGAACGTACCTTTTTAAATTGGAAAAAGAAACCATAGAATTGGTAAAAGTCACTAAGGAAGTCATCCGTTTGACACAGGAATTTGAAGCAAATTATCTGAAAAAAGAATAAAAATATGATTGCAAAAATCGGAAAAGGAAGCAATATGTATGGAGCAATTTTGTACAATCAGCAGAAAATGGACAAGGAAAACGGAGTGGTTTTATTACTGAACAAGATACCCGACACGGTGGACGGCAGGTATTCTGTAGCCTATTTTAATAAGTGTTTTGAGCCGTACCTGTCGGCAAACATCAAAACGGAAAAGACGGTACGGCATATTTCGCTGAATCCAGATCCTTCAGATAAAGTCAGCGATGAACAGTTTACCGAAATGGCACAGTTATATATGGAACGTATGGGTTACGGCAATCAGCCCTATATTGTTTTCAAGCATACGGATATTGACCGAACGCATATACACATTGTTTCTACTTGTGTAGGTATTGACGGAAAGAAAATACCCGATGATTACGACCATCCACGCTCAATGGCAATCTGTCGGGATTTGGAACAGAAATATAATATGAAAAAGGCAACTGAACAAGAACAGAAACAAGCCAACAAAGTTTTCAAACCTGTGGATTACCACAAAGGCGACATCAAAAGTCAGATTGCTTCGGTAGTGCGACACTTGCCAAAGTATTACAGCTTTCCGACTATGGGAAGCTATAATGCTTTATTGTCGCTGTTCAACATCACAGCAGAAGAAGTCAAAGGCGAGCGGAACGGTCAGACCGTAAACGGATTGGTGTATGTGGCATTGGACAAGAACGGAAACAAGGCAAGCAATCCGTTCAAAGCATCGCTATTCGGGAAAGATGCAGGAATTGCACAACTGCAAAAACACTTTGAACAGTCCAAAGAGAAAATGAAAACCACGCCTGTAAGGTCTGTTCTCAAAAATGCGGTGGAGCTTGCCATACATACTACAAGCAATGAAACGGATTTTAGAAAGCAATTGACCGAGCAAGGCATCAATACGGTTATAAGATGTAATATTGAAGGACGAATTTACGGTATGACCTTTATTGACCACGAGAGCCGTAGCGTTTGGAATGGTTCAGCTTTGGATAGAAACCTGTCGGCAAATGTATTTAACGATTGGTGGAACAACGGTAACAAACCCGAACTGAAAACACAGCACAGCCCTGTTTCTAAACCGAATACAATAGACAACCAACCAAAAGACCTTTTTGAGTTTATCTCACAGGAACATTCGCATAGTTCCGATTTGGGATTGTTCAGCCTGTTGCCTGATGCACAGGGAGAGAATTATGAAGAAGACCAGTTTGCCAATCGGATTAAGAAAAAGAAGCAGAAAGGGAGGAGATTGTGAAAACGGTTGTTTGAATTTCATAACTTTGCAATATGAAACGTAAGGAAACAATAAAAGAGTTTTACACCAATCACGGACAGGAATATCCAAAAACGGGACAATTCAATATATACCGTAGAGAGGAATTTGCGTGTGACAGCACCTCATTACCGCCTAACCGTAGGGATTTTTATAAAATCTCAATGACTACAAAAGGAACAGGTGTTTTGAGTTATGCCGACAAAGCCATAAAGATTGACAGACCTTCCATTACTTTTCTTAATCCCCTAATCCCTTATTCGTGGGAACCGAACTCGGAAGACCAAGCTGGTTATTTCTGTCTTTTTACAGAAGACTTTGTAAGTCCGACCCTGAAAAATGAAAATCTTTCGCAATCGGCATTGTTCAAAGTTGGGGGCAATCACATATTTTTCCCCGGTAAAGAAAGTTTAAAACTTTTGGAAAGTGTTTTTGAAAATATGATGCGTGAAATACGCTCGGAATACGCCAATAAGTACGACTTATTGAGAAGCTATGTGCAAATCATTATGCACGAAGCTATGAAGATGCAACCGCCCGAAACTTTTTATCAGCCCGTCAATGCTTCGGAGCGTATCACCACATTGTTTTTAGAATTGTTGGAGCGACAATTTCCCATTGATGCCCCAAGCCAAACGCTGCAACTTAAAACAGCAAACGAGTTTGCCGGACAGCTCAACGTTCATACCAATACATTAAACAGGGCTTTGAAAGAAAGCACGGGCAAAACCACAACGGAATGGATTGCCGAAAGAAGGATTAAAGAAGCGAAAGCATTGTTGCAGTTCAGTAATTGGGATATAGCCGAAATAGCTTATAGTTTGGGATTTGAGCATTCTTCCAACTTTATCATTTTCTTCAGGAAGCAAACCGATATTACTCCCCTGCAATTCAGGAAAGAAATCGGAACTGGCATTGCTTAAAATAATGGACTTTGTTATACAGTCTGTCCGGCAGATATAAATTCGCCCTTTTCGATGACAGCTTTATTACCCCATTTTGTGATTGCTTCCAAAACAGGAACAATACTTTTGCCGAAATCGGTTAAACTGTAAATGACTTTTACAGGCGGTTTTTTGCCGTGAACTTTTCTTAAAACAAGACCATCTTTTTCTAATTGTTTCAACTGTAAACTTAAAGTCATTTCGGTAACAGACGGTATTTCTTTTCGAAGTTCGTTATATCTCTTTGCTTCATCTTTTAAATGATAAAGGATTACAGCTTTCCATTTACCACCTACTAAATCCATTGTCAGGCTTACCGTGCAAGGATAAGTTTTACCATTCAATTTCACGAAATCGCCTATACATTCTGTTTTCATTTTACTATTTTTTTTTCAGTCTATCCATTTCGATAGTTATTGCAAATGTAATTTACTAAAATTAGTTTTGCAACTAAAATTATTATAGTATGGTATTAGTTATTTTAGCACACCCGAATTTCGATAAGTCTTTTGCTAACAAAACGATTATTGAAGAACTACAAAAAAGTGATTTGGAATTGGAAATCCGAAACATTCACGACCTCTATCCCGATTATAAAATCGATGTGGAAGCTGAACAGGAAGCGTTATTGCGACATCAGACAATCGTTTTCCAATATCCCTTTTATTGGTATAGTATGCCTGCCATTTTGAAACATTGGTTTGACGAAGTGTTTTTACATCAGTTTGCTTACGGCTCGAAAGGCGACAAGTTGAAAGACAAAAATTTTGTACCGAGTTTTACCGTGGGTTCATCGGAAAGCAGTTATAAAACATTGGGCTTTCAGCATTTCAGAGTATATGAATTTTGCAAACATTTGGAACAGACCGCTTACCATACACAGATGAATTATATCGACCCGATTTATTTTCACGGAACTTCTTTGGTTGCAGGTTATACAGAGGAAGAAGTAAAGAACAGGGCAAAAGACCACACAAAAAGACTGATTGAAGCATTACAAGAACTTGGATAAAGTTCCTGTAATGCAGCAAACTTTAAATCATCTTCTTATGTTTCTCTCCCCATACTTCCAACTGTTCCAATATCGGTATAAGTTGAATTGCACTTTTGGTTAGTTCGTATTCCACACGTGGCGGAACTTCCGCATAAACTGTTCGGGTTATCAATTTATTTTCTTCCATTTTTCGGAGCTGTAACGTTAGCATACGTTCGGTTATATTAGGGATACGTTTTTTCAGTTCACCAAAACGTAGTTTTCCCTTTGCCAAATGGCAACAGATAGCCAATGTCCATTGTCCGCCAATAAGGTTCGTAGCATAAATTTGAGAACATTCTGAACCTAACTGTTGCCTGTTCTCATAGTTGACAGAACTCTCTTTTACTTTACTCATACTTACATTTTTGTTAGTACTATACAATTTGTTGCAAAGATACAAAATGGACAGTTGCGTATGTGGATTAACACTGTAAAATTTCAATACAGATAATATGCAGAAAACATAAATCTATTTTGGAACATTCGGTTTAATATTATATCTTTGCATCCGATATGCCGAGAAATAAAGAGTTTGACTATAACGAAAAATTAGAAACTGTGCGTAACCTTTTTTGGAAAAAGGGATACAATGCTACTTCTATGCACGATATAGTCGCTACGATGAATTTGAACAGAAGTAGTATTTACGATACTTACGGCAACAAACACGATTTGTTTCTGAAATGCCTATCCAATTACGCTTCTTTCAAAGAAAGGCAATATTTGGAAGCCTCAAAAGTAAAGGGAAAAGCCATTGAAGCATTGGAATACGTTATCCGAGATGTAGTTAATCAGACTTTGGCAGATGACAAGGCGTGTCTGATTGTGAACACCATTTTTGAGGTTGCTCCTGCGGACAAGGAAGTGAAAAACCTCCTCCAAAAAAGCGGAAATGCCTTGCAATCCATTTTGGAAAACCTGATTGCACAAGCAAAAAAAGACGGAGATATTAAAAGCCAAACTTCTGCCTTAGTGATTGCCCGATATATTCTCGCTTCGTTCAGTAGTTATTGGAGCCATTATATTTTGAACCAAAATAAGCAGGAAGTATTGGAAATGGTGGACTTTTTGACGGAACAAATAAAACGGTAAAAATTTTTTTTGTTCTATTTTGGAACGATTGGTTTAAAATAAATTAAATACAAAAACAATATGAGAAAACAAGCAAGAACGATTTTAGCTTTTGCGATCTTGATGACAAGCGGAGAAGTCTTTGCACAAAAAATAAGCAACAATAAAGAAAAAATTATGACAAATAATTCAGAGCAAAACGAGCAACTTCGGGTTGCAAAATCTTATTACGAGAAAATCAATAGCGGAGATTTTAATGACGACAGTTATTTTGACCTTTTTACGGAAGATGTGAAAATTTTCTATCCGAAATTTGGTTTTGTGGAGGGAAAATTGGGAGTTAAGAAATTCGGACAACAGGTGCGAAATCTGTTCAATAACTTGACTTTTGAGTTGGACAAATTCAACTTTATCGTAACCGATAACACTATTGTAGTGGAGGGCGTAGAGATAGGTGCAATCCACACAGGAGCGGTTTTTCCCGACAATGAGATTTCATTTGGAAAATTTTGCACGGTCTTTGAATTTGAGGGAAACCGTATTAAAAGAATGTATTGCTACGTTGACCCAGACCACGCAGGACAGGATAAAGAAGTTGTGGATTTGTTGAAAAGTGAAAACAAAAATTTAATAGAAATAGAGCATAAAACAATTGAAGCCGAAACCAAAAAAGTTGTTGATGAATTTTACGAAATTCAATCGGGTAAAAAACAGGGAAGTTTAGCAGATTTGTTTGCCGATATGGTAGATTTTGATTTGCCAGGAAATAAAGAAAAGTTTCCGTGGACTGGAAAACGACAAACCAAAAAAGAAGTTGAGGATTATTTCAAAGTTTTATATCAAAACATCAAATCCTTAAAATTTGATGTGGAGTATATCGCCATAAATGGCGAAAATGCAGTAGCAGTCGGTCAATTATCATCGGTTATTCTAAAATACAATAAAGTATTTAATGCTCAATTTGTCAATATTTTTAAAATCCGCAACGGTAAAATCGTAAAATACCATTTTATGGAAGACAGCTACCGATTGAACGAGGAAATGAAATAAACAAATTAAAACATACACCAGGAAACATCCAAATCAATACTTACATTTTTGTTAGTACCATACAATAGGTTGCAAAGGCACGAAATCGAATGTAGCCTATGTAATTTTGTGGTGTAATTTTAAAATCAAATAAAAAATGTTAAAACAAATCTTATCAACTATAGCTTGCGTAATAGCGTTAAACAGCCTCGCACAAAATACTAAACTTGAAAAGAGTATTGATGATTTATCTGCCCGATTGGTAAACGCAAAAGAAGTTTCGGGAGTGAATGTATTATTGCTCAAAGACAGCGAAGTGATTTATAACAAAGCCTTTGGCTATGCCGATGTTAGCACAAAACAACCTTTAAAAACCGATAACATTTTTCGCATTGCTTCTCAGACCAAAGCGATAACGAGCATAGCGGTTATGATGCTTTACGAAAAAGGAAAAATCCTGTTGGACGACCCGATTTCAAAATATATTCCTCAATTCAAAAATCCGCAGGTGCTTGACAAATTTAATCCTGCCGACAGCAGTTATACAACTGTTCCTGCACAAAGGGAAGTTACTATTAGAGATTTGTTACGCCATACTTCGGGTATTGATTATCCGCTAATTTCCGATGATACAAGAATGCAGGCAATATACGCCAAGGTAGGAGCGGTAACGGGTATTGGAAGCAAAGGTACGTTGAAAGAAAAAATGGAATTGCTTGCCAAACAGCCATTGCGACACCACCCTAATACAGCTTTCACTTACGGTCTGAATACAGACGTTTTAGGGTATTTGGTAGAAGTTGTCAGCGGAGTTCCATTAGACAAATTTTTCCAAACTTACATATTTGAACCGTTACAGATGACCGATACACAGTTTAAAATCCCACAGGATAAGGCTGACCGTTTGGTTTCCGTCTCGGAGAAAACGGATAAAGATTTTGCAAAAGTTAATCATACGATTTATGAAAATAGTAGCCCTGATTATCCACTGGAAGACGGAATATACTTGTCTGGTGGAGCAGGTTTGTCTTCTACGACTGCCGACTATGCAAAATTCTTACAGATGCTGTTGAACAAAGGCACTTACAATGGAAAACGGATTTTAGGTGCAAAAACCGTTGAACTGATGACTACCAACCAACTTTCAAATCAAGTAATTTTAAAAGGCGACCCCGATTTCCGTTTCGGATTAGGTTTTGAATTGGTTACTGAAGAAAACAAATTTTCTAAATCCCCAAGTATCGGTACTTTTTCTTGGAGTGGAGCTTTCAGTACACACTACTGGGCAGATCCCAAAGAAAATATCATTGGATTGGTCTTTACACAGGAGTATTTCCGCCCCAATCATAATGATTTGGGTACATTGTATAAAAATGTGGTGTATGCAAATATGGATACATCCGACTTTTATTAAAAAAACAGATAGTTGAAAATCATTACAATATGAAAACATTGATAATCATTGTTCACCCCGATATAGAGCGTTCGGTAATTAATAAGAGGTGGATTGAAGAATTAAGCAAGCATCCCGATAAATATGATGTTCATCAATTGCACAAGGTTTATCCCGATGATCAAATTGATGTATTGGCAGAACAAAAACTGATAGAGCAATACGATAAAATTGTATTTCAGTTTCCTTTTTATTGGTTCAATTGCCCGCCATTCTTAAAGAAATGGCTGGATGATGTGCTTACCTATGGGTGGGCGTATGGAAGTAAGAGCGGTTATAAGGTTTCGGGCAAGAAAATCGCTTTGGCGATGTCTGTTGGAATAGATGACCACGAGTATAACACAACGGGGAAATACAAATATACTATGGCTGAACTGACCCGACCTTTTGAACTGACTTTTGAGTATGTAAAAGCCGATTACAAACCGTTCTTTGCCTATTATGGAATTGAGCTGAACAGCACAGAGGAATGGATTGAGAAAAGTGTATCTCCTTATTTGGATTTTTTAAATTCTTTATAACAGTGCAAGAGTTCTGATTGTCTATACTTATCTCATAACCATTTGTTTGATTTGCATAACTTTTTAAAAAGCATCGGAGCGAACTTTGTACCGTAATAAAAATTAAGAATTATGGTTCAGGAAAATTTAAAAGGAAAAGTTGCTCTAATCACTGGTGGTACTACTGGGATTGGGTTGGCATCTGCAAAGCTATTTTTACAAAGAGGGACAAAAGTTGTCATAGGAGGCAGGAGGTCAGAGATTGGCAAAGAAGCTCTTGCAGAATTGCAAAAAATAAGTTCTGATATTCATTTTGTAAAAACCGATGTTTCCAAAAGCGAGGAAGTGAAACATCTTATCGCAGAAACTATTCGCATTTTTGGCAGACTTGATATTGCTTTTAATAACGCTGGTATTGAGGGGCATTTTGCACCGATTGACGAAACAAATGAAGACGAATTTGATACTGTTGTTGGTATTAATCTGAAAGGTACTTGGCTATCTTGCAAATACGAAATTGAACAATTCAAAAAACAAGGCACAGGCGGTACAATCGTAAACACTTCATCTTGGCTTTCAAGAGGGGCTTTTGGAGGTTCAGGAGTGTATTCAGCAAGTAAAGCCGCTGTGGACGGATTGGTTCGTGTTTTGGCTGTTGAAGCTGCAGAAGCCGGAATAAGGGTAAACAGCATTCAGCCTGGCTATATTCAAACCCCTATGTTTGACCGTTTTTATCCTTTTCCTAAAGAAGAAGCTGATAGACTAAAAGAACCAACAAAAAAGCACGCTCCAATGGGTCGTTTTGGAAACCCTGAAGAAGTTGCCGAATTGGTGGTCTGGTTGAGTAGTCCGTCAGCATCCTTTGTTACAGGAGAAAGTATTTTGGTAGACGGCGGATTGACTATCGGAGGACAACGTTATTAATTTCAAATTCCATTCAAAAGATTATGCAAGCAATACAATTAGAGAACTACGGTATAGAAAATCTGAAATTAGCCGAAGTGCCAACGCCCGAAGTTGGAGAAAACCAAGTATTGGTAAGAACCACAGCCGTTTCATTGCAATACCTTGACCTTATTGCAGTAGAAAATACGGCAGGGTTAAATATCCCGCTTCCGTTCATTCCTGTTTCAGAGGGAGTTGGTATAATAGAAAAGGTAGGAAAAAACGTAACACGGTGGAAAAAAGGCGACCGTGTATTGATACCGTTCATCAGGAGTTGGGAAGCAGGAAAGACAACGCCTTATCACAATGCGCTAAGGACAGGTCTGCAAACTTCGGGAACTTTGGCGGAGTTTACCCTACAGCCGGAAAATACGCTTGTCCGTTCCCCTCAAAACCTTACCGATGAAGAAGCCACATCACTTTCGGTTGCAGGTCTGACAGCTTGGGCAATGCTTATGCAGGCAGGCATCAAGGCAGGACAGACGATTTTGGTACAGGGAAGCGGTGGCGTTTCTTTGTCCGCCCTGCAAATCGCAAAGATTTCGGGTCTGAAAGTAATTGCAACCACAGGTAGCAGGGAGAAAGAGCAAAAACTGAAAGACTTGGGTGCAGACGAAGTTATCAATTATAGAGACTTTCCCGAATGGAGCAATGAAGCAAAACGGCTGAACAACGGCATAGGCGTAGATATAACGCTGGATGTGGCAGGACAGGAAACCATTGAGCAAAGCATCCTATCCGTAAAAGAACACGGTTTTGTGGGTTTGGTCGGTTTTATGTCCGGTAGCAGACTATCTTTTGACGTGTTTCCGCTCATTATGAACTATATCCGCTTGCAGGGTTATTCCGTAGGCAATGCACAGGAATTGGGCGATTTGGTAAATGCCATTGAAAAGAATAACCTTAAACCTGCCATTGATAGTGTTTATAGCATAGAGCAAACACAGGAAGCATTTCAAAAATTGAAATCGGGAAAGGTTTTCGGTAAAGTAGTCATCAAATTTTAAGGCAATGAAAGTAAGGAATATATTAACGGTAGTCTTTATCTGCATCGGATTAAGCAGCTTTTCGCAACAAATTATCAACGGCTTTGCAACGCCTGAAAGCGTAACATCAGACGGCAAGCGTTTTTTTGTTTCCAATCAGGGACAGGATTTCAGTAGCAGGGATAGTGACGGATTTATCAGCGAAATTTCTCCAGACGGTAAGCTGATAGAATTGAAGTTTGCCCCGACCAAAGGCGTATTACACGCTCCCAAAGGGATGACGATTGAAAACGGCATCTTATACGTAGCAGACTTGGAACGTGTAGTAGGCTTTGACATCAGTACCCGAAAAACAGTTTTTGAACTCGTTATTCCACAGGCTACCGTACTGAATGATATTTGCCGTTTGGAAAATGGATTTATCGGTATTACGGACACCTATTCGGGCAATATTTACAAAGTGAATACCCGAACAAAGTCGTTTGAAATCATTGGAAATATCTCTGCCGTAAACGGCATTTCGTTCAATAAAAGCACCAACCAGATTGCGGTTTGCACCAATGGGAAAATGCTGGGCGAGGGTTCGGTTTACATCAAAACAGGCAACGAAGATTTTCGGCAATTGCCTAATATTTCCAATGGCTTTTTTGATGGCATCGAATGGATAGATGATACCCATTTATTGATTTCGGATTGGGTAACATTTCCCACCAAAGGTTATGGCAAATTGTGGATTTACGATTTAAAAAATCAGCAAGCTGAAATGTTGCTGACCGAAGAAAGCATAGCAGATATTTTTTATAATCCTGCCACGCAAAAAATCTATATGCCCCAAATGCTGAAAAACAAAGTAATCATCACAGATAAAAAAGAATTGGAAATGAACCATAAGCAACAATACAACAAACTATATCAATACGGTGTGGCAGATGCTTTTGTAGGCGGTCTGTACAAAGGGACTTTGCCATTGAAAGAACTGAAATTTAAAGGAGATTTCGGTTTGGGAGCTCCCGATATGCTGGATGGCGAATTGACGATGTTGGACGGGAAAGTATATCAGACCAAAGCCACAGGCGAAACCGTTGAACCGGACGATAACTTTAAAACGTCAATGTTGTTTACCACATTCTTTAAAGCCGATACCGTAATCACTATTGAAAATCCCATTGGAGAAAAAGCCCTTTGGGAGCAGATAAGCAAAGAACTGAAAAATAAAAATGCGATGTATGCTATTAAAATAACAGGAAAGTTCGACCATATAAAAACAAGGGCGTTTCCCCCTATAAAGGATGAGCCATTTCCCGTTATTACTTCAATTTTTAACACCCAAAAGTTTTTTGAATTTTCAAATACACAAGGCACATTAATCGGTTATCATCTGCCCGAATATCTTAACGGTATCAACAGTAAAGGTTTTCATTTTCATTTTCTTTCATCGGACAAATCACAAGGCGGACACGTTTTGGATTTTACAGGGAAAGACCTAAAAATTGAGATTGCAGAAGTGAAAAGCTTTGAATTGGAAATACCGACAGATAAAGACTTTCAGAATTTCAAATTTGACACCAAAGACAATGAAGCACTAAAGCGTGTGGAGCAGGGAAAGTAAGAAATATATTCTGTACAAATCATATAAATTAAAGAAATCTAAAGGTTATTCCGATGAATGACCTTTAGATATTTCTGTTTAATAAGCAATAAAAAAACTAATCTGAATGGCATCATCATTAAATCATATTATCTCGGAGATACATCGAAAAGAAAAAGCTATTTCGCTCACTTCCCCCAATGAGATTGATGAAGCATACCAAATGACCATATACCTGAAAGAATATTTATGGTCTATAAGAGAGGATGTTACGAAACAGGGCTTTAAAAACCAATGGGAGGAAATCAATTTTTTTCGCAACATTAAGCCATATATCCTCTCCAAACTCATTTACCACAATAAGATATTTCGAATACAGACCGCTTGTCCCGTTGACGGAGGAAAGATGTATGCCAGTTATTTTTCAGAACAATTGCAGGAATTAAAACAGGAATACAGGGAGCATATCTACAATTCAGATTTTTACAGATATTATCGTTCAGGAAGAACCGACCGTGATGAAACCTACTTTAGATTGGGCAACATCAATTTCCACGATGGGCTAAATAGTTTTGTCTTTGAAATTGACCCGTTGTTTTCAACCTACTATGATAACAAAGTGGCTCGGATAATAGCAAATGAGCTACTCTATACCTACATACTCCAAAAAATCAACAATGATGAAATAGCAGGCTCTCTTTCTACAAACAGTATCTCATCTGACGGTATCCTTTGGACGGATACCAAAAATGCCTTAATAGAGCTGATTTATGCGCTGTATGCGAATGGCTCACTTTCCTACGGTAAAATAGGAATACGAAAAGTCAGTTTGGCTTTAGAAAGACTGTTTCAGATTACCTTAGGGGATTTACACAATTCTTTTCATCGAATGAAATATCGAGCCGGCTCCCGAACGTCATTTTTAGACCAATTGAAATCTTCTTTGGAAGAATATATGGACAAAGATTTATAGAGGTGTCAAAAACAAACAAAAAGGGAAGCAAAGATAACGAAGCACGCATAATGGCTTCGCCACCCTTCGGGACTTATAGTGCTTCGTTATCTTATATCCGTTGGCAGAATGGCTTTCTTTTTTTTCTGTTTTTCTTTTGGAGTGAATTTTAAGAATTATTCATCTCTTTCTTTACCAGATGTCGGGTTATCTCTGGCATCAATCTGCCCATAATATTCCCTTAGCGTTGCATCCACAATTATCTCCACAATAAGGTCTATCAGACGGTCTTCTTTTTCTTTCTCCATCTGTTCATAAAACTTGTTTATATCCTCAAGGTTCTGTTCTGGCGTTTTACCCTTTTTCATAACATCTTATTTTAGACGTTAATTTACAGCAAAATCCAGACTTAAAACCTTGAAAAACAAAACCTAATTAAAATATAACTTTGATAAAATATATTTTTTATGCCGAACTTATATAAATTAGTGTTACATTTACCATAAAAAACTGTTTTGGCAGAAACGTTAGAAAAACATATCGGTCGCTATTTTAAGGAAAGTGAAAGACTTTCCAAGCAGAAGCTTGTGGAATCAATAAAAAAGGATTTCCCTACTTGGTCTGACAACACCATTAATATGTATCTGTCCAAGCTGAAAAAAGAAGGGGTTATAAATGCTCCCTCCAGAGGGATTTATGAACTTGATGGACAAAAGCCTTTTCAGCCCAATATTTCAACCACGCTAAAAAGAATATTCAATAAGGTCAAGCGGGAATTTCCCTATATCAGTTTTTGTGTTTGGGATACCGTGTGGTTGAATGATTTTATGCGTCATCAACCTTTTAAGCATTATACCGTCGTGGAAGTTGAAAAAGATGCTTCCGAATCTGTATTCACGTTTTTAACGGACACTATTAAAAGCGTTTTCTTTAATCCTGATGAGGAAATATTTGACCGCTACATTCACAACCAAGATGAAGTCCTTATTGTGAAGAATATGGTTTCAGAACCTCCTTTGATAGAAAAAGACAAAATTATTATTCCTGCATTGGAAAAGTTATTGGTGGATATGTTGATTGACACATCACTTTTTTCAGCACAGCAAAATGAAAAGGAATTTATTATGCGGAGTGTAATGGAGAAATATACTTTAAATGAGTTAAAGATGCGTAGGTACGCTGTCCGAAGAAACAGAGAGGAAGAAATTGACGAACTGATAAATATAAGTTTGGCAAAATAAATTTATTTATGCCAATGATATATAAATTATGATAGACACAAAGTCATATATTATTGAATGGATCACCGACTTACGAAATAAGTTGGGGAAACGCATTGACCCAAAACTGATTGAAAAAGTAATATATGCTTTAACACTTTTGGAGCAATTGCAATTGAATAATCTAAATTTTGTGTTTAAAGGCGGAACGGCTCTGCTTTTAGCAACGGAAACGCCTAAGAGGTTTTCGATAGATATTGACATCATTACAGAAGAATCAGAGGATAAAATCAAGGAGATTTTAGCGAAGATAAGCCAATTGGAAATGTTTATCCGTTGGGAAGATGATAACGACCGAAAACATACGCCTGACGCACCCATTGGACATTTCAAGATGTTTTACAAAAGTGTGGTAGATGGTCATGAAGAACCGATACTATTAGATTTATTATACACTCCCAATCCATACCCTGAAACAAAAGAATATCTGATAAATCACAGTTGGTTGGCAACATCGGGCAAAGATACTACGGTTGTACTGCCAACGTTTGAGGCTATTTTAGGAGATAAGCTTACTGCATTTGCTCCAAAAACCACAGGCATATTATACTCAAAAAATCGTCCTGTCGAAATCATTAAACAGTTATATGATATTGGTTTTTTGTTTGACCAAATATCAGACCTTAACGTAGTAAAAGAAAGTTATTCGAGAGTGGTACAGGAGGAAATCGGCTATCGAAAGTTAAGTATTGATGCTGGCGAGGTATTGAAAGACACTTGGAATGCTTGTTATACCTTAGCAGAAAGAGATATGAAGTCTGATGAGTTCAAACACTTGCAGTTGGGTATTAAGAACTTCACGAATTTCATTATTGACCGTTTTTCAATCGAAGAAGCCATAACAGCTTCATCTAAAGTTGCCTATCTGACTTCATTACTGAATAAAGAAAATCAGGAAATAGAACGGTTTAAAAATCCATTGGAGATTAAGGATTGGCTGATTGAAGACCAGACGTACAACAAATTGAACAAGTTAAAAAAGACCAATCCGGAAGCATTTTTCTATTGGTATAAGAGTTTGAAATAGTTTAAGGATATAAATAGATTAATATGGACGAAACAAAATCCATACAGGAACAACATACGGCTGGAGCACAAGCAATAGGATTTGATTATCAATTCTATTATTTTATGTTATTAGCTCTTGAACTCCGACACGGACAGAAAGTCGGTTTTGAAGTGAAAGATGACGTACATATCGATAAAGCAGATGGAACAACCATTTTATTCCAAACAAAACATAGTGTTTTAACAAGTAGTAATGGGGCTATCCAAAATTTGACAACATTGGATAGTGACCTTTGGAAAACATTAAGAGCCTGTTTAAATTTTATTCAATAAATTTTTTATGGCGGATAATTTTACCATATTTTCAGAATTTTCCATTAGTAATTCGTAATTCCTGTATAATCTGCTGTCGTTATCAAACCAGGAAAATGTCCGTTCAATAATCCATCTTTTAGAAATGGGCTTAAAATCTGTTTTCTTTTCATCATTTCTCATCACCACATTGATTAGATAACCAAACTTATTTTTCACCTGTTCTATGATTTCTCCTCTGTAACCTCCATCAGCAAGAATAATCTTCACAGGACTTAAGAAATATGCCAAAGTTCTCATGAGAAAATCAACAGCTTTACTGTCATGAACATTGGCTACAGTAACCATTATTGCTAATAAAAATCCGTTTTTATCAACCACCACATGTCTTTTAATTCCTTTTACTTTTTTATTCCCGTCAAAACCATTTAATGAGCGGTTGTTTCCCCATCTTACACTCTGACTGTCCATTATGCCTAAACTCGGTTCTCTTTTTTGATTTCTTTTCAAC